>OW818687.1:0-2002500 GCA_942493275.1 uncultured Coriobacteriia bacterium
CCGACGAGATCAAGCGGCACTACTCGATCAACCTTTCCCTCGCTCCTGTGGTCCACGATGGTGTGAAGATCAACATCATCGACACCCCGGGCTACGCAGACTTCATCGGCGATGCGATCGCTGGTATGGAGGCTGCCGAGATGGCGCTCTTCGTCGTCGACGCCGTAGCCGGCCCCCAGGTGCAGACCCACCGACTGTGGAAGATAGCCGGCGACATGGGCATCGCCCGTGCCGTGTTCATCAACCGGCTCGACAAGGAGCACGCGGACTTCGATGCCGTGATGAAGAAGCTGGTCGCAGCCTTCGGTGACCGCGTCGTCCCCGTTCAGCTCCCGATGGGAGTCGAGGCCGACTTCCATGGCGTCGTCGACATCATCCGGATGAAGGCCTACCACCACGAGGCCGACGGCGAGCACATGGATGAGATTCCGGCCGAGTTCGTCGCTGCGGCCGAGGCCGCCCGCGAGCAGCTCGCGGACAAGACCGCCGAGGCCGACGACGACCTGATGATGAAGTACCTCGAGGGCGAGTCACTCACACAGGAGGATCTCGAGAAGTTGCTCGGCCTCGCGATCGCACAGAGCAAGGTCATCCCCGTCTTCGTCGGCTCCGCGATCAAGATGCAGGGCATCGAGGACCTGATGGACGAGATCGTCACGTTCTTCCCCGAACCCACCGCGCACGGCCCCATGCACACCGTGGACGGCGCCGAGGTTCCGTTCAGCGTCTCAGGGGACTTCTCGGGACACGTGTTCAAGACGTTGTCGGACCCCTACGTAGGCCGCATCTCGTTCGTGAAAGTCGTCTCGGGCACGCTCACGCCCAACAGCGAGGTCATCAACTCGCGCACCACAAAGAAGGAGCGCGTCGCCCACGTCTTCAAGATGATCGGTAAGGAAACCACCGACATCGACGCGGTTCCCGCGGGTGACATCGCAGTCATCCCGAAGCTCACCGACACGCTGACCAACGACACGCTCTCAGCCAAGGCCGACGTCGAGTTCAGCCCGCTGCCGCTCCCCGAGCCGCTCTACCCCGTCGCGATCGTCGCCAAGACGAAAGCCGATGAGGACAAGCTCGGAACGGCGCTCAAGCAGATTGTCGACGAGGACCCGTCTCTCACGCTCCGCCGTGACGACGAGACCCATCAGACGGTCGTCGCCACCATGGGTGACACGGCCGCCGACGTGATCCTCTCTCGCCTCCACGAGCGCTTCCACGTCGAGGCCGAGACCATCGAACTGCGCATCCCTTACCGGGAGACCATCCGAAAGACCGCGTCAGCGCAGGGCCGTCACAAGAAGCAGACCGGCGGTTCGGGCCAGTTCGCGGACTGCTGGCTGCGCATCGAGCCCAACCCCGGCGGCGGCTACGAGTTCAAGGATGAGATCGTGGGCGGCAAGATCTCGAAGCCCTACATCGTCGCAATCGACAAGGGCATCCAAGACACCATGGTCCACGGTGCGATCGCGGGCTACCCGGTCCAGGACGTACGGGTCGCCGTCTTCGACGGCTCGATGCACGCGGTCGACTCGAACGAGATGGCGTTCAAGACGGCGGCTCGCATCGGCTTCCGTGCCGCCGCCGAGCAGGCCGATCCCGTCATCCTTGAGCCGATCGCGACGCTCGTCATCGACGTCCCCGATCAGTTCGCGGGCGCGGTCATGGGCGACATCAGCTCGATTCGCGGACGCGTGCTGGGTATGGACGCCCCCGAAACCGGTCACCAGGTCATCAAGGCGCAGGTCCCGTACGCCGAAGTGGTGCGCTACTCGCCTCACCTGCGCGCAATCACAAGCGGCACCGGCACCTACACCATCTCGATCGACTCCTACGAGCAGGTTCCCGTCGACATCCAGAAGAAGCTCGTCGAGACCTACCAGAAGGAGCGAGCTGAAGGGCACTAGCCCGCAGATCCACACCGAACAGAGAGGACCCGGTCGAAAGCGACCGGGTCCTCCTGGTTTCGAATGGTGCCCCCTGCAGGATTCGAACCTGCGGCCTTCTGCTCCGGAGGCAGACGCTCTATCCACTGAGCTAAGAGGGCGTGCGCTGAGCGCGAGAACGCACTCTATCATACCCCCCGGCCGGCACCAACGGGACCGTACCGACTACGCTATGCTGATGGCGTCGCCACGGCACCAAGGAGCCTCATGACCTCCGAGCAAAGAACGCTCGTCATCGCGAACCCGGCTGCGCGTCACGGCGAGACCGAGGCCTTGCTGCCGGTCGTCCGCCAGCTTCTGCACAACCTCCCGCACGAGATGGTGCTCACCGAGCGCATGGGGCACGCCACCGAACTCGCCGCCGCTGCCCGGGACTACGATCTCGTGGTCGCACTGGGCGGAGACGGCACGGTGCACGAGGTTCTCAACGGACTGATGTCGATCGCCGCCGATGCTCGTCCCGCACTCGGACTCCTCCCCACCGGCTCCGGCAACGACACGCGCCGGACGCTGGGCGTCTCGGAAGATCTCACGCAGGCCTCGCTCGTCCTGGCGACCGGCGAGAGACGCCGTTTCGACGTGGGCGTGTGCAACGGCGTCTACTTCAACAACAGCTTCGCCGCGGGACTTGACGCGAAGGTCACGGCCAAGGCGGTTGAGTTCAAGATCACGAAGCAGCGCACGGGACTGTGGCTCTACCTCACAGCGCTCCTGCACGTACTGTTCAACGAGCTCGAGGCGTTCGACCTCGAGATCAGCTTCGACGGCGAGCCGGCGACGCATCACGACACGCTCATCGTCGCGGTCACGCAGGGACCCACCTATGGCGGAGGGTTCTTCATCACCCCCGACGCCATCGCAGACGACGGACTCTTCGACGTGTGCATGATCGATCCGCTGTCCCTCATGCAGGCGTTGGCCAGGCTGCCTTTCGTGGTAGTCGGCAAACACACGAAGATGAAGCCGGTCCACATGAGCCGGCACCGGTCGTTGACTATCGTGGCCAATCGCCCCGTCCCCGCCCAGATCGACGGCGAGGTTCTGCTGGAGAGCCGCTACGTCATCGAGATGCTGCCCGGCGCCATCGAGTGCGTCGTTCCGAGGAGGACGTGACGATGAGCGACCTCTTGGCGATAGTCGCGGCGTTCGCCGCCGCCTATCTCATCGGATCCATCCCGTCGGCCTACATCATCGTTCGCGCGGTCACGGGCGAAGACGTCACAGAACACGGGAGCGGCAACGTCGGTGCCATGAACGTGCGCCGTTCCACCGGTTCATGGGCGTGGTTCGTCGTGGCGATGGTGTCCGACGCAATGAAGGGGTTCGTCCCCACGCTCGCCGCGAAGTTCATAGTCGTGGGTGCCGCGGGCTACTCGGCGGCGTTCGTGCCTTGGGGGACGACGCTGGAGTCGGTCAGCGTCGAATGGTGGCGCGTCGGAATGCCGTGGGTTCCGATGGCCGCCGTTGCGGGCGCGGTGGTCGGGCACAACTACTCGTGCTGGATGGCCGTCATCAAGAGGCACTTCGCGCGCACGGGCAAGGGATTGGCGACCGGCGGCGGCGCGTTGCTCGCCTACGACTGGCGCTACTTCGTGATCGTCGTGGTGGTTGGACTCACGACCATCGCGATCACCCGCTACATGATGGCCGGCCAGGTGGCGGCCGCCATCTCGCTTCCGGTCGGCGCGATCGTGCTCGACTCACCTGACTGGCCGTTCGCGCTGGCGATGGGGGCCGTGGTCTACGCGGCCCACCACAAGCGCTTCATCGGCATGCTTCGCGGGCAAGAGCCGAAGCTCTACATCAACGACCGCATGGGGCCGAGGGGCTAGTGCCGGAAACGTCGAGAGGGCCGGGGAACGCTCCCCGGCCCTCTCGCTACATTCGGTTGTGGTGCGAACTACATGCTGATGGCGCTGTTCGGGCACGCATCCACGCAGATGCCACACTCGGTGCAGTCATCCGGGCGGTTCAGCTCGGCGATGGCGCCGAGGTCGTAGCAGCTCTGGGGGCACTCATCGACACAGATGCCGCATGCGGTGCACGCGTTCTCATCAACGACGGGAAGAGACATTTCCGGGTCCTTTCACGCGGGAAGCTACCGTCGGCTTCGCAGGTCGGTGAATCATACTCCCTCGAAAGCGACCCCGCAACGCGCGCGCGATGGCCGGATCAGCTCATCGAGATGGCGCCGCTCGGACAGGCATCCACGCAGATACCGCACTCGGTGCAGTCGTCGGGGCGCGCCATCTGAGCGGTGGCGACCAAGTCATAGCAGCCGTTTGGGCACTCATCCACGCAGGTTCCGCACGCCGAGCACGTATCGCTATCGACCGTAGGGACTGACATCTGCTCCTCCTCACCGAGACGCGAGGAGAGCCCCCGCATCCATACTGGCGTCGCGGCGGTACTTCGACGCGGACCGGCTCACTCCTACCGGACCTTGTCCGCGACTTCCATCGGCGACCAGAAGCAGAACGGGTACGTGCGGTCGGTCAGGATCTCTGACGCGGCCAGTTGTGACTCCAGCGACGCGAGTTCCGACTCCCACTGCGACCTCAACGGAGCGATGATCTCCGCGAGCTCGGCGTTGACCTCCCGGATGCGCGCTCCGAGCGACTTCTTGTCGGCGTCGGGCTGCGCGATCCGCCCCACGAGCGCCGCCTTCTCGGTGGCCAGAGACGCAGCGCGGGCCTGCTCCTGAGAGGATTCGAACTCGACCTCGGCCAACAACGCATCGGGGTTGTGCGTGAGCCGGTTCAACCGCTCCCGCGCCTCCGACACCTCGTCTTCGGTGACCACGTGCACGCCGAGCGGCAGGAACATCGTGATGGACGCGACGGTGAACGCCGGCGGCTCCACCCCCCAGTACCTGCGGATCAAGCCGTCGGTGACCCTGTCGTACCGTCCGCCGCCGACGCCGTGGATGAACAGGTCGCAGCAGAAGGTGCGCACGTAGAGCGTGAGCGCGAGGGCCTTGGGCGCGACGACAAACTCGGCGCCAGACAGCGCCTCCGCGCTCGCGCATACGTCGGTGCCCAGCGAGATGATCTCGGCGCCCTCCGAGACGAGCAGCACCTCGTCTCCGCTCCGCCGCGCATACACCGGCGTCCGGCGCGCGCCGGACAGCAGCCACAGCGGCAGTTCCACGTCGCCGTCGATACGGAGGTCCGGGAAAGGCTGGGCGGCCGACCTGGTCTTGTGGATCGCACGATACTCGGCGAGCTCGGCGTTGTAGGCGGTCGCGAACTCCTCAGCGCGAAACGCGAGCTCCCCGACGAAGTGCAGCCAGCCGTCGCCTCGAGACAACCGAGTGACCGGCAGTTCGAGGTAGTCCGTGCCCGCTGATGCCTCGTACCGGCGCCGGGCGAAGGTCACGAGTTCCGCGAGGTTGCGCGCATCGGCCGACGCTGCTCGGAGCTCCTCGCAGAAGCCGGCAAAATGGCGGCGCACGGCCGGCGCGGAGAGCGAGGCCAGCATCTCATCGGAGGACTCACAAAAGACCGTCAGGTCCGCCGCCGAGGGCACCTGCGCGAACGCGTAACAGGAGTCGGGTGTACCCAGCGCCAAGTACTGCTTGCACCGCTCGACACCGGGAGTCATGCACGGCGAGGTGACCGCCACCGCATCGAAGCCGTCCGAATCCACGACGACGTCCACCGCCGCGGCCCCCGTCTCATCGGACAGACGCTGAAGCAAGAAGTCCTTCACCCACACGCCTGGGTGATAGAGCTCGGGCTGATGGCCGGTTGCGACTATCAGCGCCTCTGTGTCACCGGCCTCCTTGACCGGCACTCCCATCCGCGCCGAGAACTCACTCGCGTCCGCGAGGAACGCGGCGCGAGCCGCACGCCTCATCTCCGAGACAGGCATGCCCGCCACTGAGAAGTCCCACTCTCCGCTGCGACGCCTGTTCTCGGCAATGAGCCCGCTCCACTCGGAGAAGTCAGGGCGTGCGAGAAGCTCGCCGTGGCCCATTGGAAGCTGCGGTCGCTTGAGGACCATGGCTCAGAGCACCCGGTCCGGACCGTCGAGAGCGATGGGCTCGAGCGAGAAGAAGGGCTCCCCCGCCGAGACGTTCGCCATAGCGCCCCACATGCCCGCCATCTGCTCCATCATCGGAATCACCGAAACGTTCTTGGTGTTGATGACGAACTGAGATTCGTAGGCGCGAAGTGCTTCCATCTTCACGGCCAAGTGCTCGGTGACATCCACGACGAAGGTCGGCTCGGCGAGAATGCGCTGGTGAACCGCCATGTAGCGGAATACGCGCGCCGGGTAGAACGGCTCGCCAGCCATGTCGGTCTTGGTGAACTTGGCGTAGAAGCGGGCACCGAGAGCAATCTGAGCGGCCGCGACGTGATCCGGGTGTGCGTCAACGGGGTACGGCACGAACAGCATCCGAGGACGCCACTCGCGAAGCACCTCGGCGAGCGCGGTACGCGGCTCGATCCCGTCGAACAGGTAGCGGTTCGGAAGTCCCAGGTTGCGTCTGCCGGCGACGCCGAGAATGTCGGCTGCGGCAGCCGACTCGCGAGCGCGGATCTCGGGCGTCCCAAACGGAGTTGGCTCGCCGTTGGTGAGGTCGACGATGCCGACGCGCAGCCCCTGACTCGCCATCTTGGCGACCGTCGCCCCCATCCCGATCTCGACGTCGTCGGGGTGTGCGCCCACACAGACCGCATCGAACGGTGTGCTCATTTACTCAGCCTCCAAGGCCTTGGTCCACACGCTCTCGTAGTAGGCGAAACGTGCCTCCGGATCGTCGAGGGCAGCCCCAAAGCTGCGGTCGCGGTCGCAGTAGATGCGCTCCACCGCGATCTCTCGCACGTCGAGCCCGCACTTCCACGCCTTCGCCCACAGCTCGAGCGGCATCGCGTACCCCGGCTCGTCGAGTCGGATGCACTCAAGTGCCGCGAGCCGATAGGCCTTGAAGCCGCAAAAGGCATCGGTCAGGCTCCATCCGGTCACGTCGTTGATGCGGGAGGTGATCCTGGCGTTGATCTCACGCCGGTCGCGCGGGGCCTCCCCCGTCGTGCCGCTGGTGGGCAGATACCTGCTCCCGGAGATGATGTCTCCGCCGCGAGCGAGCTCAGCGAGGAACTCGGGAATGTGCGCCGGCTCGTGCTGCCCGTCGCAGTCCATCGTCACCACGTGCTCGAAACCCAACTGGCGCGCGACGTCGAAGCCGATTCTCAGCGCGCATCCGTAGCCACAGTTGTGATCGAGTCGCACGATCGCCACGTCGTCGCGCGCCGCAAGTACGCACGACGTTCCATCCGTCGAACCATCGTCGACGACGACGATCTCGCCTTCGAACTTCTCACGGACTGCGTCAAGGACGGCTCCGACCGTCTCGGCCTCGTTGTAGACCGGCATGAGGACTACGTCGCTCACCGAGTCACTCACCCTCCGAGAAGAGCGGTGTTCCCGCCGGACGAGCCTCAACGACCCGGAACGAGCTGCTCACCGTGACCTGGTCTCCGAGCATCCCCTTGACCGCACAGTACTTCTCTTCGGAGAGTTGGATGGCTCGGGCGACCGCCTCCGCCGAGACGCCGTAACCGGTGACCACATACTCGACGGCCATCTCGGTGTAGATCTTGGGCTGCTCGTCGGTGCGCTGGGTACCGTGGACGATCACCTCGATGTCCCTGACGTCCTGCCGCTTCTTCTCCAGTACGGCGATGACGTCCATCGCGGTGCAACCCGCGAGCCCGTGGAGGACGAGCTCCACCGGACGAATGCCCGTACCCTCGCCGTTGTACTCCGGTCGCGCATCCATGACGACCGAGTGCCCCGCCGAGTCGACGCCGACGAGCTGCCTTCGCCCGGTGAGTCTCACGCGTGCGACGTCCATGTGCTCTCCTCCCAAATGACGACGGGCCCGCATGGGGCCCGCCGGTGCGTTGCTCCGTGTGTGATCGGCGCCCTAGATCTTGCGTCCGACCATCGAGGCGAGTTCGCGCGGGCTCTTGGCCTTGCTGATCGCCTCCTCGAACGTGATCTTGCCCTGAGTGAGCAGCACCTTGAGGTGCTGGTCCAGAGTCTGCATACCCAACTGGGCGCCACCCTGGATGATGGTGTCCATCTGGTGCGTCTTTCCCTCACGAATGAGGTTCGAGATCGCCGGGATTCCCAGCATGATCTCCATCGCAAGCATGCGGGTGCGTCCGTCCGTGGAGCGCAAGAGCACCTGGGACAAAACGCCCTCGAGCGTGTTGGAGAGCTGCATACGCACCTGCTGCTGCTGGTGCGGCGGGAAGACGTCGATGATACGGTCGACGGTCTCGGGACCGCCGGTGGTGTGCAGGGTCGCGAGGACCAGGTGGCCGGTCTCGGCCGCGGTGATGGCTGCCGAGATGGTCTCGAGGTCTCTCATCTCACCGACGAGGATGACGTCGGGGTCCTGACGCAGGACGCGCTTCAGAGCCGCGGCGAAGGAGTGCGTGTCCTCTCCCACCTCGCGCTGGTTCACGTAGGCCTTCTTGTTGCGGTGCATGAACTCGATGGGGTCCTCGAGCGTGATGATGTGCGTCGCCCGCGTCTCATTGATGTGGTCGATCATCGCGGCGAGCGTGGTCGACTTACCGGAGCCGGTCGGACCCGTGACGAGTACAAGGCCGCGTGGCCGCTCGGCGAGGAACTTGCAGACCTTGGGGAGCGCGAGCTCCTCCATCGTCGGGATCTTGATGGGGATGACTCGGAAGACCGCGCCCATCGAGTTGCGCTGCTGGAACACGTTCGCGCGGAATCGCGACACACCCGGAATCGAGTACGCGAAGTCGAGCTCGAGCTCGGTCTCGAAGCGCCGGCGCTGCTCCTCCGAGAGAAGCGAGAAGAGCATCTCCATGGTGTCGCGAGGGGTCAGCGGCTTCATGTCCTCGACCGGCACGATCTCGCCGCGCTGGCGGATGCCCGGAGGGCTCCCGACCGTGATGTGGAGGTCGGAGCCGCCGCGCTGCAGCATCAGCCGCAGCAGGTCGTCGATGTGGGGAATCTCGCCGGCGGTCGAGACCTTGTCGCCTCCGCCGCCAGAGGGCGCGGCAGGCATCGGAGCGCCGTACCCCGGAGGCGTCGAAGCCGCGGGCGCGGGCTGCGGCGCCCCATACCCGGGAGGCACGGACGCGGCAGGAGTCGGTGCGGGAGCAGGTGCGGGAGCGGGTGCGGGGGCGGGCGCCGCGGGCGGCGCGCCGACAGGCGCAGGGGCACCGGGCGGAACCGGGATCTGCTGCGCGGGGATGCCCGGGCGAGGCGCCTGAGGCGCTCCGGGGATCGGTGCTGCGGGTGCGGGTGCGGTCGGCGCCGGTGCGCCGGGGGCCGGGACTGCGGCCGCGGGGATCGGCGTAGGAGCGGGAGCGGGGCTCGGCGCGGGACCGCCGGCGCCCATGCTCGCGACCGGCGCGGGAGGCTCAACGGGCGACGGGCCGCCTACCGGCATCGGAGCCGGCGCAGCAGCGCCCGGAGCGAAGCCGGCGAGGCTCGCCACCTTGCTCACGATCGCTTCGATCGGTCCGCTCGCGGCCAGGTGCGCCGCAGCGCCGGCCTGACGGGCCCGAAGTGCCGAGGACTCGTTCGGGGACAGCGCCACAATGACAACCGGCGTATCGCGCGTCTTAGGGTCGGACTTGAACTGCTGGGTGAGCGAGTAGCCGTCGACGCCTTCAAGTTCCGCGTCCACCACGATCACCGCGGGCGTGGAAGCAGCTACGATTCCCAGCGCACGAGGCGCGGAGAGCGCCGCTGCGACTTCGAGATCAGGAGCCTGGGTCGCCAGGCCGCTTCTGACCTGCTCAACGAAGGATGCATCGTCATGGACGATGAGGACCACTCTGTCTCCCACGATGGGGCCTCCTCGAAAAAGTCACCTCTGTGACCGACGTGCGCCGGCCTCTAGTGTTATCGGTCGCACGTGCCTGGAACAGTACCTGCCCAAACCTCGGGTACGATGAATACTCGCAGGTTGTAGACGGGAGTAGCGCGTGACCAAGTTCACCATCGAAAGACTAGCATACGGCGGGGACGCAATCGCCCATCTCGACGACGGCCGAACGGCCTTCGTCAGCGGCGCGGTCCCGGGTGACGTCGTCGAGGCCGAGGTGGTCGACGAGCGCGAGCGTTTCGTGAAGGCTCGGACGGTCGAAGTCCTCGAGGCCTCACCGTCACGCGTGGCCCCGCCGTGCCCGTACTTCGGCGCATGCGGGGGCTGCTCGTGGCAGCACGTGTCCTACGCCGCGCAGCTTGAGGCCAAGCGTCTCTCGGTAGTCGACAGCCTTGCGCGCATCGCCCGCATCGAGAATGCGGATGAACTCGTCCGTGACACGATCCCTTCGCCCAACGAGTACGGCTATCGCAACAAGATCGAACTCGTCGCAGATCCGGCTTCCCGCCGCCTGACCCTCGGGATGCACCGCGCGGGCTCCGACGAAGTGGTGCCGATCGACGAGTGCCTGCTGTTGCCGGCGAAGCGTCGCAGGGCTCCTAAGGCGCTCTCAGGCGCGCTGCGCTACGTGGCGGGCGAGTCCGACCTCGGCATCATTCGGGTGGGTCTGCGCATGGGCACGCACACGCGAGATCTGGAAATCGCGGTGTGGACGGCGCCAGGTCAGTTCCCGCGTGGACCTGCGGCAAAGACGCTCGCATCGGCCCTGCCCTCCACAAGCATCGTCCGTGTGCTCTCCAAGGGCCCTAGCAAGGAACGCCGCGTCACCGGAGTCGAGGTCCTCAGCGGCAAGGGTTTCTGGCGGGAACGGCTCGCCGGCTCCGACTTCGCCATCTCGGCCCCGTCGTTCTTCCAGGTCAACACCAAGGCCGCCGAGAAGCTCGTCACGCTCGCGCTTGAGGAACTCGGAGCCGACGGCTCGGACCGCGTGCTCGACCTCTACGCAGGCGCCGGGACGTTCACGCTCCCGCTTGCCGAGCGCGCGGGAGAGACCGTCGCCGTCGAGGCGGCGGGAAGCGCCGTGCGCGACCTGCGGCGCAACCTTGAGTCGGTTGGCGCGTGGGCCGACGTGGTCGGCGGAGACGCCACTCGCGAACTGCCGACCCTCGGCCGGTTCGACCTCGCCCTGGTCGACCCTCCCCGAGGAGGGCTCACCGTCGAGGCCGCTCGCGCGCTCGCAGGTACCAGGGCGAGGACGATCGTCTACGTTTCCTGCGACCCGGCGACACTGGCCCGCGATGCCGCGGTACTGATCGAGGCGGGCTACGCGCTCACTTCGGCCACGCCGGTAGACCTGTTCCCGCAGACCTTCCACGTGGAGACGGTCGCGCGCTTCGAGCGCCCGTAAGACAGCACGACGCCCGCGCAGCGGCGGGCGTCGGTGACCCTGAATCCTCGCGAGCGATGCCTAGACGAGTCGGCCGATCTCAGGGAAGTCGGTGACGTAGACGTCATGCGGCGCGTCATCATGATCGGCGGTCATATCTCCGCCGGCCTGGTGCAGACCCTCGTGGTCGCCGTCGCCCCACATGGCGCTCTCGGACACGTCGTACACGACGCCTTTGTAGGCCACGTAGGCCGGCTTGCCGTCCCGTCCGTCGAATCCTTTGAGTTCCTCGGCGGTGAAGTCCTTCATCGTCCCTCCAGATGCTCGGCTGGCGTACGACGAGTATGTCTCCCCCCCACGCGGTCGCCTAACCCGCCCCAGACACAACAGTGCCGCCGGCTCCCCGAGGAGCCGACGACACCTTGTGCGGGGTCGATGTGGGGTCAGTCGCGCTCGAGTCGCTCCGAGAGGCGGCTGAGGTCGACGACGATGCGTCGTCCCTTGGTGGTTACGATGCCTTCACGCGCCAGCATCGAGATCACGCGGCTGGCGGTCTCCCGAGAAGTGCCGGCAAGCGTGGCGATGTCGTAGTGGGTCATGCCCTGGATGATCGGGGCGCCCCTGGTCTCGAGGCCGGCGGTCGCGATATTGAGCACGACCCTCATCACGCGGTGGGTCGCGTCGTGAAACGCCATGTCCTCCAGCCGGTTGATGGTGTGGCGGAGCCGGCGCGAAAGCGTCGCGATGAGCGAGAGCGCCAGTCGCGGCTGGATCTGGATGGCCGCCGAGAGGTCCTTGGCGTCAAGCGTCAGAAGCTCGACGTCGGTGACCGCGATGATATCGGCCGAGCGTGGCTGCGCGTCTACCAGCGACATCTCCCCGAAGTGCGCGGGCGCCTCCAGGTAGTTGAGCACGAGCTCTTTGCCTTCGGGGCTCGCGAGCGACACCTTCACGCGGCCTGACACGAGCAGGTACATGACCTGACCCGTCTCGTTCTGACCGATGATGAAGGCGCCCTTGGGATAGCGGCGGAACTGCACCATCCCGGCGAGCGTCTCGAGGCTGTCCGGCGCGAGATCCGAGAACATGGGGATCGCGGCGAGACGGGACTGAAGCTGGTCTTTGCTGGCTGTTGTGTTCATATCAATTCTATCGGCCGTGATTTCATGTGACTTTAGACACACTTGTGAACTGACTGTCGTCACAAATGGAAGGAGGCGGCCCGTAGTGGACCGCCTCCGTGTGTTCTTGAAGCTCCGTGTCTATGCAACCGCGACCTTCTGCTCGTCGTAGTCGCGGAGGAAATCGATCCACAGCGGCACGAGGTGCGGGATGAGCTCCGGCAGATACGTCGGCATCAGCGATTCCATGGTCTTCGGGAGCAGGTCCGGCATGAGCTCGGCCATGTCGGCCGGCATCTCACCCATGACCAACTCGACCTCGCGGATCATGTCAGGCATGACCTTGTTGAGGATTCCGGGCGCCATCGCCGGGAACATGAGCGGCATCATCTGCTCCATCATGGCGAGTCCGCCTGGCACGTGCTTCATCCCGAGCATCATCGGCTTCATGCCTGCGGGCATGTTGTCGAGCATCTGCGGGAAGATCCGCGTCATGAACTGCGCCATCGCAGGCGGCTGCATCAGCGCGATGAACTTGTCGAAGAAGCTCCACATGTACAGCGAGAACTCCGACTTGCTCTCGATCTTGTAGCCCATCGCTTCGGCGACCACGCGCGACAGGTCATCGACCTGCAGGCCAAGGTCGTTCTTCACGTTCGAGTCGCGGAGCTGCACCTGGCAGCAGGGGCAGAGTGCGACGACCGTGTCGGCGCCGGCGTCGACAGCCTCCTGCAGCCTGTGGCCACCGAGAATCGGCGCAACGGGCGGCTCACCGATGAGCGTGATGACCGAACCGCAGCACAGACCCTCTTCGCGGTTGTGCTCCATCTCGACGAGGTTCACGCCCGGGATCGCCTTGAGCATGTCCCTCGGCGGCTCGTACAGACCCTGTGCGCGGCCCGCATGACACGAGTCGTGGAAGGTGACTGTCTTGCCCTCGAACGGGTTGTTCTTCAGTTCGACCTTGCCCTCTGCGAGCGCATCGGCCACAAGTTCCGAGTAGTGCTTGACCTCGAACTCGTAGTCCTCGCCACGATCGGCGGCCAGGTTGGGATACATCTCTTTCCACACCAGTGCGCACGCGGGACACGAGGTCACGATCGTCTTGGCGGCGCGCTTCCTGGCCTCGACGGTGTTGTGCTGGTAGATCTCCTCGAACTGGTCCCACTTGCCGGCCATCTTCATCGGGATTCCGCAGCACGCTTCGTCCTGGCCCATGTAGCCGATGTCGTAGCCCGAATCCTGCAGCATCCTGATCGAAGCCTCTGCAACGTCAGTCGTGACGTAGCTCGCGGTGCAGCCCGCGAAGTAGAGGATGTCGGACTTCTCGGGAATCTTGGCTGCCACGTCCTCGGGCACCCACTTGTCGCGATGCTCGCGCTTTCCCGCCCAGATGTCGTTCTCGCCCCGAAGCGAGGCCGAGATCATCTCGAATGGCGGGAACGTGCCGCGCTTCTCCTCGTGGATGAGCTTGCCGCGCATCGCCATCCAGTTGTGCTCGATGGGAAGCTGCAGCTGGCAACGCGTGTTGCACACTTCGCACGTGGTGCACGAAAGCTGGGTGTCGACGGCCTTGCGGTCCCACTTCTCGCGACCGGCCAGGACTTCACGGATGTATGCGTACTTGCCGCGCGGTGACTGACTCTCCCAACCGCGGCCCGAGTACTGCTCACAGGTCGGAACGCAGTAGCCGCAGCGCGCGCACGCATAAGACATGAACGCGACGTCACCGGGAATGCCGTTGATCTCTTTGCTGAGGTCCCCGGGGCCCGCAGGCGGCTTGGCTGCGTTGGCGAGAGGTCGGACGACGGGCTCGAACGCGTTTGCGGTGCCCATGATGACGTCCAGCATGCCCGAGCCCCACACCTTGCCGGGGTTCAGGATGTTCTTGGGATCGACCTTGGACTTGTACTCCTTGAGGGCCTTGAGCTTCTTCTCGCCGATAACGCCCGGCGCCTCGCGGCGGAAGTACAGGCCGGTGGAGTACGCCGCGCCGCCGTGAGCCTTGGCGATCTTGATCACTGACAGCGACAGCGCGAATGCGAGATTGAAGTTGAAAGACCGCTCGTCGTGCGGGATGAAGCCCAGCAAGACGACCTTGTCGCCCTTGCCGACCATGCCCTCGAGGATGAACGGCTGGTCGAGCTTCTGATCGATCTCGCGCAGGACGGCGGGCATCTCGGAAAGCGGGACGATGACCTCGGTCGGGACGATCGAGGGGCCCATGCGCTTCAGACGCATCGGGGCGAAGCGCTGCTCCCACTCGTGCTCGGCGGCCTCTGTGTCGAGTTCGGTGCCGCCCGTACTCGCGGCAATGCCGGACAGGGCCGAGTCGACCGCGCCGCGGCGAGACTCAGGGTAGGCGATGACGGCGAGGTAGCTCTCGGGGAGCTGGGGCTCGTAGTGCTCGTGAGCCTCCTCGTACGGGTGCCCGTGGCGGTGCGGGAGCTGCTTCTTGAGGCGGGTGGACTCGGGATTCAGGAAGGTGATCGACCATATCGGCAGCTTCTGGGTGCTGATGGCGTTGAGCGCAAGTCCGATCGACGAGGCATCCGGGAAGGCGATGAGCCGGTGCACCTCACCCTCGAGCGGGCGAACGCGGAACTCGACTTCGGTGATGAAGCCGGTGACGCCCTCGGCGTCGGCGACGTAGGTCAGCATCTCCTCGCCGCCGAACTCCTTCACCTCGCCGTTGGGGAGCACCACGCGAGCGGAGACCACGTTCTCCTTGAAGGTTCCGTACTCGTAGCTGCCGAAGCCGCTGCCGCCCTGGGCGAGCCAGCCGCCAACCGACGAGCTCGGGTACGACGACGGATAGAGCCGCAGCGAGACGCCCTGCTTCATGATCTCGCGGTCCACCATCTCCCAGACCGCACCGGCCTGCGTCCGAACCGTCAGCCCCTCGGTGTCCACCGAGAGAACCTTCTGCCAGCCGGAGAGGTCGACGACGATCGCGCCCTCCTGCGGAAGCACGCCGCCGTAGCCGCTGGTAGCCCACCCTCGTGGCACGAGCTTGAGTCCCTCGCGCTGCGCCAGGCCGACCAGCGCGACAAGCTGCGCCTCGTCCTTCGGCCGAACGACCGCGCCTGCAAGGCCCGCGGGCACGAATGGCTTCACCAGCTTGGGCATGGCCCCAATGTCGAACGAGTACATCTTGCGCTCGACGCGGGTCGTCCTGACCCGATCTTCGCCGCAGATGTCTACGAGCGACTGTTCTACGCGTTCACTAACCGCTGCCATCAGATTCCGCTTCCCTTCGACGATGCCGTGTGATTCTGGGCAGTTGGGCACTCCATGGAGTCCCGATGCCCCCTAGGGTATTCGTTCATCGCTTCACAATACCCCTTCAGGTATCCTAACTGTCAACCCCACTCGCCGATAAATCCTCGGCTAGTGATACGCTCTGCGTGTTTTTGACGACGAAAGGCGACCTGGTGATACGCGGACTTCTCCTCGACCTCGACGGCACACTTCTCGATATCGACATCGACCCGTTCTTGGGGGCCTACTTCCGAGCGCTCGGCCCTCTTCTGTCGTCCGTCGTGGGAGATGGATCAACACCTGAGTCAGCGCTGCAGGCGCTGCTCGCTGCGACTGATGCGATGTGTCGGGATCACTCGGACCGTACGAATCGTGAGGTGTTCGATGAGACTTTCGCGTCCCTCACGGGTGCTCGGCTGACGGAGCCGAGCGCGGCGGCCGCCATCGACGCCTTCTACCAAGAGGTATTTCCCACCCTCCGAGGAACGCTTACCAATCGCCCCGGCGCAGACGCGGTGGTCAAGACCGCACGCGACCTCGGGCTGACAGTAGTGGTCGCCACGAACCCGATCTTCCCCCTCGCCGCGATCGGGGAACGCCTCGCGTGGGCGGGCTTCTCGGTGGACGAGTTCGACCTTGTCACGAGCTACGAGACGATGCGGGCCTGCAAGCCATCCACCGTGTACTACCGACAGATCAGCGACACCATCGGTATCGCTCCGTCGGAGTGCCTCATGGTCGGCGACGATGCCAGCCTCGACATGCCGGCGGCCGACATAGGGATGAAGACGTTCTACGTCGGGAATGGTCCCGCTCCGGTCTCTGACTGGGCAGGAGACCTCCACGACCTGGCCGAGCTGCTCGAAAGAATCGCAGCCAGCTAGTCCTGCGGCGTGATGAAAGCGACCCAGGCCCCGTCAGAGCGGCGATCGTAGGTGAAGCGGAAGCGGCCTCTGGTTTCGCGGCGGAGGTCGATCTGGTAACCCAGTCCGGCCGGCTCGTGGTCGCAGACGAGCATCAACTCGTCCAGGCTGCCCATCTCTACGAGTTTGTCGACGACGCAGAACACCAGAGAACGTCGAAGCGCCGGATCGAAACCTCGTATGTCGAGAACGAGCGATCCCGGTCTGCCGTTGGCCACGCGCACCCCTCCCTCACCCCGATTGAACGCACCCACCTGCGTCCTGATGCGGCAACTGCCGGCTGCCGCCATCGCCTCTACTCTCGGTCTGTTCCCCCGTAAGCGCAAGGTTTGGCAATAATTCGCAGTAACACGGTTCAAGGGACGCCTCGTCAAGTGTAGAATGTCTGTGGAGGGTGGAGTGCATGCGATCGGGGCGCGCGGGTGCCTTGTCGTCGCGCGCAGATTGTTGGGGGTTCCTGGAGTTCTTGAACGCTCTCAGTCATAGGCCTTGAGCCGCGGCCAATCGCCGCGTGCTCGGTCGAATCAATCGTGGCGCGTCTCGCCACAACTATCTCTCGGCTCTGACCGACGAGTGCGGTTCTTTCGCCCGTCGGCTTCAGCATGTAGACAAGCAGCCTTGGGTCTCATCGGAAGGAGGTCTGCCTCGGTCCTAGCCTGACGACCGGAGCCGGCGCAATGCCTGTGTGCCGGCGACAAACACTACCTGCAACCTGAACGGAATCAACAAGGAGGTGTATGGCATGACGAATGAGAGTCGAGCGTTCTACGATCGTCTCGCAGACAGCGGCGTAACCCGTCGCGATTTCCTGAAGTACTGCGGCTCGGTCGCTGCGATGCTGGGCCTGTCGGAAGCGATGGTTCCCCAGATCGCAGCTGCAGTCGAAGGGGCTGCAAGCTCGAAGCTCACTCCGGCCGTGTGGGTCAACGGAGGCGCGTGCACTGGCTGCACGGAGTCGATGGCCCAAGCCACGTACCCGGACGTCGCCCAGGTGGTTCTCGACATCCTGTCGATGAACTACATGGAGACCATCATGTATGCCACCGGCGAAGACGCCGACAAGGCGCTCTATGAGACCGCCGAGGCAAACGCGGGCAAGTTCATCATGATCTACGAGGGTTCGGTCATGACCGGCCTGGAGGGCAACCTGCTCCGCGTCGCCGGAGAGCCTAGCCTGAAGGTCCTCGACGAGCTCGGTCCGAAGGCCGCTGCCGTGGTGGCCGTCGGTTCCTGCGCAGTTGACGGCGGATGGGTTCGTTCGGTGCCGAGCGTCGGCGCCAAGAACGTCCCCACCGACTCGACTCAGTGGGCGACCGGTGTTTCCCAGTACTTCGCGTCCAAGAACATCGAGACCCCGGTCATCAACCTTCCCACCTGCCCGGTTAACCCCGAGTGGATCGTGGCGATGGTTATCGACGTTCTGCTTCTCGGTCAGCTTGCCGATGGTTCGATCCTCGACAAGCTCGACGAGTTCGGTCGTCCGAAGCTCATCTTCGGCCAGACCATCCACGATCAGTGCCCGCGTCGCGGCCACTTCGAGAATGGCGAGTTCGTGTACCAGTTCGGTTCTGCCGAGGAGGCCAAGGGCTACTGCCTCTACCCCGTCGGCTGCAAGGGACCGCAGACCTACACCAACTGCCCGATCGTGCGCTGGAACAACCAGACCAGCTGGTGTGTCGAGTCCGGTTCGCCCTGCATCGGCTGCGGCGACTTCAACTGGGTCGACCAGAACGCTCCGTTCCTGGGCCGCTTCCGCAAGGTCGGCATCGGCTCCGGTCCTGAGGGTGGCGGGTACAACCCCACGATGATTGGTGCCGCCATCGGTGGCGTCGCGGTCGCAGCTCTTGGCGTCCACGCCGCGGCCTCTGCCGCGACCGGTCGTCTCGGCCACCTGCCTGCAGATCCCGAGAAGAAGGAAGGGGGCGATAAGTAGTGGTACGTACAGTGATCGATCCCCTGACCCGAATCGAGGGTCACCTGCGCGTCGAGTGTGAGGTCGTCGATGGCATCATCACCGATGCCTGGGTTTCCGGCGGTCTGTACCGTGGCATGGAGCTCGTGATGCAGGGCCGTCAGCCTTCTGACGCGTTCTACATCGCGCAGCGCATCTGCGGCGTCTGCCCGATCTCCCACGGCCATGCGTCGACGATGTCGGCTGAGGCGGCCCTCGGGGTCACCATCCCCGACGGCGCCCGCATCATCCGCAACATCATCGAGGCTGCGCAGTACCTGCACAGCCACATCCTGTGGTTCTACACCCTGGCGGCGCTCGACTACGTCGATCCCTCCAAGGCGCTCGAGGCCGACATCGCCGAGACCTACGCGCTCGCGCAGGCTGCCGGTACGTCGACCGCCAACTTCGGCGCCGTGCAGGCGAAGCTCAAGGGCCTGGTCGATGGTGGCCAGCTCTCGATCTTCACCAACGGCTGGTTCGGTCATCCCGCCTACGCGCAGGACATGCCGGCCGAGCTTCACCTCATCGCCGTGGCCCACTACCTCGAGGCTCTCGAGATGCAGGCCGAGGCTTCCCGCGTCATCGCGATCATGGGCGGCAAGTTCCCTCACTTCATGACCTCGATTCCGGGCGGCACGGCATGGGTTCCCACGGAGGAGAAGCTTGACGACGTTCTCTTCCGCCTGCAGCGCGTTCGCGACTGGGTCTATGCGACCATGATCCCGGACACGCTGGCGATCGCGCCGTTCTACGCCGACGCGCTGAGCTACGGTGGCGGCACCGGCAACTTCCTGGCCTGGGGCGTGTTCAACGACCCGTCCATGGAGATGGCCAACCGTTACCTGCCCAACGGCTTCGTCGAGGCATCCAAGGGCCTGACCGTCGCCGATGCCGATCCTGGCATGATCAAGGAGTACGTCGAGCACTCATGGCTCGCCGAGGGCGCCAGCGGCCTCAACCCCACCGAGGGTGAGACCATCCCGCCGACGGCATTCCAGGGCTACGACACCGCCGACAAGTACTCGTGGGCCAAGGCTCCTCGCTACGACGGCAAGTCGACCGAGGTCGGCCCGCTGTCCCGCATGATCGTCGCGTACCTCAAGGGTGTCGCGCCGGTCAAGTCGATCATCGATTCGACCCTCGAGGCTCTCGGCGCTGCCGGCAAGCCTGAGGTGCTCGTCTCGCTGCTCGGCCGCGTGGCGGCTCGCAACCTCGAGACTCCGGTCGTCGCCGACTGGTCGATCGAGTGGGTCAACGAGCTCATCGCCGCGGTGAAGGCCGGTGGCGTCGAGTTCTACAAGCCGATCGAGAACACCGAGGGTGCCGGCGCTGGTATGTGGGAGGCGCCCCGTGGCGCTCTCGGCCACTGGATGAACGTCAAGGGTGGCGTCATCGCCAACTACCAGATCGTCACCCCGTCGACGTGGGACATCAGTCCCCGCGACGCCGACGGCGTGCGCGGCCCGATGGAGGAGGCGCTCGTTGGCGCTCCCTGCGTCGACGTCGAGCGTCCGATGGAGGCCGCCCGTATCGCGCGCAGCTTCGATCCTTGAATCGGATGCGGCGTTCACGTGATTGAACGCAAAACTGGCAAGACCGGCACCGTCTACACCCGCAAGTGGGGGGTGAAGTAGATGTCACACGTCTTCACTCGGCAGCAGCATCCGCTGGTGTTCGTCTTCACGCACTGGCTGAACCTTCTGGCGATGCTGTTCCTGACGCTCTCGGGCTTCTACATCCACTACCCGATCTTCCCGGGTGGGATGGGCGTCGCCCGCGGTACTCACTTCTTCTGGATGTGGGTGCTGTGCATCAACCTGATCGTGCGCATCATCCTGGCCTTCGTCGTCAAGACGTCGGCCAACGCCGACGGCACCAACGTCGGCATGGACGTGCGCAACTTCGTCCCGCAGGCTGAGAACCGCGGCACGTTCTTCGCCACCATCGCGTACTACCTGTTCATCAGGAAGACGCCGGCGGCAAAGGGCAAGTACAACCCGCTTCAGAAGCTCGCCTACATCCTCACGATCCCGCTCACGCTGCTGGCCGCCTACACCGGCTTCGCACTGTGGGGTCCCACGAGCGACTGGGCGTTCTTCCAGGCAGGTACCGAGTTCTTCGCAAGCCTGTCGATGTTCAACGCGAGCAGCGGTGGAGACCCCATCGCCATTCGCATCGTGCACTTCTGGACGATGTGGGCCATCCTGGTCTTCACGTTCATCCACGTCTACCTCGCGAACCTCTACGGGTTCGCCGCGGACAGGGTCATGTTCGCGTGGCAGGAGACGACGGGCGACCACTAGTCGGTCGCATCGGAAGCACTGCCGAAAGGCCCCGGGAAGCCGGGGCCTTTCTGTGTCTCCAGCGCTCACCGCACCCACCGCACGCGCTACACTGGGAGTCTGCGAATCCACGGAGCAAGGAGACAGATGGCACCCGAGCGAATCATGGTCATGGGCGTCGGCAATCCCCTCATGAGGGACGAAGGTGCTGGTCCGCGCGTCGTCGAGATGCTGCTCACCGGCTACGAGTTCCCCGAGCACGTCGAGGTCATCGACGCGGGCACGATGAGCTACATGATCCTGGACATGCTCCGCGGCGTCGACCGGCTCATCATCGTCGACGCCGTGCGCGACACGGGCCATCCGGCAGGCACCGTCCTCACGCTGACTCCGAGCGACATGGCGCCCAACCAGATCATGCACTCGCTGCACGACACCCGGGTGACCGACGTCCTCGCCGCTGTGGCGCTCATCGACACCGCGCCGGACACGATCTGCGTCGGCGTTCAGATCGACACCATCGAGGAGTTCGTGCTCGAGCTCTCCCCCGCCGTCGAAGAAGCGCTGCCCGTGGCGACTGCCGCGGTGCTGGAGTTGCTCGCCGACATGGGAGTCGAGCCGAGCCCTCAGACCGGCAGCGACGTCCACGCCCGCATCATCGAGGCGCTGCGCAGCTATAAGCCGATGCCCGAGGAGACCCTCCGCCCCGCCGAGTGACCGACTAAGGAGACGCCGCGATGGATACGCATCTGCAGACAGCGATCGCGGCTGCCGAGGCCGGCGGAGTGGTGCTTTCGAGCCGCGTCGGTGACCTCGGTGCGGTCCGCTCGAAAGGAAGTCCCACTGACTTCGTGACCGAGGTGGACATCGCCTCGGGCGTGGCTACCGCCCTGGCGATCGCCGAGCGGCTGCCGGGAGCGCGGTTCGTCATCGAGGAGGACGAAGTCTACGACCTCGCAGGAGTAACCCGGGGCTCACTGTGCGACGAGGAGGTCTGGGTGATCGACCCGCTCGACGGGACGACCTCCTACCTGCACGGATTCCCCTGCTATTCGGTCGCGGTCGCCCTCCTGCGTGACGGTGTCGCCGTTACAGGCGCCGTCCACAACGCGGCGCTCTCCGAGACCTTCAGTGCGACGCTCGGCGGCGGAGCGCACGTCGATGGCCGTGCCGTCAGCGCATCGGCTGCCAGCTCGGTTCCCGAGGCACTCCTCGTCACCGGCTTCCCGTACGACCGCGGCGCCCCGCTCGACCGCCAGCTGGCTATCCTTGCGGCGTTCCTGCGGGCCCCGGTTCACGGCATCCGTCGCGATGGCTCGGCGGCGATTGACTGCTGTCACGTTGCCTCGGGCCGCGCCGACGGGTTCTGGGAGTTCGGCCTGAAGCCGTGGGACATGGCTGCCGGCGCCGTAATCTGCGCCGAGGCGGGCTGCGTCGTCACAGACGCCTCGGGGGCCCTATGGACCCCCGAGTGTGGTTCTATCTGTGTAGCGAACCCGACGCTTCACGCCGGTATGCTTAAGGTCATCGCCTCGGTCTAGTAAGCGCGCTTCTCTTCGACCGAGTCCTCGGCGAGCTCAATGCCCCAGTCGGCGAGTACCTTGCTCGCGCCGCGCTCCCCACTTTCGATGCAGTTGGGCAGCCCGACGCCGCGGTAACTGCCGCCGGCGAGCGCCAATCCGGGGGTCTCGGCGCAGCGGTCCTCGATGAAGCTAACGCGATCGATGTGGCCGAGGGTGTACTGCGGCATTCCCTTGTTCCACCGGAAGATGCGCCTGAAGAGGGGCTTCGCGGCCGGGTCGAGTCCGAGGATCGAACGGAACTCGGCAAGCACGATGTCCATCAGCTCCTCATCGGACTTCTTCATGATCTCCTGGTTCTGCGGACCACCGACGAAGCCGCGGAACATGACCTTGCCCGCAGGCGCGCGGCCCGGCCACTTGGTGGACGAGTAGGTCGCCGCGAGCAGCGCCCGGTTTTCCACCATCGGACACAGGACGCCGAACGCGTTCATGTCGATTCCAACCTCGGACTCGTCAAACGCCATCGACACGGTGGCCGAGGAGCTGGACGGGATCTGAGCCAGGGCGTCCGCAATATCGGAGTCCACGCTGCGGACCATCGGCTCGGCTGCCCACGACTCGGTCGCGACGATCACGGCGTCCGCGGTGTCCGTCGAGCCGTCCGTCAGCATGACTTTGTAGCTGCCGTCTTCGAGACGCTCGATGCGCTCGACGCCGACACCGGTGCGGATGCGCTCGGCGCCGATGGCCTCGGTCATCTTCGCGGGCAGCTGAACCATGCCGTTGTTGAGCGAAGTGAAGAATGTACGCGGCTTTGCGCCGGGCTTGGGCGGGTACTTCTTCTTCATCTCCTCGACCTTCTTGCGGGCGGCGAGGAAGCCCTTCATGAGCGATCCGTACGTCTGCTCCATCTCGAGAAGACGCGGGAACGTCGCGGCGAGCGACATCATGGCGGGGTCGGAGGCGTGCACGCCGCCGACGAGTGGCTCCGCGAGTCGGTCGAGGCATTCACGGCCCATGCGCCGCACGACGAAGTCCTCGAGGGTCTCGTCGTTGAACTCGCCCTCGGCGACCTTCTTGCGCGGGATGAACAGGTCCATGGCCATGCGGAACTTGCCCGGCCACGAGAACAGGCCCGTGGTCGCAAACGGCACAAACTTCGTCGGCGCGAACATCATCACGCCGTCGGGCATCACGTGAAGCCGCCCGCGCGACAGGATCAGCGTCTTCTTCCGGCTGTCGTCAGTGGGGAGCTCGTCGTCAAAGAACCCGAGGAGCTTTCCGATGCGGTGCACGGCGGGCTTCTCGGTAAGGAAGCAGTCGGGGCCCCCATCGACGATGAAGCGCTCGCCGTCGTGCTCCACGATCTCGGTGGCGATCTTGCCGCCGGTTCGCGAGTCCTTCTCGTAGAGTACGACGTCGACGTCGTGCCCCTCGGCGGCTGCCCGCCTGATCTTGTAGGCTGCGCCGAGACCGGCGACGCCGCCTCCGATGACTATGACCTTCTTCATGCGCCTGCCCTTCCCGGGCCTTTGCGGCCGCTTTCCTTACCCCTGACAGGTACTACCAGACACGCTTCTCTTCAACGCGGTCCTCTTCGAGCTCGATGCCCATCTCGTTGAGGACCTTCGAGACGGCCTTCTCGCCGCCTTCAAGACAGTTGGGGATGCCGACGCCCCGGTAGCTGCCGCCGGCGAGCGCGAGGCCTCCGATAGCGTCCATGCGCGACTCGAGCTCGTCCATGCGATCGAGGTGCCCCATCGTGTACTGCGGCATTCCCATGGTCCAGCGGAACACCCGCGCGAACAGCGGCTTGGCGTCAGCCTTCAGGCCGAGCATGTCGACGAGCTGCTTGCGCACAATCTCGATGAGCTCCTCATCGGAGCTCTTCATGATCTCCTGGTTGCGCGGACCGCCGACGAAACCGCGAAGCATGACTCGGCCTTCCGGCGCGCGGTCGGGCCACTTGGCCGACGACATCGTGACCGCCATGACGGGGCGGTTCTCGACGAGCGGGACGAGGATGCCGAAGAACTTCGTGTCGAACGGGCAGTCCTCTTCTGCGAATGCCATCGGCACGGTGGCCGATGAGGAGAACGGGATCGAGTCGAGCAGCTCGGAAGCGCGTTCGTCGAGACCGCCGAGCATGTTGCGGGTCGCCCACGCGGGCGTCGCGATGATGACCGCGTCGCCGCTCAGCACCTCACCGCTGTCGAGGGTGACACGCCAGGTGCCGTCCTCGGCACGCTCGACGCTCGTGGCACCCTCCCCGGTACGGATCTTGTCTCGGCCGGCCTCATCGGCGAGCTTCTCGATGAAGAACTGCATGCCGTCGTGGAAGCTCGAGAAGAAGGTGAAGCGCTTCGCGCCCGGCTTGGGCGGGTACTTGCGCTTCTGCTCCTCGACCGCCTTGCGCTGAGCGAGGAATCCGCGCACGAGCGAGCCGTGCTGCTGCTCCATCTCGAGGAGGTTCGGGAACGTCGCGGCAAGCGACATGAGGCCCGGGTCGGACGCGTGAACGCCTCCGACGAGCGGCTCGGCCAGCCGGTCGAGTGACTCCCGCCCCATGCGGCGCACGACGAAGCTCTCGAGCGTCTCGTCATGCTGCTGTGCGGTGTCGCCCTCCGGCCACTTCTCCTTGCGCGGGATGATCAGGTCGAGCGCCATCCGGAACTTGGCGGGCCATGAGTACAGCGACGTCGTCGCCAGCGGAACGAGCTTGGTGGGCGCGAACATCATGATGCCGTCGGGCAGCTCGACGAGCTTCTTGCCCTTGGCGATCAGCGTCTTCTTGTTCTCGTCGCGCGTACCGACCTCTTCATCGTAGATGCCGAGGAGCTTGGCAACGCGGTGAACGCCGGGCTTGGTGGTGATGAAGGCGTCGGACCCGCCGTCGACGATGAACTGCCCGCCGGTCTCCGGATCATCGATGACCTCGGTGACAAGACACCCGCCGAGTCGGTCGTCCTTCTCGACGAGCACGAAGTCGACGTCATGTCCCGCATCCGCCGCGCGCTTGATCTTGTAGGCGGCGCCGAGTCCGGCAACTCCACCGCCAATGATGATGACTCGCTTCAAAGAAGCACTCCTATCGGTTGATTCCAGGCAGAAGAGAGCTAACGCTGCGAGTGCCGGCTCGAGTCAGCGTCCGGGTTTCTAGAGCAGTTTGATGATGGAGTCCGCGATGTCGGCGGCCAGGAGTTCGTCCTGGTTGGGAACGGGTACTCGCGCGAACTCGAGGCCGGACGTCAGAGCGGCGTCGGCGGCGACGATGTCGAGGTCGTACAGCGTCTCCATATGGTCTGTCATGAACCCGATCGGGCAGACCACGAGCGCCTTGACGGCACGAGAGACCTGGGCGGCCTCGATGAGCTCGTCGATGTCCGGGCCGAGCCAACCGCCGGGGCGGTTGCCCTTCGACTGGTACACGAGGAACCACGGCCGAGACTCGCCCTCCGAGCCAAACGCCGAGAAGCCCGGTAGGACGGTGCTGCCGCGGCCATGCGACCCGGCCGGCAGGTCGAGCTTGCTGGCGATTCGGTTTGCGGCGCGCTCGAGCCCGGCGATGTAGGGGTCACCGTCGACGAGGTCGCTCATCGGAAGGCTGTGCGCCGTGAAGACGAGAATCGCGTCGTGGTTCGGCTCGAGATCGGACAGGGTCGCAGCTATCGCGCCGGCGAAGAAATCGACAAACCGCTGCAGCTCCGAGACGAGCGGGGCCTCGACCACTTCGATCCCGCCCAGTTGCTCGGCAGCCTCGGCGATCGCTTCGCGGTACGCACCGTGAGCGACCTTGCTCTCGAACGGCGAGAGAGAGATCGTGATGACGCGATCGCATCCCGCCTGCTTGAGCGCGGCGAGCCCATCGACGATGTACGGGTCCCAGTAACGCATGCCGAGCGCGACCGGGAGCTCGTGGCCCTTCTGCTTCAGCGCAGCGCCGATCTCGTTACCGATGGCCGTGGCGATCTCGACCAAGGGCGACTTGCCGCCAATGGACAGGTAACGCATACAGACGCGCTCCACGAGTTCGTCTGACGGCTCCTTGCCCATGAGGTTGCACATGAAGGGACCGACCGACTCGATCGAGTCGGGGCCGCCAAAACCGGTGAGCAGTACGCCTGTCGTCATGAGATGCTACGCCCCCGCACGAATACGCTCGGAGTGCTCGTGCACGAAGCGGATCATCGTGCGCGCCTTCTCCGGGTCGGAAGTCTTGTGGATACCGTGGCCGAGATTGAAGATGTGGCCCGGACGCGTGCCGACGGCCTCGAGGATGCGGACCACCTGGCGCTCGATCTCCTCATCGGGACCGAACAGCGCAACCGGGTCGATGTTGCCCTGGATGCCGAACTTGGGATCGATGCGCTCGACGGCGTCCTTCATGTCGAGACGCCAGTCCACGCCGACGATGTCGCCGCCGGCCTGCTGCACGAGCTCGATCATCGAGGTCGCGCCGTTGGCGAAGTGGATGACCGGCACGCCGCCCTCGACGACCTTGTCGCCGTGCGCCTTGACCGCTTCCAGGACGCGCTTGCTGTACGGGAGGACGAAGCGCTCGTAGTCCCACGGGGCAACGTAGCCGACCCAGCTGTCGAACATCTGAACGACCTGAGCGCCTGCATCGATCTGTGCGCACAGGTACGCGATGACGGTGTCGGTGAACTTGTTCATGAGCATGTCCCACGCGACCGGATCGCCCCACATGAGCGCCTTGCAGTTCTCGTAGTCGCGCGTGCCGTGACCCTCGATGGCGTAGCTCGCGAGCGTGAACGGTGCGCCTGCGAAACCGATCAGCGGCACCTTGTTCTCAAGCTCCTTGCGAAGGATCTTGATGGTCTCCATGACGTAGCCGGTGTCGTCGATGGGATCCGAGATACCCAGCTTGGCGACGTCGGCGGCGGAGCGGATCGGATTGTGGATGACGGGACCCTCGCCCTTGGCGAACTCGAGGTCCAGACCCATGCCCGGGAACACCACAAGGATGTCCGAGAAGAGAATGGCGGCGTCCACGCCGACGAGGTCGACCGGCTGCATGGTGACCTCGACGGCGAGCTCAGGAGTGCCGCACATCTCGAGGAATCCGTGCTTCGCGCGAATCTCGCGGTACTCCGGCATGTAGCGGCCGGCCTGACGCATCATCCACACGGGGGTGCGCTCGGTAGCCTCAAGACGGGCAGCGCGGAGGAAAAGATCGTTGAACGGCATACGGCGGCTCTTCCTTTCGTATCGTTACAGGTGGGCGGTGCAGGGTCCGCAATACGCGGGCGCGCACACGCGCCAAGAGGAAATACTACCACGCAAGGGGTGACCTGACGCACCCTCGGCCCACACAGCCGGGCCTATCCCTGAGGGCGATCGGTCCGACACGCACGAGACCCCGCACCATTGCCGGTACGGGGTCTCGAGGCCGTGTGCTATCTCGTCCGCGTCCTAGTGGTCCGGAGCGGTCTCGACGATGATCTGGACGATCGAGGGATCGGCCAGGGTCGAGATGTCGCCGAACGCCTCCATGTCGCGGTCGCCGGCGGCGACTTTGCGCAGGATGCGGCGCATGATCTTGCCGGAGCGCGTCTTAGGCAGCTCGGGCACGAAGTGCAGGGAGTCCGGGCTCGCGATCGGGCCGATCTCGTTGCGGACGTGACCGATGAGCATCTTGCGGAGGTCGTCGGTCGCCTCCTCGCCGCCCTTGAGGATGACGTAGGCGTAGATGCCCTCACCCTTGATGTCGTGCGGGAAGCCGACAACGGCTGCCTCGGCGACCTTGGGGTGGCTGACGAGTGCGGACTCTACCTCGGCGGTGCCCATGCGGTGGCCGGACACGTTGATGACGTCGTCCACGCGGCCGAGGAGCCAGTAGTAGCCGTCCTCGTCCTGGCGACAACCGTCACCGGTGAAGTACTTTCCGGGGAAGGCCGAGAAGTAGACTTCCTTGACCCGCTTGTTCTCGGGATCGCCCCACGTGCCGCGGAGCATGCCCGGCCACGGGTACTTGATGCAGAGGCGGCCGCCCGAGCCCTGGGGGGTCACGCTGTGGTCCTCGTTGAGGATCTCCGGCTGGATGCCGAAGAACGGACGCGTGGCCGAACCCGGCTTCATCGGCGTGGCGCCGGGGAGGTTGGTGATCATGTGACCGCCGGTCTCCGTCTGCCACCACGTGTCGACGATCGGGACTTCCGAACGGCCGATGTTCTTGTAATACCAGAGCCAGGCCTCGGGGTTGATCGGCTCGCCGACCGTGCCCAGAACGCGAAGGCTCGTGAGATCGTACTTCGCCGGCCACTCCTCGCCCGCCTTCATGAGCGCGCGGATCGCGGTCGGAGCGGTGTAGAACTGGTTGACGCCATGCTTCTCGATGATGGCCCAGAAGCGGCCCGCATCCGGATACGTCGGCACACCCTCGAACATGAGCGACGTGGCGCCCAGCGCGAGCGGTCCGTAGACGACGTAGCTGTGGCCCGTGACCCAACCGATGTCGGCCGTGCAGAAGAACACGTCCTCATCGTGGTAGTCGAAGGTGTACTTGAACGTCATGGTCGCCTGAAGCAGATAGCCGCCGGTGGTGTGGAGCACGCCCTTGGGCTTGCCCGTCGAGCCGGAGGTGTAGAGGATGAACAGCGGGTCCTCGGCATCCATCCACTCGATGTCACAGTGGCGCTGGATATCGGCCGAGCGGGTCTCCTCGTGGTACCAGAAGTCGCGGCCGGGCTCCATGTCGACGCGGTTCTGCGTGCGCGACACGACGATGACGCTCTCGATGCTCGGGCACTCGTGCAGGGCCTCGTCGGCCATGGCCTTGAGCGGAACGATGCGGCCGCCGCGGACGCCCTCATCGGCGGTGATCAGCATCTTGCAGGTGCTGTCCTGGATGCGGTCCTGAAGCGACTGCGAAGAGAAGCCGCCGAAGATGATGGAGTGGATCGCGCCGATGCGGGCACACGCGAGCATCACGATGGGGAGCTCGGGGATCATCGGCAGGTAGATGGCTACACGGTCGCCCTTCTTGATGCCGTGCTTCTTGAGCACGTTGGCCATACGGCACACCTTGTAGTACAGCGACTGGTAGGTGTAGACCTTGCTGCGGCCCTCGTCGTCTTCCCAGATCAGCGCGGCCTTGTTGCGGCGCCACGTGGTGAGATGACGATCGATGCAGTTGTAGGCGACGTTGGTCTTGCCACCCTTGAACCACTCGACACGCGGCTCGTTGAAGTCGTAGTCCAGGACGGTGTCCCACTTCTTGTGCCAGTACAGAAGCTCCTCGGCCTGCTCGGCCCAGAATCCTTCGGGGTCCTCGATGGACCGCTTGTACATGACCTCGTACTCATCCATAGACTTGATCCAGGCACGCTCAGACACCCACGCCGGGGGGTTGATGACCTGCGACTGCCCCATAAGGGACTCGATCGAGAGGGACTTGTCAGCCACAACGACCTCCTTGTCACGTTGCTCGGTCGGACAGAAACGGTGGAGGCATTGCGCCGAGATGTGTGGAGCCACCCCTGCCACCAAAAGCGGCCCTGATGGACCGCGTTCGTCAATACTAGAGGTGGTTCCCGCCCATTCGGCCTCCAAACCCGGTCAACGGACGCTCGGGGTCGGTGGGCGGCACCAAGGGACGCGGGAGAGTGTCTTCCCGGCCGGATCGTCGAGCTCGACGACGACCTGCGCCCGCCGCGCGGAATGTATCAGCGACACCCCCGATGACCTCGATTTGTGGTGAAACTTTGTAACAAATGTTGCAGGGAATGGAGAATCCATGTAGGCTGGCTGCACATAGATTTCCCTTCCCCCGCAAAACGTCGTCCGGGGAATCCGGACGACATGAACCGGCAGGGCCGCCGCGACCGGCATCGCGACATGGTCACCAGGCAGACCAACAAGGCCCAGATGAGACTCAGGGGTAGTGCATCGGGGAAGGATTGAGAAAGCCCCGGCCCGAAGGCCGGGGCTTTCATCTTGCCTAAATCAGGCTCGCCTTACGCGTCGTAGGGCTCGAGCGTCACCGCAGCCATCAGCGCCGCCGAGAAACCCGGGCCTTCAGCCAGCGACACGTGATCCGAGCCGCGAAGCCGTTCGAGCGCCGCGCTCCCCGCCTCCGGATGCAGCGCGATGGTCACAGCGCCCAGCAGCGACGCGTTGCCCGCCACGCGGGTGCGGTCCTGGAGTTGGCGCGGAAGCACGCCGAGCTCGACCAGGTCCCTGACGGCGAGCGAAGAGCCGAATGCACCCGCCACCGTCACGGAGTCGATCTTCTTGGCGCGCACCTTCGCGCGGCGCAGGACCGTCTCGACCGCGACCCGCACGGCGCCCTTGGCCAGCTGCAGTCCCCGCACGTCGAGCTGCGTCAGCACCGGACACCCGCCTGCATGGCCGAGCCTGACGTAGCGCACACCCGCGTCATCGACTCCCATGCGTCCCGACAGCGCATCCGTATGCAGGAGAAGCCCATCGGCCGACAGAGCCCCTGCGCGCCTAAGCTCGGCAAGCGCCGAGACGAGCCCCGAGCCGCTCAGCCATCCGGGCTCACCGACCTCGCCGATGAGGTGCAGCTGCACGTCGGACCCGTCGATGCTCACCCGGTCGATCGCCCCGGGGACCGCGGGCCCTCCGCACGAGACTCCCGAGCCGTCGAAGGCCGGACCCGCCGCAGCTGATGCGACCGTGAGGCCCCGCTCGGTGATCAGCGCGACCTCTGCGTTGGTGCCGATGTCGATGACGAGCGATGTCTTCGCGGGTCCGCTGCTCGCGAGCGAAGCCATCACCGCGACGGTATCGCCCCCGACGAAGCCGGCGACGGGGGGAAGTATCTCGATGCTCGCGGATGGCGCGAGGACCCCCGCGATCGTGGTGCTGCGCAGGTCGCGGTCGTAGACCGGCGCCGCGAAGGGGTGCGTGGCCAGGGAATCCACCGACGCTCCCGAGAGCAGGCCGGCCATCGCGGAGTTTCCGGCGATCACGCAGCGCTCGATGGCGCTCGTATCCTCGCCGGCTGCGGCGACAAGCGCTTCGACGACCGACAGCTCGGCGGCTTCGCGCAACGCGTCGGCGTCGCCCGCAATCGCGGACGACAACCTCGAGAGCACGTCACCACCCCACGACGCCTGACGGTTGGGCACCGACGCCCTCCCGACCTCGCGTCCGGAGGCCCTGTCGATAACGGCCGCAGCGACGCCGGTAGTGCCCAGGTCGACGCCCGCGACCAGCGCGCCGCCCGTGCGGACTCCTGACCGGGACGCGGAACCGTGCACCACGACAGGCCGCACGCGAACCGCGGTGTCGACACGCGCGCGACACGCGAGCCGTACGCCCTTGGGCGCCCGGGTGAGACCGACCCTCTCGGCGTCATCGGGCGTGCCGAGCTCGCCCTCCAGCACCGTCACACCGCAGGACCCGCACACTCCCCGACCGCCGCACGGGATCGGGATGACCACACCGGCCGCGCGGGCAGCATCGGCGAGGACCGTTCCCGGCTCCACCCACGCGACCTGTCCGCCCGGCTCGAACGTGACCGGGACCAATCCGCTCACGTCAGTCGCCGGAGAAGACGACCATGCCGTGAGCCATCGGCCTGCCGCCCATCACGTGAATGTGGAGGTGGCCGACGGTCTGGTTCGCATCGGCACCGCTGTTGACGATGACCCTGTATCCGCTCTCGTCGACACCCTTGGCCTCGGCGACCTTGCCTACCGCCGCGAACAGCACGCCGAGAAGCTCGGCAGGGACGTCGCTGCTGAGATTCGCGTAGTGCTCCCGTGGGATCACGAGCGTGTGAACGGGCGCCTGGGGCGAGATGTCGTCGAAAGCGACGACGTTCGCGTCCTCATACACCGGCGTGATGGGAATCTCGCCCCGAGCGATCTTGCAAAACAGGCAGTCATCCACGCGATTCTCCTCCTTCGTCATTCCGACGAGCCGTCGGACTCCGCCTCAAGCTCGCCGATGAGCATCGTGACCTTCTGCTGCGCGTCCGCGAGCCTTCCCTGCAGCGAGCGAAGGAGCGCGACTCCCCGCTCGTAGCGCTCGAGGCTGTCCTCAAGCTCGAGCTGGCCGCTCTCAAGTGCGGCCACAATGCCTTCGAGCTCCGAGAGTGTCTCACCGAACGACATCTCGGCCGTCTGCGTCTTCTCTTCCATCTAATCCTCCGTCTCGACCGAATCGACGGTGCATCCCAATAGACCATCCGAGATTCGCACCACGATGCGATCCCCGGTGTGTACCTGCCCGGTGTTGCTCACGACCGTCCGCCCGTCCTCGCGAAACGTCGCCGAGTATCCCCTGCCGAGAATCGCGAGCGGCGAGAGGTCGTCGAGCCTGGCCGCCAGAACCGCGACGTGCCCCTGAGGCCTCTCGCAGACGCGAGGGCCTGCGCCGATGAGCCGTGACTGCGCGACCGCGACACGCTGCTGGTCTCGCGCCAGGCGCTCGGGAATCGCGCGGTGGAGCCGCATGCGTGCCATGTCCAGCGTCTGCAGCGCGGGGCCGAAGATCGCGCGCGGGTCGCGAAGCACCGACCGCTCGGCGAGCCGCGCGACCCGGTGAGCAGCGGCCTGTACGCGATGGAGCAGCGCCCTTCCGAGTGCGCGACGCAGCGAAGCCACCCGGGCTTCCATCTCGTCGAGCGCCGGGGCGGCGGCCTCAGCGGCGGCCGTGGGCGTCGAAGCCCGCAGGTCGGCGACCATATCGGCGATGGAGGTGTCGGGCTCGTGACCGATGCCGGTGACGACGGGTACGGGACACTCGGCCACCGCTCGTGCGACCAGCTCGGAGTTGAACGGCATCAGATCCTCGTAGCTGCCGCCGCCGCGAACCAGCAGGACCACGTCGGGCCGCGCCTCTGCGGCAACCCTCATGCCCTCAGCGATGGCCGATGGCGCCGATTCGCCCTCCACGGCGACCCCGGCTACCAGCACCTCGGCGAGAGGATACCGGCGCCTGAGCGTGCGCAGGACGTCGTGGATGGCCTTGCCGCGGGGAGACGTGACGACCGCGATACGCAGCGGATACTGCGGGAGGCTTCGCTTGCGCTCGGGGCGCATGAGTCCCTCGGACTCGAGACGCCGGGCGAGCTCGGCTACCTGCATGCGCAGGCGCCCCTCACCCGCGAGATCGAGGCGCCGGACCTGGAACTGCATCCGACCTTTGGGAGCGTATGCCGAGAACTGCCCCGTCAGTTCGACGAGCATCCCGCATCGCAGCGAGATCCCGCTGGCCTCATAGGCGTCGCGCCACATGAGGCACGGAAGAGCGGCACCTGCGTCACAGACGGTGAAGTACGCCGCCTTGTAGCCGGGACGGTCGTTGAACTCGGAGACTTCCCCGACGACGCGCACGCGCACGGTCTCGAGCGCCTGCTTCGCAAGCCCCATCGCCTCTGTGACGGACAACGCACGGTCCAGGCTCACGCCGCTCCCCTCCTCGGATACCCGATTCTACCAGCGGGCCCTGACATCGACGTGCCGGGAAGCGATCAGTCGCGTCGCGCGATCCCGATGAAGTAGAGGAGCTGCATCACGGCGATGAGCGCCGCGGCGACGTAGGTGAGCGCAGCGGCGTTGAGGACCTGCCGAGCGCCGGGGATCTGGTCGGGCGACAGCGCGCCCGACGTCTCGAGCGCGGCAATAGCGCGCCTGGACGCGTCGAGCTCGACGGGGAGCGTGACAAGCTGGAAGAGCACCGCTCCGGAGTACAGGATGACGCCCACCCACGCGAGCACGGAGAAGTTGAGGATGAACGACAGGAAGATCAGCGGGAAAGCGGCCTGGGAGCCGATGTTGACCACCGGAACCATCGCGGTGCGCACGTTGCCCCACACATACCCCTGGGCGTCTTGGATGGCGTGTCCGGCCTCGTGAGCGGCCACGCCGGCGGCAGCGACGCTCGGCTGCCCGTGCACGCTCTGAGACAGTGCGATGGACTTGGAGCGCGGGTCGTAGTGATCAGTCAGATTGCCCGCAACGGCACCGACCGTCACCTGGGACAGACCGGCCGAGTCAAGCACCCTGCGGGCGACCTGTTCGCCGCTCATGCGCGATGCGACGGGAACCTGGCTCCACTTGCGAAACGTTGAGTTGATGTAGCCCTGAGTCGCCAGACCGAGAATGGTCGAGACGACGATGAGTGCGATCCAGACGGGGTCGAAGTACATGAAGCCTCCTTCTCGGGAACGCCAAGCATATCAGCGATGAAGGTGCCTCTAGGCGTCCGCAGGCCCATTCACCACGAGTTCTCCATCGACCAGAGCAAGGGTGAGCCGACCCTCAAGCAGGTCGATGAGCTCTTGGCCGACCATGGCGAGCTTCCACCCCTCGAGCAACGGACTGCCCTGGCGCTCGCCCCCGGCAAGCCGCTCGAGTTCGTCTCGGGACGCGAGCAGCGGCATGGCGACCCCGCGCTCCTTCGCGCGCTTGCGCACGATCGCGACCATCAAGTCGACGGACGCGTCCACGTCGCCCTGGACGCGTCGACGCTTCTCGATCGAAGGCAGCTCATCGTCCGGGCACGCCTGGCCCTTGGCCACGGCCTCCACGAGCCCCTTGGCTGCGCTCCGACCGATCTTGTCGGCACCGCGAATGGCCATGAGGTCGTCAACCGTCTTGGGTCCCCGGCGCGCGATCTCGATGATCGACTCGTCACCGACCACCCAACGCTTCGGGACGTCGCGTCGCATCGCCTCCAGCTCACGCCACGCGGTGACCTCACGGGCCACGGCGAGCTGGCGACGGTTGAGCGAGGAGATGCGCTTGACGCGCCGCCACTGCGCCTCGGGAACGACCTCGTAGCTGGCAGGGTTCTCGAGCTTCGCGAAGTCATCGGCGAGCCACTCGATCCGGCCCTCCTTCGCGAGCCTGTCGGTAAGAAGCCTGTGGATCTCGGGCAGGTAGCGGACATCGTTGAGCGCGTACTCGATCTGAGTGCCGGAAAGCGGCCTCTTGCCCCAGTCGGTGTAGGTGTCGCCCTTGTCGAGTTCCACGCCGAGAAGGTCGCGAACGAGCGCCGCGTATCCCACCTGCTGCGGGAACCCCGCAAGAGTTGCCGCGACCTGGCTGTCGAAGACCGGGGTCGTCGCCACTCCGCACTCGCGGTAGAAGATCTCGAGGTCCTGCGTGCCCGCGTGCAGGATCTTGACGACCGAGGGGTCGGTCAGCAGCGGACACAACGGCGTGAGATCCTTCACTGCGAGCGGGTCAATGATCGCCGAGACGTCATCCGTGCCCAACTGGATGAGACACAGCCGAGCGAAGTAGGTCCTCTCCCGCATGAACTCCGTGTCCAGCGCGATCACGGGTGAGCCGGCAACCGAGGCGATCAGCTCCTCGAGTTTCTGCGTGCTGTCTACGTACACGTACACTCCTTCTGCGTATCATGCGGCTTCCACTCGGGAATCTCCCCTATCATGACAGGTGATGTGCGCCATCGTTAGGACGATTCGGCTCGATGAGGGGCATTCATGCGGGTTCTGACCATCGTGAACACCAGAGCGGGCGGCAGTGACGCGGGGCTCTACGACTTCGTCCGCGCGGTAGGACAGTACGGCGCAGAGGTGGTTCTGCGGTTCACAACGCCGGAGACCACGATCGAAGAGATGTGTCTCGATTGCAGGGATTTCGACCTGGTGGTCGCAGCCGGTGGCGACGGCACCGTGTCGGCCACCAGCTACGCGCTGCGAGACACCGGGGTGCCGGTCATGGCCTATCCCGCAGGCACGGCGAACCTGCTCGCTCTCAACCTCAAGATGCCCCAGGACGCCCAGGGACTGGCACGCGTCGCGATGGAGGGCACCCCGGTCCGCTTCGACCTCGGCGAGATCGAACGGCCGGGACCGGACGGAACGATACTGCGCAGCGGGTTTGCAGTAATGGCCGGCGCAGGGTACGACGCACAGATCATGGAGAGCGCCCAGCCGATGAAAGCGTCGATGGGCGCGGCTGCCTACCTCCTCGCAGCGGTGAGCAACATCGCGCCCACGGCCGCCGAGTTCGAGCTCGTGATCGACGGCGAGCACATCAGCACCGACGGAATCGCGGTCCTCGTCGTCAACTTCGCGAAGATCCAGTTCGACCTGTCGGTGACTCACGGCTCGGTGCCCACAGACGGGCGATTCGAGGTAGCTGTGGTGCGAACCAGAAACGTGGCCGGGCTGGTTCCGGCGGTCGTAGCGGCCATGCTCGACGTCGCGGGCGAACACCCGGACCGGAGCCCGAGCCTCGACGTCTACAGCGGCCGCCACATCGAGGTGAGCGCTTACCCGCCTCTGCGCATGCAGTACGACGGCGAGGTCATGGACTCGCTCACCCCGTTCGCGGTGAGCGTGCTGCCCAAGGCCGCGACGCTCATGGTGCCGACGAACAGCGTCTACGCACCCTCGAAGTAGAGCCCTCGGCCGCGCGGGCTACTCGGCCAGCAGGAGCTCGCGCTTCTTCTTGAGGTTCGCCTCGTAGCGGATCTGCACGAGCTCGACGCCCAGCGAGAAGAACATCGCGAAGTAGACGAAGCCCTTGGGAATCTCGAAGTGGAGCGCCTCGGCGACCAGCAGCGTACCGATCATCAGCAGGAACGACAGCGCGAGGATCTTCAGCGACGCGTATGAGTTGATGAAGTTCGAGATCGGGTCGGCGAAGGCGATCATCACGATCATGGCGATGACGACGCCACCGATCATGACCCAGATCTCGTTGGCCATGCCGACCGCGGTGATTACCGAGTCGAGCGAGAACACGATGTCCATCAGCATGATGTTGATGATGACGCCCCAGAACGAGCTCTTCTTGCCGGTATCTTCGGTGTGGTGCGGGCCCTCCTCGTGGAGTTCGACCTTGTGGTAAATCTCCGTGACCGCCTTGTAGATAAGGAAGAGGCCACCGACGATCAGGATGAGGGTCTGCCAGGTGATGACGATCGGCTCACCCTCGACCAGAATCCGCTCGATGGTGAAGAGCGGCTCGGTGAGCTGCACGATCCACGACAGTGACAGCAGCAAAATGATGCGGGTGACAAGCGCGCCGGCCAAACCGAGCTGACGGCCGAGCTTCTGCTGCTCTTTCGGCAGGCGCTCGGTGAGAACCGCGATGAAGACCAGGTTGTCGATGCCGAGCACGATCTCGAGCAGCGCCAGCGTGAACAGCGCCATGATGTTCTCGGGTGTCAGATATGCCGCGACGTCCATTGGTCCCCTCCGGTCACGCGCGCCCTGTGAGCGCGTCACGAATCAAGCCCGAGCCAGTATACGCAAACGCGCCGACATCGTGTCAGATGCCGGCGCGCGAGGTTCGCGTCAGGTGATCAGCGGGTCGATAGATACTCGATGATCAGCGCCTTCTCTTCTTCCGAGACCACCAAGCCGTTGCGCTGCATGCGCTCGACGGTGGTCGTCCACTTGGCTTCATCGAAATCCGCATTGTTCACGCGGTCGAGCGTGTGGCACATGGAGCACTTGGTGTTCACCAACTCCGGTGCGTTCAGGGTCGTTCCGCCAGCCGCGCCGCCGGTGGCCGGAGGCGTGGCCGTTTCTGCCGGCGGCGTCGTCGTCGGCTCCGTCGGTGTGGGAGTACCCGCACAGCCGATGAGTGAAGCGGCAACTACGAGCGCGAGCGCTGCGAGCGTGATACGTGCAGTCCGATTGGTCATGCGTCTTCTCCCCTGTTCGCGTACGAGAGAGCTATGCTTTGCACGCTATGTACCCCCATCACGAAAGGAAGCGGCGCATGAAGGTTCAGCGCTGGCAGCTTGGGCTCGCGGCTTCGCTCTTCTTGTTGACCGGAGTGTTCTACGCGGTCCGCTGGTTCGCCTTCCCTGGTGAGAGCATGCACAACGAGATGGTTCGCTTCCTCGTTGGCGACATCGCGTTCGTCTTTCTGCAGGTCCTGCTGGTCACCATGTTCATCGATCGCGTCGCACAGGCGCGCGAGAAGGACGAGATCCGACGCAAGCTCAACATGGTCATCGGGGCGTTTTTCAGCCAGGTCGGCACCGAGTTGCTGGGCCTCATCGCACCGGGCGACACCAGCCTGGGCGAGGTGCGCGAAAGCCTCGTCGCGAAGACGTCGTGGAAGCCCGAGGACTATGTCCGAGCCAAGCAGGCGTTCATCGCACACGACACCCGTGTCGACCTCAAGGGGTGTCAGCTCGAGGCGCTGAAGCTGCTGCTGGGAGAGCAGAAGGGTTACCTGCTGGGACTCCTCGGAAATCAAGCGTTGCTGGAGCACGAACGATTCACGGACCTGCTGTGGGCCGTAACACACCTTGCCGAGGAGCTCGAGGCGCGGGCCGATCTCGAGCAGCTGGCGACTCCCGACGCCGCTCATCTCGCGCTCGACGTTAAGCGCGCCTACGACCTGCTCGGGTGGCAGTGGATCGACTACCTCGCCCACCTGCACGAGAACTACCCGTACCTGTTCTCGCTGGCGATCAGGACCAACCCGCTCGACCCCGAGGCGTCGGTGACGGTCGCGTCATAGGAGTCGGCACGACGCCCTGAGAATGAAACGAGGCCCCCGGCAATTGCCGAGGGCCTCGTGCGCTTCAGATGGTGGGCGATACCTAGTAGCAGCGCGAACACGGCGTATAGCCGTCTGCCTTCGCCTCAGACAGACTCATGGGTATCTTGCTCTGACTCAGATAACTGCACCCGGAAGCGTGATACTTCTCCCCTGTCTTGGTGACGTACACCGTGCCGCCGCCCGTGGACGACTTCGGAGCGACGACGGCGGCTGCTGCTGCCTCCGCCTTCTGCGCAGCCGCTTCCTCTGCGGCCACCTTGGCGGCCGCCACCTCAGCAGCCTTCGCGGCCTCTTCTTCGGCCACCTTCTTGGCGGCCTCTTCCTCTGCGGCCTTCTCGGCTGCCTCCTCCTCAGCCACCTTCTGGGCAGCCTCTTGCTCAGCGGCCTTGTAGGTGTCCAGGGAGGACTGCAGCTCAGAGGCCTCGGCGGTGAGAGCCGACACTTCGTCGGTCAGTTCATCTACCTGGGCTTCCAGCGCTGAGATCGTTGCAGCGGATGCCGCTGCGGCCCCGTCGTCAGCCGCGCCGATCCCCACCCCCATAAACATGCCGATGAGAAACGCGGCGGCGAGCAGGACCGGGGTCCGTCGCCACATGGGCTTCCGGGCTGCAGCGATTGGAGTGTCTGCAACAGACTCCCCCGCGCTTGGGCTCGTCACCTTGGGCGACCGATGCTCGGTCCACGAAACGCCATCCCAGTAGCGCAGGCTTCCAGACTGTTCCGGGTCGTCGTACCAACCTGCGCCTGCTTGCTCTGTCATAGCTCCCCCTCGTGCTTGTCGAATCGCAGTTCATGCGTCTTCGTGCCACGTCCCCCTGCAGCGACTTGAATCATATGCCAAATGATGCTGGCAGCACGACTCTCGGCTCGGTATCACGTGAGTGCCCGATGCCGTGTTCCGCTCCGGGCTCCGCAGCAAGAATGAAGCGAGGCCCCCGGCGGTTGCGGAGAGCCTCGTACGATTCAGATGGTGGGCGGGAGTGGATGGTCTTGTTATCCACTTCCGGAGGGACCCGTTTCGAGGCCCAGCCAGTCCAAGTCCCGTCCCTGCGAGTACCTATTCCATCGCGCCCGTTAGGTCGGTGGTCAGAATGTCCTCCAACGATTCCCGTTCCTGAGCTTGGCGCTCGTGAATTGCATGCGCGAAGTCCAGGAGACGTTGTCCGCAGGACACGCCAAGCAGGCTTGACCTCCCAGCCAGCAAGCGCACCGCATCGTCATTCTCTACCACCTTGGTAAACGGCATCGTCCAATCGCCTTTGCGATCACCGGCAATGATCTCACTGAGCTCGGCAAAGACTCCCTGAAGGTTAGATTCCGGCTCAGGAGCCTCGACGTAGCCGTTTTGGTCGGCAAGTCGCAGCGTGAAGGCAATCTGGTCGAAGAGAACCGAATTCTCTAGGACGATAGTAAGCCTTCCTTCCGAGCCCCCTCCAACCCTCGCCTCCGAGAAGACCGCGGAGAGGTATGCACGGTAGTTTTCTAGCGTGAAGGTGCGGCCATCAACCTTGGTCAAATCGCTAATGCGAGCAATCAGCGGCAGTATGAACCAGTCCTCCACCGCCCGACGGTCCATCTCATACAGTAGCGACATCACTGCGTCACTATTCACGTGCGGAGCAAACCGCTCAATCAACTTCTTCTTGTACTCGGGCGCAACAGAGACCACATAGCGCGCGGCGAAGTACTCCTGGAACGAACGATGTGCAAAAGTGATGTCGAGTCCGTCTTCGATGAGCAGGCATACGGCCTGCTCAGCATCGGCGATGATGTCTGCTGTATCGTATTCCAGCTGACACAGGGGTTTGGACTTCTCAAACAGTTCTCGCGCGTGGTCAGCCGGCATGGTAAACCGGCGCTCATCGTATGAGAGCAAGCTGAACGCGGCGAAAGCCGCAGCAAAGTCCCGAATATCAAGTTGCGTACGATGTTGCCGCTGGAACCGACTCTTGAGCAGGTCATGACGGTTGAACAATGACTCGTATGCCTGACGATAGAACAAGCTGAGTTTGTCTGGAATCTGCGCGCTATCGCAGTAGGTGAGCAGCATGATGGTCAGAAGCAGCGGATTCGATAGAAACGATTCATGAGTCTCGAATGTACCTCGCTTCAGCACGTCGATGAACCGTGCCGTCACGCCCTCGTCAAAAGGAAGACGTGAAACGAGGTCAACTGCCGACTGCAGGTTGAGTGGACTGATCCTCATGTGGACGAAACTCTCGAGCGCCGCAACCTCCGAATCAGGGCGAGTGGAGACAATGACGTAGTTGCCAGGGAAGCGCTCGGCTATGTCATTGATCTCCGTAAGCACCTCAGCGCGCCGATCGAAGAACAGCTCATCGTAGCCGTCGAGCATCAGGCAGAACTGTCCCGCCTTTAGAGCGATCTGCAGATAGCGGTCGTCCACCTCAAGCCCGCGGACGGCCATGGCCTTCAGCAACGCATCCCCTAGTGACATCGAGGTACCGTTGAGTTCTCGCAGCTCGACGAACACGGGTGTCTTCAGCTTCTGTATCACGCAGTCGATGAGTAGGTGACGCATGAGCAGGCTCTTGCCGGAACCGCCTAACCCGCTGATCACCACACGCGGAGACACCTCCACGACTTGCGCGATACCCGCCTTTGGGAGCTGCCGCGTTTCAGTCTGCAGCCCCGCAGGGATGTAGAAGTCGTACAGAGGGATCGGCTCGCTGCGGAACAGGAACGACTTCGCCATGGAATAGCGTTCGAGTGTCTTGGCTAGGTAGTTCTCGTAGCTCTTGGCGAAGCTACGCCGAAGGGTCTGCCCAATGTTCATGAAGCCTTGACGAGCCGCGGAGACTATCTGATCCTCTTTCGCTATCAGATACTCCGCGGCGATCTTGTTCGGGTCTATGCTGTAATCGTCCATTGAATCCCCCATGCCTTTGTGCCGAGTCCCCAGACCCTCAGTCAGCCTCGATGGCCCATCTGCACTCTAATGGAAGAGAGTCCCAACGGTCGAGCAGCCCGGCGACGGAGGCAAGCCCGATGCTCTTGACAATCCAGCGGGGATGCCCGCGTGGCAGCGGGTCAAGGAACTGCTGATTGACGCCAACGCGCGAGGTACTGGCGGCAGGGAAAGCGCGAGATCCCCAGCGAGGTACTTCTGAACGCATCGGTTGAGGACGACGGCATAGGGGCTACCAACCAAAATGACGCCCCTTCGAGTATCTCCGGAGAGACGCCAGGGCGTTCTGTTACAGATGGTGGGCGATAGTGGATGCGTTTCGAACGGCCTCCGCAGGTGTCGATCAGTCAGCGGTCGAGCCGTAGGTGGAGCTTGAGTGCACCTCAAACACGGGTACCGTTGTGTGCCCGCCGATCTGCGTCTCATCGCTCCTATGGCCAGAACGTCAGGCCAGACTCACGGCAAGCATGGCCAGGTCGTCCTCCAACCGCCCGCCCGCGAAGGCAGTGACCACCTGCGAGACGCGATCGCATGCCTCCTGCCCGGTCGGGCTGTCCTCCACAAGTCCGTTAAGCCGGGCCTCGCCGAAGAACTCAAAGTCACAGCGAGCCTCGTACGCTCCGTCCGTGTACAGGAACAAGTAGTCCCCGCGCTCAAGCTTCTCCTCGGCCTGGATGTAGTCAAATCCCGGCAGGCCTCCCAATAGTGGGGATTCCACCGCCAAGCGTACAATCTCCCCGCTCCGGCGACGCAAGAGCGCGGGGGGATGCCCTGCGCTGCAGTACGTAAGCGCACCCGAATCGGTGTCAAGCACGCCGAGGAACACAGTTGCAAAGATGTTCGATGCGGTAACTGCCGCGAGCAGCTCGTTCGCCTTGCGGAGTGTGTCGGCCGGTCGTTGTCCATCGAAGGCGTACGCGCGAATCGCGTTCTTCACCGTCACCATCAGTGTCGCCGCTTCCAGCGAGTGCCCCGACACGTCGCCAATCACAATTGCGACACACTTATCAGGCAGTGCCAGCAGGTCATAGAAGTCACCGCCTATCTCGGCAATCTCGGATGCTGACGTGTAGTTGGCGGCATATTCGATGCCACGGACACCCTGCGGCAGTTGCAGCAACGCCCGCTGCATCGCGTTTGCGACGTCTCGGTCACCCTGGAAGAGCGCAGCAGTCTTCAGCGACTGGCTGACCGCGAAAGCAACGTCGCGCACAAAGTCCAGCTCAGCCTGGGAGAAGCGTGCCCTGGGTTCGTTGTAGTGGAAGCTCAAGTCACCGACAAGCTCGCCGCGAAGGAAGACCGCTCCATCAATGAGGCCACCGACGCCATACCGCTCGGCGAGGGCGTGATTCACGCGGTCATCCTTCGACGCATCGGGTATTGCGACGAGTCGGTTCGTTCGCGATTCCTCTCGCGCGTACCAAATCTCCTCATCGGTGAAGGCCCGGCCGATGAGCTCCTTCAGCCGTCCGTACGTTCGCTGAACGACCCATAGGCCGGCGCGACGGGTGTAGATTACCGCCGAGTCGGCACGGATGGCTCGGGACGTCTCCGCCAAAACGCGTTCGAGAACGTCCTCGACGTCTTGTTCCGAGGCCACGACGGACTCGATCTGTGCAAGTGCCTTGGACAGCCGCTCCCGCTCCCGCTGTTCAGATACGTCCTGAAAGGCTGCGAGACCCCCGACGACTGCGCCCGAATCGTCCCTGATGGGTACGGCCGAGTTCAAGATCGTGCCCCGTGTTCCGTCGGCACGCTGGATGTCCACGACCTCCGAAACCGAGGCCTCACCGTTGACGACGGCGCGGGCCAGTGCCCAATCCTCGGGACGCAACTTCTCGCCTGTGTCCGCCCACCATCCCCTGTACGTGTGGTACTCGGGCACGCAGGCGGCCATCGGCATCGCGCCGCCCCAGATCCTGTCGGCCTCGCTGTTCTTCTCGACCATTCGCCCGTCTCGGTCGGCGATGACGACGCCCAGCGGGAGAGCCTCGATGAGGGCGAGCGCGTCCTTGAGCACACTGAGAACACCCGGCCGATCATCCTCAGGTATGTGATCTGCCGGCTCCATTACACATCCTCCTAGGCAAGAGCAATGTCATGTTCATTCCCGCTCGCGATTTCCCGCACTCTCCTGGCCGAGCTCGATGAGGCTTCGGGTCATATCAACGACCTCGCGCCGATACATGAACGCCTCGGTTGAAGATGGGGGCGTAGGGGGCTAACAGCTAAAACGCCCCTTCGAGTGTCTCCGGAGAGACCCCAAAGGGGCGTTCTGTTACAGATGGTGGGCGATAGTGGATGCGTTTGTGACTGCTTGTAGGGCGGCGTGACTACTCGGGTGACGTATGTTCGGCGGAACGCCAGTGGCCGATAGCCTTCGCGTCATAATCGGGTTGGGCGTCTGTAGCGCCCCCTTAGACGGCTGGTGGGCAGTTGTAGATGCGCCTCGAATCAGCGCCTGACGCGATTGCCAGTTCTGGCGTAAAGTTGCAGGGCAGGCGGGTCGAAGATTCGCCGTCTTTGGGGACTTCACGCAATCTGGGGGTAGACGTGGGCACCTTTCGCGCTCGAGTGTGGGACTTGCTGGAGGTCTCTTTCGACCCTGACGATCACTCACCAGTCGTCGACTGGTACGACATCAGCCTCGCGGTGCTGATCGTTGCCAACGTGGTCGCCGTTGTCTTGGAGAGCGTTGAGCCCATCGGTCAGGCCTACGCACGCTTCTTCTTTGCTTTCGAGGTGTTCTCGGTGGCGATCTTCACCGTCGAGTATGTCGCGCGACTATGGGCCTGCACTGCAGACCCCCGCTACGCCCATCCCCTTACGGGGCGCGTTCGCTATGCGCTGACCCCGATGGTCCTCATAGATTTCGCGTCTTTCGCGCCGTTCTACATGGCGTCGCTGACGATGGACCTCCGGTTCCTCCGAGTGATGCGCCTCCTGAGGCTCCTCCGTGTGTTGAAACTGGGGCGCTACTCTCGGTCACTGACGTTGGTCACCCGAGTGGTCAAGCGCAAGTCCTCAGACCTGATTGCCTCGCTGATAGTTCTGATGGTGTTGCTCGTGCTCGCGTCGAGCGTCATGTATTACGTCGAGCGAGACGCTCAACCCGATGTCTTTTCGAGCATCCCCGCAGCAATGTGGTGGGGCGTTGCCACCTTCACCACTGTGGGATATGGCGACGTGTATCCCATCACGCCACTGGGGAAGTTCGCGGGTTCGCTGATCGCCGTGCTGGGTATTGGCGTTTTCGCACTACCCGCAGGCATTCTCGCCTCAGGATTCTCTGAGGAAAGGGAGCTCATGGCTGCGCTCGAACGGCAAGAGGTCTGCCCTACGTGTGGTCGGGCAGCGGACTAGCGCACCTCACACGGGTTGCATCTGGACCATGAACACACGGGAGGATGGGGGCATTGCTACACGCCCGCTTCAATCCCGGCACTGCGGTAAGCCTATAATCCGCACATGGAGGACTCGAACACGACAAGCCGCCGCAGCGCCATCGGTACCACAATGGCCGCGGCCCCACCGCTCCAAGAGCTCCGCGACACTGCGCTGCTGATGCTGGAATCCGGTCAGTCGCGCGAAGAGGTGGATGCATACCTCCGTGACGTCGCCGTCAATCACCCTGAGATGGGGCTGCGCAGATTCCTCGGAATCAACCGCAAGGCGGGCAGGCTCGATGCATCCAAGCTGGCGTTGGAGATTGGCAAGTTCTATAGCAACAGGCTCAAGAGGAAGCGTGTCAAGGACGCACTCGCCGACTTCGCCCACGCAAATGCCCTGGACCGCTGGCTTTCGGACTACATACTTGGCTGGATTGACGAGGGCGAGCCACCCCCTGTCGCCGAAAGCAACGTGAGGGTGGTCCACGCCTTCGAGATGGGGCCGCCCGACGACAAGGTGACGGCGGTAGCGCTGCTCATCAACTCAATGGCTGATCCCAAGGACGCCGTTCAGGAGTTCATGGACCTGTGCGCCCGCACCTTCCCATCCGAAACTTGGTCGCGCAGGGGTATGGCGGAGCAGGATGCACAGCGTGTCAGATTGTTTGCGGAAGGTCTGACCGACTTCGACATTGCCAAGCGCGAGCTCAAGGACGAGGGATTCGACCTCCGCGCGAAAGATAAGAGGGAGTGGAACCGCGAGGTGGCGACTCGCGCCAACACCATCTGTCAGTCACGAAAGCGCTGGATAACGTACCTGACAAATCTCCTTGAACCCGTGTCACCTAGTAACGACAATTCGTAGCCGACGCTGGACTCGCATCGTTCATTGATTGCGAGTTCGGGGGTTACGTGGCACTACGGCACCACAAGCAGGGAGAGGCTCTTAGGCGCGCTCTGACGGCCCGCGGAATCGCGTGCACCGAGCTCGATGCCTCAGTCCTCGCTGGCCTGCTCCTCGATCTAGTGGCCTGCGGTGCCCTTCTCCCCGACTCCGCCGAGGCTGTCCACGGAGACGCTCTCGACGTTGAGCCGTCCACGGATGTGCGGCCCTTTGAGCCCGCAGGGATGGCTCAAAGGGCTGGGTCGCACATCGGTGGTCGGGTCGCCCTCGGCGAGATCGGCTCGGTGGGCAGGCGGCCTTCCTCGGACCCCATCGTCAATAACATGGGGTCCCCTATTCACCGAACCACTCCTGATGCCCAATGAGCATCACGGTTCTCAGGATGGCCCCGGACACCGTCGAGGTATCACTCGGGGGCATCGTCAGAGAGCATCCGCTCATCGCATTGGCTGAGGCCAAGCAACGCGCTCAAGACACCGAGATACCGCAGTACGCTCCGCTGGGAGGTCTCGACTTCGCGATACAGGCTCAAGGGGCTGCGCCGTACAAGTACCAGCTCAGGGGCGACGAGGCGACGATACGCCTCACCGATTCGACCAAGATGCCCGCCGCCTCGGTCCGTCTGTCCGCTCTCGGCCTCGCGCTCTACGACGCGCCCGAGCTCTACTCGCTTCTCTACGACATCGTGGAGCAGAACTTCGGCCCCGACGAACCTGAGAAGCTCTCGCGCATCGACGTGTGCGTGGACTTCCAGGGCTTCGACCCCACATTGGCGGGAGCTCGGTTCGTCTGCCCCGCCGAGTACCGCCCGATCTTTCCCAACGTCGAGCGCCCGGAGACGTTCATGTTCGGCAGAGGCGACTGTGTCGCCCGCGTCTACAACAAGACCAAGGAGATCGCGCACTCGGGCAAGGAATGGATGGTGGACCTGTGGAGTGCACATCCCGGCTATCGACCCGAACTCGACGTATGGCGCTTCGAGATTCAGCTCAGGCGAAAGCGTCTGCGCGAGCTCGGGTGCGACACGCCAACGCAGGGGTTTGCCCTCATACCCGAGATTCTGCGCTACGGCCTGTCGTGGTGCGACCTGCGGGTCCCTGTCGGTGAGAGTTCGGACAGGTGGCCCCGGCACGAGACGTGGGAGGCGCTTGCCGAGGCGACAGGGTCTCACACGACCTTGGAGCGGCGGGCCCTCGACCGCGCATTGGCCTCGCTCGACCACATCGTCCCGGCTGTGGCCGGCTACACCGTCTCGGCGGGTGCGGCGCTCGACTCCTACGACTTCGGCAGGGTTTGGTCCATACTCGGGAACAAGGTGCGCGCGCGGCTTGCTCGGGATGCCGACTTCGCCAACGCTGTCCGCGTGCGCCAATTGGAGCGTCTCGGATGAAGGGGTTTCGATGATCGCGATCAACTTGACGTGGGGCAGCGTCGCCATTCTGCTGTTCTACGCGCTGGTGTTCGTTCTCGCGTGGTACGTCATCAAGTCCGCTGTCCGGCAGGGCATCATCGAGGCCTACACAAGGCTTGGGCTCAAGGGTGACGCCGCGAGCGCTCTCGCCGCCGAGCTGAGGTCCTCACTTGCAGTGAGCGCAGAGTCCTCGAACGAGCGGAGGGCCTGAGATGCAGCCCTGCGTCATCTACGCGCGGGTCTCGACCAAAGAGCAGGCCGACGAGGGCTACTCGATACCCGCCCAGCTCAAGGCGATTCGGGACTTCTGCGCGCATGAAGGCTTCGAGATCGCAGCCGAGTTCGTCGAGACTGAGAGCGCGGGCAGGCTGGGCCGCACGCAGTTTGCCGCCATGTGCGAACACTTCGCCGCGCACCCGGAGGTGCGCGTCGTGGTCGCCCACAAGCTCGACAGACTCACGCGCAACTTCACCGATGCCCTGAAGCTCGAAGAGCTCGGCGTCAAGGACCGCTACGTCGTGTCCGACTTCCCCGACGGTCCCGCAGGAGAGCTCGCCCGAGACGTCAACCTCGCCGTTGCAAAGCACTACGTCAACAACCTGCGCGAGGAGGTCAAGAAGGGCATGGCCGAAAAGGTCGCCCAGGGAGGCTTCCCCCACCGCGCCCCGACAGGCTACCGAAACGACCGCGACACGCGCTCGCTCGTCATCGACCCGGTAAACGCTGCGTTCGTCGTCCACGCCTTCGAGCGCTACGCCTCGGGGCTCGTCTCGCTGTCATCTCTGGCTGACGAGCTCTACACGATGGGACTGCGGATGGGCTCGGGTCGCAAGGTCCACGCCTCGGGCCTCGACCACCTGCTCAAGAACCCGATCTATTGCGGCCTCGTCCGCTGGAAGGGCGAACTGTACCCCGGTACACACACGCCGCTCGTGTCCCGAGAGCTGTTCGACACCGTGCAGGCGGCATTCGCACCCAACCGCCGCAAGAACAACGCTCAGAGGCGCTCCTACGTCCTCAGAGACTTCCTGTACTGCTCGGAGTGCGGGGCCAAGATAACGGCGGGCAGCCACAAGGGCCACGTCTACTACCGATGCACGCATGGCAAGGGCGAGTGCTCCCAGCGCTCCTACATCCGCGAGGAGCGGCTCATGGGCGAGGTCTCTGCCGTCCTCTCGCGCATCGAGGTGGGCCCAGACATCATCGAGGCGCTCGTCGAGGAGGCACGCACCCGCGAAGCGGCGAGCCGTGAGGCCGCCGCTGGCGGGCGCGCGACCATCGACGAGGCGCTCGATCTGAACGCACGCAGGGCCGCGAAGCTTCTCGACAACCTGCTTGACGGCGTGGTCTCCAAGGACGCCTACGCGCTCAAGGTCGCCGAGCTGGACTCGGAGCGTCGGACTTTGGAACTGCGCCTGAAAGAGGCCGAGACAGTGCCGTGTGGCCTATCCGAGCAGGTAGAAGCACTCGCCCGGACAGGGGCCTCTGCCCACATGGAGTTCCAGGCGGCGGATGAGGCGACACAGCGCAAGGTGCTGGCATCCGTACTTTGTAACCTTGAGGTGGAGGACGGTCACATAGGGTCCTACCAGTGGAAAGGCCCCCTCGGTTTCCTCGAAAGGAGTCCCGAAGGGGCCCTGATTCATAGATGGTGGGCACTGTTGGATTTGAACCAACGACCCCTTCCGTGTCAAGGAAGTGCTCTCCCCCTGAGCTAAGCGCCCATCTGGTGCATTGCCGCTCCAAGAGCAGCGAGAAACAGTGTAGCAATTCCTCGGCGGCTGCCAAGTCCCCAATCGGTCCAGCGGCGAAAAACAGGTCCAAATTGAGTCTTGCGTGCCCCTATGCCACCCGCTAGACTAGCCGTTGCGCGCGGACGTGGCTCAGTTGGTAGAGCACAACCTTGCCAAGGTTGGGGTCGCCGGTTCGAATCCGGTCGTCCGCTCCATCGTCTCCTCTCGGAGGTCGGCTTCAGGCCCACATGGCCCCAGAAGGCCGGCCTTCGTTGTTTGATAGGGCGCTGATCGCGCCAACAGAACGGCGACGTGGCCAAGTGGCAAGGCAGGGGCCTGCAAAGCCCTTATCCCCGGTTCGAATCCGGGCGTCGCCTCCAGAATCAAGACGGGTCGCCTTCGGGCGGCCCGTTTGCGTTGCGGGACAATCGCGCACTCCCCGCCCTGCGTACGGACAGCATTCAAGCCGGCTCGGCATGGCGCCGTCCGGCCTGAAGGTGATGCGGTGCGAATCCGAACTAGGAGGCGTACCTCAGCTGGATGACGCGGGACTGCTCGAGACGGTTGAGACCGCGCTCAAGATCACGGGGGTCTCGGATGTTCTCGACTGCCCACTTCACGATCTCAGTGGGTACGTGGGGATAGCGCTTACGCGCTTGCGCCAGGGTCATGGCTGCTCCTTCTGCTGCGACTAATGCTACGACTGGTGTGGTGTGGTGTGACCCTACGGGTGTAAGTGTGCTCCAGCAGGTGCGAGAGCGTCAAGCGTGAAGGGGACCCGGACGAGCCGGGCCCCCTTCCGCCGGAGATCCTAGAACCAGGGCTTGTTGCCCGCGACGTAGGTGGCGTAGAACTCCTCGTCGGTCTTGGTCAGGTACATGATGCCTTCGATCAGCGCGATAACCGCGATGACGACCGGGCCGACGCCGATGCAGCTGCCGACGATCGACACGGCGAGCATGATGATGCCCTCCTTGTTGTAACCCAGGTAGAACTTGTGCACGCCGAGCGTGCCGAGCAGGATCGCGAGGATTCCCGCGACGACCTTGCTCTTGTCGCTGCCGGAGACGCCGGCAGGCGGTGCGTACTGCGGTGCTGCGGGAGGCGCGTACTGCGGCGCAGGGGGCGCCGGCGGTGCGGGCGGCGCAGGAGGCGCGGGCGGTGCTGCAACGGGCTCAGGAGCCGCAGGGGGCTCGGGTGCCACTACCGGCTCCGGCGCGGCGGGGGCTTCGGGAGCCTCCGGTACATCGGCAGCAGGCTCCTCGGCATTCGGAACCATATCGTTCTCGTCAGTCATTCGGATCCCTCCCCACTCGGTTGGCTTGCTCTTCCAGTCTAACTTACACGCACGTACTCGGCTCTGATGTTCCCAAACTCACGCGCGCTAATGCTTCGACGACTTAGCGGAGGCCCACATGAAGAAGCCCACGGCGGCCACGACTATGCCGATCCCGGCGCCCATGTAGAGCACCTGCAGCGCCTCGCTCGGCGGCGTCTTGATGACGAGGCCGAGGAAGTAGACGGTCAGCACGACGGTGACCACGCCGATGAGCTTGTGCTCGAGGTCGTTCAGGTGATGGAACTCGAGCCAGCTGGGCAGCGGCAGGCGATCGTCGACGAACAGCTCGAAGACGCCGAGCGCGATGATGTAGAGCACGATGCCGAGCAGGTAGATATCGGCGATTTCAATGAACGCGACCAGCAGGTCCTTGCTGTCGTACGTGCGCTGGAGGGCGTTCATGACGGTGGAGACGGTCTTGAAGGCGGCTGCTATCACCAGCGTGATCGAGCCGACCATCAGCCCAAGGACCGGCACGATCGTGACAAACCGCGTCCCTGCGACGATTCTCATCCCGAGCGTGTGGTCACCGTCGGACAGAGGCCTGTCCACGTGCGCGGCCTCCGAAGTGTCGGCGTGCTCCTTCTCGGATGTGTGTGCAGCCACTTACATGCCCCACCTTTCAAACAAGGAGTGCTCGATTCCGAGCACGTCGAGTGCCTTGCCGACCACGAAGTTGACCATGTCGTCGATAGTCTCCGGGCGCTGGTAGAACGCGGGCATCGCCGGCACGACGATAGCCCCGGCCTCGGTAAGCGCGGTGAGATTCTTCAGGTGGATCAGCGACAGCGGAGTCTCGCGAGGCACGAGCACGAGCGGGCGCCGCTCCTTGAGGGCCACGTCAGCGGCACGCTCCGGCAGGTCCGCTGCGAGCCCGGCCGCAACCGAGGCGCAGAAGCCCATGCTGGCCGGTGCGATGATCACGGCGTCCACCGGGTGCGATCCGCTCGCGATCGGGTCGAACAGGTCGTCTGCGTAGGCGACTCTCAGATGCTCGGCGCTCGGAAGCTCGAGGAAGGTGGCGAGCGCCACGCCCGCAGCGTCCGGGTTGCCCAGCGGAAGCTCGAAGCCGAGCTCGTACGCGCAGACCTCACGACCGGCGTCGGTCGCGCAGAACACGACTTCGTGGCCCAGCGACACGAGCTGCTCGGCCACGCGCATTCCGTACGCACTACCGGATGCACCCGTCATCACGACGGCGATACGTGCCATGTGAACCCCTCTCACGCGAGCAGACGGTCGAAGACCGCGCCCGCACCCACTACAACCGCGATGATACCGTTAACGGTGAAGAACGCGGCGTTCACGCGCGAAAGATCCTCGGCGCGCACGATCGCGTTCTCGTACGCGAGCAGGACCCCGGCGATACCGACCCCGAGATACCAGGGCCAGCCGGCTCCGACCAAGTAGCCGCCGAGAACGAGCAGCACGACCGTCGCCACATGCGTGATCCGCGTCTGCAGCAGCGCCGAAGCCACCCCGAAGTCGGCGGGCATCGAGTGAACGCCGTCGCGCACGTCGCACTCGACATCCTGAGTCGCGTAGATCATGTCGAAGCCGGCGGTCCACAACATGACGGCCAGCCCCAGCACCCACGGCGCCGGATCCGATATGGGCGCACCCACAGCCACCCAGCCACCGACCGGCGCGAGACCGAGGCACAGCCCCAGCCAGTAGTGACACAGCGGCGTGAAGCGCTTCGTGTACGGGTAGATGACGAACGCCAACAGCGGGATCGGCCACAGCATGCGAGTGATCGGGGCGAGCTGCCACACGCCGTACAGATAGCCCGCAAGCATCACCGCCGAGAACAGCCACAGCTCCCACGCCTTGATGAGCCCCGCGGGAATCGCTCGGCCGGCCGTGCGCGGGTTGCGCGCGTCGATCTCCTTGTCGGCGGCACGATTGACCACGAACGCGAACGCCCGAGCGCCCACCATGACGACCGTAACCCACAGAAGCGCAGCCGGGCTCGGCCAGCCGAGTCCGTTGACCCACGCGTTGGGAACCGAGTCGGGCGGGCCCGCACTCGACACAACCCAGCGCTCCCACACCACCGCCGCACCATACAGCGCGCCGATGTAGGCGTAGGGCAGCGCGAAGATCGAGTGCTCGAACTTCACGAGCTCGAGCAGGACCCCAAGCTTCTCGCGCACGCTGCTCACAGACCGAGCTCCGACCACATCGCGTCGACACGCGCCTTGACCTCGGGCGACATGACCATGGCGTCCGGCCATTCGCGCTCGTGTCCCTCACCGGGCAGCGGCTTGGTGGCGTCGATGCCCATCTTGTAGCCGAAGCTCTGGAAGTTGCTCGCGTGGTCGAGGCGGTCGAGCGGACCCTTGCTGATAAGGATGTCTCGGCTGGGGTCGACGTTATTGAAGCAGCGCCACGCGACCTGCGAGTAGTCGTGACAGTCCACGTCCTCGTCCACCACGATGACGTACTTGGTGAACATCATCTGGCCCACCGACCAGGCCGCGTTCATCACCTTGAACGCCTGACCGGCATACTCCTTCTTGATCTGGAAGATGGCGCAGTTGTGGAAGACGCCTTCGAGCGGCAGGTCGTAGTCGACGAGCTCGGGGACGATCGCCTTGAGCGCGGGCAGGAAGATGCGCTCGGTGGCCTTCCCCATGTAGCAGTCCTCCATCGGAGGTTGTCCGACGATGGTGGTGGGATAGATCGCGTCGCGGCGCATGGTGATGGCTTCGACGTGGAAGACCGGGAAGAAGTCGGCGAGCGAGTAGTAGCCCGTGTGATCGCCGAAGGGCCCCTCCCACTTCGTCTCCCCCGCCTCGACGTAACCCTCGATGACGATCTCGGCGTGCGCCGGGACCATGATGTCGTTGGTCACCGACTTCACGACCTCGACAGGCTCACCGCGAAGGATGCCGCTGAACAGGTACTCCTCGATCATCGGCGGCGCGGGTGCGGTGGCCGAGAAGATCGTGACAGGATCGGCACCCAGAGCAACCGAGACCGGAAAGCGGGTATGTCCGGCCTCGAACCACTCCCGCATGTTGGAGGCGCCGTCGTGGTGCTCGTGGATGTGCATGCCGGTCGTGTTCTTGTCGAAGACCTGCAAGCGGTACATGCCGATGTTGTGCTTGCCCTTAAGGTTCTGGGTGATGACGAGCGGAAGCGTGATGAACGGCCCGCCGTCTTCCGGCCAGGTCGTGAGCACCGGCAGCATCCCGAGGTCCACCTCATCGCCCCGGTAGACGACCTCCTGACATGGAGCCTTCTTGACCTCCTTGGGACCCGCCGAGGCGAGGTCCTTGAGGCCCATGAGCACGTCGAGCTTGCCCTTCATCGAGGCGGGCATGTCGAGCGGCAGCATCTCCATCAGCCGCTTGGCGACTGCGTCGAGGTCCTTCCACGTGCCGGTGGACGCATCGACCCCCAGCGCCCAGGCCATGCGGTCGTAGTTGCCCATCAGGTTGATCGCGACCGGGATCTTCGAGCGCTCCCCCGTCTCGCGGTTGACGGGCGCCTCGAACAGAAGCGCCGGACCGACCTGCTTGCTCACGCGATCGGTGACCTCGCAGATCTCGAGGTACGGATCTACGGGGGTGGTGATGCGCTTGAGCTGGCCCTGCTTCTCGAGCAACGCGATGAACTCGCGGAGGTCCTTGATCGCCATGTCTGTGCTGCTCCTCTTACGTCGTCGTCTTGACCCTAGGATGATACCGCCCGACCAGCCAGGTAACGAGCGGGGTGAGTACTGCGGCGAATCCGACTGCCGTGGCCTGAATGAGATCAAGGTCGTACTTGAACGCCCACATGAGATCAGGCAGGCGCCAGACGGGCACGATGCCCCACGCCCAGTAGAACCACGCCGCCTGCACGCCAAGCACCGCAAGCACGACGAGCGCGGTGGCGGGACCGAGCGTCAGCCACCCCGGCAGATACCTGCCGTGAGCCCCCTTGGGCTCGGCGCGCAGGAAGGGGTAGACCGCACCGGCCACAAACGCCCCCACCAGCATCGAGACCGCGGCCTCGATGAGGCGCAGGTTCATCCACGCATCGATGAGGTCCTCGGAGTTGAACGCCGACAACGACCAGTCATAACCGTGCACGAGGAAGAACAGCCCGTTGTAGAGCGCGAAGTACGCAATGGCGCCCGTGAACGCCGCGAGGAGAGCTCGCCACGAGGTGAAGCCGATGACTGCGAGCACCACGATTGCCACCAGCAGCGCCCCAAGAGCGATACCCAGCCGAGAAGACCGGTCGTACGCGAGACGGTCGGCCTCGACCTGCTGAGTCCACTCGTCGAGCTGCGCCAAACGCGGCGTGGCCTGGGCGGCTGGGGGCGGCTTCGCACCCATGGGCGCGCCGACGATACTCCCGTACATCTCGGCGAAGGTGACGGACTGGCGGGTGACCGGCGACTCATCGTCCTGCTCGCCCACGGCCGATTCGATCGGCCTCCCTGCCGAGTGCCGCGGGACCCCGATGCCGGTGAAGCCGGCGACCGTTGATGCAACGTCCTCCTGAGCCGCCTCGCCAGTCCCGATGCGTACGCCTGGGCCCGAGATCACCGCGGGAACCTGAATGACTTCGGGCTCCCATCCGCCGTGACCACCGGTGTCTAGGTGTCCGTGGTCGGACGCGACGATGAAGACGGTGTGGCCATCTTGGAGCTCGTCGACCAACCGCCCGATGTCGGAGTCGACCTTGGAAACGGTCTGCGCGTAATCGGCCGATGCACCGCCGCTTCGATGACCCGCCTCGTCGACGTCGGGCAGGTGAATCACGAGAAGCCGAGGGTTCTCTGACTTCGTGAGACGCAAGGCGGCGTCCACGTATTCGGTGGAGAGGTAGCTCTCGTCCCATTCGCGCATGTAGCTCGCGCTGACCTTCTCGTCAACGCCGTACAGCGTCTTGAAATCCTCGGGACCCACGAAGACCGTGGTCGTCTCGGCGGAGCGGGCTGTGTCGAAGATGGTCTCGACAGGTGCCTCCCCCTCGTGCCAGTTGGTGACGACCCCGCTGACATAGGGCGGCGCGCCGGACAGCAGTGTGGTCCAGTTGGGGTAGCTGAGTGAGGGTTCGGGTGCCCGCAGCTCGAGATCGGCCCCGTACTGGCGAAGGTTGTTGAGCGTGCCCATCGACCGAGACGCGTCAAGGCGCAGCCCGTCCACGATCACGTAGACCGTGCGCGAGGCCGCAGCGCTGCGCAGCCCCGACGCGGGCTGGGGAGCCGCAGCGTACGGCGACTCGTACGAGACCACCGCGTCCCACGAGGCGCCCGCAAGCGTGTAGGCGCCGTAACCGACGGCCACGCACGCGAGGACCGCGGCCACCATGAGCAGCCATCGAATCACGGACACGACGAGCTCCCTCCTACCCCAGACCGATCAGGTCTTCGATGCCGTCGAGCGTCCTGATGAATCGCCTGTACGTAGGCTCAGCCCCATCATGCCTGTCGATGAGTACCGCCGTCATGCCGACCGACTCGGCCCCCAGGATGTCAGCGTAGTGATGATCGCCCACGTGCGCTGCCTCGGATGGCACCACACCCAACCGCTGACACGCGAGCTCGAAGATCCGCGGGTCCGGCTTATGCAGCCCGACCTCGGCGGAGGAGACTATGGCGTCGAGGTAGCGATCGAGGCCGAGCCCGGCGAACAGCCCGGCCAGACGCCGGTCCCAGTTCGAGATAAGGCCGATGCGCAGACCTGCCTGCGTGAGCCGCTCGAATGCCGGCAACACGTCATCGTAGGCGCGCCAGCGGTCGTGGCGGCCGAACTCATCGTAGACTCGCAGCGCGATCTTCTCGGCGTCCGCATGGATTCCCAGGCGGCGACAGAGCAGCGAGTACATGCCGACCCAGACGGCCGACGTCTCGTCCTCGCTCTTCCAGAAGGTGTCGTCTTCTCGGTACTTGTCCTCGTAGAACTCGTCGACGAGGGGCATCAGGGAGTCGATGGCACTGAGATCGTGCACGTGACCCTCGTCGGCGAGCACCTGACGCACGACCTCTGACACGCTGGGGTACGGAAAGAGCAGTGTATTGCCTACGTCGAAGAAGATGGCGCGAAGCATCGGCATCCCGTCAGTCGTGCCATATGGTGTGGTCCGCGCGCTGAGCGTGGGGAACGGCTCCCGCGTCTTCATCGGGGAAGCCGACCGCGACGATGGCGGTGAGGCGCTCCTCCGGACTTAGATCGAGAACCCCCGCGAGCTCGTCCCTCACCCACCACACAAAGGTGATGTTGCAACCGCCAAGACCCTCGGCGAACAGCGCGAGGTGGAGATTCTCAAGCGCGCCTCCGACTGAGATCAGGGCGTTGATCGTATCCAGATCCGAGTCTGTCGCGGGTCGGGACACGGCGATGACGACGGGCGCGTGACCGAGCGTGGAGTACCACTCCACCGCGAACTCGTACTGACCCGGCTCCATCTGATCGACGTACTCGGCGAGGTGAACCGTTCCCTGGGCCAGACACTCGCCCACCTTCAACCGCGACTCCCCCGTGCAGACATGAAAGAGCCAGGGCTGGGAGTTCTTGGACGATGGTGCCGCCTGAGCCGCGGCAAGCGCCTTCTCAAGCAGCTCCTTGGGCACGTCCCGGGGCTGGAACGCGCGAACCGAGCGCCTGCCTTGGATGACCTCCCAGAAGTCCATCACAAACCCCCTCTCACCGGATCGCCGCCAGCACACGCTCGCACACGGCCTGCGCGGCGGCAGGCTTTCCGAGCGCCGCGGCGTTCACGGCCATCTGCTCTAGCCTCTCAGGGTGCGTGGACAAGAAGCGCACCTTCTCGACGACATCCTCCTCGTCGCGAGAGAGCAGCCCCGCGCCCGAGTTCACAAGAAAGTCGACGTTATAGAGTTCTTGCCCCGGAACGGGGTTGTAGATGATCAATGGGAGTCCCATTGCCAGCGCTTCCGATACGGTCAAGCCCCCGGCCTTCCCTACGAGAACGTTAGCGGCCCGCATCATGCGGTGCATTTCGGGGGTGTGCCCGAATACCTTCACAAGGTCCACGCGGCGCGACAGCGCCTCCAAACGCCGCTTGAGGCGCGTGTTGCTGCCCGTCGCAGCAATGACCTGGATGCCCGCGGCGGCAAGCTCGGCGGCGATGTCGCGCACGTCGCTTGTAAGACCGGCAGCACTGGTCAACAGGACCGTGAAGCGGTCGGACAGACCCAGGTCCTTGCGGCACCCCGCCATGCTCAGCGGTTCGCTGAACTTCTCGTGCACCGGGATGCCCGAAACGGCGACCCGATCCCACGGAATACCACGCACCACGAGGTCCTCTCGGACCTCTTTGGATGCGACGAAGTACAGATCCGTGGCCGGGTGAAGCCAGGTGCGGTGAACCCCGTAGTCTGTGATGACCGTCGCCGCCACGAGCGGGCGCTCCAACTTGATGTCGGACACGACGCCGCCTGCCACCGGGAACGTCGAGATGACGGCGTCGGGCTTGAAGTCGTCGATGTAGGCGGTCGCCCGCTGAAAGCCGAACGTGCGCAACTCGTGGACGACCGGGTTGGTTGGAAGTTGGTTCGAGACCTCGAAGAACGTGCCGTAGAGCGCCGGGAAGAACGCCACCGACTGCTGATACGCGAACTTGGCGAGCACGTTCACGCTTGGCATGAAGTCCTCGAAGAAGTCGACGATGCGAACCTCGACCTCGTTGGGATAGTGCGCGCGGAAGTAGCGCAGAAGGGCCTCGGCGGCCGAGCGATGCCCGCCCCCGAACGATGCCGAGTAGATGAGGATGCGCCGCGGAGGCGACACATCCTTAGCCATCAGTTGCCCCCCGATACGCGGTGCTTCGTCAGGCGAACCAGCGTACCGCCCGCGTCCTGCCGCTCGAATTCCACTCTGTCCATCAGCGCGCGCATGAACATGATTCCGCGTCCGCTCGATGCATACAGATCCTCGCTGCCCACGTGTTTGCCATCGAATCCTTCGCCCTCGTCTTTGATCTCGATAATCACGCGATCATCGTAAGCGATAACTCGGACGTGGACAGTGCCTTCTCCGTTCTCCGGGGAGCCATGTCGAACCGCATTGGCCAGGGCCTCGCCCAACGCGACCTTCACGTCGAAGAGCGCCGCGTCGGGGAATCCGAGCGGAGCCACCGCTTCGCACACCTGCTCACGAACCACAGAGAGGTGACCGACCTCCGCAGGCATGTCGAAGACGCGCTCCCACAAGACATCGTTGGGCTCGATCGGGAGCTCAAGCCCCTCGAGCGCCGCCGCTACATTCGCGCTCATGGCCACGGACGCTGCCACGCTGACCAGTCCGGATAGCTCCAGCACGCGCGCAACGTCTCGACTCGCACCCGCCAACACCAGGCGCCCGCCGGCTGGACGCAACCGGTGGTCGAGCCACACCAGCATTCCGAGTGCAGAGCTGTCCGCGTACACAACGCCGGACAGATCGAGCACCACGTTCGAGCATCCACCGTCGAGCGCAGCATCGAGGCTCTTACGGAGCTCCGGAACGACGGCCATATCCACGTCACCGGACAGGCGCACGACACACGCGCGAGGCCCGATCTCGTGAGTCATCTCAAAAGAGGTCATTCGCCTCTGCGCCTTCCTTCGACTTCATCATCTCGTGTGCTCAGGCGGAGGGCCGAAACGCACAGCACGGCCACATCATCTCTCAGTGGACCTCGGGTGAAGGCCTGCACGTCATCGAGAATGGCCTGCGCGCACTCCATGGCCGATCCTTCGAGGGAGAACGACTCCATGAGCCGATCCTCTCCGAAGAACGTATTCCCTTGTCGAGCCTCTGTAACGCCGTCCGTGTACAACACGACGCGATCGCCGTCCCCGAAGGGCGTCACTCCCTCGTCGTAGACCACGTCCGGGATTGCGCCGAGAAGGGGTCCCGTCGGATCGAGGCGTGCGTCGGTTCCGTCCGCTCTCCGCAGCATCGCCGGCGGGTGCCCACCGCTCGCCCAGACTATCCGCCCGTTCTGTGACTCGTATCGTCCCGCCCACACCGTGACGATGTCGCTGATCTCGCCGGTCTCAGACACCATCCGATTTACCTCGCCGAGAACGCTGCCGGGCGACATCCCGGCCGCGACGAGCGCCCTGACCGCGTACTTGATCATCGACGTCTTGGTCGCCGCGTGGATGCCCTTGCCGCAGACGTCGGCGATGACCATCCATATCTCACCGGACGGCGCGCGGAACAAGTCGTAGTAGTCCCCGCCGATCTCGTTGTCCGAGCCCACCGGTTCGTACACGCTGCCGGAATCGACCTCCTCGAACACCGGAAGCTCCTCCGGCAGAATCGATTGCTGGAGAACACTCGCGACCTCGTGCTCCCGGCTGTAGAGCCTCGCCGTGTCGATGGCAAGCGCCGCTTGGCTCGCGAAGGTCTGGAGCAGGCTCACATCCTCGTCCGAGAAGGCGCCCACCTCCTCGGAGAAGACGAGCAAGACGCCGATTGCGCGTGAGCGAGCGAGCAGAGGAACGGCCACGAGCGACCGTAGGCCCATGGCGGCTGCGCGCTGCAGCACACCGGTTCCGCCCGGCTTGAGGTCCCTCAGGATGACGGGGTCAGACGAGTCGAACACGTAGCCGGGAATGTCCTCGCCGGGGGCGAAGTCCGCCTTGACGAGGTCGGCAGGCACCTGCCCGCGCGCCATCGACGTGGTGAGCGTCCTGCGTCGGGCATCGTAAGCGACGAGCGCGACACCGTCGGCCGAGAGAAGCTTTTGCACGACGTCCATCACGCGATTGAGCACGACGTTGACCTGCAGCGGCGAGCCCACCGCCTGCGAGATGCGAAAGATCGTCTCGAGGTTCACGGCTCGCGTGACCGCGCGCTCGTAGTGATATGCGTTGTCGAGCGCGAGCGCAACCTCGTCGCCGACCGACTCGGCCAACTCGACGTCAGCCAGCCCCGCGCCCTTCTGAGGGAGCGCGATCAAGAGCACGGCGCCGTGGTCCGATTCGATGGCCACAGGCACCGCCAGCAGCTCCTCGGCCTCCAACCGTTCGAGGACGGCATCGTCGGCCTCGTCGCCGCCCCTGTTGATGATCGCGCTTCCGTCCTCGCCGATCGTCCGCAACGCCAGCCCGATCATCTCTGCCTCGGCCTGCCGTTCGGTCGACGGAGGCAGTCCCAGCGCGTGCCGATCGACCACGAGAATCCGCACCGCAACCGCGTCGAAGAGATCACGCACGATCTCCTCCACGCGGACGAATGACTCGGCAAGCCCGTCGGTGGAGACGAGCTCCTCGGCAACCGCCCGCAACGACTCCGCTATCCGCCGGGAACGGCTCTCGATCTCAAAGAGGCGCGACGTCTGAACCGCTACAGCCGCCTGTGCCGAGAAGGTGCGCAGCATCTCCCGCTCGGCCTCTGTGAGCGCTGTCCCCGACTGCTTGAGTACAACTACGACGCCCAAGGGGGCGTTGCCCGCCACCAGCGGCGCAGCGACAGCGCACTCCTCGCCGTCGGCGAGCGTCGGCAGCTCGCGGGCGACCCTCTCGGCGTCATCGGTGATTTCGGCGAGCTCGGCGTCGAACAGCGCCCGACCCAGCCAGCACTCGTCGTCGATGGGTATCGGATCGAGCGCCGAGAGCTCCACCCCCCTGGCCGCCGCCGGAACGAGGGTGACCCCCGCGCCGTCCAGGAGGTAGGCGACCGCTTTGCCGGGTCCGACCAGATGTCGCACGGAAGCCAGAATCCCGTCTATCACCTGGTCGAACCGCGCCGCACTCGCCAGCAGCTGCGACAGGTCATGGAGCGCGTTGAGACGCAGGGCGACCTGGTTGAACGCGTCGGCGACCTGAGCTATCTCGTCGTCACCGGTCGTCGTGATGGGTTTGACGTACGCGCCGGCCGCGGCGGCCCGCGCCGCCCTCTCGAGTTCGATGAGCGGACGAACGACCCGCGTGGACGCGGACCATCCCGCGACCAGCGCGACCACGCCGCCAATTATCAGCACCAGAAGCGACGGGGCGACCGCGCGAATCGTCTCACCGAGGCCGGCCATGGGCGGCTCAAGCACGAGGACTCTCCAGCTCGCACCCTCCGGCACCTCGATGTCGTTGAACACGCCCGTGAGCGGACCGTTGGGGTGCGGCAGAGTGACCCTGCCGGCCCCCGCGCCATCTGACGTCCACGTCCCGCCGCCCAGCTCCACGGCAGCGACCTCGCCAACGGAGGCCAGCACCGCGTCAGCCTGCGCGAATACGATTGTCCGGTGTGATCCCGATTCGACGGTCGTTTCAAGTACGGCGGCAACGAACTCGGTGTCGATGTCGATCATGAGGACCGCAGGCTCCCCTGAGGGCCTCAACACCGTCCGAGACATCCACAGGTCCCAGCCATGCCGGCCGCACGTTGCCATGCTCAGAAAGCCCGTGCGCCCCTCAAGTGCGCGGGTGAACACATCCGCGTAACAGGTTGCGTCGTCAGACGCGGCCGGGATGGCAACGGTAGCCAGACCGACGGGATCGGCCACGTAGATACCCTCGATCATCCCGGAGTTGGCGCCATAGACGACGTCAAGGTCGTAGGTGAGCGACTCCTCGGTGGATGCTTGAGAGACCGCGAGCGCTGCCCTGTCGCCCAGACGCGCGATGGTGGCGGCGCGAGACTCGACGCGGTTCTCCACGAGCTGCGTGAGCGTCCTATCGGACGAGATCATCGCCTCTGACGACAGACGGTAGATGCTGACAACGCCAACGACCCCCGCAGCGACCACTGTCGAGACGCCGACAAGCGTGGCAACACGGAGGAAGCGGGTAGCCAGCCCTCCCACTCTTCGCCGGTCCTTGGACATGAGCCTCCCCGACTGTCCGCTAGGGACCTACGACCGTCCTTCATCGTACTGCAAGACAGGGGCGGGCGGGGCTCGTTACTGAATCGACGGCAGCATCTCGTTGAGCGCGTCCACTGACGGCAAGTACTGAGTCAACCAGCTGACGAGGACACCCAGCTGACCAGTGAAGATGAGCACGCCGACGACGATCAGAATCACGCCCGCGACCCGATTGATGATGAGCGAGTGGCGGACGAGCCACTTCAGTAGTCCGCTGACACGCCCGAAGAGCAGTGCGGTGAGGATGAACGGGACACCCAGGCCGAGTGAGTACATCAGCAGCATGAGTGCGCCTCGACCCACGGAACCCGACGAGGTGGCGAGCGCCAGAATCGACCCGAGGATCGGTCCGACGCAAGGCGTCCAACCCGCTGCGAACGCCATGCCCATGACGAGCGCGGCCCAGCGCCCGAACTTGCGAGACCGCTCGAGGTCCATGCGCGCCTCGCCGTACAACCACGGCACCTTGATGATGCCGAGCATGAAGATGCCGAAGATCACGACCGCGACGCCGCCGATCTTCTCGATCAGGTCGCGGTACTGCACGAGGAACTCGCCCAGGATCGACGCGCTGGCGCCAAGAGAGACGAAGATGATGGAGAACCCGGCAACGAACATGAACGCCGGTACGATGATCTTTGCGGGGTTGCCGCCCTTGGCGGAAAGCTCCGCCGAGCTCAGCCCGGTCATGAACGACAGGTAGCCGGGGATCAGAGGAAGCACGCAGGGAGAGAGAAAGGAGATCACTCCTCCGAGAAACGCGATCACCAGATCGAACATCCCTGTCACCACTCCTGTCATCGCCGAACACGACAAACGGACGGCATAACCGTCCGCAGTCACTATACCCTATGGGGTATGCACGTGCAACTTAGTCGGAGACGATGACCCCCGAGACAGTACCGTGGCCGCTCGTGAACGGATAGACGCCGGGATCCAAACCGGGAAGCCGAACGGTGCGCTCGCCGCTCAGGTCGGCCGCGATTCCCAGCTTCTCGATTCGCACGCCCTTGGCGCTCTGCGCACCCGCACTGAAGCGCATCACCAGCGGGACTCCCGAACGCACGTGAATGTAGTTGGGGACGAACCTTCCCGCGGAGACCTCGACGTCTATGTGCTGAATATCGCCCTCGGCGCGAGCCTCGCCCGACGAACTCAACACCAGCGTACCTCCGCCCGACGCGTAGTCTCCGGCGAACGCACCTCCTACGGCTGCGGCCCCCGTTCTAAAAGCGGGAGTCTCGAAAGCACTGGCGTGCGCCGAAGCGAAGTATCCGAAGGCGGCGAAGACGATCATCGCGCCAGTAATCGCGGCCGCGGCCAAAGACAACGCGGAGGGGTCTCGCTCCTCAGCCCGTTCAGGTCCGGCGATGTCCGGGGCGAATGCCACCTAGGCCCAGACCTCCGCCTCATACCCGACGCCGCGAACGGCTTCGACCAGGACATCCGCGGTGACGGCGGCGTCATCGAACGTGACGACCGTCTCCCCTGCGGCTGCGTCGCTCTTGCTGGCAGTGACGCCATCGAGCTCAGAGAGCGTCATGTCGATGAGCATTGCGCACGAACCGCAGTGCATTCCGCTGGTCCTGAGGCGAACAGTGGTCTCGGCCATAAGGCACTCCATTCGTTAGAGGCAGTCAGATGGGCACGCAAACGCGATTCGCATGCCAACATCCCACCAGCAAAGAAGCCTAAACGCGAATAATCGGCCGGGAGCGTCAGAGACGACTGCCGCAGTGCGGACACAGCCGCCAGTCGGCGCGCACCGAGCCGCCACACTCGGGGCACACGGCGCGCGAAGCCCGCGCTGACAAGCGACCGGAAGTCCGAGGAACCCTGGTAAGAGACCAGGCCAGTCCGCCAGCGATCAAACCGGTGAGCAGAGGTACAGTCCACCCCGCACCGGTGGTCGCGGTCGAGGCGAGGAAGCCACGGCCTGCGGTGACCGCGTTGAGTACGACAAGGAACAGCAGCGCGGCTACGGCTCCAGCCATTGCGGCGACAAGGATCTTGAACAAGCGTCTACGCGTCACGGGTACCCTGTCGAAGACGGACAACGAATGCCCCGGGAAGTGCAAGGCTTGTGCCATACAGTTACAAGCCGAGTCGCTGCATCCTTGCCTCAAGCGTCTTAGGGGTCAGACCGAGCAGCTTGGCAGCTTTGGGGACGCTTGAGCCGGTACGGTCAAGCGCCTGCCTGACGAGGTCAAGCTCGACCTCCTCGAGGTTCACGCCGTCGTCCGGCAGTACGTAGCACGACGTGCCCCGTGTCGCTCCCGCCAATCCTGCGCGAACCTCGGCCGGCAGGTCCTCGATCCCGAATTCGTCGCCATGCGACAGGATCACCATTCGCTCGATCGTGTTCTCGAGTTCACGGATGTTGCCCGGCCACTGGTACGTGGCGAGGGCCTGTACCGCGTCAGAGCTGAGCCGTTTCGAGCCCGCCTTGTACTTGTCGAGGAAGTGCGCCACCAGCAGAGGTATGTCGCTTGCGCGCTGACGCAACGGTGGCAGCGTCACCGGGACGACGTTGAGCCGGTAGTACAGGTCTTCTCGGAAGTCACCGTCGGCGATGAGGACCTGGAGATCCCGGTTGGTCGCGGCGACCACACGCACGTCGATGTCGATGCTCCGCGTACCGCCGAGCCGCTCGAAGCGCCGCTCCTGCAAGACGCGAAGCAGTTTCACCTGGGTTGCCGGCGAGATGTCGCCTATCTCGTCGAGGAACAACGTGCCGCCGTTCGCAAGCTCGAACCGGCCGGGCTTCGCGGTCATCGCACCGGTGAACGCGCCCTTCTCGTAGCCGAACAGCTCACTCTCCAGCAGAGTCTCGGGCAGTGCGCCCGCGCTTACCGAGACAAACGGCTTGGTCGCCCGTTCGGAGAGGTTGTGGATGGCCCGCGCGATCAGTTCCTTGCCGGTGCCGGACTCCCCGTAGATCATGACCGTCGCGATGGTGGGCGCCACCTTGCGAACCGTGTCGAGCACGTCGAGCATCTTTGGCTCGGAGGCCACGATGCCTTCGACGTCGTACTCGCGATCGAGCTCCTCTCGGAGACGCTCGACCTCGGCTGCGAGGTCGTGATACTCGAGTACCTTCGCGATCGCGAGCTTGAGTTCCTCGAGGTCGAACGGCTTGGTCAGGTACTCGCTCGCGCCGGCCTTCATCGCCTCGACCGCGAGCGCGACGTTGCCATGCGCGGTAAGCATGATCACGGGGAACGACATGCCCTTGGAGCGAATCCGGCGCAAGACCTCCATGCCATCAGGCTCGGGCATGCGGTGGTCGAGGACCATGACGTCCGGCTCCAGTTCGGCGATGGCAGCGAGCGCCTCCTTGCCGTCGGCCGCTTCGACTACCTCGAAGCCCTCGCCGGAGAGAGCCTGACCAAGCACCCAGCGCATGTTCTTCTCATCATCGGCGATCAGAATGCGTTTAACCATCGAGTTGGAATCCTCCACTAGTCGAGTGCTGCGGGAAGCTTGACCCGAAACGTCGTGCCCTGCGATGAACTGACCACTTCGATATGCCCATCATGCTCATCGATGATGCGATGCACGATGGTCAGGCCGAGTCCCGTTCCTTCGGCTCGCTTGGTGAAGAACGGGTCGAACACCTTTGAGAGGTCCCCCGGGGCGATGCCGGGCCCATTGTCGCTGACCACGGTCTCGACGTAGTCGCCGTCAATGGACGTCGAGACGTCGATGACGCCGCCCTCCTCGCCCATCGCCTGCACGGCGTTGGTGACCAGGTTGAGAAACACCTGCTTGAGCTGATCCGGATCGCCGACGACCTTGGGGACGTCCTCGCCAAAGTGCGTCTCGATGTACACGTTGGATTGGCTTGCGAATCGCCCCGTGAACAGCACGACGTCTTCGAGGACCTCGGCGACGTCGATATGCACGAGCGTCGGCTTGCTCGGCCGCCCAAAGTCAAGGAGGGCCTTGATGACCTTGTCCAGCCGATCGATCTCCTGCTTGATGACCTCGGCGGCGCTCCGTATGCGCTGCGGATCGCACTGCGCATCCTCGAGCAGTTGCACGCTCGCCCGGATGACTCCCAGCGGGTTGCGCACCTCGTGCGCGACTCCGGCGGTGAGCTCGCCCATCGCTGCGAGCCGGTCGGCCCGGATGAGCTGGTCGGTGAGAGCCTTGATGTCGGACACGTCTTCGAGCGTGACGACCGCGCCGAGAACCGTGCCGCCGACCGCCCTCATCCGGGAAGTGGACGCCTGCACGTGGATCGTGGTGCCCTTCACGGTTTTGAGCGTCGTCTCCCGCGTCTGCAGGGGCGCCCTGCCCGAGAGGACCTTCGTGACGTCTCCGGTGAGGCCGCCGTCCTCGGTGAACAGCGAGGAGATGGGCTTGGGAACCATCTCGTACTCTGAGATGCCGAGCATCCTCTCGGCGGCCGCATTGGCGGTCGCAACGGATGCATCCGGGCTTACGGTCAGCACGCCCGACGTGATCGAGCGAAGAATGGACGAGGTATAGTCGCGCACGTTGATGAGCTGGATCGCGCGCTCCTCGAGCTTCTTATATGCCTCTTCGAGCTGGAGCGACACCTCTTGGAGATCTCGCGCCTTTGCCTCTTCCACGTCGCGCACCCACCCGAAGAGCCAGCCGATGGCGAAGTACGACGATATCTCCAGCAGGTTGTCGGCGCCCATGCCGAGTGCGGCGTTGAGCGACATCTCGGCGTGGATCCAGAAAGGCAGCGAGCATGCGAGTGCAGTGAGCAGGCCGCCGCGCCGGCCAAAGACGAACGCGGCGTAGATGATAGGGATGAAGTACAGGCGCCTGTAGAGCAGGTGGAGCGGGATGCTGCCGGCCGTGGTGCTGGTGAACAGGTGGAGGACCGTGATCACGAGCACCATCGCGACGATGATCGTGATAGCGCGCGCGTTGCCGCCACGAGACTCCGGCGCCGCCGAGCCATCCGGCGTCTCCGAAACCTTTGGCGGTCGCAGCAGTCCGAACCTGTCCGGGCTCATCGGCGGCGCCGCGCCCAACTCGGTTCTATCCCCAGTTCCTCGCGGTACTTCGCAACAGTGCGCCGCGCGACTTTGACCCCTTCGTCCGAGAGGATCTCGGCGAGTTTCTGGTCCGACAGCGGCTTGAGAATGTCCTCCTCCTTGACGATGTCGCGCAGGCGCTGCTTGATGCTGGTCGCCGCGACGTCCATGCCCGACGAGGTGCGGTAGCCGCCGCTGAAGAAGTGCTTGAGCTCAAACAGACCGTACGGAGTGGCCATGTACTTGCCGGTGACGCCTCGCGAGACGGTGGACAGGTGCACACCGATCTCGACTGCGACGTCCTCCAGGCGCAGCGGGCGCAGCGGCCCCGTGCCGTCCTCGAAGAAGTCCTTCTGCACGTCGAGGATGATCTCGGTGATGCGGCTCACGGTGTCGCGGCGACGGTCGACGTTCTTGATGAAGCTCTCCGCCGAGCGAATCTTGTCTTTTAGGTAGCGCCGCGTGTCGTCATCAGCCGTGGAGCTCGTCTTGAGCATCGCCCGATACCTCGGCGAGACCTTGAGCGTTGGCAGCGCTTCGTTGTTGGGGATGATGAGCCACTCGTCCCCAAAGCGCCTGAGAGTCACGTCGGGGATGATGTAGCCCGGCGAGGGTCCCGGCGAGAACGCTCCCGCCGGCCTCGGGTTGAGGTCGCGCAGGATATCGACGAGCCTTCGGACCTCGGCTTCATCCACGCCCAAGGACTTGGCGACCTTGCGGTAGTGGTTCGCGGCCACGTCGTCGAGATGCTCGCGCGCAATACGCATGAGCAGGGGCTCGACCAGGCCGAGGTACTCCAGCTGGATGCACAGCGCCTCAGGCAGGTCGCGTGCGCCGACACCGGGAGGGTCGAGCTGCTGTACCGCACGCAGCCCCGCTTCGGCGGCCTCGTGCGAGACGCCTGCTAGTGCCGCGACCTCGGAGAGCTCACCGACGAAGAAGCCGTCGTGGTCGAGCGAACCGATGACCGCCTGCGCCGCGTGGTCCACCTCGTCGGTCAGGTCCAGCATCGCCAGCTGCTCGATCAGGTAGTCGTCGAAGCTTTGGACTCCCCCGACGAACTCCTCGGTGTTGGTCTGCTCGGCGTTCGGGTCCCGGGGCGAGGTCTGCTCCATCGAGTCGAGGTCGTTGTACATCTCGACCCACTCGTCCCACGACCGCTCGTCCTCCGGCGGTTCGGAGCCCTCATCGGTATCGAGGGGCTCATTGTCCGTCTCGTCGACTTCCAGGACAGGGTTCTCCAACATCTCGACCTCGATCATCTGCTGGAGGTCGATGATGGGCATGGCAAGGATGTTCAGCCCCTGGTAGACCTGGGGCGACAGAGTCACCTTCTGCCGTAATTCCGGCCTTTGCGACAGATCCACGGTGCCTCCCCGCTCCGCGGCAGGGACCGACCAAAAGTGCGGCCCCACTGCAAAAAATATACCACCCAGCGGGGAGTTCCTCCCGCTTAGTCGGGCGGCGGCAGCCCCGGGGTCGCTCGCCCGCGTTCAGGCAACTGAACCACGATTATGGCCGCGACAACAAGCAGACCGCCGAGAATCTGGGTGACCGTGAGCGCCTCGCCAAACAACAGGAACGCTCCGAGTCCCGCGATGAACGGCTCGATGGTCGAGGTCACCGTCGCGTTGGTGGGCGCGATGTGATGCAGCGCCGCAAGAAACGCCGTGAACGGGATTACCGTGCTCACGACCGCAACGAACAACACCGCAGCGGCGCTCTGCGGAGACGTGAACAGTGCGATCACGCGCGCCGGCCCCACGACGACAAGCCAGAAAACGGAGGCGAAACCCAGCCCGTACACGAGCAGGGTGTAGGGCCGGTACCGCCCGCTCGCCCAGCTGCCCATGAGCGAGTAGCCCGCGAAGAACACCGCCGAGGCGAGACCCCACGCGATGCCTTCGGGTGAGACCGAGAGCCCGTCCCCTCCGATGGCACCCACCACCAGCGCGCACCCGGTGACGGACAACGCGACTCCGGCCGGTAGCGCCCACGAGAACTTGTGGCGAAGGAACAGCACGCCGACGACGAGCACGATGATCGGAGCCAGGTACTCGAGAAGGATGGCGGTCGCGACGTCGGTGAGCGAAATCGTCTTGAAGTAGGTGTAGTGGACCATCGCCAGACCCGCCACGCCGAAGGCGGCGAAGAATGGGAGGTCTTTGGCCTTGCACGCGAGTGCCCCGCGCTCCCTGAGCAGCAGGAACACCAGCAGCACGACGAACGCCGCCAACGCGCGCCCGCCGGAGAGAACCGTGGGCTCGATCGTGATCCCGAGAGGCGGTATCGGCCAGTCGGCGGTCGCCGCCGAGGGCTGCGTGAACAGCCACTTCGCCGTCAGACCACCACTCGCCCAGCACACCGCAGCCAGCAGCGTCAGCAAGTATCCCTTGAGCGGACGTGCCGCTTCGCTAGCCGAGACCGGCATCGCGCTCCTCGGCGGTCTTTCCTGCCTGGTACTCGTCGAAGGGTTCGAGGTGAGCGATGACGTCGACGACCTGGGGGAAGTTCGCAGCGATGGCCTGTTCGACCTCCTCGGCGATCCGATGGCCGTCCGCGACCGTGCGCGTCTCGTCGACTTGAACGTGCAGGTCGACGTAGACCTCGGCCTCCGAACCACGAGTGCGGATGTGGTGGCAGCCGAGCACACCGGGGCATGCGAGCACCACGGTGCAGATCTCGTCGACGTCGATCCGAGCGGAGTCAGAGAGCGTGGCGCTCGCCTGTTTGAACACGCCGGCGGCGGTGTAGACGATCGCCCCGGCGACCAGCAGCGCGGTGATACCGTCAGCCATCGGGTAGCCCAGCTTCACGAAGATGAGTCCGATGATGACACCGATGCTCACCAGCGCGTCAGACGCGGTATGGCTTGCATCGGCCACGAGGATCTCGCTGCCGTACTTCTCGCCGGCGCGGCGCTCCCACAGTGTGACGAAGATGTTCACGCACAGAGTGCCGATCATGACGACGAACGACGTCGCATCGACGACCGTCTCGGCTCCACCGGTTCTGAGGTTGGCGATTGCTGTACCACCGATGCGATATGCGGCGAAGAGCAGCATCGCGCCGATGACCGCAGAGGCGTACGTCTCGTACTTGTAGTGGCCGTAAGGGTGGTCGCGGTCGGCGGGACGGCCCGCGAAGCCCATGCCCACGAGCCCGACGATGTTGCTCGTTCCGTCGAACAGTGAGTGAAAGCCGTCGGCCTGCATGGCGGCGGAGTTCGAGATCGTGCCCCAGGTGAGCTTCGCGAGCGCGACGGCCACGTTCAGGAACAGCACGATCCACAGCACGCGCTTGATGTTCGTTGCCCGGGAGGCGCCCAACTCTCCATCCCGAGGACGCGTGTAGCCCATCCACCCCTCCAAGTTCTTGCGAGGTATACCCCTAGGGGGTATACTCCCTGCATCGACCATCCCACGGTATCAGATTCAGGTGAGCCCAATGTCCGAGAGCATCGTACCCGCCGCCGCAATCGAAGATGACGAGGAGCGCAAGCGAATCCTCAACCGCCTACGCAGGCTCGAGGGACAGGTCCGCGGTCTCCAGTCCATGATCGAGAACGGCCAGGAATGCGACGCCGTCCTCACCCAGGTGATGGCCGCCAAGAGCGCTCTGAACCAGGTCGGGCTGCATATCGTCGGTCACGCGATGAAGCGCTGCCTCATCGACGAGGAGCTCAAGTCCCGCGACGAGGTCATCGACGAAGCGATCCGGGTCTTCCTCAAGTACTCATCCTGCGTCAAATAGCGCCGCACAGCACACCGCAACAACAGCGAGGCCCCCGGGTTGATTCCGGGGGCCTCGCTCATTGCCATCATCAATCGCCACACGGGCGACGGTCGCTCAGCCTCAACTGAAGCGGCCAGGGCCGCACGACGAAGCCGGCGGCGATGAGGACGCGCGAGTACCAGCGCCGAGAAACCCTCCCCCAATACCCTTCTTGGCATCGGGTGCGCCACACTCGGGACACGTCCGGTCCTCGTCTCGCAGCAGACGCGTGAGGAAGCGCTCGAACCTGTGGCCGCACTCGCGGCAGGTGAGATCGTAGGTCGGCACGCTAGGCTCCGAGCCCGAGCTCTCGGGTAAGTGCGTCGGCGCCGCGCGCCCCGACGACCGTAGTGACAAGCTCGCCACTCTCGAACTTGGCGATCGTGGGGATGCTCATCACTCCGTACTGCATGGCGATCTCGCGATTGTCGTCGATGTTGAGCTTCACGAACTTGACCGCATCGCCCATCTTCGCGGCCATCTTGTCGATCTCGGGGCCGACGACGCGGCATGGGCCACACCACGGCGCCCAGAAGTCCACGACGACCGGACCGGTAGCGCCAAGTACCTCGGACTGCCAGGTGGCAGTGGTGACATCGGTAGCAGCACTCATATCGGCTTCTCCTTATCCTGCGTGACTCAGTGGCCCTCAATTTATACCCTATGGGGTATCCATAGTCAACCTACGAGGACCGTCCATGTCGGTTATCATCCCCTCTGGGAGGAGATGTGGACCAAGCTGCGGTTCTATGGATACTGCTGAGCGCGGGAGCCCTGGTTGCGGGCATCGCGGTTGTCGGCATTCTTGTCGCCCCGCGCTCGATGGAGCCGGTCGCCGGCGTCGCGGGCGCGATCGGCACCCTCAGCGCCATCTACGGGTTCGTGCGACTGCCTGAGGCATACGGCGAGCGGATCGACATCCTGCTCTACGCGAGCGCGTTCGTTCTCGCGGCATTCGGAGGCGGCTACTCACTCGCCTCCAGCCTGCTGGACCAGCTGGTGCGGGACCGCAAGCCGACCACGCTCCCCGACTTCCTGCCGCCGGCGATCGACAGGCCGGCCGTCATCTTAGTGGCCTGCATCGAACCCGAACGCTACGAACCTACCGTCACCGCCGAGGTGTTCGAGTCACTCGCCGCCGAGGACCTTCTCGAACCGTCCCTCGGCAGCATGCCGTTCCTGTTCCTCGCGCAGAAGGCGCGCTACCGGGCGGTCGGCGGCAAGAGTCCGTCCTTCGAGGAGCTGCGAGCCGTTTCGGACGGGTTGCAGGAAGCGCTGACGGGTTCCGTGGTCGAGGTCGCCACCTGCTCTGGTACGCACGCGCTCGACGAAATCGTCACGCGCGCCGTCGGCAGGGGCCACCGCATGATCGTGGTCGCAGAACTCACCGTCGCCGAGTCCTTGCACCTCTCGGCCGCCAAGCGCGCGGTCGACGCCTCGCGCATCACCGATCTGGGCGTGACGGTGCGCTACACCCTCCCGCTGTGGGATTCGCCGAACCTCTCGTCGATGCTCACCGAGCGGATCTTGGGAGTCGCGGGGCCGCTCGACGCGGCAGGAGTCGTACTCGTCGGTCACGGCCAGCCCGAGGAGCGTGCGCACCGCAACCCGGTGATGGACGAGCAGGAGGCGGCACTGCTGAATCGGGTCCGTCAGAACCTGACCGAGAGCGGCGTCGATGAGCAGCACGTACGGCTCGCCTGGTCGGAGTGGCGCGATCCTGACGTCACCTCGGCCGTCCGTCACCTTGCCGCGCTCGGATGCCGTCGCATCGTGATCTCGCCGGCGTGCTTCCCGCTCGACACCATCGCAACGCGGCTCGAGCTGGAACTCGGCGTGAGACAGGCGCGGGTGGACGCGGACGTGAGCGTCGTGAGTCTACCGGCGTGGACCGGCGACGACGCGGTGATTGCGGAGCTGAAGGCACGCATCGACGAAGCGATGCGTGAACCGTCGGAATAGCCTACTTGGCCTTGCAGCGCTCCCAGTTCCACGACTGCATGCGACGGATCTGCGGATACTGCAGGCAGTAGCGCCACGCCACTGACAAGCCCTGAGGTCCGGCCTCGGCACGCGTCTCGAGGTTCTCGATGGAGAGCTTGAGGTCCTCGGCGGAGGTGCCCCTGAAGACGGTGTAGCCCTTACCGACCGCCTTGAGGACGTGCGCGTCGCTGCCACCCGTGGCGGCAACGCCCTGGCCGCCTGCGAACGTCTTGGCGGCGAGCCTGTTGGCGTAGATGAGATACGGCGAGGAGTTGTAGACCTCGAGGCCCTTGAACGCGAGCTCTTCGAGTGCCTGACCAACGCTATTGAGACCAAATGGGCCGAAGGCGCGGTTGGCGAACGGGTGGGCGATGATCGCGATCCCGTCCTGCTCGTCGATCGCGCGGATGGTGTCCGCCGCGCTCATGCCGGCCGGGACGGCCTCATTCAGGAACAGGCCCAGGATGTGACCCTGCTTCGACGAGATCTCCTCGCCGATGACGACTTCAAAATCGTAGAGCTCAGAGAGCGACTGCGCGAAGAGCGCACCCTCGATGGTGTTGTGATCGGTGATCGCGATGACCTTGAGATCCGTGCTGTTCTGCACGTACTCCATGATGTCGGGGATCGTTGCGAGTCCATCGCTGTGGTCGGAATGGATATGGACGTCGGCCTTGCTCCACACATCTGTCATAGTCACCCGGTGTCTATCCCCTCTCGGCCCGTAGGGCCCTCGAGTCATACCGCACGGCGTGGATAAAGCAAAGCGCGAACCAACCCGTACGTCGTGCACCTCGCATTGACTACATCGGGATGAACGGTGCAGTTGGTGAGGCCGAGCCGACGAACGGCGCAACTATCCGAGGAGCGGGCGAGGCGACCGCTTACTCGATCGAGTTGGCCGCTCCCCACTCACGAAGACGCCGCACGCCCTCCTCAAGTCGCTCCATCGAGGTCGCGTAGCTGAAGCGCAGGAAGCCCTCGCCCCCCTGCCCGAAGTCGACCCCGGGCGCGCAGGCCACTCCGGCCTCTTCCAGAAGCCGCGAACTCAGCTCGAGTGAATCCGAGCCCCACGCCCGCGCGTCCGCGAACACGTAGAACGCGCCGCACGGCTCGCAGTCGATCCGCAGACCTGCCTCGCGCAGCGCCGGCACGAGGAACCGCCGACGCTCGTCGTACAGCTCGCGCATTCGCGCGATGTCCGGCCCCGCCTGGGTGAGCGCCACGACTCCGGCCTGCTGGACGAATGCGTTGGCGGCCAGGAAGAAGTTCTGCTGGATCTTCTCGGCGGGGCGGACGAACTCTCGTGGGGCGATGAGGTAGCCGAGACGCCATCCGGTCATCGCGTAGGCCTTCGAGAAGCCGTTCAGCACGAACGCGCGGTCCGTGTACTGCAGGATCGAGTGGTCGGGCCCGCAGAAGTTGAGCCCGTGGTAGATCTCGTCGCTCGCGATGTGGACGCCGGTCTCCTCGGCGAGGTCCGCGAGGTCCTGGAGGTCTTGGGGCGAGAGCACGTGACCGGTCGGGTTGCTCGGCGAGGTGATCATGATGGCTTTGGTTCGCGGACCGATAGCGGCCCTGAGCTCGTCCATGCGGTACCGGAAGCCGTCCTCGGCATGCACGGTGACCGTCTTGGGCACGCCGCCGAGGAACGCGACGTAGTTGGGGTATGCCGGGTAGCACGGGTCGGGCATGACGACCTCGTCACCGGGGTCGAGCAGCGCGCCGAAGAGCAGCAGCATCGCCGGCGAGGTGCCCTGCGTTACCACGATGTCGTCGGGACTGACGGCGACGTCGTAGGTGGCGCGATAGTGCGCGGTGATCGCGTCACGCAGATCAGGCAGGCCGAGGGACTGCGTGTAATGGGTCGAGCCGTCGGCCATCGCCTGATTGGCGGCCTGAGTGATGACGTCCGGCGTGGGAAAGTCCGGGTCGCCGATCTCGAGGTGGACGATGTCTCGGCCCTGGGACTCGAGCTCCTTGGCGCGGGCGACCACGTCCATCACCACGAACGGTCGGATGGCTTCGGCTCGGCGGGAAACGGTCACGTGAGACTCCTCGGTGCGGTGCGGATTCGGGCGCGGTAGGCGGAGGCCGCGGCGTTGCCCAGGACTTCCAAGCGGCGCAGGTCAGCGTAGCCGATGTCGGCCGTCGAGATGAGCTCGTGCGGCGGCTGCCGGTCGAAGACGAGGCCGAACTCGGACGCGCGCTCCCACAGGTCGGTGCCGGGCAGTACGTGGAGCGTGGAGAGCTGAACCTTGCCTGGGTCCAGAGAGATCGCGAAGTCGATGCCTTCGAGCACGTCGTCGATGGTGTCGCCCGGCAGCCCGACGATGAGGTCGCACTCCACCGAGATGCCCGCGGCGCGGCACGCACGCACGCCGGCGGCGAACCGGTCGCGATCGAAGCTGCGGCGGCACGCAGTCAGGGCGGCGGTGCCTACCGACTGCGGGCCGGTCTCGACGCTCACGACGCCTGCACGGGCCAGCAACGCGGCCTGCTCGGCATCTACGCGCTCGATGTCGACCTCGATGGTGTGCAGGCGGACGCCGCGTGCGACCCAGGGCGCCATGAGGTCGGAGAGGCGCTTGAGACGGTCGGGCGTCAGGTTGAACACCGGGTCGATGAAGGTGAAGGAGCGCATGCCTTCTACCGAGGCGACCGCCTCGATGTCGGATGCGATGCGATCCCAGGAGAACGACCGGATGCGCGTGGAGCCCTTGCCTTCGAAGCAGTACGCGCACGCGTGCGGACAGCCGCGGTAGGTCTCGATGTAGGCCGACCCATCCGTGGGGATAGGCGCGTCGAGGTAGGGGGACGGAATGCTGTCGAGGTCCGCGATCGGCTCGCGATCCGGTCCCGAGCAGACGGTGTCGCCGACGCGTGCGGTGACGCCCGGCGTCGATCCGGGATCGCCGTCGCGGCCGAGCGAGTGCAGCAGGTCAGCGAACGCGAACTCTCCCTCAGTGCGAACGACCGCGTCAATCGCGGGCTGCTCGGCGAGCACGGCTTCCGCCTGCGGGCCGACCTCCGGCCCGCCGACGACGACGTAGGTCGTGGGACGGGCCGCCTTGATGATGCGGGCCACCTCGTAGACTGTGCGGGCGGTCCAGCACATCACTGGGAGCGCGACGACGTCTGGTGCGGGGTCGAGCTCGAGGATCCGGTAGGCGATCCACCACGGGTCGACGGTGACGTCGACCCCAAAACCGGCAAAGCGGGTGGCCGCGAGCCGCGGATCGGCGAGGGCGGTAGCGCGAAGGTACTGCAGGGCGAGCGAGCGGTAACCCGCAGTACTGACGCCGATGAGTGCGACGTTCTGCTGCCCGTTCACGCGCTCACCGCCGCGACGTCGTAGGGGCCGCGGAGGTATGCGGGCGATAGCGGCGCATCGACAGCGCCGGTCACCCATGCGGCAACGCCATTGATGGTCGCCGTGTCGAGAGCGGCGCGAAGGAGCGGCAACTCGCGCGCCGAGAGCCTCAAGCCTGCTGCGTCAAACCTGACAGAGTCGGCGCCGGCCCGCGCCGCCCACGCGACCGCCGCCGGGGCCTCACCGATCGTGTGACGGCACAGCGGGATGAGAGCTCCCACCCGGAGCGGCTGGGCGTGGGATGCCCCTTCGGCCAGGAACGCCGCGATGCCGGCTCCTGCGGCCTGCAGGAGGCCCTGGCGACGCGCCAACGAGTCGTGCGACTCGTCCGAGCCGCCGAGGACGACCACTTCGAGCTGGGTGACACCCGCGCCGACCACGCCGCGCGCGTTGCCGCCGATCGCGAGAGCGCCCGCGTCGGTGCGCAGGCAGACGCGCCTGAAGCCGGCGGCGCGAGCATCCGCGACAAGCCGGGGAAGATCCGGGTGCGAGAACGGCTCGTAGCCGGTGAAGATCACGTTCGGGCCGGGATCGGCGCCCCACTCAGCGGCGAGTCCGCGCAGGAGCGGCTCGATCTGCTCGGCTGCGAACGGGGTCTCTTCCGCGGCGGATACGCAGCGTCCGCACGCCAGGTCTCCGCCCACGCCCAGCCTGACCTCGCCGAAAGAGATCACGATTCGTCGCCAGCGCTGACAGCGACGTCCCGGCGGATCGCGAACACGGCGCTATCGTCTGTGAGACGCCCGCCGGCGAACCGTTCGACGAGCTCGACGAGCGCCGCGGGCAGTTCGTTGACGTCGAGGTGAGCGACCTGTGCGACGGCCTCCAGCAGACGGTCGTCACCAAAGAACTCGCCCTCGCGCGTGCGGGCCTCTGTGAGCCCGTCGGTGTAGAGCACGAGACGATCGCCGATTCCGAGCTCGAAAGTGGAGTCGAAGTAGTCGAGGCCCGAGAAGGCGCCGATGACCGGCGAGCGGCACTCGAGCATCTCGACCGTGCTGTCCGCACGCACGACGATTCCGGGAGGATGCCCGGCGCAACAGTAGTCGGACCGACCGGTGAACGGGTCGACCACGACAAACACCAGGCTGGCGAAGTCCGGGAGTCGGGCGGCGCGACGGAGTACCTCATTCGCCTTCGCGATGGTCTGCGCCGGCGAGGACATCTCCTGGGCGTACGCCCGCACAGTGTCCTTGATGACCGAGGTCAGGACCGCGGCGTCGAGCCCTTTGCCCGAAACGTCGCCGATGACGACCCCGACCTTCCCGGCGGGCAGCTCGAAGACGTCGAAGAAGTCACCGCCCACGCGCGCAGCCACCGAGGCCGAGCGGTACAGACGTCCGTAGCGGACGCCGTCCACGCGGTCAGGTACCTGCAGCAGCGCCTCCTGAAGCGTCTCGGCGATGTGGTGCTCGGCCTCGCGCTCGGTGTAGTTGGTGTAGGCCAGCTGCACGGAACTGGCGAGCCGCCTGACGAAGTCCTTCTCGGCGTCATTGAAGCCTCCGCGGGGGACGTCGCGCCCAAACAGCAACGCGCCGAACCACTCCCTGCGGACCGCGACGGGAACTACAATCCCCTCTTTGAAACCGTAGTTCTCCTCGAGCCAGCGGCCCGGGACGGAATCAGGGAGGATCTCGACGACAGGCGTCCCGATCTCGGTGGGCCGACCCAGCGCGCGCTTGTGGAACGGCACCTCATCGAGGCTGCCCATCTCGACCCGATGCGCGTAGCGAACGTCCCAGCGACCGCCGGTGAACTCACCGAACGCCGCAGCCTCACACCCGATCATGTGGGCCGAGATGCCCAGGGCCATCGGCATCGTCTGATCGAGGTCGAACGAGGAGTTCAGGAGGCCTGTGACCTCATGAAGGGACGCGTTGAGACGCTCGGCTCGCCGCGTGAGTTCGTAGCGCTGCGCCCCGGCTACGGCCACCGAGACGCGGTCAGCGGCGATCTGGAGCATGACCTGCTCGGCATCGGAGACCGGAACGGTGGTAACCCATCCGCACTCGACGACGCCGATGAGATCGTTGCCCAGAAGCATCGGCACGCCGAACATCGTGCGCAGGCCGGCCTCGCGATGCGCGTCGATGACGACGTCGGTCTCCAGCACGTCGCGGACGTACAGCGGGCGCTTCGTCAGCGCGACCCGGCCGGCGAAGCCCTCACCCGGACCAACAGAGAAGCCGACGCCGATGCGCGCGTCCGATCCCTCCTCGGCTCGCACCACCAGGCGGTCTCCGTCGCGGAGCAGCACCATCGTCGTGTCGGCAGCGGTGACGTCGGCAAGCGCGCGCACGACGTTGTTGAGAAGCTCGTCGATTTCGAGGGCGCCGACGGTGCCGCCGACCACTCGGAAGAGCGCGTCGAGCCGGGCGTTAGCCTGCTCGAGTTCGCGGACGAGCCGATCGCGCTCGGCCTCGCGTGTGCGACGAAGACTCACGTCGCGCACGATACTTACAAGCGCGGATCTGCCGGCGACCGTGATGCCGCGGGAGCTGACCTCAACGGGGAACTCGGTGCCGTCCTTACGCACGTGAACCGTCTCGAAGAGCACCCCGTCTTCGCCGGCTCGCTGCATCTGTCCATGAACATCGCTCTTGGTGCGCGTGGACCGGAGATCTCGGACGTTCATGGTGAGAAGCTCATCGAGAGTCCAGCCATAGGCTTGGACAGCAGCGTCGTTGACGTAAGTCAGTCGGCCATCGACGTCCATGAACAATACGATGTCGCGCGCGCCCTCGATGATCGCACGACATTGGTCGGCGAAAAGCGAGAGATCGTCGGCGTCAGGCGCGAGGTTGACCACGGGCAAGCCCCTCTTGAAATGCGACGGCTCGAACAAGAATCCCCTGCCGATTGTAGCGTACCTCCGACAAGCAAAGCGGCCCTCCCCTTCTCAGGAGAGAGCCGCTGTTCACTCATGGTGTCGGAGGAGGGATTTGAACCCTCACGTCCTTGCGGACACTAGGCCCTCAACCTAGCGCGTCTGCCGTTCCGCCACTCCGACGTTCACGCCGCCCCGTGGGACAGCGAGCGAAAGTATATCAACCCCAAATCACCTGCGCTAGCCCTACAACTCCACATTCTCGGCAAGGATCGGGCTGTTATCGAGCTTCTCGATGTCGATCGGGAACGGCTTGGCGAAGTGGCACGCCACCGAGTGGCCCGGGTGGACCTCACGCAGTTCGGGGCGGTCATTGTGGCAGATCGGCTGAGCGATCGGGCAGCGCGTGTGAAAGCGGCAGCCCGACGGCGGGTCGATCGGCGACGGCGGGTCTCCGGCGAGCAGGATGCGCTTGCGCGTGTGCTGCACCTCCGGGTCCGGAACCGGTACCGCTGAAAGCAGTGACTGTGTGTACGGATGGTGCGGCTCGGCGTAGAGCTCGCGCCAGTTGGTCAGCTCGACGATCGCACCGAGGTACATGACCGCGACGTTGTTCGAGATGTGCTGGACCACCGACAGGTCGTGGGCGATGAAGAGGTACGCGATCCCGAACTCTCTCTGCAGCTTGTCGAGCAGGTTCAGGACCTGTGCCTGGATCGACACGTCGAGCGCCGACACCGGTTCGTCGCACACAATCAACTTCGGATCGAGCGCGAGGGCACGCGCGATGCCGATGCGCTGGCGCTGGCCGCCCGAGAACTCGTGCGGGTAGCGGTTGATGTGCTCCGGGTTCAGGCCGACGACCTTGAGCAGGTCACGAGCCTTGGCCTGGCGCTCGGCGGGTGTGCCGATACCGTGGATCGTGAGCGGCTCCATGATGATCTCGCCCACCGTGAATCGCGGGTTCAGGCTCGCGTACGGATCCTGGAATATGATCTGCACGTCTCGGCGGAAGGCCTTGAGGTCCTTGCCGGTGAGTTTGAGGACATCCTTGCCCTCGAACTCGACCTGACCGCTCGTCGCCTCGATGAGTCGCATGATGACGCGGCCGGTGGTCGACTTGCCGCATCCCGACTCACCGACGAGGCCCAGGGTCTCGCCCTGACGAACCTCGAACGAGACGCCGTCAACAGCCTTGACGGCACCGGATGCCTTCGCAAACGCGCCGGTCCGCACCGTGAAGTACTTGGTAAGGTCTGTGACCTTCAGCAGGGGCTCGGACATCAGGCGCTCACCCCCGCGCACGCCATCTGCTCTTTGGTGAACTCTGCATCCCCAGCAAAGTGACACGCCGAGAAGTGCCCAGGGCCCACTTCGATGTTCGGCGGATCCACCTGTCGGCAGATGTCCTGGGCATACGGGCACCGAGGGTTGAACGAGCAGCCGATCGGAATGTCGATAAGGGAAGGCGGCTGGCCCTTGATGGGACAGAGCTCGCTCTTCTCTGTGATGTCGTGGCGCGGCAGAGAGTCCATGAGGCCCCAGGTGTAGGGATGCTTGGGCTCGTAGAACACCTGGCCGCAGGTGCCGAACTCGACCGCGCGGCCGGCGTACATCACGAGGATCTTGTCGGCGATATCGGCAACGACGCCAAGGTCGTGCGTGATCATGATGATCGCGGAACCCGTCCGATCCTGAATCGCCTGCATCAGCTCGATGATTTGAGCCTGGATGGTCACGTCAAGCGCCGTGGTGGGCTCGTCGGCGATGAGGATGTCGGGATCGCACGCGAGTGCCATCGCAATCATGACGCGCTGGCGCATGCCGCCCGAGAACTGATGCGGGTAGTCCTTCACGCGGGTCTCGGGATGCGGGATGCCGACAAGACGGAGCAGCTCGACCGCACGTGCCCAGGCATCCTTCTTTCCCATGCCCTTGTGGGTCATCAGCGGCTCGGCGAGCTGCCTGCCGATGCGGTAGACCGGGTTGAGCGAGGTCATCGGATCCTGGAAGATCATCGCGATGTCGTTACCGCGGATCTTGCGGATCTCGTCCTCTTTCATGTTGATGAGCGACTGTCCCTTGAAGCGGACGTCGCCTCCCTCGATCTTGCCCGGAGGCATTGGGATCAGGCGCATCATCGTCAGCGCGTGAACCGACTTGCCCGAGCCGGACTCGCCGACCACGCCGAGCGTCTCGCCGCGGTCGAGGTTGTACGTCACACCGTCGACGGCCTTCACGATGCCGTCGCGGGTGTGGAACCACATCTTGAGGTCATCGACCTCGAGGAGTCTCTCGCTCATTCGCTAATCCTTCAGTTTCACGTCGAGAGCGTCGCGAACGCCGTCTCCCAGCAGGGTGAATGCGAGTACGGTCGTGACGATCGCCAGACCAGGCCACAGAACCAGTCCCGGATGGGTCACGAGGTACCCGCGACCGTCCTCAACCATCAGGCCCCACGAGATGAGCGGCGACTGCACCCCAAGGCCGAGGAATGACAGTGCCGCCTCGGTCAGGATCGCGCCACCAATCGACATCGTCGCGTAGACGATGATCGGCGCGATCGCGTTGGGGGCGATGTGGCGAAACATGAGCCGCATGTCGCTGCCGCCCAGCGCGCGGCCGGCGTCGACGTAGTCGTTCTCCTTGACCGACAGGATCGAGCTGCGGAAAAGGCGTGCGAACGTCGGCCAGCCGAGCAATCCGATCGCGAATACGACCGGGACGACTCCGCGCATCTCCTGCGGCATGACCGCGAGGATCAGGATCGCGAACAGAATGTAGGGAAACGCGAGGAAGATGTCGGTGAGCCGCATGATGCCCGTATCGACCCACTTGCCGTAGTAGCCCGAGAACGCACCGAAAAGCACGCCCACGAAGACCGATATCGCAACCGCCAGAACACCGACCGTCAGCGACACACGTGCGCCGTAGACCACGCGCCCGAAGATGTCACGGCCGAGATCGTCGGTGCCCATGGGGTGCTCGAGCGACGGCGGCTGCAGCCTCTCGGCGGCCGCGGTCTGAGTGTTGATGATGCGAGGGTCGCCGAAGAGCGGCGGAACCCACAGATCGGCGGTGATAGCCGCGGTGATGACGATGACGATCCAGATGAGCCCTATGAGGGCGAGCTTGTTCTTACGCAGGCGGTACCAGGCGTCGCCCCAGAGGGTGCGGCTTCGGCCGGAAGCCTCGTTCCGAAGCATCGGCCCCTCTTCGATGAGGGGCGGACCGCCGACAGGGCCGGAGCCGACGCCGTGGACGCCTTCGTTCCTGATTCGATCCTGTTGAGTCTTGTTTTCCGTCATTCTTGCCTACTCACCCGTTCCGCCGTAACGGATCCTCGGGTCGAGGAACGCGTACGACACGTCGACGATCAAGTTGATGATCATGACCGCGAACAGCATGATCGTCACGCCACCAAACACGACCGGGAAGTCGCGCTGGAAGATGGCACGGGCGATGGTGAAGCCGACGCCCGGCCAGTTGAAAACGGTCTCGGTGAGGACCGCACCCGCAAGCATCGCTCCGAGGTCGAGTCCGATGAACGTCACGACCGGGATGAGCGCGTTCTTCATCGTGTGGCCCCACAGGACCCTGCGCTCGGTCAGTCCCTTCGCGTACGCGGTACGCACGTAGTCCTGACCGCCGACTTCCAGCAGCTGGCTGCGCATGATGCGCGCCGCATACGCGGTCGAAACCGACGCCAGCGTGATAGCGGGCAGGATCAGGTAGGCCGATTCCGGGAACACGCCCGAAGCGCCGGAAATGGGCAAGTAGAACGCCCCGTTGGTGAGGTCTTTGAGCCAGATGCCGAAGATGTACTGCAGCATGAGGCCGAGCCAGAAGACCGGCAGCGAGACGAGGATGGACGTAGTGAGGGTGACAAACACATCGGCGAACGATTGTCGACGAGTGGCCGAGATGATACCGGCCCCGATCCCGAAGAATATCTCGATGATGATCGCCGCGAACGCGAGCTTGATGGTGTAGGGGTAGGTCTCGGCAAGGATGTCGGTGACCTCTCGGCCGGTATAGATGGACGTCCCCAGGTCGGGACCGGTCCACACCCAGCCATCCGCTTCAGTGTTCTCCACCGGGATCAGCGCTTGCAGGTACTTCACGTACTGGACGTACCAGGGCTGATCGAGGCCGTACTGCTCTATGAGCTGCTTCTCGATCTCGGGCGGCGGGGTGCGCTCGCCGAACCTCATCTGGATCGGATCCGCACCCGGCATGTACGTCGAGATCAGGAAGAGCGCCAGAGTCACCCCGAAGAAGACCGGAATGAACTGGAAGATTCGTTTGGTGATGTATTGAAGCATGTGTTGCGCTTTCTATGCTGTCCTCTCACGAGAGGTGGCGAGACACCTTTCGATGCCTCGCCACCCCCTAGAGAGACTACGTGAGCAAGTCGCCTAGCCCTCGGTACCGGCTGCGTCGCTAAGCCAGACCTTCTCGAAGTTGCCGAGATAGAGCGGGTTGAACGTGAAGCTGTTCAGGCGCTCGGAGCCCACATGGTGGTGCTTGTAGAACATGAGCGGAGCAACGGGGTTGTCGGCGCCGATCGCGGCGTTGATCTCCTCGTACTTCGCGATACGGGCGGCGGAGTCCGTAAGGGTCTCAGCCTCCTTGATGCCTGCGTCGACAACGGTCGGGTTCTTGTAGAACGCCTTGTTGTCACCCGAGTTCGAATCGAACAGGGCGTACAGGAAGTTGTACGCGATCGGGTAGTCAGCCACCCAGCCGAGGCGGGCGATCTGATGCTTGCCCTCGTCGAGCTGCTTCAGATAGACGGGGAAGTCGGCGGACTCGAACTCGGTCTTGACGCCGATGGCGTCGAGGTCAGCCTTCACGAGCTCCATGATCTTCTCGTGACCGCCACCGCTGTTGAAGGACAGCTTCAGGGTCGGCAGGCCCTCGCCGTTGGGGTAGCCAGCCTCAGCCAGCGCCGCCTTGGCGCCTTCCATGTCGTACTTGGAATCGGCCCATGCGCCAGCCTGGTAGCCAGCGATCGCCGGCGGCAGGATGTTGTCAGCAGGGTCGCGAGTGCCCTCGAAGATGGTGTCGCAGATCGCCTGGCGGTTGATGGCCAGGGAGATCGCCTTGCGGACACCCGGGTTCTTCAGGGACTCATCGTTGTTGTTGAAGATCATGTAGTACGTCGAGGTCTCGGCGCCGAGGAGGACCTGCTTGGCAGGATCGACGGTGTAGCCGTTCTCGGACTCGCCGTACTTGGCGACCGCGTCAGCGATCTTGCCCTCACCGATCTGCGTGAAGTCGAGGTTGCCGGCTTCAAACTCGGTGTAGGCGGTCTCCGGGTCCTTGAAGATGCGGAACTCGACGCCGTCGAGATACGCAGCCTCGCCCTGGTAGTTCTCGTTCTTCACAACCTTGATGTACTGGTTGTGCTTCCACGGCTCGGCCATCTTGAAGGGGCCGTTGCCGACGGGCATATCGCCGTAGGCGACCTTCTCGCCGTTGACGTCGACGCCACCCTCGACCAGGGCCTTGGGCACCGGTGCGAGAGACGGGTGGGCGGCAACGTACTCAAAGTCGGCGAACGGCTGCGACAGCGTGACCTCGAAGGTCAGGTCGTCGACGGCCTTCAGGCCCTCCATCTCGGTGGCCTCGCCGGCGGCGACAGCGTCGTAGCCCTTAACGAAGCCAAGGTGGTAACCGATGATCGAAGGATCCGGCTTACCGGTGGCGGTGTTAACCGTCTTCGGGTTGACGATGCGGTTCCAGGCGTACACGAAGTCACCAGCGGTGACGGGCGTGCCGTCCGAGAACTTGCCGTTCGGGTTGAGCTTGAAGGTCCAGACGGAGCCGTCCTCGTTGGGCTCCCAGCTCTCAGCGGCAGCCGGTACGACCTTGGTCGGATCGGTGTCGTCGAAGTTGGTGAGTGAATCGAAGAGCGTCTGCTCGACCTGAATACCCTCAGTCTCCTGAGCGTTGTAAGGATCGATGTAGGCCGGCTCGCCGATGTAGAACGACATCGTTCCACCCGGCTTGGGCTCGTTCGCTGCGGGCTCCTCGCTCGCCGGCTCACTCGGGGCGCACCCCGTGAGGCCGATCGAAGCGAAGAGGCCGAAAGCGAGCATTAGAGCCATGAACTTGCGCATGTTCCCGTGCAACTTCTGCCTCCTCTCACATACGGACCACTTCTTGGACCGTCCTCCCCCCAGAAGGAATCTTGCACCGTGCGGCGGGACGGTCACCTGCAAATCGGGTCCCGACCGCGACGAACCGCCTCGCCGCGCTCGGAACAACCCTTTAAGTTTCGCGGAGTCTGCATCAAATGACAAGCGAATTGCATAGGACAATCCGCCGACAAGAATGCGTGACTCCTCCGTTGCAGGCGTTCTGGCAGATTGTTCCCGAAAATCACCTCAATCACGCACAAATCGGTCGCCGGCGCTGTGCCGACGACCGATCAGAATCACATCTTGGGCGGTGCTTTAGGTCGGGTAGATCACCATCAGGACGATGAGCGAGACACCGAACGCCACCGCGCAGCCGATGGTGAGGCGGTCGAGATTCTTCTCGATGATGGTGGTTCCGGTGGCCGTCGGGCTCATGCTTCCGCTGAACATCTCGGAAAGACCGGTGCCCTTTCCGGAGTGCAGAAGCACGAAGATGATGAGGCCGATCGCAGAGATGGCCCACACGATAAGCGTGACGATAAGACCTGGGTTCACGAGACTCTCCTCGGTTCGAACGTATCAGCGCGCCGCAAGTGGGACGCGACGAATCAGTATATCAGCAGACTGCGTCCCGTCCACTCCGATGATGGCTCCACCCCTATCAGATCGAGCAGGGTGGGTGCGACGTCTGCCAGCATTCCCCCGTCTTTAAGCCCGGTCAGCTTCTCGCCGGCGACAAGAAGCGGTACCCGAGAGGTGCTGTGCGCGGTGAACGGGGTGTCTCCGTCTGCATCGACCATCTGCTCGGCGTTGCCGTGGTCGGCGGTGAGAACGAGCGTGCCTCCGCGAGACAAGACAGCATCCGCGACCGCTCCCACTCCCCGGTCAACCGCCTCGACGGCGTGAACCGCGGCCTCGAACACCCCGGTATGACCGACCATGTCGCAGTTAGCGTAGTTGACGATGTAGACGTCGGCGTCGCCGGCCTCGATCGCCGAGACAAGCTGCTCGGTGACCTCGGGCGCGCTCATCTCCGGCTTGAGGTCGTAGGTTGAGATCTTCGGGCTCGCGACGAGCACGCGTGTCTCGCCCTCCTTGGGCGCCTCGGCGCCGCCGTTGAGGAAGAAGGTGACGTGCGCGTACTTCTCGGTCTCGGCGATATGGAGCTGCTTGAGGCCGTTGGACGCGAGCACGTCGGCGAGAACGTTTTCGGGGAACGACTTTGGAAAGGCGACCAACGCAGGGATGGTCGGGTCGTACTCCGTGAGACACACGAACCGGACGTCCGGGAACACCGGCCGCTCGAAGCCCTCAAAGGTGGGATCGGTGAACGCGCGTGTCAGCTCCCTGGCCCTGTCCGGGCGGAAGTTGAAGAAGATGACGGCGTCACCGGCCTCGACGCGAGCCGGCTGCACCACCGCGGGCACCACGAACTCGTCGGTCACTCCGGCGGCGTATGACTCCCCGACGGCTTCCATCGCCGAATCCGCGGGCACTCCGGCGCCAAGGACGATCGCCTGCCACGCCTTCTCGACGCGGTCCCAGCGGTTGTCGCGGTCCATCGCGTAGAAGCGGCCCATCACGGTCGCAACCGAGCCGGCGCCGATCCGCGCGAGTTCCGACTCAAGTGCCTCGACGAAGCCGAGCCCGCTCTCCGGCGGAGTGTCCCGACCGTCGAGGAACGCGTGGACGAAGATGTTGCGCGCACCTCGGGCAGCCGCCATCTCGACCAGCGCGTACAAGTGCCGCTGGTGGCTGTGGACACCGCCGTCCGAGACGAGCCCCATGAGGTGAACGGCCCCGTTGTCGGCGGTAGCCCCGTCAATGGCCTCACGCAGGACCTCGTTCTCGATGAGCGAGCCGTCCTCTATCGCAAGGTTGATGCGCGTGAGCTCCTGGTAGACGACACGGCCCGCGCCGATATTGAGGTGTCCGACCTCGGAGTTGCCCATCTGGCCCTCCGGAAGCCCCACGGCGAGTCCGCTGGCGTCGAGCGTGGTGCTCGGCCATGCCGCGAACAGCCCATCGAGGTGGGGCGTATCCGCGGCCTCGATGGCGTTGCCGGGACCATGAGGTCCGCGACCATAGCCGTCGAGGATGCATAGGACGGTGGGCAGGTTCTTTGTCACGTCGCTAGTCCGCGAAGTCGGCGGCCGTCTTGGCCATCGAGGCGAACGAGTGAGCGTCGAGAGCCGCGCCGCCGACGAGAGCGCCGTCGATGTCGGGCTCAGGCATGAAGAGCGCGATGTTCTCGGGCTTGGCCGAGCCCCCGTAGAGGATGCGAGTCTGGATGGCGGCGGGCTGGCCGAAGAGAGCGCCCACCGTGGCGCGGATTGCTCGGCAGGTGTCGTTTGCGCCCTCGGGGGTCGGGGTGCGGCCGGTGCCGATCGCCCAGATCGGCTCGTAGGCGATGACGATCTTGGCGGCCTGCTCGGCGTCGAGACCGGCAAGACCCGCACGCACCTGCTCGCGAACGAAGGTGTCGGTGTTGCCCGCGTCGCGGGTCTCGAGCGACTCGCCGACGCACATGATGGGCGTGATGCCGGCCTTGAACAGCGCGTGAACCTTCTTGTTCACGGTCTCGTTGGTGTCGCCGAACATCTCTCGGCGCTCGGAGTGGCCCACGATGCAGTAGTCGCAGCGCAGGTCTGCGAGCATGCGGGGCGAGATCTCGCCGGTGAATGCGCCTTCGGTCTCCCAGTGCACGTTCTGCGCGGCGAGCCCGATCGTCAGTCGGTCCATCTCGATGACGGTCGAGGCGCTCTTGAGCGCGGTGAACGGCGGGCACACGACGATCTCGACCCGGTTCCAGACCGGCTCGACGAGCTCTTCGAGATTCTGCACGAGGATGACGCCCTCGCCGGCGGTCTTAAACATCTTCCAGTTACCGGCCATCATCGGCTTGCGGCCCATGGTTGGCTCCCCTCTCGCCCGCGAGCGGGCAACATGCGCCCGGAGGCGCGTCTCCAAGCCTACTTGTCCAGCAACGCCTCAAGTCCGGGCAGGGGCGCACCCTCGAGCAGTTTCATCGAAGCGCCCCCTCCGGTCGAGACGAACGTCACGCGGTCCTCGAGCCCGAACTTCTTGAGCGCGGCAACGGAGTCGCCGCCTCCGATTATCGATGCGGCGCGCTGGTTGCGACCAACGGCGATCGCGACCTCCTTGGTGCCGTTCTCGAACGGCGCCATCTCGAACACGCCCATCGGCCCGTTCCAGAAGATGGTCCTGGCAGCCGAGATCTCGCCTTTGTACAGCTCCACCGAGGACGGGCCGATATCGAGGCCCATCTGCCCGGCCGGAATCTCCTCGCGCCCCACCACGCGGGTGTCCGCGTCCTCGGCGATCTCGGAGGCGATCACGAAGTCGGTGGGAAGCACCAGGTCGCAGCCCTTCTCGGCGGCCTTGGAAAGCATCTTCTTGGCCGGCTCGACCCAGTCGGGCTCGACGAGCGAGTTGCCGACCTCGATGTCTTTGGCCACAAGGAACGTGAAGGCCATGCCTCCGCCGATGAGCAGCGTGTCCACGCAGTCAATGAGGCGGTCGATGACGCCGAACTTGTCCGAGACCTTCGACCCGCCGAGAATGGCGACGAACGGCCGCTCCGGCTTCGCGAGCATGCCGGTTAGCGTCTGGATCTCGCGCGCCAGCAGCAGGCCGGCGTACGCGGGCAGGAACTCGGCGATACCGGCGGTGGAAGCGTGCGCCCGATGCGCCGCGCCGAACGCGTCGTTGACGTAGACGTCGCCGAGCCTGGCCAGAGCCTTCGCGAACTCGGGATCGTTGGCCTTCTCACCCGGACTGAAGCGCACGTTCTCGAGCATGAGGATCTCGCCGTCCACCATGCGGCTGACGGCCTCCTCGGCCTCCGGACCTACCGTCTGGTCGACGAAGGCGACGTTGCGGCCGATGAGACGCTGCAGCGTCCGGCGGACCGGACGCAGCGAGAAGCGCTCCTCGGGCTCGCCCTTGGGGCGGCCGAGGTGGCTCATCAGGATCACCTTCGCCCCGTTATCGACGAGGTAGCGGATCGTGGGCAGCGCAGCGCGCACGCGCGTGTCATCGGTGACCGACCCCTCGGAGAGCGGGACGTTGAAGTCCACGCGCACAAGGACGCGCTTGCCGCGTACGTCGGCGTCTTTGACGGTCTTCTTGGTGAACATGGGTCCTCCGGATCGGGGTGATGATGAACGGGGCCCCGTGAAGGGGCCCCGTCGAGTTCAGCAGGTGACGGAACTAGCCCATCATCTTCTTGGCCAGGTCCTTGACCCGGTTGCTGTAGCCCCACTCGTTGTCGTACCACGAAACGCACTTCACGAAGGTGCCCTCGCCGCCCATGACCATCGTCTGCAGGGAGTCGAAGACCGACGACGCGGGGTTGCCCACGACGTCCACCGAGACGATCGGATCGTCGCAGTACTCGAGGATGCCCTTCATCGGACCCTCGGCGGCGGCCTTCATCGCAGCGTTGATCTGCTCCTTCGTGACCGAGGTCTCGAGCTGGGCGACCAGGTCCACGACCGAGCCGTCGGGAGTCGGGACGCGCATCGACATGCCGTCGAGCTTGCCCTTCATGTCCGGAAGCACGAGGCCGATGGCCTTGGCGGCGCCGGTCGACGTCGGGATGATCGACATCGCGGCGGCACGGGCGCGGCGCAGGTCCTTGTGCGGCAGGTCAAGGATGTTCTGATCGTTGGTGTAGCTGTGGATCGTGTTCATGAAGCCCGACTTGAGGCCGAAGCTGTCACGAAGCACCTTGGCGAACGGCGCGAGGCAGTTCGTGGTGCACGAAGCGTTGCTCACGATGAAGTGCTTCGCGGGGTCGTACTCGTTGTCGTTGACGCCCATGACGATGGTGATGTCCTCGTTGGACGCGGGCGCCGAGATGATGACGCGCTTGGCGCCGGCATCGATGTGGGCCTTGGCCTTGGTCGCGTCGGTGAAGAAGCCGGTCGACTCGACCACGAGATCGACGCCGAGGTCGCCCCACGGAAGGTTGGCGGGATCGCGCTCGGCCAGCACCTTGACGGTGCGACCGTTCACCTGGAAGGCACCGTCGAGCTCCTCGACCGCGCCGTCGAACCTGCCGTGGACCGAATCGTACTTGAGCAGATGCGCGAGGGTGGCGGCGTCAGTGAGATCGTTTACCGCTACGACCTCGACAGCAGGATCGTTCTCCATCGCGCGAAACACCAGGCGACCGATGCGCCCGAAACCGTTGATTCCGACCTTGATCGTCAAACCGATCCCTCCTTGGACCAGGCGGCCGCGTCGCTGCGGCCGCTCCCTCACACTGAACCGCGCGTCTGTGCGCGGAACGTTCCTCCCCTAATGAGCGCCCGATTCCTCGCGCGCTTCGGCCGCGAGTTCCTCAATGCGGCGCACCCTATGATATACCGCCGACTTGGTGAGCGGCGGGTCTGCAAGCTCCCCGAGTTCGCGAAGAGAGACCTCAGGGTGCGCGAGGCGCAGCTCGGCGAGCTCGCGAAGCGCCGGCGGAAGGTTCTGGAGGCCTTTGGCCGCCGACAGGAACTCGATCGCCTCGACCTGTCCTACGGCCGCCTCGGCCGTCTTGGCCTGATTCGCGATCTCGGCGTTGACCAGCCGGTTCACGTCGTTGCGCATGGACTTGAAGATTCGAACGTCCTCCGTGCGTAGGAGCGCGCGATGCGCGCCGACGAGCGCGAGGAACGTCACGATGGGCTCGGCGCCCTTCAGATACACCGCGTACGTGCCGCGCCGCTTGGCGACCCGCGCCTCGATGTCGAAGCGCGCCATGAGCACAACGAGGTCCTCTGCGAGCTGCTCGGATTCGGCGGTCAACTCGAAGTGGAAGTCACCGTGGGGGTCCGCGACGAACCCTCCGCCGAGAAACGCGCCGCGCATGTAGGCGATGGCGCAGCAGTCGCGTTTGACGAGCGCTGGATCGATGCCGAGCGACAGGCCGCCGCCGGTCAGGATGCCCAACTCGCGAAGCGCGTCGGGCAGCTTGGGCTGGCTGGGCACCGTGATGAGGTAGTTGTTGGTCTTGTGCAGGACGCTTCGGCGGACCGTCAGCTCGGTCTTGAGGCCGTAGACGTCGTGGAGCAGCTTGATGGTGGTTCGCGCCACCGGTGCGGTCTCGGTCGCGACCTCAAGCCGGTAGCGCTCGGGTCCGCTGATGTGCAGCGTGCCTTCGATGCGAACGAGCGCGGCGAGCTCGGCCCTGCTGCAGCAGGCCCGCTTGATCTCGACGCGCGACAGCTCGTCTTTCACCTCCGCGGTGAATGACATCTCAGGCGAGCACCTCTCCGAGAAGACGACAAAGCGATGAACGGTCGTGACACGCGGGGTTCCCCGGGTCGGCCATCTGTGCAGCGACTACGCGCACCCCGAACCCCTCGATGCGCTCCAGAACCTCGGGCGTCGCCATGACCTCTTCGACGCCGCTGCCATCTTCGCACACGGCGCCACACGGTGCGTGGACGAGCGCGATGTCGAGCGCGTCTTCGAGCCCGTGATCGAGCAAGGCGCGCACGTGGTCGGCCGCGTCGAGTCCGAGCGTCTCGCCGCGAAGGTTGCCGACGTTGCACACGTAAACCCGCTGCGCCGATGACGCGCGCAGGGCGTCTGCGACGCCGGCGACCAGGAGATTCGGTATCAGGCTCGTGTAGAGCGACCCCGGCCCCACCACTACCACGTCAGCCGCGCCGATCGCCTCGAGTGCGGGCGCATAGGCAGGCGGGTCGCTCGGCGAGAGGTAGGCCCTCTCGACCGGCTCGGGGTTCGCAGCGAGCCGGGCCTGACCGAACACCTCGGCTCCGGTTCGATCGACGCCGTGCAACTCCACGAACTCCAGCGTGGAGGGCAACACGCGTCCCCTGATGCGCAGGTGGTTGCCGGCGGCCTCGATTGCCGAGGCGAAGTCCCCGGTTATGTCCGTGAGAGCCGCCAAGATGAGATTGCCGAGGGCGTGGCCTGCCAGCCCTTCGCCGGTGGCGAAACGGTACTGAAAGACCTGAGCGAGCAGGTCGTCGGGCTGCTCGGCCATCGCCACGAGGCAGTTACGGATGTCACCCGGGGGCAGGATGCCGAACTGCTCGCGCAAGACCCCCGAGGAACCGCCGTCGTCGGCAACGGTCACGATCGCCGTGGTGTCGAAGCCGAGATCGAGCAGGCAGCCGAGCACGAGCGGCAGCCCGGTACCCCCACCGATGGCGACCGCGCGTCGCCCGGAGCCGACGCTCACCTGGCGTCCTTGATGCGCTCGATGTCGCGGTGCGAAACGGCGACGCGGTAGCCACCTTTGCGCAAGTGCGCGGCGGTCGCCTCGGCGAGTGCGACCGAGCGGTGCTGGCCACCCGTGCACCCGAGCGCTACGCCGAGATGGTTCTTGCCCTCCGCGACGTAGCCGGGCATCAGGGTGTCGAGCAGGGCGAACCACTTCTGCATGAACTCGGCGGTCTCGGAGCGTCCGAGAACGAACGCACGCACGGCCTCGTCGAGACCGGTGAGATCGCGAAGCGCCACAACGTAGTAGGGGTTTGGCAGGAATCGCACGTCCATCACGATGTCGGCGTCGCTCGGCGCGCCGTACTTGAATCCGAACGACGAGACGGTGACCGAGAGGGTATGCGCGATCGGGCCGGCCACGAACTCCTGGAGGATGCGCTTGCGCAGCTCGGCAGGGCGCAGGCCGGTCGTGTCGATGGCGAGGTCGGCGCGTGCGCGGAGCGGCTCGAGTTGCGAGCGCTCCTCGGCGATTCCCTCGGCGAGCGGAAGGCCCTCCTCGCACAGCGGGTGACGCCGGCGGGTCTCCTTGAAGCGGCGCACGAGCGTGGCGTCGTCGGCCTCGAGGAAGAGGAGCCGGTTCTGGACGCCGGCGGACTCGAGTGCGTCGAGCTCACCGGCGAGCTCGTCGAAGAACTCGTGCGCGCGCACGTCGCAGACGACCGCCAGCTTGCGTACGCGACTGCCGGGCAGCTCGGCGAGTACCACGAGCTGCGGAATGAACGACGGCGGCAGATTGTCGATGCAGAAGTAGCCGAGGTCCTCGAACGTGTGGATGGCCTCGGAACGACCCGCCCCGGACATGCCGGTGATGACCACGATCTGAGGGACCTCGGCACGCGTTGTCTCTGGAGCCTGCTCGGGCGGGCACGCGTCGGTCATCGGTCCTCCTGGGCGCATCGAACGGTCTGCTCAGTATACCCGCATGCGGCTCAGCGCCAGTCGTCGAACGTCTGCCGGATACGGTCTCTGGCGTCGACCGCGAGCATGCGCTGCCGCTCCCAGGTGAGCGCGATGATGAGCATCGCGATTCCGATGAGCCCCAGGCCGATCCACCAGAACTCGATGAGCGCGAAGAAGGAGCGGTAGAGAGCGACCGCCGCGAGTGCCGCCGCACCGCCGAAGAACCACCAGCGCGACTTCGCCGCGATGCCCGCGACGATGGCGACGAGCGAGAGGCCCACCACCCATAGGGCGTGCGTGACCGAGGCACCCGGGCCGCTGCCGAGGGACCAGAGCAGCGGAATCCCAAGCCCGACCACGACGGATGCCGCGTCGAGGACGACGGGGTAGCGTCGCCCCTCTCCCATGTACAGGTGCAGATAGGCCATCGCGACCAGATAGACGGCAAGAGAGGTCGTGTAGAACTCGCCGTAGTCGACGTCGAGCGCCCCGAACTCGACCCACGAAGCCACGAGCACGAACGCCCAGCCGCCGTAGAGCGCGGGCTCAAAGCGCCACCTGACAGCCTGCACGAGCGTATGCGCGCCAAGCAGCAGCGTAGCGACCGCGAAAGCGTGCTCGGACAGGCCCGCCCATCCGTCGAGCCCGGCGGTCGAACCGCCCAGACCCAAGAGCGCGAGATAGGCGTTTGCGACGAGGCCCGACAGCGCGAGAGACATGCCGGCCTGCCAGTGGCGGCCTCCCCTGCCCAACGACGGCGCGAACGATGCCATCCCGAGAGCGAAAGCGGTGACTCCGAGCGCGGCGACCGTGACCCACGGATCCGCATCGAGGTGCTGCAGCGTCGCTGACACGGCGGCTACGAGCGTAAGCCCGCCCACTCCCGCGAGCCACGGAGTGACGACGAATGCCGAGATGCACCACGCTGCCGCAGTGAGCGCGAGTGCCGCAGCGACTCCGCCGGCAGGAGCGTTCGAGGAAGCGATCGCTACGAGCGACGCGACCGGGGCCGCGATGGCCAGCGCCCTGGCGATACCGAGGCGCCTCCCCCTCAACAGGACGGAGCCCGCGACGAGTACCGCGGACGTCACAGACGCCGAGATGACCGCGGCCGTCGCCTGCGGGTCGAACAGCGCCCCGCTGGCCTCCGCGATGCCGCTTGCGAGGAAGTACGCGGCGAACACCGTGAAGGCCGACCCCGCAGCGGCGCTTGCCACGCACGCGGACATCGCCGCATCGACGGCGTAGATGACCGCCGCTGTACCGAACAGCGTCGCGACAGCGACGGAGGCGCGACCCGGCTGGAGCGCGTCCTCCCCCACCCCTGCGATGATCTGGTCGGCCGCGAATCCGCCCAGGGTTATCAGGAGCACGCCGGCGCGTGCAACCCACGCCATCACGTCGCGCCACACAGTCGACTCGCCGCGCCACAGGAAGTGCGCTCCGGCGATCCAAGCGCCCGCCACGACCGCCAGAAGGGCGGCGTAGTACGGCGTGTCCAGGCCGGGCGCGATCCACGCGGCGACCGCGGCGGCGGAGTAGATCGACCACAGCGCGGTCGCGAACAGCGGACCCGGCCGGCGCACGAGCCACGAAACCGCGGCCCATGCGGCGAGAAGGCCGACCGCCAGGGCCGCATCCCCGCCGGGCACCGTCACACCCGTGAGCACAACACCCGCACCCGCAAAGGGAGCCGCGAGCGACGACGCGCCGAGAACCGCATACGCGCCTATCTCCGCGACGATCGCGGTGCCCGGTGCACCGGTGACCCCGGCCTCGCCTCGCGGCAGCCTGCGGGCAAGAACCGAGGCGCCTGCCCACGTGACAGCGAGGCCCGCCGCCGCCGCGACCCACACGGTCGGGTCCGCGTCGAGGATGTCGCACACCGCGAACACGAGCATGAGCTCGGAGACAAGGCCGATGAGAGCGATTGGCGCCCCGCCCCACAGGATGGCCGCGAAGGCATACACCGTCGACATGCCGAGAAGCGCGCCGGCAAGCCACCACGAGGGCTGCTCGGTGGCGATCAGCACCGCTGCGAACAGCGGGAACTGCAGCACCGCCACGGCCCACGGCTTGTAACGCTCGCCGATCTCGGCGGACAGAAACACCGTGAGCGCGGCGGAAACGGCGACGATCGCCGCATAAGCGACTTCAAACGGTCCCGAAGTGCCGACGAGCGCGAGGTCCCACACGATTCCCACGGCTGCGATCACCTGCACCACCGGTGCGGACCAGGCCAACCCGACAGCGAGCGTCTCGAACTCGGGCCGCCTGCGGGCTCGAAGCGAGGCGTACTGCCACGCGAGCGCGATCAATGACACGCCGGCGAATCGGGCGGGCGCGGGAACGCCCAGCCCCTCACCCAGCAGCCACCACCACGCGATCTGGGCGGCGGCTCCGATGACGCCGAAGAACCGACCCGCGATGCGGACCTCGGTGAACCAGTATGCGGCCGAGCACACGAAGAACAGCACGGCCCACGGCAGCGGCCCCTCGAGGTTGTAGCCGTCGATGGCGATCCAGCCGTCGAGCAGCAGCATCGCCGAGGCGACCGCGGTGAGCACGACGCCGCCCGCGCGGAGCTCGAGTCTGGTGCGCGCCCACCAGCCGGCCACGTAGAAGCCGGCCGTCAGCGTGCCGAGGAAGACGAGTTTCTCGGTGGCGCCAAGGACGTCCCAGATGGCGATCGCGAAGATGGAGGATGCGACGACGACAAGGAATGCGCCGAGGAACAGCAGGATGGTGGTCCACGGTACGGGCTTGGACGGGGTGACCCGCGGCTCGAACGACCACTCGGACGACGGTTCCGGTTGCAGCGGCGCGGTGCGCGGTGTCGGCGCGGGCACTCGTGAGGAAGCCGGCGCCGGGACGCCGGTGATGCGCGCCACGAGGGTCTCTCGGCGTGTGAGATAGCGGGGTGCGAGGATGTCGTAGGAGGCGCGATGCAGCTCTCCTCGCTCGACGGCGCGCGCGAGTTCATCGAGCAGGAAGTCGATCTTCTCGATCTCCCTGAACTCCGCCGAGAACCCCTGCCCTTCGCCCACGCCTCGCCCCTCTCGGCTGACTACTTCTCCGCGGGCGACGCTTCCCCGAGCCTCCCGTTAGTGCATTGTTGCACAACCGCGGCGATCTCCTGTGCTACCTCACGGGGGATGCCCGGCACCTCGGCGATCTCGTCGACGGTAGCCTCACGCAGGCGTTTTACCGAGCCGAAGTGCCGCAGGAGCGCCTTCTTGCGTTTGGGCCCGACGCCCTCGATGCCGTCGAGAACGCTCGCGGTCATCGCCTTGCCGCGAAGCGCGCGGTGGTACTCGATCGCGAACCGGTGCGCTTCGTCGCGCACGCGCTTGACCAGGTAGAGAGACGGCGAGCCGTCAGGAAGCACAACGGGCTGCTCGGCCCAGGTGACGAAGATCTCCTCTTCGCGCTTCGCGAGTCCCACCAGCGGTATGTCGTCGAGCCCCAACTCAGAGAGAACCGCCCGCGCTGCGTTCAGCTGCGGCTTGCCGCCGTCAACGATCACGAGGCCCGGCCGCGAGCCGAAGCGGCCGTCGGCCATGCGCTCGGCCGAGAACCGGCGGCGCAGCACCTCGTCCATCATCGCAACGTCGTTGGCCTCACCGGAGTCGAGCCGCACCTTGAAGCGCCGGTACTGCTTGGAGTCCGGACGGCCGTTCGCGAACACCACCATCGACCCGACTGAATGCGTGCCGTGCAGCGTCGAGATGTCGTAGCACTCGATTCGCAGCGGCGGTGCCGGAAGCGCGAGCGCGCTCTCAAGTTGCAGCAGCGCGCTGTTGAGCCGCTGCTCGTCATAGCGCGTGCGCACCTTGAAGCGCATCAACGTGTGCTGCGCGTTCCTCTCGGCCAGGCCGAGAAGGTCCCGCTTCTCGCCGCGTTGCGGTGCCGTGAGCGTGACCTTGGTGCCGCGCAGGGCTGTCAGCCACTCCGCGACCGGCTCGGGCTCCTCGGGAAGCGAGCCGAGCACGATCTCTTTGGGGATGTCGCTCACGTCGGCGTAGTAGCGAAGGAGGAAGCCCTCGACAAGCTCCTCGGCAGAGACGTCGAGGCCCTTGTCGAGCACGAACTCGTTGCCGTAGAGGACGCGCCCCTCTCGGACCACGAAGACATGGACGCCCGCGACAGTCTCCTCTCGGAAGAAGCCGATGACGTCCATATTGAGCGGCCGGGACGACACCACGGTCTGGCGCTGGCGGATCGAGTTGACCGCCTCGAGCCGGTTGCGGTACTTGGCTGCGGCCTCGTAGTCGAGCTCGGCGGCCGCCTCGCGCATCTGGCGCTCGAGTTCGCGCTCCAGGTCGTCGTGCTTACCCGAGAGGAAGCGCGTGACGCGGCGGACGTTCTCGGCGTACTCCTCGGGAGCGATGGCGCCCACGCAGGGACCGGGGCCGAGGCCGACGTGGTGGTCGAAGCACGCGCGTCCGGCCGGAGCACCGCACCGGGCGGTGACCCTCTTCCATTCGGCACAGGTCGCCCGGCACAGCGGGACGATGCGGCGCACGGTGTCGATGGTCTCGCGGGCGGCGCGTGAGTCCGTGTAGGGACCGAAGTAGCGAGTTCCCGGGCGGTGCTTCTCGCGCGTGTACTTGATCGCCGGGAACGGGTCGTCGAGCGTGAGCGCGATGTACGGGTAGCTCTTGTCGTCCCGGTAGTCGACGTTGTAAGGCGGCCGGAACTGCTTGATGAGGTTGACCTCGAGGATGAGCGACTCGACCTCAGTGTCGGTCACGACGTAGTCGTAGCTCGCGACCTGCTCCATCATCAACGGGATCTTCTCGCGCTCGTCATGCCCGCTCGTGTACTGGCGCATCCGCTTCTTGAGTGACTTCGCCTTGCCGACGTAGAGCACCTCGCCGGCGGCGTCTTTCCACAGGTAAACGCCCGGAGCGTCAGGGACGCTCGCGAGCTGCTCGACTATGGACGGCTGGGCGGCCACGCGGGACTATGCGCCCTTCTTCGCGCGCGACGCACGCTTCTTCTTTGCCGGTGCGCCCCCGAGCTCGGGCGCGACAGTGGCGCCTCGGCCCTCCAGAACAGGCCTCAGGAAGCGACCGGTGTGGGACTCGGCCACCGCGGCGATCTCTTCAGGCGTGCCGGCCGCGACGATGCGACCGCCCCGGTCTCCGCCTTCGGGACCGAGGTCGATGATGCGGTCGGCGCTCTTGATCACATCGAGGTTGTGCTCGATGACGAGGACGGTGTTCCCGGCGTCCACGAGGCGCTGCAGCACGTTCAGGAGCTGCCGCACGTCGTCGAAGTGCAGACCGGTCGTCGGCTCGTCGAGGATGTAGAAGGTGCGGCCTGTGCTCCTGCGCTGCAGCTCGCTCGCGAGCTTCACGCGCTGCGCCTCGCCGCCAGACAGTGTGGTGGCGGGCTGACCGAGACGGAGGTAACCGAGACCAACGTCGAAGAGTGTCTGGAGTTTGCGTCGGATCGGCGGGATGTTCTCGAAGAAGTGCAGCGCCTCCTCGACGGGCATGTCGAGAAGCTCGCTCACGTTCTTGCCTCGGTACGTGACCTGCAGCGTCTCGCGGTTGTAGCGGGCGCCTTTGCAGACCTCACACGGCACGTACACGTCGGGCAGGAAGTGCATCTCGATCTTGATCTGGCCGTCACCCTTGCACGCCTCGCAGCGCCCGCCTGCGACGTTGAAGCTGAAGCGTCCCGGCGAGTAGCCGCGCATCTTCGATTCGGGTACCGAAGCGAAAAGCCCTCGGACGTCGTCCCACACACCGGTGTAGGTAGCCGGATTGGAGCGCGGCGTGCGCCCGATCGGCGACTGGTCGATGTCGATGACCTTGTCCACGGCGTCCATGCCCGTGATCTTGCGGTGCGCACCGGCGCGCTTGCGAGTGCGCCAGATGCGGTTCGAGAGCGCCGGAGCCAGCGTGTCAGTGATCAGTGAGCTCTTGCCGCTTCCGGACACGCCGGTGATGACGGTGAGCGCCCCGAGCGCGATCTCGACGTCGATGTCCTTGAGGTTGTGCTCGGACGCGCCGAGCAACTTGATGTAGCCGTTCTCCGGCGTGCGTCGGGTCTCGGGCACCGCGATCTCACGGCGTCCCGACAGATATGCGCCGGTCAGCGAGTCAGGACACGCGAGGATATCCTCGGGAGTGCCCTGGCAGACGATCTCGCCGCCGTGCTCGCCTGCGCCGGGACCCATGTCGACTACGAAGTCGGCCGCACGTATGGTCTCCTCATCGTGCTCGACGACGATGACGGTGTTGCCAAGGTCGCGGAGCCGCTCCATCGTCGCGATGAGTCGCGCGTTGTCGCGCTGGTGCAGGCCGATGCTCGGCTCGTCGAGGATGTAGAGGACGCCCATCAGGCCCGCGCCGATCTGGGTCGCAAGGCGGATACGCTGCGCCTCGCCGCCCGACAGGCTCGCGGTGCCCCGCTCGAGGGTGAGATAGTCGAGGCCCACGTCGACCAGGAACCGCAGCCGCTCGAGGATCTCCTTGATCACGCGCCGCGCGATCTGCTCTTCCCTGTCCGAGAGCTCGAGGCCCTCGAAGAACGCGAGCGAGTCCTTGGCCGACAGTGCGGTGACGTCGTGGATGTTGCGCCCCCCGACGGTGACCGCGAGGATTTCCTTCTTAAGTCGCGCTCCCCCGCAGGTCTTGCACGGGATGACAGCCATGTACTCTTCCAGCTTCTCGCGCACGTTCTCGCTTTCGGACTCCGAGTGCCGACGCATGACGCTCGCCAGCGCACCCTCGTAACGCGAGTACCAGTGCGTCTCTCGGCCGTCCCGGGTGAGGTAGTCGACGCGGATTCGCTCGTCGCCCAACCCGTTCATCAGTGCGTCGCGGGCCTTTGCGGGGAGGTCCTTCCACGGCACCTCGGTAGACACGCCCAGGTGCTTCGCGGCCGCGGCGACGAGCTGCGGGTAGTAGTTCATGCCGGTGCTGAACGGCGCGATGGCCCCGTTCGCGAGAGAACGGTCCTCGTCGGGCACCACGAGCTGGGCGTCCGCTTCGAGGCGGCTGCCGAGGCCGTTGCAGTCCGGGCATGCGCCGTAGGGCGCGTTGAACGAGAAGTCGCGCGGCGCGAGTTCGTCCATCGACACGCCGTGCACGGGACACGCGAGCGCCTGGGAGAACGCCAGCTCATCGCCGTCCACGATCGAGATGAGTACGCTGCCGTTGCCGAGACGCAACGCCGTTTCGACGCTGTCAGCGAGACGCGAGCGGATGCCGTCCTTCATGACGAGGCGGTCGACGACCACCTCGATGTCGTGCTTGTACTTCTTGTCGAGCGTGATCTCCTCTTCGAGCCCTCTGAGCTCTTTGTCCACGCGAACGCGCGTGAAGCCCTCTCGGCGGAGATCCTCGAGCATCTTGCCGTACTCGCCCTTACGACCCTTCACCACCGGCGCGAGGACCTGGAACTTCGTCCCCTCGGCGAGCTCGAGAATCCGGTCCACGATCTGATCCGACGTCTGCCTCTCGATCGGTCGGCCGCAGATCGGACAATGCGGGATACCGACCCGTGCGTAGAGGAGACGCAGGTAGTCGTAGATCTCAGTGACGGTTCCGACAGTCGACCGGGGATTCTTCGACGTCGTCTTCTGGTCGATGGAGACCGCAGGCGACAACCCTTCGATGTGGTCCACGTCGGGCTTGTTCATCTGGCCGAGGAACTGCCGCGCATACGCCGACAGGGACTCGACGTAGCGTCGCTGACCCTCGGCGTAGATGGTGTCGAATGCCAGGGAGCTCTTGCCTGATCCGGACAGACCGGTGATGACCACAAGGCGGTCACGCGGCAGTTCGAGGTCGAAACCCTTCAGGTTATGTTCACGCGCTCCGCGTATCGAAATTGAGTCGAGAGACAAACCGGTCCTTTCTCACGGTCCGCACTGACGGCGAACCTCCATTGTACGCCCGCCGAAGCGGTACGTACCCGAGAGCAAGGACCCCGCCGACTCGAGGGGTGATCAGGCGGTGTCTGTGACAGGGTGTGGCAAGGGGCGAGCATCCGCGACCTTGCGCGGAAAGAGCTCCAACACGCGCTTCGGGTTCATCACGAGCGGCGCGCCAAGGGCCGAGAGCGACAGGAGTACCGGCGAAGTAAGCGCGCCCCAGTACGCCGGGCTTGCGGTTATCTGCCCGCCTCCGAACAGCCCCGTGTGGTCATTGAATACCGCCGTTCCGGAGGGTCCCAGGAATGTGTACGCGACCGCCGGCAGCAGCACCCCCAGCACCATCATCAGCCTCACTTCACGGTTGCGAAGCGTGAGCACCCCCAGACCGGCGAAGACGGTCAGGAGGAACGGCAGCCACGCCGAGCCGGCCATCTGACTGGTCCCGTGCGAGACCGCGAACACCGCGCGGACCAGGTCGACCTTGAGCCAGTAGCCGTATACGCGCTGCGTGAGCAGACCTTCTCCGACAATCATGACGTGCGATGCGTAGAGCACGCCGAACGCGCCGAGTGCGGCCGCCCACGGCCACACGAGCCGGGGCCGGTCCTTGCGATCGACGATGAGCGCGGTGACAACGCCGGCAAGGAGGAAGAACACCTGCAGCTCGCGGATCGATGCGGCCGCGAAGGCCAAGATCGCCGAGACCCACATCAGCCGGTAGAGGATCCGGTCACTGTCGGCGGTTCTCGCCCACACGTACGCCGCGAGTGCCGCGAGCGTGAACGCCGCGGACCACGGCTCCACGTGGAGTGATTTCAGCGTAGACGCGATTTCGGTGTAGTACATGGAGACCGTCGCGGCTGCGGCCACACCAGCCGCATGACCGACGAGCCGGTTCGCGATGAAGAACGCGGAGGCCATCGACAAGACCCCCATCAGCAGGAGAAGCGGGACGAGCGTGACACCGAACGGACCCGGGAACAGCGCCCATGCCATGTAGCCCGCAGGAAGCCGGAACGAGATTGCTCCGCCCGGAAGCGCGTCGGCCTGCTCGGCATACGCCTCGATCTCTGTTCGCGCCTTGCGAGCGGCTTCGTAGTAGTTCGCGCCGTCCTGCCGCATGAGCGCGTAGGTTCGCATGTACATCGCCTCGTCGCTGCTGTAGTTGTACGCAGTCGGAGGCGTGCTGAGGAAATCGAGCATCGATTTGTCGGCGAAGATGGGCCGCTGCACGTGAACCGCGGTCGCCGTGCACATGCCGCCGACGAGAAGCGCGAATGCGGCCGCAGAAAGCCAGTGCCGCCATTGGCGATCTCGCCTCAGCAAGTTCGCCGCAACGAACGCCGTTGCGGCAGCCACGGGCGCGCCCAGCAGAAAGTCCGCGGCATCGCGCGCGGGATCGAAGGCTGCGGCGAGATCGAACAGGGCGCCGAGAAGAACACCAAGCGCCCCCGAGAGCGCGGCGGCCCAGCCAACGGGACCTGCGAGGGCCGCCACGATACCGGCGACGATGCCTGCGCCGATGGGCGGGCCGGGAACGACCGCGAAACTCGTGTGGACCGCGGAGTACGCCAAAGCGGCGCCGGTCGACGCGACAACGATGCGAACCGGACGGTTCACACACCACACCCCCGATGATGACCGCGCAATGCCGGTAGCGCGACCAGGCTCCACCCTCCCCGCGATTAATCTATCGTTAACCTTTCGGCCACGCAACCGTGCCCCAACGTGTCGGGCGTATGCGCACGATGTTTCACGACCCCGACACCGCGCCGAAACACCTCCGAAACAACCGCGACTTAGCCTCGTGACACGGTCGGGATGGACCGTGAACTCTCGCACACTCGCGAGGCGACCTGATAGCCGGGACACAAGGGAGACAGACATGCCGGAACTGAACACCGGAGACACAGCGTTCATGCTGATCTGCAGCGCGCTGGTGCTCTTCATGACCCCGGGGCTCGCGCTCTTCTACGCGGGCATGGTCCGGAAGAAGAACGTCCTGTCCACGACGATGCACAGCTTCTTCGCGATGGGTCTCGTGACTGTGTTGTGGGCCGTCGTCGGATACACCATCGCCTTCGGTTCGGCCGAGGGCCCGCTCGGGACATTCATCGGCGGGTTCGACAAGGTCCTGCTCAACGGGGTCGCACTCAACGCCGTGGGCGCCGAGGGGCATCTGTACCCCGAGTCCGTGTTCGCGATGTTCCAGGGCATGTTCGCGATCATCACCGTCGGCCTCATCACCGGCGCAATCGCTGAGCGCATGAAGTTCAAGGCGTACGTCGCGTTCGCGGCGGTCTGGGTGCTCGCGGTGTACTCGCCTCTCGCCCACTGGGTCTGGGGCGGCGGCTGGCTCGGCATGGCAGGCCTCGGAGCGCTCGACTTCGCCGGCGGCACCGTCGTCCACATCGCCTCGGCCGCAGCCGCACTCGCCTGCGCCATCGTGCTGGGCAAGCGCAAGGACTACGGCACCTCGGCGATTCAGCCGCACAACCTGCCGATGACCATTCTCGGCGCGGGCATCCTGTGGTTCGGCTGGTTCGGCTTCAACGCGGGCTCCGAGCTCGCGGCTGACGGCGTTGCCGGCTCCGCGTTCATGGTCACCCACCTCGCCGCCGCCGCAGGCCTTCTCGGATGGCTGATTCCCGAGACGATCCAGCACGGCAAGCCGACGTCGCTTGGCGCGGCATCCGGTGCGGTCGCCGGACTCGTCGCGATCACCCCGGCGAGCGGCTTCGTGGACGCCGGTCCTGCGCTCCTCATCGGCCTTGCCGCCGGTATCGCGTGCTACTTCGGCATCAAGATCAAGAACGCGCTCAAGCTCGACGATGCACTCGACGTGGTGGGCATCCACGGCGTCGGCGGTACGCTCGGCGCGCTGCTCACCGGCATCTTCGCCAGCACCGCGATCAACTCGCTCGGCGCCGACGGCAGCATCGCCCAGCTGGGCAAGCAGGCAATCGGAGTGGGCGTGGCCTGGGTGTTCTCCTTCACGGTGAGCTTCATCATTCTGAAGGTCATCGACGCCACCATCGGTGTTCGCGCCGACGCTGAGGCCGAGGAGACCGGTCTCGACCTGGCGGATCACGCTGAGACCGCCTACGTCCTGTAACCACGGGGTATCGAGATACCTGACTGATCGACTGAGGAGCTGGTACGCGTGAAGAAGATCGAAGCCGTCATCAAGCCGCACAAGCTTGACGAGGTCAAGGAGGCCCTGAACGGTCTCGGGGTCGCCGGCATGACCGTCACCGACGTGCGGGGCTACGGCCGCCAGAAGGGCCATACGGAGGTCTACCGAGGCGCCGAGTACACCGTCGACTTCGTGCCGAAGGTGAAGATCGAGATCGTCGTCGATGACGACATCGCGTCAGCCGCCGAGCACGCCATCATCATGGCCGCTCGTACCGAGAAGATCGGTGACGGCAAGGTGTTCACCTACGACTGCGAGGGCGCTGTTCGCATCCGCACCGGCGAGCGAGGACCTGAGGCCCTCTAGCCCATGCGCGAGTACCTGAAGGCGCGCCGCGCACTCATCGAGTCTCCTCTGCCGGGAGGAGAAGCGGCCCGCTTGCTGTCTTCGATGACCGATGAGGCCGTCCGGGAACTCACCCGGACGGCCTCTCGGCGTCCACCGGGCCGATGGGCGATCGCGGCGCTCGGCGGGTGGGGTGCGGGGACACTCCTGCCGGCAAGCGATCTCGACATCCTCGTGCTGTCCGACGCGTGCGCCTCGGATCTCAAGCCGTTCGTCGAGGAGATCCTCTATCCGCTGTGGGACTCGGGTCTCAAGGTGGGTCACCAGGTCCGCTCCCCTCGCGACCAGCGCAAGGCCATGCGCGAAGAACTCGCCACCTGCACCGCTGCGTTGACCGGACGCCCCATAGCGGGTGACACCGAATGGGCATCGGCGGTCCTCTCGGAGGTGGCGCTTGACACCCGGAAACGGCGCAGGATCTTCCTCGAGGAGATGTCCGCGCGGCCCAGGCCCGGCTCGCCGTATCTACTGCAACTCGATCTGAAGGACGGGGCAGGCGGACGGCGCGACTTCGACGAACTGGTGTGGACCGCCGCGATGATTGCGGGCGCTCCGAACGCCGGACTCGAGCCGCTTGTCGGCGAAGACCTGCTGACCGCGGCTGAGGTGGCCGACGTGCGCGACGCCGCGGAGATCGTGCTTGCAGCGCGGTGGGACGTCCAGCGCGGCGGACGCGGCGACTCGGTCATGACCCTCGAGGCGGCCCTGGACGTGCGTGACGGCGCTCAAGTCGTCCAGGACGCGGTTGCCGCGACGGCCGAGACGCTATCGAGGGCCCGGCGTCGGATGCGTGGCTCGGCCGTCGACAACGCTCCTGTGCCGTTCGAGCAGCTCACCGAACTGCTGGGCCGCGGAACGGACGCCCTGCCCGAGCTCGAGTCTGCGGCTTTGACGGGACGTCTTGATCACCTGTTCGCCGGCTTCTCCTCGTTGCTGACCCTGCGCCGGCCCGGACTCACCCACGAGCTGACGGTCGGCGCCCACAGCCTGAAGGCGGCCGCGCTCGTCTCCGAGGTGCGCTCGAACGCCGGCGGCACACTCGCGGCCTCGTGCGACGCGATCACCGACGTGCCCGCACTGCTGATCGCGGCAGTCGTCCACGACGTCGGTAAGCGCAACGGAGGAGCGGAGCACGCGCGGGCCGGTGCGGAGCCCGCACACGACGCCGCACTTGCGTGCGGACTGCGCCCCTCCCGCGCCCAGGACGTCGCCGACCTGGTACGCCTCCACCTCGCACTCGCCGAGACCGCCTTGCGTGAAGACGTCGACGATGAGGACACCGTCTTGCGTGCCGCCGCCCGAATCGGTCGCCGTGATCTCGTCTCGCCACTCCACGTCCTCACGGTCGTTGACTCGATGGCGACGGGCCCAAGCGCGTGGGGACCGTGGCAGGCGTCCCTCGTGGGCGCGCTCGTCGCCCGCATCGACGCGGCGCTCTCCCCCGAGGTGGACGGTGCCGGACTCGCCTCACGCGGGGAAGCCGTCCGGGAGGAGGCACTCTCGGCGCTCGACGAGAGCCGCGTGGCGCTGCGCCGATTCGTGTCGAGCGCCTCGCTGCGCTACCTCGCCTCGTTCACCCCGGACGCGGTACTCAAGCACGCGCACCTGGTGGCCGGTTTCGAGGAGACCGCCTCGCAGGCCGCTCGCACCGCAGTTACCGCGGCCGACACTCCCGGCGCCTACGTACTGGCGGTTGCGGCGGCCGACCGGCCGGAGCTGTTCGCCCGCATCGCCGGAGCGATCTCGCTCTCGGGACTCGACATCCTGGCCGCCGAGGCGTACGGAAGCCACGACGGCGTGGCGCTCGACGTGTTCACGGTTACCTCGGCGACGCTCGCACCGGTCGCCGCGGACACGTGGACCCGGTTCGACCGCTACCTCTCGGCCGCGCTGAAGGACCGACTTGAGCTTGAGACCAGGCTGGCGGAGCGTCGGCGACACTACCCGGTGACGTCGAAGCGACGCAGCAGGATCGACGTGGACCCCTCACCGGGCTACGGGACCGTGGTGCGCGTCGAGGCAGCCGACCGCGTGGGGCTGCTCTACGACCTCGCGCGCGCCATCGCCGTCTGCGGACTCGACATCCGCTGGGCCAAGGCGGTCACGGCGAGCGGGGTCGCACGCGACACGTTCAGCGTCGTGGGTCCGGACGGACAGGCTCCGACCGACCCCGGAGTCCTCGGTCACGTGGCCATGGAGATACGCGCCCGACTGTGACGGACTCGGGTACCATCTCTCGAGACCATCCCGACGAGAGGGCGACGATGACCATCTATACTCGCGCAGGCGATAAGGGACAGACCTCGTTGGCGGATGGCGCTCGGGTCGCGAAGTCCTCGATCCGGGTGGAAGCGTACGGAACCGTCGACGAGGCGAACAGCGCGGTGGGGTTGGCTCGGGCTGCCGTGAGCGATGAGCTGCTCGACTCCGTGCTCCACTTCGTGCAGCAGCGGCTCTTCAACTGCTCCTCGCGCCTCGCCACGCCTGAGGGCCACGAGACCGAGCACACGCCTTCTATCGCCGCTACCGATATCGACTTCCTTGAAGCGTCGGTCGACCGCTTCCTTGCGACCGCCGGCGAGGTCGATCACTTCGTGCTCGAGACGGGATGCGAGGCGGCGGCCCGCCTGCAACTCGCGCGCGCCATCACTCGCCGAGCCGAGCGCAGAGCCGTTGCGCTCGCCGCGGATGAAAGCGTCGACGCGCTCGTGATCAAGTTCCTGAACCGGCTCTCCGACACGCTGTTCGCGGCCGCCCGCTACGTGAACGCGACGTGCGGCGAGGGCGACGAGTTCTGGGACCCCGCCGCCGAGCCTCCGTCCCTGTAGCCCCCGGGCGCGCTAGTAGCGGTCCGCGCCGCCCAGCAGCTCGCGCACAATGCGCGGGTCGACCAGCGTTGAGGTGTCGCCGAACGACTCGATGTCCGTCTCGCCGGCCGCTATCTTTCGCAGGATGCGGCGCATGATCTTGCCCGACCGCGTCTTGGGCAGGTCCGGCGCGAACTGGATGTGATCTGGCGTGGCGATGGGGCCGATGAGTTTGCGGACGTGTCCGGTCAGCATCTTGGCAAGATCCTCACTGGCGACCTCGCCCTGCCGCAAGACGACGTAGGCGAAGATGCCCTCGCCCTTCACCGGATGCGGGAAGCCGACAACCGCGGCTTCGGTGACCGCCTCGTGCGCCACGAGCGCGCTCTCGATCTCGGCGGTGCCCATGCGGTGTCCCGACACGTTGATGACGTCGTCCACCCTTCCGAGCAGCCAGAAGTAGCCGTCCTCATCCTTGCGGGCGCCGTCACCGGTGAAGTAGCGCCCCGGGAACCGCTCGAAGTAGACCTCGCGCAACCGCGCCTTCTCGGCTGTGTCACCCCACGTCCCGCGCAGCACCCCGGGCCACGGACGGTCGATGACGAGATAGCCTCCGTCTGTGCCCTCGACCTCGCTCCCGTCTTCCGATAGGACCGTGGCGTCGATTCCCGGGAACGGCAACGTGGCTGATCCCGGCTTCAAGGGCGTCGCACCCGGCAGCGGCGAGATGATGAAGCCGCCGCTCTCGGTCTGCCAGTAGGTGTCGACGATCGGACAGCGCCCTCCGCCGATGACGCGGTGATACCACTCCCAGACCTCCGGGTTGATGGGCTCGCCCACGCTGCCGAGGAGCCGGAGTGACGAGAGGTCGCTGCGCTCGGGCCACCCGTCGCCGAAGCGCATGAGGGCCCTCAGCGCGGTCGGAGCGGTGTAGAAGCTGCTGACCCGGTACTTCTCGACGACCTCCCAGAAGCGGCCCGGGTCGGGATAGGTGGGCACGCCCTCGAACATCATCGTCGTCGCACCGGCGGACAGCGGGCCGTAGACGATGTAGGAGTGTCCGGTGACCCATCCGATGTCGGCGGTGCACCAGAAGACGTCCTCGTCTCGGTGGTCGAACACCATCTCGAACGTCATGTTCGCCCACAGGAGGTATCCGGCGCTCGTGTGAATCACGCCCTTGGGCTTGCCCGTGGAGCCGCTCGTGTACAGGATGAACAGCGGGTCCTCGGCATTCACCGGCTCGTAGTCGACGCACCCCTTGACCTCGGGCGCGGCCATCTCCTGGTGCCACCATGTGTCGCGGCCCGGCTCCATGTCGACCTGGCCGGTGCCGCGCTGGACCACGACGCACGACTGCACGGACGGGCACTCGTACAACGCCTCGTCCGCAGCGGTCTTGAGCGGCACGTGCCGCCCTCCGCGAAGCCCCTCATCAGCGGTGACGAGCATCTTGGCCCCGCAGTCCTGGATGCGCCCCTTGAGCGCGCTCGCCGAGAAGCCGCCAAAGACCACGGAGTGGATCGCGCCGATGCGCGCGCACGCCAGCATCGCCATCGGGAGCTCGGGGATCATCGGCATGTAGAGGGCGACGCGGTCGCCCTTGCGGATGCCCTTCTTGCGCAGTACGCTCGCGAACCGGCACACCTCATGGTGGAGTTGCTGGTAGGTGTAGGTGCGGCTCTCGCCGCCGTCGCCCTCCCAGATGAGCGCGGCCTTGTTCGCCCTCCACGTACCGAGGTGCCGGTCGAGGCAGTTCACCGCGACGTTGAGCTCACCGTCTGCGAACCAGGTGTAGTCGAGGTCCTCGAAGCCGCCGACGAGCGCCTTGGTCGGCGGCTTGACCCACGACAGCCGCTCGGTCGCCTGCCCGAGCCAGAACGCGTCGGCGTCGTCGAGCGCGGCGGTCCTCAGTGCCTCGGCGGCCTCGCTCGACGCGATGCGCGCGCGTTCGACGAACTTCTCGGAGGGGCGGTACAGGCGGGTCTCATCGGAGAGGCTCTCGAAGCCGGTAGTGTCGCTCACGGACGTGCTCCTTATCGGCTGAAGGTTTTGAGGGTGTATCCCCTTTCAGGAGGGCTATACTCGATTCTTCGAGAGGGGTGGGTGTGACGGAATCGGCACAAGATAAGCACGACGCGCTGCGACGACGGCTCGGTGAGCTGGGGAGCGTACTCGTCGCATACTCGGGCGGCGTCGACTCGACGCTGCTGGCGGTCTGCGCGCACGCGGTGCTGGGCGACAGGTGCACCGCGGTGCTCGCGACGTCGGACACCTACCCCGACAACGAAGCCGAGTACGCGCGGGAGCTCGCGAAGTCGCTCGGCCTCACCCTCATCGAAGTCGAGACCACAGAACTGGCGGACCCGCTGTTCACCTCGAACACGCCGGACCGCTGCTACCACTGCAAGACCGAGCTCTTCGGCCTGCTTGCGCGAGTCGCGGACGTTCGGGGGCTCGTTCACGTCGTCGACGGGTCCAACGCAGACGACGTCTCCGACCACCGTCCCGGCAGGCGCGCGGCCCTCGAACTTGGGATCGTCAGCCCTCTCGAAGAGGTCGGCCTCACCAAGTCCGAGATCCGGACGCTCGCTCGCGATCTCGGGCTCCCCAACTGGGACAAGCCGTCGATGGCGTGTCTCGCGTCGCGGTTTCCCTACGGCCAGCCGATAACAGACGCCTCGCTCGCACGCGTGGCAGCGGCGGAACGCTCCCTGCGCGAGATGGGCCTGCGGCAGTTCCGAGTGCGCTCGCACGGCGACATCGCGCGCATCGAGGTCGACTCTGCCGAGATGGACGCGGCGTGGCAGATGCGTGGGCCGATCTCCTCGGCGATGCGCGAGGCCGGGTTCGCTTACGCGGCCCAGGACCTTGAGGGGTACCGCACGGGCAGCCTGAATGAGACGCTGCCCGCCGACACCCTCTAGCGCGAGAGTTCGCGTACGGCGGCGGTTATCGCATCGGGCAGACGCTCCGCGAGCCGGTTGGGGTCAAGCATCCGACGAGCCACCAGACGCGTCGCGTACGGGGCCGCTTCCTCGATGATGTCGACGTCCGGGTACAGGGCCCGCGCGACACCCTCGACCGTGACGAGTGCCTTGATGAGCAGGCCGTAGCCGATGGGGATCTCTATCCGCTCGTCGTCCATGATGCGCAGGAACCCGAGCGCGAAGCCGGTGACGTCTCGTGGACGCACTCCCAGAGTCCGCGCCATCAGCTCCCCGACTCTGCCGCGCACCCGCTCGATTCGATCCTCGGGTACGACCAGCCCCAGCTCCGCCGAGTAGCGAAGCGCCCTGTCCGCGTCGCCGTAGACGGTAGCGGCGAGGATCTGCGCGATCGCTTCGCGCTGGGAGGGGTCGGTGCGCCCGACGATACCGAAGTCGAGGTAGCAGATGCGCCCGTCGGGGGTCACGAACAGATTCGCGGGGTGCAGGTCGGCGTGAAAGCGTCCCAGCTCGAGCACCTGCCGCAGAAACACCTTCGCGCCGTGCAAAGCGAGCGCGCGCCCGTCGATGCCCCTGCGCTCAGCCTCGCCGAGCTCGCTCAGCCGCCACCCCTCTACGAACTCGGTGGTGAGCACCCTGCGGGAGGTCAGCGGCCACACGACGCGCGGGACCACCATCAGCGGGTCGTCTCGGAAGTCGAATGCGAAGCGGTCGGCCACGCCGGCCTCGTTGCGCAGGTCGCACTCCGCACACATGCTCGCCGAGAACTCGTCGAGCAGGCCGGAGAGGTTGTAGCGGCGGAGTCGGGAGAACCGCTCGGCGAAGGCAACCACGGGCCGTGCGGCAGCGACGTCTTCGAGGACGCCCTCCTGAGCTCCGGGGCGCACGACCTTCACCGCGACCGTGGCGCCCGCCGGAAGGGTCTCACCAACCACCGGTCGGTACGGCTCTCTGAGAACCGCTCGGTGCACTTGCGCGATCGACGCGCTTGCGACCGGGGTCTCGTCGAAACTCGCGAACAGCTCGGAGACCGGGCGGCCGAACTCCTCGCGGATCGTCTCGGTGACGACCTGCGCGGGCAGGGCGGGCGCGCTGTCGAGCAGCCGCTCCATCTCGAAGACAAGTTCGGGCGAGAACACGTCGGGTCGCACGCTCACGACCTGTCCCGCCTTTACGAACGCCGGCCCGAGCTCCTCGAACGCGATGCGCGTCGCCCGCGCGAACACTTCGGCGCGACGGGTGCGGCCGGCGAACAGCGTGCCGAAGCCCGCGCCGGCCCAGTGGCGCGCGAGCGTGAACCCGATGCGGCGACTTCGCGCTGACATGCGTCAGCGAGACTCGCGGCTGAGCAGCGCGTCGACCGAAGCCTGGAGCGACTCGATCCGGCCTCGGAGCTCGGCGATCTCGAAGCGCACCTCGTCCAGGTGGGCCGAGAGGTCCGCCTGCGGCCCTCGCTCGCCAAACTCACCGGCGGCCAGCTCGGACTTGAGGCGCTCCTTCTCCTCGGCGACGAGCGCGGAGAGCCCGTTCACGAACGCCTCGGGGCCATCGGCCATCGTGCCCCCGGCTCCGGAGGATCCCCGCTCGACGGCCGCCTTCCAGCCTTCGTCGGCGGTCTCGTGAACCAGCGCCCACGCGGCCAGGAACCTCAGGAACTCGTCGTTGCTCGGCATCGGACTCCCTCTCTACGCGCTGCGATGGCGCAGCAGTCGCATCCCATTGAGTATCACCAGAAGCGACACGCCCGTGTCGGCGAAGACAGCCATCCACAGCGTCGCGTTGCCGGTCACCGCGAGTCCCAGGAAGATCGCCTTCACGCCGATGGAGAACGCGACGTTCTCGATGATGGTACGGACGGTCCGGCGGCTCAAGTCGAAGAACCCGGGCAGCGCCGAGAGGTCATCGCGCATAAGCGCGACGTCGGCTGTCTCGAGCGCCGTGTCCGTGCCGGCGGCCCCCATGGCGATGCCGATGTCAGCGAGGGCCAGGGCGGGCGCATCGTTCACGCCGTCTCCCACCATGGCGACTACACCGTAGCGTTGTCTGAGCACGCCGATCGCCTCGGTCTTAGCAGCAGGCAGCAGGCGCGCCAGGAAGCTCTTCACTCCCACCTGCGAGGCCACGCCCTCGGCGACGCGCTCATTGTCGCCCGTGAGCATGACGGTGTGCTCGATGCCGTCCGCGTGGAGGCGGGCGATGACCGATGCGGCCTCGCCACGCACCTGGTCGGCGACGGATATCACGCCGATCACGTCTCCGCCGAGCACCACGACAAGCGCCGTCCGGCCGGCCTCGTCCGCGGCCGTGGCCGCCGCACGAGCAGCATCGCTCACGCGCGCGGACTCCTCGGCCCACGCGAGACTGCCCACGTGGCCCTCCACGCCGCCCACGATGCCCGAGACGCCCCGACCGGGGGTCTCCTGGTACTCCGAGACGCCCGGATGGTTCGCGGCTCCCGTAGCGCGCACGACTGCGCGGGCGACCGGGTGGTTCGAGTGCGCCTCAAGGGCTCCCGCGATGCCGAGAACCTCGTCGCGGGTGCGACCGGCTGTCGCGAAGACGTCCGCGACCTCGGGACGACCCGCAGTGAGCGTCCCGGTCTTATCGAAGGCGACCGCCTTGACCTTGGCTGCCATCTCGAGGAACGCCCCGCCCTTGACGAGCACGCCGTCGCGCGTGGCCCGCGTGATGCCCGAGACGATCGACACCGGCGTGGAGATGACGAGTGCGCAGGGACACGAGACCACCAGCACCACGAGTCCGCGATGGACCCACTCGGCCCAGACGTCTGAGCCGCCGGCGCCCGCAAGTGTGAGCACGAGCGGCGGCACGATTGCGACAAAGGCCGCCAGCGCGACGGCGAACGGGGTGTACCAGCGGCTGAAGCGGTCCACGAATCGCTGGGACGGGGCCTTGGCTGCCTGGGCCTCTTCTACCAGGTGGACGATGCGCGCAAGCATCGAGCCGTCCGCGAGCGCGGTCACGCGCAGCTCGACGAGTCCCGTGGTGTTGAGCGTGCCGGCGAACACGGCGTCGCCCGCCGACTTCTCGGCGGGGACCGATTCACCGGTGATGGGTGACTCGTCGAAAGCGGATGCGCCCGACGAGATCACTCCGTCGAGCGGCACACGCTCCCCCGGCCGGACGAGCACGGACTCGCCGATCAGCACGTCTGCCGCTTCGACCTCGATGAATGCGCCGCCGCGCGAGACGCGAGCCATCTCGGGCGAGAGGTCCATCAGGTCACGGATCGATCTCCGAGTGCGCTCAAGCGAGCGTGACTCGAGCAGGCCGCCGAGTGCGAACAGGAAGTAGACGGTCGCTCCCTCTCCCCACTCGCCGAGCGCCGCGGCGCCAAAGACCGCGATCGTCATCAGCACGTTCATGTCGAGGCTGCGAGCTTTCAGGCTCACAAGCGCCCGGCGCCACACCAGCAGGCCGCCGAAGATGATTGCGACCACAAACGACGCGACCACCAGCGGTTCCGGCGCGCCGAGCAGGTCGAGCGCGATCCCAAGCCCGGTGAAGGCTCCCGAGCCGGCGGTCGCTATCTCCGAGCGGTACCTGTCGAGCACGCTGCGGGTGTCCTCGGCCTGCTCGCCGCGTGGCGCGTCCAGCGCCGCGAGCGCATGGCCGGTGGACGCGACGACGCGCTCGATCTCGGCGCGAGGGTCGACCTCACTGCCGTACTCGACGAGCAGCGTGGCGGAGGCGAAGTTCAGGTCCGCCGAGATGACGCCGGGGATTCGTGAGACGGACGCACCCACGGTGCGTGCGCAGTCCGGTCAATCGAGGCCTGTGACGCGCCAGGCGTGGTGAACGACCCTCTCGGCCTCACGAAGTCCGAAGTGCTCGAGTTCGACACGGATGTCGGCCTCGCTCACGCGTGCAGGGTCGAAGTCCACTTGCACGGTGCCGCGCTGCTCCTCGCACTCGATCTTCGTGACGCCCGGAATCTGTCGCAGGGCGTCGCAGGCGCGAGCGGCGCACTCGGCGCAGCGGATGCGGTCGAAGCCGCCGGCGGGGATATCGAAGGTGGCGGTGACGTGCGTCATCGGTCGTGTCCCTCATCGGCGTGTTCGAGCCCTTGGGCGATCAGGGCGCGCACATGATCGTCGGCCAGACGGTAGACGGCGCGTGCTCCGTCGCGGCGATACGCGACGAGCCCGCGGTCCCTGAGCAGCCGCAGCTGATGGCTCGTGCCGGACTGGCTGACGCCGCACACGGCGGAGATGTCGCACACGCACAGCTCGCGCATCGACAGCGCGTGAAGGATGCGGAACCGTGTGGGATCAGCCAGCGCCGAGAAGATCGCGGTGGTGCGGTCGACTCGCCGATCGTCGGCAAGGCCTTCGGACACGAGTTCGACCGCCTCCCCGTCGATGATGGGAAGCGAGCACTCGGCGTCTGCGGAATCATATGAGTGTCTGTTCATACGCTCATAGTACCCATCGACCGCAGGAACGACAAGAGCGGCCCCTTGGGGACCGCTCCTGGATGCATTCGTGTCGTACGAGCCCCTATCCGCCGAAGCCGAACTCCTCCATCAGCGGATCAAACGCCTGGACTTCCCAGTTGACGCCGAGCGCCCGCAGGGTGTCGTAGTAGTCCTGCTCGGTGTGCTCCTTGTTCAGGATGTGGAAGCGCGCGCCATTGAGCCCGACGCAAAACGCGCAGTCCCGGCAGTCGATGCACTGCACGCACTCGACGAGGCTATCGGAGTTGTGGCAGCCGATGCAGTTACGCGAGTTGTAGACGTAGTTACAGTTGCGACACGCCTCGACGTTGAAGCAGCCGTAGTTGTTCGCGCCATCACGATCGAGCGTGTGCTCGTTCTTGAGACGTGCCCAGTCCCGCTGCAGTTCTGCCATATCCATGTGTGCGCCTCCCCCGAGAATACTCACCGTCAGCGTACCACCAGCGCACGCACACCGCATCCTCGCGCTAGGGTACCATCGAGGTATCCGCCGAGAGACCCGCGCGGTGCGCGCCCCGGACCGAGGAGCACCATGAGCCGCTCGAACATCGCTTTCATCGCGCTGGCCGGAGTACTGGTGGGCGTTCTCGTCGGTGGCGCCGCCGTCTACCTGTACCAGGAGAAGCGCGTCACCGAACTCGAGACCCGCATGGCCGATCTGTACGAGCAGCGCGCCTCGCTCGAGGAGACCGTCCCCCCGGAAGCCGCACCCGCAGCGACTGATGAGCAGCCCCCCGCCGAGGAGCCCGCGAAGGCCACCGACACGGCGGCCAAGAACGAACGCCAGTACTCCTTCGTGCGCGAGGTCTCAGCCGGATCGCAACCCACGATTGTCGCCGACTACGCGCAGTTCCTGACCGGTTCTGCGGCAGCGGCGGCCGCGGCTGCGGATGGCGGAGAGTCTCCCCCGCCCAACGACTACTACGTACTCAACGAGAACCCGAAGCTGCGGACCCTCAAGGTGAAGCCGGGTATCTCGGTGAAGCTGACCTCCAACCCGGACGGCACCGTCGACCCCGCGGGATACCAGGTCGCGGTCGAGGTGTGGTCAGGCTACTTCGCTGCCCCGTCAGACGAGAACGCGGGGATCCGCGGTGCCGGCTACTGGCTCACTCTCGACGGGGGCACCGTGGTCGCCATCGAGGAGCAGTTCGTCCCCTAGCGCGCGCTCCGTCAGCGACGGCGCTTACGCGTGCCGTGGCTGCTACCCTTGCGGGCGCCTGCCTTCAGCCGGTCGAGCACCTCGTCGGCGCTGGTCTTCTCGACCTCGGCGCGCAACTTGACCACCTGGTCGCGCAGGCGAGCCGCCGACTCGAAGTCCAAGGCTCCCGCCGCGTGCGCCATGTCGTCCTCCAGCGTCGCAATCAGGCGCAGCACCTCGTCGCGCGGAAGCTTCGCAAGCTCCTTGGCAGCCTCGGCAGCCGTCGTGAGCTGCGCGTCTCCTTCTCGAACGTACTGAACGATGTCAGCGATCGCCTTGCGGATCGTCTGCGGCTCGATGCCGTGCTCGAGGTTGTACTGCGTCTGGAGCGCACGACGTCGCGAGGTCTCGTCGATTGCGAGCCTCATCGAGTCGGTGACCTTGTCGGCGTACATGATGACCTGCCCCGACACGTTGCGCGCCGCACGCCCGATCGTCTGGATGAGCGAGCGGTGGTTGCGCAGGAAGCCCTCCTTGTCCGCGTCGAGGATGGCGACAAGCGAGACCTCGGGCAGGTCGAGTCCTTCTCGGAGGAGGTTGATTCCCACGACGACGTCGGTCACGCCGGCGCGCAGGTCTCGCAAGATCTCCACGCGCTCGAGCGTCGCGATGTCGCTGTGCAGGTAGCGGACCTTGATGCCCTGCTCGAACAGGTAGTCCGTGAGGTCCTCCGACATCTTCTTGGTCAGCGTCGTCACCAGCACCCGTTCATCGCGCTCGAGCCGCGACTTGATCTCTCCGAGAAGGTCGTCCACCTGCCCCTTCACCGGCCGCACGAGCACCTCGGGGTCCACGAGCCCGGTGGGGCGGATGATCTGCTCGACGATCTGGTCCGAGACGCGCATCTCGTAGTCGCCCGGCGTCGCCGAGACGTAGACGACCTGCTTGATGCGCTGCTCGAACTCGTCGAATCGCAGGGGCCGGTTGTCGAGTGCGCTCGGAAGCCGAAACCCGTGCTCGACCAGCGTGATCTTGCGGCTGCGGTCGCCCTCGTGCATGCCTCGGACCTGCGGGACCGTGACGTGGCTCTCGTCGATGATGCACAAGAAGTCGTCCGGGAAGTAGTCGATGAGCGTGTTGGGGGGTTCGCCTGGCTGGCGGCCGTCGAGGTGCCGGGAGTAGTTCTCGATCCCGCTGGTGAAGCCCATCGTCTCGAGCATCTCGAGGTCGTAGTTAACGCGCATCTCCAGACGCTGGGCCTCGAGGAGCTTTCCCGCCGACTTGAGCTCGGTGAGACGCTGCTGCAGCTCGGCGCTGATGGTCATGAGCGCATTCGCGAGCTTGCGCTTCTCGGTGACGTAGTGCGTGGCAGGCCAGATGGGCAGCGACTCGAACTTGTTCATGACCTCGCCGGTGAGCTGGTCCACCTCGGCGATGAGCTCGATCTCGTCGCCAAACAGCTCCACGCGAACGGGGTGGTCTGCGTAGGGCGGGAAGATGTCGACGACGTCCCCGCGCACCCGGAAGGTGCCCCGCGTGAGATCGAAGTCGTTGCGGTCGTACTGGATCTCGATGAGATCGCGCATGAGCTGCTCGCGGTCGTAGCCCTTCGTCACGTCAAGGAACGCCGCCATTCCGGCGTAGTCCTCGGGCGAACCGATGCCGTAGATGCAGCTCACCGACGCGACGACCACGACGTCACGGCGCGAGAGAAGGGCTGCAGTCGCCGCGTGGCGGAGCTTCTCGACCTCCTCGTTGATCGAGGAGTCCTTCTCGATGAACGTGTCGGTCGAGGGCACGTAGGCCTCGGGCTGGTAGTAATCGTAGTAGCTCACGAAGTAGACGACCGCGTTGTCCGGCAGGAAGTCCCGGAGTTCGGAGGCGAGCTGGGCGGCGAGCGTCTTGTTCGGCGCCATGATCAGCGTCGGGCGCTGAACCGCCTCGATGAGCTTGGCGACGGTGAACGTCTTGCCCGAACCCGTGACGCCGAGCAGCGTCTGGTGCGCGAGGCCCCGGTTGATGCCCTCCGTGAGCTCCTCGATCGCCTTGGGCTGATCGCCCGCCGGCTCGAACTCCGAGACGACGTGAAGCCGCCTGTCTTGGGTGTCAGGAACCACTCATCCTCCTACTGGTCGGTCCACGCCGGAAACGCATCGGGATACAACTCCTCGTATCGTTCCCTGCTCCGGGCGACCTTCAGCAAGAAGGCCTTGGTCTCCGGGAACTCGATTCGCTCTCGGATGTCTCCACCCTTCGATGCCCACACATCCACGTTGCCCAACCCAGCGTTGTAAGCAGCGAGAGCGATCTCGATCTCGTGGTAGCGCTCAACGAGGTATCGCAGGTATGCAGTGCCATACTCGATATTGACTTCAGGGTCTGACAGACGATCGGGCGGAAAACGTCGGGCATCGACCGTGCCACGCCGAGCAAGCTCTTCGGCGGTGCTGGGCAGCAACTGCATCAGCCCCACCGCGCCGACCGCAGATCGAGCATCCGGCTGCCAGTCCGACTCGGCATCGATAACGGCGGCGACGAGGTATGGGTTGACCTCGTGGCGCTCTGCGGAGTCGGCGATAGGAGCCTCAAACGACATGGGGTAGTACACGCGCAACCACAGCTGAGGACCGCGCAGGAACAGCGCGCTCAATCCAGCGAGAGTGAACACGACCCCGAGGACGGCTACTCGCACGAGCACCTTCGGCCACTTTCGCGGCGCCAACGCACACCCCTTCCTGGACGCTTACCCTCGGTCGCTGACATCTATTTCGGCTTGTGCTCCACTTAACCTGTCGAATCCGGCAAGCGCATCAATCAAGCCAGAGAGCGCGACTGGAAGCGAAAGAAGGCATGTCACATTACTACCACAAAGACGCGCGTGGACTACCCGTGCAATACTGTGGTGTAGATCAGCGCTGATATGGCGTCGCCAACCACGTGAGTGTCGCAACAATCGGGGTGCGCAATGAACGAGAACGGCTGGGAAGTCCGCCCCCGGGTCGCGGAATCGATCGAACGGATCGGTGTGGTTGTCGCCTGTCGCCGCCGCCTCATTGTTCTCGGACTCAAGTCGGTGATCGACGAGTCACCCGAGGTCGACTTCGTAGGCGTGGCCGTGGTGGCGGAGGCGATCTATACCTACGCGCAGCGTGCAAGAGTCGACGTTGTTCTGTGCGCCTGGCGCGAGTATGAGTACGCTCGATCAACGATCGAGGCCGTCCGAAAGGACTATCCCGATCTTCGCGTCTGCGTCATCGCCGAGAAGGCGGAGCCTGAGGTCATACGCAGTGCATTCGCAATCGGCGCCACCGGCTTCATATCAGAGGCCTGCAACGATGAGCAGGTCATCGATGCACTCGTCCGTGTGGGAGCGGGACGCACGGCAATCGAGACCGGAGGCCAGCGAGCCGATGCATCGGTCGTAGCCGGAGAGACGGTGGGAATCGACGTCCTCAGCGAGCGCGAGCGCGAAATTCTCACGTTGATGGCTGTGGGGCTGACCACCAAAGAGATCGCCGCAGCGCTCTTCCTGAGCCCAAAGACCGTGGAGACGCACCGCGCGAACATGATGCGCAAACTCGGGATTTCGTCGATTGCCGAGGCCGCCCTGTACGCGAGTCGCACGGGACTGGTCTCGTCCGACCCCGACCACAAGGCGGCCGGATGAAGTCGACGCGTCTCCAGCACGCAACTACGGCGTCCGAGAAGTCGGAGTTCGAGACGGACCCCGAGGATGCGCATCGGCTGCTGGAGTCATCCACCGTCGCTGTCGCCGAGATCCGGCCGCCAACCGAGTTCACTGAGCTGGTCGCACAGGGCCTCGCTGTGGACGCCGACTCAGGTGCCGTAACCGAAGCAGCGACTCGGCTCCTGCGCGCTGCCGATATGACCTGGCTCAACGAGTCAGCGGTCAGGCTGCTTGGAGCCACCGACAAGGCAGACGCGAAGCGTGCATTCGCGCGCTGGACGTCTTCGAGAGCAGATCAGAGCCTGGGTATCGCGCAGCTGATGGTCGCCTCTCTCTCCGAGTCGTGGGCCACCGGTGACTTCACCGTAGTGTCCGGGGGCAGGCAGGCCGATGTTGAAATGACCTGGGCCTCGTTGCACGACGAGAGCGGGCACATCCGATTCATCGCGACGCTCCACGATGTCACCGACGACATGCAAGTGATCCGCGATTTGGCGACGCGGCAGGCGGACCTCGAGGAGGCGCTCGCCAGATCAAGTGCCGACCTCGATCTCACCGAGCACCAGCTGACGGCCACGGTCGAGTTGATCCTTTCCCTCGTAGCGCTGCGCGATCACTACACGTCCACCCACATGCGTGACGCCGCCGAACTTGCCGATGCGATAGCCCAACGCCTCGACTGCTCGCCGGCCGTCATCCCAGCCCTCAAAACGGCTGCCTTGGTGCATGACGTAGGCAAGCTCGCCATGCCGGCCGACCTCCTGTCGAAGACCGCCGCCCTGTCGCGCACCGAGATGATGCTGATGCACGAGCACGCGCGGATCGGCGGCGAACTCCTCGTACAGGCAGGCTTTGAGCGTGATGTCGTCGAGATCGTCGCCCAGCATCACGAGCGATGGGACGGCTCAGGTTATCCACAAGGGTTGTGCGGCGAGGATATAGCACAGGGGGCACGTATCCTCGCGGTCGCCGACACGATCGTCTCGATGGGTTGTCATCGCCCTTATCGAGCGGCGCTACCGCCGGAAGTCGTGTACGCGGAGATCGAGTCGGGCAGCGGGGTGCGCTACGATTCTAAGGTGGCCACGGCCGCTCTCGAAATTCTCCGCGAACGTCAGGTGCAATCGTGAGCGGCTACAGCGACATACTCGACGGGGTATCAGTCTCCTTGGCACTTATCGCTCCCCCACAGGCGTTCGACCGGGTGATCGCCGAGCACCCGCCTGGATCGGAGGGCTATCCCCAGCCCCCGCTGCTCGAGGTACTCTCGCAATCGAAGTTCACCTTCATCAACTCATTCGGAGTCCCTGCAACGGGGGCGCCGGATGTCGACTACATCCGCGACATATTCAACGGATGGCTCATCACAGCCTCGCGGTATGCAGAGGGCATCCATCGTGCGATGGCCGAGGCGGTTGCCGGGGGAATGGTGCACACCAACGCCACCATCGGCGGAATAGACGGCCGTTTCCGTGACTGGGACTGGGAGTTCACCTACTTCAGAACCGCTGCCGATGAGCCGCGGTTCCTGATCACTGGCCGCAACATAACCAAGCGAGTCAGCCTGGTGCGATCCCGGAAAGCGTATGAGCACCAGCTGGAGCTCATGCTCGCCGAGCGGGAAGCGGTCGTAGCCGGAACGGAGCAGTCGCTCGAAGCCTCGGCCGGCCTGGTACTGTCGCTCGTCGCCATGCGGCATGAGACGGTGGCGGCCCATATGCGGGACGTCGCGGACTTCTCCGGACTCATCGCAGGCCGTCTGCGGTTGAGCGAGCGCAGCCACACCATGATTCGGGTCGCGGCGCTGGTGCACAACGTCGGCATGCTGGGAGTCCCCTCTGAGCTGCTGTCGAAACCGACACCGCTCAGCCCCACCGAGGCCATGGTCGTCCGCGAGCACGCGCGCATCGGTGCCGACCTTCTCAGTGAATCCGGGTTCGATGATTGCATCGTGACGCCGGTGCTCCAGCATCACGAGCGCTGGGATGGCTCAGGCTACCCTGACGGATGCGCGGGCGACTCCATCAGACTCGAAGCGCGGATACTCGCCGTTGCCGATGCTGTCGCCGTGATGAGACACCCCCGCCCCGGCAGCCCGCAGGCGTCATCCAAAGAGATGGCCGATCAGCTTGCAGCTGAATCGGGCGTCGGCTACGACCCGGAAGTGGCGGCCGTGGCAGTGGCCATACTCGAGGGCGCGGGCTCTGCCTAGGCTCGGTTGTCGCCCGCGTGACCGGCGATCCATTCGTCCCAGAATCTCCCCAAGGCATCGACGAAGCCCTCCACGGTAGAGTCGTTGACGAGCTCGGCGTCAGCCAGTTCCGCACGCTCCGCGTCGGTGCTCTGCGAGTGGATTCGACGCAACGCCTCGTCCTCGCCCATTCCGGATTCTACGGCCCGCCGCACTCGAACGGGCTCGGGCGCGGCCACCGCGAGGACGACGTCTGCCATCTCGCGAAAGACGGGCGCCTCGACAAGGAGCGGCACCTCTAGCACAACGACGTCGGGCTGGTGCGGGAGCAATCTCAGCTCCTGCAACGCGGGACCCACCTCCCGCGCGACCACCGGGTGAACGAGGGCATTCAGGTGCGCCGTCCTCTCCGGTGAGACAAAGGCCTCACGGGCCAGGGCGGCCCGGTCGAGGGAGCCGTCGGCCAGTAGCACATCGCCAAACTCGCGGGCGACCCGATCGAGCGTGTCCGATCCGCGGCACAGGACGTGCCGAGCCACGTCATCGAGATCGATGACGGTCGCACCGCGCGAGCGGAAGTACCCCGCCGCGGTGGACTTGCCGGCGCCAAGGCCGCCTGTGATCACGAGAATGAACATGCCTCATTCGTACCACAACGCCCGCGACCAATGTGGGATTCGCACGGTGTAATCTCCGCGCCAAAGTGAAGATGGCGCCCCCTGAGGGGCGCCATCGGTCAACTCAACGCGAGGTTCGGTACGCCTACTCGGCGGCCTTCTCCTCCTCGGCAGGCTCCTCGGCGGCCTCTTCGGCAACCTCGGCAGGCTCCTCGGCGGCCTCTTCGGCAACCTCGGCGGCCTCAGCAGGCTCCTCGGCGGCCTCTTCGACAGCCTCATCCTCGGCAACGATGACGGCCTCAACGACGGCGTCAGCCTCGCCGTCACCGTCAGTGTCGACAGCCGCGACGATCTCGACCGCGTCGATGTCGCCGTCGGCATCCACATCCACAGCGGTCACGATGGTGTCGATCTCGCCGTCACCGTCGGTGTCAAGCGCGGTGGTCATCGAGACGGCATCGACGTCGCCGTCGCCGTCAACGTCCACGGCCGTAACCACGGTGTCGACCTCGCCGTCACCGTCAGTGTCGACAGCCGCGACGACCGCGTCAGCAACGCCGTCACCATCGATGTCGACGACCGCAACCTCGCCCTCGGACTCCTCGTCCTCGGCACCCTCAGGGGCGCCGGCGATCGGAATCTCGATGCCGAGCGTCTCGGCGGCCGAACGCATCGACAGCGAGATGCGGCGGCGGTCCATGTCGACGTCCATGACCTTGACGTGGACCTTCTGGCCGACAGCGGTGACCTGGTCGGGAGTCTCGACGTGGCCCTTGGCCATCTCGGAGATGTGGACCAGACCCTCGATACCGTCACCCAGCTCGACGAAGGCGCCGAACGGAACCAGCTTGGTCACCGTGCCCTCGACGATGGCGCCGATCGGGAAGTTCTTGACGAGCTGCTTCCACGGATCCTCGGTGGTCTGCTTGAGGCCGAGCGAGATGCGCTCGCGGCTCAGGTCGACATCGAGAACCTGGACGTTGACCGGGTCGCCCACCTTGACGACCTCAGACGGGTGGTTGACGTGGCTCCAGCTGAGCTCAGAGATGTGCACCAGGCCGTCGATGCCGCCGAGGTCCACGAAGGCGCCGAAATCGACGATCGAGGAAACGGTACCCGGCAGGATCATGCCCTTCTGCAGCTTGCCGAGAATCTCGGCGCGCTCGTGCTTGCGGCCTTCCTCGAGCACCACGCGGCGCGAGAGGACGACGTTGTTGCGGTTGCGGTCCATCTCGATGACGCGAGCCTCGAGGTGGTCGCCGAGGAAGGACGCGAGGTCCTTGACGCGGCGGAGGTCGACGAGCGAGGCGGGCAGGAAGCCGCGCAGGCCGATGTCGATGATGAGACCGCCCTTGACGACCTCGATGACTTCGCCTTCGACGTTCTCGCCAGACTCGAACTTCTCTTCGATCTTGCTCCAGGCACGCTCGTACTCAGCGCGCTTCTTGGAGAGGATGAGGCGACCGTCCTTGTCCTCCTTCTGGAGAACGAGGGCTTCGACCTCGTCACCGACCGAGACGATCTCGGACGGGTTGGCGTCCTTGCGGATCGACAGCTCACGGGCGGGAATGACGCCTTCGGACTTGAAACCGATGTCAAGCAGGACCTCGTCGCGCTCAACGCGCACGATGGTACCGGCGACGAGATCGCCCTCGTCGAAGTCGGTCATGGTGCCGTCAATGAGGGCATCCATTTCCTCGACCGTGTACTCGGTCTGCTCGAACCCTGTTCCGAACTGCTCCTGGTCACTCACTTCGGGTGGACCCCTTCCAAAATCGGGGCCCCTCGGTCACTGTCCGTCGCCTACAAGCTCCGTCGCCTACAGATACGTCGTCGCCAACAGGTCACTACATTGACTCTCGGGGGCCAACATTACCTTCCGTTTCTCACAGGGCATACGAAGAACGCCCTCAAAACGGACTTATGCCCGATTGTAGACCACGCCACCGCGCGGTGCCACACATTTGTTTACTTCGCGCTCGACCAGTTCTCCGCCGCCGCGACCGAAACCTCCAGGGGCACCGCGAGTTCGGCAACGCCGCCCATCGCGTGTGCGGCCATGGCCTGAAGCGACTCGACCTCCTCGGCGGGAGCTTCGAAGACGAGTTCGTCGTGGACCTGCAGGAGCATGCTGGCCGAGAACCCCTCGTCGTGCAGCCGCCGGTCGACCTCGATCATCGCGAGCTTCATGATGTCGGCCGCCGTGCCCTGCATCGGATGGTTCATCGCGGTGCGTTCGCCGAACGAGCGCAGGTTGTAGTTCGACGACCTCAGTTCGGGGATTCGCCGCTTGCGCCCGAACAGCGTGACCGCGTAGCCGTCCCGGTGGGCCGAGGCGACGGTCTCGTCGAGGTACGCCCGGACGCGCGGGAAGGTGTCGTAGTAGCGATCAATCATGGTCTGCGCCTCGGCGTGAGTGATCTTGAGGGTGTCGGCCAGCCCGTGCGCGCTCTGCCCGTAGACGATGCCGAAGTTCACTGCTTTCGCGCGAGCCCTCATACCCGGCTCCACGTCGTCGACACCGACCCCGAACACACGCGCCGCGGTCGCCGCGTGGAAGTCCGCACCGCTCGTGAACGCCTCGATGAGGCCCTCGTCGCCCGACAGGTGCGCGAGGATGCGCAGCTCGATCTGGCTGTAGTCAGCCGAGACGATCAGGTCGCCCGCACGGGCCGGCACGAAGGCGGCCCGGATCCGGCGCCCAAACTCGGTACGAACCGGGATGTTTTGCAGGTTGGGGCTGCTCGATGAGAGCCTCCCGGTCGCCGCCACGGTCTGGTTGAACGAGGTGTGGAGCCTCCCGTCCTCACCGAGCATCCGCGGCAGCGCCTCGATGTAGGTGCTGCGAAGCTTGGTCAGCTCGCGGTAGGACACGATCTTATCGGCGACGGGGTGTAGAGGGGCGAGTGTCGCAAGCACGCTCGCGTCCGTGGAGTAGCCGGTCTTGGTCCGCTTCTGCGTGGGCAGGCCGAGCTTCTCGAACAGCACCTCGCCGAGCTGCTTGGGCGAGTCGATGGTGAACTCGCAGCCCGCGAGCTCGAAGATATCGGCACGCAAAGCGTCGATGCTGGCGGCGGTCTCATCGGCCAGGCCTTTGAGCACGGCGGTATCGACGCCGACGCCGACGCGCTCCATTCGCACGAGCACCGGCACGAGCGGCATCTCGATCCCCCGGAAGACATCGAGCGAACCGTCATCGTTCAGCCGCTGCTCGAGCACCGGGGCCAGATCGGCCGCCGCCTGGGCCAGGAGCGCGGCACGCGGCACGTCCTCGGACTCCTGCAGCGGAGCGCCGAGATAGTCGGCGTGGAGACTCGCCACGTCGTAGTTGGAGCGGTGCGACTCGAGCAGGTACGCCGCGATAGCGCAGTCGAAGGCGCGCTCGGAGTCGAAGCCCGCGACGGCCTCGTCACACGCAACCGCTGAATCGGCCGGGCACAGGTGCTGCACGAACTGCTTGACGTCCCCGGCGGCGAAGCGTCCACCCGAGACCAGCAGCCGCAACGCCTCCTCGGCGGCCTCGCCATCGAGCACCGCGGTCGTCTCGGGACCCGCAACGGCCACGTCGAGGCTCTCCGAGAACAGCGTGTCCCCGCACGCCTCGGCGGCAACTCCGAGCCACGCGTCGCCGGGTATCCAGGCGCGAACCGCCGCGAGCGCTTCGGCGCCGGTGAGGCACGGCCGGGCGGTGCACGCGGCAGGGGACGACGCCTCGGCCTCGACCGCGACAGCCCCGCCGACACGCAGCGCCATCACGCGATCGAGCAGCGACGTGAAGCGCAGCGCGCCGAACCTCTCGGCGACGGTGGCGGGATCGAACTTGCCGAAGCCGACCGCGTACAGGTCGATATCGACCGGGACGTCGGTTGCGATGGTGGCGACGATTCGGCTGGCGCGCGCCGAGCCCTCGTGCTCGCGGAGGTTCTCGCCGAGCTTGCCTTTGATCGTCGGCGCGGCCTCGATGACGGCATCGAGCGAGCCGTACTCCTGCAGTAGCTTGGAGGCGGTCTTCTCCCCCACCCCGGGCACGCCGGGAATGTTGTCCGATGTATCGCCCTTCAGGCCGAGATAGTCGGGCACCTGAGCAGGCGTGACGCCGTAGCGCTCGAGCACCTCGGCCGGCCCGTAGACGACGATGTCGGTCACGCCCTTGCGGGTAGTGACGACCTTGACCGAGTCGGTGACCAGCTGGAATGCGTCGCGGTCACCGGTGACGAGCAGTACCTGCATGCCGGCGTCCTCGCCATGCTTCGCGAGCGTCCCGAGGATGTCGTCACCTTCCCAGCCGTCGACCTCGACGATGGGTACCGCAAGTGCCTCCAGCAGCTCCTTGACCATCGGGAACTGGGACTTCAGCGCCTCTGCGGTGGGCGGCCTGTGCACCTTGTACTGCGCGAGCGCCTCGACGCGAAACGCCGGCTTGCCGCGGTCAAAGGCGACCACAACCCCGTCCGGACGCAGGTCCTGGACGAGCTTGATGAGCATCGACAGAAACCCGAACGCGGCGTTTGTGGGCCTGCCGTCGGGGGCCGTCATCGACTCGGGAAGCGCGTGGAACGCGCGGTGGATGAGGCTGTTGCCGTCGATGACAGCGACGGTGCGCGAGACCATGCGAGGACCTTTCGGGGAAGGAATGCTTTCGGGGCTTAGCGCCCTCATCGGAGTGTACCCGAGGGTGACGACACGAAAGGGTCGCGAATGGGGTTCTTCAACTGGGCCGCACCGGCGTTCGGGCACTTCGCCGATCGCTGGTCCCCTGAAGGAATCGCCGAGATTGCCGGATGGCTGAGGCCCTTCATCAGCGATTCGTGTCCGCAGGGCTGCAGGATCCTCGACGTCGGTGGGGGCACCGGCGCCCTTGCGCGCAAGCTCCACGACGCGTTGGGGGCGCACGTCACGGTGGTAGACCCGACCCCGGAGATGCTGCGCTACATCGCCGACGACGGAGCGGTCGCCAAGGTCCAGGGCTCAGCCGAGGCGCTGCCGTTCGATGACGACGCATTCGATGCGGTCATCGTCACCGACGCGTTCCACCATTTCCGAGACCAGCCGGCGGCGGTCAAGGAGTTTCAGAGGGTCACTCGGCATGGCGGCGGGGTCGTGATCGTCGAACTGGATCCCACGGGATTGGTGATGCGCACGATCGTGCTTGGCGAGAAGCTGCTCGGAGAGCCGGGTGCGTTCATGACGCCACCGCAGATGTGCGCATTCATGCGCGAGCACGGAATCGAGGGCGCCTGCTCGGCGATTCGTGGAGTGAGCTACCGGTTCGTGGGAGAGGTCCGAGGCTAACCGTTCCAGAGATAGCCCACGTTGCGCACGGTCTCGAGACGCCGGGACAGCTCGTGCCCGATCTTCGCGCGGATGCGCCGAATGTGGACGTCCACCGTGCGGGAACCGCCGTAGTAGTCGGTTCCCCACACCCGACGGAGCAGCACTTCGCGCGTGTACGTGCGGCTGGGATGCGTGACGAGGAAGGCGAACAACGCGTACTCCAGATAGGTGAAGTCGATGGGGACCCCGTCGAGGTAAGCCTGGTAAGTCGCCAGGTTCAGCGTCAGATTATCGATGCGCAGGAGCTCCTGGCGAGTCACCTCTTCGCCCGGCCATAGGAGTGCACGCACTCGGGCCGCCAGCTCGTCTGCCGAGCCGCCGCGCACCATGAAATCGCTCGGCACGCGAACGGGAAGCCTGAGCGACTGCAGCCCCTCGGGCTCCACCAGCACGAGCAGTCGCAGGTCGACGCCGCTCGATGCGGCATGCTCGACGACTTGCGCGAGCGCCTCGGCGTTCCTGCCCCCATCGATGGCCACGAGTTCGAGCTCGCCGGCGATGAGCCGCTTCTGCATCTCGCCCGGCGCCGACTCCAGAACCTGAAGGTCGAGCCCATCGAGGGCGGCGGCTATCCACGCACGTGTGTGCGCATCATCCGAGACTATGAGAACCCTCTTCATGTGCATGATGATAGCGTTCCTGTCCCGTTTCGCGTCTTTGAATCGGCAACGCCGGGCGGAGATGCTTCCCCGCCCGGCGCCGTTGCCGCTTCTGTCGTTCTCAGACCCGCTACTAGATGACGCTCAGGTAGCGGTCGATCTCCCACTGCGAGACGTACTTGATGTAGTCAGCCCACTCGGCCTTCTTGTTCTCCGAGTAGAACGCGTGGATGTGATCGCCGAGGATCTCGCGCATGGTCTCGGAGCTCTCGAACATCTCGATGGCCTCGCCGAGGTTCTTCGGCAGCGTCTTGATGCCGGCCTCGTCGAGCTCGGCCGGAGTCATCTCGAAGATGTCGTTGGTCGCCTCGGGCATGAGCTCGAGCTTCTCCTCGATACCCTTGAGGCCGGCGCCGAGCATGACGGCGAAGGCGAGGTACGGGTTGCACGAGGGGTCCGGCGAACGGAGCTCGATGCGGGTCGCGGCCTCCTTGCCGGGCTTGTACAGCGGCACGCGGACCATGGCTGAGCGGTTGGCCTGGGCCCACGAGACGTAGACGGGAGCCTCGTAGCCGGGGATGAGACGCTTGTAGGAGTTCACGAGCGGGTTGGTGACCGCGCAGAACTCGGGGGCGTACTTCAGCAGGCCGGCGATGTAGTGGCGGCAGATGTCGCTCAGGAAGCCGGGCTTCTCGGCGTCGTAGAAGGCGTTGCCATCCTTGGTGAACAGCGACTGGTGAACGTGCATACCGGAACCGTTGATGCCGGCGATCGGCTTAGGCATGAACGTGGCGTAGACGCCGTTGGCCATCGCGACTTCCTTGACGACGAGGCGGTACGTCATGACCGCATCAGCCATCGTCAGGGCCTCCTGGTAGCGGAGGTCGATCTCGTGCTGCGACGGGGCGACCTCATGGTGCGAGTACTCGACCGGGATGCCCATCTTCTCGAGGGTCAGCACAGTCTCGCGACGGAGGTCGCTCGCGATATCGAGCGGCGTGAGGTCGAAGTAGCCGCCCTTGTCGAGAACAACGGTGTCCTCGTCATCAGCGAAGTAGAAGAACTCGAGCTCGGGACCGACGTACATGGTGTAGCCCATGTCGGCGGCCTTCTTGAGCATGCGCTTGAGCGCGTAGCGGGGGTCACCCTCGAACGGGGTGCCGTCGGGCTTGGTGATGTCGGCGAAGATGCGGGCAACACCCTGCTCCTCGGGACGCCACGGGATGACCTGGAACGTATCGGCATCCGGGAAGGCGACCATGTCGGACTCCTGGATGCGGGTGAAACCGTCGATCGAGGAACCGTCGAAGCCCATGCCCTCTTCGAAGGCTCCCTCAAGCTCGCTGTCGGTGACAGCGAACGACTTCAGAACGCCGAGAACGTCGGTGAACCAGAAGCGCACGAACTTGATGTCGCGCTCCTCCACCGTCTTCAGGACGTAGTCCTTATCGAACGCAGTTGCCATTCGGAACCTCCTTAACATGACACGACCAGCCGTGTCCGCCTGACGTACTCCTCACGTCGTACTACCCACATTAGAGGCCCAATGTTTCGGCGGTGTTTCAATGTGCGCCACACGGCAAACGCAGAGGGGCCGCCCACGTGGGCGGCCCCCTTTCTCATCTGTTGGTGACCCATCCGCCTACAGGTAGACGTAGAGCTTCCCGTACGGGCGGTGGCTGATCGGCACGAGCTTGGTGAACGGCTCAGCCATGACCTCGTCGAGATCCACATCGAGCGCCTCGCAGTACTCGGTGAGGATCGGCTTGAGGGCGGCCATCTCCTCCTCGGTAGCGGTGAAGACGCCGACCTCCTTGCCGCACTGCCACGACTCGATCTCGCCGCGCAGGTAGACCTCGCCGCCGTGCATGCCGGTCCCGACGTAGCCGCCCACAAGCGGACCTTCGAGACGGGAGTTCATGCCGAGCAGGATGAGCAGGCCGCCGGCCATGTACTCACCGAAGAAGTCACGCGCCTTACCGCCGCAGATCATGATGGGGCGCAGGTCCTCGTATGCCTTCATGTGAATGCCGACCCGGTAGCCGACGTCGCCCTTGATGAAGACCTTGCCGCCGCGCATGCCGTAGCCGAGCACGTCGCCGGCGTCACCGTGCACGACGACCTTGCCGGCGTTCATGGTGTTGCCGACGCCGTCCTGGGCGTTACCGAACACCTCGACCGTCGGGCCGTCCATGAACATCGCCATGTCCTGGCCCGGGGTGCCGTGGACCTCGATCTTGAGGTCCTTGCCCTTGATGCCGGTGCCGATGTAGCGCTGGCCGTTGACGTTCATCAGCTTGACGGTCTTCACGCCGTCGGCGAATGCCTGGCGCACCGCCTCGTTCACGTACTTGTAGTAGACGCTCTGGCAGTCGATGGTCGCTACGTCGCCCTCGCGGGTGACCTGCGGCTCGATCTGCAGGTAGCCCTCGATGGGGCCGCTCACGGTCTGAGTAGTCATAGTCCCTCTCCCCCTACAGCCCGACCGGCTTGACGCCGAGGATCTCGCAGGTCTGTGCATCCAGGCCGACCGCGCGCAGACGCTCGCGGCTGCCGCGAAGCGACTCGACCGCGTTGACGCCGAGCGCACCCAGAATCTCCTGGAGCTCGTGGCTCCACGCGTGGACGAGGTTGGTGAGCCTCTCGGCACCCCACTCGGGGTCCACTCGGCGGGTGAGCTCGGGCTTCTGAGTCGTCAGGCCCCACGAGCAGCAGCCGGTGTGGCAGCCCTGGCACAGATGGCAGCCGAGGGCCATGAGCGACGCCGAGCCGATCGCCACGGCATCCGCGCCGAGCGCGATGGCCTTAGCCATGTCGGCCGACGAGCGGATCGATCCGGCAGCGATGATGGATGCCTGGTTGCGGATGCCCTCGTCACGGAGACGCTGATCGACGACGGCGATCGCGATCTCGATCGGGATGCCGATGTGGTCGCGGATGATCTGCGGAGCCGCACCCGTGCCGCCCTTGAAGCCGTCGAGGTAGACGTAGTCGGCGCCTGCGCGGACGATGCCTGAAGCGATGGCCGCGACATTGTGAACCGCGGCGATCTTCACGCCGACCGGCTTGTAGCCGCTGGCTTCCTTGAGTGAGTAGATGAGCTGGCGCAGGTCCTCGATCGAATAGATGTCGTGGTGCGGTGCGGGCGAGATGGCGTCCGACCCCTGCGGGATCATCCGGGTGGTCGAGACCTCCTTGTTGATCTTCTCACCAGGCAGGTGCCCGCCGATGCCCGGCTTGGCGCCCTGGCCGACCTTGATCTCGATTGCGGCACCACGCTGCAGGTACTCCGGGCTCACGCCGAACCGGCCCGAGGCGACCTGGACGATGACGTTGTCCTGGTACGGGTAGAGGTCAGCGTGGAGGCCGCCCTCGCCGGTGTTCATCAGGATGCCGAGACGCTCGGCGGCCATCGCCAGCGACTTGTGCACGTTGAGCGCCACTGAGCCGTAACTCATCGGCGAGAAGATGATCGGGGCGTCGAGCTTGATGTTGTTGGCGATGCCGGAGCCTTCCTTCAGGCGGAAGCCGCCGGCGCCGTCACTCTCGACCTCGACGCTGTCGGGCTTGCGGCCCAGGTAGGTGCGCAGCTCCATCGGCTCGCGGAGCGGATCGATGGAGGGGTTGGTCACCTGACACGCGTCAAGCACAAGGTGATCGAAGTAGTTCATGTAGAACTTGTCGTTGCCCATGCCCGTGAGCATGACGCCGCCGGACTCGGCCTGGCGCCACACGTTCTTGCGCTGCTCGGCGGTCCAGTTCGCGTTGTCTCGGAGGGCGAGCTCGTTCTTCTTGATGGTGATGCAGTGCGCGGGACAGTAGGTCACGCAGCGGTGACACGCGCGGCACTTGCTGTCGTCCGGGAACGGGCGCTCGTTGAACGAGTACACGCCCCAGCCGCACTGCTGCACGCAGCGTCCGCACTTGTGGCACTTGTCGTAGTCGATCTCGACCTTGAACTCGGGCTGGATGAGGCTCGTGGGCATCTCTAGCTCACCTCGACAGTCTCGGTCTCGCAGACGTCGACGCCGGTAACGGCGCACGACACCTCCTGGGCGGACAGGTGAAGGTCGCCGTGGATCGGCCAGTCCATGCCCTCGATACGGGCGATGACCGGCTCGCCGGCCTTGGGCGCCCACACGTGATCGGGAGCGGTCAGGACCTCGCGCATCGCGCTCTCCTCGGAAGCGACCATGAGGATCGAGCCCTGGCGGGCGGCGACGAGCGGACGGAGCTTGATGCGGTCGTTCAGGGCGACCATGCCGCCGTTGAAGCCGAGCACGATCGCGAACGGGCCGTTGAGCATGCCGGGTCCGTAGACCGCGCGCAGCGATCGCATGACGGCCTGCTCCTCGGGGGCCATGCGGTCGATCTCGGTCCACAGCGGCGAGGCGAGCGCCTTGCACGCGAGAGAGAGCGGCAGCTTGTGGCGGCGCAGCATCAGGTCGAACAGATACGCGGCGACCTCGGTATCGGTGCCGAGCGTACACTTGTAGCCGAACTGCTCGAGGTAGCGGCTGTTGATGCCGTAGCTCGAGATCTCGCCGTTGTGCACGATCGACCAGTCGAGCAGCGTGAACGGGTGCGCGCCGCCCCACCAGCCGGGGGTGTTGGTCGGGAAGCGGTTGTGGCCGACCCACGTGTGGCCCGCGTACTCCTCAAGCAGGAAGTAGTGGCCGATCTCCTCGGGGAAACCAACGCCCTTGAACGCGCCCATGTTCTTGCCCGAGGACGCGACGAACGCGCCGTCGACCGTCGAGTTGATGAGCATGACTGCGTGGACGATGAAGTCCTCGGCGGTCATCTCGCTCGCCTCGAGCTTGTGCGGATCGGGGTTGAGGAAGTAGCGCCACAGGAGCGGGGCGTCGGTGATGCCCTTGACGGCGCGCGTCGGCATCGGCTCAGCGAGGTCGACCTGGAAGAAGCGGTCGAAGACGCTCTCAGCCTCCTCCTTCGCCTTCACGTCGTGGTACATCATGTGGAAGCAGAAGTGGTCCGGGAACTCCGGGTAGATGCCGTAGCCGGCGAAGCCTCCGCCGAGACCGTTACCGCGGTCACGCTGGACCGCCATGGCCTTGATGGCGTTGGCGCCGCTCATCAGCGTGCCGGACTCGTCGCAGATGCCCATGAGTCCGCATCCGCCGTGGATCTTGAATGGTGACTCCTCGCGATACGCCGGACGCTCGAGGTCGAACACGCTGTCACGGTCGGTGAAAGCGGGCATCCTCGTCGTCGGCATCCGCTCGAGCAGCGGCTCGTACGCCATTACTGGTCCTCTCCTTCTTCGTCGCAGGCGGCGATGACGGCATCGCAGCCCATGAGTCGCTTGATCGCGTCGCCGCCGGAGGGCGGGAGCGGGTCGAGGCCGAGCTTCTTGCGAGCGCCCATCTTGGGCTCGCCGAGACGACCGGTCGTCATGAACATCTCGTAGCTCGCCGGAATCGCGTCAGGTCGTGCGCCGCGCTCGATTGCGAGCTCCTTGAGCTTGCGGAACGTCTCGGCCATGCCGATCTCGGAGTGGCAGAGCTCGAGGCACGTGTAGCACTCGAGGCACTTCCAGACGTTGGGGTCGTCGAGGACCTCGTCGATGCGACCCTCCACAAGCGCGTGGATGATGTCGTTGGGCTGGAAGGTGGGGTCGATCTTGCACACGGGGCAGTCGTCTTTGCACGCGCGACAGCTGTCGCACTTGTTGAGGAGCGCAACGTCGAAGGACTCGGCCAGGTGGGCCTTGTCGGCGCTGCGCGCCTCCCACTTGTCGAGGAACGGCTGGACGCTCACGCGGTGCATGTCGAGGCCGAGCTCGGCGGGCTCGTGCCCGTAGGCCAGGCCGATGAGTTCCGAGAGGTAGAGCACCGGGATGTGGATCGGCTCGTTGGCGCGCTGCAGGGCGGCCTGGTTGAGGTCGAACTGCTGGAAGCAGCTCGGGCAGACCACCACGAGCGCGTCGACGCCGTGGTTCTGCAGGTCGTTGAGCTTGCGGCGGTTGAATGCGAGCGAGCCCTCGCGCTCCCCCACGCGGTCGAGGTACCCGCCGCAGCACTGCATCTTGGTGGGGTAGTCGACGACGCGGCCGCCGAGAGCGGCGACAATGCCTTCGACCTTGGTGGGGTGCAGCGGGTCGTCCCACTTGACCGCCGGCTGCGGACGCAGCAGGTGGCAGCCATAGTGGACGGCGATGTTCATGCCCCAGAAGTTCTTCTTCGCCTTGCTGGCGATGAGGCCCGGGCCCATGTGATCGGCGAGCCACTCGGCAAAGTGCACGACCTGGAGCTTGCCGTCGTAGTGCAGGTCCTGGGTCGCGAGGCGGTCGTTGATGGTGTCGCGCTCGCGCCAGTGGGTCATCAGGTGGCTCTGGGTCTCCTTGAACGTGGAGTAGCACCCGTTGCACGGGGTCACGAGATCGAGACCGGCCTTCTCGACCAGGGCGAGGTTACGCGCCGCCGCGGTGTAGAACGAATCCGGATCGTTCGCCTTGACGAGCGTGCCCTCGGGACAGCACGTGTGTCCGGACAGCTCGTGAATCTGCGCACCGAGGTCGTCGAACATCACACGCGTCGACTTCTCGATGAACGGGAAACGCGCGGGGATGGTGCACCCCCAGAAGACCGCGAACTCCTTCATGCGCCTGGCTCTCTTCCTGTCGTTCCTGTCCGAGAAACGAAAAACGCCCGCCACAGCTCCGGTGGGAGCTCGGCGAGCGACATTGCTCGGTTCTTCGGTTCGGCACGCCTTTGTGCCGGGCGATGAGTATATCACGCGTGTGTGGGCTTGGAAACACGCACGAAACGAAGTGCAGGGTCGGTCCCGCATCGCGGGAACCGACCCTGCATGCCGCCCGGCTACTGGTCAGAGCCGAGGGGTGGCTGAGGTGTTGGAAGCGCTCCTAGTTGCGCGCCCCCGAGACGGCATCGCGGACATCGCGGCCGACCGCGTTAAGCCCGCCGAAGAAGGTCACGCTGCGGATCTGCGCGGAGTTGGTCCGGATCGTCGTGCCGATGGGCGCATATAGAGACTCCGCAGGCGTGAGTACCATCACGGAGTTCGCCTTGGCCTGGAGCAGGCCGCCGGTGAGCGAGTCCGGGAAGTTCTCACCTGTGGCGATGCCGATGCGATCCCAGCCAAAGCCCGCCTCGGCTACCGCGTACTTCGCGATGGCGAGCACGTCGCCGTAGCGATCCTGGCCGGCCACACGCTCCACTTTCGCCGAACCGAGCAGCGCGGACAGATCCGTGGCCGCCGCGGCAGCCACATCGGAGGTGCCGCCCAGCACGACCGCGCGCTTCGCGCCGCCGAGCGCCGCCTTGGTTTCAGGCGCCAGACCGCGACCCGTCTCAGCGAGATAGAGCGGCCAGCCATGGCGCGCGGCCATCGGTCCGGCGGCGACCGCGTCGGCATAGTCGGTGCCCGACGCGACGAACACCGTGCCGTCGAAGTCAGCGCCCAGCTCGACGCGAGAGCGTGCGGCCACGAGCTCGGCCGTGCGGTAACGATTGGCGCCACCGATGCGCTGGACGTCTCCGGAGACGAGAGCGGAGAGCGCGCCTTGGGCCTTCGCGCTCACGGCGTTGGTTCCGCCCAGGATGATGGCATTGGTCGCGCCGAGCCGCTTGATCTCTGCGGCGGTCACGGCAGGCACGGCATCGGGCGTGACGAGCAGCACCGGTGCGTCGAGCGCACCGGCGAGAGCCGAGCCGCCCAAAGCATCCGGCCAGTTCATGCCGGTGGCCAGCACAACGGTGTTCGCACCGCGCGGGAACGCCTGCTTGGAGACCTCGACGGCGGTGGCGAACCGGTCCGAGCCGGCCACTGTCAGCGCGGCGAGCGGGACATCCACCTGGAAACTGTCGCTCATGTGCGCCGACTCGTTGCCGGCACCGTCTGTGGCCCAGGCTTCGATGGTGTGCGACCCGTCGACTTCACACGTGACGACTTTGCTGCTGGCCTGAGCGTACTGGACGGCGCCGCCATCGATGCGCCAGTTCAGCGTCACGCCGGAAAGCGCATCCGAACCCGTGAGCGCGTATCGCGCAAGGTAGCCGAGCGAGCCGTCCTCCGTGAGCGTAACGGACGGCGCGGCGGTGTCGATGCGGACCGGGATCGACACGGTCTCAGACCGGTTTCCGAACTCATCGGTGGCCGACGCCGCGATCGCGGTCTCTCCCTGGGCGCCGATTCGCACTGTGGTGCTGGCTGCCTTCGCTGTACCGGTAGCACTCTCGGCACCGGTGAGCGTCCAATCGACCGAGTTGACACCGGACGTATCGGTGGCCACGAGGGTCACGTCGACCGGGTGGGTCACCCATCCCTCGGCTGCATCGTGGGTGAGGGTCGGAGCGGTGGCATCGATCGTCACGTCAACGTACTGGACATCCTCGATGTTGCCGGCCACATCCTCGGACCAGTAGCTGATCCGCGCATTCGACCCGCGAACCTCGATCGGTCCCTCGTAGAGCGTCTTGCCGCCGGATCCGAGCCGGTACCACGTGGTCTTCACGCCGGAGTGGACGTCGTCAGCGGTCAGCGTCACCTCACGCGAGGCGCCGGCACCCTGAGCGCTCACACTCGCCTCGGTGGACGGAGCGGTGGTGTCGATGCGAACGAGCTTGGTCTGGGTCGCCTGGGCGACGCCGTCCAGGACGGCGCGCACCTTGAAGTAGTGCTCACCATCGGCTAGACCGGCGAGAGACACTCTGCGGCCGCTGCCCTCCGCCGTGACGTCCGGCACCGATGTGGGGTCGCTGGAGATGTCCCACGAGTACTCGACCTTGGGTCGAGGCAGGCCCGGGATGATGGCTACGCTGCCTGTGTCCCCCACGTACGCGGTCGTGCCCACGACCTCAACGCGATACGCGTCACCGGGCGTGTCACACCGCCCGAGCGAGGCCGGATTCTTGGAGTCAGAGAAGTCGACAACATCAAGACCATATCCACGGCTCGCGACGTACAGGGTGTCACCCACCGCGTCGAGGCCGACCGGGCTTCCGGAGCCCTGGTAGAAGCCGAGACCGACCGGGTGGCGCGGGTCGGAGATGTCGTACTTGGTGACACCCATCCCTACACCCGCGACGAACAAGCTGTCGCCGTCGACGGCCACACCCGTGACTACGCCGGATGAGTTGGCTCTGGGGATCCCGGCGATGATCGTCGAGCTCTCGGGACGCGAGATGTCTATCACGTGAACGCCTACCCACGGCGCCACTGCGTACAGGAGATCGCCCGACACATCGATGTCATTGTAACCGCCGTAAATGCGCTGTGCGACCGAGGGACTACGAGGGTCCGTGATGTCGATGATGCTGATCCGGTAGGTATATGAGGGGGTCGGATACCCATAGTCCAGGTAGCTCTGCACGATCAGCGTGTTGCCGGCGACCATCAGTTGGTCCCCGCTGGCACCGCCACGTACCCCGGTCAGCTCCCCCACGATCTTTGGCGTAGCCGGATTCGATACGTCGAACGATTTGAGCCCCTTCATTCCATCCAAGACGAACGCGTAGTCGCCCTTCACGGCGATCGCCGATGCCGACCCTGACGTATCGAAAGAGCCGAGCTTCACCGGCGTGGCCGGGCTTGTGACGTTGAAGATGTCGAAGCCGCTGTCCCACCGCGGAACGTAGAGCCGATCGGCCGTGGCGGCAGCGCCGCCGCACTCGTAGCGGTTTGAGGGCAGCAGTGCAGCAGGTGTGGCTGCCACTGCCGGCGGACTCCAAACATCGATGATATCCAGACCGATCGCCGTTGCGATGTAGGCGAAGCGGCCCTGCACGGCAAGCGCTTGGCCCCCCACCAGATGGACTGGCTTGCCTTTCAGTACGGGCGCAAGACGGTTGCTGACGTCGAAGGTGAACAGCCCACCGTAAGTGTCGACGACGTACGCCCGGTCCCCGGAGACCTTCACCGACATGGCTTTGAGGGGCATGGGCGCGGTCGCGATGTTGGCGGGATGCGCCGGGTCGGTGATGTCGTAGACCATCAATCCGGTCCACTCGCTGGCCGCATACATGGTGTTGCCGCTGATCTCGACGTCGTAGAGATACACGTCGCGGCTGATGGCACCGACAGACCCGATCGGCGTCGGCCTTGCAGCATCCGAGACGTCGACAAGCGTGATTTGGCTCGCCGATGCGACGGCGATCCGGCCGTCCACCACCGATGACATCCCCCACGAGTTCCCTACTCCGCAGTTGCCCAGGAGCTTAAGGTCATCCGGGTTCGATGCATCGACCACGTAGAGCTGCCGGGCGTTATTGTCCGCGATGAAGACAGTGCTGCCAACCGCGGTGACTTCCATGGGGAGGCTTGAGGCGAAGTGCCCGCGCTCAACCGGGTGTTCGGGGTCGGAGATATCAACCGCAATGGTGCGGCCGTTGGCCACCACGTAGGCCAAGTCTCCTGACACAGTCACATCCTGGTACCAACTCGCCGCGCTCAGCTGGAGCCGGCTGATGAGCGTGGGCGCCGACGGGTCCGAGACGTCAAGGATGCTCAAACCCAACTGATCGGTGAGGTAGGCGAACTCACCGACAACAGTCACACCGCCACTGCTCGCTGAGGCGAACCGGCCCACAATGGACGGATTGTAGTCCGTCTTCTGACGCCAGGCGAAGGATGCGTCGTCGCTCGACCGCCATGCGTCATCAGGATGCGTGGATGACGCGAGATCGGTGATCGAGCTCGACGCCGCGAACGCCGCTGACGCGGCGGACAGCATGAACGCGATCGTGAGCGCGAGTACTCCGAGTCCCCGCGCCGTGCGGGAGACGTACTCCCTGAATCCGGGCCCATACGACCAGTGCATGACCAGTTCCCCCTTATGTCGAGAGGCCATTGGTCTTGAGGCCTCGAGACTGCGCCGGACGCGTACTGCGCCCCTATGAAGATTCTCGGGGCTCACGGCATGCGGTCATATCGGGTGAAACCCTGACATTGCGGTCCCGACCGACATTCTTGCCGCACGCGGCTCAGGGTTTCCCTGATGCACCGCGGCGCCGCCGTCATCCAGCCGTCACCCGGCTTCGCCGGCGCGACAGTGCAGGGTCGGTCCCGTATCGCGGGAACCGACCCTGCATGCCGCCCGGCTACTGGTCAGAACCGGGAGATGGCTGAGGTGGATAGAAGGGGCTCCTGGTCGCGCGCCCCTGAGACTGCGTCGCGAACATCACGGCCAACCGCGTTGACTCCACCGAAGAAGGTCACGCTGTTGATCTGATCTGAGTTCTTGCTGATGATGCCGGCCACTTCCGGCTGCAGGTACTCCCCGGGGGTGAGCACGAGCACGGCGCCGGCCTTCGCCTGCAGCAGCCCACCGGTGAGCGAGTCGGGGAAGTTCGCCCCAGTCGCGATGCCGATGCGGTCCCAGCCGAACCCTGCGTTGTCCACCGCGTACCTCGCGATGGCCACGACGTCGCCGTAGCGATCGGTGCCGGCTACGCGCTCGACGTGTGCCTGACCCACGAGCGTCACGAGGTCCGCCTGCGTTGCGGCATTGACATCAGAGGTGCCGCCCAAAACAATCGCACGGGTCGCCCCGGCGAGCGCCGTCTTGGTGTCAGCGGCCAGAGCACGGCCGGGCTCTGCAAGATAGAGCGGCCAGCCGTTGCGCGCGGCCATCGGGCCGGCTGCGACTGCGTCGGCGAAGTCGGTGCCCGAAGTGACGAACACCGTGCCGTCGAAGTCAGCGCCCAGCTCGACGCGAGAGCGTGCGGCCACGAGCTCGGCGGTGCGGTAACGATTGGCGCCACCGATGCGCTCGACGCTTCCGGTGACGAGCGCCGACAGCGCGCTCTCCCCTCGTGCGCTCACAGCATTGGGGCCGCCGAGGATGACGATGTCGGTGGCGCCCAGCCGCGCGATCTCGGCGGCGGTGACGGCAGGAACGGTATCAGGGGTGACGAGCAGGATGGGGGCATCGAGCGCGCCGGCGAGCGCGGAGCCGCCCAAAGCGTCGGGCCAGTTCATGCCCGTGGCGACGACCACGGTATGCGCGCCACGCGGGTATGCCTGCTTGGAGACCTCGACAGCGGTCGCGAATCGGTCGGAACCGGCCACCGTGAGGGTCGCCAGCGGAACCGTGACCTGGAAGGTGTCGGTGCTGTGAGCCGACTCGTTGCCCGCGCCGTCCGTGGCCCACGCCTCGATGGTGTGTGACCCACCGACCTCAGACGTGACCACAGTAGAGGCCGCGTGCGCCTGCTGGACGGGCCCACCGTCGATCCTCCAGTACAGCGTCACACCGGACAGGGCGTCCGAGCCCGCAAGTGTGTAGCGCGCGAGGTAGCCAAGCGAGCCAGACTCGTTCAGGGTAACCGTGGGTGCGGTGGCGTCGATGCGGATCAGTTTGGTCTGGGTCGCCTGGGCGACGCCGTCCAGGACGGCGCGCACCTTGAAGTAGTGCTCGCCATCGGCGAGGCCGGCGAGCGACACTCTGCGGCCGCTGCCCTCCGCCGTGACGTCCGGCACCGATGTCGGGTTGCTGGAGATGTCCCACGAGTACTCTACCCTGGGCTGCGGCAGTCCTGTGATGATGGCTACGCTGCCTTTGTCCCCCACGTACGCGGTCGTGCCCACGACCTCGACGCGCATCGGATCACCGGGCGTGTCGCACCTTCCCAGCGAGACGGGATTCCTCGGGTCGGAGAAGTCGACTACGTCAAGACCATATCCGCGGCTCGCGATGTACAGCGTGTCGCCCACCGCATCGAGGCCGACCGGGTCCCCGGAGCCCTGGTAGAAGCCGAGCTCGACCGGACGGCGCGGGTCTGAGACGTCGTACTTGGTGACACCCATTCCTTCACCCGAGACGAACAAGCTGTCGCCCTCGACGGCCACACCCGTGACCACGCCGAATGAGTTGGCTCTGGGGATCGCGGCGATGGTCGTCGAGCTCTCGGGACGCGAAATGTCTATCACGTGAACGCCTGCCGACGGCACCACCGCGTACAGGAAATCGCCAGACACATCGATGTCGCAGGAAGAGACGGGGATACTCCGCACGACGGAAGGCTTACGCGGGTCCGTGATGTCGATGATGCTGATGCCGTTTTGGAGCGACTTCACCACCAGGATGTTTCCGCTGACTGTCATCCGATCCCAGTCATCACCACCGCGTACGCTCTTGATCTCTCCCACGATCTTGGGCGTAGCCGGGTTCGAGACGTCGAACGACTTGAGCCCCTTCGCGCCATCCAAGACAAACGCGTAGTCGCCCTTCACGGCAATCGCCCATGCCGTTCCTGATGTGTTGAACGAGCCGAGTTTGACGGGTGCCGCCGGGCTCGTGACGTCGAAGATGTCGAACCCATCATAATATCGCGGCGTGTAGAGCCGGTTCGCGGCGACCGCATGGCCTCCAGAACCGTACGGATGGGACGGCACCGACGCGGCAGGGGTCGCCCTCAAGGCCGGCGGATCCCACACGTCGATGATCTCCAGGGCGTCATCGGCGGCCACGTAAGCAAAGCGCCCCTGCACGGCGAGAGCTTCCCCACCCACGATGTAGACGGGCTTGCCCTTCTGCACCGGCGCGAGGCGGTTGCTGACGTCGAAGGTGAACAGCCCACCGTAAGTGTCGACGACGTACGCCCGGTCCCCGGAGACCTTCACCGACATGGCTTGGATGGGCGTGGGTGAGGTCGCGAGTATGGTGGGGTGAGCGGGATCGGTGATGTCGTAGACCATCAATCCGGTCCACAGGCTTGCGGCATACATGGTGTTGCCGCTGATTTCGACGTCGAACAGAAACTCGTCACCACTTGTGCGGCCGACAGACCCAATCGGTGTCGGCTTCGTGGGGTCCGAGACGTCGACCAAGGTGATGGAGGTCGCGGACGCGACGGCGAGCCGGCCGTCGACGATTGACGACATGCCCCACGAAGTCCCGACGCCGCAGTTGCCGAGCAGCTTGAGGTCATCGGGGTTCGACGCGTCGACCACGTAGAGTTGCGCGGCGTTGTTGTCCGCGATGTACAGGGTCGTGCCGACCGCGGCCACATCCACTGGATAGGCCGACGCGAAGTGACCGCGCTCCACTGGGTGAGCAGGATCCGAGACATCCACGGCGATCGTGCGGACGTTGGCCACCACGTAGGCCATCGTGCCCGAGACCACGATGTCACCCTGATACGAGTGCGAACCTATCGGCACCTGGCCGAGGAGCGTGGGGGCAGAGGGATCGGACACGTCAAGAACCTTGAACATGGCCGCGTCTGTGACGTATGCGATATTCCCGGCGACGGCGACGCCGATGCCGCCCGACATCGGGAACCGGCCCACCTTCGAGGTGTTGTAGTCGGTCTTCTGACGCCAGGAGAAGGATGCGCCATCACTCGAACGCCATGCGTCGTCGGGATGCGTGGATGAAGCGAGATCGGTGATCGAGCTCGATGTCGCGAACGCCGCTGACGCGGCGGACAGCATGAACGCGATCGTGAGCGCGAGTACTCCGAGTCCCCGCGCGGTGCGGGAGACGTACTCCCTGAATCCGGGCCCATACGACCAGTGCATGACCAGTTCCCCCTTATGCCGAGAGGCCGTTCGTCTTGAGGCCTCGAGACTGCGACGGACGCGTACTGCGCCCCTATGGAGATTCTCGGGGGTCACGGCGTGCGGTCATATCGGGTGAAACCCTGACATTGCGGTCCCGACCGACATTCTTGCCGCACGCGACTCAGGGTTTCCCTGATGCGCTGCACCGCCGGCCGTCACCCAGCCGTCACTCGGCGTCACCCGCGCGACAGCCCTGCGCCACCGTGCCGCCACCATGCTCGGGTAGGGTCGAAAGCGATCGCCCGACACCGAGGGAATGGGGTTCGCCCATGTCAGGACGACGTCTGTTCGCAGTGGCGCTGATCTTCGCGCTCGCGACCGCTGCGTGGCTGGTGCTAGCCGGCTCGGTCCAAGTCCGCACGACCGACACCACGGGTCGGCTGGGAGACGAGGTGAGCGGTCTGTGGGGCACGCCGCAGACACAGAGCGCTCCCACCTTCACCGTCGCATCCGGCAAGCAACCGCTCGAGATCGCGTCGAGCGACATCTCGGCGAAGTTCGAGTTGGACCAGCGGCGCAAGGGGTTGCTGTGGTACTCGACCTACGTCGTGGACCTCTCGGCGGAGTACGAGGTGAAGAACCCGGCGTCGGAACCGGCGACGATGACGATGTCGTTCGTCTTCCCCGATCCGGGCGGCAGCTACGACGGCTTCGCGGTTCGCGTGAACGGCGCAGAGGTGCCGGTGCGCTACCGTGAAGGGACCGCCCAGGCGACGTTCCAGGTGCCGGCGAGCGCCACCGCGAAGATCGCGACCGGCTACAAGACCAACGGCATGGAGTCGTGGGCATACGCCCCGAGTCCCGGCGGCGCCGACGTCATCAAGGACTTCAGCCTGGTGATGGTCACGGACTTTGAGGATGTCGACTATCCCGGCGACGGCGTTTCCCCCACCGAGCAGACGCGCGAAGGCTCGGGGTGGAAGCTCGCGTGGACCTACGACAGCGTGGTGAGCGGACGACAGATCGGCCTCGTGATGCCGACGCCGCTCAACCCCGGCCCGCTCGTCGCCCGCATCACCGCGTTCGCCCCGGTGTCGCTGCTGTTCTTCTTCGCCGCACTCATCTTGCTCACTGCGACGCGCAACGTGAAGCTGCACCCCATCCACTACGGGTTCCTCGCTGCGGCGTTCTTCGCCTTCGACCTGCTCCTCGCCTATCTCGCAGACCAGGTCGACATCAACGTGGCGTTCGCAATCGCTGCGGTGACGTCGGTCGCGCTGGTGACCGGCTATCTGTTCGTGGTGGTGGGGCGTAACCGGGCGCTCGTCGAGATCGCGATCAGCCAGTTCGTGTTCCTGGTGCTGTTCAGCTACAGCTTCTTCTTCGAGGGGATCACCGGGCTCGCGATCACCATAGGGGCCGTACTCACGCTCGCATTCTTCATGGCGCGAACAGCGCGGGTCGACTGGGAAGCGGTGTTCCCGCCCAAGCAGCGGGGCTACGACCAGTGGGCCGCGCAGGCGCAGGCGTACGCGCCGCCGGCGCCGATGCCCCCCGAGCCTCCAACGCCGCAGTAGCAGCGTCCCGGACGAACAGGAGGGGGCCCGGTCACCCGGGCCCCCTCTTAGTTGCTGGTGCGTGCGCGCTACCCTTCGATGATCCGCATAGCCTCATCGCGGTAGGCGTCCATCACGAACGGGATGCCGGCGATCTCGGCGGCGTCCTTGGTGAGCGCCATGACATCGGAGCGGCTGATGGTGTCGAGCCGCATGTTGCGCGAGCCGCTCATCAGCTGCTGGAGACCGACCTTGATCTTGTCGGAGTAGGTGTAGATGCCCAGCGCTCCCATCGGGAACTTGTCAACCTCGTCGCCGTACTCGGCCTTCAGGGTCTCGTAGGTGACGAAGATCTCCTCCTTGGTGGTGCCGAACGCCGACACCGTCTTGGGGAGGTCCTGCTCCTTCATCCACAGTTCGATGTTCTTGCCCACGAAGCCGGGGATCATGAGCGCGCGGCCCATACAGACCGCCTTGGCGTGCGGGGCGCCCATCGCGAGGACCTTGAAGACGTGGTCCTCGGTGGAGAACCCGCCGGCGATCGCGATGTCGGGCACGTAGGCGCCCTGGCTCGCGAGCTTCTCGGCCAGTTCGTTGGCCATGCACTGCAGGTAGAAGGTGGGAACGCCCCACTCCTCCATCATGCGCCACGGCGACATGCCGGTGCCGCCGGGTGCGCCGTCGATGGTGAGCAAATCGATCTTGGCGTTGGACGCCCACTTCATCGCCATGGCGAGCTCGCGCATGGGGTACGCGCCGGTCTTGAGGGTCACGCGCTGGACACCCAGATCGCGCAGGCGCTGGACCTCGGCGTAGAACGCCTCCTCCTCGACGAAGCCGAGACGGCTGTGACGCTCGAACTGACGGATGGCTCCGTCCTTGTACGCGGCCTGGACGGCGGGGTCACTCGGATCGGGGGTGACGAGGTACCCGCGGCGCTGCAGCTCGAGGGCGCGATCGAGGCTGTTGACCTTGATCTCGCCGCCGATGCACTTGGCGCCCTGGCCCCACTTGAGCTCCATCGTGGTGACGCCGAGCTTCTCGACGCAGTACTCGGCAACGCCCAGGCGGGTGTCCTCGACGTTCATCTGCACGAGGATGTCGCCGTATCCGTCCTGCTGGTAGCGGCGGAACAGGTCGACCCTGCGCTTCATGTCCGGGGCGTTGACGACTTTGCCCTTGCTGTCGAGCTCGAGCTCGGGATCGATGCCGCAGACGTTCTCGCCGCACACGATCGAAACACCGGAGATCGCCGCACCGACGGCGAAGTGCTCCCAGTTCTTGCGCGCGATCTCGGTCGATCCCAGTGCACCGGTGAAGATCGGCACCTTCATCTTGATCTTGTTGGTGTGACCGAACTCGGTCTCGGTGCTCACCATCGGGAAGAGCGTGTTGTCCGGATCGCCCACTACTCCCTCAGGAAGACCCTTCGCGCCTATCGCGTATCCCTGGATGTTGAGATGCGAGTAGTCGATGGGGTAGTCCTTGTCGCCACCGGCCGTGACCTCGCCGTACGGCCCGGGATAGATGACTTCTCGGCCCCGGAACGAGGACTTGAAGACCTCGCAGTTGCCCCGACACCCCTCCAGGCAACGCGCGCATAGGCCGGAACCCGGAACGACATCCTTTGACCGGTTCGCGGTCTGGGTGGCGTCACTTCCCTTCGGACACTGCAGATTCATGCGTCCCTACCCCCTTGGTATCCAGTACGCGCCCAATCGCGTAGAGCATTTATGCGACATTTTTGTCGCACACGCAATCCATCAGACATACACTCGTAACATGCCCGAAACAATCGAGAAGGGGTCAAGGATGCCGCAGGAGCTCCGTAATCAGGCCGCCGAGGCCATTCGTGCGCAAGGCGTCGAGTTCATCCACCTTTGGTTCACAGACGTGCTCGGTTTCCTGAAGACCTTCGTCATCACCGAAGACGAGCTGGATACCGCGCTCACCGAGGGAATGGGCTTCGACGGCTCCTCCATCCAGGGATTCGCGCGCATCGAAGAGTCCGACATGGTCGCACTCCCCGACCCCAACACCCTCCAGATCCTCCCGTGGCGTCAGGACGAAGGGCAGCTCGTGGCGACGATGTTTTGCGACATCGTCCGGCCCGATGGCACTCCCTACGAGGGCGACCCACGCTACGTGCTCAAGCGTCAACTGAGGCGCGCCGCGGAGATGGGATACACGTTCTACGTGGGTCCCGAGCTCGAGTACTACTACCTGAAGAACGACGTGTACCCCGAGGTCGTCGACCACGGTACGTACTTCGACCAGACTACGCGCGACCTCTCGGTCGACCTTCGCAACAAGACGGTTCGCACGCTCAAGGACTTCGGCATCCAGGTGGAGTACAGCCACCACGAGGTCGGGCCGAGCCAGCACGAGATCGATCTTCGCTACAACGAGGCGCTCAAGATGGCCGATGCGGTCATGACCTACCGTCTGGTGGTCAAGGAAGTCGCCCAGCTCAACGACATGTACGCGACGTTCATGCCCAAGCCCATCTATGGCGAGGCCGGAAGCGGCATGCACGTCCACCAGTCGCTGTTCAAGGGCGACTCCAACGCCTTCTACGACCCCGCCGACGAATATCACCTCTCGGCCACGGCCAAGGGCTATGTCGCGGGCCTGCTGCACCATTCTCGGGCGATCAGCGCGGTGACCAACCAGTGGGTGAACTCCTACAAGCGGCTCGTCTCAGGCTATGAGGCCCCGGTCTACATCTGCTGGGCGCACCGCAACCGCTCGGCCCTTGTCCGCGTGCCGATGTACAAGCCCGGCAAGGAGAAGGCGACGCGCGTCGAGCTGCGCTCGCCGGACCCCGCCTGCAACCCGTACCTGGCTTTCGCGGTGATGCTCGCAGCCGGCCTCGACGGCATCGAGCGAGGACTTGAGCTGCCCGCCGATGTCACCGACGACGTCTACGAGATGAGCGCCGAGCAGCGCGCGGAGTGCGGCATCGGGCAACTTCCCGAGAACCTCAAAGAGGCCATTAACGAGCTGGAGAAGAGCGAGCTGCTGCGCGAGGCACTCGGCGAGCAGGTGTTCACGTGGCTCATCCGCAACAAGCGCATGGAGTGGCACGAGTACCGCACGCGCGTCACCCAGTGGGAGCTCGAGGAGTACCTGCCGCTGCTGTAGCGCGCGAGAGTACTCCCCCGGATTGCGATGTGCTTTGGCACGCAGTGCGCGGTTTAGGTACAGCTGTACCTAAACCGCGCACTGCCACTCAAGCAGCTCTTCGTTCCTCTCCTCAGCCGAGGAACACGGATGCGATCGCCAACACGCCGAAGATCGCGACCGCGGCACCGGATGCGCGATTGACCCACACGATCGCCCGGTCGCTCACCGCGTGGCGCGTAAGCGCGACGCCCGTGACGAGCGCGAACCACCACGTGAAGGAGCCGAGTGCGACGCCGGCGGTCACGGCTGCGGCCGCCGACAGCGTCGCCTCGGCGCCGAGTCCCGCGCTCGCGAAGATCGCGCCGAACGCCATGATCGTCATCGGGTTGGTGAGAGTGAGCGCAAAGGCACTCGCGTAGAGCGCGCCGAATCGGGCCGAATCGGGCGCGACGGCTGCGTCATGCGCGGGAGGCGCCACCATCGCGCGCCATCCGAGCCACACCAGCACGAGCCCACCAACGATTCGGAGCGGGTCCTGGAGCGAAACCAGCGCCTGCGACAGCGCACTCACTCCGAAGGCGGCAGCCGCGGCGTAGGTGGCGTCAGCGGTCGCGATACCCGCGCCCGTGGCCATCCCGGCACGCCATCCGTGAGCGAGCGTGCGCTGGATGCACAGCACCCCCATTGCGCCCACCGGGGCCGCAACGGCGATGCCGATGAAGAAGGTACGTACGAGGAGTTCGGACACGCCTCACGAACCCCCGGCGTCGCCGCCGATGTTGAACAGCTGCGTCCGCACTCGGAAGTTCTCCACGAGCCCCTGGGCCACGCTGAACTCGAGGTGGGGCTGATCATCGGTGTTCATCGGCACCGTCGGGTCTGAGGTCAGAGCCCGCATCTCGTCGGTGACCTCGTAACCCGAGATCGCGATGTCTTGAAGGCCGTTTTGCTCGAGATACGACTTGATGCTCGCGTGGACCTGATCGGTGGTCTGGTCCACAGGACCGTTCACGCCCACCAGGAAGAGCTCAGACGCATCCATCGACTCGTCGTCGATGCCCCAGATCTGGGCCTCCGGATACACGCTCGCGAACGTCTTGTACATCATGGCGACGTCGTCATCGCTCATCAGGTAGCCCGGAAGCCACTGGATGAAGACTCCGCCGGGCTCGAGTCTGGCTTTGGATATCTCGAAGAACTCCCTGCTGAAGAGCGAGGCGACGGACGACGACAGCGGCCAGCTCGGCTCGGACGTGATGATGTCGTACCGCTTCACGTTCGACGCCAGCTGGGAACGCGCATCATCGATCGTGAGCTCCCAGCGCGGATCATCGTGAAGCTGATCGCCCACGAAGTAGCGTGCAGCATCGTCCATGTGGCTGTTGATCTCGATGGTCTCGACGCTCTCCACGGGCAACCGCAGCGCGCCGAGCGTCGTGTAGCCGGTGCCGAGCCCTATGACCGCCACCGACTTCGCGTCTGTGTTGTACGCGTACGGCAAGGCCGCGAGAAGGCCGGTGGTCGCCTCGTCGATCGGCAGGTTGGAGCCCTCGATAAGCCCACCGTGACGGAGCGTACGGGCGCCTTGAGTGTCCTCGGTCACCACAACCCGACCGTACGCATCGTCCTTGCGGTAGAGGACCGCGGAGTTCGACACCTCGGCGACGTATTCGTCGTAGCTCGCGTAGCGGTTGAACGACTCCATGCCGAGGATGTAGGCAGGCGTGGGCGCCCACTGCGTGGACAGGTAGCCGATCACCATGACCGCGGCGGCAGCTGCGGCCCACTTCACCTTGTTGGGCCGATTGTGGAACCAGACAAGTAGCGTCGAGGCGAGGAGGTTCAGTGTCGCCGCGGTCAGTACCGCTCCGGAAACGCCGATCAACGGAATGAGCAGGAATCCGGCGGCGGCCGAGCCGGCCACGGATCCGAGTGTGTTGACCGTGTAGACGTCGCCGACGGTCTCCCCGAGCTTCTTGTACGAACGCACCGATATCTTGGAGACCACCGGGAACGTGGCTCCCATGAGCGTGGTCGGCACGATCATCACGAGGAACGAGAAGATGAACTGGATCGCGAAGAACACCGGCACCGGAGGCGCCACCGCCTGATTGATCCAGAAGTACACGCTCGGCAATCCACGGACTATGGGGGTCGACAGCAGGCCGAAGACGCCGATCATGAACTCGATCTTGGCCAGCATGACGATGAGGTCCGTGGTGCTCCTGTCCGCGCGTCGTCCGCCCAGGAAGCTACCCAGCGCGAGACCCGACATGAATGCGGTGAGCATCATGGAGACCGCATACACGGTGGAGCCGAAGACCAGCGACAGCTCTCGTGTCCACGCAACCTCATAGATGAGGGCGGCGGCGCCTGAGAGCGTGAAGCTCACAAGTACTGCGGTGCGCTCACGCTTTGACAGCGGACGCGGGGCGATGATCGACGGCGTTGCAGAGTCCACTGTTGCGGGAGCCTCGTCCACCTGATCTAACCTTTCATCGGCATGAGGAGTACGGCGAAGAGCATACGCTTGAAATCAGTTCGCGTCTGTAGCTTCCTCAGCGAGCACGACGGCCTCGGCGATTTCGCGAAGCGACTTGCGCTTGTCCATAGCCAGTCGCTGCAGCCGACGGAAGGCCTCGGCCTCAGACATGCCGCGAGACATCAGGATTCCCTTGGCGCGATCGAGCGCCTTGCGGGTCTCGAGTCTCTCGGAGAGATCAGCCACTTCGTCGGAGAGAGCGCGGGCCTCGGCGAAGCGCGCTGCCGCGAGCGTCATCGCAGGGACGAGGTCGGCTCGGGTGAACGGCTTGACGACGTAGGCCATGGCCCCCGCCGAGCACGCCTGCTCGACGTAGCTCGTCTGCGAGAAGGCCGTGACCATCACCACGGGCGCCAGCTGCTCATCACCGATGACGCAGGCGGCCTCGATGCCCGTCATGACAGGCATGTTGATGTCCATGAACACGATGTCGGGGTTGAGGGTTCGCACCAGTTCGACGGCCTCGGCGCCGTTTCGCGCCTCCCCAACGATCTCGTGGCCCTCCTCCTCGAGCATCTCGCGCAGGTCCATGCGGATAAGCGCTTCGTCCTCAGCGATCAAGACACGCACTGGCTACTCCTCGTCGTCGATCGGTACACGTACGGTGACCAGCGTGCCACGACTGCTGCTGAACGTGAGCGTCCCTCGCAGGTCGTCCTCGACCACGGTGCGCACGATCTCAAGCCCGAGATTGGAGGACTTGTGGGTGTCGAATCCGTCGGGCAACCCCTTGCCGTCGTCTCGGACGGTGAGAACGAGTTCTCCGGGCAGCCGCCTCATCCCCACGTCGACGCGGCCCTCGTCCCTGCCGCCGAGTCCATGCTCGAGCGCGTTGTGCACGAGCTCGGCCACCGCCAGCGCGAGCGAAGTCGCGGTGTGAGCGTCGACGAGGCCCGTGGCACCTTCGACGCTGATATGGATGGCCGAGGCTTCACCGTGCAGCCCGCGGCGCACGAGGTCGACGACGGTGCGCGCCGCCTCGGTGAAGTCGATGCGCTCCTCGTCGCTTCCGGCGAGTAGGTCGTGGACGACAGCCATCGAGCCGACGCGCTCTGTCGCCTCGGCGAGCGCGCGGCGCGCTTCCTCGCTGTCGGTACGGCGTGCCTGGATGCGCAGCAGCGACGCGATCGTCTGCAGGTTGTTCTTCACGCGATGGTGGACCTCGCGGATGGTGGCTTCCTTGACCTTGAGCTCGGCTTCGCGGCGGCGCGCCTCGGTGACGTCCTCGATGAGCACGAGTGCTCCCGCGGGAAGCGCGATGCTGCGGTAGCTCAGCGCCCGCTCGGCCACCTCGACGTCGAGGGCGATCGCCCCGCTCGTGCCGAGCACCGGCGCGATACCAAAGCCGCCACCGGGCAGCTCGGAGGCGTTGCTCGCGGTAAGCGAGCCTTCGACGCCCGCGAGTCGCATGATGTTGACCGCGTTGGGTGATGCGTACTTCACGGCCCCCGACGCTGCAACCCGCAGCACGCCGTCGCCTGCTGTTCTGGTCGTCGCGAACAGGTCGCCGGTCCTCACGTCGCGTAGGGGCTCCCTACGGATGGAGTCGAGGATCTCCTCGGCGGCGTCCATGAACTCGGTCTCCATCTTGCCGGGTGCGTCGACGACCTGATCGGCGAGATCCCGGATGACGACCGCGAACGGCGGGTCCTGCCCGAGCGGATGGGCGCTGGTGGTGTACTTGATGCCGCGCTGAACGCGGCGGCGCTCGCCGAACACCGGGTCGCCGAGCATCAGCGCCTCGTGTGCCTCGGGCTCGTCCTCGGCGGGGAGGGTGCGGCCTACGCGCGTGGAGGCGTACGGAGCGACGGCGGTGTTGGGGCGCGCGTCGGCGACGACCACGAGGTCGCCGGAGACCAAGGGCACCGCGACGGTGACGTCGCCGTAGCCCATGTCGGCGATCAGCTGCAGATTGGCGATGACGTTGTCGAGGTGCGCACGCTCGGTCGCGTCCAATCCCTCGAGGGGGTCTCGGTGAGTCATAGCTGCAGTATACGACCGATGGAGGCACGTCGCGCGACGACCTCGGGCACTGATAGAATGTCTGCGCGCACCCGCGCCCGGGTGGCGGAATCGGCAGACGCGTCGGTCTCAAAAACCGATGAGGGAAACCTCGTGAGGGTTCGATCCCCTCCCCGGGCACCATCGCGCCACTCGGCGCGCCTCACTCCTCTTCAAGACCCTCTCCGCGTGCTGCCGCCGCTGCACGCGCGGCTGTGCCGGAGCTCCGATAGAAGAGCGCCGAGATCGCCATGAAGACACCACCCACGACCCAGGCGACGGGGATGGAGAGTCTCGTCGATATCCAGCCGAGCGCAGGCTGGCCGACGGCCGCGCCCGCATCGCCAAAGAACGCGTCGAGCGACAGCACCGTCGCTCGCTGAGGCGACGGGATGTTGTCGTTGATGTAAGCCATGCGAACCGGCGTGATGAGCCCGAACAGGGCGCCCCACAGCACCCACAGCGTGATGGCGATCCCAGCCGCCAGAACTCCCGGCACCAGACCCGCGAGGCCCACTCCGGCGATCGCGAACGTCAGCGCAGCCGTCACCCACGTGGCGAGTTCGAGTACGCGCGCCGGCTCGCGGCGTGACTCGCCCTCGCCCATGACGCGTCCGACCAGCATGTTGCCGAAGATCCCGGCGCACGAGAATCCCGCCTGCACGATGCCGAGCAGCCAGATCGCGTCCGGCCTGCCGAGGAGTTCCAGCACGTAGGGCTGCCACGCGTAGAAGCCGTACATGAAGAACACGCCCCCGAACGCCGAGACCCAGAAGAGCGGACGAACCACCGGGCTACGCCAGCCAAAGTGGACGCCCGCGTCGAAGATCGTCCGGGTCTCGGCAGCGAAGTTCGAGAGCCTGAGCGGTCGGCGCTCGAACCCCAGGTCCTTCACCAACGTCAGCGCGAGCACGAGTGCGATGACCAGCAGAGCCGCTCGCACCATGTACGGGAGTACGAGACTGGACTGTCCCAGGAAGCCGCCGAGCACGGAGCCCACGAGCATTCCGATGCCGAAGCACATCTGCCCCCACGCGAACACCTTGTCTTTGGGCCGATCCCACCCCGTCTCGTCGAGTGCGTCGACGAGCCACGCGTCCATGGCGCCCGTCTGAAAGGTGTAGCCGAGGCCGATGAGCACGCTCGCCCACACGAATCCCCAAATGCCCCACCCCATCTGCGGCGTTATCGCATAGAGCACCGTGGAAATGATGAGGACGATCATGCAGAGCGCCAGCGAGGCTTTGCGACCGATGGTGTCGGCGATGACGCCCGTGGGCACCTCGAACACCATCTGCGAAACCGTATAGACGGCGTTGACGACCATCACGTCGAAGATGGTGAGGCCGCCTTCTCGGATGAGGAAGATGGTGTTGATCGCCCAGATCAGCGAGGCGGCCAGCGTGAACATCAGGCCGATGGCGAGGTAGGCGAAGACCACCTTCCGGGGGCCGTAGCCGTCCGGTGCGCGCATGTGCCGGGTTGCCTCCCCTCGCCAGTGTCGCCGGTCTGTTGGGTGGATACCCCAAAGCCGTGCGTGAGGGCGCGCGGCGAGGCGCTGTGTCTCTTCGCGCAGAGTACGCGGTTTAGGTACAGCTGTACCTAAACCGCGTAGTCGAGCCCAAGGCACCTCCTTCGCCAGCATGCGAACATCTGTTCGACACATCTCGCGCGCGGTGATACGCTTTCCTCACGCAATCGAACAGGAGTTCGCCCCATGACTCTCTCTCAAGCCGAGGTCGCCGACACCCTGCTCTCCGACCTCAACGCCGAGCAGCGCTCCGCAGCCTCCCACGACGGCCCCGAGGCCCTGCTCGTGGTCGCCGGCGCCGGCACCGGCAAGACCGCCACCCTCGCCCACCGCGTCGCGTGGCTGATCGCGCAGGGTGCCGAGCCCGGTCGGATCATGCTGCTCACCTTCACCCGCCGCGCGTCGGCCGAGATGATGAGCCGCGCAGACGGCCTGCTGCGCCAACTCGCCGAGAACGGCGGCCCGGCTCCCACCGGCTCGCGGATCTGGGGCGGCACCTTCCACGCCATGGCGTCGCGCATTCTGCGCATCCACGCCCGGGATCTGGGACTCGAACCCGACTTCACGATTCTCGACCGCGCCGACGCCGAGGACCTGATGCACCTGTGTCGCACCGACCTTGGACTCGGCCGCAACGGCTCGCGCTTCCCGCAGAAGTCCACGGGCCTCGACATCTACTCGCGCTGCGTGAACGCGCAGGAGCGCCTGTCCGAGGTTCTCGGCACGCGTTTCCCGTGGTGTAAGCACGCCGAGGAGGGCCTGGGCCAACTCTTCGCCGCATACACCGACGCCAAGGAGCGCCAGCAGGTGCTCGACTACGACGACCTGCTCCTGTTCTGGCGCGGACTCCTCGCCGACCCTATCGCGGGCCAGCGCGTACGCGACCGCTTCGACCACGTGCTCGTCGACGAGTTCCAGGACACTAACACCGTCCAGGCCGAGATCGTCTCGCTGCTCCGCCCCGATGGCAGCGGCGTGACCTGCGTGGGCGACGACGCGCAGGCGATCTACTCCTTCCGAGCCGCCACCGTGCGAAACATCCTCGACTTCGAGCAGCGCTTCCCCAGCGCGCGCGTCCAGACGCTCACCCGCAACTACCGCTCGACCGCACCCATCCTCGACGCGACCAACGCGATCATCGCCGAGGCCACCGAGCGCCGCGAAAAGGACCTCTGGACCGAGAAGGCCGGCGGAGGCAGGCCCATCGCGGTCACCTGCCGTGATGAAGCCGAGCAGACCACGTGGCTCGTCGAGCGCATCCTCGGGCATCGCGAGCAGGGCACGCTCCTCAAGAACCAGGCGGTGCTCTTCCGCGCGCAGCACCACTCGCTCGCTCTCGAGATGGAGCTCTCGCGCCGCAACATCCCCTTCCGCAAGTACGGCGGACTGCGCTTCGTCGAGATGGCGCACGTCAAAGACCTCGTCGCGTTCTTGCGCTTCGCCGAGAACCCGCGGGACGCTACCGCCGCGCTGCGCGTCTTCGGCCTCGTCCCCGGTATCGGCCCCAAGACCGCAGCCACCCTCGCCGAGAAGGTCGCGTCTTCCGGCGGCGACCTGGAAGCGCTCGTCGGTGCCAAGGTGCCGGAGTCCGCCTCCGAGATCTGGCCCGACGTCGTCTCGCTGCTGCGCGGCCTCGCCGGAGCTCGCGGTGAGGTGCCGGCGCAGGTCCACGCCGTGCGCGAGGTCTACGGCCCGCTGCTCGAGCGCCGCTACGACAACACCGAGGCGCGACAGCGCGACCTCGAGCAGATCGAGGCGCTAGCCGGGCGCTGCCCCGACCGCGCGTCACTGCTCACGGAGCTCGCGCTGGACCCGCCCGCCTACACCCAGGACTTCGCGGGACCGCCGGTGCTCGACGAGGACTGGCTCGTGCTCTCGACGATGCACTCGGCCAAGGGACTCGAGTTCGACGCCGTCTACGTCATCCACGCGGCAGACGGCAACATCCCGAGCGACATGGCGACAGGCTCACCCGAGGAGATAGAAGAGGAGCGCCGACTGTTCTACGTCGCGTGCACCCGGGCGCGTCATCACCTCTACGTGACGCACCCGCTGCGCTACTACACGCAGCCGTTTGGGCGCTCGGACACGCACGGCTACGCGCAGCGCACGCGGTTCCTCGGCGAGCGGGTGCTCCCCCACTTCGTGCAGACACTGGCCGAGCCCGACACCATGGATGCCAGGGAGGCCGTGCTCCCGCCGGTCACCACCGCGCAGGTGCGCGACGGGCTGAAGGGGCTGTGGGGGTAGGTCGGGGTGCCTACAGCCCCTCGCCCGTGTGGTCGCATCCACGTGGGTGGTTGCGGATGTAGCTGACCGCCTCGTCGACCGAGTCGGTGAAATGCATGAGCTTGAGGTCCTCGGCCGAGATGGTGCCGGCGCCCACGAGCACGCGATCGAGGAAGCCTCGCAACTGGCGCCAGTACTCCCCGCCGACACAGACGACCGGGAAGCCGTCGATCTTGCCTGTCTGGATCAGGGTGACCGTCTCGAACACCTCGTCGAGCGTCCCGAAGCCGCCGGGCATGACCACGAATGCGCACGAGTACTTCACCAGCATGAGCTTGCGTACGAAGAAGTGCTCGAAGTCCATGAATCGGTCGAGGTAGGGATTGGGCGCCTGCTCCTTGGGCAGGTGGATGTTGCACCCGATCGAGAGGCCTCCCGCTTCCTTGCAGCCGCGGTTCGCCGCTTCCATGACGCCGGGGCCGCCTCCGGTCATGACCGCGTACCCGGCCTTCGCGAGCTCCTGTCCCAGCTCGCGGGCCTGCTCGTAGTAGCGGTGCCCCTCGTGGAACCGCGCGGAACCGAAGACGGTGACGCACGGGCGATCCATCTGCATGAACTCGAAGCCGCGCAGGAACTCGAGGAAGTAGCGGATCGCACTCTCGAGGTCGTCGTGGTGCGCCTGCTCGCCCGAGAGGAACGCGGACTCGACGCCCTTCACCTGCTCGAGCAGCGACGGCCTGCGGTCCTCAGGATGCGGGTGATGGTGAGTCACATCGGGGGGCTCGGGGCGAGCGGGATCCTCGCGCTCCTCATGCGGCTCAAAGACGTCGTCTACCACTTGGCGTACTCCTCACCGTGTTCGCGATACTCCTTGATGGGACGACCCACCTGGTCGCGCAGGTTCATGATCTTGCACGCCATCTCGAGGCAGCTTATCCACTGGAACGCCTCCTCGAGTACGGTTCCGATCGCAAACGGGCCGTGGCCCCTGAGCAGGACGCATTTGTAATCCCGGAGCGCGTCGGAGACCGTCTCGGCGACGTCGCTCGACCCGGCGGTCTGCGCGAGCGAGTAGACCGGCACCTTGTGCAGCAGGTAGCTCGCCTCCGAGTCGATCGGCACGATCTCGTCGTCGATCATCGAGCGCAGGATGGTGTGCGGCGAGTGCGTGTGCACGATCGCGAGGCCGTTGGTCTTCGCGTAGATGGCCCGGTGCACCACGATCTCGGTCGAGGCCAGCGCGACCTCGGAGTCGTCGTGATCGAGCGAGGTCTCGATGATGTCACGCTCGCTGAGCCGGCCCAGCATCGATCCGCGCCGCGTGATGAGGATGCGGTCGCCCACCCTCACACTCATGTTGCCGCCGTGACTCGAGATCAGCCCGGCTGTGTAGATGTCGCGTCCGATGTCTCGGAACTGGTCGTACATCAGCGCTCTCCTCGCGTGAGGTCGGACAGTCCCAGACGCTCGAGCTTCTCGGGCCGCGGTATGCCCGACTCGTCCCAGCCGCGGAAGCGGTAGTACTCGGCGAGCATGGGGGCGAGGTCGACCACTGCACCTTCGGCGTTGGGGTCCTCGAGCAAGCGCGTGGGCAGCGTGTCGTCGAGCGAGGTGAAGCCCTCGCTCAGGTTATAGAGCCGTTCGAGATTCCAGATGCGCTCGCCGGCAAGCAGCAGCTCCTGCCCGCCGATGTCAAAGCCCGTGACCGCCGAGTAGAGGCGCGCGTAGTGCTCCTCGGAAAGCGCGAAGCTCGAGAACTTGCACAGGGAGAGCGAGTCGAGCGCCGCGCCGAGGTGCTGGGCGACGATCAGGAGCCCGGCCTTGCCGCTCGTCGCGTCTCGATTCACGAGCTTGGGCGAGCCGAGCACCTCGAAGCCGAGCATGTTACCGCGCAGGTGGCAGCCGCCACGGTTGCTGGTCGCGTAGCCGAGGCCCTGTCCCTGCATGCCGCGCGGGTCGTACGCGGGCAGCTCGAGTCCCTTGACCTGCATCGCCGCGCCCGGAAGTCCGTAGGCCTCGCACAGCGCCCTCGAGCCCTTCGCGGCGGCCTCGCCGAAGTCACCCTCGCGAACAGCGATCGCGCGGATCGCGGCGGCGGCTGAGGCGGCGTCACCGCGGGTGGGGCCGCCGTGCAGCAGCCCCTCCTCACCGAGCTCGATGGCCGCAGCCACCGTCCCGCCGGCGCTGATGGTGTCGAGCCCGAGCTCGTTGCACAGGTAGTTCAGCTCGACGACAGCACCCAGGTCCGTGATGCCGAGATTCGCGCCGAGCGCCCAGATCGTCTCGTATTCGGGACCGTGACCCTCGCCGTTCGCCGTCTTGGTCTGTCGCCCGCACACGATGGGACAGCCCCAGCAGCCGCTGCGCTTCACGAGGAACTCATCGGCCAGACGCTCGCCCGAGAGCGCGTCGACCATAGCGCCGCCATCTTCCCGATAGTTGAGCGCCGGCATGAGCCCGCGCTTGCCCAGGACTCCCACAAGCATCGCGGTACCGAAGCGCGGAAGCGCGGTGCTCGTGATCGGGTTCGCCGAGAGGGTCTTCTTCACCTCGTAGAGAAAGAACTCGAGGTCCTCGGGACGCGCGACGGAAGGCTTCTCTGAGCCTGTCGCGATGATCGCTTTGAGATTCTTGCTGCCCATCACCGCACCCATGCCGCCTCGGCCGAGCGCACGCTTGGAGTCCACCATGATCGTGGACAGCAGCACCTCGCGCTCGCCCGCCGAGCCGATGACAGCAGCGCTCGTCGCCGTGCGCCCGTCGAGCAGCGCAGACGTCGCGTCGTGCACCTCGACCCCGGCGAGCGCGGATGCATCTTCGAAGCGCACGCCGTCTGCGTCAACCACGAGCGTGGTGAGCGAGTCACACGCGCCGGTCACCACGAGTACGTCGTAGCCGGCACCCTTCAGCCGCGCACCGAAGGCACCGCCGCAGTTGGTGTCGAGAACCGTTCCCGTCAGCGGGGAGCGCCCCGTAAGGGAGAAGCGCCCGCTCGTCGGCGCCTTGGTACCGGTCAGCGGCCCGGTCGCGAAGATCAGCGGCGACTCCGGCGCGAGCGGGCCGGTGCCCACGGGTGTGAGCTCATGCAGCAGACGCGCGCCCAACCCTCGCCCACCGATGAAGTCGCGCGCAAGCGTCTCGTCAAGAGGCTCAACGCGCGACGTGCGGGACGTGAGGTCGACGAAGAGCATACGCCCACGGTAGCCATGCCAAACGGTCATGCAGCGAGCTCCTTCTTACGTTGCTAGTATCGCAGCCAGATTGTAGATCTCACGCCGGAGCTCGTGCTGGCAGCTGAACGCCTCGGGAAGCGGATAGGTCACCGTGTCGGCGTGCCGCAATCCTACCGCGACACCGCTCTCCCCTTCGAGCAGCGCCGTTACAGCGTGTGCACCCATGCGGCTTGCGAGAATGCGGTCGAACGCCGAAGGCGAGCCGCCGCGCTGCACGTGACCCAGGACCACCGCTCTGACCTCGTGCCCGCAGCCGACCGAGATGTCCTTCGCCACGCCGAACGCCTGCCCCGCACCCTCGGCGATGACGATGATCGAGTGCTTCTTGCCCCGCGCCACGCCACTGCGGACGGTCTGACACACGCTTTCGACGTCCCACGGAATCTCGGGAACGAGGATGCAGTCGGCGCCGCACGCGAGTCCAGCGTAGGTGGTGAGCATCCCGCAGCTGCGGCCCATGACCTCGATCACGAAGGTGCGCTCATGGCTGGAGGCCGTATCGCGCACCTTGCCCACAGCGTCGCACACGGTGTTGAGAGCCGTGTCGAAGCCGATCGACGTATCGGTGCCGGTGATGTCATTGTCGATGGTGCCGGGAATCCCCACCGCATGGATGCCGAGCTGGTGCAGGTCCATCGCGCCCCGGTAGGAGCCGTCACCGCCAAACACCACGAGACCGGTGATGCCTTCCTCGCGAAGGATTTCGGCCGCGGCGGCGGTACCCTCCGGCGTCTGGAAGCGCTGGGAACGCGACGTGCCGATGAAGGTGCCGCCGCGATCGAGTACGCCGCCGACGTCTCCCAGCGACATCTGCTTGAACGCCCGCTCGAGCAGGCCCTCGTAGCCGCGCTCAATGCACACCGCTTCAGCGCCTGCAGCGATTGCGGTCCTGACCACAGCGCGGACACCCGCGTTCATGCCCGGTGCGTCGCCGCCGCTCGTCAGAACGGCGATGCGGGGACGAGCCTCGGCCATCGAAATCACCCCCTCGTCGAGAGTGCACCACTCGCCGATGGCGCGCAGACGCTCGTAGCGGCGCTCCACCAGCTTCTCTGGGTCGATACCCGAAAGCTCACCGAGCGCACGCTCTACGGCCAACGCGACAGAGTCGAAGACCGACTCCTGGTCGACGTGAGCGCCTCCCTCGGGCTCACTCAGCACCTCGTCGGCGATACCAAGACCAATGAGGTCCTCGGCGGTCATCTTGAGGCAGGTCGCGGCCGTCTCGGACTGACCGGCATCGCGGTACAGGATCGAGGCGCATGCCTCGGGGCTGCTCACGGAGTAGTACGAGTTCTCGAGCATGATCATATGGTCGCCGAAGCCGATGGCGAGCGCGCCGCCGCTCCCGCCCTCGCCGATACCGACGGCGACGACCGGCACGCGGATGCCCGACAGCGTCGCAAGCGACTCGGCGATGGCCCATGCCTGCCCGCGCTCCTCGGCCTCGATACCGGGATACGCGCCCGGCGTGTCGAGGAAGGTGACGACGGGAAGCGAGAAGCGGTCGGCCAGGCGCATCATGCGCATGGCTTTGCGGAAGCCCTCCGGAAGCGGGCTACCGAAGTTGCGGCGCAGGTTCTCCTTGGTGCTCTTGCCCTTGCGGTGGCCGATGACCGCTACACGGCGGTCACCGAGACGTGCGAATGCGGTCACGATCGCCTCATCGTCTCCGAACTGGCGATCGCCGTGGATCTCCTGGACGTCAGTGAAGCACGCGGCCAGGTAATCCTGAGTCTTGGGCCTCTCCGGGTGACGAGCGATCTGCACCCGGTGCCACGGAGCCAGATGGCTATACGTGGTGTGGTGAAGTCGCTCGACTTCCTCGGCGAGTTCGGCGATCTCGACCACGAGGTCGGGATGCAGCGACAGGTCCATCGCGCGCAGTTCGGCGAGCTTTGCTTCGAGCTCGACCAGGGGACGCTCGAACTCCATGACGTAGCGGCGAGTCACGACGCATCACCCCCCTCGACGTGCATGTAGTCGAGGAACAGCGCCACCCGCTCGGCGAGCTCGGAGCGCGGAACGACCTGGTCGATCATCCCGTGGTCCAGCAGAAACTCGGCGGTCTGAAAGCCCTTGGGGAGCTTCTGGCGGATCGTCTGCTCGATGATGCGCTGGCCGGTGAAGCCGATGAGCGCACCCGGCTCGGCCACGATCACGTCGGCAAGAACGGCGAACGACGCCGTGACCCCGCCGTACGTGGGATTGGTGAGTATCGAGATGTAGGGGACGCCGGCCTCGGCGAGTCGAGCCGCGGCAGCCGAGGTCTTCGCCATCTGCATGAGCGACAGCATGCCCTCCTGCATACGCGCGCCGCCGGAGGCAATCGCAAGCACCAGTGGACGACGCTCCTGCAGCGACAGCTCGAACGCGCGGGTCACCTTCTCGCCCACCACCGAGCCCATGGACGCGCCGATGAAGCGGAAGTCCATGACCCCGAGCACCACGGGCGTACCGCCGATGGTCGCGCGGCCGGTGATGATCGCCTCGGGCAGGCCCGAGCGCTCGGCGGCGCCGGACAACGACTCCTCGTAGGACTTCTTAGCCACGAATCCGAGTGGGTCGCACGGCCCAAGGTCCCCGTCGATCTCCGAGAAGGAATCCTCGTCGACGAGCATCTCGATGCGTTGCGGCGCCGTGAGGTCGAAGTGGTGCCCGCACGAGCGGCACACGCGGCCGTTCTCGATGAGCTCCCTCTCGTACAGCGTCTTTTTGCAGCCCTCGCACTTCACCCACACGCCGTCGGGCACCTCTGCCGCCGAGGCGGGAGGTGCGTCCGTCATGCGCGTGTAGCGCCGCGTCTCTCGAGCGGTGAACCAGTCGCGTATCGGCATGGACTCGCTGCTCTTCCTGTCTTTGTACCGGTCGGTCTACTTCTACCCTGCGAAGCGACTCGCGGCACCGCCCGGAGTCCGAACGGTGCCGCGGTATGCGTTTTCGATGCTCACAACGCGCCTACGCGCAGCTGAAGTCCTTCTCGCCCTTGAACACTGCAACGGCGTCTTCGACGCTCCAGTCACCGAGGGTGATGGCGCTGATCGCCTTGGTGAGGCGAACCGCCTCATCGAGCGAGCGCTGGTGGATGTTGCGGCCGGTCGCGTTGCCGGTGGCGCCACCAATGTGGATCTGGTCCCACAGCTGCTGCAGGAACACGTCGGCGTCGACGGTCGAACCGCCGGCGCAGACCAGGCCGCAGCGGCCGGAGGCCAGTGAGGATTCCTTGAGCTTCTCGGCCGAGCTGCCGTTGTCGTCACCCTTGGGCGGGTTGACCTTCACGAAGTCGGCGCCCAGGCACAGCGCGGTACCCGCGGCGCCGGCGATCAGGTGAGCGTCCTTCTCGTTCTCGACGGCCTTGCCGCGCGGATACATCCACAGCACCACGAGCAGGCCGTTGGCGTGTGCGTCGGCGATGAGCTGGCCGGCCTCCGCCATCATCTGCGACTCGTACTCCGAGCCGATGTAGATCGTATAGCCGATACCCACGACGTTGACGCCGTTGTCGCGCATGTCGAGCACCGTCTCGATGCCGTAAAGCTGCGGCGAGTACGGGTCCTCCTGCTTCACGCCGACCAGGTGGGTCTTGGAGTTCATCTTCACCAGGTAGTTGGTGTCCGGGTAGTCCGCAGCGTAAGCGGCGATCAGGCCGCGCTGGCCGGCGAGGACGCCGCAGACGCCCTTCTCGCCGATGCGGAACAGGTGCTCGGGCTCGTTGTCGTCCGAGTGGATGCCGGCGCCGAAGAAGTCGTCGTTCAGGTGCTCGATCTTCTGGTCGCACGCGAAGAGCATGAGGCGGCCGGTGCCGCGTGTAGCCTTCATGTAGTTGTCGATGTAGATCTCGCGAGCCTCGGCAGATACATCGGCCGGGACGCGAACCTGATCACGGGTAATGCTCGGCATGGTGCTACCCCCTCCTTGGGACGTCGTCGAGATTGACGGCGCAGCGTCAAGCCCCATCGCTTGACGCTTCTCAAGCCACCGAACAGGTTACGCGAAGCGGGCGTGCGGCGCCACCACCAACCGGCGCATGAGACGGTGTGGAATCCCAGTGAGCTCCGAGACGAACTCGTCGCCCTCAGCAACGTAGCCGAGCCGCTCGTAGAAGCCGATCGCGCTGTCTCGGGCGTTGAGCCAGATCTCCTCGGCCCACTCTTCGCGGGCGCGATCTTCGAGAGCGACCACGAGCTCGGCCCCGAGGCCCATGCCGCGCACCGCGGGCTCGACCGCGACCTGGCGCAGCTGTCGGGATGCATCCCCGGGAGCGCCGATCAGCCGTGCTGCGCCCAACAACCGGCTACCGCTCGCGAGAACGACGGCGTGCACGTCGTGCTCGGCGGAGTGGTACCAATCGGAGTCGCGCGGAACGCCGAAGTCACGGTAGAGGACCGCGTAGTCGAGCTCGAGGATGCGCTCGAACTTCTCCCACGACTCGTCGACGAATCGGATCTCGAAACTGAGCGCCATGCGTCTCCTACCCGCGATACCGGTTCGTCACCGGCATGCGCCGGTCCTTGCCGAACGCCTTGGGAGTCACCTTCACGCCGAGAGGCCCTTGACGCCGCTTGTACTCGGCGATGTCGGTCATACGGAGCACCCGGTCCACGAGCGCGGCGTCGAAGCCCTCTGCGACGATCTCGTCTCGGCTCGCGTCGTCCTCCACGTAGCGCTGCAGCACCGCGTCGAGTACGTCGTAGGGCGGTAGCGAGTCCTCGTCGCGCTGGTCGGGACGCAGTTCGGCGCTGGGGGCCTTGGTGATGGCCTGCTCGGGAATGACAGGGGCGTCGGGCTGCTCGTTTCGCCAGCGAGCGAGCTCATAGACGCGGGTCTTGAAGACGTCCTTGATCGGCGCGAAGCCGCCCACCATGTCACCGTACAGCGTCGAGTAGCCCACCGACAGCTCGCTCTTGTTGCCGGTCGCGAGCGTGAGCCACCCGAACTTGTTCGACAGCGCCATCAGCAGAGTTCCGCGGATACGAGCCTGCAGGTTCTCCTCGGTCACGTCGGGCTCGACGCCCTCGAACGCCGGCTCCAGCGTCGACAGGAATGCGTCGAAGGCGGGTTCGACCGGCAGCGTTCTGGCTTCGATCCCGAGGGCCTCGGCGAGTGCAACCGAATCATCGATGCTCCCTGGCGAGGAATAGCGGCTCGGCATCATCACGCCGTGCACGTGATCGGGACCAAGAGCGTCGGCCGCGATCGCCGCTGTAAGCGCGCTGTCAATGCCGCCAGAGAGCCCCAGCACGACATCCGAGAACCCGTTCTTGCGCACGTAATCGCCGAGACCGGTCGTCAGGGCCCGGTACAGCTCTTCAGGACCCTCGACGACCGGAGCGATCTGACCCGACGCGCCGAGCCGCCCGCCCTCGGCGAAGTCGGCGACGAGGAAGTCCTCTTCGAACGCGGCGCCGCGAGCGACGACCTCCCCGTCAGGCGAGATCACCAAGCTGCGACCGTCGAAGACGAGCTCGTCCTGACCGCCCACCATGTTGACGTAGCAGAGCCATAGATTGTTGTCGCGGGCCCTGGCGCGCAGCATCTCCTCGCGCTCCGCTCCCTTGCCCGCGTGGAACGGTGAGGCGGAGATGTTGAACAGCACGCGAGCGCCGGCCTCGGCAGCCTCAGCTGCGAGTTCGGGAACCCAGATGTCCTCACAGACGGTGGAGGCGAACATGGTCCCGCCGAGCTCGAAGAGCCCCGGAGCCTCACCGGCGGAGAAGTAGCGCCGTTCGTCGAAGACTCCGTAGTTGGGCAGGCGGCGCTTGTGATAGACGCGCAGGACGCGGTTGTTGCCGCACAGCGCGGCCGCGTTATACAGGACGCCGTCGATTCGATCGACGAAGCCGACCAGGGCGAGGTGCGACGACCCCGCAGCCACCCGTTCGAGCGCGTCGAGGTTCTCCTCGACGAAGTGATCCTTGTGCAGCAGGTCTTCCGGCGGATAGCCCGTGAGGACGAGCTCGGGCAACAGCACAATCCCCGCACCGGCTTCCTGAGCTTCGCCGAGGGCGCGCAGAACCCGGTACATGTTCCCCTCGATATCACCCACGGTTGGGTTGACCTGCGCCAAAGCGACCCTCATGCGCGCTGCCTCCAGTCCGTCCGACTTTCCCGAGTCTACTCCAATTGCGGTTTGCCGCATACCCTATGGGGTATCTCGGAAGGCGCTGGAATGCGGGAATTGGCACCCCCCTCGCTCTACCGGACTCGGCCGAGCGGTTCGCAGATGACGTCGAACCACACCGCTCGGCGCCTCGAGTAGCACCCACCCGGGAGCGGGCAGGGCCCATTCGGGGCAGTGAAACCAACGTAAGGAAACCGTGTGAAGGTACTGCAAAGCGTTCTTGCACGCGCCGCACTCGTGGCGTTCTTCGCGGCCATCGCGGCCGCGACACTCCTCGCCCCCGCGTCCGCCGGGGCCATCACCCGCTCACAGGTCATAGACCGCGCCAGTTCGTGGGTCGCCAAGCGGGTCCCCTACAGCCAGAACGGCTCGTTCCAGGGCTATCGCCGAGACTGCTCGGGGTTCGTCTCGATGGCCTGGAAGCTCGATTCGTCCTACACCACGCGATCGATCTCGTCGGTCGCGAAGCGTGTAGCCATCAGTGACCTCAAGCCGGGCGACGCCGTCCTTACCCCGGGCCACGTCACGATCTTCGGCGGGTGGAAGAACCGCTCGCAGCGGACGTACATCGCCCTCGAGGAGACCACCTGGGGCAGCCACGCCAAGAAGCGAGTGCGCAGCATCGGCGGTAACGCGAAGGGCCTGCGCCTGCGCGACATCAAGGACAAGGTAGCCGCTCCCCCGTCTCCCGCGGCCGACCGCGTCGCCGAGATCAAGAAGCGCAGCGTCATCGTGGCCGAAATCAAGTCGCGAGACCACGCCCCCACCTGGCAGCCCGTCATCCTGCGGCGCACCGCCGCGGATGAGCGAGTCAGCCTCTAGCGAGCCTCAGCCCTGCGCGCCGTGCACTGCCTCGGCCAATTCCGAGACGTACGCGCGCAGTTCGGCCGGATCTCCCTGCCGCCTTACCAGCGCCGAGCCGACGACCACACCGTCGGCTACGGCGCTGACGGCGTGCGCCTGCTCGGGCGTCGATACACCAAAGCCGACCGCGACCGGAAGCGGCGTGCTCGCCTTGACGCGGGCGACGAGATCCGCGAGCTCATCTGGCAGCTCGGAACGCTCACCGGTGACTCCGGTGGTCGAGACGCAGTAGACGAAGCCGCGAGAGAGCTGACCGACCTTCGCGAGGCGCTCCGGCGTCGAGGTGGGAGCGGCGAGAAACACCGTGTCGATGCCCTCTGAAGCGCGCAGCCACGGCGCGGCCATGTCCGGCGGCAGGTCGGGGATGATGACGCCCGACACACCGGCATCTCGCATCGACGCCGCGACAACGGGCATGCCTCCGCGCATGAGCGGGTTCATGTAGGTCATCAGCGCGACGGGCGGCGCGTAGTCGCGCGACCCGATGAACTCAGCGGCCAGCGCAATCGTCTCGGAGAGGCCGAAGCCACCCGGCGCTGCGGCACGAGCCGCCTCGGCAGCGTCCCGGATGACCGGGCCGTCCGCGAGGGGATCCGCATAGGGCACCCCCAGCTCAATCAGGTCCGCTCCCCCGTCTGCGAGCGCATTCAGCGCGCGAAGCGAGCCGGCCCGATCGGGGAAGCCCGCCATCACGTAGGCCACGAGCGCAGGCCGTCCCGGGGCGAACGCGCGTCCGAGGCCCTCAGCCGACGCCAAGACCGGCCTCCCTGACGATGTCGATGTCTTTGTCGCCGCGACCGGAGACCGTCACCGCGACGGTCGCGTCAGGACCGAGTTCCTCGGCCAGTCTGGGCAACAGTGCGAGCGCGTGCGAGGACTCGATGGCCGGAATGATGCCCTCGAGGCGCGTAAGCTGGTCGAACGCGGCGAGCGCTTCGGCGTCAGTGACCGCGTCGTAGCGTACGAGACCCTCATCGTGATAGTGCGCGTGCTCCGGACCGACACCCGGGTAGTCGAGGCCCGCCGAGATCGAGTACGCCTCGAGCGGGTTGCCGGCTTCGTCCTGGAGCAGGTAGCTGTAGAACCCGTGCATGACGCCCGGTGAGCCGGCCGCAAACGAGGCGCCTGTGGCCCCGGTGTCCACGCCCTTGCCGGCGGCCTCGGCACCGATCAGCAGTGGGCCGCCGAGCACCTCGCCGCCGAGCACGAACGGATAGAACGTGCCGATCGCGTTGCTGCCGCCGCCCACGCACGCACACACTGCGTCGACCTGAGTGATTCCGCGCGCCTGCAACTGGTCGATCATCTCGAGTCCGATGACGCTCTGGAAGTCGCGCACCATGAGCGGATACGGGTGCGGGCCGACGGCACTGCCGAGGACGTAGAACGTGTCCTCGACCCTCTCGACCCAGTGACGAAGCGCAGCCGTGACCGCATCGGCGAGCGTACCGCTGCCTTCGTCGACCGGAATGACCTCGGCGCCGAGAAGTCGCATCTTGTAGACGTTGAGTGACTGGCGGCGAATGTCCTCGACTCCCATGAAGACGGAGCACTCGAGGCCCATCAGCGCCGCGGCGGTCGCAGTGGCGACGCCGTGCTGACCCGCGCCCGTCTCGGCGATCACGCGCTTCTTGCCCATGCGCACTGCGAGCAGGCACTGGCCCACGGTGTTGTTGATCTTGTGAGCGCCCGTGTGGCACAGGTCCTCGCGCTTGAGGAGCACCCTGCCGAGACCCACGTCCTTGGCGAGCCGCTTTGCCTCGTACAGAGGCGTCGGCCTGCCGATGTAATCCCACCACAGCGTCTGGAGGTCGTCTTGGAACGACGGGTCGCTGGATGCCTCCTGAAACGCCGCGGTCAGCTCCTGCAGCGCGGGCATGACCGTCTCGGGCACGAAGCTTCCGCCGTAGGCCCCAAAGAAGCCGCTCTCGTCGGGTCCGCTGTAGACGTCGTAAGCGCGGGGAAACAGGTCGCTCATCGCGAGACCTCCAGGTCGGCATCTCTGACTGCAGCACAGAACCCGTCAATGAGTACAGGGTCCTTGAAACCAGGGGAGAGTTCAACACCGGACGAGACGTCGACGGCGTAAGGATGAAGCGAGGCGATTGCCCGAGCGACGTTGCCGGGGTTCAGGCCCCCCGCAACAAACGTAGGAGCCCAAGCCGGGGGCTCGCCGATGGAATGCCAGGCGAACGTTTTTGCGGTGCCGCCCGCTTTGCCAGTCACGAATGTGTCGAGAAGTAGGGCGGCGGCATGCCCCCGGAAGGGCTCAGCCCTCTCCCAACCGAAATCCGTGCCAACTGGAAGCATCTTGATGACCGGCACACTCACCAATGAACACAGCTCGGGCGATTCTGTGCCGCTGAACTGCACCGCAGTGAGCCCGGCGACTCGAACCGCCTCCTCGATTTCCTCGAGATCGGCATCGACGAACACACCGATGCGGGACACGGGCGGCGGCACCATGGCCATGACCTCGGCCGCCCGCTCCGGCGTCACACGACGCTTCGAGGGCGCAAGGATCACTCCGATGGCATCGGCACCCGCGGCAACGGCGGCAGCCGCATCCTCGGGCCGCGTGATGCCGCATATCTTGACTCGCGTTCTTGCGTACAAGCGCGCTCCGTCTCGGGACGAGGCGGGCCGCCAACCGTGCGCGACCCGCCCCACAGGGGGTTCTTACAGGTCGTCACCGCAGAGGGTCGCGCCCGCTGCGAAGTCAAAGTCCTGGAGCTCACCGGCGTTGTACGCCGCGTAGGCCGCGAGATCGAAGTGACCGTGGCCCGACAGGTTGAAGAGGATGACGCGGTCCTCACCGGCGGCCTGCGCCTCGAGTGCCTGATCGATCGCCGCGCGGATCGCGTGGCTGGACTCCGGTGCCGGCAGGATCCCCTCGGCACGGGCGAACTGAACCGCCGCCTCGAAGCACGCGGTCTGATCGACCGCGACCGCCTCGGCGTCACCTTCGTGAACGAGCTTGCTCACCAGCGGCGAGTCACCGTGGTAGCGCAAGCCACCCGCGTGAATGCCCGCGGGCACGAAGTCGTGACCGAGGGTGTACATCAGCATCTGCGGCGTCATACCCGCCTCGTCGCCGAGGTCGTATCGGTACTCACCGGCGGTGAGCGTCGGGCACGCCTTGGGCTCGACAGCGAGAAGCTTCGCGTTGCTCTTGCCCTCGAGCTTGCGGTGGTAGTACGGGAACGCGAGTCCGGCGAAGTTGGAGCCGCCGCCGACGCAGGCGATGACGACGTCGGGCTCTTCCTCGGCGAGTGCCATCTGCTCGATCGCCTCGAGGCCGATGATCGTCTGGTGCAGGCACACGTGGTTGAGCACGGAGCCGAGCGCGTAATGGGTGTCGGGGTTCTTCGCCGCGACCTCGACAGCCTCAGAGATCGCGATGCCGAGCGAGCCGGTCGAGTCGGGGTCCATGGCAAGCACGTGACGACCGGCCTCTGTGAGGTTGCTCGGCGACTTGTGCACGGTGCCGCCGTAGGTCTCCATGAGGATGCGGCGGTACGGCTTCTGGTCGTAACTGACGCCAACCATGAACACCTCGACATCGATGCCGTAGAGCGCACCGGCGATTGACAGCGCGCTGCCCCACTGGCCGGCGCCGGTCTCGGTCGAGATCTTGGTGATGCCCTCCTGCTTGTTGTAGTACGCCTGCGGGATGGCCGTATTGGGCTTGTGCGAGCCGGCCGGGCTGACGCCTTCGTACTTGTAGAAGATCTTGATCCCTGCCGACAGGCCGAGCACCCGCTCGAGCTGCCTGGCGCGCAGCAGCGGTGAGGGCCGATAGGTCTTGTAGACGTCGATGACCGCACCGGGGATGTCGATCCAGCGATCGGCCGACATCTCCTGCTTGAGCACCTCCATCGGGAACAGCGAGGCGAGCCTCTCACCGATCTGGTCGGGAGTCAGTTCGGTGCCATCAGGCGCAAACGCCTTGGGCGGGGCCGGCGGGGTCTTGAAGTCGGGGATGATGTTGTACCAGGCTTCAGGAATCCGCGTCTCGTCCAGCCCGAACCGTGTCTTGTCGTTAGCCATCGTTCTCCCTCCTTGAAGGCCCATGAGGCCCTTGTCCCCGGCACGACGCGTCGCATCGCACCGCAATCCTCACGCCGGGTGCAGACCCGGCGTCTCTACCGATCTCGGCGCTTCTTCACACCGGTAAGACCCTCCAACACGTCTTCGGGGAACGCCGCTCGCATGAGCGTCTCCCCCACGAGTACTGCGTCCGCACCACGATCCGAGGCCTGCTCCACGTCGGAGCGGCTCTTCACGCCGCTCTCGGCCACCACCACGGCACCCGCGGCCCTGGCCCTGAGCAGCAGCGGCGCGACCTTCTCGGGGGTGACCTCGAGGGTGCGCAGGTTGCGGCTGTTCACACCGATCAGCGGCGCCTTCGCTTCGAGCGCGATCTCGAGTTCGGCGGCGTCGTGAACCTCCACGAGTGCGGTCAAGCCGAGCGTTCCTGCCAGGTCGAGATACTCGCCGACGTCCTTGCCCAGCACGCTCACCATAAGGAGCACGCCGTCGGCGCCGTGCCCGCGGGCGGCGAACAGCTGCACGGGATCGACGACGAAGTCCTTACACAGCACGGGGATGTCCACCGCGTCAGCGACGTCGGAGAGGTCTGCGAACGACCCCCCGAAGAAGCGCGGCTCGGTGAGAACGCTGATCGCCGCCGCACCACCATCCTGATAGTGGAGCGCCTGCTTCGACGCCTCGCAGTCGGGGGCGATGGAGCCGAGGCTGGGTGACGACTTCTTGACCTCCGCGATCACCGCGACGTCGTCTCGGTCGCGAAGGGCCGCCAGCAGATCGCGCGGCGCGCGGGCCGAGCAGGCCAGGCGCTCGCGATCGGCCGGCCGCAGATCGCCGAAGGCAACGGCGAGAGCGTCTCGGCGGGCCGAAATGACGGTGTCGAGAAACTGTTCCGACATCAGGCGCCCTCCCCTGCCCGATCGCGGGCCGCGGTGCCCAGACGCTGTGAGACCGTCACGAGCGTGTCGAGCACGATCGTCGCGCGCCCCGAATCGATGCTGTCTCGTGCGATCGCGACGCCTTCTGCGACGTCGGCCGCCTTGCCCGCTGCAACCAGCGCGGCCGCGGCGTTCATGAGCACCACGTTGCGGCGCGGTCCCGGCTCACCGGCGAGGATGGCTCGCACGATCCGGGCGTTCTCGGCGGGATCTCCGCCCGCGATGTCGGCGACGGTACCTCGGACGATACCCACAGCCTCGGGAGTGATCTCGTACACCTCGACGGTACCGCGCACGATCTCGAAGTCCGCAACCGTGGTCGCCCCGCTCGCGGAGACCTCGTCCATGCCGGGGTGACCGTGCACCACGAGCGCGCGCTCCGCGCCCAGCCGACCGGCGACCTCGGCGATGATGGGCGCGAGCGCGGGGTCGTATACGCCGAGAAGCTGGCGCTTCGCACCCGCGGGGTTTGTGAGCGGGCCGAGCACGTTGAAGACGGTACGGATGCCGATCTCACGGCGCGGCACCGCCGCATGGCGCATGCTGGCGTGGAGCGACTGCGCGAACAGGAAGCCGACACCGGTCTCGTCGATGCAGCGCGCCATGTCCTCGGGCCCGATCGATAGGTCCACGCCCAGCGCCTCAAGCACGTCTGCCGACCCCGCCGCCGAGGAGACCGCACGGTTGCCGTGCTTGGCCACCGGGACACCGGCGCCCGCGACCACGAACGCCGTGAGTGTCGAGATGTTGAAGGTGTGGAGCCCGTCGCCGCCGGTACCGCACGTGTCGATGAGCCCGGTGGCCGTGGGGCGCACCTTGGTCGCGCGCTCACGCATTGCTCGGGCAAATCCGACGATCTCGTCGACCGTCTCGCCCTTCATGCGCATGCCCACCACGAGCGCGCTGATCTGTGATGGCGTCGCATCTCCGTCCATGATCAGGCCCATGATCCGGTTGGCTGCGTTCTCGGTGAGAGAGTCACCCGCCGCCACTCGGCCGATGGCCTGCGACAGCGTCTGTACCTCGGCGGCGCCCGCGCTCGCACGTGCCGAGCCGCCGGCCGCCGCAACGACCGCCGGCGTTCCGCTGACCTCTGTCGCCAGCGGCACCTCTCCGGTCACGTCGAGGAAGTTAGCGAGGAGCTTCGCACCCTCGGGCGTCAGCACGCTCTCGGGATGGAACTGGACGCCGAAGATGGGCATCTCGCGGTGGCGAAGTGCCATCACGATGCCGTCCCGGGTCCTTGCCTGGACCTCAAGCGCGTCGGGCACCGTGTCGGAGTCGACGCATAACGAGTGGTAGCGGGTCGCGGTGAACGGGTTGGGGACGCCGGCGAACAGGTCCTCTCCCCCATGCTCGATCTCGTCGGTCTTGCCGTGCACCGGTGACGGAGCGCGGCAGATCGTCGCGCCGTACACGTCGGCGATGCACTGATGGCCGAGACACACGCCGAGCAGGGGCACCCCTGCGGTGGCGGCGGCACGGATGACGTCGCGAGAGACACCGGCGTCGTCGGGCGTTCCCGGGCCTGGCGAGATCACGATGCCGCAGGGCGACAGCGCGAGCGCCTCCTCGGCGGTGAGGGCGTCATTGCGGCGCACCTCGACCTCGGCACCGAGCGCGGCCAAGAGCTGGACGAGGTTGTAGGTGAAAGAATCGTAGTTGTCGATAACGAGGATCATCGGGCGTCCTCCTCACCGGCACGCATGCCGGCTGCGAGTTCGAGCGCCTTGTGAAGGGCGCGGGCCTTGTGGCGGCACTCCTCGTACTCCATCTCCGGATCCGAGTCAGCGACGATCCCCGCTCCGGACTGCACGTAGGCCTTGCCGTTGGCGAGTACGACGGTGCGGATCGTGATGCACATGTCCATCGCGCCATCGAGTCCCACATAACCGACCGTACCCGCATATGGCCCACGGGCCGCCGGCTCGAGACTTCGGATGATCTCCATCGCGCGGACCTTGGGGGCGCCCGAGACGGTTCCTGCGGGGAATGTCGCCTCGAGGGCGTCGAACGCGTCCTTGTCGTCGGCGAGCGTTCCGGTCACGTTGCTCACGATGTGCATGACGTGCGAGTAGTACTCGACCTCCATGAGCTCGTCCACACTGACCGAGCCCGGCTTCGAGACCCGACCCAGGTCGTTGCGACCGAGGTCCACGAGCATGACGTGCTCGGCGCGCTCCTTCTCGTCCGCGAGCAGGTCCGCCCGCAGGCGACCGTCCTCCGAAGGTGTGGCCCCACGCGGACGCGTTCCGGCGAGCGGGCGGGTGAGCACCTGATCGCCCTCGACGCGCACAAGCGGCTCGGGACTCGATCCCACGAGCGTCACGTCGCGAGTGCGCAGGTAGAACATGTAAGGGCTCGGGTTGACCGCTCGCAGCACGCGGTAGAGATCGATGCCGTCGCCGTCGTAAGGTGCCGAGAATCGCTGCGACAAGACGACCTGGAAGATGTCGCCGGCGACGATGTGCTCCTTCGCGCGCTCGACGCTCGACACGAACTCGTCGTGGGACGTCTCGGCCGTGAGCGGAACCTCCCGGGTCACACCGACGGCACCAAGCTCGACGCCGTGGGGACCCTCGTCGATACGACGCAGGTAGCTGTCAATGCGCTTGAGTGCGGCGTCGTACGCGAGCTCGGCAGCGCCTCCCGGGCGGACCGGCGTGATGACCTGCATGACGCGGCGCGCGTGATCGAAGGCCACGACCACGTCGGCGAGCATGAAGCAGAAGTCCGGGACGCCGATCTCGTCGACGTCGTGACGCGGGACCTTCTCGAACGCGGCCGTGGTCTCGTAACCCACATAGCCCACGGCGCCTCCGACGAACAGCGGCAGGCCCGGCACGCGTGCAACCTTGCCCGCCGAGAGCTCGCGGGCGACAACCCGCAGCGGGTCATCGGCTCGCTCGCCCTGGACGCCGCCGTTCTCGACGATGACCTCGTGACCGCGGCCCGTTATCACCGCACGCTCGCCCACGCCGAGGAAGCTGTATCGGCCGAGGCGCTCTCCCCCGACTACGGATTCGAGCAAGAACGCGTGCTCCGCGCCCTCGGCGAGCGCCATGAAGGCGGCGATCGGCGTCGTCAGGTCCGCGTAGACCTCACGAGCGACCGGCACGACGTCGTGGTCGGCGGCCAGTCGGACGAACTCGTCCCGGCTCGGCAGAATCATCGTCACTCGCATCCTCTCGTGCTCGATACCCGTGCCCGAAACATGCCCGGAAAACACAAAAACCCCTCGTCCGCCAAGGGACGAGAGGTAAGTCTCGCGGTGCCACCCTTGTTGTTCCACCAGGGGTTGGGTGGAACCACTTAGTCCTGTCGGTACTCGACGCAGTGCGCCTTCATACCCGGCCTCTTGTATCGGTGAGGATCCGCCGAGACTAGTAGGCTCATCGCCGTTGTCTCGGAGCCTCGGGGGCCCATTCCGCCGGTTCGCTCGCGCCAGGGTTCCACCATCCCCAGCTCTCTATAGCGTCGATACCCGCGTACTCTTCCCCGTCACAGGCCTGCTGTTCGGTTGCCGACGACTGTACAACGGAGTCGCCCCTGAATGCAAGAACCGCATCTCAACCCACGCGAATGCTGGCGCGCGGCTTGCTCTCACAGTGACGGAATTAAGTTCTCTTCACTTCCGAGGAGATGAGTAGGATGGTGCGTCGCGAACAGTGCCCCCACTGCAAGGGCAACCGCTACATCCCGGTGGTGAAGACATCCGGCAAAGACGCCTGGGTCAAGTGCCCGGTCTGCGCCGGCCAGGGGTTCAAGATCCGTCTGACGCACTAGCCTTCCGCGTCAAGCCTCGGCGGCGTCGGATAGAACGAATGCGGATACTCGTCGCCCTGACGAAAACCCTCGACGCCAAGCACCTCGCGCAGTCGCGCCACGCGCCGCCACTCGGGGTCGTACTCGTCATCCGATGAATCGCCGGGCCAGCAGTAGAACAGCTGACCAAAGGCGTCATCGGCGACTTTGATGTTGTTGTTGAAACGGACGCACTTCTCTACGGCGTCGAGCATCACCCGGGGCTGCTTGAGCAGCAGCATCCCTTCCGCATCGGCCTTCTCGGCGGTCTTGAGCTGCAGTTCGCGATGCCCGGCAGCGATCAGTTCGGCAAGTATGGTCAGGGCGATCCCGAAGATGGCGAGCGGGATTACGAGCAGCGTCTGCGTCGGGCCCGCGGCGTTCTCCATCTGAGCCTGTCGCTCGACTTCGGGCATGCCGGGATCGTCTTGCCGCACGAGCATCCAGTCGCGCCAGGCGTGAAGCGGCATCATGAGCGCGGTCACGCCCGTGGAAACGATGGTGTCGCCCGATCTCAGCAGGGCGATGAGGTGCGCCGTGACAGCACGCTGCTCTTCGAGTGAGAGCCGCTCGATCATCCCGCGCGTCATCCCCAGCACCGCGCGCCTCTGATGCGCCGAGATCACGAACGCGTTCACGTTGGGGGTCTCGAGAACGTAGAAGGCCGGCGCCACCTGCATACCGGCGGCGATCGACATGTCCTTCACCCCGCTCTTGACGAGCGTCAGGTCACCCGCCGGCACCAGGGTGGCGCCGAGCCGATCGATGAGCCACTTCTCGGAGCGGGACAGCGCGATTGCCACCCACAGCACCGCCATCCCGGTAAACACCACGGTGGACCACCCGAACACGTGCCACGGAAACGCGACGCCCTGAGTGAGCACCAAGAACAGCGAACCTCGCGCAGCTGCGACGAGGCCGGAGACAACCCAGACCACGAACGCGAGCGCTCCCAGCATCATGTTGAGACTCGCAACCGATGCGATGACAAAGACCGCCGAGTAGCCCGCGAGGCGCCACCGATTGCGGTCGATGCGGTCCCACAGCGGCTCGAAGTGCCTGCGGTCTGGTTGTGCGAGCGGCGAAGGCACGCGGCTACTTGAATCGGGACTCGAGCTCGGCGGCGAGATCATGGGGCGTGAGGCCCCATCGGTGCGCCACCACGAGCAGGTGGTAAAGCAGGTCCGCCATCTCGTAGCGCAGCTGGTCGGTGTCGGCGTCCTTTGCGGCCATGACGACCTCGGTGGCCTCCTCGCCGATCTTCTTCAGGAGCTTGTCCTCGGGACCACTGAGGAGCTGAGCGGTGTAGCTGCCCTCCGGCAGGTCGATGCCGCGCTCGCGAATCGTGGAGAACAGCGATTCCAGCACCGGCCCGATATCGGGCGTGGAGCCGAACTCGAGCACGTCTTCGGCGCTGTCCTCACCCTGAGGCATGGTCAGATCGGTCATGGCTAGCCCTCCTCGGAGCAGAGCGATCGGTAGAAACAGCTGCGCTCACCGGTGTGACAGGCCTTGCCCTCGCCCGCCTGATCGACGATGACGAGCAGGCAGTCGGCGTCACAGTCGTAGCGCACATCCGAGACGACCTGAACGTTGCCGGACTCCTCGCCCTTCATCCAGTACTTCTGGCGGCTGCGGCTCCAAAACCACGTGCGCTTGGTCTCGCACGTCTTAGCGAGTGAGTCGACGTTCATCCACGCCAGCATCAGCACGTCGCCGGTCTCTCGGTCCTGGATGATGGCCGGAATGAGGCCGTTGGCGTCGTACGTGAGCTCGGGGATGGTGAGGGTGTCGTGTTCGCGGTCGCTCATGGGAGTCCTTCCGGTTCAGAGTCTGACGGGTATGCCGTGCGCGGCCATGTGCTCTTTGACCTGGCGCACGGTGTAGGTACCGAAGTGGAACACGCTCGCCGCAAGTACCGCATCGGCGTCGGCCTCGATGACGACCTCGGCAAAGTGATCGAGCGTTCCGGCTCCACCGCTCGCGATGACGGGCACGTTGACCGCCCGGGTCACAGCGCGGGTGAGGTCGATGTCGTAGCCGTCCTTCACGCCGTCGCAGTCCATGCTGGTGAGCAGGATCTCGCCCGAGCCGAGACGCTCGGCCTCAGCGGCCCACTGCACCGCGTCCATCTCGGTGTTGATGCGCCCGCCATTGATGAAGACCTCCCAGCGCGCCGGGTTCGACCCGGGGATGCGCCGCGCGTCGATGGCCGTGACGATGCACTGCGAGCCATAGATGCGCGACGTGTGGGTTATGAGCTCGGGGTTGCGAACGGCCGCCGAGTTGAGCGAGATCTTGTCGCAACCCGCCTTGAGCATCTCTCGGATGTCCTCGGCGGAGCGCATACCGCCGCCCACTGTGTAGGGGATGAAGCACTCCTCGGCGGTGCGGGAGGCGACCTCGAGCATCATCGGGCGCTCTTCGTGGCTCGCGGTGATGTCGAGGAACACGACCTCGTCGGCCCCCTCGCGGTCGTATATTGCGGCCATCTCGACCGGGTCGCCCGCGTCCACCAGATTCACGAAGTTCACGCCTTTGACGACGCGGCCTTCGTGTACGTCGAGGCACGGTATGACGCGCTTGGTGAGCACTAGTACTCCCCTCGCGCCGCGCGGATGGCGTGCTTGAGCTTGAACGCGCCCTCGTAGAGCGCGCGGCCTGTGATCGCGCCTTCGACCGTGTCGGGGCCGAGTGCCGCAAGCTGGCGGAAGTCGTCGAGCGTGGAAACGCCGCCGCTGGCGATGACCGGGAAGCCGGCCGTCTCGGCGATCTCTTCGTAGGCGTCGACGTTGACGCCGGTCTGCATACCGTCCCGGCTGATGTCGGTGTAGACGAGGTGACGGATACCGAGGTCCCGCAGCTCAGCGACCAGCTCGGCGGCAGGCGTCGAGGTGCCTTCGCGCCAGCCCTCCACCGCGACCATCCCGTCGCGAGCGTCGATGCCCGCGACGACCTTGTCGCCGAAGCGAGCGACCGCCTCGCGCACGAAGGCGTGGTCGGTCGCGAGCTTGGTGCCGAGCACCATGCGGCTCACGCCGGCCTCGGCAAGGCGCTCCATCGTCTCGAGCGTACGGATGCCGCCGCCGGTCTGCACCGGCAGCCCACTCTCGCGCGCGATGCGCTCGATGGTTTCGATGTTGCCGGGAACGCCGGTGCGCGCGCCGTCCAGGTCGACGACGTGCACCCACTCGGCCCCGTCATCGGCGAATGCACGCGCCTGGGCGAGCGGATCCTCGTTGTAGACGGTCACCCGGTCGTAGTCACCCTGAGCGAGACGCACTGCGCGCCCGCCGAGGATATCGATTGCTGGAAAGACGATCACGTGAGATTCCCTTCTTCAGACGGCGCCCCCTACGAGGCGCGCGCCCCGTCGACGATCCGTCCGAAGTTGGCGAGCAGGTGCAGACCCATCGTCGAGGACTTCTCGGGATGGAACTGCACCGCATAGATGTTGTCGCGCTGCACTGCGGCGGCGAATCGCACGCCGTACTCACAGCTGCCGATGATCGCAGCGTCGTGTGCCGGCGAGAGCCGGTAGCTGTGCACGAAGTAGAACGCGGTCGACTCGGGGATGCCGTCGAAAAGCAGCGAGTCGCGCGGGTACTCCACGGTGTTCCAGCCGATGTGGGGCACCTTCACGCCGCCAGGCAGCCGGTCGCAAACGCCATGGACGAGCCCGAGCCCCTGCCACTCCCCGTCTTCGAGCCCGCGATCCGCCAGCAGTTGCATGCCGAGGCAGATTCCGAGGAACGGCGTACCGTGGGCAGCCCGGTGGCGCATGGCCTCTTCGACGCCGGACTCCTTGAGGTTGGCGGCGGCATCGCGAAACGCGCCGACACCCGGCAGCACGATGCCGTCGGCGGCCTCGATGATCGCCGGGTCATCGGTCACGACGACGTCTTCGACGCCAGCATGCTCGAAGCCCTTCTGCACACTTCGCAGGTTGCCCATGCGGTAATCGATGATGGCGATCCGAGGGCTCACAGGCTCCCCTTCGTGCTCGGCACGCCACTCACACGCGGATCGAGCTCGACAGCGGTGCGAAGCGCGCGCGCCGCGGCCTTGAACGCCGCCTCGATGATGTGGTGGCTGTTGTCGCCGGCCAGCGAACGGACGTGGAGCGTGAGCCCGGCGTTGGTGGCCAGCGCGATGAGGAACTCCTTGGCGAGCGTGGTGTCAAACGTCCCGATCACCTCGATGGGCAGGTCGACGGCGTAGTGCAGCTGGCCCCGCCCGGAGATGTCGACCGCGGAGAGCACAAGCGCCTCATCCATCGGGATCGTCGCCGAGCCGAACCGCGTGATGCCGGCCTTGTCGCCGAGCGCCTGCGCGATGCACTGACCGATCACGATTCCGACGTCCTCGACGGTGTGGTGCGCGTCCACGTCCAGGTCACCGGTCGCCGCGACCGTGAGATCGAACAGACCGTGGCGCCCAAAGGCGTCCAGCATGTGGTCGAAGAAGGGCACTCCGGTGGCGACGTCGGTGGCGCCCGACCCGTCCAGCTCCAGGCTGACGGTGATGTCGGTCTCACCGGTCGTTCGGGTGATCTGTGCCGATCGGCCCATCGGTACCCCTCTCTTACGCGGTGCGGTCGTGTCGCTTGGCGGTCGCCTGCGCGCCGAAGTGCTCGGATGCGCGGCGCGTGGTGAGTACCTCGTCCACCGCCTCGATGAAGCGCTGGTTCTCGTCATGAGTTCCGACGGTCACCCGGAGGCAGTCCTCAAGACCCGGCGATCGGGAGAAGTCGCGGATGAGCACCGAGTGTCCATGGAGCAGGTCACGCCACAATGCCGACGCGTGCTCGACTCTGAACAAGACGAAGTTCGCCTCGCTCGGAAAGACCTCGACTCCGTGTTGCAGTCGAAGGCCGTGCATCAGCTGGTCGCGCCCGCGCAGGATGTCTGAGATGCCCTGCTCGAAGACCATGCGGTCCTTGAACACCGCGCGTGCGACCCACTGGCTGAACGAGTTCACCGAGTAGGGCTGGCGCACCTTTTTGAGCTCGCTGACAACGTCCGCGTGACCAAGGAGGTAGCCAACGCGCATGCCAGCCATGGAGAACGCCTTTGAAAACGTCCGCAGAATGACCAGGTTTGGGTGGCGCGCCATGTGCGGGCGCATGGTGTGACGGCTGAACTCGAAGTACGCCTCGTCCACGAGCACGATCGCGTCCGTCGACTTGAGCAGGTCGATCAGGAAACCCTCGTCAGTCAGGTTGCCTGTCGGGTTGTTGGGGTTGGCGATCATGACGATGTCGATATCGCCCTCGGCGACTCGCGCGAGCACGGCGTCCTGGTCGATCGAGAAGTCCTCATGCCGAGGGATCCGCACGATATCGGTCCCGGTGACTTCGGCATCGATCCCGTACATCGTGAAGGTCGGCGGCATGTCGATGAGCTTACGACCGGGGCCTCCCCACGCGAGCAGCAGGTCGAAGATGAGCTCGTCGCCGCCGTTGCCGACCAGCACGTTGTCAGCATCGAGGCCGTTGGCCTCGGCGATCATCTCGCGCAGCCGCGTTGCGGTGGGGTCCGGGTAGCGATTGAAGGCGAACTCCGGCAGGCGTGACGACAGCTTCGCCAACACCTCGCTGGGGAGGTTGTGCGGATGCTCGTTGCTCGCGAGGTTGACCTCGACCTTCATCTCCTTGGCGTCATACGGCGCCAGTGAGTCGAGTTCGGGCCGAGGTGCGCGAAAGTTGTCCATCAGGCGATCCCCTCGTCATCGCGGGCTTCCTCAAGGGCCTCAAGACGCAGGCTCACCGCACGGCCATGAGCCCACAGCCCCTCCTTGCCGGCAATCTCGAGGACGTTGGGGCCGTCCATCTCGAGCGCCTCGAAGCTGTATCCGAGCACGCTCGACTTCTTCACGAAGTCGTCGACCGACAGCGGCGAGCTGAAGCGTGCGGTACCGCCCGTGGGAAGCACGTGGTTAGGGCCGGCGACGTAGTCGCCCACACTCTCCGGCGTCCACGGGCCGAGGAAGATCGCGCCCGCATTGCGGATCGAGCCGAGCAGCTCATAGGGCTCGGCCATCTGGATCTCGAGGTGCTCGGGAGCGATGAGGTCCGAGGTGTCGAGCGCGGCCACGATGTCCGGGCACACGACCACGACGCCGTTGTCGCTCAGCGAGCGGGCGGTGATGTCGCCGCGCGGCGACTCGGCGATGAGGATCTCGAGCGCGGCGTCGACGAGGTCGGGCAGCTCGGGATCGGTGGTGACGAGGTAGGTCGCGGCGCGCGGATCGTGCTCGGCCTGCGCCATGAGGTCGATGGCGACAAACGCGGGCACGGCGGTCTCATCGGCGAGGATGAGCACCTCGCTCGGGCCGGCGAGCATGTCGATACCCACGTCGCCCATGACGAGCTTCTTCGCCGCGGTGACGTAGGCGTTGCCGGGACCGGTGACCTTGTCGACACGCGGGATGGTCTCGGTGCCGTACGCGAGCGCCGCAACCGCCTGTGCGCCGCCCACCTTGTAGATCTCGGTGACTCCGGCCTCGGCAGCCGCCGCCAGGGTGTAGGGGTTGACCGAGCCGTCCTCGGCGGGCGGTACGACCATCGCGACCTCGGAGACGCCGGCGACCCATGCAGGAATCGCGTTCATGAGCACGCTCGACGGGTACTGCGCCCGGCCGCCCGGCACGTAGATGCCGACACGCTGCAGCGGCGTCACCTTCTGGCCGAGGAAGACGCCGCCCTCCTGCGCGGTGAACCAGCTCTGCGGCACCTGTCTGCGGTGGAAATCCTCGATGGCTCCGGCAGCCTCGGCGATGGCCTCGAGGAACGCGGGATCGCAGCTGTCGACGGCGGCCTGTATCTCGGCCTCGGTCACCCGGAAGTCGTCGAGTTCGACGCGGTCGAACTGCGCAGTCAGCTCGCGAAGGGCGACGTCACCGCGGGTGCGGACGTCGTCGACGATTCGCGCCGCCACGCCGATGATCTCGGCGTCGACGCCGCCTGAGCGGGCGAGGTCGGCCTCGGTGAGCCGCTGACCGGGCTCGAGCACGATGCGACGCATCATGATGCGGGCTCCTTATCGATCGAGGATGCGGGGGCGTCCCCCGCGACTGGAGATTGTACCGACAGCTCTGACATCGCGTCGGCGAGTCGGGTCACGCGCGGGTCGGTTCGAACCGCGACCGGATTGCCGACGAATCGCGCGGTGCTCGGCAAGACGTCCTCAACGATTCGCAGGCGGTTCTGACGCAGCGTTGTGCCCGTCGCGGTGATGTCGACGATGACGTCGGCCATGCCGATGAGCGGGGCCAGCTCGATGTTGCCGTTGAGCTTCACGATCTCGACCTGGATGCCCCGCGCGTCGAAGTGCGTCTGAGCGATGTTGGGATACTTGGTCGCGACCCGCAGCACGCCCAGGCGCGCGTAGCGCTCGCTGGCGTCCGGCGCGTCCTCTCGCTCGGCGACGACGAAGCGGCATCCGCCGAAGCCGAGGTCGACCAGCTCGACGACCTCGAGCGCGGCCTCGACGAGCACGTCCTTGCCCGCGATGCCGCAGTCCGCACCTCCGTAGGCAACATAGATCGGCACGTCGGTGGGCTTGGCGATGATGTAGTCCGCATCGGTGCTCGACACGATCAGCTGGCGCCCGGGATCAGCGAGCCCGGTGACGTCGAGGCCAGCCGCCTCAAGCATTCGCACCGAGTCCGGGAAGAGCGCTCCCTTGGGGACGGCGATACGCAGACGCTCGCCGACGGATCCGCGCGAGGTCGCAATCACGAACGCTCACCCCCTTCGGCCCACGACGTGGTGGGCGGGTACGGCACCGGCTCCTCAAGCGGCAACGCCGGCTCGCCAGCGCGGTCGAGCCGCACAACGCGGCCGTTCTCGGCGACGAGAGCCTCCACCGCGTCCAGCCGCTCGGCCTCGCGAACGAGCTCGAGGCCCGCACGCGACGACAGGGACACTCGCCAGCCGCCTGCCCGCAGCCGCGTGGCCGCAGCGAGCGCAAGGGCGGGCTGTCCGCCGAGCACGGCGTCGAGGCGTCGGACCGCCGGCGCGGCGTCCTGCTCGACGAGCGCGATGGTGAGGCGCTCGAGGCCCAGGGCGAAGCCGGCGGCGGGCATCGGCGAATCGAACGCCGCGAGCACGCCGTCATAGCGTCCTCCGCCTCCGAGAGGTACGCCGAGCCCGGGCGCGTATGCCTCGAGGACGAGGCCCGTGTAGTAGTCGAAACTGCGCATCACGCTGAAGTCCACCGAGACGCGCTCGGCGACGCCGGATGCTTCGAGGAGTGCCCACGTGCGAGCGAGCCCGTCGAGCGCCGGACCGCACGCGCAGCCCTCGGTGGCGACGCGACAGCGTTCGATAGCGTCGGCGCCGCCACGGATACGGGGCACGGAGCGCAACGCCCTTGCAGCCGCGGGTGCGACTCCCTCTGCCGCAGCCAGCCTGTCGAGCTCGACGAGGTTGCGGTCGTGCGCTGCCGAGAGCACCGCGCTCCCCCACGCCTCGGGCATTCCCGCAGCAGCCACCACCGCCGAGAGGACCTCGACGGTGCCCATGCCCACGCTGAAGTCGGGCAGCCCGCTGGCGAGCAACGCCTCGACCAGCAGGGAGACCACCTCGGCGTCGGCTGCAGGACCGCTCGCGTCCACCAACTCGACGCCGATCTGCGTAAACTGGCGCGCCTGGCCGCGAAGCGACTCGTGCTCGCGGAACGCCTCCGAGACGTACCGGAGCCGATACGGGCCCGGTTCCGATGACAGCCGGGAGGACACAAGCCGCGCGATTGGCACGGTGACGTCCGGGCGCAGCGCAAGAAGGTGCCCGTCCAGGTCGACGAAGCGAAACGCCGTGCTCTCCATGGAGCCGGCGGCGGCTTCGAGTGCGTCGAGGCGCTCGACGACGGGCGTCTCCACGCGTCCATAACCCCACGCCGAGAACACGTCAGCCAGGCGGGACGCGAGCACTTCGCGCTCGGCCGCCTCGGCGGGCAATACATCACGAAAACCCCGAGGGGTGACAGGTCTCATCAGGTTGGCTCTCCGGTTAAGTTGTACCCGCGACCGTCTGTCGCAAGCGGCACTCTATCACAGTAGAGTGCTAGAGTGCAACACGGGCACCGCCGGGCAGATGCCGCATGTTGCGGGGCCCTCTCAGGCCGCGCTCACCGCATCCCCGCCGAAGACCTCCATGAGCTCGGCATGCAGACCGTTGGCGGCAGCATTCACGCGCTCCTGCATGGCGCAGATCAGCGTGCGCTTGTTGGCCTCGTCCCACACGTGCAGCTCGACGGTGTCACGTCCCGGGAAGTGACCCAGGATCCGCTTGAGCGCCTCGTGACGACCGTTCACCAGGGCGCTGGCGTCCGCCTTCACGACCAGCTTCATCGGCGGCTCTGCAAACTCCTCGCCGTCGAACTCCTGCACCTCGTGCACGATCAGCTTCTTGCCCCGGTCCGAGTCCTCGAGCTTCGCCTTGAAGCGCAGGACCGCGTCGACCGCAATGAGGTCGCGCACCTTGTCGTAGGTCTGCGGGAAGACGACCGCCTCAATCGAGCCCTCCAGGTCCTCGAGGGTGACGATCGCCATCATCGTGCCCTTGCGGGTAGGCCGGCGATCCACGCTCGCAACCAGGCCTGCGAACCAACCGGTCGTCCCGTCCGAGAGCTCGTCGATCTCGCCGAGAGAATGGGAGGCGGCACGTCGCACGGCGTCCGCTATCTCGTTGAGCGGGTGGTCCGACACGTAGATGCCGAGCATCTCCTTCTCGAAGCCGAGCCGCATCTTCTTGTCCCACTCGTCGCCGTCGGGCGGCGGGACCTCATCCGAGAACCCGTGGTCCTCCTCGGCGAACATATCGAACATCGAGACTTGGCCCGAGTCACGATCCTTCTGGCGCTTCGATGCGGCCTCGACGCAGCCGTCCATCAGTGAGATCAGGTGCTTGCGGGTGTAGCCGGTCGAATCGAACGCGCCGGCCTTGATGAGCGCGTCGAGCGTCTTCTTGTTCGCCTGCTTGAGGTCCACGCGATCGCAGAAGTCGTGCAGCGACGTGAACGGTCCGCCAGCCTCGCGCGCCTTGACGATGGTGTCGACGACGGCGTCGCCCACCCCGCGAATGCCCGCAAGACCGAAGCGGATGCCCTCGCCGGGAACCGCGGTGAAGTCGCGCTTCGACGAGTTCACGTCCGGCGGCAGGACCTTGTATCCCGCACGATTGCACTCGGCGACGTACTTGACGATCGACTCGGTCTTACCGGTGTAGCTCGTGAGCACCGCCGCCATGTACTCCAGCGGGTAGTGTGCCTTCAGGTACGCGGTCTGCATGGTGAGCAGGCCATACGCGGCCGAGTGGCTCTTGTTGAAGGCGTACTCGGCGAAGGGCAGGATGTCTGCCCACAGGCTCTTGGCGAGCTGCGGGTCGTAGTCGTTCGCCTTGGCGCCCTCGACCCAGTCGTTCTCGAGCGCCGAAAGCACACTGAGGTCCTTCTTGCCCATCGCCTTACGGAGCTTGTCGGCCTTGGCTGCCGAGAATCCGCTCATCTCCATGGAGATCCGCATGACCTGCTCCTGGTATACGATCGCGCCGTAGGTATCCTCGAGGATGCCCTTGAGCCGGTCGTCGTAGTACGTGACCTCGCGTTTGCCCGCCTTGCGCTCGACGAAGTCCTTCACCATGCCCGAGCCGAGCGGGCCCGGACGGTAGAGCGCGAGGACGGCGACGATGTCGGGGAAGACCGTGGGCTTGAGGTCGCGAAGCAGAGCGCGCATACCCGGCGACTCCACCTGGAACACGCCAGCGGTGTCTCCGCGCTGCAGCAGCGCGAACTGCTCGGGATCATCGAGCGGTATGTCGTCGGGGTTGATGCAAATGCCGTGGTTGGCCTCGATGTTCTTCACGGCGTCGGCGATGACGGTAAGCGTCCTCAGGCCGAGGAAGTCCATCTTGAGCAGGCCGAGATCGGCGACGGTGGGGCCGTCGTACTGCGTGATGACGACGCCGCCCTTGGTGTCGCGCTTGACGGGCACGTGCTCGTGCAGCGGATCGCGACAGATGACGACACCCGCGGCGTGCACGCCTTCACCGCGTACGATGCCCTCGAGCGAGGACGCAGCGTCGACGATCTTCTTGGTGTCGGCGTTGGCCTTGTAGTCCGCGTCGAACTCGGCGTTTTGCTCGAGCGAGGACTTGATGGTCGCCTTGAGGTCCTCGACGATCATCTTGCTGATGCGGTCCGGCACGCCGTAGGGGTAACCGAGCACGCGTCCCGCGTCGCGGACCGCCGCTCTCGCCTTCATGGTGCCGAACGTGATGATCTGCGCGACCTTGTCCTGACCGTACTGCTCGCGCACGTAGTCGATGACCTCGCTGCGACGAGCGTCATCGAAGTCCATATCGATATCGGGCATCTCCGAACGCTCGGGGTTCAGGAACCGCTCGAACAGCAGGCCATTCTCGATCGGATCGAGATTGGTGATGCCGAGTGAGTACGCGATGATCGAACCGGCAGCGGAGCCTCGGCCCGGACCTACGCCGATCTCGTTGGCCTTCGCCCACCGCGTGAAGTCCGCGACGATGAGGAAGTACGCCGCGAACCCCTTGTCGTTGACGATCGACAGCTCGTAGTCGAGGCGCTCGATGATCTCGGCGGGCAGCGGGTCGCCGTAGCGAACCTTGAGCCCCTCTATGCACTCAGCTCGCAGGAAGCTCTCGACCGTGTGCTCCTCGGGAACCTTGAAGACCGGCAGGATGATCTTGCCGAACTCCATCGACACGTCGCAGCGCTCCGCGATCGCGAGCGTGTTGGAAAGCGCCTCGGGATACTCTCCGAGACGACCGGCCATCTCCTCGGCGGACTTCATGTAGAACTCGTCGCAACTGAACTTCATTCGACCCGGCTGGTCGACCGTGGAGTTGGTGCCGATGCACAGCAACAGATCCTGGGTGGCGGCGTCCTCGCGAGTGAGGTAGTGGATGTCGTTGGTCGCGACTGTGGGGAGCCCGACCTCAGCCGCGAGCGAGGAGAGCTGCTGGTTGAGCTGCTTTTGGGACACGCCGTTATCGGCGACGATCCCCTGCTCCTGCAGCTCGATGAAGAAGTCGCCTGAATCGAAGATGCCCGCGTAGGTCTCGGCCCACTTGCGCGCCTCCTCGGGCTGGCCGCGCTCGATGGACTTGCTGACGATGCCGCTCATACAAGCGGACGTGCCGATCAGGCCCTTCGAGTGTGCCCTGAGCAACTCAAGGTCGACCTGAGGCTTGTAGTAGAACCCTTCGACGGCCGCGTTGGAGACGAGCGCCATCAGGTTGCGGTAACCCTCGTTGTCCTTCGCCAGAAGAAGCAAGTGGAAGAGGTTCGGTTTTCCGTCGCGCTTGAAACGCGAGTCCGGGGTGAAGTAGACCTCGCAGCCTATGATCGGCTTCACGCCGGCCTTGATCGCCTGACGGTAGAAGTCGACCGCGCCATACATGTAGCCATGGTCGGTGATCGCCAGCGCGGGCATCTCGAAGGCCTTGGCCTGCTCGATGAGCTTGCCTACGCGCGCTGCACCGTCGAGCATCGAGTACTCGGTATGGGTGTGAAGGTGGACGAAGGACACTGCGCTCCCCTAACGATCTGCGGAGAGGCGGTCGAGCGCGCGGCGATAGCCGTCAGCTCCGTAGTTGAGCGCCTTGCTCACACGCGAAATGGTGGTGGCCGATGCGCCGGTCGACTCCTGGATGGCCGAGTAGTGCCCGCCCTCCGAAAGCAGTCGCGCAACCTCGAGACGCTGGGCCATCTCCTGGATCTCCCGGACCGTACACAGGTCCACCAGCAGCGCGTATGCGTCATCGGGGCTTTCGAGGGTCAGCAGGGCTCGCAGGAGCTCTTCGACTTCAGGAGTACGAAGGCGGTCTTCAGGCATGAATTAACGACTCCCCCTGAGTCGGCGTGAACCACTATATGTCGGGGTCAGGATAGCACGGAGGACCGACATGATGTGCCTGTGGATAGCCGAACGGCTGTTCGTCGATGACGAACGGCGGGGCCTGCCCAGAAGGGTGCGCGGCACCCTCCGTCCGTCAGGTTATGGGCGATATCGGCTCGTCCGGCGGCAGCGCGTCACCGAGCTTTACCGGGCCGTGTTCGCGGTGCCCGTCGCGGTCGATCGAGGCAGCGTATCCGAGAGTCGAAAGCGCGACGATGGCGGCAATCACGCCTCCCCCGATCATCACCGCCTGCACCCCGAAGACCGCTGCCAGACCCGGCGCGACCATCAGCGGCACGAGTTCGCCTCCGGACCGATGCAGATGAGCCGTGCCCATCACGCGTCCCACGTACTCCGGCGGCGCGTCCAGCTGCAGCAGAGTACGCAGCAGTGGCTCCGTCACGCCGATGACACCACCGAGGAACAGCGAGCCGGCCGCGATCAACGGCAACTTGTCACTGCCCACGTAGGCACCGACGGACAGCCCGATCATCGCCACTCCGGCTGCCAGAGCGCGCGCCGAGGTGGCCTTGGCCGACAGCCTCGTCAGCAGGAAGGCGCCCGCGCCGATGCCGATGCCGAACAGCGAGTTCATCCAGCCGATCCACTCCACGCCCACGCCGACCACGTCTCGGTAGAACAAGGGTTCCAACGCCGAGAAGGCCCCGAAGGTGAACCAGATGAGCGTGCCCATGAGGATGTAGTAGCGCACGCTGCGCAGCCCGTACGACAGCTTGATGCCATCTACGAGCTCCGTGAACGGGTGCCCGTGCTCGCCATGTCCGAGCGGCTTCGTCTTCACGGGGAGGACCAGCAATGCGCCGATTCCGGTCAGGACGGCATCGACGTAGAACACCGCCTCCGTGTTCCAGGTCGATGCGACCGCGGCACCCATCGCGGGGCCCAGCACGAACGCAAGCGCCCCGGCGCCCTCGAGCAGGGCGTTGACACTCTCGATCTTCTCGGGATCGTCATGTCCGAGGTAGGGCGCGAACGAACCGGTGGCGGTCATTATCGGCGCGGTCACGAGGCCGAAGAGGCCGCATGCGCCGATGAGCCACGGCAGCGAGGTGACAAAGGGCACCATGAGGGCGATGGGAATGTAGAGCGCCTGGGCGCCGACCATCACGTTTCGCGGCCCGAAGCGGTCGATGAAGACGCCTGAGATCGCCGAGCCGATCATCGAGGCGACCGCAAGGACCCCCATGAGCAGCGCGATCTGCGACGGCGTTGCGTCGAACTTGTAGGCCGCGAGGCCCCATACGCCTATGAAGAATGCCGCCTCACCACCCGCACGGGCGACGAAGCGGGCGACGACGACGAGAGTCGTGTCGCGATCGCGGAAGAACATGCCCACCCCTACAACGCGAGCACCCTGATATTCAGGCGCCCTGAGTATGCAACAAAGAGATGATTCTATGCGCTAAGCGGACGTATTGCCAGAGCGCTGCGGAGTCAGGCGAGCACGGAGACCGGGTTCTCCAGTGAGCCGACGCCCTGGATCCTCACCTCGACGGAGTCGCCATCGGAAATCGGCCCGATCCCGCCCGGCGTCCCGGTCAGAATCACGTCACCGGGCACGAGCGTCATGACCTGGCTCACGAAACTGATTATCTCGAAGGGATCGAACAGCATCTCGCTCGTCCGAGCTCTCTGGCGCACCTCGCCGTTCACCCGGCACTCGAGCGCGACGTCCGAGACGTCGATGTCGGTTGCCACCCAAGGACCGAGGGGGCAGAACCCGTCGAACCCTTTCGCCCGGGACCACTGGCCGTCGCGCTTCTGCAGGTCGCGGGCGGTCACGTCGTTTGCGCAGGTGAATCCGAGCACGTTGTGTGCGGCCATCTCGGGAGTGACCCGGTGCGTCCGCCGCCCGATGACGACGGCAAGCTCGGCCTCATGGTCGACCCTCCCCACACCCGGGGGGAGAGGAATCGGCTGCCCGGGACCGATGACTGCGGTCGACGGTTTCAGGAAGATGACCGGCTCGTCCGGAAACGCGTGTCCCATCTCGGCGATGTGCGGCCGGTAGTTGAGACCGACGCACACGACTTTGGTGGGAACGCAGGGAGCAAGGAGCGTGGCAGCCGCCAGTGGCATCTCGCCATCGGGCTCCCAGGCCGCAAAAGGCTCTTCACTCAGGAGGGTGATCGTTTCCGCGTCTGCGAGTCCGTATCGGCAGTCGCCCTCGAAGAGCACGCGTACTACGCGCATTCCGCTCTCCTTGATACGTGTCAGACCATCGCCGTTCACTTCGACGCTCATATGCTCGCTCCTCTATTGCAAATCGGTCTCTCACGCTAGTTCCCGGCCTCTGCCTCACGCAGCATCCGCTCGTAGACCGGCACCTCGGGCACCACGTCCCGCCACTTCTCGGTAACCAGGGCCGCACGACGGGCCGCGTCGAGATCTCCGGCAGCCAGCTCGAGATGCAGCACCTCGGCATCCAGCTCGGGCAGCGAGGGGCTCAACGCAGCGGCATGCACGAGACGGGCGCGCTCCCAGGTGACGTCGGTGCGTCCCGTTCTCATCGCGTCATCCAGGCTGAGCCGAACCAACTCGACCAGATAAGGAGCGTATTCCCTGACGCCGAAGGGCGCCGCATCCACGGAAGCCTGGTAGCGCCGAAACCCTTCCGGCTCACTCGACCGAGCGAGCAGCCGGCCCTCCTGCCAGAGGCTGACGAAACGGTAGAAGGCGACCTGGGGCTGGTGTGCCTGGGCCCGAGACGCCTGGTCGAGTGCACCGCCGGTGCCCGTGGTGGGCGCAGAGAACTCCACCCACGCCGCGACGGAGTGAAAGCCGAGGTATGCCGCGAGAATCACGGCGAACAACGCCGCGGCCCAGCGAGGATTGGCCAGCGCTATCCTCTCGGACGTCTCCTCGGTGGACGGCCCCACCAGCGCGAGCCCTGCGATGAAGACTGGGAATGCGCCGTACACCAACGGAAACGGGACAAAGAGGGCGGCGTACCCGAAGCCAAGCGCGGAGACCGCGTAGCTCCACCGCACGAGCCTGCCTCTGTCTGTAGCGAACGTGCCTCCGAAGACGTCTCGCGCCCACGACCACGAGATGACCAGCAGCGCTGCCAGACCGAGAAGGCCGAAGTCGACGAACAGGAGTACCAGGAGGGAGTGCGGATCAAGCGGAAGCTCCTGATCCGGGTCCGGGTAGTGCTCTGTCAGGTAGAGGTTGTGCGAGAAGTACTTCTGCCCCTCGAACGCATATTGGTCGGGACCGACACCGAACCAGGGGTGGGTCCGAATCTCCTGCACGGCCGCTTTCCACATCTCAACTCGCGTCACGGCGCTACGACCGAAGAACGTGTCGGAAGCCAACCCTTCGCCCTGGGGCGGAAGTGAATCGGTCACGTACAGCGTGCCGACCAGCATGAATACGAGGGCGCCGGCGGAAAGGACTCCGATAATCCATCGTCGTGCCGTACTGCCCCGCCGCATGCCGAGGAGCCCGGGCGCCAGCCACGCAGCGATGAGCACTTCGGCGGCCAGTCCGACGAAACCCGCCATCGTGCGCGTGGCGAGCACCGCGGCCACAAAGAGCGCCGCGGCGCCGACCCACGCGCCACGGAGACGCGGACGTGACTCCGCAACAGCGAAGCCGAGCGCGAGAGGCGCGAACAGAAGCATCATCGGCGCGAACAGGTCGACGTTCTCGTAAGCCACCGTCACGTGTCCCGTGGCGATAGCCTGCACGAGACCGATCGCCGCTATCGGCAGCGCCCACGCAAACTGCCACTTCACGACGTGACTGGTCGCGTGACTGAGAGTGACTCTGGTCGCGGCGCCCATCACGCAGATAAGCGCAAGCCAGTAGGCGCCCGAGACTCCCGTTGCGCCGCCATACGAGACGGCGAGGTCCGGGAAGCGCGACAGCAGAGACGAGGCGACCACAGCGGCGATTGCGATGCTCAGGCCGAGGAAGAACGGCCGCCTTCTACGATCGAGGCGCTGAAGCCCACCGTACGCCCATACGCACAGCCACGCGGCGCCGGCCAGCAGCGTGAGGCCGAATCTGGGGTAGTACACGCCCGCTCCCGGAAGCCACGCGAAGGAAGAGAGCCCGGTGATGACGATCGCTATGCTCTGGGCCCGGGCCGCGGCTGAAGGGGAACGCCTCATTGCCCCGAGCCGTCACCCGATCCGTGCGTGAGGCCGTACTCGACCGCGTCGACGAGCGCTTCCCACGACGCCTCGATGATGTTCTCCGAGACGCCCACGGTGCCCCAGCTGTTCTCGTGGTCGCCGGTCTCGATGAGCACTCGGGTGACCGCCTCGGTGCCCTTCTTCTCCTCGAGCACGCGCACCTTGAAGTCGATGAGCGACATCGTGTCGAGCGCGGGGTAGAAGCGCCCGATCGCGATGCGCAGCGCCCGATCGAGAGCGTTGACGGGGCCGTTGCCCTCGGCAGTGGCGATGTAGCGATGCCCGCCGACATGAACCTTGATCGTGGCCTCGGTCGCCACACGGCCATCCTCGCGCTTCTCGGCGATTACGCGGAAACTCTCGAGGCGGAACAGCGGCTCGTACGTACCGAGCTTCTTCTTCAGCATCATCTCGAGGCTGCCGTCGGCCGCCTCGAAGCTATAGCCCTGGTACTCGAGGTCCTTGATTGCGTCGAGCACCTCGCCGGCGGTCTCGCCCGACAGTTCGATGCCCATCTGCTGGGCCTTCATGGCGATGGATGCGCGTCCCGCCAGCTCGCTGACGACCACGCGAGCCAGGTTGCCCACCGAGGCCGGATCGATGTGCTCGTAGGCCTCGGGCAGACGCGCCGCCGCGCTCGCGTGAACGCCGCCCTTGTGCGCGAATGCGCTGGAGCCCACGTAAGGGTGGTGCGGATTGGGGCTGATGTTCGCCGTCTCGGCGACGAAGTGGCTCACCTCGGTAAGGAGTTTGAGCTGCTCGCGCGAGATGCACTCCTCCTCCATCTTGAGGACGAGCGACGGGATGATCCCTACCAGGTCGGCGTTGCCGGCGCGCTCGCCGTAGCCGTTAATGGTGCCTTGCACGTGGACACAGCCCGCGTCGACAGCTACGAGCGAGTTGGCGACCGCGCACGCCGCATCGTTGTGCGCGTGCATCCCGAGCGGCACGACGATCTCCTGCGCGACCTCGCGCACCACGCGCGCGACGACGTGCGGCAGGGTTCCACCGTTGGTGTCGCACAGCACGATCGCGTCCGCGCCCGCATCAGCGGCCGCTCGACACACCTCGAGAGCGTAGTCGGCGTTGGCTGCGTAGCCGTCGAAGAAGTGCTCGGCGTCGAAGAACACGGTGCGGCCAGCCGCTTTCAGGTACGCGACCGAGTCCCGAACCATCGCCACGTTCTCGTCGAGCGTGGTCTGAAGGGTCTCGGTCACGTGAACGTCCCACGCCTTGCCAAAGATGCACAGCGCCGAGCAGCCCGTATCGAGAAGCGCCTGGAGCCCGGCGTCATCCTCGGGCGCGACGTTCTTGCGCCGAGTCGATCCGAACGCCGAGACGATGGCGTGCTCGAGTTTCAGGTCGCGCGCGCGCTCGAAGAACTCGATGTCCTTGGGGTTGGACCCCGGGAAACCGCCCTCGATGTAGTCCACGCCGAGCACGTCGAGCTTGGCCGCAATGCGCAGTTTGTCGTCGACCGACAGCGAGAGGCCCTCTCGCTGAGTCCCGTCGCGGAGGGTGGTGTCATAGATGGTGACCACTGGGGCTCCCGTCACACGGTCTGAGATCAGAGTCGGTCGAGCCACTCCTCGTACGCCGGCTCCTCGCCATGTACCACGCGGAAGAACGTCTCCTGCAGGTCCTTGGTGATGGGGCCGGGGTCGCCGATCTCGTGACCGTCGATGGAGCGAACAGGGACCAACTCGGCGGCGGAGCCCGTCATGAAGAACTCATCAGCCGAGTACAGGTCGGTGCGGACCAGCGACTCCTCGAGAACCGGGTAGCCGAGGTCGTCGGCGATGATCATGATCGAATCGCGGGTGATGCCCTCGAGCAGACCGTCCGAGACGGGCGGAGTCGAGATCACGCCGTCGCGCACGATGAAGAGGTTCTCGCCGGTACCCTCACAGACCTTGCCTTCTTCGTTGAGCAGGACCGCCTCGGCATAGCCATGACGGTTTGCCTCGATGCGCGCGAACGAGCTGTTGAGGTACTGGCCGGTCGCCTTGACCGCCGGCGGCGTCGAGTTGATGCCGCGCTGGCGCCAGCTGGACACGCCAACGGCAACGCCCTTGGTGAGACCGTCCTCGCCCAGATAGGTGTCCCACGGCCATGCAGCGATGGAGATGCTGACCGGGGCGGGAATCGGGTCGAGACCCATGACGCCGTAACCCCGAAACGCGATGGGGCGGATGTAGCACGAAGTCAACCCGTTGACCCGGATGGTCTCCTTGACGGCCTCGACCATCTCGTCCACCGAGTATCCCAGGTCCATGTAGAGCATCTTGGCCGAGCGCTCGAAGCGCTCCATGTGATCGCGAAGGCGGAAGACCGCCGGACCATCGGGGGTCTCGTAGCAGCGGATACCTTCGAAGACGCCGGAGCCGTAGTGGAGCGCGTGAGTGAGTACGTGCACCTGGGCCTTATCCCAGTCGACGAGCTCGCCGTCCATCCAGATCTTGTCCACGGTCGGAAGCGACATCGCGTACACACCCCTTTCAGCGTAATCGGCTATGTAGGCACATTAGTGTACGCGAGCGCGCCCCACTATGCACCGCAGTGAATCGGTGCGGAATCCGCGAACTGCGTCGATCAGCCGAGCAGCTCCACCACGAGGTCGCCCATGCGCGACGTCCCAACGACCTTGTCCGCATCGGTATCCGCGGCGGCGATGTCTTTGGTGCGCCAGCCGGCGTCGAGCACGCGCTCGATTGCGGCGGCGAGCTCATCGGCAGCGCCGTGCATGTCGAAGCTGTAGCGCAGCATCAGCTCGACCGAGAGGAGCATGGCAAGCGGATTCGCAATCCCCTGCCCGGCGATATCGGGGGCCGACCCGTGACTCGGCTCGTAGAGCGCCGTGCCATCGCCGAGCGACGCAGACGCCAGCATCCCGAGCGAACCCGTGAGCATCGACGCCTCGTCGGAGAGGATGTCGCCAAACATGTTCTCAGTCACCATCACGTCGAACTGAGCGGGCCAGCGGATAAGCTGCATCGCCGAGTTGTCGACGAGCTGGTCGACGAGTTCGACGTCGGAGTACTCGGCCTCGTGCAGACGATGCACGACCTCACGCCAGAGCCGGGACGACTCGAGGACGTTGGCCTTGTCGACGCTGTGAACCTTGTTGCCGCGCGTACGCGCCGCCTCGAACGCGGTGCGGGCGATCCGCGCAATCTCAAACTCGCGATAGTCCATCGTGTCGTAGGCGCGCATGCCGACCGCGCCGTTCTCGCCAGCGCCCTCGACGTCGGTCTCGCGAGCCCTGTCTCCGAAGTACAGGCCACCGGTGAGCTCGCGCACGATGAGCATGTCGACACCCTCGAGGAACTCGGGCTTCAGGGTCGACGCATCGCGAAGCGAATCGAAGATCTTGACCGGGCGCAGGTTCGCGAAGAGCCCGAGCGCCTTGCGGATGCCGAGGAGCCCCTGTTCAGGACGAGGCTTGGCGGGATCGGTGGTGTCCCACTTGGGGCCGCCGATCGCTGCGAGAAGGACAGCATCAGAGCGGTGGGCGACCTCGAGGGTTTCATCGGGAAGCGCGGTACCCGTGGCGTCGATGGCCGCCCCGCCGAGCAGCGCCTCCTCGAACACGAAGGTCACGCCATGGCGCTCGCCGATCGCGCCGAGGACCTTCACGGCCTCAGCGGTGATCTCGGGACCGATCCCGTCGCCGGGAAGCAGGCAGATGCTCTTGTGGACAGGCAACGGTTCCTCCTGAGGGTCGAGTGTGCGCATCATTCTATCGCACCACCACGACGCCACAATCGGTCTCGTCTACCGGACGACGCCTCCGAGCCGATCGATATCCGCGTCAACCATCATCGCCACGATGTCTTCAAAAGTGGCGCGCGGGTACCAGCCCAGGCGTTCGCGCGCCCGAGTCGCGTCACCGTAGTGCATGGGCACGTCGACCGGCCTGAACAGAGACTCATCGACCCTCACGAAGTCGCGATAGTCCAGATCGACCCGGGAGAATGCGGCCTCGCAGAACTCCCTCACGCTATGCGTCTCGCCGGTGGCCACGACGTAGTCGTCCGGGAGGGGCTGCTGCAGCATGAGCCACATGGCCTCGACGTAGTCGCCCGCAAAACCCCAGTCGCGCCGGGCGTCGAGGTTGCCCAGAGTCAGTTCGCCATCGAGCCCCAACCTGATGCGGGCGACGGCGGTCGTGATCTTGCGCGTCACGTACTGTGGCTCGCGCAGCGGGGATTCGTGGTTGAAGAGGATCCCGCAACTGGCGTGCATGTCATAGGACTCGCGATAGCTGTGCACGATATGCAGCGCATACGCCTTGGCGGCCGCATACGGCGACCTGGGGCGAATCGGCGTGTCCTCGGTCTGAGGCGTTCCGTCCGAGCCGCCGAACACCTCGGCCGACGCAGCCTGAAAGAACCGGGCCTCGGGACACACCTGCCTCATCGCTTCGAGCAGTCGGAGCGCGCCTACCGCGTTGATGTCGGTCGAGGCCAGAGCGTCGCGCCAGGAGTCCCCGACAAACGAGCGGCCGGCAAGGTTGTAGACCTCTGACGGCCTGGCCGCATCGACCGCGTGCAACAACGAGTCCATGTCCGAGAGATCGGCGTCGAGCGCAGTGAACGCGTCTCCATAACCGGCGGCCCGCTCGGCAAAGGCGCCCGGCTCAGGGCCCACGACGCCAAATACCTCATAGCCCTTTGAGAGCAGCAGTGTCGTCAGGTAGTGCCCATCCTGCCCCGCTGCTCCGGTGACGAGCGCCCTGCTCACAAGTGGTCACCCTGAGCCGCACACGCATTCAGGCGCCGGAGGTCGGCGTCGACCATCATCTCGACCAGCCCCCGGAAGCTGACTTCCGGCTCCCACGAGAGCTGCTTGCGGGCCTTGGCCGCGTCGCCGAGCAGCAGGTCCACTTCGGCGGGCCTCACGAAGCGCTCATCAACGACGACGTACTGCTCGTAGTCCAAACCGACGTGACCGAATGCGATCTCGCAGAACTCCCTCACGCTGTGAGTCTCGCCGGTGGCGATCACGTAGTCGTCGGGGGCGTCCTGCTGCAGCATCAGCCACATCGCCTTGACGTAGTCCCCTGCAAACCCCCAGTCCCGGCGAGCGTCCAGGTTGCCGAGACGCAGTTCCTGCGCCTGTCCAAGCTTGATGCGGGCGACCCCGTCGGTGATCTTGCGGGTGACGAACTCAATGCCGCGACGAGGCGACTCGTGGTTGAACAGAATGCCGTTGCTCGCGTGAAGTCCGAACGACTCCCGGTAGTTCAGTGTCACGTAATACGCATAGACCTTGGCGACACCGTACGGCGACCGCGGATGGAACGGGGTGACCTCACTTTGCGGAACCTCGTGGACCTTCCCGTACATCTCGGAGGAGGAAGCCTGATAGAAGCGCGCATCGGGCTTGATGCGACGAATCGCCTCGAGCAGCCGCGTCACGCCAAGCGCGTCGACGTCGCCGGTGTAGACCGCCTGGCGCCACGAATCGCCAACGAATGACTGGGCGGCAAGGTTGTAGACCTCGTCCGGCCTGGCGTCCTCGATGGCTGCATACAACGACGCCTGGTCGGACATGTCGCCCGACACGACGGTGATCCGATCGAGGAGATGTCTCACCCGCTCGAGCGAATCTGTCGAGGTGCGTCGCACCAGCCCGTACACCTCGTAGTCCTTGTCGAGAAGCATCTCGGCGAGGTATGAGCCATCCTGGCCCGTCAGTCCGGTGATGAGAGCGCGTTTGGTCACGATGATGTCCCTGTCGGTCGAATCGGGCAGATGCTAGTGATCGCGGTCGTAGTCATCTTCGAGACGAACGATGTCGTCCTCACCAAGGTACTCTCCCACCTGGACCTCGATGACCTTCAGCAGTACCTTCCCGCAGTTCTCGATCCTATGTACCGAGCCCACGGGGATGTAGGCGCTCTCGTTCACGTGGACCTCGAGCCGCTCGTCGTCTCGCGTGACGATCGCGGTGCCCGAGACGACGATCCAGTGCTCGGAACGGTGATGGTGTCTCTGCATGCTGGGCTTGGCGCCCGGCTTGATCTCAAGGAGCTTGATCTGGAATCCCGGGCCCTTGAGCAGGCTCGTCCACGAGCCCCAGGGACGCAGGCTGACCTTGGGCTGAACGACCTCCTCGGCACCTATGGCCTTGAGGCTCTCGACGATCAGGCGGACGTCCTGAGCCCTGTCCTTGGGCGCGACGAGTGTCGCATCGGCGGTGTCGACGACCAGCAGGTCCTTGATGCCGAGTGTCGCCACAAGGCGGTCGGTGCTGAAGATGATGCTGTCTGAGCTGTCGATGTCCACGCCCCTGCCCACGCGCACGATACCGTGCCCGTCGGCGGCCGTGATCTCCTCGAGCGCAAGCAGCGAACCCACGTCGCTCCAGTCCAGCTCGGCGGGGATCGTGACGACGCGGTCGGACCGCTCCATGACGGCGTAGTCGATCGAGATGCTCGGCAGGGCCGAGAAGCGGAGACGCGCCTCGTCGGCGTCCAGGGTCTTTGCTTTGGCTTCCGACGCGAACCAACGTGCGGTCTCGGCGATCAGAGCGGTGTCCTCGTGGGCCGCCAGCTCGTCGAGCACCTGCGACGCCTTCATCACGAACACGCCCGCATTCCAGGAGTACTCGCCACTGGCCACGTACTCCTCGGCGACCTTGAGTTCGGGCTTCTCGACGAACCGCAACGCGCGGTGAGGGACGGCTTCACCAACGGCGAACTCGGACATCTCCTCGCCGCTCTGGATGTAGCCGTAGCCCGTCTCCGGCCTCGATGGCGCGATGCCGATCGTGACCAGGTAGTCCGCACGTGCGAGCTCGATGCCGCTCTCCAGGCATGCCTTCCAGAGGGCGCCACCGTCCAGGAGATGGTCGGAGGGCAACACCACCATCACCGCATCGGGGCTCTCGACCTCGAGCGTGGCGGCCGCCAGCGCGATTGCGGGAGCGGTGTTTCTCGGAGTCGGCTCTACGAGGTATCGCAGGTGGTGGAGGGCGACGTCGGGCTGCGCGGTGAGGTGGTTGCGCATCTCGTCGAAGAGACGCTCATTGGTCACGATGTAGACCGCCTCGCACTGGGCTGCACCGTCAACCCGGTGAACCGCCTGGGCGATCAGAGACTCCTGCCCAAAGACCGAAAGAAGCTGCTTTGGGGACAGTTCTCGAGACAGCGGCCAGAACCTCGTGCCGCTACCTCCCGCAAGGATGACGGCGTATACCGGCTCGGAAACGCTCACTCGACACTCCTTCTAGCCTCAGCGGACGGTACCTGCGCGCTAGCCTTTCTCGGCCTTCGTGCGCACGGACTCGATGAGCCCGCCGCTTTCGATGATCTCCTTCACGAACGGAGGGAAGGGCTGTGCGTCGTACGTCGCGCCGGTGTCGAGGTTGGTGATCGTCCCGGCGTCCGCGTCGACTTCGATGCGGTTCCCATCTGCGATTCCGTCGACCGCCTCGGGCGACTCCATGATCGGGAGTCCGGTGTTGATCGCGTTGCGGTAGAAGATGCGGGCGAAGCTCTTCGCGATGATGACGCTCACGCCCGCAGCCTTGATCGAGATCGGCGCGTGCTCGCGGCTCGACCCGCACCCGAAGTTCTCCTCGGCCACAAGAATGTCACCGGGGTTGACCTTCTCGACGAACCCGGCGTCAAGATCCTCCATGCAGTGCTTCGCAAGCTCCGCCGGATCGCTCGTATTGAGATAACGAGCCGGGATTATCACGTCGGTGTCGATATCACGACCATAGCGGTGAGCGGTCCCTGAGAACTTCACGCGGAGCTCCTTATGCACACGGAATCACGGACGTATAACTATATCAGGTGACGTGCGGGCGGCGGCGCTCCCACTGGGTCACGACTCGGTGAACAGTCCCTTGAGAATCCTGGGCCGAGAAGCCAGGAAGGCCCACCCGATCCCGACCCCCCACCACAGGGTCGCCACGCGCACCAGCAGAGTCGCCGCCGACGCGTCCGGCGCGCTCATGCCCGTGGCGATGAGAAGCCCGGCCATCGACGCCTCGGTGAGGCCGATGCCGCCCGGAAGGAACGTGAACGCGCCGAGTATCGTCGAGACCGCGTACACAGAGACGGTGGCGAGGATGCTCAGCTCGTCGAATCCAAGGGCGCGGACGCACAGCCACATCCCCACGCCCTCGAGCCCCCACGCAATCACCGATGCAGGAACGGACCACGACAGCGTCCTCCACGAGAGCGCGGACTTGATCGTCTCCGAGATCACCGCAGCCGACGCCTGGTGGGACCGTGCCCACGCCTGCTTCTCCACCGCGCGCAACGCCACTCGATGGAACCATTCGGAGCCGGCGATCAGAACACCCACCCCTATGAGGACCGCGACGGACGAGACGACCCATTCGCCGTTGCGGATCAAAGCTGCGCCCCCGAGTGACAGAATCGCCACCGCGATCAGGTCCGCAACGCGCTCGCAAAACACCAGGGCCACGCCGGCAGCCATCGGCAGCCCGCCGACCTCCTTGGCCAGCGTGGCCTTGAGCACCTCGCCAACCCGACCGGGCGTCACCGTCATAGTCTGTCCCGACAGCTGCAGGTACAGGCTGTCGGCGAAGCTAACCGGGTGACCAACGAGCCTCATCAGCCCACCCCACCGGATCGAGCGCACCAGAAAGCAGCCAAGGCTGAGCAGGAGCATGCCGAGAAACACGTCGAGCGGGAACTCGCGAAGAGTCGCGCCCACGGTATCGGCATCGGTGACGACGGCGAGCACGATGTAGACCGCTGCGCTCGCGATTGCCGCGACGATCAGACCCCGGATGACTCTTCTCTGGTTCAATCTACGCCCATCTGGTCTACTCTTAACGTGCCTGACGGGTATTCAGGCACACTGGACATCAACCTCAGAGGGGATTATGGCACGCACCCGCGCTAGCGACGTCATAGAACTCATGCGTCCGCGACAGTGGACCAAGAACCTGGCGGTCTTTGCCGCCGTGCTGTTCTCGGGCAGTCTGGGTGACGTGGGTATGCTCGTGACGGTGGCGGCTGCGTTCGCCGCACTGTGCCTGGTCTCGAGCGGACTTTACGCGCTCAACGACTCGATCGACGCCGAGCGCGACAAACTGCACCCCATCAAGAAGAACCGGCCCGTCGCGAGCGGTCGCGTGAGCCGTCAGGGTGCTTTGGCGATCGGCACCGCGTTGATCATCACCGGCACCGCCCTGTCTGCAGCGCTCGGCGCGCCGTTCCTCGCGTGCGTTGCCGGGTACCTCACCATCCAGGCGCTGTACTCCGTGTGGCTCAAGAACATCTCCGTAGTCGACATGCTGGTGATCGCTACCGGCTTCGTGATTCGAGCCGTGTCCGGCGCGCTTGTCATCGACGTGGCCGTCTCGCCGTGGCTGGTGCTCTGCACGGGGCTTCTGGCCCTGTTCCTTGCTTCCGCGAAGCGGAGGCACGAGCTGGTACTGCTGCGCGAGGGGTCATCCGGTCACAGGCCCGTCCTCGATACCTACTCGGCCGAGCTGCTCGACAGCTTCATGGTCACCCTGTCGGCGGCCACGGTCACGTCGTACTCGCTCTACACGTTCTTCGAGCAGGGCGCGCCCGGCTACACGATGATGCTCACGATCCCGTTCGTGATCTACGGCATCCTGCGCTATCAGTCTCTCGTGCTGCGTGATGCGCGCGGCGGGCGTCCCGAGGAAGTGCTTCTGGGAGACCGTCCGATCATGCTCGACATCGCGCTATGGGCAGCCTCGGCCGTGGTCATACTCTACGTCCTCCCCCGGTTCATCTAGCAACCCGTCTCAAGGAGCCATCATGTCCCGTTCCAAGGTCGCCATCGTCCGTGCCGACGCGTCTCGTGCGCTCGAAGACGTGAGCCGCGTGATGGATCTGGGGGGCTACCGAGAAGCGCTCGACCCCTCGGCCACGACGATTCTCAAAGACAACATCTCGTGGCACATGCCGTACCTCTCGGCGAACACGACACCGTGGCAACTCGAAGGAGTCATCCGGGAGCTGAGAAGCGGCGGTTTCCGCGACGTGGTCTCGGTGCACAACAACACCGTGGTCACCGACCCCTTCAAGGGCGAGCGCCTCAACAAGCTGTCCCCGCTCTACGAGGGCTACTGCGTCGACGAACTTTTCAACTTCGACCCCAAGCACATGGGGTGGCAGCACTACACCCCCAAAGCCGAGATGCTCGCACTCGACAAGGTCTTCCCCGACGGCATCCACATCCCCGACTACTTCCCGGGGAAGAACGTGGTTCACCTGCCCACCGTGAAGTGCCACATCTACACCACCACGACCGGTTCTATGAAGAACGCCTTCGGCGGCCTGCTCAACACGCGTCGCCACTACACGCACACGTGGATTCACGAGACGCTCGTCGACCTGCTCGCAATCCAGCAGGAGATCCATCCGGGCATCTTCGCGGTCATGGACGGCACGATCGCAGGCAACGGCCCCGGCCCGCGCACGATGGAGCCTATCGAGAAGAACGTCATGCTCGCGAGCTCGGACCAGGTCGCGATCGACGCGGTGGCTGCCAAGCTGATGGGCTTCGACCCGATGTCGATCAAGTACATCCGTCTGGCGCATGAGCGCGGCCTCGGCTGCGGCGACGTACGCGACATCGAGATCGTGGGTGACACCGAGATCGCCGAGGAGAACTGGCACTTTCACGTCGGTCACAACACGGCGTCCCGGGTGGGACACGGACTGTGGTTCGGACCGCTGGGAGCGCTCCAGAAGCTGTTCTTCCACACGCCGCTCGTCTACATGTTCATCATGGGATCGTTCGTCTACCACGACTACGTCTGGTGGCCGATGAAGGGGCGCGGGATCCAGAAGACGGTCCGAGAAGAGACCGCGTGGGGCCGCCTCTTCGACACGTACAGCATCGCGCCTGACGCGCACGACTTCACGCCCGAGGCGTGCGACCGCCGCTCACTGCCCGACGACGCGCCCCGCTTTGCTGCCGATTAGGCGGCGAAACGCAGGCTAACGAGCGACGACCTCGGGCAGGACGGTCTGAGGAAGCGATCCCGCAATGTATGACTCCAGCGCGCTGGCGAGTTCAGCGGGATCGGTAGGCGGAATCGCGTAGAAGACCACCGTATCTTTGGCTGCGACCAGGTTCGCCGCGATGCGCCACGAGCCTACCTCCACCCAATCCTCGGGCGTGTCGAAGTAGCCCGGGAAGACAACGGCGATCTGCGCTTCATTCTCCTTCGCAAGCGCGGCGATTTCCTTGGCATCCAGGTTGTAGCGCCCCAGACGCTCGAGAGGCTGACCGTTCTCTGCAAGACCCTCGAGATCGAGAATACGCAGATCATCGTTGTAGAACGAGATTGCACCCAGGTCTCCGATAGCCACCGAGTCGAACTGGGTGTTCGCCTTGAGGAACTGGGCCATCTGATACTGCTGCTCGTACACGTTCTTCATGGCGTACGGCACGCTCGTCATTGCGACCCAGCCTCGCCACCCGCCTGCAATCAGAGTGATCGCACACAACGCGACCGCAACGGTCAGCGCTGCGTCACGCCGCCCGTCCACGACGGTCCGGATCGGCGCGATGGCGGCGAACTGGATCACCGCACTCATCCCGAGCAACACCATCATGTAGTTCTCGTATCGGTAGAACCACCCGACGTCGCCAAAGACCAGATGCACCACGGTAACCGCCAGTGAAGCCCAGGCGAAGATGTTTGCAGGCTCCCACAATGAAGCGCCCCGAGTGCGTCCTATGTAGAGAAACAGCCCCACCAGCGCCGCGAGGAACAGAAGGGGGTAGACGGTCGGCACGACAACCTGAGCGAAACGCTCACCGTACCCGACGGGGTCTGTGATGAGCGCTGTGACCCCGGACGATGGAGCGGTGCCCTTCACGAGAACGGGGTTAGGCAGGAAGAACCCGCCTTGCGACCGCGAGTAGAGTCCCCAGGCGATCACAGGCAGTACTCCCGCCGCCGCGAGGGCCGCCGCATGCCGGAATCGTCTCCTCAACACGAAGAGCGCGGCGACGACTCCGACGAGCAAGAGCCCCTCGTAGCGAATCGCAGACACGGCGAAGGCAAGGCCCACCAAGACCCAGGCAGAGCGATCCCAGGCCGCGTCGTCAGATGCCAGCGCGAATGAAGCGGCGGTCAGGAACGCGACGTCGGCCAGCAGCTGCGCCGGGTGCTCCATGCCCCCGAACACGATGGGAGCGAGCGGCGCGGCGAGCACGATCCAGAGGAGGCCCACGAAACGCGGCAACGGGGGAACCCGAAAACGCACAAGCGCCTCATCTGCCACGAAGAGCAGCGATACCGAGATGACCAGCGTGAACACGATGGGCAGATGCGCCTGCACACCCATCACCTTGAATCCCACCGCGAGCAGCAAGGTCCATAGCGGTGAGGATGAGGCCGACGTGAATTCGAATGGGGTCGCGCCGAAGACCCCGTGCACCGCCAGGTTCTTCGCCAGCGCCATGTGGATGTAGGCGTCATCAAGGGCGTAGGTGAAGGTCCCACCGGTCAGGTAGGTGCCCCCGGCCCACATCGCGGCCATGACCAACAGAAACGCGCCGACCGCCGCCAAGAAGGGCCACAATGCCTCCTTGGGCTGGGCCTGCTTCACCGGCTTACTCGGCGTCTTCTTCGACTTGCCCATCAGCGACTCCCCTGCTCAACAGCACTCTCGATGATCTCGGCGCGCTGCCTCGCCCGCGCCCGCCAGGAGTACCGCTCGACCGCGGCTTCCCTGCCGCGCCGCCCCATGGCTGCGGCACCCTCGGGGTCGGATAGCACCCGCTTCGTCGCCTCCACCACGGCTGCGGCATCTCCCGGAGGAACCAGAATCCCACACCGCTCGGCGTTCACGACCTCGGAGATGCCGATGGTGTCTGACGCTATCACCGGGACCCCGCACGCCATCGACTCGTAGAGCTTGAGCGGCGAAAACTTCGCTTCTCGCTCGGGCATTACCATCGGGACGTACGAGACCACCGCGGCCGCGACCACCTGCGCCACCTCAAGATACGGCAGCCGCCCGAGGAAGTGAACGCGCTCGGGCATATCCCGAACCGCTTCTTCGACCGCCGGACGCATCGCGCCGTCGCCGACGAAGACCAGGGCCAGATCACTCGGCCAATCAGGTCGTCGGACAGCCTCAAGCAGGGTCCCGATTCCCTGCCACGCAGGGAACTGGCCAAAGAACACGGCGAACCGACTGGGAAGCCCTGCGCGGGGCATGGCATCCGGAGTGAACGCATCGACGTTCGCACCGTTGCCGTTGGTGATGACGCGGTCGTGACGCGCCTCAGCTTTGAGCCATTCCGTAAGCCCATCGGCCACTGATATGACGACCGAAGCGTCGCGGTACTGGGACCGCTGCACGTGCTCGAACCACGGACGGCCGAGTCGCGTGACCGGCCAGGCGATGAACAGGTCCTCGTAGGGGCCGTTGCACTCCTGGACGACCGGGATCCCGGCGTCTCGTGCAGCTCGCGCAACGGTTCTCGCCAGAGGATGCGAGCGGATGTAGACCGCGTCGTACTCAGTGAGCCGGGCGATCAGACGGCGCTGCACTCTGGCCATCTCGGACAGGCGCGCCAGTCCCCCGGGCGCCTCGCCGGGCGGGTAGTCGGGGAAGTACCGGTCCACGACCCATCCCTCGGACTCGAACCCCCCGATTATCTCGGTGACCGCCGCCCAGGTGTCCTGACCGTCGACGACAGCCTGCAGGCTCAGGTATGCGATCTTGAGGTTACGGTGCATCTGACCGAGTGTCCGATCCGAGACGGCTGCTTCCAAGCGATATGCTACACGAGCGAAGAGTCCGAATCGCACCTTCCGCGCGGATGCTTGGCATACTGTTGTGAGCAGATCTCGGCACCACGCCGAACGGAGGTATGACAACGATGCCATCGACGCCGCGCGCGGCCCTGAGCAAGACGGCACAAGCGGCCCGCGCCGCCCTCGCCAAGGCACTTCCCAAGAAGGTGTCCCCGCCGCTCGGGAGCGTCGACCTCGGCGACCTCCGACGCACCACGCCCATCAGCCGGGTCTTTGGACTCGATCGCGGCACTCCCGTCGACCGCTACTACATCGAGGCGTTCCTCGCCCGCCACGCGGACGCGATTCACGGCAGGGTGCTCGAAATCGGCGATAGAACCTACACCGAGCAGTTCGGAGGAGACGCTGTCGAACACAGCGACGTGCTGCACGTGACCGGAGACTCGCCCGAGGCGACGATCATCGCCGACCTCACCGATGCTCCGCAGATCCCCTCGGACACATTCGACTGCATCATCCTGACGCAGACGCTCCAGTTCACCTATCGGATGGAGTCGACCGTCTCGGAACTCCATCGCATCCTGAAGCCCGGTGGCTGCGTCCTGTGCACGGTGCCGGGAATCAGCCAGATCAGCCGATACGACATGGACCGGTGGGGCGACTACTGGCGACTGACCTCGCTGGCCGGGCGCGAGCTGTTCGAGACGGCTTTCGAGCCCGCGCGAATCGAAGTCGCGACGTACGGCAACGTGCTCACGAGCATCGCGTTCCTGCACGGGCTGGCCGTGAGCGAGCTGACCACCGAGGAACTCGACGTCTGCGACGACGACTTCCAGCTGATCGTCGCCGTGAAGGCCACGAAGGCTGTCACGGCGTGACCGGCGCCCGCTCACACCTGCGACGCGCGGTCTACCGCCTGGGCCCGACCGCCCTGGTTCTGATCTACCACCGCGTCGCACAGCTGGGCAGCGATCCGCAACTGCTGGCCGTCACCCCGTCGAACTTCGACCGCCAGATGGCGCTTCTCGCACGTGACTATCACCCTCAGCCGCTCGGCGCCCTCATCGGCGATCTGCGGGGTCGACGCGTGAAGAACCGGGCCGTCGCGGTCACCTTCGACGACGGATACGCGGACAACCTCGTCGAGGCGCTCCCGATCCTCGCCACGCACGGCGTCCCGGCCACAGTGTTCGTGAGCAGCGGATACCTGGGCGGCGAGCGCGAGTTCTGGTGGGACGACCTCGAGCGAATCGTGCTGTCGCCCACCCCTCTGCCCGAGACGATCGAGCTGAATTCAGGCTCGGGCGCGTTTCGCTTCGAACTCGGTTCCGAGGGCCCCCGGCCAGAGGCGAACGACCGTGAGCCATGGGACGTCACCAAGCCTCCGATCACGCAGCGCCAGCGCCTGTACTTCGAACTCGCGGCGTACGTGCGGCCCTGCGCGGCTCACGACCGGGAGGCGATACTCGAGCAACTGCGGCCCGCTTCAGTGCCGCAAGCGGCGCGTCGGTCCCATCGCCAGCTCGATTCCGCTGAAGTCACGGAGCTCGCGTCGCACGCGCTCATGACCGTAGGCGGCCATACGTCGACCCACCAGGTCCTCTCCGCGCGAGCCGGGACCGAGCAGGCACGCGAGATTCAAGACGACCGGCAGGCGCTCACCGAGATGTGCCCCCGACCGGTCTCGCTGTTCTCGTACCCGTACGGCGCGCTCAGCGACTACACGGATGAGTCAGTGGAGCTGGTGCGGCAGGCGGGCTACGCGGGAGCATGCTCCAACCATCCGGGCGTTGTGAAGCCGTGGACCGATCCGTATCGCGTCCCGCGACAGCTCGTACGGGACTGGGACGCTTCCGAGTTCGGGTCCCAGCTCGAGGGGTGGTTCCATGACCCCGCGTAGCGCAGGCCTGGGCCAACGCATTCACGCGGCCGCGCCCTGGCTCTTCTCGGCACTCGACGCGGGCCGGCGGGCGGGGGTTGGCTCGGTAGCCGCGATCCAGTCGGTCGCTTTCGGACTACGGCAGCATCGTCGCGCGAGTGGTGAGCCCCCGCTCGTTGTCCTCGACGGCTGCGCGTTTCAGCTCCCTCACAGCGGCATCGCGCGGCTGTGGGATGCCATCATGGCCGAGTGGACGGCGTCCGGGTTCGCACGCCAGGTGCTCGTTCTGGATCGCGCGGGCACCGCACCGCGTCACGAAGGCTTCGGATACCTCCGCGTGCCGGAGCTTCGCGTGCATGACTGGTCGGCGCAGGCATGGATGCTCGGCCGGATCTGTCGTCAGAGCGGGGCACGCGCCTTCATCTCGACGAACTACACGCGTGCGAGCGGCTGCCGCTCGGCGCTGTACCTCTACGACATGACTCCCGAGGTGCTGGGCTGGGACCTCAATCGTCCCGAGTGGCGGGAGAAGCGTCACGCCATCGAGTCCGCCGATGCGCTGATCTGCCTGTCGCAGAGCACCGCTGACGATCTTGAGACGACGTTTCCCGCGCAGGCGACGACTCGCCCGGTGTCCATCGCACTGCCCGGACTCGACTCGTCATTCGAGCCTGCCGATGCCGAGGAGGTCGCGCGTCTCGTCGATCGTCTCGGCCTCCCGCAGACCTACTACGTCTTCATCGGCCACAGGGAGGGCTACAAGAACGCCGACCTCGTCTTTCGTGCAATCGAGGGCATGCAGGCCGATTCACCATTCGGTCTCCTGCTACTCGGTGGGCAACCATCACTTGAACCGGGCTTCGCGCGGCTGGCCGGCGACGTTCCCGTCACCATCGCCCGCCTGCCCGACGACGAGCTACGGGCAGCGTATTCCGGGGCGGCGGCGCTGCTCTACGTCTCGCGCTACGAGGGGTTCGGACTCCCGATCATCGAGGCGATGGCCTGCGGCTGTCCGGTGATCACGTGCCGGAACTCGTCGCTTCCCGAAGCCGCCGGCGATGCGGCGCTGTTCGTCGACGAGTCCGACGCGTCGCAGCTCCGCGACGCGATGCGCCGCGTACGCGAACCGGCGATACGCGTGGACCTGCTCGAACGCGGGCTCGAGTGGAGCGCAGGCTTCGACTGGGCCAAGACCGCCGAGCAGATCGAGCGCGTGCTCGAGGCCGTGTCCGCACGCCCGGAGGGACCCCAGTGAGCGCGGAACCGCTCCACATCGCCCAAGTCAACACGAGCGACAGAGGCGGCGGCGCCGAGCGGGTCGCCTCCGACCTGCATGCGGAGTACCTGAGGCGCGGGCACGACGCGTGGATGCTCGTCGGAGATCGCCGTGGTGACGATTCACGCGTGCTCGAAATCGATAGCGACGCGCGTCGTTCACGGTGGCAGCGGTCACTTCGCGCTACATCACAGCGGCTGGACCGAGATGCGCGCGGCCCGCTGAAACGGCTCGCGTCGCGTGCGGCGCTCGTCGCGGCGGGGCCGCGCCACGCACTCGACGTCTACCGCGGCGTCGAGGACTTCGATTACCCGGGGACGGCTCAGATAGCCCAGGCTCTTTCCCACCGGCCCGACGTCTGGCAGTTCCACAACCTGCACGGCTACTACTTCGACATCCGGGCACTGCCGGCACTGACGAGCGAAACGCCCGGAGTGCTGACCATGCACGACGCATGGGCACTCACGGGCCACTGCGCGCACCCGTTCGAGTGCGAACGCTGGCTCACGGGCTGCGGCGACTGCCCCGACCTCGGGATGTACGTCCCGATCCGTGCGGACGCGAGCGCGACCTCGTACAGCATCAAGCACGACTCGCTTTCTCGGTCGCGCCTGGTCTTTTGCACGCCGTCGCGCTGGCTCATGTCGATGGTCGAGCGCTCCGGGCTCCTCGAGCACGCACTGGGAGCCCACGTGGTTCCCAACGGCGTCCGCCACGATATCTTCAAGCCCGGCGATCGACTGCAGGCGCGGCGCCGGCTCGGTCTACCCCCGGATGCGAAACTCGTGCTCTTCGCCGCCAATGCGCTCCAGGCCAACCCGTTCAAGGACTACGCGACCCTCGAGCGTGCCCTCAGCGCGCTCGCGGACGCGGGGCAGTCGGCTCCCACCCTGATCGCGCTCGGTGTTACCGAGACGGTCGAGGCGATCCCCAACGTCATCGCCGTGCCCTACGTGAGTGATCCGGCCGAGGTGGCCGACTACTACCGCGCCGCGGACGTCTACGTCCACGCATCGCTGGCGGAGAACCATCCGCTTGCGGTCATCGAGGCGATGGCGTGCGGTACGCCCGTCGTGGCGAGCGACGTGGGAGGCGTGTCCGAGATAGCCGAGCACGGCGTATCGGGGCTGCTGGTACCACCGGGCGATGCGGACGCGCTCACGCGCGCGATCGGCTCGCTCCTCGGCGACGCCGACCTCCGGGACCGCTTCTCACGCGCCGGGCTGTTGGTCGCGCGGGAGCTGACGGTGGAGCGCCAGGCCGACGCCTATCTCGGCATTTTCAGTGAGATTGCGGCGCGCTAGGACTTCATCCACTCCTCGGGCTTTCGCTCCGAGCGGCCCCACGTGTAGAACTCGCGCGACGTCATGTCGCAGTTGCCGCACCAGGGAATCGGATTCCGCAGGAACTCGATCACCTTCTCGTGATCGGTCTCGTGCCTGACGTCGACGTAGTCATCCGGCGTGACCTCAAGACCGGGGATGTCGAACCGATCCCGGAACACGTCGGCGAACGCCGCATAGGCGCACGGATAGAGCTTCCCGTCACGAACGATGGGACAGTTGTTGAAGCCCTGGCAGCGATGGAACGACAGCTCGGTATCGTGCCCGCCAGCCGGATCGATCGGCACCTTGAAGAACTCCTCGCGCTGCTCGGTCCACTCGACCTTCGCACCGTGCACCCGGCCGAGCCGGTTGATCTCATCGACGGGCAGTCCGATCGGGTACGAGTCGCACAGCAAGATGACGCCCGTGTCGGCAAGCGCCTTCCAGAACTCCTCATCCATGCGAGTCACCATGGTGCCGTTGGTCATGAGGTAGATCCGGGTCTTGGGAAACACCTCGCGAGCCACCCTGACAAAGTCCGCAACTCGCGGATGGAGCAACGGCTCCCCGCCCAGCAGGTATATCTGCCGAACCGCCGAGAAGTGGCCCGCCATCGCGCGCATATCCGTCTCGAACTCGCCGAGGTCTGCAAAGGTGGGCTTACATAGGTTCGAGAAGTGCGCACAGCCCTTGCAGTTCAGGTTGCAGTGATCGGTGATGTGGATCTCGAAGTGATACAGGACCGGCTTCTTGTGCAGCACGTACCTGCGCGCCCACACCACGGCCTTGGGCTCCCGGGACACCATGCTCTTGAGATAGACGGTGCGCAGGAATACATCCTTCACGCCGTCGACGAACCGGCCGGGAAGCAGCCGGCGGGCGGTGCGTCTCACGGAAGCAGGTACTCTGTCGAGAACCGACATCATTCTCCCTTGGCGCTCGGGTTCAAGCGCGTCGACTTCAACTACACTCCATAGAGCAACTACGGTGCTCACCCGATGCAACATGGCACCGAGGCACTGGACAGTATACGGTGTCGCGGGTGTTCTGATGCGTTCGACCCGAAGGAGTTCTCGAAAGATGGCGCCTGCTCGTCCGCTCGTCTCCATATTGACGCCGTCTTTCAACCAGGCGGCCTGGCTCGGCGACAACCTACGCTCGGTCGCCTGCCAGACGTACACTCACATCGAGCACATCGTGATGGACGGCGGCTCGACCGACGGCAGCGTCGAGATTCTCGAGGCGGCGGACGGCATCACCTGGCGCAGTGAGTCCGACGACGGGCAGTCGGACGCGATCAACAAGGCGTTCGCGGTCTCCACCGGCGAGATCATCGGCTGGATCAACTCCGATGACGCCTACTTCGACTGCCGAGTCATCGAAGACGTGGTCGCATTCTTCGAGCGCCACCCTGACGTCGACGTGGTCTACGGGCACGCCGCCCAGATCGCCGAGGACGGAACGATTATCCAGCTTCTGTGGACTCCCCCGTACGACCGGAACCTTCTCGGCGCGCTGTGCTTCATCGTGCAGCCGGCCGCGTTCATCCGACGCCGGGTGCTCGACGATCCGATGCTCGACCGGAGCTTCCACTTCGCGATGGACTACGAACTGTGGCTGAGGCTCGACGCGAAGGGAGCGCAGATCGATCGTATCGACCGCGTCACGGCGATCGACCGGCACCAGCCCGCGAGGAAGTCATCGACGATCCACGACGTCTACCACGAGAATCTGTCCCGGCTCGAGTCGATGTACCCCATGCGCCTTACGGCCGAGTTCGACGCGCAGCGCTCGGCCTACTACCGCCGTCAGCGGCTCGCCGGTGCGCTGGTGATTCCCCGCATGGGACGCGACTTCGCGTTCAGCACGCCTGATGACCCGACACGCGGACTGTGGCGGCGCCAAATCGGCTCACGCAAAAGCACGTGGCCCAAGGAGTACCGATGATCGCCTCGGAAGGACCGCTCGTCTCCATATTGACGCCGTCTTTCAACCAGGCGACGTGGCTCGGCGACAACCTGCGCTCGGTCGCCTGCCAGACATACCCTCACATCGAACACATCGTGATGGACGGCGGCTCGACCGACGGCAGCGTCGAGATTCTCGAGGCGGCAGACGGCATCACCTGGCGCAGCGAGGCCGACGACGGGCAGTCGGACGCGATCAACAAGGCGTTCGCGGTCTCCACAGGCGAGATCATCGGCTGGATCAACTCCGATGACGCCTACTTCGACTGCCGGGTCATCGAAGATGTGGTCGCGTTTTTCGAGCGCCACCCTGACGTCGACGTGGTCTACGGGCACGCCGCCCAGATCGCCGAGGACGGAACGATCATCTGGATGATCTGGACTCCCCCGTTCTGGCGCCGCGTCCTGCGGATCACCAACTTCATCGGCCAGCCGGTCGCCTTCATCCGACGCCGCGTGCTCGACGATCCCATGCTCGACCGGAGCTTCCACTTCGCGATGGACTACGAGTTGTGGCTGAGACTCGATGCGAAGGGGGCCCGGTTCAGGCGCATCAACCGCATCACCGCGGTCGACCGCCACCAGAAGGACCGCAAGTCGGTCACCATCGAGCACGTGATGCACGAGGACTATGACCGGCTCGCGGACTCCCACGGCCGGGGCTACCCACGCGGCAAGCGCGTCCTCTCCCGAATCTTCTACGCGTGGCGCCGCGCCATGGGGGCCTTGCTCATCCCCGGAATCCCCGAGGAACTCGCGTTCACGCCCGTGCGCACGGGTCGAGGGGACCTGTTCAGGCGTCAGGCGCTGTCGTGGAACAAGGCGTGGCCGTACGACTACGTCGATAGCAGCGACGAGCCCGGAAAGGGCTAACCGTCGCGCAGTACCCGCTTGCGCCTCCGCCACACGGCGACCGAAGTGATGAGGTCGGCACGCTCGTCCCGGCCAAGGCCGACGCCGGCGAACGCGAGCCAGTATGCCGCCGCCGAGACACCCGCGCCGATCAGGCACCCGATCAGCGATCCTGACAGCGGCGAGACGACGAGGGCGCCTGCGACGGCCGCCGGAACCAGCAGCAGCGGGTAGACCGGCAGCACGATCGAACGCAGCGCATCCGACCAGCTGAGTCCCGTTTCCTGCGCGAGGAACCGCATGTGGAACGGGAAGTCCACGAGATGGGCCACCGACGTGCCGATGGCCACGCCCAGCACGCCGATCCGGGGGATCAGCAGCGCGCTCAGGCCCACGTTGAGCACCGCCTGCATCACGATGTAGGGCACGCGGCGTCCGAGCCGCCCCTTGCTTATGACGATCGAATCCCCGACGAGCCCAAGCGCCATCAGGATGTGGGGGAAGATGAGTACCCGGGCCACGAGCGCCTGATCGGCGAACTCCTCCCCGAGCCACAGCACGATCACGGGCCCGACGAACACCATCGTCACGACCGTGATCGGTGCGATGAGGGCGGTCACGTACTTCGTGCCCCGCGTCAGCAGCGAACGCAGCGACGCCTCCCGCCCTTGTGCGCCCATGCTCGAGGCGAGCGGGAGAACGGCCGAGACCGACATGCCGGAGACGTAGGTGATCAGCGCGTTGAACTTCGACGCGGCCTCGTAGAGCGCAACGGCCGTCCCCCCCATGAACACGCCGAGCAACAGCCGATCGGTCTGCTGATAGAACAGCAGGTCGGAGAGCTGAACGACGAAGACCGCCCAGCTGAAGGTGAAGATCGAGCGCGCCGAGGCGCGACCCATGCCCTGGAACCGAACTGACGGGAGACCTGCGAGAATGCGCGAGGCGATCAGGTTCCCCGCCGAAACGACGACCATCACGACGCCGTTCAGCACGACGAGCATGAGCGGTCCGGAGCCGGAGACGAGCACGTACCAGGTCGCGCCGATACTCAGCACCGTCGACGCGACACTCGAAGCTGCGAGAACGTCGTAGCGCTGCAACCCGCCGAGGATGTAGCGCGCCGCCGAAGACGGCCAGTACCACAACTGGAACAGTGCGCCGACCAGCAGCATGTCCTTGAGCAGCTCGGCGTCGGCAGCCGAGATGTCGAAGATGCGGCCCGCATAGACGCCTACGAGCGCCATGGCGATCGCCGCAACCACGCCGATTCCGGCATAGATAACCGTGGCGGTCGAAGCGGCCCCCACGAGGGCTGACCGGTCCTTCTTGGCGTGGTGCTCGGCCACGAGTGTCGTGAGTGCGGCGCCGATGCCCAGATCGAGCAGCACCGCGTAAGCCGACACGGAGGTTGCCAGCATGTAGATGCCGTAGTGCTCGAGCCCGAACGCCTCGATGAGCAGCGGCATGAACACGAGCGACGCAAGCATCGCAACGACCTGAGACGAGCCGTTCGCGAGCGTGTTGAGTACGAGCCGCCGCTTCTCGTTCATCGCGTCACGCGGCCCGCACGCGACATTCGACGACTGCGATCACTCGTGAGCGTTGGCAACGTACCACTCGATCGTCCGCTTCAGCCCCGCCTCGAGATCGGTAGCCGCCTCGAAGCCGAACCGGTCACGCGCCCTGGACGTGTCGAGACAGCGGCGAGGCTGTCCGTCGGGCTTGGTGGCATCCCACACCAGCTCGCCCTCGAAGCCGGTGAGCCGGGCGATCGTCTCGGCGATCTCACGGATCGTGATCTCACGGCTCGCGCCCAGGTTGACCGGCTCATCGCCGTCGTAGTGCTCGGTGGCCAAGACGATCGCCTCGGCAGCGTCCTCGACGTAGAGGAACTCCCGGCTGGCCGAGCCCGTACCCCAGAGCGTGACCGAGCTCTCCCCCGCGGCCTTTGCGCTCAGGCATTTGCGGATGATCGCGGGAATCACGTGGCTGGTATGAAGATCGAAGTTGTCGCGCGGGCCATAGAGGTTCACCGGCAGCAGGAAGATCCCGTTCATGCCGTACTGCTGGCGGTACGCCTGAAGCTGCACCAGCAGCGCCTTCTTCGCGATTCCGTACGGTGCGTTGGTCTCTTCGGGATAGCCGTTCCACAGGTCGTCCTCGCGGAAGGGCACCGGGGTGAACTTGGGGTAGGCGCACACCGTGCCGAGACAGACGAACTTCTCGATGCCGGCGAGGCGCGCCTGTTCGATGAGCTGGATGCCCATGATCGCGTTCTCGTAAAAGAACCTGCCCGGCTCGTCCTGGTTGGCCGCAATACCGCCCACGACCGCAGCCAGATGGATGATCACATCGGGCCGCCCGTCAGCCAGGGCTCGCAAGATGTCGGCCTCTCGAGTGAGGTCGTAGTCCGCCTGGCGAGGCACGAACACGTCCGTGCACCCGTGAGCGGCCAGCCGCTCGCACACGAAGGAGCCGAGGAACCCGGCCCCACCGGTCACCATCACACGCTTCTCGTTAAGCTGCATGCTCGTCATTCCCTCACTACGCAGTGGCGTGCCTTGCCCCACAGTTACAGTGCCACAGGTATCATGGTACCTGTATGAGCGCCTCGCGTTCACATCGCGCGATGGCGATCCCGAACCAAAAAGGATGGATGAGCCCGCTTCGTGTCCCCCTCCGCGCTCTTCGTCACCACCGTGCCGATCACCCTGGAGGCGTTTCTCACGCCGTTCTCGGAGTACTTCCGAGGACAGGGCTGGCGCATCGACGCACTCGCGAACGGAGCGTCGTCGGCCGAGCGGATCGCCGGCTCGTTCGACCAGCGCTACGACGTGGGCTGGAGCCGCAACCCACTCGCCCCGCGCAACTTCCTGGGCAGCGCGAAGACCGTACGCGAACTTGTGCGGCAGAACCGCTACGACATCGTCCACGTGCACACCCCCATCGCCGCGTTCGTGACACGCTATGCGCTGCGGTCGCTCAAGGGCGCTGAACGGCCCGCGGTCATCTATACCGCGCATGGCTTCCACTTCTTCGAGGGCGGCTCGCGCGCAGGCAACATGGCGTATCGGACAATGGAACGCGCCGCGGCACCGTGGACCGACTTTCTAGTGACCATCAACGATGAGGACACCCGAGCGGCGCGCTCGCTCGGCCTGCCGGCTTCGCAAGTCCGTCACATTCCCGGAATCGGCGTCGACCTCACTCGGTTCAGCGAGGGCAAGATCCCACTCGAGCAAGCCCGCGCCGTACGAGAGGGCCTGGACGTTGATCCGTCCGACTTCATGCTCACGATGATCGCGGAGCTGGCACCCGTGAAGCGCCACGATCACCTTCTCGCGGCGCTCGCGCTCACGACCAACCCCGCTATCCGACTCGTGCTCGTAGGTGACGGTCCGCTGGAGTCCGAACTCCGGGAGAAGACCTTAGCCCTCGGAATCACCGAGAAGGTGCGCTGGGCGGGCTACCGCCGCGATGTCCCGGCGATCCTGGCGGCGAGCGATGCACTCGCGCTGGTCTCGGAGCGCGAGGGACTCCCTCGCTCGGTTCTCGAGGCGATGGCGGCGGGGACACCGGTCATCGGCACGCGGACCCGCGGTATCACGGACGCAGTGGAATCGACGGGCTGGATCGTGGCAAAAGACGACGTCGCCGCGCTCGCATCTGCGATCGATGAAGCCGCATCGAACCCGGACCTGACACGCCAACGCGGAGAGCTCGCCCGGGAACGTGCCGAGCTTTTCGCGCTCCCCCGCATCATCGACGCCTATGAGGAGTTGTACCGTGAAGCACTCGCATCGCGTGTATGACGCCGTGAAGCGTGTCATAGACGTGGCCATCTCCGCCGCGGCCCTGCTCCTGCTGAGCCCGGTGCTCGCGGGCATCGCGATAGCCGTGCGCGTCAAGCTCGGTGCACCCGTGTTGTTCCAGCAGCCGCGCCCGGGGAGAAACGCCCGCATCTTCACGCTGTATAAGTTCCGCTCGATGCGTGATCTACCGGCGCACACCACGGCGGTCGACGCCGTGGCAACCGATGCCGAGCGGCTGACGCCTTTCGGCCGGAGACTTCGTTCCACCTCGCTCGACGAGCTGCCGTCGTTCGTCAACGTACTCAAGGGCGACATGAGCCTCGTCGGCCCACGCCCCCTGCTCCCCGAGTACGTTCCTCGGTACAATGAGGCGCAGGCGAGAAGGCACGAGGTCCGTCCGGGTATCACGGGATGGGCGCAGGTCAACGGCAGAAACGCCACCAGTTGGGAGGAGCGGTTCGAGATGGACGTGTGGTACGTCGATCACCGCTCGGTGTGGCTGGACCTGAAGATCGCCTACATGACGATAGCAACTGTCTTTGGCCGCTCGGGAGTCTCCGCGCCGGGTGAGGCCACCATGGCACCGTTCGACCCGGCAGCGCAGCGAAAGGACGACCACGCATCGTGAAACGGCTACTCATCATCGGCTCGGGTGGTCACGCCAAGGTCGTCACCGCCGCAGCCGAAGCAGCGGGGTGGTCCATCGCCGGCATCGTCGATGCGACCACCGACCGCACCGAGCTGCTCGGACACCCGATCAGCGCTTCGTGCGACACCGCTGAAGCGGATGCGTTCATCATCGCGGTCGGAGACAACAGGACGCGTCGGGCCCGTTTCGAGGAGTGGAGCGGCTGTGGACTGGCTGCCGCCACCGTGATTCACCCTTCCGCGATCGTGGCTAGCACAGCGTCGATCGGCGCGGGCACGTTCGTCTCGGCGGGCGTGATCGTCAACCCGGATGCGCGCATCGGTGACAACGTGATCCTCAACACCGGCTGCATCGTGGAACACGACTGCGTCGTCGCCGACCACGCCCACGTGGGCCCCGCCTCGAGCCTGTGCGGAAACGTGTCGGTGGGCAGCGGCGCGCTCCTCGGTACGGGCGTCAACGCGATTCCCGGTATCAGCATCGGCACGTGGAGCGTGTGCGGAGCCGGTGCCGCGGTGGTCAAGGACATTCCGGCCGACTGCGTGTGCGCCGGCGTGCCCGCGCGCATCGTACGTGCCGTCGAGGAGCTTTGATGAGGTCGGGACTGTCGATCGACGGCGGCTCGCCGGTGCGAACCCTCCCCCTCCCCGGATGGCCATCCCCCGGCGACGCGGAGGCGGCGGCGGTCGAGTCGGTCGTGCGATCGGGCCGGCTCAACTACTGGGTCGGTGACCAGGGACGCGATCTCGAGGCGTCGTACGCCGAGACACTCGGGCGTGCACACGCGATCGCCGTCGCGAACGGGACTCTGGCGCTCGAGCTCGCGCTTAGGGCCTTCCTGATCGGGCCCGGTGACGACGTCGTGGTCCCCGCGCGCACGTTCATCGCGACCGCCAGCGCGGTCGTGGCCGTGGGCGCCCGACCGGTGATCGCCGACATCGACCCGGACTCCGGCAACATGACGGCCACGACGCTCGAAGCCGCGCTTACCCCGGCGACGCGCGCCGTGATACCCGTGCATCTTGGCGGCTGGCCCGTCGACATGGAGCCGCTGCTCGCGATCGCCCGAAAGCACCGGCTGACGGTCATCGAGGATGCGGCACAGGCCCACGGGGGCCGATATCAGGGCCGTCCTGTGGGCGGGCTCGGCAGTCACGCGGCGGCGTTCTCCTTCTGCCAGGACAAGATCATCCCCGCGGGCGAAGGCGGCATCCTCGTGCTGGACGACGACGATGCCTACCAGCGCGCGTGGGCGTACAAGGATCACGGCAAGTCGCTTGAGAAGGTGACGGCCATGGCTCAGGCGGGCGGCGGATCGACCTCCTACCAGTGGCTGGTCGACGGGTTTGGCACCAACTGGCGACTCAGCGAGTTGCCGGCCGCTCTCGTCCGTGTCGGACTCGAACGCCTGGACGAGTGGCACGGCGTGCGGACACGCAACGCCCTGAGCCTCGCCGAAGGCCTTGCCGATGTTCCGGGACTCACGATCCCGCTTCCGCCGGCAGGCACCGAGCACGCCTTCTACCGGCTGTACGGGCGAATCCGACTCGAGGAGCTGTCGAGCGGGTGGACGCGCGACCGGATCACCTCGGCCATCGGCGCCGAAGGCGTTCCCGTGCAGTACGGCACGTGCGCCGAGATCTACCGAGAGCGTGCGTTCCTCACAGCGGGACTCGGTCCCGAGACACGGTTGGCCGGCGCGTGCGCCGCTCACGAGAGTTCCATTGCGTTCTTCGTCCACCCCACGTTGTCGGAGTCAGACATCCAAGACACGGTCACCGCAACCCGCAAGGTGATGGAGGCAGCCACATCGTGACGCCTACAGAGATGTTCAGACGCGTTCGGGCCACCGGGCGGCTGTGGAACTCCGCGCTCGTGGTGCTTGATGCGGCGATCGTGGTCATGGCGACGGTCGCGGCCTACTACGCGCGCTTCGAAGGCGTCGTACCCGACGTGTTCGCCCAGTGGACCATGCCGCTGATGTGGCTCTCGGTGTTCCTCTACGGATCCTTGTTCGCGGCGTTCGGGCTTTACCGCCTGGTTCTGCGATTTGTCAGCATCGACACGCTCATTCGGCTCTTCGGCGCGACCATCATCGCCGTCTCGGTGCTTCTGGCGATCGATGTCCTACTGCCGCAAGAAGCCGGGACGCGCGCCGTCCCGTTCGGCGTGCTGTTCATCCAGGCGGTGCTCGTGTTCCTTGGCGCCGCAGGTATCCGTGTTGCCGCCCGCATCCTCATCCACATCAGGGCGGCGCGGCCGATTGGACGGCGCGTGTTGATCGTCGGCGCGGGCAATGCCGGCTCCCTGCTTCTGCGTGAAATACAGAACCGCCCTGACCTCAACCTGTCCGTGATCTGCTTCCTCGACGACGACCGGCGCCTTACCGGTCGGACCATCAACGGGGTACCGGTCCTGGGCACCACCGACAAGCTCGCCGAAACGGTAGCCAAGAAGGCGATCCAAGAGGTCATGGTCGCGCTTCCCTCGGCCTCCCAAGACGCCGTGAGAGCCATTCTGAACGCCGCAGCTGACGCAGACGTGCAGACACGCGTCATGCCCAAGATCGTGGTGGAGACGGGCTCTGTGAGCCTGCGCGACCTGAGGCCGGTCGACGTCGAGGACCTGCTCGGAAGAGATCCGGCTGCAATCGACATCGAGCAGGTGCGCGAAACGATCACCGGCAAGTCGGTTGCCGTCACCGGAGCGGCGGGCTCGATCGGCTCGGAACTGTGCCGCCAGGTCATGCAGCTTGCACCCGCGCGCCTCATACTGATCGAGATCGACGAGAGCCGGCTCTACGAACTGTGGCTCGAGCTGTCACAGATCGACCCGGACGTCCCGGTCATGTGCCTGTGCGACATCAGAGACCCGCGAACCTTGGACGCGGCCTTCGAACGCTACCGACCGGAGTTGGTTCTCCACGCCGCGGCCTATAAGCACGTGCCACTCATCGAGGTTGCCCCCGCCGAGGCGGTCAAGACCAACGTGATGGGAACTCTGCAACTCATGGAGGCATGTGAGAGACACGGCGTCGCCCGCTTCGTCCTCATATCGACGGACAAGGCGGTCGCGCCCGCCAATATGATGGGCCTGACCAAGTCACTCGCCGAGCGCATCATGCTGGCCGAGACGCGCGACAACGCACTGCACGCGGTCGCGGTCCGCTTCGGCAACGTCCTCGGAAGCCGCGGCTCCGTGGTGCCGATCTTCGAGGAGCAACTGCGCCACGGCGGACCGGTGACCGTCACCGATCCGGAGGTCACGCGCTACTTCATGACGATTCCGGAGGCGGCACGGCTGGTTCTCCAGGCGCAGGCGATCGGTGCACCTGGCGACATCTTCGTGCTCGAGATGGGCGAACCGGTGCGAATCGTGGACCTCGCTCGCAAGATGATCGCGCTGTCCGGCGTGCCCGCCGAGGTGCGTTTCACGGGGCTGAGACCCGGCGAGAAGCTGCACGAGCGCCTCATCACAGAGACCGAGTCGCTCCTCCCCACCCAGTGCGACCGCATCCTCCGAGTCGACCGCGTTCACGTCCTCGAGCCCGACTTCGATGAAGCCATCGACGCACTCGTGGATGCAGCGATCGTCCTCGACGAGGCGGCGTTGGCGGGTGCAGTGGATCGGCTCGAGCCCGGCTTCGCGGAGCGCGCCTCCCGAATGGCAGCCGGCTAGAAGGTCCCCGAGTCCCGAATCGCCTGCGCCTTCGCCTCGTACTCGGCGGCCTTCTCGGCGTTCCCTGCTTCACGCCAGTACGTGGCCTCGATGTCGATGGTTGCGATGGTCTCGCCAAGCTCGGCGGCCCTGTCGAGCATCTCGCGAGCACCTTCCTGGTCACCCTTTGCCAGGCGGTACTGAGCCAGAGCGGCCCACGCGTTGGGCGAGCCCGGTATCAGTTCGGCAGCCCGCGTGAAGGCTTCTTCCACCGCCTGCGGCTCAGCCTGATAGCCCGCCAGCGTGAGCGCGTACTCCATCGCGTACGCAGGGTTCGAAGGATCGAGTTCGACCGCCCTCTTCGCTGCGACGAGGTCCGGTTGATCCGCCGCGAGCGTGGGGTCCTCCTGCACCGCAAAGCCCCAGTCCAGCGACGAGCGCCAGTACAGGAACGGGTCAAAACCCCATGCGTCCGCAAGCGCCGTGGTCGTGCGAGCGTCGGCGAAGGTCGGCTCGTCCACCCGCGCGAGCACGAACCGGGTGAGACCGGACATGCCCAGGACCAGAGCGACAAGACTCGCGAACACCGTGACGGCAACCCGAGCGCCCCTGGAGCTGCCGACAGCCGACGCTTCCCCATGCGGTTTCGGCACCCGCAATGATGCGCCGAGCACCAGTGCCGCAATCGGCAGGGACTGGAGCGCGGCGGGGGCGATGAGGCACAGAGCGCCATAGAGCACGATTCCCTGGACGAAGGGCTCGACGTCACCAAAGGAACCCGCCTTGGCCTGATGCACCCAGTTGCGCACGACCTCGAACGCAACCCAGCCGGCGAGGGCCAGTCCCACGACTCCGGTCGAGACCAGGATCCAGACGAGCGCGTTGTGCGGGTCAGCGCTCACGCCTGCGAGCGCGTACGGCCCCCATATGTGATCGCCCGTGACGACCTGCCACGCCCCTGAAACGTAGCCGTCCGGTCCCCACCCCTGAACGGGTCGCATCAGGAATCCGAGCCAGCCGTCGTAGGCGAGCGTGTAACGTTCGGTCACGAACTCGGTAGCAGCCGTCCTCAGCGGGCTGAGCAGCAACCCGGCAAACGCTACGACCCACAGTCCTACGCCGAGGGCCACGGTGGTCAGCTTCGACCAGCCCGCGCGCAACAGCGCACGTGCCCCCTCGAAGGTGAGCCACAGGAGCAAGAAGGCCGTCGCTGCAAGTGCGTATCCACCGAGCAGGGCAACGAACACGGCCGCCACGAGCGTCGCGCGCCACAGCAGCGGGCGATCACGCAGGGACATCAGAGCAATCGGGAGCAGCAGGACCAGCACCTGCCCCAGGATGGTGGAGTTCGAAGTGGAGCCCGACACGTGAACGCGGGCAGAGAGCTCGTAGACCGCCGCAAGGACTTCGACGATGACGATGGCCAGGGCCGCCGTGCCCAGCAGCTTCCGACCCTGTGCACCCATCTCCACACCCGAGATCACCACGAAACCAACCGCGGCCAGCGTCACCCAACCGATGTGACTGCCGTAGACACCGAAGAGCCCGCGCGCCAGCGACGGCGCGGTTACGGTACCGATCACGGCCCACGCAAGCCATCCGGTCCACGCCCACATGAGCGGCCAGCGTACATAGGCGCCCAGTACGTCTTCGCGCGGCAGGAACACCAGACCCGTCGCAACAGCGGCTGCCAGCGCGATGACGGGCCAGTCGGTGGCTTGGCTCGCGCCGAACGGCACGAAGCCGACGAACAACGCCGCGGCGGCTATCGAGACAAGAGCAATCGCGTATGGGCGATGCTGCTCCATCTCGACCCTGACCTTTGCTGCCTGCGCCTTCTTCTTAGCCACCACTGCACCCTTCTACTGCGCGAACCGACGACTCGGGCTCGGCGTGCGTCACTGCGCGGTCGCGCTCTCAACCAGGGAGCGAAGGTTCGCGACTCCCTGATCGCGGTCGGTGAACCGCTCCACCAGCAGGCCGGACACAACGGATGCGTCCTGCGTACGCCCCACTTCCAACAGCAACTCGCCGTAGAGAACGCCCGGGTACACCTGGGTGGGATCGATGTCCCACCAGTCTTCGAGCGCGGTTATCGCCTCGGCGGTACGACCCGCGTTTGAGAGCGCAAGCGCGGCCTCGACGCGGGCAGCCAAGCCGGTCGGCGACGTCGTGTAGGCCGCAATCGCCAGATCGGCCGCTTCAGGCAGATACGACGGCCCTCCGACCAGCGCCGCCTTGTTCAGGAACGCGGCAAACGCCGTCTGCGCCTCATATGACCGAGGGACGAAATCCAGGTATTCCCGATACGATGCGCGCGCAGCCTCGATTCCGGAAAGGTCGCCGGCCGACGCCATCGCCAAGGCGACTTCGGCCCGGGACTCGGCGAGCCGAGCCCGATAGCGCGTCTGCCACGGCGCAAGCGAGACTGCTGTCTCAGCATGCGACAGAGCCTCGGAGGGTCCCTGCGCCGCGTACGAACGAAGCAGCGCAGCATCGGCGGCCCACACTCTACCCGCAAAGACCAGCAGCCCGACGGCCGAGATGACGGCGATGCCCATCAATGAAGCGCGCAGCACCTTTGACAGCTCAACCGTGCGACACAGCGGAGCGCACACGACGCCCAGACCGACCCACAGCAGTGTGGAGCTTGCCACACTGGTGACACCCAGCATCAGGAACGCGAGATAGGCAACGACGGCAGCCAGGAACGCCGCCGACGGCAGGCCCTCGGCGGATGTGGTCGCGCTCTTCGCGAACCAGCGCCATCCGCGCCACGCTACGTAGCCAAACCAGCCCACGAGCAGAATCGCCGCAGGGATGCCCAAGGTGGCAGCGAGGGTGAGCGGGTAGTTGTGCGCGTCCTGGGTGTAGGCGGCGAACCCTGAGGACGCAACGTCCTCCACGCTCCTGACCGGCCACCAACCTAGAAGGTAGGTGTCCGGACCCGTTCCGAGAATCGGACGCTGCGCGATCATCGCCGCGGTGTCTTGCCAGATCAGAAGCCGCGAGTTGGACGCCGCCACGAACGCGTCCAGGCCGGCTACCCCGACCCGTCGGAGGGTGGCACCGCCAGTCGCGCTCACGCTCCACGCGAACGCAAGGGCGACCACCACCGCAGCGGCGATCCACACGATGCGGGCGCTCCCTCGCGGGACCTTCCCCGCCAACCGCGCCGAATAGGCCAGGAGCGCCAATCCGACGACCGCGGCGATCCAGGCGCCTCTGACGGCACTGACCGTGAGTGCGGCGAGTACCACCCCGGTGCAGACCCACCACACCCACCGGCGCTCGATCTTCGTGTCGCTCAGCGCCAGTCCTCCCCCTGCGAGCAGCGGAAACAGCAGATATCCGCCCAGCATGTCGGGGTTGCCGATCGTCCCCAGCCCTCGCTCCAGCATCCACTCCGGCACCGCGGACCATGCCGCAGCATCGAGTCCCGCCGACTGCATCAGGCCGTAGATCGCCACAATCACGCCGGGAATCGTAACGGCCATGAGCAGACGGCGGACCATACCCGTCGACCGCACCAGCTGAATCGTAGCCAGGAACAGGAGCAGCCACGCTGCCCATGACACGAGCCCGCTGCGATACTCTTCACTGCCGAACAGCGCCGTGGGAACGTGGAGCCCGAAGATGGTCGACACGACGGCCAGCAACGCGAATGCGAGCAACGGCCACGCGAGAGACTTCGGGAGCACTCTCGCCTTCGCAGGGCGAGACCACGCAAGGGCCGCGAGGACCAGCGCGGTGCCTGCGCACAGCACCGCAAGCTTGGGCGTCTGGAACACGTCGTAGGTGAGCAAGCCCCCTCCGAGGCTTGCCAGGTTAGTCATGGCCAACGGAACGATTGCGACCAGCGCCACCAGAATCCATCCGGCAACGCTCGTCGCGCGCTCCTGATTCGCGAGCGGGCTCCCCATCAACGCATCCCCTTCATCCACCCGCCGAGAGAGCGCCTTACGGAAGGGCGCCCGGCGGCCGCGTGTCATGGCAGACCGTGCACCACGGCTGCTCCTTGTCGTACCTCAGCTTCTCGTGACACGCGCACGACGACGCGAAACTCCGGTTCACACCATGCCCCTGAATCCAGATAGTCGAGTGCGCGAGGAACGGCTCGTGACACTCCCCGCAGTCATTGTGGTCCTGGTAGTGACACTTGCCGCAACGCTTGCCCCCGTTTGACCACAGATCGACGGTCGCCTCTCGCGCGTGACCGGTCGCCTTGAACTGGTCTGAGTGAGGCAAACGAAGTCCGTGGCAGGAGTCGCACTCGCTCTGGTCCGAGTGACACCCATCGCACTTGGGATTCGAGACGAGGCGGGTGCCGCCGTTCTTTGGCTTCGCGCGGTCGGCTCTGACCGCGCCCGCCGGATCGCCGATGTGGCACACGCTGCACTCGATCGACGCGATCTCGCCGTCATGACACCTCGTGCACGGCGCCATCCCGGCCACGTGGTCGGAGACCACGCCACCATCAAGACGATGGCAGTCAATGCACTCGGCGCCAGCCTCAAGCGGCTCCTTGTGGGAGACTTTGAGTGAGCGATCCGTGACGGTCGCCGTACCGGTGATCTGCTGCCGGTGACACGACGCGCACCCCTGCGAAGAGACCACGCCTGACAGGCCCTTGGTGTCACCCTGAAGCCCGGCGACGATGTGCACCGCCCGACCGGGGACGTCCGTGAAGATCCTGCCGATGTAGGTGCCGGTCTCATGACACGACACGCAGTCGGCCTTCTTGTGGGGATCTTTCTTGTCAGCCTGGACGTGCGCGGTGCGCACGTGACAACTGCTGCACAGCTCGTTAGTGGAGGACGCGACTCCGACCGCCACGTAGACGGCCATGAGCGCAAACACCCAAAAGGCGACCGAGTAGACCCAGCCGCGGGGATTGCGCGGTTCCGGCTCCTTTGCTGTCTCCTGGGGCACTGGAATGCTCTCAGCGGCCTCCCCGCCCTCCTCCGACTCTTCGCCGGAGCCCGTGAGCAGCAAGATGGCGGCGACCATGACGATCAGCAGCAGCAGGCTGGCGACCACCAGCAGCAGGATGGCAGCGGTCAGGTTGGTCGCGGGCTCCTGGATGATCTCGCGAAGCACGTTGGGCAGTGCAGCCCAGTCGTAGTTGAGGAGTGCCTCCATCAGGGCGTCACCTCCACGCCCTGTTCGATGGTGCTGTTGTTCATGGGGCCGGTGCCGCCGGGATGTGCATGGTACTCGTGGCAGTCCAGACAGTCCCGGATAGCATGGCATCGCAGGCACGCAGGATCCTGATAGCCCTTGGTCTTCTGGGGGTGCTCGTCGATGAAGTCGCGCGGATGCGGAACCTCAACCTGATGACAGTCGCTGCAGAACTTCTTGGGGTGGCAGGATTCGCAGTCGGCATCAGCCTGCAACGAGACCGCGCCGTGCTGCGCAAGGAACTGCACGTCGTGCGGCACCCCAGCGCCGTGACAGCGGCTGCAGTAATCATCCGGGTGGCAACTCACGCACGTACGCGTGTCTCCCATGCCGTGCGCCTGCTCCCAGTTCTTCCCATGCGTGACGCGCCAGGCGCCTTGGGAGAGTCTGTCTTTGGTGAGCTTGCCGTTGTGGCACGTGTCGCATTCGACAGGCCCGTTGTTGTCTTCGTGACAGGCGATGCACGCCTGCATCTCGGGCTCTCGCGCCCAAGCAACCTCCGAGCCGTGCGCGGTCCCCGAATGACACTCCGTGCACTGGCCCACCGCCGCGCAGCTCTTGTGGTTGATCCGCAGCCCCGCTGTGTCAGTGGGCGCACTCATGACCTGCTCGTGACAGCTCAGGCATGCCTCACGAGGAACCGCCGATGAGAAGCGCCCGGACGTCTCTGTCACGCGAAGCCACATCGCGAACACCTGTTGCCCGGCGAATCGCGAACGGGCGGCGACGCCGGACTGGCCATGGCACGCCACACACTCGATTGAGGCGTGAGCTGAACCTTTGGTAGCCGCGACAAAGGACTCCGACGAGTGGCAGGACTCACAGCCGGGTTGGGCCACGTACGCGGTTGCGTATACCGACGCGAAGGCGACAGCGACGACGAGGAACGTCGCGACCACAACGAACGCGATCAGGGCTGGTCTCTTGCTCTGCACGGGGCCTCTCGGGGTCGGGTTAACGCTGCATTGCATCAATGCCATATTCGTGCCAAGTGGCTCGATGAGTGAACATGAAGATGATAGAGCATTTCTGCTTCACGACCAGCGGAAAAAAGGAATCGGGCCGGTCCCCTGAGGGACCGGCCCGAAGACCGTCTTACGGCTAGCTCACGAAGAGTGAACTAGTAGGACTGACCAACACCGGAACCGGTGCCGTCACGGTGGCACTTGAGGCAGACGCCATCAGACAGCGTCTTGCTCACAGCGTTGCCGTAGGTCAGCGGCACTGCAGGCTCGGCACCAACAGCGACCGTGGTCGACTGGGTGGTGTTCTCCGAGGACTGAGCGGAAGCGCCAGGCGTGGTCAGGGCTGCGCCAGCGTCGGCGGCAACCATGAGGAAGCGAGGAGCCTCGGGGGTGTAGTGCGGGAACGAGTAGCCGTCGCCGTCAACAGCCCAGCGCTCTTCAGCGTCGTGGCAGCTCTTGCACGTGGCGGACGACTTGAACGCGATCGGCAGACCGGTCTTGGTGGCACCGGAGCCGGCACCGTTCCACGACGCGGTGTTGGCGCGCATCGGGTGAGTCTTGTTGGTGGCATAGCCAGCGCCACCAGCCGGCAGGCCGGCGATGTTGACACCAGTCGAGCTGGTGGCAACGTAGTACGAGTTGTGGCAACCGCCACGGGCACAAGTCAGCGCAACGGCGTCATCGTAGCTCGCGGTAGCGGCAGTGTCGCCCTGGGCGATCGTGCCGGTGAAGGTGCCAGCGGTGTTCGGGAGCTTCAGGATCAGCGAAGCAGCGCCGACGCCGGTGAACGTGCCAGCACCGTGGACCGAGTGGCAGTTGCCACAGGTCGAGGTGTGGTGGGCGTTCGAGTCGAGCGTCAGGTAGGCGGGGTTCTCGCCATAGACCTGCGAGTACACGCTGGTCGCGCTCACGTGGCAGTAGTTGCACGAGTCGCTGACCGAGGTCTTGAGGAGGATCTCACCAGTGCTCGAGGCCTGGTGGACCGCGTGGCAAACAGCACACTTAACGGTGGTCGTGGTGTAGTTGCCGTGCGGCGAGGTATCCGTGCCGTTCAGTGCGGTGCTCCACGCGATGTAGGAGCCAGCGGTCGAACCGGCGTTGGTGACGAACGAGCCCTTGTCGGCGAACGCCGGAGCGGCGATGGCCATGAGAGCGATCGCGGCGACAACCGCGATGAACAGCATCTTCTTCATGAATTTCTCCTTGTTATATGCAGTGTTCGTATTCATCTCTTTAACAACACCTCCTTTCCGAGATGGGGTCCCTGACCGGGGGCCAGGGTCTTGCGACTCAAACAGTATCAGGATGCGGAACACTTATCAATACTTAATGCCGTCTTGAGGGCCTGTTTTCGCCCGAGTTTCGGTGAACGGTCAGGGGGTCTCCTCCACCGCAACGTCAATCGGCGCTGTTGCTGCGGCGGCAGCCTCAGCACGGCGCTGCTTACGCCGCTTCATCCAGCGCGAAACCACCCATGCGACGATAAGCGCGAGGAGCAGGATCAGAGGGAAGAGGAGCGCTCTCAGCGGACCGGCGAGCGTGCTTCGCAGGAAGGTGACCGGAGTGCCGCCGGAGTCCGGCAGGCGCACGATCTGGATGCGATCGTTGTAGGTGTCTGCGACCGCAAACCAGTCACGCGCGGGATCGTAGGCGATTCCGGAGGGGTACACGAACTCGCCGTCCGTGGTGCCGTAGGTACCGTACTCGGCGATGATCTTGCCATCCTCGGGATCGAGAACGGTGAGCTCGAAATCGAACGGATCTGCGACGACCGGACGGTTGTTGCCATCCACGGTGATGCCCGACGGCAGAATCATCGTGCCGGCCCCGCCAGCCTGCTCGGCCGCCATGTTGCCGCCGAGATTCGCCTGGTTGGACGGCTTACCCATCTCCCTGATCCACTTCCTGTCACCGTCAGTGGTGTAGGCGCTCACCCGGTTGTTGTGACGGTCCGTCACGTAGATGGTGCCGTCGGGCGCGATCGCCACGCCGTACACGACGTCGAACTGGTCGTCGTCCTTGCCCTTCGACCCGATCAGCTTGATGAGGTTGCCATCCGCGTCAAGGATCACAAAGCCCGCGTCGGCACCGACGACGATGCGGTCATCTGAGACGGCAACCGCGATCGGCTTCTCCACATTGATCTGCTCAGAGAGGTTGTTGTCGGCGTCGCTGATGATCACGGCGTTCTTCTTCTTGTCAGCGATGTAGATCCGGCCGTCCTCGGCAACGGCCACCGCGGTCGGCGAGCCGTAAGCATTGGGCGACATTCCCGCAGGACCGTGGTGCAACAGCGCGCTGAAGGTTCCATCGGGGTTGAAGCCCATGACGCGCGCCTTGATTCCCTCGGGAACCCAGATAACGCCATCGGGGCCGATGCCGACGCCATACGGCTGTTGGAGCTGGTTGTCCGCGATCTTCCCGTAGCCATAGATGGAGCGGACCCATACCATCCCGCCCCCGGAATCGCTCGGGGCCCCACCCACGGGGCGAAGCAGCGAGATCACGAATGCGGAAACGCCCATGAGCAGGAGCACCAGGATGATCAGGACCACGATCAGGACGCGACGCGCCCGCGAGTTCTTGACTTCTTTGGATTCGGCCTTCGGCTGCGCCGCCGAATCCGCGAGGGCTGCTGTGTCGGTAGTGTCGGTCATCTACTCACTGACTCCCATCGTCTTCAGTCCCTCAAGTGCGGACTTCATATCGGGAACGAATTTGAGGGCGGCACGGAAATCCTCTTCCGCCTTCTTCTCATCACCCAGGGCCAGATACGCCTCGCCACGCGATGCGATGACATCGGCCGCGTTGGGCTTCTTCTCCAGGTACTTGGTGTAGGCGTCTACCGCGTCCTGCCACTTCTTCTGCTCGGCGTAGATATTCGCCTTCAGCAGGTAGGCACCCTCGAGCGCAGGCGACTCAACCTGGGGATCGTTAAGGTCAGGTACTCGCTTCTTGTAGTCCGCGAGCTTGGCCTTGATCTCCTTGTCGGCTTCCTTGAGCGTCAGGTCCGCCTTCTTAAGCGCCTCCGCGTCATCGTCACGCGCGGCCGAAAGCCGAGCGTCGGCGAGAAGAATGAGAGCGCGGTCGGCGTTCGCGTTGCGAAGCCCGGCCTCAATCTGAACCTCAGCCTGAGCATACTGCTTCGTCTCGACCAAAATGCTGGCGTAGCGAGCCCACAACCTGCCGTCCTTGGGCGCCGCCTTGGTGGCGTCCGCCAGCAGATAGAGCTCCTTCTCAGCGTAGGTTCGGGGCGCCTCAGGAGACAGGAGGCCGAGAACCAGCGCTGACACTACCGTCGCAAGCCAGAGGGCGACGATCGCGAGGCATGCGAAGATCAGCCTGCGGACGACCTTGTCGTCAAGTAGCCGAGGGCTTGCCTTCTCGGCCGGAGCCTGTGCTTCGGGCTCCCCCGTCGACGGGCTCGTCGGTGTTTCCAGATCGGACATCTTACCTCCACGTGGGTGAACCACCGGTATCGGAATCGCTCGTATCCGAGCAATCGTCACGCCAAGATATCGTAAGGTTAACGGGCAACGCCAGCGAATCCACAGAACCTGCGGAAACGGCGGCGCGAAGTACCGCCTCCGCCTGTCGCCGCGGCAGTGAACGCACGAGTATTGCGGGCTGCGCTACCCGAGGTCCTCCGGCAGCGCGATGTGCCCCGCCACAGCGGTCGCTGCGGCGACCGCCGGGGACGCGAGGTAGACCTCGCTCGTGGGATCGCCCATGCGGCCGACGAAGTTGCGGTTGGTTGTGGCGAGCGCACGCTCGCCCGCCGCCAAGATGCCCATGTGACCACCGAGGCACGGACCGCACGTCGGGGTCGAGACGGCGGCGTTCGCGTCCAAGAAGATGTCGAAGAGCCCCTCGTGCATGGCGTCGCGATAGATCTGCTGGGTCGCCGGGATGATGATCAGGCGCACGTTGGGGTGCGCCTTGCGGCCCTTGAGAATCCCCGCGGCGATGCGCAGGTCCTCGAGGCGGCCGTTGGTGCAGCTGCCGATGACGACCTGGTCGACCCAGATGTCACGGCTCTCGGACACCGGACGCGTGTTGCTCGGCAGGTGCGGGAAGGCGACGGTGGGGACGATCTCGGACGCATCGATCTTGTAGACCTGTGCGTACTCGGCGTCGGGGTCGCTGTGATACTCGACCCATTCACGCTCGGCGCGGCCGGTGACGTACTCGCGGGTGATGTCGTCGACGGCGATGATTCCGCTCTTGCCGCCCGCCTCGATGGCCATGTTGCAGATCGTCATGCGATCGTCGATGCCCATCGCCGAGATGGTCGAGCCGGTGAACTCCATCGACTGGTAGAGCGCGCCATCGACACCGATCATGCCGATGATGTGCAAGATGACGTCCTTGCCACTGACCCACGGGCTGAGCTCGCCGTCGATCTCGAACTTGATGGACTGCGGGACCTTGAACCACGCCTCACCCGTCGCATAGCCCACGGCGGCGTCGGTCGAGCCGACGCCGGTGGCGAACGCGCCCAACGCGCCATAGGTGCAGGTGTGGGAGTCCGAGCCGATGATCACGTCGCCCGGGACGACAACGCCCTGCTCGGGCAGGAGCGCATGCTCCACGCCCATGCAGCCGATCTCGTAGTAGTGCGTGATGCCCTGCTCGCGAGCGAAGTCGCGCACCATCTTGGCCTGCTCGGCGCTCTTGATGTCCTTGTTGGGCGTGTAGTGGTCGGGCACGAGCGCGATGCGCGTGGGGTCCCATACCTTGTCGACGCCGATCTTCTTGAACTCCTTGATGGCGATGGGCGCCGTGACGTCGTTGGAGAGCACGATGTCGAGCTTGCAGTTGATCAACTGACCGGGCTCGACCTCCTCGAGTCCGGCGTGCGCCGCGAGGATCTTCTCGGTGATGGTCATGGGGCGGGGCATGGGCACGTGCTCCTTCTGTCAGTGACGACTTCCGTCGCCTAGAGTTCGTCTTCCACGATGCGCTTGTTCGCGACGAGCAAGCGGTTGAGTGCGTTTGTGTAGGCCTTGGCCGACGCCACGATGATATCGGAGTGGGCGCCTCGGCCGGTGAATACCTCGCCGTCGGCGTTGGTCACGCGAATGGTCACCTCGCCGAGAGCGTCGATGCCGCGGGTGACCGCTTCGACTCGGAACTCCGTGAGGTCGTTCTCAACGTCGATCATGCGGTTGATGGCCTTGTACACCGCGTCCACGGGACCGGTGCCGTGACTCGAGTCGATGAGGTGGTTGCCGTCGGCGTCGACGAGCTCGACCGTGGCGGTCGGGATGCCGGGCTCACCGCTCGTGACCTGAACCTTCTCGAGATGATAGACCTCGTGAAGCGTGCGTTCGCTCTCTCCGACGAGTGCCTCGAGGTCCTCGTCGTAGACTTCCTTCTTCTTGTCGGCGAGCGCAAGGAACTGCTCGTGAACGCGCTCGAACTCCTGGTCCGGGAGCGCGAAGCCGAGCTCCTCGAGGCGGTGCCTCAGCGCGTGACGACCGCTGCGGGCCGTGAGCACGATGCTCGAGCCGCCCGCCCCGACGTCCGCGGGGTCGATGATCTCGTAGGTGCTGCGCTCCTTGAGCACGCCGTCCTGGTGGATGCCGCTGGAGTGCGCGAACGCGTTGGCTCCCACGATCGCCTTGTTCGGCTGCACGAGGATGCCCGTGATCGACGAGACCAGCCGCGAAGCGCGCGTGATCTCCCTGGTGTTGATCCTCGTGTCGACGCCAAACACGTCCGGGCGCTGCTTGAGCGCCATGACGACCTCTTCCATCGCCGTGTTGCCGGCGCGCTCGCCGAGCCCGTTGATGGTGCACTCGATCTGCCGCGCTCCGTTACGAACGCCCGCCAGTGAGTTCGCCGTCGCCATGCCCAGGTCGTTGTGGCAGTGAACGGAGATGATCGCGTTCTCGATACCTGCAACGTTGTTCACAAGTCCGGCGATGAGCTCGCCGAAGACCTCAGGGTAGGAGTACCCGGTGGTATCCGGGATGTTGACCACCGTGGCGCCGGCGGCGACCACGGCCTCGACCATCCGGTAGAGGAACTCCGGGTTGGCGCGTCCCGCATCCTCGGCGTAGAACTCGACGTCCTCGACGAACGTGCGCGCGTACGTGACCGCTTTGACGGCCCGCGCCATCGCCTCTTCGCCGCTGATGCGCAGCTTGTCGCGCAGGTGGCTTTCCGAGACGCCGATGCCGGTGTGGATGCGCGGGCGTGATGCGGTCTTGAGCGCGTCGGCCGCCACCTCGATGTCTTTGGGTACCGCGCGGGTCAGGCCGCAGACCACCGCGGCGTCCCCCACCTCGGCACCGATCCTGCGGACGCTCTCGAAGTCGCCGGGGCTCGAGACGGGAAAGCCCGCCTCGATCACGTCGACGCCGAGTCGGACCAGCTGACGCGCGATCTCGAGTTTCTCGTCGGTGTTCATCGACGCGCCCGGCGACTGCTCGCCGTCGCGAAGAGTGGTGTCGAATATGTAGACGCGATCTGTAGTCACGTGACTCACCTCCAGGGAACCGGAACGGGATTGGGCGGCCGACGACCCCACGCGGGGTCGCCGGCTACCTAAGTCGCTCCATGCGGAGGTATGCCCGATTCGATGCGTTGCGCACGCTTACAGCTCCACGCTCCACGCGGTGGAAATGCCCGCCTCGGCCTTGATGAGGTCGAGGACGTCGGCCGGCACGGGGATGTCGACGTTGATGCCCATGAGGGCCTCGCCGGCCTTCTTGGTACGCCCGACCTGCATCGACCCGATGTTGATCTTGTGGGCGCCGAGCATCGTGCCCACCTTGCCGATCATGCCCGGGCGATCGTCGTAGCGGAAGAACGACATGTACTTGGTCGGAAGCATGTCGAGGTCGAACCCGTACAGAGACACCAGGCGCGGCTCGTTCTTCTTACCGATGACCGTGCCGCCGATCTCGATCTGCCCGTCAGGCGTATCGGCGGTGACCAGGATGAGGTTCACGTAGTCGAGAGCCTCGGAGCTGCGGCGCTCGGTGATCTCGATGCCGCGCTGCTCGGCGTAGTACTCGGCGTTGACGAAGTTCACGGACTCCGCCGAGACGCGCGAGAGCATGCCCTTGAGCACCGCGGTGCGCAGAATGCGGGTGTCGGTGTCGGCGATGTGGCCCTTGAAGTGGACCTCGATCTTGTCGACGCCGTGAGCCATCTGGGCGACCATCGCGCCGAGACCCTCGGCGATCGGCAGGTACGGGCCGACCTTCTCCAGCACGTCGGGCGAGACCGGCGCGATGTTGACGGCGGTCGGCACCATCTTGCCGAGGAGGCCATCAGCGACGAAGTCGGCGATCTGCTCGCCCGCGCGATCCTGAGCCTCGCTCGTGGACGCGCCGAGGTGCGGCGTGAGGATGACGTTGTCGAACTCCGCAAGCGGCGAGTCGGTACACGGCTCGATCTCGAACACGTCGATCGCGGCGCCGGCCACCTTGCCGGAGCGGATGGCGTCGGCGAGTGCCTCAACCTGGTAGATTCCGCCGCGGGCGGTGTTGATGATGCGCACGCCGTCCTTCATCTTCGCGAACTGCTCGGCGCCGAACATGCCGATGGTCTCCTTGCTTTTGGGCAGGTGGACCGTGATGAAGTCGGCCTGGGCCAGGATGTCGTCCACGGACTCGACGAGCTCCACGCCCATCGCCTGGGCGCGCTCGGGCGTCGTGTAGGGGTCGTATCCGATGATGCGCATACCGAAGCCGCGTGCACGCTCGCACACGAGCCCGCCGATACGGCCGAGGCCGAAGACCGCGAGCGTCTTCTCGTAGAGCTCAGCGCCGGTGAACTTCGAGCGCTCCCACTTGCACTGGTGCATGGACGCGCTCGCCTGCGGGATGTTGCGCGACATCGACAGCATGAGCGCCATGGTGTGCTCGGCGGCTGAGACGATGTTGGAGGTCGGCGCGTTGCACACGATGATGCCGCGCTCGGTGGCGGCGTCCACGTCGACGTTGTCGACGCCCACGCCCGCGCGACCGATGACCTTGAGGTTGTGCCCGGCCTCGATGACCTCGCGAGTGGCGCGCGTCGCGGAGCGAACGATCAGCGCGTCGTACACGCCGATCTCGGCAACCAGCTGCTCGGGAGTCAGGTCGGTCTTGACGTCGACGTCGAACTGCTCGCGCAGCTTCTCGATGCCGCTCGCCGCGATGCTTTCAGCTACCAGAACCTTCATCGTCCCCTACCCTTCCATGAACACGGACTCGGCGGCCTTGATACCGGCGCCGCGCTCGAACTCGTAGCCGAGTTCGGTGAGCGTCATCTCGAGCGCCGCCAGCGTGGTGATGATGTCGAACGGACCGAAGTAGCCCAGGTGACCGATGCGGAAGATGCGACCGGTGTAGTCGTCCTGGCCGCCCGCGATGGTCACGCCGTACTTGTCCTTGAGGATTTTGACGATCGCCTTGCCGTCGATGCCCTCGGGTACCCACACCGGGGTCACGGCCGAGCCGCGGCCCTCGGGCGGCGCAAAGAGCCTGAGACCGAGCGCCTCACAGCCCTGTCGAGTTGCCTCGGCGAGCTTGGTGTGGCGCGCGATCGTGTTCTCGATTCCCTCTTCGCGGATCATGTTGAGAGCCACGTTGAGGCCGAGCACCAGCGAGACTGCCGGCGTGAACGGCGTGGTGTCCTTCTCGACGTTCTTCTTGTACTTCATCCAGTCGAAGTAGAACTTCGGCAGAGTAGAACGCTCGTAGGCCTTCCAGGCCTTCGCGCTCACGGTGCATGCGGCCAGACCAGGCGGGAGCATGAGCCCCTTCTGCGAGCCGGTCATGACGACGTCGAGCCCCCACTCGTCGGTCTTGCACTCGACGGCACCGATGCCGGTGATCGAGTCGACGATGAGGATGCACTCGTCGTAGGCCTTCACGATCTCGCCGATCGCCTTCACGTCGTTCAACACGCCGGTCGAGGTCTCGGACTGCGTGACGATGACGCCGCGCACTCCGGGGTTCTCGGACAGGGCCTTTGCGACGTCGGCGGGGCGCACGACCTCTTCCCAACCGTAGGCCAGATCGATGACGTTGACGCCGTAGGCCTCGCAGATGTTCTTCTGGCGGTCGCCGAACTTGCCGTTGCGCGTGACGATGACCGTGTCGCCCGCAGAGAAGCAGTTCGCGATCGCCGACTCCATCACGCCGGTACCCGAACAGGCGAACAGCAGCGCGTCGCCCTCGGTCTGAAAGACGTACTTGAGGTTGTCGATGGCCGCCTTGAACGCCGCCGAGAAGTCCGGCGTGCGGTGGTGGATCATCGGCGCCGCCATGGTGAGCATGACCTCGGCGGGTACCGGGGTCGGTCCCGGAGTCATGAGGTACTTCTTCTGCATCAGAGCGCTCCCTTGAGCTGGAAGGTGTCCGTACGGGTTCTCTACGCGTCCTTGCGGATCCACGAGAACATCGAGCGGAGCTCGCCGCCGACCTCCTCGACGTAGTGCTCGGCGTTGATGCGGCGCGTGGCCTTGAAGCCGGCCTGTGCGGCCTTGTTCTCCAGGATCCAGTTGCGCGCGAAGGTGCCGTTCTGGATCTCCCAGAGGACCTCGGCCATGGTCTCGCGGGTCTCGTCGGTGATGATGCGCGGGCCGGTGACATAGGCGCCGTACTCGGCGGTGTTGGAGATTGAGTCGAACATCTTGGCCATGCCGCCCTCGTACATGAGGTCGACGATGAGCTTGAGTTCGTGCAGGCACTCGAAGTACGCGATCTCGGGCTGGTAGCCGGCCTCGACGAGCGTCTCGAAGCCCGCCTTCACGAGCTCGGTCGCGCCACCGCACAGCACCGCCTGCTCGCCGAAGAGGTCGGTCTCGGTCTCCTCGCGGAAGTCGGTCTCGATGATGCCCGAGCGCGAGCCGCCGATGCCCCATGCGTAGCTCAGGGCCAGGTCGCGGGCCTGACCGCTTGCGTCGGCGTCGACGGCGATGAGGCACGGAACGCCCGAGCCCTCGGTGTAGACGCGGCGGACCATGTGGCCCGGGCCCTTGGGGGCGATCATGATGACGTCGACGCCCGCCGGCGGCTCGATGAGCTGGAAGTGGATGTTGAAACCGTGCGCGAAGGCAAGCGCCTTGCCCTCACCCATCGACTCGTGAATCTCGCTGTAGTAGGTGTGCGCCTGGGTCTCATCAGGAGTCAGGATCATGATGAGGTCGGCCTCGGCTGCGGCCTCACGGACGGTCATGACCTTGAGACCGGCCTCCTTGGCCTTCTCCCAGCTCGCGGAGCTGGCGCGCAGACCGACGCGGACGTCCACGCCCGAGTCGTGCAGGTTGAGCGCGTGCGCGTGACCCTGCGATCCGTAACCGATGATCGCGACCTTGCGATCCTTGATGAGCTGCGGGTTGCAGTCCTTCTCGTAGTAGATAGTCGCCATGTTGTCGTTCGCCTTCCCTCTCGCCACCGGCCCCTCGGAGCCGCCTGGTCCCTTACTGTCTGTATGCGTCAGCTCTCGCGCGATCCGCGCGCGAGCGCGATCTTCCCGGTGCGTGCCATCTCTTTGATTCCGTACGCGCGGAACAGGTCCTCCATCGCATCGATCTTGTCGGTGGCGCCTGTGGCCTCGATGGTCACCGAGTTCCTGCCGACGTCGATGATCTTGGCGCGGAACACGTTCGCGATCTCGATGATCTCGTGCCTGCGCTCGGGCGCCGCGTTGATCTTGAAGAGCACGAGCTCACGCTCGACCGAGTCGGTCGGGTCGAGGTCGTGCACCTTGATCACGTTGATGAGCTTGTAGACCTGCTTGGTGATCTGCTCGATGGGCGTATCGGCCGCGGAGCACACGATCGTGATGCGTGACAGCGTCGGGTCCTCGGTCGTGCCGACAGCGAGCGAATCGATGTTGAACCCGCGTCGGGCGAACAGCGACGTCACGCGCGTGAGCACGCCCGGCTTGTTCTCGACCACGACTGACAGTGTGTGCTTCATCTACTCCCACACCTCCTCGAGCAGCTCGTCGTCGAGCATCTCGGAAACCGGACATCCCGGGACCCCGCCGAGCATCTCGTCGATGCTGCCTCCGGGAGCGACCATCGGGAACACGCACTCCTCGCCCACGACCCGGCAGTCCACGATCGCGGGGCCGTCGTGCTCGAACGCCGCGGTGAGCGCTGCGTCGACCTCGGCGGGCGTCGTCGCCCGGACGCCGAGGCAACCGTAGGCCTCGGCAAGCTTGACGAAGTCCGGGCAGTCCTGCGGCAGCACGCTCGAGGCGTAGCGGCGCCCGTAGAAGAGTTCCTGCCACTGCCGGACCATGCCGAGATAACCGTTGTTGAGGATGACGACCTTGACCGGCAGGTTGTTGATCTCCGCGGTAGCCAACTCCTGAAGGTTCATCTGGAACGAGCCGTCGCCTGCGATGTCGATGACGAGCGCCCCGGGACGGCCGACCTGGGCGCCGATCGCCGCCGGGAAGCCGAAGCCCATCGTGCCCAGGCCGCCCGAGGACACCCATGAGCGCGGGTGCCGCAGCGTGTAGTACTGGCACGACCACATCTGGTTCTGGCCGACTTCGGTGCAGATGACGGTCTCGCGATCCTTCGTGAGCTCGCTCACCCGCTGGACGACGTACTGCGGGAACAGCTGGTCAGGCGCCGCCTCGGCACCGTAGTGCAGCGGGAAGCGCTGTCGCCACTCGTCGACGACTCGCACCCACGCCTCGGTTCGCGGCTCGGCGCCGGTCTTGCGCAACTCGGCGACGACGCCCGCGAGGACGTTCTTGGCGTCGCCCACGATCGGCACGTCGACCGCCTTGTTCTTGCCGATCTCGGCCGGGTCGACGTCGACGTGGATGATCTTGGCCTTGCTCGCGAACGCCGAGAGCTTGCCGGTCACGCGGTCGTCGAAGCGCACGCCCACCGAGATGAGCAGGTCCGTCTCGGTGATCGCGTAGTTGGTGTACTTCGCTCCGTGCATGCCCGGCATGCCGATCCAGAGGTGATGGTCTTCCGGGAACGAGCCCTTGCCCATCATCGTGGTGATGACCGGGATCTGCATGAGCTCCGCGAGCTCCTTGACCTCCTTGGAGGCGCCGGAGGCCAGGATGCCGCCGCCGATGTAGAGCAGCGGCTTGCGCGCCTTGGTGATGAACGACACGGCCTGCTTGATCTGCTTGCTGTGGCCCTTGAACGTGGGCTTGTAGCCCGGCAGGTTCACGGTGGTGGGGTACTCGAAGTCGAGCTCACCCTTGCTCACGTCGACCGGCAGGTCGATGAGCACCGGCCCCGGACGGCCGGTCGTGGCGATGTGGAACGCCTCTTTCACGACTTCGGGCAGGTCCGCGGGATCCGTGAGCAGGTAGCTGTGCTTGGTGATCGGCAGGGTGATGCCGGTGATGTCGGACTCCTGGAAGGCGTCGGTACCGAGTACCGCCTGTGCGACCTGGGCGGTGAAGACGACCATCGGGATCGAGTCCATGTACGCGTTGGCGAGCCCTGTGATGGTGTTGGTCGCGCCGGGGCCGCTCGTCACGACGACCGGGGCGACCCGGCCGGTGGCACGAGCGTAACCGTCGCCCATGTGCATGGCCCCCTGCTCGTGGCGCGGCAGGATCGTGGTGATCTGCTCTGAGTCATAGAGCGCGTCGAAGATCGGCAACGCGACGCCGCCCGGGTAGCCGAAGACGGTGTCTACACCCTCGGCCTCCAGACAGCGCACGAGCGCTTCTGCGCCGGTGATCCGGTCGGTCATGACAGCACCGCCCCCTTGTCGGCTGAGGTGACGAGCTTGGCGTAGCGGGCGAGGACGCCGGTCTTGACCCGCGGCTCAGGCTGCTGCCTCGTCGCCCGGCGGGCGGCGAGCTCGTCGTCGGACACGTGCAGGGTCAGAGTCGCCGAGTCGATGTCGACGGTGATCGAGTCGCCCTCGGCGACAAGACCGATGGGGCCGCCGGCGGCGGCTTCAGGGGCGACGTGGCCGACCGCCGGGCCCTTGGTGGCGCCGGAGAAGCGGCCGTCGGTGATGAGAGCGCAGCTGGTGGAGAGGCCCATGCCGCTGATCGCGCTCGTGGGCGTGAGCATCTCGCGCATGCCCGGCCCGCCCTTGGGGCCCTCGTTGCGGATCACTACCACGTCGCCGGCGACGATCTTGCCGCCGAGGATCGCGGTGACAGCATCCTCTTCGCACTCGAAGACGCGAGCGGGACCGCTGTGCACGCGCATCTCGGCGGGCACGGCCGACTGCTTCACGACCGCACCGTCAGGAGCGAGGTTGCCGCGCAGCACGCGCAGGCCGCCCTCGGGGTAGTACGGATCTTCGAGGGTGTGGATCACGCGACCGTCAGCCGGGCGGGCCGCATCGGCGATCTCGCCCATCGTCCGCCCGTCCGCTGTCTTGGCGTCGCGCTCCAGGAGCCCGCCGCGGTTCAGCTCACCCATGATCGCGGGGATCCCGCCGACCGCGTACAGGTCCTCCATGTGCAGGTCGCTCGCCGGGCTGATGCGGCACAGGTTCGGCGTGCGGGCGGAGACGGCCGCCCAGTCGTCGAGCGTGACCGCCGCGTCGGCCTCGTTCGCGATTGCGGTGAGGTGCAGCACGGTGTTGGACGAGCCGCCGAAGGCCATGTCGAGCGTCATCGCGTTCTTGATGGAAGCGGCGTTCATGATCTGGCGAGCCGTGAGCCCCTCCTCGAGGAGCTCCATGACCCGCATGCCTGCACGCTTGGCCAGGCGGATTCTCTCCGAGTAGACCGCGGGAATCGTGCCGTTGCCGGGAAGGCCGATTCCGATCGCCTCGACAAGGCAGTTCATCGAGTTCGCGGTGAACAGACCCGCGCAGCTTCCGCAGGTCGGGCAGGCGCTGTCCTCAAGCGCCCGCAGCTCTTCCTCGGACATCGAGCCCGCGTTGACCTTGCCCACCGCGGTGAAGACGGTGTCGAGGTCGACGGCCTCACCCGTGGGTCCCCTGCCGGCGAGCATCGGACCGCCCGAGATGACCACTGTGGGCATATCGAGTCGCGCGGCGGCCATGAGCATGCCAGGGATGACCTTGTCGCAGTTGGGAATCATGACGACCGCGTCAAAGGCGTGCGCCCGGACCACGATCTCGACGGAGTCGGCGATGACTTCGCGGCTGACCAGCGAGTAGCGCATGCCCTCGTGGTTCATCGCGATTCCGTCGCACACGCCGATGGTCGACACCTCGAGCGGCGTGCCGCCGGCCATGTAGACGCCCGCCTTCACGGCTTCGGCGACCTTGTCGAGCATGAGGTGACCGGGGATGACCTCGTTGGCCGAGTTGACGATGGCCACAAGGGGCCGCGAAATCTCTTCGTCGGTGAGTCCGTCAGCCTTGAGCAGGCTGCGATGAGGCGCCTTGGACAGGCCGCCCTTCATTCTCTCGCTCGCATACGCCATAGTGCGCCTTCCGTCCGGGGGACGGGGCAGCCGAGGCGCCGCACGCTGAGTGTATGCCGAGGCGCAGAGGCGCCCGCGGCGAGTGAGTCGACGTGGCCCGAAAGACGAAACTACCGCGAGCGCGCATGCTCACGCCCCGCGCCGGGACGAGAGACGTGCTCCCGCGGTACCACCCCGCTTGGCGCATACGTTCCGACGTCGCCGAAGCGACGCGCGGGCGATGCGCCCACTCGTGCGGCAGGTAACGGATGCCACCGACCCGGCCTACTTGTGCCGGCGGCCTGCGAAGGTCGTTCGCGCGAGAGACCGCCGGATCGTTCTTCCGGGTGGCTCGGGGGCCAGTTTCGAGACGTCCTGCGTCGGGCTTCCACCGTGACCCGACTCTCTGGAGCGAGGATTAGCCTCTACTCTTCCCCTTCAAAGCCGATAACGCTGTGCAGTTGTAGGTCGCGAGTATACGCATGGCCGTGTATACCCGCAAGGAACTGCGTCCGAATCCGATAGAACGAGCAGAGCCGGACGCTCTAGGGCTCCGCCCCGGTCACCACAGGCGTGCGCCTGCTGCCGTCGGGCCGCACCGAGACGAGCACCGTCGGCTCACCCTGGAAGTAGTTGCCCTCGATCATGAAGATGGCGTCTCCCTTGGCGTTCCATCCGCGCACATAACCGTCACGGCGTTGGGAGAGCCGAACCTCGCTTCCGCCGCTCGCAGGAAGGACGCTGATGCGCGAGTAGCCATCGTCACCGGTGGCCGCTGCGACGACGCGCGTGCCGTCGGGTGAAAGTGACAGACCCGTCCAGGTCGACTCGGCATCGCCTGATGGCGCGCCTCGCAAGGAGCGAGCCGCACGCCCGCCAAGGTCGGTCGAGACGATACCGGCCCCCGACGGGCCGTCTACGGCGATGAACATGCGGTTGTTGCCGGCGGCCACCGCTGTCGGAAAGCCAGTGACCGAGACGGTCTTGAACGAGCCGCCGTTCTCGGAGACGAGGACGTGGCCTGCGGTCTTCCCCGGCGCGAACCCTCCGTCGGGCGGTCGCACAACCACCACACGCCCGTCGGGAGAGACCGATACGGCGGACCCGGCGGCGATCCGGCGGGGGCTGCCCCCGTCGGCTTCCACTCGCCAGACCTCGAACTTGGAACCGCCGACCGCCTTCACGAACAGCGCGCCGTCGGAGTCGGGCTCCCATACCGGCGGCGAGACCTCAGCCGGGCCGACGGCCGTCCGCTTGCCCGATCCCACGTCGACCAACTCGAGGTTGGGACCGTTGACGACGGCGAGCGTCATGCCGTTCGGCGACAGGCTGTAGGCGCCGATGGCGCTGCCCGATACGACCTTCTTCGAGGGCGTGCCGTCCTCGTCCGCAACGTACACCGTGGCGCCGACGCGAAACGCGATCCTGGGCGCCCGAACGACGGCCGCCGGGCTGTTGCCGTCACCCGCACCGCCGCTTCCCTCTACAGAGGGCGTAGGTGTAGCCACGGGTGCGGGCAGTGTTGCCTCGGCTGTGGGCTCCGCCGGCTCGATGCGCCCCTGCTTCGTCGGCTCGCCGGCAGGCCGGTTGGTGGCCCACACGACGATCGCGATGACGACGACGCCGAGAAGTCCGCACGCGACCGCGAAGGCGATCTTGGCCGCCCGCGCCTTCCCGTCCGGAATCTCGACCGTCACCGCCGGCTCCGCGAGACCTAGATCTGCTCGATAAGGGCGTCGGCGTACGCCTGCGTACCTACCGCACCCTCAGTGGATCCGGTGTTCGAGCGCTTGACGTCGTAGGTGACCTTCTCGCCCTTGCCGATGACCGTACGGACGGCATTGAGCACGCGGTCGGCGGCGTCCTGCTCGCCGAGGTGCTTGAGCATCAGCATCGCCGAGAGGATCTCTGCGGTCGGGTTGGCCATGTCCTTGCCCGCGTACTTGGGCGCCGAGCCGTGAACGGGCTCGAAGACCGCGCAGTCGGTGCCGATATTGGCGCCCATCGCGATACCCAGACCGCCGATAAGCCCGGCCGAGAGGTCCGAGATGATGTCGCCATAGAGGTTCGGAAGCACGAGCACGTCCCACCACTCGGGATGCAGCACGAGCTGCATGCACGTGGCGTCGACGATGTAGTCCTCGAACTCGATGCCCGAATCCTTGTACTCCTCGGCGACTTCGCGCGCGACCTTCAGGAACAAGCCGTCGCTCATCTTGAGGATGTTTGCCTTGTGGACGGCCGTGACCTTCTTGCGGCCGTTGGCGATCGCGTAGTCGAATGCGTAGCGCACGATGCGCTCAGTGCCCGTGATCGAGATGGGCTTGAGCGACAGGCCCGAGTCGGGGCGGATGATGCCTGCGCCGCGGTCGGCGGCGAACTTGATGAGGTCGGCAGCGTCCTGTGAGCCCTGCTCGAACTCGATGCCGGCGTAGAGGTCCTCGGTGTTCTCGCGCACGATGACGATGTCGATGTCGTCGTAGCGGGCGCCTGAGCCCGGAATCGAGAACGCGGGACGCAGGCACGCGTAGAGATCGAGCTCCTTGCGGATGGCGACGTTCACGCTGCGGAAGCCGGTACCCACGGGAGTGGTGATCGGGCCCTTGATCGCGACCTTGTTCTTGCGGATCGAGTCGAGCGTGGACTCCGGCAGCGGCGTGCCGAACTTGTCGATGACGTCGGCGCCCGCCTCGGCGATCTCCCACTCGATGTCGACGCCGGTCGCTTCGACGACGCGTGTCATGGCGCGCGTGAGCTCAGGACCGATTCCGTCGCCGGGGATGAGCGTGACAGTGTGCTTGGCCATCTGGATATTCCTCCTGGAAGTTCGTGGGCAGGCCCTACGTTCTCGCCTGCGAACAGTCATGACGCATCAGCAGAACGCGATTGTACGCGCGCGGCGTGCTTCGAACAAACCGAGAATCACACGCTATTTGACCCACCTCGGGCGGCCAGCCGGCTGCTCACGAACAGATACACGCCGATCGCCCCCGCTGCTGCGCACACGATCATCGCCGGCATCGCGAGGAACATGTAGCGCTCGTTCAGGCGGCTGCTGAAGTGCACTCCCATAACGTATATGGGCGTGAGCAGCGGAATCACCAGGCGAGGTGAGCGTCTGACGAAGAACACGGCGGCGAAGTAGGCCAGCACGATGAAGTGCTGATAGAACTTCGCGAGTTGCATCGACACGAGAAACGGCTGACCCAGAACGCTCGCTTCGAAGTCACTGAAGGCTATGCGCTGCTCGTCGTAGTGTGTCGCGTTCTCGAACAGGATGTCGAGCGGAGCTATCCACGGTTCCCACACAGAGGTCCACGCGACGCTGACCCGCTGCTGTAGTCCGCTCGCGGCGTCAAACGGCTCCTCGTAGCCCGGGGCCGCCGGTACGAGCTGCCCGTTGTCTCGAACAAGCTCGGTGCGAAGCGGAACGAAAGTGCCGATGACCGAGGCGTTCCGAACCCACCAGGGCGCAAACACCAGCACCACGCCGGCAGCGGCGACCGCAACAAGCATCAGCGCCCGCTTGGGGGACTCGAGCCTGCGCACCAGTGCGTAAGCAGCCGGGATGAGCACCCACATCGACATCGCGGGCCGCACCATCACGACCGCGGCGGTCACGAGTCCGATGGCGAGCGCACCACGCCAGGTTCGTTGCGCGTCGGCCCGGGTGAATCGGATGCAGAGATACAGCTGGATAGCGATCAGCATGACACCAAGCGACTCCGCGAGAGCGACGGTGGCCGCCCAGGGGAAGCTGGCGCTCAGCGCAGCGAGCACTCCCGCCACAAGGCCCATGCGCCTGCCGCCGAGCTCGCGACCGGTGAGGGCGATGAAGCCGACTGCCACCAGACCGAAGCACAGCTGAACGCCCACCAAAAGTGGGTGCGCCTGCTTCACCGCCTCCACGACGTCACCTTGTCCCGATCCGGTCACGGCGTACAGACCGGCGAGGAACACGATGTGTCCGGGTGTGACGCGGGCGTTTGCGACCATCTCGGTACCCGGCAACTCGGGCGAGAGCGCGAACATGCCGTCGCGCAGCAGACGCTGGGCGCTCATGATGTAGGTGTAAGCGTCGTGAATGGCTGGCGGCGTGGGGTACGTCGAGAGAACCAAACCGAAGACGATGACCGCCACGCCGAGCGCGATCAGGATGTCATAGTTCGAGTCAAACCACGTGGGCGCTGGGCGAGCCGCCTTGCGTGTCGCCTTGCTTCGGCGCTTTGCCAACCCCGTCCCCGTTTCTACTTCTTCTTGCCGCGCTTCTTGGGCGCACACTCGACGATACGAGCGGCCCTGCGCTTAAGCAGGCCCTTCGCGTTCTCGGCATCGAACGTCATGAGCTCAGCCGCTGCGATCTTCACTTCATCGGAAGCATGCCCGCAGACCATGCGGTAGACACCCGACAGCATCGAGATGAACTCGGGATCACCGTGGTAGCAGCGAATCGCCTCGGCCACCAGCGGCCACACGCGCTCCGAGCGCTTCGCGGTGGTCGCACCGTAGGTCGTGAGTAGCCTGAACGCCGCGAGCCGGACCACGCCGGACTCCTCATCGTGCAGCGCGGTCTCGGTGCCCTCAAGCGCCTTGTCCACCAGGCGCGCGTCGACCGGAACGAGCTTCTCGAACGCGCCGAGCACCTCCCAGCGAGTCTGCGACTCGGGACGGTGAAGCGTGTCCGCGAGCTGTTCGGCGTACGGCTTGAGCAGTGCGGGCTCGTCGACCGCCACCTCGTTGACGACGCTTGCCGAGAACTGTCGCATGCGGCGGTCCTCGCCGGAAAGCGCGGACACGACCTCGCCCAGAACGGCGGGGTCCTCGATGGCGCGCATAGCGACCTCGTGCTTGTCGTCGCCGGGCGCGAAACTCGGTACGGTCTCCTCGGCCATGCTGACTCCTTTTCGCGCCACTGCGCGGATGGTGCTACAGGTTGAAACCGCCGTGCTTCTTGAAGTGTTCCACCAGACCGCCGTCTTCGAGCAGCTGTGCCATGACCGGCGGCAGCGGCGGGAACGGGATGTCGGTGCCCTTGGTGACGTTCTTGACCACGCCGCTCTGCAGGTCGATCGAGAGCTCGTCACCGTCATCGATGAGGTCGGTGTCGCACTCGATGACCGGAAGCCCGGTGTTGATCGCGTTGCGATAGAAGATGCGGGCGAAGCCCTTTGCGAGCACCGCCTTTGTGTTGCTGTGGATCAGCACCAGCGGAGCCTGCTCGCGGCTCGAGCCCATACCGAAGTTCTTGCCGGCGACAAGGAAGCCGCCCTCGGGGCTCACCTTGTTGAAGTACTCGGGGTCGAGTTCCTCCATGGCGTGCACCGCCATCGCGGTCATGTCGTTGGACTTGAACTTGTACTTGCCGCTGATGATGTAGTCGGTGTTGATGTCGTCGCCGTACTTGAAGGCCTTGGCCTGCATAGTCATATGGTTACTCCCTCGTTCCTCGTCGCCTAGCCGAAGTACTTGCGCGGGTCGGTGATCTTGCCCTCGATGACCGACGCGGCAACAGTGGCAGGGCTGCCGAGGTAGATGAAGGCGTTGCTGTTGCCCATGCGGCCCTTGAAGTTGCGGTTCGCGGTCGAGATGACGTTCTCGCCGTCGCTCGGCACTCCGTTGTGAGTACCCACGCACGGACCGCAGCCCGGCGTGACGAGCGCGGCGCCGGCGGCGACGAGCGTCTGGATGTAGCCGGCCTCGATGGCGTCGAGCAGGATCTGCCTCGACGCGGGAGCCACGACGAAGCGCACGTCCGGGTGGACCTTGCGGCCCTCGAGGATCTTGGCGGCGATCGCCAGGTCCTCGAGACGCCCGTTGGTGCAGGTGCCGAGAACGCCCTCGGCGATCGGGGTGCCCTCCACCTCTTCGATCGGTGAGACGTTGTCGACAGCGTGCGGCTTGGCGATCTGCGGGCCGATCGTGCTCGCGTCGAGCACGAGTTCCTTGGCGTAGACGGCGTCTGCGTCGGGGCTCTGAGGGCTCGGCACCTTCTCGCCGCGACCGTCGAACCACGCGAGCGTCTTGTCGTCGGCCTTCATGAGGCCGGCCTTGGCGCCGACCTCGATGGCCATGTTGCTGATCGTCATGCGGGCCTCGACCGACAGGTCGTCGATGACGGGACCGTGGAACTCGATAGCCTCGTAGGTCGCGCCATCCACGCCGATCTGGCCGGCGAGGTACAGGATGAGGTCCTTGGAGAACACGCCCGGCTGAAGCTCGCCCTCGTAGGTGACCTTCATGGTGTCCGGCACCTTGAACCACAGCTTGCCTGACGCCATCGCCGCGGCACCGTCGGTCGAGCCGACGCCGGTGGAGAACACGTTGATCGCACCGTAGGTGCAGGTATGCGAGTCGCAGCCGACCATCAGGTCGCCCGCGACGACGTGGCCCTTCTCGGGGATGAGCTGGTGACACACGCCCTCGCCCACGTCATAGACGGTGCACCCGGTTCGCTTGCCGAACTCGCGCATGATGGTGTGCAGCGCCGAGACGCCCTCGATGGGGCTCGGCGAGCTGTGGTCCATGACAACCGCGACCTTGGCGGGGTCGAACACCTTCGTGACGCCCATGTTCTCGAGCGCGCGAATGGCCAGCGGCGAGGTGCCGTCCTGGCCCATCACGAAGTCGACGTCGGCGACGACGATGTCTCCGGCACGAGCGTCGGTGCCGGAATGGTTGCTGAAGATCTTCTCGGCGATGGTCTTACCGGATATCGGAATCAGCCTCCCTGTACGCTTACTGACGGTACTCGTACTCGACCACGTGAACGACAGCCGAGAGCGTTGCGATGCGGTATGCCCGCGCGAAAAGCGCGGACAGCGAACGACTATTGTACGCCACGAGGCAAGACGTGTCAGGGGCGCCTTTTGATGCATGGTGGCGCGTACGGGCATGTGCTACACAGGTATCGGCACATGCGGAAAAGGTGATCACGTGTCGGTGGCACTCGTCTACGACGATGCGATGGATGGCTACCGGTTTGGACCGGGTCATCCGATGCGCCCCGAGCGCTTCACCCTCGCCGTCGACCTTGCGCGCGCATGGGGCATCCTTTCCGAGAACCCTGACGACAGCCGCGTGCACGTCATACGCCCTCGACCGGCCAGCGACGACGACCTTCGGCTCGCTCACGACGATGCCCTGATCGAGGTGGTCAAGCGCGCGGGCTCACCCGGCGACGATCCGGCGCCGGGCTTTGGGATCGGGCCGGGCGACACCCCCGCGTTTCCGGGGATGCACGAGGTGTCCGCGCTCATCGTCGGGGCGACCATGACCGCGGTCGATCGCGTGGCGTCCGGCGAGCTCACCCGCGGGTTCTCCCCCGGCGGCGGCCTGCACCACGCCCACCGCGACCGCTCGGCAGGCTTCTGCGTCTACAACGACTGCGTCGTCGCGATTTCGCGCGCGATCCGGACCCACCCGGGGCTGCGCGTCGCGTACCTGGACGTGGATGCGCATCACGGCGACGGAGTCGAGGAAGCGTTCTACGAGCGCGCGGACGTGCTGACCATCTCGATTCACGAGTCAGGGCGTTTCCTGTACCCAGGCACCGGCACGATCAACAGCAGCGGTGAAGGACCCGGCCGCGGCTACGCCCTCAGCGTCCCGATGCTCCCCGGCTCCGACATCGAGTGCTACCGGCTCGCGTTCGAACGCGTGATCGAACCCGCCGTCTCGGCATTCAGTCCCGATATGATTTTTGCCCAGCTCGGAGCGGACACTCACCGGGACGACCCGCTCGCGCATCTCGATCTCAGCGTGCGAGACCAATGCGAGCTTGCCGGACGCATCATGAGACTGGCGGATGCGCACTGTGTGGGGCGTATGGTCGCGACGGGCGGCGGGGGCTACGACCCGTACTCCTCGGTACCCCGGTTTTGGGCGTGGGTGCTCGCCGCACTCGCGGGAATCGAACCTCCCGAGGCGCTTCCGGAGGCGTGGCGCACGCAGGCGGCCGAGGCGGCGGCGCGAGCGGGTCGATCCGACTTCACGGCGCCTGAGAGCCTCTACGACGAGAGGACGCCGCCCCTGGACGCCCAGGCGCATATCAACGCGCGTGCGCACGCGGAAAGCATCCTGAAGCGGCTCGAGGAGACACCGCCCCTGCTCGGAGGCTAGGAGGCGGGCTCCTCGGCCTCACTCCGAACGAGGATCGTCTCGTGCGCGAAGGCAGCGCCCGTCAGCAGTATGAGCGAGTTGTAGTACGCCCACATCAGGAGCGCAATGAACGCGCCGAACACGCCGTACGCATCGAATCGCGACGTGGTCGAGAAGTACCAGCCGAGACAGACGTTGCCGATCATGTACGCGAGCGACGTCAGCACCGCGCCCGGCATGATGTCGCGCAGCCGTGGCCGGACTGACGGGATGATTGAGAGCGCCACCACCATGATGAGCAGGTAAGCGACGAACTCGAACGCGGCTCTCATGTCGAAACCGTCGATAGCCTCCACAAAGGGAAGCCCCGACTCTGCGGCGAAGTCGCCGAGCGACGCCTCGAATGACGAGATGGCCGCGCCGGCGACGGCGACACTCACCAGAAGCACCGCGAGTACGAGGAGCAGCGTGAGCCCCACGAGGCGGTGCCTGATCCACACGAGCGCGGGATGCCGGGTGCGACCTTCGTCCCAGATGCGAGCGACCGTCCCCGCGAACTGCGAGAACACGCCCGTGGCGCCCAGCAGCACCATACCGAAGGCCACCACGGGTCCGTACGACGACGCCCACGCGTCGGCGGCGCGAACCAGATCGGCGAGGGCGTCGAGCTCGTCGAGGTTGACCGGCTTCACGCTTCCCGTCATCGCCTGCGTAAGCTGGGCTCCCAGATCGGCTATCGTCCCGACGGCGTAAAACAGAGCAAGCGCCAGCGGCGCCGCGGTGACGAGGAGCCAGAACGACAGCGCTGCCGCGGACTGGGAGAGATCGTTTCGCGCGTAAGACTCCGCCGTCCCTATGACGAGTCGCTTCGTTGTCGCCCAGACACGGGCAAGGCGCTCACGCATCGGCCCACGCGGGAACTGTGCATCCCGCCTCCCGGAGCAGTGCCTTGTGCGTACGCCACGCGGGGTCCAGCTGCTCGAGCGCACGGTAGAAGCGGGGCGAGTGATCCAGAACCGAGAGGTGGGCGATCTCGTGATACATCACGGAGTCCACAAGCTCGGGCCGCAGGAACAGCAGGTTACGGCTGAGCGAGATGGTCCCCTTCGCCGAGCAACTCCCCCACCGGCTCCGCACCTTGCGGACCCGCACGCCGCGGTGTGGCGCACCTGTATCGCGGGCAAGGCGCTCGAATCGGTCGACGAGCACCGTGCGGGCTTCTCGGTCAAGCCACCGGGTGATGGCGAGCAGGCGTGCTTCGGCATCCTCGCGCCCGCTGACCACGACCGAGGATCCCGAACGGACCGCGCGGGGGGCGGCGTCCGAGTCGCGAAGCACGACGCCCAGCACCTCGCCGGTCAGTCCGAGCTCGACCGCCTCCGGCATCAGCGATGCGGCGCCGCCGGCGTGAAGCGCGCGCTTCTCGGCCACTCGGGAAAGTGCGTGCGAAGCCCACTCGGAGTGGGACGCGACGATCGAATCGGGGTCGCCGCGCCAACCCGTGGGCACGACGACGACAAGACCGTCTCGAGGGGTCACGGTCAGCCGAACGCGCCGCGCTCGCGCGCTGACGCGCACGGTATACGGTGGCCGCGCAGTTCGCACCCGAGAACTCCTTCGAACCTCGACCGGGCTCACTCGCTCCGGAGTTTGATCGTCCAGCAGGAGTGTACCCCCGGCTTGCGCTCGAAGTCCTTGGGGATGGTTCGTCCGGTCACGTCCCGCACCACGAAGCCCGCCTGCTCGATGGCCTCGCGGTCGAGGTCGAACCCGCGCTTGTTGCAGGAGAACACGAGCGTACCGCCCTCGGCGAGAAGGCCTGCCGAGCCAAGCACGATTCCGACGTGATCGCGCTGGACATCGAGCGTGCCCTCCATCCGCTTCGACGTCGAGAACGTCGGCGGATCGCAGAAGATGACGTCGTATCGTTCGCCACGCTCAGCGGCTGCGGTCAGCCACTCGAGGACATCAGCGCGAACACGCTGGTGCTCGGGGCCGGTGAAGCCGTTGAGCGCCATGTTGCGACCCGCCCATTCGAGGTAGGTCGCGGAAAGGTCGATGGTCACCGTCTCGCGGGCGCCTGCCGCCGCAGCGTGGACCGTTGCGGCGCCGGTATATGCGAACAGGTTCAGGAAGCGAGCGCCGGCAGACATCTCGCCGATCCACGCACGCGTGTCCCGATGATCGAGGAACAGGCCGGTGTCCAGATAGTCGCTCAGGTTGACCTCGAACAGCAGGCCGGCCTCGCCGACGACTCCGGTCGCTCCCCTGCGCGCGAGCTTCTCGTACTGCTCGGTTCCTCGCTTGCGCTCGCGGCGCTTGAGGTAGACGTCACCGGGCGACACGCCGAGCACTTCGGGCACGACCTTCATCGCGGCTTCGAGACGCGCCGTGGCGACCGACTCCTCGATCGTCGCGGGCGCGGCGTACTCGGCCACGTGAACCCAGGTGCGGCCCTCGTCGGCGCCGGCACCCTGGTAGCGGTCGATGGCGAGCGCGAAGTCGGGCAGGTCGGCATCGTAGACGCGGTAGCAGCCCACGCCAGTCCTTCGCGCCCACGTCCCGTAGTGTTTCGACATCTTGCGCAGCCTGTTTGCGAACGGCTCGGCCTCAACGCCGCCTGTCCAGGGACTCGCTGTGGGCGTGCCCGGCACCACGCGCTGTCCCACAGCCGGAAAGACGCTGATCGTCGTGGTAACGGGGCCGCTTGACAGCTCCATCGTTCGGCCCGCCACCCGGCCCATGAGTGACGCGACCTCCGGGTCGGGCGTGATGAGCGTGAGGCCGTAGCCGGAGCGCGTGTCGGTCAGCTCGGAAAGAGCCTGATAGATCGCGGGCAGGCCCTCCGGCGCCGAGAGACGCTCGCCCCACGGCGGATTCGCGCACACGAGGCCCGATGCCGTGTCCGGAAGCGTCACGTCGGTGATATCGGCTTGCGTCACCGTCACCACGCCGTCAAGCCCGGCCCGCATGACGCAGGCGCGAGTGATCGCGACGGCGCGAGGGTCGAGGTCCGAGGCGTGAATCGGCACCATCTTCGCGAGGCCTGCGGCCCTGCGGTCGGCGGCCTCGTCCATGAGGCTGCCCCACAGCTCCGCGTCGTGACCGCCCCATCGGGTGAAGCCCCACGAACGTCGCGTGAAGCCCGGGGCGGCATCGGCGGCAAGCAGCGCCGCCTCGATCGCCAGAGTGCCCGAGCCGCACATCGGGTCGACAAACGCGCCTCCGCGCGCCGCCACCGCGTGCCAGCCGGAGAAGGCGACCACAGCCGCGGCGAGCGTCTCTTTCAGCGGCGCCTCGACCTGCTCGCCCTGGGCGCGGTAGCCGCGACGGTGCATCGGCTCTCCGGACAGGTCGATCGACACGGTCGCCTTGTCACCCCGGACCGCGACGTTGATGCGGAGATCGGGCTGGCGCGGGTCGACGTTGGGACGGCGCCCGAAGCGATCCCGGAACCGGTCGCAGACGGCGTCTTTGACGCGCACCGCGGTGAACTGCGTGTTGCGGAGCGCCGGATTCATGCCTGCCGCGTCGACGGCGAGCGTGCCGTCGGCCCGCATGTGCTCGTCCCACGGCAGATCACGAACGGCCTCGTAGAGCTCGTCAGCGGTTCCGGCGGGCACCTCGGCAAGGCGAAGCAGCACGCGTGATGCGAGCCGAGACCACAGAAGCACGCGGTAGGCGTCCTCGAGCGTGCCCTCGAACGCGGCACCCGCACGGACCCGGCGGATGTGCTTGGCGCCAAGCGCCCTGAGCTCGTCTTGGAGCAGCGCCTCGGCGCCCTTGGTGCACGGCGCGAAGAAGGTCAGGTTCTGGCTCACGGCACCACGACAAGCGAACGGAAGATGACCGCGAGGTCTTCTCGGAGGTTCTGTGAGAGGACGCCGAGACCACCGAGGACGCGGGGACGGCCGATCTCGGCCGCGCGGTCCAGAAGCACCGTCTCGACGTTGGGATTGAGCGAATCGCCGGGCGTGAGAACGAGCAGCGAGCCGCCCAGGCCCTGCGCTGCGCCGCCGCTGAGCGCGTCAGCGAACGAGGTGCCGCTGGCTACGGCGGCGTGCTCCCAGGTCAGCCCGAGCCGCTCGCCTTCCTCGGCGATGGCGAGCGCAGTCCTGTAGCGATCGCGCTCGGCGATGCGCGTGACGTTGGCACCCGTTGCCGCGAGAGACGCCTCGACCGAGGCCGAGACGCAGTTCACGCCGCCGAGCACGGTCACGGAGTCGAGGCCGAGCGTGTCGATGGCGCCGAGCGCCTCGGACGACAGCACGTCGGGATCGGTGAGCAGTACGGGGCGCGCGGTGTGCGCCGAGAGCGGCGAGGCCGCCAGCGCATCGGGGAAGTCGGCTCCGGTGGCGATGAACGCCGCGTCGACGGTCCGGCCGGAGGCGCGAGCCACCCGCACCGCCTCGCCGGCGACGAGCGCCGAGGTGTCGTAGCGGCTGCGGCCGCCGAGACGGACGACCTCGCAACCCAGAGACCCGAGCGTGCCGGCGACGCGATCGGTCACCACGCTCTCACCGCCGAGGATGTAGGCCTTGTCGGGGGCGAGACGCTTGATCTCGGCGGCGGTCGCTGCGGGAAGTGACGAAGTGTCGGTCAGAAGCAGCGGGCCTCCGGCAGCACCGGCGAGTGCGGAACCGCCGAGGGCGTCGGGCCAGCTGCGGCCACTCGCGATGACGACCGAGGGCGCCGTGGCGCCCTCGGGGAACGCGAGCTTGCTCGCCTCGACGGCGGTCGCGTAGCGGTCGGAACCGGAGACCTTGTCGAGCACGTCAGCGAAGTCATCCTCGATGTTCTCGTAGCGGTAAGGGTAGTAGCCCTTGGTGCCGATAGTGCCGTCCGGCCAGAAGGGGTACGGGACCTTCTGGTAGACCGCACCGTTGTTGCTGCCGCTCGAGTGCTCGATGTACATGTAGGTGTGCTCCGGGTTCGCCCACTCGACGAACACCATCGCGTGCCCGTAGGGGGCCGCCTTGCCGGTGGCCGGGTCGACGTAGAGCCGGGATCGGGAAATCACGTCGCCCGGCATCAGCTCGTCTTTGGTGATCTTTTCGAGCACCGACGGAAGGGACGCCGTATCGAGCGAGAGCGGGCGACCGTCCGAGTAGCGCAGGTTCAGGCTCATCGACACGAAGCCGGAGCAGTCGCGACGCCACCCCTGAGACGAGCTCGACACGATCGTGCCTGCCTCGTTGGCCCATCCGCTCTGGCTGTAGGCCACGTGGCGATCGGTCCATACGCGTCCGCGCGCTACGACGGAATCTCGAGTGATCGCGTGAGCCGGAATGGCGGCGAGGGCCGCGAAGATGAGCGCGAGCACGATGGCGCGCGCAAAGATGCCGATACGATTCATGGCTGCTTCCTGTGCTACGACGAATGACTGCGGTTCTTCGGCGCAGTCATTCTAACACTCGGCAGGCAGCGACCGCACCCTTAGCCCGCGCGCGGAATGCACGCCGGCGCAGGTGACAACCGTCACGTCTTCGAGAAGCCCTCGACCACGTAGGTGCCGGAGCGCGGGTCCTTGCGAAGCGAGATGAACCCGAGCGTCTGGGCGTCTTCGAGCATCTGGTTGAACGAGCGGTACCCGTAGGCACTCTCCGAGAACTGCGGCTGCTTGCGCCGGATGGTGTCCTTCACCAGCGAGCTGTGCATGTTCTCGACGTTCTCTCGCTGCAGTGCGTCGATCGTCTCGAACAGCAGCTTGAACGCGGGACGCTTCTTGCGCGGAACGGTCTCGCCGAGCGCGGGCGCACCAGCGGCGGCACCGATGTCCTCGTAGTAGATGAACTCGTCGCAGTTGGCGGCGAGCAGATCGCTCGTCGAGTCACGCATGCCGACGCCGATGACCGACTTGCCGTTCTCCTTGAGCCGCAGCACGAGCGGAGTGAAGTCCGAGTCGCCCGACACGATCACGAACGTGTCGATGTGCTCCTTGGCGTAGCTGAGCTCCATCGCGTCCACGACGAGGCGGATGTCGGCGGAGTTCTTGCCGGTCATGCCGCGCTCGGGGATCTCCGTAAGCTCGATACCGAGCTCGTGCAGTGACGTGCGGTACTCCGAGAAGCGCGACCAGTCGGCATACGCGCGCTTCGAGACGATCTTGCCCTTTTCCACGAGGCGCTCGAGAACGCGCTTCATGTCGAGCGTCTCGGGAACCTTGCGGCGACGTGCCTGGCCCCGGGGCTGAACGCCGAGGGCGAGGTTCTCGAAGTCTATGAAGACCGCGAGGGAGTGTGCGTCGTCTGGCATGGAGTCCCCTCTCACATGGCGCGGCGAGGGGCCGCGCTCTACACACATCGTACCCGAGGCGACCGACACCCGCGCGCTCGGGTAGGAACATCGAAGCCCCCCAACGCGGAAAGACAGGTGGACCGAAGATGACCACAGACGAGACGGCGCGAGACGGCGAGTCGGCCGCAATGGACGCCGCGGAGCAGGCCGTCGGCGTGGTCATGTACTGCCGCACGTGGTGCGGTGACTGCATGCGGGCCCGCGCATGGCTCGAGCAGCACGGCATCCCCTACGTCGAGATCGACGTCGACGAGGACGACGATGCTCGCACACGGGCGGCGTCACACAACTCCGGAAGTCTCCACACGCCGACCTTCGAGATCGCCGATGACGTGTGCGTGGACTTCAGGCCCGAGCGACTGCGCGAGCTTCTCGGCCTCTAGTCGCGGGTTGCCTCGGCCGAGGCATCGACAGGGTCCGCCGCGGGCGCCGCTTCGGACTTGTCGCCGAACAGCGCGGGAATGACGCTGAAACCGTGCCGCAGGCCCAAGACGACGCCGAATGCGATACCGACCGGCATGGCGACGTAGGCCGTGTCGCCGCCGAGAGACGCGACGCCGACCGCGATCACCATGAGCACGAGCGCGAGGATGGTGAGCGTCCAGTAGGTGGCCTTGTTATGCAGGCGCTTTCCAATGGCGATGCCGATCGGATACGTCACGACGGCCGGCAGTACGTAGACGAGAAACTCCCTCATCACGCACCAGCCCCTGCGTCGCCTATCCCGTTCTCGGCCCGTTCGCCCGCCCCCGCATACAGCAGCCAGATGGCCTGCGTCCCAAACTCACTTCCGCCTTGCTCGGCCAGTGATTCATAGAGCCGCTTCGCCAGCGTGAGGCCGGGCAGATCGATTCCCATGCGCTCGGCCGATTCGACCGCGATACGCAGGTCCTTGATGAAGTGCTTCACGTAGAAGCCGGGCGCGAAATCGCCGGCCAGTACGCGCGGTCCGTAGTTGTCGAGCGTCCAGGTCTGCGCGCTGCCGCCGCCGAGCGTGTCGAGCACGCGTCTGCGATCCAGCCCCGACGCCTGCGCGTACGCAAGGCACTCCGCGAGACCCAGCATCGATGCCCCGATTGCAATCTGGTTGGCCATCTTGCAGTGCTGTCCCGCGCCGGGACCGCCGTGGTGCACGACGCTCTTCCCCATCGCCGAGAACACCGGCGCCATCCGCTGATACGCGACCTCGTCCCCGCCGACCATGATGGTGAGCGCGGCGTTCCTGGCTCCGACGTCGCCTCCCGAGACCGGCGCGTCGAGCGCGGAGATGCCGCGGGCGGCCGCCGCCTCGGCGATGCGTGCCGCCAGCCCCGGCTCCGACGTCGTCATGTCCGCGAGCACCGCACCCTCGCGTGCGCGCTCCACGATGCCGCCCTCGCCGAGGTAGACCTCCTCGACGTCGGCCGGATAGCCGACGATCGTGATCACGGCGTCGGCCTGCTCGGCCGCCTCACCGGGGGTCTCGGCCCAGCGGGCGCCGCGAGCGATGAGACCCTCGGCCTTCGCGCGGGATCGATTGTGCACAATGAGTTCGTAACCGGCGTTCATGAGGTGCCCCGCCATCGAGGAACCCATGACCCCCGTGCCGATGAACGCCACCGTCTTGATCTCGCTCACAACCCCTCCTCAACCGTTGCCCGTGGGACCACCATATCGAACTGCGTGTAGGCGACGCGAAAGCCGAGTCGCTCCATGTTGCGTTGTGAGCCCGAACCGGGCTGCGCCTCACTCACCGCGATCTTGCAACCCTCTTCGGCCGCAACGCGAAGCCGGTGACGCTGCAGCGCCTGCTGCACGCCGCGGCGCCGGAACGCGGGCATCGTCGTGTCAGCCGATAGCCAACCGACTCCGTCGGCGACGACGAGCTCGCCGGTGCCAGCCAGCGCCCCGTTCACCCTGGCGTAGAACAGCCGCGGGCCCGGACGGTGCGCCACGATGTCGGCGAGCACCAACTGCTCCGCAGGAGGTGTGAGCGGAGCCGAGAACCCCGTCGCCACGAGCAGCGCCCAGTCGTCACGCTCGGACTCGGTCACGACCTCGTACACCTCGACGCCATCCTCCGCCGCGTCGAAGGGCTCATCGGCCGAGAGTTCGCGCACCAGCACGTTCTCGAAGCCGTCGGGCACCCACCCGCGCAGCGAGAGCGACTCGACGAGCGTGGGGTGAGCCAGCGGTACCACCAGCATGCGCGGCTGCTCTCCCCGATCGCCAAAGAAGCGCTCCACGCGCTCGACGTCGTGAACGAGCACGGGTCCCGAGAACCCCATCCCCGCCGCTTGGTTCAGCAGCGAGCCGGGGCCCACGAACACCGCGATGCCTCCGGCGGCTTCGAGCGCCTCGGCAGGACTGTTGCGCTCCAGGATGTGCGCCGTGGTCACGAAAGCGCGCATCTCGGCGACGACGAGGGCGCTCAGTCGGGCGGCGAGCTCCGAATCGGCGAAGACGGTCATCGTCACGATCCCCGACGGTCTACTCGGCCAGCTTGCCGAGAAGCCAGGCCATGTTCTCGCCCAGCCGGGTCATGGTGCCCATGCCCTCGGCGTCGCCCTCGACCTCGCCCTTGGCTCCGCCGTAGCCGATGTTCCAGTAGCTTGAGCCGACCGTGATCATCTCGCTGATGGTGAAGAAGTGGTTGATCGAGTCGAAGGTGTGGATCGCGCCGCCTCGGCGGACCGCCACGACCGCGGCTCCGGGCTTGCGCTCGAAGGGGTTGCCGTTGCCGCGGCCCACGTAGCCGGCGCGGTCGATGAGGGCCTTGAGCTCCGGAGTGAGATCCGCGAAGTAGGTGGGGCTGCCGAGCACGAGCGCGTCGGCCTCGAAGAGCACGCCGATCATCTCGTTGGCGTCGTCTCGGCGACCGTGGCACTGGCGGTCGGCCTTGGTGCGGCACATGCCGCACGCCGTGCATCCGCGAATGTCTTTGCCGGCCAGGTCGATGACCTCGACGTCGTGGCCGGCCTCACGCAGCGGAGCCAGCACCGCCTCGATGAGAATCGCCGTGTTTCCACCCTTGCGCGCCGAGCCGTTGACAGCGACGACCTTCATGCCGAGACCTCCCGGGAGACGAGTACGTGTACCCGCCTATTGTGCCCGAGTCGGCCGCGACCGGGGCTACTCCGCCGAGGGAACCTTGGCAGGAGCGAACGCCGCGTGCCAAAAGACGCGATCCGCGATGAGCAGCGCGGTACCGATGCCCAAGTACAGCGCGCCCAGGATGCCGGCGCCGATGACACCGGGGTGCACGATGGCGTTCCTGATGATGATGCCGCCGCCCATCATGAGCCCCACAAAAGCCCACGACTTCACCGAGAAGAACCCGAAGAAGCACGCCTTTCCACGCTCGTGGATGCGGGCGACCGCCTTGGTGGCGACGCGGTCGAGGAGATAGCGGGACTTGATGACGCCGATGGCCAGCACGGCACCGAGGATCCAGGCGTGCCAGTACCGATCGGACACGTAGCTGAAACCGCGGACCATGAGAATCGACCCGCCGACCATCCATACGATGGCTGCGGCGAAGAGTTGGACCCGCACGCCTACGCGGGGGGTGAACCGGGAGAAACGGTGTTGAGCCACCGCGGCTTCTGTTGTCGTCATGTCGTCCTCGTGAGCAAGCACCCTGCCGAATGTGACCCCGCCACTAGGAAAGCTCCCGTTCTGTCTCATAGACGAGCCCGACGGCCGGCCCCACGTGAAGTCCGATGACCGGACTGACCGGGACGACCTCGACCGGCGAGCCCGCGAGCGGCTCGATCTGCTCGGTAGCGAATACGCGCGCAGTGTCGGGCTCGCCGATGTAGTGCACGACAACGCGGCGCAGCCCGTGGGCAGAGATATCTTCCGAGAACGTCTTGGCCATCTCGGCGAGTGCGCGGCTCTGCGTCCGAACGCGAGCGAACGGCTGCGTCTCGCCGTCGGTGACGGTGAGGATCGGCCTGATCTGAAGCAGCATCCCCAGGAAGGCCGACGCTCCCCCGATGCGTCCGCCGCGGCGGAGGTACTCGAGGCTGTCAGGCGTGAAGATGTAGCGAGTCCTCGCCATGGTTTCCTGGGCAGCGGCCGCACAGCGCTCGATCGTCTCGCCGGCCTGAGCGGCCGTCGCGGCCGCCAGTGCGGCGAACCCCTCCTGCATCGAGTTCGAGCCGCTGTCGAGTATCTCGATGCGCGCGCTCGGGAAGCTCTCTCGCACCATGTCCGCTGCCATGCGGGCGGTCTCGACGGTGCCGCTCATCTTCGACGAGATGAAGACGCCGAGAACGTCCGAGCCACGCTCGACCGCGCCGGTGAACGCGTCCACGAGCGACTGCACCGAAGGCTGCGACGACGTGGGCAGGCCATCCATCTTGGCCAGCCGCTTGAAGAAGGCCGAATGGTCGATGTCGACGTCGGCCTCGTGGCGCTCGCCATCGTTGACGAACAGGGTGACGGCCACCATGTCCAGACGCGCGAGATCCGCCCCCGGGATGCTGGCCACCGAGTCCGTGATGATCTGTACAGTCATCCAAGATCCTTTCGGCGGTTCGCCGTTCACGATACCGCATGAACTCGGGCCGGCGGCGACGGATTCCGTGGCGGATTCACGCGGGTGGGTGCAGGCGTATTCGATGGTTGGGGAATCCTATGCATTGTTACCCACACCACCCTGACTGAAGGGAGAGGCGCGTGACTTCTCCACGACCTCGCCGCGTGATCGTGATGGGCGCCGCAGGGCGCGACTTCCACAACCACATGACCGCCCTCCGAGACGACCCCGCGATCGAAGTCGTCGCATTCACTGCGACGCAGATTCCCGGTATCGATTCCCGCACCTTCCCTGCCGACCTCGCCGGACCCCGCTACCCCAACGGGATCCCGATCCACCCCGAGCGCGACCTCACGCGCCTCATCGGTGAGCTCGAGGCCGACGAGGTGGTCTTCGCATACAGCGACGTCAGCCATGAGAACCTGATGCACAAAGCCTCGCTCGTCCTGTCCACGGGCGTCGACTTTCGCCTGATGGGACCGGCGGCCTCGATGGTCCGGTCAACCAAGCCGGTCATCAGCGTCTGCGCCGTCAGGACCGGTGTGGGCAAGTCCGGCATTTCGCGGAGGGTGTTCGAACGCTTCCGCGCTCACGGCCTCAAGGCGGTCGACATCCGGCATCCGATGCCGTATCGCGACCTCTCGGCGATGGCGGTCGAGCGATACGCGAGCGTGGACGACCTCGACAGGCTGGGCGTAACGATCGAGGAGCGCGAGGAGTACGAGCAGCTCATCGAGGCGGGCGCAGTCGTCATGGCGGGCGTCGACTACGAGGCGATTCTGCGCGCGGCCGAGAAGGAAGCCGACGTCATCGTGTGGGACGGCGGCAACAACGACTGGCCGTTTTACGCGAGCGACCTCGAGATCGTGGCCCTCGACCCCCACCGCCCCGGCCACGAGCGCGCCTACTACCCCGGCGAGGTCAACTTCCTGAGGGCCGACGTGCTGGTGATCAGCAAGGTCAACACGGCCACGCCGGAGGCGGTCGACGCGCTGCGCGAGGCCGCTGCCGAGCACAACCCCAACGCCCGGGTCGTTCTCGCCGCGAGCGAGATCTCCGTGAGCGAGCCCGGCGCGTTCGCCGGCAAACGGGTGCTCGCGGTCGAGGACGGTCCCACCGTCACGCACGGTGGCATGGGCTACGGTGCGGCCGCCATCGCCGCCGAGCGTGAAGGCGCGGCTGAACTCGTCAACGCCACCCCCTTCGCAGTGGGCTCACTCGCCGAGACGTTCGCCGCCTACCCGCACATGGACCGCGTCCTCCCGGCCATGGGCTACTCCTCCGGGCAGCTCAAGGACCTCGAAGACACCATCAACGCGAGTGATGCCGACGTCGTCGCCATCGGCACGCCGATCGACCTGGGCCGGCTCATCACCATCGACAAGCCCGCGGTTCGCGTGACCTACCGCGTTGTGGACGCAGGCCACCCCACCATCGATGATGTCGTCGACGGATTCTGCCGAGACAGGGGCCTTATCGATGGATGACACTCCAACAGCTTCTCCACAGCCGAGCAACCCGCTCGATCCCAAGGTGAAAGCGGCCTGGCGGGTGCAGGCCCTGATAAGCGGGCTCATTCTGCTCGCCGCGTTCGCTGCCGGCTCGGTCGTCATGTGGTTCTTCGAATTCCCGCCGCTGCTCGCAGCGCTCCCCTTCCTGGTGGGAGTGACGTGGCTCGTTCTCGCGCTCACCGTGTTTCCTGCTATCCGCTACCGCAGGTGGCGGTGGGACGTGACCGAGCAGGAGGTCAGGCTTCGCCGCGGACTCATCGTCATCGAGCTCACCGTCATCCCCATGGTCCGCGTGCAGCACGTCGACACGAGCCAGGGACCCATCTTGAGCGCGTTCGGTCTGTCCGAGGTCCGGGTGCACACGGCCTCGGGCACACACGTCATCCCCGCGCTCGCCGACCACGACGCGGCGCAGCTCAGGGACCGGATCGCGGTTCTCGCAAGGGTGAGTGACGATGGCGGACTCTGAGCTGGAGCGAACGCACCCCGCGACGATCATCGTGCGCACGGTCAAGACGCTGTGGCAGCTCCTCGCGGGGCTCGTGGTCTTCTTCTTCCTCGGCCAGGCGGGCGATGGGGGCGGCGCCGCACCCGCGCTGTGGCTCGGTGCCGTCACAGTACTCATCGTCGGAGCCACACTCGCCTCATCCTGGGTGCAGTGGGCGTTCATGCGCTACGGGCTCACCGGCCACGACCTGCTGATCACGTCGGGCTGGCTCGTCAAGAAGCGCCTCTCGATCCCGCTTGCTCGCGTCCAGGGAGTCAACCTGCGGGCGGACCCGCTCATGCGTATCCTCGGCCTGGCCGAGGTGACGATCGAGACCGCCGGCGGGGGCTCAAGCAACGCCGAGGCGACCATCGGGTCCCTCAGGCTCGCCGACGCCGAGCTCCTGCGTACGGCACTCCTCCACGGACGCGAGACGGTCGCGAGCCCGGATGCCGTGGCGGCGCAACCCGCGGACGTGCTGACGCGGATGAGCGACTTCAGGGGTGCGTTCGCCGGCGCCGAGTCGTCGCGGGTCGAGCCCTCGTTCACCTTCACGCTCACACCGGCGCGCCTCGTCCTCGCTTCCGCAACCTCAAAGGGAGTGCCGATCGCGCTCGTCGCATCACTCGCGCTGGCGGCCCAGGCGGTGGAGATCTTCGGGCTCGATGTCACCGAAGACGTCGCCCAGGGGCTGCTCTCGCTCGCGCTGCCCGTGATGCTGGCGGTAATGGTCATCGGCGCGCTCGTCGTCATCGCCGTGGCGATCGTGGTCGGAGCGGTACGCGATTACGGCTTTGTGGCCCGCCGAACCGCCGACAGGATCGAGACCGAGGCCGGCCTGCTCGAGCGCCGCATGACCGGCACGCCGGTACGCCGGATCCAGGCCGTGCGCATCGAGGCCGCGCCCCTTCGCCGGCTGCTCGGCTACGTCGCCGTCCACGCCGACACGGCCGGATTCGCCGCCCAGACGCAAGACGGCCGCACATCGCTGACCGCGATCGTCCCGCTCGCGCGCAAAGATGAGCTCCGGCCGATCGTTCACGGCCTCCTGCCCGAGGCCGAGCACATGCCCGATGTCCGCCCACTCGGCGGCAGGTCTCTGCGGTTCTACCTGGTCGTCCCCACGTCGGCGGCCGTCGCACTCGCCATCGTTCTCGCGGCTGCCGGCTCGGTCCTCGATCCGGTCGCCGGGATCGCAGGCGCCGGGGGCGGGATCGCGATCGTGATCGGCGTGGTCATCACGCGATGGCTGCAGTGGAAGCACGCCGCGTACGGCTGCGACGAGCACGCACTCTCGGTTGCGTGGGGAGCGGTGGGGAGATACCAGGTACGCCTCGGACGCAGCAGGATCCAGTCTCTTTCCGTGCGGCAGAACCCCTTCCAGCGCAGGGCGGGACTTGCGACGCTCGCGGCCTCGTCGGTCGCCGGCTCCGGAGAGCGCGCGTACCGCGTGAGCCATCTCCCGCTCAGTGACGCGCACGCTATTCTGGGTTGGTACGAGCGCCCGCGCACTGCCGAGGAGCACACCTCGTGACACACACGCCCGACACGATCGTCATCGCGCTCGGCGGAAACGCCATCGCCCGAGCCGGCGACGACGGCACTCTCGCGTCGCAGTACCGGCGCGCCAACGAGGCTCTGGCCGAGGTGGCCGCCCTCGCGGCTTCGGGCTCGCGGGTGGTCCTCACCCACGGCAACGGACCCGTGGTCGGCGCGATAGTGCTGCGCGGGGAACTCGCATCCAGGGAGGTCCCGCCGACGCCGCTCTACATCGCCGGCGCGGACTCGGAGGGCGGCATCGGTCTGATGCTGCAGCAGGTTCTCGGCAACCGGCTTGCGCTGCTTGACTCGGACAGGACCGTCGTCACGCTCGTGACCCAGTCGGTCGTCGACGTGCTCGACCCGGCGTTCAACTCGCCGACCAAGCCGATCGGGCCGCACTACGCGCACGAGGTCGCCCGCAGGCTTGCCGAGGAACGTGGATGGACCATCGCCGAGGAACCTGGCCGGGGATGGCGTCGCACCGTTGCCTCGCCCCGCCCGCTCGAGGTGGTCGAGACACCTGCGATCAGCGCGCTGCTCGACGCGGGCTGCATCCCGATCGCCGCCGGTGGCGGAGGCGTCCCGGTCGTGCGCGCCGAGGACCGGACCCTGCGCGGAGTCGACTGCGTGATCGACAAGGACTGGGCCAGCGCGGTGTTGGCCGAGAAGCTGCCGGCGCAGACCCTCGCGATCCTCATGGAGGCCGACGCGCTCTACGCAGGCTGGGGCACGCCCGCGCAGCGGCCTATCACCGAGATGTCCGCATCAGAGGCCACCGAGCTCGCGATGTCCGGTGAGCTCGAAGCGGGCGGTATACGCCCGAAGGTCCTGGCGGCGGCCCACTTCGTCGAGCACACCGGAGGCACGGCGATCCTGTGCGCATCCGGGTCGCTGTCCGCCGCGCTCGGCGGCATCGCCGGAACTCGCATCACCCCCTGAGCGCGGGCGTTGTGACGGATATCACATGAATCTCCGCGATGCGCATTCACGGGCGCTCAAGCGGTGCCGATAGTTCCGTCACACAACCTTGTACGTGTGCTCGAAGGGGTCTGCGTTGCTCACCGCCACCACTGGTCTCACCCAGCTGAGGCCTCACTATGAAGTCGGCGCGAACGATCTGTTCCGCGTACTGCTCAACGCTACGTCGGCCGCCGAGGCAAACCTCGCGCTGGAGGTCCTCAGAGAGACCGTCCCCGAGAAGGTCCTCGTGACTGCGTGCAACCTGCGCGAGGTGCTGCGCGCGCTGCCCACCTCCCCCTTCGCGATGCGAGTGGACGAGGACACACTGGCCAAGTCCGCCGGTCTCGACCGTCGCATGGCTGCGATGGGCAAGGTTCTCGACGACGGCATCGAACTCGTCATCACCACTGCGGGCAACCTCGTCCTCGACATCATCGTGAAGCACCGCGGCGAGAAGTACTTCTGGAACCCGGTGCCGGTGATGGAGGACTACGTCAACTCCGAGGTGCTTGACCTCGTGATCACGAGCGACTACCTGCTTGAAGCCACGATTGAACTCGCGCACGCAACCGGCGTGGTCTTCAATCCCAAGTTCTACCTGTCGCTCGAGGACTGGCACATGGAGTACGCCTCAGACGTCTTCGATGGTCTCGGCGACCTGTTCTAGACCGACGATCCGGCATCCCGCCGCGCGCATCTCGTCAAGCGCACGCTCGCCATCTCCGGGCGAGAGATCGACCGCACGCACCCCCGGCTCGACCACGTTGACCTCGTAGCCCAGCTCACGCGCGTCGAGTGCGGTGAACTTCACGCAGTAGTCCGTGGCCAGTCCGACGAGCCACAGTGCATCCGCGCCGCGCGACCGCAGCCACCCGTCAAGGCCGGTCTCCCTGAGATGCCCGTTATCGAAGAATCCGGAGTAGCTGTCGATGCCCGGATCCGTCCCCTTGCGAGCCACGTGGCTGATGCGCGCGACATCCAGTGCGGAGTGAAACGACGCGCCCGGGGTGTTCTGAACGCAGTGATCGGGCCACAGCACCTGAGTGATCCCGCCGAGCTCGACGACCTCGCCGGGCGTTCGCCCGGGATGGCTCGACGCGAAACTCCCGTGGTCGGCGGGATGCCAGTCCTGGGTGGCCGCCACGAGCTCGAATCTCTCGGCCAGTCGGTTTGCGACGGGGACGACCTCGTCACCATCCTTCACCGGGAGCGCCCCGAACGGCATGAAGTCGTTTTGCACGTCGACCAGGACCAGAGCTCGCATCTCCTCACTCCTTCTCATGGGTCGTGCCCCACGCCGCCTCGGCCTCGGCCACAGCGGCAGGACTCGGCGCAGCGTCCTCGGGCGGGATGCCGCGAGAGCGCAGGACGAGAGCCGTGCGCAGGTCGTTCAGGCCCCGCTCGAGCCCCACCGGGTAACCGTGCGGGTTCACGAATCGCTTCAGTGACGGATCGAGCTCCGCGATGCCCGCCGCCGCACGGCTACGCGCCGCGTCCAGGGTAGGCGCGTCCCAGACGAGCGCGCCGTCTCGGAAGACCGGGACGAGCAGCTCCTCGAAGGTGTGCTCGGGACCGAAGGATTTGCGGCGGGTCGGGTCAGCCGGGTCGACCATCATCGGACGCTCCCCGGGCGGGTGATCGAGGTCCCACACCATGTCGCCCGCAAGCGTTCCGTCCGCGCGCCTGTAGCGCCGGACTCCCTGAACGCCTGGGACGGTGACCTTCGCGGTCTGCTCGGACACCTTGATCCGCGGTGTCCATGCGTCGCTGCCCCTGCGTACCGCCGACAACTTGTAGACCCCTCCCAGTGCCGGCTGATCCCAGGCGGTCACCAGCTTGGTGCCCACGCCCCACGTATCGATCGCGGCACCCTGCTCCTTGAGCGACGTGATGAGGTGCTCGTCGAGCTCGTTGCTGGCCACGATGCGGGCATCCGGGAACCCGCCCTCGTCGAGGATGCGCCGGGCTCGCACGCTCAGCCACGCGAGGTCTCCCGAGTCGATGCGGATGCCGATGAGCTTGTGCCCGCGTTCGGCCAGCCGCTTCCCGGCCTCGACGGCGCTCCTGACGCCCTGCAGCGTGTCGTATGTGTCGACCAGGAAGGTGCAGTTGTTGGGCATCGCCTCGGCATAAGCGTCGAACGACTCGATCTCGGAGTCGAACGCCATCACCCAGCTGTGCGCGTGCGTCCCTGCGACCGGAACCCCGAACACCTGCCCGGCCAGCGTGTTGGAGGTCCCGGACACGCCGCCGATCCATGCAGCACGGCTCGCCGAGAGACCGCCGTCGGGGCCCTGTGCCCGCCTCAGACCGAACTCCACAACCGGGTCGCCCTGCGCGGCGATAGTGCAGCGCGTCGCCTTGGTCGCCACGAGCGTCTGGAAGTTGATGATGTTGAGCAGCGCCGTCTCCACGAGCTGGCACAACGGAAGCGGCCCGGTGATCCTCAGGAGCGGTTCGCCGGGGAACACCACCGTGCCCTCGGGTATCGCGTCGACGTCGCAGGTGAACCGCAACCCGCCCAGCCAGGCGAGGAACTCCGGGGTGAACAGCGGCAGGCCGTCGTTACCGGTCTGGCGCGAGAGGAACGCGACGTCATCGTCGTCGAAGCCGAACGACTCCAGCCATTCGACCGCCTGTTCGAGCCCGCACGCAACAGCGAAGCCGCCGCCAAAGGGGTTCGAGCGGTAGAAGAGGTGGAAGCACGCCTCGACGTCAGCAATACCGGCCGAGAAGTACGCTTGGGCCATCGTGATCTGGTACAGATCGGTAAGCATCGAGCTTGTCAGCGGGCGCTCTACCCTCACGGATGTGCCCCTTTCCTGGAGGACCTGTCATCATGGCGCGCACGGTCGCGTACGTTCCCGTGAGGGGAATCTACCCGACGACGCCGACACGACCCGACACGACCCGAACGATGGTGCTCAGTGCACGATGACCCAGCACTCGCGCCACAGCCCGCCGAATCCTTCGACGAGGCCCTGGCACGCTTCGACCTCATCGCGGCCCGAGACGACGACGGCATCGCGCCGCGTTGCAGGAGCGCGCTTCTGCATCACCGCGAGGCAACCGACCGGGTACTCGTGCTGCTTCACGGCTTCACCAACTGCCCCGCGCAGTGGGCGGGGGTGGCCACCGACGCCTTCGAGCGGGGCTACACCGTCCTCGTGCCGCGCGCCGAGGGTCATGGCCGAGTCGACCTCGCGCCCCACGGACTCAGCAAGCTCACCACCTTCGGCATCGCCAGATGGGTCGTCGACGTCACCGATGTCGCGGCAGGCCTCGGCCGCCACGTGACCCTCGCCGGCTTCTCCTTCGGAGGCGTATGCGCGGCATGGGGAGCCCGGCATGCCGACGCGGTCGACGACGTGGTGCTCATCGCTCCGTCATTCCTCCCCTTCGGATACCCGCTGTGGACCGCACGGTGGCTGTCAGCGGCCACTCAGGTGCTTCCCGAGGCATACCCGTGGTGGGACCCAATTCGTCGCGAGCGCGGCCCTCGTGCGCCCTACAGTTACGACAGGCTCTCCCGGCGAGGAATCGGCGCCGTGTTCGGGCTCGGCCAGGAGGCGTGGCACGGTGACGGCGGGCGCACGTCCCCGCTCCATCGGGCCGTACTGATCACCAACGAGCGAGATGTCGCCATCTCCTCCTCGGCCGCCGAGAAGGCCTTCTCGGAAGGGATCGCACCATTGGCGACCACGGTGGTCAGGCACAAGCTCCCGTTCGGCATGGGGTTCCCTCACGACCTGATCGACCCGGAGGGTATGAACGCGGCAAAAGAGCCCGCGGCCAGAAGCCTGCTCCTCGACGTGTTCGATGGCTGAGGAGGACTGTGAGGCAGAACACCGAACAAATTGTTGAATTCCGATGAATCCGGTGAACGGTACAAGAAGTCGGACCGTCTCATGGGTATAGTGCTCGCGGCACGTCGGGTGGGAATCACCGTCAGTTCGGAGGGGACGCAATGCATCCGTCCAGCACGAACGGAAGCTACGTCGGATCGGACCACGATGATCAGGAGTTGATCGCCGCACCGGCGGTCGATGCGCCTATCGCGTTCGAGACCGGACGCGATCACTACGCCGAGGCCGAGCTCCGACTCCGTTCCGAGCGCACCGAAGAGATGATTCGTCGCGCCGAGGGCTACGCACGGTAGAGAGACTGCATGTGCCAATTCTGCGTTGAGCATGGTGAAGGAGAGCGCTGGTATCTCCAAGCCTCCAACTATGCCTACGACCTCGAGAGTGACCTGAGGCGTCGCGACTACATCCTCGGGTTCATCTCCGGCTTCGCGGACACGCGCGCCAGCGCAATCAAGTGGATGGAGCGCCTCGATCGCCTGCCAGCTCCCCTTGAGAACGCCGGCAAGGCCGCACTCTCGCGCCACATGCAGAGCAACCACTTCGGTCAGCCGCTGCCCCTCGAAGACTGCGAGCGTGTCTTCTCCCTCGCCACGTCGATCACCGTGATCCCCTGCATCTGCCGCATGCACTCTCCCGGCCAGAAGGCCGAGGAGGTCTGCGTGCTTGTGACCACGCAGCCCATCGAGCCGATTCTCGCCGAGGGCTTCAAGGACTATGAGAACGGACCCGACCTCGCCGACTTCCACCGCGTTACGCAAGACGAGGCGATGGACCTGCTCCGAGAGAGCGAGCGACGCGGCCTGATGCACTCGATCTGGACTTTCCAGACGCCTTTCACCGCGGCCATCTGCAACTGCAACCTCGAGAGCGGCTGCATGGCGATGAAACTCACCGCCGGCTACGAGATGAAGATGATGTGGCGCGGCGAGTACGTCGCCCAGGTCGACTCGGAGAAGTGCACCGCGTGTGGCGCCTGCGTGAGGCGCTGCCCCTTCGACGCCATCGAGCCCACGGAAGCCAAGCAGTACGCCCCCACGGCCGAGAAGTGCTGGGGATGCGGAATCTGCCGCACGAGCTGCAGACAGGATGCGCTCACGCTCGTCGACCGCCGCGACGTTCCGGCGGTCGCCACGCTCTGGTAGGAGCGCGCTCGAGAGTCGTCGCTAGGGTACGAGCGCCCGCATCGTGCCGAGGAAGCCGAAGAAGAACAGCGCGGCGATGATCGCCACCCACACGAGGAAGATCACACCGGTGAGGATGAGCAGCTTCCCTGATCCCTTGGGATTCGAGCCCTTCACCACAAGAAAGGCGACCAGGCCGCCGATCGGCCACAAGAGAACCGTGATCACCCACCAGTACCACGCGATCTTGGCGACCGGCTCATCGGCGAACATGGGCGCGGCGTAGTCGGGAAGCGGCTCGAAATCCCCGGCGAACTGCGACTCCGTCTCCGTGGGTGCGGCGGGCATGGGTGCGGGAATCTCGCTCAGGTCCGCGGCGGGAGCTTCGGACGGCGACTCATACACCCACGACGGCAGCGCCTCTCCGCCGGATTCGACGACAGCCGGCGGCGCCTCAGCAGGCGCGAGGGGCTCGGCGTACAAAGGCGCCGGAGCCGCCTCGAAGGTCGGCTCAAACGTGGGCTGGGGGGCAGGCATGGGCGCAGGCGGTGCTGCAGTGGCTCCCATGGCCAGCGTGTCGCCATCGAACCCCAGCGCCATCTCAGGGTGGGCTGCGTGATACGCGCGCAGCAACTCGGCCGCCTCAGCGGCTCCGACGGCATGCAGGTCAGTCGGCCGGACTCGGCCGCTCACCGACAGCAACGTCGAGATGAAGTTGTCGTCACGGTTGCTGAGTTGCGCCACGATCCATCCCCTCTCAAGACCGGGTTACCGACAACAGCATACCCGCAATGACCCGTCGATGCGGTCGACCGCACGCCTCATCAGTACGGAGTCACGGGCTCCCCGCGAACGTGGCACGAGCTGCAGAAGACCTCCTCGTGACACGGGTAGCACTTCTCCTCGATGCCGCCGCGCGCAGCCGCGGGGTGCTGGAGCTCCCACGGAGTGCCGTCCTGCGGCTTGTACGCCGGGTGGTGGCACATCGTGCACGACTGGGAGTCGTACTTCGCGCTGCCGGACTTGTTGTGGCACTTGCCGCAGGAGGCTGCATCGGAGGTCTTGTACTCCTCGGAGTGCTTGTCCTTGAACTCGGCCTCGTGCGGGATCTGAGTGCCGTGACAGTCGGTGCAGAAGGTGTCGAGGTGACAGGTGCGGCATTCAAAGATGGTGTTGGCGGGGGGAACGTCGACCTGGAGCTCGTCGGTCACGCCGGCGAGCTTGGCGAAGAAGCGGGGTTCCTTGGAGTAGAACTCCTCCTTCTCGGCCTCCCATTCCTTGCTGTGTTCCTCGGCGCTGTCGAGAGCCTCGTGAGCAGCGTCGGCGTGGCCGTTGGAGATGCCGCGGTCGTTGTACCAGCTCGTGGTGTCGTGAGATGCCGGGACGAGGTCGAAGCTCTCCTTGTGGCAGGCGGTGCACTCGCCGGGCGCGACGTACTCGCTCGGACGGTCCTCACCCAACCAGTGGCAGCGGTAGCAGGCGGTCATCGTCATGAAGTCCTGCTTCTTGACGTTGCCCTCGAGCTGAAGTTCGTAGTTGTCCTCAGGATGTGCCACCCGGTTGTGGCAGGCGGCGCAGTTGACGTCCGCTCCCGCATGCACCTCGTGGTCCATGATCATGCCGCGGCTCGCGTTCACAGGACGCGTGTCGAGCGCGTGGCACTGCGTGCACTGCTCGTCGGCGGTGGCCAGCGCCATGCGCGACCACCTGTTGACCGGCCACTCATAGGTGCCGGCGATGGTGGGATAGATGTCGAGCAGCTTATCGACCCGGTCCAGCGTGAAGCTCACCGGGTTCATGCTGGGGGGATAGTGACACGCCACGCAGTTCACTTTGGAGTGCGATCCCATGTAGTACTCGGCGGCGTTGTCCTGGTGCACCACGTGGCACACGTCGTTACAGAACCACCTCGTCGAGGTGGCCACCTGAGATGACGCGAACAGAAACGCGAACCCGATGACGATGACGGCTGTCCAGATGATCGCCCGCGGACGGCGAACGCGATCCTTGAACATTGAGAGGGGGTTGCGCATCTGTCACCTTAGCTCGGGCGTTCAGTTCCTTTCATGGTATCGCGGACGACCCCCTCGGCGCCACTTCGCAGCGTCGACGGGGCCGGGTCATGCCGGTGTAGGGCGGGAATCAGCAGTCGGCGGACTCGCACCGAGCGAGGAAGAGCTGTCGGATGCCGTGAACCGTGAGCTCGATGCTCGCGGCCGACGCGCACGGCTCGAGTGCTTCTCGGACAGCACGCTCGATCTCGGGCAGATCGTCCGCGGACAGGAGCTCGACCGGCTTGCACCTCGACAGGGCCGTGCCGCGCAGACAGATCTCTGCGGCCATCGGGGTCATGACCGGACCGAGGGCGAAGACCATCTGCTGCAACTTGCGGTTCATCGGTGCCTCCATGCAAGCGGCTGGACCACTACTCCTGCTGCATGGGTAATCGGACGCCGGGAACGCCCTCACGAGAGCGGGATCGATGTTGTGCGTGACCGTGGTCACACATGGGGCGATTGGCGAGACTACTGGCCCGTCACGCCGTCGAGCGCCTGCCTGAGGCTCACCTCGGATTGCCCGCCCACCCACCGTGCGATCTCAGTGCCGTCCGCCGAGACGAGCATCATCGTCGGGATGGCATTCACCTGCTGTCGGCTGGCGAACTCGCTGGCCTCGGGGTCGCTGTTGACGTCGGCGTACACCAGGAAGTCAACGCTGCCCGCATAGTCCCCGTTGAGCCTGTCGACCACAGGCTTCATCTCGTTGCACGCGGGTCAAGTCGGCGCGCCGAAGTAGTAGAACGTCGGCTTTCCGGCCGACGATGCCGGCCACGCGACGTTCGCCGGCGCCGCTCCCCCGCTCTGCACGTCCTTGAGCATGTTGCCAGCGGGAATCGCCATCAACGCCGAGACGACAGTTATCGCGACGCCCACCCACAGCAGCGCCTTTGCCGTCGAACGATTGGTGTCACGCGCGAGGAACCATGCGGCGATGCCGCCGGGCAGACCTATCGTGAGCGGCAGTATCCACATCCAACCTGCGACCTTGCCGCCGGAGCGCTCGGTGTCGAGCAGCGACCCCGACGTGTCCATCGACATGACCTGGTCCACGGGCGACGGCACCGTCGGCGGCATCTGAACTGCGGGCGACCCCGAGTATGGCTCCGACGCGACGGTCGCGGCCGCCCACGTCATGACTTCGCCGTCGAAGACGAGCGGTACCTCGTGGTTGTGGATCTCGACGTATCGCGCCAGGAAGCGCGCGGCGTCACCTTCGTCAAAGCCGGCGATCATATCCGGCGTGACCTTCCCGCGCTGCGAGAGCAACTGCGAGATGTGCTCGTCAATACGCGCCGAGTACTCCATTGCGTGTGCGACCCTTCGGTTTGTCCGTCAACCGAGGATATCGGCACAATCAGGCCTGAACTTAGATATGCGTCAGGTCAGTGCCGCGAAGATGCGGTCACCTACGACGAGGTTTTCGGGAATCATTGCGCAGGGCTCGCCATTTACAGGAGGACACATGGGCTACGTCATCGCGTTCGACCAGGGAACCACCTCGACACGCGCAATCGTCTTTGACGACCGAGGCAACAGGGTCGCCATCGCACAGGTGCCGCTCGAGCAGCACTTCCCCCAGCCGGGCTGGGTCGAGCACGATGCCGAGACGATCTGGACAAACCAGCGCGACGCAGCTCGCGAGGCGCTCGCGACATCAGGCGTCCCTGTGGATCAGATCGCCGCGATCGGCATCACCAACCAACGCGAAACCACCGTCGTGTGGGACCGCGCCACCGGTCGGCCGGTCCACCGCGCGATCGTGTGGCAGGACCGCCGGACGGCCCCGGTCTGCGACGCGCTCGTGCGCGCCGGAGCCGAGCCGATGGTGAGGGAGAAGACGGGGCTGTCGATCGACCCGTACTTCTCGGCCACGAAGATCGGGTGGATTCTCGACCACGTTGAAGGCGCCAGGCTGCGTGCGGAACGCGGAGAGCTCGCCTTTGGCACCATCGACTCGTGGCTGGCGTGGAACGCGAGTGGCGGAACTCTTCACGTGACCGACGTGACCAACGCGAGCCGCACGTTGCTGTTCGACATCGATCGCGGCGCGTGGGACGCCGAGCTGTGCGAGCTCTTCGGAGTCCCGAGCTCTATGCTGCCGACCGTGGCGCCCTCGTCAGGCGTGGTCGGGATGACCGCGTCCGACCTTCTCGGCGCGCCGATCCCGATCGCCTCGCTCGTGGGCGACCAGCAGGCATCGCTCACCGGCAACGGCGGGTTCTCGGCAGGAGACGCGAAGGTCACCTTCGGCACCGGAATCTTCGCGCTGATGCACACGGGCACCGACCGACCCCACTCAACGTCGCTTGCTGTCACGCTCGCCGCGCAGACCTCGGACAGACTCGAGTACGCGCTCGAGGGCTCCATCTTCATGGGCGGCGCGGTGGTGCAGTGGATCGTCGAGGGCCTGAAGCTGGCCGAGAGCCCCGCTGCGGCACAGGCCCTCGCCGAGAGCGTGCCCGACAGCGCAGGCGTCGTGCTCGTTCCGGCGCTGACCGGGATGGGCGCGCCTGAGTGGGACCCGTACGCGCGAGGCGCGATCTTCGGTCTCACCCGCGGCGCGACAGACGCTCACGTCGCGCGGGCAGCGATGGAGTCGATTCCGCTGCAGGTGGGAGACCTCGCCGCGGCGATGGTGGCCGACTCGGGCCACAGCCTGGAGTCGCTGCGCGCCGACGGCGGAGTCACGGTGAACGGACTCGTGATGCAGGTGCTGGCCGACGTGCTCGGCACCGACGTGGACGTGGCCGCCGTCGCGGAGTCGACCGCGTTGGGTGCGGCGTATCTCGCAGGACTGGCGACCGGCGTATGGTCGGGGCCTGAGGATCTCGAGGTGCTGCGGGCGGTCCGTACGACCTATCACCCGGACCCGGAGTCGGTCTCGCGGATCGCGGACCTCAAGTTCATGTGGGCCGAGGCCGTCAGGCGCTCCCTGCGGTGGGAGCGCCCTGACGACGAATAGGCTCGGGAATCTGAGGTACTAGCCGCGGTTCTTCTGCGAGGCCTTCGCCGCAGCGTTGCTCGCTGCGGAGTTGGTGTGCTGGCGGCTCGCCCGACCGCTTCCGCCGCGTCGGCCCGCGCGCTGCCTGCGGCCCGCGACGTGCTGCTGCTGCTTGGGCTGAGGGCCGATGGGCCTGTCGGGAGCCGGGACCACACGATCGGCCGTGTACTTGAACCCGTCGACGTCCTTGCAAGTGACGAGCGCTCCCAGCACCTTCTCGATGTCCTTGAGCACGTCGAGCTCTTCGGGATCGAGGAAGCTCACGGCCGAGCCGCTCGCGCCTGCGCGGGCGGTCCTGCCGATGCGGTGCACGTAGTCCTCGGCGGTGTTGGGCATGTCGTAGTTCACGACGTGGCTGACGTCATCGACGTCGATACCGCGCGCGACAACGTCGGTTGCGACGAGGACGGGGCTCTTGCCGCGCTTGAACGCATCGAGCGCCGCCTGACGCTGGCTCTGCGAGCGGTTGCCGTGAATCGCCTCGGCACGGATGCCGGACTTGGTCAGCTGCTTGGCGACGCGGTCCGCGCGGTGCTTGGTCCTGGTGAAGACGATCGTCCTCGAGTAGTCGCCGCCGGCGAGGAGCTCGAGCAGCAGGTCGGTCTTCTGGTGACGGGCGACCGGGTAGATGGTCTGATCGATGCGCTCGACCGGCGTGGTCGCGCGAGCGACCTCAACGCGAACCGGGTCGGTGAGGATCGAGTCGACGATCTCGGTGACGCGAGGGTCCATGGTCGCCGAGAACAGCAGATTCTGCCGCTGCGGCGGAACGAGCGAGATGATGCGGCGGACGTCGGGCCAGAAGCCCATATCGAGCATGCGGTCCGCCTCGTCGAGGACGAGCGTCTCTACCTTGCGAAGGTCGACTACGCCTCGACCGTGAAGGTCGAGGAGGCGGCCCGGGCAGGCGATGAGGATGTCGACGCCGCGCTTGATGCGCGATATCTGCGGCTGGATGCCGACTCCGCCGAATACGACGGCCGCACGGTGGTTGGTGCCGCGGGACGCGCCATGGACGACGTCTGAGATCTGGAGGGCGAGCTCACGCGTCGGGGTCACGATCAGGGTCTTGATGCCGCGCTTGGTGGGCGTGCGCTGAAGCACGGGCAGCACGAATGCGGCGGTCTTGCCGGTTCCAGTCTGGGCGATACCTACGACGTCCCTACCTTCGAGGACGTACGGGATGGCCTGGGACTGGATGGGCGTGGGGTCGTTGTAGCCAAGGGCCGTAACTCCCTTGAGGAGATGCGGCTCGAGGCCAAGCGATGCGAAGGGCATGTTACTCCGGTTTCTCCGCGCGAATGCGCGAACGATGCAGACGCAGCTGCATCGATACCGACAGCTGCATCGGGCAGCATCGGAGGGCAACCGGGTCTTAAGGGCTCGGGCAGTATAGCAGGTACGGTGCCGAGTGGCGTTAGCCGAGCTTGCGGGCGAGGATCTCGTTGACCACCTTCGGGTTGCCCTGGCCGCCCATCTCGCGCATGACCTGGCCCACAAAGAAGCCGATCAGGCCGGTCTTCCCGCCCCGATACTGCTCGACCTTGTCCGGATTGTCCGCGATGACACGGTCGATGACCGCTTCGATAGCACCGGTGTCAGAGACCTGCTTCATTCCCTTGAGCTCGACGATCGCGCCGGGCGCGTCACCGGTCGCGGCCATCTCGGCGAAGACGTCCTTGGCCTGCTTGCTCGAGATGGTGTCACTCTCCACGAGTTCCACGAGCTCCACGATCATCGCCGGAACGATCTTGGACTCGACAACGCCGAGACCCTCCGCGTTGAGGTGGGCCGAGAAGTCGTTGAGCATCACGTTACTGATGGCTTTCGCCCGTCCGACCCCACCGATCGTCACCGCGGTCTCGAAGAACGCTGCCAGCTCAAGGTCTCCGGTCAGCACGGCCGTATCGTGCGCGGGCAGACCGTAGTCGGCCATGAAGCGTGCGCGCATCGCAGCGGGCAGCTCGGGCAGCCGATCGCGAATCTCGGCGATGAACTCCTCGGAGAACTCGAAGGGAACCATATCCGGCTCCGGGAAGTACCGGTAGTCGTGCGCCTCTTCCTTGCTCCTGAGCGCGCTCGTCCTCTTGGCCCCGGCGTCCCAGTGACGCGTCTCCTGGACGATGTGGCCGCCAGCCTCGATGGCCTCTACCTGGCGAATGATCTCGTGGGCGACGCCATCGTGCAGCGACTTGAAGGAGTTCATGTTCTTGATCTCGGCCTTGGTGCCGAGCTCGGTCTCGCCGCGGCGGCGAACGGAGACGTTCGCGTCCACGCGCATCGAGCCCTCTTCCATATTGCAGTCCGAGATGCCCAGCGACAGCCAGTACAGACGGAGCTGCTGGGCGAACGCCCGGGCCTCGGCAGGAGTGCGGATGTCGGGCTCCGAGACGAGCTCGATGAGCGGCGTCCCCGCGCGGTTGAAGTCGACGAGCGAGTGGGTCGCGCCGGCGATGCGTCCTTCCGAGCCGCCCACGTGGATCATCTTGCCCGTGTCCTCTTCGAGGTGGATGCGGGTGATGCCGATCCTGGCGGCGTAGGTCCCGTCATCCGCAAGCGTCGCATCGGGCGCGTCGACGACGTCGAGCCGCTGCTTCACCCCGTCGCCCTCGATCTGCACGAGCAGGTGCCCGTCTGCGCAGAACGGCAGGTCGTACTGGGAGATCTGGTAGTCCTTGGGCATGTCGGGATAGAAGTACTGCTTGCGGTGGAACTGGCTCCAGCGGGCGATCTCGCAGTCGGTGGCGAGACCCGCGAGTAGAGTCGACTCGATGGCGGCGCGGTTCGGCACCGGCAACGCGCCCGGCAGGCCGAGGCAGACCGGGCAGACGCGCGTGTTGGGCTCCCCGCCGAAGGCCACCGGGCAGCCGCAGAACATCTTGGTGTTGAGCGCCGTGAGCTCTGTGTGGATCTCGAGTCCGATGACGGCTTCCCAGTCCTCGAGCACCTCGAGCAGACGATCCTTGGCCACGGAGGCTCCCCTCAGGGTCGGTTCACGAACACGTACGCGCTTTCGCGCGGATGGGCGATATGGATGCGTATCCGAGGATTCTACCCGAGGAATCCACCGCGCGGGCCGCACGACTGCACGCACTGACGGCGTTCTCGGGTAACCTGTACGCAAGAGCCGAGAGGAGTACAGGTGGCACAGAGCAAGGCGTCGATGCTTGGCACCAACTGGGAAGTGTTCGTCGTCCTCGTCACCCTGTTGTCTCTTTTCAACATCATCCTGCGCATCCTGCCTCTCGATATCGAGTCACACAACGTCGTTCTGGCGGTCGACGTATTGCTCACGCTCGTGTTCCTCGTCGATTTCGGAGCCCGCCTCCGACGTGCGGAGAACAAGCGGCATTACCTGCTCGGCGCCGGCGGTGTGCTCGACCTTCTCGGGAGCTTTCCCGCCCCCGGGCTTCGCCTTCTGAGGACGTATCGCTTGGCAGTCACCGTTCGCACCGCGCGCAGCACGGGCGCCCGACCGCTGATCGCTCGCGCAGACCGGAAGCGCGCGCAAGGCGCTTTGCTCTCCGTGATTCTGATGGTGTTTCTGCTTCTTGAGTTCGCGGGGCTCGCGATTCTGCAGGCCGAACGGACCTCGGACGCCGCGAACATCCTCACCGCAAGCGACGCGCTGTGGTGGGGCTACGTGAGCATCACCACCGTCGGCTATGGCGACCGCTTCCCCGTGACCGACCTGGGTCGCGGCATCGGCGCCATCCTGCTCACAGTCGGCGTGGCGCTCTTCGCCTCATTCACCGCCTACATCAGCGACCTGGTGCTCGGTCGTCGCGACCGCGTGTTCTACCGGCCGGAGCCGGAGACCAGCGAGTCCGATTCGTAGAGCCGAGTGGTCCTGCGCAGGCTTACGGCTTCACCACTATCGCGATGACCGGGAAGCGGTAGTACCACTCCGTGCCGGCCGCCGGATACTGACCCACGACGTTTCCGGGAGTCTGACCGATCACCGGAACCTCGATCACGACGGGCCGGAACCCTGCCTTGTTGATTGCCGCTGTCGTTTCGGCTGAGGCGAGACCGGTGAGGTCCGGGACGGTGAGGGTCTCGGTCGCACCGCGAGACACCAGCATGCCCACCGTCGCGCCCTTCACCGTGCGCGACCCGGCCAACGGCATCTGGATGATGACCTGGTCCTTGGGCACCGTTCGATGTGAGACCACGGTGAACTTCGAGACCAGACCGCGTGCCTTCAGTTCCTTGTCGGCGGCCGACCGCTTGAACCCGACCACGTTAGGGACGACCACGGAGGTCGCGCTCGGCGCATCCGCGACCACGTAGAGCACGCGGTCATTGAGGGCCGCCGCGGCACCGGGAGTCGGAGACTGCGCGATGACCGTGCCCGCGGTCTTGCTGGGGTCGATGCTGCGGTAGTTCTCGGGGATGAGACCAAGCGATGTGAGCAGCTGATCGGCGTCTTTGGTGTTCATGCCGTCGAGCTTGGGCACCGTGATGGTCGTAGGACGGGGGCCAGTGGATACAGCCAATGCGACAGCGGAACCCGGCGGCATCTCGACTCCGGCAGAGGGCAGCTGGCTGATCACGAATCCGGGGACGGCGGTGGTGTCGTACGACTCCACGACGACAGCCCTGAGACCCGCCTTAGCGAGCTCCTCCTCTGCCTCCTCCTGCTTCTTGGCCGATACGTCGGGGACCTTGGTGGTCACCGGCTCGGCGGCCAAGACGATCGATATCACCGAATCCGGGCGCACCTGCGCGCCGCCGGCGGGCTTCTGCTCAATGACGGTGCCGGGCGCGGCCGTGTCGGTCGCCACCTCGGTGACCTCCCCCAGGCCCAGACCCGACTCGCAGATCGCGAGAACCGCCTCGGCCGAGGGCTTGCCGGTCACGTCGGGCACTGCAATGGCGCGGAGGTCGACCCACCACCAGACGGCGATGGCGACTGTCGCGAGCACGGCTACCGCGGTAAGCGTCCACCAGATCCAGGTCTTGTCGCGCTCTTCGGGACCGAAGTCCATCAGCGACGCGTTCGCGGTGTCCACCGGGGGCATCCCGCCCAGTGCGGCGTTGGCAGCGAGTTCTTCTGCCGAGAGGGGCTCAAGCTCCGACTCGCCAGGGAGGGGCTCAGCCTCGACCGCCCACCACGAGTCGGGTGCGGGACCCACTTCGAGAGCGTAGGGCTCGGACTCGGCGACCTCGTCGGCCCAGGGCTCGGGCTCAGGCTCGGCGACCTCGTCGGTCGAGGGCTCGGGCTCAGGCTCGGCGACCTCGTCGGTCGAGGGCTCGGGCGCGGCCTCTTCCAGCGGCGCCTCATCAAGCTCCAGCTCGTCGGCGTCCGCGACCTCAGGGGCCTCCTCGGCCTCCTCGGCCTCCAGGCCCTCCTCGATCTCGCGGATATCGTCGTCGGTCATCGACGGACTCCCCCTTTGGCACCCGTTATCTTCTCTCGGGATTCTACTCGATGGTGCCCGTTCTCGTGCGCGGCTCCACAACCACTCCACGAGACGGTCGTTCTATACAATCGGCGGCCGTCACTATACATTTCTCACAGGAGCGCCCGACGCAAAGAAGGAGAACAGATGTCCGAGTCCCCCACGACCGCGACGCGCACGGCCGAGCTGATCGAGCTCGAGGACCGATACGGCGCTCCCAACTATCACCCTTTGCCGGTCGTCATCTCCGAGGCGGAGGGCGCGTGGGTCACCGACGTCGACGGCAAGCGCTACCTGGATTTCCTGTCGGCGTACTCGGCGCTGAACTTCGGTCACCGGCATCCGGCGCTGATCGCCGCCGCGAAAGACCAGCTCGACCGCGTCACGCTCACCAGCCGTGCGATCCACGCCGACCTGCTCGGCCGATTCGAGCGTGAGCTCGCCGAGCTCACCGGCATGGACCTCGTTCTCCCGATGAACAGCGGCGCCGAGGGCGTGGAGACGGCCATCAAGGCAGCCCGCAAGTGGGGCTACGACGTCAAGGGCGTTGCCCCCGGACAGGCGCGCATCGTCGTGTGCGAGGGCAACTTCCACGGTCGTACCACGACCATCATCAGCTTCTCCGACGATTCCGGCTCCCGAGACGGCTTCGCCCCGTTCACTCCCGGCTTCGCGTCCGTGCCCTTTGGCGACTCCGGGGCGCTCGAGCGTGAGCTCGCCCACCCCGACACCGTCGCGTTCCTGTTCGAGCCGATCCAGGGCGAAGGCGGCGTCGTTATGCCGCCCGCGGGATACCTCGCCGAGGTCAGGCAGCTGTGCACCCGCTACAACGCGCTCATGATCGCCGACGAGATCCAGACCGGCTTCGGACGCACCGGCTACACGCTCGCGTGCGAGCGCGAGTCGGTACAGCCTGACGCCTACATCCTGGGCAAGGCGCTGGGCGGCGGCATCGTTGCGCTCTCCGCAGTCGCCGCCCGCCGAGAGGTACTCGGTGTGCTGACCCCTGGTACCCACGGATCGACCTTCGGCGGCAATCCGCTCGCCTGCGCCATCGGACTCGCGGTACTCGAGCTCGTGCGCAGCGGCGAGTACCAGGAGCGCTCGCGCAGGCTCGGCGAGCACATGCACGCGCGACTCCGTGCCGAGGCTCCCGCGAACGTGCGCGAGGTGCGCGGAATCGGGCTGTGGGCCGGCATCGAGCTGTTCGAGGACGCGGGCCCCGCACGCGGATACTGCGAGCGCCTGCTCGCTCGCGGCGTGATCTGCAAGGACACGCACGTGACGACGCTGCGCCTCGCTCCCCCGCTTGCGATCACCGAAGAGGACCTCGACTTCGCGATCGATCGCGTCATCGAGGTCCTCTCGGAAGGTGCGCGCTAACGGGCTCCTAGGACTGCTCGGTCGGAGTCTCCACCGACGCTTCGATCTCTTCAGCCGGCGGTGCGTCCTCAGGGAGCGCGTCGGCTGATTGCGGCGTGCCGCGACCGAAGAACTCGACCAGCAGGATCCACAGTCCGACGATCACTGCCAAGCCGATGATCGCCCGTGGCGAGACCGCATTGAGCGTGATGAGCCAGATGATCGCGATGACGACACCGACGATCCTCAGCTCGGGCTTGTGGGCGGCAACGAAGACGCCGAATGCGCCGAAGTCCCACGCCGAGCCGAAGCCGCTGAGGCCCTTGTCCATCGCGCCGCGGAACTTCACGGCGAACCGGGCGGGGCCGGCGAGGAACGCGGCGAGGGTGATGACGAGCCCCAGAGCGACGGCGGTGCGCTCGGCGTTCACGAAGAACCGGAACACGATGTCGTAGAAGGCGTTGGCCGCAGCCGAGTCGATGCCGCCCATCGAGTACGCGGCTGACACGAACGACGACTGCGCGAAGAACACCACCTGCAGCGGCAGCAGAGTGACGAAGACGATTCCCATGCCGACCCACAGCCACGCCTTGCGGCGGTCAGGCGCGGCCCAGACCGCAGCAGCGATGAGGGCCAGTGCGACGAATGGAAGTACCAGCGCCGCGCTGTTCAGGGTGTTGATCGCGGTGGTCGCCTGTGCGAGTGCCGGCGACTCGTAGACCACGATCTCCTTTTGGAGCGAGTTCCACGGCACATACTGCGAGATCGACTTGAGCGCGGTGGACTCGAAGCCCTCCTGGATCCCCTCGACGATGGGCGTCGAATCGAGTGCGAGGACGCCCTGATTGACGCTCAGGCCCTTCTCGCCCTCGTAGCCGGTCACCGCCGCGATGAACGCTTGGTGGCCCCGGCGGTTCATCTCGATCCAGATGGTCTCGAACTGGTCGGACTGCACCACCTGGACGGCAAGCTTGGTCACGAGAGTGTCGACCTGCGCGGCGATTGGCGCCGCGAGGATGTCGAGTTCGTCAGGCAGCAGGTCACTCGCGAGCTTCTCGACGTTCAGCCGCTCGATGATCGCCTCGGAGGACGCCTGGGCGACGTAGTTCTGAATCGCGGGGTCGGCGGCCAGCGGCGCCACGGTCTCGACCCACCGGTCCGTGTCCATGACCGTGCGATTCAGCCACATGGCAGGGACCGCAAGACCAAACACGAGCAGGGCCACAATCAACAGGACCGAAGCCACCGGCCAGCGCCAGCGACCCGGTCCTGTCGTCTCGGTCAGACTCTCCTTGAGCTGCTCGTTCTCGGCACGAAGTCGATCGAGCTCGCTCTTGAGTTCGGCGGCCTCCATCTCGGGGGACCGAACCTCGTTCTCAGCAGCCATGCCCTCTCCTGATCATTCGCAGATGACGGACAAGACTGCTATTCCCTTCCAACAAGCGGTACTGACAGCAATTGGTCAGTACCCTAAGCCGTCGTTACGCCGGAGTGATTCCTCCGTGGTGTCCGCTGTGGAACAACGAGCCGTCTTCGTGATCGAATGCCAGCCGGACGTCACGCGTAAACAGGTAACCGAACAGCAGTGCGGCGACCGCAGCAGAAAGCACCATGCCGCTGGTGAAGCCGATGGTGATCATGGCGAGGACGGCGACAATCAGATTGGCGCCGAACGCGAGAACACCGACGACCCACGCCCACGGGCTCATGTTCATGGCGCCGATGCCGGTCGCCAACTGGACGATGCCGGCAACCAGCAGCCCGAGTCCGAACCACATGGCCGTCGATGCTGCCATATCGCCGATCGCACCCACGAGCGGCGCGATTACCGCAGTGACACCGAAGTACGGCAGCGAGAGCAGGATGTTGGCGATTCCGAAGAATATCGCGAGCACGGCGAGTATCGTCACGCCTGTCGGACGCTTCATCGTGAATCCCTCCCTTCACGTGCCTCCAGGCCACATGAGGCGGCCTGTTGTGATTCCCGTCACATTTTGGTTCCCAGGTGGGGGCAAAGATAAACCCCCGAGGGTATACCCCGGGGGCTATCAGTAGCGCCTTGTCACTAGGTGAGCGCGCGCACCGTCGGCCGCGTCGCGTCGAACCCGACCGCCTCCTCCAACGCCGCGGCCACCTGCAGCACGACCGCCTCGCTGAAGTGGCTTCCGATGAGCTGCAGGCCGACAGGGAGGCCCGTGTCGGACCCCAGCCCCACCGGCAGCGACATTCCCACGTTGCCGGCGAGGTTCACCGGGATGGTGAAGATGTCCGAGAGATACATCGAGAGCGGATCGCCTGACTTCTCACCGATCTTGAATGCGGTCGTCGGCGTCGTCGGCGTGAGCAGCACGTCGTAGTCGTCGAACGCCTTCTCGAAGTCACGGGCGATGACGGTGCGGGCCTTCTGAGCCTGACCGTAGTACGCGTCGTAGTAGCCGGCGGACAACGCATACGTGCCGAGCATGACGCGGCGAATCGTCTCGGGTCCAAAGCCCTCTGCGCGCGAGCGCATGTACAGGTCGAGGACGTCGGTCACACCCTCCGCGCGCCGGCCGTAACGGATGCCGTCGAAGCGAGCGAGGTTCGAAGACGCCTCCGCGGGCCCGACGATGTAGTACGCGGAGAGCGCGTGCTCGGCAGAAGGAAGCGTGCACTCCCCGACCTCGGCCCCCATGCCGCGCAACGTCTCCGCGGCCGCCAGAACCTGATCGCGGATCTCGGAGGACAGGCCCTCCATCCCGAGAAGATCGCTCACCACGCCGACTCGCAGGCCCTTGACCCCCGAGCGTAGTGCGGCCGTGAAGTCCTCCTCAGGGCGCGCGAGGCTGGTGGCGTCCATCGGGTCCTTGCCGCAGATGGCGTTCAGGGACAGCGCGCACTCCTCGACCGTCTTGGTGAACGGGCCGATCTGGTCGAGCGAGCTTGCGAACGCGACGCACCCGTAGCGCGAGACGCGACCGTACGTCGGCTTCATGGCGACGACGCCGCAGAAGGCGCCCGGCTGCCTGATCGACCCGCCGGTATCGCTCCCGAGGGTGAGGGCGGCCATGCCCGCCGCGACCGCCGCAGCCGACCCGCCCGAGCTGCCGCCCGGCACGCGCGAGAGGTCCCACGGGTTATGCGTCGGGCCGAACGCGGAGTTCTCGGTAGATGAGCCGAACGCGAACTCGTCCATGTTGAGCTTGCCGACCGGCACGACGCCGGCATCAAGCATCCGCCTGACCGCCGTGCAGTCGTAGACGCTCTCGTAGGTCTCGAGGATCCTCGACGAGCACGTGGTTCGCGTGCCGAGGAGGTTCATGTTGTCCTTGAACGCCGTCGGTACCCCCGCGAGCGGCGGCAACTCATCAATGGTCGCACCCGCGCTCACCAGGGCGTCGATCTTGTCGGCAGCCTCGAAGGCCAACTCCGGAGTGACCTGGTTGAACGCGTGCACGTCGCCGTCGAGGGCCTCGATCCGCGCGAGCGCGCCCTCGGCGGCCTCACGGGCAGAGAACTCTCGGTTGGCGATCGCGGCACGGATCTGCGGGGCGCTCAGCGCTGAGATGTCGACCTTGCTCACGCGTCACCACCTCCCGGTCCCACGATCTGCGGGATGACGAAGGCGCCGTCCGCGGCCTCAGGGGCATTCTTGAGTGCCCGGTCGCGAGTGAGCCCCTCGCGCACGACGTCTTCACGAGTCTCGTTGACGAGAGGGACGGCGTGCGTCATCGGCGGAACGTCTGTGAGATCGAGCCGCTGGATTTGATCGATATGGCCGAGGATCGAGTTCAGCTCATCGCGAAGCGTCTCGACCTGATCGTCGGTGAGGGCCAGTCGGGCGAGGAGCGCGACGTGGCGAACCTCCTGCTCGGAAAGGGACATCCGGCGTCCTTTCGGGGTGATTGGGGTGGCAATGTCGCCCCGGAAGGCGACGCGTCACATCATACCCGAGCACGCGAGCGTCTCGACGGCAACGGCGTCATCGTGCCAGCCAAAATGCCGCCGCCACAACGGAGCCGTTGTACAGCACGTGAAGCGCGATCGCCGAGACGAGCGAGCGCCGAGACGAAGCGAGCCATCCGCATGCGACTCCCAGAACGAAGGTTGAAACGAGCAACCACGGGGTCACGTGCAGCGCCGCGAAGGCTATTGCAGACCCGAGTATCGCCGGCCATCGCCCAAACCGGTTCTGCAGCCCACCAAGCACCACACCGCGAAACAGCAACTCCTCGGACACCGGCGCAACGAGCACGACGACCGCGATGGAGACGATGAGCCCGGCCGGCCCGGAGCCGAACAGGTCGACGATGCGCTCCCCGGCGGGCACGGCAAAGCCCATAGACCGCGAGAGCGCACCCCATGCGACCGACACCGCCCGAGTCGCGATGAACAACGCGGCGACCAGCGATGCATTGACGAGTACCTCTCGGACGTCAGTCTCGTCGCGACGCAGGCCGAACGCCTCGGAGAAGCCGAGCCCATGCCTGTGGACGATGAACGCGAGCGCCGCGAGTTGTACGCCGTAGAAGGCGGCCAGCACGAGCCCGCGGGCGGTCATGCGACCGGCCTCCGGCATCACCCTGAAGAGTTCCGAGGAGAGCGCGGCCTCTTTGGCGAGAAACGCGACGAGCAGCACCGCAAGGACGGCCATGGCATCCAGCAGCGACCAGGGCGCCGCATCGGACGCCGCGGCCGACTTCGGCTTCGCCACGCCGGCGGCCGGGCGCTTGGCCACGCTGCGTTCCTGCTCGGCGGCTCGCTTCAGCGCTTTGGCCTCCGAGCGGGATCGGACGACGGGCGTGCCCATCGCGCCCCGGGACATGCCGCTCTCGATCGCCCCTCTCGAGCACGCGTCCACGCACTTCAGGCACCCGTCACAGCCGGTGGGATCGACGTAGAGAAAGCCGGCACCGACCCGGATGAGCCGCTTGTCGCACGCCGTGACGCATGCGCCGCAGTGGTCGCACCGCTCCGGTCTCACCGAGATGGTCGCGTGGCGCGCGCTCACTGCAACCCCGCCAACTGGAACGCGTAGAGCAGAAAGACGCCCATGCCGTTGAAGAAGCCGTGGACTGCGATCGGCATCCATAGAGTGCGCGACCGCACGAAGCTCATGCCGAGGATGACGGCGAGAAGGGCGATGGGCGGGATCGAGGCAGGCGCAAGGTGCATGATCGCGAACGCCGCCGATGACACCGCGATCGCGGCAGCCTTCCCGCGCCTGTCATGAAGCGCCGGAAGCAGGACGCCTCGGAAGACGATCTCTTCGACAAACGGCGCGAGGATGACGGTCGACAAGATGGTGAACACCACTCCCACGGGCCCCGGAGGCAGCATCTGCGTCGGGTCGATGTCCATGCCGGGGATATCGAGCTCCAACGCGACGATCGCCAGGCCCCACACACCCGCGATCACCCTGCCGAGAAGCGCCAGGGCGAAGGCGAGCGCCAGTCCCGGGACGAGCTCCATCGGCCGGAGACCGACGGCTCCACGCAACCCGAAGCCCTTGCGGCGGGCGTAGAACCACACCGCAGCCAGCGGGATGAGATACGCGAGACAAAGCAGGAGACCCATCTTGGTCGCGATCACCCACTCGGGCTCATCGGCCATCCTGATCGCGCCCGCGAATCCGCCGCAGACCAGAATGCTGAGTATCGAAAGCCCCGTGAAAGCCCACGCCGGTCCCTGCTTCCACGGCAATGCGGTCAGCGGTATGGGCGCGGCGGGGGGCTGTGGCAGATGGCTGACCGACACGTCGTTCACTCGGCTGCGCTCGCGGGGAGCGAACCGGATTCGACGATGCGGACCAGCTCGTCCTCGGTAAGAATCGGAACGCCGAGTGCGAGCGCCTTGTCGTACTTTGAGCCAGCCGCCTCACCTGCGACGACGTAGGACGTCTTCTTGCTCACGCTCGAGGCGACCTTCGCGCCCAGTGCTTTGAGCGCCGCCGTCGCCTCGTCTCGGGTGTATCTCTCCATGGCCCCCGTGAGCACGAAGGTGAGTCCCGCGAGAGTCTGCGGCCTCTCCGGTTCGCGGCGCTCCTCAGCGAGCGAGACCCCGAGGTCCGCAAGCCGGGCGATCACCTCGACGTTGTCGGGGTTATCGAAGAACGCGCGCACGCTCGAGGCGATTTTGGGACCAACCCCGTCGACCGCCGCGATCTCCTCGGCCGAGGCGAGACGCAGCGCCTCCACAGACCCGAAGGCGGCGGCGAGCGACTCGGCCACCGTGACTCCTACGTGCCGAATTCCCAGCCCGAACAACACGCGCGCCAGTGAACGCGACTTCGACGCCTCGACGTTGCCGAGAACCTTCGCAGCCACGGCCTCACCGAGAACGACCGGGGATCCGTCGATCTTGACCCGCCCCATGTCCAGACCCGTCAGGATCGGGACCGTCAGCCGATAGAAGTCAGCTACGTCGGCCACGAGGCCGGCCGCAACCAACCGTCCGACGATCTCCTCGCCGAGCCCCTCGATGTCGAGCGCGGCCCGGTTCGTCCAGTGCACCAGCCGTTCATAGCGCTGCGCCGGGCAGGCGACGTTGGTACACCGCCAGGCGACTTCACCGGACTCCCGCCACAGCGGACCTGCGCAGCTCGGACACTCAGCAGGCATCGCAAACGGCACGGCATCGGGCGGCCGTACTCCCGGCACCGGGCCCACGACCTCCGGGATGACGTCGCCGGCCTTGCGCACGATGATCGTGTCGCCCACGCGTACGTCCTTGCGCGCGATCTCCTCGGCGTTGTGCAGGGTCGCGCGAGCGATGGTCGAACCGGCGACCTTCACCGGATCGAACTCCGCAAGCGGGGTGATGGCGCCGGTCCTGCCCACCTGGAGCCGGATCTCGCGCAGGACGGTGGTCTTCTCCTCGGGCGGGAACTTGTAGGCGACCGCCCAACGAGGCGCCTTGCTGGTGTATCCGAGCTCGTCTTGCAGCGCGATGCTGTCGACCTTGACCACGACGCCGTCGATCTCGTAGGGCAGGTCCTCCCGCCGGTCAAGAGCGGCGGCACAGTACGCGTGCACCGAGGCGGCGTCAGCGCAGGTCACGACGTCCGGGTTTACGTGGAACCCCGCATTGCGCAGCCACTGCAGCAACTCGCTTTGCCGAGTCAGGCCCAGAGACCTGGGGTCGGACGCGGCGTAGATGAATGTCGCGAGATCGCGGGACGCGGTGATCGCCGGGTCCTTCTGGCGCAGGCTCCCGGCGGCGGCATTGCGGGGGTTCGCGAACGGCGCGGCACCGGCTGCGTCCTGCTCTTCGTTCAGACGCTCGAAGCTCGCCTTGGGGAGGTAGACCTCTCCTCGCACCTCGACGGTCCATGGGCGCGCCTGGGGCACGGCCGCCGGGAAAAGCTCGTCGGCCGCCGCCGAAGGTGGGACGACCGCAGGCGCGAGGCGAAGCGGCACGTCCTTGACGGTGCGGATGTTGGCCGTGACGTCCTCGCCGGTCCGTCCGTCGCCGCGAGTCGCGGCACGCATGAGCACGCCGTCCTCGTAGGTCAGTGCGATGGAGCTGCCGTCGATCTTGAGCTCGCAGACGAACGCGCAGTCGCGGTCACCGACAGCGTCGCGGACGCGCGCGAGCCAAGCGTCCAGCTCGTCGAGGTCCATGGCGTTGTCGAGCGAGTACATGCGCGCTGCGTGGACCGCGGGAGCAAACTGCGAGTCGGGAGCCGCCCCCACCCTTTGCGTGGGCGAGTCGGGCGTGATCAGATGCGGATACGCCGTCTCGATCTGGGTGAGCTCCCGGACCAGCGAGTCGTACGCCGCGTCGCTGATCTCAGGGGCGTCCTGCGCGTAGTACAAGACGCCGTGCCGCTCTATCTCCCGGCGCAGCTCTGCCGCGCGTTCCGCAGCCTCCTCGGGGGTCCAGCGGACCTGGGCCACGCTACTCCTCCTCGCCGCGCAACTTCTGCACGTGCACGGGCCCGACCTCGTAGATGACGACCTCCGGCACGAAACGCAAAGGCCGCTCGGCTTCGTAGATCCACGCGTCGGTCAGCGTCACCTTGAAGTACACGCCGCCCGGACCCGAGACCGGCTCCACGTCCACTTCGTTGCTCAAGTACGCCCTTAGTTCGGTCTCCACGTAGTAGCTGAAGACACGAATGGCGTCGCGATACTCGTTATAGAGAGCCAGCCGCTTCTCGGCTTCGTACATGTCCAGCTCGTCGATGCTGTCCACGGTTCGCGCCTCCTGGAATTCGTCGTAGTCCCCGCCCATTCTATCGCTCGCGGAGGCAAGCGAGACGAGGGATACGGGAAGACATCGGGACACCGCCTTGACGACGATGCCCCGATGCTCATGAAGAAGAGTGTCTTCGCTTTCGCGGCGACCCCCCTTGGAGGTTCTTATACCCGCAGAGCTAATCAATCGCAACGGGAACAATATGGGAAACGGCACTCGAGGATCGGTGGTACGCATGCGGGAGATACTCGAACTGTGTGTGCGGCTCGACACGGCCGCCGCCACCGTCTACAAGGATATGTCCGATGAGTGCGCGATCTCGGACCTCGCCGACGTATTCCGGCGGATGTCCCTCGAGGAGCAGCAGCACGTCGAGTGGTGGGTCGGGCTTCGCGATGCATGGGACGAGGGCCTCGTGCCCGACATCGCTGACGAACACGATCTCAGGGCACGCCTCACCAACGTCGCGGCGGCGGTAGACGAGGTTCTCCGCGAGCAGTCCACGGCGATGCTCACGCCTGACTCGATGCTCGAGCTCGCGGCACAACTCGAGTTCTTCATGCTCGACCCCGTCTTCGGAGAGCTGACAGACCTCATGCAGCCGGGCGGAACCATCAATGCCCGCGATGCATATGGGCGACACGTGGCCCGACTCGTCGAAGCGATCCAGGTGCACTACCACCGCAGCAGCATCGCGTCACTGCTGGCGGCCATGCTGACAAGGGCATATGCGGACCAGGTGAGGCTCGCCGCGCTCGCATCCCGCGATCAGCTCACGGGGCTGTACAACCGGCGCGGGCTTCTCGGACACGTGAAGCAGTGGCTCTCGTGGTCCGAGCGGTACGGCCGGCCGGTCGCGATCGTCCTCGTCGACGTCGACAACTTCAAGCGGATCAACGATACCTACGGACATCAGGCCGGGGACGAGGCTCTCATCGGCATATCCCGCGCGCTTGAGGCGGCGCTTCGGTCATCCGACGTGGTGGGCAGGGTGGGAGGCGACGAGTTCCTCATCCTGACGCCCGAGACCGACGAAACCGAGCTCGTCACGCTCATGGAGCGCATCGTCACCACCGTCAGCGCGAGTCCGATTGCAGCCGGTGAGGAGACGCTGCTCCTGTCTGTGAGCGTCGGTGGGGCGTGGACGGCCGGCGGCGCTCACGTCGAGACCGAAGCCGCGATCGCCGCCGCGGACAGGTCGCTGTATTCGGCGAAGGAGGCGGGACGCGGCAGGGCCGGCGAACCGATGGCCGCCGGCCCCGCTCTCATTCACTAGTGGAACGCGCCCTACGGCAGCTCTGAGATGCCGAGCGCCAACGCCGCGTCGATCTGACCGCGCACGGTCTCGTGCATCGAAGCTTCGCCCCCAAAGACCACGCATTCCGAGACGACCTGATCGTGATCTTCGAGCCAATCACGAGTGGCGGTCGACAGCTGGGTTCCGTCAGTCAGGAGCAGCACCCCACCGCCGCTGCCGCAGAACGACCCGCCGGACAGCGCGTCCGGGAGCTTGGCGGCGATACCCACGAACGAGGAGCCGAGCCACCCCTCGTTCTCGGCGTTCGTAGCGATCGCGACCGCGGTGTCGTATCGGCTTCTACCGGACCAGCGCTCCGCACCCAGGCTCGTCACAACCGTGTCCGAGACGGCGCTGGTGCCACCAGCCGCGATGACGCGTACGCCCGGCAGGGCGTCGAGCACCGACTGCGACGCGCCGGGTACCGAGCTCTCGCCGACCAGCAGCACCGGAAAGCCCTGCGCGGCGGCGACGGGAGCCAGGGCGAGTGCGTCGTAGAAGCTCGCGGCGCGGGCGCCGTTAGCCACGAGCACGGCTTCAGGGGCACCGCTCAGGCTGATGACCTCACGCGCCACCTCGGCGGCGGTTTCGTAGCGATTGGCGCCGGAGATTCTCTCGAACGTCAGCTTATCGGCCCCGATGTGAGCGGCCAGGTAGTCGAGTCGGGCCTGAGGCACCGATGCCTCACCGCCGACAACGTAGACCGTGATGGGGCCGTTGGACGCGACGATCTCGCTGATCGCGACCTTAACCTCGTACGGGACGAACGAGGACGAGACCAGGAAGAGCGGAGCATCGAGCGCTCCGCACAGGCTCGCGGAGGTCAAGGGGTCGGCTGAGAAGCGGTCGTCGCCTGAAGCGATGACCACGGAACTCACACCCGGCCAGCTCTTGTCACCCGCGGGATCGTGGCCCTCGCGGCCGATCTCGACCGAAGTGGCGTGCCTGGTCTGATCGGCGATCCGCTCGGGAGCATCACCGAGATCGATATCGAGGTCGACCGGCGTGGCACCGTCGAACGTGAAGTCGTCGCTCTGGAGCACGAGCTCGTACGCGCTGTCGTAGACGCGGATGAAGTACGTTCCGGCCTCGGGCTCATCAGCGTAGAAGGCGTATGCGCCGTCGTCGCCGGTCCACAGGTAATCGACCCACTCCTCATGGCCTTCCGCGGCACGGTGCCACAGCTTGACCTTGACGCCAACCGCGGCCTCTCCCCCGGCGGTGACGAAGCCACGGGCCACCGCGGCCAGCGGCTCGAGCACGACATCATGGACGATCGGCGTGCCGGTGTAGGGCATAAGCGCCGACTCGTACGCGCCGTAGCCGGCGGGCTCCCCGATGACGATCCAGTACTGGTAGCCGGCGGGAATGCCGGCGAACGAGTATCGGCCCGACGCATCGGTCACTGCGCTGGCGAAGCAGGCCGGCGACAGTCCGCTCCCCTTCTCCAGCCACACCTCGATGCCCTGAACCGGCAGACCCGTATCCGCATCGGTCACCACGCCGCTGATCGCCGTCACCGGCGGCGGCGGAGTGATGATCGCTTGCGCCGCACCAGGTGCGAACAGGCCCGCGACGAGCGTCACGGCCAACATCGCACTCAGCGCGTGGCTAATCCTCCCCTTCACATACATCGTGCCCTCCTCGAGTAGAACGGTATGAAGGGAGCCGGAGGCTCCACTCATCTCATCGACAGAGGGAACGGTGAGGATACGACCGCTCAGGGTGGCGTCAAGAACGCATGTGATGTCGCCCACACCGCACAGGTGACCTGCGGCACATCCACGCACGAACGCGTCAGGAGCGCTCCTCGGCAAGCTCCCCGGCGTGGTAGCTGGAGCGCACGAACGGCGCACTCGCCACCGCGGTAAAGCCCAGCTTGTAGGCATCGCGCGCCAGCTCGGCGAAGACCGAGGGCTCGACGAACTCGACGACAGGGAGATGCGCCGGGCTCGGGCGCAGGTACTGGCCGAGCGTCAGCATCTCGACCCCGTGCGCGCGCAGATCTGCCATCACCTCGCGCACCTCGTCCGGGGTCTCGCCCAGCCCGAGCATGAGCCCCGACTTGGTGGGCAGGTCCGGCTGCGTCTCCCGTACGCGCTCAAGCACGCGGAGGCTGCGCTCGTAGATGGCCTCGGGACGAACCTCGGCGTAGAGGCGCGGCACGGTCTCGAGGTTGTGGTTGAAGACGTTTGGGCGAGCGGCGGCCACCAGATCGATCGCGGCTTCGTCACCGCCGAAGTCGCTGGTGAGCACCTCGATCGCCGCCTCAGGCACGGCGGCCCGAACCGCTTCGATGGTCGCGACGAAGTGGGCGGCGCCGCCGTCTGGGACATCGTCGCGCGTCACGGTGGTGATGACGACGTGCCGGAGCGCGAGTCGCTTGACCGCCTCGGCGACGCGACGAGGCTCGTCCGGATCGAGCGGCTCCGGCGTGCGCGATTCGACCGCGCAGAAGCGGCAGTTGCGCGTGCACACGCCGCCCATGATGAGGAACGTCGCGGTTCCCGAGCTGAAGCACTCGCCCCGGTTGGGGCACTTCGCGCTCTGGCACACGGTGTTGAGGTTGAGCTCGCCGAGCAACCCGTCGACCTCGGCGAACGTGCCGGTGCGAGCTATCGGTCGGCGGAGCCACTCAGGCAGCCGCTTGGTGCGCTCGCCGGTGCCGTGGGAGTACGCGTCGTCCACTAGTGTGCGCCGCCGGTCTTGTTGGCCGCCTCGAGGCACGCGAACTTGACGACCTCTGAGAGCGTCGGGTGACCGAATACCGAGTGGCCCACCTGGCCCACCGTCATGCCGGCGCTCATCGGAATGCTGACCTCTTGAATGAGCTCGGCGGCGCTGGGTCCGACGATCTGACAGCCGAGGATGCGGCCCGTGCCGTTCTCGGCGACGATCTGCACGAAGCCTTCCGAGTGACCCTCGCCGAGCGCCTTGCCGTTGCCGGCGAACTTCATGACGACCTGAACCGCGTCGAGGCCCTTCTCCTTGGCGGAGTCGCGGCTCGAGCCAACCACGCCGATACCAGGCTCGGTGTAGACCGCGGCCGGAACGCAGCTCAGGTCCACCGAGTAGGTCGGCGCCTCGCCCTTGAGCTCGGCGACGGCGTTGCGCGCGGCCATCTCGCCCTCGGCCTCGGCGACATGCGCAAGCATCATCCCGCCGATGAGGTCACCGATCGCATAGACACCGGCGACGTTGGTGCGGCAGAACTCGTCGACCTTGACGGCGGCCCGGTCCATCTCGACGCCGGCGCCCTCGAAGCCGAAGCCAAGACCGTTGGGGCGGCGGCCCGGCGCGGAAAGCACGATGTCGGCTTCGATGGTCGAGCCGTCGGTCAGGGTCGCGGTGACCCGCTCGCCGGCCTGCTCGACCTTGTCGACCGCGATGCCGAGATGGAACACGATGCCCAGGCCCTCGAGCGCCTTTTGTACCTCGCGCTGCACGCGCTTGTCGTTGCCGGGCAGCACGCTCGGAGTGAGCTCGACCACGTGCACGGTCGAACCGAAGTTGGCGTAGGCGTCTGCGAACTCCAGGCCGATCACGCCGCCGCCGATGATGACGACCTCGCCGGGAATGTCATGGAGCGCGGTGGCCTCGTCGCTCGTCCAGACGCGGTCGAGCGAGTGGTCGATGTTGGGGAGCAGGAACGGCACGGAGCCGGTCGCGAGGATGACGGCGTCGGCCTCGACGGTTACCGGGCCGTCTGCAGTCGCAACCTCGATGACCTTCGGCGCGACCATGCGGCCCTCGCCGTAGACGACCTCGACCTTGAGGCGCCGGGCGTTGCCCTCCACCTGGCCGACGATCTCGTCGACGACGCCCTCTTTGCGAGCGCGGAGCGCGGGCACGTCCACGGTGGCCGGCTGGGCCACCAGGCCGTAGTCGGCGGCGTGCCGCGTGTCGGAGACGATGTGAGCCGAGCGCAGGATCGCCTTGGTGGGGATGCATCCCCAGTTGAGACACGTTCCGCCGAGGCGTTCCTTCTCGATCAGCGTGACCTGTGCGCCGAGGCGCGCCGCCTCAAACGCCGCAGAGTAACCGCCGGGGCCGCCACCAAGGACCGCGATACGCATAGAAAGCCTCCTGATATCGGATAGTTGTGACGCATGGCGCAGTCTGATGCGCGCACAAGCGTGCGCGTAGTGTAACAGGCTGACCGCGTCAGGCCAGCCCCGCGCCCCGCAGGATCTCTCCGACCGCGTCGTCCGCGCCGAGCGGCATGATGTGCACGCCATCGGCGATGCCCCGCAGTTCGCGCACCTGCTCGGTAGCGAGCGCTATCGCTTCGGCGTAGGGATCGGATGCGCCCTTGATGCGCGCCTCTATGTGCTCGGGGACCATGAGGCCGGCGAGCTTGCTGTTGATGAAGTCGATCACGCGACCGCTCTTGAGCAGCAGGATGCCTGCGATGAGCTTCGCGCCGTGCGGACGCACCGCATCCGCCGCGCGCGCGAACTTGTCGACGTCCATGACGGCCTGGGTCTGGAAGAAGCGAGCGCCGGCGTCGATCTTCTGCACCGTACGCTCGAGCTGGATCTCCCAGGGCTCGGCGTCAGGGAACATCGCGCCGCCGATGAGGAAGTTCGTCCCGCCGGAAAGCGGCGAGCCGACCATGTCCACGCCGCGGTTGAGATCCGCAGTGACGGCCATGAGTTGTGTCGAGTCCAGATCGAACACGCCCTTGGCCTGGGGATGGTCGCCGCCGCGAGGAGCGTCTCCGCTCACGACGAGCACGTTCTCGAGCCCAAGGGTCCATGCGGCCAGCAGATCCGACTGCAGCGCAAGGCGGTTTCTGTCCCTGCAGGTCTGCTGGAAGATCGGCTCGAACCCGGCCTCGAGCACGGCCCGCGAAGCCGCGAGCGAGCTCAGGTGCAGGGTCGCGCCTTGATTATCGGTGACGTTGATCGCGTGGCAGTACGGTCCGATTCGCTCCACGCTCTCGCGCATCGCCGAGTAGTCGGTGCCGTGAGGAGGAGCCACCTCGCCGGTGACGACGAACTCGCCGCGATCCAGCGCGTCTCTCAGCCGGCTCACGAGCGCTCACCGCGCTTCGCACGCGTGCTGATAGAGCCGGGCTGGCTCTTGGCCGAGTAGTCCTTCGGCGCTATGACGGCAGTTGACGCACGGCCCTGCTCGGCCAGACGGCGCCGTATGCGCACATGAGTGCACTCGCGGTCCGTCATGACCTCGCACATGCCGTTCCACATGCCGCCGCACGGCCCGTTCAGCAGCCCCTTGGGGCACGTGGTCACGGGACAGATGCCTGCGGTGAGATCGAGCACGCAGTCGCCGCAGGTCTGACAGCGCTCTTCGTAGACGCCGTGTCGGATGACGGTTCCCAGGAAGGCCGAGTCGAGCGCCGGGAAGACGGGCGTGTCGACGGCGTCGGCGACGGTCTGAACGCCTGCCCCGCAGGTCATCACCAGGATCGCATCGGCATCACCGACTTCACCGAAGTGCTTGCGGACGTCGAGTTTGGTGCCGCCGCTGTGGCAGGCGACCTCGCCCACCGCCCAGCCGGTGACCTCGTAGCCCTCAGCCTCGAGACGCGCCTTGGTGACCGCGATCTCCTTGGAGCCGCCGGTCCCCGCAACGGTCGCGCACTGACCGCAGCCCATGAGGAATACGCGCTTGGCCCCTATGCCGTCGAGGTTGGCGCGGATGCGCGCCCAATCGCGTGGTTTGGTGATGATCATTGCTTTCGAACCATCCTCACAAGACGAACCGGACGTGCTGTCCGAGGTCACGAGAACATACCCGAGGACCCGAGGAGCCGCAAACGCGCTCGAGACTACCCCAGCTGCTCGGCGAGGACGGACGCGATCCGCTCGGCCGCGTGACCGTCTCCGTAGGGGTTGGCGGCCTGCGCCATCTCGGCGTACGCAGCCGGATCCGTGAGGAGTCGGGACGCCTCGCTGAAGACGCGGTCGGTATCGCAGCCCACGAGCCGGACCGTCCCGGCCGAGACCGCCTCAGGGCGCTCGGTGGAGTCCCGCAGCACGAGAACCGGTTTCCCGAGAGACGGCGCCTCCTCCTGCACGCCGCCGGAGTCCGAAAGGATCAGCGTGGATGCCTTCATCAGGTTCACGAACGGCAGGTAGTCGAGCGGCTCGGTCAGTGTCACTCGCTCGACGCCGCCGAGCACCTCAGCCGCTGCCTCACGCACCTCGGGATTCATGTGCACCGAGAACACAACGTGCACGTCCGAGAAGGTCTCGGCGAGACGTCTGGCCGCTCGGCAGACCTGACGCAGGTTATCGCCCCAGTTCTCACGCCGATGCGCGGTCAGCAATACGATGCGCCGTCCGCTCGCGAGCGCGTCTTTCACCGGGCCGTCGGGGAAGTCGAAGGGCAGCTCGGCGGCCTCGAGCAGGGCATCGATGACGGTGTTGCCGGTGACCCAGATCGCAGAGGGCTCGACGCCTTCCCGCAGCAGGTTCGCCTCGGCCACCGAGGTCGGCGGGAAGTGCCAGCGCGCAAGGCCGGTCGTGAGCCGGCGGTTCATCTCCTCGGGATACGGACTCAACGGATCGTGGGTCCGCAGCCCGGCCTCTATGTGGCCGACGGGGGCCTTGCGGTAGAACGCCGCCAGCGCCGAGATGAACGTGGTGGTGGTGTCGCCCTGGACGAGGACGGCGTGCGGGTCGATCTCGTCGAACACGGGGACGATCCGCTCCAGGACGCGGCTCGTAAGTTGGGGCAGCGTCTGTCGGGGCAGCATGACGTCGAGATCGGCGTCGGGAACGATGTCGAACAGGCGGAGCACCTGATCGAGCATCTCGCGATGCTGCGCGGTGACCACGACGCGCACGTCGAACTCGGGCCGTTCCCGAAGGCGCATGACGACCGGCGCCATCTTGATGGCCTCGGGACGCGTCCCAAACGCGACGATGATCCGCTTGCGTGGCATCATTTCCCCTTGCAGTCTCGCGCGCCCGGCCACTTCGTCGAGCTGCACATCACTTCTTCCTCGGGAACGTTATTTCCGCTTCGGGGTCGAAGTCCTGGCGGAAGGGCAGTGTGGCGACGTACTCTCTCGACACGAGGAGCATCTCCTTCACGTCTTCGAACGTCTCCTCGCTCGCCGCCGAGATGGGCAGTTTCTCGCGAGTGCGGATGTCGTACGCCTGGCCCTTCTCGAACGTGCCGTCCGGGACGTAGAGCACCGACTCGTCGACGTAGGCGCCGCGTCCCAGCAGGCCGCTCGCCGCGATGACACCGTCACCCGAACGCAGGATGCTTCGCCCGAAGTGAACCATTCCCGAAAGGTCGACGTCCAGCGCGTCGGCGAGTGTCGGCGTCAGGTCCACCTGCCCCACGGGAGCTTCGATCCGATCGCCCACCTCCTGTCCCGGGAGATGGACGATGAGGGGCACCAGCGCCTTGTCGGCATCGTTGTAGTCATGCCCCGCCAGCGCGCGCAGAGCCTCGGCCTCGCCATCGTTACGGGGGTCGGGCAGCCCGAAGTGATCGCCATAGACGACCACAACGGAGTCGTCCCACAACCCCGACTGCTTGAGCTGCGAGATGAAGTAGCCGATCTGCTCGTCCGCGTAGTGGATCTCCGTCAGGTAGTTGCCGACGATGTTTCCTTCATACGGGGCCTGGAGACGCAGTTTCCGTCGGTCAGCCGGCACGTTCTCGAACGGGAAGTGCGAGGACATCATGATCACCTGCGCGTAGAACGGCTGCTTCGCCTCCTGCGCCTTCACAAGCTGTGGAACCGTCTTCTCCATCAACACTTGATCCGAGGCGGAACGAAACGCCATCTTGTCCTCTGTCCCGAAGTAGGACCTGTCGAAGTATCGGGTGAATCCGACCGCCGGGTAGAACTGGCTCCGGTTCCAGAAGCCCACCTCGTTGGTGTGGAACGTGTAGGACTCGTAGCCCTGCGAGGTGAGAACGCGCGGCAGCGACGTCAGCTGCCGGTCCGACCACCCGAGCGATGCGCCCACTTCCGGCGGAGGGTACAACGACGTGTTCGTGACGAACTCCACATCCGCTGTCGTGCCGAGCCCCGCGCCCGAAACGCAGTTGGGGAAGTAGTAGCTCTCCTCGATGAGGGCATTCATGTTGGGAGTCACTTCCATGCCGCCCACAGAGTGCCCGACAGCGATGGCCTGAAGCGCCTCCACCTGGATGACGATGATGTTCTTGCCCTTTGCCTGGCCCGGCGTGAAACCGACGAGAGGGGCACCGACAGAGCGCCCCGCGAGCTTGTCGACCTGCACTTGAATGTCTGCGACGACGGTGCCCTCGGCCTGCACGATCGACGAGGGTTTCGGTGAAGTGGTGTTCACGATCGCCACCGCGAGGTACGACCCCACGCCGCGCGTTGACGCCACTGCAGCCGCGTCTTCCGAGTCGGGTGAGGCTGCGGTGGCGCGAACACCAATGCCGAGAACGATGGCGACTGCGAGCGCGGCGACGTACGCGGCGCGCCTCTGATACACGTAGGGCGTGCGATGCTCGGAGCAGACGGGAGCTCCTGCACGAGCCCCCGTGCATGCATCTATGCCGCGTCGCTGGGCGCGCATCACCCACGCGACGAGGAACGGCAGATCGATGAAGAAGACGATCAGCCGCCAGTCAAGCAGCTCTGCGATGCTCGTCCCGACCGTGGCCGCCTGACCAATGGAGCGCATCGACTCAAGCGTTGGGAGCAGGCCGTAGTACCCGTGGTAGACCGTGATTCCCAGAGCGAGCGCGGAGAGCACGAAGTCGGTCATGAGCATCGCCCGAAACCGCATGTCCGGGAAGAACAGATCGACTGCTGCAAAGATGGTGAACACGAAGAGCGCGTCGAGCGCCATCGCAAGTGGAGTGATTCCGCCAACTGCTACGACGTGCAGGACAGCGAACTTGGCGCTCACGATCGCGACGAACATGAGCATCACGAGGAACGCTCGACGCTGTGCGGACCGGACCGCGAGGGTTGTCGGCTTCGAGTTCGGCATCGTCTAGTACCCCGGCAGCGGGACGAAGACCCACGACGAAGGCGGCGCGTACGTCATCTGGATGCCGTAGCGCATTCCCGGCTCAGCCGCGATATCGATCGTGCCGACGTTAGCGACGCCGTTCTCCCACACGGTGACCTCGATCGTGTAGGGCGCCGGGCCCTTGTTGAACTGCGTGCTCCACGAGCCGTCCTTCATGGTCTTTGACTTGGCGACTCGGGTTCCGTCGGCATAGAGGATCTCGATGTCGGCGCCGACGATCGGAACGCCGTTGACGTCAACGAGCGTTCCGTAGAAGACGACCTGCTTCGGGTTGACGTTCACGCCGGAGGTACTGACGTTAGCGGCGATAGACGCCTCGGGCGGCGCGACGACCGCCGTGATCGCGACCACTGCGACAACCAGCGACAGCACGGTGAAGATGAGGTCCTCGAGGACCGGATGCGAGGTGAGGTGGGCACCGCGCAGACGAAGGAACGGGCTCACGCGGCCACCTCCTCTCGACGCCGGATGTCGATGCGGCGCGTCATCAGACCGCCGCCTCGGAGTCGACTCGTGCGGTCTTGGCCCACGAACCCTGACGCGTGATCATCCGTGACCACGCCCACGCCGTCGCGACCATCCACGCGTAGGTGTAGACAGCGAAGATGATCGCGTAGGCGGCGAGCCAGCGGACCGGCATCGGCACTGCCGTGCGCGACTGATACGTGAGCAGGAACACCGTCAGCGGGCCGAACGACAGGAACAGGATCAGCGCGTTGCGTATGGCCCCCGCCGGAATGAAGCTGAAGGCGCTTGAGGTCGTGATGATGATGCCGAGCGTCGACAGCATGCTCAGAATCATGCCGACCGAGACCAGCACGACGAAGATGACGAGTATGAGATAGAGCCCGAGGTCGACGCGCGTCTGCAAAGGGATGCTCTTCTGTCGCATCAGCGCGGGCAGGTGACTCCAACACTGGTAGTGCCCCTGCACCCAGCGCGTCCGCTGACGGAAGAGGGCTCGCAGCCCGGTGACCGCCTGCTGCGCAACATAGGCGTCGGGACAGAACCGCATGCGCCAGCCGACCTGCACCAACGACAGTCCCAGGTCGAGGTCCTCGGTCAGGCAGTCCGTCCACGGCGCGTAGCCGAGCGAGATCAGGGCCGAGAGGCGCGTGAACTGCCCGTTGCCGCCCAGGCCCACGGAACCGAACGCGTCGCGGGCTTCCTGCACGAACGCCGAGAAACCGACAAACTCGATGTCCTGCATGCGAGTGAGGACGTTGGTGCCCGAGTTCGCGATGCGCACGCCGATCTGCAGGCCCCCGACGTCGGGCTCAGCGAAGTACGGCGCCACGGTGCTGAGGGTGTGCCCCTCAAGCTGACCGTCCGCGTCGGTGATGGCGATGATGATGTCGTCAGCCGTGCGGCCGCCAAGGCGGGGATCGCCCGAGTCGACCATGCCGCGGATGATCTCGAACGCGTGATTCAGCACCGCGCCCTTGCCGCGCCCGGCAATCTCCGGACCGCGATCGATGACCATCACCTGGGGGTTCTTCTCGGCGTAGGAGTGCCCGATGGCGCTCGTGTCATCGTGGGAGCCGTCGTTCATGACGAAGATCGCGCGGTGCTCGTAGTCCTGCTTGAGCAGCGACTGGATCGTGTGGCCGATGACGACCTCTTCGTTGTGCGCCGGGATGATGATGAAGAAGAACGGGCGATAGCCCTCGTCTTCGGGGCGCTTTGTGAGCATCCGGCGAACCGAGAGGTGCAGCCACAGCAGCATGTAGTAGACGACGACCGCCGCCACCACGTAGTTCAGGATTGTGAGATCAAGTATCGGCATGCTGCTTCTTGGCCCGTACGCCTACGGCGTCACGGTCAGCCACACTCCATTCGACGAGACGTTTTGCTTGATGACTCCGACGTAGCCCGACTCCGCGCCGCCAGGAACCACGGCGACGATCCGATTCGACGTCCACGAATCGATGGCGCACTCATACACGCCCCCGATGAGAACCCTGTTCTTGGGGCTCGCGGTGCCAAGGTCGGTGCCCGTGATGGTGATGCGCTCCCCTGCCGACACGCGACGCGGGGTGACCGAGGCGATACTCGCCTTGTGCTCGACGACGAGGTAGCGACCGTTCGAACATGCCGCGTTGGTGCCAACCCCCACGTATCCGCTCGACGCCGAGGGAGGAACGGTGACCTCGAGACGCGTATCGGTCCAGCTCGTGGTCTGGGCGGGAACTCCGCCCACCGTCACCACGAACTGCGTGGGATCAGCGCCGAATCCCGCGCCGTCGACGGCGATCGTCGCACCCGGCGGACTCCACCACTTCGAGAGCGAAGTGATTGTCGGCACCACGTTGACCCAGACACCGTTGGACGTGTAGAGGTCGTCCCTCATCACGCCGATATAGCCGCTCCTCAGACCCGCAGGCACGCTGAACACGATGCGTCTCGCAGTCCACTGATCGGCGGTGAAGCGAGTCCCGTTCAATACAAGTACGCCCGGCGCGGGCCCGAAGTCTCGTCCGGACACGATGACTTCGAGCCCGCGCGTGAGGCGCCTCGTCGAGACGGACTCGATCGAAGGCAATCCGTACGGTGCGTAGAGAATTCCATTGGACGAAAGGCCGTGCAAAATGACACCTGCGTAACCCGCTTGGGCGGCTCTCGGGACGACAACGCGAATCTCGGTGTCGCTCCACTCCACTACCTCGGCGGTGACGCCCGCGAAGCTGACCCATCCGCCCTCCGGCTCGGCGCCGAAGTTCGCGCCATGGAGCGTGACGATGGTGCCGGGCTCGCCCTCCCGGGGCGTGATCGAATCCAGGACCGGCTTGTCGAACGGAACGAAGTAGATGCCGTTGGAGCTCGTCCCGCCGACGACCACGCCGACGTAGCCCGAGCTTGTCGCAGCCGCAGGAACGGTGAACACGACGTGGGTGTCCGACCAGCTCACGGCCTCCGCGCGTTCACCCGCGCAGGCGACCCAGCTGGCCTGCTGGGCGTCGCCGAATCCGCTGCCAAAGATCTCGACCTGCTCGCCGGGGCGACCCCACGTCCGCGAGAGGCCGTCCACGACAGGTCCCGGACCGGCTGCGGGGATGAGCGGCAGTTCGAGGCCGCCGGGTGCGAGCTGTGCGACGCTCAACGCGGGCTCAAGAACGCGGTCGATGAGCAGCGTAGCAGTCTCGCCTTCAGGGGTGACGATGAGCCGGACTTTGGCCTCGCCGCTGGCCGGCAGGACCTCGGCCGCCGAGCGCGTGACCCCGGTGAGCACGTTGCGACCGGCGAGCATCTGCGAGAACACCCGGGCCGGAGCGACGGTCGACGGACCGGCGACCTCACTTGCGTGACGGTCGATCGGCTCGGCGGAGTTCACAACCGCTTGAACGACGCGCTGTGAGCGGTCATACCAGCCCTTGACGTCTATGTCGGCCACGTAGGTCACAGGTTCCGTCAGGCCCTCCGCCGACGTGTAGAGCTGTGCCTCGCGCTCGCCCCCGTCCTTCATCGTCCACGGGACTTCGATGCCGAGAATATCGGCGGGATCGATCTCCGAAGAGGTCATCGAGGCGATAGCCACGCCGCACACTGACAACACGATGGCCGTCGCGATCGCGAGCGAACTCAACTCTCGCAGCGTTCTCAGAGCGCGGGCCTTCATGTGACGGAATCGGCTCGGCATGTCAGTCACCACACGCCCGCTTGATCGAGGTCATGACCGAATCCGTGACCGACGCGGTGCCGCCGATGACGTGGACCTCGCCGATCCCGCCCGCCGCTGCTGAGAGTTTGCCCGATGGGCCCGCCGTAAGGACCGTGCCCTGCGTGAGCAGAAGCACGGTGCCGATTCGCGCCGTCATGACGCCGCCGGACAGCGCATCCGGGAACGTCTCACCTGTCGTGAGTGCGACTCCGTGCCAGGCCATGCCGGCGTCCGCCACGCCCCAGTCGGCGACGAGCACCGCGGTGTCGTACCGGCTGCGGCCGCCCAGGCGCAGCACGTTCGCCGCACCGAGCCGATTGTTCAAAGAGGTCTGGACCGCGCTCGGAACGGAGTTGACTCCACCAAGGATCGCCGCGCGCGTGGTTCCGCCCGGGAGTGTGTAGCCTGCTGTGTTCGGGTTGGCCAGCACTATCGGGCGGCCGGTGGCGGCGGCGATCGGTGAGCCGGCCAAGGCGTCAGGGTAGTTGGATCCGGTCGCGACGAGCACCGTCCCGTCGAACGTCCCCGACCTGAACGTGATGGCCTTCTGCGCGATGAGGACGGAGGTGGCATACCGGTCGCGACCCGGGAGGCGCTCCACGTTCGACGCGCCGACGAGCGCTTTGAGCGAAGTCTCCACACCGGCCGACACGGAGTTGGTCCCTCCGAGGATGTATATCTTCTGGGGCGCGAGCCGGGCGATCTCATCGCGCGTCACGGTGGTGAGCCGATTGGCCTCGGTGAGCAGAAGCGGTCCGCCCGCCGCGCCCGCGAGCGCCGATCCCCCAAGCGCGTCCGGCCAGTTCTGACCCGTCGCCACGACGACCGCAGGCGCCCCCCCGGGGAAAACGTGCTTCGAAGTCTCGACAGCCGTGGCGTAGCGGCTCTGGCCGCTGATGCGCTCGTAGACACGCGCTCCGGTCGTCACGAGAAACGCGTCCGCCGCTCCGTTGTCATCGGCGCTCACGATGTTGTCGGCGAAGGAGTGAAACCCGATCGCGGAGCCGTCGGTCGCGAACCGGCACGCCGAGCTGGCGCCGTTGGTCGCGAGGCCCGTCGTCGTCACGCTCACACGCTGCACCGAACCGGTGCCCAGGTCGCGGAGGAACACATCCGAGACGCCGTTGAGGTCGCCGGGGACCACTTTCGAGTCCGTTGAGCTGAAAGCGACCCGAGCGGTGACCGGGTCGATCGCGGCATCGCGAGACGCGGCCGCCAACTGCATGCCGGAGGACGTAAGGCTCGCCCGGGCGACCGCCCTGGTGGTCAGGTCAACGACGAAGACGTCTCGGACCCCGTTGGTGTCCCCGCCCACGAGGTTGGACGCCTGCGACTCGAAGGCGACCCGGCGGCCGGCGGCATCGATGCTCGGCGCGAAAGAGCCAAGGTTGCCCTCGACTCCGCCTGCGGTCGCACTGGCTCGGGTGACTGAGATCGAAGAGGCGGTGACGCTCGCCACGTACACGTCCTGGTGCCCGTTGTCGCCACCCGCGACGAGGTTGCTCGCAGCAGACCCGAACGCAATCCGGCTGCCGCTTGCGTTGATCGCCGGTGAACTGGAGTGGCCGTTGGCCTCAACGCCGTTGACTCCTCGGCTGACGCGCCGGGTGAGCGAAGACGCGAACGTGCGGATGAAGATGTCGTCGTTGCCAGCCACGTCACCGGCGACCAGATCGGACGCCGAGGACACGAAGGCGATCGCGGCGCCATCGGAACTCAGCGCGGGACTGTGCGAGTCCGCGTTGCCCGGGAGCCCCGCCGGAGTGATGCTCGCCATGGTCGTGGAGCCGGACTGCCGATCGTGCACGAAGACGTCGGTGGAGGCATTGTCGTCGCCAACAATCAGGTTTGTCGCATTGGAGGCGAAGGCGACGTAGCGGCCATCGGCGCTGATGCTCGGAGAGAAGCTGTCGCCGTCGGCCAGGCTGCCGCCGAGCGCAGCCGAGATCAGGGTCGTTGTGCCAGCGACAGTGTCGCGAACGAAGACGTTCACGTGCCCGCCGGTATCACCGTCGAGTGCGTCCGACGAGGACTGGAATGCCACGAAGCGCCCGTCGTCCGAGGTCACCGGAAGCAGAGAGTCCGTGTCAGCCTGAGCTCCGTCGACACCAACGCTGACGCGACCGACCCGGGACACGGGCGCTGCGATCGCGGGAGAGAGGGCTACCGAAGGGTAGAGCAGGGCGATCAGGGTCATACACGCACAAACACGCCGCGCGGCGACGCTCACCATTCGCGACGTGCAAAACGTATCGCCCATGCCCGAAGAACGCATGCCCTGCTCCTCTGCACGGGTGTCCGGACCCGCGCACCGGGCTCGTGAGCACAATCCCCTCACGACCCATTGAGGAGTTAATCGGCACTCCAACACTGATAGTTGAGTGATTTCCGTCACTTTCTGCGTACTTGAAGCCGCGTGTACGCAATCCTATATAGCGGAGACGAATCGCGACGGCCTGTTCAGGCCTTGCGCACCGCTTCGCGAACCACTTCGACGCACCCGGGGGCGTCCGATGAGTACCCCGCGCCGATCGACTGCGCCCACTCCGCGGTGACCACGGCCCCGCCGACGAATACGCCCAGCTCAGGATAGGTGTTCTTGACCGCATCGACCGTGGCCTGCATCGCCGGAAGCGTGGTCGTCATGAGTGCCGAAAGGCACACCGCGTCGGCATCAACGGCGGCATCGACGACCTGATCGAGGCTTACGTCCACACCAAGATCCGCGACGTCGAAGCCCTGGCTCTCGAGAAGCGACACGCAGATGTCTTTTCCAATCGAGTGGATGTCACCCTTAACGGTGGCAAAAACCACGCGTCCTGCCGAGCTCCCCGCCCCGCCCTCGGGCAGGTGAGTCTTCACGCGGGTCACGGCGGCCTTCATGGCCTCGGCAGCGACCATCATCTGCGGCAGGAACACCTCACCGCGCCCATACGCGTCGCCGAGCCGCTGTATCGCCGGCGTGAGTACCGTACCGATAACGTCCTCCGGAACGGTTCCGTCAGCGATCACCGCGTCAGCCAGCGCCGGGGCGGCGTCGGCGTCGCCTCGGAGTACGGCCGCCTCAAGCGCCTCACGCGGGTCCGCCGCCGTGGCGCTTTCCGCGGCCTGGACGCTTTCCACGCCCGCGGCGGCTTTCTCCATCGAGGACGCGAGAGCGGCTTCCCATGCCGCCCACGAATCACCGTGAGCGTCGATGTCCTCGCCCGCCGCACGCGTCTGATTCGCCAGGCGCACCGCGCCCGCGAGGGCCGCGTCGTTGGGGTTGACGATGCCGGCGTCCAGCCCCGCGGCTGCAGCGGCAGTCACGAACGCCGCGTTCAGCAGCGGCCTATCGGGCAGCCCATGGGACACGTTGCTCACGCCGAGTGTCGTCGCAAGGCCCATGGCCTTGGCTTCCCTCAGCGCAGCGAGCGTGGTGGCCGGAGCCTCAGGATCCGTGGCGGCAGTCATGACCAGAGCGTCTACCACCAGGTCCGCATCGCTCAACCCGTGGGCCCAGGCCTCGGCACGGACGCGCTCGACGATCGCGGCGCGTCCCTCGGCGGTCTCGGGAATCCCTTGGTCGTCGAGGGCGAGTACCACCACCGCGGCGCCGTAGCGAGCCGCCAGCGGGAGTACCGACTCCATCGATTCGGGGTCGCCGTTGACGCTGTTGATCAGCGCGCGTCCCGGATAGATCCTCAGTGCCCGCTCAAGCGCCACGGGGTCTGTCGTGTCGATCACCAGCGGAAGGTCCGATGCCCCGATGAGCGCGAGGACCGCTGCCGGCAGCGTCTGAGCGGCGTCCACGCCGGCTGCGCCGACGTTCACGTCCAGCAGGTCGGCACCGGCCTGCTCCTGCTCGGCGGCAAAGGCCCTGACGACGCTCATGGAGCCCGCGAGCAGCGACTCTTTCAGCGCCGGCTTGCCTGTCGGGTTGATGCGCTCGCCGATCATGCGCACCGGTGAACCGGCGCCCAGGGCGACCACGCCGCGGGGTCCTGCGAGCACCGTCCCCCGCGAGCCGCGTCCCTCGATCTCGACCGGGGGCTTTTGCGCGATGGCGTCCATGATCGCGCCGGTGAACGACGGCGACGACCCGCAGCACGATCCGATCGCCGACACGCCGGCCTGACGCGCGGCGAGCGCGAACTCGTGCATCTCGTCGGGTGTGCCTGGAAAGACGGTCTTGCCGTCGGGCCCGAGAGTCGGCATGCCAGCGTTGGGCTGCACGATGACCGGGAGCGTCGTCGCGAGCACCATGCGCTCGGCGAGCGGGAGCATCTGCGCGGGTCCCAGGCCGCAGTTGATGCCGACGGCTGTTGCGCCGGCGGCCTCGAGGATCACGGCCGCAGCCTCAGGCCCGGTCCCGGAGAGGTCCATGCGTCCCGCGGCGCCCATCGTGACGCTCGCGAATACGGGCAGGTCGGTGACGCTGCGAACCGCGAGCAGCGCGCAGCGAACCTCGGCGATGTCGGTGAAGGTCTCGAGCAGGATCGCGTCGGGCTTCTCGGTGGCCAGAGCGGCTGCCTGCTCGGCGAAGTTGTCGAAGACCTCATCAAAGGTCGCAGGGCCGAGCGGCTCCATGACCAGCCCGCTCGGACCGATGTCGGCGAGGATGTGGGGGCCGCCGTACTGCCGAGCGACCCGGACCGCTGCCCGGTTGAACTCCTCGACGCGATCGCCGTAGCCGTACTCGGCGAGCTTGGCTTTCGATCCTCCGAATGTGTTGGTGATGGTGCACTCGCTGCCGGCCATCTTGTAGAGCGCGAATATCTGGCCGACGATCTCGGGATCCGAGACGTTGAGCAGCTCGGGGCACAGTCCGGCAGGCACCTCGGCCCGCTGCAGCATCGTGCCCATGGCTCCGTCGAGGACAAGCATCTCGCGTCCGAGCCGGCTCATGATGTCGGGCATTGGTAGCTCCTTCGCGCTGTCACCGGAGAGCGCCTGGCACCTCCGTACGTCGTGTATGCATAGGATACGGCAACGGACGAGACGAAGGCCCCGGATTCGACGGGAAGCCGAAATCCGGGGCCTGTACTCGCCGAGAAGGAGCTAAGGGGCGAGGGCCGCCGTGAGACCGCTCCCGACATTGTTCGACAGAACGGAGGTCCCGCCGAACATCGTCGCCTTCTGAGTCGAGGGACCGAGCAGCGATGCGGTCTCAGGGCTGAGCGCGGGCTGGCCGCTCAGGAGCAGAACGCCCCCACGCTTGCCGAGAAAGGCGCCGCCGGACAGTGCGTCAGCGTAGCCATATCCGTTCGCTACACCCACGGCGTCGAAGGATGCCCATCCTCTGCCGACCGCTTCGGTGGCAACCGTGGCTGCCGTGGCGAAGCGGGAACCGCCCGCCCAGCGGTCACACGAGGTCAGGCCACCGTTCAGTGCGTCAACCTGCTGCAGCACCGTGTCGCTCACGACCGCCGTACCGCCGGCGATGACCACATCCTCGATGTCCATCGTGTCGATACGGGTCGCGGCGACCGGGGTCAGGTTGCCGCTCTCGGTGAGCAGCACCGGGATCTTTTGCGAATACGCGATCGGCGAGACAGCCAACGCATCGGCGAACCCGGCGCCGGTCACGACAAACGCAGAGTCACAGCCGCCGGTGATCGCTGCGACCTCATCGGCGACCAGCGCCGCGGTCTCGTAGCGGCTCTTCCCGGCGATGCGGGTGACGTCGTAGACCTCAGAGAGCATGTCCTCGACCTCGGCAGGCAGGGCATTTGTGCCGCCCACGAGATAGACGTCGGTGACGTCGTCCGGGAAAGCGCCCCACTCGTAGCCCCACTCACCAGGGGTGACGAGCACAATAGGCGCGTCGAGCGCACCCGCGAGCCCCGAGGCCGCCAGCGCGTCGGCGTAACCGGTGCCGCTCGCCAGCACGACGGCAGTCGACGTCGTGAACGTCGAGCGCGTGATGGCTGAGTTCGTGCCCAGTCGGCTCGCGCCCCACAGACGCTCCACCTTGTCGCTCGACTTCTGCCACGTGAGGGTGTACGTGCCGTCAAACGGCTCACCAATGCCATTGTTGACCACCACGTAGTACGTACCGGAGCGTCCCTCCGGCACGGAGTAGCTCAGATACTGCGGGAAGCGCCACACCCAGAAGTCGACGAGCTTCAGGTCGGCCATGAGAATCGGCCGCTGACCGATCTCGCCGCCCTCCTCGTACCACAGCTCCAGGTCGTACGCGCCCGCAGGCTGCATGCCGAGAGAGAGCTGAAGCTCGTCGCCCTCGGCGAGGACGACCGAGTAGACGTCCCATTCGTCGCCATCGGGAAAGCCGGGGTGAAAGTTCAACGTATCCACCACCGGAGATGCCGGGAGCGGGACACCCGGGAAGTCATCGTCGGCAGCCGCGAACGCGGGCACCGCCGCCAACGTGAGCATGGCCAGGCTGGCCATGACGAGCACCGACATGCGTCTAAGCACGGACATCAAGAAACCCCCATCTCGCAAGTAACATGACGCGAGCGAATGTATCGACAGGCGGCCGATGGGGTCAAGAAATTCTTGCCAGCGCGCTACAGGCAGTTGAGCCGCCACAGCGCTGCGGCGATGATCTCGTCGTGGTCAAACGCGAGGACGGGCAGCTCGTCGACGAAGTACCATCGAGCATCCGCCGAATCGTCTCCGGCGACCACGAGCGGCTCATCGATGCCGAGATCGGCGAGGTAGGCGGCACTGGCCGTCCAACCGCGAGGGTCACGACCGGGATCCGCGAACGTCCCCACTGGGGTCATCGGCCCTTCCCAGATGAGCCCCGTCTCCTCGGCGAGTTCCCGGCGCGCGGCCTCGACGGGGCGTTCGCCCTCGTCCACGAACCCTCCGGGCAGCGCCCACCCGCCCTTGAACGGCTCGGCGCCTCTGCGCACGAGCAGTACCTTGCGGGCCGCCACGGGGCCGGAGAAGACCACCGTGTCGGTGCAGAGGGCCGGTCTGGGATATGGATACGTGTACTCCATGTGCCAAGTGTAGCCCAGCGCAGGGGGTTCCGTCAGCGCATGCCGCACGCCAGCAGGCACGAGCTTCCACACCATCTCCACAACGGGTTCATCAGCAGTTCGCAGTCCCGTTCCATACTGGCGATATCAGCCGGAACGACCCGACACGGACCAGGAGGTGACCCCGATGACAGGAGTGGTAGTAGCAATCGTCATCATCACCATCCTCGCCGCGTGGATCGCAACACAGCGCAGCGAGCCGGCGACGATCACCCGCAGCACCCCGATCGCCCCCCTCGACGAGGCCGAGAGGATCCTCGCCCAGCGCTACGCTCGGCGTCAGATCTCAGCCGAGGAGTACCAGCGGATGATCACGATTCTGAAGCGATAACACCAACCGGGGTGCCGCCCTACACCCCTTACCTCCCCTCCTTCCTTGCGGAACGACCCGGTCTGCCCAGGCCGGGTCGTTCCGCGTTCGGACACATAGCCACCGTCGGGTAGAATCCCAGCGTCCGATCTCACCGCCTGTCGCCCCGCCTTCGAGAGCCGGCCCCACGTGTCCTCGACGCTCTTCAGAGCCCTGCGCTTCGTCCGCGCCTACTGGGCGTTCGCCCTGCTCGGCGTGGTCTTCGTGCTCGCGTCGACGGCTGCTGACCTGGCGAGCCCGCAACTCATCAAGCAGCTCATCGACGAGGGCATCACCGCGGGCGACACGGACGTCATCTGGCGCAACTCCATGCTTCTGGTCGCGGTTGCGGCGGCCGGCGGGCTCGCCACGTTCCTGCAGGGGTACTTCTCGGCCCGCGCGAGTCATGGCGCCGCCTACGACATGCGCAACACGATCTTCGACAAGCTGCAGCGCCTGAGCTTCGCGTATCACGACAAAGCGCAGGCGGGGCAGCTGATCACCCGCGTGACAAGCGACGTCGACCTCGTCCGCGACTTCGTGGGAGGCGGGCTCGTCCAGGCGGTCTCTGCGGTGATCCTGCTCATCGGGGCTGTCATCGTGCTGCGGCGCATGGACCCGGCCCTGGCGGCGGTCTCGTTCCTCGTCATTCCCGCGACCATCACCATCTTGCTGCTGTTCGTCCGCAAGCTGGGACCCATGTTTCGCGAGTCGCAGGCGCGGCTCGCCGCGCTCAACACCGTGCTTCAGGAGAACGTTGCCGGCGTGCGAGTCGTCCGCGCGTTCGCACGCGAACCCTTCGAAACCGCGCGCTTCGACACCGCCAATCAGGCGCTTCTCGAGCAGGGTCTCCAGGTGCGGCATGTGGTGGCCAACGCCTTCCCTCTCCTGTTCAGCGTCGGCACCATCGGAGTCGGAATCGTAGCGTGGATCGGCTCGGCGCAGATTGTGTCGGGCAACCTCACCGTCGGCGAACTCGTCGCGTTCACCTCGTACCTCTTTCTGCTGCTGCAGCCGCTGTTCGTGCTCGGCTTCGGCGCGCAGCAGATAGCCCGAGCCAGCGCGAGCTCGGAGCGGCTCTTCGAGATCCTCGATGCCCCGGAAGACGTGTCCGAGAAACCCGGCGCGGTCGCGCTCGGCCGTCTCGAGGGCCGCGTCGAATTCCGCGACGTACATCTGCGCTACCCCGGCACGGATCGCGAGACGCTCGCGGGCATCAGTCTCACTGTGGAACCCGACACCACGGTGGCGCTCGTCGGGGCGACGGGCTCGGGCAAGACGACACTCGTGAACCTCGTGCCGCGCTTCTACGACGCTACCGAGGGCGCCGTGTTCGTCGACGGCGTGGACGTCCGGGAGACCACACTGCCGTCTCTGCGAGGTCAGATCGGCTTCGTGATGCAGGACTCAGTGCTGTTCAGCGGCAGCGTGCGCGAAAACATCGCTTATGGTCGCCCCGACGCGACCGACACGGAGATCCGGGCGGCCGCGACCGCTGCCCAGGCCGACGAGTTCATCGTCGCGCTCGCCGACGGCTACAACACGCGCGTCGGTGAGCGAGGCGTCAAGCTGTCGGGCGGTCAGCGCCAGCGCATTGCTATCGCGCGAGCCCTGCTGATCGACCCGCGCATCCTCGTGATGGACGACTCCACGTCCTCGGTCGACTCGGAAACCGAAGCGGCGATTCGCGCCCAGCTCGACGAGCTGATGCGCGGACGCACAACGTTCGTCGTCGCCTCGCGGCTCACCACCGCCCGGAAGGCCGACCTGGTGGTCGTGCTCGACGCAGGGCGCATCGCAGACACCGGAACGCACGACGAGCTGCTCGCTCGGAGCTGCCTGTACGCCGAGATCGCAGCGAGCCAGCTCATCGGAGACGAGGAGATCGTCGGCCCCGGCTTTTGCGGCCTCGACGAGCCGGATGGGGGCGCGGTCTGATGGCCGGACCCAGCGCCTCCCTCAGATCCCTCGCCAAGCAGGATCGCCCGACGTCTTCGCGTGACGTAGGACTCAGGCTCATCGCCTACCTCGCGCCCTTCAGGCGAAGCGTGGCGTACGGCATGTTCTGGCTGCTGCTGTCCTCGGCCGCAAGTGCGGTCACCCCGGCGCTCACCGGACACTTGATCGACGTCGCGGTCGAGGCGTCGACGTCGCCTGCGGGCGTAGAGGTACTGACGATCCCGGGACTCCTGCTCGTCAGCGCGACGCTCGCCGGCTGGTTCGCACAGCGCATGCAGATCCTGGTGCTCGGCACCGCCGGACTCTCGGCCCTGTTCGAGGTTCGCAAAGAGGTCTTCGCCAAGATCGCGGCGCTCGACGTCGGCTACTTCGAGGCGGTTGAGTCCGGCGACCTGATGAGCCGGCTGATCAACGACATCGAGCAGGTCAACTCGTTCCTGTCCCAGGGACTCCGGCGCCTGATCTCGTCCTCGTTTGCGCTGGTGGCGACGCTCGGCGCGATGCTGCTCGTGGACTGGCGCCTCGCGCTCGCCACCCTGACGGTCGTACCGGTGATGCTCGGTGTCACGCGGCTGTTCGGCCTCATCGCGCGCAAGGCGTTCCAGCGGCGCCAGGAGGCCATCGGCGACGTCTCGGCAACCCTCGCCGAAGAACTCGGCGGCATCAAGGTCGCCCAGGCGTTCAACCGCACGGATCGCAACCGTACCGAGTTCGCGTCACGCAACGCCCAGAACCGGGACGCCAACATCAACGCGGCCTCGGTCTCCTCGGCGTTCTCTCCCACTCTGGCTGTCATCTCGACGGCGGCCACGGCGCTCGTCGCCGGCCTGGGCGGCTGGAGCGCGGCGCAGGGTGTCATCACGATCGGCGTGGTGGTCGCGTTCCTCAACTACGCACGGCAGTTCTTCAACGCCATCACGCAGCTCTCGTCGCTGTACTCCGAGACCCAGTCCGCCCTGGCCGGCGGCGAGCGGGTGTTCCAGCTTCTAGACACCCCGATCACCGTGGCCGAGGACGCCGATGCAGTCGCGGTCCCGGAACTCGCAGGCCGGGTCGAGTTTCGCGGCGTGCGATTTGGCTACAGCACCGGCGGCGAGGTGCTCTCCGGCATCGACCTGATGATCGAACCCGGCGAGAGCGTCGCGATCGTTGGCCCCACCGGCGCCGGAAAGACGACGCTCGTGAACCTGGTGCCGCGGTTCTACGACCCCACCCACGGCACGGTGCTCATTGACGGACGGGATGTTCGCGAACTCGCACTGCCTTCTCTGAGGTCACACTTCGGCATCGTGCTGCAGGAGCCGTTCCTGTTCTCCGGAACCATCGCCGATAACATCCGCTACGGCCGCCTCGACGCGACGGATGCCCAAGTCGCCGACGCGGTCCGCATCGCCGGAGCCGACGAGTTCATCGCCGGCCTGCCCGACGGCCTCGACACCCAGGTGGGCGAGCGCGGCCAGACGCTGTCGACGGGCCAGCGCCAGTTGATCGCATTCGCCAGGGCCGTCGTCAGCGATCCTCGAATCCTCGTCTTAGACGAGGCGACGTCGTCGGTCGACACGCGCACCGAGATGCTCATCCAAAAGGGACTCGAGGGCATCCTCGCCGGCCGGACATCGCTGATCATCGCGCACCGGCTCTCGACCGTCCGCGACGCGGACAGGGTGGTCGTCATGGACGGCGGCGTCGTCGTCGAAGAGGGTCCCTACCGCGAGCTCTTGCGCGCCGACGGGCCGTTCGCGCGCCTCCATCGCGCCCAGTTCGGCGAGTAGAGCGGACGCTGACCGCCACTCCCCGGGCGCGACATCCAGTGACTGGTCACACGTAGGGGCCTCAAGGCTCAGTTGACCCTGCCGTTGGGTCATTTACCTGCTGTAACTCCGTAACCCTCAATCATTGGTTTACTATTGCCACATGATATATGTTAGGTCTATTATGTGTTTGCACATATATCACCTGAGGGGGACGTCGAGCGTGTCACTGGACCACGCCATACTGGGATTCCTGAGCGAGCGACCGAGGTCGGGCTACGACCTGAAGACCCGCTGCTTCGAAGGGGTCGTCCGCGCCTTCTGGGGAGCCGATCAGGCCCAGATCTATCGGACGCTCGACCGGCTCCAGCAGTCTCGGCAGGTCCGCTCGACGCGTCGCAAGCAGGCCGGCCGTCCGGACCGTCGGATCTACGAGATCACTCAGCTCGGGCAAGAGTCGCTCGACTCGTGGCTTGCCGACGCGGCCCCGCTCCCCGCCCTCCGCGACCCATTCCTGGTGCAGTTGTACTTCGGGGCATCGCTGTCGGATGACTCGGTTCTCGAGGTCCTCTCGGCGCGTCGTGAAGCTCACCAACGGAGTCTTGAGGACCTACGGGAGCGAGCGGCCGCACTCTCCCACGAGCACCACCTGCCGCCACGGACCATGGTGCTCAGGCAGACGGCACTCGAGGGCGCGATGGCCAGGGAACGCGCATCCATCGACTGGCTGGACGATTCGATGGATGCGGTGCGCGCGGGAGCCCTTCCGGGCTCATCTGATGAAGGAATCGGTCAACGGCACCTGTTCGGCAGCGCGCCGGCGTAGAATGAAGCCGGCCCGACGAGAGGGGTTGGGTTTTTGAGGATCATCGCCATCGACGCGAGCCGGGGACGCGGAGTGGTGGGTCGTTCGGTCGAAGTGGCCGCACGTGCAGCAGAGGCTGCGGGCGCAACGGTCGAGCGGGTACACCTCAGTGACCTCGACATCCGGTACTGCACGGGCTGCCGGATGTGTCGCCTCACCGGCTCATGCAAGATCGACGACGACCTGCCTGCTCTCGCCGAGCACATCGCCGAGAGTGATGGGGTCATCTTCGGAGTCCCCTCCTACTTCAGACGCGCTGACCGCGCACTCCAGGCCGTACTCGACCGCCTGTCAGGCTACTTCGCCAGCGACGGGCAGCTCAGGCTGCCGGGCTTCTCGGAGGCCGAGATTCCTCGCACCGTCGAAGCGCGGGCGGTGAAGCGGGCGGTCATCATCACGGCGTGCAGCGCACCCGAGCCACTTGCCACGTTCTTCGGCTACAACAGCGGTCCCATCCGCGAGCTGAGGCAGTCGCTCGGTTCGGGAGGTATACGAACGGTGGGGTCGCTCGCGGTCTCGGGCACCTGGTCACGCCGACCGGCGTTCGATGAGTGGGAGCAGGACAAAGCCTCGTCTCTGGGAAGGGTCCTCGCTGGGAAGATATAGCGTGTGACCACGCCCGATATCACTCCAGCCCGTCCCGCCGATCGGCGTCTGCTCAGGTGGCTCCTGCTCGCGTTCGCCACCGTGGTCGCCCTCGTCGCGATCGTGCCTCTCGTCATCCCCATCTCCCCTGCCGGCGAGGGGCTCGAGCCTCGCGCCCTCGCAGACCCCGACAGCCAGTTCGCCGATACCGAAGGCGTCACGCTCCATTACAAGGAGTGGGGTTCCGAGGAAGCGTCCCACACGGTGGTGCTCCTGCACGGCTTCGGTGCGAGCACGTTCTCCTGGAGCGGGGTGGGCCCTGCGCTCGCCGCCCGTGGCTACCGGGTCATCGCCATCGATCGCACCGGATTCGGGCTCACACAACGCCCTGTGCCGCCCTTTGGCGGCTGGAGCGGGGGTTCGCCCTACTCGTTCGCGGCACAGGCGGACCAAGCGTCCACCCTGCTGACCCGCCTCGGGGTGAAGCGAGCGACCGTCGTCGGTCACTCACAGGGGGCAGGCACGGCCGTGCTGGTCGCAGCACGACATCCCGACCAGGTCGACGGGCTTGTCCTCACCGCGCCCGCGGTCGAGGTCGCCTCTCTCAACGGCGTGATGCGGGCACTGCTCGCCACACCTCAGGCGCGGCGCATCGGCCCGCTTGCGGTGCGCCGCATCGCCAGACCTGCGTCCGACGATTTGATCCGCGATGCGTACTCTGACCCTGCACACGTGACCCCAGAGGTCATCGAGGGCTACCGAAAGCCGCTTCGCGCGAGAGACTGGGACCTGGGCCTGTGGGAGCAGACGATCGCGTACCAGCCGGACCATCCGGCGAACCGCCTCGAGAAGGTGCGCGACAACGGGCTGCCCGTGCTTGTCGTGCTGCCACTTGATGACCGGTTAGTGCAGGTCGATCGCCAACTGACAACCGCAGAAGCGCTCGGCGCACAGGAGCAGCACGTTGCCGGCGGCGGCCACGTCTTTCACGAGGAGTACCCGGAGAGGTTCACCGAGATGGTGGTGCGATTCCTCGAAGGCAGCGTATACCCGACCACCGGTTCTGAACCATGCGACGAGAGCGGTTGAAGCTAGCGACCGTGTCGCCCGTGCCCGGCGATCACCCCAGCAGCAGGTCCACGACTCCCTTGCCAGGGTCGACCAGCAGCCCCGTGTGCAATGCGACCGACTCACTGTAGGCGGCGGCCCCGTTGGACTCGATACCGGGACCCCACAGGATGAACGGGACCGCCTCGCCGACGTGCGTCTTGATCTCCACGGGCGTCGGATGATCGGGCATCGCGAGAACCCTGATCTCCTCGGCACACATCCGCACACGCGAGATCACCTCGCGGTCGATCGCCTCGATCGCGCCGATCTTGCCCTGCACGCTGCCCGCGTGGCCCTCTTCATCAGGGGACTCCACGTGCACGATGACCAGGTCATGGTCGGCGAGTGCGGCGAGCGCACCGTCAGCCTGGGCGGCGTAGTCGGTGTCGGAACCGTCGGTGACCCCGGGAATCACGAGGCGCTCGATGCCCGCGAGAACCGCCAGTCCGTTGAGAAGGTCGACGCCGCTCGTCATCGCCGCGGAGATGCCGCGCCTCTCCGAGAACGGCACCATCCCCGTCGGCCGCACACCCGGCCAGAAGGGCCACACATCGGTCGCCACCGTCGCCCCGAACTCGGCGCGACAGACGTTGACGCCCACGCCCGAGAGCAGCTCGCGGGCGCGATCCATGTAGTCGAGCAGAAGTTCAGAACCGGGACCCGCCGGCAGACGGCCTTCGACGGGCTTATCGGAGATGTCATGTGGCGGGGTGTAGGAGCAGTCCATCAGTTCGGGGTGACCCTTCACCACGAGGATGTGGCGGTATGAGACTCCCGGGTACAGGGTGAACGTGTCGTCGTCGAGGCTGGTGGCGATGTCTTCGACGATCGCGCGCGACTCCACGGTGGAGATGTGCCCCGCCGAGTAGCTCGCCATCACGCCGTCGTCGAGTGCCACCAAGTTGAGCCGCAGGGCGACCTCGTCATCGGCGAGTTCGATCCCCATGCTCGCGGCCTCGATGGCGCCCCTGCCGACCCAGTCGGAGACGGGGTCGTAGCCCAAGATCGAGGTGCAGGCTGCCGCCGAGGAAGGCTCGGCGCCCTCAGGGACGGTCTGCGCGAGTCCGACGAGACCCTCACGGGCGAGGTAGTCTAGGTTGGGTGTCGCGGCGACCTCAAGCGTGGTGCGGGCCCCGAGTTCGTCGATGGGCCAGCCTGCCGCTCCGTCGAGAATGACGATCACGTACTTCATGCGACCCCCTTGGGTACGGATACAAAGACAGCGTACCCGCAAGGCGCCTGAGGCGCACTCTCCCGCCGCGCTCGGGTATCATGCCCGCATGAAGAACATCACGACCTACCACGACACGCGCGGCGCCGGTTCGGGCCGTCCCACGTTCACTGACGTCATCGTCACGGGCATCGCCCCGGGAGGCGGGCTCTTCGTCCCGGACAGCCTGCCGACGATAACGCTCGAAGAGGTGCTTGCGTTCTCGGTGATGCCGTACTGGCGACGCGCCGCCGCCGTCTTCAGCCGCTTCGGAGTCGACTTGAGCGCCGATCGTGTCGACATGCTGATGCAGCAGGCGTACGGCGACCAGTGGGACGACGAGCGCATCGCCCCGGTGATCGAGGTCCAGCCCGACATCCACGTGCTCGAACTGTGGCACGGCCCCACCTCGGCGTTCAAGGACATGGCGCTCCAGTGCATGCCGCTGTTCTTCTCGGAGGCCATCGCGCTCAAGCAGGAGCGCGGCGAGCTCGACGACGACTTCCTGATCCTGGTCGCGACGTCTGGCGACACCGGCAAAGCCGCACTCGACGGTTTCGCAGACCGCCCGCACACCTCGATCGTCGTCTTCTACCCCGCCGACGGCGTTTCCGACATTCAGCGCAAGCAGATGGTCACCCAGGTCGGCGACAACGTCGGCGTCTTCGGCGCAAACGGCAACTTCGACGACTGCCAAAGCGCCGTCAAGGCCGCGTTCGGCGATGCTGCGTTCGGCGATGAGCTCCGGCGGGATCACAGGCTCCGTCTCTCCTCGGCGAACTCGATCAACTGGGGTCGGCTGATGCCCCAGATCGCCTACTACGTGAGCGCGTACGCAGACATGGTCGCGCAAGGGGGCGTCAAGGCCGGTGAGCCCATGGACGTGTGCGTGCCCACCGGCAACTTCGGCAACATCCTCGGCGCGTACTACGCCAAGCTGATGGGCGTGCCGATCGACCGGCTCATCTGCGCGAGCAACGAAAACAACGTTCTGGCCGACTTCATCGCGACCGGGCTCTACGACATCTCGGGTCGCGACTTCGTCACCACGCCCAGTCCGTCGATGGACATCCTCATCTCCAGCAATCTCGAGCGCCTTCTGTACCACCTCGCTGGACCCGAAGCGGTCGCGGGCTGGATGGCCGAGCTCGCCGAGAAGAAGCGCTTCCAGATCGATCGCGACACGTTCGTGGCGATGCGCGAGAACTTCTTTGGTGACTTCGTGACCAACGACGGCTCGCTCGAGACGATCAGGCGCGTGTTCAACGAGAGTGGCTACCTGATGGACCCGCACACCGCTGTCGCCTGGGAGGTCGCCGAGAGGACCCGCGACCAGAACCCGGTCCTCGTCGTCTCCACCGCACATTGGGCGAAGTTCGGCGGCGACGTGCTCAGAGCGCTGCACGGGATTCCGTACGGCGAACCGCTTCCGGCGGAGTTCGACGGGCTCACGGGCGTCGAGATCCTGGCAAAGGTGCAGGAGCTCGCCCCCGAATGCGCGTGCGTACCGCCCGCGCTCGCCCGCCTCGATGAAGCCGAGGTGCGATTCTCGGCCGTGGTCGAGGTCGGACGCGACGGCATCGAGGATGCCGTCCGAGCGTGGCTCGCGCGCTAGTCGACGCTGCGACCTCGGCGTTTTCCTGCGGGTTGGTTGTCCGATAGCGACCACTTGGCACGGTATTGTGTATCATGCCGTAAGGTTTCTTCAGAACCGATTGCCGGATCGGACGGAAAGCCAACCTTCATGCCTGAGTTCAACCGCACCACGGTGACCCGTGGTGTCATCGCCTGCGTGGTCGCCGTGGCGCTTGCCGTCGGCCTGTTCTTCACCGTCCGGGCGCTCGACACGCCCAGCGACGAGGAGATGACCCGCATCGAGGCGGTCCTCGAAAGCTTCTTTGCCACCTACGACGCCGTATGGCCCGCCGAGCACTACGGTGACTCCGAGCTTCATCCCGTGGTGCGCAGCGCTATGCGTTCCGAGAAGCAGCAGGTCCTGCGCGAGACGGTGACTGGCGACCTGCTCGCCGCCGAGATGGCCAACGACCGCGTCATCGCACTCGAAGAGCTGCGCGACGCCGAGGGCCTTGTCATCACGGACGCGGGGCACGACGTGGTCGCTGTCGAGTACCTCCGAACCTCGATGGATCACACCGTGGTCGTACGCGTCGCGTTGGTCGACTGGCGCCAAGAGGGTCTGTGGGACGCCGCGACCTCCGAGCTTCTTCCCGGATCGCGTACCGAACGATCCGGCATCTACGACATCTCACTTCGCGAAACCGACAAAGGATGGCGTATCGTGGGGCTCCGCCCCGTCACCGAAGAGTGAAGACGACGCCATATGCCCGATGACGACCGCGAGTCGCTGCAGCGCTTCATCGAGAACCTGTTCAAAACGAACAAGCACGTCGAGCGTCTCGACGTCGTGCTGCGTGCCGAGGCTCTCGACCTGTCCGACGACCTACTCGGAATCGTCGAACTGCTGCCCCCTGGGCGTTACACGCGCCAGAGACTGTGCGACCAGCTCAACTCGGCGCTGAAGGGCCACGGCTGGAACAGCGCGTACGGGACCGTCGACTAGGACCGCTTGCGCCTACAGCGTCGCCATCTGCACGTTGGAGAAGCGGCGGCGGTAGAACGACGAGTAGTCGCACTTGCGCTCGAGGGCGTCGATGACAGCGTGCGAGAAGTTGACCTTCTCGAACTTCTGGGCGCTTCCAAGGCCGCCGGGGCTGAACACGTTGACCTCCATGAGCTTGTCGCCCACGATGTCGAGGCCTACGAGGAACATGCCGTCCTGCACGAGCTTGGGCCGCACGATCTCGGCGATCCTGAGGTGCTCGGCGGTGATCGTCGCCTGCGCGATCGCACCGCCCGCATGGACGTTGGAGCGGATGTCATCACCCTGGCGCACGCGCCTGAACGCGGCGTACTTGCCTTTGTAGCGCAGCGGCTGCCCGTTCATGATGAAGAGGCGGATGTCGCCCTCCTCGGCCTTCTCGAGGTACTCCTGGGCAATGACGTAACCGTCACGGGTGAGGGCGTCGATCATCTGGTTCAGGTTCTTGTTGGTCGCGTGGTCGACGAGGAACACTCCCTTGCCGCCCGAGCCCTGGAGTGGCTTGAGAACCGCTCGGCCACCCTCATCCTTCACGAACTGCTTGATCTCGTCGCGATCGCGCGTGATGAGCGTGCGCGGTCGGACCTCCTCGGGGAAGAGCTGGAAGTACATCTTGTTCATGGCCTTGGCGAGGCCATTGGGATCGTTGAGCACGATGACGCCGTTGCGCATCGCAAGTCGTCCGAAGTCGATGCCGGCCGCCTGCCGCCACGGCTGGTCCACGTCCTGGGACGGGTCGTTGCGAAGCATCAGGACGTCGAGGTCGTCGACGGTGATGCGGCGCGTGCGGGCCTTGGAGCTCCGGAGCCCTGCGAGGTAGGCGGCGCCCGTGTTGTACTTGTCCTTGGGAGCGTGCTTCGCACGAGCTCGAATCATCTCGTCGGGATCGTAAGCGAAGTCGCCGGGCGAGATGATCCACGCCTCGTGGCCACGGTTGATGGCGGCCATAGCGAGGCGCGTGGTGGTGTACCCGGCCTGCTCGGTCGAGATGTCGTTTACCAGAAAGCCGATCTTCATCAGCGGGCACAGTCCTTCACGAGGTCGGTTACGGCTATTCCGGCGCGGACGCGCTCCAGGCGCTCCGCGGCATCGGCGCGGTGCAAGTATCGCGGAAGAACCTCCGGTTGTACCAGCACTTTTCGAAGAAGTAGCTCCTCGATCACCGGTACGTGCTTCACTCCGTACTTGCCCACGAACAGAGTCGTGACGTCGCAGCCCTCCGCGAGGTAGTCGAGCACCCCCGCCAGACCGCGCAGATACATCGCGTCTTTGGCGAGTCCGCCGCCCCTGTACACGCGCGTCGTGATGGTGAACGCGGCATGCTTGGAGAACCCCTTTTCAACGAGCATCCTGAACGTCTCGATGAAGTCGGCGCCGTCCGTCAGCGCGTTGACAGCGACCACCCGTGCCGCGAGAACGCGCAGCCGTTCGGCGTCAAGTCCGCCCACGAGGTACTCCCCCAGAACCGCGAGGCCCTCCTGCATCTCATCGTAGCCGGGCAAACCGAGCGACAGGAGTCGGAACGGCTGGTTGCGCCCGTTGTGGAACGTCACGACGTGCGTGCCGATCTCGTGCTGGATGAGAGCATCGGCGCGTCTGGCCGGAATCTGCGACCGCGCGCCTATGAACAGGTGCCCGTGCGACACCAGCAGCCCCGCGTAGAGGTCCTCGCGTACCCTGGGCATGAAGCCGAAGCCGGGATGGTCCTGCCGGTAGGCGTGAATCTCAGCGCCGACGAGCTCGGCGAACTGCTCGGCCGAGAGGGTCGCGCCGCGGCGTTTGGGCCTGCGGGGCAGCGTGTCGAGCAGGTGATCGGCGAGGGCCTTGAGACCGGTTTCGACGCCACCGTGCAGCTGCAACGAGGTGTGCAGGAACTCCGGGCGCCCGATGTCGGAGACGAGCGTCAGCTCGCGGTCCAGGTGCCGTTGCACTCCTCGGAAAAGGTACATCAGCGTCGGGTCCTCGATGCGCTCGGGACGGATCGCCCAGAGACGGTGCTTCATGCGACCCGGGTCGAACGGGAGCGGTCGATAGCGGAAACGCGGCGGGTGCGCGTAGCGGCGTCTCCGGAACTCCAGCCACTGCTCCTCGACGTTGACGGGCGTGACCTGCAGCAGCGTGTCGAAGCGCTCGCCGACCGCGGCGAGCTCGGCATCGATCTCACCCACGGACTTCGTGAAAGCGGTCCTGCGCAGCGCCTGATGAGTCAACGGACGCTGGGTGGTGTGATCGGCGATGAATCGGTAGAGGGCCCGGTCGAAGGCGATCGTGGTTCGGCGCCGCATCTGCCGCAGGACCGCAGGATAGGTCTCGTCCGAGTCCGGCGCGCGGTAGATCGGAGCCACCTCGACGCCGATGAGGCTGGCTCCGAGCGACCGGCGGCGACGCACGGTCATGAGCTGGCGCATGCCGGGAGGCGCTATGCGGGAACAGGCGTCGGTCGACAACGTCGGCGTGCGCCCCATGATGCGGCTCTCACCGAGTGCGGACGCGATCTCGTCGGCGACGTCGTCGAGCCCATCTGCCGCGCGGTGACACACCCGGTACTCCGGACCCGCATCCCGGCCGTCAGAAACCACCGACGCCCACACCTCGATGATGAGGAATGCACCGAAGGTCTCACGCATCAGCCCGGCGATCGCTCCGAGCAGCCGGTCGACCTGCTCGGCATGGATGGGGTCTGTGGGGGCGAGCAGGTAGCTCGCGGTTCCGATGGGGAGACGGTCGGTGCCGGAGTCGTGTCCCCCGGAAGGGCGCCGGTAGACGACGATGAAGGGCAGTCGGCGCTCGATGGCGATGCGGCCCCACCCGGGCAGAGCACGACGCACCGTGCGGTCCGAGCGAAGGCGGTCGACGATCTGCGCGATCATCGCGTCGGTGAGCTGGAGAGGGCGCTTCACGCCGGTCCGACCTCCCGCAGGGCCATCTCAAGCCGCGGGATGACCACCGTCATGGCCTCTCGGATGCGCAGTATGGCTGCTGGATTCGGCTCGCCCGTCCACTCGTCCATGAACGTCTTCTTGAACTCGATCGCCAAGGGACAGGCGTCGGGGAAGGTCCCATTGATCCACTCGGAAAGATGACCGCCGCCGAACCTCGTGTTCTCGCCCACTTGGAAGCCGAGCTCCTCCATCGAGTCGAGGAACGTGTCGATGACCGGTCGCCAGCGTCCCGCATCTCCGATTCGTGCCGTCCCCAGATTGACCTCGGGATCCGTAAGCGGGCTGGCGGGCGCACTCTCAGGTGTTGGGCGGCGATGGTTGTAGCTGTGCAGATCGAGCACGATGGCCCGACCGTGCGCCTCGACAAGTCCGCCGAGCATCGCCTCCAGCTCGGCGTAGAAGTCGTCGTAGAGCGCACGCGCCCGCTCGCGAAGCTCGACAGGAAGCGGCTCTCGCCACACCTCGAGCCCCCACGCGTCCTTCGGCCTCAGGTAGACGCACTTCTCTCTCGGCCGGTTGAGGTCGACCTCGAACCTGCTGTGACGGGCCTCGACGAGGGTGAGCGACTCGGGCACGAACGACGCCGTGAACGGGTCCTCCTCGCGCAGTCTGTCGTCCTCCGAGAGTGCGAAGCGGCACCCGAGGTCCTCGGACACCAGGTGGCCGGCGTGAACCGCGAGTGCGACGCAGGGGGATGGGTCGCCAGGCCGCACCCGAGCCATCACCGTTCCGGTGCCGCCCTCACGCCACTCGATCACGCGGTCCCCCGTATCTCTGCGCACGTCAGGCCGCAGCAGACGACGTCTTCGCGGTGTAGACGGTCAGGTAGACGTAGCCAAGCGTGCCCGCGATGACAGACGCCACCAGGATGGCCGCCTTCGCCTCGCCTGCCACCTCGCCGGCCCCGAACGCGAGATTCGCGACAAACAACGACATGGTGAAGCCGATGCCGGCGATGATGCCCGCACCCAGAATGTGCCCCCACGTGACGCCCTTGGGCAGGCTGGCCAGTCCCGATCTGACGACCACCCAGCTCATGAACGTGATGCCGATGGGCTTTCCCACGACCAGGCCCAGGATCACGCCGAGAACCACGGGGGACCCGACATCGAAGCCGCCCCACTCGATCCCGGCGTTCGCCAGCGCGAACAGCGGGAGGATGATAAAGGCGCTGAAGGGGTGGAGTGCGAGCTCGAGACGCTGAAGCGGTGCCGTGCTCTTGAGCGCGGCCTTCTGGATGTCGAGCGCGCACAGCTGCTGCGCGTCATCCTCGAGCGTGTGGGCGCCCGGCACCTCGAGATGCTCGATCTCGTCGATCTTGATGCGGCACACGTTCGCGAACTCCAGCGGCGCGATCTTCGCCATGGCGGGCACCGTGAGCGCGGCGATGACGCCGGCGATCGTCGCATGCACGCCGGAGTAGAGGATGCATATCCACAGGCCCGATCCGACTGCGAGGTAAGCCATCGGCTCGTCAATGCGCATCCGGTTCATGAGGATGAGCCCGGCAAGCGGCACCAGGGCCGCGAAGAGCCACCCGGTCGAGATCGACTCGGTGTAGAAGAGCGCGATGACGAGGATGGCGCCTATGTCGTCGACGATCGCAAGAGCGGTCAGGAACACCTTGAGTCCTGTGGGAACCCGCGAGCCAAGCAACGCGATCACGCCGATCGCGAATGCAATGTCGGTCGCCATCGGTACACCCCAGCCCGCCGCTCCGTCTCCACCCGCATTGAGCGCGAAATAGATGGCCGCAGGCGCCACCATTCCGCCGATGGCGGCAAAGATGGGAAGCAGGGCCCCGCGGAGCGACGACAGTTCGCCGACGATCAGCTCGCGCTTGATCTCGAGGCCGACCACGAAGAAGAAGAGCGCCATCAGCGCGTCGTCGACCCAGTGACGGAAGGACTGCGCGAACTCATATGCACCTGCGAAGAACCCGGCGTCGGTCTCCCAGAAGTGCTCGACGGCCGGGCCGGCAGCGCTGTTGGCGATCACCAGGGCGATCACTGTCGCGACAAGCAGCACGATCGCACCGGAGGTCTCTGCGTGAAGGAAGCGATCGAAGTTGTCCCGCGCCTTCTCAATGACGCGGCTGCTTGACCGATCGTAGGTCCCAGTGCTCACGCGGAGTCCTCCGTCACCCGTGGGTCGATGATGAGCTCGAGGAGTGTGACATCGAGCCAGCGATCGAACTTGCGTCCGACTTCCCGCATAATACCAACGACCTCGAACCCTTCACGCACGGCCATAGCGATGCTCGGAGCGTTGTCCGAAACCACCTGCGAGACCAGCGCGTGGTAACCGAGCTCGCGGCCGCGAGCGATCAGCTCCGTCAGCAGCTTCGGCCCAACACCGGCGCCCCTGTTGGTGTCGGCGATGTAGACCGAGACCTCGACGGTGCCGCGCCACGCGGGTCTCTCGGCATAGCGCGAGAGCGAGCCCCACCCGACAACCACCCCGTCGGACTCCGCGACCAGTACCGGATACTCCTCGCCGTGGTCGCGAATCCACGTAACTCGGTCCTCGACCTGCTTGGGAACCGTGTCGAAGGTCGCCGTCGAACTCGCCACGTAGTGGTTGTAGATGGAGGCGATTGCGGCCGCATCCGACTCGTCAGCGGGGCGTATACAGAACCCTGACATCAATGGAACCTCCGGGAAGAGGAATTCATGCGAAGCGTTCGCCAAATCATACTTGGCGAGTGGCTTTCTGGCACAGCCGTTGCTTTGCATTTTACCGAGAGCCGGGCGACCCGCCTTCCCCCCTCCCCCCTCGGGTGGGAACCGCCCCTCCGAACGCGACAGGACGCGCCTACCCCCTCAGGCGCGTCCTGCCATTTCCGGGGACAAACCCGGATACGAGAAGCGCCCACTGCGATCGCGGTGGGCGCTTCTCATCGTTCACTGGCCGGATGCCTAGCCGAACCGGCCCGTGATGTAGGCCTCAGTGCGCTTGTCGTGCGGGTTCGTGAACATCGTCTTGGTGTCACCCATCTCGATGAGTCCGGCGGGCCGGTCCATCGCCTCACGAAGCATGAACGCGGTCTGGTCCGAGATACGCGCCGCCTGCTGCATGTTGTGGGTGACGATCACGATCGTCACTGAGCTCTTCAGCTCCGAGATGGTGTCCTCGATCTGCTGTGTCGATATGGGGTCGAGGGCAGAGGCCGGCTCGTCCATCAGCAGCACCTCCGGCTTGGTCGCGAGCGCTCGCGCGATGCACAGGCGCTGCTGCTGCCCGCCGGACAGCTCGAACGCGTGCTTCTTGAGCGAGTCTTTGACTTCGTTCCACAGAGCCGCCCGCTTGAGGGAGTCTTCGACCAGCTCGGAAAGCTCCGTCTTCTTGCGGATGCCCTGCGTGCGCGGGCCGTAGGAAACGTTGTCGAAGATGGACATCGGAAACGGGTTGGGCTTCTGGAAGACCTGCCCCACGCGCATTCTGAGCTCGACCGGGTCGATCCCTTTGCCGTGGATGTCCACGCCGTCGAGCAGGATCTCGCCGCCCACGCGAACGTTACCGAGTTCGTCGTTCATGCGGTTCAGGCAGCGGAGCAGCGTGGACTTGCCGCAACCGGACGGGCCGATGAGCGCGGTGACCGACGACGCCGGGACCTCCATGGAGACGCCGGCTATGGCGGTCTCGGGCCCGTATGCGACCGACACGTCCTTGAGCGTGAATGAGCCGAGAACCTCGTTCACCATCTGATCCTGCTCCTTTGCTTCGAGCGCCACAGCGCCGCTGCGACGTTGATGATGCTCAGCCCGGCGACGAGCACGAGCGCGGTACCCCACACGACGTGCGGTGCGGGCTTGGTGGCCTGGGTGGCCATGATGTAGAGGTGGTACGGCAGCGCCATGGTCTCGTCCAGGATGGTCTCGGGGACCGGCGCGTAGAAGGCCACGGCGGTCACGAGAATCGGGGCCGTTTCGCCCGCGGCGCGGGACAGGCCGAGGATGGAGCCCGTCACGATTCCGGGAGCCGCGGCCGGGAGCACCACGCGCACGATCGTGCCAAGGCGGGTCGCACCCAGAGCGAGCGACGCCTGCCTCAGGTCCTGCGGGACCTGGCGGAGCGCTTCCTCCGTGGCGGTGATGATCACCGGCAGGGTGAGGCACGCAAGCGTGAGCGCGCCCGACAGCACCGAGCGGTTGAAGCCCAGCGTGAGCACGAACAGCGACAGTCCGAACAGCCCGTAGACGATCGACGGCACGCCCGCCATGTTCGTGATCGACAGGCGGATGATGCGCGTGACGCGCCCGCGGGCAGCGTACTCGGACAAGTAGATGCCCGCCATGATGCCAATGGGCAACGCGAACACTGCGGTCCAGAAGGTGAGGAGCAGCGTGCCGTAGATCGCAGGCCAGATGCCGCCTTCGGTCATGAACATGCGAGGGGCCTCGGTGAGGAACTCCCACGAGATCGCGCTGGCGCCCCGGTACAGGATGTAGCCGAAGATGAAGACGACGACGCCGATGATGAAGAGGGTGCACGCGGCTGCGAACGCCTTCGCCACGTTCTCGACGGCGCGCGCGGAGCGTACACGTGCCCGGGCGCGAGTCATCGGCGCCACCTCCTGCGCTGGCGCTCGAGAACCACGTCGGCGGCCAGGTTGATGAGGAAGGTGACGACGAACAGCACGAGCCCCAGGGCGAAGAGCACCGAGTAGTGCAGGCCGCCCTGGACGACCTCGGCCATCTCACCCGCGATGGTGCCCGGCATAGTGCGCACCGAGACGAACGGCGTCGTAGGGATGATGCCGGAGTTGCCCGCGAGCATGAGCACGACCATCGTCTCGCCGATCGCTCGGCCCACCCCAAGCATCACCGCGGCGAAGATGCCCGATGACGCGGCAGGAAGCACCACCTTGTGCACCGTCTGCCACCGTGTGTTGCCGAGCGCCAGCGAGCCGTTGCGCAGGTCGTTGGGGACGGCGTGCATCGCGTCCTCGGCGATCGAGACGATGGTGGGGAGGACCATGATCCCGACTACAAGGCCGGCGGTGAACGCCGTGAGTCCGGTGTCCAACTCGAACCAGACCCGGATGTTGGGCACGAGCAGCGTGATGCCGAGCAGGCCAAGCACCACCGAGGGCACCGCAGCCATGAACTCGATGACCGACTTGGCGACCTCTTTGACTCGCCGGCCCGCGAACTCGGAGATGTAGATCGCCGAGAAGATGCCGAGGGGAACCGACACCACGATGCCGACGAGCGTGACCCACAGCGACCCCACTTCGGCGGGGAGGAAGCCGAACTGCGGGTTCTTGCTCGTGGGATACCAGTCGGTGCCGGTGATCATCGCGACGAGTCCCACCTCGTTGATTGCGCGCATCGCGTTGTACGCGAGAAACGCGGCAATCGCGGCCAGGATGACGACCGCGGCGATGCCATTGAGCCAGATTATGCGTCTGACGACGGCCTCGGCCGCCCGGCGAAATGCCGGGCGGCCTCGGCGCCGTCCCTCGTGAGAGACGTTTGCCATGTTCAGTCGCCTAAGGCAGCGGGACGAAGCCCTGGTCCTCGACCAGCTTCTGGCCTTCAGGGCCCAGAATCCACTCGAGGTACGCGGCCGAGACACCCTCGGGAGCGCCGTTGCTGTACATGTAGAGGTAGCGGCTGAGGACGTAGCTGCCGTCAGCGGCGGCCTCAACAGAGGCGGCCACGCCATCAACCTTGATGACCTTCACGTCGGGGGTGACGTAGCCCAGTCCCACGTAGCCGATGGCGTTGGGATTGGCCTTGGTCTCGTCGATGATCGCCTGAGTGGAGGGCAGGAGCTTGGCCTCCTTGGCGTACTCGGCGTTCTCGTCCTCGGCGGCGACCACGGCCTCCTTGAAGAACTCGTAGGTGCCGGAGGCGCTGTCGCGAGAGAGCAGGACGATGGCGGCATCGGCGCCGCCGAGGTCCTTCCAGTTGGTGATCTCGCCGCGGTAGACCTTGCCCAGATCTGCGAGCGTGATCTCCTCGACGCCGTTTGCCGGGTTCAGGACCACCGCGATGCCGTCGATGGCGACCTTATGCTCGGTCGGCGCGATGCCGTTGGTCTCAGCCTCGGCCGTCTCTTCGTCCTTGATCTCACGTGAGGCGTTTGCGTAGTCAACGGTGCCGTTGATCAGCGCCGCGATGCCGGTGCCGGAGCCACCGCCCTTGATCGAGATCATGACGCCGGGGTTCACCGTCATGAACTCCTCGGCCCATGCCTGCGCGAGGTTCACGAGCGTGTCCGAGCCCTCGACGTTGATCGAGCCGGTGAGCTCCTCGCCGGCCGGCTCTTCAGCCGTGTCCTCGGTGGTCCCGCCGCAGCCGACGAGCGCCAGCGCGAGGACTGTAGCGAGCGCGAGTGCAAGCCACTTCTTCGACTTCACTGATAACTCCCCTTCGTTCGATGGATGAGGCAGGCTTTCGATACCTGCCGAATGTCATGCTAGGGAGGGTTGCGCCGCGAGTGGTTGCACCGCTGTTAACTTCGGAATATGGGATTGTAAAACAAATGTGAAATGGGTCGCGCTTGCGTCGGGCGCGTGCAATGATTGCCTCGGTCCACCCGCGCGACACGGAGGAGACGCATGGCTACCATCCTCGTGGTGGAGGACGACCCGATCATCCGACAGACCGTCGAGTACGCCCTGCGACGCGCCGGCTTCACGGTCGCCTCGGCGGCCGACGGCATCGCAGCCCTCGAAGCAGCCGAGCGAAGCCAGCCCGACCTGGTACTGCTCGACATCATGCTGCCCGGCATGGACGGCTACGAAGTCGCCGAGAACCTGCGGGCCGCCGACAAGGAACTCGCGATCATCATGGTCACCGCGCTCGACTCCGACCGGGACAAGATCCGCGGACTCGACACGGGTGCCGACGACTACATCACCAAGCCGTTCTCGATGGAGGAGCTCCTGGCCCGCGTGCGTGCGAACCTGCGCCGCGTACGTGCCCGAGAGACCCTCTCGGAGGAACGGGTGATCGAGGTCGGCGACCTGACCATCGACCCCGCGAGCTTCAAGGTGTGCGTTTCAGGTGAGCCTGCCAAGCTGCGGCTCAAGGAGTTCCAGCTGTTGCTCGCGCTCGCCAAGCGTGAGGGAAGGCTGTGCACGCGTGAGATCCTCGCCGAGGAGGTCTGGGGCTACGAGCATCTCCCCTCCTCGCGTACCATCGACGTCCACATCCGGCGTCTGCGTCAAGCCGTCGAGGACCCGTCCGCCTTCCTCTACATCCACACCGTGCACGGGATGGGCTACCGGTTCGAGCCGGTGAAGAAGGGCTCCGAGTCCGAGTGACCCGCATCCGACACATCACCGGTTCGTTCATCGCCCGGCTGGCACTCGGATACGTGCTCGTCGCGGTAGTGCTGTCGGGCGCGTGGATCTGGTCGCTCTACGGTCCGCTGACCCGCGCGACGCTCGACCAGCAGGAGCGCAACCTCACAGCGGTCGCCCAGTCCGCGGCCCTCGTGTCCGCCGAGACGAGCGCGTCAGCCGAGCAGATCACCGACAGGCTGGTCGCCCGCACGGACTTGCGGATGACGATCGTGGCTGCGGACGGGTCGGTGCTTGGGGACTCGGGCTCGGACGCGGCAGCCATGGAGAACCACCTCGACCGCCCCGAGATACAAACGGCTCTCGCCGGGCAAGTGGGAAGCGACCGGCGGGTGTCTCGCACCGAGCAGCGCGAGGAGCTCTACGTCGCCGTTCCCGCATCGCTGCAGGGCGAGCGCGTCGCGCTTCGCGTCGCGCAGCCGCTCGCCGAAATCGAGGAGATTGCGTCAAGCTCGAGGCGAATAGGGCTGATCCTGCTGGCGGTGAGCCTCGCAATCGCGGTCGCGGTCGCGGTACGCATGACCCGCGCGGCCGCCGAGCCGGTCGAGACGCTCTCACGCGCCGCCGAGCGGATGGCTGCGGGCAATCTCTCCGCCGAGGTGCCCAAGGTACCAGCCGACCTCGAGGTTCTCTCGGAAGCGCTCGAATCGCTCAGGCTGCAGATGCGTTCACGGCTCGATGCCCTCGAGGCCGAGCGGCTCACGCTGCGTGCGGCGATCGACGGGCTCGATGACGCCATCTACGTCCTCGACGGCGAGACGATCGAACTCGCGAACTCCGCGGCCTCGGCGCTCTTCCGCGCGCCGTCCCGCGGCTGGCGTGGCGTTCACCTCGAGGACTCCGGGCTGCCGGCTCCCCTCGAGGCGGCGATTCGGGCCCAACTCGTCCTGCCGAGCGCAGAGGCGGTCGACCTCGAGCCCGACCCGTCGGGACGCGCGCTGAGGCTTGCGGTGGCACCACTTGGCGATGCGGGCGGCAGGCGGGTTGTGGTTGCAGTCAGCGACGTCACCGAGCGAACCCGGCTCGACCGCGTCAGGCGGGACTTCGTCGCCAACGCGAGCCACGAGCTCAAGACACCGGTTGCCGGCATCAGGCTCCTCGCCCAGTCCGCGGAGAGCGCCGCCGAGGATGGCGACACCGATCAGGCGCTGGCGTTCACCGCGCAGATCGAGGCCGAAACCGAAAGGATCCAGCGACTCGTCAGCGATCTTCTCGACCTGTCGCGACTCGAAGCTCTCCCCGCACCTGACGCACTCACCGACGTACGCCAGGCGGTCGACAACGCCGTGATCTCCCACCGGTCAGCAGCGGCCCGCAAGCAACTCGATCTCAAGGTCGACCTGTCCGCCGTGCGAGGCGCCGACGTCTTCGTGGCCGCTGATCCCACCGACATCGCCATAGCCCTCGACAACCTGATCGACAACGCTATTGCGTACACGGATGAGGGAACCGTGGGCCTTCGGGTCACCGCGAGCGACGTGATGGTAAGGATCGTCATCAGCGACACCGGCCCGGGAATACCCGCCGAGCACCTGCCGCGCATCTTCGAGCGCTTCTACCGCATCGACCGGGGGCGGTCGCGCGAAAGCGGCGGCACGGGGCTGGGGCTTGCGCTGGTCAAGCACGTGGTCGAGCGCTCACACGGGAAGATCCTGGTGACCTCGGAGCCCGGTGAAGGCACTCAGTTCACCATCGCCCTGCCGCGCGCGACCTGACCCCGGCTCAGGAGCGCCAGCGAACCGTGAACCGCAGGGTCTCGGCATCGAAGGCGTACGCCTCCCACGCCTGCTCGGTCGCACTCGCCGAGCTGGCCCCGGAGTCGACCAGTCCCTGCACGAGCCAACCTGCGATCCGCTGCCCTTCGAACGGGCTCGACGGCAGGCCTTCGATGGTGACCGTGACCTCCTCGCGCAGTACGGTACGAGTACAGGTCACCTCTATGCCCCGATACAGGAGGGACAGGAGAGTCTCAATACGATCTATGAACGCCTCGGGAGAACGCTCTTCAGGCCGCGTTTCTACCGCGTGGGAGATCTCGAACGCCCGCGCTCCCATGCGTCTGAACTCACGAGCCGCCCTCTCGAGCGACCCGTCACACGCTGTGTCCGCGAACGCCATGTCGAAGCGCGCCATGACCTCGCGCGGGACCCCGAATCCGGACAGCACCGCCGCCCGCTCAAGTGATTCGAGCCGCGCATTGCAGCGAGTCCAGACGTCCTCGCCATACTCCTCGCGCACGTAGGCGAACGACTGCTGCGCGACCGGACCGAACAAACACGCCTGCTCTGTGACGACGCTCATGGGTCAACCCCCCGATCGGGTTCGAACTGCCTCGGGCCGAAACCGACCCTGATGCGATGTTCGACGACCGCGCGACCCGCTCCAATCAGGGATTACCCCCATCGTGCAGGGAACCGGGCGGGGCGACAGGGGGCAGTCTAGGGGTATTCCCTTAGGGGAAGATCAGCGCAACGACTCGCGAATACCGAGAGCACCCGCGAGTACCGCTCCCGCAAGCATCCACGACGCGAGCACGTCGCTCGGCCAGTGAACTCCGAGATACACCCGCGATGTGCCCACGAGCACCGGGTACGCGATCGCGAACGCGATGCCGAGGACGCGACCCGCTCGGCTCATCGACGAGTGCAGCGACAGGTAGGCGAGCACCCCGCCGAGCGCGAGGCTCGCGGTGGTGTGCCCGGATGGGAAGCTGAACGACTCAGGAAGCGCCAGCAGCGCATTTGACGCAGGCGGACGCTCCCGGCCGATGAGCCCCTTGAGCGCCGTGGTCAGCAGCGTGGTGGTGACGACCACCGATGCGAGCAGTGTCGCGTCGCGCCGGTAGCCGCGCCGCCACATCATCACGAAGCACACGAGCGCGGCCGTCGCGGAGAACGCAAAGCCACCGGTCGCCGTGATCAGCTTCATGATCGCCGTGAGCGTGTCGGATCGCAGCGACTGGATCACGGCAGAGACGGTCTCATCGAACGCGACCACGGCAGGCGAGGTCGCAAGCGCGCCGGCGAGTTCCCAGAACCCGAAAAGCAGCATCGCGGCTACGGCGAACCCGAGGATGAGAGGCTTGCGCCTCACGCCCCGGCCGCAGTCACGAGGCGCGCCGCAATCTGCTTCTTGCGCGACAGCACGCCGGGCATCCACGCCGAGCCGTCGGCCAGCGACACTCCCAGCCCGCGCTCCACAAGCCGAACCTTGCCGACCGCGAAGATCTCGCTGCCCTCACGAACGATGTCGGTCGCCATCAGCAGCACGAGGTCGTAGCCCTTCGCCTCTCGGAGCGCCTCCATGTGAGCGCGCACCTCCTCGGCGTGCTCCATGAGCTCGGCGAGATCGACCGACTCGTACTGGGCGATGGCCGCGACGATGTCGCCGACGCGGTACTCCTTGACGTCGGCGCGCACCACCGCCTCGGGCGAGAAGCGCACGCCCACAGAGCGCGAGCGGAACACCTCCATGCCAAAAGCGACGGGGTCGACGTCCACGCGCGCCGCGAGCCGGCTGCACACGTCGCGGTCGGCCTCAGTGGTCGTGGGCGACTTGAGGATCACGGTGTCGGTCAACAGAGCCGCAAGCAGGATGCCCGCGATGGCGTGAGGAATCTCGACGCCGAGCTGGTCGTAGCGCAACGCAACGATCGTCGCGGTCGAGCCGACGGGCAGGTTGAGGAACAGGATCGGACCGGCGGTCTGGATGTCGCCCACCCGGTGGTGGTCGACGATCTCGACGACGTCCGCGTCTTCGATTCCGAGCGCGGACTGCGCCGTCTCGTTGTGGTCGACCAGGACTACCTGACGGCGCAGGCCACGGGCGATGTTGGTGCGGGTCAGGATGCCCACGCACGTACCGCGCGCGTCGACAACGACCGCCTCACGGTGCACGCTCGAGAGCAGATCCTCGGCGGCCTCGGTGAGCAGGGTGTCGGGTCCGACGAGGAGAACGTCGGTTTCCATGAGGTCGCCGACGGCGTGCGCGAGCGAGACCAGGCGCGCTGCCGAGAAGGTGTCGGCCTCCGTACGGACGAGCGCCGCACCCTTGGCTCGCGCCAGCTCAACGACGTCATCATCGGGCCGCGCGCCCATCGTCACGATGAGGCAGCCGACTCCGGCGTCGAGCGCGGCAGGCTGCGTGCGGAGTCGGTCGCCGACGATCAGCACGTCACCGGGGGTGATGCGGGCGATCATGGTCTCGGGCTCCGCCGCGCCGATGAGCACGTTGCCCGAGATGCGCGTATCGGGATCGCCGACGAGGATCTCGCCGTCGAGCACGCGCGCGATCCGGCCGAGCGACACGGGCATCGCGTGGAAGCCCGCGATCTCGGTCTCCTCGAGGTAGCGCTCGGCGAGCATGCGCTGGCTCACCAGCCCCTGCACTGCGCCCTCCTCGGAGATGACCGGCAGTGCGCGCACGTCGTGCTCGCGCATCATTCGCCCGGCCTCGAGCATGGGGCGCTCGGGCGTGATCGTCACGACCTCTTCGGTCATCACGTCGCGCACGCGCGTGTGAACGTGAGCGATATGTTCGGGGAGCTCGAGCGAGAAGCGGTCGAAGGCCCATGCGGTCTCATTGGGCACCGGACCGAGACGTGCGGGGACGTAGACACGCTCCGGGTCGGTGAGGTTCTTCAGGTGAGCGTAGGCGACCGCCGAGCAGATGCTGTCGTTGTCGGGGTTGCGGTGGCCGAAGACGAGGACGGGTCCCACGAATGCCTCCTGTACGGTGCGCCAGCGAGAGCTACTGTTTGATCTTCACGATGGGAGCGTACCCGACCAGCAGCTTCTTGGTCTCGCCCGTGCGGTCGAATCGGATGTGGAGCGCGTCGCCGTCGACCTTCATCACCCGGCCGCGCCCGAACGCCTTATGGTCAACCAGGTCGCCCGCCGAGAAGCTCTCGGACGGCGCCTTGGCCTCCTTCTTGGTTGGCGAGCCGAAGCCCACTCCTGCAGAGCGAGGCGTGCCGCCGCCGAACACGCGACCCTCTCCCCCGCCACCGCCGGTCCCGTAGGTCCCGCGACGGTCGCCGCGCTTCTCCCAGCCGGTGCCGGAGATGCCGGTTGAGCCGACGCCCGAGGCCTCCACGTGCTCGGCGGGAATCTCGCCGATGAAGCGGCTGGCGGGGTTGTGCTGTGTGGAGCCGAAGATGGAGCGCGAGTGTGCGTGCGTGAGATACAGGCGCTCCCGTGCGCGGGTGATGGCCACGTACGCGAGGCGCCGCTCCTCCTCGAGGCCGGACTCCTCTTGCGCGGAGTTCGCGTGCGGGAAGATCGACTCCTCGAGGCCTGCGACAAAGACGACCGGGAACTCGAGTCCTTTGGCGGTATGCACCGTCATCAGGGTCACGAACTCATCGGCGGCCTCGTCGAGCGTGTCGAGGTCGGTCCGCAGCGCAAGCCACTCCATGAACGCCGGAAGGTCCGGCTCCTCATGAGCGGCCGCGAACTCCGAGACAACGGTGAAGAACTCGCGGACGTTCTCAGCACGCCCCGAGGCTTCCTCGGTTCGCTCGGCCTCGTAGGCGCGGATGATGCCGGCCTTGTCGATGATCATCTCGACGACGTCACGCAGGTCGCCATCGAGCGAGCGCAGCTCCACGAGCATCGCGGTGAAGTCGGCGAGCTTGGCTCTGGTGCCGGCGTTGAGCCAGTCGACCTCGGTGGCCTCCACGAGCGCGCTCTCAAGGCCGATGCCTCGCTCACGCGCGTGGAAGACGACCTTGTCGATCGTGGTGTCGCCGATGCCGCGCTTGGGGGTGTTGATGATGCGGCGCAGCGATACGTCGTCGGCGGGGTTCACAACGGCCTTGAGGTACGCCATCACGTCGCGGATCTCGGCGCGATCGAAGAAGCGCGTGCCCCCTACGATCCGGTAAGTGACGCCGGCGCGCAGGAACGCGTCCTCGATCGAGCGGGACTGTGCGTTGGTGCGGTAGAACACGGCGACGTCGCTGTAGCGCCGATTCTCCGAGCGAACCAGCCGCTCGATCTCGGCGGCGATGAAGCGGGCCTCGTCGCGCTCGTCGCTCGCGAGGTAGCTTGCGATCTTCTCGCCCTCGGCGTTGCTCGTGAACAGCGTCTTGGGCTTGCGGTTGACGTTGTTGGCGACGACCGCGTTGGCCGCCATGAGGATGCGTGCGGTCGAGCGGTAGTTCTCCTCGAGCTTGACGACCATTGCTTCCGGGTAGTCGCGCTCGAACTCGAGGATGTTGGTGATGTCGGCGCCGCGCCACGAGTAGATCGACTGGTCGTCGTCGCCCACGACCATCAGATTGCGGTTCCTGGCCGCGAGCATGTTGGTGATCGCGTACTGCGCGCGGTTGGTGTCCTGGTACTCGTCGACGCTGATGTAGCGGAAGCGCTCCTGATAGGCGGCAAGGACGTCAGGGTGCTCGGACAGCAGCGTGTGCGTGTTCACGAGCAGATCGTCGAAGTCCATGGCGTTGCACGCCTTGAGGCGCTGCTGATACACCGAGTAGACCTTGGCGGTCGTCTTCTCCATGGGCAGGTTCGCGTGGGCTGCAAAAGCAACCGGACCTGTCAGTGCGTTCTTTGCGCTCGAGATGCGGTTGCGGATCCCGTTGACCGGATAGGTCTTGTCGCTGATCTCGAGCTCGGCCATGACCGACTTCACCAGACGCTTGCTGTCGTCGTCATCGTAGATGGTGAAGTTCGAGGTGAAGCCGAGACGCGCAGCATCGGCACGCAGCATCCGCACGCACATGGCGTGGAAGGTGAGAACCCACATCGAGCGCGGGTTCCAGCGCACGCCGATCTCGTCGAGCAGGCGCCCCAGGCGCTCGCGCATCTCGGCGGCAGCCTTGTTGGTGAAGGTGATCGCGAGGATCTCGTAAGGCTGGACGCCCAGGTCACCGAGCATATGGGCGATGCGGTACGTGAGTACGCGCGTCTTGCCCGAGCCGGCGCCGGCGAGGACGAGCAGGGGACCTTGAGTGGTCTCGACAGCTTCGCGCTGTGCGGGGTTGAGAGAGGTGAGATCGATAGTCATAGGCGACAGAGTTTAGCACGCCCCCGGCGGCCTGAAAGGGTCCCGAGTCCGTCTATCTTCGCAACGTCGCCACGAGCCTGCGCGGGTACACCAGAAGTCCGAGCGCGTCTTCAATCGAGCGCGTGAGTATGTCGGCCGCATCGGCTGCGGAACGAGCGAGGCCCTCCTCGCCGATGACCGCGATGCCGAGCTCGGCGGCCTGCAGCATGAGCGCGTCGTTCGCCCCGTTGCCGATGGCCACCACGCTCGACGCGCCGAGTTCATCGACGAACTCCAGCTTCTGCTCGCCCTCTCCCCCCGGCGTGATCACGCGCATGTCCACCGCAAAAGACTCGCCGAGCAACTCGGCAGTGCCGTAGTTGTCCGCGGTGATCGCCCAGACGTGCAGCACGTCACCCAGCGCCGCCACGAGCTGTAGCGCGGAGCTGACCGGTGCCCCATCCACCGCGAGCGTTCCGTTCACATCCAGCACGAGGTGTTCGAGCGCAAGCGTTCCATAGCCGGGGATCTCAACGACGAGCATCATTCACTCCTGGGTCCGAGGGTCGGAGTACCGTCCGAGTAGGACATACCCCGCCCCATGTCTTGGGTCATGCGGTTCTCCTGCGCAATACGTGAGTACAGATGTGCCGAGGGCCTGGGCGTGCGCTCGTGGGTGGAGTAATCAACCTCCACCAGCCCGAACCGCGGGCCGAACCCCTCGGCCCACTCGAAGTTGTCGATGAGCGACCAATGGAGGTAGCCGCGCACGTCGACACCCTCAGCGATGGCCCTGTGCAGCCAGGCCAGATGGTCGAGAATGAATCGAGAGCGCTGGCGATCCTCGGCATCGGCAAGGCCGTTCTCGGTCACGATGATCGGGACGCGATATCGGTTCGCGGCATGCTTCACGACTCGGTAGAGCCCCTCCGGCGCTATGCGCCAGCCCATGTCACTCCGCGGCGGGTCGCCGTCGTCGAGCGCATGGCTGAGGGTCTTGCAGGGGCCGTCGTAGTAGTACTGCACGCCGAGCCAGTCGAGGTGCCCGGCCACGCGGTCGAGGAAGTTGGTGTATCCGAGCCAGTTCCACCACGCGATGCAGGGGCCCGGGAAGAAAGCATCAGAGGCCGGGTGAGCCCACGGGATTACGTGAGTGAGCCCAACGGGCGCATGGGGTCCCACGAGCCCCTTGATGGCCTGACGCGCCCGTACGTGGGCATCAGAGAGCCCTGCGTATACCCTGAAGCCCCCGGGATAGTCCTGGTGCCGACCCGGCGGCCATTCGCCGGTCAGCCAGCCCTGGTTCGCGTAGGTGTTGGCCTCGTTGACGGTCGCCCACCAGTCCACGTGCACAGCGATACTCGGCACCACCCGCCGAACGTAGGCCTCGAAGGCAGCAGCCGCATCCGCACCCTCCCACTCGCTCGCCGGAAGCCAGGCGGGATTGGTGAAATGCCACAGCACGACCATCACGATCAGCCCACGCTGTTTCGCATAAGCGAGCCACTCGGCGTAGTGATCGATGGCTTCGCCGTCGAAGACCCCGCGCTCCGGCTCGATTCGGGACCACTCGAGCGAGATGCGGTAGGTGTTGAGGCCAAGGTCCGCGGTCAGGTCCACGTCCTCCCTGAAGCGGTTCCACGAATCAGCGGCGGCGCCGGCCTTCTCGGCGGCCCCTCCGGAATGCTCCCAAGCACACCAGTCCGCGGACGTGTTGCCGCCCTCGATCTGGTAAGAGGAGGTGGCGACGCCCCACAGGAAGCCATCGGGAAACACCAGGTCAGGCACGGCCGCTCCGTTTCGCACTCACCCGGTTTGTACCCGAGTGAACACGCGTCACTTGACGATACGAATCATGGAGAAGCCGTCGGCGTCGTGGCGAAGACACTCGGAGTGGACGGTTCGCCGCACGCCCTTGGAGACCTGAACGCTCGCGCACCTGTCGCAGGCACTCCGGTGGCACACCGAGCAGACTTCGAGCCGGTGCGCACCATGAGATCCACAGTGCGGACAGATGGGGCCTGTTTCCTCGCTGGCGGGCACGCCACTCCTCATGACCGTGTTGGCCGAGAGCGGCGACGCCTCTCCCGGCGCGCGCGAAGCGCACCGGGAGAGCGGTGAGGTCAGCCGAGCGGGTTGTCTACGGCCGCCGCTACTTTGTCCAGTTCGCTCATGAGAGCACGAAGTCCTGCAAGGTCGAGCGACTGAGGACCGTCGCAGAGTGCCTCGCGGGGGTTGGGGTGCACCTCGACCATGATGCCGTCGGCGCCGATGGCCACCGCCGCACGGCTGATCGCGGGCACGAGGTCCGCGCGGCCGGCAGGGTGAGAGACGTCCACGATGATCGGCATGAGCGACAGGCTCTTGACGACCGGGACGGCCGTGATGTCGAGCGTGAAGCGGTACGCGGTCTCGAAAGTACGGATGCCGCGCTCGCAAAAGATCACGTTCTCGTTGCCGTTCATGGTGATGTAGTTGCTGGCCTGCAGCCACTCCTCGATCGTGGAGGCCATGCCGCGCTTGAAGACGACCGGCTTACCGCTGTCGGCGGTCACCTCGCCGATGCGGCGCAGCAGGCTGAAGTTCGCCATGTTGCGCGTGCCGATCTGGAGGATGTCAGCGTAGGCGTCGACCGTCTCGGCATGCGCCGAGTCGGTGACCTCGGTGACGACGAGCAGGCCGTACTCATCGGCGGCCTCGCGCATGATCTTCAGGCCCTCTTCCTCGAGGCCCTGGAAGGAGAATGGCGAGGTGCGAGGCTTGTACGCCCCGCCGCGCATGACCTTGATCCCGAGCTCCTTGAGCTCAGCGGCCACCTCTCGCATCTGCTCGCGGCTCTCGACGGAACACGGACCGGCGATGATGGTGCAGCCCTTGTCGCGCGCGACGGCGCCGATGGCCGGTGCGTTCTGGGCGGCCATCAGCCCCTCATCTCCTTCATCACGTGAAGGATGGCCTCGTAGATCTCGCGAAGGTTGTCGTCGAACAGCGGGCCGTCGTTGCACTTAGCGAGGTTGGCGAAGATCTCCTCCTCGCGCTTGGGGTCGTAGAGCCCCCAGTGCGCCTGCGGCTTGAGGTTACGAATCTCGAGCGACTCGGCCGCCCGCTCGTTCAGCAACTTCACGAGCTGACAGTCGATCGCGTCGATGCGCTCGCGGCATTCGGCGATGCGCGCCTGCGCTTCGGTGTTCTCGTCCGGCATATCCGCCACCCTTTCATTCACCCAGCAGCGTAGGCCGCCGTTATCGTCCGAGCATTATCGCATGGAAAGGTCATACCCGCGCAGCGTAGCGGGCGCACGGTGGCGAAGCGTCGGTGGGCGGACGCCGATCGTCAAGAGGGTCACCGTCGTTGCGCCTCAGCGTTGCGGCTTCGCATGGGCCACCCGATACACCAGGAAGCCGCAGACGCCGCCACACACATTGAGAAGCACGTCGTCTATGTCGAACCTGCGGTAAGGATACCGAATGAACACTGAGACAAGCACCTGAACGAGTTCGATGCTCAAAGAGAACGCAAGGCAGCACCCGGCGACCCGAACGGGGCCGCAGCGCCGACAGCGGTGCGCAACCAGCGCTCCAAGTGGCACGAGGAGCAGAAGATTCCCCCCGACTTGTCGCAAGAAGTAGTGCGGACCGCGCCCGATAGCGTCCGCCACGGTCGCGAGGGGCACGATGTTGGCGGTGTGAGTGTCCCTCACACGCAGTTCACTCAGCCACTGATGGTCGATCGGCACGGGAAACAGGGTGACGGCGACGAGCCATCCCACGTAAGTCGCCACGAGCATCGGCACAAGTGTCCCGGCGAAACCGCGACCCCGGTACACTCCCACCACCCCAAGCGAAGCTACGACCGCTAGCGTGGGGACCCACGCGAATGACTGGTCAAGCATCGTCAGTTGTACATGTGAACGTTGTTGCTGTACACCGTCGCGCCGTCGTCGTCCTTGTCGAAGTAGAAGTAGTACTTGCCACTGCCTGTGGCCCACTTCGCGCTGGCCGCGCCACTGCGCCGGAAGACAGCCTTCAACTAAGCCCCGATCACCGTTCTGCCCTCTACGTTGCGTCTATCTCGGTGTCCCGACAACCGGGTGATTACCCTGAGTTCGTCGACAGCGGGGCCCATCTGTCCGGAACCCCCTGACACGCATCGAGGGCCGGCTTCCGAAGAAACCGGCCCTCTCTCAGTCGCTCTCTGTAGGGAACTTCCCTACTCCCACTCGATCGTTCCGGGAGGCTTGCTCGTCACGTCGTAGGCGACGCGGTTGATGCCGTCGACCTCGTTGATGATGCGGTTGCTCATCTTGGCGAGCAGGTCGTGCGGCAGCCGCGCCCAGTCGGCGGTCATCGCGTCGGCCGAGGCGACCGCGCGGATGATGATCGGGTGGCCGTAGGTACGCTCGTCGCCCATGACGCCGACGCTGCGGATGTCCGGAAGCACTCCGAAGTACTGCCAGACTTCGCGGTTCACGTCCCAGGCGCCGATCTCCTCGCGGATGATGGCGTCGGCCTTGCGCAGGAGGTCGAGCTTCTCGCGCGTGATGTCGCCGATGATGCGGACCGCGAGACCGGGCCCCGGGAAGGGCTGGCGGTGCACGATCTCATCGGGCAGGCCGAGCTCTGCACCGACCGCACGAACCTCATCCTTGAACAGAGCCCTCAGGGGCTCGATGAGGTCGAAGTGCACACCCTCGGGGAACGGGATCAGGTTGTGGTGGCTCTTGATCTTGGCGGCGGTCTTGTTGCCGCTCTCGATGACGTCCGGGTACAGCGTGCCTTGCGCGAGCCACTTCACGCCCTCAAGCGTGGTGGCCTCCTCGAAGAACACCTGCCAGAACTCCTCGCCGATGATGCGGCGCTTCTGCTCGGGATCGGTGACGCCCGCGAGCAGCGACAGGTACCTGTCCTCGGCATCCACGTGCACCAGATCGACGTGGAACTGGTCGCGGAATACCTTGACGACCTCCTCGGCCTCATTGAGGCGAAGCATGCCGTGGTCGACGAAGACGCAGGTGAGCTGATCTCCGATCGCGCGGTGCAGGAGCGCCGCGACGACCGAGCTGTCAACGCCGCCGGACAGACCGCAGATGACACGGTCGGTCCCGACCTGCTCGCGAACGCGCTCAACGGTCTCGTCGATGATGTTGACCATCGTCCACACCGGCGGGATGCCGGCGATGTCGTGCAGGAAGGTGCGGATGATCTGCTGGCCATGCTCGGTGTGCGCGACCTCGGGGTGGAACTGCGTCGCGTAGAGCCTGCGAGCCGGGTCCTCCATCGCCGCGACCGCAGTGGTGCCGGTGCGCGCGGTCACCTTGAAGCCGGCGGGGACGGTACCCACACTGTCGCGGTGGCTCATCCAGCACTGCGAGGTCTCCGGGACGCCCGCGAGAAGCTCGCACCCCGCGTCGGTGACCGTCAGCTCGGCGAATCCGTACTCGCCGATGTCGGTCTTGGGGATCTCCCCGCCCAGCTGCAGCGCCATCTCCTGAATGCCGTAGCAGAACCCGAGGATCGGGATGCCGAGCTCGAGAACGCCAGCGTCCATGTGCGGCGCCCCCTCGGCATATACGCTCGCCGGGCCGCCCGAGAGGATGATGGCCGCCGGCTTGCGGGCGGCCACCTCCTCGGCGCTTATGTCGAACGGCACGATCTCCGAGTAGACCCGCGCCTCACGCACGCGCCGCGCAATGAGCTGCGCGTACTGGGCGCCGAAGTCGAGGACGAAGACCGTGGGCTGCTGCTCGTGATAACTGGACACGCCTAACGACCCATGCCGACGCCCTGCGTGTTCTGCAGGACCTTGCCCTCGCTCTGCAGCGACGGCGCCACCATGACCTCGGCCTTCTGGAAGCTCTTCAGGTTCTCGTAGCCGCACGTCGACATCGAAGTGCGAAGCCCGCCGAGAAGGTTGAGCGTGCCGTCGTTCTGATGCGCGGGGCCGAGCAGGATCTCCTCAAGCGTGCCGAGCTTGCCGGCGCGCACGCGGGTGCCGCGCGGCAGGTCCGGGTGGAAGGTCGCCATGCCCCAGTGATAACCGCGGCCCGGAGCCTCTTCGGCACCGGCGAGCGGCGAGCCGATCATGCAGGCGTCGGCGCCCACGGCGATGGCCTTGGCCAGGTCGCCGCCGGTGCGCATACCGCCGTCAGCGATCACGTGCGCGTACTTGCCGGTCTCCTCGAGGTAGCGGGTGCGGGCCGCTGATGCATCCGCGATCGCGGTGGCCTGCGGGACGCCGATGCCGAGCACGCGGCGCGAGGTGCAGGCGTGGCCGGGGCCGACGCCCACGAGCACGCCAACGGCGCCGGCGCGCATCAGGTGAAGCGCACCCTGGTAGCTGCAGCAGCCGCCGATGATGCACGGGATGTCGAGCGACTCAACGAACGCGTTGAGGTCGAGGGGCTTGTCGTAGGTCGACACGTGCTCAGCCGAGACGACCGTGCCCTGGATGATGAGGATGTCGAGGCCGCCGTCCATCGCCGGGCCGATGAAGCGCTCGACGTTCTGCGGAGTGAGCGAAGCGGCGGCGAGAACGCCACCGGCCTTGATCTCGGCGACGCGCTGCTTGACGAGGTCCGCCTTGACGTCCTCGGCTGCATACATGGCCTGCATCTTGGCCGTGGCCTCTTCCTTGTCGAAAGAGGCGATCAGGTCCAGCTGGGGGGCGGGATCGGCGTACTTGGTCTGGATGCCCTCGAGATTCAGGACGGCGAGACCGCCGAGCTTGCCCATGGTGATCGCGAACGCGGGGTCGACAACGCCATCCATCGCCGATGCGAGCACCGGCAGCGGGAAGTTGTAGTCGCGGCCCTTGAAGCTGAAGTTCCACGTGATGTCGACGTCACGGGGGTCGCGCGTCCGGCGGGACGGCACGATGGCGATATCGTCGAATCCGTAAGCACGGCGGGCGGTCTTACCACGTCCGATCTCGATCTCCATATTGGCTGGCTCCTCCTCGATCACGTATTCGCCTCCAAGGGCGCCTGTCACGAATCAACCCGCATGAACACGGGGCCGGAATACGGCGAAACCAGGCACGCTCCCGCATAGTCCCGCGCGGCGATGCCTGGTTCGAATGAGTGCTGCGAGCCTTCGCCCCGGACCGCGTACGCGTTCCGGTCATGCCTCCGGTTCCGACATTCTAGTGGAGCACGGCGCGTTAGTGAACCGTCGTGGGCAGTATTTCGCACACCTTTCACGGCGTAGGCACCCTACCTGCGGTTCCATGAGGAAATCGCGGGTAGGTCGATCGAGCGGTCGCGCCGTCTGCCGAGGCGATGATGCAGACCTCGAAGGACTCGGGCGTGATCTCGATCATGTTGTAGGACGGTTGGATGTCGCCACGGGTGCGCCAGGTTGCGGCGGTACCGCTGGTAACCACGAGGGTCGGTCCGACCTGCCACACGTACGGCACATGCTTGTGGCCTGCGAGCACCAGTTCAACGTCACACTCGGTGAGGATCTCAAGCACCTCGCCGGCGTCCCAGACGATGTTGCGCTCGCGCCCCGTGCCGGGGATCGTGACGAGGTGGTGGTGGAGCGCGACCAACTTGAGCCCCTTGTCCCCGGTGAGCGTGTCGCGCAGCCATTTGTGCCGATGCCGACCCAGCTCGCCGTCGTCGAGATCGGGCTTTGTCGAGTCAACGCCCACGACGAAGACCGACTCGCCCAAAGCATCGCTGCCGGGAACGGTGAAGGTGAAGTCCCAGGACCTGTAGCGCTCACCGAACTGCCGCTCGAACAGCACGTAGCCGACGTTTCGGGCGTCATGGTTGCCGATAAGCACCGCCACGTTGGGGCACGTGAGCAGCGCGAGCCGCTCCTTGGCCTGAGCGAACTCGTCGGGATATCCATTGGTGGTGAGATCGCCGGCGATCACAACGAGGTCGGGCTCGGCCGCGTTCACTCGCGCGATCACGTCGCGGAACATCGCGTCGTCGTAACGCGGGTCACCGCAGTGGATGTCTGACACCTGAGCAACAACGAATCGCCCGTCACCCATCGGGAGCACCTCCCCGTCTCTGACGAGTAGGTACCCGCGATGGGGACGAAGTCTCGGGCGCTCCGACTAGCGTGTAGCCGTTACGTCCTCATCCTCCACGACGCGCTCCACGGTCTCAGCATGGTCTCGCGGACTCACGGCGCCGATCAAGGCCGTGAGGCCCCATGCGATCAGCGCATAGATGGCGATCGCAACGAGCGCGCTCCACTCGAAGGTGGCCTCAGCGACACGCTGCGTGCTGAAGATGGCCGCAAACGGGGCCATGAAGATGTCGGTCACTCCGTAGATCAGGCGCACGAATCCGGCTTCGGCGTTCGCACCCAGCAGCATCAAGACGAATCGTATCGCGAGGAGCACCTCGATGACGCCGAACACGAACCAGATCACTCGCGATGCCACTGCTTCAATCGGAGCGCGGACCTCTGTATGAACCTGGCTTCGGCTGCCGCTTGAAGTCGCTACTGTGTTAGCCATTGCACTCCACTCCCTGTAGGTCGATCGATGGCGTCCGACAACTGGCCTACGCCGCCCGACGACCCGCGATCAGGTTGTAGATGAGCACGACCAACGCCACCACCAGCAAGAGGTGAATGAGGCTTCCGCCGATCTCAAAGCTGAAACCGAGAAGCCATAGCACGAGAAGAACCACGAGGATGGTCCACAGCATTCTTACCGCCTCCAAAGACAAACGATGGTTTCGGTGTTAGCTCCTGCTATGTAGAGTCCCTCCCCACGGATTTGACATCACAAACAGTCAAGGGGGACACATGAAGAGAGGGCCGCCCCGGTGCGGAGCGGCCCCGCTTGAGTTCTGAGGTGTGTGCTGAAGATCCTCGGCAGGCTCTACACGTTGAACTTGAAATGCATGACGTCGCCATCACGCACCACGTACTCCTTGCCCTCAAGGCGCTGCTTGCCGGCCTCGCGAGCGCCCTTCTCCCCGCCGAGGGCGACGAAGTCCTCGAAGTTGATGACCTCGGCCTTGATGAACCCACGCTCGAAGTCGGTGTGAATCACACCTGCGGCCTGCGGCGCCTTGGCGCCGATGGGCACGGTCCACGCCCGGACCTCCTGCACGCCGGCCGTGAAGTAGCTCTGGAGACCCAGGAGTCGGTATGCCTCGCGAATCAGGGAGTTGAGGCCCGGCTCATCGAGGCCCAGCGATTCGAGGTACTCGGCGGCCTCCTCGGCGTCGAGTTCGGCGAGATCCGCCTCCACCTTGGCGCAGATCGGAATCGGGTGGATGCCGTCGATCTCCGGCAGCTCCGAGCCCAGCTGGTCTTCATCGACGTTGGCGACGTAGAGCATCGGCTTCATCGTGAGGAGATGCAGCGTGCGCATGACCTCGACTTCCTCGTCGGTCATCTCGAGGCTCCGGGCGCGGTGGCCCTGTTCCAGATGAGCGAGCATCCGCTGAGCGAGTTCGATCCGAGCGGCGGCCGTCTTGTCGCCCTTGAGCTCCTTCTGGAAGCGGGTGATCGATCTCTCGACGGTGGCCATGTCGGCGAAGATGAGCTCGAGCTTGATCGTCTCGACGTCCGAGAGCGGGTCGACGCGGCCGTCCACGTGGATGACGTTCTCATCGGCGAAGAACCGTACGACCTCGGCGATGGCGTCACATTCGCGAATGTTGGCGAGGAACTTGTTGCCCAGCCCGGCGCCCTCGCTGGCACCCTTCACCAGGCCTGCGATGTCGACGAACTCGACCGTCGCAGGAAGTATGCGCTGCGGCTGCACGATCTCGGCGAGCGCCTCGAGACGGGAGTCGGGCACCGGAACGATGCCCGTGTTGGGCTCGATGGTTGCGAAGGGATAGTTTGCGGCGTCGACCTGGTTCTTGGTCAGCGCCGTGAACAGCGTGGACTTGCCGACGTTGGGCAGTCCGACGATTCCGATGGAAAGGGACAACGCGCGTCTCCTTCTAGTAGGCTTGCGGTGCCCGAGCATACTAACCGATTCGTCAACCGGGCCGCCATCGAAGGGGGAACCCGTGCAGATCGGCTTCTTCGCCGACATGTACACGCCGCACGTCAGCGGCGTCACCAACTACATCAGGCTCTATAAGCGGGAGTTCGAGCGTCTCGGCCACGAGGTCCACGTCCTGACCTACGGGAATCGCGACCACGAGGACGACGAACCCAACGTCGTGCGCTCGTCCGGCCTGCCGTGGCTGCGCACCGGATGGAACATACCCGGGCCAGTCTCTTCCGAGGCGGAGCGCGTCATGAAGCACCTCGACGTCGCCCACGCGCATCACCCGTTCGTGAGTGGTCGCATCGCCCGCCGATGCCATCCCCGCGCGGCTCTCGTCTTCACCAACCACACGCGCTACGACATCTACTCGGACACGTACGCGCCCTTTGTACCCCGTGGAATCCGGCACTCCATCGTCCGCAACAACCTGCGCGGCTTCTACGAGTCGTGCGACGCCGTCCTCGCCCCCTCACCCGAGATCGCCGAGTGGATCAAGTCGTGGATCGGCTACGGGAAGCCGGTGACCTTCCGCAACGTCATCGACGTTGCACCCTTCGCCGAGCCGGCCAAGCCGCGCCGCAAGACCGATTTCGGGTTCTCGGAAGACGACGTCGTGGTGGTCTACCTCGGCCGCGTGTCCGAGGAGAAGAACATGGGGCTGCTGGTGGACTCCTTCGTACGAGCCGCGGCCCAGCGTCCCGAACTAGCGCTGCTCGTCATCGGCGACGGTCCCTCAAGAGTGGCGAGCCAGAAGCGTCTCGCCGAGCTGGGAATGGAGAAGCGGGCCCGGTTCCTCGGCATGACCGCCTACGAGCAGGTGCCCGACATCATGGCGGCAGGCGACATGTTCGCGACCGCCTCGGTGAGCGAGAGCTACCCGCTCGTGGTGATGGAGGCTGCCGCGGCCGGGCTTCCGGCTGTCGGGGTGCGCTCCCCCGGTGTCGGCGAGGTCATCCTCGACGGCGAGACAGGACTGCTCACGACCGAGGACGCCCGCTCGTTCTCCGGGGCCCTTGCACGCATCGCCGCCGACGCGAAGCTCCGCGCCACCCTCTCCGCGCAGGCCCGCGAAGCGGCGGCGCGGCACGACATCAAGCCGGCGGCCGAGCGCATGCTCGGGCTCTACACTGCGATTCTCGAAGGCAGGGGGCGCCAGGTATCGTGAGCGAGGCCGAGCTCTCGCAAGCGCTCACGCTGGGGTTCTCGGCGTTTCTCGTTGGGCTTTCGGGCGCCATGTCGCCAGGACCATACCTGACCGTCACCGTCGCCCGCACCCTTCGCGATGGGTGGCTGGCGGCCGAGCTGATGCTGCTTGGACACGCGATCCTCGAGGGCCTGCTGCTGGTGGGCTTCGCCTTCGGACTGCAGAACTTCCTCGTGCGACCGACCGTGTCCACCGCGCTCGCCCTAGTGGGCGGCGGCGTGTTGGTGTGGATGGGCTGGGGTCTCGGTCGCGGGGCGCTCTCCGGCACCATCTCGGCCGACCTGGAGGCCTCCGAGGCGCCGCCGTCCCGCGTGGGTCCGGTACTCGACGGCGCGCTCGTCTCGATCTCGAACCCCTACTGGACGCTGTGGTGGGCCACTATCGGCGTGAAGCTCGCGGCTGACGGTCTCGCCATCGGCCCGGCGGGCGTGATCGCGTTCTTCCTCGGCCACCAGCTCGCCGACGTCGTCTGGTACACGTTCGTCATCACTGCCGTCTCGCGCGGCCGCCATCTGCTCTCCGAGAAGGTGTACCGCGTCATCATGGGCGGGCTCGCGCTCTTCCTGCTGTTCCTCGGCGGCGGCTTCCTGCTGGAGGGACTCGGCCTGCTCGGCTGATTGAACTCCCACCTCGCAACGAAAGCGGCCCCCGGCACGTTCGCCGGGGGCCGCTCCATGTGCGGGACTCAGTTGCGCGGGAAGCGCAGGCTACATCATGCCGCCCATGCCACCCATACCACCCATACCGGCCATGGCGTCCATGCCGCCGTCCTTGGCGGGCAGGTCGTTCACGGCGGCCTCGGTGATGAGGATCAGAGCCGAGATCGACGCAGCGTTCTGGAGCGCCGAGCGGGTGACCTTGACCGGGTCGATGACGCCCATGCCCATGAGGTCACCGTACTCACCGGTGGCCGAGTTCAGGCCGTAGCCCTTGGTGTCGGCGTCCTTGACCTTCTCGACGACGACCGAACCCTCGAAGCCAGCGTTGGCTGCGATGGTCTTGAGGGGCTCGATGAGCGCCTTGCGGATGATGTTGACGCCGATCATCTCGTCGGCATCCTCGAGCTTGAGCGCGTCGAGAGCGGGCAGCGCGTCGACGAGCGCCACGCCACCGCCGGCGACGATGCCCTCTTCGACAGCCGCGCGGGTCGCCTGGAGCGCGTCCTCGATGCGGTGCTTCTTCTCCTTGAGCTCGACCTCGGTGGCCGCGCCGACCTTGATGACGGCCACGCCGCCGGAGAGCTTAGCCAGACGCTCCTGGAGCTTCTCGCGGTCGAAGTCGGAGTCAGACATCTCGATCTCGGCCTTGATCTGGTTGATGCGGGCCTTGATGTCATCCTCGGCACCGGCGCCATCGATGATGGTGGTGTTCTCCTTGGTGACCTTGACGGTCTTGGCGCGGCCCAGCATCTCGAGGGTGGCGTTGTCGAGCTTGTAGCCGAGCTCCTCGGTGACGACGGTGGCGCCGGTCACGACTGCGATGTCCTCGAGCATGCGCTTGCGGCGGTCGCCGAAGCCCGGGGCCTTGACGGCCACGCACACGAAGGTGCCGCGGAGCTTGTTGACGACGAGCGTGGCGAGAGCCTCGCCCTCGACGTCCTCGGCGATGATGAGGAGCTGCTTGCCGGCCTGCATGACCTTCTCGAGCACCGGCAGGAGGTCCTGGATGTTGCTGATCTTCTGGTTGACGATGAGGATCAGCGGGTCGCTGAGCACGGCCTCCATGCGATCGGGGTCCGTGATCATGTACGGATTGATGTAGCCCTTGTCGAACTGCATGCCCTCGACGGTCTCGATGTCGATACCGAAGGTGAGACCCTCCTCGACGGTGATGACGCCGTCCTTGCCGACAACGTCCATCGCCTCGGCGATCTTGTCGCCGATCTCAGCATCAGCGGCCGAGATGGCGCCGACGTGGGCGATCTCGTCCTTGTCCTCGATATCCTTAGCCTGGGCCTTGATGTCGGCGACGACCGCCGTGACGGCCTTCTCGATGCCGCGACGGATGGCGAGCGGGTTGGCGCCGGCCGAGACGTTGCGCAGGCCCTCGTTCACGATGACCTGGGCGAGCAGCGTCGCGGTGGTGGTGCCGTCACCGGCGACGTCGTTGGTCTTGACGGCGACTTCCTTGACGAGCTGGGCGCCCATGTTCTCGAGCGCGTCCTCGACTTCGATCTCCTTGGCGATGGTCACGCCGTCGTTGGTGATCGTCGGGGCGCCGAACTTCTTCTCGAGAACGACGTAGCGGCCCTTGGGGCCGAGGGTGACCTTCACGGCGTCCGCCAGCTTGTTAACTCCGGCGGCGAGACCGTGACGAGCCTCCTCGTCAAAACGGATCTGCTTGGACATGCTTCGGTTACCTCCTCAGGTGCGAATGTGGGACGGAATGTGAGGTGCTAGCCCTCGACGACGGCGTAGATGTCGTCGGCGCGCAGGATGAGGTAGTCCTCGCCCTCGACCTTGACCTCGGTTCCGCCGTACTTGCTGTAGATGACGGTGTCGCCGACCTTGACGTCGAGCGCGATGCGCTTCTCGCCGTCCTCGTCCCACTTGCCCTCGCCAACGGCGATGACGGCGCCCTTCTGGGGCTTCTCCTTGGCGGTGTCAGCCAGGATGAGACCGGACTTGGTCTGAGTCTCGGCCTCGGCCTGCTTCACGATCACACGATCGCCCAGCGGCTTCAGATTCATTGACGTCCCTCCTGTTTCTCTCGTCGGGTGTCCGGACACGCGTCCGGGTGTTTCCACTGATGATGTACGCCGTGGAGCCGACGCGAGTGTGTTTGTACCCACTCCGCGCGAAGCACGCGCCCGCCCCCTGCGACTGCTGGCACTCTACCATAGCGAGTGCTAGCAGTCAGGATTCTAGTTGTGACCTGACGCCGTTTCAAGAGGCTTCGGACGTCACCATCACCTCTCCACATCTGGCCCCAGGCAACAAAGAGGCCCGAGCCTGAGCCCGGGCCTCTCGATCACTCGCGACGTCGTCCGCCGTGCCTAGATGGGAAGCGACATCAGGTAGTCCCACACGCCAAACTGGAACTCGAAGTACGCATCATCCGAGACGGCCGCTTCGCCGCCGACCAGATAGCTTGCCTCGGTCGGCATGCCGTTCTCCTCGAAGAACTCGTAGACCGACTCAGACAGCATCGACTTCTGGGTCAGAAGCATCGGACCGTACGTGTAGTCGGTCAGCATGGCCGCACTCAGACCGTCGGCCCATCCCTCGCCGGAGACCAGCACGACCGAGCCGGGGATCATGCTGTACGTATCAACGCCGTACTGCGCGATCTCGCGAGCCGTCTCGTAGCGGTTCGAACCAAAGACGCGCTCGACGGTGACGCCGGGAAGCGCCGTGAGCTGAGCGTAAGCAGTCGCGTCGATCACGCTGGGTCCACCGGCGACGACAACGTTGGTGATGCCGTTGTCGGTGATGAAGTCGATGGTCTCACTCGGAACCTTCGACTTCTGGCTCATGAGCATGGAGTCGCCGTTGTAGCCAGCGACCGCGCCTACGCCCAGTGCGTCCCAGGGGCTCTCGCCGCTGACGATCCAGGCCGTGCCGGTCACCGAGAGACCAACGATCTCCTGGCTGATGGCTGCCGCTGTCGCGTAGCGTGAAGAGCCGGAGAGTCGGTCAACCGATGCAAGACCGTCGTACTCCTTGAGCAGAGCCTCCACGTTGGCGCTGACCGCGCCGGTTCCTCCCAAGACGTAGCAGGGGACCTCCGTGGCGGCGGTTCCCGCTGCGGTCAGGAGTCGTCGAATCTCGGCATCGGTCTCTGCCGGAATCGAGTCGGGCGTGACCAGCAGCAGCTGACCATCCAGCGCGAGAGCGAGATCGGAACCGACGAGCGCGTCGGCCCAGTTCAGGCCGTTAGCGATGACAATCGCGCTCGGAGGCGTGACCGAGTACGAGTAGTACAGGTCCGTCATCGGCATCATCGTCTTGGACACAGCCGCCGACGTAGCGAAGCGGTTGCCGCCTGAGATGCGACGCGCGATGCCGTAAGCCTGGTACATCATGTAGCTGCCGATCTCGCCGTCCGTGAGCGGTTCGGCCAGCACGAGGTAGTCGCCGGGGGCCGGCGCCTCGAAGTAGATAGTGGAACCGTACGTGGTCCACGTGCCGTCATCGCTGTACTCCAGATACGCGCCATCAGGTTCGCCATTCTCGTCCATGGCGTACACATACATCTCAGCGTCAATCTGGTAGCCCGGGGCGACGGGCACCGTCTCGAGAACGAACGGCTGGCCTGTGGTATCGGCGCTGATGATCGACCAGTCCTGGTCGGTGTCCGACGAGAACGTGTGCTTCGAAGTCTCCGAAAGCATCGGCGCCGTCGTCGGATCGTCGTCGAGGGGCTCGTACGCGTCCGGCCTGAGCTCGACCGCCGCCGGTCCGACCGGTGCGGCAAAGACCGCGCCCGGAAGCATGGCTGCCGCGAGCGCCATCACCACGAACGTGGCGATCCCTTTCCTAAGTGTGAACATTGGCCCACTCCTCCCTGGGAGCCCCCGATGAGGCCCCGATCCCATTAGAAATCCGTGCGATCCAACGCACTCAAGCCTATGTTCCCACCACGCACCGCGATGAACTGCGCGGCGGGCTACGCCGAGTCACCGTCCAGCCTGAGGCCCGGCAGGGCCTCGGCGTCGACTCCAAGGCGTTCACCCCTCACGAAACGGTAGTGCGCTGCTGCGGCGATCATTGCCGCGTTATCGGTGCAGAAGTGGAACGGCGGCACACTAACCCGGACGCCGAGCGGCTCGATAGCCGAGCGCAGTGCAGCTCGCAGAGCCGGGTTCGCGGCAACGCCCCCAGCAAGGCAGAACGAAGTCGCTCCGGTCTCCTGGACGGCCCGCACCGCCTTTGCGACCTGCACGTCGATGACCGCCGCCTGGAAGCTGGCGGCGAGATCGGGGATGTGTATCTCCCGACCGGCCTCGCGCTCGTGGCGAATGTGGTTGATGACGGCTGTCTTGAGGCCCGAGAGCGAGAATCGGTAGTCGCCGGAACGAAGCATCGCGCGAGGGAAGTCGATCGCCGCGGGGTCGCCTTCCTCGGCCATCTTCGAGAGGATCGGCCCGCCGGGATAGCCAAGCCCGAGCACCTTCGCGACCTTGTCGAACGCCTCGCCCGCCGCATCGTCGAGCGTCTCGCCGAGCGTTCGGTAGACCCCCCACTCGGGCATGTGGACCAGCGAGGTGTGCCCCCCGCTCACCACGAGCGCGATCAGCGGCGGCCCGACCTCCGGGTCCGCGAAGACGTTGGCGAAGATGTGCCCCTCGAGGTGGTTCACGCCCACGAGCGGCAGCCCGGTGGACATCGCGAGTCCCTTCGCGTACGCGAGACCCACCACGAGCGCGCCGACGAGACCCGGACCGTAGGTGACTGCGATCGCATCGAGGTCCGAGAACGGCAGAGGGCCCGTGAGCCCGAGCTTCTCGCCCGCCGCAGCCATCGCCTCTTCGACCACGCTCACGATCGCCTCGGTGTGCTTGCGGCTCGCGATCTCGGGAACCACCCCGCCGAACCGGGCATGGAAGTCGATCTGGCTCGCCACGATGTCGGAGACGAGCTCCCGGCCGCCGCGCATCACCGCGGCAGCGGTTTCGTCGCACGAGGTCTCGATCGCGAGGATGAGCTCGTCTCGGCGGTATGCGGCGAGGTCGCCCCACATGATGAGAGCGTCCTCGCCGGTGTTCGCGTAGTAGCCCGGGCGGATACCGGCGGACTCGAGCCCCTTGGAGCGGTACAGCGCGATAGCAGCGGCGTTGGCGGGGCGAACCTCGAGCGTGATGCGCTCGGCACCCGCGGCGCCGAGCCGGTACGCGAGCGAGTCGTAGAGCGCGGAGGCTACCCCGCTGCCCCGCAGCTCCTCCCGTACGGCGATGTTCATGAGGTGCGCCTCGTCGTCGAGAACCCATCCCCCCGCATAGCCCGCGACCGCGCCCCCGCGCTCGGCGACGAGCCAGTGACGCCCGGGAGCCGCGAGATCCTCGGCGAAGAGCCTCTCCGACCACGGGTCGATGAACGACGCCGACTCGATGGCCGCGACGGCCGAGATGTCACTTGGGCGCATCGCCCGGATGGCCACGGTCATGACCCGTCGCCTCCCGAGACGCCCGTGACCGGAGGTGCTGCCGATGGCAGACCAAGCTTCGTACGCTCCGCCTCCTCGGCATCCGAGAGCCTCGTGTACACCGGCAGCATGGCACCCGGGTCACCCTCGGCGAGCGCTGCTTCCCCGCCGCCGCCGAGAAGTGCTCGGACGAGGCCTTCACCCGAGGGCCACCATGCGTCGCGCTCCGCCATGACCGCGCGGTCGCCGAGCGCCTCGGTAAACAGGTCCTGGTACTTCGCGAGCCCGTTTCCCGTAACGAGGATCGGCTCGGTGATCGTCTCGGCCCAGACGCGTGCGACGTCGGTCGGGTGCGCCACGGAATCGGGTGTCAGACGCTCTACGGCGCCGTCTGCGATGCGGAACAGCGCGGGATACACTTCGCCCCGCATCGCGTCGCCGATGACGCCTACGAGGCCGGTGTGGGCCTCGGCGAGCCGCCAGGCGATCGCGTCCAGGGTGCCGACGCCGACGAGCGGTGCTCCGAGCCCCTGCGCGAGGCCCTTTGCGGTCGCAACTCCGATTCGCACGCCGGTGAAGGAGCCCGGTCCCCTGCCGACGATGACGGCGTCGACATCGCCGATGCGCACGCCGGCGCGCTCCAGCGAATCGAGCAACAGGCGCAGCGAGATCTCGTTGGCCTTGCGAGGCGCGACCTCGAACCCGGCGTCGAGCACCTCGCAGGAGTCGCCGCTCACGCGCGCCACGGCATAGCCGACAGCTTCGGTCGCAGTATCGAGTGCCACCACCAGACGGCTCACCGGTCGTCACCGCCGCATGCCGCGGCCCACGACGACACGAGCTCCCGACCGCGGGGGCCGTAGAACGCGAGCTCGAGGCGGCGCTCTTCGTCACCCTCGATTTGCAGGCTTACCGACACACCGTCGAGCGGAGACGCCTCCGGGAACTTGTCGCCCCACTCCACGACGCTCACACCGTCGGCCTCGAGAGTCGCGTAGTAGTCGAGGTCTTCCAGCTGGTCGGCTTCGTCGAGCCGGTAGAGGTCGAAGTGGTAGAGCGGTATGCGGCCCTCGTGGACCAGCAGGATGTTGAAGGTCGGACTCGTCACCGGCTCGGCGACGCCAAGCCCCGACGCGACGCCCTTGGTGAGCTGCGTCTTGCCGGCCCCGAGGTCACCCGAAAGGACCAGCACGTCACCAGCACGCAGCAGCGGGGCGAGCAGCTCGCCGCACCGCCGGGTCCCCTCGGCATCCCGGGTGTGAATCACCTCCGGCATCAGAACAACTCCCCTTGGTCGCTTCGTTCCAGGCACGCGGGCGGACCCGGGTCGGGTACGACGTCAGCCGGCGACGCCTCGTCGGGCGCCGGAGCAGACGCGGCGTCATCGGCGACGCCGTACTCCCCCGCGAGCACCCGGCCGAGCTCCGCGAAGTCGTCGAACAGCACGTCGCGCTTGGTGCGGTCATAGATGGCGGCGGCCGGGTGGAAGATCGGCAGCACCCGGTAGCGCCCCGCCATGCGGATCGAGCCCCTCAGCGCCGAGATCGGATCGGCGGTGTCAAGCACGAAGCGGGTCGAGAAGTTGCCGAGCGTAACGAGCACCTCGGGCCCCACCAGCCTGATCTGCTCTCGCAGAAACGGAGTGCACGCGGCAATCTCTCCCGACTCGGGATTCCGGTTCTTGGGCGGGCGACACTTGAGCACGTTGGCGATGAACACGTCGCCGCGGACAATCCCCGCATGGCCGAGAAGCTCGTCGAGGAATCGCCCGGCGGCGCCCACGAAGGGCTCGCCGTTCAGGTCCTCGTTCTTGCCGGGTGCCTCACCGATGAGCATCACCCGGGCGTGCGGATCGCCGGACCCGAACACGAGACGAGTGCGCGTGCAACCGAGCGAGCACCGGTGGCAGTCGCCGATCAGCGCTCTGAGTTCGTCGAGATTCCCGTACCCGAGGCCAGGCATCGCCTGTCCTACAGCCAGTTCGTGACCTCGGCGAGCGGCCGGCGGGCGGGCTTGCCGGCGGACTCGGCCGAGTGCCCGACCGGGATGAGCGCCACGGGAGTCAGGGGCGCCTGAATGCCGATCGCTTCTCGGACGGCGTTCTCGTCGAACGCGCCGATCCAGCATGCGGCGAGGCCCTTGTCGACAGCGGCCAGCAAGATGTTCTCGACAGCCGCCGCCGTGTCCTGGATCGCATACAGGTACTCTCCGCGATCGCCATAGCGGGCGGCGCACGGACGCGGATCGACTGACACGACGATTACCACGGGCGCTGCCGTCGCCCACCGCTGGGCGAGCGCGCCGGCGAGCTTCTCGCGCGCGTCCAGGGACTTGACGACGGTGAAGCGCCACGGCTGGATGTTGCCCGCGCTGGGAGCGGCGACTGCGGCCTCGAGAAGCTGCCTGACCTCGGAATCAGCGACATCGAGCTTGCTGTTGAAATGACGGACGCTGCGCCTCTTGGCGATGACTTCCGAGAACTCCATGCGCGAACCCTCCTGGGTGCGAAACAACGGGCGCGACACGCGCGCACGACGACTCACACATTCTAGCCGATGTGCGCGCCGTAGGGCCCTCGCAGGGACACGCGTGTCGGCGTCGAACAGAACGGTCAGGGGGTGGTGCGACCAATGTATGACAAGCATCCAGACGTCACCGACGAAGACCTCGGCATCCGGGCGTTTCAGATCAAGCGGGCCAAAGCGGTCGAGCGAGCCATCGAGCGGCTGCGACACGGCCTCGGCGGCCAGTGGAAAGACCTCACGGGCGACGAGATCGAAGAGCTCGAGTGGATCCTCGGCGAGCTGTGGGCCTACGCCGCCCGCGCCGACTGGGACGACCTGCACTTTGGGAACCTCACGATGTCCAACGTCGTGAAGCTCCTGACGCTGGGCAGCCAGATGAGGCGCCACGCGCGCGGAAGCGTCGAGATCCTGCGTGACGTGGACGCAGTGGTCAGGGGCGCGAGCACTCCCTAGCGGGCGCGCTCGGCAGCCTTCTTCTCGATCTTCTTCTTGACCTTCTTCAGCCGGAAGAGGTCCTCTCGCGCGCGCTCGTCGAGCGTCTGCCGGATGTAGGCGACCTGCTCGGTCAGAGCGGGGACTGTGACCTGCTCCAAGGCGTTCACCCGGCGGTTCGTCTTGTTGATCTCCTCGCCGAGTCGCTTCAGCCGCGTCTCGATGTCCGCGTACTCAATGATGACGTCGAGGATGCGTTCGAATTTGTCGGCGGTCTCATCGATTCTCGAGGTGACGCCGGTGACGGCGTAGCCGCGCGTGAACGACGTGCGGATGGGGCTCTCACCCTTGGTGACCACCGGGACGGAGACGCCCATGATCTTGGTACCGGTCATGTCCACGACGATCTCGCCCCGTGTGGCGAGTGCCGTCGATCGCACCGTGACGGTGCCGTCGACGGCCTTGGCCACGGCGAGCGAATACTGCGCCTCGCCCACGGTCTTTTGCAGCAGCTCGGAGAGTCTGAGGGTCTCGTCCATGACGCCCATGAACTCCATCAGCAGCGCATCGCGCTTCTGCTTGAGCAGGTCCATGCCCTGCTGGGCAAGCGCGATCTGCTGCTTGCGTTCGAGCAGCTCGGCTCTTGTTGGGCGTACCTCTTCCATCCTCGCCCCCTAGGCGATGGCGGCCGGCTCCGGCTCGACGGCGTCTTGCCGGCGGTCCGGATGGTAGGCGTCGATGAAGTCCCTGACCCGCTTGAGCTCACCCATGGGCAGCCCGGACATCAGGTCCCACCCGATGTCGAGGGTCTCCTCGATGGTGCGGCCCTCCTGACCCTGGCCGACGATGCGCGACTCGAACTCATCGGCGAAGCGAAGGTAGGAGCGGTCGACCTCGGAAAGCGCCTCTTCGCCGACGATTGCGACGAGTTTGCGCAGGTCGCGTCCCTGGGCGTAGGCGGCGTAGAGCTGGTTGGCGACCGCGCGGTGGTCGTCGCGCGTCTTGCCCTCGCCGATACCGAGGTTCATGAGGCGGGACAGGCACGGCAGGGTGTCGATGGGCGGGTAGACGCCGCGACGGTGGAGCTGGCGCGAGAGCACGATCTGGCCCTCGGTGATGTAGCCCGTGAGGTCCGGGATCGGGTGCGTGATGTCGTCGTCGGGCATCGACAGGATCGGCAGCTGCGTAACCGAGCCCTTGCGGCCCTTGATACGCCCCGCGCGCTCGTAGATCGTCGAGAGGTCGGTGTACATGTAGCCCGGGTAGCCTCGGCGTCCCGGAACCTCTTCGCGTGCGGTCGAGACCTCGCGCAGCGCCTCGCAGTAGTTCGTCATGTCCGAGAGCACCACGAGTACCTGGAGGTCCTTCTCGAAGGCGAGGTACTCGGCGACCGTGAGGGCGCAGCGCGGAGTCAGCAGACGCTCGACGGTAGGATCATCGGCGAGATTCAGGAAGAACACGACGCGCTCGAGCGCGCCCGTCTCCTCGAACTGGCTCATGAAGTAGCTCGCCTCACGATGCGTGATGCCCATGGCGCCGAACACGATGGCGAACTCCTCGCCGGAGACGACGCGCGCCTGCCGGACGATCTGGGCCGCGAGTTCGTTGGCAGGCAGGCCCGATCCCGAGAAGATCGGGAGCTTCTGCCCACGTACAAGAGTATTGAGGCCGTCGATGGCGCTGATGCCGGTCTCGATGAAGTCGGCAGGCTGCTCGCGCGAGTACGGGTTGATCGGCGCGCCCGTGATGTCGAGGCGCGCCTCCGGGATGATCGGGGCACCCCCGTCGATCGGCTTGCCGGTTCCGTTGAGGACGCGGCCCAGGAGCTCGGGCGCGACGTCGATCTTGGCGACCTCTTCGAGGAAGCGCACCTCGGTCTTGGCGATGTCGATGCCTTGGGTGCCCTCGAACACCTGGATGACTGCCATGGTGCCCGCGACCTCAAGCACCTGCCCGCTGCGGCGCGAGCCGTCCGGCATCAGGATCGAGACCATCTCGTTATACGCGACGTCTTCGATCTGGTTGACGAAGATCAGCGGGCCCGTCACATAGCTGAGCGTGCGGTAGTCGGTCGAAAGGAGCGAACGGGTCGGGTTCGTCACGGTCGGCTCGGCCATCCTAGTACACCTCGATTCCGGCGATTTCCTCGGGTATCTGCGAGGAGAGGACGCGCATGCGCTCTATCGCCGCTTCGTGCGGCGTGGTCTTGAGGCCCGCGATCTCGTCCCTCAGCGGCAGCTCCATGATCTGGCGAAGCGATGCGCCGCGGTTGAGCGCCGAGGTCGCTGCGTCAAAGAAGACGAGGATCGTCTTGAGCAGCCAGTACTGCTTGTCCGGTGGGCAGTAGGCGTCGACCTCGTCGAACGCGAACTGCTGGAGGAAGTCCTCTCGGAGCATTCGCGCGACCTCGAGGATGACCTTCTCGGACTCAGGAAGGGCGTCCGGACCGACGAGCTGGACGATTTCCTGCAGCTCCGTCTCCTTCTGCAGGATCGACATCGCGCGGTCGCGGAGCTCGAGCCAGTCCGGGGCGACGTTCTGCTCGTACCACCCTCGCACCTGGCCGAGGAACAGCGTGTAGCTCTTGGTCCAGCTGATCGCCGGGAAGTGGCGACGGTGCGCCAGCGAGGTGTCGAGCGCCCAGAAGGCACCGGTCACTCGCAGGGAGTTCTGCGTCATCGGTTCGGACATGTCACCGCCGGCGGGAGAGACCGCCCCGACCATCGTGACCGAGCCCACTCGCTCATCATCGTCACTGCCGAGCGGCTTCACTCGACCGGAGCGCTCGTAGAACGACGCGAGTCGCGTCGCGAGGTAGGCGGGGTAGCCTTCTTCACCCGGCATCTCCTCGAGACGTCCCGAGACCTCGCGCAGGGCCTCTCCCCAACGCGACGTCGAGTCGGCCATCATGGCGACGTTGTAGCCCATGTCGCGGTAGAACTCGGCGAGCGTGGCGCCCACGTAGATGGAGGCCTCGCGCGCGGCGACCGGCATGTTGGACGTGTTCGCAACCAAGACGGTTCGGTCCATCAGCGGCGCGTTGTTGCGCGGGTCGTCGAGGTGCGGGAACTCGGTGAGCACCTCAGTCATCTCGTTTCCGCGCTCGCCGCAGCCGATGTAGACGATGATGTCGACGTCGGCCCACTTGGCGAGAGACTGCTGCGTGACCGTCTTGCCCGTGCCGAAGCCGCCCGGGATGATGGCGTTGCCGCCGAGCGCGATCGGGAAGAACGTATCCAAGATCCGCATGCCCGTGGTGAACGGGGTGGTGGGATCGAGTTTGCGAATGTAGGGGCGACCCTGACGCACGGGCCACTTCTGAGCCATTCCTATCTCAGTACCGTCTTCGAGCGTTGCAACTACGTCGTCGACCGTGTACTCGCCGGCCGCAACGATGCTCGCGATCGTGCCGCCCTTGGTCAGCGGCGGAACCATGACTCTGTGGATGATCGTCTGGCCCTCGGGAACGTCGCCGAGAACGTCGCCGGCGCTCACGACGTCGCCTACCGAGACAGACGGCGTGAACGACCAGGTGCGCGTCCGATCAAGGGCGGAGGCTACGGTACCGCGCTCGATGAAGTCACCGATGGCTGCGAGCACGGGCAGCGGCCGCTGAACGCCGTCGTAGATAGACGTCAGAAGGCCGGGACCCAGCTCGACGACGAGCGGGCCCTCGGTCGATTCGACGCGCTCGCCGACCTTCAGGCCTGACGTGTCCTCGTACACCTGAATCGTCGCGGTATCGCCTTCGAGTCGGATGACCTCGCCCATCAGGCCTTCCGTTCCGACTCTCACGATGTCGTACATACGGGCGCCGGTCATGCCGTCCGCGACGGCAACCGGTCCTGTGATCTTGGAGATCGCTCCGGCAATCATCATCTAGCCTCGCCTCAGTGTGATGTCGAATCCGATGGCTCGTCGGATGAGCCGTGCCAGGTACGCGCGGTGGTCCTCGCCCATCTCGAGCTGCTCCCTGAGAGGGAGCGAAATCACGAGTGGCCGGTAGATCGAGTCGATCTTGCGCTGTGTGCGCTCGTCGATGCCTGCCATCATCCGTTCGCTGACCGCGATGATTCCGCTCGCTTCGTCGTCGATCAGCCGGTTCAGCCGCTCGCCCACTTGGTCGACCGAGTCGATCACGACGACGTCCACGCCCGCCAGCCTGAAGCCGTCGGCCGAGTCCGAATCCGTGAGAACGACGAGCCTATACAAGGATGAGCTCCCTTCGCGCCCGCTCCGGCGGAATGCCAACGGACAGGGATTTCACGATGATGCGCAGGTTGGTGACCTCGTTTTGCTTTGCCCACAGGTAGGCGATCGGGATACCGATGCCGAGCGGGTCGGAGCTTCCGAGGGCGAGCACCTTGCGTGTCAGATAGTCCTCGAGCGCACGCTCGAAGGAAGCCAGCGACGTCGTCTCCAGATAGCGGAGCGCGGCCTCGTCGACCGTCTTTCCGTACTGCGTGCCCCGAAGATCGTCGAGAATCTGGTCGACGTCGGACATGGCCGCGAGCCGCTGGTAGCGGTCGAGCTTTATCTCGGCGCCTCCCTCAAGGAAGTAGTCGACCGACTGGTCGTAGGGCAGGTTCTCTCGGGCGGCCCTGAACACGATGACGAGATTGAGAACGTCGACCTGCATCCCGAGGACCTTGCGAGCACGCTGGTAGTTGGCCTTGCGCTTCGAAAGGCGCTGCATCGCCCACTGTGCGTAGTAGCGGTCCAACGCGAGTTCGAGATCGGCGAGCTCGCCCGTCTCCTGGTACCTCACGAGCCCCCTGCGCATCGCGGGCGCCTGCGGAAGCCCCCACGTTCCGGCGAGTGCAACCACCTCGCGGATGTCGGCAAGCCCGGCGAGAGCCTCAAGCTCGCTTTGTCCGAGCGCGCCCACCGGCAGCAGGCCCTCCCGGATCTCCTTCGCGTCCAGGTGAACGTGCTTGCCCCTGAGGATCGTCTTGAGATTGAACGCATCCCAACGCCCCAAAAGCGTCCCGCAGATATCAAGGGCCTCCTCGCCGAGAAAGCCGAGCACCTTCTGATAGGTCCGCACGAGATTCATGCGAAGCGCGTCGTCGACCTCGTGAGCGCTACGTCCGTGGATCAGCGCCGCCTCGAGATCCGGCGCGTACTCGGTCTGCGTCAGCTCCTGGATCGCGTGATGGAGATCGCCGGCCAACAACAGCCTCTCGAGCGCCTCACGCTTCAGCAGCCGCGCACGCATGCCGCGCAACCGGGCGTTGGTGTACCCGTAGTCGTTGCCACGGACCTTTGTGTTGGCGCTCGCGCTTCCTGCTGCCGCGGGACTCATGCGAACAGGACCCCCGCGACTTCGGCCTGTGACAGGCCGCGGAACTTCTCGAGCCGGTCCTCAAGCGTATTGCGCCTCAGGACGTGGCCCCCCTCGGTTGAGACCACGACGCCACCGGCGGTCGAGATCTCAGGCTTGATGGCTGCGGTCTTTCCCATCTGCTGCAACGCCTCGCGCGCAAGAGCCTCGTCAGCAGGGTCGACCAACAGCTCGAACTCCCCCTCCACCCCGTCGAGCGCCTCCGCCAGCAAAGCACGGAACGTCTCGCCGTAGGAGGCTTGATCTCGTACCTTGCCGAGCTCGGCCATGGCCTCGTCGAACGCTCGGCGCACCGCTTCCTCCTTCACGCCCGCGATCTGCTTGCGCGTCTCGAGGCGTGCGGCATTCATGCTTTGGGCGCTGCGGGTCCGAGCTGTACGCTCGGCGTTGTCCAGGTAACGGACACGGGACTCGGACGCCTCTGCACGCGCCTCCTCCATGATGGCGGCTGCGTGTGCGTGCGCCTCGGCCAGGGTCTCTTCGATGTCCCTTTCGGCCTGTTCCTGGAGCGCTCTGAAGATGTCTTCGAGTGCCATCTGAACGGTCCTCTCCGCGTTGCGTCTCGCCGATCCCGAAGAATCCGCTCAGTTATCCGTTGATGAGAATGGCGGAGACGAAGCCGAGAAGGACGATGACCTCGGGCAGCGCCTGAAGCGTGATGATCCAGATCGAGACCTCGGGACGCTCGGCGAGCGTTCCGGCGCCTGCAGAGCCGATCTTTGCCTGAGCGTATCCGGCGCCAAGCGCGGACAGACCCATCGCCAGACCGGCCGCCATCGACTTACCGACTGACACCTGCCAGTCCTCGCCTGTGGCCGCAGCCTCCTCGGCCAGAGCGATGGCCGGTACCAGCATAGTGAGCACAAACGTGCTACCAAACACCCGACTTGCAAGCCTCTTCGTGATCATGCGCCCTTCTCACCTCCGGTTTTCGTAAACGGCTTGTACTGCTGATTTCCGGTCTCGTAAAACTTCCCGAAGAACTCCAGGAAGTTGAGACGCAAAGCATGAATCGTGGGGCTGAACGCCGCGATGATGAAGTTCAGCGAGTGGAGTGCGACCGCCACGAAGATGGCGAGCACGATATTGCCCAGACCGGCGACGATCTCGTTGACCGCGTCGGCGAAGATCGCTCCGGCGAGGCCTACGGCCATGATTCGGATGTAGCTCGCCATGCCGGTGACCGACTCGACCGTCTCGATGACGCCCATCACGCCACCGCCCCGAACGGCGAAGATGAAGCCGCCGAACGCAATGGCGGCGAAGACCAGCTGGCCCCACACCGCCCACGAGCCGAACTGCTCCGCCGCCACGGCGATGCCCACAGCGATGGCGACGGCGATCAGGAACGTAAGGATGCCGCCCTTCTCGTACAGGTGGTGCTTGTTCTTGGTGCGGACCGCATTGACGACGCCGAAGGCAAGGCCCAACATCACCTGCACCACACCGACGGCGATGGCCACCAGCATGAATGTCTCGATGAAATGGACCCTGTCGAAGGGCAACGTCAGCGGACCGATCTGGATCTTCTGGATAAGGTTGAGATACCGCTCGCCCAGCAGGTTTCCGAAGAACTCGCCGTAGACAAAGCCAAAGGCGATGACCATCGTCGCCGCCGGTCCCAGAATCGACGTCGCGAGGTGGATGCCCTCGTTCTCCTTGAACTTCATCCTCAGCCAAAACACTATGCCGAGCATGATCAGGCCGTAACCCATGTCCCCGACGATCATTCCGAAGAACAGCGGATAGAACACGAAGAGCATCCAGGTCGCATCCAGCGTCCCATAGCGGGGCATGCCGTATACACCGAGGAGCTTCTGGAACGGCTCGATCGCCTTCGCGTTCTTGAGCGCGACAGGGGTGTCCGCGTACTCTTCCTCACGAATCTCAAGCTGCTCGACGATGACGTCATCTTTCCAGCGCTGCGAGATCGTCGTCCGCAGGCCAGCGATGTCCTCGACCGGCATCCATCCCGTGATGACGAACGCGTACTCAGTGCGACCGAACTTCGGGATAGCTTCAATCTCGGCGGAGCGATCGATCAAGACATCCCGAATCGCGATCAGCTTCTCGCGCCACCTTGCTGACATCTCGTCGAGTTCCTGACGGATCTGCGTGAGGTCCTCAGGCAGTTCCTTGCGACGCCGCTTGATCTCGTCGTAGGCGACATCGAAGGGCATGTCGTCGAACTCGCTCGGGAGTCGAATCTGGTTGACGTTCTCCATGGCCAGGAACTTGTGGACCGAGTCGGCGTACTGCCGGCTGAAGACCACGATCGCTGCCGTAGTGTCTTCGTCCACGTCGGTCGACACGAGTTCGTACTGGCGATGGGTGATGCGGTCGAGCTCCTCTTTGAGAGCGTCAATCGCCTGCTTGTAGCGCCGCTCGAAGAGAAGCGCGACGGAATCGTAAGCGCCCGTCGTCACGATCTGACGAGCGAGCGGCTGGATCTTGTGGAGAATCGGCTCGTAACGCGCAAGGAGCGAGACCTCGGACTCCAGGTCCGTGTGTGTCGCAGCCAAGGTGGCGGTCCGGTCCTCGACCTCGCCGATGACCGTGCGAATTCGCTCCTCGAGCTGCGCCGAGTCGAGTCCGTAGAGCTTGTCGTACTCGATCGCGACGCGGTCGGCGTCAACGTCGGCGGCGGCGCGATCCAGGGCCTTCAGGATGGAGCGCACTCGGATGAGCATCTCCTCCATCTGCTCGCGCTCGGTCTCCTGACGCTCGACAACCTCCATCCTATCCAGAGGCAACTCGCCCTTCTGGATCTTCTTGGAGAGGTCCTCGATGTGGAGACGCCCCTGTTCGTGAACCATGCTCACGACGTCGAAGAATAGGCCCTTCGGTCCGATGATCTCCACTCTCGCCATCGGGACGAGCATGTGAGTACACCTCCCCTGAAGGTCCCCGAAGTCCGGCCGAGCGTCTGTGTCAGACTCTCGTCACTGACCCGATGACCATTGCGACCGCTTCCGGCAAACGCTTCTCGATGGACCCTGCGAGCGCAGCGACTTCACCTTCGGACTGCACGTGCAGCTGCGCGATATCGCGGTCGACCTCGGCCCGAACCTCGGCCTCACGAGCGCCGGCGTTCGCGGCCGCCTCCTCCTGAACCGAGCCAAGAAGCGACGCCGCTTGTTTGCGCGCGTCAGCGACGATCTCGTCGGCCTGCCGCTTGGCGGCGAGAACTCGGCCGGAGATCTCGATCTCCTTCTCACGGATCAGATGAAGCGGGGTGTTCGTATCGCTCGCGACGGTCTCCTGATGGAATGCGAGCTCCTCAGTGACGTTCTCGTCCAAAGCGCTGCCCCCTCGGCGGACGACTGGACTGCCCATGCCCGGTTCGGGGCAGTCCTCTTGCTAAGGGTGTTCAACGAAGGAGGCGGCGTTCCTGCCGAACTATCTCGATGAGTTCGGCTAGCGCTGGTAGACGCGCTCCAGCCGTGCGCCGAAGGCGCAGGCGAGCTCGTAGTTGATGGTCTGTGCGAGGTCGGCCATCTCATCGAGCACGATGCGCTCTGAGCCCTGCTCGCCCACAAGAACGAACTCGACCCCCCGCTCGACCTCGACGCCTCGCGGAATCTCCACCATGAACTGATCCATACAGATCCGACCCACCTGCTGGGCCCGGGTGCCGTTCACGAGGACCTCCATGCGTCCCGACAGGATGCGATGCACGCCGTCGGCATAGCCCAGCGGCAGCGTGGCGATAGTCGTCGGCGCTGCGGCGTGGTACGTCAGTCCGTAGCTGACGCCCTCCCCCATGCCGATGCGCTTCACGAGCGACGTGCGCGCCTTGATCGACATCGCGGGCCGCAGGTCCACGCGTCCACGGGTGTGCGGGGAAGGATGGAGCCCGTAGAGAGCGATGCCGCACCTGACCATATCGAAGTGGGCCTCTGGGATGAGTATCGTCGCCGGGCTGTTGGCCGCGTGCACGATGCCGGGGTCGACGCCCTCGGTTCGCATGGCCGCCAGGGCCTCCTCGAATCGCTGCAGCTGGCGTTCGACGTCCCAGTCGCCGGGGACGTCGGCGTTTGCGAAGTGGGTGAACGTCCCCGTGAGGCGAAGTCCCGGCCAATCCTTGAGTCCTGCCGCGAAACGAGCAGCCTCCTCGGCACGCACGCCGATCCTGTTCATGCCGGTGTCGATCTTGAGGTGGTACGGCGCCTCAACGTCCCTGCCCGCAGCCACGCGGCCCAGCGCCACGGCGAAGTCGCGCGTGGTTACCGTGGGCACGAGCCTGTGCTCGAGAATCTCGAAGACGGTGTCCTCGGGAGGCTCGGAGAGAATCTGGATGGGCGCTGCGATGCCCGCCCTGCGAAGCACTACAGCCTCGGCAACGGTCGCGACCCCGATGTCGGTCGCGCCAGCAGCGAGGGCTTCGTGGGCCACTCGCTCGGCTCCGTGGCCGTAGCCGTCGGCCTTGACGACCGCCATGAAGCGGACACCGGGCGTGGTGAGCGCCTTGAGGACTCGTACGTTATGGGCAATCGCCCCGAGGTCGATCTCGGCCCACGCCCAGCGACGCTCTGTCATCAGGAGAGGCCCTCCGCGATGGCGCGAACAACGTCGTGCTTGCTGACGATGCCCACCAGCTGCTCGCCGTCGAGAACCGGCAGGCGCGAGACGTCCCTCTCGGAGAGCAGGGTTGCGACGTCTTCGATGGGCGCGACCGCCTGGATGGTGACGGGCGCAGACGTCATGACGTCGCGCACCGTGGCGGCCACCGCCTTGCGAATCTCGTGCTCGAACTTGGCCTGGGCCGGCGGGTACATGATGAAGCCGTCCAGGAGATGCATGTACGTCGGGAACTCGAGCTTCACGTCTTGCATGATGAGATCGCCCTCGGAGACAAGCCCGATGAGCTTGTCGCCCGCAACCACGGGCAGAGCGCCGATATTGTGCTCGGTCATGAGCTTGGCGGCATCGGTGACCGAAGCGTCGGGTCCGACCGTGATCGGGTCGGGAGTCATGATGTCGCGTGCGGTGATATCGGGCATCCGTGTGTCCTCCTCGTCGGGAGCGCTCGGGTTCGAGCGGCTACCACTCGTTCAAGATCTCCCCCACCGCAACCGGCAGGAAGTCGGGCAGGTCCTCCGCGTTCATGCACATCGTCGTAAGCTCCGAGGCTGCCGCCTCGCCGGCCCGTCCGTGAACGTAAGCGCCAAGCGCCCCGGCCTGAAACGGGCTCAGTCCCTGGGCCAACAGCGCACCGATCATGCCAGCCAACACGTCGCCGGTTCCCGCAGTAGCCAAGGCCGGGGAGCCGGACGTCACGATCACCGAGCGACCCTCGCCGCTCACGATGGTACCCGCGCCCTTGAGCACGACCGCGCGGTTCGCCGACGCGAGCCTTGCCGATGAAGATACCCTATCCATCTGCACGGCGGGCACGCTCACTCCGAGGAGGCGGGACAGCTCCCCCGGGTGAGGCGTGAGCACCAATGGAGCGGGCCTCTCGGTGATGAGTTCGACCGCGTCGACGAACGCGTTCAGCCCGTCGGCGTCGAGCACGATGGGTTGCGACAGGCTCGCCACGAGTGAGCGAACCGTGGCAACCGCCCCGTCCGCGAGGGTCAGCCCAGGACCCAATACGATGGCGTCGTAGTCCGAGGCGAGGTGCCGGATGGAGGCAGCGGCCGACGACGAGAGCGCCTTGCCGCGAGATGACGGAAGCCCGACCACCGGCGCCGCCGTCAGGTGGGACTGCACGATCGGCACGATCGGCTCGGGCACCGCCACGGTGACGTAGCCCGCGCCCATCCGCATCGCGCCGCGGGCCGCGAGTACTGCGGCTCCGGCGAACGTTCCCGAGCCGCCCACGATGAGCAGCCTGCCGCGGGAGTTCTTGTGCGCGTCGGGCGCCGGCAGCGGAACCAGCGCTCCGTACTCGGCCGACGTCCAGACCTCAGGCGCGCCTTCCACCTCGGCGGTCGCCCGGTCGACGCCGATGTCGGCGACAACGATCTCGCCCGCGCGGCTCGCCGCGGGAAACATGACCAGTCCGAGCTTGGGCGTCGTGAAGCTGACCGTGCAGTCTGCCACTATCGCATCGTCGTCGGCCGCGCCCGAATCCGAGTCGACTCCGGTGGGCAGGTCGACTGAGAGCACGAACGCGCCCGAGCGATTGACCGCCTCGGCCCAGTGGCTGATCGGCTCTCGCAGCGGGAGCGTCGAGCCAACGCCGAGAATCGCGTCGACGACAGCGCTCGCGTCCGCGAAGTCGGCGTCGCAGGGGGCGCCGTCGCAGACCCGCCACTCGACACCGGCGGCGATCGCGCTTCGCGCCGCCTCGGCCGCGAGCATGCCGAGCCCGTCGGGATCACGCAGCGCGAGCACGACCACGTCACGACCGGCGGCGGCAAGCTCGCGCGCAGCTACCCACCCGTCGCCGCCGTTGTTGCCCGGGCCGCACACCACCACGACGCGGCCTTCGGGCACGCGGAGCGATAGCTCGCGCGCGATCGCCTGACCGGCGGAGTCCATCAGAGCGGCGAGCGTGACACCGTGCTCGGCGACCGCACGCTCCTCAATAGCCCGTGACTGGGCGGCGTTCAGGGCCCTCAGCATCGAGACTCCCTCCGTGTAAAGGGGCGGCCCGCCGTGTGGCGAACCGCCCCGCATGTCACTCCTGCACGTCCTCGGCTCCGTCGGACTCGTCCGGCTCGTCAGCATCCGGCTCTACCACGATGTCGTCGAGCATCGCCTTCGCCTCCCGAAACGACGCCGCCAGCTCCGCTTTGGGATCCGGTTTGTCGTCCTTCTTCGGGCGCGCTTCCTCAGTCACGGCGACCGCCGAGGCGACCGCGGTCGAATGCGTGAACGACAGCGACAAGTGCATCTCCACCACGCCGAGTTCGGCCGCACGCTCGGCGGCCTTGCCCGAAAGCCTCGGCACCGGTCGCCCACTTGCCTCGCGGACGACCTCCACGTCACAGAAGCGCATCCCCCTGAAGCCGGTGCCCAGGGCCTTCAGCACCGCCTCCTTGGCGGCGAACCTCAGCGCGTAGTGGATCTCCGGCTTGCTGCGCTTCTCGCAATACGCGCGTTCCTCGGCCGAGAAGATGCGCTCCTTGAGCTTGGGGCGACGCTGGAGAGCCGCGGCCATGCGGTCGATCTCGACGATGTCGACTCCGAGTCCGAGTACACCCATGCGCTACTCCACGGTGACGGACTTGGCGAGGTTCCTGGGCTGATCAACGTTGCAGCCGCGGAGCTTCGCGATGTAGTAGGACAGCACCTGCAGCGGCACGCTCGCCGGAATCGCCGAGAGCGTCTCGGCGACCTGCGGGATGTGCAGGACGTGCTCGGCGTGATTGCGGATGTCCTCGTCACCGGAGGTCGCGACCGCGATGACTTCTGCCCCGCGCGCGCGGACTTCCTGGATGTTGGAGACGACCTTCTCGTAGGTGTGGCCCTGCGTCGCGACGACGACGACCGGCACCTCCTCGGTGATCAGAGCAATCGGACCGTGCTTCATCTCGCCCGCCGCGTAGGCCTCGGCGTGGATATAGCTGATCTCCTTGAGCTTCAGTGCGCCCTCCATCGCAACAGGCACGCCGATTCCTCGGCCAAGGAACAGCGCACTCGACGCATCGATGCAGGCGGCTGCGCACTCCTGGATGGTCGAGAGGTCCTCGAGGATCGTCTCGACGATGTCGGGGACGTTGGAGAGCTCCTTGAACAGGCTCTCGACGCGCTCATTCGCAAGTGTGCCCTTGGTCTGGGCGAGCTTGAGGGCAAGCACGGTCAGTGCCGCGATCTGCGCCGTGAACGTCTTGGTCGCCGCAACGCCGATCTCGGGGCCGGCGTGCGTGTAGAGCACTCCGTCGGACTCGCGGGTGACGCGGCTGCCAACGACGTTGGTGATCGCGATGACCTTGGCGCCGCGCTCACGCGCCTCACGAACGCCCGCCAGCGTGTCGGCCGTCTCGCCCGACTGCGTGATGGCGACCACGAGCGTCTCGTCGTCGACGATCGGGTCGTTGTAGCGGAACTCGCTCGACACCTGGACCTCGACGGGAATGCGGGCCCACTGCTCGATGAGGTTCTTCGCCACGAGGCCGGCGTGGTAACTCGTGCCGCACGCGATGATGAAGACGCGGTCGATCGCAGCGACCTCCTCGGGCGTCATCGCGAGCTCGGAGAGCTGGATCTCGCCGTCACAGAGACGGCCGCGAAGAGTCTCTCGGAGAGCCTTGGGCTGCTCGTGGATCTCCTTGAGCATGAAGTCCTCGTAGCCGCCCTTCTCGGCGGCATCGAGGTCCCACTCGACGTGCATGGTCTCTGGCTCGATCGGCTGGAGCGACGAATCGAGCACGCGGATCTCCTCGGCGGTGACCACGGCGATCTGGTCATCATTCAGCACGACGACCTCGCGCGTGTACTCGAGCACCGCCGGGATGTCGCTCGCGACGATGTTCTCGCCTTCGCCCGCTCCGATGATCAACGGGGAGTCTTTGCGCGCCGCAACGATGACGTCCGGGTGGTCGAGATGCATGACGCCGAGTGCATAGCTGCCGTCGAGCCGCTTGACCGCGCTCGCGACAGCGGCGACCAGGTCGCCCTCGTAGTAGCTCTCGACGAGATGTGCGACGGTCTCGGTGTCGGTCTCCGAGCGCAGCTTGTGGCCGGTGGCCGCGAGCTCCTCGCGAAGCTCGATGTAGTTCTCGATGATGCCGTTGTGAACGACGGCGATGCGCCCGTCGCAGTCGGTGTGGGGGTGCGCGTTCTCCTCGCTCGGTTTGCCGTGCGTGGCCCAGCGCGTGTGACCGATACCGACGCTGCCGAACAGCGGGGCCGAGTCGAGCGCCGTGCTCAGGTTGGCGAGCCTTCCCACGCGACGCGTGACAGCCAGCTCACCGCCCTCGACGATGGCGACGCCCGCCGAGTCGTACCCGCGATACTCAAGACGTGCAAGACCTCCGAGCAGAACCTCGCTCGCCTGCCGGGGTCCGATGTATCCGACGATTCCACACATAGGTGTCTTCAGCCCTTCGTTAGGGTTCAGGATTCGAGATTGAGACGCGCCCGCTGCGCGTGATCAGGCGCTCGATCGCGCCCATGAAAGCGGGATACCCGAATCGCTGCCGCTTTGTTCCCCCGGTCACCCGTGGGTTTTGTCGGCAACGTCACGACCTCGGAAAAGGCCGGGGAGCCATCCGCCGAATGTTCGATCGGCCCCCACCTCGTCGACTGGGTCCACGGAAGTCACTTCCGAACGGTGACGTCTCGGCGTCACCTCACCAGTCCTGGCGCTTTGCGTGCGAGTCAGGTGCGCTTCACACCCCTCCCCTCAGGCTACGTTCCTCCCGCGATTGTACCAGCACGACCGCTTCAGGCGGGTGACGGTGCGGTGACGAGCGAGGCGGCCGTGAGGTCGCGGAATGACTCGGCGAAGCGGGCGAAACGCCAGACGTCCTCGAAGTCCGAGGCGATACCGAGGGAGACCCGAATGGTGTTGGGCGCCTTGCCCGTGGTGTCGGCGATGAGCCGCTGACACTGCTTGAGTGTGACGGGGCGCTCCTCGTCGTCGAAGCACTCCTCCATCTCCTCGCGGGTGATGCCGTGCGCGACCTCGCCGTCGCCGGGATTGCAGAAGCACCCGGTCCGTACCGAGATGGACTCGCGCCCTGCGATCTCCTCGACCCGGTAGACGTCGAACACCTCGCCCTCGGGATCGAGCAGATAGAAGGCGACGGTGGAGCCGCGGCGGTCGGTCGTGTCGGGGCCGAACACCCGAACGAGCGGCGCACCGTTGGTGTGCCGGGCCTGACGCATCCAGGCAAGGAGCCACGCCGAGAGCGCCGTGACGCGGTCGTGGATCGCGTCGATACCGACGCGAGTGACGTGCTCCAGGCCGATGGTGACCGCAGGCAGGCCGAGATAGTCGACGGTGCCGTCCTCGAAGCCGGCGTGACCGGCGGCCAGCTTGTGCAGTCCGCCGCCCTGAACCGACGCCAGGGTGATGGTGCCGCCAGCGAACCAAGGACGCCGGAGCTTGGCGAGCGCCTCGTGCCGAGCGATCAGCGCGCCGACTCCAGTGGGGTAACCGAACATCTTGTAGAACGACAGCGGGACGAAGTCGGGAGCGACCTTCGACAGGTCGAGACGGTTGGTCGGCGCGAACGCCGCGCTATCGAGCAGCACATCCCACCCTAGTTCGCGGGCCTCGTCGATCCACTCGAGCGGATGCTGCACGCCGCTGAAGTTCGACTGTGCCGGGTACGCGAACAGTTTCGAAGGACAGTCGGCCGCCTCGCGCAAACCCTGGTGCACGAAGTCCGCATCGAGCCTGAGGTCGGGGCTGCGCACCGGAAGGTAGACGATGTCAGCGCCGGCGCGGCGCGCGAACTCACGGATGCCATTGACCGAGTTGTGATTGTCGTAGCTCACGAGATAGCACGAGCCCGGGGTGAACGGATACGCCTCGCCCACGAGTTTGAGCGCCCCGCTCGCGTTGGCGGTGAACACGACGTCGTACTCGGCCGGGTCGGCGTTGAAGAACTCGTGGACCGCCTCGCGGGCGCGCTCGACCATCGCGGTCGCAGCGAGCGAGGTGGGGTTGTGCGAGTGCGGGTTGCCGAAGACTCCGCCGCTGAGTATGCGATGGTGCGCATCGAGCTGGCCCTGGGCGTACAGACCGCCGCCCGTGTAATCGAGGTAGGTGTGGCCCGCCTCTCCGAGACGAGCGTACTCAGCAGCCTTCAGGTCGGCGATGGCCGAAGCATCGTAGCCGGGGAACGCCGAACAGAACTCCGTGAGGGCGGTCTCGAGACTGGCGCCGGTCACTGATCGAGCTCGGCTTTCACGACCTCGACGAGGCTGTCAGCGATGCGAGCCGCGACGGCTTCGTCGGCCGCCTCCACCATCACGCGCACGAGCGGCTCGGTGCCCGACGCGCGGACCAGCACCCGCCCGCTGTCGCCGAGCTCGTTCTCGGCGGCATGAATCGCTTCCGAGACGACCGCGCTCGTGGTGAGCCGGGTCTTGTCGGCGACGTGCACGTTGATGAGCACCTGCGGGTAGCGCGTCATGACCTGCGTGAGCTGCGACAGCGGAGATCCCGCGTCGCGCACCGCGGCGATGAGCTGCAGCGCGGTAACGAGGCCGTCGCCGGTGGTGTTGTGCTCGAGGAAGATGATGTGGCCGGACTGCTCGCCGCCGAGCGTGGCCTCCATGGCCTGCATCTGCTCCAGAACGTAGCGATCGCCGACCTTGGTCTTGACTACCGTGATGCCACGCTCGCGCATGGCGACCTCGAAGCCGAGGTTGCACATGACCGTCGACACAACAGTGTCACCGTGGAGCGAGCCCTGCTCCATGAGCCGGACCGCCGTGACGGCCATAATTTGGTCGCCGTCAACCTCCGCGCCGGTCTCGTCGACCGCCAGCACGCGATCGGCGTCGCCGTCGTGGGCGAAACCGAGGTCAAAGCCGCCTGAGCGCACGATGTCGGCGACAGCGGTGAGGTCGGTCGAGCCGCAGCCGACGTTGATGTCGGTGCCGTCGAAGTCGGTGTTGATCGCCACGACCTCGGCGCCCAGCCGCTCGAGCGCCACCGGCGTGGCCGAGAACGCGGCGCCGTGACCGCAGTCCACCGCGATACGCATGCCGGCGAGGGTGCCCTCGACGGTACTCACCGCGTGGTCGACGTAGCGCTCCAGCGCGTCGCACACGATCTCGACCCGCCCGATGGCCGCGCCCGTGGGCCGCTCCCAGTCGCGGTCGCCGGCGCAAAACGTCTCGATCTCGTCTTCGAGGTCATCAGGAAGCTTGAAGCCCTCTCGGCTGAACAGCTTGATGCCGTTGTACTCGGGAGGATTATGGCTCGCCGAGATGACCACGCCGCCGTCCGCCCCGAGCTCGCGAACGAGGTGGGCGACAGCCGGGGTCGGCACGATCCCGCACAGCAGCGCATCCGCTCCGCCGGCGGTGATACCGGCCACGAGCGCGGCCTCGAGCATGTCGCCGCTCCGGCGGGTGTCTCGGCCGACGACGATGCGGCCATGGCCCTTGTCGCCGAGGAAGTGGCCTGCGGCCTCGCCCAGCCTGAAGGCCAGCTCGGGCGTGAGCGCCCGGTTGGCGACACCACGGACGCCATCGGTGCCGAAAAGTCGCGTGCTCATCGGTCCTCCCCTGGAAAGGAAACGGGGCCCGCCGCTGTGGCGAGCCCCGTTCGGTTCGAATCTGCGGCCAGCGGTCCTAGCGCTTGGAGAACTGCGGACGCTTACGGGCCTTCTTGAGACCGTACTTCTTGCGCTCGACCATACGCGGGTCGCGGCGCAGGAGGCCGGCCTTCTTGAGCTCGGGACGGTAGTCGTCGCCGGCCTCGAGGAGCGCACGGGCGATGCCGTGACGCAGGGCGCCGGCCTGACCCGAGACGCCGCCACCGTGCAGAGTCGCGACGACGTCGAAGCGATCGACGGTCTCGGTGACCTTGAACGGCGTGGTTGCGAAGTTGACAAGAGCCTCACGACCGAAGTACTCGAGCGCCGGCTTCTTGTTGATGGTCATCTGGCCGGTGCCAGGGACCAGGCGCACGCGGGCCACAGCGTTCTTGCGGCGACCGGTGCCGAGGTAGACAGCTTTGTTCTCAGCCATGCGCTTAAGCCTCCAGCGTGATCTGACGCGGGCTCTGAGCCTGGTGCGGATGCTCCGAACCGGCGTACACCTTGAGCTTTCGGCCCATGGCGCGACCCAGGGTGTTCTTGGGCAGCATGCCCTTCACGGCCTTCTCGATGATCCGCTCGGGGTGCTTTGCCAGCATGACCTGGAAAGGCACCTCCTTGAGACCACCGGGGAAACCGCTGTGGCTGTAGTAGTTCTTGGTGTTGGCCTTGTTGCCGGTGAGGCGAACCTTGTCGCAATTGATGATTACGACGAAATCACCGGTATCGACGTGCGGGGTGTAGGTCGGCTTGCGCTTACCCTTCAGGATCTGCGCAACCTCGCTCGCGAGGCGGCCGAGCACCATGTCCGTAGCGTCGACGAGCAGCCACTCGCGCTCGACTTCGCCGGGCTTGGCGTGGTAGGTCTTCAACGGGTCCTCCAACTGCGGATGTCGTTCAGGGTGTTCGCGTCACGGGGCTGGCGGAAACGAACCCTGCCATTCTATCTTCGCCACATCGGCACGTCAACGAATACACGCGCCCGGGCGTATCTATACCCTCGAAATGGTCTTCGCACTCACCCGAGCCAGACGTCGTCAGGATAGTCTACACGCCACAGCGTGAGGCCGTGAGCGGGGGCTGTCGGACCCGCCGCGCTGCGTTCCCGCGCGGAGAGCGCCTCGACGACCCAGTCGGGATCCCGGCGGCCACAGCCGACCTCGACAAGCGTACCGACGATCACACGCACCATCGAGTGCAGGAACGCGTTGCCGACGACACGCACGGTCAAACAGCGTTCTCCGAGATGGACCTCCTCGGCGATCTCCACGGTGTCGAGACGACGCACGGTGCGCTGCCCCTCGGCCGACTGGGTGACACAGAAGCTCCGGAAGTCCTGCTCCCCCACCAGATGACCGGCGCCCTCACGCATCGCGACGATATCGAGTTCGCTCGCGACGTGCCACGCGAAGTGCGACAGGAACAGCGGCGGAACGGCGCCCGCCACCACCCGGTAGCGGTACTCGCGCCGGACTGCGTCGAACCTTGCCGAGAACCCCGGGCGCGCGCGGCGAAGCTCGCGGACCACGAGCCCCTCGCCTGTCAGAGCGTCGAGCGAGCGCCTCAGTCGCACCGGCTCGGGTTCGTCGCCGACCGCGTTGAAGCTCACGACCTGCCCGAGTGCGTTGACGCCGGTATCAGTCCGGCCCGCCCCCACGATGTCGACCTCACGCCGAAGCGCGACGGACAGCGCCATCTCCAGCCTGCCCTGAACGGTGTCGAGCCCCGGCTGCCGAGCGAAGCCGGCGAACGGCGCGCCGTCGTAGGCGATTGTGAGCGCGAGCGCGTATGGGCTGACGGTGTCTGACACTGAAACGCCTCCTCCTAGAGCAGTATCGCCACGCCGGTCGCGAGCGTCACGCCGAGTGCGAGTGCGGTCCAGTCGACGGCGTGCATGACCGACTCGCGCAGGCGGGTTCGGCCCGTTCCGCGGTAGCAGCGGGCCTCCATGGCGAGCGCCAGGGTGTCGGCTCGCCGAAACAGATTCACGAACAGCGGCACAAGCACCGGAATCCACGCCCGGGCCCGCGTCACGAGGCCGCCTTCATCAAACCGGGCGCCCCGCGCGGTCTGTGCGACCACGATCCTCTCGGCCTCCTCGGCGGTGATCGGCATGAAGCGCAGCGCTATCGACAGCATCATCGCGACGTCGTCGACGGGTACGCGCACGATTCGCAGCGGCGCCATCAGCCGCGTCAACGCGTCGGTGAGCGCCACCGGTGAGGTCGTCAATGTCACGAGCGATGTCCCCATGACGAGCAGCACTATCCTCAGCGCGAAAAAGACGCCGGTCCGCAGACCGTCGGCATCCACTCCGAGCGGCCCAAACATGACGAACGCCTCGTCCGGCCGCCAGCGCAGCGCATTCGCGGCGACCGTGAACAGAAGCAGCCACAGGATCGGGCGCACTCCCCTGGCGACGAGCCGCCAAGGCACCCCCGACACTCGCACGGCGAGCACAACGAACACGGCGGCGACAGCCAGGCCGAGAAACCCGTCGACCGCGAACAACGCGACGGTGAAGGCGAGGGTGAGCCCCAGTTTCGCGCGCGGCTCCAGACGGTGCACCGCCGAGTCGCCAGGCACGAACTGACCGAAGGGAACGGGCACGGCCATCAGCGCCACCCCCCGGCGCTCGCCAGCCGCTGAGCGGCGAGTTCGGTGTCGAGCGTGAACTCGCCCACGTCCAGGCCGCGAGCACGCGCCGCGACCTGAATGGCGAGCACATCAGGCGCCCGCAGCCCGGCGACCTCGAGCGGTGAGGGGTCGGAAACCAACCCCGTCGCCGTACCCGACCACACCGCTCCGCCGCCATCGAGCACGAGCACCTTGTCGGCCGCGCCGAGGAACTCCTCGGCGGAGTGTGTCACGACTACGACACCCGTCGCGGACCGTGCCGAGGCCACAACGTCGCGGATCGCGGCGCGCCCGCGGGCGTCGAGTCCCGCTGTCGGCTCATCGGCGAGCAGATACCGCGGACGCATGGCGAGCACCCCGGCGATGGCCGCGCGACGCGCCTCACCGCCGGAGAGCTGAAAGGTCGAGCGCGAGCCGTATTCCGCGGGATCGAGGCCGACAGCTTCGAGTGCCTCGTTGACGCGGAGCGGGACCTCGTCTGCGGGCACGCCCAAGTTCCTCGGCCCAAACGCCACATCATCGGCGACGGTCTCGGCGAACAACTGCGATTCCGCATCCTGGAAGACGAGGCCGACGCGGCCTCGCGCGCTGTGCCTGTCGAGCGGCTGACCGTCGATCTCGGCCGCGCCCGAAGCAGGCTCCAGCAACCCGGATGCGACGCGCATCAGCGTGGACTTGCCTGAGCCGGTCGACCCAACAACCAGCACCAGCTCGCCAGGCTCCACTGACAACGAGACGCTCCGAAGCGCGACCTGCTCGAATGTCGTGCCGGCCCCGTATGCGTAGCCAATATCGGTGAGGATCAGCCCCACAGCGCCGCCTCCAGCTCCTGAGCCGTGGACGCTGTACTGGCGTCAGGCCCGCCCGCTCGTTTGAGGGCCAGAGCGAAGCGGGTCAGCGGCGGTACCTCAAGCGCCCACTCAACGAACCCTTCGGACTGTCCGAGCAACTCGGATGGCGAACCCTCGAATGCCAGCGCACCCTCCGCGAGAACGATGACCGAGTCTGCCGAGAGCGCCTCGGCAAGATCGTGGGTGATCATCAGCACGCCATGGCCGGCGGCAACGAGGTCCGTGACGGCGCGCCGGACCTCCTCACGGCCGGTCGGGTCCAGCATGGCCGTCGGTTCATCGAGCACGAGGTAGCGCGGTTCGAGTGCGAGTGCGCCGGCGATGGCAAGACGTTGCTTCTGGCCACCCGACAGCAGGTGTGGCTCGCGGCGCTCCAAACCGGTGAGCCCGACCGCGGCAAGCGCGCCGTCAACCCGCGCGCGGATCGTGGCGCGATCGAGACCCATGTTCTCGGGGCCGAACGCCACGTCGTCTTCAACCGAGGTCGCCACGAGCTGATCGTCAGGGTTCTGGAAGACGAAACCGACCGCGCCTCTGCGCTCCTCGTCGAACTCACGTGAGTCCGTGGCGATGCCGTCAACAGTCACCTGGCCGGACTCAGGCAGCAGCAGCCCGTTGCTCAGCCTCGCGAGCGTCGACTTGCCCGAGCCGTTCGCACCGAGCACCGCCACCATTGAGCCCGGCTCGACCGACAGCGAAACGCCCGAGAGCGCATGCCGTGCGCTCTCGCCGCCCCCATAGGTGAAACGCACGTTGTCGAACCGGATCATCCGCCAGCTTCCTCGGTGTCACATACAGTGAGGGCCTCCGTGTGGAGGCCCTCACATGGTACCGCTCTGTACACGTGACCTGTGCTAGTCGACGAGCTCCATGATGACCATGGGAGCCGCGTCGCCCTTGCGCGGTCCGAGCTTCAGGATACGAGTGTATCCACCCGGACGAGCCTCGAAGCGCTCGCCCAGCTCAGAGAACAGGTCCTTCTTAGCAGCGCCGGTGCCGACCTTGAAGTCGTAGCCGCCGAGAGCCGCCATGGCCAGACGACGCGAGTGCACGTCGCCCTTCTTGGCCCAGGTGATGACCTTGTCGACCAGGGGACGGACCTCTTTGGCGCGCGTCTCGGTGGTCTTCATACGATCGTTGGTGATGAGGGCGATCGCCAGGCTTCGAAGCATCGCCTTGGTGTGCGACGCATCGGTGCCGAGCTTACGACCCTTCTTGAGGTGTCTCATCTTAAGCGCTCTCCTGCTACTGCTTCAGATTCAGGCCCATGGACACCAGCTTGTCCTTGACCTCTTCGATGGACTTCGCGCCGAAGTTGCGGATGTTGAGCAGATCCTGCTCGGAACATTCCGTCAGCTGGCCGATCGTATTAACGCCCTGGCGCTTCAGGCAGTTGTAGGAGCGCACCGACAGGTCGAGCTCCTCGATCGGGGTGTCGAGCACGCCCTCCGACTCGTCCACCTGGGCGTTGAAGATCTCGCCCTCGGGAAGCGTAGAAGAAGCCTGGTCGACGAAGAGCATCATGTGCTCGTCGATGATGCGGCCCGCACGTGCGACAGCATCGCTCGGGTCGAGCGCACCGTTGGTCTCGACCTCAAGGGTCAGCTTGTCATAGTCGGTGCGCTGCCCGACGCGGGTGTTCTCAACCACGTAGGTACAACGCGCGACCGGGCTGAACAGTGAGTCGACGGTGATAACGCCGATAGGATCCTCGGCGCGCTTGTTACGGTCCGCGGAGACGTAGCCGCGACCCACACCGATGCGCACGCTCATATCGAGCTTCGCGCCGGCGTTCAGATTGGCGATCACGTGCTCCGGGTTAACCAGCTCAAACTCGGCCGGCACCTTCAGGTCCGCTCCGGTCACAACGGCCTTACCGCTGGCCGACAGGGTGGCCACGGCGTCGCCGCTGCCAATGCCGGTCTCGCGGAACACGAGCCCCTTAACGTTGAGCACGATGTCGGTGACGTCCTCGCGGACACCCTCGATCGTGCCGAACTCGTGCTGGACCCCTTCGATACGGATCGAAGTGGCAGCCGCGCCCTGAAGCGACGACAACAGCACGCGACGCATGCAGTTGCCCAGCGTGTAACCGAAACCGCGCTCAAGCGGTTCGACTACATAGCGGGCCACGCGGTCGTCGATAGGCTCGACCGTGACCTGGGGCCTCATGAACTCTGTCATCAAGCAGCCTCCCTGGCTTTCCGCGGTCTGTTACTTCGAGTAGAGCTCGACGATGAGCTGCTCGCGAACCGGCGCATCGATCATCTCGCGCGTCGGGAGCGACAGCACCTTGCCCTGCAGCTTCTCGATGTCGACCTCGAGCCAACCCGGAACCTCGATCTTCTCCGACGCGATGAGCGCCGTCTTGATCACGAGGAGATCCTTGGACTTCGGGCCGACCGCGACCAGGTCGCCCGGACGCACCCGATAAGACGGGATGTTCACGCGGCGGCCGTTGACGGTGATGTGGTTGTGGCGGACGACCTGGCGGGCCTCGTCACGAGACTTGGCCAAACCAAGGCGGTACACCACGTTGTCGAGGCGGCTCTCGAGCAGACGCAGCAGGTTCTCGCCCGTGATGCCGGTCTGACGACTGGCGAGCGTGTAGTAGCCACGGAACTGCTTCTCGAGGAGGCCGTACATCCTCTTGGTCTTCTGCTTCTCACGAAGCTGCACCCTGTACTCGCTGTCGCGCGGGCGCTTCTTGCCCGCCTGACCCGGCGGGTACGGGCGACGCTCAACGGCGCACTTGTCGCTGTAGCAGCGATCGCCCTTCAGGAACAGCTTCACTCCTTCGCGGCGGCACAGACGGCAGTCCGCCCCGGTGTATCGTGCCATCTTCTACGTTCCCTTCAGAATTAGACCCGGCGGCGCTTGCGCGGCCGACAGCCGTTGTGCGGAACGGGCGTGCAGTCCTGGATCGCGGAGATCTCAAGTCCTGCGGCCTGCAGTGAACGAATCGCAGTCTCGCGACCCGAACCCGGGCCCTTCACGAACACGGCGACCTTGCGAAGGCCGTGCTCCTGCGCCATCTTCGCGGCTGCCTCAGCGGCCAGCTGCGCGGCGAACGGCGTCGACTTACGCGAGCCCTTAAAGCCCACGGTACCGGCGCTCTGCCAGGAGATCACGTTGCCCGACGGGTCGGTGATGCTCACGATGGTGTTGTTGAAAGTGCTCTTGATGTGCGCCTGGCCGACAGCGATATTCTTGCGCTCGCTGCGCTTCAGGCGAGTGCGCACGTTCTTCTTCTTGGCGGCCATGCTTACTTGCCCTTCTTCTTAGCGCCGATCTGGCGACGCGGACCCTTGCGGGTACGAGCGTTCGTGTGAGTGCGCTGTCCGCGGACCGGAAGGCCCTTGCGGTGACGCAGGCCACGGTAGCAGCCGATCTCCATAAGGCGCTTGATGTTCTGCGCGACTTCACGACGAAGGTCACCTTCGACCTTGAGCTTCTTGTCGATGTACTCGCGCAGACGAACGACCTCTTCTTCCGTGAGGTCGCGAACACGAGTATCCGGGCTGATACCGGTCTCGTGGACGATCTGCTGGCTGGTCGTGTGACCAATGCCAAAAATGTAGGTCAGGCCGATCTCGACGCGCTTCTCGCGCGGCAGGTCGACACCTGCGATTCGGGCCACGCGTGCTCCCTCCTAGCCCTGGCGCTGCTTGTGGCGCGGGTTCTCACAGATAACGAGAACTCGGCCATGGCGCCGGATGATCTTGCACTTATCACACATCTTCTTGACCGAAGGACGTACCTTCATCTTCGAATCTTCCTTTCGGCGGTACCACTCTATGTCCACACCCAGCCGCAGGCGCGATTTTTCCAGCATCAGTAACACGGCTCCGGGAGTATCCACTACCCGGAGAAGAAAAGCGAATCCCTACTTGTAGCGGTAGGTGATGCGCCCTCTGGTCAGATCGTAAGGAGAGAGCTCCACGACGACCTTGTCTCCGGGAAGGATGCGGATGTAGTGCATGCGCATCTTGCCGGAGATATGTGCCAGCACCTTGTGTCCGTTCTCCAACTCCACGCGAAACATCGCGTTGGGAAGAGGTTCGACCACCGTGCCTTCAAGCTCGATCGCGTCGTCCTTCTTTGTCACTCTCGCCTAGCTCCTCACAAGGGGCTGAATCCACAAGTGAACATAGTACCTCACATCCACAAGCAGCGTCCAGCGTTCTTCCTACCCCGCTTGCGGCTTCCGCTCACTCACGCGTCAGCACGACGGGGCCGGCTTCGGTGACGGCCACTGTATGCTCGAAGTGAGCAGACAGTCTTCCGTCCCTCGTCACGACCGTCCACCCGTCCGGGAGTGACTCCACGTCCGGGCTTCCTGCATTGACCATAGGCTCAATCGCTAGAACCATACCCGTTTCGAGTACGGGACCAGTCCCCGCCCGACCGTAGTTCGGCACACTCGGGTCCTCGTGCATCGCTTGACCGATGCCGTGCCCGACGTACTCACGGACGACCGAGTAGCCGGCATTCTCGGCAACGGACTGTACCGCATGCCCGATGTCGTGAAGGTGATTGCCCGCTATGGTCGCCGCGATTCCCGCGCCGAGAGACGCCTCGGTGGCGCTCAGTAGCTGCTCGACCTCTTTCGAGACCGCGCCCACGGCGAAGGTGCGCGCCGTGTCGCCGTAGTACCCCTCAAAGACCGCACCCACGTCCACGGAGACGATGTCCCCTTCAGCGAGCTTCACGCGCGGCGAGGGGATCCCGTGAACCACCTGCGAGTTGAGCGACGTGCACAGCGTAGCAGGGAAGCCATGGTAACCCTTGAAGGCAGGAATCGCACCCGCGGAGCGAATGGACTCCTCGGCTATCGCGTCCAACTCGGCGGTAGAGATGCCGGGCCGAACCGCCTCACCTACGAGACGAAGAGCCCGGGCGCTGATGCGCCCGGCCTCTCGCATGATCTCGATCTCAGCCGGGGACTTGCGGACGATCACAGGACCCCTACGCCTCCAAGACGGACTTGACGTCGGCCCACACGACGTCGACGGGACGATCGCCGTCAACCTGGTGCAGGACCTTCTTGCCGTCGTAGTAGTCGATCAGTGGTGCAGTTGAACGCGCGTAGACGTCAAGGCGGTTGCGCACCGTGGCCTCGTTGTCATCGTCGCGCTGGTAGAGCTCGCCGCCGCAAGTGATACAGGTATCACCCTCAGCCGCATTGGTAATGCGACCGCACGCGCGACAGGTGCGCCGCGAGGTCAGCCGACCGACGATGATCTCGGGGTCGACGATGACGGCGACTGCCGCATCGATCCCCTTCGACATCGCCTCAAGCTCGGCATCGAGCGCCTCGGCCTGAGCCGTTGTGCGCGGGAAGCCGTCGAGGATGAAGCCCTTGTCGGTGTCGGGCTCAGAGAGCCTGTCCTTGACCAGGCCAATCACGACGCTATCCGGCACGAGTTCGCCGGCGTCCATGAACTTCTTGGCCTCGAGCCCCAGAGGGGTCTTGTTGGCCACAGCCGCCCGGAGGATATCGCCGGTTGAGATATGCGGCACGCCATACTCTTCGATGATACGGGCGGCCTGCGTACCCTTGCCCGCACCCGGTGCCCCGAGTAGAACGATGTTCATGTGGTTTCTCCCCGCCTCTCAGGTAGCGCTTACTTGAAGAATCCGTCGTAGTGACGCATCTTCAGCTGGCTCTCGATCTGGGTCATGGTCTCGAGTGCAACGCCGACCATAATCAGGATCGACGTGCCGCCGAACTGACGCACCAGGTCGTTGTTGGTAGTCGCCAGAACGATTGAGGGAACGACCGCGATCACCGCAAGGAACAGGGCGCCCGGCAGCGTGATCCGGTTCAACACGTTCTCGATGTAGCGCACGGTCGCTGAACCCGGACGAACGCCAGGGATGAAGCCACCGTTCTTGCGCAGGTTGTCGGCAAGGTCGATCGGGTTGAAGACCAGGGCCGTGTAGAAGTACGTGAAGAACACGATGAGCACGAACTCGAGCAACCACGAGATCCACCCGGAAGACAGCGCGGTTCCCATCGTCTGCAGCCACGGCACGGTCGGGAAGAACGAGGCGAGCTGAGCCGGGAAGAAGAGCAGCGCGGTCGCGAAGATGATCGGGACGACGTTGGCGCCGTTGATCTTCAGCGGGATGTACGTGCCCTGGCCACCGTAAACACGGCGACCGACGACGCGCTTCGCATACTGCACCGGGATACGGCGCTGCGCACGCTCCATGTAGATGATCGCCGCAATGACAAACGCCGTGACAGCAAAGAGCAGAAGCGTGAAGATCCAGTCCTGGAAGCGAACCGAGTTCACGATCGCGATCGGGAACCGCGAGACGATGCTCGCGAAGATGAGCAGCGACATGCCGTTGCCCACGCCGCGCTGAGTGATGAGCTCACCGAACCACATGATGAGTGCGGTACCCGCGATCAGCGTAACGACGATGATGGCGTTGGTGAACCACTCCGGCGGCGCGCCGACCGCAGCTGCGCCGATCGCGCCCTGCGAACGGAACAGAGTGATGTAGCCCATGGACTGCATCAGTGCGATACCGAGCGTCAGGTAACGAGTGATCTGCGTGACCTTACGCTGACCCGCCTCGCCCTCCTTCTGCCACCGCTCGATGGCCGGGATCACGCCCTGAAGAAGCTGCATGATGATCGACGATGTGATGTAGGGCATGATGCCGAGCGAGAACACCGCGAACTGCTCGAGCGCTCCTCCGGAGAAGAGGCCGAGCAGTCCGAGGGTTGCATTCTGGCTGATGATGTCCTGAACCCGCGCGACATCGACGCCCGGAACCGGGATGAACGAACCAACCCGGTACAGGCCGATGATCATAAGCGTGAACAGGATCTTCCTGCGAAGCTCCGGTACGCGGAATGCGTTGGCGATTGCCGTCAGCACAGGGTCTCGACCGTCCCTCCCGCGGCCTCAATCTTGGCCTTGGCCGGACCGGAGATCTTATCGACCTTCACAGTCAGCTTCTTGGAGATATCGCCGCTGCCCAGAACCTTGATAGGAGCGTTCACGGACTTGATGACGCCCTTGGCCTTCAGGCTCTCGGCATCGACAACGTCACCATCGACGAAGAGCTCGTCGAGGCGCGAGACGTTGACCACGTCGTACTCGACGCGGTTGCGGGGGGTGAAGCCGGGGAGCTTGGGCAGACGCATCGCCATCGGCGTCTGACCGCCCTCAAAGCCGGGACCCTTGGTGCCGCCGGCACGTGAGCCCTGGCCCTTGTCACCGCGACCGGCGGTGCTTCCGTGACCGCTGCCGTTGCCGCGGCCGACGCGCTTGCGGTCCTTACGTGAACCGGGCGCCGGGAAAAGATCGTGAATCTGCATCGTGTACGTTCTCCTATCGCTCATTCGGCGCTTCCGCGCCGCTGCCGACCGCTCGCCGTCGGCTGACTTGAAACACAAGCATGCTAACACGCGGCAGGCCCGGCACTATGGCCGGGCCCTCCGTCGAATCCCTAGAGCTCTTCGACCTTCACGAGGTGCTTGACCTTGAAGATCATCCCGCGGACGGTCGGGTTGTCGACCTGCTCCACGGTGTGGTTGATGCGCTTGAGGCCGAGGGCCCGAACCGTCGCCTTCTGATCGGCGGGAGTGCCGATGGCACTCCTGATCTGGGTAACCTTCAGCGTCTTCTTGGCGGCTGCCTTCTTGGCCATCCGTCTACTCCTCCCAGCCGAAGATCTCGGCGACAGTCTTGCCGCGACGACGAGCGACCTCTTCGGCGCTCGAGAGCGCGCCGAGGCCCTGGGCGGCGGCCTTGACCATGTTGAGGGCGTTATCGGTGCCCAGCGACTTGCTCAGCACGTCGGTGATACCGGCGAGCTCGAGAAGTGCGCGAACCGGACCGCCGGCGATGATACCGGTACCAGGGGCGGCGGGCTTGAGCAGCACGCGGCCGGCACCGAACTCGCCGTAGATCTCGTGCGGGATCGTGCCGTGAATGACCGGCACCTTGAACATGTTCTTCTTGGCGTCCTCGATGCCCTTCTTGATAGCGATGGGCACCTCCTGGGACTTGCCCATGCCGACGCCGACGCTACCAGCGCCGTCACCGACGACGACCAGAGCGGTGAGCGCGAAGCGACGGCCGCCCTTGACGACCTTCGAGACGCGGTTGATATAGACGACCTTCTCCTGCAGCTCCGAAACCGGTGCTTCCCTGCGCGCCATACCTTCTCCTCCTAGAACTTCAGGCCGGCGCTGCGAGCACCGTCAGCCAGGGCCTTGACACGACCGTGGTACAGGCGACCGCCGCGGTCGAAGACGACCTCAGCGACACCCGCCTCGAGCGCGCGCTTTCCAACAGCCTCGCCGACAGCCTTGGCGGCGTCGATGTTGGACCCCGACTTCAGGTTACCCTTGAGGTCGGTGTCCAGCGACGAAGCAGCGGCCAGGGTGCGGCCGGTCTTGTCGTCGATGATCTGCGCGTAGATGTGCGCGTTGCTGCGGTTAACACAGAGGCGAGGGCGCTCGGTGGTACCGGTCACCTTCCCGCGTACGCGGCGGTGGCGACGCTCGAGCGCTGCCTTCTTCGCCTTCAGCTTATCCATGACGTCACCCGTCTCCTCATCTCAACGGCCACTCGGGCCGGAACGTTGCTACTTGGCGGCCTTGCCGAGCTTGCGGCGGACATACTCACCCTCGTAACGAACACCCTTGCCCTTGTACGGCTCAGGCTTACGCCACGCGCGGATCTCGGCAGCAACCTGACCAACGCGCTGCTTGTCGATACCACGGACGGTGATTCTGTTAGGCGCAGGCACCTCGAACGAGATACCGGATTCCGGCACCACGACGACGGGGTGGCTGAAGCCAAGCGCCAACTCCAGGTCCGAACCCTTGAGAGTGGCACGGTAACCGACGCCGACGATCTCGAGGTTCTTCGCGTAGCCATCCGAGACACCGGTGACCATGTTGGACACCAGCGTACGGGTCAGGCCGTGCAGCGAACGCGCCTCACGGGAATCATCGGGCCTCTTGACCAGAACGGCGCCATCCTCGATCTCGATTGCGAGAACTTCGGAGAACGTCTGGGTGAGTTCACCCTTCGGGCCCTTAACAGTGACGGTAGTACCGTCGATCTTCACATCGACCCCGGACGGGATCGGAACAGGCTGCTTGCCGATACGGGACACGGCTACTCGCTCCTTCCTGGATCCTCGTCCGACTACCAGATGTACGCGACGACTTCGCCGCCGACGCCAGCCTTGCGCGCCGCACGGTCAGTCATCACGCCCTGGGACGTCGAGATGACAGCGATACCGAGACCGCCCAGAACGCGGGGCAGCTCGTCCTTCTTAGCGTAGACGCGCAGACCGGGCTTGCTGATGCGGCGCAGGCCGGTGATCGTGCGCTCCTTGCGCGTACCGTACTTGAGAGTCACTTCCAGGGAATCCTGGGGCGTACCCTCGACCACACGGTACTCGGCGATGTAGCCCTCTTCCTTAAGGATGCGGGCGATCTCGACGAGCTTCTTCGACGACGGCATCGTCGTTGAAGTCTTGTACGCGGAGTTCGCGTTGCGGACACGCGTCAGCATGTCTGCGATGGGGTCGGTCATGCTCATTTCTTTCCTCCTATGGTCCGGGATGACCCCGCCTCGCGGTTCGCCGTTGCCCGTGGCAGCGGCGCCTGTCGGAGCGGGTCCTCCAGCCGAACGTGCGCTTGGGTCCTACCAGCTGGCCTTACGCACGCCGGGGAGCTCGCCACGGCTGGCCATCTCGCGCAGACACACGCGGCACAGACCGAACTGGCGGTAGTAGCCACGCGGGCGTCCGCAACGGTTGCACCGATTGTGCTGACGCACGCCGAACTTCGGCTCGCGCTTCGCCTTGGCGATCATCGACTTCTTAGCCACTTTCTGACCTCTCTCTCACGGCGAGCGCATCACTCGCCGGCAGATACCTAGTTACTTCTTGAACGGGAAACCGAAGGCGTCGAGAAGTGCCTTGGCCTCTTCATCGGTCTTCGCGGAGGTGACGAACGTGATGTCCATGCCTCGGGTGCGATCGACCCTGTCATAGTCAACTTCGGGGAAGATGAGCTGCTCGGTGACGCCCATCGAGTAGTTGCCGCGACCGTCGAAGCTCTTGTTCGGCAGACCGCGGAAGTCACGGATACGCGGGATGGCGGCCGCCAGAAGGCGGTCGAAGAACTCCCACATACGATCGCCGCGAAGTGTGACCTTCGCGCCAATCGGCATACCCTGGCGGATCTTGAAGCCGGCGATCGACTTCTTCGCACGCGTGATCATGGGCTGCTGGCCGGTGATGATGCGCAGGTCCGCCACTGCCGCGTCGAGCTGCTTGACGTCGGCGACGGCTGCGCCGACACCCATGTTGACGACAATCTTCTCGAGGCGGGGAATCTGGTTCACGTTCTGGTAGCCCAACTGCTCCTTGAGGGCAGGGACGACCTCTGCGTGGTACTTCTCTTTAAGTCTCGGTGCCATGACGTTCTCTATCCTCCAAAACCGGGGTTCTCAGCGCAGGATTACCGACCCTACGCCTCCCCGCCGACGGCGGGGAGCCTGGTACCAACTACTTATCGATCTCGTTGCCGCACTTCTTGCACGTGCGGATGCGCACGCCGTCAACGCGCTTGCGGCCAACACGGCTCGCCTGCGAGCAGCTCGGACACACGATCATCACGTTGCTCACGTGGAGCGGGGCCTCAATCTCGAGGATGCCGCCCTTCGGGTTCTTCTGAGTCGGGCGGGTGGCCTTCTTGACCATATTGATTCGCTCGACGATGACGCGCTCGGCGTGGGGCAGGGTTGCAAGAATCTTGCCTTCCTTGCCCTTGTCCTTACCGGCGATCACCTTGACCTTGTCGCCCTTACGGACGTTCAGCTTAGCCACGTCATACCTCCTTACAGCACTTCAGGTGCGAGTGAAACGATCTTCATGTACTTGCGATCACGCAGCTCGCGCGCGACCGGTCCGAAGATACGGGTGCCTCGCGGGTTGCCCTGGGCGTCGATGATGACCGCCGCGTTGTCGTCGAACCGGATGTAGCTGCCGTCCTTACGGCGCACTTCCTTCTTGGTGCGAACGACCACGGCCCTCACGACGTCACCCTTCTTGACGGCGCCGTTCGGGATGGCCTCCTTGACGGTGACCACGATGACGTCGCCAACGTGGGCGTAGCGGCGCTTCGAACCGCCGAGCACTTTGATGCACAGAACCTTACGTGCACCAGAGTTGTCGGCGACCTTGAGCCGGCTCTCTGCCTGAATCATCAGTTCCTCCGGTTACCGGATCGGTACATGAGAGGTGCACCCTCGACAGCGGTGCACGTCGCGTCCGATCGTGCTTACTTGGCCTTCTCGACGATCTTGACGAGACGCCACCGCTTGAGCTTGGAGAACGGACGCGTCTCCATGATCTCGACGGTGTCGCCCGCGCCACACTCGTTGTTCTCGTCGTGCGCGTGAAGCTTCTTGCTCTGAGTGATCATCTTGCCGTAGAGCGGATGCCTCTTGCGCTCCTCGATCTTGACCACGCAGGTCTTGTCGCCAGCGGTCGAGACGACCACTCCCTGGCGGACCTTACGGCGATTACGCTCGGTAGTCATGGTTCTCCTCACTCACCTACGAAGCAGCGGCGTCGCGCTGGGCGGCGAGCTCGCGTCCGCGCAGCTCAGTATGCAGCCGCGCGATATCCTTCTTGACGTCCTTGATGACACAGGTGTTGTCGAGCTGACCGGTAGCAAGCCTGAACCGCAGATTGAACAGCTCAGCGCGCTTACCCTTCAGGTTCTCGACGAGCTCCGCGTCGTTGAGTGCCTTGATCTCTGTTGCCTTCATCTACGCCTCCCCGCCGCTCTCGTCGGCACGGGTCACGAACTTGGTCTTGATCGGCAGCTTGTGGGCCGCGAGGCGCATAGCCTCTTTCGCGACCTCCTCGGGCACACCGGAAACCTCGAACATGATCCGGCCCGGCTTGACCACGGCAACCCACTTCTCGGGGTTACCCTTGCCCGAGCCCATGCGGGTCTCGGCCGGCTTCTGCGTCACGGGCTTGTCCGGGAAGATGTTGATCCAGACCTTACCGCCACGCTTCATGTAACGGGTCATCGCAATACGAGCAGCCTCGATCTGGCGGTTCGTGATCCATGCACCTTCGAGGGCCTTGAGGCCGTACTCGCCGAAATGGATCTGCGTACCACCCTTGGCAGCGCCCTTCATCGAGCCCCGCTGCACCTTACGGTGCTTGACTCGCTTCGGAAGCAGCATCTACGACCTCCTGTCGTTCCGGCCCTCGCGGCGCGGCCGCGGAGCACGGGTGCCCTCGATGGCAGGAGTCGGGGGCTTCTGCCCCGGAAGAACCTCACCGTGGTACACCCACACCTTGATGCCGATGGCACCCATGGTGGTGCGGGCCTCGGCGAAGCCGTAGTCGATCTTGGCGCGCAGGGTGTGAAGCGGCACGCGACCCTCGCGATACCACTCGCGGCGACCCATCTCGGCGCCACCGAGGCGACCCGAGCACTGGATCCGGATGCCCAGGGCACCGCTCTTCATCGAGGAGGCGACCGCCTTGCGCATTGCGCGACGGAAGGCCACGCGGCCCTCGAGCTGCTCGGCGACCGACTGAGCGATCAGCACGGCGTCGAGCTCCGGACGCTTGATCTCGATGATGTTCACGCTGACGGGACCGCCGGCGATGGCCTCGAGCTCCTTGCGGAGAACGTCGACCTCGGCGCCCTTCTTGCCGATCACGATGCCGGGACGCGCGGTCCACAGCTCGATAGCGGTGCGATCACCCTTGCGCTCGATCTCGATGCGGGACAGGGCGGCGCGACGCAGACGCTTCGTCAGGAAGCGGCGGATCGCCACGTCGTTCATCAGAGTGTCGGCGTAGTTCTTGCCACCGTACCAGCGCGAACGCCAGTTCTCGGTGATGCCAAGACGCAGGCCGATGGGATAGACCTTCTGACCCATGCCGCTACGCCCCCTTCCGCTTGCTGACGATGACAGTGATGTGACTCGTGCGCTTGTTGATCCGGAACGCGCGGCCCATGGCGCGCGGCTGAATCCTCTTGAGCGTGGGGCCCTCGTCCACGTAGGTCGACGAGACCACGAGGTCGTCCGACTTGATGTGGAGGTTGCGCTCTGCGTTGGCGACGGCGCTGTTGAGCGTCTTCTCGACGATCTCGGCGGCGGCGCGCGGCGAGAACTTCAGGATGGTGCGCGCCTCGTCCACGGACTTGCCACGGATGAGGTCGACCACCAGGCGCGCCTTGCGCGGGCTCACACGCTGGAAACGTGCAACTGCTCTGGCTTCCATCTCTTACCTCTTGCCCTTCTTCTTGTCGGCGGCGTGGCCCTTGAACGTACGCGTCGGCGAAAACTCGCCGAGCTTGTGGCCAACCATCGACTCGGTGACGTACACGGGCACGTGCTTGCGCCCGTCGTGGACCGCGATCGTGTGACCGACCATCTCCGGGAAGATGGTCGACGAGCGCGACCAGGTCTTGATGACCTTCTTCTCGCCGGCCTCGTTCATCGCGTGGATGCGCTCGAGGAGACGAGGCTGAACGAACGGCCCTTTCTTGAGGCTGCGGCTCATGTGACTGACTCCTCTCGCTACTTCTTGCGCCGACGAATGATGAGACGGCTGGATGCCTTCTTCTTGCTGCGGGTGCGGTGACCCTTGGTGGGAACGCCCCACGGGGTAACCGGATGACGACCGGCAGACTTGTTCTTGCCCTCGCCACCACCGTGCGGGTGGTCGACCGGGTTCATGGCAGTACCACGAACGCTCGGGCGGATGCCCAGGTGGCGATTACGACCGGCCTTACCGATCGAGATGTTGCTGTGATCCGAGTTGCCGACCTCGCCGACAGTGGCGCGACAAGTAACGAGCACGCGACGCATCTCGGAGCTCGGCATACGCAGGATGGCGTAGTCGCCTTCCTTGCCCATCAGCTGGATGGACGTGCCGGCCGAACGAGCAAGCGCAGCACCCTTGCCAGGCTGAAGCTCCACGGCGTGAACGACGGTACCGACCGGGATCTCCGAGAGCGGCAGCGCGTTGCCGGGACGAATGTCGGCGCCAGGTCCGCTCTGGACCATGTCTCCGACCTTCAGGCCCTTGGGGGCGATAATGTAGCGCTTCTCACCATCGACGTAGTGCAGGAGGGCAATACGTGCCGAGCGGTTCGGGTCGTACTCGATCGTAGCGACCTTGGCGGGCACGCCGTCCTTCTTGCGCTTGAAGTCGATCTTGCGGTACTGGCGCTTGTGGCCACCACCCTGGTGACGGGTGGTGATACGGCCGTTGTTGTTGCGACCACCCTTTTTGGGCAGCGGCTCCACCAGCGACTTCTCGGGCGTCGACGTCGTGATCTCCGCGAAGTCGGAGACCGACTGGAACCGGCGACCCGGTGAAGTCGGCTTGTACTTCTTCAGTCCCATCTCAACTCCTTCCGTCCGATCGCCGCCGCTGTCTGGGACTGTGCAGCATGCGACTCCGGACTACCACGGTGCCGGGCGGCTCCATAAAGAGCCGGGTTATGGCACCTCCTACCGACCGAGTGGGTCGGTGCTACCTACACGGTCGGGAACAGATCGATCGTGTCGCCTTCCTTGAGCTTCACGACGGCTTTCTTCCAGTCGCGCGTATGGCCTTTGGCATAGCGCACGCGACGGGGCTTGCCGGTGACGTTCATGGTGTTAACGCCAGTAACGGTGACGTTAAAGATCTCGGCGACGGCCTGCGAGATCTGGGTCTTGTTCGCGGTCTTGGCGACCTCGAACGTGTAACGGTTCTGACCGATCAGGTCGTAAGACTTCTCCGAGATGATCGGCCGGATGATGATGTTGCGGGGGTCGTACATTAGGACAGCACCCCCTCAAGCCACGTAAGAGCCGGCTTGGTGAAGAGCACGGCAGTATTGTCGACCAGGTCGTACGTATTAGCCTCCGAGGCCGTGATGACACGCACCCGGGGGAGGTTGCGGAACGAAAGCATCGCATTCACATCGTCGTTCTCGACGACGATCGTGACCCTGCGCTCGATGCCGAGGCTCTTGAGCACGTCAGCGGCCGCCTTGGTGGACGGCTTGTCGAAGCCGAAGGCATCGACGACGAAGATCGACTCGTCGGCAAGCTTGGCCGAGAGGGCCGAGCGCATCGCGAGCTTGACGACCTTGTTCGGCACCTTGAAGGCGTAGCTGCGGGGGTGCGGTCCGAAGACCACGCCACCGCCGGCCCACTGCGGCGAACGGGTCGAGCCCTGACGGGCGCGGCCGGTGCCCTTCTGGCGCCACGGCTTCTTGCCGCCGCCAGACACGTTGCCGCGGGTCTTGGTCTGATGAGTGCCGGCACGGCGAGCGGCCATATGGCTGCGCACCACCTGGTGCACGGCGAAGGTGTTCGGCTCGATGCCGAAGACGCCATCGGCAAGATCGGTCGAACCGACCTTCTTGCCCTTTGCGTCCTTGATCTCGATGGTAGCCATCTTCACTGTCTCCTTGTGTCTCCGGTGCCGGGCGCTAGGCCATGCGGATGGTCAGCAGGGCGCCCTTGGCGCCGGGGACGGCGCCCTTGACGAGAAGCAAGTTCTGCTCGGCATCAATCTTGACGACGTCGAGGTTACGCACGGTCACAGTCTCAGAGCCCATGTGACCGGGAAGCTTCTTGCCGCGGAATACCCGCGACGGGGTTGCGCACTGACCGACAGAACCGGGAACACGGTGCGAGTGCGAACCGTGGCCACCAGGACCGCCCTTGAAGTTGTGACGCTTCATGACACCTGCGAAGCCCTTACCTTTGCTCACGCCGGTGACGTGGACGTTCTTCGCCTCGGCGAACGCCTCGACGGTGATCGCCTGACCGGCCTTGACCTCATCGCCAGCCTCGAGGCGAACCTCGGCCAGGTGACGCTTCGGGTCAACGCCCGCCTTCTCGAAGTGACCAGCCATCGGCTTGTTGACCTTGCGCTCGGCGATGTCGCCGAACCCGATCTGCATAGCGCGATAACCGTCGTTCTTCTCAGTCTTGACCTGCGTGATGACGCAGGGGCCAGCTTCGATGACGGTGACAGGAATGAGGTTGTCGTCCTCACTCCAGACCTGCGTCATCCCCAGCTTGCGGCCGAGAATCGTGGTGACCATTTCTTCCATCCTTATCTCAGGCGGTCTTGGGACCGGGCCCGCCCCCATGGCGGACATCCCAGCGGACCGCGCGTCGACGCCGTGCCGCGCAAGCGCACAGAACAGCGATTGTACCAGTGTTAGAGCTTGATCTCGATATCGACGCCGGCCGGCAGGTCGAGACGCATAAGCGAGTCGACCGTCTTGGGCGTGGGCTCGAGAATGTCGATGAGGCGCTTGTGCGTCTTCATCTCAAACTGCTCGCGGCTATCCTTGTTCACGTGCGGCGAGCGGATGACCGTGTAGACGCTACGGTCGGTCGGCAGCGGGATGGGACCCGACACCTTCGCACCGGTCTTCTGCGCCGTGTCCACGATGAGCTTCGTCGACTGATCGACGATCTCGTGGTCGTAGCCCTTGAGCCGGATTCTGATCTTCTGGTTCGCCAACTCTCTACCCTCCATCAATCCGGTGCCCGGGGATCGCCCGGGCTGCCGGCCCTAGAAGCCTTAGGCGTTGCCGCCGACCTTGCTGACGATCTCCTCGGCCACGGACTTGGGAACCTGCTCGTAGGCCTTGAACTGCATGCTGTACACCGCGCGACCCTGCGTCTTGGAACGCAGGTCGGTGGAGTAGCCGAACATCTCGGACAGCGGCACCTTGGCCTTGACGACCTGAGCGTTGCCGCGGGGCTCCATGCTCTCGATGTGACCACGACGACGGTTGAGGTCGCCGATCACGTCGCCCATGAACTCCTCGGGGGTGACGACCTCGACGGCCATCATCGGCTCGAGCAGAACAGGGGCTGCCTTGCGCAGACCCTCCTTGATCGCCATCGAGCCGGCGATCTTGAATGCCATCTCCGAGGAGTCGACCTCGTGGTACGAACCGTCAACGAGCTGCACCTTGACGTCGACCACGGGGAAGCCGGCGAGAACGCCCGATCCGAGCGCCTCCTGGATTCCCTTGTCGACCGAAGGCACGTACTCCTTGGGGATCGAGCCACCGACGATCTTGCTCTCGAAGACATAACCATCGCCCGGCTGCTGGGGCACGACGTTGATGACGACGTGACCGTACTGGCCGCGACCACCGGTCTGACGCGAGAACTTCATGTCCACGCGATTGGCCTCACGGGAGGCGGTCTCACGGTAGGCGACCTGCGGCTTGCCGACGTTGGCCTCGACCTTGAACTCACGCATCAGGCGGTCGACGATGACCTCGAGGTGAAGCTCGCCCATACCGGCGATGATCGTCTGGCCGGTCTCCTCGTCGGTGCGAACCCGGAACGTCGGATCCTCCTCGGCGAGCTTGGCGAGGCCCTGACCGAGCTTGTCCTGCTCGGCCTTGGTCTTCGGCTCGATCGCGATGTCGATAACCGGGTCCGGGAACACCATGGACTCGAGGAGCACCGGAGCGTCCTCGGCACACAGAGTGTCACCGGTGGTGGTGTTCTTCAGTCCGACCGCGGCGACGATGTCTCCCGCCATGGCGGCGTCGATGTCCTCGCGGTGGTTGGCGTGCATCTGCAGCAGACGGCCGATGCGCTCCTTGTTGCCCTTCGTGCTGTTGGTCACGTAGGAGCCGGAGTCCAGGCTTCCCGAGTAGACGCGGAAGTAGGTCAGCTTGCCGACGTACGGGTCGGTCATGACCTTGAACGCGAGGGCCGCGAACGGCGCCTTGACGTCGGCCGGACGCTCGACCTCCTGGTCGGTCTTCAAGTCGATGCCCTTGATCGCCGGGATATCCAGCGGCGAGGGCAGGAAGTCGAGGACCGCGTCGAGGAGCGCCTGGACGCCCTTGTTCTTGAACGAAGCGCCGCAGACGACCGGGGTGATGTCGCACGCGATGCACGACTTGCGCAGCGCGTCCTTGATCTCGTCGATCGAGATCTCCTCTTCCTCGAGGAACTTCATCATGATCTCGTCGTTCTGCTCGGACGCAGCCTCGATCATCTCCTGGCGAGCCAGCTCGGCCTCGTCGGCCATCTCGGCCGGAATCTCGCCGACCGTGGGGTTGATGCCCTTGTCGTCCTCGTTGAAGAAGATCGCGTTCATCTCCATGAGGTCGATGATGCCGGTGAAGTTGTCCTCGGCACCGATCGGGAGCTGGATCGGCACGGGGCGAGCGCCGAGGCGATCGCGCATCATGCCGACGACGTTGTAGAAGTCCGCACCAGAGCGGTCCATCTTGTTGATGTAGGCGATACGCGGGACACCGTAGGTGTCGGCCTGGCGCCAGACGGTCTCAGACTGCGGCTCAACGCCACCGACCGCGCAGAACACCGCGACTGCACCGTCGAGGACGCGCAGCGAGCGCTCAACCTCGACCGTAAAGTCCACGTGCCCGGGCGTATCGATAATCTGGATGCGATGGTCCTTCCAGAAGGAGGTCGTCGCGGCAGACGTGATCGTGATGCCGCGCTCCTGCTCCTGAACCATCCAGTCCATGGTGGCCGCGCCGTCGTGCACCTCTCCGATTTTGTGGGTCTTGCCCGTGTAGAAGAGGATGCGCTCGGTCGTGGTCGTCTTGCCGGCATCGATGTGGGCCATGATGCCGATGTTGCGCGTTTTATCTAGGGGGTACTGCATGGCCATTTTGGCTTCCGACCTCTATCTCTCTAGTCGCGTCGGACCGTTGACTACCAGCGGTAGTGCGAGAACGCACGGTTCGACTCGGCCATCTTGTACAGATCCTCACGCTTCTTGACCGAAGAGCCGGTGCCGTTGGCGGCATCCATGATCTCTCCGGCGAGACGCTCGGTCATGGTCTTCTCGCGACGAGCACGCGAGTAGCCGACGATCCAGCGGATCGCGAGCGTGGTCGACCGGCGAGAGTTGACCTCAACGGGGACCTGGTACGTGGCGCCACCGACGCGCTTCGGGCGAACCTCGAGCGTCGGACGCACGTTGTCCATGGCCTTCTTGAAGACCGACAGCGGATCCTGGCCGGTCTTGGCCTCGATCATGTCGAATGCGCCGTACACGAGACGCTCGGCCGTCGACTTCTTGCCATCGAGCAGAACCTTGTTGGTCAACTGAGTGACCAACCTGTTGTTGTAGACGCTATCCGGCATGACTTCACGGCGGACAGCAGCAGCACGCCTAGGCATTCTCTCTCCTCAATTCCTCAGTAACCACGCCGCATCACCAGCGGCGCCTAGCGCCGTCTGTTGAATGCGGCGCACGCGGGACGAGCTTCGCGCGAAGCGCGAGTCTCGTCGCGCGCTACTTGGGCTTCTTGGCGCCGTAACGCGAACGAGCCTGGTTGCGGTTGGCAACCGCCGAACAGTCGAGCGCCGAGCGGATGATCTTGTAGCGAACACCCGGCAGGTCCTTAACACGACCGCCACGCACGAGCACGATCGAGTGCTCCTGGAGGTTGTGGCCGATGCCCGGGATGTAGGCGGTGACCTCCATCTGGTTCACCAGACGCACACGAGCGACCTTACGAAGGGCCGAGTTCGGCTTCTTCGGCGTGGTCGTGTAAACACGAGTGCAGACACCGCGCTTCTGCGGGTTGCCCTTCAGCGCCGGCGTCTTGCTCTTGTCCGCCGCCGCCTTGCGGCCCTTACGGACCAGCTGGTTAATCGTAGGCAACGCTTTCTCCTTCTTTCCGTCCTGCTCGCGAACTCGGGCCACCCACACGGCGTGGACCCCCGAGCATGAAGTCACAGGGTCGAACTCTAACAAGGTCGGAGCGTGCTGTCAAACGCCACGCACCCGGGCGTATCTATACCCCGATCCGCCCAACTTCCCACTTCGAAGCGGGTGCCCCGCCGCCAGAAGCGACGGGGCACCGCACCGAAGTCCACAACTGAGCTACGCCATGATGCTCAGGCCCTTGGCCGTGAGCCCGTCACGCACCTCGTCAACCGCCTTCTGACCGATGCCCGGAAGCCCGAGCAGGTCATCGTCGGTCTTGCCCTTCAGGTCGGCGACTGACGCGACGCCGGCCTCGGCGAACTTGTTGACCCAGCGGGTCGACACACCCAGATCCGCGAGCGTCATCGACTCAGGGTCGATCTCACCGAGAAGCTCGGCTGCGTCGCCCTCGAACACCTCGACCTCGAACTCGTCGGCGGCAGGACCGCCGATCTCGGCGTTCGGGTCGAAGGTCATGCCAGTGAACGCGGAGACGTCGATGTCGGTGGCGTCCTCGAGATCGAAGTCGCCGAACACGCCCTCCAGATCGGCCTCGCTGAGCCCACCGGGCTCGGGGCGGACCGGAAGCAGTGCCTCGACGGCCTTGAGCTCCTCAGGAGCCCACTCAGGGAGCGGTCCCTCGGCACCCTGCTCGCCCTCGATGTTCTGGCCCTTGTAGGTCAGGCGCACCGAACGATAGCGCTTCATGCCCGTAGCAGCCGGGATGAGCTTACCGATGATGACGTTCTCCTTGAGGCCGAGCAGCTCATCTTCCTTGCCGGCGATCGCGGCGTCGGTGAGCACGCGCGTCGTCTCCTGGAAGGAAGCGGCCGAGAGGAACGAGTCGGTCGCGAGCGAGGCCTTGGTGATGCCGAGCAGGACGGGGTGACCGCCTGCGGGCTCTCCACCGGCGGCAAGCGCGGCTTCGTTGGCGTTGGCGAACTCGAAGCGGTCCACCAGCGCGCCCGGCAGGAAGTACGCATCGCCAGGCTCGGTAACCGAGACCTTGCGAAGCATCTGACGGGCGATGACCTCGATGTGCTTGTCGTTGATATCGACGCCCTGGGAACGGTAGACGTCCTGGACCTGGTCGACGATGTAGCGAAGCGTCTCGTTGGGACCCTTGAGGTCGAGCAGGTCGTGCGGGTTCACCGAACCGCGCGTGAGCTGCTGACCAAGCTCGATCTCGGCGCCGTCGGCCACACCGGGCAGAAGCTGGAGGCGGCGGGAGACGATGTACTCCTTCTCCCCCTCCTCGCCCTTGATGGTGAGGAGACGGGACTTATCCGAGTCGTCGATCTCCAGACGACCAGCGATCTCGGCGAGAACTGCGAGGCCCTTAGGCTTGCGAGCCTCGAAGAGCTCGGTGACACGCGGGAGACCGTGGGTGATGTCCTCACCTGCGACACCACCGGTGTGGAAGGTACGCATCGTGAGCTGGGTGCCCGGCTCGCCGATCGACTGGGCGGCGATGATGCCGACCGCGGTGCCGATATCGACGGGGCGGCTGCTCGCGAGGTCCCAGCCGTAACACTTCTGGCAGATGCCGTGCTTGGCGTGGCACGTGGTGACGGTGCGTGCCATGACCGAAGTGACGCCGGCCTCCGCGACCGCGATGACCTCCTCGTCGTTGGCCATGTACGAGCCGGCCTCGAGAACGATCTCGCCGGTCTCGGCGTTGACCGCAGGCTCGAGCAGGCAACGGCCCACGAGGTTGTGGTCGATGTTGCCATCCGGCTTGCGGACCGAGAACTCGACGCCTTCATCGGTGCCGCAGTCGAGCTCGCGGACGATGACGTCCTGGGCCACGTCGACCAGACGACGGGTCAGGTATCCGGAGTCCGCCGTACGAAGCGCGGTGTCGGCCAGACCCTTACGGGCGCCGTGCGTCGAGATGAAGTACTCGAGAACGGTGAGGCCCTCTCGGAAGTTCGCCTTGATCGGGCGGTCGATGATGTCGCCCTTCGGGTTGGCCATGAGGCCTCGCATACCCGCCAGCTGGCGAATCTGCTTGATGTTACCTCGGGCTCCTGAGTACGCCATCATGTAGATCGGGTTGAACTTGTCGAAGGCCTCAGCCATCGCATCGCCGACGTCGTCGGTGGCACGAGTCCACACGTCGACGATCTGACGGTGGCGCTCATCGGTGGTGATGAGACCGCGATCGAACTGGCCCTCGATCTTGGCGACTTCGGCGTCGGCGCCGGCAAGGATCTGCGGCTTGCTCTCCGGGATCATCGCGTCGTAGACCGACACCGTGACACCCGCGCGGGTGGCGTAGTGGAAGCCGAGGCGCTTGATCTCGTCGAGAATGGCGCCCATCTGCGTGGTCGAGTAGGCGACAGAGCAGTCCTCCACGATCTTGGAGATGCCCTTCTTGTCGATCTCGTGGTTCACGTAGGCGTGATCCTCAGGCAGCGAGCGGTTGAAGATGATGCGGCCGACGGTGGTGTCGACGCGCTCGCCGGTCTTGCGCTCCTCGTGGACGATCTTTCCGTCCTCGCGGCGCTCCTCGACCATATCCTCGGTGAGACGGACTGCGATCTTGGCCTGGAGGTCGACGTCGCTACGGGCGTCGTAGGCGAGGATCGCCTCGTCCATGGTCATGAACGTACGTCCCTCGCCGGGCATGCCGGGGCGCTGGGCCGTGAGGTAGTACAGACCGATGACCATGTCCTGCGTCGGCGTGGTCAGCGGACGACCGTGAGCCGGCGACTTGATGTTATTGGTCGACAGCATGAGCGTGCGGGCCTCGGCCTGAGCCTCGGTCGACAGGGGCAGGTGAACCGCCATCTGGTCGCCGTCGAAGTCCGCGTTGAACGCGGTGCAGACGAGCGGGTGGATGCGGATGGCCTTGCCCTCGACCAGGATCGGCTCGAAGGCCTGGATGCCCAGTCGGTGGAGGGTAGGCGCGCGGTTCAGCAGCACCGGATGCTCGGCGATGACCTCTTCGAGCACGTCCCAGACGACGCCCTTCTGGCGATCGACCAGACGCTTGGCCGCCTTGATGTTCTGCGCGTGGTCAAGGTCGACCAGGCGCTTCATGACGAACGGCTTGAACAGCTCGAGCGCCATGTACTTGGGCAGACCGCACTGGTGCAGCTTGAGCTCCGGACCGACCACGATGACCGAACGGCCGGAGTAGTCGACACGCTTGCCGAGCAGGTTCTGGCGGAAGCGGCCCTGCTTGCCCTTGAGCATGTCCGAGATGGACTTGAGGGGGCGGTTGCCGGGGCCCGTGACGGGGCGGCCGCGGCGGCCGTTGTCGAACAGAGCGTCGACAGCCTCCTGCAGCATGCGCTTCTCGTTGTTGACGATGATCTCAGGAGCACCCAGGTCGAGCAGGCGCTTGAGACGGTTGTTGCGGTTGATGACACGGCGGTACAGGTCGTTCAAGTCGCTCGTCGCGAAACGGCCACCGTCGAGCTGGACCATCGGGCGCAGGTCCGGCGGAATGACCGGAACGGCATCGAGGATCATCCACTCGGGACGGTTGTCGCTCTGCTTGAACGCGTCGACGACCTTCAGGCGCTTGATGGCCTTCTGGCGCTTCTGGCCCTTGCCGTCGCGGATCTGCACGCGCAGTTCCTCGGCGAGCGCAGCCAGGTCGATCTGAGCGAGCAGGTCCTTGACCGCCTCGGCACCCATGCCACCACGGAAGTACGTCCCGTAGCGGAGCTTCATCTCGCGATACAGCGTCTCATCATTGATGAGCGACTTGACCGAGAGCTTCACGAACTGGTCGAAGGCATCCTGGTAGAGCGCCTTACGATCGGCGTACTCCTCCTCGATGTCCTTGAGGTCGCGCTCGGACTCCTTGGTGATCTTCTTGACGCGGTCCTCAGCAGAGGTGTCCTCGTCGACCTCGTCGCCCTCCTCGGGCTCGGCCTCACCGCGAGCGACCGCGACCAGGCGGTCACGCTCCTCTTCGACCTCGGCGATCTCCTCGCGCATCTCTGCGTCGAGCTGCTCGAGGTCGGCCTTGAGCTCGTCCTTGAGCATATCGATGTCGGCCTCGCGGTCCTCATCGTTCACCGAGGTGATGATCGAGGACGCGAAGTAGAGCACCTTCTCGAGGTCCTTGGGGGCGATGTCGAGCAGGTAGCCCATGCGCGACGGCACGCCCTTGAAGTACCAGATGTGGCTGACCGGCGCTGCGAGCTCGATATGGCCCATGCGCTCACGACGCACCTTGGCGCGAGTGACCTCGACGCCGCAGCGCTCGCACACGATGCCCTTGAAGCGCACGCGCTTGTACTTGCCGCAGTAGCACTCCCAGTCCTTTGTCGGGCCGAAGATCTTCTCGCAGAAGAGTCCGTCCTTCTCAGGCTTGAGCGTGCGGTAGTTGATGGTCTCAGGCTTCTTGACTTCACCACGCGACCACTGACGAATCTGCTCTGACGAGGCCAGGCCGATGCGCAGGCGGTCGAAGTTGTTCACGTCGACATCGAGCACGTTCTACTCCTCCTCGTCCGAGGCGACTTCGGGCTCGCCGAAGTCCGCCACGTCCAGCGCCGACACGTCGGCCTCGAGCAGCTGCTCGAGCGCATCGACTGAATCGATGTCAGACCCCACGACATCCTCGCCGCTGAGGTTCAAGCCAAGCTCCTCGGCGGTCTTGAAGATGTCCTCTTCGTCTTCCTTGAGCTCGATCTCCGCGCCGTCCTCGGACATGATCTCGACGTCGAGACACAGCGACTGCATCTCCTTGACGAGGACCTTGAACGACTCGGGGATGCCCGGCTCAGGGATGTTCTCGCCCTTGACGATGGCCTCGTAGGCCTTCACACGGCCGAGGATGTCGTCGGACTTGACGGTGAGGATCTCCTGCAGCACGTAGGCAGCGCCGTACGCGTAAAGGGCCCACACCTCCATCTCACCGAAACGCTGGCCACCGAACTGCGCCTTACCACCGAGCGGCTGCTGGGTGATGAGCGAGTACGGACCGGTCGAACGGGCGTGGATCTTGTCGTCGACCAGGTGGAGCAGCTTCAGAATGTAGATCTGGCCCACCGTGACGGGCTCCCGGAACGGCTCACCGGTGCGACCGTCGAACAGCGTTGCCTTGCCCTGCGGCGTGAGGCGCGGGACGAACTCGTCCTTGGCCTGCTTGCCGAAGCGCTCGGCGGCCTTTGCACCGAGGTTGCGGTTGGCAGCCTGGATGACGGCCGAGATCTCTTCCTCGCGCGCACCGTCGAACACCGGAGTCGCGACGTGGATCGGGCCCTGAACAGCGGCCTTCGACTTGGGGTCGTCGTTCCAGCCCACACCCGCGGCCCACCCGAGGTGGGTCTCGAGGAGCTGACCGATGTTCATACGGCTCGGGACGCCGAGCGGGTTCAGGATGATGTCGACCGGAGTTCCGTCCGCGAGGAACGGCATGTCCTCGATCGGCAGGATCTTGGCGATGACACCCTTGTTGCCGTGGCGGCCTGCGAGCTTATCGCCCTCGTTGATCTTGCGCTTCTGAGCGACGAATACACGCACGAGCTCGTTGACGCCGGGCGACAGGTCGTCGCCGGCCTCGCGGCTGAACGTGCGGACCGAAATGACTCGGCCGGTCTCGCCGTGCGGAACCTTGAGCGAGGTGTCGCGAACCTCTCGCGCCTTCTCACCGAAGATGGCGCGCAGCAGGCGCTCCTCGGCGGTGAGCTCGGTCTCGCCCTTGGGGGTTACCTTGCCCACGAGCACATCGCCCGGGAACACCTCGGCGCCGACGCGAATCACGCCGTCCTCATCGAGGTTGGCAAGTACGTCTTCGCCGACGTTGGGGATCTCGCGGGTGATCTCTTCGGGTCCGAGCTTGGTGTCGCGAGCCTCGACCTCGTACTCCTCGATGTGGATCGAGGTCAGAAGGTCCTCTTTGACGACACGCTCCGAGATGATGATCGCGTCCTCGTAGTTGTACCCCTCCCACGGCATGAATGCGACAAGGAGGTTCTGGCCCAGAGCAAGCTCGCCCGACTCGGTCGACGGACCATCGGCAAGCACCTGCCCGACCTCGACCTTGTCACCGGCGATGACAAGCGGCCGGTGGTTGACGCAGGTTCCCTGGTTGGAGCGCAGGAACTTGGGAAGACGGTACTCGTCGATCGTGCCGTCCGTCGCGCGGATGGTGATGATGCGGCTGTCCACAGACTCGACGGTGCCGGTGCGGCGGACGGTGATGATCTCACCGGTGTCCTTGGCGGCACGGTACTCGAGGCCGGTACCAACCAGCGGGGCCGATGCACGCAGAAGCGGCACAGCCTGGCGCTGCATGTTCGAACCCATCAGGGCGCGGTTGGCGTCGTCGTGCTCGAGGAACGGGATGAGCGCGGTCGCGACAGAAACCATCTGGCGCGGCGAAACGTCCATGTAGTCGACCTCGGCCGGGATGCGCTCTTCCGGCTCGCCGAAGCCCGAGTTGCCCTTGACGCGGCACAGGACCTTTGGGTTGGCGAACTTGCCGGTCTTGGGATCGAACGGCTCGTTGGCCTGCGCGATGACGTTGCGCTCTTCCTCGTCGGCCGTGAGGTAGTCGATCTCGTCCGTGACCTTGCCCTTGACGACCTTGCGGTACGGCGTCTCGATGAAGCCATAGGGGTTGATGCGCGCGAACGTCGCGAGCGAACCGATGAGGCCGATGTTCGGGCCTTCAGGCGTCTCGATGGGGCACATGCGGCCGTAGTGGCTGGGGTGAACGTCGCGGACCTCGAAGCCTGCGCGCTCACGAGACAGACCACCGGGGCCGAGGGCCGAGAGACGACGCTTGTGCGTCAGGCCGGCGACCGGGTTGGTCTGGTCCATGAACTGCGACAGCTGCGACGAACCGAAGAACTCCTTGATGGAGGCGACGATCGGTCGGATGTTGATCAGCGACTGCGGCGTGATCTCGTCGACATCCTGAGTGGTCATGCGCTCGCGCACGACCCGCTCCATGCGAGCAAGGCCGATCCGGAACTGGTTCTGGATCAGCTCACCCACCGAGCGGATGCGGCGGTTGCCGAAGTGATCGATGTCATCGATCCAGTAATCGTCGTTGCCTTCCCAGAGCTTGACGAGGTAGAAGATGGCGGCCTTGATGTCCTCGGCCGTCAGCGTCGACTGCTCGTCGGGCAGGCTCAGGCCGAGCTTCTTGTTGACCTTGTAGCGGCCGACCTTCGCGAGATCGTAGCGCTGCGGGTTGAAGAACAGCCCGTCGAGCAGCGCGCGCGCCGACTCGACCGTCGGGGGCTCGCCCGGACGGAGTCGCTTGTAGATCTCGATGAGGGCCTCTTCGCGGGTCTCAGTGAAGTCGCGCTCGAGCGTGCGCTCGATCGCCTCCGAGTTGCCGAACATCTCGAGGATCTCCTCGCGGGTCTCGGCGATGCCGAGCGCCTTGAGAAGCACCGTGGCCGGCTGCTTACGCTTGCGGTCCACGCGAACCGAGACGATGTCGCGGCGGTCGGTCTCAAGTTCGAGCCATGCGCCACGGGCAGGGATGACCTTCGCGGTATAGATGATCTTGTCGGAGGTCTTGTCGAGCTCCTCAGCGTAGTACACGCCCGGCGAGCGGACGAGCTGTGAGACGACAACACGCTCCGTGCCGTTGATGACGAAGGTGCCTCGGTCGGTCATGAGCGGGAAATCGCCCATGAACACCGACTGCTCCTTCATCTCGCCCGTGTCCTTGTTGATGAACCGGACGTCGACGAAGAGCGGCGCCTGGAAGGACATGTCCTTCTCTTTGCACTCTTCGACCGAGTATTTGGGCTCGCCGAACTCATGCGCGCCGAACTCTACCGCCAGGGTGCCAGTGAAATCTTCGATGGGAGAGATGTCCTGGAAAGTGTCGCGCAGTCCCTCTTCGAGGAACCAGTCAAACGAGTCTCTCTGGATAGCGATGAGATTAGGTACGTCGAGAACTTCAGGGATCTTGGCAAAGCTACGACGTGAGCGCCGGTCGGCGCTAAGAACAGGGGAACCTTCTCCGCGGGGCACCAGGCGATTCCTCCTTCAGAGTACGAAGCTGTCGACAAATGTCGCAAAGTAGTAGGCTAGTCAATACCCACTAACCCGTCAAGACATTCTTTTGCGGAACACGCGCGGGAAAGGCCGGAGCCCTCTGGGCCCCGGCCTTTCCGGTACCCGGACCTGATCGGCCCGGGATGACCGTAGTGTTTGAACTACTTGAGGCTGACGGCGGCGCCGGCATCCTCGAGCTTGGTCTTGGCCTCCTCGGCCTTGTCCTTGGCAGCACCTTCGAGCACGGGCTTGGGAGCACCCTCGACCAGATCCTTGGCCTCCTTGAGACCCAGGCTGGTCAGCTCACGGACGACCTTGATGACGGCGATCTTGTTGTCGCCGAAGCCCTCGAGCACGACGTCGAAGTCGGTCTTCTCCTCGACGGCAGCAGCCTCGCCGGCGGCCGGGGCGGCAGCCACGGCGACGGGAGCGGCGGCGGAGACGCCGAAGGTCTCCTCCATCATCGTGACGAGCTCAGCCAGCTCAAGCGCCGGCTTGACCTTGATAGCCTCGAGGATCTCCTCGTTGGTAAGAGCAGCCATTTCTCAATCTCCTTCATTCTATGTCCCGCGGGGACCTCCCCCGCGAAAAGCCTGTGGTTGTCAGAGCCGCTATGCGGCAGCCTTCTGATCGGCGACCGCCTGAACGGTTCGCGCGAACGCCTCGACCGGTCCGTTGAGAACGCGGGCGAAGCCAACAATCGGGTTCTGCATGGTACCCAGAAGCTTGGCGATAAGCTCCTCGCGAGACGGCAGCGTCGCGATCGCCTTGACGCCGGCGGCGTCAACGACCTGACCCTGGACGTACCCGCCCTTGAGCTCGAGCGCCGGGAACTCTTTGGCGAAGGCGGTGAGCGCCTTGGCCGGAGCAACAGCGTCTTCAGGAATGAAGACGAACGCGGTCGGACCCTCGAGGTACGCATCCATGTTCGGAAGCGCAAGCTCGCGAATCGCGATCTCGGTCAGCGAGTTCTTGTAGACCTTGACCTCGCTGCCGGTCTCCCGAAGCTTGGTTCGAAGCTGCTGCATCGCCTTAACCGTCAGACCACGGTAGTCGACCATGATGATGGCCTCGGCACCGTTGAAGCGGTCTTTGATCGCAGCGACCTGAGTCTCTTTGACTGTAGTTGGCATATTCTTCCCTCCTTTCCCGAACACGCACACCCGGCCGGAACCCGTGAGGGTGTCAGGTCGGGCCGTGCCGTCGGGAAAGACCCGGAAACGGACACGGCCCCCGACTGCCAACAGAAGGCAGCGGAGGCCGCGAGAAGCGTTTCTGCTCCTGGATGCTCTCGCATCCGTGCGACCACCTCGGCAGGCGGAAAGCGGATCTGCGTTCCATTACGCCCGGGGGACCCAGGCACCGGCTGTCTTCGGCAGCGGATCGTACGTGATCTTTGTGATGTCAAGCGACGATGTAATATGCGCGCCCAGCCCGTCGCTGTCAAGGCGCGCGTCAAACGGGCTAAGCGGTCCTAGCCCTCGAGCAGGCCGCGCACGACCGTGGAGTCCACCTTGATGCCGGGGCCCATGGTGGAGGTCACGGTGATCGACTTGATGTACTTGCCCTTGGAGGACGAGGGCTTCGCACGAAGGACCTCGTCGAGCAGAGCGCCATAGTTCTCGACAAGCGCCTTCTCGTCGAAGCTGACCCTGCCGACCGGTACGTGAGCGATACCGTACTTGTCAGCGCGATACTCGACACGACCGGCCTTGAGCTCGCCGACGATCTGAGCAACGTTCATGGTCACGGTGCCCAGCTTCGGGTTCGGCATCAGACCACGGGGGCCGAGGAGCTTGCCGACCTTACCGACCTTCGCCATCTGGTCGGGAGTCGCGACGGCGGCGTCGAAGTCGAACCAGCCACCCTGGATCTTGGCGACCAGGTCATCGCCGCCGACGATGTCGGCGCCGGCAGCCTCGGCCTCGCGGGCCTTGTCGCCCTCGGCGAAGACGGCCACGCGGACCTCTTTGCCGGTGCCGTGCGGCAGCGACACGGAGCCGCGGACCTGCTGGTCCGCCTGGCGGGTGTCGACGCCGAGACGGAAGTGAACCTCGACGGTCTCGTCGAACTTCGCCGTGCCCGTCTCCTTGGCGAGCTTCATCGCCTGGAGCGGAGTGTAGAGCGCGGTCTTGTCGACCTTGGCGTGAGCGTCACGCCCCCTCTTTCCGAGCTTAGCCATTTCTTGTCCTCCTCATGTGGTCTGGCGGGCCTGGCCGGCCCTCCCACGTCAGCGCGCTGGTGCGCGCTCGAATCCGATGTGGGTTGTCGACTAGTCGACAACCTCGATGCCCATGGAGCGGGCGGTGCCGGCGATGATGCGCATGCCGGCCTCAACGTCGTTAGCGTTCAGGTCGGGCATCTTCAGCTCGGCGATCTCGCGGAGTTGTGCCTGGGTGACCTGCGCGACCTTGGTGCGGTTGGGCACGCCCGAGCCGCTCTCGATACCGGTGTGCTGCTTGAGAAGCACGGCCGCCGGCGGCGTCTTGACGATGAAGTCGAAGCTGCGGTCCTCGTAGACCGAGATCTCGACCGGCAGGATGGTACCGTTCTTGTCGGCAGTCGCAGCGTTGAACGCCTGACAGAACTGCATGATGTTGACCTGGTGCTGACCGAGCGCGGGGCCGACCGGCGGTGCCGGATTGGCCTGGCCACCCGGGATCTGCAGCTTGATGAAGCCTACGACTTTCTTGGCCATCTTCTGTTACGTCCCTGTCCTCACGTGCGGCACATGGCCGCCCTATCGTTCTTTATGAGCATCGGCTCTGCCGCGAGAAGCGCCCGGAGTCCACTCGGGCACGGCAGTCCGTGTGCATCCCTCTTTAGACGCGCGCCACCTGGTCGAAGCCCAGCTCGACCGGCGTCTCGCGACCGAAGATCGTGACCATGACCTTGACGGTCGACTTGTCGAGGTTGACCTCGGCGATGGTGCCGTCGAACTCCGCGAAGGGACCGGAGGTCACCTTCACGTTCATACCCTCGACGAAGTCGGTGGTCGTCTTCTGCTTCGCGCCGGTCTCTGTCCGCTTCATGATGCGGTTGAATTCTTCGCGGCGCAGCGGGACAGGCTTGCCCTGCGAGCCGACGAAACCGGTGACGCCCGGAGTGTTGCGCACGACGTACCACGACTCATCGTCGAGTTCCATCTGCACGAGGATGTATCCGGGGAAGACCTTCTTCTCGGAGGTGACCCTGCGGCCGCCCTCCTTGAGGTCCGTGACGGTCTCGGTCGGGATCTTCACGTCGAAGATCTTCTCCTGCATGCCCATCGAGTCGATGCGATGCAGCAGGTTCGTCCGGACCTTGTTCTCATAGCCGGAGTAGGTGTGGATGACATACCACCTGCGAGCCACTGGTTAGCTCCCCACCTTGAGGCTGGCGATACTGTTGACTACTGCCACGAGGATGTTATCGAGCACGAAGGTCAACGCCACGAAGAAGGCCAGGGTAACGACGACGACGACCCACGCCTTGACGACCTCGGGCCGCGTCGGCCAGACGATGCGCTTCATCTCACTGCGCACGTCTCGGAAATACTGAGCCAGACGTGCGAACACGTTGGGCTTGGCCGGCTTGCCTGATCCCGCCTTCGCGGGCTTGGCTGCCTTCACCTTGCTATCGACGGTCTCTGCCTTCGCCATCTCTTCATCCGTCCATCCACCGGGCGACGGTATCGTCACCCGCAACAAACGTCGCGGCCCGGGGCCGCGACGGGAGATTCCTGGCAGGCCAGGAGGGACTCGAACCCCCAACATCCGGTTTTGGAGACCGGCGCTCTACCATTGGAGCTACTGGCCTACACGGTGACACGAAACGCGACTAGCGCGTCTCTTTGTGCACGGTGTGGGTCTTGCACCACTTGCAGTACTTCTTGAACTCAATGCGCTCAGGATTGTTCTGCTTGTTCTTATTGGTGGTGTAGTTGCGGCGCTTGCACTCGGTGCACGCCAGCGTAACCAGCGTTCGCATGGGACCTCCTCGAGGCCGCGCCGAAACAGGGGCGGGGCGCGGTAGGGTACTCTAGCACCCGGTTTTCTGCACTGTCAATCAAACGTGCCACCTCCAGAGAGGCGGCGAAACGGGACCCGGCAGGAGCCGGGCCCCGTCTGTTTCGCTGCGTAGTACGAGTCCTACTTGAGGATCTCGATGACGCGGCCGGAGCCGACGGTACGACCACCCTCGCGGATAGCGAAGCGGAGACCATCCTCCATCGCGATCGGGTTGATGAGCTCACCTCGAACCACGACGTTGTCGCCCGGCATGACCATCTCGGTGCCCTCAGGAAGGTGGGCAACGCCGGTCACGTCGGTGGTACGGAAGTAGAACTGGGGACGATAGCCGTCGAAGAACGGAGTGTGGCGGCCGCCCTCCTCCTTGGTGAGGATGTAGACCTGGCCCATGAACTCGGTGTGCGGAGTCACGGAGCCCGGCTTGCAGAGGACCTGGCCACGCTCGATGTCGGTGCGGGCGATGCCGCGCAGCAGAACACCGATGTTGTCGCCGGCCTGCGCCTCGTCGAGGAGCTTGCGGAACATCTCGACGCCGGTGACGACCGTCTTGCGGGTCTCCTCGTGGATACCGATGATCTCGACCTCGTCGCCGACGTGGACGACGCCACGCTCGACACGACCGGTGGCGACGGTGCCACGACCGGTGATGGTGAAGACATCCTCGATGGCCATCAGGAACGGCTTGTCGATCTCACGAACAGGCTCCGGGATGTAGGAGTCGACGGCATCCATGAGCTCGTCGATCTTGCCAACCCACGCCGGATCGTCCTCGAGGGCCTTGAGGGCCGAACCCTGGATGATCGGAGTGTCGTCGCCCGGGAACTCGTACTCGCTGAGGAGCTCGCGAACTTCCATCTCGACGAGCTCGATGAGCTCGGGATCGTCGACCATGTCGCACTTGTTGAGGAAGACGACGATGTAGGGAACGCCGACCTGACGGGCGAGCAGGATGTGCTCGCGGGTCTGGGCCATGGGACCGTCGGTCGCGGCGATGACCAGGATTGCGCCGTCCATCTGGGCGGCACCGGTGATCATGTTCTTGACGTAGTCCGCGTGACCCGGGCAGTCAACGTGCGCGTAGTGACGGATGTCCGTCTCGTACTCCACGTGAGCGATAGCGATGGTGATGCCGCGCTCGCGCTCTTCCGGAGCCTTGTCAATCTGGTCGAACGGCGTGAAGTCTGCAAAGCCCTTGCCGGCCTGGCGCTTCGTGATCGCCGCGGTGAGCGTGGTCTTGCCGTGGTCAACGTGGCCGATGGTGCCGATGTTGACATGCGGCTTAGTGCGCTCGAACTTCTGCTTCGCCATGAGTCTCCTCCTTCGGGGACTTGTGCCGACGGACTCGTTCCGCCGCCTTTTGGTTTCCAGCCTATGCTTGCTGCATCTTGTTGCTACGAATCAACGCCGCGAGCGACGTGTGATACCTGGTAGCGGTGGGTGGACTCGAACCACCGACGCCACGGGTATGAACCGTGTGCTCTAACCAACTGAGCTACACCGCCGTGAGCTCGGCTCCCTGAGGAACGCCGAGCGGTGTATCAAATGGAGCCCACAACCGGACTTGAACCGGTGACCTCTTCCTTACCAAGGAAGTGCTCTGCCGACTGAGCTATGTGGGCCCGCGTCACGGGCTTCACGCACCCGATGATCTCGATGGTGGGGGCGGATGGATTCGAACCATCGTAGGCATAGCCAACGGGTTTACAGCCCGTCCCCTTTAGCCACTCGGGCACACCCCCGCGCGAGAACAAAAAAATAGAACCGCTGTACGCTTTTCAAGTTGCGCGCCTTGAGCAAGGCAGGGGGCATAGTAGTGCAACGAGCAATCGGGTGTCAACAGTGACACGGTGCCGGGCGTATCTACCAATCATACACCTATCAAGGACCGAGCCGCTGCGAGTCTCAGCGGGAAAGCGATCTGAGAACCGGTCCGACTCTCTTGATACCCTGAACAGCACCCTCGATGTCGGCCCGCGGAACCAGACGGTACCACGCCGATGCGCCGGCGATAAGCACCGGTCGCGGCGTGTAGCGCTCGTAGTTCGTCTCGAACCAGGTGCGGGTCGCCCCCATCGGCAGGATGACAAGCTCATCGCGGTCGACGGCGAGCTCGCTCATGAAGACCTCATCGGGCTCGGAAAGCAGCGCGCGCACCTCGTCCTCGGGCTGGCCGATCGCGAGATAGTAATAGTAGATCTCGTCGGCCATGGACTCGAAGATCCAGCCGGGCTCGCGCGTCGCGGCGTTGGAGACGGCCTCGAACGCATAGCTGTGGGCGTCCTCTCGATAGAACGAGAGAGCGCGATCGTTGATCTTGGCGGGGTCGACCCCGAAGTACTGATCGGCCTTGACCTTGATGCGGTTCCGCGATCCCTGCCATGCGTGCACCAGGTCCACCTGGCGCCCTGCGACGGAATCACGCCCCTCTGTGGTCTGGACGTCGACCCTCCCTTGGGCGACGAGCCAACTCTTAAGGATGCGCTGCGCGACTTCGTGCAGCAACACCGGCCCCGTAAGGAACATGTACGGCCTTCCCCCTATCGTCCGAGTCGCTCGTCCGCGACGCGCAGGCGACGACTCAGAACCTCCAACAACTTGATCGCGATCGACGGATGACGCTCCAGCAGGCTCTTGAAGTCCCAACTGGAGAGCATCAGGCACGTGGTGGCGTCGATCGCCCGAATGGTCGCCGACCGCGGAGCCTGGTCGAGCAACGACATCTCTCCGAAGAAGTCCCCCGGACCAAAAGCTCCGAGCGATGTCCCGTCACGCAGTATCTCCACTCTGCCTTCGAGTATCAGATAGAACGCCTGTCCGGGCGTCCCCTGCGTCACGATGATCTGACCGGGCGCGAACTGGCTCTCCTGAGCCACGCCTGCGATCGCGGCGATCTCAGGTTCGGTGCAGTTCGAGAAGATGGGCACGCGCGCCAAGAATGTTTCGTTTGCCATCAAAGGCCTCCCCGGTCACGGCGAGATGAGGTCGTTCCCGCTATGCGACAGTGTAACGCACATATTGTAGGCGGATGCGTCACAATATGCCCCGAAGATCCTGCGCTCGGTGAGGAGGCCCGGCGTGGCACAGCGCGTACGCCATAAGAACGAGTCCCTGTTGAACTGGGTCCGTGCAACCGCGGTCACGGCCGCGGTCTATGCGGCGTTGCTGGCGATGCACTTCGCTCCGGGATGGGGCGCGGCGCTCCTCGCACTGATCGCCGGCGGACTCACGCTGGCCGCCGTCGACCTCGGCGTGCTTGCCGCGGTCGTGGCGCTTTCGCTTCCGATCATGGCCGCGAACGCCACACTCGGGTTGCTGTTCCTCATCCTCGGCATCGTGGGCATTCGTTATCTCGGCGCTGACGGTGGGCGGGCGTTCTTCATCGTGGGAATCGCCGTTGTGGGCGCCTTCTTTGGACCGGGATGGGCCGCCGTGGCGATCGCCGGACTCCTTCTGGGCGCCGGTGAGGGCGCGCTCGCCGCAGCGATTGCTGCCGTGAGCGTCGAAGCCCTCGGCCTGTTCATCGGCCGTTCGACCATCGGCGTCGTCATCACAGGTGGCACTGCGCCGGGGCTCCTGAACTTCGCGAAGGCCCCCGAGTCGCTCTTCTCGGCGGCGTGGATCGCCGAGTCGTTCGGCAAGCTCGACACGGCGGCGGTCAACGCAACCGTCGACGCGGTCGCCAAGATGAGCAGCCCGTCCGCGATGCTGTTGCAGCCGCTCACGTGGGCGGCGGGAGCCGCTCTCACCGGCTACGTCGTCAAACTCGGCCGCGAGCGCAAGAGCCTGGTCATCGAGATGGGCGGCGTTGTCGCCGGCATCGCGGTGCCGGCGCTCGGCGCAGCCATCATCCCGTCGATCGCAGGACTCGAGGCCGACTGGCCCGCAATCGTCATCTCGGTCATCGGCTCGGCGGGTGTCGCGCTTCTGGTCGCTGCGGTGACCGAGAAGGTGTTCCCCCTCGAGGTGGTTCCCGCCCCGGTGCGCCAGGCGCCCGCGCCCTCGCCCTCGAGCATGGCCTCGGAAGACGCCGACGTCGACGAGCTTCTCCGCCTCATCTCGACAGCCGAGGAACGGCTGGCCTCGCAGCACACCACTCAGCGCGTCGTGATGCTCACGGACATGAAGTCCTTCTCTCGGATGACCGAGGAGGACGGGAGTGTCCTGACCGCGAAAGCCATCCAGCGCCACCGCGATCTGCTGCTGCCGGTCGTCGAGCGCAACGGGGGGCACGGCAAGTCCACCGGCGGCGACGGGCTCGTGGCCGCGTTCACGACGCCGCGGCAGGCGGTCCTGGCCGCAGCCGAGATGCAGCGCACGCTCTCCGACTACAACGCGAACCACCCGTCCGAGCGGGAGATGGCTGTCCGTATCGGCATCGCTGACGGAGAGGTCGTCTTGGACAAGGGCGGCCGCCCGTTCATCGGCGCGGCGCTGAACCTGGCGGCGCGAGTGATGAACCTCGCGGACGGCGGTCAGGCGTTCGTCTCTGCGACGGTCGCTGCGAATGCTCAAGGCGTGGCGCCGACCCACTCTCACGGGTCGTTTGAACTCAAGAACATCGCCGCCCCCGTCGAGGTGCTCGAGATCCTGTGGGCCGATGACCAGGAACCGGTCGACCCGCGCACCCGCACTGACTCGTCTGACTGACGTCGAATGAAGAAACGAAGCCCCGGAGGCACATGCCCCCGGGGCTTTCTTCATCACTGGAGCTGGCGACAGGAGTTGAACCTGCAACCTACTGATTACAAATCAGTTGCTCTGCCATTGAGCTACGCCAGCGCGGAGGCACCAGTGTAGAAGAAGCGAGCCTCCGTTTCCACACGGAAATCAGCAGGCGTGGCAGCGCTGCACCTGTGTCTCGAGCTTGCGCTTGACCCGCTGCAAGGCGTTGTCGACCGCCTTGGTGTGCCGGCCCAGCTTCTCGGCGATGTCCTGGTAAGACTGCCCCTGTGTGTAGAGCCGCAAGACGTCGGTCTCGAACTGCGAGAGCGCGTCGACGACGCCGTCTCTGATGAAGTTGGTCTCCCATGCGCCGATGACGATCTCGGCGGGGTCGCAGATGTCTCGCGCGGCGAGGATGTCGGAGAGGATGCGCTCCCCCTCCTCATCCATGCTCGCCGGACGACTGAGCGACACGTAGCCGTTGAGCGGCGAATGCTTGTGGCGTGTCGCCGACTTGACTGCAGTGATCATCTGTCGCGTCACACACAGCTCTGCGAACGACCTGAAACTCGCCTGCCGGCCCGCATCGTAATCCCGGACCGCCTTGAACAGGCCGATCATGCCCTCTTGGATGACGTCGTCTCGATCCGCGCCGGCGAGGAAGTAGGACCGGGCCTTGTAGCGGATGAGGGAGCGATACCGGCGAACGAGTTCACAACTCGCGGCCTGGTCGCCCTCACGAGCGGCCTGCACGAGTACGATGTCGGCCCGGTGCTCCACCCTGTTCCGATGCACCGTTGCGACGTGACTGTCGTTCACTGACACACCCCCTCCTAGAGCCCGTATGTCCTTGAGGGGGGAAGGACCGCACTGCCGAGCAGCGCGCTTGCGGGCTTGTGAACGTCTGACTCGACGCTAAGTCTGTGCCCATACTTAGTCAAGGTTAAGCGGAATGAACCTGGCTCATCCCTTGGAATGAGCGCCGCCGACCGCGGGAACGACTCAGGATTCGCCGCGTGCCCAGCGGGCGAGCTGCTCGCGAACGACAGGGTCGATCCGGTCCTCGACGCGCGACCGACGCTCGCCGGACGGCGAGTGCTCGCGCCACTCGCTCTCCCCGCCTCGCAGTTCCGCCGAGAACTCCGCCGAGGAACGTCGTGCGACCGATCCGCCGAGAACCGCCCACTGTGTCTGAGCGTCGCTGGTGACCACTTCGACGCGGTCGCCCCTGTCGCGCGCCGCCCGAGCCATGGACTCGACGACGGTGTCGGCCTCAACGCCGTAGGGAGAGAAGATGACCGTGATGCCCGCCACGTCGTGGCCCCGGCCGTCGGAATGGATGTTGCCACCGCCGTCGAACACCACGGTTGCGCGCCACTCCGACATCGCATACGCCGCGACGTCGGAGATGAGCGCCGTGCGGGCGGCGTCGAGGTCGTCGACGGCGAGGTCGCGGTAGGGCGGTGTCGCGCGGATGACGTTATACCCGTCGACGAGCAGCACCTTCACCCCGCGTCGACCTCCGAGCGCCGCAGCCACTCGTAAGCGATGGCAGTGGTCGCCTGCGCCACGTTGAGCGAGCCGACCCTGCCGGCCTGCGGCAAGCCAACCAGAAAGTCGCAGTTCTCCTTGGTGAGCCGGGCCAGGCCCTCTCCCTCGGATCCCATGACGAGGACGATCTTGCCTTCGAGCGGCGCCTGCCACACCGTCTGGCTCGCCTGCTCGGATGCGCCGGCCACCCAGAACCCGACCTCTTTGAACTGTTCGATCGCCCGAACAAGGTTGGGTTCCTGTATCACAGGCACGTGCGCGAGCGCGCCGGCGGAGGCTTTGTATGCCGCGGCCGTGACAGGCGCACTTCGCTTCTTGGTGACGAGCACAGCGGCCGCTCCGACCACCTCGGCGGTCCTGGCGACGGCGCCGAAGTTGTGCGGGTCCGTCACGTGATCGAGCGCGATGATGAGCGCGCGCGGCCGGTCGGCCACGGCTGCCAGCACCTTCTCGATCGGCGTGTACTTGAACGGTCGCGCCTGGGCGATGACGCCCTGGTGGTTGCCACGCTCGCTGGCGGCGTCGAGTACGCGGCGCGGTGCCAAGACGACTTCGACGCCGGCCCTGTTGGCGAGCCTCGTGATCTCGTCGAGTGAGCGGTCGGGCTTGGTTCCCTCGGCCACCGTGATGCGCGAGAGCGGCACCTCGGCCCGGAGAGCCTCGATCACGGCATTGCGGCCCTCGATGGTGGTAGTGGCCACCGGCTAGCCCTCGTAGCTGACGCGGGCACCCTGAGGGGTGTCCTCGACGCTGAAGCCGAGAGCTGCGAGTCCGTCTCGAACGGCGTCAGCCGCCGCCCAGTTCTTTGTGGTGCGTGCCGCAGCCCGCGCGGCCAACAGCGCGTCGACCGCCGCCTCCGGGTCGTCGCCCGCATAGCCGGCGAGGTCGCGCGCAAGACCGCACACCTCGAGCGGATAGCAGCAGGTCTGCGGCTCGTGAACCTCGATGCCCAGCACGCCGAGCAGTTCGACGACGGTCTCCTCGGCCTGGAGGAGCTGCTCTTTGTCTGCGCTGCACAAGTCGACCTGGTAGTCGGCGAGAAACACGTTGGCCGCCTTGGCCAGCTCGAAGACCGAGGCCAGCGCGCCGGCGGTGTTGAAGTCGTCGTCCATCTCGGCTTCGAACTTCTGGCGGGCGGCCACCACGTGCACCTCGAGCGAGGAGCACGCCTCAGCAGGGGCTCCCAGGCCGCATGCCGAGAGGTCACGGGCCCAGCGCAGGTTGCGCACCAGGTTCGAGAGGCGATCGAACGCGTGCGTGGTCTCGTCGAGACGGGAGTCCGAGAAGTCGAGCGGGCTGCGGTAATGGGTCTGCAGCATGAGAAGTCGGATGACCGACGGGTCGTAGCGCTCGAGCACGTCCTTGAGCAGCAGGAAGTTGCCGAGCGACTTGCTCATCTTCTCGGCGTTGACCTGAAGCATGCCGCCGTGGAGCCAGTAGCTGACGAACTTCGTGCCGGTCGCAGCCTCGGACTGGGCGAGTTCGTTCTCGTGGTGCGGGAAGGTGAGGTCCGCGCCGCCGCCATGGATGTCGAACGGCAGGCCCAGTTCCTCCTCGGACATGACCGAGCACTCGATGTGCCAGCCGGGACGACCGTCTCCCCACGGGCTCGGCCAGTGCGGCTCGCCCGGCTTGGCCGACTTCCACAGCGCGAAGTCGAGGGGGTCGCCCTTACGCTCGTCGACCTCGACGCGCGCACCGGAGTGCATCTCGTCGATGTCGCGGCCCGAGAGCTTGCCGTAATCAGGGAAGCTGCGTACCGAGAAGTACACGTCTCCGTCGACCGCGTAGGCGTGCCCGCGGTCGATGAGGCGCTCGATCATGCCGATCATCTGAGGGATCGTCTCGGTGGCCTTGGGGCGGACGGTGGGATCCTGCACACCCAGACGCCGCATTGCGTCGATGAACGCCACCGTGTAATCCGCGGCGACCTCGGCTGCAGGGCGGCCCTCTTCGTTGGCGCGGTTGATGATCTTGTCGTCCACGTCGGTCACGTTCTGGATGTATCGGACGTTGAAGCCCTTCCATTCCAGGTAGCGGCGGATGACGTCGAACGACAAGAACGTCCGCGCATTGCCGATGTGGATGTGGTTGTAGACGGTCGGGCCGCAGACATACATCGACACCTTGCCCGGCTCACGGGGGACGAAATCCTCCTTGGAACGGGTCAGAGTGTTGTAGACGCGCATGGTTCTCCCTCGCTCGCTTGAGCGCGCGTCGCGCGCTAGATCTCCCAGGTCCAACCGTCGTGCTTGAACTCGACGCCCTGCTCGGCCGAGTCATCGTGCGTGTCGCCCGCGGTGAACGGCGGCTCAGAACGCTCGTCGGCCAGCCCCTCGTCGCGCGCGAGCCTGCGCTCGACGCGATCGACGCGGCGCGTGAGGCACCGGAACATCTCGACTACGGGGTCGGGCAGGTCCTCGTGGTGAAGGTCGATCGCGTCGACGCGCTCACCCGAACGAACCACGACCCGGCCGGGGATGCCCACGACCGTGCTGTTGGGCGGCACGTCGTCGATCACGACCGCACCGCCGCCGACCTTGCTGCCGCGCCCGACGACGATGTTGCCGAGTACCGCGGCACCCACGCCGACGACCACGCAGTCCTCGAGCGTGGGGTGGCGCTTGCCGGTCTCTTTACCCGTGCCTCCGAGCGTCACACCCTGATACAACGTGACATCGTTGCCGATGATGGTCGTCTCGCCGATGACCACACCCATGCCGTGATCGATGAAGAACCTCTCGCCAATGGTGGCGCCGGGGTGGATCTCGATGCCCGTGAAGAATCGCGCGACCTGCGAGCAGAACCGCGCGAAGCCCCGCAGTCCGTGCCCCCAGAGCCAGTGATTCACCCGGTGCGCCCACAGCGCGTGGATACCCGGATAGTTGAGCAGCACGCCGAAAGCCGAGGACGCAGCGGGATCGCGCTCCTTGACTGACTGTATGTCTGTTCGGATCCGGTCGAACATCGCGTGAGGGCTCCCGTAGGGGTTGCGCGGCTTGAGCCGCGTGCACACAGTCTAGCAGGAGCAATGGGGTGCTACGCGCGCTCCAGCAGCACGACGGCCTGTGCCGCGACGCCTTCCCGGCGACCGGCGAAACCCAGACCCTCCGTGGTGGTCGCCTTGACGCCCACGGCCTCGACGGCGACGCCGAGTGCGCGCGCGAGGTTCACGCGCATCGCCTCCCGATGCGGGGAGATCTTGGGGAGTTCGAGCACGAGCACGCTGTCGACGTCCACGATCGCCCACCCGCGCTCACGCGCCAGCTCGGCGACCCGCGCCAGCAGCACGAGCGAGTCGGCGTCTTTGAACGCCGGGTCGTCATCCGGGAACAGCTTTCCGATGTCACCTTCGCGAAGCGCGCCAAGCACCGCATCGGCGATCGCGTGCGCGAGCACGTCGGCGTCCGAGTGCCCGGCCAGGCCGCGGTCGAACGCGATCTCAACGCCGCCGAGCACGAGGCGTCGCCCCTCGGCAAAAGCGTGCACGTCGTAGCCGATACCGATTCTCACGACCGCTCCCCTCGCTGCGCGAGAACCGCCTCGGCAAAGGCGACATCCTCGGGCGTGGTTATCTTGATGTTGTCGCGCGGGCCTTCGAACATCAGCACCGTACCGCCCGCGCGCTCGACGAGGGACGCGTCGTCCGTGCCCGTGAATCCCGCGCTGCGCGCCGTCGCGTGGGCGGCCTCAAGCACATCGCGCCTGAACACCTGCGGGGTCTGCACCGCCCAGAACCGATCGCGAGAGGGCGTCTCCACCACGCGGCCGACCTCGACGACTTTGAGCGTATCGACCGACGGGTGACCCACGACGACGCCGTCGGCCCCGCTTTCAACCGCCATGCGGATCGCGTCCGCGATGGTCGCAGGCGTGACGAGGGGACGCGCACCGTCGTGCACCGCGACGAGCCCGACTCCGTCACTGAGTTCCGCGAGCCCCGCTGCCACGGACTCCTGGCGGGTATCCCCACCAGCCACTATCTTGACCGGTTTTGTGAGCCCGAGGGGTGCGATGGCCGACTCGCGATACTCAGCGATACGCTCGGGGTGACAGACGACCACAAGCTCGTCGATGGATGCCACCTCGTCGAACGCGAGGAGAGTCCACGCGAGCACGGGTCGCCCTGCGATGGCGGCGAGCTGCTTTCCGCCCGCGTGACCGAACCTCTGCCCGGTCCCGCCGGCGACGATGACAGCCGCCACCCCGCTCCGACTCACCGATCGTCCTCCTCGGACACGACGTCGCCGGGCTTCGCGAAGATCATGCGGCCCGCCGAGGTCTGGAGTACGGACGTCACCTCGACCAGCGACTCCCTGCCGATCAGGTCCTTGCCGTCGACGACAACCACCATCGTGCCGTCCTCGAGGTAGCCGACCCCCTGCCCGGCCTCCTTGCCCGACTTCGCGATCCTGAGCGGGATCACGTCTCCAGGGAGGAAGGTCGGCCGGAGCGCACCCGCGGCCTCATTCAGGTTCAGCACCTCGAGCCCTCGAACCCGCGCGACCTTGCTGAGGTTGTAGTCGACGGTGACGATCGCCGCGCCCGCATCGGCGCCGAGGCGCATCAGCTTGTCGTCGACCGCCGCCAGGTCCGGGTAGTCGATCTCGAAAACGTCGACTGCGCGGCCTTCGGGCAGCGTCGAGAGGAGGTCGAGTCCCCGGCGACCCCGGGCACGACGCGTGTCGTCGGATGAATCCGCGAGCGTCTGCAGCTCTCCGAGCACGAATCGGGGAACGCGCACGCGCCCCGACAGGAACCCCAGACGGCTGAGCTCCACGAATCTGCCGTCGATGATGGCGCTCGTGTCGAGCACGACGTCGCGCTGGGAGCCCGGCAGGTCCACGGCACTCGCGAGAGCGGGGAACATCGAGACGAGCTCGCGACGGCGGGTCATGGCAATGCCCACGCCCAGGTAGGCGGCGGTAACCGACACCAGAACCGAGGCGGAGATCGCAAGCCACGGTGGGTCGAGGAGACGGAGCGGCTGCATCGCGAGGAACGCGACCAGCAGACCGATCACCAGGCCGACGGTTGCGAGGATTACGTCAGCGCCCGACAGCTCCGAGATGCGGGCTTCGACGCGGTTCCAAGCCGTGGTGAGCTCTCTGCCGACGATGCCGCCAAGCACGAACCCGATCGAGCCTCCGAGGATAACGAAAACGAAGATGACGTATGAGGGAGACAGACCGAGTTCCGCTTGCCAGTCGACGACCTGAGTCACAACCATGCCGCCCAGCAACCCCGTCGCAGTAAGCACGAAGCGGGTAATCGCTGTGATCATGAGTGTGGCGAAGGCGGTTCTACGAACCCGCCGAGCCCTCACCTCCTTGGATCGGATGCCCTTGCCGATATGCCCGGATGGTAACACGCACCAGCCCCGCCGCTCCATCAGCCGCGAAGCACGGCTCCTACACGGCTACGTGAGCCCTTATGCGCGCGAGTCCTGTGGTGATCGCCTTGGCTCGCCTCTCCCCGACACCGTCAACAGCATCGAGGTCCTCGACCGTCGCGCGGAGCATGTCCGTGAGCGAGCCGAAGCGCTCGACAATACGCCCGACGACGCTGCCGGGGAGCGCCGGCACCTGAGCGAGCGCCCGGTACCCCCGGGGACGCAGGTGCTGCTCGGCGTGCTCGAAGGTGGTGAGTCCGAGTGTGTGACCTACGACCTCGGGCTCGAGCAGTCGCTCGGCGGTGAGGTCTGAGAGCTTGTCGCGAACCACCGCGGCCCTGCGTGCCACGGGCTGGTCGGCGTAGTCGCGCAGCACCAGGATGTATGCCTCGCTGACACCGGCCGTGAGCTCCTCGGATTGCATCCGCACGAGCCGACCCTCGGTGCCGAGCTGCAGTGTGTAGCGGTTGACCTCCCGGGCGACGCGACGCAGCATCTCGAAGCGGCCGATGACCTCAGTGAGGTCGCCGAGCGTCACGAGATCCTCGAACTCGAGCAGCGTGAGGCGCTCGAGCATCTCGTCGAGGCGGTGCCGGTAGTTCTGGAGCGTCGAGATCGCTTGGTTCGCCTTGGCGAGCAGCACCTCGATGTCCTCGAGCGTGAAGCGATGCCCGCTGCGGTAGAGGTTGACGACGTTGCGGCGCTGCGAGATCGCCAACACGAGCGAATCCGTCTGGCGGCTCGTTCGCTCGGCCGCGCGGTGGCGCATGCCGGTCTCTGACGTGGGGAGCGACGGGTCCGGGACCAGGTGGACGTTGGCCCTCAGTATGTGGGTGCAGTCGGCGTTGAGCACGATTGCGCCGTCCATCTTCGAGAGCTCGAACAGGCGCTGCGGAGTGAACGGCATGTCGATCTTGAAGCCCCCGTTGGACAGAGACTCGAGCGCGTCGAGGTCGCCCATGGCGATCAGCGCGCCGCTGTGCGCCGAGATCAACATATCGAGGGCCTCACGAAGCTGCGTCCCCGGGGCGACTTTCCGCAGTTCGGCCGCCATGACCTCTTTCATCTTGCGCGGTTCGACCACCTACTGCCCCTTCCAGTCTCGTAATTCAGATTCTGCCAGATAGCGTACCCGACCGCACTGACAGTGAATCGACGACGAGGCGGCACACGGTCAGAAGCCGGCGAGAACCTCCGAGATCGTCGCGCTGCGCGTGAGGTGCAGTCCTTCGGGCAGCGACGAACCTGAAGCCGACGCGCACACCGTCGTGAAGCCGAGGCGCGCCGCCTCCTTCAGCCGGGCCTGCGCCTGACCGACAGGCCTCACGTGCCCGGTCAGACCGAGTTCGCCGAAGGCGGCGACTTCGAGCGGAACGGACCGGTCGGAGCGCGCCGATGCAAGCGCGATCGCAAGCGGGAGATCGACGGCCGGCTCCGAGATGCGCAGGCCTCCTGCGACCGAGACGTGGACGTCGAGCCCGGAGAACGACACGCCCGCCCTGCGCTCGAGCACCGCGATGACCTGCTGGAGCCTGCTGACGTCTATGCCGGTAGCCAGGCGTCGCGGCGTGGGCAGGTAGCTCGGCGTCACGAGCGCCTGTATCTCGACGAGAAGCGGGCGCGTGCCTTCCATGGCGGCCATGACGACTGAGCCTGAAACCGCCTCCGTACGCTCGGCCAGGAGTGCCGACGAGGGCGATGCGACGCCCTCGAGCCCGCTCTCCCCCATCTCGAACAGGCCGATCTCACTTGCCGAGCCGAATCGGTTCTTCACCGCGCGAACGATGCGAAACGCGTGATCGCTGTCGCCCTCGAAGTATAAGACTGCGTCCACCATGTGCTCGAGCACGCGGGGGCCGGCAATCGCGCCCTCCTTGGTGACGTGTCCCACGATGAGGGTGGTGACCCCGCGATCCTTGGCGACCCTCATGAGCCTCGCGGTGCAGGCGCGAACCTGCCCCACGCTGCCGGGCGCTCCAGCGAGATCCGGGTCGAAAGCGGTCTGGATGGAGTCGAGGATCAGGATCGCGGGCTTGAGTTCGGCGACCCGCGCCTCGACGAGCGAGATGTCGAGCTCGGGCAGCAGCGCGACACCCGGAGACTCCGCGCCCAGACGACGTGCGCGCAACCCGACCTGCTGCGGCGACTCCTCGCCGCACACGTAGAGCACGCTCAGCCCGCCTCGCGCGAGCGAGTCGGCCGCCTGAAGCAGGAGCGTGGACTTGCCGATACCCGGCTCTCCGCCGAGCAGCACGAGCGACCCGGGCACGAGCCCGCCACCCAGGACCCGGTCGAGTTCCGAGAGGCCCGTGGGAACGCGTACCGCCTCGGTCGCTCCGGCGGCATCGAGGGAGATCACAGGGGCAGAACTGACGGCAGCCCGGGCCATGGAGGCCCCGGGCTGCTCGATCTCTTCAACGTACGTGCCGTACTCGCCGCAGTCGCCGCACCGGCCGATCCATCGGGGCGCGCTCGCGCCGCACTGCTGGCAGCGCCAGACGGTCCGGACCTTGGCTGCCACGCCTACGCTCCGGCAGCGCCGCCGGCGCCCTGGGCGCCGGAGCCCTTGCGAGTGCGGCGCGCAGGAACGGTTGCGGGTGCATCGTCGTTCTCGGGGTGACGCTTAACCTTGACCGCCACGGCGCCCTCGCCCTTGCGGAAGGTAAGCGTACCCTCCTCGCCGACGTAGGCGTCGATCACGTCGCCCGCCTGCCACTGGCCCGCGAGGATCTGCTCGGAGAGCGGGTCCTCGATGAGCCGCTGGATCGCGCGGCGAAGCGGCCTGGCGCCGAGCGTCGGGTCGAAGCCCTCCTTGGCGAGCAGTGTGCGCGCCTCGGGCTGCAGGGTGATGCTCATGCCGTGATGCATCAGCTGATCGCGCGTCTTGGCGACCATGAGGTCGACGATCTGCTCGATCTCATCGCTCGACAGGTCGTGGAACACGATGACCTCGTCGACACGGTTGAGGAACTCGGGGCGGAATACCGACTTGAGCTCGCCGGTGACGCGGGACTTGAGCTTCTCGTAGGAGAGGCCGTCGGCCGCGTGCGCCGTGAAGCCGAGAGAGGTGTTCTTGACGATGTCGCGAGCGCCGATGTTGCTCGTCATGATCACGACCGAGTTCTTGAAGTCGACCTTGCGACCCTGGGCGTCGGTCAGACGGCCTTCCTCGAGAATCTGCAGCAAGACGTTGAACACGTCCGGATGCGCCTTCTCGATCTCGTCGAAGAGGATGACGCTGTAGGGCCTGCGCCGAACGAGTTCGGTGAGCTGCCCGCCCTCGTCGAACCCGACGTAGCCCGGAGGGGAGCCGATCAGACGCGAGACGGTGTGCTTCTCCATGTACTCGGACATATCGAGGGAGATGAGCGCGTCCTCGCTGCCGAACATGAACTCGGCGAGCGCCTTGGCGAGCTCGGTCTTACCCACACCCGACGGGCCGAGGAAGATGAACGAGCCGCCCGGACGGCGAGGATCCTTGAGGCCGGCACGGGCGCGGCGGATCGCCTTGCTGACCGCGGTCACGGCCTCGCCCTGACCGACGATGCGCTCGTGCAGCTGGTTCTCCATGCGCAGGAGCTTGGCGGTCTCCTCCTCGGTCAGGTCGGTGACCGGAACGCCGGTCCACATCGACACGACCTCGGCGATCTCCTTCTCAGTGACCTCGACTACCCGGCGAACGTCAGGCTTGAGCCACTCCTCTTCCATGGTGCGCTTCTCGGCGAGAATCTGCTTCTCTTTGTCGCGCAGAGACGCCGCCTTCTCGAACTCCTGGGCCTCGATCGCGGCTTCCTTCTCGGTGCGCACGGCACGCAGGCGGTCGTCGACCTCCTTGACGCCCGGAGGCGCGGTCATCATCTGGATACGCATCTTCGCGCCGGCCTCGTCGACCAGGTCGATCGCCTTGTCGGGGAGGAACCGGTCCGAGATATAGCGGTCCGCGAGCGTTGCTGCGGCGTCAATGGCTCCGTCGGTGATCGTGACGCGGTGATGCGCCTCGTACCGGTCGCGCAGCCCCTTGAGGATCTGGATCGTCTCCTCGACCGAGGGCTCCCCGACCTGGATCGGCTGGAAGCGGCGCTCGAGCGCGGGATCCTTCTCGACGTACTTGCGGTACTCGTCCAGGGTTGTCGCGCCGATGGTCTGCAGCTCACCGCGGGCGAGCGCGGGCTTGATGATGCTCGCGGCATCGATCGCACCCTCAGCGGCTCCTGCTCCGACGAGCGTGTGCATCTCGTCGACGAACAGGATGATGTCGCCACGCTCGCGGATCTCTTTCATGACCTTTTTGAGCCGGTCCTCGAACTCACCGCGGTACTTCGAACCCGCGACGAGCGCAGCGAGGTCCAGCGTGTAGAGCTGCTTGTCCTTGATGGTCTCGGGCACTTCGTCCGAGGCGATGCGCTGAGCGAGACCCTCGGCGACGGCGGTCTTGCCGACACCCGGCTCGCCGATGAGCACGGGGTTGTTCTTGGTGCGGCGCGACAGGATCTGCATCACGCGCTCGATCTCGTTGCTGCGCCCGATGACCGGGTCGAGCTTGCCGTCGCGGGCCTGACGAGTCAGGTTGCGGCCGAACTCGTCGAGCATCGACTGCCCACCGCTGCCCTGTCCGCGGCGCTCCTCGCCCGGCTCCGGCTGCTTGCCGTAGTGGCCGGAGAGCAACTGGATGACGGCCGAGCGCACCTTGTCCAGGTCGGCGCCGAGGTTGAGCAGTACCTGAGCTGCGACGCCCTCCCCTTCGCGGATGAGGCCGAGAAGGATGTGCTCGGTGCCGATGTAGTTGTGCCCGAGCTGAAGGGCTTCTCGGAGAGAGAGCTCAAGGACCTTCTTCGCGCGCGGCGTGAACGGGATGTGGCCCGTGGGCACGAAGGTTCCTCGGCCGATGAGGTCTTCGACCTGAGCATGGACGTCTTCGAGCGAGATGTTGAGCGACTCGAGCGCCTTGGCGGCGATGCCGTCCTGCTCGCGAATGAGGCCGAGCAGCAGGTGCTCGGTCCCGATGTAGTTCTGGTTGAGCATGCGCGCTTCTTCCTGGGCGTAGACGACAACCCTGCGCGCTTTCTCTGTGAATCGTTCGAACATGGAGTGCACCCCTTGCAGATGGACGGCTTCCGGGAGCCGATTGCTGCCTTCGTCGAGTATACCCGCTGCCTCTGACAGCGGGCGTCGAGTGACTGGATCAAAGCAAGTGAGGTGCCACGAGATGTGAGTCAACCTCACTCACATCTGGGCTGCGAGACGCGCCTAGGCCTCCGGGCGCATGTGCGGGAAGAGCAGCACGTCTCGGATGGACGGCTGATCCGTGAGCAGCATGACCAGGCGGTCGATGCCGATGCCGAGACCGCCAGCGGGAGGCATGCCGTATTCCTGCGCGCGGAGGTAGTCCTCGTCGACCCACATCGCCTCGACGTCGCCGGCATCCTTGGCCGCCGCCTGCGCGTCGAACCGCGCACGCTGGTCAACGGGGTCGACGAGCTCGGAGAACGCGTTGGCAAACTCGCGTCCGGTGATGATGAGCTCGAAACGGTCCGTGAGCTCGGGATCCTCGTCGTTGCGGCGAGCGAGCGGTGAGGTCTCGGCGGGGTACATGGTGACGAACGTGGGCTCGATCAGCGTGTGCTCGACGAGCTTCTCAAAGAGCTCGGTCAGAAGCTTGCCGGGGCCCCACGACTTGTCGACAGAGACCTCGTGCTTCTCGCACAGCGCGTGCAGCTCGTCGACGGGGGTGTGAACGCTGACCTCGACGCCGGCGGCAGCGCTTGTGAGCTCTGCCATCGTCGCGCGTCGCCACGGCGAAGCAAGCGAGACCGCCTGGCCCTGATACTCGACCTCGACGGTTCCGAGGACGTCGCTTGCCGCCGAGGTGATGATGCCCTCAGTGAGGTCCATCATGCTCTGCATGTTGCCGTATGCCTGATACGCCTCGAGCATCGTGAACTCGGGGTTGTGGCGAGGTGACATGCCCTCGTTGCGGAAGGAGCGATTGATTTCATACACGCGCTCGAAGCCGCCGACGAGAAGCCTCTTGAGGTAGAGCTCGGGTGCGATTCGCAGGTACAACGGCATGTCGAGCGCGTTGTGATGGGTGATGAACGGACGAGCCGTCGCACCGCCCGGAATCGGCTGGAGCATCGGAGTCTCGACCTCAAGGTATCCCTGCGAGTCCATGTAACGGCGAATCGCAGAGACGACCCTGAAGCGGGTCTCGAACACGCTGCGGACCTCGGGATTGGCGATGAGGTCGACGTAGCGCTGGCGGTAGCGGGTCTCGGTGTCCGAGAGGCCGTGGTACTTCTCGGGAAGCGGCCTGAGCGACTTCGAGAGCAGCGTGACCTCGGTCGGAGAGATAGATATCTCGCCGCGTCTGGTGCGAAGCACCGTCCCGGTCGCTCCGACCCAGTCGCCGAGGTCGAGGTCGGTCGCCGCGGCGAACGCGTCCTCGCCGAGCAGGTTGATGCGGCAGAAGACCTGCATTTCGCCGGTGGCGTCGCGCAGGACGAGGAACGCGACCTTGCCCTGGTCGCGCTTGGCGACCAGGCGACCGGCGATCGTGACGACCGTATCCGTCTCGTCTCCCGGTTCGAGCGCGCCGAAGGCATCGAGGATGTCGGCGGCCCGATGGGTGAACTCGAAGCCGTTGACGAACGGCTCGGCGCCCGACTCGCGAAGCGCGTCGAGCTTGGCGCGGCGTACCGCGAACGGATCGTCCTCGGGTACGGAGGAGACGGTCGACTCGTCGGTCATGATCAGCGCTTGATCGAGAGGATCGCGTACTCGATGATTGAACCACGCGGGGTGGTCACCTTAACGGTGTCCCCCTTCTTGTGGCCCATGATCGCCTGACCGACCGGGGACTCGTTGCTGATCTTGTCGTGCGTCGGGTCGGCCTCGGCGGAACCAACGACCTGGTAGACGTGCGTGTCGCCCGTCTCGGCGTCCTTGATCTCGACCTTGCTGCCCAGCGTCACCTTGGTGCTCGACTTGGGAGCATCGATGATCGTCGCATGCGCGAGGATCTGGTTGACCTCGATGATGCGGCTCTCGACCCACGCCTGCTCGTTCTTGGCGTCGTCGTACTCGGAGTTCTCGGAGATGTCGCCGAACTCCTTGGCCTCCTTGATCCGCTCCCCGACCTCTCGGCGGCGAACGGTTTCCAGATGCTCAAGCTCGGCTTCCAGCTTGGCCTGCCCCTCAGGGGTGAGGGCGATTTCCTTGTGCATACTCCTGGCTCCTGTCTTTTGCCCGCCACACTGCCGGCGCGAGCCTGCCGGTAACACGCAGGCTGCCCGGTGAGGGGCAGCCCGCTGAAATGTCCACGAGAGTATAGCCGAACGGACCGACATGGCAACCCGAGGGCCGTCCGAGCGTGCGGCGCGTCGATGGTGCCGCGACGTGTGTTAGACCTTGGAGTCTTCCTCGGAAGGAGCGGCAGCCTTGGTGGTCGAGGCCTCGTCGCCCTCTTCACCATCTTCGAGCTTGCCCTCGGCACCCTCACGGATGGACCTCATCGTCGAACCGAACATCTTCCCGAGCTTCGGCAACTGCTTGGGGCCGAAGAGGATGAGGATGACGACAAGAATCAGAATGAGTTCCCAGCCACCAGGTCGTCCGAACATACTCCTACCTCCGATTGTCTCAGCCGGCCATCGCCGACTGTGGGGACGCCGCGCGCTAGCGTACCACCTGTGGGATTGCCTCTGCCACGCCTTCGGCGCGAGAGAGATAGTAGAGCGTGTGCAATAGTTCACGCACCGGATCGGTGTTGTGGAGCGTGACGCTGTCAGGCACCGAGACGAAAGACGGCGAATAGTTGAGAATCACCATGATTCCCGCATTCACCAGCATATCCGCTGCCACCTGAGCGGCATCCGGCGGAACAGCGATCACGCCGAACTTGATGCCCTGCTCGCTGACCACTCGGTTCAGCTCGGCGACGTCGCGAACGATGAGGTCACCGATGCGCTGGCCGATACGTGAGCGCTCGTTGTCGAACAGCGCGGCGACGATGAATCCCCGCGCCTTGAGCCCGTCGTAGGCGGCGATGGCCGATCCGAGGTTGCCCGCGCCGACGATCGCCAGGCGATGTACGTGATCCGAGCCGAGAATGCGCTGAATGTGATCGACCAGCAGGCTGATGTCGTATCCGACACCGCGCTTGCCGAACTGGCCGAAGTACGCGAGGTCGCGACGAATCTGGGCGGCGTTGACCTCAGACAGCTCGGAGAGCTGCGCGGAGGACACCGTCTGGAAGCCCTCACCCCGAAGGTGAAGCAGGACGTTGAGATAGTTTGGGAGTCTCTCGATGACGCCCTGCGGTATGCGTGGTGCACTGTTCTCTATGGTCACGATTTCCTCGAACCGTTGCCGGACGATTCGGTGAAACATACCCGAATATCGTAACAAGTGTTACAAACCCGCACAAGCAACGGAGTGCCGACTCGGCTAAACGCCGTCCTGAATCAGGTGCAGAACGTCTGAGCGAGTGACCACACCGACGAGCCGACCCTCCCCCACGACCAACAGCGCCCCCGGCTTGTCGCCGGCGAGCTTGGGCAGGAGCGACGACACGGGGTCGGTGGACTGGACCACGAGAGCAGCCAGGTCCCGATTGGTTATGTCGACCGTGCGCACGTACGGCCAGTCCTCGCGCGACACCGCCTTGAGGTCCGGCAGTGTAACCAGGCCGATGATGGCGCCCTCGTGAAGAACCGGGTACCGGCTGTGCCGCCCGCCGAGAAAGTGGTCGTGCGCGAGCTGCTCAAGCGTCTTGTCTCCGCTCACGAACTCCGGCGTGGCGCTCATGATCGCCGAGACGGCCACGCCGTCAGTGGCGGACGTGATCACCTGCTGCCGGTACGCCTGACCCGCCAGTGATGCGACGAACCAACCGATGAGCCCGAACCAGATGAGGTCGACGCGGCCATTGAGGACGCCCAGGACCGCGGAGGCGACCATAACCCACCCGATGAGCTGACCGGAGCGAGCCGCCCACTTGGTGGCCTTGAGCAGGTCGCCCGTGACGCCCCACAGTATCGAGCGCAGCACACGACCGCCATCGAGCGGAAATCCGGGAAGCATGTTGAAGACGGCTACGGCGAGATTGATAGCCGACAGGTACTCCAGCGGCGCCCACACCCACCACGGCGCGCCCTGTGAATACGCGACTGAGAACGCCAGGAAGCCCAGCGCTGAGAGGATCAGACTCATCCCCGGCCCTGCCGCAGCCATCAGAAATTCGCGACCGGCGCTCTTTGGCTCCTCGTCGATCTGCGCAACGCCGCCGAAGATGAACAGCGTGATCTTCTCGACGTGCCCACCTTCAGCGCGCGCCACCAGAGAGTGCGAGAGTTCGTGCGCGACGATCGACGCGAAGAACAGCAGCGCCGTCACCGCGCCGACGACGTAGGAGAACCACGCCGGAGAGAGGGAGGCTGCGGGAATCGACGGGAAGTAGCTCCCACCGAGCGAGAACGCGACGAGCCCGAAGATGATCAGCCACGTCAGATTGATCTCGAACGGTATGCCGAAGATGCGGCCGACCCGGATGGCTGGGACGTCGAACACAGGCGGCTCCCCTCGGGACCCCTCGTGCGAGGGGTCCCGTTCCGGGCGAGTGGTGGCTAGAACGCCGCTCCCTCAAGGGCGGTCGCGCACAGGCACGAGCGCTCCTCGGGCAGCGCGGGAATCATCGCGTAAAGCAGGTCCTTGACCTTCTGATTGTTCTCGTTGAAGACGCGAACCACTTCGTCGTTGGTCACCGGCTCGGCACCCTCGGCGCCGGCGTCATGGTCGGTGATAAGCGAGATGTTGCAGTAGCAGATCTCGAGTTCGCGTGCGAGATAGCACTCGGGGTACTGGGTCATGTTGATGACCTCCCAACCCTGCGAAGCAAACCACTTCGACTCTGAGCGAGTCGAGAATCGGGGGCCCTGGATCACGACGACCGTGCCGGTCGGGTGTGCGGTGATACCAAGTCCCGCGGCGGTGTCCACCGCGACCTGCCTCATGGTCGGGCAGTAGGGGTCAGCCGAGGAAACGTGGGTCGTGACGGGTCCATCGTAGAAGGTGTCCTTGCGGCCCCAGGTGCGATCCACGAACTGATCGCAGATCACGAAGTGGCCGGGCTCGACATCCTTTTGCAGCGAGCCGCACGCGTTGGGTCCGATGATGCGGCTGACGCCCAGCTCCTTCATCGCCCAGACGTTGGCGCGGTAGTTGATCATGTGCGGCGGAAGCGTGTGCTCCTTGCCGTGGCGAGGGAGGAACGCGACGGTGCGACCGCCGATCTCACCCACCATCACCGGCGACGACGGTGCGCCAAACGGCGTGCTGACGCGGTACTCCTTCGGGTTGTCGAGCAGCTCGTAGAAACCGCTCCCGCCGAAGACGCCGATCTCGACCTGCGGAAGTTCTGACATGGCGTGGTCCTCTCGATACCTATCCGTTCCGTGGCGCCAGGTGCGCCGTCGTGATTTTAGAGCATACCCGTCCCGACAGCGTTAGAGGACGTCAGGCCGTCTTGAGATACGAGGCCTCGCGCTCTCCTGCTTCAGTACCCTCGGCCCCGGACTGCGCGCTCGGGGCGTAGAGAGGGCGTTCAAAGACGTTCCCGGCGCCGGTCCATGCCTCGTCGACAGCGAGCGTGCCGGCGGTGGCCAAAGCGAAGCTCGCCGCGTCAGCATCGAGAGCATCGGCGTTTCGAAGCACGATGGCTTCGATGGTCGCGGGCCTCAGCGAAATGCCCGCCTGTGCCCCGGCGTGATGCGCCAGGATCGCGTGCTCGAGTCGAGCGAGCGTGCCCGCGTCGACGCGCGCCCTGCCGCCAAGCTCCCTGACTCGCTGCGCGCCGAGAACCGAGTGTCCGAGCAGCCGCCCGGCGTCGGTCAGCCCGATCGCGGTGTCGCAGGTGAGTTCATCGATCCTGCCAACGTCGTGAAGCAAGGCGGCCGACAGCAGCAGGTCCCTGTCGACTCCGGCGTAGACACCGGCGGCCGATGCGCAGGTGGTGGCGACCGCGACCGTGTGCTCGAGCAGCCCGCCGAGATAGGCGTGATGGCTCTCGACCGACGCGGGACACCGGCAGAAGCTCTCGAAAAGCTCCTTGTCGCCGAACGCTGACCTCAGCAACCGTCCGAGCGCCACGGAGCGCACCGAGCGAACGAGGGCCCTGAGTTCGTCGACGAGCTCTCCGGATGGCCGCGGAGACGACGCGATGAGGTCACTGGGATCCCAGCTCGCCGCGGGACGCAGGACGTCCAGAGAGACCCGCTTGCTTCCGCGAAACGTAGTGACGGACCCGCTGGCGTGGGCCACGCCGCCGACCGGCACGGCGACGGCAGTCGAATCCGGCCTGAAGAGAACTGCGGGAATCGAACCTGATCGATCGGCCAGCTCCAGAGTCAGGAAGGCGTCGCCATTACGCGCGACTCGCAAGTCCTTGCTCCGGACCACGAACGCCGCATCGACGCGGGTGCCCTGCGTGAGTTCCTTGACGTAACGAGCTTTCATGACCGCTCCCATCCTCCAATGTGGGAGGAGCATACGGAATCGGTCTGACATGTCAGGAACGGGGACGAATCCTCACGGTTACGCCCGGCTCCACACCGTACCGGTCGGCAGCGCTCGACGCGTTGAGCGCCAGCGTGAGCCACCCAGACGAGTCCACCAGCAGCACCGGCTCACCCGCGCCCACGTCCGCGAAGGTGGTGCCGAACGGGACTTCGAGGATGTTGTGCCCGAGCGCCACTTCGACGCGGTCTACACGAAGCCCCATCTCGTCGACCTTCTCGGCGGGGATGTTGAAGCGCAGCGATCCGAACCTGTCTGCCTCGAGCACCTCTCCGATGGCCGTCCCGTTTGTGCACTCGCAACTCGTGAACGGCGCGGGCGCAAGGTCACCGACCTCGATCTGCCTGCCGAGGGAAGTCGGTTCGACTCCGCATGCGAGCGCAGCGGCAGCGGGGGCGAGAACGTCTCGCGCATGAAACGTCGCGAGCGGGCCCTTGAAGTCGATCTTGGCCGGATCGATGGCTATCACTCGGGCCACGCCGCCAGACCGCTCGGCGGCGGGAAGGAGCACGCCGTTGTCCGGACCGACCAGCAGGGTGCCGTTATGCGTCTCGATGCACAGGTCGCGCCTGCCGCCACCGACACCGGGGTCCACGACGATGAGGTGAATCGCCTCGGGAAGTTGGTAGACGCCCGACGCGGCAGTAGCCGCGCCCTTACGGATGTCGAAGGGCGGAATCTGATGCCCGAGATCTACGATGTTTGCCTGAGGGCATGCCCGGTGGATGACGGCATGGCACACTCCGACCCACGTGTCTTCCAAGCCGAAGTCGGACACGAAGCAGATGATCGACTGCACGTTTCCCCCTTGCGATTCCGGATAGCCCGCATGGACTACTATGGTAGTACCCGACCGCGGAGGTGAATCCTTGTCCCGACCCAACGCCCGCGCGCTCTTCGTCATAGTTCTCATGGCATTCGCGCTGACGGCGTGCTCGCCCGTCCGTGCACAGCTCGTCGACGAAGATGCCGCCTATACCTCCCAGAACATCGATGAGGCTCTGGAGGCGGTCGAGGCGGGCGACGTCGCGGGACGCTCGGTCAGCGAGTCCGAGGAGCTCAGAACCGCAGCGCTCGTCAGCCTGCGGAATCAGGGCGACGGGGGCACCCAGATCGCCGACCTCATCACGTCGACCTTTCCGCCGGAGACCCGTGGCGTGCCTGTGTACGCGGAGCGGGCGACATTCAACGGCAAGGACGCCTGGGTCGTCGTCGAAGTCATGGGGCGCGATGGCGGCAGCCTCGAAGACATGAGGCTCTGGGTCTTGGGCGACAACGGCGAGATCCTCTACTCGGCCAACCGCTAGGGCGTCAGGCGCACAGCCGGGACCTGAACTCGTCCAGCACGTGCGAGGGAACCTTGTCGCTCCACCCTCGTTCAAGCTCCTCGATCACCGCGTCAGCAGATCTGCCGGCACGGGTCAGATCATCCACGACGGTTGCAACGATCATCCTCGCCGCGGCGTCCTTTGGTCCCCCTCGCCTCAGCACCCTGCGCCTGATGACCGCGCGAAAGTATGCGGTGACCCGTCTCTCAAGCTGCCGGGAGAGAGTTCGGTTCCCGAACGCCGCGCGGGTTGCCGAGGCCGCGGCATCGGCAACCTCGGGGGTGACCGTGTCTCGGCACTCCGAGGCGAGCCTCTCGGTAAGCGCATAGACCGATCTGCACACAGTGAACTCAGACATCTGTCGCACCTCCATCGAACGTAAGTTCGACACGAGGTTACGCGACGGGTCTGACAAGAACTCGCGCAAGAGGTTTGAGCTACGAGCCTTCCAGAGGGAAGACGACGGAGACGGCGTCGCGATTGACCGCCAGGTACTCCGGCTTGAACAGCTGCTTGCCACTCAGCGCGTCGAATACGAGCGCGTCGGTGATCGCGAGGAAGTCCTTGGACTTCGAGTTCAGCGCGTCCGTGAGACGGCTTCCGGCCAGCACGTGCATGTCGCCCTCTATGCGCCAGTTGTTGACGACGACGACTACCCGCAACTTGTCCTTCGTTGTGTACACGGCTCTTCCCTCTCCCGATGCGTTCTGAAAGAGAGTCTATCCCAATAGGGGGCTTCTCCCTCGCCTAGGCGCCCAGCATCCGCGCGAATGATTCGAGCGTGCGCCTGAAAGCACCCGCAGCGGCCACCTCGGCAAACGCGATGACCAAGCCGATCGACGCGGGGGCGATGAGGTCGACCCACCGTCGGCCGCGGCGGTCGAAGGCGGGAAGCATCCCGACAATCACCATGTTCACGCACGTAAGCGTGGCAAAGACCGCAAGGGTCACGAGCAGCGGATAGGCGCGCCCGAGTGCGGGACCGCCGAACAGCACGAGCAGGAAGGTCGCGGGAACTGACAATGCCCATATCGCGAGACGACGCGCGGGGTCGAGAACACGCCCCGGGCCGGGAGAGACCCACATCGTGTCGTTGAGCATCGGCGCTATCAGCGCAGCGCACGCGTAGCCCGTTGTAAGCCCCGTGACAAGCCGCAGGGCGTTGGTGGTCTCACGAATGCCTGCGTAGCTCGTGACGCCGTCCCAGGCCATCACAGCGACCATCAGCGCCATCACCAGCCATGCCGGACGTGCCGGGAAGCCACTTGGGCGCTCACCGCGGTGCAGAAAGCCGATTACACCGAGCGAGATGACGAAGCCGACGTAGATTCCTGTGTCGCGAGCGCAGACCGGAACCTGGAGTCCTCCGCCGAAGAACGAGCGGGCGGGCAGCTGATGGCACAGGCCGTAGCCTATCCACTCAAGCGCCGACTCCAGCACCGCGCCTCCTCGAAAGAGAAATGAAACGGCGGGCCGCAAGCGGCCCGCCGTCCAATGCCAGATGGTCGGGATGGCGGGATTCGAACCCACGACCTCTCGGTCCCGAACCGAGCGCTCTACCAAGCTGAGCCACATCCCGGCGAGGCGCTATGCTAACACGACCTCAGACGCCGTGCAAAGGCGATTCCCACAAGTAAGCGACCCCGCCGGAATTGTCCGACGGGGTCGCCTTGATCTCTACCGCTTCGCGGTGAGCTTGACCGCTAGTTCAGGCGCACGTGGCAGCCCGAGCAGTAGGTCGGCTCGTGGCAATCGAAGCAGGCTTCCGTACCGTTCTTCTTAACGACCACCGAGTGCTGGACCTTGGCGCCGGACTTCGTGGAAGCCCACGGTACCTTGGTGCTCGATCCCTCATGGTGGCAGCTGTCGCAGTAGCTCTGCTTGTGGCAGTTGGTGCAGGTTGCCTTCTTGAGCTTCTTGGCCTCGAACTGCTCGGCGTGCTGGCCGCCGTTGCCGGCGCCCTTCTCACCGAAGCCATCCGGGTGCGGCATCTCGATCTTGTGACAGCTCTTGCAGAACTTGGAGTTCGGCAGCTCTGCCGCCGCACCAGCGTGGCAGTAGGTGCAGATCTCGCCGTCCTTGGTGTAGAGCTGCACGTGCTGGGCGTCCTTCGAGCTGTAGTCGCGAACGAAGTTGCCCTTCTTGTGCGATGCCGGTACGACCTTGCGTGACGTGTGGCACTTCACGCAGTCGGTCTTCTCCGGGTGGCACTTCTCGACGCAGCCAGCAGGACCGTTGTTGTTGACCGAGGTGCCATGCACCTGGATCCACGGCTTGCTGAACGAGCTGTCGATGTGGTGGCAGTTGCTGCACAGCTCCTTGAAGTTGTGGCACTGCTTACACGGTGCCTGGTTCTTCTTGGCGCTCACGTGGTTGGTCTTGAACTCGGCCTTGTGAGGCATCTCGAGCTTGTGACAGCTCTTGCAGAACTTGGCGTTCGGTCCACCCTCGCCATGACACACGGCGCAGGACTCGATGGACTTCTGCGCCTCAAGCGCATGCTTGGCAGAGGGCTCGGCAGGCTTCTCACCGTAGACCGTGACGGTCTTCTTGATCGGCTTGCTCCAGCCGGCGGCCTTGTGCGAGGTCGGGAGCACCTTACGACCCGTGTGACAGTCGACGCAGAACTTCGCGGTGTGGCAGCTCTCGGTACAAGCCTTCACGCCGGACTGGGCGACGGCCTTCGGGTGCTGCTTGGTGGTCCACGGCGACTTCACGTCGTACTCGTAGCCCACAGCGGAGCCGTGGTGACAGCTATCGCAGAAGTGCGTCTTCTCGTTCTTGCCGTGACACATCTCGCACTTCTCGGCTTTGCCCTTCTGCTTGGAGATCGCAGGGTGCCCGTTCGCGTCCTTGGCGTCCTTCGGCTCCTTGAACTCAGCCGGGTGCGGCATCTCCATGCCGTGGCAATCGTTGCAGAACTTCTCGGTGTGGCAGGTCGAGCAGTAGAAGATCGACTCTACCTTGGGAAGCTCGGCGCCGATGCTGTGCTCTTCGCCCTCCACGACTTCCTGCTCCTCGAGCAGCGCGGGGACTTCCTCCTTGGTGACAGCCTCGACCTCTTCGCCACCGGACGCGTAGGCGGCCTCAGGACCTGAGAGCAGGCTCTGCTCCTCGCCCTCGGCGGCGCCGGAGGTCTCCTCGGAGCCCTCTGCGCCCTCCTCCCCGTGAGCCTCAGCAGCCGCAACTTCAGCAGCGGCCTCCGTCGCCATCTCGGCGTGGCCCTTCGGGTAGAAGTCCTTCTCCTTGTGGTTGTCGGGCTTCAGCTCGAAGTCCGCCGGGTGGCAGGCCGAGCAGGCGCCCGGCGCCGCGGCGCCATCCTCAAGGTCGTGACAGCGGAAACACGCGGTCATCGACATGAAGTCAGCGTGCTTCTTGTTGGGCTCGCCGGTGGCCGGATCGACCAGCTCGAGGTCGAAGTCCTCGTTGTGGGCGACGCGGTTGTGGCACACCGTACAAGCGGCATTGACCTCGGCGTGAGGCTCGTGCTCGATCTTGATGCCCTTGCTGGGCGTCACGTCGCGGTTCTCGAGATTGTGGCACTGGGTGCACTGCGACGACTTCATCGTCAGAGCGACGTGGCTCTCCCCGTTCAGCGGCAGCTCGAAGTTATCCGTGACGGTCAGGTAGAGCTCGCCGAGCGCTTCGGCCTTGTGCAGGATGAACACGACGGGATTCGCGTTGACAGGCATGTGGCATGCCATGCACGAGATCTCGGAGTGCGTCGAAAGGTTGTACGCGGTAATCGTGTCGTCTTGAACCTTGTGGCAACCCTCGGCACAGAACCAATAGGTGGAGGTCACCCCCAATGCAGTGATCATGACCGCCGCAAGCACCAGGACGGCTACGCCGGTCCAGATGATGAAGCGCGGTCGACGGACCGGATCCTTGAATCCGGCCAGGGAGATCTTAGGCATACGCATCTCTCCTTGTTGCTTCCGAGCCGACGCACACACACGTCAGAGCGGGCCCCTCAGCCCGCTTACATTAGAAAGATATAAGAACGAGCACGCACCCACAACAGCAAGAGTCCGTAAGAATACGAGAATCTGCGGGTTGCAGGTGCGTGAAAGTACCGAGATCGGGACTTATCGGACGGCGAACGTGTCCGCCAACCTGTTGAGTTCGGCGATGGCCGCCTGAATCTGCCGAGACGCCTGAGCCGACTGCGTGGCGACCTGAGCCATTTCGCGCATCGACAGAACGACCTGGTCGGACGCGGTGCGCTGCTGCTGAGTCGCGATCGAGATCTGCTTCGCCGAGTCCGTGGTCTCCTCGACCTGCTGCACGATCGTGTCCAGCGAGTCCGCCGTGCGTCGCGCGAGCATCTTGCCCTCTTCGACCTTCTTTTGCGCGCGCTCGGTCGACATGACGAGTGAACTGGCCGACGACTGGATTTCGCGAACCACGCGTCCGATCTCCGACGTCGACTCGGTGACCGACTCGGCGAGCTTGCGAATCTCCTCGGCGACGACGGCGAAGCCCTTGCCCGCCTCGCCCGCGCGCGCCGCCTCGATGGCTGCGTTGAGCGCGAGGATCTTGGTCTGCTCGGCGATGTCGTCGATGATCACGAGGACGCGGCCGATCTCCTGGCTGCGCTCGCCCAGCTGCATGATGCGATCCGACGCTATCTGCGTTGACTCGCGGATCTCCTCGATACCGGCGGCCGTGTCGGCCACCGACTGCATGCCTTCTTCGGCCGAGGCGAGCGTGCGCTCGGCGACCGCGGCGACCGACTGCGAGTTGTCAGCGATCTGCTTCGAGGTCTGTGCGAGCTCCTCGACGGTGGCGGACGTCTCGGTGACCGCCGCTGCCTGCTGCGCCGCTCCGGAGGCGTTCTCCTCGGTGGCCGCGACGACCTGGGCGGTGAGCGCGCGAATGTCGTTGTTGACGGCGCGCGCCTGGCCGAGCAGGCCGTTGACCTCACCGAACGAGCGAAGGATCTCGGCCTGAAGCTCGGAGCTGTCGCCACCCACCGTGACCGAAACGCTGAACCGGGTCTGGGCCTCCAGCAGGACGCGCCTGAACATCGACTCGGCGACGCGTGACGCGACAACCGCGCAGACCACGCCCAGGCTCACCCCTGCGACGATGCACAGGATCCAGAAAGCGATGGCGGCCCCGGTCGAATCGGCGGACACGAAGAACGTCGAGATCAGGGGAAATGCGATACCGACCAGTGCGCCGGCGCCACCCATGTAGATCATGAGCGTCCGCCGAGTAAGACCTAGCCCCTTTTTGCCCGCCACGAAGCCTCCCGCCCGCGAAGTACATAGGTCACGGTCATACTAACAGTCGTCGCCATGCGGGGGAAACAGAGGTCCGGTGGCTCTTGCCATCGCATACCCTCAGGGGTATACTCTGCGTGCCAGGCCGAGACCGTTCGGCCGAGTGAACCGCACGACGAGTGAGGAGAGCCCCACGATGATTTCGGTCCACATCGACAACGCCAGTTGCGATCGTTCGCCCGGTTGCCCTTCGCGGCGAGTGTGCCCAAAGGGCGCTATCGTCCCCGTTGAGGGCGGTCCTTATCCGGGCGCCAACGGGTACACCGTTATCGAGGAGCTCTGCTCCGGCTGCGGCGTCTGCGCTCGCGTCTGCGCCGGTGGCGCAGTCCGACTGACCTAGGAGAACACACATGTCACAGCCGATAATCGTCGAGGTTTTCGACGTCCCCGCCGCCACCGACTGCTGGTCCGGTGGTTGAGGTCCTTCGTGGTCTCCGGAGGAGATCACCGCGATAGTGGCCGCCGAACTTGCTCGCCGCTACGGCGACGAGGCGAAGGTGCTGTATCGCAACGCTGCCGAGGAGGACGTCCGCTCGGAGCACGGCAAGGTCATCGAAGAGATCGAGAACCGCGGGCTGCTCTACCCGGTCACCGTGGTAGACGGGTTGCCGCTCTATGACGGCGCAGTTTCGTACCCCGCCATCATGCGTGCGGTCCAGAACAAGATCGTCGAGCGCAGCGCCGCATCCTGACCCGACCGTGCGATACACTGCGCCAATGAGCACGGTGAGCATCGCATCCTGCAGTACCTACGAGACCGAGACTATCTCGGCCTCTCTGAACGCCGCTCTCTCCCCGCTTGGGGGGATGGCGGCGTTCGTGTCTCCGGGGCAGCGCGTGCTGCTCAAGGTCAACCTGCTCTCGCGGGCGGTGCCCGACAAAGCGGTCACGACGCATCCCGAGCTGGTCCGCGCGGTCATCCGATCGGCGAAGGCAGCCGGCGGCATCGTGACCGTCGGCGACAGCCCCGGCGGTCCCAACCGGCCCGCGCAGTGGCGCCGGATCGTCGAGGACTCCGGGATAGGCGCCGTATGCGCCGATGAGGGCTGCGAGCTCGTCCTGCTCGACGACGACACGGTTCGGGTCCAGAACCCCTCCGGCGATCTGTACGGCGCCTTCACGCTGGGCCGCGCGGTGGTGGAGACCGACGTGCTGATCACCCTGCCCAAGTTCAAGACCCACGGGTTCATGATGTTCACGGGCGCAGTGAAGAACCTCTTTGGCTGCATCCCCGGGCTCGAGAAGGCCCAGTACCACCTCACCGTTCCCGACAGGGACGACTTTGGATCGATGCTCGTCGACCTGATGCTCGCTTGCAGGCCGGCGCTCGCGATCATGGACGCCGTCGTGGGCATGGAAGGCGAAGGCCCGGCCGGTGGGACTCCTCGGCAGGTCGGGGCGATCATCGCCTCCGCCGACAGCGTCGCCCTCGACGTGGTCGCGTCATCAATGGCGGGGCTCGACCCGCTCGAGGTCTACACCACCAAGGCGGCATCCAAGCGCGGCATCGGCACGACATCGCTCTCGGACATCGAAGTGGTCGGCGCGTCGTGGGAAGCGCTCTCGCCCGAGAACTTCGCTCTCCCCGTCCGCGACATCAGCGCGAAGATGCCGGCATGGCTCGGAAAGCGACTTCGCGGGTGGGTGACCGCGCGTCCCGTGCTCGAGCGCCCCGAGGGCTGCACGAAGTGCCGCACCTGCGCGGAGGTGTGCCCGGTCGAGGCGATCACGATCGCCGCATCGGGCCCTGAGTTCGATCGGGACACCTGCATCAGGTGCTACTGCTGCCAGGAGTTGTGCCCGCCGCAGGTCATCGGGCTGAAAGCGCCTCCGCTGGCCAAGCTCGCCTCGAAGCGCCGGTAGCGAAGCTACGCGTTCCTTCGGCTGCCGAACCGGTCCAGGAACAGCCCGACCAGCCCCGCGTCCATGAACCGTTCCCACGCATCCGCGCCTTCTTCCGGCAGCGTCGCGTCATAGCGTGCCCGGGAACGGCAGTCCCTGAGCACACTGTAAGCCTCGTTGATGCGCTGCATCCGTCGCGTCGCCTCTTCGTGTCTGCCGGCGCCCGCCTTATCGGGATGGTGCTTCATCGACAGCGCCTTGTATGCCCGCTCGATGACCTCGGGCTCGGCGTCGCGCGTCACCTGCAATGTGCGGTAGTGGTCCATATCCCCGGCCTCAGTGAATCGCGCAGGTAGCCGACGGTACAAGATCGCGGTCCAGGTAGATGTCGACCGTCCTGGGGCACTTCTTGTTTGCCAGCAGCATCGAGTCCTGACATATCTTGACGTTCGCTTCCTCGCCGGATGACCTGTCGGCAGCCGCGGTCTTGGGCGTCACGGGTCTCGCCATCTCGTTCGTGGCTCCGCGCATGAACTGCGCCCATATCTTCGCGGGGAAGCTTCCCCCGGTCACCTTGATGCCGTGGACTTTGGTCATGGGCACCTGCGCCTCGGGATGTCCGACCCACACAGCCGTGGTCAGGTCGCCTGACCAGCCGACGAACCACGCGTCACGATAGCTCTGGGTGGTCCCGGTCTTGCCGGCAGCCCATGGCCCGAAGCGAGCCGCGGAACCCGTCCCGCGCTCCACGACGTCGTGCAGCATAAGCGAGGCCCGCATGGCGACCGACCGGTCGAGCACGCGTTCCTGGGTCCGCTCCGGCTCGTATACGAGCTGCCCCTGGTCATCGGTGACCTTCACGATGCCGCTCGGCGGCACGCGCATCCCGCCGTTCGCGAGCGTCCCAAAGGCCGCCGCCATCTCGAGCGGGGACACGCCTGTCTTGAGCCCGCCCAGCGCGATGGCGGGATCGGGGTTCACGGTTGTCTGGATTCCGAGGCGCTGTGCGGTGGCCGCCACCTTGTCCGCACCGACGCGCATGATGAGCCTCGCGTACACGGTGTTGACCGACCAGTTCGTGGCCGCCTGAAGGGTCAATCGCTTCTGCGTGACCGCGTTCTCGTAGTTCTGCACCTTCCACACGCCGTCTTTCACCGGCACCGAGAACGGCGTCGCGGCAAAGGTCTGATGCGGCTGAACGCCCTGTTCGAGCGCGGTGACCAGCACAAAGGGCTTGAACGCCGAGCCAGGCTGGCGTCGTCCCTGCGCGGCGAGATTGAACTGGTTCTTGGAGAAGTCGCGCCCGCCCACCATCGCCAGGACGGCGCCGTCGGCATGACGCACGGCAACCAGTGCCACCTCGGGATCCGACTCACGCGAGAGTTGACGCGCGGACTTCTCGGCGATGCGCTGGACTGCTGGCTCCAGCGTCGTGTAGATCCTCAGGCCGCCCCGGTAGACCCTGTCCTCCCCGAGACGATCGATCATGTCCTGCTTCACGTACTCGACGAAGTACGGCGCGAACTGCGAGACCTCGTTGTGCTGAGCGACCACTAGTGGCTCACTTGCGGCCGCGAGTTCCTGCTCGAGGCTGATGTGACCCTGCTTGCGCATCTCGGACAGGACGAGATCGCGCCTCACCAGCGCTTCGTCCGGGTGCTTGACCGGGTCGTATGCCGAAGGTGACCTGATGACGCCCGCCAGCAAGGCGGACTGCGCGAGTGAGAGTGACTCGGTGCGAGTTCCGAAGAAGCGACGGGCGGCGCTCTCCACACCGTATGCGCCCCGACCGAAGTACACGGTGTTCATGTACGTGCCGAGCACCTGGTCCTTGTCGGCACGAGCCTCCAGCTCGTAGGCCAGCAGTGCCTCTCGGACCTTCCTGTCCAGCGTGCGCTCGCCCTCGGTGAACAGGATCTTCACCAGCTGCTGCGTGATGGTGCTGCCGCCCTGCTGAACCTCACCCGCCGACGCGTTCTTCTTCAGCGCGCGCATGATGCCCTGAACGTCGACCCCGTTGTGCTCGTAGAATCGCTGGTCCTCGATGGATACGACCGCATCCCGAAGATGCTCGGGCATGTTCGCGTAAGGGATGATCGTGCGGTCCTCCTCGCCATGCCACTCGGCGAGAACGGATCCGTCGGCGGCGTAGACGATCGACGTCTGCGCGGCCTTCAGGCTGTCCGGGTCGACCTCGAGGTCAGGCAGTGACTGCGAGACGTCGTAGAGGTACACACCGAGCCCGAGACAGGCGACGACGAACAGCGCCAGCACCCACGCTGCGACCCTGAGAAGGATCCCGATTCGCCTGCTCACAGCAACAAGACTCCCTTGTGAATCCGTGGCGTCCCATCAGTGAGAGTCGTCGGCCCGTGAACGGGGCGTTCATCGGCTACCGATGGCAACGCGATGGTAGCACGCAAACGGGGTGCCGAGAGGCCACCGTGCACGGTTCTCGGCGTCGCTAGACCGCGCTGTCGGGTGCGGGCAACGCCTCGAGCTGTGCCGAGCGCGCCAGCACCTCCGAGAGGACCACGCCGCAGAGCACGAGTGCGGCCCCGACGAACTGGAGCGCCGTCAGCCTCTCGTCGAGGAAGATCAGCGCGAGCACGATGGTGAACAGGGGCTCGAGCGTCGAGATCACCGCCGCCTGGGCCGGACCGAGGCCGCGGATGCCCTCCAGGTACAAGACGATGGCGGCGAAGGTCGGAATCAGCACGATTGCCGCAAGGAGCATCCAGACCGTGGGCGTCCAGGCCGCCACGGATAGCGCCGCCAGCCCTCCCGTCGCCACTGCGGCGACACCGGGCAGAAACGCGGCTATTCCGAAGGTGTAGGCCATCATCGTGAGGCGCGAGCGGCCCTCGAGCCAGCGGGCCGACAGCAGGTTGAACAGCGTGTAGCCAACCGCCGCGCCAAGACCCAGCACGACGCCCTGCCATGCGGCCGCGGCCTCACCGCTGCCCAGCCCGACCACGAGCGCACAGCCGATGAAGGTGACGAGAACCGCTGTCCCCTGCCCCCAACTCGGCTTCTCTCCGAGGAACAGCCAGCCCGCGATCGTCACCATCGCCGGGTAGGCGTACAGCAGCACCGCGACCACCGAAGCATCGGCGTACACCAGCGCGAAGAAGAAGCAGACCGAGGCCGCTCCGTAGCCTGTGAGGGCAAGCGCGCTGTAGCGCAGCAGGTCCGAGCGCGGAACGACGAGTGCGCGGCGGTTGCCCGCGCTGGCCAGCACGCCCAGCAGGATCGCGGCGATGACAAACCGCCACGTCAGCAGCGGGAGCGGTTGCGCCCCCTCGGCATAGGCGAGAGGGGTCAGAACGGCGAGCGTGCCGAAGCAGGCTGCCGAGATGACCACCGATACCAGCGAGACCCTCCGGTCCACGACCCACCCGTCTTCTTCGAACCCGGCGACAATGCTCGTACGCTCTCACTGGGGCACCCGCCCGTCAAGGCGATGATAGACTCCTCAGTCGACAAACAGAGAGGGGCGCGTGTGTCCGGCAGGATGAGAGCGAGATGGATTGCGTGGGGCGGCGTCGGCCTGTGGGCCGCGCTGATCTTCGCGGCGTCGTCGGTGCCGGGATCCAACGTCCCGGGGCGCTTCGGCGCTCTTGCCCACTTCGTCGAGTACGCCGTCTTCGGCGGGCTGCTGTTCATCGCCTATCGCGCTGACGTTCCCGCTCGCAGAGCCATCGTTCTGGCAATCGTCACGGCGTCTCTCTACGGCATCACCGATGAGTTCCACCAGAGTTTCGTCCCCATGCGGATGCCCGACCCGATGGACTGGCTTGTCGACACGCTCGGCGCGATCACCGGCGCGCTCGTCGCGGCGGGGGTCACCCGTCAGGTGCTGCGGCACCGCGAATCGCGCAACGAGGGCTAGTAGACGCCCGTCTGGGCCGCGGCGTGCGGGTCGATGCCGAGCTGGCGCACCTTGATCTTGAAGTCGTGGGCGTTGCCTGCCATCGCGATCGCGTCATCGAGCGTGATCTTGCGATCCGCGTACAGCCTCAGCAGCGACTGGTCGAACGTCTGCATCCCGTAGTACTCGCCTTCCTCCATCGCGTCTCGGATGAGGTAGGTCTTGTCGGGATCGTTGATGTACTCGCGGATGGTGCCCGTCATGACAAGCACCTCGACCGCGGGAGCGAGTCCACCCTGAATCGAGGGGATCAGGCGCAGCGACACGATGCCCTTGAGCGTCGCCGAGAGCATCAGGCGCACTTGCTTCTGCTGGTACGGCGGGAAGAAGTCGATGACGCGGTTGATCGTCTCGGTGGCGTCGATGGTGTGCAGCGTCGAGAGCACCAGGTTACCGATCTCGGCCGCCGTGAGCGCCGCCGAGACGGTCTCGTGGTCGCGCATCTCACCGATGAGCACGACGTCGGGATCCTGGCGCACGACGTGCCGGAGCGCATCCGCGTAGCTCTCGGTGTCGATGCCGATCTCGCGCTGGTTGACGATGCACTTCACGTCCTGGTGCAGGACCTCGATCGGGTCCTCCACGGTGACGATGTGACCTTCGCGGGTGTGGTTGATGTGGTCGATCATCGCGGCGAGCGTCGTGGTCTTGCCCGAGCCGGCCGTTCCAGTGACGAGAATGAGGCCGCGCGCTTCATCGGCGAGACGCCTGATGACGGGGGGCAGGCCGAGGTCCTCGATCGAGGCCCGCTCGGTGGCGACGCGGCGAAGCGTCATACCCACGGTGCCGCGCTGGTGGAAGACGTTGACGCGGAATCGCCCCGTGCCCGAAAGCGAGTAGGCGAAGTCGGCCTCACGGTGATTCTCGAAGGACTTTATCTGGCGCTCGTCCATCATGCCGACTGCGAGCGCCCTGGTCTGCTCACCCGTGAGCGACTGATACTCGCTCAGGATGATCAGCTTGCCGTTGAGACGTATCGCTGGCGGGCTGCCGACCTTGATGTGCAGGTCGGAGCTACCGCGGTCCGTCATCAGCTTCAGAAGTCCGTCGATCTCGGCCATTGTGAGTCATCTCCCGATAGAAGCCGCACGGTGTATAGGATAGCGCACTCCGACCCACGGGAAAGACAACACCCCGCAGCCGTGAAATCGCTGCGGGGTGTTGATGCGAAACGGTGGAAATTACGGGCGGCAGGCACCCGCGTAGTCACTGCGGCTCATCGACGAGATCTTGACGACGTCGCCCGTGTGGGGGGCATGGATGTACATGCCGCCGCCCACGTAGATGCCGACGTGGTGGATCGGGCTGCCGAAGAATACGAGGTCACCCGGCTGCAGGTCCGAACGGCTGACGCGCTCGCCGTATCCGATCTGGGCACGCGAACTGTGCGGCAGCGACACGCCTACCTGGCGGTACACGAACATCGTGAAGCCGGAGCAGTCGAACGTGTTGGGACCATCGGCACCCCACACGTAGGGCGCGCCCAAGTAGCGCTTCGCGATGTTCACGACCTGGCTGCGGGGAGCACGCGTGGGCGGCGGGAAAGTCTTGCCGCCTCCTCCGCCTCCGCTGCTTCCGGTGCTCGCCCAGCGAGAGGCTTGCGCGTTGCGCGCACGCTCCTCGGCGGCCTGCAGCGCGGCGATCTCGCTCTCGAGGCCGGTGAGCTTGCGCTTGCGCTCGGCGAGCTGCCCCTCGATGGAGTTCTTCTGCTTCTTCATCGTGGCAGCCACCGCGCCGGCGGCCTTTTCCTTAGCCGCGAGGTCCTTGTGGGCGGCCTTGTACTCGGCACGCAGGCCCTTGAGCTCTGCGACGGCCTCGGCATCGGCTGAGTTGAGATCCTTGAGCAGGTCCCATGTCGTGGAGAACTCCTCGAAGGACTCGGCGCCCAGAAGCACGTCGACGAAGCTCATGGAGCCATTTCGATACATGTTCCGCGCACGGGTGTTGAGGTGCGTCTGGACAACGTCCATGCGCCCCTCGACCTTCTTGAGGCGGGACTGTGCCTTCTTCTTCTGTGCGAGGAGGGTGCGGTGCTTGGCTGACGCCTCGTTGTAGCGCTCCGCCGCAATCTCGACCTTGGCGTCGAGCTTGTCGACCTGCGCCTTCACCGCACGCGCCTGCTCGAGTTTGCTCGAGGGAACCGCGTATGCGGGCGCCGCACTTATCATGAGCGCCGCGGTAAGAAACAGCGCTACGAATGTCCTGCTGTGGGTACTCAGTTGAGTCTCTCCCTAGCCTGCCGGGGGCAAAACACTCCGCGGAAATGTTAACACGGAGGGTGACCTCAGTCGAACGCGACGCACGCTGCATCCAGCAACGCGACCGCCGCACCTTGTTCCGCATGCTCGTCTTCAGGCGCGACCAGATCAGCTTCGATCACGACCTCCGAGCAGCCCGAACGCGATGACGCGACTGCTGTGAGCAGCCTCGCGCCGAGCGTCTGCGGCTCACCCAGACTCACGACCGGGCGACCTGGAACAGCAGAAGTCGTGCCGCTTCCGCAGATCCACAGCGTGACCGACCTGTCTCCACGCGGAACCATGTCGCTCGCCACAAGCGCCACGCGCGCCTCCGGCGTGGTGGCGAGCGCAAGGTTGACCACCCGTCCCGCGATCCGCTTCCCCGCGTCGTCGAGGCCGCCTATCGAGAAGGCCGCCTTGGTGAGAACCTCGGCCGCACGCGCACTCGTGAGGCGCGCAGCCGAATGAGCGCGGGGGTCCTTGCCCTCCCACACGTGCCGCAGCGCGAAGATGGCGCCCGAGGTTCCGGGGCCGAGTATTCCGTCCGAGGGCAGCCCGGCGTTTCGCTGGAACTCCCTGACCGCGTGCTCCGTGAACGTGCCGAAGATGCCGTCAGGCTCGCCGCAGGCGAAGCCGAGCGCGTTGAGTGCCTGCTGGAGCTGGGCGACGTCGTGCCCGTGGAAGTGCGGGAGGCGCAGGTAAAGCATCCTGTCACCGAGGGTGAAGGTCGCATCCACGAGGGCCGACCACGTCTCGGCGCCGACCGAACCGGCCTCCGCGAGTCCCTGAGCGGACTGGAACTGGCACAGCGCCTCACCGGTGCGGCCGAGGAACACCCCGTCGACACCCGTGGGGCCGAGGTCGTAGCCGAGGACGAGCAGTCGTCGCTGTATGTCTTCGACCGCGGGACCCCTGTCCCCCGGCCTGATGGGCTTCATCGATGATCCCCCTCGGAGGCTAATGCCCCGTGCCGTACCTGTCTCGGAAACGGCTCACTCCGCGCTGAAGGTCGGTAGTGGCCGAACCCGAGCTCCTGAGGAACCGGCGGACCTCGAGATCGAGCATGGAGTCCGGCGAATAAGTGCAGTTCGCGGAGCGCGGGTCGCCGTCGCAGTCTATCACGAAGGCTTCGGCGAGGGCCTGCATGACAAGCCCCACACGCCCCTCCGAGAAACCCGCGATCCGTGCGATGCGCCCGGCGTCAACCGGCTCGCGGCGATGGGCGTCGAGGTACCCGACGACGCCGCGCAGAGTTGCGCGCGTGTCACGATCACCGGGCAATGCGACGAGCGCCCTGCGAAGACTCATCGGCCACCTCCGGCCGTCTAACCCGAGGACTGCACCCGGTTCTTACCCGCGTGCTTGCCTCGGTACATCGCCGCGTCGGCGGCCTCAAGAAGCTTGAGCGCCGATTCGGCGTTGCGCGGAAACGCAGACGTACCCACAGAGACCGTGCAGCCTGCACGAGTTCCGTCCCCGTTCTCGAACAGACGCTGTTCAACTTCGGAGCGGATGCGCTCGGCGACCAGGTCGGCGCCGTCCAGATCGGTCTCGGGGAGCACGACGACGAACTCCTCGCCGCCGTAACGCGCCGCGATGTCCATCTCGCGCAGGTTGCACCGGATGATGCCGGAGACCGCGCGCAGGACCTCGTCGCCCCGAAGGTGCCCGTAGGTGTCGTTGAAGATCTTGAAGTCGTCGATGTCGATCATGATGAGCGCCATCGGGTGAGCGAAGCGCGCCGAGCGCTTGAACTCCTCCTCAAGGCGCTGCTTGAAGTAGCCGTGGTTGTAGAGCTCGGTCAGGCGGTCGGTGACCGACATGCGTTCGAGCTCCTCGTGAAGCAGGGAGTTTTGCAGCGACAGCGAAGACTGGTTGCCGAGGACCTGGAAGCGCTCCATCTCGGCGGGACCGAGCTCGCGCAGGGTCGAACACGCGACGACGATGACGCCGAACACGCTGTCCCCGGCTCGCAGCGGAACGGCCGCCTGGCTGGCGATGCCGCCGTGACCCACGAACCACGCAGCGTCAGGGCCTTCCGGATCGATGCGCTCCTGCTGGGTGACTCCCTCGCGGAAGGTGTGGCCCAAGATCGTCTCGGAGATCGGGACGACCATGCGAAACGCGTCCTCCGAGCGACCCTGTGACGCCCTGAGGCGCAGGGTCCAGTCCTCCCGGTTGAACAGGTAGACGCAGCTGATCTCGGCTCCGAGGATGCCGTTGCAGCCGTCGACGATGAGCGAGCAGACGTCTTCGGTGGTCGAGTAACTGGTCAGTGCCTTGAAGAACTCGTGTGTGAAGAAGATCTCGGCAAGCCGGCCTTCGAGCTCGTCGTTCGCTCGCTCCAGCGCCTCCTTGCCCATCTGAAGCCGCTGCTCGTGGCTGCGGATCTTGTCGTAGGCGACCTGCAGCTCGACGAAGAGTCGTTCGTGCTCCTCGCCCCGCTTCTTCGCGACCAGCAGGTCCCACACAAGTTCGGATCCGGCACCGCCGATGAGCCCGACGCTCGACGGACGCTGCTGCTCGAGGCGGGCGCTCACGGTCGGATCGTCGGACATGTCGACGACAAGGTCGAGTCCGGGAACCTGGAAAACTTCGCTGAGCTCGGTGGTCGCATAGAGGCCCAGCTCGTTGGCGAGCCTCATGGCGGGAAGCCCGTCGTGCGGAGCATGTACCGCCGCGACGGTGACGATATCGAGGTCGCCGAGCAGCCTGAGCACCGAAGCGGCGCGAGAGCCGCCTCCGACCACGGCGAGATTCACCCGGCGCACAGCGCCGCGCGTTCCCGTGTCCATACCCAGGCCGTCCATGAGCGTCATCGGCGCCCTCTGTCCCTACAGCCGAACCGTACCGAACTGATAGCTGCGTACGAGCAGGTCACCGCTGTCGAGCACGAGTTCCACGGTGCGCGCATGCGCTTCCCCTGTATCTTCGGCCACCAGGGGCACTTTCATGAGCTCAAGCTGGTCGCGGACCGCCTCGATGTTGCGCTCGCCCACCCCCGCCATCGGCAGGTCTCCGCTGAACATCGCGGCCCCGCCGGCTATCTTCGCCTCGAGCCTTCGGCGCGGCGAACCGGCCGCGGCGAGCATCTTCGCGAGTTCGGGAACCGCGAAGTCGGCGAACCGGCCCATGACATCGCCGCCCGGCACGATGTAGGTCGGAAGCATGACGTGCGCTATACCGCCGCGCTTCGCCCAGGGGTCGTAGAGGGCCACGCACACGCAGCTGCCGAGCGCCGGCGTGAAGAGCCGTTGAGGCGCCGTGCTCACGACGAGCTCACCCATTCGCACTTCGATGAGATTCGGGTCGTTGGCGAACAGCGCGTTGATGTCCTTCCCGGTCTGGCTCACTCAGCCCACCCCCAGCCGAGCGAGAAGAACCGGCAGCCCCTCGCGGTCCGGGATGAAGAACATCGCGGCCCCCGCTTGGGCCGAGTCGTCGATGAGGGCCGCGTGAAGAAGCACGGCCTCGCCCGGCGACTCTCCGAAATCGATCACGACCGCCTCAAGAAGTGCGCCGGCCATGTCGAAGCCGAACGACTGACCAAAAGGCAGGATGTCGAGCCGGGTGAGCCGCGACATCGCGGCAACGTAGGCGGCGATAGCCAGAGACGCGACGTGTCGGAACCTCGCCTCGCGACCCTGTCCCAGCGTCAGGGCGGTTTGCTCGTCGGGCTGTCCACCCATCGACCGCGCTACGAGGTCGAGCGCGGTCTTGGCATCGGCCATGAACAGCACACCGCCGCCGATCTCGCCCGATATGCGGGTGTAGACGCCTGCGACCAGGCTCTCGGGTCCGCCGAAGAGCTGCGGGACCTCGAGGAAGTCGACGGCCTGAACGCTGGGAATCGAGATGCCGACCGGCTCACCCAGAAGGTTCGCGAGAGCCGTGGCCGCATGACCGGCGCCGATTCCGCCGGCTTCGCACAGCGCGTCGAGCTGCAGACCGCTCAGTGAGTGTCGTGCCACCCTCACTCCTCTCCCAAAGAGAAGAGCGTCCTGGGGTCGAGAATGAGGATCACGCGACCGTCTCCGAGGATGGTCGCACCGGAGTACCCCCTTGAGTCCCGCAGAAGCCTCGAGAGCGGCTTGACGAACACTTCCTGCCGGCCCACGAGCCCGTGAACGTGCATCGCGTGGCGCTCTCCTGCCTCGGTCACGAGCACGATGCTCGAACGCGGCTCGGGAAGCACGTCGGGGTCGGCGCCGAACAACAGGGTGTCGAGACGCCGAAGCGCCACCACCTCACCGTCCCTGAGTATGAGGACGGGCGACCCGTCGACTGTGTCGACGTTGACGTCCTCGGCGCGGAAGACCTCATCGACCGCCGAGAGGGGCAGGGCGAACCACTGGCCGGCGCTCTCGACGATGAGCGCGCGGACGATCGCCATCGTCAGGGGTAGCCGCAGGATGAACTCGGTGCCCTGGCCAGGCGTGGAACGAATCTGCACGCTGCCGCCGAGATGCTCGATCTTGCCCTTCACGACGTCCATGCCCACGCCTCGGCCGGACACCTTCGTGGCGTACTGGGCGGTCGAGAATCCCGGGAGGCAGGTGAACAGGAGGATGTCGCAGTCGTCATAGTCCTCGCGGCGCGAGCCATCCGCCACACCGCGCTCCACGGCCTTATCCCACACCCGCTCGAGGTCGATGCCTTTACCGTCGTCGGTCACGGTGATGGCGACGTGATCGCGTTCGCGACGGGCGCTCAGCTCGACCCTGCCCTCGGGCGACTTGCCTTGCGCGATGCGGGACTCCGGCGACTCGATGCCGTGGTCGACGCTGTTGCGCAGCAGGTGCACGAGCGGGTCGCCGATCTCGTCGAGCACCGTCCTGTCGAGCTCGATGTCGAGGCCGTCCATCGCGAAGTCGACGTTCTTGCCCAGGTCGATGGCCAAGTCACGCACCATTCGTGGGAAGCGGTTGAAGATGTTGCCCACCGGCACCATCCGGGTCTGCATGACCTCGTACTGCAGGTCGGTCGAGATCCGCTGGAACTCGTCGAGCGCCTCGACGAGGGCGAGATCGGTTCGCGACTGGGCAAGACCCTCGAGCCGGGACCTCAGGATCACGAGTTCGCCGACGAGGTCGACCATCGTGTCGAGGTGCCCGATCGAGACACGGACCGTCTGCGTCTCGGAAAGCTTGGGCACCACTTTGCGATGCCTGAGCGTCGGAGCCTCGTCGTCAGTGGGCCTGGCCGCGTGCGCGACCGGGGTCAGAACCTCCGAGATGTCAGCGGACTCGACCTCGCTCACGTACAGGGCCGCCTCGCGGACCTCCGAGGCGGTCGACACGGTTGCCAGCACCACCTCGAAGGAGAGCTCGAAGTGCTCGTCTTCGATCTCGCGTGCATCGGGGTGCGTCTCGATTACCCGTCCCAGGTGTGCGAGGCGCTTGATCACCATGTATGCGCGTACGGCCTTGAGTACGCAGCCCTCCTCGAGCGTCACCTTCACGCGGAAGAGGCGCTCGCCCGACTCAAGCTCAGTCGCGACAGCCGCGGACTCCGGCTCGGCGATCTCGCCGGTGGTCGCCGCTGCAAGTGCCGCCAGAAGCTCCGTGGGATCGAGCGTGTCGCGCCCGGCTGCCTCGTCGTCGATCAGGTCGCGCACGAAGTCGACGGCGGCCAGCATGAGTCCGGTCACCGCGAGGTCCACGCCGACCTCGCCCTTGCGGACGCGATCCATGAGGCCTTCCATCTTGTGCGTCAGGTCGGCCGTGCGCGCATAGCCCATCGCGGCAGCCATGCCCTTGAGCGAGTGTGCGCCCCGGAACACGGCCTCCACCGGCTCGAGGTCGCGCGGGTTGCGTTCGAGCGCGAGAAGGCCGTCGGTTATCTGCAGCAGATAGTCGGTGCTCTCGGCGAAGAAGACATCCTTGTAGGCATCCATGTCCATCAGGCGCCCGCCCCTTCGGCAAGCGTTCTGACCTGGCGGCGGATCTCCGCGGCGACCAGGCCGAGACCGACGACCCGACCTGCGGCCCCCATCCGCTGGGCCGCGCTCGGCATGCCGAACACGACGCTCGTGCGCTCGTCCTGGACGATCGTCTCCCCGCCGCTCTCCCGGATCGCCAGCGCGCCACGCGCGCCGTCCGAGCCCATGCCCGTGAGGATCACCGCGATCGCCCGCGGGCCGAACTCCTTGGCGACGCTGGCGAACAGCGGGTCCGCGGCGGGGATGACGCCGTGCTGCGCGGGGCCGGGGACCAGCCGGATGACCGGCGTCTTCCCGGCGTGCTCGACGACGCCGTGCGAACCGTGAGGGATGACGTAGGCGCGCCCCGGCACGATCGGGTCCCCGTCGACCGCCTCGGCGACGGGAAGGTCGCCCACGTTGTCGAGACGGCGGGCGAACGACGTGGAGAAGCCCTTGGGCAGGTGCTGCACGACGATGAACGCCGCGGGCAGCGAGGCGGGAAGTCCCGAGAAGACGCGCTCCAGAGCGGGCGGACCGCCCGTGGAAGCCGTGAGTGCGACGACCGCCTTGAGCGCGCCATCGGCGGGTGCGCCCGCAGGGATGACCGGGTCCACGCCTTCCGGCTCCTGGGCCGCTGACGAGGCGCCGGCGAGTTCGGGGCTGATCCGATACGCCGTCTTGATCTTCTTGAGCAGCACCTCGGTGAGCTCGGTGATCGAGATCGCCATGCCGGCCGTGGGCTTGGGGATGAAGTCGACCGCTCCCAGACTGAGGGCTCGGTAGGTGGTGTCAGGGTCGTCGAGGGACGAGAGCATGACCACTCGCGCCGACGTGCGCTTCCGAAGGTGCGGCAGCGCCTCGAGCCCGGTGAGCTCGGGCATCTCGACGTCGAGAGTGATGACGTCGGGGTTGAGGCTGACCGCCTTCTCGATGGCCTCGACTCCGGTCTTGGCAACGCCGACGACCTGGACGCGCGGATCCATCGACAGCGCTCGAGAGAGCATCTGCCTGATCAACGCCGAGTCATCGACCACCAGTACACGGATGTGCGCCACTTAGTTCCCGCCTCGCGAGGTCAGTCGCCGGTCTGGAGACACTTGCGGACGGTTTCGAGCACCTTTGTGGGCTGGAACGGCTTGACGAGGAAGTCGAGGGCCCCGGACTCGAGAGCCTCGACGATCATCTTCTGCTGACCCATCGCGCTCACCATCAGGACCCGCGCACCCCCGTGGGTCTCGCGAATCCGCCTGAGCGCGCTGATTCCGTCGAGCTCGGGCATCGTGATGTCCATCGTGACGAGATCGGGCTGCAGCTCGTCGTACTTCTCGATGGCATCGCGTCCGTTGACGGCTTCGTGGATGACGTAGCCTTCCTTTGCGAGAATGTCGCGGATCATCATGCGCATGAACGCCGCATCGTCCACGACGAGGATCGTCTTAGCCATCCACGCCTCTCTCCCCCTGCGTCGAGCTTCCTGCGGTCCCTTCGTACTCCGAGGTAGGGACAGCCTCGTCAAGATCGAGCAGTATCACGAGCCCGCCCTCACGCTCGACCACGCCGAGAAACGCGCGCGCCGTCTCACTCGTGAGCACGGCGTCCGGCACCGGCCGCACCTCGTCATCCGCAAACCCCGTGACCTCGCTCGCGGTGTCGACCGCGAGACCCACCGGTCCGGAGCGTCCCTCGGCCACCACGATACGCGACCCCGGCGCCGGCGCGAACGGCTCGCCGGTGAACCGGCGGCGAAGATCGACCACCGGCACGACGCGTCCGCGCAGGTTGATCACGCCGAGCACCGCCTTGGGTGCCCGCGGAACCGGCGTCGACTCCTCGTAGCGGATGATGCTGTTGACCTGGGCGACGGGGAGTCCGTACTCCTCACCGCCGAGGCGAAACACCACGTAGTTCGTTCCGATTGCCTGGTCGTTCACCTCGGCTGCCCTACCCGATCCTGAACCGGTGGACGGCGTCGTCGAGTCGCTGGGCCATGTCGGCGAGGTCCTGGGCGGAGGCGGTGATCTCCTCCATGCACGCGGTCTGCTCTTCAGCTGCGGCCGCCGTCTGCTCGGCGGAGGCGGCGTTCTCCTCGACCACCGCCGCGATCTCGTGCATCGTGCGATCGACCTCCGAGGTGCGGGTGGCCTGCTCGCTCATCGAGCGCGCGATCGAGTTGGCGAGCTCGGTCGTGCGCGCCACCGCATCGGTGATGGAGCGCAGCGCGTCGCCCGTGCGTCCGACGACCTCGCTTCCGACCTCGACCTCGCGCGTGCCGATCTCCATGTAGCGGACCGCCTTGGCGGTCTCGGTCTGAACCTCTTTGATGAGTTCGCCGATCTGCTCGGCCGCCCGTCCGGAGCCTTCGGCGAGCTTGCGGACCTCCTCGGCGACCACCGAGAAGCCTCGGCCGGACTCGCCGGCCCGGGCCGCCTCGATCGCGGCGTTGAGGGAGAGCAGGTTGGTCTGGTCGGCGATGCTCGTGATGACGTCGACGATGCCGCCGATCTGCTCGCTGCGACGCCCGAGCACCTCGACCGACTCGGCGAGCGTCTCGATCGCGGTCTGCACCTCGCCGATCTTGGAGATCGCCTGCTCGGTCGCCTCTTCTCCGTGGCGTGCGAGACGGCCGGCCTCCTCGCTCGTCTTGACGGCGTCGGACGCCTGGGCGGCGACGTTCTCGGTCACCGTGGCGATGCCGCCGACGGAGCGGCTCGTCTCGTCCACCTTGCGAGACTGGAGTTCCGCGCCGTGCGCGATCTGCTGAACCGACGACGAGATCTCGATGGTCGAGGAGTTGATCTCTTGCGAGGACGCCGAGAGCTGCGCGGCGGCGGCCGATACGGATTCGGCTGAGAGCCGCATCTGGGCGGCTATGTCTGAGAGCGACTCGATGAGACCGTTGCACTCGCTCGCGAGCAGCCCTATCTCATCTTCGCGGTGCAGGTCCGCGCGCTGCGTCAGGTCACCGCGCCCGGCTTCGACCATCACTCCGCCCAAGTCGCGCAGCGGCCGCAGGATGCGGTCCTTGAACTGCCAGCGCCACAGGAGAGTTCCCGGGAAGCCGAACAGCACCATCATGAGCATGCCGAACACAATGACCGGGAGCATCTCCATGAAGGTCAGCTTGAGGAACCACCACGCGAAGAGCGCTGTCAGGAAGAGGCCCGCCGCGACGGCCGGACCGATCGTCACCCACGTCAGCACCGTGAATGTCATTGACAGCCCATGACGCAGGCTGCTGTGGCGGTGCTCCTTGGCCATACCAGTGCTCCCTTTTCCCACCCCGGCCGCGTACGGCCGGGCCCCGTGAGGTCACTACAGCTTTGCCGGCTTTCGGAACACGCGTTCCTTGCCGTTGACGTACTCGAACATGTGGGCGGCGTCCGGCGAGAGCTTCTCGCTCCTGCCGAGGATGAGATAGCCGCCTCGGGCCAATGACCGGTGGAAGTTGTCAAGCACTCGCGTTTGCTGGTCGCGGTCGAAGTAGATGAACACGTTGCGGCACAGAATGAGATCTATGACTCTCATCGGCGCATCATCGAACAGGCTTGACTTACTGAAGCGCACCATGCGCCTCACCTCTGGCGAGATCCTGAACGACGCCTTGTCGTACGCCTCGGTGAATCGTACCTGATGGGTGGGGGTGATGCGCTTGCCCCGCTCCCGGGGATAGACGGCCTCCTGGGCGAACTCGAGAGCGAGCGGATCGAGGTCCGTCGCGATCACCGAGACCAGGAACTTGTGCGCATCCTTACCAAGAACGTCGAGCATCATCATCGCCAGCGAGTAAGGTTCCTCACCCGTGGCGCAGCCTGCGGACCACATCCTGATCGTACGGTTGCGACCCTGGGTCTTGGCTTCGACGATGGAGGGCATCACGACGCGCCTGATCTGGTCCCACACGACTTCGTCTCGGAAGAAGTCCGTGACGTTGATGGTGAGCATGTCGAGGAGCTTGGTGTACTCCTCGGGATTGCCGTCGAGGACCTCGAGGTACTGACGGTACGAGTGAACGCCAAGCGTGCGCATGCGCGCAGCAAGTCTACGTTCAAGGTAAGCGCGCCTGTACTGAGCGAGGTCGATCCCTTTGACCTCTTGAACCTGCGCGATGAGCCTATCGAGGCTCCCTCGATAGGCTTGTGCGGAACCGGCGTCCGTCACTCGCTCTCCCCGTATCGCACCGCGGACGCGGTGGACCCCTGCGGTCATGCCCCAGACCAATGTATACTAGTTCGCGTATGTTTACTGCTTCACCTCTGGAGGTTTCGGTTGAAGGCACCTAGCGTCGGTCAACGGGTGCTGCTCGTGCTTGTGGCGACGGCTCTCCTTGCCCTCTCGGCCACGATGGCATGGGCCGCGGCGACAGACTACGAGTCCCGAGGAATCGTCCCTGACGGCGTCACCGTCGTGGGGACCGACCTGGGCGGCATGACCGAACAGCAGGCGCGCGTCGCGATCGAGGAGGCCGTCTCGGCCCCCGTGATGCGACCGGTCACCGTCAACGCCGACGGACGCGAGTTCGTCTTCGATCCCCAGGGCGCGGTCACCGTCGACGTGGACAGCATGCTCGCCGAGGCTTACGCGCCCCGACGGGACGCATCCTTCGTCGCCCGCCTTCGCCACGATGTGGCCCAAGTACCCCTCTCCGCCGAGGTGACGCCGCTGTTCAGCGTCGACGCTACGGCGGTTGCGACCTGGGCGGCCGGCGTCGCGAAGGACGTGGATCGCCCGGCGGTCGACTCGACCCTCGGGGTCGTGGCGAGCCGCGTCAAGATCAGCGACTCGAAGACCGGCCGCAAGACCAAGGTGGACGAGCTGTCCCAGCAGATTGCGGCGGCCTTCACGAGCGAAGCCGCTCTCTCGGACGGTCCGCGCGTGGTCGACGCACCCATCGCCGAGATCAAGCCCAAGGTCACCAAGTCGAGCTTCGGAAAGACGATCGTGGTCGACCTCTCAGAGCGCAAGATCCGCCTGTTCAAGGGCGACAAGATCGAGAAGACCTACCGGTGCGCCGTCGGCACGCCGAGCTTCCCCACCCCCAAGGGCGAGTGGGAGATCACCCTGCTCCGCTACCGTCCCACGTGGGTCAACCCCGGCAGCGACTGGGCCGTTGACATGCCGCCGTCGATTCCTCCGGGGCCGGGCAACCCGCTCGGCACGCGCGCCATCAACCTGAACGCTTCCGGAATTCGCTTTCACGGCACCGAGAACATCGGCTCCGTGGGAACGGCCGCGAGCCACGGCTGCATGCGGATGTATCGCGGTGACATCGAGGACCTGTTCGAGCGCGTCGAAGTCGGGATGAAGGTCCACATCGTCCCGTAGGACCCGCAAGCCGCGATCAGTCTGACGACCCGGTCGCTTCCACGTCCGATTCCTCGACCGACGCCGCCTGCCTCTCGGCCGCGCTCTTGAACGCGCGCGCGACGATGGCACTGAAACGGCGCAGATCCGCGGGCTCTGACTCCCAGACGCCCGCGAGCGGCCCGCCCTCGAGCGTCGGCGCCACGCGGTTCTTGTGAGTCGCCGAGCTCATCCACAGGTCGACTCTGCGGGAGTCCGCGTCGCCCTCAAGCGGCTCGACGGGAACCACGCGCTCTCCCCCGGCGAAGATCTCGCTCAACTCGGGCGTACTCCCCAGCCCGGCCACGAACACCTCGACGCAGCCCGGCCCCGCGTGGAACCTGAGCTCGGCGTAGGAGAGAGCCATCCTGAAGCGCTCCTCCTCGGGCAGTACGAGCCACTCGTCGAGCCCGTCGACGACCAGGGCCGCCTTCTTGTGGCTCAGCCCCACGAGCCACACGAGCGCGCCGAGGGCCTTGCGAGGCGCCTTGGTGCCGGCGATGGAGTCAGCAAATCGCGGCGGGTCGACGAATGCCTGCTCCGCGAGGGCGCGAGCGAGCGCCTTTGAGTGATGCGCGCCCACGTAGTCGAGGATGTAGCGGGCGGCCGGGTCGATGAGACGCTCGGGCGCGGCGGGCTCAACAGGCTCGCCGTCCTCCTCGGCAGGCTCCTCGACGGGCTGCTCGACCCGCTCCTGGAACAGCGGCGTGATGAACAGCCGCGTCACAGCGTGTTGCGGCGACTCCTCGAACTCGTCGAGGAGTGACTGCCACCCCTGCTCGCCGAGGGACTCCCATGCCGGCAGCTCCTCGTCAGGGTCCTGCTCGCCAACGAAGCGCACGAGCTCCACGAGCGTGCGCTCGTAAGAGGACTCGACGACCGCGGTCGCCAGCGCATGGAGCGCGACCCGGATGCGGCCGGACGCCACGTGCGGAACGTGTGCCGCGAGGACGTCGGCCTCCCCCGCCCGCTCGACGATCGCGGCGGCGAGATCCGTCGCGGCGGTGCCGTACGCCTCGACCCACACGGGAACGGGGCGGAGTTGAGCGGCGACCGCGTCCAGAGCGACAAGGGCGCGGTTGGTCGAGGCCCGGCGGTCCAGGGCTGCGACGAGCTCAGCCTCATCCGCGTCGTCGTCAACCTCGATGAACGGGTTGGCGACAAGGCCGAGCGACCGATAGTCGACCGGCTCGTCACGCACTTCAACGTGCTCTTCCATCCCGCTCCCCCCCCCAACTGGCGGCGTTCTACTCGACGCCGGGTCTCAGGCCTCGAGGAATCGTGTCTCTTCGCACTCGGTGGACCGAATCTCCGAAATGGAGGTTACCTTGCCGTGGCGCACCTTTGCGGTCCTAATGCCAGTGTCGGACTTGATGACCTTGAACGTGGCCCGCTCGCTCGAACGCGACTTCGGCGCCACGACGAGTGTGACATCACGATTGAGCATCATCAGGTACTTGATCAGTCTCTCGATTGAGAAGCCGCTGAGCTTGCCGGCGAAGAGGTCAGAGACCTTGGGTTGGGTCGTGCCAAGCAGACTCGCAGTCTGTGCCTGCGTCAGATGCCGATGCTTCGCGATGCTACGAATCTGAATCGCGAGGTCAGCCTTCGCCAACGCCTCTTCCGGCTGGGCGAGGCCCAGGTCGGCGAACACATTCCCGCTGCTCTGAGTCACTTGGCTTTCGTCGTTCGTCATCTCTGCTTCTTCTTCCGTTCACCGCAGTCAGCCTCAGCGATCTTCAGCCTCGACTTGACTCGATCAATCTCCTTCTTTGGAGTGGCGATTCCGGCTTTGGACTTCTTCTGGCGGCGAGTATCCCAGATTTGGTATACCCACACAAGGCTTGGGTTGGACGCACGAACTATGCCTACTGCAGGTAGTTGTTGATCTGCGCCTCGACGGCAGGCGTGATGACCACGGTGCCGCCAAAGATGTAGCACTCCTCGATGCTGCCGCCGTTGATCGAGAGCCAGGCGGCGGTATCGGGGCTGAGCACCGTGCTTTGCGTGAGCAGGAGCACGCCGTTCTTGCTGCCGAGCATGCCTCCGCCGGCGAGCGCGTCAGGCAGGCTGGCGGCGAAGCCGACCGCACCGAAGTCGAGCCAGCCCTTGGCCTGGGCCTTGGTGGCGATGGTGGTGGCGGTCAGGTAGCGGTTGGTGCCCGCCCAGCGGTGCTCGGCGTCGTCTGTGACCCCGAGGCCGCTAGTGAGCACGCTCGAGGCGATTGTGTTGGGGCCGCCGGCGGCCACGATGCCGACAGCCGAGCCCTTGGCGGTGGTGAGGCGCGCGATCTCGGCGCTGGTCTCTGCCGGCACGGCGGTGGCCGATACGAGCAGGATCGGGTAGCCCTGGGCCGCCGCGATCGGCGAGAGTGCGAGCGCATCCGAGAACTTCGCCTGGTCGGCGCCGTTGGCGATGAGCACGGTGCCGGGTGCGGGACGCCCGGTGCGGGTCTGGATGGCTTTGGAGACCGCGACGGCGGTGTCGTAGCGGTTGCCGCCGGCCACGCGCACGCCGGTGACCGTGCGGCCCGGTGCGAGCACACCCACGCGGGCCACGAGCGCGTTCATGGTCGCCTGCGGGATGGCGGCGGTGCCGCCCACGAAGGTGATCTTGACCGAGCCTCTGGCGCGCGCGATCTCGGCGATCTCGTCTTCGACCTTGGCGGGGTCCCCCGTCGAGTTGATCAGCAGCAGCGGGGCCTTCAGGTTGAAGGAGAGCCCCGAGGCGGGCAGTGCGTCGACCGCCGAGCGGTCCTCGCCGGATGCGACGATGACCTCGGTGACGCCGGGCCAACTCTTGTCGCCGGTCGGGTCGAAGCCGGTCTCGGCGATGCTTTTCGCGGTGCCGTAGCGCGAGGTGTAGATCGGGTGGATGGTGCGGTCGGCCACAGGCGGCGGCGCGGCCACCGTGAAGTTCGCGGTGCCGGTAAGCGAGACGTTGTTCGCCACGTCGGTCGCGAAGTAGGTGACCGTGTGAGCGCCCTCGCCGGACACGTCGAAGGACGCCGAGGCGGCGTTGACGGTCTGCTCGGCGCCGCCGTCGATGCTGTAGGTGATCGACTTCACGCCCGAGCCGGAGTCCGCGGCGTTGATGACGACGTGATAGGACGTGGTGTTGTTGGTGAGCGTGTGACCGGCCGTGGGCTTGATGGTGTCGAGGATGGTGAACGTCTTGGTGACCGGTGCCGATACGTTCTGGGCCACGTCACGCGCGATGACCGTCAGCGAGGTCGCGCCGTAGCCGGTTACCGCCTGGGCGCTCGCACCGTCGACGGTGACGGTCGTGCCATTGCTGAATCGATAGGAGATCGAGGCCACGCCAGAGCCGCCAGTGTCGCTCGCGGTGATGTTGATGGTGGCGTTGTCGTTATAGGAGGCGACAGGCGTGAAGTTCACGGTGGGTGCCGTGTTGTCGCCGATGTTGAGCGCAATCGGCCCCTTGCTGGTGACGTTGCCCGCCACGTCGGTGGCGGAGTAGGTGAACGAGTGATTGCCGTCGCCGGTCACGTCGAAGGACGCCGAGGCGGCGTTGACGACCTGGGTGGCTCCGCTGTCGACCTGGTACGAGATGAAGTCCACACCCGAACCGGAGTCAGAGGCGCTGATGACGACGTGATAAGAGGTCGTGTTATTGGTGAGCGCGTGGTTCACCGTGGGATTGATGGTGTCGTTGATGGTCACGGTCTTGGTGACCGTGGGCGACACGTTGCCTGCTGCGTCTCGGGCGACAGCGGTGAGCGAGGTCGCCCCGTAGCCGGCAACCGCCTGCGCACTCGCGCCGAGGACGGTCTGGGTCGTGCCGTTGCTGAAGCGGTAGTCGATCGAGGTGACACCGACGTTGTCGGTACCGTTGATCTGGATGGTGGCGGTGTCGTTGTACGAGGCCGCCGGCGTGAAGTCGACGGTCGGCTTGGTGGTGTCAGGGGTGACCCCGCCGACCTGAGCGTTGCTCCAGTTGATGCCGTCGGTGGTGCGAACGATCTTGCCGCCCGATCCCACGGCGACTGCGGTGGAGGCCGTGCCCGGCACGTACGCCAGGCCCTCGAGCTGGTTCGCGGTCGGTGAGACGCAGGCGGTCCAGGTGGCGCCTCCGTTGGTAGTGCGACGGATGACGCCGCCCGTGCCGGCGGCCCAGCCGAGCGTCGTCGACGCCATGTCGGTGCCGAGAAGGTCGCTCGCCACACCGCTCGCACCGGCGGTCCAGGTGACACCGCTGTTGGTGGTGTAGTACGTGACTCCGGCTTCGCCCACGATCACGCCGGCGTTGACCGAGGCCATCGCGACGTCGTAGAGCTTGTTGCTGCCGGTGATCGTCTGCTTCACCCATGCGTTGGAGCCCAGCGCAGCGTCGTACTTCCACACGATCGGGATGCTCGCGCCGTTCCACTCATCGATGCCGACGGTCCAGCCGTGCGTACTATCAGGGAAATCGAGCGCATAGAAGCGGCCGAAGCCGTCCTTGGGGAACGCGGGCCGAGTCTCAGGCGGGTCGTACGTGCCCGCGCTGAGCTCGGGGTACGGGTTCCCCCAGGCTCCGTACAGGTTCATGCTTCGGAAGACGACAGGAGGTGCAATCAGCTCATCGGTCAGCGTCCATCCGGCCACTCGACCGTCCCACGGCTCGACGAAGTCCACGTCGTAGAAGTCCTCATTCTGGTATGACTCGCCCGTGAGGTCGGCCGTGATCTCCTGCCACGTTGCCCCGCCGTCCGAGGTCCCGAGGACGTAGCCGGTCTGCGACACCGCGAAGCCAGTGCTCGCGTCGTAGAAGTCGACGCCGCGAAGGTTCTGGGTGCCGCCGCCGTTGACCTCTAGCCAGCTCGCGCCGGCATCGGTGCTCTTGAGGATGGTCGAGCCGGAACCCACGGCGAAGCCGGTGGTGGCGTTGACGAAGGTCACCGCGTTGAGGTTCGCCGTGAGCGACGTCGGCGAGATGGTGACCGCGGCCGCCGTGCCTGTGAACGGAACGCCGGTGACCAGAAGCGCGAACATCGCCGCTGTTGCAACGACGCGTGACGCGCGTGACCCGATTCTCACGCCTGACATGGTGCCACCCCTTAGCGAGCGATCTGCTTTGCGACGTCAATCAGTGCCGCTTTGATGTCTGAACCCTTGCCCGACTCGGCGGCGCCTTCGGCGACCACGAGAATGCTGTCGGACGCGAATGCGACCGCAGCCACGGCGCCGTTGCTGCCGAAGTAGACGGTCTTACCACCGATGCTGGCGGTCGATGCCCCTGATGGGTAAGACGCCTTGATCTGCTGGTCGAGTGCGGCCTGAGCCAACTTCTGAGTCTTGAACTGCTCGGCGACGATGGTCAGCGACTGCATCGGACCACCGTCGGGCAGGTACATGCGGGTCAGCACGAACGGATCCGCGATGAGGCCCTGGGCGACGAACCCGTCAAGGTTGTCGGGCACGAACGGCGCGAGCGTCATGACGGGACCGGTGGGGGTCTCGGGCTTCTCGGTATCCTTGGCGGGCGTCTCGGAAGGCTTTGCGGGGGTCTTGGAGTCGCCGCCTGCCTTCGCGAGCAGCGCCTGGGCGTCGGCGTTGGTGGGGTCCTCGGCCAGTATCTGCTCGAGCTTGGCCTTGGCGGTCGCGAGGTCACCGGCGTCGAGCGCCTTCTTGGCCTCGGCCATCACCTTGGCGAGCGCGAGGTGCTTGGCGCAGGTGTCGGTCCGAGTGGTCACGCCGTACTCGGAGACCTCCGAGGCGCGGACCTCGATCTCTTTGGTGTCATCGGAGATGACGTGGCCGGCGGTGCACATGACGATCGTGCCGTCCGCGACGGTCACCTTCTTCGCGCACCCGGTGCCCAGGAACGCGAATGCAAGCAGGGAGGCGATGAGTGCGCCTCGTGAGATCACCCGGATCATGAGACCTGCCCTTCCGTAGCTTCTCGCCCCGGCCTGCCTCGCAGCGCCGAGACCATCAGAGCGCCCGCCGCGATCACCGAGGCGGCCAGCGAGGCGATCTGAACCGCCGTCGAGACCGCCGAGTACGTGATCGAGGCGTACTCGGTACCGTAGTCCTGCTGAACCTCCGCGGGTATCCACGACACCCACACGTGCAGAGGCACGAATCTCAATATGGCCCACCCGGCCGCGACGGTGATGGCGATGAGCACCGTGCCCACCGACCGCCTCACGGACGAGCGTGACTGCAACACCGTTTCAAGGAGCAAGAAGAGAGCCAGCGAGAAGACAAGCCAGCCACCGATCGTCTCGGCGCCGGAAAGCGTGAAGTTCGCCGAGAACGCCTGCATGTCCGTGCGCGCTCCGCGCACAGCAACCGCGACCCCGGGGACGACCATCGCGGCGACCGCTATCAGCGCCGCTGCGACCGCGGGAGCGAGCACGAGCCACGAGGCCCGGACGCGCTCGGAGCCGGAGCGAACGGCGCCGTACGCACCGACCGCACCGACGCACGTCGCGGCGAACGCGGCATCAAGCAGCACGGGCCGGGGGCCGAGTGCGCCGACCGCCGCCTCGACGAAGGTGAACAGCGTGAGGGCGGCCGGGACCATCAGCAACGCGCTTCCGGCGAGCGCGGGCGACCACCGACGCGACGCGTAGACGGTCGAGGCCGTCGCACCGGCGACGAAGAGCGCGAGCGGCGCCGCGAACAGGGCGCCCAGCACCGACGGGACGGCGGGCGCGCCGGTGGCGGCCAGGATGACCGCGGCGCCGAGCGAGCCGAGCGCGGCCCACCCGAGAGCGGCTCGGCGACCGTACTTCTCGGCGAGGATGACGAGGGCCACGAGTGCCGCGGCCCACACGAGCGCAGAGACGCCGAGCGCGAGTTGCTGGCTGACGTGGCGCGCGAGCAGCGAGAACGAGCTGGGGCGCTCCCAGTTGGCGAGCACGGCGGCCGCGCCCACCAAGGCGACGAGCGCCGCCGCGACGCGCGTGAGCCCGCGGAGCTCGCGGCTCGCGACCACGTGGGCGGCGACCAGCACGAAGCCGGCAAACGGCACGGTCCAGAAGAGCGCGAGCGAGCCGGCCGGCGCGTCAGAGAAGCGGTTGGCCATCACGAAGAGCGGAGCGCCCGCGAAGGCGACCGCCCCCAGAACCGCCGCGGCTGTCGCCTGTGCGGCCCGGATCTCCTTGAGAGAACCGGGTCGCACAGACCCGCCGACGAGCAGTAGGCCCACGGCCGCCGAGAACGCGCACAGAGCCGCGACCGCGCTCGCGTTCGAGCCCACAGCCGCTGTCTGGAAGACGAACTGCCCGGTCGCGAATACCGCTACCGCCAGCCACGCTGCGGCGGCCGATACCGCGCCGGTCACGACTGTCGGGGACTTCTCGGACACGAGGCGACGACTCCTTCCCGGGACTCATCCTCCCAGAAAGGAGGGGCCGAGCAAATGCCCGGCCCCTCCCTTCGAGCGCTGCACGGCACAGCGCTGACGAACACCTACTTGTTGTGGCAGTTCTCGCACACGCCGCGGTTGTCCATGCGGAGCAGTGCGCTGCTGCCGGTGGGCGGAATACCACCCGTACCGGAGTCCGGCAGAGGATCGGTCGAGTCCGCAACGTTCGCGTACCCGGTCATGACAGCCGCGGAGCCGTGGGCAACGTGGCAGGTCAGGCAGTCGATCCAGTCGGACGCGTCATTCGTTGCCGCATCGGCAGCGTCATGCGCAAGCGGAAGCGGGTTGCTCGTGACGATGAGCGAGCGCTGGCCAGCGAAGTTGCTGAGCGGAACGTTGACCGGGTGACGATGGCGCGTGGCCGGACCCCATCCGTCGAGCGAGTCGTAACCGGCCGCCGGGTCGTACGAAGTGTACGCCGGGACGGTATCGGTGGACGCGCCGCTCTCAAAGATGTACTGGATGTGGCACGAGGCACACCAACCGCTCATACCCTTGTCTGCGTCAGGGAGCGTGTCCCCGTCGAAGTCAGGGGCCTTGGCGTACGACGGGTTGGTGTAGTCAGGCTGGTAGCCTGCAACCTGCGTCGCGCCGGGCTCGTGGAGCAGCCAGCCCATGGTCGGGTAGCCAACCTCGGTCGAGATGACCCAAGGCGTCGGCAGCGGATCGGTCTCCGTGTAGCCAGGGGCGGTGGGGTCGTAACCGCCGACCGCACGACCGTTGACGAGGTCCTTCAGCAGTCGGTAGTTCGAGCTGCCGTGGACGTCGTGGCACGTGGAGCACGTCATCTCAATCTGAGGTGCCGTGTTGTCCGACAGGTTGCCGAGGAGGTCCGGAGTAATCGAACCACCGTAGGCGAACCAGGACGAACCGGTGTACATGTGCTGCGACGAGAACGAAGTGCTGTCGAAGCCACCACCGTTGAGCATGCCGCCCGGGGTACCGTACAGGGTACCGCCGTACTGACCCGACTCGACGTCGGTCTCAGCACCGAGGCTCACACTGTCGTGACACGTGTAGCAGAACTCGTAGATCTCGCTCGCGGTGGAGTTCAGCAGAGCGCTGCCGGACGCCGCACCGTTGGTCCAGGTGATGCTGCTGGCCGCAGTGTGAGCGCGGTGGCAACCGGCGCAAGCGTCGGTGTCCATGCTGTAGCCGCCGTGAATCGAGAAGTTCGCGAACGCTGCGGTCGGCGTGAGCGCGACCAGAGCAACAGCGAGCGCGATGAGCGCGATGAGAGTGTACTTCCGCATCACGATCACACCTCTCCTTCGGTCAGTTCGGCGTTCATCTGACGCCTCGCGATGATGGCCATGACGCCACCAGCGACCAGCGTCGGGACGAGTGCCGCCTTAGCGACCGAGCTGCTGAGCACGCTCGACACGAACGGATTCACGTGGTCCTCGACGAACGGGTCGGCCTTGGGGCCTGCGAGCAGGTACTTCTTGCTGGCCCAGAACACGCTGCCGTCGCCGACATATGACAGGTAACCGCCGGTGGCGATCTTGTTCATGATGTTGGCTCGGGTGTCAAAGCCCATGGCCTTGGCCGGGCACGTGTAGACACACGACGGCCAGTGCTCGAGCTCGGGAACAGCTGCCGCGCCAACGTTGTTGTTGGGAAGCGGGTTGCCGTACTCGGCCTTGAGATCAGCAGTTGCGCCCGCGCGGCCGTAGCACATCGTGCACTTCCACGCCTTGGCCTCTGTGAACTCGTCGCTGCCTTCGCCGACCTTGGGGTAACCGCCGCGCTGGCAGTCAGAGACACACTGGCGCGTGCAGGTCTGGCCGTTGGCCGGGTTCGTGGTATCAGGCGAGCACAGGTTCGGATCCACCGAAACCGCACCGTTGGGCTGCTTCACGATTGCCTCGTAAGGGCAGCGCTTGGCGCAGGGGGGATCGGGGCAGTGCCAACAGCTGAATCGGATGAAGGGACCCATGTCTACGCGCTTCTGGGACTTGATGATGACACGCTGATCCGGAGCCGTCTTATGGACACCCGGGTTGAGAGCCTTCATCTTCCACGTCCGCTTGCACGAGATCACGCAGCCGTTGCAACGCATGCACTTGTCGACCTCTTGGAAGATCGCCATCACGTTAGCCATCGTTCACCACCTCCTTATGCCTTCTCGATGTTGCAGAGACAGGCCTTGTACTCAGGGATCATCGTGTTCGCGTCGCCTGCATCGATGCACAGGTCGTTCGCACGAGAGCCCGTGGAGAGACCGCGGTCACCCCAGTGCCACGGGATCGCAACGACTCCCTTGGCGACGCGCTGGTTCGTCTGGAGACCAACGCCGACACGAGCGCGGAAGCCCTTGGCGAAGCCAGGAGCGGCGTAGGTGCGGCCCTGCTGGTCAGTAGTCGAGTTGCTGCGCGCGGTGATGACGTTGACCCAGTCACCATCGACGATGCCCTTGGCGGACGCGTCGAGCGAGTTGAGCTCGATCCACGGCTCCGGCTCGGCTTCGACGTTCCACGCGTTGTTACGGGTGATCGGGCCACCCTGGAAGTGCTCAACGCAGCGGATGGTGGTCAGGACGAACGGGAAGCTGGCCGGGCTGTGCGAACGACCGGCTGCAGCGACGTTGGTGTCCGCCTTGACGAGGTCCCACTGTGCGCCGCCCTTGGTGTTGCGGCCCCACTTGGTAGCCAAGTCGGCACGAGGGGTCTCGTACGGCTCGGTGTGACCGGGGAAGCGACCAACGTAGGTCACGCCCGCGGAGACGAAGTGAGGGCTGGCAGCGTTGACGGTAGCAGGCAGAACGACGTCCGGCTTGTCCGCAAGGCGGTGGTAGAAGCGATACCAACGCGAGTAGTTGAGCGGGGTGCCGGAAGCGCCAGGAACCATGCCGGCACCGGTGTTCGTACACACGAACAGACGCGAGCAGGAGTCGGGACCCATGAAGAAGTCTCCAACGTCGCCCGGGATGTCCGAGTTGTTGTAGAACACGCGGCGGTTGACGAGCCACGAGTAGCCCCAGCCCGGGTATGCCAGCGTGCTGTTGGGATCCGCGGTGTTGCGGCTCTTGGCACGGTTGGCGGTCTCCCAGTCGATCTGACCGGTGTGCTTGTTCGTGGTCCTGGTGGTGCTGTACGCGCCGGTGTAGAGCCACGACGTACCCGTCGTCGGCGTGCACATCTCGCGGAAGATCTGCTCCGTGATCCACTCGGAACCGTAGACGGTGCCGGTGGTCGCGGTCGTTGATGCACCAAGCCAGATGTCGGCGGTGCCACTGACGTCCTCGAAGGCCGTCGCGTCGCCGGGGGTCCAGCCGTAGCGAGCACCGTAGAGCGTGGCATAGGCGCTGGTGAAGGTCTTACCAAGCGCGGTCCACTTGTCGGTGATGTGCGTGAACGCCGAGGCTCCGTCGAGCGCGTAGGCAAAGCGGAACAACATCTCGAGGTCCGACTTGCTGTTGCCCTTGGGGAGCGTGGCACGCTCGCGCCACTGCAGAATGCGACCGGAGTTGGTGACGCTTCCGGCTTCCTCGGCGTGCGAGCACGACGGGATGAGGTAGGTCACACCGGTACCGTTGCGGTTCGCGGCCGCGGTCTCGTTCTCGAACAGATCGACGCAGACAAGCGTCTCGAGATTGAAGATGGCGTCGCGGATCCAGCTCTGGTTCGGCTCGGTGACCGCAGGGTTCTGACCCCAGACGACAAGCGCCTTGGTCTCAGGAGTGGCTCCGGTCATCGCACGGAACATGCTGATGTGGTCGTAGCCGTTGCCCTTGGGCCACAGGTCGTACAGACCGTCGGTGATCGCACGGTCGGCGGTCGGCGAGACGATCCATGCCGGGTCGCCAAAGAAGTTGTACGTCATGTTGAAGAAGCCGCGCTGCTGCAGGCCCATGATGCCCGTGTTCAGGTTGTAGGCATCGTCGTACGACGAGTCCATGAGCGTGCGTCCAGCCGAACCCCACAGGGGCAGACCCCACAGGCCGTCCATGTACTTGCCGAACGCGTTGGCGTCGGCGGACAGCTTGACGGTCGGGTTGCCCGAGTAGAACGGGATGTTGCCGTAGAGCAGGCCCATGTCGGTCGAACCCTGGACGTTGTGGATACCACGCAGGGCGTTGATACCGCCGCCGGCGCGACCCATGTTGCCCATGAGGGTCTGGATGACCGCGAACTCCTTGACGTTCTGGCCGCCGTAGGTGTGCTGGGTGATGCCCATCGCGTACAGCATGGTGAGTGCCTTGTAGCCAGTCTGCGTGGGATTCTGCACACCGGCACCGGAGACCGCACCGACGCTGCTGCAGCGGCTGTTGGCGATGAACGCCGCGGCCACGTAGTCGAGATCGGCGGTGGTACAGCCGCAGATGTTGGCGACAACCGCTGCGGTGTAAGGAGCAAGGTGCGCCTTCAGCTTGTTGTACACCGTGTTGGGCTCAGCGGTGACGAGCGTACCCGTCGCGGTGCCGTTGTCGGTGTAACCAAAGACGTTGTCGGCCTTCTTGGGGAAGTTCGAGATGACCGTGTTGCCAAGCTCTCCACCGACGGTCGGCAGGCCAGTCGCCGCGACAACCTGCTCGCGGACGTAGTCCGTGCCGGTGCCGTTGACGACAAAGCGAGCGTCCGTGTACTTCGAGTTGCGCGGAACAGCGGTGTTCAGCGTGCTCGCAAGCGAAGCTGCGCCGTCCACGAAGAAGGAACCGTTGCCGGTCCAGTTCAGGAACTCGTAGAACTTGTCGTGAACGCTGTCGCCGGCCGAGCGGGCTTCCATGTTGGCGATGATGAGCTTCATCACGCCGTTGAGGAAGGCAATGTCGGTACCAGGGCGGATGCGGATGTACTTATCCGCCTGAGCCGCGGTACGCGTCTTGCGCGGGTCGACAACGATGAGCTTGCCGCCCTTGGCGCGAGCGACGTTGATGTGGGCCATGCACGCCGGGTGGTTCTCCGACGGGTTGGCACCCATGACGAAGACGCAGGACGAGTTACCGATATCGGTCCAGTTGTTCGTCATCGAGCCTCGTCCGAATGATGCGGCCAGACCGGCCACAGTGGACGAGTGTCAAATACGGGCCTGATGCTCGACGTTCGAAGTTCCGAACTGAGCGATCAGGCGACGGTACGTCATGTTCTGCTCGTTGTTCATGTGCGAAGAGCCCATGAACGCAACGCCCTTGCTGTTGTAGCCGTTGGTGTCGCTGAGGGCACCGCGAGCGGTGACCAGCTTGCCGCTGATCTCGTCGAGGGCATCCTGGAGATCCATCTTGCCCCACGCGCCGTTGCCGGTGCGCTTGTAGGCGATGCCGTCGGTGAAGGCCGCGTCATACGCGAACGTGTTGTTCACGGGGTGAGCGCCGGCCCAGGCGCCGATGCGGCGCTTGTTGGTGACCAGCTGATACGTGCCGGCGCCCTTGGCGCACAGGCCGCCATCGTTGAACGGCGAACGGTGATCGCCGTAGATATCCAGAACGTTACCGCTGGCATCCACGTCGATGAACTGACCGCAGCTCGCCGAGCAGTACGGACAGGTGGTGTGATAGGTAGCAGCAACCGGAACTCCGGCAGCAGCCGCCTTAGAAGGGGTAAGGGTCAGATCGACGCCAACGCCGACTGCGCCGGCACCCGCCACGGCGGCACTCGCCTTGACGAAGTCGCGCCTGCTGATTCCCTTCCCTTCCTGCTTGTCTCGTTGTGCCATAGCTTCCTTCCTTCGGTCCATGGTCCCGGTGTGTGGGACCAGAACACCGGTGCGCGTATGCGCCCGGGCCCTTGCCTCAGCGCGCCGTCACCACCTCCGTTCCATAGGCCGGGAAGGGGGCAAAACAAAAACCGACGGACAGCGCACGGCTCGAAGCCGTCGCACACGTCAGTCGGTCATAGTTGTGTCCCATATCCCTTACCCCGCGAATCGCGTACAGAACAGAGGCGTTGCCGGCGCCGGTGTTCCGCTCGGATCCCCTTTCCAAGTGGGGAGGCGTCACGGTTTCCCATGGCACCCTATCGGCCGGACCGCCATGGCTAGCACTGCTTTAGGCGAGAAAGGCTCGGGGATATCCACCCTATTCAGTTGTGCTTCCGGCCTTGTAACAAACGTTACAAGCGTGCCGGACAACCACACTCTACTCTCACAAAAACGCCTCGTCAACGCCCATAGAGGCCGAAAGTAGGGGTAAACCCTGATGCCTGTCTACCCGGACGCATGCGTGGTCAAGCGGCTTTCGTGCCAGTTGCCCCATTTGGGCATTACTGCCTCCATAGAAACCCTGATTCGCGCCAAAGGGCACGGTGAATGTGCGATGTAATGCCCGCGGCCATCAGGGACGACGCGAGGACCCCTCCTGTCCGGTTGCAGCTTCGACGCCGGCAACGGCCAGGAGGGGTCCTCGACTGAATGCGATATGTATGGGGCTACTGCGGCGCGTTCTCCGTGCCCTTTGACTTGCCCCGCCCGCGATCGAACGTGCGCACAAAGCGAGGCGCGTCGTAGACCTCTACGCCAAGCTGAAGCGCGAGATAGCCGATCCGCTCGTCTTCCGTGCACAGACCCTTGCTGCGCTTGGCGATCGAGAGCAGGATCGCGTCGTCCATCGAGACCTTGAGCTGCGCCTGTATGTGACGGGCATCAGAGTCGGAGTGCTCCTCGGCATGGATGATCTGGCCCAGGTTGACGTCTTGCTCGACACGGCCGTCGAAGACGGGCCACTCGGCCATGGGCGTAAGCCACCTGAAGCGCCAACGGTCCATGAGCGGCACCTTCTCGAGCGCGACAAGGTGATTCACGAAATCCTCGGTGACAGCGAAGCGGCGACGGCGCGCGAGCAGCCATATGAGCGGGAACAGGAGCAGCGGCAGCAGGCATAGTGCCCACTGGACGGGCGACTCCGGCGCCACAGGCGGCTTGATCTCGGCTTCGGGCCACTCCCACACCTGCACCTGCTGGTTGTCACGGTCGGTAACGTAGATGCGCTCGTTCGCATCAAGGGCGACGTCATTTGCGAATCGGAACTGGCCAGGCCCTGTGCCGGGTCCGCCGAAGCTCGTGATCTTCTCGCCTTCGAGCGTATACACGTCGATCAGGTGCCCCAGAGCATCGACAACGTAGATCCGCTCCTCCGAGTCGATGACGAGACCTCGCGGGATGCCTGCGGTACGAATGAACTTCTCGAACTCCTCGTTCTCATCGAAGATCTGGACGCGCCTGTTGTCGGAGTCGCCGATATAGAGCCGACCGTCATCGGCCACCTCGACTCCGTTGGGGAAGTAGAACTGCCCGGGGAACTGCGACATCTGCTCGGCCTTGCCGGTCGAACCGAAGCGCTTGATCTCCTCGCCCTCGGGAGTGAAGACGAACACCCGGTGGTTCTCGGTGTCGCCCACGTCAGTGACGACGAGGTTGCCGTCGTTGTCGAAGCCCATGCCGAGCGGTCCCCAGAGCTTGGCCGTCTCAGCGTCCGGCAGGATCTTTCGCAGGTAGTTGCCGTCAAGGTCGAACACGTAGACCGCGCGGAGCTGCCGGTCGGTCACGTACAGCTCGTTGGTCGGGCTGATGGCGACGTGCGCGGGCTTGCGGAGAGCGGCATTCTCGCCGTCTTCGATCGCCGCGAACGACGTGAGGTAGCGGCCTTGGATGTTGTACACGCGAATCGTGTCGGCCTTCGTGTCGGTCACGTAGACACGTCCGTCTTCGCTCACCGCCACACCGATCGGCCGAGCCAGCGCATCATTGCCGACAGGTCCTGCGATCGAGAAGACGTACTGGGGCGGCTCGACGACGTCCTCCGCTCCCCCGCCGCCTATGCGGGGAATCGGGAGGCTCCTGTTCTGGAGGTAGTAGTAGGTGCCGAATGCGAGCAGTGCCAAAAGAAGCAGAAGCAGCGCAAGCAGCGCGAGCCGCCTGCGGTTGGCCCGCTTCGAGTCCGACGAGATCGAGTCGATCGACGGACTGTTGTAGCCGGTTTCCGGTGCATCCATGTCAGCGCGGTCCTCTTCTCTCATGGTGCGCTACTGCTTCTTCTCGGCGAGGCGTGCCGCTGCGGCGGTGGCCTCTTCATCAGTGGGCTCGAGGGACAGGAGGCGGTCCCACGCGGCACGCGCGGACTCGACTTCCTTCTGCTTCTCGAGCAGCTGAGCGGTCAGCCTGATGGCTTCGATGTCGTAGGGGTCGATCGCGACGGCGATGCGCGCCTGCGTCAGCGCGTCCTCGAACTCGCCCGCTTTCTGTGCGGCGACTGCCTTGGCGTAGCGATCCTCGGCGGTCCCGAACTTCGCGAGCTCGTCGAACGGCTCGGTGCGACCGGGAGGAGCGTTGTCCGCCGAGAGACGGAAGCGCTCGGCGGCGCCGGCCTCGTCGCCCTTGGAGAGCAAGAGCTTGCCGAACTCGTAGTTCGCCTCAGGCATCAGCGGATCGTACTTCAGCGCGATCTCGAGCTCCTGACGGTACTTGTCCTCGAGGTCCATCTCGCGATACGCGGTGGCGAGCAGGTAGTGGGAGTCCGAAGCGTCGCGCTTGAGGCGCAGAGCCTCCTTGAAAGCGTTTGCGGCCTCCTCGTACTCCTTGACCTCCATCAGCGTGGTGCCGAGGTAGAAGTACGCCTTCTCGAGACGGAGGTCCTGAGTCGCATACTGCCCCGCCTTGAGGATGTCGACGATCTTGCGCCAGTACTCCTCGGCGGTGCGCCACTCCTCACGCGACATGGCCAGCTGCGCGAGTCCCGCAAGAGCGCCCGGATCGTCCTCGCTGATCACGAGAGCGGCCTGATACTGCTCCTGCGCCTGGCGGTCACGACCATCGGCCGCCAGCGCGTCTCCAAGAAGGATGCGGGCGCGGGCGTCGTCAGGGCTGTCGCGGACGACCTGCGTGAGGTTCGCGACGGCACGCGCACTCAGAGTCGTGCTGCGGGCCTCGAGCCGCATCGTGATGATGCCGGCGGCGGCGATGACCGCTGCCACCAGCACGCCCACGGTGACGACCGCGAGCGAGATGTCGAGCACCCGCCTACGCCTCGCCTGGCGGTTCAGGTCATCGACGGAGGTGCGAGTCGCCTTCTCGGGGGCTCTACTTGCGGATTCAGTCATGCGGGTCACCTAGAGTCTCAGATCGACGTGGCATTGGTAGCAAAGTTCTTTGCCCGGGTACGGGGCGATCAGCTTGTTCTCTGTGTCGAGATTTCCGTGGCAGTCATAACAGATACGCAAATCGTGTACCTGCGTGTCGGTGGCGGGCTCCATAACACTCGTCGCCGAGAAGCCGATGTGGCAATCGGGGCACACATACGGACGTCCTTTGGACTCCTCGACGTTGAAGTGCACGGCGTGCTCGGCGAGCGGGACGTTCTTGATCGTCGTCGGCTTGGGGTTCTTCATGACCTCGTGGCAGTCCACGCAGTTCTCGGCGATCAGCTCTGCCTGGTCGAGACCCTTGTGGTGGCAGTCCTGGCAGTCCGACTTGTCCGCGTGGCACACGTCGCAGTCGTTGACCGTCAGGCCTCCGCTGGAGTGATCGCCGATCCAGGTCGACGGGTGCGGCATCGGCGTGACGTGGCAGTCGGCGCAGAACGTGTCCTTGTGGCAGATCGAGCACGCGCCCTTCTGGCCGAGATACTGGTCACCGTGTCCCGGCTGCCAGTCGGGCGTGCGATGGTCCTGGGGGATGACGGGCTGGCTGATCTTGCCGTCGAGCATCTTCACGCCGCCGGTATGACACGGCTGGCACTCGCTCGACGCGTGGCACATCGTGCACTCGGTCATCCGGTCGTAGGCCTCTTTGTTGTGCTCGCCGAGAAGGAACTTGCGCGTGTGGTCCTCAGGCATGAGCTCGAAGGTCTTGGTGTGGCATGCGAGACAGTCCTCGGTCCCCACCTCGCCCTGCTCGCTGTGCTCCAGGCTGTGGCAGCGATAGCACGACAGCATGGGCGGTCGCTCGGTCCGGTCGGGGCCGTGAGGGAACGTCTCGTGGCACGCGACGCAGTCGTAGTCGCGCTTCAGGTGCGGCTCGTGCGTGAAGACCAGTCCCTCGACTTTGAAGTCGTCGATGTTAGGGTGGCAGAAGTTGCACGAGCCCGCAGCCACGGTCGCCTCGGTATCGACGAGCATCGAAGGCAGGTCGGGCTCCTTCTCCAGCACGGTGTTGTAGATGTTGGGAATCGGCTCGATGTCGAGACCGAGGTCCTCGTGGCAGGTGTCGCAGTCAGGCTCGGCCTCGTGGCACATGAGGCAGCGGTTCTGATCGGTCTCCGCGGACTTCGCGTGCGGCTTCTTGGCCCAGTCCTTCGAGTGGTCAGGCGGCCTGAGCTCGAAAGATGCGGGGTGGCAGTCTCGGCACTCGCCCGTCGCAAGTACGCCCTGCGGGCCGTGGGACACACCGTGACACGCGAAGCACTCTTCCATCGTCGTGCGCCGCGTGACGCCGTCCTGGTGCGCGACGCCGTGGTGACACGCCGAGCAGGTCACGAGCAGATGCGCGCCGTGGCTGAAGATGACGTGGGGTCTGCTGGAGTCGGTGAGCACCGCGTGACACGTGCGACAGCCGCCCTCCTCGGGGGGCGCCGTGAGGTCGATGACCGAGGTCACCTGACCGGATACGGGCTGCGGCGAAGACAACACGAGCGCAACGACGGCAACGGCGCTGATCAGCACCGCCACGGCTACGCCTATGAGTCGTCTGGTCGTCACGTGTCCCCTAGCTCCCGAACAGCCCGAGCACAGGGCTCAGGAGGTCGGCGATCCACTCATAGATGGGTACCTGCTGCTGCGCTTCCTTGGTCCCGTGGATGAGCTCGGCGTAGGCCAGGAAGTCCTCGTTGTCCGAGTCGCCATGGCAGGCGCCGCACGTCTCGGCGAGGTGTCGCTCGCTCACCATCGAGTTCGAGTTGGATGCGGGAAGGACCTCGTGATAGCCGTGGCAGTCCCAGCACGCCGGCGCGTCGAGCGCGCCGTTCTTGTAGGCCTCGCCGTGCCAGTAGTCGTTGTAGTTGTCCCAGTAATCCTGGTGACACCGACCGCACACTTCGTAGCCGTCCCGGTGGATTGCCTCCTGGCCGGCGGTGCTGCTCGTGATCATCGAGATCGCGTGGTCACCGTGGCAGTCTCCGCACAGCGGTCGCGGACCGGAGCTTTCCTCGGTGCTGCCCTCCGGAAGTGGACGGTGCGAGCCGCCGCCGTAGTCGATGAACGACTCACGGTGGCAGTTACGGCATACGGACTTCGCCTCGGCGCGCCAGTCGAACCCCTCTGGCAGGACGTGCGGAGACACGAACGCGAAGTCGACATGGCACGACGAGCACTGGACGGCCGCATGCGCGGACGCGTCGACAATGGCCGGGTCGATGAAGTAGCTGGTGACCGTGGTCTCCTGAAGGCGGGCGAGATCCGGATCGCCGTGGCACACCGAGCAACCCGCCTTCGCGGCGGTCGGCAGCGTGAAGTCGAGTTCGTATCCGGTACCCGTGGCGTGAATGGAAGCGGGCGGCGTCGATGTCGGCTCCGTCGCCGCCAACGCGACCGACGGCAGCGCGAACAGCGCTGCGGCCAGCACGACCAGGAATGTACGGACTCTCACGCGACCACCCGCCTGACGGCTTCTACTGCCTTGTCTACCTGCTCGGCATTGACGCCGTATCCCACGCTCATTCGGACTGCCCCCGTGCCAAGTGTACAGAACCTCTCATGGGCGGCGGGCGAACAGTGCAGCCCGGCGCGACACGCAATGGAGTACTCGCGGTCGAGCCTGAAGGCGATCTGGTCGGGCGCAGCGGTCTCGTGGACGAAGCTGAACACGCCGATACGCTCGTCTCCGGGCGCAGGCCCGAGCACACGGATACCCGGTATCCCGAGCAGGCCGCGGTGGAGACGGGCGGCCATGGAGCGCTCCTCGGCCCGAATTTCGTCGCCGTGCTCGAGCAGCAGCTTCGCGGCGGCGCCCAGCCCGATGACGCCGCTCACATTCATGGTGCCGGCCTCGTAACGGTCGGGACGCTCCAGCGGCATCTCGGGAGAGTCCGAGCTCGAGCCCGTGCCTCCCTGGAACGCCGGATCGGGATCGACGCCGGGTGCCAGATACAGAAGCCCGACACCCGCGATTCCGAGCAGCCCCTTATGGCCGGCGATCGCGTATGCGTCGACGCCGAGCGCGGTCAGGTCCACGGGGATGTGCCCCGCTCCCTGAGCACCGTCGCACAGCATCAGGGCGCCGCCAGCGTGCGCGACGTCAACCAGGTCGCCTACCGGCTGGATGGCGCCGGAGACGTTGGAGGCATGCTGGCACACGACCGCGCGCGTGGGAGCCGCAGCCACGAGGCGCTCGACATCTTCGACGTCGATCACGCCCGCATCGTCAGAGGCCGCGACGACGATCTCGATGCCGCGACGCTGGCTCAGGGCATACAGGGGCCGCATGACCGAGTTGTGCTCGGTGGGACCGACGACGACCCGGTCCCCGGCCTGAAGCAGCCCGTGGAGCATGATGTTGCAGCCGACCGTGCATGACGGTACGAACGCCAGGTCCTTCGACGACGCCACGCCCAGAAGCTCAGCGCACGCTCGGCGGGCCTGATGGACAGCGCGTCCGGTCTCGACGGCCAGGCGGTATGCGCCGCGACCGGGATTTCCGGCGTAGCGAGACATCGCGTCACACGCCGCCGCAAGCACGACATCCGGCTTGGGGTACGACGTAGCCGCGTGGTCCAGGTAGACCAGCTCCGGCGATGTGTCGGACGCCTGCGTCACGCGTGCCCTCCCCCGTGCGCCATCTTGTGGGCATGCTCGAGCTGATCGGCGACGAAGCCGAACGACTCCACGGCGGCCTTCTCGGAACCGGGGAGGTTGATGATGAGTGTGAGGCCGCGTTGAGCCGCGACTCCCCGCGAGAGCATCGCGCGGCGCGTGACCTGCAGGCTGAATGCGCGGATCGCCTCGGCGATGCCGGGGACGAGCCTGTCCGCGACGGCGAGCGTCGCCTCGGGGGTGACGTCGCGGGGGCTCAGCCCCGTGCCGCCGCAGGTGAAGACGACGTCGAGCTTGTCGTCGTCGGCCCACTCGGTCAGCGTCGTGATCACGCATTCGGCCTCGTCGGGGCAGATGCGATAGCGCTCCACGCTCCAGCCGCTCTCCTCACACAGACGACGAAGCGCGGCGCCTGCCGTGTCTTCGGCTTCCGTCCGTGTGTCAGAGAGGGTCAGGATCCCGATGCGGAGCGCCATGCGCCTACTCTCCCTTTCCCGCTGCTTCGGCCGCAGCCTCGGCGGCCTTCTCCGCCTCGAACTCGCGGATGGCCTCCTCGGGCGTGCGGTCGCAGGTGCCGTCGCCGATCGAGATGACCTCGACCGCGTCGCCCACCTTTACGTCACCGGGCTCACGAACCACCGCGAAGATGCCCTCCTTGGGCATCACGCAGTCGCCGGCCTGGTAGTAGATCGCGCACTTGGTGTGGCAGACCTTGCCGATCTGGCTGATCTCGACCAAGGCGTCGCCGACCTTCAGGCGGCTGCCCACGGGCAGAACCATCAGGTCAACGCCTTCGGTGGTGACGTTCTCGGCGAAGTCGCCGGGACCCACTTCGAGGCCCTTTTCGCGCATCTTGTCGATGGACTCGATGGCGAGCAGGCTGACCTGGCGGTGCCAGTCGCCGGCGTGAGCGTCGCCTTCGAACCCGCGATCGAAGATCATGGTGCCGCACTCGCCCGCGGGCTTGCGCATGGTTTTGCGCTCGGAGATGTTCACCGAGACCACTCGGCCTGTTTCGTGTGTCATGACTATCGTGCCTCCTCGCGCGTCCAGGTGCCTGAAGCGCCGCCCTCTTTGGACAGCAGCGAGACACCGCCGACGACCATGCCGCGGTCGACGGCTTTGCACATGTCGTAGAGCGTGAGGGCGGCCACCGCAACGGCGGTGAGCGCCTCCATCTCGACTCCGGTCTTGCCGTCGGTCTCAGCGACGGCGGTGATGCGAAAGCCCGTATCGGGCGAACGCTCGGCCTCGAGTTCAACGCTCACGTGGGTGAGCGAGAGCGGGTGGCAGAGCGGTATGAGATCCGAGGTGCGCTTCGCGGCCATGATGCCGGCGAGACGGGCAGCGGCGAGCACGTCGCCCTTGGGCGTATCGCCCGACTCGATGAGCGCGAGCGTCGACGGGTTCATGCTGATGAATCCGCCCGCGACAGCGCGGCGGTGAGTGACGGGCTTATCGGCGACGTCGACCATGCGGGCCTCTCCCCGCTCGTCGACGTGCGTGAGGCGTCCTGCGCCCGTGCTTTCCGTCATCATCAGCCTCCGATCTGCGACATACCGCGGGACGTACCGATGCGGTCTTCATGGCTTTCGGGCTTCGCAAGCAGCGCGTCCTCGATAAGCTTGTCGAGGTCGGCCTGACTGCCCGTGCGGAGCACCGTGCGAGCATCGAGTTCGTCATCCGAGAACAGGCAGGTGCGCACGCGTCCGTCGGCCGTGAGCCGCAGACGGTTGCACTCCCCGCAGAAGTGGTGCGACAGCGGCGAGATGACACCCACCGTGCCGAGACCTCCGGGGAACCGGTAGTACTTGGCCGGACCCCAACCACCGGGCGCGGCGCCCGCGCCAACGGCCTCGAGCGCACCGAGGCCTTCCTTCTCCGCTGACTCCGAGATGATGGCGAGGATCTCGTCGCTCGGAACGTGGTCGGCCCGGGTCCAGTGCTGGCCACCGGCGCTGTCGCCAGCGCACCCGCTTCCTTCGTCGGCATCTCCGCCGACAGGCATGTACTCGATGAACCTCACGTGCAGCGGCCATCCGATGGACATGCGCGCGAACGCGGCGAGGTCCTGTTCCAGCGAGCGAACCACGACGACGTTGAGCTTGACCGGATCGAACCCGACATCGAACGCCGCCTCAAGCCCGGCCAAAGCATCCTCGAGCTTCCCGCCGCGGGTGATGCTCGAGTACACCTCCGGGTCGAGCGTGTCGAGCGAGATGTTGACGCGCGTGAGACCCGCGTCCGCGAGCTCTTGCGCGTACTTGGGCAGCAAGGTGCCGTTGGTGGTGAGCGCGATGGCCTCGAGGCCCGTGATCTCGCGCAGACGGCGGATGTGGTCGACCACGCCCTTGCGCACGAGCGGCTCGCCGCCGGTCAGCCTGATCTTGGTGATGCCGTGGCGTACGGCGCACTCAGCGAACCGCTCGATCTCCTCGAACGACAGCATCTCCTCGTGGGGCCTGAACTCAACGCCCTCCTCGGGCATGCAGTAGACGCAGCGAAGGTTGCAGCGGTCGGTGAGGCTGATGCGCAGGTAGTCGATGGTGCGCCCGTAACGGTCAGTCCCCATGGGGCACCTCCGTCAGAAACGTCCGCTCGACGAAGTCGGCCACCGCGGCGTGATCGTCCAGCCCGAAGAGCTCGACGCCCTCAGGCGCGAGGTCCGGGTTGTCGGTCACCAGCGCGAGCCGGCGGTCGTCGTCGCAGATGGTCTCGTTTGAGCGCTCGAGGCGCGACACCTCGATGCATGCGCGGGCAACGCGCTTGTAGCCCTCGGTGATGAGGATGTCGACGTCGCCCGCCTGCTCGGCGAGCTCGTCGAGGCTGAGCTCGTGGTCCATGGCGCGAACCATCCCAAAGCGCTCGGGGGACGAGACCATGGTGACGACGGCGCCGGCCTGGGCGTGGCGATACGAGTCCTTGCCGGGGACGTCGATGTCGAAGTCGTGAACGTGATGCTTGACTGTGGCCACGCGCCAGCCACGGCTCGCGAGCTCGGCGACAACGCCCTCGAGGAGCGTCGTCTTACCCGAGTCGCTCTTGCCCACGAACGACACTATGGGAAGCGCGCGGTTGTTCTTGTCGGTCATGTGATGCATTCCTTACCCTTGCCCCGCGTCTGCGGGAGATCCTAGAAGCAGCCCAGATCGCAGTTCTTGACCCTGATGCCGGCAAGGTCAGCTGCCGCCCCGGCGACTTTGTAAGCGACACCCTGGTCCTCGGCGAACTTGCGAAGCACGGGGCACGTGATCTTGCCGTCGACGGCCTTGGCGATGATCGCCTCGGTCATCTCGGGAGTGACCTGCTCGACCCAACGGGGGTCAACGCTCTTCGGTCCTTCACTCACAGGACAACACCTTCTTCCACATCGAGGCGCAGACACGTGACACGCGTCCCGGCCGGGAACTGTCCCTCACCCTCAGGCAGCACGAGGAAGCAGTTGCCCTTGTGCGCCGCGGTGAGCAGCGCCGAGGACTGACTGCCTGAGAGAGACACCGTCAACTCATCGCCTTCGCGCTCAAGTCGCGCGCGGAGGAAGTAGCGACGGTCCTGCTTCTTCTTAACGTCATGAGCGAGAATCGCGCCGACGGTCGGGCGGTCGAGGTCGCGATAGCCCTGCATGTGGCGCAGAGCCGGCCGCACGAAGATCTCGAAGCCGACGAACGTGCTCGTGGGGTTGCCCGGCAGGCCGAAGAACGGAACCTCTCCGATGCTGCCCATCGTCTGCGGGTTGCCGGGCCTCATGGCGACCTTGCAGTAGACCAGTTCACCGAGCTCCTCGAGCACCGGCTTCACAAAGTCGAAGTCGCCCACCGACACTCCCCCGCTCGTGACGATGAAGTCGCACTCGGCCGCAGCGCGCTCGAACGCGACGCGCGTGGCCACGAGGTCGTCGGGGATGATCGGGAAGCGGACCGGAATGGCGCCCGCCGAGATGACCTGCGCCGCGATCGAGTAGCTGTTGGAGTTGCGGATCTTGCCGGGTCCGGGAACCTCGGCAACCTCGACGAGCTCGCTGCCGGTCGAGATGACCGCGACGAGGGGGCGGCGGTATACCGGCACCTCCGCGTGCCCGGTCGATGCGAGCAGGCCGATGGCCGCGGCACCGAGTACCTGCCCTGCCTCGAGTACGACGTCGCCCGCGCGCACCTCTTCGCCGCGCATCCGGACGTGCTGCCCGAAGTCGGGCGCGGAGTCGAACGCGATCCGCGAACCGATGCCGCCATCGCCTTCGACGACTTTCGTGTACTCGACCATGACCACGGTGTCGGCGCCCGCAGGCACCGGCGCGCCGGTCATGATGCGAGCGGCCTGGCCCTGGTCGAGCGTCCCCACCCAGTGGTCGCCGGCGCCGATGTGCGCGACAACCTCGAGCTCGACCGGGTTCTCGGACTCGGCGAACGCCAGGTCGCGAGCGCGCACCGCGAAGCCGTCCATCGCCGAGTTGTCGAACGGCGCGACGTCGATGTCGCTCGAGAGGTCCTCGGCCAGCACACGGCCGAGCGCGTGGAGCAGCCCGACCCTCTCTATATCTAGTACGCGCGTGCGCGACAAAAGCAGCTCGCGCGCCTCCTCGACCGTCATGGCCTCAGACATCGGGTGCCTCCTCGGAATCGACGAAAACCCTCTCGGGGTGCGTGTAGACGACGAGCTTGCCACCGCGCGCGTAGCCGATGAGCGTGATGCCCAGCTCTCCGGCGATCTCGGCGGCCAGGTCGGTCACGGCCGAGCGCGAGACCACGATGGGCACGCGCGCCTTGGCGGCCTTGACCGCCATCTCGTAGGAGATCCGGCCGGTGGTGAGCAGTACGGCCTCGGTGAGGTCGAGGCGGTCGAGCCACGCGCGCCCGAGCGCCTTGTCGAGCGCGTTATGGCGCCCCACGTCCTCGCGCACGATCTCCACGCGGCCCGCGTGCCCGATGGCGCAGGCGTGCATGCCGCCGGTGTCGCGATAGGCTTCTGCGCCGCGCGCCATCTGCCGCATCATGTCGTAGAGGTCGTCGCTCGCCACGGTCATGGCCGAGTCGAGGTGCGCGAGACCCTTTGCATGTCCGATGCTCGAGAACGTGATGCCCTTGCCGCAGCCGCTGGTCACGTAGCGGGTCCGGTACACCATGTCCGAGGGAACCTCTTCGGAGGTGGTTACCCATGCCATCCCGCGCTTCACGTCCACGTCGACGCGGTCGAACGCCTCGCGGTCCGCAAGCAGCCCCTCGGCCACCAGGAAGCCGACCGCCATCTCCTCGAGATCGGTCGGGGATGCCTGGACGGTCGCGACCTCGACGTCGTTCATGTGCACGGTGATCGGGCGCTCTGACGGCATGCCTCGCGGACGACGCGTGCCAACCTCGACGACCTGGAGCTTGGGAGCCTCGCCACGGATCTCCTGCGGCATCGCATGCGCGCGGACCTCCGCGAGATCCTCGGGGGTGTTGATGTTGACGAGGCTGCGCAGCTCGGGGTCGGCCGAACGCAACGCCTCGACCGGCAGCTCCGCCACGCGCACCTCGGAGAAGATCGCGACCAGTCGACGGCGACCGCTGTCGAGCGCGGCGCGCGCGACCGGCAGGCACGCTTCGACGCGATAGAGCGCGAGCAGCGGCTCGGGTCCCTTCTCCGAGACCGGCACCACGACATCCGCGCCTTCGCGTGCATCCCACAGCGCGGTGATGACGCCGGGCTCGAGCCACGGCATGTCGGCCGCGACTGCGAGCACCCACTCGTTACCGGCCGAGGCAAGCGCCGTGACCAGGCCGCCGAGAGGACCCTGGTAAGCAACCTCATCGGTGAGCACGGGCACGCCCTCGGGAATCTCGCCGTCGGCGAGCGTCTCGGGCCTGTTGGTCACCACGATGGTCTCCGCGCAGACTTCGCTGACCGCCTCGATGACTCGTCCCACAAGGGACGTCCCGTCGATGTCGAGCAGGGTCTTGTCCACGCCCATACGCATGGAACGGCCACCCGCGAGCACTGCCGCGGTGACCGGTATCAGTTCGCTATCAGCCGCGATGTCCGGCACTGAACCACCCTTTCGCCGATCCTATCGGCGTTCTGTCCCGATGATGCCCCGGACGTGCTGGTTCGCCCGGGTCCGTTCTATGGTCTGGTGTATGAGTGCGACACTCCGCCGGTGTGACAACCGGTGGCGCATGCACCGCCGCTGCCCGCGTGCGTCCACCCGACGTCACTGCGGATCAGGTGCTCCTCATCGGAGCCATGGCTCGCATGGCAGCCCTCGCAACCGACTTCGCGATCGAGGACGTGGAAGCTGTGCAGGGTCTCGCGTCCCGCCGTGACGTCCGCATCGTAGAAGTTGCTGGTAGACGTCGGGTTCGCGGGACCATCCGCGGTGCCGGTGAGGTAGACCTCGTCACGGTGGCAGCGGAAGCACAGTTGCGTCGCAGTATCAGACGTCACGCCCACGAACGGCTGCAGCATGAGCGGCGCGCTCGGCGAGTAGTGCGGTCCGCGTGCGAGCGCGGCATCGCCGTTGCCGTGGCAGTCGATGCAGTACACCATCGAGTCGTTGTCCCACGCCGGTGTCGCCGAGACGAACGAACCGGCGGTCGCTTCGGATGCGGTGTTCACGCCCTCAACTGCGTGGAACGAAGTGAGACGCGTGTCGAACTCCGAAGCGATGTCGCGCGTCGCGGTCGACGGCGCCCACTCGCTGTGGCACTTCATGCAGAGTTCGTACTCACGGTCCACGCCCTGCTTCTCGGTGAAGGTGATCGAGCCGACGGGCGCATTGCTCACCGAGACGCCCCAAGCTCCGAGCAGCGACCCATAGACGTTGGGCGCCGCGTCGTCAGCGTCGGTCGACTCGTGCGTGTTGTGGCAGTCGCTGCACTCGACGTGACGGGCGAACGACGCGGTCTCGGTGGAGACGTGCGTGTCCGGGACGGCGCCTGACGCGTGACGCGACGGGCCGATCGGACCGAGGTCGGCGGCGACGATCCACGCGCCGCCCGAACCGGAGCCCGCGGACTCCGCGCCCGACGCGTAGTAGTAGGCGGTGCCGTCGAACTCGGTGAGGTCGGCACGGACCCTGAACGAGGCGATGCCGGGCGCCTGGGCTGAGGCCTCCTGCGAGCGACTGCCCGCGAACGCCACGATGGCCTGCGGACGCCCGCGGCCCTCGAGATCACCTATGACGACGCTCGTGGGGTTGGCCCAGTTGCCGATGGTGCGATCGATGGGCACCGCAAAGCCGCCACCGTTGTCTTCCTGCGGGAAGGCGCTCACGCGCGAGCGATCGTCGCCGGCCGGCGCATCGCGGACGACGACAAGCTCGGCGCCGCTGGTGCCGACCGGGGTGATGCCCGCGAACAGCTGACCGATCGCCGTACTCTGTGCTCGCTGGGTGGCGTTCTTATCGTCGTCTGCGACAGCGAGCGCGTTGCCCGCACCGTCGAAGACCGAGGCGAGCGCCGTGGTCTCGCCGCTGTTGGCGACCGCGATCTCTCCCACTCCGTCGCCGGAAAGGTCCCCGATCGACGGACCCCTGGGCGAAGCGAGCGTGGCATACGGGCCGTTCTCGGTAAGGGTGCCGAGCTCACCGGTTACGACGTAAAGCGCATCCGGCCCCGTGAGGGTGACGGCGAGTTCTTCCAGTGAGGTGCCGAGCACGTTACCGGCGGTAAGACCGCTGATGGCGCCTGAGGGGAACGTCACGCTGCCGCCCACGACCGGCTGGAAGCTCCCGACGCTCCAGCGATAGGTGCGCACGGTGCTCCCGGTTGCAGTCACGAGTTCGAGCCCCGCGTCGCCGAGTACGTTGGCGACGACCAGGTAGTCGGCCGTCTCGATCAGTGCAGCGTCACCCGGATCGGGCGCGAGGCCGGCGAGCGGCGAGTGTGCGAGTACGGCGACGCTGGGCAGTCCGCTGCGCGCGACGAGCAGCTCGGTCACGCCATCGCCATCGATGTCGCCGGTGTCGATCGGACCGATGCGGCCCTGCAGGAACTCGCGAGGCTCGCCGAGCGTCGTGCTGGTGGTGGTGAGACGCGAGCGGACCTGCAGGCGCGCCGCCTCGACTGTCGATGTCGTCGCACCGAACGCGGTGATGACCTCCGTCACGCCGTCAGCGTCCGGGAAGTCCACCGACGCGACGTCGGTCGCGACCGTGGACGCGAGGCCGTGGCACACGTAGCACAGGTCCTTGCCCTCGAGCGCTGCAAGCTTGGGAATCGCGGTTCCGGTGCCGTCATCGACGCCCATCGGGCGGTGACAGACCTGACACTCGCCGACCGCCCGGCTCGTCTCGGCGGAACCGGGTTCGCGGCGCGCGACCCACTCACCCTCGGCTGCGATAGTCGCGTCCGAGGAGCCGTGGCCCGACGCCTCGTAGGCAATGCCGCCGTGGTAGGTGTCCTGGTCGCCGGGATGACATCCGTAGCACAGCCAGCGATCGTTGGCCGGAACGGCGTAGGTGGCGGGGGCGGAAGGGGTCGCAAGCTGCGACACGATAAGCGGTGGGTTGGCCGAGCCATGCGGCTGGTGACACGCGCTGCATACGATATTGGTGCCGGAGACGGTCGGCGTTATGTCGGCGTGGCGCGTCTGGCCAAAGACCCCGAGCCCGTCGAAGATCTCGGCGGGACGACCGGCGTGGCAGACCACGCAGTACTCGTTGCCTGAGTGCACCGTGGTGGTTGTGGTCTTCGCCCGCAGGAGCGCGGCCGGCATGGTCGAGGATGCCTCGGCTCCTCCGCCGTGCGTGTCGTGGCAGTCGCTGCACTGCTTGGTAGCGGGGCCGAACGTCGAGATGCCAGGCGTGAGCACATGACCGGAGCCCGCGAGAAACTCGCCCTGGACGTCCTTCTCGGACCCGAGGGTCTCAACGCCGTGGCAGGTGTAGCACAACTCGGTGTCGCCGGTGTCCTCGGCGTAGGTGCCGACGATCAGCGCCTGGATCCGCGTGCCGAGGGCATCACGTGCGAAAACCTCGGAGCCGGAAGAGTGCGAGCGGTGACACATGGCACAGGAGTCGGTGTCGGCTTCGATCGCGACGTGAGGAGGGGGAACCTCCGCGAGAACCGACGACGAGAGCGCAAGAAGCCAAGCGGTCGTCAGCGCAACGACTACCGCAATCCGTGCCCCCTGTGCGCGGGAGGCCCTCACTCCCGACTGCCACCTGTGTTGTGCATGGGTCCGGCTCAGAACGCTCCTTTGGGTCGCATACGGCCACACGTACCATCATTGTACTGGCGACAGAGGTGAAACGCACGCCCGAGGGTGTGTGGTTCCAGAGGATTTGAGCCGCTCAGAGGCTCATTCGGCGACTCGCCAACGGACCGAAGTCGCCTTGAATACAGCAAGCACCGAGGTCCCGCACTCCAGGCCGAGCTCTTGGACCGACGCGCGCGACACGCTTGAGGTGAACTCGACGCCCCCGGCGTCGAGTGTCACCGTCATGGTCGATCCGCGCGGAGAGAGGTCCGTGACCGTCGCCGGGATGCGGTTTCGCGCGGTGGTGACCGGCAGATCGACGTCGCCCGCGAACAGAAGAACGTCTTCAGGGGCGATGGAGAACAGCAGCTGAACCCCGGGCTCCGCAAAGCCCGTTGAGATGACCGTGACCCCATCGACCCTGATCGCGATCAGGCCATCCTGATACGGTGTCGCGGTTCCGACCATCGGCTTCGAAAGCCCGAGGAAGCGTGCCGTCCACTCGTCGCGCGGCAGCGCCATGACGTCGTCGGTCGGGCCCTCGGCGACGATGCGCCCCTCGTTCATGATCGCGATGCGGTCGGCGACCACCATGGCCTCATCCTGGTCGTGGGTGACCCACACCGCCGTAGCGCCCGTATCGCGCAGGATCTCGGCGAACTCACGGGTCAGACGGCGCTTGAGGAGCGCATCGAGTGACGCGAGAGGCTCGTCGAGCAGCAGCACCTTGGGCTCGATGACCAGCGCCCGCGCGAGCGACACACGCTGGGCCTCCCCGCCTGAGAGCGCCGAGACGCTGCGGTCTGCGAAACCGCCAAGACCTACCTGCTCGAGCGCATGCTCGATTGGCGCGCGCCGCTGGGACTTGGACACGCCGCGCACTGCGAGCCCGTAGCCGACGTTTGCCGCCACGGTGCCCTTGAACAGGTAGGGACGCTGAAATACCGCAGCGATCTGCAGCTTCGTGGCGCGGTCGGTCGTCGAGGTCGCGACGCCGTCGGCCAGCACCGTCCCGGCGTCGGGCTTCGCAAGCAGGCCGAGCACCTCGAGCAGCGTCGACTTGCCCGACCCACTGGGGCCGAGCAGTGCCTGGACGCTGCCGGCAGGAATCTCGAATCCGTCCACTTCGAGCCGGAAGTGTGATTTCGAGAACTCCCGCACCAGACCGGACACCGCGAGGGTCAGTCCCCCGCTCATCGGTCATCACGCTCCCACCGCTCCGCGGAGGTCTGCATGGTGGTGAGGAAGATGTTCACGAAGATGACGATGCCGAACAGCACGATGGCCAGCGCGAGAGCGGGCCCGTATCGGCCCATGCGGGTGAACTGCACGATCGCAGTCGTCATGACCCGCGTTTCACCCTCGAGGTTGCCGCCGAGCATCTGGGACGCCCCGACCTCGGAGATGATCGCGCCAAAACCGCCGGCGACCGCCGCCAGCAGGCCCATGCGTGACTCGGAGATCGTCAGCATCTGCACGCGCCACGAAGACGCGCCCAGCGATGCGGCCTGGAGTTTGAGTTGGCGTGGCACCGCGCTCACCGCGGCGGCGGTGATTGCGACGATGATCGGGACGGCGATGATGAGCTGAGCGATCACCATCGCAGTCTGGCTGTACAGCAAGGAGAGGTCTCCGAGCGGTCCGCGTCGCGACAGGGTCATCGCCACGACCAAGCCGACGAAGACGGGCGGGAGGCCCATGCCCGCGTTGAACATGATGAGCGCCACACCGCGTCCCACGAAGCGGCGCGAGCCGATGAAGAGACCGATCGGCAACCCGACGAGGAGCGCAAGGAGAGTTGCTGTGCCCGATACCCTGAGCGACGTCGTGACGATGAGCCACACGTCGACCGTGCCGGATCTCAGCAGCTCCCAGCCCTCAACAAGTGCGGTCGTGTATATCTCCATCAGCTCGCGCCCTGCCTCGGACTACTCGGCGTTCGGGATGAACAGAGGCTGGCCGTACTCTTCGACGCCGAACTCCTCGATGACCTTCTGGCCCTCGGGGGACAGGATCCAGTCGAAGAAGGCCTGACCGCCGTCTTGGTTCTTGGCATCGGTCACGACGATGACGCCGTACTGGTTGAGCAGCGCCTTGTCGCCCTCGCGCAGAATGACCAGGTCGATTGCGTCCTTCATCGACAGGTAGGTCGCGCGGTCGGCCAGCGTATAGCCGCCGGTCTCGGACGTGATCTTGAGGGTCTCGCCCATGCCCTGACCGGTCGACTCGTACCACTTGTCAGCCTCAGGCGTGGGGGTCGGCTCGACGCCGGCCTGCGCCCACATCTTGAGCTCCTTCTTGTGGGTGCCGGAGTCGTCGCCGCGGGAGACGAACACCGCCTTGCCGGCATCGCCCGCAGCCTCGATCGCGAGCATGGCCGCGGTGGTGTCGGCCGAGGCCTTCACGCCCGCCGGGTCGGCCGCAGGGCCGACGATGACGAAGTCGTTGTACATGACGTCCTTGCGCTCGACGCCGAAACCGGCCGCGACGAGCTTCTCCTCGTCGGCCTTGGCGTGGACGAGCAGAACGTCGGCGTCCTTGGTCTCACCGAGCTTGAGCGCCTCACCGGTGCCTACGGCGATGACCTTGATATCGAAGTCGGGATTGGCATCTTCGAAGGCCGGGATGAGGACGTCGAACAGACCGGAATCCTCGGTTGAAGTTGTGGAGGCCAGAATGACCTCGGAAGGCGCCGCTGCTTCGGGCTCCGGCGTTTCAGCCGGCTGCGAGCAAGCGACCAAACCGGTTGCGAGCGCGAGGGCGAGTGCTACCCCCACAACGCGTCGCGATGCGAACGTACGAAATACGCGCTGCATCAGTACTCCTTTCCAAATGGGAGGCCGTGAAGTTTCCCTCGCGACCCTAACGTCCCGGTTGCCCTGGCGCCGCCGCGCGGTAGGCCTGTCCGGGATCGGAGTTATGGACCGCACCCATGTGCGGCATCACAAAACAGGATACCCGAAAGCCGAACGCCCGACAGTCGCGTGACCGCCGGGCGTCCATTGAGACTGTCTGCCGATGCCTACTGCAGGTAGTTGTTGATCTGCGCCTCGACGGCAGGCGTGATGACCACGGTGCCGCCAAAGATGTAGCACTCCTCGATGCTGCCGCCGTTGATCGAGAGCCAGGCGGCGGTATCGGGGCTGAGCACCGTGCTTTGCGTGAGCAGGAGCACGCCGTTCTTGCTGCCGAGCATGCCTCCGCCGGCGAGCGCGTCAGGCAGGCTGGCGGCGAAGCCGACCGCACCGAAGTCGAGCCAGCCCTTGGCCTGGGCCTTGGTGGCGATGGTGGTGGCGGTCAGGTAGCGGTTGGTGCCCGCCCAGCGGTGCTCGGCGTCGTCAGCGACCCCGAGGCCGCTAGTGAGCACGCTCGAGGCGATGGTGTTGGGGCCGCCGGCGGCCACGATGCCGACAGCCGAGCCCTTGGCGGTGGTGAGCCGCGCGATCTCGGCGCTGGTCTCTGCCGGCACGGCGGTGGCCGATACGAGCAGGATCGGGTAGCCCTGGGCCGCCGCGATCGGCGAGAGTGCGAGCGCATCCGAGAACTTCGCCTGGTCGGCGCCGTTGGCGATGAGCACGGTGTCGGGAGCGGTGCGCCCGGTGCGGGTCTGGATGGCTTTGGAGACCGCGACGGCGGTGTCGTAGCGGTTGCTGCCGGCCACGCGCACGCCGGTGACCGTGCGGCCCGGTGCGAGCACGCCCACGCGGGCCACGAGCGCGTTCATGGTCGCCTGCGGGATGGCGGCGGTGCCGCCGACGAAGGTGATCTTGACCGAGCCTCTGGCGCGCGCGATCTCGGCGATCTCGTCTTCGACCTTGGCGGGGTCCCCGGTCGAGTTGATCAGCAGCAGCGGGGCCTTGAGGTTGAAGGAGAGCCCCGAGGCGGGCAGTGCGTCGACCGCCGAGCGGTCCTCGCCGGATGCGACGATGACCTCGGTGACGCCGGGCCAACTCTTGTCGCCGGCCGGGTCGAAGCCGGTCTCGGCGATGCTTTTCGCGGTGCCGTAGCGCCCCGCGCCCGACACGCGAGCCACGTCGGGAGCGACCACCGCGAAGGTGAAGGTGTCGGCTGCCGAGACGTTGCCGGCGAGGTCGAACGCGACGGCACGCAGGGAGTGCTGGCCGAGGACCGAGGTGTTCACGGTCGCCACCGCCAGCGCAGCGGGATCGACCTCCACCGTCTGCGTGGCGGCACTGCCGAGCTTGTAGTCGATGCGGGCCACCCCGGAGCCGGCGTCGGTGGCGGTAATCGCCACGGATGCGGACTTGACGAACGTCGTGACCGACGACGCGATGACGACCTCGGGCGGGGTGGTCTCCCCTATTGCCAGCGCGATCGGGCCGACACTCAGGATGTTGCCAACCTCATCTCTCACCTCGTAGTCAACCGTGTGATTCCCGAACCCGGAGACAGCGAAGTCAGCGGATGCCGCATTCACGGTCTGGGGGGCGCCCGAGTCGATGCGGTAGGTGATCGAGGCGACACCCGACCCCCAGTCAGCGGCATCGATCTCGACGTCGACCGTCGAGGCGTGATACGTCAGCCGGTGAGCGGCGGTGGGCTTGATGGTGTCATGGACGGTCACGGCCTTGGTGACCGGCGCCGAGACGTTGCCGGAGACATCCCTGGCGACGACCGTGAGCGAGGTTACACCGTAACCCGTGACGGCGGTCGTACCCGCTCCGGCGACGGTGACCGTCGTCCCATTGCTGAAGCGGTAGTCGATGTAGGCGACTCCGGAGCCGCTGTCGGTCGCGGAGATGGCGATAGTGGCGGTGTCGTTGTAGGAAGCCGCCGGCGTGAATGAGACGGACGGCTTGATGGTGTCGAGCACGGTGAAGTTGCGAGTGAGCGTCGTGGAAACGTTGCCCGACCCGTCACGCGCGACGATCGTCAGCGTCCGAGCGCCGATGCTTGAGGTGAGAGCATCGGTCGAGGCGGATGCCAGCGAGGCGAACGGCACCGTCTGCGTGGTGCTGTTGTCGAAGCGATACTCGATCGAGGTGACACCCGATCCCGCATCCGTCGCATTGACGGTGACCGTCGCGGAGTTGTTGTAGGTGCTCGCGGGAGAGCACGTGGCTACCGGCTTGACCGTATCGAGCAGCGTGAAGTTCCTGACGAGCGGCGCCGAGACGTTGCCCTGCACGTCGGTCGCCACGACGGTGATACTCCGAGAGCCCGGGCGCGCGGTGACCGCCGTCGCGCTGGCGCCGGCCACCGTCTGCGTGACCTCTCCGTTGAACCGATAACTGATCGACGCGACACCGGACCCCGCGTCGGTGGCGCTGATGGGGATGCTCGCGCTGTTGTTGTACGACGCCGAGGGGTTGCACGAGACCGTGGGATCGACGGTGTCGACCACAGTGAAGAACACCGTCTGCGGTACCGACGAGTTGCCGGCGACATCGGTCGCGTAGAAGCTCAGGGAGTGCGCGCCGTGCTGGTTCAGGACCGCCGTGAACGCGCTTCCCGGGACGGTCGTGAACGTGCCGGCGTCGAATCGGTACGAAATGCTCGCGACGCCCGAGCCGGTATCCGCGCCCGTGATGTTGATCGAGGCGGCGTCATCGTAGGTCGACTCGGCATCCGAGATGACTGTGGGAACGGTCACGTCGGCCACTGCGGCGCCATCAACCGTCACATAGGTGCCATAGCCCGTCCCGGTGCCGGTGTCCCACGCCTGGACGGCGTAGGTGTAGTCCTGGTTCGGGATCGCAGTCATGTCCGTGTACGACTCCTCGGCAAGCCGAGTGGTCGTGAGCTCAGTCCAGTTGGCCTGCCCCGCGGGCGTGCGCCACACGCGGTAGGTGATCGAGCGCTCCTCATCGGCGGTCTCGGTACGCGAACGCGCCGGGCGCTGCCAGGCGAGCGAGACGCGTGCTTCGCCAGGGGTCGAGACCAGTTCGCGCACCGGGCCGTACTTGAAGCCGGTGATCGAGACGTCGTCGACCAGCGCGCCGCGACCGGTCTTCACCTGCGCACCGGACTCGGTCACGCTGTCGAAGAACTGGAAAGTGAGCACACCCGCGCGACGCGAGAGCACCGCCGTGTTCGATGGCGACGACAGGTCGTAGGCACGCTGCACGAACGCGGTATCTGCAGTGAGCGGCAGGCCGTAGTCGGAGCTGCGCGTATCGGCTGCGGTGTCGTCCCAGTGAATCGAGAACGCGTTGGCATCCGCGGCGCCAAGGCTCTTCTGGTTGTAGTAGAAGGACAGGTTGGCCGAGTAGTAGTTGGACAGCGTGCTCAGGTCGAGTTCAGCCTCCCCGCGCGTGTACGCGCGGTAGAAGGTGTTGCTGGGCCACTGCGATGCGAGGATGGGAGTGATGTCCGCACCGGACGGATAGACCTTGCCCGCGCACCACAGCCCGTAGGTGCCGGTGCGCTTCGAGACGCTCACGCGGCCCCAGTAGCGGTCGGTCCACGGCTCGGAGACCAGGTTGATCCCGCGCAACGTCATCGAGTCGGTCGTGGCGTTCTCGAACCCGACCGTCTTGATGGTGGCCGGCGTGGACGGCGGTGCGGCTGCGTGTGCGGCTACCGGTGCCGCGAGACTGACTGCAACCGCCGCCATCAGGAGGGAGACCCTCCGGACTGAAGCGAACATGTGCTTACCCCTGTATGTCGCTATGGCTTATCAGGAAACGCCTTTGCGGCCTCCTCGGCTTTCGCTCGCTCGCCTTTGGGGGCTCCGGAGTTCGACGTCAGAATGACCTCGAACACGTAGCGGCCCCGTGCGTAGGTGACGGTCGCAAACCGCGTGCCGTCGGTCCCGAAATAGCCCTTGGCGCCGTCGATAGTCACGTCGGCGCCGTCTTTGGAGTACGCCTTCTTGCTGGTGTCGGTGATGTAGGCCTGCGCCTTCTTGGCGTCGCCGCGGTCGTGGACCGCCCAGACGGCGAGCGTGATCTCGCCCGGTCGTCCGGTCGGCGTGCCCGACCTGGTGACGTCGGGCTTCTCCCCCACCGTCGTGCCGAGCGAGTAGCCTGCGACGGCGGCCGGCAGAAGCTTCGAGATGTCCGAGACCTCTTTGAGGAACGCCGAGTCGTCAGCGACCGGCGGGGCCTCGTCATCGTCGTCCGACCCCTGCGGCGTCGTCGGCTTGGTGACCCGGTCCAGCTCATCTTGGGCCGCCTGGTTCGACGGGTCGAGCGTGACGGCCTTCTTCAACAGTACGACCGCCTTGGTCGTGTCCTTGGACTCAAGGGCAACCAAGGCCGCCTCGTACGCCTGCTGGCTTTGCTGGGCGGCGGTGAGCTGAGCCGTGTCGGGGGCCGGGGGCGGGTCGTCGGTACCCGAGAGCGCCGACACGCCGAAGATGACGGCGGCAAGCACGAACACCGTCACGGCACCGATCGCGACGTTGCGCGCCCGGCTGGCGGGTTTGGCGGGCTTCTCGGCGCTATCTCCCGGTGTGATGCCGACCTGGTCCTCGGCCATCTGCTACGCCTCCTGGATTGCCTGCAGTCCCGCGTTGCGGGCCTCGATGTCCAAGGCGCCGACCTCGCGGGCGGCGGCGCTCTCGACGGCGGCGCGAGCCATGAGAACGAACGAGCGCATGCTGCCTTCGGCGGCCTCGGCGAGCGACTCGATGACCGGATCGGTCACGTCGAACGCGGGCTCCTGGCCCACGCCCGCCGCAGCCACGATCCACCCGCCGACGAGTCCGAGATCGAGGTTGTCGGCGGCTTCCTGGGCTGCCGGCAGGTCCTCGAACTCCCACTCGACTGCGGTGGCCGCGCCGAACTGCTCTTCGAGCTCAGGGGCGACGCCCTTGTCGAGCATCATGACGATGACGGCGTCCTCGGCCAGCTGCCACCGCATCTCGGTGAACGTCGCGACGATGCTGCTGCGCAGTTCGGGGGGCACGTTGCTCCACCCGTCGAAGCCGTCGAAGATGAGGACGATCTTGCGGAAGCGGCTGCGCGCGAACTTGACGAGCGCGAGCAGCGTCTTGCGCGGCGCGTTGGTGACGCGGAACTCCGTGCTCATCGCGGCGAGGCCGCGCTCCTTGTAAACGCGTAGCGCCCTCGCGATGACCGACGAGAGGTGCACGCTGGTGTATTCGATGAAGTAGTCGACGACCGCCGCCTTATCGGCGTCGGGGCCCTCTGCGGCAGTCGGCTCCGAGAAGACAGGAGTCGTGCCAAGCGCCATGCCGACGTTGTTATCGACCTCAGCGGGATCGAGCTCCTCGTCCACGTCAGGCTCGAGGTTCGTCAGGCGAAGATCGGTGATGACCGCGAGGTCCGGCTGACGCTCGAGCTCGAGGTCACCGAAGTACTCGAGGACGGCGGCGGTGGGATCGGCCGCGAACTTCTCGGCGAACTCCGCGAGGCGCTCCTCGCCTGCCGCGCTGAAGCTGGGAAGAGACTCGTCCGGAGTCTCCAGAACCTTCGCGACGTAGGCCGCCAGCGTGCGGTCGAACGAGCGGAACGCGATCCGCTCACCGAACGCCGAGAGCGTCGCGCGCACGCGCCCGCGACGCATCATGTAGAGCTGGGTGTATCCGTGCGTGATCGCGAGCGTGTCGTCCTTGATCAGCACGTGCTCGACGTTGCTGATCGCCCGCGCCGGATACTGCGCGGGGATATTCGTGGTCTTGTCGACCCGGACCGGCTTGGGCTTGTCCTGGTAGGCGGCATCGACGATGCGCGCAAGCAGGCGATTTCCGGCCGCTGCGACCGCCTGAGCGGTTCCTGCCGCTTGGCGCCCCTCGCCTGGAGCGACGAACGGGTTGCCGACGAGTCCCAAGGTGAGGTACTGCTCTACGCCGACTGCCGTATCCTGTCGATCGCTCACGGGCCTGCTCCGTTCGTCGGGATGCTAGTGAAGAGAGTACCTAATCGGCGGGGCTCACGCGCATCAGAGAGATTAAGCGGTCCCCACTCGCGGGAGTGGGGTCCCGGAAACGGTATCCGGGACCCCACCCCTCACACGACCGCCGCGAGGCGACGACCGTTACGATCCGTGGTGCCTTACTTGTTGTGGCAACGCTCGCACACGCCGCGGTTGTCGGCGCGCAGGAGGGCGCTGCTACCGGTCATGGCCGGGTCACCCGGGATGCCCGGGGTGCCAAGCTTGTCCGGGCTGACGCCAGGAGTACCGTCGCGGACCGGGATGACCGTTCCGTCGGGGTTCTCCAGGTGAGCAGCGGCCCAGCCGGTCATCTCGACCGAGGAACCGTGCGCACGGTGGCAGGTCAGGCAACCGATGTAGTTCTGGTAGAACTCGGTGCCAGGACCAAGGTCCTGCTCCAGCGGAACCCACGCGCCGTCCTCGGCGACCTGCTCCTGGAGGGAGCGGGCGGGACCGAAGCCAGCGGAGAGGGTGATGTCCACCGGGTGACGATGACGGTTCTTGGCACCGACGACTCCGTCTTCGGAGTTGGGGGCGCCGACGCTACCGTCGTAGTCATACAGAGCGGCAGATCCACCGTTATCGGCGGTGTTGCCCTCACGCGTGGCGTAGTTCTCGTGGCAGGATGCACACCAGACCGAGAGGGTCTGAGCGCCGGTGGCGTCGGTGTGCAGGATCTTGGTACCGCCGGTGTAGTCCGGACGATACGCGGCCATCTGAGCAGCGCCATCCTCGTGCTTGAGCCAGCCCTCGGTGCCCGTGGTGGGATCCGGGTAGCCGGTCTCGTACGAGTACACGAACGCGGCAGGGGTCTCGCCGTCAGCGGCGTAGCCACCGACGGTGTTGCCGTTGACCTCCGCCTTCAGCAGGCGGTAGTTCGACGTGCCGTGAGGATCGTGGCAGTCGGTGCAGGTCAGGTTCGGCCACTCGGGGACCGAAGTTCCGGCGCCCCAGAGGGGACCGGCGGCCTCCATGCTGTGAGCCGAAGTCGCAGGAGCGTACGCCACGGTGGCGCTGGTCTCCCACTGGTACGGATCCGGCATCTGGGTGAAGCCACCGCCGTTGAGCGGGGCGTTGAACGTCGACGAGGTCTCGTAGGAGACGGCCACGCCGCCGTTCAGGTCACCAGCGACCTGACCGTTGGCACCCGAAGGGCCTGAGTCGAAGATGCCGCTGACGACGTTGGTCGAAGCGCCCGGGGCGAGATCGCCGTGACAGGCGTTGCAGAACTCAGTCATCGTCGTGGCCGAGCCGACCAGAAGGGCGGTCTCGTGCTCAGTCCCGAGGCTGTCGGTCCAACCGACAGTCGAGAATGACGTGTGAGCCCTGTGACAACCAGCGCATGCGTCGGTGTCGTCCACGTAGCCACCGTGCGGACCGAAGTTCGCAAAGGCCGCCGTGGCGAAGACGAGCGAGAGCGCCATAGCGAGAACGAACGCGATACTGATTCGCTTCAAGATCTTCACCTCCTGTGGCTTAGTGGACCGCGCAAGCGATGCACGGGTCGAAGGACTGGGCAATACGCAGGGGCTCAACGCCGGACTGGGTCGCGACGGTGGCGCCTGCCTGGTTCACGTACGAAGAATCGCCGAACTCGTCGAGCGGGCAGGCCGGAACGCACATCGACTCTTCGATGGCGCCGCGGTTGCCGGCCGCATCCTTGGGCGAACCGTTCCACGTGGTCGGCACGATGCACTGGTACTTCGTGATCTTACCGTTGGTGCTGGTGATCTGGTGCATGAGAGCGCCACGCGGCGCCTCAGTCGCACCCCAGCCCTGCTTGACACCGACAGGGATGTCCTTGTCGATGAAGGTGCCGCCAGCGGCACCCTGCAGCTCGTCGATCCAGCCGGTACCAAAGGTGTCGGTGGCCTTGTTGTAGCCGCCGATCATCTTCTGGACCAGGTAGAGCGACTCGATCGCACGCGCGCGCAGGCGGTCGATGGTGGACAGGCCACCGGTGATGCCCACGATGTAGGACACGAGCGAAACGGCCGGACCGTCGGTGATGACCGGGGCGCCAAAAGCGCTGACGCCGGTGTAGGCCGCCACGATGGTCGCGTTGTCCAGCGTGTCGATGTCGACGCCGGCGGTGCCGTTGTCGACGATGGTCCACGCCGAGCCGTCCCACAGCTGCAGCGTCGCGGCGCCCTCACGGACGAGAGCGACGGCGATGTCAGCTGCGATCATCTTGGGATCGAGGCCCAGGACCGCGTTCACGGTCGTGGTGTAGTCCATGTAATCCGCAAGACCGAAGGGCGTGAGGTCGATGGCGCTTGCCAGCGAAGTGGTGCCGTCGACCGGGTAGATGCCCGCAACGACGAGACGTGCGAACGGTCCGACCTCCATGGCGTCGCCGCCCCAGCGGGGGGCCTTCATGTAGGTGTAGCCGTTGCCACGGTTGGGCTCAGTGCGCGACACGTCGCCAGGATAGGCGGCGGTGCCGGTGTAGAAGTCCGCGTCACCAGCGTAGATCGAGTAACGGGAGTTCGCGATGTCCTCGGTGAGGTTGGCCGGAACGCTGTTGGCCGACGCCGGGGCGACGAACTGGCTGAGAACCTGGGCCTTGTTCGTCACCGTGAAGACGGACGAGCCGCCGACCACGACGCCGCCCGCGGTGGCGAGGGTGTCGTCGGTCTGCGGGAACGCGCCCCACGAGAGGAAGTTGCCGAGGCCGCCGCCGATGCCCAGACCGCCGGTCTGGCTGTCGAACGTCGGGTACAGCGCGCCAAGGGCGAGAACGATCGGCACGTACTCCCGAATGATGAAGCGGCCGATCTCACCCATGATCGTCTTGAACTTGGTGCAACGATCGGCGAGGTTCTCGGTGCCGTCGAAGGTGACGCCGCCACCAACGAAGCAGGAAGTCATCGGCATACGGCCTGCGAACAGCGCGCCGGCATCAAACGTGAGACGGCGAACGCGGAGCGCGGTGACGTAGCTGCGGATGACCGTCGACCACAGGTCAGTCGAGAAACCGGCGCTGTTGGTCGGCGCCTTACGACCACCCGAGCGAAGCAGCGAGTGGTAGTAGTTGTCCGCGAAGTACGGGGTCCACGGCGGGATGGCCGGGCCCTGAACGTAGCTCGGGGCGGCGAGGTGGTAGAAGTGCGTGATGCTCGACATCAGGAACTCGGACGCGAGGACCAGGTTGCGGATGTGGAGCGCCTTCTCCGGCACGCCGTAGGTGCCATCATCGAGGAACGTGATGTGGCTCTGGCTGTAGCCGAGCACTGAATCGACAGCGTAGGTCGACGTCAGTCCGTGCGGGACGGGGCAGACGCCGCAGATGCGCTGAACGAACGTGATGGCGTCGTTGACCTCACGGCCAAGCAGGAAGTTCTCGAAGCCACGCCACAGGTTGCCGTGAACGTCAGCCTCGGTGATGTTGCCGCTGCCGTCTACCTGGACCTTCACGCCGAGGTGACCCTCAATGCGCGAAATCGGGTCGACTTCGACGACGTTGGTTCCATCAACAAGAGCGGTGATAGGAGCTGCCATTTATTTTCCCTCCTTCCTTCTGTTAGCGAGCGATGAACGGCACGAATGCGTCCGGGTAGCCCTTCTCCGTGCACGCCATGCAGGGGTGACCCGCGCGAGTGCAGTGACCACCGGTCTTGGTGGTGCCGTTCGGAGCAAGGTTGACACCGGAGACGTCCATACCGGTCTTGTACAGGTTGCTGTCGTTCTGGGGCTGCTGACCGTTCCAGCCGTGCACTCCGCACAGCGAGTTGGTCGACGGACCCTTACAGCCGATCTTCTGCAGGCAGCCCGGATCGCCCGGGTTGGCCGCGAAGTCGCCGTTGACGTAGTCCTGGTAGCGCGAGCAGTACGGGCCGTGGATCGGCGTGCCGTAGACAGCCTTGAGGCGACGACCGGAGTCGATCGCATCCGGGTTCGGCAGGCCGGAGGCCAGCAGAACGCCAAGGGGACCGTCGGCCGGTGTGCTGGCCAGCGGACCATTGACGGCGTCGACGAGGAACATGACGACGGTCAGAACGAACCACCACGGGTTCGTCGGGCAGCCAGGGATGTTGATGACCTTATCGGCGGCGGCAGCGTGGCCGTGCGCGACGAGGTAGTCGAACGTACCCATGGCACCGGTCTGCGACATCAGCGGATCGAAACCGCCGGCGGTCGCAGCGCTGATCGGGGGCTTGCAGCCCGGGTAGCCACCAAAGGTGGCGCACTGACCGATCGGGAGAATCGCGAGGCAGCCGGAGTTCTCGGAGAGCTCGACGACCGTCTCGGCCATGTCGTGCTCGAAAGAACCGTCAGCGGCCATACCGATGGAGCACCACGGAACCGCCGGATCGCTCAGGTCGTCCCACGCGCCGCCCTTGGTCTTGTCCTGGAGGGCGCCTTCAACGACGAGCACGAACGGCAGGCTGTTGTTGGTCTTGAAGTCATCGAGCCACTGGGCTGCGAGGTCCGCGCCCATGCCCATGACCGTCTCGTGGTACTGCAGGTCGATCACGTCGACGACGACGTCCGCGATGTTGATCGCGTCGCCGTTCGGCTCGACGTTGTAGCCGAGTGCGTGATACGTGAAATCCATCCCGCCGAGCTGAGTCGGCAGAACCTTCGCGCTGACTGCCGCGGCTGCGGTGGTGACACCGGAACCCACGATAGCTTCACCGGTCTTGTCCTCGAACAGACCCAGCAGCGATGTGGAGCAGCCCGTGCACTCCGCGCCGTGAATCCATACCACTCGAGGCTTTCCAAGCGCACCGCCCAGATCCGTGCCTGACTCGCTGTAGGCGAATGCCTCAGCGATCTTCGACACGCTGGCCTGGCTCATGCCAGCCGCGGCGGCGAGTGCACCCAAACGGGTGACGAACTGTCGCCTGGTTATGGCCATTCTCTCTCCTCCTTCATAAGGCTCGTAATCCCTTATAGAGCCGAAACCGTTGTGCCCCCTGCCAGACGGAAAATGAAAAACGCCACCTCCCCTCGGTCCGCCTTCAGAGGACCGGGTCGGAGATGGCGCGCATCGTTGCGCTTCGAAGCTTGCGGTGGCAGAGGAATCCCTTACCCGGGACGTGCAAAGTACAGTTTAGGCAAAGGCTCTGACCAAGGGTCTTCGTGCCGGCTCCAACCCAGTGGTCTTCTACGTCGTGAGTAAACTCCTTTGTCCATCTGCCCGCTTGCGAGCTATTGGAAGAGTCTAATGTAACTGGTGTTACAAAGCGGAACACTAGCGGTGGACTTGACCGTCGTCAAGAAGTTTTATGCAGGTTGTCGGGCGGACATATTCACGTTTCGACGAGCGGCACTTACCGGAGGGTAAACGGCAGAAGAGGCCGCAACCTGATGGCTGCGGCCTCTTCGATTCGACGCGGTTTTCTACTCCGAGATCGGGCCCTTGGGCTCGGCGTTCTTCACCTTATCGGAGAAGCGCTCGAGGAACTCACGGCGGTCCACGACGTCGATCTCGAGGACCTTGGCCAGGCGGCGGAGTTCCTGGCTCTCGGTCGTGAAGACGTGGGCGCGCTTGGCGAGAGCGAGTACCTTCGCCATCTCGTACGGGATCTCGAGCTTGTCCATCAGGGCGCGAGTGTCAGACTCGGAATGCTCCTGCGGCGAGAACAGCTCGCCCATGCGCACCTCGTCCTGCTCGACGTCCTTGACCAGCTCGTAACCTTCGGCGGAGATGAGCCAGGCGCGGCGGCGCTTGGGCATCGTGTGGACGTCCTCGAACTGCACCATCGCGTCGACGAAGTCCTCGGTGGCGAAGAAGCGCTTCTTGCGCAGCAACAGGAGCAGCGGCAGCAGCAGGAGCGGCAGCAGGCACGGCCACCAGTTCTGCGGCAGTCGCGGCACCGGCACCGGAGAAACCTCTGCAGGCCAGCCCCATACCTGTACGCGCCCGTTGGCGGTATCGGAGATGTAGATCTTGTTGTTGTCGTCCATGACCGAGACGTCGTTGGGGTAGCTGAACTGCCCCTCCAAGACGCCCTGCTCGCCGAAGTTCACGATGTTCTCGTCGCTGGTGGACCAGATCGTGCCGTCGTGGGCGAGCGTGTCCACGATGACGAAGCGCGCTTTGGTGTTCGCGTCGTCACCTGAGAAGGGCTGGAGGAAGTCGATACCTCTCGGCAGGCCCTGGGTGACGATGATGCGGTCGAAATCGCCGTTCTTCTTGAACACCTGCACGCGACGGTTGTTGCTGTCCGTGACGTAAACCAAGCCGTCCTCGAACACCACGCCGTTGGGGAACTGGAAGACCTCGGGAGTGGACGCCGCCTCCAAGACGATGCCCACCGTTCCCACGGAGCGCGTGAACTTGCCGGTCTTATCGAATATCAACAGTCGATGACCGTTGAGTATCTCGGTGACATACATGGTGCCGTCGGGCGCGAAGTCCAAAGCGACAGGCGCCCACTGGACGCCGCCCGTGTCGAAGTCAGGCAGCTGGTCCTTGGGAAGCTTGGGATCGAACTGGCCCACGTAGGAGCCGTCGGTCTTGAAGATGTGAATGGTTCTCGCTCGCCGGTCCGACACGTAGAGGTTGCCGTTGACGGGGTTCTTGGCCACATACAGCGGCACGAGCGTCTCGGAGGTGCCGAAACTGCGCTGCAACTCCCCGTCCTCGTTGTAAACGCCGATAACGTGCCGGGCCGAGTCCACCACGTACACGTCCTCGTCATCGACGAGCACGCCGATGGGACGCTGCATCCTCGACTGGTCGGAGCCGCTGAACGAGTACAGGTACTGCGGCGCCTCGATGACGTCGCCCGATACCGGTGCGATGTCGAACGTGAGCTTTTGGGTGGAGCGGTAGTACATGTAGTACGCACCGAGAAGTGCCAGCAGTAGTGCCAGCAGAACCACAAGTGCGATCTTCCGCTTCTGTCGTCTGGTCAACGCAGCCCTCCGGCGTCGTGGGGAGATGGGTTCGCTACTTCTTATCCGAGGCGAGCTGCTTCTTCAGCTCGGCGACCTTGGCCTTGGCTTCAGCATCCTTGGGATCGAGCTTGAGCGCCGCCTCGTAGACATCGAGAGCGTCCTTGAGGTCGCCCCTCGCGACGAGGATCGCGCCCTGCAGCTTCGCCAGCTCGGGATCCTTCGAGTCGAGGTTGCGCGCGATCAGAACCGAGGTGAGCGCCGACTCGACCTGCTTGGCGGCAAGCTGCTCCTGCGCGTCAGCCTTCCACTGCTCGACCGGACCGATCGACGCGAGTGCCTCTTGAGGCTGCTCCGCGTCGGGCGCACGCTCGGCGGCCCGCGTCAGGTAGTAGGACGCGTTGACGAGGTCATCCTTCTCCAGGTACAGCTCGCCGAGGGCGAAGTGCGCCGCGGCATATCCCGGATCGAACGAGACCGCGATCTCCAGGTTCTTTATCGCGCTCTCCGGATCACCAAGGCCCTGGTACGCCTTCGCCAGGTGGTAGTAGGTGTCCGAGGCGTCCTTGCGGATGCGCAGCGCGGCCTTGAAGTTGCCGGCGGCGTCTTCGAAGGCTTCTTCCTCGAGGTCGAGCAGCCCGATGTTGTAGTACGCCGTCTCCTGCCGCTCGTCGACGTTGGCGTACTGGCCCTTGCTGGTGACCTCGATGACCTTCTTGAAGTACTCGCGTGCCTCGGAGTTGTTGTCCGTCAGCACGGCGATCATGCCGAGGTCGAGAAATGCGCCGGGATGCTCAGGTTCGATCTGAAGTGCAGCATTGAGCTGCTCGATAGCCTCGTCGAACTTGCCCGCCGCACCCAACGCCTCACCGAGACGAACGCGCAAGATGGCGTCGTTGGGGTTCTGTCGGACCTGCCCTTCGAGAGCTCGGATCACGCGTGTCGCGGCCGCCGACTGCTCGGAGCGTTGACGGTCCGCGTAGACGCGGTAGCCGAACAGGCCCGTCAATACGAGGATTCCGACTACCAACACGATCACGGCCGCGTTCAGCCCGCGATCCAGTGTGCGCGCGTCAACCGCGCGCGGCTTGTCTGCTGCGTGGGACTCTGCCATATGCGATGCAACCTCTTCGTCGTGGGCGCACCCGACCTGCCGGGGTCTTTCGTGCGATGCGCCGAACGGCACGAAACGCTAATGGGCCCTGTGCGCCCTGTCAAACCACGGTCCGGATGGACCGAACCAGTACGGGTGCCGGAAGCGAACAGCGTGCCCCTTCACCCGGTCAGACACCAAGATCCTCGTGACACCTGCGGCACAGTGATGCGCCCTTGTACGGCGCGATCAACGCGTTCCTGTGATCAAGTGCACCGTGACACTCATAGCACAAACGCAGATCGTGCCCCTGCTGGAGCTCAAGTTTCTTGGCCGCCTCGCTGTTGCCGAAGTCGACGTGACAGTCGAAGCACCTGTACGGCTTGCCGCCGTTGCGGTTCTTCTCGGCGACACCGAAGTGGACCGCGTGCTCAGCATAACCTTTGTGCTGAATGCCTGTAGCCGGTTTCTGCTTCATCGGCTCATGACACGGCGTGCAGTTGGGCTCAGTGAGTTCAGCGTAGCGAACACCCTCATGGTGACAGTTCTGGCATTCGTTGCGATTTGTGTGACAGACGTTGCAGTCGCCTTCGGGCGTGCCCTTGGCAGGAGCATGGTTCTCCAGCCAGCCCACCGGATGCGGCATGACCGTGAAGTGGCACTTCTGGCACGACGGCCCGTCGTGACACGCTCCGCACTGCCCCTGCCCGTCAATGTAGAGCGGTCCGTGCAGCGACCTCCACGTGCCCTTGCGGTGATCCTCGGGGATCACGGGCTTGCCGGGCGCGTTGGGACTCGTCTTCTTGCCCTGATGGCAGTCGACGCAGAACGTCTCTTGCGGATGACACATCGCGCAGTAGGCGGGATCGGACTGTGCCCGCTCCTTGTGCTCACCCTTGATGAACTTCTTGGTGTGATCGTCCGGGACGAGCTCGAAGGACTTGGGGTGGCATTTGACGCAGTCCTCGGCGGCGACCTGTCCCTGACCGGCGTGATCGAGCCCGTGGCACCGGTAGCACGACAGCATGTCCGGAATCCGGATGCCGTCCTCGTAGTGCGCGAACTCGTTGTGGCACGCCTCGCAGCGATAGTTGCGGGCGAGATGTGCGGCGTGCGCGAAGATGAGCCTGCCCGGGGTGATGGAGTCGAGGTCCGAGTGGCAGTAGACGCACTGCGACATCGACACGGGGCCGTCCGGATATATCTTGACCGACTCGTCCTTGGGCAGCGGCGTGACGACGGGATGATAGCCCCCGGGCATGGGGCCGACGTCGACCTTCTGCTCTTTGTGGCACGTGTCGCAGTCGGCGGGCGCCTCGTGACACATCATGCAGCCGTTGACGCCGGAGCGCTTGGCGGCATCCGCATGAGGCACCTTGGCCCACGTATCCGAGTGAGTCCTGGGTCTCAGTTCGAACGACCCCGTGTGGCAGTCGACGCATTCGCCTGTAGCCAGGTCACCCTGCGGGCCGTGAGAGACGCCGTGGCAGGCGAAACAGACCTCCATCGGCACTTCGTCGGTCGCATCGTCGCGGTGAGGCATGCGCGAATGACAGCCATCGCAGCTCACGAGCAGGTGATTGCCGTGACTGAACTTCAGGCCGGGAACGTCGACCTCGCCGAGGTCGAGGTGGCAAGGCGCGCAGTTGTCGGGCGAAACGGGGGCGGCGGTGTCGATGACCGGGTCGTCTTCAGCTGCCAGGCCCCCGCCAGCGACGGCAAGCAGGAAGGTGGCCGCGAGCACGCCCGCAGCCACCCCCCGTATAAGCCATCTCGTCTTGTGTGCGCGACGCGCCACGCTCGCCCGCCATTTCAGCTAGCAGATCACTCTCCGAATACGCCCGAGATGAACTGGACGATCGGATTGGCTTCCGTCTCGGTCTGGGCCTCATGGATGAGCTCGCCGCTCGCGGCCGCGAACTCCTCGTCGGAGCCGCTGTGGCAGCCTTCCTGGCCGCAGGTCTCGCCCTTGTTCGTGGTGCTCATCGACGACTCGGGGTCGTCCGACGGCTTGACGTTGTGGGACTCATGACAGTCCCAGCACGCAGGCGCGTCAGGCGTACCGGCCTTGTAGGCCTTGCCGTGGTAGTAGTCGTTGTAGGTGCCGTACTCCTCGTTGTGGCAACGAGCGCAGACTCGATAGGCGGACTGCTGCATGCGCGCCTCACCGGTCGCGGTCTGCAGCGAGTAGATGAAGTGACCGCCGTGGCACGAAGCGCACGTGGCCGACTCGTAGTCACCCTCACGCAGCTTCTCGGCGTGGACTGAATCCTGATACTCGGGCACCGACTTGCCGAGATACTCGACCTGCTCGTCGGTGAGATCGGGATTCTCGGCACGCAGGGCATCGGCGTCGGCGTGGCACTCGGCGCACGCGACACCGGCGTTCACGGTCCACACGTTGCTCGCGGGAGGAGCGTCGTCATAGCGGTAGTCGGGGTGGCACTGTCCACAGGACAGCCCCTGATGTACCGAGTCATCGACGCCGAGGACCTGGAACGACTCCTGACCAGCAGAGGACTGCTTGGTCAGGCCGGCGTTGCCGTGGCACGCCTGGCAGCCGTCGCCGGAGTCGTAATCCCAAGACGCCGGACGCCACTCGACTCCTTCGCTCTGGTGGCAGTCGTCGCAGGATGCCTTGTCGTGGCACATCGCGCACTTGGTGTTGAACTCCTTGTTGGCCGGGTCCACGTGCGGCTTGGCCGCCCAGTCCCAGGTGTGGAACGCGGGACGCAGGCGCTCCTTGGGAGTCACGTGGCAGTCCTCACACGCGTCAGATGCCAGGATGCCCATGGGCCCGTGTCGCAGGCCGTGACAGTCGAAGCAGCCCTGCATGCTGGGGCGCTCGATCGTCTGATCGGCACGGTGCGGGAAACGCGGATGGCAACTCGCGCAGGCAACCAGCTGGTGGTAGCCGTGCTGGAAGATGATCGCCGACGAGTAGTTGGTCGTCTTTGCGATGTTGCCGTGGCATGTCTCGGTGCAGGCGGACTTGTAGACCGGAGTGTTCTGGAGCTGGTCGAACGTCTCCTCGAAACTCGCGAGGTCCTCGGCGGTTTCCACAGCGAAAGCGGCTGAGCCGCCGAACGCGGCAACGAATGCTGCGGTCGCCATGAAGACCGCGAGCAGCCTGCCGGGGCGTGCTCGGTACCTAAGCGCCATCTCGTCCTTCCCCTTCTCCCAGCGGGGCGCACCCCGCACTTACTCCATGTGTCAGAACCTGTCCGCTACCGGTCGAACCAACCCTGAACGGTGGCCTGGGCGGACTTGAACGTGTCGTAGAACGGAATCTGCGAGTACGCGTCCATGCGCGAATGGATCAGCGCCGCGTACTCAACGTACTCCTCGTCAGCGCCGGGGTGGCACTGCGAGCAGGTCTTCACGAGGTTGTTCTCGTTTGTCGGCGACTGGCGGTTGTCCGACGGGAGCACAAGATGCGCCCCGTGGCAGTCCCAGCAGGTGGGCGCGTCGGGAGCGCCGTTGCGGTAGGCCTCGCCGTGCCAGTAGTCCTCGTAGCTGTATGCCTCGTCGTGGCACTCGCCGCACATGTCGATTCCGGTGAGCTGCCACGCATCGTACTCGGCCGTAGACGTGGTCGGAATCGAGTGACTGCCGTGGCAGTCGCCGCACAGCGGCGTGTGCTCGGGCTTGCCGGCGGCCACGCGTGCGGCCGCTGTCGCGCTGGCATCCTCGCCCGGGGTCCCCGCGTAGCTGTGCGCACCGGACGACATCTCGGTGAAGGCAGGGTCGTGACAGCCCTTGCAAGCGGACTTCGCGACGTCACGCCACTGCTCGTCGGCGGTCAGCGCGTCGTGCGGGGTCTTGAAGGCGAAATCCACGTGGCAACCCGTACACAGGGTCGAGCCGTGAGCCGACTCCGCGAGGAGAGCCTCGTCGACGTAGAGCGTCTCGGTCGACACTGCGGTCGCTCTCACCAGGTTGGGGTCGCCGTGGCACACGGTGCACCCCGACATACCCGCAGTGGGAAGCGTGAAGCTCAGGTCGTACTCGGCAGCACTCGGGAGAGTCTGAGCGCACGCGACGGCAGGTAGCGCGACCACTAGTGCGGTCGCGCCCACCACCATCGCGATGAGTGCCCGAATACTCACAGGTGCCGTTCTCTTTCGGTCGCCGACGAACTTAGGAGTGATCGGCGGACGCGTAGGCGGGCTCGGGGGCGTGCTCGTCCTCGTCGTGTCCGTGGCCGTCACCGTGGCCGGAGCGCTTGTCGAGCGCACCCATGCCGAAGAAGTCCAGGAAGGCCGGGAAGTCCTCGGTGACGGACAGGTAGACGTGAATGGTCGTGAGGATGATGAACAGCCAGTTCATGATGAAGTGCGCGGTGCGCATGTAGAAGATGCCCTGCGCGCCGATGACGCTTGCGACCATCGCCTGGACGCTGGTGTCCATGAACGGGAGCGGCATGCGCCAGATGCAGAAGCCGGTGATCGCCTGCAGGATCAGCAGAGGCACGAAGATCGTGTACGTGCCCTTCTGCATGACGTTGTACTTGCCCAGGTGCGGCTTCGACGGCTTCACGAAGATGTAGTAGAGGATGACCTTCGGGGCCGTGACGATGTCTTGCTTGGTGATCGCGAACTCACGGAAGTCACGCCTGGGCGACCCGAAGGCGTACCAGAGTCGCCACACGAGGTTCACGATGACGATGAACATGAAGATGTAGTGGACGACCTGCAGGGCGGGACGATTGAACGGCTCATAGCGGATGAGCATTCCCGACAGGCCCAGCATGATCATGCTGAATACGTGCTGGAAGTGGAGGAACTTGGGAAGGAACGGCGGGTGCTCATCGTGATGAGGCCACTGCCACTCCTTGCCGAAACGGCGCTTCACACGTCCGGTGAGGATGTTGCCGGTGAAATGCCCCATCAGCGCAAAGACGATGACGACATACAGGCTCGTGAACACAACGTCGAGCCACACGTTGATCTGCGTCAGTCCCACGAACTGACACCCCCTACTCCCTGTCGAGCCCTGCCGGGCGCTTTCGGTTCCTCAGTCGCCGCGCGCACGTGCGCGCAGCCCGCCGTCGCTTGCCGGTCTTGGGCGGTACAGACTGAGGAGATTGTAACAGCAGTTGCATGCAGAATACGGAGGGCGCACGGGGGTGTCAACGAACGGAGCGCCTACATGTCATCTATCTCAATACGCGCGCGAACCGCGATTCCCGCTCGCTCGAGATAGGTCACTGCGCGCTCGGCCTGCTCCGGCGGGATTCTGAGGGCGATTCCGCACAACGTCCCCAAGGCGGCAGGAGCGGGGATGGGGACCAGGTCGATGCCCATATCGTCGAGGAGTGCTTCGGCGTCCAGCGCGTCGTGAGTCGAGCCGAATCCGATGACGGCGAAGGTGCGCCTCTCGCGCGGTGCGGGCGCCGAGGTCACTGCGCGAGCGCGGCGACCGCTGCATCAAGCTGCTCGGCGACGGCCGCGAGCGCCTCGAGTGCCGCATGCTCGGAACCGGGGAGGTTGACGATCAGCGTGCGCTCACGAACGCCGGCGACTCCCCGAGACAGCGCGGCCGACGGATCGCTCTGCATTCGCGTTGCGCGGATGAGCTCGGGCAGGCCCGGCACCATGCGCTCGATGACCTTCAGAGTCGCCTCGGGCGTCACGTCTCGCGAACCAACACCGGTACCGCCGATGGTGAGGACGAGCTCGGCTTCCTCGACGTCCGCCATCTCCATGAGTGACGCCGTGATGCACTCCGCGTCCCGGGGGCTCACGTGATAGGCGACGACCAGCCAGCCGCGGGCCTCCGCCGCATCCATGATGGCTCGGCCCGCGACGTCGTCCTCCGCGCCCGTGGCGCGCGAATCCGAGCAGGTGACCACCGCGACCCGTACCCCGCTCATGACCGCGCCCCCAGCTCGGCCATCAGGTGCTCGATGAACGCTGCGGCGGCGCGCGTGCAGGTGCCCTTCGCGGTCACCAGATACAGCGGCCGCTCGGCGGGCAGACCCACGGCATCCACCGATGCGAGCGTGCCGAGCGCGAGCGCCTTCTCGGCGACGAGACGAGACACTATCGCGAGACCGAGCCCGCCTTCGACCGCGCTGACGATCGCCTCGCCGGTGCCGAGCTCGACTGCGACACGAAGCTCCGCCGGGTCGACCCCGTGCTGGGAGAGGACCTGCTCGGCGACCTGACGGGTTCCCGAGCCGGACTCGCGCATGATCCACGTCTCCTCGGCAAGATCTGCGAGGGAGAGGTCGGACTTGGAGGCGAGCGGATGTTTGGGGTGGCAGATCGCGATCAGCTCGTCCGTGCCGATGCGCTCAAAGACGGCACGCGATCCACGGACCGACGCGCCGGTGATTCCAAGTCCCGCGCGGCCACTCTCGACGAGTTCGACGACCTCGGCGGAGTCGTGCACGTGGATGGTGACGCCGACCTCGGGGTTCGATTCGATGAAGCTTCCGAGAAGCCGTGGGATGACGTACACGCCGGGGGTCGTGCTCGCCGCGATGGCGAGGCGGCCCGTGATCGAGCCGGCGAGTGCGGCGATGTCACCACGGGCGGCCTCGAGTTCGGCGAGCACTTCGCGGGCGTGCGGCAGGAGCGCGGCGCCGGCCTCCGTGAGATCGACGCGCCGGTAGCGACGGTCGAGCAGCGTGGCGCCGACGTCGGACTCGAGCGCCTGGATCTGCATGGTGACAGCCGGCTGGGAGATGCCCATCGCACGCGCGGCCTCGGAGAACGAACCGAGTTCGATGACCGTGACGAACGTCTTGAGCTGGGATATGTTCACGCGCTCTCTCCTTCGACCGCTTCCGGCGGTCTCATGATAGCCCGAGAGCGGCGGCTGCGTCCCCACAAGGATTTGCTGCGCGGTTTAGGTACAACCGTACCTAAACCGCGCAGCCGACACGCTCGAGGCTGATGCCCCCAAGGAGAGCGGCGCTACTCGAGAATCCCGCGCTCAAGCGCTAGCTTGCCGAATCCCTCGCCCCAGGCCGAAGCGCTCGCGAGGTCGCTCTCGCTGGGCTTGTAGCGGCAGGTCAGATCCCCCATGGGCATCTCGAAGCCCATGGACTCGAGCGATGCCGACATCTGCTTGGTCGCGCCGCTCGACCACCCGAAGCTTCCGAATGCACCCGCGATCTTGTCTTTTGGCTTGAGCCCGTTGAGGTACTGAAGGTATCCGGCGGTGCGGTAGAGCATGCCGTGATGCAGTGTCGGCGAGCCGAGCAGCAGCGCGCGGGAGTCGAAAACGTGACGTGTGACGAGAGCGAACGGCGTCACGGCGAGATCGAACGTGTGGACGTCGACCCCGCAGGCGCTCGCGCCGTCTGCGATGGCGCGCGCCATGATGTCGGTCGATCCCCACATCGTCGAGTACGCGACGACGAGTTTGTCGAACGTGTCGCCCGAGGAGTAGCGGTCGTATGCGTCGATGAGGGTGGGGATGTCGCGCTCTCGCCAGATGACGCCGTGGCTCGGAGCGATGATCTTGCAGGTCCAACCCGCTTCAACGACCTTTGAGATGGCCTTGCTTACCTGGCTCTGCAGCGGCATCAGGATGTTCGCGAAATACGTCAGCAGCTCGTCCATGACCAGGTCGAGACCCACCTCGTCGGCGAAACGAGCCGAGGTGGCCAGATGCTGGCCGAAGGCGTCGTTAGGCATGAGCGTGCAGCGCTCGGGGCAGTAGGTGAACATCGAGTCCGGCCAGTGCACCATCGGCGCGGGCATGAACTTCAGCGTCAGGCCGCCCAGGTCCAGCGTGTCGTCCGCTCCCACGGGCGTGACCTCGACGTCGGCCCCGTGATACTCGGCGATGCCCTTTGCCCCGGCGCCGCTGGCGATGATCTTGGCGTTGGGCAGCGCATCCTTCACGAGCCTCATACCGCTGTTGTGGTCCGGCTCGATGTGGTTTACGACGATGTAGTCGATCTCGGCGAGGTCCACGACTCCTGCGACGCGCGAGAGCAACTCAGGCACGAACGGCGTCTTCACCGTGTCGATGAGCGCCGTCTTGTCGGCGCCGCGGACGAGATAGGCGTTGTAGGTGGTGCCGCGAGGCGTCTCGAAACCGTGAAAGTCGCGAAGGTTCCAGTCGATCGCTCCGACCCACCAGATGGAGTCGGTGACGGGTGTGGCCTGCATGCGGGGTCCTCCTCGGAAAAGTCGTGGCGCGCGAGCATCACGCGGTGGGTGCCGGTGTAGACATCATTCCCCCCGGCGAGCCCGAACTGCCGTCGACCGAGAAGATCGCCCTAGGAGCTGCGCTTGACGAAGAAGTCGGCCATCGACAGAAGCAGGTCCTTGGCCTTGGACTTGGGCAGCGCCGTGTCGAGATCGGCCTTGGCGCCCACAACGAGGCTGCGAGCGTAGGAGTTCGCGTACTCGATCGAGCCGCCCTCCTGCATGATCGACACCGCTTCTTCGAGCACGGCCGCCTCGGTCGCGCGGGCGGCCAGAATCTCGAGGAGCCGCTCACTGCGCGATGCATTGTGGAGCGCGTGGATCGCGACGAGCGTGCGCTTGCCCTCGGTGATGTCGCTTCTGAAGTCCTTGCCGACGGACTCCTTCTTGCCCACCAGGTTCAGCACGTCGTCCTGGATCTGGAACGCGAGACCCGTGGCCATGCCAAACGAGCGGAGCGCCGCGGTCTGCTCGGAAGTGCCGCCTCCGATGATGGAGCCGACGGCCAGCGGGATCGCTCCCGAGTAAAACGCAGTCTTGTGGTTCGCCATCACCAGGTAGTCGTCCACCGACAGGTCGAAACGTGAGTCGCGAGCCCAGCCGATGTCGAGCGCCTGACCCTCGATGGTGCGCGTCGTCATGTCGACGAGCTCCTTGAGGACCCGCAGCTTCACGGCGTCGTTGAGCGCGGGGTCGTCGACCACACTGCCCGTCACGAGCGAGAGCGCGAGGTCACCCGCGTTGATGGCGAGCCCCTCCCCCTCGGCGATGTGCATGCACGGCTCGCCACGACGCGTGAGCGATGAGTCTTCGATGTCGTCGTGGATGAGTGCGGCAGTGTGGAAGTGCTCGATGGCGGCGGCGGAGGCGCGCGCTACCTCGGGGTTGCCGCCGACGGCCTCGCACGCGAGCAGACAGATCAGCGGGCGATGGCGCTTGCCGGCGTTGCGGCTGAACTCCGCCAGGGGGCCGTAGAGGTAGCGCTGCATGTCGGGATGCGACCCGTCACTGAAGAACGTCTCGAGGTACGAGTCGAACTTCTTGGAGTTGCGCTTCAGATAGAGCTCAAATCCGGTCACACAGGCCTCCTGGTCGCCTAGACGCGCGTAATGGTACCAGACGCCACCGCCTCGCGGGGCGGGCTACGCCCCCTGAATCAACGTCCAGGCCCACAGCGTGCCGCCGCCGTAGACCACCAGGAACACGACGTGTTTTCCGATGAGCGCCGGTCGCTTGGCCGGCATCTCCTCGGCGGGTGTCTGCTGGCGCCAGTAGACAAGCCGGAGCGCTCCCGTGATCGCGATGTCCACGAGCGCGCCGATGAGCACCCAGAACATGAGCTGCTGCACGTCGCTGAGGATGGTGAGTGCGTCGATGGACGCCTCCGGAACCGGCGCGAGCGCGCCGATCTCGCGCTCCAGCAGCCAGATCACGAGCAGGCACGCGGCCCACAAGCCGGTGCCCACGTCGTGCAGCCAGTTGTTGACGATGCGGACGGTGGGGTTAGCGAGCATCGGGTCGGAAGCCCTTCTCGAGGTAGACGCCGTCATCGGTGAACCGGCGATGGTAGGTGAAGACGACAGCGAGGACGCTGCCGAGCGCTGTCGCGGCGGCGACCATGAGCATCACGACGATCTGGTACCCGGTCGCGGTGACGGGGTCGGCACCGGCGAGAATCTGTCCGGTCATCATGCCGGGGATGAAGACGATGCCCGCGGCGGCCATCGAGTTGATGGTGGGGATCAGGCCGGCCCGCAACGCGCCTCTCACGGAGGAGTGCGCCGCTTCCCACGGCGTCGCCCCGAGCGCGAGGGTGGCGAGCACCTCGTCCGAGCGCGAATCGAGGTCGGCGAAGACCCTCTCGAGCGCGAGCGCGATGCCGGTCATCGAGTTGCCGAGCACCATGCCGGCGATGGGGATGACGTAGCGCGGCTCGTACCACGGCTCGACCTGGACGATGAGGCCCGTGACCGAGAAGGTGACAAGAAAGCCGGTGAGCGCCATCGACACCGCCGAGGACGCAAAGATGCCGGGGGGCGCGTCGGGACTGCGTCGCAAGATGATGCTCGCGGCGACCAGCACCATCACCACCAGAAGGCCGATCACGAGCCAGGGCGAGTCGACCCCAAAGACCCAGCGCAAGACGAGGCCGAGCGCGATCAGCTGGAGGTATGTGCGGACGGTCGCAACGGCGAGATCCTTCTCGAGCCCGAGCGAAAGCCTGAACGACAGCACGCCGACAAAGACGACGAACAGCGTGGCGAGAGCAAGCTGCGGTATGCCGATGACGATGACGCCGCCTGCGGCCTCGGTCACGACTCCACCACCTGAAGCGCGCCGTCAGCGAGGCGCAGGCGCCTGCGCGCGAGCCCGTCGGAGTCGCGGTGCCTCACGCGCACGACGCCGCCTCCCCTATGGCAGAACTCGCGAGTGGCCTCCGTAACCGCCTCCATGCTCTCCGAGTCGAGCGCGGCGTCGGGCTCGTCGAGCAGCAGGACTTCGGGCGCGGTCGCGAGCGTGCGGACCAGCGCCACGCGGGCGCGCTGGCCAACGGACAGCCGCGATGCGTCCCGGTCGAGCGAGAGATCGAGGTGCACGAGCCCGAGCAGCTCGAGCAGCCGATCGTCGCCCGGCGGAACCTCTCCCTTCCGAACCCTCAACGTCCACGGGAGGGTGAGGTTGTCTCGGATGGTGCCTTCTCCGATTGCGGGGACCTGCGGCAGGAGCGCAACGCGCGAGCGCCATACCCCGGGCTCGATCTTCGACGCGGGGACGCCGCCGAGAGCGAGCTCCCCGGTCGCCTCGGGGAGCAGCCGGGCGAGCGCGCGGAGCAGCGTGGTCTTGCCCGACCCGCTCGGGCCGACGACGTCAACGATCTCGCCGGCGTCCACGCCGAGGGACACGCCGTCGAGCACGCGTACCTCGCCGTCGTCGCCGCGCAGTGCGGCCCTCAGGTCGCGCGCATCAAGCAGCACCGTCAGCCGTCCCAGCGCTCGTTGTAGAGGTACTCGGGCATGAAGCGGTCCACGCGCGGCTTCTCCTCGGCGGGGTGACCGATCGCGATCATCGACATCGGCACGATGCCCGCGGGGCACTCGATGACCGCAGCGACGTTCGCGACCCGCTCCTCGACCGGATGGACGCCGATCCACACCGCACCCAGACCGGTCTCGGTGATCGCGAGCAGCGCGTTTTGGATGGCCGCCGAGCAGTCCTGCACCCAGTAGCCGGGGTGCTTCTCGATGCGGGTATCGGCGCACACGACCAGCGCGACGGGGGCGCGTGCGATCATCTGTGAGTACGGGGTGGCCACCGACAGACGCTCGCGCTGGGCGAAGTCGCGCACGATCACGAAGCGCCACGACTGCTGGTTGCCCGCCGAGGGGGCGGCCATCGCGGCTCGAAGCACGACCTCGAGCTCGGCGTCGGTGACGTCTTGCTCGGTGTAATGACGGATGCTCCGCCGGCTGTGAATGGTGTCGAGGCAGTCCATGGTTCACTCCTCCACTGAGGGGCTGGCGGTGTCCGCGTCGTCGCGCTGGCTCTCGAGAGCACGCACGCGGCGCTTGTCCCGCCGGATGACGGGGCTCGTGCCGAAGAGCAGGTCGTTCTCGAACGACACGCGCTCCATGACGGTGAGTTCCTCGACCAGTCGCATGAGGTTCGCGGTCACCTCGGGTGAGTCTACCGAAAGGTCGTGCAGCTCGACGCCATCGAGCTGACCTTTCTTGCGAGCGTGCGAGTACGCCTTCCACAGCGCGCCTTTGATTCGCGCGCGGTTCGATGGCGCCCTCAGGGCGTCGAGCATCTCGGAGCGTATCTCTTCGAGCTCGTCGACGGGTGCGCCCTTGGGCAACGCCGCGAGGCGCCTGCCGATCTCGTCGGCACGCGGGCGGTTGGTCTCCTGTACGACGAACTTCACCACGTGCCACGCGTCGTAGAGGTCGCGGCTGCGCTGGACGTCCACACGCCTGAGCCACAGCCACGCGTGGAGCCTGCGTCGCCAGTCCCACCACAGCAGCGGGTTGGCCAGCCCCTCGTCCGGGATCAAGAACCATCCACGGTCGAGGAGCATCGCGCCGAACACGCCGCTGCCACCCGAGGTCTCGGTGCGGCGCTTGCCGACGCGGGCCTTGTACAGTCCGCAGGTCGGCGAGGCCTCCTTTGCGATGAACGCCTCGACACCCGCTCGTTCGAGGGACTCCATCGCGGCGCGGGACCCGGCGATGACGTCGTCGGTCCGGTCGTGACCCCGGCGATCGAGCACCTTCGCCTCACCGGCGAGCACCTCCTGGCCGGTGCCGGTGAGGTGGATCGGGGTTCTCGGCACACCGAGTCCCGCAAGACACTCGGGACACACGGGCGAGAAGACGAAGTCCGTGCGCTCGCGACCCATCACCCCAAGAGCGTTGAACGCGCGGCCGTTGTAGCGAACCGGGCAGTCGAACACGCAGGCGCTGATGCCGACGGGCACCGCCTGGGTGATGATCTCGGGCATGGCTCCTCCTTTGTGCGCCGTCGGAGCGGTTCATACCCGAGAGCGGTGGCGCTCGGGGTCGCGGTCGGGAACAATCGAGTCAGACGACTGAGGGGAGCACGGGTGAGCGTCGCGATCTGCTGGTTCCGCCGTGATCTGCGGCTCTCGGACAATGCGGCACTTTCGGGTGCGCTCGACACCGCCGACACCGTGGTGCCTGCCGTGCTCGTACCCGACAGCCACTCGCCGGAGGCTCCCGGCGGTGCGGGCCAGCGCTGGCTCGTGGACTCACTCGACGCTCTCGACGCGTCGTTGCGCGCGTGCGGATCACGCCTGGTATCGCGGTGCGGAGACGGCCCCGAGGCACTCACTCGGCTGGCCGCGGAGTGCTCGGCAACCGACATCTGGTGCCAGCGCGATTGGAGCCCGTCGGGCATGGCCGAGGAGACCGCGGTCCGAGAGGCTCTCGCCGAGAATGGCGTCGAGCTCCACGTGACCGGCGGGCAGTACCTCGTGGACCCGTACGCTCTGGTCACCGGTGACGGCCGCCCGTACCGGGTCTTCACCCCGTACTGGAAGGCGTGGTCGCGCGCGATGCGTCCGGCGGTCGCCATACCCGCTCCCGACGCGATTCCCGGACCCGCCGTGATGCCGGCGAGTGCGGGGATGCTGACACCGAGACGCGGCGGACCGGACGTGAGGCGCTGGTGGTCTGCAGGCGAGCATGCGGCGAAGGAGCGGCTCGTGCAGTTCTGCGACGCCGGTCTCGCGGACTACGATGAGCAGCGCGACAGGCCGGGCGTGGACGGCACGAGCGACCTGTCGCCGCGACTGGCGTGGGGCGAGCTCTCACCCGCGCGGGTTGCTCGGCAGTGTGTGGCCGCGGTCGGCGAGGACGCTGCGGCGCCCTACCTGCGACAGCTCGCGTGGCGCGAGTTCGCGGCGCACGTGCTTCACCACTTCCCGGACACGGTCCGCGCACCGCTGCGTCCCGAGTGGGCGGCGTTCCCCTGGCACGAAGACGACTCGGCGCTGGAGAGCTGGCAGCGCGGGCGCACCGGTTACCCGCTCGTGGATGCGGGGATGCGACAGATGCTCGCCACGGGGTGGATGCACAACCGGGTGAGGCTCGTCGCCGGGTCGTTCCTCGCCAAGGACCTGCTCATCGACTGGCGCATCGGCGAGGCGTTCTTCGCCGAGAGGCTCGTCGACTACGACGTCGCCTCGAACGTCTTCAACTGGCAGTGGGTCTCGGGGTGCGGAGCCGACGCGGCGCCGTACTTCCGCATCTTCAACCCGGTGCTCCAGGGACGGCGTTTCGACGTCGACGGCGACTACGTCCGCGAGTGGGTCCCCGAGCTCGCCAAGCTGCCATCGCGATGGATCCACGCCCCATGGAAGGCGCCGGACCAGGAGCTCGCGAAGGCCGGTGTCGTGCTCGGCTCGACCTACCCGCTGCCGATCGTCGACCACGCCGAATCGCGCGAGCGAGCTCTCGCCGCATACGCGTCGATCAAGTAGGAGTGCAGAGGTCCTTATACCTTAGGGCGCGGGCTCCAGGACGTACTCGATGGTGGTGCCGGCCTCGGACTCGGCGAGCGTGATGAAGCCGGCGAGGCCATCGGTCGAGACGGTGAGGACAGCAACGCGGCCACCCTCGTCACCGGACGAATCCTCGGCGACCTCCCACCCAGCGCGCTGCAGACCGACCGCAAGCCCGTTGAGGACGTCGTCGTAGGTGTCGGGGGCGGTCAGCACGAGCGTGTAGGTGCCCTTGAACACGTCCGAGGACTCGACCTTGGCGCCCGGCCACATCGGCAGGCCCTCCGGCATGTCCTTGCCCGGATCACCCTGGATCGCCGCACCCTCAACCGCGACCGTGGACTCCTCGGTGACGATGGTGGGCTCCGGCGTGAAGGTCTGCTCGAGCTTCTGGCAGCCCGTGAGGGCGAAACCGAGCACGAGGGCCAGGGCGGCAGCGGTGAAGCGAGCGGTCATGCGAGTCCCTTTCATACTGACGCGCCCTGCACAAGGCAGGGCGCGCCGTTGATTCATGTGGCGGAGGCGCGTGCGAATCGAACACACCCGAGAGGCTCTTCACCCCCCACGACGGTTTTGAAGACCGCGCCCGGCACCAGCCGAGACCCGCCTCCGCTAGGCATCATAGCTGGTGACCGAGGTCTACTCCATACCAGGTCCTTGCGGGAGCAGTGCCATCGCTTCATCGCGCGTGTCCGCATCGACCGCGGCGAGTCCGCCGAGGAACCTCATCTCGTAGATCCGCTGGCTGTTGTCTTCGAGCGCCTGCGCCGTCGCCGGATCGAGCGAGTCGTTGGGCGTAAGCAGCAACAGGCTGTAGTCACTGCCCTGAAGGACGCCGCCGGCGAGCGCATCGGGGAAGTCCTCGCCGGTCGCGATCGCGGGACGCGACCACAGCATGCCCATGCCCTCGAACCCGCGCGTCGCGACCTCGGCCGCGGTCGCGTAACGGTTGCCCGCACCGTAGCGGACGTAATCGATGAAGGTGTTGTCGAGATCCGTCTCGATTGCCGCACTCACGGCGCTGGTCCCGCCGATGATGTAGCCGTGCGTCATCCCGTTGTTCACCATCGTCGTCTTCACAGACGCCGGAATGGCCGCGGGCTCGGTGAGGATGATGGGCCAGTGATTGGCCGCCGCGATGGGAGACGCGGCCAGCGCGTCGGGGAAGTTGCGCCCCGTCACCACGAATGCGGTCCCGTCGTAGTTGCCGCCCTGGAGCGACACGACCTCGTCGGCGATCTCGTTGGCCGTCTCGTAGCGACTGCCGCCCCAGACACGACGGATGTCGCCGGGTCCGACCTGGGCCGCAAGCGCGTTATAAACGCTGGCCGAGACCGCGCTCTCGCCGCCCACCACGTAGATCTCCTGCACGTTGAGGCGGGTCAGCTCCCCCGTCACGTCGGGCGACAGCGTTGCGGGATCTGTCAGGAGCAACGGGGCGTGCAGCGTGCCCGCCAGCGCGGCTCCGCCGAGGGCGTCCGGCCAGTTCTTGCCGGTGGCCACGACGGCGTATTCGCTCTGCGAGCCGAAGGGGAACGCCTTCTGGCTCGCCGCCGCGGCGGTCCCGTACCGGCTCATCCCGGCGACCGGGAGATAGGCGGCGGGGACGTCCACGGTCCACTTCGAGATGCGGCTGTTGAAGGTGTCGGCCACGTAGACCGTGCGGTCGAGACCGGCCCCGATTCCGTACGGACCCTGGAACTGCGTGTCACCCGTGCCCGACGACCCGAATGTGTCGAGGTAGGTACCCTCGGCGTCGAACACCTGGCCGCGACTGCCCCCCGATTCCATGGTGTAGACATTTCCGGCGCCGTCGACGCTCACGTCATTGAGCCAGTCGAACTGACCATCGGCACTGCCGGTTCCACCCCAACGGTCGAGATAGACGCCGAACGGGGTGTAGGCCATCACGTGGTTCGGGTAGGGCGGCGCCGGCGCGACGGCGTTCGCGACGTAGATCTGGCCGTCGGGGCCGGGCGCAACACCCACCGGCGGGCCGTCGGTGACCCACGAAAAGAAGAAGTTGCCCTGGGGAGTCCAGCGCATGAGCTTCTCACCGTTCTCGGTGGAGTAGACCGTGCCGTCCAGCGCGACGCCCACAGAGGCCGGGTTATAGACGATGTCGCCACCCGATCCCGTCCACACTTGAGCGGGGTCGGCGCTGTAGAACTCCTTGAAGTACTTGCCGAGCTTGGGGGTGTTGCCCTTCTCGGCGACGTAGACCATGCCCCAGCGGTCGGTCGCGACTGAGCGCGGATCGTCCATCGCCGGTGTGCCGCCGCCGGCCGCCCCGATGTGGCGGACGTAGACGCCCTCCGAAGTGAACTGCTGGACCCGGCTGTCGCCGTTCTCTCCGCCGGCAACGTAGACGTTGCCCCATTTGTCGACGGCGACGTCTGCCGGGAAGTGGAACGTGCCGGGATCCATGGCGGCCGTAGTGGCGTCATCCACGCCCCAGTTGAGTTCGTGCGTGACGGCGAGGGCTCCGGCCGAGACTGGCGAGACCGCCGCCCCAAGCACCAACACGAGCACCACGCTGAGCCTGAGCGACGCAGTCGGTCTCATCAAGGACCTCCCCCCGGATGCAGCGCGCGTCGCAAAGAGACCCGCACCGCGATGACAGTCCGCACGCGACGAGCCGTGCTGATGCCCATTATTCCCGATGCGCACGTTAGAGACATCTCATGCGACTCTCATGAACCTCTCACCCGGTACACCGATGCTTTGGATGGCAGCTTCAGGCAACCGGAGGGTTTGCTCATGACCATGCTCCGCCAGTGGATACGGACCCACCCCGCTCTCGCGATCGCTGCGGGTGTCGCGCAGCTGGCGATACTGGCCGTAGCAGGTATCGGAGTCGCCCAGGCAACCGACAGCCCTACCTTCTGCGTATCAGCGTGTCACGAGATGGGTCCGTACCACTCGGCATGGCAGGCAGGTCCTCACAGCGACGTCGAATGCGTCTCCTGCCACGTCGATCCGGGCACCGTTGCCCGTCTCGAGCACAAGGTCGTCGCGGTTGGCGAGCTGTGGACGCACCTCACCGGCGACCCGAAGTTCCCGCTCGAAGACACCTCGCCGGTTCCGGACGAGCGCTGCATCTCGTGCCACGAGAAGATCGACGTGACCGCCACCGGCTTCGATCACGTGGCCCACGCCGGACGCGGCGCCTGCCAGAGCTGCCACAGCACCGCGGGCCACGAGGTGGATGCGATCGCCTTGAAGCAGGCCGGCATCTTCAATCCCGAAGCTCAGAAGCAGATCCTGTCCGCGACGGTCGCAGTCGTGGATGGCGGGTCGGCCAACATCCCCGGGCACGTACTCGAAACCTGCTCGAGCTGCCACGACATGCAAAAGACCGGCTGCTCCAGCTGTCACGAGCCCGATCACGACGGCAAGGGCACCGCAGCCAAGACCGCCGAATGCACCACGTGCCACACCACCGGCACCGAGTTCGCGTTCGCCCATCCCGAGGACCCCGACTGCGTCTCCTGCCACGCCACGCCGGCTGCCCACGACTACACCGGCGAGTGCACGCAGTGCCACGAAGAGGCCGGCGTGAAGTGGGCGTTCTCCCACGGGGACGCCGCCGACTGCTCCAACTGTCACGCGCGTCCCGAGGGTCACCGCAACGGCACCTGCGCGACGTGCCACGACTCTGGTGCCACGTGGGCGTTCAAGCACCCGGGATCCGACTCCTCGTGCACCACCTGCCACAGGACCCCGTCCGAACACCGTGCCGGTACGTGCACGAGCTGCCACGCTGCAGGTACCAGCTGGGCATTCAGGCACCCGGGGTCGGGCTCGACCTGCACCAGTTGCCACAACAAGCCCAGCGGTCATCGCGCCGGCGCGTGCACGAGCTGCCACAGCACCGGCAAGTCGTGGGCGTTCAGACACCCGGGCTCCGGCTCCACCTGTACGAGCTGCCACACCCGTCCGTCAGGCCACAGCTCACGCTCGTGCACCACGTGCCACAAGGTCGGATCGAGCTGGTCGTTCCGTCACCCGAGTTCGGGCACCTGCACCAACTGCCACAACCGTCCGAGCGGGCACAAGTCGGGCACGTGCAGTTCGTGCCACTCCACCGGAAGCTGGGCTTTCAGGCACACGTCATCGAGCTCCTGCGCCTCGTGCCACAAGGCGCCGAGCAGCCACTACGGATCCTCGTGCTCGTCGTGCCACTCTCCCAGCCGGTCGTGGGGCTCAGCAACGTTCAGCCATCCGCGGATACCCGGCGGAGAACACACGTCCCGCAGCTTCGCGTGCACCAACTGCCACACCAGCGGCTACAGCTCCTACTCGTGCACGCGGTGCCACGACAGCAACAATCCAGATGACGAGCCCGAAGATGATGACTAGACACCGATTCGGGATACTGTGTAGCCATGAAGACGACTAGCGTCCAGCGTGCAGCCGTGACGATCGCGACCGTAGCCCTTCTCCTGACCGGAGTGGGGCTCACGGTCGCTGCGGGCACCGCGCTCAGCGGTGATCCTCCCGGCCCGATCGTCTCGGACCGGTCCGTCGAGGCGGTCGTTGAGACGGCAATCGACACATCGACGCCTCCGGCAGCCGCGCCAGTTGCGGAGCCGGCGCCCTCACCCCCCGTGCCCGAAAGGAGCTTACCCGCTCCTCGCTGGAACGCCGCCCCGTCGGAGCCGGACAAGCCCAAGGCCGAGATCAAGAAGCCCGAGGGCGACAAGGACAAGGACCAGGATGACGAGGACGACGAGGACGACCACGAGACCGTGAAACCTCCCGTCCGGGACGAGGAAGAGGACGACGAGCACGACGTCATCGACGAGCATGACGGAGATGTGAAGGACTGACGCGCTCGGTCTGCCCCGCTATGGGGAATCAACTGCACCACAACGACGGACGCGCTGAGGAGGCCCCTTGAACATCCTGGTCGTCGAAGACGAGGACCGTATCGCCGCGTTCATGTCCAAAGGCCTCGCCGCCGAGGGGCACCACGTCGAGCGGGCGGCCACCGCGGCCGATGGCGCGGCGCTTGCCGTCTCCTACGACTTCGACCTCGTGTTGCTGGATCTCATGCTGCCCGACGCAAGCGGGCGTGACGCGCTCGAGCGGATTCGGCAGATCAAGCCCGACGTCCCGGTGATCGTGGTCTCCGCTCTTGGCCAGATCGAGGACAAGGTCGAACTGCTCGACATGGGCGCCAACGACTACCTCGTAAAGCCCTTCGCCTTCGCCGAGCTCGCCGCGCGGGTTCGCGCAGCCGGTCGGCAGGGGCAGGTCTCCGGCCGTGAGATCGTCTCCGGCGACCTCACCCTCGACACCAGGACCCGAGTGGCCCGGCGCGGCGAGGACATCACAGCTGACCTTCCCTCTCGGGAGTTCACCTTGTTGGAGTACCTGATGCGCCACACCGGCCAGGTACTCAGCAGACAGCAGTTGCTCGACGCCGTGTGGGGTATCGACTTCGACACCGACAGCAACGTCGTCGATGTCTACGTGAGCTACCTGAGACGAAAGCTCGACAGGCAGGGTGAGCCGTCGGTCATCGAGACGGTTCGCGGGGCGGGATACCGTGTCCGCTCGTAGGCGGAGATTCTCGGCATCGAGCCGAGTGCTTCTGGCCATGACGGGCGTTCTCGCCGCAACGATCGCGATGCTGGTCGTGGTCGCCTACGTGGTGACCGAGCAGGCACTCACCGCCACCACCGACACCGCGCTCGAGCGCGAGGCCGCCGCATTCAGCGCGGCGATGCGTGGCGCACCCGATGAAGCCGCGCTCGCGGACGCGACGCGCGCCTACCTCGAGGGAAGAACCGGCGGGGAGACGGGCCTCGCGCCGATCCTGCTGGTGGCGTTCAACCGCCCAGACGGCGGCTGGAGGGTGATCTCGAACTCAGAGCTGCGCATCGAAGACGCCGCGGGCAACACCGAGCTCCAGTCGCCCACCGGTCAGGCCACTTTCGCCACCATCGATTTCGAGGGCACGAGCTACCGGATTCTCAGCGTTCCAGTCGTCGCCCAGGGCACGAACGCCGGCGTGTTTCAGGCCGCACTCTCGCAGCAGGCCATCGCCAACACCGCGCAGCAGGTCGCACTGACCCTGATGGCGGCAGGCGCGTTCGCGCTCGCGGCCGGCCTGCCGCTCTCGTATCTGGCGACCCGCCGAGCACTGCGGCCGTTGACCCTCATGGCCGCCGATGCCGAAGCGATCTCGCATCGCGAGCACGGGCGGCGCATCACCTTCAACGGCCCCCCGCACGGTGAGCTCGGTTCGCTGGCATCCGCTCTGAACGACATGCTCGACCGGCTCGAACGCGCCTACGACGACCAGCGGCGCTTCGTAGCAGATGCCAGCCACGAGCTGCGCACCCCCGTCGCTGTGATCAGGGGCAACGTCGAGCTGTTGCGAAGCGGCAACCTGTGTGCCGAGGAGTCCGCCGAAGGCCTTGCGGTCATCGAAGACGAGTCGATCCGCATGGGCCGCCTGCTCGATGAGTTGCTCGCACTTGCTCGCCTGGAAGACGGGTCCGGGCGCCCGTTCCAGCCTCTCGAGGTCCGCACGCTCGTCGACGAAGTCGCCTACCGCGGCAAGAGCCTCGGCGACCGGGTGTTCTCGACCGAGGGCGACTGCGGGCTGTGGATTGAAGGCGACCCTGACCTGCTCGCCCAGGCATTCGTCAACGTCGTGAAGAACGCCGTGTCACACACCGAGGACGGCGGGCACGTCACTCTCGCATGCCGCACAGAGGGCGACCGGGTACTCATCAGCATCACTGACGACGGTCCCGGGCTCACCGAGGCCGAGCTCGAGCGCGTATTCGACCGCTTCTACCGCGCACAGGGCGTCGTGCGGGGTGCCGACGGTAGCGGCGCGGGCCTCGGACTCGCGATCACGCGCAGGCTCGTCGAGCTGCACGGTGGAGCGATCGGCGCCGACAACGTGAAACCGCACGGCGCCCGCTTCACCATCTCGCTGCCGAGGCTCGAAGAGCCGCCTACGCCTTCCTGAGCACTCGGACGTCGCCGTCGCGCTTCGTGACGCCCTGGGCGTCGAAGTACTCCAGCAGCGGGATCGCATACTTCCGAGAGACCCCGAGCGCCTCGCGCAACTCGGATGCGGTCGCACCCTGCGGATTCGCCTGCAGGCACGCCTCGAGCGCTGCACGCGCGCCGTCCATCGCCTCGGCCGAGAAGTGGAAGTCGCTGGAGACGCGCACCGCGGTCCCCTCGGCGACGAGTCGCGCGAGGGCCTTGCGGGCCACCCCGGCGTCGATGCCGGTTGCGGTGAGCAGCTCGGTGAGCGTGGGAGGGGCTACCGCTGCCTCGCGCAACACGGGGAGGATCGCGTCGACCGCGGCCTGCTCCTCGGCGAGCGCGGAGACCGCGGCCTTGGGGTGGCGAACGGCGCCCTTATCGGAGACGGCGAGGCCCCGTTCGACCGCGACCGCGAGGATGGCGTCAAACGCCTTCGGCGACAGGCGGCGCTCTACACGGTCGCGTAGCGCGGCGGTCGCGATTCCCGTGGACTTGGGCTCGGCCTCGTGGAACGCGAGCAGCTCGCGCTCGATGTGGGCGATGAGCGACTCGAGGGCCTCGGAGGTGATGAAGGCAGTCTCGCCGCCCACTTTGAGCCGCTCGAGCGAAGCCGTGTTGAGCTCGTCGGCGACTCGCGGACGCGGCACGCCGAGCGCTGCCGCAACCTCGATGCTGGTCATCGGCAGGGCACGTGACGCGAGCAGTCCCACGCTCGCGCTCGAGAGGTCGTGGGCGAGCAGCGCGTCGAGCAGCTCGCGCTCGTGGGGCCTGAGCGTGGTGCGCCGCGGAGGGTAGGCATCGAGGATGATGCCACCGGCGACGGTGAACACCGGCGAGTACGAACGCACGATGAAGCGGTCGTCGTAGCGCGGCGCAAGCGGCTCCTCGAGGCGAATCTGAGCGAGAGCGCTCTGCCCCGGCGCCAGCGAGGCGAGCCCGTCCATGAGCAGCACCCGGCCGAGAACCTCGCGCGTCCCGTGATGCACGTGCACGCGGGTTCCGGTCACGAACGGCTTGTCGTCGCCCGGGAACCCGAGGTAGGTGAATCGCGCATCGAAGCGGTCGGTGACGGTGAGCGTGCCCGGCGCCGCGACGATGTCGCCACGGGAGATGTCGTCGCGCTCCACGCCCGCGACGTTGATCGCGACCCGCTGGCCGGCGACCGCCTTGTCCACCTGCTCGCCGTGGACCTGCACGCCCCTGATGCGCCCCTCGACGCCGCTCGGGTAGATCTCCACGAGGTCGTCTCGGGAGGCCGAGCCTGACCACATGGTGCCGGTCACGACCGTGCCCGCGCCGGAGATGGTGAAGACGCGGTCTACGGGCAGGCGCATGGGGAGCTCGGCATGCTTGCTCGGCGCCTCCTCGGCGATCTCGTCGAGGGCGGTCAGGAGTTCGGGCAGGCCTGCGCCGGACTTCGATGAGACCGGCACGATGGGCGCGCCCGCGATCGACGTGCCCTCGAGCAGCGCGGTGACGTCGGCGGTGACGAGATCGATCCAGTCGGGGTCGGCGAGGTCTGACTTGGTGAGTGCGACCACGCCCTTCTCGACGCCGAGAAGGTCGATGATCGCGAGGTGCTCGCGGGTCTGCGGCATGACGCCGTCGTCGGCGGCAACCACGAGCAGGACCACGTCCACGCCGGTCGCTCCGGCGACCATCTGGCGCACGAACTTCTCGTGACCCGGGACGTCGACGACGCCCATCTCGCGGCCGCTCGGCAACTCGAGCCTGGCGAAGCCGAGCTCGATGGTGATGCCGCGGTCCTTCTCCTCCTTGAGGCGATCCGGGTCGGTGCCCGTCAGCGCGCGGATGAGCGAGGACTTGCCGTGATCGATGTGGCCGGCGGTACCGAGAACGAGCGAGGGCATGAGGGCTACGCTCCGAGAACCGCGGTGAGGCGCTCGACGATTGCGGAGCGATCGGCCTCGCCGACGAGCGTGCGCGGGTCGATGAGCAGGCGGTCGTCCTTCACGCGGGCAACCACGGCAGGCTCGCCGCCGAGGCGCAGCCGCTCCTCGAGGTCGACCACGCTGATGCGATTCGGTGCGACGGCCACGACCGCCGTGGGGATGTCGGCCATCGGCATCGCTCCGCCGCCCGCGCGGGCGACGTCGTCCATGACGTCGACGGCTGCGGCATCACCGACCGCGTCGCGGATGCGGCCCGCGAGCTCGCCCGCAGCGACTCGACACTCCTCGACCGGCATGGTGAGCATGCGGAGCGTGGGAATCTCGCGCATCGCCTTCTCTTCATCGAGGTAAGCGCGCAAGGTGGCCTCGAGCGCGGCGAGCGTCATCTTGTCGAGACGCAGCGCTCGGGCCATAGGGTGCTTCTTGAGGCGCTGGATCACGTCGTAGCGGCCCACGAGAATGCCGGCCTGCGGTCCACCGAGAAGCTTGTCGCCGCTGCACGTGACCACCGCGGCACCCTGCTCGACGCTCTCGCCGACGGTCGGCTCGTACGGCAGCCCGAAGCGGCGCAGATCCACCAGCACGCCGGAACCCTGGTCCTCCATCACCGGCACGCCGTGGCGGGCGCCGAGCTCGACCAGGTCGCGAACCTCGACCTCGGCGGTGAAGCCGACGACGCGGTAGTTCGACGAGTGCACCTTGAGGATCAGGCCGGTCTTATCGGTAAGCGCGGCTTCGTAGTCGCGCAGGTGCGTCTTGTTGGTGCTGCCGACCTCGACCATCTCGGCGCCGGACTCGCGCATGATGTCCGGGATGCGGAAGGAGCCGCCGATCTCGACGAGCTGCCCGCGGCTGACGATCGCTTCCTTGCCGCGCGAGAGCGCTGCGAGACCCATCATGACCGCGGCGGCGTTGTTGTTGACCGCCATCGCGGCCTCGGCGCCGGTGAGTTTGCACAGCAGCTGCTCGCAGTGCACGTGGCGGCTGCCGCGCTCGCCGCTGTCGACGTCGTATTCGAGGGTCGAGTAGTGCATGGCGACCTCAGTGACGGCCGCAACGGCGGCCTCCGAGAGGACCGACCGGCCAAGGTTGGTGTGCACGATGATGCCGCTCGCGTTGACGACTCGGCGCAGGCTCGGTCGTGCAGCGAGCGTCGCACGCCCGGCGGCGTCGCGGGCGGCCTGCTCGGCGGAGAGTTCGAGCGGTTCGCCGGCGAGGATGCGGGCGCGCGCGTCGTCGACGGTCGCACGCACGGCGTCCACCACGATGGCGCGCGGCATACGTTGCAGGTAGTCGGCGAGCTCGGGCCGCGCGAGGACGGCGTCGGTCTTGGGAAGCGCTCTGAGCAGCGTGTTCGTATCCATGGGTCGATTCTACCCGAGGAGGCATCATGGCGAGGCGAGCCACGGCGCGTCAGAAGGCGAAGGTGATGCCCTTGTCGCCTCCGTAGGTACTCATCGTCGCCCCGACCTCGGTCATGATGAAGTCGTGTGCGCCGTAACGCTCCGAGAGCTGCGCCCGGATGTACTCCGCGTCCTCAGGGTTGTTGACATGAGCGATGACGCACTGACGGTCCGAGAGATCCGGACGCGCCTCGCCCACCATGTCGAGCGCCGCCTCGATCAGCTTGCTATGGCCCCGCACCTTCTTCACGACGACCATCTCGCCGTCGTCGTAGTCGAGGATCGCGCGGATCCCAAGCACCGAGGAGATCGCGCCCTTCGCAGGCGAGAGCCGGCCGCCCTTCACGATGTTCTCAAACGTGAACACGAGGGTGTACTGATTCATGTCTGCCCGGAAGGTAGTCAGGTCCTCGATGATCTCCGGGACGGTCCTTCCCTGCTCGGCCAACGTTGCCGCCCGAAGCACTGTCAGCCCGAGCCCGGAAGATGCGTGCATGCTGTCGAACACTGCAACGTCGACGCTGGCGACATCCTTTGCGATCAACGCCGACTGATACGTCGCGCTTTGCTTGGCCGACACGGTGATGCACAGAAGTGGCTCGCCATCGGCTGCGAGACGGGTGAAGGTCTCGGCGAGTTCGCCGGTCGTGGGAGGTGTGGTCTTGGGGAGCTCCTTCGACGCGGCCATGCGGCGCCAGAACTCGGGAGGCGATATCTCCTCACGGTCGACGAAGGTCTCACCGCCCACCATGACCCGATACGGCACGATTGTGATGTCGTACCGACGTGCAATCTCCTCGGGCAGGTCACAGGTACTGTCAGTGATGATGTGCACGACGAACCTCCTGATGGAAGAGCGACCTGCTTGCCCCGCATCCCGAGGGTAACCTGTATGGCGGGCCTTCGGAAGGAGCATCATGGGACCGGTAGTCATCGAGACCGAGCGGCTTCATCTGCGCGAGTGGACGGTGGACGACGCCGCGCCGTTCTCCGTACTGGCCAAAGACCCTGAGGTCATGCGCTACATTTCCGGCGGCACGCCGCACACCGACGAGCAGATCGCGGCGTTCATCAAGCGCCAGATCCGAGCGCAGGCCGAGCTGGGCTGGTGCCGGTGGGCGCTGCAACTGCGAGATCCCGCCCCGGGCGAGCCAACGGGCGTGATCGGGTTCACCGGCCCCGGGTGCACATTCGCGCCCGACGTCGAGGTGGGCTGGTGGGTGCACCGAGACCTGTGGGGGCGTGGACTCGCGCAGGAAGCCGCACAGGCGGCGGTGGACCACAGCTTCGGGGCGCTCGGCCTGCCGCGTCTCATCTGCTGCGTTCACCCCGAGAACACCGCATCCCTTCGCGTCGCCGAGAAGACCGGGTTCCTGCCTGTCGACGAGATCAAGTTTCGCGGCATCCGGATCATCCGGCACGAGCTGCTGAACCCGGACCCCGATGCGCGGACGTCACCGGGTGTGAGCGCCGACTGCGGGTGCGAGGAGCGGGCCGAGGTGCGGGTTGTGCGGGCGTTCAGTCCGCCATCCAGCAACCGGTGAGGGCTCTACCGCTCCCGTCGCTCGAAGCCTTTGCGGACAATCGAGTTGATGTAGGCGTTCAGCCCATGCCCCTCTGATGCGAGCCGCTTCATGTTGTCGCAGTTTGCCGCTCCACAACTCGCGTCCGTGTAGAGGTAGACCGCTCCGGTCGTAAACTGGACGCGGATGAAGTCCGGTCCCATCTCGTATGCCGCAACCCCTGAGTCCCCGCCCAGATTCGCGTATGGCTCCATGCGCCCTCCTGATTCACGCGCGCCCAAAGTGGACGCTCCTGAATCGAACCTAGGGCACACGATGGGACGGCGGTATCGGGTGATGCCCCCATCCTCGGCAAGCGCGGGCGCGCATTTCCGGCGCCGCTGCCGGAAGCGCAGGAAGAGGCATCAGGAAGAACCCTACTCGGGCTCAATGCGGGCGGCTGGTAGCCGGCCTACGCGATCGTCACCACGTCGTCGGCTCCGCAGATCGCCGAGACCGTCTGCACCATGGTGCCGACCTCGCCGACGGCGAGCTTCTCGGTGAGCTTGAGGTAGTCGAGACAGGTGCCGCAGGCCTTCACTGGGACGCCGTGCTCGGCGAGCAGGCGCAGGTCGTCGAGGGACTCGGAGCCTTCGCAGGCCAGGCGGACACCGCCGTTGGCGAGCATGACAGCCGCGGGGCGCTGCTCTTCGCGAGCGAGCGCGTAGAGGAAGTTGCGCATCAGGAGTCTACCGAGTTCGTCGTCCCCTGAACCGTAGCGGTCGGAGAGAATCATGATGCGCTTCGCCACGAGGACCTCCATAAGCCGAGCGAGATAGAGTCCATGCGGACTCATTATAACGCTCGATTACGGACCCGGGGGCTACCTGATTGAGACCTCGCCCGGTGTCCCGGCGACGCATCGGCCCACGGTCGCGGCGAGGATGCCGCGCGCCTCAAGCAACTCGACGAGTTGGCCCGCGGCCTGCCCAGGCACCGCCATCAGCAGTCCGCCGCTCGTCTGGGGGTCGCACATCACACGCATCCAGACCTCGGCGTCGCCCTCGGCGAACCAGCGAACGAAGTCGCGCGCCCACTCGGCGATCTCAGCAGTGCGCCCCGGAGCGACGCCCTGCTCGGCGTAGTGGAGTGCCCGGTCGAACAGCGGTACGGCACTCAAGTCGATCTCAGCGGCACAGCCGCTTGCCAGGGCCATCTCGTGGACGTGCCCCGCGAGGCCGAAACCGGTGATGTCGGTCGCTGCGTGGACGCCGACCTCCATCATCGCTTCGCAGGCGCTGCGGTTGAGCGCCGCCATCGTCTCGATGACGTCGCGGGCGGTGTCCTCGGTCTCGAGACCGCGCTTGATGGCGGTGGCGATGAGGCCGGTGCCGATGGGCTTGGTGAGGATAAGCACGTCGCCCGGGACCGCTCCGCGGTTTCGGACGATGTGATCGGGGTGGATGGTCCCGAAGACCGACAGCCCGTACTTGGGCTCGACGTCATCGATGGTGTGACCGCCTACGGTGACAGCCCCGGCCTCCAGAACCTTCTCGGCGCCTCCGCGCACGACCTCGCCCACGACGTCGGGGCCGAGTGAACACGGGAACGCGAGCAGGTTCATGACGGCGAGCGGACGCCCGCCCATCGCGTAGATGTCGGAGAGCGCGTTGGCGGCGGTGATGCGGCCGAAGTCGTACGGGTCGTCGACGATGGGCGTGAAGAAGTCGACCGTGAGCAGCGCGGCCTGGTCATCGGAGAGCCGATAGACCGCCGCGTCGTCACTGGTCTCGAAGCCGAGCACGAGGGCGTCACTGATGCCCGGTGCGATCTTGTCGAGCACTGCCTGGAGGTCCGCCGGACCCCACTTGGCCGCTCAACCGGCCTTCGACGACATCTGTGTGAGCCTGATTCGCTCCTCGCCCATCTCGGTCACCTTACCGATACGCTTTCGCCGGAAGTTCGTCGTCGGGCTGGAAGCCGGGGTAGGGCTCGGCGAGCAGGAAGCCTTGGGCGTAGCGCACGCCAAGCTCCCTGAGCATCGCGAGCTCTCCTTCGGTCTCCACGCCCTCGGCCACGACGTGCGAGCTCACACGCTGGCCAAACGTCACGAGCGAGCTGATCAGCGCCGCCCGGACCTCGTCGGTATCGCAGTCCCGGATAAGGGACAGGTCGATCTTGAGCCACTCAGGCCGAACCTCGGCCAGGCAGTTGAGCGAGCCGTAGCCAGCACCCGCGTCGTCGACGGCCACGCCGAAGCCGAGCGCTCGCACGTACTCGAGGGTCGAGCGAAACGCGGTGAAGTCGTGGATCGCGGTCCGCTCGGTAAGTTCGAGGACGATGCGCGAGGGCTCGATGTCGTCTTCGTTGGCCAGCGCCGATGTCACGACGTCGCGAAGCTGCGGGTCGCACACCGCTTCGGGCTCGATGTTGAGGAACAGCATGCGGCCCTCTGGCAGCGCTCGGGCCGCTTCCATGGCCTTGGCGCGGCACACGCGCTCGAGGCGCAGCACCAGGTCCGCGTCGTAGGCGACTGAGAAGAGCTTGTCGGGACGCTCGAACTCGCTGTCCACGGGGCCCCGTGAAAGGGCCTCGTAGCCGATGACCTCCATCGTCGAGAGATCGAAAATGGGGTGCATCAGAGTGTGGATGCTCTCGTTGGCGAGAATGTCGCGAAGGCGGGCGACGCGGTCCACCGTGTCGGCGGTCGTCCGGTCGAACGAGTCGGCGAGCGCCGAATCGAGACCGTCGTAGATGAGTCGCTCGAGACGCATTGACTCGTCCCTGCAGATCGTCGACGAGCCCACGTAGCACCCGAACTTGCGGAACAGCGACGGCTCAATGCGTGCCGAGAGCTTCTCGCGCAGAGCCGCCTCCACGCGCTGCGCGAGCGCGATGCGCGAGCTGGGATCGATGCACGCGGTGGTTCTGGGCGGCGAGAGCACGATGACGAAGGCGTTACCGGAGTTCATGAGCTCGGCGATGACGTCGGCGTCGCGAAGGTGCTCTCCGGCGATCTCGTCGAGTGTCTCGGCGGTCTGACGCATGACGTCGTCGAAGATGCGCCAGCCGTATATCTCCTCGATGCGCGAGTAGCGCACGACGTTGATGTAGAGCAGCGACACCTCGCCGCGGTCCTCGAGCAGCGACCCGATCCGCGGGAAGAGCAGCGGCGTGGTGGGGAGCCCCGTCACGGGGTCGAACAGCAGCTGCTTGAGCTCAGGGTGATCCTCGACGGTGTCGCCGAAGTCCAGCCACGACTCCAGCAGGTACCGCGCGTTCTCACGCTCGGTGCGGTCCATTCACGCCTCCCTCGGCAGGCCGATCATCGACACGATCCACCCTGCCTGTCACGCGTACGCCAGCCTGAGAGCGACCGCCCCGTTGGCCTCGACAGGCACCCCGAACACCGTTCCGCCCACCGCGACCGGCGCGCCTCCGCGCACGTCGGTGATGGACACCACCCTCTTCTCGAGGGTCAGCGTGGCATCCGCCTTCGCCGACCCGTGGTTCACGAGCAGCAGCACGTCCTCGGTATCGCCCTGGAAGAGCGCAACCTCGACCTCGGGCACGCTGCACGCCACCGGGGCGCCGCATCCCGCCGCGCGGGCCACTGCACCGTACACTTGGCGCATCATCTCGGACACCGCCGGCGGAGTCGCCCACGCGTCGCCCTGAGCAATCGCGCGCTCGATGGGCGCAGCCACGAAGATCGCGCGTCCCTGGCCGACCTGGTTCACGGTGAGGAGCGGGCTGCCCTTGGCATCGGTCGCAACCACCGTGGCGGTCCCGCCGGAGAGCAGCGCGTAGTTGGGGATGTCGAAGAACGCGTCGAAGCTTTCGAGCGCGCCGAGCACCTCGGCCTGCGCGACCCGGCAGGTGAGCGTGGATGCCGGGCCTCCGTCGCCGAGGAATTCGACGCCGAACAGTTCGCGGAAGCTCGAGTGCGTGTCGCCGCCGCCGTAGGAGCACACGATCGAGCCGCCGCCCTGCACGAAGGCGGCGAGCCGCTCCCAGGTCTCGTCGGCGAGCGCGAACGGCGACGGGATCACCAGCACCGACTGGTCCGCGAAGTCGTCGCTCTCGCGCACCACCGAGACCGGCACGTGAGCCTGCTTCGCGATGATGAAGGCATGCAGGCATGAACGCGGGCCGTACAGCCCCGCGAGATTGGGCAGCGGCTCGTAGCGCTCGGACGGCACGACGACCGCCGTGCGCTCGGCCATCAGCTGGTGCGATCTGAGGTCGATGAACGCCGAGGTGCGCACGAATCGACGCATGTCATCGAAGGCCGGCTTGGTCACGCCCTCTGCGTCAGCGAGGCCCACGAGGGTCTCGAACGGGTCGAGGAAGTACGGCTCGCGCCGCTCGGTATCCATGTCGCGGTAGCGCCGTGCGAGCACGCCGGCGGCACGGTTGGCCACCGCCGACCACAGCACGTTGCGCAGGTAAGCCGCCTCCTCGGCGGGCGATGCGTCCAGCGAACCCACGCCGACCTCGTCGAGAAGCACCGGCTTGCCGCGGTGCGCCATCCGCAGCAGGAACGCGTCGAGGTAGGTCGAGGGACCGCTCGCGATGGGGCCGGCCGCGGCGTAGGCGGCGTAGGCGGCGGTCACGTGCGAGACAGCGAACTCGCAGCGGTCGATGGCGTCGCGAGCATCCACGCCGGTCGCGCGGAAGAGAGTCTCGGCGTCGCAGCCGAGCGCGATGGGACGCTCGGGATCGTGCTCGCGCACGGCCTCGCGCAGGAGGTCGACCCACGACTCGAGATCGGGTGAGGACTCGAATCCCGAAAGGAACGACTCATTGCCGAGCATCCAGGCGAACACGCCCTTCTCGGCACGCAGGCGCCCGACGACCTTGGCCACGAGCGCGACTTCGCGCTGCAGCAGGTACGAGTCAGTGCGGGGGTCACGGCGCTTGCCCCACGTGACCTCGGTGAGTTCCGAGTGGCGGTCATCGGCGAAGAAGCACACGATCGCCTGCATCTTCTTGGCGCCGAGCGCCTCGATGATGCCGGCAAGACGGCCCAGGGCGTCTTCCGAGTACTGCCCGACCTGCGGTTCGATCACGCGCCAGCTCACGAAGACGCGTACCAGCGAAGCGCGCGCCTCGGCCAGCGCCTCGATATCGGCCGAGAGATCGCGGTCGTACCAGTCCTCGGGACCCTGGGTCTCGGTATCGAGCGGGTACAGGCTGGTGCCGGCGAGGAAGAGCGGGTTGCGGCCGCGCGCCTTGCCCTGCGCGGTCTGCTCGGCACGACGCTCATCCGGAGTCGTCGCGGTGGACTCGACGACCTCGGGCCTCTCGATGCGCTGGCGCGGCTGACGGGGTCCGCCTCTGCGGGTGGGCATCCCTCTACTCCCTCCCCTCGGCGTAGTCGTCGTAGAGGCGCCAGAACAGGCCCTGGCGCTTTGTGTCGTGGTAGGCAGCGCGGCGGATCTCGTGGTGCGCGAGCGAGTGCTCGCCCTCGGTGAGCAGCACTGCGGCGAGCCCGAAACGCGCGCGAACGAACGTCGGGTCGAGCTCGACCGCCCGCAGATACGCCTGCTTGGCCTGTCCGTAGCGCTGCAGGCCGAGAAGAGACTCGGCGAGGAGCACGTGCGGCATCGGCTGCTGCGGGACCGCCTTGGCGAGTGCGCCGAAGACGCGCGCGGCGTTGCGGTTGAGGCCGGGGCGCTTGGCGAACGAGCCGCCGAGCACGTAGACCGCGGTCGGCGTCTTGGTCGAGCACGCGAGCGCGCGCAGCGCGACCGCCATCGCCTCGTTCACCGAGTCCTGCTTCAGGTAGAGGTAGCCCGCGAGCGCGAGCGCCTCGGCGTCGTCGGCGTTGTCGTCGAGAATGAGCCGGATCAGATCCATCGCCGAGAAGAAGTCCTCCTCGAACGCGAGTGCGAACGCGGCGCCCAGGCGGCTCTCGCGGTCCGGCGGAACGTCGATGGGGTCGGGCGCCGGCGTGCCGTCGTCGTAGATGCCGGCGAGCGCGAAGAAGAAGTCGTCCTGGCTGGGGTCGAGCTCACCAGCCTTGCGGAAGCCCGGCAGCGCCGTGGCCATGCCCTCCTTCTTGAGGGCCGCGACCGCGAGGTTGTACATCGCGCGCGGCTCGAGGGGATCGAGCTCGAGCGCCTTGCGCCACGCCTCGATCGCCTCCTCCTCGAAGGCCGCGGCAGCGAACGCCTCGCCGAGCTGCACGTGCGCGGTCACGAGGTCCGGAACGACCTCGGCAAGTTCGTGCCACACGAGGATCGACTGGTCCCACATACCGCCGCGGCGATCGTAGGCCAGGCCGAGCGCGAGGTAGGCCGGTGCGCAGTCCGGGTCGAGCTCGATGGCCCGGCTCGCGGCCTCGATGGCCTCCTCATGGAAGTCGCCCGCGAGGAAGAGGTCGGCGAGAAGGGCGTGAGCGAGCGGCTCCGAGTCGTCGTTGCGGAGCACCTCGTAGCACGCGTCGACCGCGGGGGCCACATGACCCTGGCGTGCGAGCCCCTCGGCGAGGAGTACGGACCGGCTGCGGGGGCTCATCGGCCAGCCCCCGCTTTCGCGACCTTGGCGACGAGCTTGAGTGCGCTCTCGGCGCCTCGGACGACGCCGTTGGCGCCCACCGACTTGGCAAGTTGCACGCTCGCCGAGAAGGGACCGCCGGCAACGAGCAGCACGAGGTCATCCCGGCCGCTCGCGGTGAACATCTCGCGGACGCGTGAGACCGAAGTCGCCGTCGACATCATCTGCGCGAAGACGATCACGATGCGCGAGCCGGTCTCCTCGGCGCGCTCGAGGAACTCCGCGGGACGCACGTCCACGCCGAGGTCGATGACGCGGTGACCGGTCTCTTTGAGCGCGGCTGCGCAGATGTCCTTGTCGATGGCGTGGAAGTCGCGGTGCATGCAGCCCACCAGCACGGTGACACCGGTGTCCTGCGCGGTGGTGGGAGGCGTGACGAAGCTCGTGATCTGTTCGGCCACGACTGCTGCCTGGGTGAAGTTGTACTCGTCGATGGCGCCGGACGCCCACGCGCCGCCGAGCAACGACATCGCCGGTGCGAACAGCTGGTCGAAGAGTTGGGCCTGGGCGACGCCGGAGGCCTTGACCTTCTCGATGACGGCGATGGCCTGGGCCGGGTCCTGGCTCACGAAGGCCTGATACAGGCGTGCGGCAGCGTCGTCAGCCATCAAGCACGCCTCCCTTCGATCGCCCCGCGCCGTGCGTCGGCGCTCCCGTACGGCTCGGCAGCCGCAATAGTTCAGTATCGCACTCGCGCCGCTTGGACTCTATGCTTCGCGACACGTTGCGTCCGTGGTAGCGGCGGTGGGATTCGAACCCACAAACCCCCGAGGGGGTCAGCGGATTTTAAGTCCGCCTCCTGTGCCATTCGGATACGCCGCCTCGTCCACGCAGCCCCGACCACCGTTCGCCGGCGGGGCAACCATCACTCACTCCCCCGATTCCCGCAGGTCACGGTAGGTGTCCAACAGTATCCCATAGAGGATGTCGTGCTCGGAGACGAGCATCGAATCCACGCCCGCCAGCGCCAGCACCGTCTCGAAGATGAGCGTACCCGCCACGATCACTCCCGCGCGCTCGGGATGCAGACCTACAACCAGCTTGCGCTTCTCCAGCGGCAGCGACGCGAGCAGATCGAGTGCCTCGGCGAGATCCGGGCCGCTCAGGCGGTATCCGTGGACGCGCTCCGGGTCGTACACGGTCAGGCCCAGCTGGATGGCCGCGAGCGAGGTCGCGGTACCGGCGAGTCCCACCATCGTGCGGGGACGCGTGCGCAGAGCGTCGAAGTAGCCGCGAAGCTCCTCGGTCGCCCAGGCTCGCGCCTCGTCGAGCTGCGCGCGCGTGGGCGGATCGGAGTGCAGGAACATCTCGGTCATGCGCCGGCTGCCGACGTCGATCGAGCGCGACGCGATGATGCGGCTCTCGCGCACCCCGTCGTCGATGGCGACGTCACCGAGCACGAGCTCGGTCGAGCCGCCTCCGCAGTCCACCACCAGCAGGCCCTCGCCCGCGAGCGCGCTCGTCGCGCCGAGGAACGCGAGTTCGGCCTCGCGACTCCCGGCGATTATCTCGGGCGTCACGCCGTGGCGGGCCAGCAGCATGCGGAACTCAACTCCGTTCTTCGCATCACGGCTGGCACTGGTGGCGAGTGCGGTGAAGCGCTCCACCCCGAGCTCGCGCATCGTCGCCGCGTAGCGACCGATGACGTCAGCCACCCGCTGCATCGCATCAGGCGCAAGCCTGCCGGATGCGGTGAGGCCCTCGCCGAGGTGGGTGATGTCGGTGCTGCGCGCAACCTCGACGATGCCGCTGTCGGAGACGTCGGCGACCAGCAGTCGCGTGGTCACCGTGCCGATGTCGATGGCGGCAAGCCGCCGGGTGGTTGTCATCAAGCCTCCTGGTCCGATCCTGATCCGTAGCGGGCACACCGCTCATCCGGGCAGGCCGTGCCCGTCCGGCCGAGAAGATCGCGCCCGATCGGGTCGTCCACTCCGCCAAGCGCGAGCGCAACGTGCGCGTGCAGGCACTTCACGCCGAGCGGGTCGCGCTGTCCGGCAAGCCCCACCGACGCGCACGCGTCTACCCCGCCGCTCTCGGCGATCCGAGCGGCCCGCAGGGCGGAGTCGGCGCGTCGCAGGGAGTCGGCGAGCTCGGAATCGCCGGCGGCCCGGCGCGCCCACCCGGCGACCGCTCCCGCGGACTCCTCAGCCGAGATGACCTCGGTGAGCCACGGGCACGTGAGCCAGAAGGTGGTCGGGAACGGAGTGCCGTCGGCGAGCAGAGACGGCGAGGCGATCACGGACGGATAGCCGAAGTCGCATCGGGCCTCGACGCGCCACGGTTCCCGCGGAGCCCTGCCGACCTGCCAGGCGACGAGGCCGACCTCCGTGCCGGTGTCGCCGCTCGGGCTCACCTGACTCCGAAGACCAGGTCGAGGAAGGCCGTCCACGGTCCCACGGGATCCTCTGCCGATGGATCCTCGATGTCGGGCGAGGTGGTGGTCTTCTCCTTGGCGGTGCCGTCAACGACCACCACGGCGTTCTCCCCCGCCTTCACGAGCCCGAGCTGGCTGCGCGCGTAGTCCTCGACGCCCTCGGGGGTCTTGAGCTTGTCGACCTGCTCCTGGAGCCGGTCGTTGCGCGCCTCGAGTGAAGCGAGTTCGGTCTCGAGCCGGGCGCGCTCACGGGTCTCGCGATACTGAACGCGGACCACGGGGTAGTAGAGCCAGGCGAACACGAGAAGCGCTGCGACCACACCCGCGGGAACCAGCCACCACGATCCAGCCGAGAGGATCGATGGCCTGCGTGCGGCGGCCTTCTTGGGCTTCGCCTTGGCGGTGGTCGATGCCTTCTTGGGAGCCGACTTCGAGGAGGTGGCGCGTGTGCGCGAAGATGACGACGCGCGCGCCCCGGCCTTAGCCGTAGAGCGGCGCGTCGTCGCTGTAGCCCCGGTCTGCGTTTTCTTCGGCGCCATGGGTCCGAGAATTCCTAAGGGAAGGCCAGCGTAGATTCCGGCGGCTTCCACCGCGTTGGGCGCATCGTAGCACTTCAGCGCGGGCGTGTCACCTAGACGTCTACTTGAGGCTGATAGATACGAACGGGTGTTCGCTAGCGAAGGTCGGAGGGCTCGAGATCGGGGTACAGATCTGCAGGCTCAAGCTCCGGACTCGGGGTCGCGTTCTCGACGATTTCGGTGCCCGAGGGTGCGCTGCTCCCCTGCTGGTACCAGCGGAATTCGAGCGACTTGACCAGCGCGGGCCCGTGAAACGCGAAGACCTTATCCGCGATCTCGGCAGTGTCCTCCCGCACGCTCTCGGGTGACGCTACCGACCTGAGCGTGATCTCCACAAGGAAGTCACCGCCGTCTTTGCCGCTCACGCCGCGAAGGCCGGGCTCGGTCATCGAGCCCTCGCCCACCACGCGAATGGCGTAGCCCGCGATGGAGGTCGCCACCGCACCGCCTTCCGCGCTCCAGGTCTCTCCTCGAGGCGTGAGCGGCGCGCTCGCATCGGCGTACGCGTGACAGGTCGCGCAGTAGTCGCCCTTGTGGCAGGTCTTGCACTGCGTATCACCGAGCTTGGCGACGGTGAACTTATGCTGGAACCAGAAAGGCCCGGTCGTCGTGTCGTCGCTCGGCGGGACCTCGGCTTCGCCGATGAGAATGCTGACGTCGTCGGCGCCCGCGGCCACGGTGCCCGCCTTAGGGTAGGTCAGGGTCACCTTGTCATCGGTCTCGCGGCCGTCGAAGCGCATGATCTCGACGCCGGCGTGCTCCTCGGCGGTGAAGATCAATGGATCGAGACCGGCCTCGTAGACGGTGACCGATGCCTCGGCCGAGGTCATGCCGAGGACGTCAGGGACTTCGGCGGTCTGCGGCACGTCGCGCACGACCGTCTCGGCATCACCGCAGCCGGCGATGGCGAATGCGAACGCGACCATCAGGACGACTCCGAACAGAGCGCGGGCCAGCTTCAACGCGACCTCCTAGTGTGCCGTGGCCGTGTGCGACAACTCGGCCTCAAAGTCCGCCTTGCGATCGACAACTTCAGGACTCGAAGTGAACGACGGATCATAGCCGCCCGCCGCGGTGCTCATACTCGGGGCGCTCGACGCGGCCCCAACCATGGTGATACGGCCCGTCGCCGAGTCGATGTCGTAGTAGGACGTTCCGAGAGATGACTTCGCGGCAGCCAGGACGCCGTCCGAAAGGCCAGCCGCGCCGCCGAAAGCTTCGAGCAGCATCACGTACGGACCGTGCTGCTTGAGGACCGTACGCGCCGACGGGTGTAGCTGCGTGGGCGGCGTCAGCAGCAGGGCACCGCCCGCTTTGCCCATCGCAGCTCCGCCAGCGAGCGCGTCCGGGTAGTTGAGACCGCTCGCGAGGCCGAAGACATCGAACTCCATGCCGTAGGCGCTGGCGAGTCGGGCGCTCGTGTCGAAGCGGTCGGTACCGGCGATCCGCGCGTACCTGATCTCGTGGCTCGGCATGTAAGCGGCCATCTGCTGGAGCACCCGCGTCGAGACCGAACGCTCCCCTCCCACCACTATGACGCCGCCATCGGAGTACTCGGCAAGAATCGCCCATTCGTCTTTGATGTCCGACGGCAGGCCATCAGGCTGAGTCAGGATGATGGGTCGGTGCTCCATATACGCGAACGGACCGACTGAAAGGGCGTCGGCAAAGGTGTCGCCACGCACGACGAACGGAGTGCTGCCCTCACGGTAGTCCCACACCTGACGCGCGACGTTGATCGCCGTCTCGTAGCGGGACTTGCCTTTGATGCGCCCGGGACGCGGAATGCCCGCGGCATCGGCGTCGCGGTTTATCGCCGCGGTCGAAACCGCAGCCTCGCCGCCGACGATCACCCAGTCCTTCGCGCCCAGCCGCCTGAACTCCTCGGCGAAGCCATCAGGAAGGCCATCGCGTCGCACGAGCAGAATGGGAGAGTTGCAGTCCGCGGCCAGCGGCGCCGCCGCGAGTGCATCGGGGAAGCTGTCCCCGCTCGCGACGACCACGGTATCGGCTCTGCTGAAGTTCCTGCGAGAGATCTCGAGTGCCGTGTCGTAGCGACTGCGGCCGCTGATGCGACGGACACGACTCGACCCGACGTCCTCCAGGGGGATAAGCTCCTCGGCCACAGGCCAGACCCAGGTATCCGGATTGATGGCCATCGACGAGCCCACCGGATACCCGCGCCCGGGGAACGTCATATCTCGATACGTGCCGGTGGTGTCCGCGAAACCGATCACGTACGAACGCGCCAGAAGCGACGGGATGCGGTACGTGCCGTCTGCCGCTGTGGTCGTCTGTGCGACCGGGACCTGCGGTCCACCGTTCCAGACGCTCGCCGCATCGAAGGCGAGCACCTTGACGCCTTCGAGCGGCGCGCCCGTCTCCATATCGGTCACCCAGCCGTGAATGAAGGGTGCCTTGCCGAGCCACATTTGACAGTTGGCGGGCTCGCTTGCGCGGACCCGGACGTTCGGGGCCGACTCGACCGTCTTTGCCCGGGGATAGAACGAATCGGCGTAACCCGACGCCGTGAATCCAAGCCGATAGGTTCCGGCGGGGAGGCCTGCGATCTGATACGCGCCATCGGCGTCGGCCACCGCTGTCGCGACAAGCGAGGGCCCGGAGGCGCCCACGTGGTAGGCGCGCACCAGAGTCCCGCCAACCGGCTCCCCGGTCTCGACGGCCCCGACCGTGCCGACGATCGCTCCGGGAGCATCGAGCGGCAGTTTTGAGTCCGCCACTGTGCCGCCCACGCTCGGCACGAAGGGAGTCGCCGCGTCGAAGCTCGAACCACCGATCCATGTCTCACCGTGAGCCTGCAGAGGGTCGCTCACCTTCACGCGCACCGGAGTCTCGCTGGTCAACAGAGCCTGCCAGCGCCCGCTCTCATCAGCAGTGACCGACTTCACCAGCTTCGCCGAGCCGTCCGTGTCCGGAACGAAGATCTCGACCTTGGCTCCCGCCATCGGCAGGTCTCGGTAATCCGAAGTCACCTTTCCCACGACCGCTCGCGGCGTTGGGACGCAGGCGACACCCTTGTTGATCGTCGCCAGCAGCATGTTGCCGTCGCGAGAGACGAACATCCCATACGTGCGCGAATACGCAGGGAAGTCGGGAACCCCCGCCTTGAGGTCGAGCTTGTAGCGTGATTCGTATCCCGGCCCGGCGTGCACCTCGATCACCGTGCGCCAATCCTGGACCCCGGTTGAGAAGTTGGTGCTCGACTTCTCATAGCTCATGAAGAGCACGTCTTCAGAAGGATGGAATGCTACGCCCAGGGGAGGGTTCGGCCCGAGCGTGGCGGATGGCACGAGGCTGCCCGTGTAGAAGCGGCTCGGCGAACAGAAGACCGTACCCGAGGGCGAACTGGCGACCCCCTGCTCCTGAATGCCCGTGCGGCCGAGAACCGCGCCGTCGGAAACCCGCACCGTGCCTAGAGGGTTTGAATAGGCGATGACGCTGCCGTCACCGCTCGGACTCGCCGCCCAGCCGCTGCCAACGCCACCCGTGGCCAGCTCCTGGTACACCCCGGTCCGGACGTCACCCTTGAGGAGCGACGCGCCCAGGGTCTCCTGCGTTCCCACCTTGACGACGTAGACAAAGAACGAGTCGTCGTTGGGAATCGCAAGGTTCTCCGGTATCCACCATACCGAGGAGGAGCGAGGGAGGTTGATCCGCTTCACGCTCGACGTCGCCAGGTTCGTGATCTCGATGACGCCGGTGCGCGTCTCGAAGTCATCCCACACCACGATCAGGTGGCTTGCCGACGGCGTGACCTCTACATGCACCCGGTCGGCGCCGCTTGGCGCCAGCGGCGAGAGCATGGTGCGCGTCTTCGCGTTGTAGCGCAGCACGCGTCCTTGTGTCTGCAGATAGACGACCTGGCGGACGTGATCGTAGGCGACGTCTCCCGCCAAGAAGTTGCTGTCCGGCACGAAGAAGGAGCCCGGCAGCGTTTCAGCGGCGGCGACACCGCTTGATGACGGAACAAGGACTCCGCCCACGATCGCCGCCAGTGCCACAAGCCAACGCAAACGTCGGCCCAAAGATCCCACCCTGCTCCGTCGCATGACTGTCCCCTCGCGCAGATGGACGACAGCAGCGACAGTAGCACAACGTCTCGAGCCCGCTACACCTCGAGCACCAAGATGAAGTCGGTGCCTCCCGGATGGCGCGCCGTCAGCCCGGCGGTGACCGCCACCCGTTCCCCGGAGTTGGCGTACCCGGCCTCGCGCACCTTGTCCCCTACCTGGCCGAGCAACGCGCCCAGGTCGTCGGCGATCTCGACGAGAACCGCGTGTGCCCCCCACACCATCGCGAGGCGGCGCGCCACCCCGACAGCCGGGGTCGCTGCGATGATCGGAGTCACCGGGCGGTGCCGGGAGACCGCGAGCGTGGTCGCGCCCGACTGCGTGATGGTGACAATCGCCGCAAGGTCGAGATCGGTTGCGAGCTCGCAGACCGCGGCGCTCACCGCGAGCTGAACGTCGTCGCCTCCGCCCGCGCTTCTTGGCGGACTGATCGGCGGTGAAGCGCCCTCGGCCGCAACGATGATGCGGCACATCGTCTCGACGGACTCGACCGGATACTGGCCCACGGCGGTCTCGCCGGAGAGCATCACTGCGTCGGCGCGGCTGAAGATCGCGTTGGCGACGTCACTTGCCTCGGCACGGGTGGGTCGGGGGTTGAAGCGCATCGAGTCCAGCATCTCGGTGGCGACCACCACGGGTTTGCCCGCCGCTCGCGCCGCCGCCACGATCCGCTTCTGGAGCACCGGCACTTCTTCGGGGCTGGTCTCGACGCCGAGGTCGCCGCGAGCGACCATGACGCCGTCCGCGACCGCAAATATCTCCTCGATCCTATCGGCCGCTTCGTGCTTCTCGATCTTGGCCATGATGGGGATGACGCGTGCGGTCATGTACTCGCGCAGGTCCTCGATGTCGCGCGGGCTGCGCACGAACGACTGGCCGATCCAGTCGACGTCGTTGGCCATCGCCCAGGACAGCAGGGTCTTGTCGTACGTGGTGATCGAGGCGACTCGGAGCGTCACTCCGGGGACGTTGACGCCCTTGTTGCTGAGCAGCGGTCCGCCGGTCACCACGGTCGCGCGCACGCGGCCCGGCGCCGTCGCCATTACCTTGAGCTCGATGCGGCCGTCGTCGATGAGGATCCTGTCGCCCTCCGAGACGTCGTCGGCGAGCCCGGCGTAGCTCACGCACGCTCGCGTCGGCCCGCCCACGCACTCCTCGGTGAGCAGAGTGAACTCCGCGCCGGTCTCCAGCGCGGTGCCCACGGCAACCTCTCGGATGCGGATCTTGGGGCCGGGGAGATCGAGCAGCACGCCGATCTCACGTCCCGCCCGCGCTGCGGCCTCACGGGCGGCAGTCAGTCGCACGGCCAACTCGCCCGGCCCGGCATGGGCGGCGTTGAGACGTACCACGTCGACACCGGCCGTCATCATGGCGTCGAGCACTTCAGGTGAATCGCTCGCAGGACCGAGCGTGGCGATGATCTTGGTACGGCGCATCGGGTCTCCTCAGCGACGGTTGTTCGCACCCCATGTGCATACCCGCCGAGAGGACGCGGCTGACTACTCCGCCGACTTGGGAAGCCGGACGATCTGCACGCCGTCGTCCACGCGGCGCACGGTGACCTCGTCGCGTCCGAGCCGGTGGACGGCCGTCCTCAGGTTGCCGTAGAGGCGGTCGACGCCCTCGGTTTCGGTGCGCACGAGGATCGCCCTGTCGCCGCTCGCGAGGAAGTAGCGCACGAGACGCGTTGCGGCACCGCGCGGCACCGGGAACGGGACGGCGACTTCGCGGGCCGCCACATCCCACTCGGTGGGCGAGGTGGCTGACGGCACCCAGTCGGCGACCTCCGCGGTCATGAGGACGACCCGGTGATGTGCATCGTCCGGCGGGTTGACGAAGCGCAGCGACACGCCGAAGCCCTGGTGAGCGGCGGAGCGCGCGACGTAAGCCCAGTCGAGCGTCTCCTGCTCGTCGAGGAGCATGACCACGCGCTCGCGCACGTGCATCGCGAGCGCGTTGAGGAGTGCGAGCAGACCCATTCCGCGCCGCGGCGTGAAGGTCACGACGGCCACGTCGTAGGTCTCATCGTGCAAGAGGTCCTCGACGAGACCCTGACGGACGACGAGGTGGTCTGCGTCAGCAACGTCGCTGGAGAGCAGCCGACGCAGCATGCCCCGCGAAGGCTCAAGCGCGGTAAGGTGTGCGGCCTTTTCGAGCAGCGGCCGGGTCAAGAGCCCCGTCGCGGCGCCCACTTCGAGCACGCGGGCGCCGGACGGGACTTCCTCGAGCATCGCCTTGACGACCGAGGGAAACACCCGCTCCTGACCGAACGAGAAGTCATACCGGTCGGCAAGACGCTCGCGCCGCGCCAGTGCGGTGTCGAGCGGCATGCCGAACTGGTACGGCACGTCGTCAGAGGCGGATTCCTTGTTGGCAGGGTCGGTCATCGTCGCCGATCGTTGAGTGTCTTATCGGAGGTTGTAGAAGGCTTCCATGCCGGCGTACTCGGCCGACTCGCCCAGCTCCTCCTCGATACGCAGGAGGCGGTTGTACTTCGCGACGCGGTCCGAGCGGGCCGGCGCGCCCGTCTTGATCTGGCCGGCGTTGGTCGCGACGGCGAGGTCGGCGATCGTGGTGTCCTCAGTCTCACCGGAGCGGTGCGAGATGATGCAGGTATAGCCGGCCTGCTTGGCGGTCTCGATGGCCTCGAGTGTCTCGGTGAGTGAGCCGATCTGGTTCACTTTGACGAGGATGGAGTTGGCCACACCCATCTCGATGCCACGCTTCAGGCGGGCGGTGTTGGTGACGAACAGGTCGTCGCCCACGAGCTGGACGCGCTTGCCCAGACGGTCCGTGAGCAGCTTCCAGCCGTCCCAATCCTCCTCGGCCATGCCGTCTTCGATCGAGATGATCGGGTAGCGGTCACACAGGTCCGCCCAGAAGTCGACCATCTCAGCCGAGGTGAGTTCGCGGCCCTCGCCGGCGAGCACGTAGACGCCGCGCGCCTCGTCGTAGATCTCGGTGGTGGCGGGGTCGAGCGCGAACTGGACCTGCTCGCCCAGCGTGTAGCCGGCAAGTTCGACGGCCTCCGAGATGATCTGGAGCGCAGCCTCGTTGCTGTCGAGGTTGGGGGCGAAGCCGCCCTCATCGCCGACGCCGGTGCCCAGACCGCGGTCGTGCAGGACCTTCTTCAGCGTGTGGTAGATCTCGGCGCACCAGCGCAGGCCGTCGGCGAAGGTCGTGGCGCCGACCGGCATGACCATGAACTCCTGCAGATCGACGTTGTTGTCCGCGTGAGCGCCGCCGTTCAGGATGTTCATCATCGGCACGGGCAGCATGTGCGCGTTCGCCCCGCCGATGTAGCTGTACAGCGTGAGCTCGGTGGACTCGGCCGCGGCGCGAGCAGCCGCAAGCGACACGCCGAGGATGGCGTTGGCTCCGAGCTTGCCCTTGTTGTCCGTGCCGTCGAGGGCCAGAAGCGCTGCGTCGAGCGCGCGCTGGTCCGTGGCGTCGAGACCGACGACCTCCTCGGCGATAGCGCCGTTCACGTTCTCGACTGCGGTGCGGACACCCTTGCCCAGGTAGCGGCCGTTCTCGGTATCGCGAAGCTCGACCGCTTCGAACGCGCCCGTCGAGGCGCCCGAGGGCACCGCCGCGCGACCGAAGCTGCCGTCGTCGAGGACGACCTCGACCTCGACGGTGGGATTGCCGCGCGAATCGAGGATCTCGCGCGCGTAAACGTCAACGATGTTGCTCATGACCTGTTCTCCCTCTCCTTGGCCCTGCGCCAGAGCTCTTCTTGCTCGTCCAGCGTCATGTCGGCCACGTCCCGGCCGGCGGCCGCGGCCGCCTCCTCCATCATCGCCCAGCGGCTGCGGAACTTGTCGCACGTTCCGCGAAGCGCCGTCTCGGCGTCGATCCCTTGTTTGCGCGCCAGATTCACGACCGTGAACAGGATGTCCCCGATCTCGCCGGCGGCCTCTTCACTTCCCTCTTCGGTCTCGGCGAGCTCCGCAACCTCTTCGTGGAGCTTGTCGATCACGCCCTGAAGTGACTCCCATTCGAACCCCGCCGAGACTGCCTTGCGCGAGATGGTCTGCGCGAGCATCAGCGCGGGCAGTGCGTGCGGGACGTCGTCGAGCAGGCTCTTGCCCTTCTCGGCCTTCTCGGCGAGCTTGATCTCGTCCCAGTTCCTGAACACCTCAGCCGCGGTGTCGGCCTGCACGTCGCCGAACACGTGCGGGTGCCGGCGCACGATCTTGGCGCGGACTCCCTCGACCACATCGTCGATGGTGAACTCGCCATCATCCGAGGCGATCTGCGAGTGCAAGACCACCTGGAGAAGCACGTCGCCGAGCTCCTCGCGGAGCCCGGCGACGTCATCATTCTCAATTGCGTGGACGGCCTCGTAGGCCTCCTCGACGACGTTCTTGGCGATGGAGCGGTGCGTCTGCTCGCGGTCCCAGGGGCAACCGTCAGGCGCTCGAAGCGCCGCGATCACCTCTACGAACTCGTCGAACCCGTGACGATCACTCACTCCCTATAGCCCCTCGCGTCGTGACGCTTACTTGGAGGTCGTCTCCTTGGACTCAGCGGCGGCGCCGCCATCCTTCAGGTCAGGAAGGACGATCTCGATCTCGGCGCTCTTGCGCAGGTCCTCGAGGAACTTCTGGTACGAGTCCGCGCGACGCTGCTGGACGATGATCTGGGAGATCTGGTCCTTCACGTCCTCGAGCTTCTTCTGAGTACCCTTGCGCTCGTCGGTGACGCGGATGATGTGCCAGCCGTAGGGGGTCTTGACGAGCCCGGAGGTCTCGCCCTTCTCGAGCTTGTCGAGAGCCGCCTGGAACTCGGGCACGTACGGGGTGGTCGGCCAGCCCAGGTCGCCGCCCTTGGCTGCGGTCGCGGTATCGACGGAGTACTGCTTGGCAAGCGCCGCGAAGTCGTTGCCGGCGCGAACCTCCTTGAGCACCTTATCGGCGGTCTTCTGATCCTCGGGCTTGAAGAGGATGTGGGAGGCGCGCTTGGCCTCCTTCTCGAAGAACTGGGTCTTGTTGGAGCCGTAGTACTTCTCGACCTCGGCGTCGGTGACCTTGTCCTCGCTCGCCAGCGACTCGATGAGCTTCTGGGTGAGGAGCTGCTCGCGAATCTGGCTCTCGAGCGCATCAACGTCCATGCCGGCGGTCTTGAGCGCCTGCTCGAACTGCGCGTCGTCCTTGAATCCGCCCTTGAGCGTCTCGATCTGCTTGGCGATGTCGTCGTCGTTGATCTCGATGCCCTTCTCCTCCGCAGCCTGGCGGATGAGCTCCTGATTGATCAGGTTATCGAGAAGGCGCTGCTTGAAGTCGAGAAGGCGACCTTCGCCATCGGGGCCCTCGAACATGGTCGGGTACTGCTTCTTGAGCTGATCGATCTGTGCGTCAAGCTCCTCGACGGTGATGACCTCGCCGTTCACGCGGGCTGCAACGTTCTCATCGCTCTTACAGCCGGTAGCGGAGAAGCCAAGCGCCATGACGAGCGCGAACGCCATTGCGATGCGTACTGCCTTCATTCGGTCATTCCTCCCGAGGGCCATGGTCAGACTGTGCAGAGTATATAGCAGTGAGCATGCCCAGAGCGGCTGCGGTCACAGACTCTCCATAACCAATTGGCCGCGCAAGCTCCTTCTTACGTTCTGTGTATACCGCACCATCGGCCTGAAGCTTCCCGAGTGCCGAACCTTCGAGCGATACCGGTGACACCGTGAGGCGGTTGCGCACCACCGTGACGGTCGTTATACCCGCATCCGCGGCGAGCGCCTTGATGCGCGCGACATCGATGAGGTTGCGGGCGACCTCGGGAGGCGCGCCATGCGCCTCGGCGAGCTCGGCCGCGACGGCCCCGACCGACTCGACGGTAGGTGCGCCTGCGAGCCTGCGGTAGTAGCGGACGCGCTGGTCGACGGCGTCGATGTACTCCTCGGGGAAGTACGCCGGCACGGGCAGGTCGACCCTGATGTCGGGGTGCGCCGAGAGCGGTTCTCCGCGCGCCTCGCTGACCGCTTCCATGAGCATCGTCGCGAACAGGTCGAAGCCGACGGCGGACAGCTGTCCGGACTGCTCGGCGCCGAGAAGCGAGCCTGCGCCGCGGATCTCGAGGTCGCGCATCGCGACGCGGATGCCCGAGCCAAGCTCCTCGTTGTCCTTGATCGCGGTCAGGCGGTCGATTGCCTGCTCGGTGAGGCTCGCGTCACGCGGGAACAGGAAGTACGCGAACGCCTTGACGTGGCTTCGTCCCACGCGGCCCTTGAGCTGGTAGAGCTGCGCGAGACCGAGGCGCTGCGAGTCCTCGATGATGAGCGTGTTGGAGTGCGGGTTGTCGATGCCCGATTCGATGATGGTGGTCGCCACGAGAACGTCGTACTCGTTGGCGGCGAACGCCTCCATGACCGCCTCGAGCTCCTTCTCCGACATCTGGCCGTGCGCGACGCCGATACGGGCCTCGGGAGCCGAGATGCGCACGCGTTCGACGGCGTCGTCGATGGTGCGCACGCGGTTCGAGACGTAGTAGACCTGACCGCCGCGCTCAAGCTCGCGCCTGATCGCGCCGGAGACGACGTCCTCGTCCCACTCCCCCACGTGCACCTGCACGGGGAAACGGTTGGGCGGCGGTGTGTCGATGACGCTCATGTCGCGCACGCCGGTGAGCGACATCTGCAGCGTGCGGGGAATCGGCGTCGCCGACAGGGTCAGGATGTCGACCTGCTCGCGCAGGTTCTTGAGGTACTCCTTGTGCTCGACGCCGAAGCGCTGCTCCTCGTCGATGATGACCAGGCCCAGGTCCTTTGGAGCCACGTCGCGCGAGAGCAGGCGGTGCGTCCCGATGAGGATGCGCACCTCACCGGAGGCGAAGCCCTCAAGCGCGAGTTTCTGCTGGACCGGCGTGCGGAATCGCGACAGGACCTCGACGCGTACGTCGAAGGGCGCGAACCTCTCGGAGAAGTTGGTGTAGTGCTGCTGCGCGAGGATGGTCGTGGGGCAGAGCACCATGACCTGGGCGCCGTCCTGCGCCGCCTTGAACGCCGCGCGGATCGCGACCTCGGTCTTGCCGTAGCCCACGTCGCCGCAGATGAGGCGGTCCATGGGCTTCTCGGACTCCATGTCGCTCTTGACGTCGGCGATCGCGGCGAGCTGGTCGGGCGTCTCCACGAACGGGAACATCGCCTCCATCTCCTCCTGCCACACGGTATCGGCGCCGTAGGCGCGGCCGAGGACGGTGGAGCGGCGGGCGTAGAGGTCCACGAGGTCGAAGGCGAGCTTCTTGGCGGCCAGGCGCGCCTTGCCGGTGGCCTTGGACCAGTCGGCGGTGTTCAGGCGCGTGACCCGCGGGGTCGCCTGGTCGGGACCGACGAACTTGGTGACGCGGTCGATCTGGTCGACCGGCACGAAAAGGCGGTCGCCCTTCGCGTATTCGAGGAGCAGGTAGTCGCGTTCCGAGCCGAGCACCGTCTGGCGCACCATCTCGCGGAACAGCGCGATGCCGTGCGTGGAGTGCACGACGTAGTCGCCGGGCGCGAAGCCAAAGGTGACGCGAGTGGGGTCGATGTCGCGGCGGCGAGCGCGCTTCAGCGAGCGAGGATAGATGTCGTCCACCGAGACGACCGCAAGCTTGGCCTCCGGCACGACGTAGCCGGCCGGCACGTCGAGGTCGGTCATCACGATCGAGCCTGCCTCGAGAGGCAGGTCGACCCGAGCGTCGTCGGCGCCGGCACCGTGCTCGCGAAGCTCAGCCACCGACACGCCGGACTCGGCGATGGTGTCGCGGATGCGGCCGCGCGCGCGGCGGTCGGGCACGGCGACGAGCACCGAATAGCCGCTCGACGCGAGCGAGCGAACGCCGCCGACGAACTTCTCCTCGCCGCCCCCGACGTCGGGGCGACGCGAGGTGAGCTCGCCGTCCACGATGCCGCCCGCACGAAGCACCGACAGGAAGGTGAGGCGCTGGTGGTCGCCGAAGTCGAGCTTCGCGGGAGAGGCGTAGAGCCCCTCGAGCGCAGCCACGCCGGGCTTGACCGAGTGGTACTTGGCGGCGGCGACCGCGGCCTCGAGGGCCTCGTAGTGGCGCACCGTGTCGTCGAACAGCGAGCGGGGCTCGGTCACAACGATGAGCGTGCGCGTGCTCAGGTAATCGGTCGCGAGGCCGTCGTGCTTGTTGAGCAGCGGCAGGTAGCGCTCGGCGCCGTTGAAGTAGATGCCCTCCTTGATGAGCTCCACGTGGTGGGCGAGCTGCTCGTCTTTGTGGACGCGCAGACCCACGGCCCGCTCGACCGCATCGGCGCCGCGCTTCGAGAACTGCAGCGCCCGGCACGGGTAGACCTCGGTGCGTCCCGCGTCGCCGATCGACTGACCGGTACCGGGGACGAAGTGGCGCAGCGAATCGATCTCATCGCCGAAGAACTCCGCACGCAGCGGAGCGTGGCTGCCCGCCGGGTAGACGTCGAGCGTGCCGCCGCGGACCGCGAAGGTGCCCACCTCCTCGGCGACTTCGAGGCGCTCGTAGCCCATGCGTGCGAGCGCGGCCATCGACTCCTCGAGATCGAGCGTCATGCCCGACTCGAGCACGAGCGGTGTGAACACGGAGCTGCCCTGCGGCGGGACGTGGCGCAGCAGCGAGCGCGCCGATGCCACCACGACGACGTCGCGGCCCTTGTCGAGCGAGTACAGCGCACGGGCGCGCGCGCCGATGATGGACGGCTCGGGCTTGTCCTCCGACCACGGGTGCTCCGGCGAGTCGGGAAAACGCAGAACCCGCTCTTGGCCGAGGTAGGCGGCGGTCTGACGCCAGAACCTCTCGGCGGCTTCTTCGCCCGAGACGACCACGAAGGTGGGCCTGGGACGGCGAGAGAAGTTCGACGCCACGAGGAGGGGTCGGATGAACTTCGCGGCGGCGATGGTGGGATCGCGGCCGTCCATGAGGTACTTGGTCATCGCCGAGTAGGTGTCCGAGCCGGCGAGTGAGAGATGGAGACGCTCGATCAGCATGCAGGTCCTCCGATAGAACAGCACGAAAGCCCGCAATCGTCCTCGAGGGGACGACGCGGGTATGGGGCGCTAGTGTGCGCCCGTGAAGGGGGTGCGGTCAACATGAAGCCGGTCGAGGGGCGCGCGGACTGGGGCCGTGCATCGTTTCGAGCCAGCTATGGCGTTTAGGTACAGCCGTACCTAAACGCACAAGGACGCTTGAAAGAGATCGCGCGGGTGTGGAGCCGGCGGAGGGTATGCTCTGTCTCGCACCCGACCCGCCGCAGGAGGCGCCGATGTCCGCGAAGATGGCCAAGGCCAGCACGTGCTGTGATGAAGAGCAGCTGACGCGCTGCGCGGAGATCGCGCGGCGGCTCGAGGAGCACTACACCGACCCCAAGCCGGCGCTGGACTTCCGCAACCCCTTCGAGCTCCTCGTCGCGGTGATCTTGAGCGCCCAGACCACGGATGAGGCGGTCAACAAGGCCACGCCCGCGCTCTTCGCCGCCTACCCGGATGCGGCTTCGCTTGCCTCGGCGGATCCGGCGCACGTTGAGGAACTAGTGCACTCGCTCGGCTTCTTCCGCAACAAGACGAAGAGCATCATGACGACCGCGCAGATGATCGTCGCCGAGTTCGGCGGCGAGGTGCCGCGCACGATGGATGAGCTCACCTCACTGCGCGGAGTCGCGCGCAAGACCGCCAACATCGTGCTCGGCAGCGCGTTCGGGATCGTCGAGGGGATCGCCGTGGACACTCACGTGTTCAGGCTCGCGCACCGGTTTGGCATCTCCTCGGCGAAGAATCCCGACAAGGTCGAAGCCGACCTGTGCGCGTGCTTCGACGAGAGCCGCTGGTACCGCGTCAACTACGAGATGATCAGCCACGGGCGCGCGATCTGCGACGCGAAGCGCCCTATCTGCGGCCAGTGCTTCCTGAGCGACATCTGCCCGAGCGCATTCAAGGAGCCGGGCTGGCGCCAGGAGGCCTGACGCCGAGTCGGGCTCTCGAACACCTCGTCTATGCGGTGACCTGACGCGCCTCGCCCACGCGGGCATCCGCCGCCTGCGAGTACGTCCCGGTGTACTCGACGACCGCGATGTCGCAGCCGGTGCCGAGCACCACGTTGCCGCCTCGGACGATCTGCGCCGTGGTGTTCTCGAGCGTGACGGTGTCGGCCTCGATCGTGCCCACGTGCAGGCGCTTCTCGGTGAAGAGGTTGACGATGTCGGCGAACCCGCTGCGGGACTGGGTGATGATGACGCTCTCGCCGCCGATCTCGCGGGCGCTGCACGGCCCGTAGAGGCGCACGTCGACCGAGCCGGCGTTGAGCAGGCCGGCGACGGTGAACACGCCTTCGCCCGTCATCGTGTCGCAGGACAGGTCGGCGTCCACCTTGAGGGTGCCGCGCAGGTCAACCTCGCGTGCAGCGAGCCCTCCGGCGACCGCAGTGCGGCCTTTGACCTTGAGACGGCCGATACCTGCGCTGGTGCCGAACGACGCATCGCCGTTGGTGGTGACCTCGCCGGCCTGGACCGTCTGGTTGAAGGTGCCCGAGCCGTTGACGACGATGCTCGTGGCCGTGACGGTACCGTCGCAGGTGGCGGCGCCGTTGATCTTCATCGTGATGCAGTCGATGGCGCCGGTAACCGTGCCCGCACCGTTGATGGTGACGGTCGCGTAGGTGCCCGGGCCGATGGAGCCGCCGCCGTTGACGGTCACGTCGGAGCGCGGTGTGGTGGTGTCAGTCATGGTTCTCTCCTCGCTTACAGCCGGGCGCCGAGCGCCTCGACCGCTTCCTGTACGTTCACGCGTGCTACGAGCCGTGCGCCGCTCTCGAGTCTGAGCTCGGCGGAACTGGTGATCATGAGGCAGACCGCGACGCCCATCTTGCGGACGAGGACCAGGTCGCAGTCCCCGCCCTCGAAGGTGGGATACGCGTCTTCGAACGCCGCAAGCACCCATCGGCCCTCATCGAGCGAGACCTCACCGGTGGCGAGCAGCGTGTCGAGCACGTAGAGCGCGAGCAGCTCGCCGTAGCGCAGGACCTCGGTGTCCGGGTGCGCAGTGGTGTAGAGCTCCAGCGCGACCGGACTCACCACGCTCCTGCCGGCAACGTCGTCGCGGGAGAGAGAAACGCCGGTCAGGTCCGGCGTCACCGCCTCGGCGATGTCGTCGAGCGAGAGGTCCTCATCCTTCATCGACAGGATCTTGTGTACCCGGGCGATGATCTTGTCGCGCGGGAAGAACGTCTCCTGACCGGTGAAGGTCGACTTCTTGATGAACCACTCCTCGGGGATCAGCCCCTTGCGCTTCCAGCGGTAGAGCTGGCCGTAACTGATCCCGGTCTGCTGGAGCAGCTCCTTCTTCGAGATGAGTTCGCTGTCCATCGTGTTCGCCTCCTAGCCGACCGGCGGCGCGGGCGGGGCGGGGACATCCGAGACGGTCGCCCACGCGGCGGGCTCCTCCGGGATGGCGAACAGCGCCACCGCGTAGAAGACGAGCGCCGGCCACACGCCGACCACGAGCGCGAGGACCATGAACGCGACGCGAGCGACCATCGGGTCGAACCCGAGCCTCGTCGCGATGCCGCCGAGGACTCCGCCGATCATCCGGCTGGAGCGCGAGCGGTGGAGCGATCCGGTGTAGGACGCTGGCCGGCGGCGGGCCAGGATCAGCACGCCGGCTGCGACGAGCAGCAGAGGCCAGCCGACCTGCGACAGCCCGTGCAGCACGTACCCGAGCGGCTGGACGAACGGCACCACGATGCGCTCGAACAGCATCCAGATGCCGAGAACCACCAGCCCGATGCCCGCGAGGGCGATGAATCCGTTGCGCGATCGATCATTCATCGAAAGGTTCCTTTCTAGCGGAGGACGGTGAGAAGGACGGTATCGATGACAGGGAGCTCTATAGGCATTCCGGTGACGGTGGTGGCGGCCGCATACGCGATCGCGACCCACACCACGACAGGCGCGGCAGCCTTGAGCCACGGCGAATCGGCGGCCTGACCGAGCATCGCGAGGCCGCCCATCACGAGCAGCGCCGGCCACAGCGCGAGCGCGGTGAGCCACATCTCCCAGCCGATGTAGCCGGTTGTGCAGCCCAACAGGATCGCGCCGATGAACACGGTGCCGAACCCCTCCGAGACGCGCTCGATCCCCCAGCCCTCTTTGCCCGGAGTCACCATCTGGATGGCGCCTGCGAGCATGATCAGGGCCGGCCACAGCGCCCACCACACGAGCCCCGGAACGAACTGCGCGGCGAGCAAGAGCGCTCCCGCGGCTATGAGTATGATTCCCGTGACGATCGAGCCGCTGCGAAGCGCGCTGCCCCCAGCCACGCTGGTGGGCGCTGACTCCTGGTAACCGTATGACATCGTGTTCCCGCCTCGTTTCGTGCCTGCACGCTCGTTCGGCGTGCCGTGCGTCCTGTACCTCATACCCCGTGCGCAACAGACCGTAACAACACATTGTTACGCTGTCAACAGGGCAGAGCGAAACACTCCGGCACTTGAGCGGGGAATCAGCCGGCGATGACCAGCCGGTAGTAGAGGCCCCAGCCGTAGATGAGGACCGCGAGCGGAACGCAGACCGCCAGCCAGATGCGCTCGCGGCGCAGGTACTCCTCGACGCTCACCCGATCGGCGATGCGGCGCCACGCGAGGCCGTTGGCGCGAGAAGCGAACCACGCCTGCATCCCGAAGGTGATGGCGACGACCGCGGCAGCCCCCACCGCCAGTCCTCCCCTGCCCTCGGCCGAGGCGACGACGCTATCCATGAACAGCCACATCGGCAGGAAGACCGCTCCGGCCCACTGCCCGTGCCCGGGGCCCCAGACGGGCGGCACGAGGAACGCGGCGAGGTTGAACCTCGGGAGGTGCGGGACCTGCTCATCATCGGCCAGAACCAGCCTGCCCTGGACCACGGTCGCGTCGTGGCCACTCGGGCACGAGCCGTCCTCGGCGCGCACGACGATTCGGTTGCACACAACGCAGTAGCCGGCGACGCGCACGTCCAGCCGTGCTGCATCGGCGCCTGCGGGTGTCGGCGTCTCGGTCACGTGAGCAGCCACGCGATCGCCATGGCGACGAAGACCGCCGGCAGCAGGTTGCCCACCGGCAGGCGCTTGATGCCGGCCAGGTCGAGACCGATCGCCGCGATGAGCGCGCCGCCGACCGCCTCGATCGCCGAGATGAACTCGGGGGCGACCGATCCGCCTGCGAACGTGAACGCGAGCAGGGCGATGCCGCCCTGGATGATGACGAGCGGGATGACCGAGAGACCCACGCCCACACCCAGCGTCGAGGCGAGCGCGATGGAGGCCAGGCCGTCGAGCGTGGCCTTGAGGTAGAGGGTGCTGGGGTCGCCGAGACCGTCCTGGATCGAGCCGAGCACCGTCATGGCGCCCACGCAGTAGAGCAGCGAGGCGGTCACGAAGCCCTCGACGAGGGTGTGGCCCTTCTCGCCGGGCTCGTCGCCGGCCGACTTCGCTGACGGCGCGAACCACGGGATGCGGTAGGCGATCTCTTGCAGCCAGGTGCCGAATCGGTCGAGCCACCACTCGATGCGCATCGCCTCGCCGATGAGAGCGCCCAGCACGAGCGAGCCCACGAACACGAGCGCAGAGTACTTGCCGAGAGGCCCCTCGGCAGCGCCCATGTCGGCGAGCCCGCCGAGTGACATCGCGATACCGATGATGAGCGTGGACAGGCCTATGGCGCGAAACGCGGTCTCGCGCATCCGCTCGGGGATCAGATGGCCGAAGACCAGACCCACTGCGGTACCCACAAGCACCGCGACAACGTTGACGAGCACGCCCAATCCCGGCAAAGCCCACCCCTGCTTCCCGCCGCCCGCTAGCGCGAACGGCCCTCGTTATCCTCATCGAGCCAGAGCTCAGAGAGCTCGGCGGTGATGTCCTTCGCTCCCCGAGGGAGCCCCTCATCCTCGCGCGCCACCTGCGGGCGACCTGCTCGGCCAGCGGGCTTGACGGCCTGGAAGCAGACCGCGGCGTCGCGAAACGCCGCGTGCCGCCCCACATCCTGCGACAGCCGGGCCCTCAGGCGCATGTCGTCGGTGACGACGGTGACCTGCCCCTTGACCGCGGACGCACGCCTCACGATCTCGTCGTCGGCGTCGGCGGCGTAGACCACCTTCACCGCGCCGACAGTCTCGGAGGAAGCCCCCAGATTACCGCGTGCGTCGAACACGACCACGATCGCCCCCGTGCCGAGGATCGCCTTTCCCGACGTTCCGAGGCGCGCGACGAGCACATCGCGCTGCCCCTCCTTGGAGAGGGCCGATACTTCGGGGTCACGCATGGTGACGTTGTAGCCGTCTACGAGGAAGAGCATGCGCCCAATCCTACTACTGGGATGACGCACGGCGAGAAATCGGGGTCCGTGGGAGGTACTTCGGGGTATCAACTGGTGGGTCCGAATCGGGTGGGGACGGAAGGCTCGCACATGGCATCTCGCACTGACGCGACACGGCGCAAGCTCTATGACGCGGCGATCGAACTGATCGGCCACAGGGGTTATGAGGACACGTCGGTCGACGACATCGTCGAGAAGGCGGGCACCGCCAAAGGCACCGTCTACTACCACTTCACCGGCAAGGCCGAGCTCGTCGAGACGATGCTGCGAGACCGCACGGGTGCGCTGATCGAGCGCTTCCACGCGATCGAGGAAGCGAACATCGACGACCCCCAGACCGGGATTCTCGAGCTCGTACGCGCTCAGATCGAGTTCCTGACCGAGCAGGAGGCGTTCACCAAGCTCCTCATCGCGGAGCTCTGGCGCACCGACCGGCCCTGGCACTCCGTGCTCAACGAGGCGCGCAACGAACTCGTCGACACGATCTGCCGAGAGGTGCGGCGCGGTGTCGAGGCGGGCGTCTTTCGCACCGACATCGACCCGGACTTTGGCGGCTACGCGCTCTTCGGGACGACCACGTTTGTCGCCCTGGACGCGATGACGCACCATCCCGACCGCGACAACGACGAGCTGATCGACCAGATCACGCGCCTGGCCTGGTCGGCTCTGCGCGTGTGCTGACGTGAGCACCCGCCGCATCCTGGCCATGCTCGCGTCGGCTGCGCTCGTGGCAGCCGCGTGCGGGTGCTCGCCGGCCGAGGAACCCGCTCCGGCACCTCAGCCCGAGCCCATAGCCGAGCCGACCTCGACGACCGAGCCGACCGCAACAGGGCAGCCGCTCCCGCTGGAGCGCATCTCGCTCGGCCTCACACCGCTCGCGCGCGGCCTCGACCAGCCGCTGTTCGTCACGCACGCGGGCGACGGCTCGGGCCGCCTGTTCGTGGTCGAGCAGACCGGTCGCATCCGGGTCCTGCGCGGCGGCTCGCTGCAGCCCGGCGCATTCCTCGACGTGAGCCAGCGCATCACCACCGGCGGCGAGCGCGGGTTGCTCGGCCTGGCGTTTTCGCCGAAGTACGCGGAGAACGGCCGCTTCTACGTGAACTACACCGACGGCAACGGCGACACCGTGGTCGCACGTTTCACCGCCGAGGACCCCGGCGCCGATCTCCCCGTGCTGGACGGCCCGGAGATGGTGCTTCGGGTGAAGCAACCGTACGCGAACCATAACGGCGGGTGCATCGTCTTTGGCCCCGACGGCTACCTCTACGTCGGCATGGGCGATGGCGGCAGCGGCGGGGACCCCAAGGGCAACGGGCAGAACAAGCGCGTGCTGCTGGGCAAGATGCTGCGCATCGACGTCGAGTCGCCGGTGTCGGGCACGCGCTACCGCATCCCTGCGGGCAACCCTTCCGAGAAGGACTCTGCGCTCGCCGACGAGATCTGGATGACGGGACTCAGGAACCCGTGGCGCTTCAGCTTCGACCGCGAGACGGGAGCCATGTGGATCGGCGACGTGGGCCAAGGCGACGTCGAGGAGATCGACGTCGCAGGGCCCGGTGAGAGCGGGCAGAACTGGGGCTGGAACGTGTGGGAGGGCTCGGAGGCGTTCAGGGGCGGCTCGCCGTCCAAGTCCGGTTACGACTTCCCGATCGCGGAGTACACGCACCGGCAGGGCGGGTCGGTTACCGGCGGCTACGTGTACCGCGGCAGCCGCTATCCCGCGCTCGTGGGGACGTATCTGTACGGCGACTTCGTGTCGGGCTGGGTGGGCGGCCTGCAGTGGGACGACCCCGCGGCCGACGTGCCCACTAACGCGCGCACGCGCGTGCTCATCAAGGAAGCGGGCAGCCCGTCGAGCTTCGGCGAGGACGAGAACGGCGAGCTGTACCTGTGCGACTGGGGCGGCACCGTGTATCGCATCACCGCCAAGGAGCGCTAGAGCGCGGCCACCAGAGCGTCGACGTCCTCGGCGGTCGTGTCCCACGACGTGACCCATCGCACGAGCACTCGGCCGTTCGCGTCCGGCGTCTCATCCCACAGGTAGAAGTGGAACCTGGTCGCGAGCTCGGGAGCACGCTCGGCGTCGAGCCGCGCGAAGACCTCGTTGGCCTGCACCGGGAAGGCGACGTGGACACCGGCCGCGGTCGCACCTTCGGCGAGACGGGCCGCCATGGCGTTGGCGTTGGCCGCGCAGCGCTGCCACAGGTCGCCCTCGAACATCGCGACGAACTGGGCGCCCACGAAGCGCATCTTGCTCGCGAGTTGGGTGGACTGCTTGCGCACGTAGGCCACGTCCGAGGGCACCTGCGCGTCGCCGGTGAGCACGACCGCCTCGCCCACCATCATCCCGTTCTTGGTGCCGCCGAGGGAAAGCGCGTCCACGCCCGCCTCGGTGGTGAGTTCGCCGAGGGTGACCCCCAGCGACACGGCGGCGTTTGCGATGCGCGCGCCGTCGCAGTGGAGCAGCATGCCGTGCTCGTGGGCGACGCGAGCGAGCGCCGATATCTCGGCGGGGGTATAGACGGTGCCGAGCTCGGTGACGTTGCTGATCGAGATGATGCGCGGCTGCGCGTGGTGCTCGAAGCCGAAGCCGCGAAGGTGCGGCTCCACGAGCTCGGGGGTGAGCTTGCCGTCGGGGGTGGCGACCGGGACGAGCTTCACGCCGCCGACGCGCTCGGGCGCGCCGCACTCGTCCTGGTTGACGTGGGCCGACTCGGCGCAGATGACGCTCTCCCACGGCCGAGCGGTCGCCGCGAAGCACACGCAGTTCGCGCCGGTGCCGTTGAAAACGAGCGCGATATCCGAGTCCTCGCCGAGAAGCCCGTGCAGCACGCTCGTTGCCCGCTCGGTCCACGGGTCGGCGCCGTAGGCGTGAGCGTGGCCGTCACTGGCCTGGGCGATGGCGGCGAGCACCTCGGGGTGCACGCCTGCGTGATTGTCAGAGCCGAATCCGCGCCAAGTCACTCGGTATCCCCTTCCGCGAGGTCGTCAGAGACCGCCGGGCCAAAGAGCTCGTCGCAGGTGGCGACGTAGTCCTGGAGCACCGGCGGGAGCAGGGCCTCGTCGCCGGCGGGCGGCATCGGGGCCGAGTTGTAGGTGTCGATGAACGCGACCTCGGCACCGTCGAGCATGCCGGCCGCCGAGTCCGCGAGCAGGGCGCAGAACGCCTTGCCGGTGTAGGTGGTCTCGAGCTTCATGCCCGCCGCGCTCGCGACTTCGACCGCCGAGAGGGTCTCGGGCGTGACGATGCCGTAGCCGGGCTCGAAGTGGTCGTGGCGCAGCTCGAACGCGAGGTCGCGAAACGCGATGTCGGGCACGGATGCGTCGACCGAGCGCAGCAGCGCGATCGTCTCGGCCGCGAGTTTCTCGGCGAAGGCGTCGTTGGCGACCTCGCCGGGGGTGACCCGGATGGCCGAGACGCGCGTGGACGAACCCAGGAGCGCGAACCCGATCGCGAGTCCGATCGCGGTGCCGAGGGTGCCGCCGGCGACGTAGACGCGGTCCACGTGCGCCTGCTCGGCGATCTCGAAGGCGGCGTTGACGTAGCCGATGGCGCCGAGCGCGCTGGTGCCGCCCATCGGGATCACGTAGGGCTCGGCGCCGTCGCGGGCCTCGAGCGCCCGCATCGCTTCGACCGCGGCGCGGCGGCCGTCCCAACCGTCGACGGTGTGGATGACGGTGCCGAGACCGGCGTGCGCGCGCAGGGTGCGCGCGGCGAACGGACCCGGGTCCTGCGGCGAGAGCACCACGTGCGGCTCGAGGCCGAGCGCGGTTGCGTGCACGGCGGTCGCGAGCGCGTGGTTGGAGCCGTAGGCGCCGAAGGTGATGACGGCGCGGCGCTTCTCGGCAAGTGCGGTGCCGAGGAGGAACTCGAGCTTGCGGACCTTGTTGCCGCCGTAGAGCTCAGAGGTGAGGTCGTCTCGCTTGACCAGCAGCGCACGATCGAGACCGTCGACGTGCACGGATTCGAGCGGCGTGGGAAGCGCACACAGTGCGACGCGCGCAAACTCGGCGGTTCCGGGGAACCGCTGCACAAGCGGCAGGATCATCGGACCTCCCAGGCGAGGGACGGACCCGTCTATCCTACCGTTTCACGCGCGCGTGCGCGGATCAGACCGCCCAGTCCCGCCTGATGTGCAGGTTGGAGAGGTAGTCCTGGCGCACGGCGTTGCTCGTGTCGAGCTTCTCGAGCGCGTCGTCGACCGAGCGCAGTCGCTCGCTCATCTTGGTGAGCACCTGGCGCACGAACGGGTCCGCGGTCAGGCGATCGAACTCCGCAGGCGAGACCCACCTGACCTCCACGGGCGTGACCGCCTCGACACTCGCCGACCTGGGCCGGTGATCGAACAGCGCCATCTCACCGAAGAAGTCCCCGTGGCCGAGCACCGCGAGCGTGGTCTCGTGACCCTCTTTCGACCTGAAGATGCGCACCCTGCCGGTCAAGATCACGTACATCCCGTCGCCGCGATCGCCTTCACTGAAGATCCGCGCGCCTTCCCGGTAGTGCCGCACCGTGACGTCCCCGGACATTGGCTGCCCCCTTTCCGAGAACACAAGGTACCTGTGACTCTACCCGCGCCACGGGTCGGCGATGCGCGCCTACTCGTAGGAAATCGCATCGCGGATCGAAACCTGGCTCGCGCGCCACGCCGGAAGCAGGCTCGCGATGACCGAGATCACGAGCACCGTCACGAGCCACAGGCCCACGCCGGCGAACGAGAAGCTGTAGGTGAGCGGCAGCGACATCGCCTCGCCGAGCGCGCTCACGAGCCACACCGAGAATGGCCACGACAGCACCGCGCCGGCGCCCCAGGCCATCAGCGCGATGACGACGCCCTCGGTGATGAAGATGCCGAAGATCGAGCGGTGGCTCGCGCCGATGGAGCGCATGACGCCGATCTCGCGGGTGGACTCGAGCACGTTGATGGTCATGGTGCCGGTCAGGCCGATGACGCCCACCGCTGCAAGCAGCGCGGCCATGATCACGAGAAACGTCACGAGGATGCCGAGCTGGCTCGCGATCGTTTCGCGCTGGGCGATCTGGGTCTGGGAGCCGGACGCGGGCACGCCGGAGTCCTCGAGCCGCCGCTCGAGCGAGCGCGCGGTACGGACCTGGGTGTCCTCGGAATGGTCCTCGGTCTGGACGAGAAGGCGCGAGACGGCGCCGTTCGCGCTGATCGCCGAGTCGAGGGCGTCGCGCTCGATGAACACGACCGGCCCCATGAGCTGGCCGGTGACGACGCCGACGATCTCCCACTCGCGCTCCTCGCCGCGGGTGGTGAGCCTGAGCGTGTCGCCCACGCCCAGGTACGGCTCGTCTTTCAGGACGTCGGTGTTGACCACCACGCCCTCCTCGTCGTCGACGGTCAGCCAGCGGCCTGCGACGAGACGCGGCGCGAGGAACCGGGAGTCGCCCGGCACGCCGAGCGCATAGACCTCCTCGTTCTCGCTGCCGTCGGGGCGCGAGATGGACGCCGCCGATTCGAGCCACGTCTCCACCGCGACCACGCCCTCGGTCTTCTCGGCTTCGCGCTCGAGGTCTTCGCGCGGCTGCGGGCGTGAGAGGAATATCTGCGCGTCGTAGTTCCACCACGCGCCGATGTCGTCGACGGTTTGCAGCATCGAGCCCCGCACCGACAGGACCGCCATGACCACGCCCGAGGCGAGGATCAGCGTGATGAGGGTGAGCGCCAGTCGGCCCTTGCGCAGGAACGTGTTGCGAAGCGACAGGGCGACCGGCCGGGGCAGGCCTCGGATAAGGCCGAGAATGCGGTCGATGAGCCCGTGACCGAAGTCAGCCGAGACGCCCGTCGCATTCAGCGCGCGCACGACCGGGAGCCGAGCACCCTGGCTGACCGGGATGGAGGCGGCGGCGATGGGGACGACGAGCCCCATCACCACCTCGAGCGCGATGATCCACGCCGGCGGCGCGGGGTCGGTGATGCGGAAGTTCAGGATGCCGGCGGCGAAGGTGGTGAACCGGTCGCCGGCCCACAGGCCGAGCGGCAGCGCGACGGCGACCGCGAGCAGCCCGTAGGCGGCCACGAGCGCGAGGTACATGCCCGCAATCTGGCCGCGACGTCCGCCGACCGCCTTCATGATGCCGACCTGCCGGACCTGCTGGGCCATGATCGCCGAGATGGTCGTGACCACAAGGAAGCCCGAGAGAGCCAGCGCGAGCACGCCGAGGGCGAGCAGCAGAAGCGAGAGCGCCTTGAAGATGTCGCCGAGGAAGTGGCTGCCGGGCTCGGGAACGCTCAGCCGGAGCGTGCGCACGCCCGCCGCGGTCAGATCGGTGTCTCGGATGTCGGCGGCGATGCGGCTCGCCGCGGCGCGCGAGAGTGACGGGTCCATGACCACCGACAGGTGGTTGAGCTCCTCGGGTTCGCCGAGAAGCGCGAGCGTCTCGGGGGCGATGAAGCCGACCACCGCGCCCTGGAACTGCGCCGGTACCGAGTTGATGTCGTGCGCGAAGCCGACGACGCGCAGGGCGACCCGCTCCCCGCTCGCGGACTCCACCGTCAGGACGTCTCCCACCTCGAAGTCGGCAACCTGTTGCGCCGAGCGCTCGAGCACGACCTCGCCTTCACGAGGCGGCCACGCCGCGGACTCCTCGCGCACGATCTTTTGCACGCCGCCGCGATCGAAGTCCGGCAGCGCCAGCAGCCGCATCGTCTCCCACCCCGCTGTGGAGCCGCCGGGGTCCTCGCCGGCCACGTAGCGGACGCTGACGCGGCGGCGCCCGTCGGCTGCGCGCACGTCGTCGCGCTCCTCGACGCGGGCGACCAGCGAGTCGTCGAATGCGGTGGTGTCGAACTCGGCCGAAGCCGCGACACTCGCGTTGTAGTCGACCTCGAACTCACGGATGAGCACCGCGCGCCCGCCCATGACGACGGCGACCGCGAAGATGCCCACCGCGATCGAAAGCACGACCAACGCGGTTCGCCCCGGATGGCTGACCAGGTCGCGGAAGACCTTGTTCCAGCGGGGACTAGCCATGCGGGGCGGCCTCGGCGGCTTCCTCGGCGAGCTCGTCGTCGAGCCAGCGCTTGCGGTCCTCGACGATCTCACCGTCGGCGACGTGCAGCGCGCGTGTGACGCGATTCGCGAGGTCGTTGTCGTGCGTGACCATGACGATGGTCTTGCCCTGGCTCACGAGGCTTTCGAACAGCTCGAAGACAGCGTCGGCGGTCTTGGAGTCGAGGTTCCCGGTGGGTTCGTCGGCCGCGATGATGGGCGGATCGTTGGCGAGCGCGCGGGCGACCGCGACGCGCTGCTGTTGGCCGCCGGAGAGCGCCGAGGGGAGCTTGTGCGCCTGATCGGCCATCTCGACCTGCTCGAGGAGGCGCATGGCGACCTCGGGACGGTCGTCGGGCCGATACATCGCGCAGAAGTCCATCGGCAGCATGATGTTCTCGATGACCGTGAGCGTGGGCAGCAGCTGGAAGAACTGGAACACCACGCCGATGGTCTTGCCGCGCCAGATCGCGAGCGCGTTCTCGCCGAGTCCGTGGACCGGCGTCCCCGCCACCTGAACCTGACCCGAGGTGGGGTGGTCGATACCCGTGATCATGTTGATGAGCGTGGTCTTGCCCGAGCCCGACTTGCCGATGAGCCCGACGAACTCGCCCTCGCCGACGTCGAGGTTCACGCCCTTGAGCGCGGTGAACGGCACCTCACCGGTGTCGTAGGTCTTGACCACGTCGGTGAGCCTGATGAGCGGTGTGCCTGACAACTCGTGTCTCCTTGCGATATCCCGATGTGCGCGGAGTGCCTACGCCTTCGCAGGCGGGGCGTCCACGTTCTGCGTGAACCAGTGTGCCATCGCGCGCGTCCCCGAGACGGAATGGTCAACGCCGAAGCGCGCGTCGAAGAGCCACTCGTTGCGCGGGTCGTTCACCCGGGCCGCGGTGCGCACGACGCCGTACTCGCGCTTGGCGAGCAAGCATACGACGAGGTTGTCCTCGTCGTCGCCGGTGACCGCGACAACCGCATCGGCCTGCTGGATGCGTACCGACTCGAGTACCGCCGGCTCGCAGCCGTCGCCGCGCACGACCTGCAGCTGCGGGCGCGTCTCCGCGAGTTCGGCGATGCAGGCGGGATTCTGCTCGACGAGGGTGACGGTGTGGCCCTCGGCCATGAGCTCAAGGGCGAGGTTCGAGCCGATCTTGCCGGCCCCGACGATGATCACGTACATGGCCGGCCTCCTTAGGGTGCGATCGCGCGCTCGAGGTGGCCGAGCGCGGCGGATGCGACGGACAGGTAAACGACGTCGGCGGCCTCGAGCGTCTCGCCACCGGTGGGAACGAACGCCGCGCCCGAGCGCACGACGGCGACCACGACCGTCTCGCCGGGCCTGGCAAGTGCCGACACCGGGCGCCCCGCGAGCCGGGGCTCGATGTGCACGGCGACCAGCCGGGCTTCGCCGTCGCCGAAGGTTGCGACCTCCTCGGAACCGAATCGGCCGAGCAGTGTGGAGATCTCGTTCACGGACCAGCGCACCGACGAGACCGCCTCGATGCCGAAGCGGCGGTAGATCTCGGCACGGCGGGGGTCGTAGATGCGGGCGATGACGCGCGGGACCCGGAAGATCTCGCGCGCGATGATCGAGGAGACGACGTTGGAGTTGTCGCCGCTCGTGACCGCGACGAACGCGTCGGCGTGCTCGATGCCGGCGGTGATGAGCGAGTCGCGGTCGAACACGAGACCGCGCACGCGCGCGCCCGTGAACCCGTCGCCCAGCGCCGCCAGGCTGGTCGGGTTCTTGTCGATCACGGCGACGTCGTGTCCGTCGAGGGCGAGCCTGGTGGCGAGCCCCGATCCCACGCGCCCGCACCCTGCGATGATGACCTTCACGAGTTCCTCCTCGTCTCACTTTGTCTATCCCCGCGCAGGCGCACGACCCACTTGCGGAGCTCGTCGGCGACGAGCAACAACGGCGAGAGCGCGGCCAGCACGAGCCAGTCGCGCGCCTCGAGCGGGGCGAAGCCAAAGACCCCCGCGAGCGGCGGCCAGTAGACGAGCACCGCGAGCAGCGCGATCTCGGTCGCGAAGCCGATCAGCAGCAGCCGGTTCCCAAACAGCCCCACTCGGAAGACCGATTCGCGCGTGGTGCGCTGCGCGAGGCCGTTGCCGATCTGCGTGGCAACGACCGCGCCGAAGGTCATCGTGGTCGCGAGCGCGTAGATCTGCCCCGAGTCCGGCATCGGCGTGCCCGGCTGCCACCCTCGGCTCAGGTACGCGTAGTAGTACGCCCCCATCGCAGCCATCGCCTGGATCATGCCGAGATACCCGTAGGCGCGCGCGAGCAGTCTGGGGGAAAGCAGGCGCTCGTGTTGCGAGCGGGGCTTGCGCTCCATCACGCCGGGCTCGGGCTGCTCCACACCCAGCGCGAGCGCCGGGACGATGTCGGTGCCGAGGTCGATGGCGAGGATCTGGAGGATCGTCAGCGGCAGGGGTATGCCGAGGAGCACGAACAGGATGAACGGGATAATCTCGGGGACGTTGCTCGTGAAGATGTAGGCGACGAAGCGGCGGATATTGTCGTAGACCGCGCGGCCTTCCTCGATCGCGTAGACGATGCTTGCGAAGTTGTCGTCGGCGAGCACCATGTCGGAGGCCTCGCGCGCGACGTCGGTCCCCGAGCGGCCCATCGCCACGCCGATGTCGGCGGCCTTGAGCGCGGGCGCATCGTTGACGCCGTCGCCGGTCATCGCGACCACCTCGCCACCGGCCTTGAGCGCGAGCGCGATGCGCATCTTGTGCTCGGGAGCGACGCGGGAGAACAGCACCTCGTCGTCGGAGGCGAGTACCGCCGAGAGGTCCTCCTCGGACATCTCGGTGAGTTCGGCTCCCTCGACGATGCGGGGCTGCTCGGAGGTGATGATGCCGGTACGCCGCCCGATCGACTCGGCGGTCAGACCGTAGTCGCCGGTGATCATGATGATGCGCACGCCGGCGGTGTGGCACTGCGAGACGACGCGCTCCACCTCGGGCCGGGGCGGGTCCATCATCCCCGCGAGCCCCAGGAAGATGAGGTCGCGCTCGACGTCGTCGGCCTCGTAGCGCAGGGCGCTGCCTTCGAGCCGGCGGGTCGCGATCGCGAGCACGCGCAGCCCCTCGCGCGCGAAGTCGTCGTTGGCGGCCAGCACCTGCGCGCGGAGCTCTTCCGAGAGGGGCTCGGCTCCCTCAGCCGTCGCGACCGACGTGCACAGTGCGAGCATCTCGCGCGGGGCGCCCTTGACCGCCGCGAAGCGCTCGCCGGCGACCTCGTGGACGGTCGTCATGCGCTTGCGGGACGAGTCGAACGGCAGCTCCCAGATGCGGGGCGCGTCGGTGGGCAGCGCGTCGAGGTCGACGCCTGCCTTGGCGGCCGCGACGAGCAGCGCGCCCTCGGTGGGGTCGCCGACGATGCGGTAGCCGGGGTGTTCGGCGTCGGGCGCGAGCAGGCGCGCGTTGCAGCACAGGGCCGCGGCCCGCAGCGCCTCGGTCGCAAGCGGTGCGGCGCCGGCGCTCGCGCCCTCCGCGGTCGGCTCGAGCTCGCCGTCGGGCGCGTAGCCGACGCCGGTCACGTCGAACAGCGCGCCCGGGACAAGCACCCTGCGCACGGTCATCTCATTCTGGGTCAGCGTGCCGGTCTTATCGGTACAGATGACGGTGGTGGAGCCGAGGGTCTCGACCGCCGAGAGGCGCTTGACGAGTGAGGCGCGCTTCGCCATCCGCTGCACGCCCATCGCGAGCGAGAGGGTGAGCGTGGGCAGCAGGCCTTCGGGGACGTTGGCGACGATGATGCCGATAGCAAACAGGAATCCGCTCGCAAGCGGCAGCCCGGCGACGAAGTAGCCGAGCAGGAAGAACAGCACGCCGAGCCCGATTGCGAGGGAGGCGACGACGCGCGTGACGATCTTCATCTCGCGCTGCAGCGGTGAGAGGTCCTCGCCGATGGACTGCGTGAGGCCGGCGATGGTGCCGAACTCGGTGTCCATGCCGGTGGACGCGACGACCGCGCGACCCCGGCCGTAGGCCACGGAGGTGCCCGCGAGCACCATCCCGGGCAGTTCGGTGGGGTTCGAGACGGTGCCCGCGAACGCCGTCGCGGCGCGCATCACGGGCGTCGCCTCGCCGTTGAGGACCGACAGGTTCACGCGAAGCTCGAACGCCTCAGTCACGCGGGCATCGGCCGAGATGTAGTCACCCTCTTCGAGGACGAGGAGGTCGCCGGGGACCACGTCGGCGGCGCCGACCTCCTCGACCGCGCCGTCCCGCACCACCCGCGCGGTGTGCGGGATGAGCCGCTTGAGCGCCTCGGTGGCCTGCTCGGCGCGGTACTCCTGCCAGAAGGAGAAGACGGCGTTGATGACGATGACGGCGAAGATCGCCCAGCCGAGCTCGGGTACCTGGGCGACAAACGCGAGCGCGCCACCGACCCACAGCATTCCGGCGAACAGCGAGGTGAAATTCGCGAGGAACAGGCGCACGACCGAGCGCTTTCGCGCCTCCGTGATGACGTTGGGGCCGTGACTTTCGAGGCGAGACGCGGCTTCAGTGGCCGAGAGCCCCACAGGTGAGGAGCCGAGCGACTCGAGGGCGGCATCGGGCGCGAGCGCCGAGAGCTCCGCATAGCGGACGCCGGTGGCAGCGGACGCCGGGTTGCCCGCCGCCGAACCGCCCGCCCCTGTCACCGCCGCGCCTTCGGGTTCGCCCACATCGCCTCCATCTCCCAATGGGAGTTACCCAAGGCGCGCTCACGAATCGCGGCGGCAAGGTTCCGGCAAGGGTCGCGTGCCACGGTTCAGCCTCGCCCGGCCGACACCGCGAGGCTCGCCGATGACACAGCCGAAGCTGATGGACCTGATGCGCGAGGCGCTCCGATCGCGCCACTACAGTCCCCGGACCGAGGACGCGTACTGCATGTGGGTGCGCCGCTTCGTCCACTTCCACAAGCTGCGCCACCCCGCCGACATGGGCGGGCCCGAGATCAACGAGTTCCTCACGCACCTCGCGGTCGAGCAGAAGGTGAGCTCGTCGACCCAGACGCAGGCGCTCTCAGCACTGCTGTTCCTCTACCGCTACGTGTACGGGTTCGACATCGGCGATCTGGGGCCGGTGGTGCGCGCCCGTAAGAGCGTGCACATCCCGGTGGTGATGACCCGCAAGGAGGTGAGCGCGGTGCTTGGGCAGATGGAGGGCGAGAACTGGCTGATGGCGTCGCTGCTGTATGGGTCGGGGCTGCGGCTGGGAGAGTGTTTGCGGCTGCGCGTGCAAGACATAGACCTCGACAGATGCGAGCTCACGGTACGCAACGGCAAGGGCCACAAAGACCGCGTGACCACCCTGCCGATGTCGCTTCGCGGGCCACTCTCGGACCAACTCGCGCGCGCGAAGCACGTTCATGATGCCGATCGCGCCGAGGGCTGGGGGGCGGTGATACTGCCCGACGCACTCGACCGCAAGTTCCCTCGCGCGCCTTACGAATGGCAGTGGCAGTGGGTGTTCCCCCAGGCGCGGCGCTGGGTGAACTCCGAGACCGGCCAGCAGGGGCGTCACCACGTCCACGAGACGATTCTCCAGCGGGCGGTGAAGCAGGCGGCGATCTCGGCGGGGATGGCCAAACGGGTGAGCTGTCATACGTTCAGGCATTCGTTCGCCACTCACCTGCTCGAGAGCGGATACGACATCCGCACAATCCAAGAGCTGTTAGGCCACACGAGCGTGAGCACGACGATGATCTACACCCACGTGCTCAACAAGGGCGGCCGAGGAGTCACGAGCCCGTTCGACACGCTATGAGGACATCCCGAGAGGAGCGTACATTGACCAGGTGAGGCGGCGCGTATCGATGAGCGAGCGTGGAGCTGTATGCGCGCTGTGTCGACGTCGCCGAACGGTTGCGCGCAGCCGCTCGGCGGATGGTGCAGCAGGAGCTGTGATGCGGTCCTCGATCACTACTGCCGGCGCCTTGCGCGATATGTCAGTTTCGACATACACTGTCAGGTGAGCTCGAACGACAGACCGCTGGTCTGGCTGCACGGCGAGGTCAAGACGCCGCCGCTCTCAGCCGCGGCACGAATCGAAGCGGGACTCCTGCTCAGGCGACTTCAACGAGGCGAGTTGCTCGCGCTCCCGCATTCGCGGCCCATGCCGTCGATTGGTCGCCGAGTTCATGAACTGCGGATCCTGGATGAGCATTCGACCTGGCGGATCATCTACCGCGTCGATCACGATGCGATCGTCATCGGAGAGGTGCTGCAGAAGAAGTCGCAGCAGACGCCGCAGGGCATCATCCGAATTTGCATGGCGCGCTTCGCCGCATACGACGACATCATGAACGACCGAAGGTGAGCCTGGTGGACGAGCGCAAGCAGAAGCATCTAAGGGCTGCAGGCTGGAGGGTCGGCGACGCATCGGAGTTTCTCGAGCTGACGCCTGAGGAGGCTGAGTACGTCGAACTGAAGCTGGCACTCGGCTCCTACTTGCGAGACATGAGGCGCACGAATCAATGGACGCAGGCGCAGCTCGCCACTCGCCTCGGTTCAAGCCAATCTCGCGTGGCCAAGATGGAGTCCGCGGATCCATCGGTCACCGTCGACCTGCTCGTGAAGTCGCTGCTGAAGCTCGGCGCCTCCCCCAAGGATGTTGGCCGCGTGATCAGCGCGATCTGACGAGTTCGCCACCCGCTGGGAAGACCCCCGGTCCCGCACGAGCAAGCGTCGGTTGCCCTGTCACATATCCGTTCGCGCTTATGCGGACTGTCTACATCGTTGCAATCGTGCGGCATTGCGCGGCGTAGGCAAATGCTGTCATGCTGGGTCTACTTGTATTACGGATTGCAGAAATGCTAGTTAGATTGACGCCGCGCGAGGGGGCACCGTGTCACTGGCGCTTCAGGGGGCAGTGTTTCTCGTGTTCGGAGCCGCGGCGCTGGCGTTTTCCGGTCACATGGTCGATGAACGGGCAAGGTACTTCTTCGCGCGAAGCTGGATGGCGGGAAGCGAACTCCTGACCTTCTGGGCCGTCGGTGCGCTCGCAGCGTTGAGCGGAGTGCTACTGCTCTTGTGGGCCGGCGGCGTGCCCTGGTCACTCCTGACGGCGGCCAACCGCATACTCACCGCCGGTCTAGGCGTCGGAATCCTTCTCGGCTCCCGCAGGTTGGCTGATGCAGCCTTCACCCGATACCCGAACAGTTCCACGCACCTTACTCGAGCTACGCCCGCAGTGATTGGAATCGTCGTTCTGATGGTTGCGTGGACCCTCGGAGGCGTGGCCCCGTTGTAGGAACCGGCAGCAATCTAACAAGGGCATCGAGCAGAACGCCAAAAGGTAGACTGGCCTGCACGGGGTGTGGGCGTCTGCTCATGCCCAAAGACGTTAGGAACAACTCCGCGACGTTGCTTCTCGGAGCTCGATCGGGCTCCTGAGTCATTGAATTCGGGATACAGGGGTCTTGTCGCGGCCTTCTCGGGAATGCCTCTGTCGGGAGTGCGCGGGAGCTTGCGGCTCGGCGCACCGGGTGGCCGCTCGACACACGCTGTGCATCGAGCGGCGGGGCTCATTGGAGCTTGCTCGGCCTTGTGTCCCTAACAAGGGCATCGAGCAGAGCGCCCCTGTGGGATAGACTCGGCTCGGAAGATGGTGCGTGGGCGCCAGCTCATGCCCAACAACGTTAGCCCTGTTGAGGTATCTCAGTGCCACTCGCCAACGATGCCACGCACCGTTCTCAAGTTCGCGCGTACTGCGAGCAGGAACTTGCGCGGCGGATCAGCGACTTCGCTGAACAGGCCGCCGGCGCGTCACTTCCGCTGGCGCGAATCACTATCGTCACTCCCCCGTCACCGGAAATGGCTGGAGATCTCACCGACGTAGCGTTCTACCTTGCGGCCGGTGGTATTGCGGCGGCCCTGGCCGAGCCCGTCCACACGCCGGGGCGATCAGATACGGCGCTAGCTTGGCCGCTGTGCCGACTCCAACTAGGCGACGGCGTCGAGGAGTGGTTCATCACTCCGGGCGGAGAGCTGAGGCAGTCGGCGAGCAGAGAGATCGCGACCTGGCCGCTCGAGTTCTACGTACGCCTCAGCAGGTTTCTACGGGGCGCCCACGACGCGGAACTCATGCCGGTGGATGATGCTCGGGAGCTGTTCGATGGCATGTTGGAGAACGCGCTCGCGGGTCAACCAATGCTGATCGCACGGCCCGTTGCCTCAAAGGGCTAACAAGGGCGTCAACCTGACGGCCAAAAGGTAGAATCGACCAGACGGGCCCCTGCGCCGCAGGTTACGCCCAAAGACGTTAGCCCTGTTGAGGTATCTCAGTGCCACTCGCCAACGATGCCACGCACCGTTCTCAAGTTCGCGCGTACTGCGAGCAGGAACTTGCGCGGCGGATCAGCGACTTCGCTGAACAGGCCGCCGGCGCGTCACTTCCGCTGGCGCGAATCACTATCGTCACTCCCCCGTCACCGGAAATGGCTGGAGATCTCACCGACGTAGCGTTCTACCTTGCGGCCGGTGGTATTGCGGCGGCCCTGGCCGAGCCCGTCCACACGCCGGGGCGATCAGATACGGCGCTAGCTTGGCCGCTGTGCCGACTCCAACTAGGCGACGGCGTCGAGGAGTGGTTCATCACTCCGGGCGGAGAGCTGAGGCAGTCGGCGAGCAGAGAGATCGCGACCTGGCCGCTCGAGTTCTACGTACGCCTCAGCAGGTTTCTACGGGGCGCCCACGACGCGGAACTCATGCCGGTGGATGATGCTCGGGAGCTGTTCGATGGCATGTTGGAGAACGCGCTCGCGGGTCAACCAATGCTGATCGCACGGCCCGTTGCCTCAAAGGGCTAACAAGGGCGTCAACCTGACGGCCAAAAGGTAGAATCGACCAGACGGGCCCCTGCGCCGCAGGTTACGCCCAAAGACGTTAGACACAGCAGGGACGGCTCGTTTGGACTCGCTGATAATCATCGGCATCATCGCCTACGTCGCGGCACTTGTGTCTTTCGCGGCGATTGCCGTCGCAACGACTCGTCAAGGGCGGTTCCACTCCTACACCAGCTGGTTCCTGCTCGCCGTGGGATGTCTTGTCTCTGGGTGGTGGTTCGCCGCTCTCGCCACCCCCGACTGGAACCCCATCAGCATGCTCGCGTTGTACGTACCGTTCTTGATACTCGGGGTCTTCGCTGCGGCGAAGGCAAGGCGCTTCGGCACTAAACGTGCCTAAAGATCTCCAGACGCATGGGCGTCATCCCCGCCTCCACAGGATGTTTCGGTGGGCCCCAACCCTCGTCGCGACAGCAGCGTTGCTGGCGGCGGCATCGTGCGCTCCGCCGCCAGCCGCGGTCCCGCCGACAGTGACAGGAGAACCGGTCGCTGCGGCAAGTCGCGATTCTTTCCTTGACCCCGACGCCGGTCCGAGAGAGGTCGCTGAAACATTCGTGTCCGCACTGGGCGACGCCCGCGCCGATCGCGCGAACGCCTTGTGGGCGACGCCCTTCTACACTTCCGGCCTCATTGAGTCGGACCTCACCAGCGTCGCCGTTGGCGAGCCCGTGGTCGCGAGTGAACCAGCCGATGGCGATGGAGGGCTGAGCGGATTCGTCGCAATCGACGTGTCCTATGTTGCAGCGGGCGGCGATGCCCTATTGGGTCAAGGCCCTCAGTCCCGCCGCCTGACGCTCGGACAGGATGATTCCGGCCGGTGGTGGGTTGTCAGGATGCAAGGCAGCACCGACTGATCCCTGGCGTGTGCCGGCGTGTCTAACAAGGGCATCGAGCAGAACGCCAGAATGTAGACTGACCTGCAAGGGGTGTGCGCGTCTGCTCATGCCCAACTACGTTAGGCACAGAGCCCAGTCGGTGGGGTTCCTCGGAGGACAGGCGTGATTGTCTACATCGCTGGCGGGACATTCATCATCTGTTGCCTGGCTTCCTTCGTCTGCTACGACCTGATCCTTCAGCGCGAGTACCACACAGCCCGGCAGCAGTGGGAGGCAGACGGTTCTCCGCCGGGCTTCTTCTGGGCACCCGAGGGTGCATCCCTCTATCTCGGAACACCCGAACGCAACCGGCAGTTGCGCCGTTGGACGTTCTGGACGCCTGAATGGGCTTCAGGGGATGAACGTGCATCCTCGCTTTTCCGACTCCAGCGAGCGCTCACGCTGGTAGCGATCAGCTCATGGACGGTTGCTGCCTGGCAGATGTTCTTCGGAGTACGCCAGTAGCCGCTCGCTCGTGCCTAACAAGGGCATCGAGCAGAACGCCAGAAGGTAGACTGACCAGCAAGGGGTGTGCGCGTCTGCTCATGCCCAAAGACGTTAGGCATACAGGGGGCTGCGTGTCACTTTCCAAGTTGGACCTGCGGGAATGCGAGTCAATTGTCGATCCCGCCACGGGAATGGACGTGTTTCACGTCTGCGATCCACATGCGTTGGTGCAGGCAGCGGGCTATCTCAAGTACTTGGGTGCCAGAGATTCTGAGACGGTGTACTTTCGGGGCCAGGCGAAGCTCTACCCCAGCCTGTCGCCGAGCCTGTTCCGGAACGTCACGAACACAGGAACTCAGTCACAGCGGGTTCGCGAACTCAATTCCGCAATCGCCGACCTTCGGGCTCTGTGCCCACTGCTCGACAAGTTTGACAGCGACATCCAGGAGCCACTTCTCCAACACTATGGGCTCAACACGACATGGATCGATCTGGTCGACAATGTCTGGGTGGCGCTATGGTTTGCCTGCCACCAGATTCGGTATGTCGGAAGCTTCGGCGAGTACTTGCACTTCGAGCGCCGCTTGCCGCACAAGGAATCAAGTCCTTCATACGCGTACATCGGTCTGGTTGCCTCGGATGCCCATCACGGCAAGTCAATCGGCCCCGGCCACCACGTCGGCGCAAAGACCGAACTGGTGGATCTGCGTCTCGCGGCGCCTTCGATATTCCTGCGGCCGCATGCTCAGCACGGCATCCTAATGCGTGTTCGCGGAGACGCCATCGGTCGTCCGCTCGACTACTCATCCCAAGTCCGCGGGATGCTTCGCATCGACCTCACGGATGCTCTCGGCTGGCTGGGGCACGGGCAGATGCTTGGCGTCCACGCCCTCTTCCCGCCCCCCTTCTACGATCGTGGCTACAACATCTTCCTTGACTCCGGATTCGAAGGCAGCAAAGTCGCCGGAGCCATCGGCATTGTCAGTCCGTGATGCCTAACAAGCGCATCAACCCGACTCGCAGTAGGTTATCGTTCTAAGAGAGGCGCATCCCTCGCGGGTTATGCGCAAAGACGTTAGGAACACGCAGACAACTGGGGGATGGCTTGGAGCAGACAACCGACCGGCAGGCAATCGTCGACGAGGAGCAGTTGCGCCCCCTCCCCGTCTGCTACTGGGTACTTGCCGCGACCTCTGTGTTCATGGCTCTGTACGGTCTGCTCTATGTGGCCATGGGTGTCGTCTTCGCCTTCATGCCCTTGGAGGGTGGGCCTAGTGGTGCCGGGGCACCGGATTCGATGCTCTTTCTCGCCGTGTTTGGCGGAATGGGCGTCGTGGCCCTTGTGATCTTCGGAGGCATCGCGACGCTCCAGATTCTCACCGGCTTCTGGATTCGCAAGCGTCGACGCAGGACTATGTGCCTCGTGACCGCCGGCATCTCATGCATGTTCGTGCCATTTGGCACCTTGATCGGCGTCTTCACGTTCCTGGCACTGCTTCGGCCGTCAGTGGCCGGACTCTTCGCTCCGGGACCGTCGGTCGAGGACCTCCCGCACGACTCCGCTCCGTCCCTTCAGGAGTACTAGACAGTTCACCGTCGGTGCGACGGTTCCTAACAAGGGCATCGAGCAGAACGCCAAAAGATAGACTGACCAGCAAGGGGTGTGCGCGTCTGCTCATGCCCAACAACGTTAGGGCGACAGGATGGCCTCGTACCCCTCGCCCGCACCCGGATCGTCTCTCCCCTCCTTACCACGTGCGAGCGCTTTGGCGTGCAAAGAATGGTAAGGCCGGCTGAGGTGCAGGTTTGTCGACGGCGAGGGCTTCTGCGGCACTTTGCTCGGAGGGCAAGTCCCTGACCTTCATGCCCACCTGGCCCGCTCGGAGGCCGGATCATCTGGGGTTCGCCAGTCCATCGGCCAGCAGCCCTAACAAGGGCATCGAGCAGAGCGCCCCTGTGGGGTAGACTCGGCTCGGAAGACGGTGCGTGGGCGCCAGCTCATGCCCAACTACGTTAGATGCAGTCGCCACAGCCGGAAACGGGGAGCAAGTGAAACACCGCTTTGTTGTCCCGTTAGTAGCGACGGTCGTTGTACTCGCTCTGGCGTTCGCCGGTTCTTGGGGCGCGTGGCAAACCTCTGGTTCTCGGGTTCGCGCCATGGCAACGGGCCTCCCTGAGTCGCCCGGCGTTCCTGAGCCTGCGATCCAGCACGAGATCGGCTATTCGGGGAATCCTGAAACTCTCGTTCTCAGTTCCGGCTGCCCCCTGCCCGTCATTCGCCATGGACGACTTGCCGTCCGCGTTGACCACGCGCTGAGCGACCGCACCCATTCCGCGCCGGATCCCATGCATCTGAGAACCTATGCAGTAGTGAGCGACGGGGCATGGCGCGTGAATGAGATCGACCGAGCTGCCGGGGAGTAGTCGCGACGCATCTAACAAGGGCATCGAGCAGAACGCCAACAGGTAGACTGACCAGCAAGGGGCGTGCGCGTCTGCTCATGCCCAACTACGTTAGACAGACGAGGGAGCTCCGTTGCGCAAACTGGTCGGCGCACTGATTGTGGTCGCAACACTCGTGCTGCCCGCGGCCACGCTGGCGCTCATCCTGACTATGAGCGTGGGTGCGCCAAGCCACTTTCAGTTGCAGGCGGGACTCCAACTGTGGTCCTACGGCATTTCTGCCGTCATGACCGCATCCGCCATCTTCGCACTGTGCATGCTGACGCCGGACCGACCCGCGCGGGCGCTCTTCGTGCTCTCAGGAACTGTGAGTGCGTGGTTCGCTGTGGAGGCGATTCTTCGACCGCTGGGAATCGACTCACCCCTGTTTTCCCGGACGATTCCGCTTGTCGGTTCCGTGGGCACGCTGCTCGTGGCCGCCGGCTTGTGGAGGACTCGACTGGTTCCGCGGTGGATCCCGCTTGTTGCAGCCTCCGGCGTCGCTCTCTCGTTTGCGGCGGATCTACTGATCCCCCAGTCAGTGATTGACGCGGGCTATCAGGTCCAGACTGCGGCCAATCCCTCGATGAACTGGTGGATGCTGCCGTCAACTGCCGGTGGAACGATGACCATGCTTGCGTGGCTGGCAGTCGGCGTCTCGCTGTTGTGGCCAATGAGGCCGCTGGCGCTGTCTAACAAGGGCATCGAGCAGAACGCCCCTGTGGGATAGACTCGGCTCGGAAGGTGGAGCGTGGGCGCCTGCTCATGCCCAACTACGTTAGAAGGAGCAAGGGGGACGCGGTATCAACTGGCGCGCGAACAGGCCACTCGTCTTCCTGCTGTGGACCTTCGGTGCCTACGCCTACCTTGTGTTCGTCGCCCTGATTCAGGCGGTCTTTGGTGCGCTCGTGCCAGGAGAGTGGGCCTCCGCTCAGCTTGTCAGTATCGTGAGTGCAGCCGTAGGCGCCGCAATCGCTTGGCGCCTACTTCGAGATCGCGTGCACACGCCCCCTGCAATGTGGGTGCTCTTGTCAGCGCTGGCTGTCACCAACTCGTGCGCAATTGCCGGCTACGCGCTCTTCCTGTCGATTGGCACTGAGCGCATGCCAGAGCTTGTCGATGGGCTGCCAGCTGCCCAACTAGGGCTCCTTGAAGCGTACGGCACTGTTGGTATCATCCTTGCGCAACAGGCCGGACTCATCAGCTGCGCGGTACTCGCCTACTCACTCAAGCGACCGGGCCCGATCGTCGCCACCAGGCGCGGCGGCGTCCTGCTCGCGTTGCCGGTAGCGCTCCTTCTCGCCACATCGGTGGTCGCTCTGTGGATTGGGCCCGCATTGGCATATGAACTGACGGCCGGAATGGGACCGACAATCCCCATCGACTCGGGCGATGTCGTGGATCTGCCCGGTCCCTCAGGCTCCGTGCGCGTACCCCGAGGCTGGAAGGCAGAGGTGAGCTCCGCTCAACCGAAGCCACCCCGATGGCTGCCAGTCCGTGACACGCCAGATGGCGACCTCGCGCAATCCATCATCATGTACGAAGCTTCAAGAGACACAACAGGGGCATTCACCGCCGACGCCAGTTGCGTGGTCGTCGTGTACCCCGGGCCGGAGCAGTTCAACAACTACCATGCTGGCTCGGTTGCGGCGAGCAAGACCGTCGAAGTCGCCCTACCGGCAACACTACTCGGAGGCACCGCGCCGCCGGCTCTCCTACAAACCTACAAGGACCGCAGCGGCGATGGGTGGAAGTCGACGATGCGCGTCGCGTTGAATGACAGACCGAGTCCGATGCGAATCGCCGTGTTCATCAGACATGCTGACGAAGCGCCACCGTCGGAAGAGGATTTCTTCAGGATCCTCGAGTCCGTCCAGTTGCCCAGCAAGTGAGGCGCTCCGCCTTTCTAACAAGGGCATCGAGCAGAACGCCAGAAGGTAGACTGACCAGCGAGGGGTGTGCGCGTCTGCTCATGCCCAAAGACGTTAGGCGGAACCTGTGTTGTCCGATCGGGCGAACTTGATCAGCGGACTTTGGGTGGCTGGAGTAGCGGTCGCCTGGCTGCTGTTTGGCTGGTTCATCACTGATTTGGGCTTCTACGCGACCTGGTGGGTACCCGTCTCCCAAGGGATCATCGGATGGGACACCATCGCGTCGTATGCGACAGCTGGAGTCTGGGCGTTCGCCTTGTTCGCAGCACTTCGCAGGTGGGCGGGGGCCCCTCGTCAGATCTGGATAGGCGTAGCCGTAATCGAAGGCGTGCCCGTGGCGCTGTTTCTGATTGCGGTTGCGGCGCTCGCCCTCGGCTATATGCCGCCCGCACTCTATGCATTCCTCCTCTCGAAGAGCGACGCCGGAGCACTCCCTGTCGCTGACCAGTTGCAGGTGTTCGCCACATGGTGGGTCTGGTCAAGTGCGTTCCTCGTACTTGGGGCGTGGGCTGGATCTCTGATCGAGGGCTCGCGCCGTCATCGGGCAGAAGCGGAACCGGCATGAGGCTTCTGACCAGAGTCTGGTTCTGGCTCCTCGCCATCCCCTTGTTGCTCTTCGGAAGCCTGATCATCTCGTTCGGTGTCGTCACCACACTCGATCGAGTCTTTGGAGGCAGCGCCCTGAACGTGTGGGGCGACATGGAGGGTCTCATCGGTGCGTTTTGGATGGGCGCCGTGATGTTGTTCGTGGCAGGACTCAGCGGGCTGATCGCCTATCTTCGCCGGGCGCATCAGCCTGCCGGGTCCGCCTAACAAGGGCATCGAGCAGAACGCCAGAAGGTAGACTGACCAGCGAGGGGTGTGCGCGTCTGCTCATGCCCAAAGACGTACGTTAGATTCACTTGTGTCTCCCCCGATGTCGTTGCACGCGGGTACAATCGGCGTGCGTGATGAATTCGGGCTCTGAGAGGTGATAGCGATGACGGTCGACGAAATCATGCGTGAAGCGCTGGCACTCGACGTCGAGACACGTGCCTCAATTGCCCACGAGCTGCTCAACAGCCTTGAGTCCCTCTCGGAGGCAGAGGTTGAGCGCCTCTGGATCGACGAGGCCAAGCGTCGGAGCGACGACGTGAAGTCCGGCGTCGCCGTCACGATTCCCGCGGATGAGTCCCTCGCCCGCGCCCGCGCGCGTCGGTGAAGCGCATCGTCCTCCGCGTCCACGAGGATGCGGATCGCGAACTCAACGATGCTGCGGACTACTACGACGCAGAGAGCCCTGGCCTAGGTGGAGCGTTCCTCGACCAACTCGAGGACGGCTTCGACCGTATCCGCCGCAACCCGAGCGCGGCGCCGGAGGTCGAGACTGGAATCAGGAAGCTGGTTCTCGCCAAATTCCCTTACAACCTGATCTACGAACTCGATGCTGATTCGGCGTTGATTCTGGCCGTCGCCCATCAGCGGCAACGGCCTCATTACTGGCGTTCTCGGCAGAGGGCCGGCGGAATCTAACAAGGGCATCAACCTGACCGGCGGCAGGTAGACTGACCTGGAAGTTGTTGCGCCGCAGGTTATGCGCAAACACGTTAGAACGAGGCCGGCGGCCGAGTACCGGGAGCCGCATTCACACTAGTAACGCTAGACGGGTATACACGCGGCGCGTTACTATCTCACCATGATCGTCTCATGCCCTGATTCCGACACAGAGGCTTTGGCCGGCGGCAGGCGCGTCAAGCGCTTCGTCGCCTTCGAGTCGGTCGCTCGGCGCAAGCTCCGTCAGCTCGAGATCGCCGGCCGAATCGACGACTTGAGAGTCCCGCCGGGAAACAGACTAGAGGCGCTCAAAGGCAATCGCGCAGGGCAGGACAGCATACGCATCGACGATCAGTATCGGGTGTGTTTCGTCTGGACCTCCGCAGGAGCGGAAGACGTCGAGATCGTGGACTACCACTAGAGGTGATGGATATGGCGACCAGATTGGAACCGGTGACCCCTGGAAAGCTGCTGCTCGAGGAGTTCTTGCTCCCCATGGGCATCTCGCAGTATCGGCTGGCGAAGGAGATCGGCGTGCCGGCGACCCGTATCGGCGAGATCGTGGCGGGGCGCCGCGCGATCACGGCCGACACCGATCTGCGGCTGTGCCGCTTCTTCGGACTGTCGGACGGTTACTGGCTGCGCGCGCAGGCTGCATACGATACCGAGGTCGCACATGAACGCCTCGCGGACGAACTGGCGAAGATCCATCCCTGGACGGCCGCGTAGACCCTCGGGGCCCGTTCTAACAAGGGCCCGAGCAGAACGCCAGGATGTAGAATCGATCTGAAGAGGTGTGGGCGCCAGTTCATGCCCAACTGCGTTAGAAAGACGTCGGGGGGTCCGATGAAGTTCCCGGCATGGTCGTCACTTGCCGTTGGTGTCCTCATGCTGGCCCAGTGGGGCTTCTTCCTGGCTTCGAGCTCGGTACCCGAGGTCCGCACAGCACCGATTGCTCTGGCATTCCACTTGGCCGCAGAGGCTGCGACCGCCATCACGCTGCTCCTGGCCGGTTGGATGCTCGTCCGCCGGCGCGGCGGCGTTGTGCTCGGGTTGGTGGCGAACGGCATGCTGATCTACACCGTGATCGTCAGCCCCGGCTATTTCGCTCAGCTCGGACAATGGCCGCTCGTCGGCATGTTCGCCGCACTTCTCGTCGTCGCTATTGTCAATGTCATCAAGTTGGCAGGAGCGCTCCACTCGACGAGCGGGCCCGCTTCCTAACAAGCGCTTCCACCCGTCGCGCATGAAGTTGTCATATCCTGTGAGCAAGCGGCGCGCGGGTGAAGCGCCAAGACGCTAGGCAGAGAACTCGGAATGGGGATCGGGTGAGGCGAAGCGTCCCGTTTGCATCGCTGTTGTTGGTCGGTCTGCTCACCGTCTCGTGCGCACCTGGAGTCTCTCGAATGTACTCACCGCCAGGAGCCGCGCGCGCATACGTCCGTGCACTTCTTGAGTCGGACACGGCGACCTTGAGCGAACAGGGGACCGTCACGGCGGACGCGCGGTCACAGGTAGCCGCTGCCATCGATAGGGCGCTGCTCGCTGAGGTCGCGGATATCCGCACTGAAGGTCGAACCAAGCGCGACAACCGCATTTTGACGCAGCCCGTCACTATCGAATCGGCAGATGGAGCGACGGTGATCCTCGACGTCGAAATCAATCTGGACACGCTGAAGGTCGTCGGCGTCGCGATCCAGTAGTCACCGAGTTCGGGCGTACTCGGCGATGTCATCATAAGCACGTCACTCGGGACAAAGATACGGCGCCGGCAGGTGCCTTCTCCTGCCTAACAAGCACATGAAGCTGACGCGATCAGCGCTGCGTTATCCTGAGACCGCACGGCGCGCAGGTTATGCGCAAGCACGTTAGACACAACACGAGGGTCGGGGGACTGCCGATGGCCCAGATTCCTGAGCGGTTCGCGGCCACGGGGGCTGACGCGGCAATCAGCATCACGCGGGAGGTCACCTATCAGCGCATCGGCGTGGGCCTCAAGTTCCCGGAGGAGCGGCTCGACGCTGATCGGCTACGGAGAGCAGTCCGTCTGACCTTCGATGCTGAACCGTTGGTCGGCTGCGAGTTCCGAACGGACGAGCGCAAAGCCTACTGGAAGCGCCTTTCGAACCTCGACGTTGCGAGTGTGTTCGTTGAGCAGACGGTCGCCGACGCGGACGCATGGCTATGCGCGTTCCAAGCGAGCGAGGTCCCTGATGAAGGCCCCCAGGCGGCCGTCTCGCTGATTCACACGGATGGCGGAGACGTCATCGGCATCAAGATGAGCCACGTGCTGGCAGATGGACAGTCCGCGAAGCAGTATGCCTACCTGCTGGCGGACCTCTATACCCGGCTTGGCGAAGACCCGTCACTCACCCCGGCGCCCAACTTGCGCGCCCGCCCCAGTGGTCGTGACGTGTGGGACAACCTGACTCCTGTTCAGCAGCGTGAAGCGAAGCGGGCGAAGTCGTGGGCGAAGCCTACATGGCCCGCCCCGCAGACTGGTAACTCCGGCGACGGCCTCACGTATCGTTGGGCCACCATTCCGCCGCGGCGTTTCGCGGCGCTGAAGTCGTATGGCTCAGAACGCGGATGCACGGTGAACGACATGATGCTCACCGCGGTGCTTCGCGCCTGCATCTCGCGTCTCGATCCGCCAACTGACACCCCGCTGTCGCTGATGTACACGGCGGACCTGAGGCGCTACCTACCCGACGCCGCCGGCCTTCCAATCTCGAACATCTCAATCTCAGGCTCGCTCGACATCGAGCGCATAGACGGTGAGACCTTCGGGGACACATTGGCTCGCGTGCATCGGCGCATGGAGGAATGGGCAACCATGTGCCACGGTGCAGGCCCGCTCGCGAGCGCTGAGAAGATGGCGGGACTGGGCTATGGAGTGACAAGGCTGCTGCTCGGGATGGCGTTTCGGGCTGGCGGATCGTCCGACAAGACGTATCCATGGTTCACCAACATCGGGATTCTCGACGATGACCGACTCGCCTTTGACGGGACACGCCCTGAGTCGGGATTCATGTTCGGCCCGGCCACACGAGGTCCAAGCATTGTTCCTGTCATCAGCACGTACCGCAATGCTCTTACGGTGTGTATGGGCTTCTGCGAGTCGGACTATGGCACCGCGTCTGTCGAGTTGCTGTTGCAGTCCATAGTCAGCGAGATTGACGGGGCGTGTCCGCCAGCGTGTGTCTAACAAGGGCATCGAGCTGAGCGCCGGACCAGCAAGGGGTGTGCGCGTCTGCACATGCGCAACCACGTTAGCCCGAGCATGCGGCATTGTCCTACCAGACGGGTATCGATATACTGTTCGTTGTACGCGGACGTTATCGATATGGAGTGCATCATGACTACCGTCACCATCTCGCCCAAATTCCAGGTCGTCATCCCTAAGCGGATCCGCGAGCGTCTCGACCTGCATCCCGGTCAGCAAGTACAGGTTGTCGAGTACGGCGACCGCGTCGAGTTCATGCCTGTTCGCTCGATTGCGAGCATGCGCGGCTTCCTCGCTGGCATCGACACCTCGGTGCCCCGTGAGGATGACCGCGTGTGAACGTCGTCGATTCGTGCGGATGGCTGGAATACCTGGCTTCAGGACCCAACGCCGACTTCTTCGCGTCGGCGCTTAATGACACCGACTCGCTCGTCGTCCCCGCCATCAGTGTGTACGAGGTGTTCAAGCGAGTACTGCAGCAGCGCGACGAAGGTGACGCGCTGCAGGTCGTGGCCCTCATGCAACAAGGCAGAATCGTCGACTTTGACGCGGCCTCGGCAATCGACGCAGCGGCACTCAGTGTCGATCTTGGACTGCCTCTCGCGGACGCGATCATGCTGTCGACCGCTCGCGCGCACGAGGCTACGCTGTGGACACAAGACTCTCACTTCGAGGGTATCGAAGGCGTGCGCTACACAGCTGCTCGGCCGAGCTAACAAGGGCATCGAGCCGAGCGCCAGAGGGTAGGACTGACCAGAGGGCGCCTGCGCCGCAGTACGCCCAAAGGCGTTAAGCCCACCTGAGCGGTTTGAAGGAGGCTTCCGGACATGGCTCCCGAGCTGAGGGAATTGACGGCGGCAGACGACGCCGCTGTCCGGGCCGTCGAGGCCGCATATGACGCTGCCTGGAATGCCGGCGATCTCGCATCGCTGCTGCAGCTCCTCACGGACCGGGTTGTCATCATCAATCCCTACGGTGAGGTGCTCATCGGGCGCGATGCGGTCGAAACTTCATTCACGGAGCTCTTTGACGGCGCGGCGAAAGGAGCTCAGCATTCGTCGCAAATACGGGCCGTCCATTTCGTCACGTCCGACGTGGCAGTGGTCGATGCAGAAGCTGTCATCTCAGACTTCGGAGTGGGCCCGGTGCCCCTTCGGCACGGCTTCACCGATGTTCTCGTGAGGACCTCTGAAGGCTGGCGCATCGACCACGTTCGAGCCTACGCATTCATTCCGGAGCCACGGCCTTAACTCAACCTGCGCATGCCCAAGGGCGCTAGACACATAGGAGTCCTCCATGCCTTTCCTGCCCGCGGAATTCGAACCGCCCGGTCCGAGCGAGACCGCAAGTTTCCGTGTTCGGCCGATCACGATTCACGATGCCTTTAAGGACTACGACGCGGTGATGTCTAATCGCGAGCATCTGTGGAACCGCTTCGGGGGCATGTGGGGCTGGCCGGCTGCGGATCTCACTCTTGAGCAAGACATAATCGACCTTGCGTGGCACCAGAAGGAAGCGCAGCTGCGCTCGTCTTTCAACTACGCCGTGATGAGCCTCGACGAGACCAGGCTTCTCGGCTGTGTCTACGTCGACCCGCCTGAGCTGGAGCAGACCGAGGCGGATATCTGGTTCTGGGCCCGTGGTGACGGGGACTTCGCGAGCGCGGAGACCGAGCTTGCAGCATTCGTCACTCAGTGGTTGGGGCGGTCGTGGCCGTTCGACGTGGTTGCCATTAGCGGATCGATCGTGCGTCTGCGCCGCGGTGCTGGCGTCTAGCAAGGGCATCGAGCTGAGCTCCAGGACGTAGAGTCGACCTGGAGGGGCGTGGGCGTGTTGCTCGACCGTGAGCCGCCTATCGCCGGCATCGCCGTATCGCCACGCCCACCGTCACGGTGATGAGTGCGGCTAGCGCGATGCCAGCCATGCCGAGCCTCGTAACATCGACGGCTGGTTGCCACTCAACGCTATCAGCGCGTATCACGTACACCCCGGCTGGCCGGGCCATCCCACCAAAGCCGCTGCCCGAGCCCTCTACTTCGCCGTCGACTTCCGACGTGGCGTTGCCCCCTCCACCGCCCCCCGCGATCATCGCCACAGGAATGACAGTCACATCGTCCTTGTCAACCGGATCACCGAAGACGCGGTGCACTGTGTAGCTGTCGCGCCAGCCCTGCAAGAGATCATTGGCCATTGTCACGGCGGTGGCCCCTCTCTGTCGTCGTAGAGAAGAACGTACCCACTTGCCAGAGCGCGAGCTGGCGAACAAGGGCATCGAGCAGAGCGCCAACAGGTAGAATCGACCAGACAACACGTGCGCGACCGCTCATGCCCAGAGACGTCAGGTGGACAACCCGAAAGGAAGCCGTGTCCGAGGCCCTCGCAAGTCCTTGTGCTCACCGCCGCAGTCGCCGGCGTCTATGTCCTCACGATCGGCTGATCGCCTTTGAGCGGGAGGTCCATCCCGAGTTCTGGGAGCAGCGCTGTGCCGGGCCACCCAACAAGCGCTTCCATCCGAACCGCATGAAGTTGTCATATCCTGTGAGCCAGAGGAGCGCCGTTAGGCGCGGCAAATAGAGGAGCTGGAGCATGGGGTTGTCAGGAATCGGACCTGTTGAGTTGGTGATTGTCGCAGCGATGGCGGCGGTCGTCCTGATTCCCGTCTGGAAGATCCTCACGCGCATGGGATTCTCTGGCGAGAAGAAGACGCTGCTCATGGTCGCTCTGGCTCTTCTCCCCGCGATTGGTGTGTGTCTGCTTCTCTGGATCGTGGCCCTATCGTCGTGGCCAGCACTCGACGGCAGTGACTAGCCAGTACGGCGATGGTTACGGCACGGCATCGAGCAGGACGCCAGAATGCGGAATCGACCTGAGCGCGAGGCGAGTGTTCAGGCACAAGGATGTCAGACGGACGGAGGCCGCCCAGTGAACGCCGACTATGTTGTTCGGTTGGCCGGCCCCGATCATGTCGACCAGCTACCCGCCATCGAATGCGCTGCAGCCACCAGGTTCGGTGATTCGCTGCCGGAATCCGTGCTTTCGCATGTCGCCTCGTCGGACAGCCTGGCGACAGCACAACGGGCGGGCCTGCTCTGGGTGGCGCTTGATCCGGCAGGTGCTCCGGTTGGATTCGCCGTAGCCAGCATTCGCGAGCAGCGCGTACACCTCGACGAACTTGATGTGCGTCCTGAGCACGGCCGCAAGGGAATAGGGTCAGCGCTCGTCGCAGCGGTCGAGGACTATGCGCGAAACAGCGACTGCACCGAGATGACGCTGACCACCTTCCGCGACGTGCCGTGGAATGCGCCCTTCTATGCTCGCGTCGGCTTCGAGGTGATACCGGAGCAGGAACTCGACGCGGATCTCCTTCAACGGCTCTCGGATGAGACCGCGATGGGCCTGGAACGTTCGAGCCGGGTGGCGATGCGCAAGCCGCTTAGCCGTCCATCAAGCGCATCAACCTGACGCCCGGGTCGCCGGGAATCACCGCCGTACGCGCTTCTGCGTTTCGACGCCTATCCTTCGACTTCGACCTGGAAGCCTCCATAGGCCATTTGCTTCATGTCGAAGGGCACGACAGCATCCGCATATTCTTCCGCCGTCTCCCCCATCTCCTTCATCACCTTGGCATTCACCTCATCGCGATGCTCTTTGGATTCGAAAATGATGAAGGAGAACCACACGGTCTGATCGGCCCGGGCCCCGGCCATGTCTGGAAACGCGCGGGACTTCTCGTCACCCATTTCCTGGGGGGCTAGGTCGTCACCTCGGCATTCGTAATACGCCAGCGCCCCATGTTTCATCCAGGAGTCACGACCGCCCTCTGCCATCTTCTTGTACTCTTCAGTCTTGTCATCAGGGACTACAAGCACGAATCCGTCCACATACTTCGCCATTTCGCATTACCCCCATCTCGATTGAGAAATCACTACTACGATACCCAGCGTGGGCCGCCCTCCCGCAGTGCCGGCGAACAGGCGCATCGAGCCGACTTAGCGAGTCCTCGGCTACCATGAGAGTCATCGGGCACCAGCTCATGCCCACAGACGTTAGGGCGATCGGAATCATGGGGGCCACATGGTGCGACTGGCAGCGGCGGTGTTGCTGACGACGCTTCTCCTATTGGCTGGTTGCACGAGCATCGAGCGCACTACGGATTCTCAGGAGCCAGCCCCTGGCGCCCAGCCCTCTTCACGTCTGACGACTATGCCCGCGCTCATCGGTACCACCCTTGAGGAGGCGTCCGTCGTCTTCGGTGACACCGATTTCGAGCCGACGGTGACCTTCCCAGGCTACGAAGCGCAGTGGTCAGAGGAGGCTACGTATATCGCGGGAACGCAGGTGCCTGCACACGATGAGACGGTGTCTGTCGGAGCGCGCAGTATTCCACTTCGCGAGCTCTACAACGGTACGCACGTGATCACCAAGCAGCAGCCAGCCGCAGGCGCAGCCCTCAGCACGTCCACAGCAATCGACCTGGAGGCCGGCCCCCACCCAAACGACTCTGGCTGGCCGTGGCTCACCTCGGGCCACAAGTTCTCCATCCGCGAGAGCGGCACGATGTCCTGCTTCGAATGTCATGACGCGCCGCAGTGCTCCAGGTGCCATGCTCAACTCGACTAGCCGCTCCCTATGCAATCCAGCGAACGCCTCCACCCATCGCGCCTGAAGTTGTCATATCCTGAAAGCCAGCGGGCGCGCGGGTGAAGAGCCAGGACGGTAGACACAGTGGGGGCATCAGAGGGGGCGACCCGTGGGCGATCGGTCAGGGTACAAGCTCGAGCCGTTCAGCAGCAACCGACAGGCTGTCGCGGCCAACTCGGCGGTTGCCCGGGAGAAGAGCATGATCCACTTGGTTACCGAGGTGGACATAACCCCCGCTCGGCAAGTGATGGCCGAGCACCGCACCCGGACTGGCGAGGGGTTGTCCCTCACGGCGTACGTTGTGACCTGCATTGCCCGGGCACTCGCCGACTTTCCTGAGCTCAACGCATTCCGCAGCGGGCGCCACCTGATCGTGCTCGACGACGTGACCGTGAGCGTGGCGTTCGAACGCCAGATCGACGGCGAGAGCGTTCCGGAGCCAATCGCGATCCAAGCGATCAATCGGAAGACGTATCGCCAGGTGCACGACGAGTTGCGCGCCGCTCAGAGTCGGACTGACGAACCTGTTGGCTCGGCCATGGGCACCGCATGGACCCGGTTCATACCGGGGTTCCTGCTCCGGGCGGTGACCAGACTCGCGTATCGTGATGTCGGCGTGTGGATGCAGTACGGCGTCGTCGGCGTGACCTCGGTCGGCATGTTCGGAGCGGTGCCCATGTGGCTCGTTCCGCTAGCAAGCTCGACCATCACCGTCTCAGTCGGCTCGATCGCCACACGACTCACGCTCGTGGATGGTTCGGTGCAGGAGCGTGAGCACCTCTGCCTCACTCTGACGTTCAACCACGAAGTCGTCGACGGCGCGCCGGCTGCTCGCTTTACGAGCCGGTTTGCTGAGATTCTGTCGAGCGGCGACGAGCTGCGCGTTGCCAATGCGCCAGGCCACTAGACACTCCAACGAGGAGGACCGTTGCGAACCGAACTCAAGACCCGCCCGTGGGACGTCTCGGCAGCCGCTGCCATACTCGCCCTGATCGGCATCGCAGCCGTGCTCGCGCCGCATGATGCTCTCATTCGCGACTATCCGGTCATGTACAACGTTGTGTTCGGCGTCGGCGCGATGGCACTTATCTACTGGATCCTCATCCGCTTGTGGTGGATAGCTCGTCAGGATCGAGGGCCGTCCACCCTCATCGCGGCATCGATTGCACTGAGGCTCGGCTACAACGTCTACTCAGAACTTTGGAACGCCTTAGTATCTGGGCGTCCCTTCCAGCAACCACTCGACCTGGCTATGGAGTTTGTCCACGTTGCCGCTGGCGTATGCCTTGCGATCGCGTTCCTGAAGTGGTCGCGAATCCCCGACTGGCTCGCGTGGCTATTCGTCGCTCAGGTCGCAATCGCGTCCATCGAAGCGGCTACGGGCCTGATGCTTCTCGGCGACCTTCCGGTCACGGCTGGAGGTCTGCTGTGGACCGTGTGTCTAGGCTGTCTGGCGGTGGTCCTAGCCACCGCCCCTGACGTCAGCACTGTGGATGTCGGAGCGGACGCTGCGGGCACCTGACAGGGATGGCGACAATCGGAGGAAGCGAGATGGGCGGTCGTCTTTGTGCACTGCTGATGGTGGCGACAGTCAGCGTGTTGCCTGTCCTCGCCTCGGGGTGCGCCCCCAGCGCCCCAACTGATGTGACGAAGTCCCCGAGCGACAGCCAGTCCCAGCGTAGTGCAGAGGGTAATGTACTGGAACCTACCCGCGACGACGGGCTGAGCCCGTCATATGAGCCGGGAGCACCAGTCCGCTCCGTCGTCGGTACGGGGCACGTACTCACCGGCAGCGTGGTTTCAAGTCGCGATGGCTCCCCCATCGGCGGAGCGAGACTCGAACTGTGGCCGGAGTACGCAGACCGAGGGCATCCGGACGAGGCGCGGGCCACCGTCGTGACGGACCGGTCCGGTCGCTATAGGTTCCAGTGCGATCCGCCAGAACACATCCATATGCGGATCACCGCCCCCGGGTACGTCGGCATCGCGCAGAACAGCTACCACCCCGAAGGGCGATCGCAAGCGACCTTTGATGTTGTGCTCCGTCCGGAGTAGTCAGGCGACGTCAGATGCCCAAAATGAGCATTTCGAGGTACGCCAGAATGTAGAATCGAACCTGAAAGCGCTCGGGCGTCTTCACATGCCGAGGACACTGGACGCACTGCTGTGACATCAACCCGGAGGACCGCAGTGGGAACGTGGGACGTTGGACCGTTCGATAATGATGGGGCGTCCGACTGGGCGTGGGAGCTCGAAGAGAGCGACAGCATCGAGGTCCTCAAGGCAGCACTCGACCCACAAGCCAGTTACGTCGAGGCGCCGGAAGGTGAGATCGCGATCGCGGCTGCCGCTGTGCTGACGGCCTTTGTCGGCGAATCGGTGGGTGTCCCTGATGAGGTGGCGAGTTGGGTGAACTCGCACAGGCATCTTGACGTCCGCGAGCTGAAGACAGACGCGCTAAGCGCGCTAGATGCCGTCGTCTCTGAGGACTCAGAACTCACGGAGTTGTGGGAGGAATCGGGTGATTCGGCGAGTTGGCGCGCCACCGTCGATCAGATCCGTCACGTGCTCGACAGCGAGTGGCCTGCCCCGTCGGCGGTAGTGCCCACTCCGCCATCGAAGACGCCGTCAGACAAGTCGTGGTGGCAGTTCTGGCGCTAGGGGCTCGCCCAACACGCTGACCGCGTGCTGGAGTCAGGAAGGGGACGCGATGGGCAAGCTGATCTACTCGGCGATTCAGTCCTTGGATGGCTACGTCGCAGACGCGGCGGGCGGGTTTGACTGGGCGGCGCCTGACGAGTCAGTGCACACATTCGCCAACCAACTGCAGCGTCCGATCTGCATGAACCTCCTCGGAAGACGGATGTATCAGGTTATGTCGGCGTGGGAGACGCTCGGCACTCACGGCGACGAGCCGGCCTACATAGTGGAGTTCGGCGAGCTTTGGCGCGCGTCCGATAAGGTCGTCTACTCCACGACCCTGGACTCGGTGGATACCGCTCGCACCCGGATCGAGCGCACATTTGAACCCGACGCCGTCCGACGGATGAAGGAAGAGCTTGCGGGGGACATCTCGATCGGTGGACCCACTCTGGCGGCTCACGCGATCGCAGCCGGTCTGGTCGATGAGTATCAGTTGCTCGTCGTGCCCGTCGCCGTGGGCGGGGGTGCGCGCTGTCTGCCGGACGGAATTCGGCTCGACTTACAGCTCGTCGACCAGCGCCGGTTCGAGAACGGCACCGTCTACATGAGCTATCGGCGAGTCGGATGATGACGCGATTGCTTGAGATGGATGTGATGTCGATAGTGACCGTCGCGCTGCTTGTCCTGTCGCATTTCGAACCGTAAGCACGAAAGGATCACCGTGACCGAGCATCGCGTGTTCGCAATGGATTTCGCAAAGGTCTATCCGCTGTACGTTCAGAAGGCGGAGAGGAAGGGCCGTACCAAGGACGACGTTGACCAGATCATCTTCTGGCTGACCGGATATGACGAGGACGGGCTGCAGCGGCAGATCGATCAGCGGAGCGATTTCGCTACCTTCTTCGCGCAGGCACCGGCCATGAATCCCAACAGCTCGCTGATTACGGGTGTCGTGTGCGGTGTTCGGGTCGAAGAAGTCGAAGATCCGTTGATGCGGAAGATCCGCTACTTGGACAAGCTTATTGACGAACTCGCAAAGGGACGGGCAATGGACAAAATCCTGCGCCAGAATGGGTGAAGTAAGCAGGACCGGATCCCGCGCCAGTCGGCGCACTTGGAGGCAGCAATGATTGCAGGCCGTGATGCACAGCAGCTTCTCCGCGACTATCGCCATGGCCCCGCGCTTCTTCGCGAGGCCGTCGCAGGCATGGACGCCGCAGCGCTCAGGGAGCGACCCATCCCCGGCAAGATGAGCTCACTTGAGGTGCTGTGCCACATCGTCGACTCGGATCAATTCATGTGTGATCGGATCAAGCGCACCATCGCGACCGACGGGCCGGTGCTGATCGGCATAGAGTCCGCGAGCTATCCGTCGCCGCTGCGCTACCACGATCGGGACCTGGGACTCGACCTGCGCCTCCTCGAGGTGCAACGCGAGCAGATGGCGGCGGACCTTGAGCGTCTGTCACAGGAGGCGTGGCAACGCATGGCAACACACTCCGAGAACGGCGAGCAGACACTGCTCGAGATCTTCGATCACGCGGTGGATCATCTTGAGTCTCACGTGATTACCATTGCCGAGAAGCGCCGGGCGCTGGGGCTCTGACCGCGTTCGCCCGAGGTGGAGGTGACCGGTGGACTGGATGAAGAATCTAGCTGAGCAGCGAATCGCTGCTGCTCAGCGCGCTGGGGAACTCGATGACTTGCCGGGTTCGGGCAAGCCGCTGCCGCCGGACAACACCTCGGGAGTCCCTCCGGCAATGCGATCCGCCGTCACCATTCTGAGCAACTCCGGCTATGTCCCGGAGGAGGTCGATCTGCTGCGCGAGATGAACGAGGCCCGCGAGGCGCTTCGCTCGGCGTCCACGGAAACAGAACGCGCAGACCGAATGCGTGACTTCCGAGATGCGGAGCTCAAGTACAACATTGCGCTCGATCGACACCGCCGAATCTTCAACGACTTCCCAGGCTAGGTTCCGGCGGTCTTTCGCTGGAGGGTTAGGTCTGGGTATTCGGTACTCAGAGGGACGGCGTTCGAGTTCGAGGGAGTGCGGAATGCGCAAGATCATCACCACGACCTTCGTGACACTCGACGGGGTCATGCAGGCCCCGGGTGGACCGGAGGAGGACGAGTCCGGCGGCTTCGTCCATGGCGGATGGGCCGCAGGCGGCCTCTGGGACGACGTTATGGGCAGCACCATGGACGGAATCATGGGTCAGCCTTTCGAGCTGCTGCTCGGACGTCGAACCTACGACATCTTCGCCGGGTACTGGCCGACTGCGACGGTCGACCAGGAGGTGGCAGTGCCGTTCAACCGCACGGTCAAGCACGTCGTGTCGCGTGAGCCGATCGAACTGGCCTGGCACAACTCACGACTCATCACCGGTGATGTGGTGCCCCAGTTCGAGGAACTCAAAGCGCAGCCGGGTCCGGGCCTGTGGGTGCACGGCAGCGGCAATCTCATACAGACGCTTCTCGCCCATGACCTGATCGACAGGATGCTCGTGTGGACATTCCCGGTGACGGTCGGGAGCGGCAAGAGGCTGTTTGCCGAGGGAACTCGGCCGAGAAGCCTGCGGCTCGTCGACACGAAGGTCTCGGCAACGGGCGTGATCATCGCAACCTACGAACCGGTCGGGCAACTCGAGACCGGGACGATAGGCGCATAGGAGGCCGAGAATGGCGAACCGAAACGGACTCATCGACGAGATGATCGAGCAGACACCCGACTGGCGCGGGGCGACCTTGGCTGAGTTTCGTCGTGTCATCCACGACGCAGACCCCGATATCGTTGAGGAAGTGAAGTGGCGACGACCCAGCAATCCGATGGGCGCGCCCGTCTTCGAACACGAGGGAATCGTCTGTACCGCGAACATCCTGAAGGGGTCGGTCAGGCTGAACTTCCCGTCGGGCGGCAGCCTGCCTGATCCCCACAAGATCCTGACCGCCGTCACGGAAGGCAACAAGACGCTCATCGTCGACCTTCGGGAAGGCGAAACGGTCGACGAGGGTGCGCTCAAGGATCTGATCCGCGCTGCCGTGGATCGCAATCTGGAGAAGTCGAAGTCACCGCGAAGGACATAGGTGCCCAGGAGAGGGATCACGATGACCGAGCATCGCGTGTTCGCCACTGATCGACGAGCTCGCAAAGGGCAAGGCGATGGAGAAGATTCTGCGCACGTAAGGAGCACCTACAAGTGAGCGACCAAGAGTGGGTACCGGTCACATTCGAGCATTACGACCACGTAAGCGGACCCTTCTACCACGGGACGAAGTCCGTGCTGAGCCCGGGAGACGAGCTTGTCCCCGGGTTCGGTTCGAACTTCCAGGAAGGTAGGGTCTCGAACAACATCTACTTCACCGCGCTGGTCGACACCGCCGCCTGGGGGGCGGAACTCGCGACGGCCTTGGCCGGGGACAGCGGGCGGGGTCGCATCTACGTCGTCGAACCCCTGGGCCCCTTCGAAGACGACCCCAACGTCACCAACAAGCGATTCCCCGGCAATCCCACTCAGTCCTACCGCACCAGAGATTCGCTGCGGGTCGTCAGCGAGGTCGAGGACTGGGAGGGGCACAGCCCCGAGTTGCTTCGGCAGATGCTCGACCACCTGGCTCAGCTGCGGGAGCAGGGGCTTGATGTCATCGAGGACTAGTGACTCTCTCACGCAAGACACCGGAATGGCCGCTACCCCGACCGTCGTGGTCTGTCTCGGCGACAGCATCACTAGAGGGGTGGGCGGTTTCGACTGGATCACCGAGCTCCAGGCGCGTCCTCGGAACCACAGGTTCGACCTGCGGAACTTTGGAGTGGATGGCGACCCGACGTACTCCGCGCTTCAGCGCCTGCCGTCCGTGATCGAGGCTGATCCCGACGTCGTGATCGTAGCGCTGGGCTCGAACGACATCATGTGCCTCGTCCTCGAGAATGTGCGCCGGCTGCTCACCGCCCAGAAGCGGCTCCCTCGTGACCCGTCACCCGAGTGGTTCGAAGAGAACCTCGAGACCATCGTCAGCCAACTGTCCGAGAAGACGAAGGCGAAGATCGCATTGGTCTCCGCTGCCCCGATGGGCGAGGCCCCTAACTCGGCCGATCCCGTTCAGCACGAACTGAACCTCCGCTTCGCGGAGTACGCCGAGAAGACCCGCGCCCTGGCGTCGCGGTACGACGCGGCGTATCTGCCGCTGTACGAGACCATGCGGGACCTGATCGCTGACCATCCGGGCAAGGCGGCCACGGGCCTCAGCTTCAGCCACTACTACGTGAACCTGTTTCGCCAGCACGCGCTCGGTCGCGAACTCGACGAGATCGGCGAGCGGAATGGGTGGCGATATCACGTTGACGGCATCCACCTGAACCGGCGCGGGGGAATGCTATTGGCCGAGCTGGTGCAGGACTACCTCGACGCCGAGTGAATTCGAGACGGGTGCGACCGTGATCCTCCCCAAAGAACGCGACCCCCGCTTCATAACCATCCGCCGCGGGGGAACACTGACAGACGCCGACCACAAGCTCCTGGCGCTCTGGGCAGCCTCGTGCGCGGAGCACGTTCTCCCCTTCTTCGAGTCCGAGCAGCCCTCGGATCCGCGTCCTCGTCACGCGATTGAGCAGGCTCGGGCGTGGGCGCGCGGCGAGATCACGATGTCTCAGGCCCGCACGGCGGCTGGCGGCGCTCAGGCTGCGGCGCGGGAGCTGAAGGGCGCTGCTCGGTGGGCCGCATACGCCGCCGGCCAGGCGTCTGCGGTCGCGCACGTGGCCGCGCACGAGTTGGGTGCTGCTGCATACGCGGTCAAGGCGGCACGGGCGACCGCGTCGGGAGATGCAGCCGAGGACGCCGGACGGGTTGAGTGCCGCTGGCAGCGCGAACAGCTTCCCCGGGAGATTCGGGAACTGGTCCTTGATGATCAGCGGCTAAGGAATAACATCTGCTGGTCGGCGTTCGACTGCTGACAGGCACGTGGGAAGGCACTTCTGACATCTCGGAGGTTTGCATGGGCAGGTTCGGAGAAGATCCCCTGGCGTTCTTCGGCGCGGTCTACAACAACGCGGCTCCTTGGGAGGTCGGCGGCGCTCAGCCTGCGATGGCTCAGCTGCTCGAGGACTTCCCGCCGAGCGGGACCGTACTCGACCTCGGAAGCGCGACGGGCGACCTTGCGATCCATCTCGCTCGCTTAGGCCACAGGGTTCTCGGCGTCGAGTTCGTCGAGAGCGCCGTAGCGCAGGCGCGCGAGAAGGCATCCGCGCTTGCACCCCAAGTCGCGGAGCTGCTGACCTTCCAGGTAGCCGATGCCAACCGCCCCTCGGCCCTTGGAGTGGAGATCGGCGCGGTGGTGGACTCCGGGTTCCTCCACCTGCTCGACCCCGCTGAAACCGACCGCTTCATCGAGGACCTCGGGCGGACGTTGAGCTCCGGTGGCCGCTACTACATACACGAGTTCGCGGTCGAGTTCCCGATCGACAACGTCCCGCGGGCGGTCACCCATGACGAGATTCACCGCCGGTTCAACGCAGAAACCGGGTGGCGAGTGCTCGACGTGCGTGACGTGGAGTTCCTGAACACGGTGGCGCAGCCGACCGCCGCGATCGCCGCATGCATAGAGCGGCTGTAAGCGGCTGCCGCTAGGAGATTCTTCGCCGGTAGATGCCCATCGCAAAGACGTACGCGATGACCAGCAGGCCGACACACCAAGCGAGCGCGATCCAGATATCGGTACCGACCGGCTGTCCCGTGAACAGGTCGCGGATGGCGTTGACGATCGACGTCACCGGCTGGTTGTCGGCGAAGGCGCGCAGCGGTCCGGGCATGGTCTCGGTGGGCACGAACGCCGAGCTGACGAACGGCAGGAAGATGAGCGGGTAGGAGAACGCGCTCGCGCCGTCCACGGTCTTGGCTGTGAGGCCCGGAATGACGGCCAGCCACGTCAACGCCAGGGTGAACAGGGCCAGGATGCCGGCGACCGCAAGCCACGCCAGTACTCCCGCGTCTGAGCGAAAGCCTATGAGGACGGCGGCGAGCACGACGACCACGAGCGACATCATGTTCGCGACGAGCGATGTCAGTACGTGCGCCCACAGTACTGCTGACCGTGCGATAGGCATGGAGTGAAACCGCTCGAAGATCCCGCTCTGCATGTCCAGGAAGAGCCGGAATGCGGTGTAGGAAACGCCCGATGCGACCGTGATGAGCAGGATGCCGGGCAGCAGGTAGTTCACGTACGAATCCGAGCCTGACTCGATCGCGCCGCCAAACACGAAGACGAACAGCAGCAAGAAGGCGATCGGCATGATCGTGGTGGTGATGATGGTGTCCAGGCTGCGCGTGATGTGCCGCAGGGATCGTCCCGTCAGGATGGCTGTATCGCCAAAGAAGTGGGTGAACATCGTTGCTCCTTACTCGTCCGTGTCGCCGGCACCGACGACGGCGAGGAACACATCCTCGAGGGTCGGCTGCTTCTCGACGTACTCGACCTTGGCGGGCGGGAGCAGCAGTTTGAGTTCGGCGAGGGTGTCGTTCACGATGATCCGGCCGTCTCGAAGAATCGCGATCCGGTCGGCGAGTTGCTCGGCCTCGTCGAGATCCTGCGTCGTCAGCAGCACAGTCGTGCCGTGCTCGGCGAGTCCCTTGACGGTCTGCCACACCTCGATGCGCGCCTGAGGATCGAGACCGGTCGTTGGCTCGTCAAGGAAGATGATCTTCGGGTTCCCGATAAGGCTCATCGCGATGTCGAGCCGACGGCGCATGCCGCCCGAGTACGTCGACACCTTCCGCGCGGCCGCATCGGTCAGCGAGAAGCGATCGAGCAGGTCGTCCGCTATCGCCCCGGGATCCTCAAGATGGCGAAGCCGGGCGATCAGCACGAGATTCTCCCGACCGCTGAGGATCTCGTCGACGGCGGCGAACTGTCCGGTCAGGCTGATGGACTCGCGCACCTCAGAAGCCTGCGTAGCGACATCGAAGCCGGCCACGCTGGCACTCCCCGAGTCCGCCTTGAGCAGCGTGGACAGGATTCGCACCACCGTCGTCTTCCCCGCCCCGTTAGCGCCGAGCAGGGCGAAGATACTGCCCCTCGCCACGTCGAAGTCCACGCCGCGCAGCACCTTCAGCTCCTTGTACGACTTCTCCAGGCCCTGCACGCGGATCGCTGCCGCCTGAGCGTTGTTGGTCATCATCGCAGTGTCCGTTCTCTTCTAGACGTCGCCGCGCTCGGCGCGATCGATGGCGTCGATCAGCCGCTGCCGCTCCTTGTCGACGTAGCCGCCCTTCGTGTAGTTCCGGACCAACGCGTCCACGAACTCCACCGGGTCCTCGCCCACGATGTCGCGAATGGGCGTTCCGTCAGCCGCGGCCTGCTCGAAGAGGTCGGCGACGTCCTCGAACAGCGAGCCCGCGCTGTCCGCCTCCAGGGAGCCGAAGTACATCAGGTATCGCTCGATTCCCTCGACCGCCGCGCGGTAGTTCGGGGGGAGCTGCTTCACACGCGCCTTGTACTCCCGCCACCGCCGCTTGTCGCCGATCACCTTCGAGATGAATCCGCTCTTTTCTGCGTCAGACATTTCTATCTGCCTCCTTCTCGGAGCTGCGCTATTTGATCTGCAAGGAAGCTCCAGGTCGTCCAGAACTCCCCGAGGTACTCCCGGCCTTCGGTGTTGATGGAGTACACCTTCCGAGGAGGTCCCTTCTCCGAGGGGTGCTTCTCGACGTCCACGAGGCCTCTCAGCTCGATCCTGACGAGCAGCGCGTAGACGGTCCCCTCGGCTATGTCCGAGAAACCCATCTCCCGTAGCCGTGCGGTGATCTCGTACCCATACGCGGGCCGCGCCGATAAGATCGCGAGGACGATGCCCTCCAACGTGCCCTTGAGCATCTCGGTCATCTGCTTGCCCACGGAACACCTCCTCGGACTACTGAGCATTACTAGCTACTGGTACATAGTAACACAGAGTAGCAACGGCGCAAGTCCAGTCCTGAGGGGTTCGCAGGGCAACCGGAGTCGTCCTATCCTGTACGTCAGCGGGCGCGCAGACGCGACACCGATTGCCGGACCAAGGGGAGTTCATGCTCATAACGGAAGCTCAGCGGGAGATCCGCCAGGCCTACATCGGCGGATTCATGGGGCAACTCGTTTCTGGCGTCTTGTGGCTCGTGACCGCCGCCGTGGCCACCTGGGGCACGCCGAGAGCCTCGATCATCCTCGTGATCCTGGGCGGCATGTTCATCTTCCCGCTCACCCGACTGGGGCTCGCGGCGATACGCCACCCGATGGCCATCACGCCCGGCAACCCCCTGAACGGCCTTGCGATGCAGGTGGCGTTCACCCTGCCGCTCTCGCTTCCGGTTGTTGGCGCGGCGGGACTGTATCGGCTGGACTGGTTCTTCCCGGCGTTCATGATCGTCCTTGGCGCGCACTACCTGCCGTTCGTCTTCCTCTACGGCATGCGTATGTTCGCGGTGCTGTGCGCCGTTCTGGTATCCGCGGGACTGGCGCTTGCGTTGTATGCGCCGCCGATCTTCCCGGCAGGAGCATGGATCACCGGCGCCCTGCTCATCGCGTTCGCGGTCGCAGGCAGGCAGGTCGCTCTTCGTGAGGCGCATACGCTCACGGCGGAGGGTGCCGCATAGCCGCCCCACCATCCACCGGCGAGCTCTTCGTCGCATCAGGGAAAGAATCATGCACCGGGCCACGCCCGGCCACAGACCTGATGGAGGTGGCGAATGTCCACGGCGAATGTCAAAGGCTCCGGAACCCGTGAGGACCCCTGGGTGCTGACCACTCCGAGCGGATCGTCGGAGTATCAGATGTATCGCGACGAGAGCGCGGACCCGCCAGCCCTTGTGTGTGTCGTCGGAAAGACGGTTCTCGGCTACCAGCTGCGCGCGATCGACGATCTGTACGCGATGCTCAAGGAGCGCGGCGGCTGGGTCCTTCTCGGCAGCGCTGACGAACAGAAGCCTGCCGCGGAAGGCACCGTCGAGGCATGGGGCCGTTCGGCCGACAATCCCGTTGGTGGCTGGTATGGACTCAAGAAGGGCCTGCGAGGGCGCTTCGGGATGTACATGCCGCCGCTGCTCGAGGCGCTTGGACTGGCGGAACTCGAACACAACCCGCGCAACAATCGGATGCGCGCACTCTAGGCGGCGGGTCGGCTGGGCCCCTCAGCGGGTACGAAGCACCAGAGCATTCGATGCGAGGGAGTCAACATGGCGGAACTCAAGACACATCGCACAGCCACCACTGCTGAGGAGTTCATCAACGACATCACCGACGAGGCGAGACGGCGGGATTGCCTGACCCTGCTCGGCATCATGAAGAGCGCGACCGGGGTCGATCCGGAGGTGTGGAGTTCGGGCGCCGTCGGTTTCGGCACCTACCACTACAAGTCCTCAAGCGGCCAAGAAGGCGACTGGTACCCGGTTGGATTCGCCTCTCGCAAGGCCGCCATCACCATCTATCTCGGGCTGGAGCTCGATGAGCTTTCGGGGTTGCTCGCCAAACTCGGCAAGCACACGACCGGCAAGGGCTGCATCTACGTCAAGCGACTCGAAGATGTCGACCTCGGAGTACTCGAGGCGCTCGTGGCCGATGCATACGCACGCATGATGCAGACCTACGGATAGCGCGTGAGGGCATCATCCGGGTGGCACGTCCAGGCGTTCCAGCTCGCGCAGTGCGTGCTTTCCGATCCACGCGCGATCCTTGTCGTCGGACCCGGCCATTCTCGCGGCAACCCCGATCGCCGCTCCTCTGAGCGCGTCGTTGCGCTTCCCCGTCGCCCGCAGCGCCATGTCCATGGCCTTCCTGACCAAGGGCCGCGTATCAGGCTCGGCCTCTTCAATCAGCGCCAAAGCTCCCAAGAACTGCGCGTCGCTCGCGGTCTTGTCGTGCACGGACAGCGCCCATATCAGGGCATAACTCGCCCGCCGAACGAACTCGTCGGACGCGAGCGCCCAGTCCTCGACCTTCTCCCAGGCGAACTGGGCCTTGTCGAAGAGGTGGAAACAGACAGTGTCGCAAATCGCCCATGAGTCGAAGTTATGGGCCCAACGTTCCATCTGCTCTGCGGTGACCTCGCTCGGGTCATCGACGAACGCCGCGAGCGTTCGCGCCTCGTACAGGCCCGATTCCCAGAGTCCTGCGGCGAGCTCATGAGACGTGCCGAGCTGCTTACCCATCGCCTTCAGAGTGCGCATCGGGACTCCGACCGCGTGTTCGTTCGGTATCCCGTAGCGCACGAGTCCATCGCGCTCCTCGGCTGATGCCTGCAACCTGATCCAGGCGATGACCTCGGCGCAGTCCAATTCGCATCCCCCGCCGCTCGTAGCTGATTTCGGCCAGTGTTGGTGGGTACGTACCCATCGAATCAGCTCGGCGCGGTACCGACAACTGGCTACCGATCAGAAGGGCCGTGATGACGGATTCGAGCGGCGTGTTGCATCTGCGTGTCGCACTCACCACCCGTGAGTACGCCTCGCTCGTGGACTTCTTCTGCGAGGGACTTGGATTGCCTGTGGCGGATTCCTGGACTCACAAAGGGGGCCGAGGAGTCCTTCTGGAGATGGGCGGGGGCTCTCTCGAGGTCTTCGATGAGGCGTACGCCCAGTTCGTGGACGGCGTCGAAGTGGGTCGCACCGTTGGTGGTGCGATTCGACTGGCGCTCCAGGTCCCGGATGTCGCCGCAGCCGCCGAGCGGCTGGTCGAGCACGGCGGCAAACTCGTCCACCCGCCGGTGCTCACTCCCTGGGGAGACCTGAACGCACGGATCGAGTCACCTGATGGACTGCAGATCACGCTATTCGAGCCGGGGCCGACCCCGTAGCCACCAGTGGTGTCGCAGCCGCAAATCCAGAAGGAGCTGATACCGCTGGCGAAACGAATGCTTGGGATCCCGTTTGTCGTGTGGGGCATACTCGGCCTGGTGATAGCCACGATCTGGCTGTTCGTGTGGCCCTCCGACAAGGTCGCCGGCGCGAGTACGCTGCAGTTCATCGTCCTCCGCTGGTTTCATGCGCTCGTGTGGCTCCTGTTGTCCGCGGCCGCCTTCGCCGCCGCGACGCCACGCGGTGCTCGGATGGCGTCGGTACTCGGCTGGTCGGCTTTGGCGACCTATGTCGTCTTCGTGGCGGTCATGCTGACGAGTGGCTGACAGAAGCGATCCATTCCGAGGAGGACGTAGTTGGACGATGAGTCTAGATACTTCACGCTGACCCTCGATCAACTCAGGGCTATAGGCGGCTGGGCCGCAGAGTGCGCCGAGAGGGCGCTGCCCCTGTATGAGACATGCAGCGGCTCGGACGCACGCCCGCGCGCAGCCATCGAAGGCATACGCGAGTTTGCGAGCGGCGGCAAACGCGCTGCCAAATTGCGCAGCCTCGCAATGGAGGCGCATGCCGCGGCGCGCGAGATCGATGATCCCGCCGCGGCTGCGGCCGCCCGCGCCGCCGGCCTTGCTGCGGCAAGCGCGTACACACACCCGTTGGCAGACGTCCATCAGACGAAGCACATCGTGGGTCCGGCGGCGTACGCCGCACTGGCTCTTGAGCTCGACCACGGCAGCAGTCCCGACGTCGGCGACGCAGAGGCCCGCTGGGCGATCGAGCATGCCCCTTCGGAAGCGCGCCAGGTCCTGCTGCAGATGCCCGCTCGGCAACCAGGCAAGAGCCGCCTGGATGGGCTGCTCTACGAACTGGATGCGGGTATCCGCGCTTCATCCTCTCAGCGGTGAAAGCGCTCCGAAGGTGGAATCATCTTTGAGCGCGCGGCGTGTGTCCGCGCGTATCTCAACAGACGGACCCGGGAGGTACTCGTGCAGATCAAATATGTCAGCCTCATGGTCGAGGACCAGGAACGCGCCTTGAAGTTCTACTCGGAGATTCTCGGATTCAAGAAGGTAGCCGATGTCCCGGCCGGTGATTACCGGTGGCTCACCGTGACCTCGCCCGACGGACCCGAAGGCGTCGAGCTCCTGTTGGAGCCCATGGCATTCCCGCCGGCCCGGGAGTATCAGAAGGCGCTGTTCGAGGCCGAGATACCAGCCACCCTCTTTGTCACGACTGACATCCAGGGCGACTTCGAGCGGATGAAGTCGGCCGGCGTTGTATTCCGAGGTGAACCGGCCGACATCGGTCCATCCATCATCGTGGTATTCGAGGACACCTGCGGCAACCTCATCCAACTGGTCCAGATGGCGGTCTGACGCCGACTTGCGCCGAAGGTCGCACCTGATGCGCACTTTCGGCCAGCGCGCCCCTGATTCGCATATCCTGTGGATCAGCGGCGCGCAGGTGAGGCGCGCAGACGACAGGAATCAAGGGAGTCATTTGTGATCACCGAGAACGAACGGCAGCACATCGTTGACGAAGAACACCTGCGACTGCTGCCAGTGCTCTACTGGGTTCAGGGCGGCCTGATGGCGCTCTACTCCCCCGTGGCACTGATCTACGTCGTGCTCGGCATCACGATCGCGATGGCTCCAGTCGATGGTTCCTCGCCCCCGCCCGACGCCTTCGGTTGGATCTTCGCCGGCGTCGGGGCGGTTGCGTTCGTGCTTGTCGCAGGCATCGCGGCGCTCACAATACTCACCGGGTTCTGGATTCGAAATCGCAGGCACCGCACCGCCTGCCTCGTCATAGCCGGCATGTCGTGCCTGACTGTTCCCTACGGCACCATGATCGGGGTGTTCAGTCTCATCGTGCTGCTTCGCCCGTCAGTCAAAGCCCTGTTCGATGGAGCGAGCATGGGGAGCCACGAGGCGGAACCTGCGGTGGAAATGGCCTCATGACGCAACCCGATCGCACCATCATGGATCTGGGGAGTCGCACCGCTCAGTTGTGCATCCAGGGCACTCAGGCGGAGTTCGAGCGAAGGATCGACGACGCGCGTCGGCTCTTTGGCGAGGCATGGGATGCGGCCGTTGATGGGTACGACGCCTCGATGGCTGCCCACTACATCGCCCACCTCGAACCCGATCCCGCAGGCTCGCTGCGGTGGAACATCATCGCGCTTCAGCGTGGTCAGTCAGACGAACGCGCGTTAACGTTCATGGGTTCGCTGCTCGTCAGTCTCGGTGGCTCCTACGAGCAGCACGGCGAAACCGAACTGGCCGAGCACTACTTCGCTCTGGCCGCCGAACACGGCGTCGTGCACCACCGCGGATAGCGTCAGGCCCTGCGACGGTAAGATGAGCGTTAGGGGGTGTTTGCCATGCAACTAGCCCTGTCCATGCTCGTCGGCCTGGCCGTCGGAGTCGGTCTCTTCATGGCGACTCGAAAGCATGCCGGCATCGCGATGTGGACCGCCATCGTCTTGGGGGCGATCGGAAGCACGCTCTTCCTCGCAAGCATCAACGGCTGGTTCCTTCCCGACCTCGGCAGGTTCGGCATCATCGGAATCGGCCTGCTCTCTGGTATTGCGACCACGCTTGCCGTGGGCTGCGTGCTAAGAGGCGAGAGACGGCCGCTCAACTGGGTTGCTGTCGCAGTCGCAGCACCGCCCGTGCTCTTCCTGCTCGTGTTCGGAATCGCCGAGGCTCTCGGCCCACCCCATTAGACAGCCCTGCGTCGGGCGGCCCGCTCGCGGGAACGACAGTGTGCGTTCCGCTTCATCGTTGCGGGCATACACAGTGAGTACGTCCACCGTCATGGGAGGCCGAGATGCTCAAGGGTTTTCGGGACTTCATACTCAGAGGCAACGTCGTCGATCTGGCAGTGGGTGTCGTGATCGGCCTCGCGTTCGGCGCTCTGGTCAACTCGTTTGTCGAGAACCTGATCATGGCTCCGATCGCGGCGCTCTTCGGCGAGCCATCCTTTGACGCTCTCGCCGTCGGACCGTTCAAGTACGGAGCGTTCCTGACGGCGCTGATCCAGTTCCTGCTCATCGCCGGGGCCGTCTACTTCTTCGTGGTCTCGCCCATGAACGCGATGATGAAGCGGCTGGGGCGTATCGAGGAACCTGTGCCGATGCGCGACTGCCCCTCGTGCCTGCAAAGCATCCCCGTTGCCGCATCGAAGTGCATGTACTGCACCGTCGATCTGCCTCCGCAGTCGTAGCCGCGTCGAAGTCTATCTACAGAGCGCCAGAGCCTCGTCGAGATCCCGGAAGCGCACCGCTCCGTCCTCGATGTCGAACAGCAACGGGTGCGCGCGCATCTGCTTCAGGGTGTCGAGGGAATCGGCATCCGCATCAGCAGCTGGCACGACCGCATATCGCGGCGGCATACCGCTCACCCACGCACCCTGGTACATGAGGTCGTAGACCGCATCGCTTGCACTGGGCTTCACCTCGAATACCGCTGCTGCGACGTCGTTGTCGCCCATGACGTAGAGCGCACGGTTCGAACCGGTCGAGTCACCGGCAAGATGCTGCCCTCGACGAGCCAGTTCGGCATGAAGCGCACGCCGAACGACGCCCAGGTCGAGCGAGTCGTGGTTCTCGGTCATGCGCAACACCCCTCGCTTCATCATCGCAACAGAAAGTGCCCACGACGGTATCACGTGGGGCCGTCTCAGGCAGCGGGTATCAAGAAGTGACCGCCGAGGGTCCAAGGAGGGCATCAGCATGGCGACAAGCGAATCGCCGGAGGGCAAATCCCCGTCCGAGCTGATAGACGAGCGCATCGCGGAGCTCGGCGACTGGCGGGGCGAGATGCTCGGCCGTCTGCGCGCCCTGATCAAGGACGCCGATCCTGAGATCACCGAGGAGTGGAAGTGGCGAGGCGTTCCGGTGTGGTACCACGATGGCATGGTCTGCTCGGGTGAGACCTACAAGAGCGTCGTGAAGATGACGTTCGCCAAGGGCGCGGCTCTGGATGATCCCTCGAACCTGTTCAACTCCTGCCTCGACGGCAACGCGAGGCGGGCGATCGACTTCCACGAGGGCGAGACGATAGACGAGGACGCGCTGAAGAACCTCATCCGCGCCGCCGTTGCCCTCAATTCGTCCCAGGACCGCCGCTGATCGCGCAGCCTCACCCTTTGGGCGGCTCGAACAACTGACGCACCTCGACCCCGCCTTCGCGGGTGGCCGGGTGCGCCCCGGCGACCCGCACCGCGACGTCGAGGTCGGGCGCAGAGACCACGAAGAAGGCTGCGGCAACCAGGTCGGACTCGATGACAGGGCCGCTTCGCACCTCGTCGCCGACGATTGCTGTCGCAGCGGTGCTGGGCTCGAACGCGAATCCACGCTGACCAGAGAAGTAGGTGCCGCCGAGGACCTTGCCCCCGAGCTTCTTGGCTTGCGCCGGGTAGTCGTCAAGCAGCTCCAGATAGTCGTCGGTGAACGCCGTATGGTCGGCGGGTGCTGGCGAGTACACGAGGATTCCGAACTGCGGCATGTTGGTCTCCCTGAGTCGGTGTCCCCTACCTTCTACCCCACGCCGGTCGTTCAGCCACTCGCGAGGGTAGAATCGGGTAGTCGCTGCACGAGGGAGTGATTCAGCCTTGCCGAGTTCCAGCTTGTTCACGGTACGTGCTCTAGGCCCGGACGACATCGAGCCGATGCGGGCCACGCTTGCGGTGTTCGCCGAAGCCTTCGATGACGCGGATACGTACTGCAGTGCCCAGCCTGGCTCGGACTACCTGCGGCGCCTCCTCGGCGGGGAGTACTTCATCGCGATCGCGGCGTTCGAGGGCGAGAGAGTTATCGGCGGAATCGCGGCTTACGAACTCCAGAAGTTCGAGCAGGAGCGCAGCGAGATCTACATCTACGACCTGGCGGTTGCGGAAGCACACCGGCGAAAGGGCGTGGCGAGCGCGCTGATCGAGGAGACCCAGCGCATCGCCAAACAGCGAGGGGCCTGGGTTGTCTACGTGCAGGCTGACCTGGGCGACGACCCCGCGATCGCGCTCTACACGAAGCACGGGACACGCGAGGATGTGCTCCATTTCGACATCGCACCGGAGCCCGAAGGCGGCGAAGATGCAGGATAGCGGGATGCCCCCGGCGCAGAACGCCGCCAACCCGAGCTCACCCTGGCCCGTCGTCTCGATCGTCGTGGGAGCAATTCTCGTACTCATCGGGCTCTTCCTTGCCGGCAGCTACGTCTTCTCGGCGGTGATCGAGCGCATCGGCGAGCCCGACCAGTCTCTCCTGTTCTGGTACCTCCCGCTGCTGCTCGTGGGAATCATGGCGTTGATCATGGGAGCGGCCCTCGGGGTCATCGGAATCCTTCGCTTGCGCGGAAACACGAGGAGGCGCTCGTGAAGTACGTCGCACTGCTCCGCGGCATAAACGTCGGGGGCAATCGCAAGGTCGACATGAAGCAGCTCAAGGCCGTCTTCGAAGCGGCTGGCATGGAGGACGTGCGCACGTACATCAACTCGGGCAACGTCATCTTCGGCAGCGACGCGGTCGATGCCGGTCGGCTGCGAACCAAGCTGGAGAAGGCAATCGAGGCCGAGTTCGGCTTCCCCGTCCGGGTGCTGTTGCGGGACGTCGACGCCATCCGAGCCACGCTCGACGTGCTGCCGGACCACTGGGCCAACGACGAGTCTGCGAAGTGCGACGTGATCTTCCTCGCCGAGGAGCTCGATAGCCCCGATGTTCTCGGCCAGCTCGTCATCAAGCCCGACATCGACGAGGTGCTCTACAGCCCGGGTGCCGTGCTGTGGCGAGTCGAGCGACCGCTCGTCACCCGGAGCGGGCTGCTGAAGATCGTTGGGACCGAGTTCTATGCACAGGTGACCGTGCGCAACTGCAACACGCTGCGCAAGCTCGCCGCGATGATGGAGTGAGGGAGAGCCGATGACGCGTCCGAAGTTCGCATGGTGGAAGCTCGTGGCGACGTGGGCCCTGTTCCTCGGCCTGCACTTCTCGTACGAGACGTTTCCCAACCTGCTGTTCAAGCTGATCGGCGAGGAGGGCGAGACGACCTTCTTCCACATGAAGATGCTGTTCTTCGCCTACGTGATCGTGTCGCTGGTCGAGTTAGTCGTGCGGCGCAAGGGCCTCGCCTCAGCGAGCGGCTTCGCCTACTCTCGCGCGCTCATCGCGGTCGCCTACCCCTGGCTCACGATCACCCTGTGGTTCGCCGCCGAGGCGCTCGGCTTCACGATGCCCAACCTCACCGTCGAGCTCATCTACGCGAACGTCGTGACGGTGCTCGGCATCTACATCGCACTTCGGATGGAGGAGCTGCTCGACGACGTCGAGTTCCGCCCCTCGATGAAGGCGCTCACCGTCATCGTGTTTGCGTGCGCGGTGCTGAGCTACACCGCCTTCTCGTTCACCACCCCGATGCCGTTCTTCACGACACCGGCGGGCTTCTGACGTGACCGACTACGTGCACCTGGGAGTGATCGGCGTCTACGCCGTGATGGGCACGATCACGTTTCTTGCCTACGGTTTCGACAAGAAGGCGGCGAAGCGTAGGCGGCGGCGCACTCCCGAGGCCACGCTGCACGCTCTGTCGCTGTTGGGCGGCTGGCCCGGTGCGATCATTGGCCAGCAGGTCTATCGTCACAAGACCAAGAAGCAGCCGTTTCGCACCATCTTCTGGCTCACAGTCCTCGGCAATCTCGCAATCCTCGCCTGGCTCGTGGCAAGCGGCGCGCTCGGCTCAGCGGCAGGGTAGCCTACTCGGCCTCGGCGGCCTCGAGTTCGCGCTCGAGCATGACGAGCTTGCGGTCGGTTCCCCACCGGTAGCCGCCCAGCTCGCCGGTGGAGCGCAGCACCCGATGACACGGGATGAGGTAGGCGACCGGGTTCGCGCCCACCGCGTTGGCGACCGCTCGCGACGCCGTGGGCTCGCCGATCCGCTCGGCCAGGTCGCCGTAGGAGATGACGCAGCCCGGCGGGATCCGCAGGAGTGCCTCCCACACCTTGAGCTGGAAGTTGGTGCCCTTCAGGTGCAGCGGCGCCGGCGCGGCCGTATCGACAGGTCCGAAGATGCTCGCGAGCAACTCCGCGATGGCCGCGTCGTCCCGGACGATCGCGGCGTCACGCCAGTCTGCCGAGAGGCGCGCGAAGACCTCGGTCTCGTCCTCGGAGTCGAAGAACTGGAGGCCGCAGATGCCGCGGTCCGTCTCGGCGGCCAGACAGCGGCCGAATGGCGTGTCGCCGACCCCATAGCGGACCTCGAGGCCCTCGCCGCGATTGCGCAGCTCGCCCGGCGTCATCGCTTCGGCGGTGATCATGAGGTCGTGCAGCCGCCCGGGGCCGCTCAGTCCAACCTCGAACGCGGTGTCGATCACGGCTCGCGATTCTTGGAGGAGCGTCTTGGCGCGCGTTGCGGTCAGGTGCTGCAGGAAGCGCTTAGGGCTGACCCCCGCCCAGCGCACGAACAGCCGTTGGAAGTGGTACGGGCTCAGGCCGACGTGCTCGGCGACTTCATCGAGTGTCGGCTGGCGCTCGACGTTCTCGGCGATGTAGATGATGGCGTCTCGTATGCGCTCGTAGTCGGTGCTCACGTGTGCGACTCCTGAGGTCACTCGGTTCCACACCCGACGATACGACCTGCGGCGTGCGCACACCACCCGATTCTTGCGCTCGCGCGAAGTTCACCTCCCGAAAGCGGGCATCAATCGTTATCATGCGTGGGCGGCCTCGTGCCCCGACAGACCCCCTGCGACGAAACGCGGTGAACGATGAGCGACACCCCCACGTGTCCCGAATGCGGCTCTGAGTACGTCTACGAAGACGGCAACCTGCACGTGTGCCCCGAGTGCGCGCACGAGTGGCCGATCGGCTCGACCCCGGCAGCCGGCGGGCTCGTCGTGAAGGACGCGAACGGCAACGTGCTGGCCGACGGCGACTCCGTGACGGTGATCAAGGACCTCAAGGTCAAGGGCACCTCCTCGGTCGTGAAGGTCGGCACCAAGGTGCGCAACATCCGGCTCGTCGAGGGCGACCACAACATCGACTGCAAGGTCGACGGCGTCGGCGCGATGTCGCTGAAGTCGGAGTTCGTGAAGAAGGCGTGAGCGACACCACACACGACCTGGGCAGGAGCTAGCCGATGACCGCGAGCGAGACCTATCTCGAGTGTCCGGTGTGCCAGCAGACCCTCGCGCGTGAGGGCTCGACGCTCCGCTGTGAGTCCGGGCATGCGTTCGACGTCGCACGCGAAGGCTACGTCAACCTGCTCACCTCGCAGCACCGACGCCGCAACATCGAGGGCGACCCTGCCGAGATGATCGCCGCTCGCAGGCGCTTCCTCGAAGCCGGTCACTACGCGCGGCTCCGTGACGCTCTTGCCGAGCGCACTGCGGCGGTCCTCGCGCGGATGGAGGCCGGCGCGCGCGCATGCGTCGCCGAGATCGGCTGCGGCGACGGCTACTACGTAGGCACCATCGCCGAGCTCGCTGCCGCCGCCTACGACAACGTGGCCTTCCTCGGCTCCGACCTCTCGAAGCCGGCGGTCCGCTCGGCAGCGAAACGATACCCGGATGTCACGGTATTTGTCGCCGACACCCACCGGCGCATCTACCTGCGCAGCGATTCGGTCGACGTGCTCCTCGATGTCTTCGCACCGCGCAATGCCGAGGAGTTCGCGCGTGTACTCTCCCCCACCGGCCGGGCGCTGGTCGCAATCCCCGCCGAGGACCACCTGGCGTCGCTTCGCGAGCAGCTCGGGCTTCTCGGGATCCAAGAGGCCAAGGAGCGCGTCATCACCGAGCAGTTCGAGGGGAAGCTGCGGCTCGTGGACCGCACGGAGGTACGGCACCCGCTGTCGCTGACCGCCGAGGCGGTCGGGGACCTGGTCGCGATGGGCCCCAACCGCTGGCACCAGGGCGAGACTCCTGCCGCGCCCGAGGCGGCCGAGACCACGGCGTCGTTCGTCGTGATGGAGTTCGAGCTGGCGCAGTAGCCGGCGCGGCGGCGTTTACCGATCCTTGTACTTGGGGTTGTCCTTGTAGAAGCGCTTGATCTCCTTGGCGATCGGCTTCCACACCTGCTTCTCGCGCTCCTTGCGGGCCTTCTCGTCCTGCCGCAAGGCGAGCTCGTCGAGCTCGGAGCGAAGTCGCAGGTAGCTCTCGAGCCGGCGCGCCGGCAGATCGCCCGACTCCACGGCGGCATGCACCGCGCAACCCGGTTCCCCGGCGTGCGAGCAGTCCCGGAAGCGGCACTTCACCGAGAGCGCCTCGATGTCGGGGAACGCGGCTTCCATGCCGTCCTCGGCATCCCACAGCGCGAGGCTGCGCATCCCGGGAGTATCGATGACGACGCCGGCCCCCGGCAGCACGATGATCTCGCGCGCGACGGTGGTATGGCGCCCCTTGTCGTCGCTCGCGCGGACCTCCTTGGTCGCCATGACCTCGCTGCCCGCCAGTCGATTCACGAGTGTCGATTTCCCCACACCCGACCCGCCGAGAAACGCGGCGGTCACGCCTGCCGGGATTCGCTCGGCGACCTGGTCGACACCCTCGCCGGTGACAGCGCTCTCGACGATGACGTCGGCGCCAAAGGCCACGTCCTCTGCGAGCGTGCGCTGGCCCTCTACGTCATCGCACACATCCGACTTGGTGAGCACCACCACCGGCGTCGCGCCGCTCTCCCAGGTCAGCACAAGCTCGCGCTCCAGGCGGCGGACGTTGATGCCCGATCCCGAGAGAGACTGCACCACAAACACCGTGTCGACGTTGGCGATCAGCACCTGCTCGCCGGTCTCCTCGCCGGGATCCTTGCGGGCAAATGCGCTCTTGCGCGGCAGGATCGCCTCGATGATCGGCATGTCGTGGCTCTCGGGGCGCGCAAGAGCGATCCAGTCGCCCACGACGGCTCGGCTGAGCGCATCATCGGACGACTTCATCAGGTGCGTGGCCGGCTCCGCGCGCTCCAGCCCGCGCGCTCCCGCGACGAGCGGCAGTCCGCGGTCGACGCGCACCACGCGGGCGAGCTCGAAGCCCTCATCGGCGAGCGGCGCGAAGAGCGCCCGCTCACGATCGGTGAGGCCGAGCGAATCGAGCAAGAAGCTGTCGGTCTGATCAGTCATGAATCACAGGATACCCCGCAGAGCACGCGAACACGTCAGTCGGCCGCCTTGAGCACGGCCACCGCCGTGTCCGCGAACAGGTTTGGCATCGTCCGGACCCGGCGAATGTCGCCCCGGTGCCACCCCTCGGCGAGCAAGGCGATCTCGTCTTCGATCACGGCGCCGTTGGCGGCGGCGAAGTCCCGGAAGTCCTGCAGCGTCGTGTGGTGGATGTTGGGCGTGTCGTACCACGAGAACGGGATCGACTTCGTCCTCGGCATACGGCCGTGGAGCGCCAGGTATCCGCGGATGCGCCAGTACCCGAAGTTCGGGAACGAGACGATGCCGCGCTCCCCGACTCTCAGCATCTCGCGAAGGACCGGCGCCGGTCTGCGTACTACCTGCAGCGTCTGCGACAGCACCACCACGTCGAACGAGGCATCCGGGTAGGCCAGGCGATCGCTGTCGAGGTCCACTTGGACCACCGAGAGGCCGCGCGCCAAGGCGGCGGCGATGTCGGCCGGGTCCACTTCGACTCCCCGCACGGTACAGCCGCGCTCGTCCCTCAGGTGCGCCATCAGCGATCCGTCACCGCACCCGAGATCGAGAACCCGGCTCCCCTCAGGGACCAGGTGGGTGATCAGGCGCAGGTCTGCGCGAAGCAGGTCCGCGGGACTCATCGGGAACCTCCTTCACGGGCATCTTCGAGCGCACGTGCGAGGAACGGCACGATGAAACGGTGCTGCGCCTCGGGCTCGAGCAGGAATGCGTCGTGGCCGTATGGCGAGGGCACCTCGGCAAAGCTGACCTCGGCCCCGGCCGCCTGGAGCGCGTCGACGATCTCGCGCGACTGGTACGTGGGAAACAGCCAGTCGCTCGAGAACGAGAGCACGAGGAAGCGCACCGGCGTGCCCTCAAGCGCATCGGCGAGCGTCGGCGACCCTTCGCACAGGTCGAAGTAGTCCATCGCCTTGGTCATGTACAGGTACGTGTTCGCGTCGAACCGCTCGGTGAAGCGCTTGCCCTGATACGCCAGGTAGCTCTCGACTTCGAACTCGGTCACAAAGTCGAACGCATGATCCTCGCGGTTCCTGAGCCGTCGACCGAACTTCTCGTGCATCGACTCGTCCGAGAGGTACGTGATGTGGCCGATCATGCGCGCGACGGCGAGGCCGTGGCGGGGAACGCTCGTGCCGTAGTAGCGCCCGTCGAGGAACGCCGGATCGCCGAGGATCGCCGTGCGGCCCACCTCGTTGAAGGCGATCGCCTGCGCGGCGAGCCGCCACGTGGTCGCGATCGCGAGGCACGTGACCGCGCGCTCGGGATAGCGCCGCGCGAACGCGAGCGCCTGCATGCCGCCCATCGAGCCGCCGCCCACCGCGAGCAGCCGATCGATACCGAGGTGGTCGAGGAGCGCGGCGTGAACGTCAGCCATATCCTCGATGGTCACGACCGGAAACGCCAGGCCGTAGGGCTCGCCGGTGGCCGGGTCGATGGAGCTGGGGCCCGTGGTGCCCGAGCAGCCGCCGAGCACGTTGGCGCACACCACGAAGTAGCGGTCCGTATCGAACGCCTTGCCCGGCCCGACCATCGGGTCCCACCAACCGGGACGAGCCGCCGAGGCGGGCGCGGCATCGGGGTCTCCGGTCGCAAAGCCGGCAGGCGCCCAGTCGCGGCCCTGCTCGGGAGTCCAGTCCTCGGCCAGGGCGTCGCTCTCGCGCCATCCGCCGACGTGCGCGTCGCCGGAGAGCGCGTGACACAGCAGGATCGCGTTGTCGCGCGCGGGCGAGAGCGTGCCGATGGTCTCGTACTCGACGACGACACCGTCGAGTGTCCGCCCCGAAGTCAGCACGACCCGGGGAAGCTCGATGGTGGACGCGGAGACGACGCCGGCGTTGCCGACGTCGCTCCACGGACCTGTCTGCTGTGTGGTCCCCATCGTCACGCCTGCTCGAGGGCCTGTTCGAGATCGGCGAGGATGTCGTCGATGCTCTCGATACCGATGCTCAGGCGCACGAAGTCCTCACTGATGCCAGCCCTCTCGAGCTCATCGGCCGAGAGCTGGCTGTGCGTTGTCGAGCCGGGGTGGATGATGAGCGACTTCGCGTCACCAACGTTGGCGAGGTGGCTGAACAGCTTCACCGAATCGATGAGCTTCTTGCCCGACTCGAGGCCGCCCTTGACCCCAAAGACCACGACGCCGCCGTAGCCGTTCTGCAGGTACTTGTCGGCGTTCGCCTTGGTGGGATGGCTGTCGAGACCCGGGTACGCGACCCACGCGACCTTGGGATGCGTCTCGAGGTACTTCGCGACCGCGAGGGCGTTGTCGCTGTGGCGCTGGACACGCAGTGAGAGCGTCTCGACGCCGAGAAGGAACTGCTGGGCGTTGAACGGCGACAGCGAACTGCCGAGGTCGCGCAGCAGATTCACGCGAGCGCGAATCCCGAATGCGACGTTGCCCAGACCCGGGAAGTCGCCGAACGTGTCCCAGAACTTCAGGCCGTGGTAGCTGTCGTCGGGCTCGGTGAAGTACGGATGCCGCCCGCCGCCCCAATCGAATGTGCCCGAGTCGACCAGGATGCCGCCGATGCTCGTGCCGTGCCCGCCCAGCCACTTGGTGAGCGACTCGACCACGACCGCCGCGCCGTGCTCGACCGGACGGCACAGGTACGGCGTCGCGAAGGTGTTGTCGACGAACAGCGGGATGTTGAAGGTCTTGCCGAGAGACGCGAGCGCACCCAGATCGGGGACGTCGAGCCTCGGGTTGCCGATCGTCTCGACGAACCACGCCTTGGTGGTCTCATCGGATGCCTTCGCGAAGCCTTCGGTATCGGTGGTCTCGACAAAGCGGACCTCGATCCCCAGACGGCGAAACGTGTGCAGGAAGATGTTCCAGGTGCCGCCGTACAGCGAGGTCGACGCGACGATCGAGTCGCCCGCACCTGCCACGTTGAGCAGGCCGAGCACCTCGGCGGCGTGTCCAGACGAGACGGCGAGCGCCGCGGTGCCGCCGTGCAGGCCGGCGATACGCTGCTCGAGTACGTCGTTGGTGGGGTTCATGATGCGCGAGTAGATGTTGCCGAATGCTCGCAGGCCAAACAGGTCAGCCGCGTGGTCGGTGTCCTTGAAGTTGTACGCCGCGGTCTGATAGATCGGGACCGCGCGCGACCCGGTGGTGGGATCCGGTTCCTGACCGCCATGGATGGCGAGGGTGTCGAAGTGGTGTGACGAGCTCATATGGAATCCGCCTTTCAGCGTCTGTGTGATGTGGAAGTCGATACCCCGACCGCGATGCTAGCGGTCGGCCGTAGGCCGCCCGAGCCCGGCGCATGCGCCGATAGACCCGGGCTGGGTCATCATCATATCCATCATCATCACGAACGTAGAAGTGCGGTCCATGATCGCTTCGGTCACACCTCCCCTCGCAGGTAGCGTCTCTTGAGACGTATGGGTCAGTGCAAGGATAGTACGAGGCTCACCCGATCACTGCAAGAGAAATTCCGCACCAGTGCGGTGAGAGACGCCCGAACTCCGGCGAACGGGGTATGCTTAACAAGTGTGAATATCTGGGTCGCGCGTTGCGAAAGGACGAGGTGTGAAGAAGCGGATCGGACCTGTAGAGCGGCTGTTTCCGATGCCGTGCCCGCTCGTGGTCGGCGGAACCATAGACGAGGCTGACACCCTCGCCGTCGCATGGATCAACGTCATGAGCTCCACCCCTCCCACCATCGCGATGGGACTGCGTGAGTCGCGCAACACGCTGCGCCTCCTGCGCGCGACCGGCACCTTCACCGTCAACATCGCGAGCGCCGAACAGGCGACCATCGTCGACTACTGCGGCCTCACCAACGGGTCCAAGGTCGACAAGTTCAAGACGTGCGGCCTCACCCTCGAGCCAAGCGCGGTCGTCGACACCCCGATCATCGCCGAGTGCGCCTACAACATCGAGTGCCGCGTTCTCCGCGAGGTCGAGGTCGGCAACTACGCCATCATCATCGCCGAGATTGTAGAGGCCCACGCGGACGAAGCCATCCTGACCGAGCCCGACGGCAGCCTCATTGACGTCGAGAAGCTCGATCCGCTGGTCTACATCGCCGGTTCCCGCGAGTACCGACGGCTCGGTGAAAAGGTCGCCGACGCGTTCTCGGTGGGTCGCACTCTCGAGGGATAGCACCCGCCCTCTCACCTCCCTCCAATCACCCTCTCACAATTCTTATCTTTCTTGTCATGTTTTGACCTGCGTCAAATACATGACTGATTTTGTCGTGTATTTTTGGGCAATGAACCTTACCGGGAGGGAGCCCGTTATGAAGATCACGACTGAAACCACGATCCACGCCCTGCTCGAGGCCTACCCTGACCTCAAAGGGTGGCTTGTCGCCTACTCCGACGACTTCAAAAAGCTCGAGAACCCGGTGCTCTACAACACCGTCGCGCGCGTGGCCGACCTCAAGGCCGCCGCAGCCATGGCCGGAGTCGACACCGAGAAGTTCGTCGACGACGTCCGCGCCGAAGTCGCCCTTCGCACCATCATCGCCGAGGAGACCTCGGGAGCCGCACCGCAGCTCGACGATGACGAGCGCGCTCGCAGACAAGAGATCCTGAAGGGCCTCATCCTGGAGTTGCACGACGGCGCGAGCACTTCCGACGTGAAGGCCCGTTTCGATGAGCTCGTCCGCGACATCGACGCCACCGAGGTCGCACTCATGGAGCAGTCACTCATCGCTGAAGGCATGCCCGTCTCGGAGGTCCAGCGTTTGTGCGACGTCCACGTGACGGTGTTCAAAGACGCTCTCGACGATCGCTCCGCCGACCTTCCCGATATCCCGTCGGACCACGCCCTCGATGCCTACCGCCGAGAGAACCAGGTGGCGAGCGAGATCGTTGCCGAGACTCGCCGCGCGCTCGGCGAAGGCGACCTGGCCGAGATATCCGCGGGTCTCGAGCGGCTCGCGCAGATCGAGGTTCACTACACGCGCAAGGAGAACCAGCTGTTCCCGGTGCTCGAGGACCACGGCGTCGAGGGGCCCACCAAGGTCATGTGGGCGCTTGACGACGACATCCGCGGCCGCATCAAGACCGCGCGCGTGCAGGCGGACGCGGGCGACCTCGCGGGTCTCAGGCCTGGCCTCGAAGAACTGCTCACTATGGTCGACGACATGGTCTACAAAGAGGAGAAGATCCTCTTCCCCACCGCGCTGCAGGTCATCACCGCCGAGGAGTGGGCCCGCATCGCGGCAGGCGACCCGGAGATCGGCTACGCCTGGGTCGAGGGTCCTGCCGGAGACGCCGCGCGCGCTGCCGCGGCACTGGCCCCCGCTGCAGGAGCGGGTGCCGGCGAGATGCTGCTCCCGCTCGTCACCGGTGCGCTCACGCTGGCGCAGCTCAACCTCATGCTGACTTCGCTTCCGTTCGACGTCTCCTACGTCGACGAGAACGACCGCGTGCGCTTCTACTCCGAGGGCGAGCGGGTGTTCCCGCGTTCCCCCGGCGCGATCGGCCGTGACGTCCACAACTGCCACCCGCCCGCGAGCGTGCACAAGGTCGTCGAGATTCTCAACGCGTTCAAGGCCGGCGAGAAGGACGAGGCCGAGTTCTGGATCGAGATGGGGCCGCGCTTCATCCACATCCGCTACTTCGCGATGCGCGACGCCGACGGTGGGTACCGCGGGTGCCTCGAGGTCGTGCAGGACGCGACCCACGTTCGCTCGCTCGAAGGGCAGAGGCGGCTCGTGAACTGGTAGGCTCTCGCCTATGCCACAAGAGCTCATCATCCCTGCCGTCATCATGTCGCTCGCGTTCGTCTTCTACACGACGGGCGTGTTCGCCGAACGAGTGTCGCGCGACCTGAAGCCATGGCATGTCGCTGCATTCTGGGCTGGGCTCGCCTGCGACGCGTCGGCCACGGAGATGATGCGCCGCATGATCGCAGCCGGCCAGAAGACAGCCGCCATCCACACCGTCACCGGCGCTGCGGCGTTCGGACTGATGGCGCTCCACGCGATCTGGGCGACGTGGACGCTCACGCGGGGCAGCGAGGCGGAGCGCAAAGGCTTCCACCGGTACAGCGTCGTGGTCTGGGCGGTGTGGCTCGTACCGTATCTCGGCGGGATGATTGCGGGGATGATGCGAGGCGCGTCGGGCTGATGCCTGCGCGCCAATCCATCACAGATTCGACCTGAGTACGAATGCTAGACTTTGCGTCCCCGCAAATAGATCGCATACAACGGAGTCCGGACACATGACAAGCTTTCTGAAGACCAATCTCGATCTCGAGGGCAAGCTTCTGCGCATCGAGACCGGCATCAAGAGCGCCGACGGCACCTGCTACCTGGTTTTGCACCGCCTCCCTCCCGAGTACGCCAAGCCCCCGACGTTCGTTGTGCGGCTTTCCGGTGAGGTGATGGAGGTGCGCGGCGATCAGCCGATGCGATTCTTCAAGGCATTCGCGATGCAGGAGTTCACGCCCAAGGAGCTCGGCTACCTCAAGGGGCTTCGTCCCGGCGCCAATCACGCGCCGTTCCTCAACTTCAGCTACCCCAACGTCTTGAAGCGGATCGGCAAGACCGTCTACTGCATGACGGAGTCCGAGATCGCTGCGATCGTGGACCCGCGCTGTTGGAAGCTCGTCGGCGACGCGGGGTAGGTGGTCTCGCAAGCAGCGGAGGCCCCACACCGTGGGGCCTCCGTCTTCAACTCATGTGAGTAGGGGCCTACGCGGCCTTCGCGGCTTCGTCCGCGCGCGTCGCGTCGATCAGGACCCGCGGCGCCGGCGGCCTCGTCGCGAACGTGAGGCCGGCCGCGATCAAGCACAGCGCGGCGGCAGCGGCGTACGCGAAGCCATAGCTCGCGGTTGAGTCCACGATGGTGCCTGCGGTCATCGAGCCGAACACCCCGCCAGCACCCCACGCGGTGAACACGAGCCCGTAGTTCACGCCGAGGTTCTTGGTGCCGAAGTAGCCGGCGGTCGTCGACGGGAACAGCGAGAGGTTCGCGCCGTAGCAGAAACCGACGATTGCGGCGACGGGTACCAGCGCCAGGGCTGTGGAAGACACCGCGAGGACGCCCATCATGATGGCCTGAAGCGTGAACACGATGAGCATCGTGCGGATGCCGCCGATGCGGTCGGCCACGACTCCCGCGACGATGCGGCCCGAAGCGTTGCCGATCGCAAGCACGGCGACCAGCAGGAAACCGAGGTCTACCGAGGTGAGCTGCACCGCGGCGATCTTGGCCATGTGGCCGATGATCATCAGCCCCGCGAATGCCGAGCAGGCGAACATCGCCCACAGCAGCGCGAACTGCTTGGTTCGCACCATCTCGTGCCAGTCGTAGTCATTGTGGACCGCAGCCGCGGCGGCGGCCTTGTCGGACTTGCGACCTGCGGCCTCGGGCAGGTAACCCGCGGGAGGGTTCACGAGCAGCTGCGACAGAAGCACCGTGATGCCGAGAAATGCGATGCCGACGTAGCGGAACGTGCCCTCCACGCCATAGGCGCCGAGCAGCCACGAGGTCAGCGGAGCGATGTAGACGCTCGCGAGACCGAAACCGGAGACCACGAGGCCGGTGATGAGGCCCTTGCGTGCCGGCGGGAACCACTTGACGGCCGCAGGGGTGGCCGCTGCGTAGCCGAAGCCGATGCCGACGCCTGACAGCACGCCGAAGCCGAGGATGATCGGAAGGCTGTTCGCGGGAGCCGAGAAGCTCGCGGCGATCATGCCGAGTCCGGTGAGCGCGCCGCCGAAAGTGGCGACCAGACGGGGACCGAAGCGGTCCTGAAGCCTGCCGGCGAACACCATGGTGACCGCGAAGACGCCGCAGGCGATCGCGTAGGGAAGACTCGCCTGACCCACCGACCAACCCCAGCCGCCTTCGACGACCGGCTTGGACAGGACCTTGGCGATGACGCTCCAGGAGTACAGGACTCCGAGAGCCAGATTGATGCCGAGACCAGCGAGCGTGACTATCCAGCCACGCGTATTGGCGCGAGCCATAGACTACCTCCGTATTCGCAACCCACCCTTGCATACGGGGAAGCTATTGCCGCCCGCGCACTGTGGGAGAGTATGCGGGGAGCGCGTGGGCCGGGGAACGCAACCGCCGCCAGCGGTGCCCTCGCTCGGTGAGTGGACGCAGGGGCGCGGTGAGCGGCGAGCACTCAGGAGCCGAGCGCGTCAACAAGCCAGTCGACCAAGCCGCTGACCGGAGCGAACCTCTCTACGCACCAGTCAACGAACGACGCGTCGTAGAACTCGGCGGGCACCGGCGACGCCACCGTTATCGCGTCCACCGCTGTGTACAGCAGCAGGTCCGCGCGCGGATGATCGGCCGAGAAGCCCGCCGGCACGCGCTTGCGGGTCTTGCCCCCGATCTCGTAACCGGCAGCCTCGAGCTCGCGCATCAGGTGCTCGAGCTGGCTCCCCTTGCGGCCGTCATCGATCGCCGCGCGGAGTCTGGCGAGCTGCTCGGCCTCCATGAAGTGCGCACCGCCGCCGACCCATATCCCCTCGGGCACGATGCGCACGAAGTAGCCGGGCGAGTGCTTGCGATCCTTCCCCATCCATAGCCACACGTCGGCGTGGGTCTTGTAGGGGGACTTGTCGTTGGAGAACCGGGTGTCGCGGTTGATGCGAAAGATCGAGCGGTCGACGCGCGGCTCGCAGCGCACCCGTGGGTCAACGGTGGCGAAGACGTCGCCCAGCGCGTCGATGAAGGCCTTCTCCGGCCCCAGGAGCGACGCCTCGTAGCGCTCGCGGTTCGCCGAGAACCACGCACGGTCATTGTGCTCGGCGAGGTCGGCGAGGAAGGTCAGCGCATCGGCCGGAAAGCCGGTGAAGCCCATCGGTTCCTCCTCGGAAGGCTCATGGATCCGGGGGTGACGACTCCGAAAGCAGACCCCCAAGAGTCTTTGTCCCCAAGTAGTCACTCACGAGCTTGTCTGCGTCCTGCCACACGCGGTGGACGGCGCACGCGGCGCTGCGGTCGCACCAGCCCGGCTCATTCGCGCAGACGGCGATCGACGACGCGCCCTGTGTGGCGGTCACGACATCGAGCAGTGAGATCTCATCGGCCGGGCGAGCGATGCACAAACCACCGCTCGCACCCCTGCTGGCATTGACAAGTCCCGCCGCGGACAGGTCGCGCTGAACCGCGCGCGCGAACGCATAGGGGACGTCCTGCCGCTCGGCAAGCGTTCGCACGGACACCGGACACTCGTCACCCGCCTGGGCGAGCGCGAGCATCATGCGGATCGCGTAGTCGCTGCGGCGGGTGATCTCCACGACGGCGTCGTTCGTCAGCCCGCGACGAAGGATACGGCCCTGAAGTGCTCGGCCACTCTGCGGTCCTTTTGCCGGATGTGCGTCGTCAGCCACTCCTGGAGAAGCGTGGCCAGCGGCAGGATGGTCGCCATGCCGCCCTCCCGGTACTGCAGGATCAGGTCGCGCACCCTCTGGGTCAGCGCACTGTGATCCTGGAAGTGCTCGAGCATCTCGTCAGCCGGGAATCTGGAGTCGACCATGAAGCGCTGCTCGGCGGCGAAGTGCTCGATTGTGTAGCCGTGGAGCCTATCAAGAATCGGTCCGATGGCTTCGGGTCCCCGCCCGTCGGTTGACGCCGCGTGGAGTTCGTTGAACATCCCGATGAGAGTCCGGTGCTGCGCATCGATCTCGGGATCTCCGGTGTACAGGGACTCGTCGAACTCGATGCGGATCATGAAACTCCCCCTTGTTGATGTGCCATACCTATGCGACAGGGATATGCTACCCCACTAGTCTCATATCGTAAACAGAGGAATTCCGACAGTCCGAGGAGCGCGTCCACGCTCGCTGCGTGGCGCTCAGTACTCGATCTTGTCCGGTTTCGCCGTCCACTCGCGAAAGACCGCTATCGCCTCGTCGCCGAGCAGCCTCGCGGCGGGCAGCGACCGGTGCGCCTGGTCGGTGACGATCTCGCGATACAGGAACGCGTCGTCGAACTCGATAGCCGCGGCGTCGTCGCTCGTGTTGGCGTAGTAGAGCTTTGAGATGCGCGCCCAGTAGATGGCGGCGAGGCACATGGGGCACGGTTCGCAGCTCGTGTAGATGACCGACCCGGCCAGCGAGAAGTCGCCCACGCGGGCGCACGCCTCGCGGATGGCGGTGATCTCCGCGTGCGCGGTGGGGTCGTTGATGCTCGTGACCCGATTCCACCCCTCGCCGATAACCTCGCCATCGCGCACGATGATGGCCGCGAACGGTCCACCCTCGCCGGCGTTCATCTTCTCGCGGCTGAGCTCGATGGCCCGTCGCATGAAGTCCTCGTGCTCCACCCGCCCCCCTCTCGCCGCGAGCGCGGACCTCAGCGCAGCACGAAACCGCTGTCCCCGACGTCAACCATCACCGAGCCACCCTCGCCCACCTCGCCGCCGATGATCTGGGACGCGACGCGGTCGACCACCTCACGCTGGATGAGGCGCTTGAGGGGCCGCGCGCCGAACACCGGGTCGAAGCCGTCGAGCGCGAGGCGCTCGATCGCTGCCGGCGTGAGCTCGAGGGCGATCTTGCGTTCGGCGAGACGCTCGCGGACCTTTTCGAGCTGGAGCGTCACGATCTGGCCGAGCTCATCCATCGACAGGGAGTGGAAGACCACCACGTCATCGACGCGGTTGAGGAACTCAGGCCTGAACGTCGCGCGGAGGGCTTCTTGCAGCATGACGTTCATCGCCGCCTCGTCACCCGACTTCGCGAACTCGCTGATGTACTGGCTGCCCACATTGCTCGTCATGACGACGATCGCGTTCTTGAAGCTGACGACGCGGCCCTGGCCGTCCGTGAGACGCCCGTCGTCGAGCACCTGCAGCAGCACGTTGAACACGTCGGGGTGCGCCTTCTCGATCTCGTCGAGCAGGATCACGCTGTAGGGACGACGTCGCACGGCCTCGGTGAGCTGACCGCCTTCCTCGTAGCCCACATAGCCGGGAGGTGCGCCGATGAGCCGCTGCACGCTGAACTTCTCCATGTACTCCGACATGTCGATGCGCACCATCGCGCGCTCGTCGTCGAACAGGAACGCGGCCAAGGTCTTGGCGAGCTCGGTCTTGCCCACACCGGTCGGGCCAAGGAACAGGAAGCTGCCGATCGGCCTGTCCGGATCCGACAGACCCGCGCGCGAACGCCTGATTGCACCCGCGACCGCAGCGACCGCCTCGTCCTGGCCGATGACGCGCTCGTGGAGGTGCTCCTCGAGACTGGCGAGCTTCGCCATCTCGCCCTGCATGAGACGCGCGACCGGAATCCCGGTCCACTGCGCCACCACCTCGGCGATCTCCTCCTCGGTGACCTCCTCCTTGAGCATCGCACCGTCGGCCTGCAGCACGCCCAGGCGCTCCTCGGCTTCGAGGAGCTGACGCTCGATCTCGGGGATGCGGCCGTAGCGGATCTCGGCCGCACGCGACAGGTCGCCGTCACGCGTCGCGCGCTCCTCGTCCTGGCGCGCCTCGTCGAGTTCGGCCTTCAGGCGCTGCGAACCGCCTATGACCTCCTTCTCCGATTGCCACGTCGCCTTGAGGCCCGACATCTGCTCGGTGAGGTGTGCCATCTCGGCGCGGAGCGTGTCGAGTCTCTCGGCGCTCGCGGCATCGTCCTCGCGCATGAGCGCCTGCTCCTCGATGCGCATCTGGATGAGTCGCCGTTCCGCCGAGTCGATCTCGGCCGGCATCGAGTCGATCTCGATGCGCAGCCGGCTCGCTGACTCGTCGATAAGGTCGATCGCCTTGTCCGGCAGGAAGCGGTCGGCGATGTAGCGGTTCGAGAGCTCGGCTGCCGAGACGATCGCGCTGTCGGTGATGCGCACGCCGTGGTGGACCTCGTACTTCTCCTTGAGGCCGCGCAGGATCGCGATCGTGTCCTCGACCGTGGGCTCACCCACGACGATGGGCTGGAAGCGGCGCTCGAGCGCGGCGTCCTTCTCGATGTGCTCGCGGTACTCGTCGAGCGTGGTCGCGCCGATGGCGTGCAGCTCACCGCGGGCGAGGGCGGGCTTGAGCATGTTGCCCGCGTCCATCGCGCCTTCGGCGGCGCCGGCTCCCACGATGGTGTGCATCTCGTCGATGAACAGGATGATGCGCCCTTCCGCCTGCTCGATCTCGCGGAGCACCGCCTTGAGCCGGTCCTCGAACTCGCCTCGGTATTTGGCGCCGGCGACCATCGCGCCCAGGTCGAGCGCGACGACGTCTTTGTCGCGCAGGCTGCTCGGCACGTCACCGGCGACGATGCGCTGCGCGAGGCCTTCGACGATCGCGGTCTTGCCCGTGCCTGGCTCGCCGATGAGAACCGGGTTGTTCTTGGTGCGCCGCGACAGCACCTGGATCGCGCGGCGGATCTCGTCGTTTCGGCCGATGACCGGGTCGAGCTTGCCGTCCCGGGCCATCTCGGTGAGGTTGCGCCCGTAGCGCACGAGCGCCTGCATCTGCGCTTCCGGGTTCTGGTCGGTGACCTTGGATCCGGCGCGGAGCTCGTCGATCGCCTTGCCGAGCCGTGTCGGCGTCACTCCGGCGCGCTCGAGGACGCGGCCCGCCTCGCCCTTGTCCTCGGCGAGTGCGAGCAACAGATGTTCGGTCGAGACGTAGGCGTCCTTCAGCTTCTCGGCTGATTTGAACGCCGCCGACAGCACGCTGTTCAGTCTCGGAGAGACACCGAGCTGAGAGGCGCCGCTGACGCTGGGCATCGCGACGATGGCCTCGGTCACTCCGGCGTCGAGGGCGGCGGGGTCGGCGCCCACCTTCTGGAGCACCGGGCGCACGATGCCCTCGGCCTGATCGAGCAGCGCCTTGAGAAGGTGCTCGGGCTCGATGGCTGCGGCCGAGCGGTCGCTCGCGATCGAGCCGGCGGCCTCGAGGGCCTCTTGCGCCTTGACGGTCAGCTTGTCGAGTCTCATCGGAATCTCTCCTTAGCCCTGCCTGCGGACGACCGTGCCGCTGCGCACGTGCACGAGCGCCCCGCGCATCTCCCGTTCCCGCTCAGCCCGAGCGGCCCGCAGCTCGACTTCGCGCGCGTGCGAGATCAACGCGTCCACCTCGGCGCGCAGACGCTCGACCTCGCGCTGCAGCTCGATGATCCGCTCCACGCCGGCGAGGTTGATGCCCTCCTCCTGGGTGAGGTGCTGGATCAGGCGGAGCCGCTCGATGTCGGCCTCGGAGTACAGGCGTGTGTTGCCCGAGGAGCGCTGCGGGCAGATGAGCTGCCTGCGCTCGTAGATTCGCAGGGTCTGCGGGTGCACGCCGGCGAGATCGGCGGCGACGCTGATCATGTAGAGCGGCCTGTTCATCCCGTGCCGTACCATGGTCTCCCTCGCTCCTGCCCGTCCTACTTGATGTGAGCGCGCACGTCCGCGCCGCCCTCCTCGGCGAACTCGGCGAGGAGTTCGCGCTGTCTGTCGGTCAGGTCTTCCGGCACCACGACGTGGGCCTTGACCCTGAGGTCCCCGTTGCCGCTGCCCTTGAGCTTGGGCGCGCCCTTGCCCCGCAGGCGGAACACCTTACCGTCCTGGGTGCCGGCCGGGACCTTGAGCTTCACCTTCGAGCCGTCCGGTGCGGGCACCGTGATCGAGGTCCCGAGCGTCGCCTCGGTGATCGAGACGGGCAGCTCCATCGTCACGTCGGACCCGTCACGCTTGAAGTAGGCGTGAGGGCGGATCTTGGTGACGACGTAGAGGTCACCGCGCGGACCGCCATTGAGGCCGGACTCGCCCTTGCCCTTGAAGCGCAGCTTGCCGCCGTCGGTCGCTCCAGCCGGCACGTTGACGGTCAGCGGCCTGAGCTTCACCACGCTGCCGGTCCCGCGACACGCCGCGCACGGCTGCTCGACGATCGTGCCTGCGCCCTGGCACCGAGGACATGTCCGGGAAAAGCCGAACATGCCCTGGCCCTCCGAGATCGCACCGGCCCCGCCGCAGGTAGGACAGGTCGTCCGAGACGTGCCCGGCTTCGCGCCCGACCCTCCGCACACGGAGCACTGCTCGGTGGACTTGATGTCGACCTTGGCCGACGTGCCGGTGAACGCCTGCTCGAAGCTCAGCGTCAGATCCACGCTGACGTCGTGCCCGCGCCGAGGCTGAGGGGCTGAAGCGCGCCCGCCAAAGCCGCCGCCCGAGAAGACGCTGCCAAAGATGTCGCCCAGGTCGCCGACGTCGACGTGGACTCCTCCTCCGCCTCCACCCGGCCAACCCGCGCCGGGGCGCGCACCAGGCGGCGCCTGGCCGCCGTAGTACTGGCCGTACTGATCGTACTGAGCGCGCTTCTCGGTATCCGACAGCGTCTCGTACGCCTCGTTGATCTCTTTGAACTTCTCCTCGTCACCGCCGGCGTCGGGGTGGTGCTTGCGCGCGAGCCGCCGGAACGCCTTCTTGATCTCGTCAGCCGAGGCGTCCTTCTTCACGCCGAGGATGTCGTAGTAGTTGGCGCTGGGAGCCATGTCGGCCTACTCTCCCGCCGGTCCCCCGGTCGAGACGACGACCATCGCCGGACGGAGCACGCGCCCGTGCATCTCGTAGCCCTTCTGGAACACCTCGACCACCGTGTGATCGGCGACCTCGAGGTCCTCGCGCATCTGGACCGCGTTGTGCTTCGCCGGATCGAAGTGCTCGCCAAAGGGGTCGATGACGACGCATCCCTCTCGGGCGACAACCTCGAGCAGTTTGCGATGAACCGCCGTCAGGCCCTCGGTCACGTCAGCCCCGTCACCGGTCGCGTGATCGATGGCACGCTCCAGATCGTCGATGACCGGGAACAACGCCTCTACCACGCGCTCGCTGGCACGCAGGAGAGCGTCGCCGTGGCGCGCCTCGAGCCGCTTGCGGGTGTTCTCGAACTCAGCCTGGGCGCGAGCGGCCTTGTCTCGCCACTCCGCCGCCTCAGCAAGGGCCTGCTCGAGTTCCGCGTCGACAACGTCGCCGCGGAACTCGAACTCGGCACCCAGATCAGCTTCCAGTTCCGGATCGAACGGCTCGGCGCCGTCCTTGGGCTGATCGCTCATATCTACTTGTCCTCGTCCTCGACGACTTCGTAGTCGGCCTCGACGACGTCCTCGTCGGAGCCGCCTTCGCCCTCGGCCTCAGCCGTGGCCTCCGCCTGTGCGTCCTGATAGACGATCTCGGCGAGCTTGTAGCTGGCTTCCTGGAGCTTCTCGGTCGCGGCCTTGATGGCCTCGGCGTCGTCGCCCTCGAGCGTCTTCTTGACCTCGGCCATGGCGTCCTCGCACGCGGACTTGGTGTCCGCCGGGACCTTATCGCCCAGATCCTTCAGCGACTTCTCGGTGGCGTAGACGAGGCTGTCGGCCATATTGCGGACCTCGGCCTGCTCCTTCTTGCGAAGGTCGTCTTCCGCGTGTGACTCGGCGTCGTGGACCATCTTCTCGACCTCGTCGTCGGAGAGCGCGGTCGAACCGGTGATGGTGATGCGCTGCTCCTGACCGGTACCCAGGTCCTTGGCGTGGACGTTGACGATGCCGTTGGCGTCGATGTCGAACGCGACCTCGATCTGCGGCACGCCGCGCGGCGCCGGCGGGATGTTCATCAGGTGGAAGCGGCCGAGCGTCTTGTTGTCGCTCGCCATCTCGCGCTCGCCTTGCAAGACGTGAACCTCGACCGAGGTCTGCCCGTCCGCGGCGGTGGTGAAGATCTCGCTCTTGCGAGTGGGAATCGTGGTGTTGCGCTCGATGAGCTTGGTCATGACGCCGCCGAGGGTCTCGACGCCCAGCGCGAGCGGGGTCACGTCGAGCAGCAGGATGTCCTTGACGTCGCCGGCGAGCACGCCGCCCTGGATGGCCGCGCCGACTGCGACGACCTCGTCCGGGTTGACGCCCATGTGCGGGTCCTTGCCGGTGAGCTTCTTGACGAGCTCCTGCACCGCCGGCATACGGGTCGAGCCGCCGACGAGGATGACCTCTCCGACGTCGCCCATCTTCAGGCCCGCATCCTTCATCGCGGCCTCGACCGGCTTCTTGCAGCGATCGAGCAGGTCCGAGGTGATCTTCTCGAACTCGGCGCGGGTCAACTGGAAGTCGAGGTGCTTGGGCCCGGAGGCGTCAGCGGTGATGAAGGGCAGGTTGATCTGAGTGGTCTGAGCGGTCGACAGCTCCATCTTGGCCTTCTCGGCCGCATCCTTGAGGCGCTGCAGAGCCATCTTGTCGAGCCGCAGATCGATGGCGGTGTCCGCGGCGAACTTATCGGCGAGCCAGTCCACGACCTTGTGGTCCCAGTCGTCGCCACCAAGGTGGTTGTCGCCGTTGGTCGAGCGGACCTCGAACACGCCGTCGCCGATCTCCATGACCGAGACGTCGAAGGTGCCGCCGCCGAGGTCGAAGACGAGGACGGTCTGGTTCTCGTGGCCCTTGTCGAGACCGTAGGCCAGCGCGGCCGCCGTGGGCTCGTTGATGATGCGCAGGACCTCGAGACCGGCGATCTTGCCGGCGTCCTTGGTCGCCTGACGCTGCATGTCGTTGAAGTACGCGGGAACTGTGATGACGGCCTGCGTGACCGGCTCGCCCAGATACTTCTCGGCGTCGGCCTTGAGCTTCTGCAGGACCATGGCCGAGATCTCCTCGGGCGTGTAGTCCTTGCCCTCGATCTCGACGCTGGAACGGCCGTCCTTGCCCTTCACGACGTTGTACGAGATCGTCTTGCGCTCCGAGGAGGTCTCCTCGAACTTGCGGCCGACGAAACGCTTGATCGACGTGATGGTGTTCTCGGGATTGGTGACCGCCTGGTTCTTGGCGGGTTTGCCGACGACGCGCTCGCCGTCCTTGCGAAATGCCACGACCGACGGAGTGGTGCGCTCGCCCTCAGCGTTGATGATGATGGACGGCTCGCCGCCCTCGAGGACGGCCATGGCTGAGTTGGTGGTACCGAGGTCGATACCGATGACCTTGCCCATGTACGTGCTCCCCTTTCTGTTCACGAGGCCCGGCGAGATGCCGGAACGACCCGCGTTGAAGACGTGTGTAGGCGGTCGCCCCGAAGGGACGCCGCGTGGTCAGCCTAAAACTTGAGTGATGCGCTGTCAAGTTTCATGCTAACGAGTCTGTATATACCCCCTGGTTGGGTGGCTAAACCACCTCTGACCTGCGGCTCCATACGTGGAGCACCAGACCCAGCGCAGCGAACAAGGCAGCCCACGATGTGCGCGCGGTGTCATCCGAACCCGTGAAAGGCAGGAACGGATCCTCGCCAGAAGCCTCCTCTGAAGTGGCGGAGGCTGAGCCTTGGGACGATGATCCGTTGGTGGGCGAGGTGGTCGCGACCGGCTGCGCCGCGACGTCTGCGAGAAGCGTCACGGAGTCCTGGTCGTTTACCGGATTGGGGTCGATGGGGTAGAAGATCGCGACCTCGTTCAGAAGCGCACCCGCGGCATCGTCGTCGACCGCGAGCGAGTACTCGATGACGACAGGCGGCTCGCCTGGCGACGGCGGATCGACCTCCCAGTGAAGGCCTCCCTCGGAGATGACGCCTCCCCCTGCATCGAGAACCGATGCTTTGGACTCATCGAAGTCATCGCTGACGCGGATGCTCGGAGCATCCATGTCAAGCGGTTCGCCATCCGCATTGGCGATCGTTATCCGGTAGCGGACAACGCCGCCCGGCACCATGTGCTCGGTGAGCGCCCGCTTTGAGACGGACATATCGGTCCACAGACACCCGGACATCGCCTCGATGAAGTAGTCGTCGCTCGCCGAGACGGACTCGCCGGCCGGCCCGATCCCCGTTGCCGTGCAGGAACCGCTTACCGGTCCCTCGAGGATGAACTCAGTGGAGAGCGTCTGAGACTCATTAGGCGCAAGCTGGGCTATGACCCCCACGAGGCCGGTCTGCGAATCCTGCACCTGGATGGCGGTCACCGTGGACTCGCCCGAGTTCTCGACGGTGATGTCGAGGTGGGCGGCATGACCGATTTCGACCAGCTCAGCGCTGGCGACCGACACCACGAGCGATGGCGAAGCGGTGTCGGCACCAGCGAGCGGGACGCCGGCCGCAGCCACGAGCAACACGAGCGCGGCGACGAGGCCGAACGGACGGACGTAGCGCATGGGGTCCCCCCTGGACGCAGACCGATAGTGCGCGTCGGACCCCGAGACCGTACGCATAGGGATTAGGTACCCGAGTGCCGCCCTCCCGACGCGCGCGGAGAAGTCATACCGAAATCAGTCTTTACAGCCTCGTTGGCGGTCGGTAAGGTACGCACCGAACAGAGGCGGCGGACCGCCCAAAGATCGCGAGTCACAGAGGAGATTCCATGCCCCGACCGATCATCAACGAGGACGACTGTTCGGCCTGCGGCATCTGCGTCGACGCCTGCCCCTCAGGGGTGCTTGAGATCGTCGGCGACGTCGCCGAGCCCGTGCACGACGAGAAGTGCGACGGCTGCGCCGCCTGCATGGAGGAGTGCCCGATGGGCGCCATCACGGAGATCGAGGAAGACTAGTCTTTCCCGAGCACAGCTTGAACCTCCTCGAGGCGCCTTCGGGCGCCTCGAGCCGTTCTCGGAGTCAGTAGCTCGGGCCCTCGGGACCGGCAGCCTTGAGGTTGCGCCACACTGCCCGCTTCGCCGACTCGTCCGCCAGCGACGCCTCGAGCCCTCCCGCCGCGATCAGTCGCCTTCCGAGAACGCGCGACGCCTGTCCGGGCACAAGGGCAGCGACGCTGAAGCACGCTGCCACATCCTCGGCTGCCTCCGAGTCGAGCGCGACCACGACGCGGGCGTCGACCGCCTCCAGCTGCGCTCGCAAGCGACGGGCGCGCGGTGCGGGATCGAGACCCGGTTCGGGACGCGACAAGGTGAAGAAGGCGGCGGACGGATCGTGGCCGAGCGCTTCGAGGGCCTTGCACACCGCGTCACCGTCAGCGCCGGAGACTGCCGCCCCGCCGCTTGCCTCGGCCGGACCCGGGAGTCCCTTCACCACCGCCACCTCGGCGATCAGCTGCCCGCGCCACGCGACCGCGTCGGAGCCGGGGGCGAGGCGATCGGCAGCGGTGAGCTCTGCGGTGGCGCGCGCCTCGTGAAGCCGGCGCAGTGACGGGGAGGTGTCGGTGCCTGCGGTCACTGCCTGCCCGCGAACCATCGCCAGGTCAAGGCGATCCCGGAGTCGAGCTCCACGTTCGCGGTCCATCCGAAGGCGCTTGCGGCCTTGCTCGCGTCCAGAGCGCTGCGTTCGACATCACCCTCGCGCGCGGGGGCGTTCTCCTGAGGGCCAAAGTAGCCGGCCGCCGTGCGGATCGTCATCAGCAGCTGGGCTACGGAGGTCTCCTCGGTCGTTGAGATGTTGTACGCCGGCCCGTCCGGCATCTCACCTGCCAGCGGCGAAGGCGAGGCGATCGCGGCCAGGATGGCGGCGACGATATCCCCGACGTAGATGAAGTCACGCGTCTGCGTACCCGCGCCGTAGATCACAGGCGCAGCTCCCGAAGCGATCCTTGAGCAGAAGACGGCAACGACGCCGCCCTCGCCCGCAGCGTCCTGGCGAGGGCCGTAGACGTTGGCGAAGCGCAGGCTCGCGAAGTCGACGCCGCTGCCCGCGAGCTCCTGGGCCAACAGCGCCTCGGCCTCGAGCTTCGAGCGCCCGTAGGGGTTCTCGGGAGCCTTGCGAGAGGTCTCGGAGAGGGGTACGGACTCCGGTTCCCCGTAGACAGCCGCGGAGCTGGCTGACAGCACGATTCGGGCCCCTGCGTCACGCGCGGCGGCCGCGACCTTGCGGGTGCCCTCGGCGTTCACGAGTCTGTCGCGATCGGGGTCGGCCCACGACGCCGGAACGCTCGACTGCGCGGCCAGGTGGACGACGGCCTCGGGGGCGCTCTCCCGCATCAGCTCGGCCAGCTGGTCGTCGAGGATGTCGAGTTTGCGGAAGTCCGCGCGTGGATCGAGGTTCTCGGGCTTGCCCGTCGACAGGTCGTCCACGACGAGCACCTCATGCCCGCTCGCGAGTAACGCGCGCACGAGACTGCTTCCGATGAAGCCGGCTCCCCCGGTCACAACGACACGCATACGGCGATTCCTCTCTTCCGCAGCTCAGGGTTCGAGCCGCGCGACCTCGACGAGTTCCGACTGCACGATGATACGCTGCCGAGCGCTGTACGGCGGGTGACAGGCGGTGAGCGTCAGCATCGGCTCCTCGGTCGACTCGACGACCTCGACCTGGTCGGGCCTGACCGCGAACTTCTTCACCACTCGGTACGTATAGCGCCGAAACGGCGAGTAGAACTGGATGGTATCACCAGGTTCCATCGCGTCGATGCGGCGAAAAGGAGCACCATAGGTGGTCCGGTGACCCGAGATGCCGCAGTTGCCCGTCGGGCCGGGCAGGTCCGTCCAGGTGATCCAGCCGGGCCCCTTGCGCAGATCAGAGCGCGACGTCCCCTTCACGACCACCGAGTCGAGCGAGATCTTCTCGGCGACGAGTCGGCCGAACGCTCCCCCCTCGGGCAGGGCCTTCCAGTACGAGGCGTCCTCGGCGGCCCAACCCACGAAGTCGAGCGCCGGGGTCTCGGGTCCGGCGACCGCCACCTGAGTGGTTGCCGCGGGAACGGACTCCTGGAGCTCGGACTGCTCCGAGCTGGTGACGAGGTTGGTGAGGCCGGAGTACGCGAGGAGCCCGATGGCGATGCCGAAGAAGACGTTGCCGGCAGCGCGTGCGAATGCGCGAGTGGAACCGGCGGTGCTCTTCTGGCCAACCGCTTGTGCGCCCACGCGACCCTCCCCGACTGCCTAGCCCTCATGGAGTGATTCCCGACACAGAGACTCTGTGACATTTCGCACAAAAAGGTGTTAAGTCCCGCACGCGGGGCACCGATACACATAGTGTACCGATTGAGAACCGCACAGCACCTCTGCTCCCCGATAAAGGCACGGCGGATGAAAGTCCGCTTCGCAAAGTCACGGGCCTAAAAGCGAGACACGCTCTCGCTCAAGGCAGCCGGACCGCCGGGACAGACCATCGGATCACACCGACCTCGGTCTCCACCCAGCGAACGCACGAAAGCGGGAGGAGTCGAGGTCGTCGTGCGCCGAGGCTAGACCAGGGGTGTGTTGAATGCATCACAACAAGCACGTCATGAGCGTCATCGCCGCCACGTTGATCGCGGCCCTGTCCGTAGGCTTCTGGGCCTTCGGCGCCGCACCCGCCGGCGCAAGCGCAGCCTTCACGCCGCAGCTCGACCCGAGCGTGACAGAAACCGCCAAGGTCGCCCAGACCGATGGCACCACCAACCAGCTCGCGCAGGTCACCGCCAAGCGCACGACCCCGATCAGGGCCGCGGTCTCGGCCGCCGGCAGCTCCGTCAGGTCGCGCCGCGGCAGCACGGGCAGCGAGCTGAGCAAGGCGCGCGCACTGCTCGCAGCCCAGATCGCAGCTCACCCGATCCTCAAGGGCACCACGGTCGAGTTCGGCGATGCGCGCGGCTACCAAGCCATCGCCCTGTACCAGAGCGGTCGCATCATCATCAGCCCGAGCCACTCCGCAAGCCTCGAGCGGATCATCACCCACGAGGTATGGCACGTCATCGACTGGCGCGACAACGGTCGCATCGACTGGGGCGAGAACGTCCCGCGCTAGTTCGGGGAACACGACACCACGACAGCAGCACACGACGCAGCACATACGCACCAGCTCTCAGCGCGAGGCCCCGGTTTCCCGGGGCCTCGACGCTTTGCCCTGCAACACAAGGAGGGCCGCCCTTTCGGGCGACCCTCCCGTGCCCCTGGATAGCCCGGCCTCGGGGAACCGGACTCCTTGGCTGAACTTAGTTGGTCGGGATCCGGCCCCAGGTGCGGAGCAGGACACCGGCCGCGATGGCGATGGCCATCAGCAGCGCGAACAGCGAGAGCTCGATGCCGGTGAACGGCAGGAACGGCTCGCCGACGACAACCTTGACGGACCAGCTGTCCTCGATCGGAGGGCTGACCTTGAGCACTGCCACGTTGTCGACCATCGTCGTGCCGACCGGAAGGTCGGACTTGATCCGGACCGTGTACGTGTAGGTGCGGACGTCGCCGTCTTTCATGCCGCCCTCGTTCGGGTCGGTATAGAAGATCTTGCCGTCAACAACCTCTCCGTCGCCCACGTCGACCGGGGTGACGTAGCGCTCGTCGAAGTCGTCTTCCATCGGAATCGGATCCGTGAAGGGCGCGTTGCCGCCGATGACGCGGTAGGTCAGGGTGTAGGTGACGATGTCGCCTTCCTTGGCCTCGGTCTTATCGGCGGACTTGTCGAACGCCCAATCCTGGAACGGAGCGTTCACCGCGACGAACTCGGTCGCCTCGTCGGTGACCTCGTGCTCCAGACGGTCGTAGCCGACCGCAACCACGGTGTTGGTCGTATCCGTGGACAGCGTGGTGGTGGAGGTGAACGTCTGCTCCTCGCCCATCACGAGCGATTCGAGCGTTCCGACCACACCGAGCTTGTCATCGGTCAGCGTCACGTTGAACAGATCAACGTCGCCAATATTGGTGACCACGTACGTGTAGGTCACCGACCCGCCCGGGTCGACTATCTCCTGGTCAGCCACCTTCGTGACGTCGATCAAGGGAGCGATCACGTCGACGGCAGCATCGTCGTCGTCGGTGACCGAACCGTAGAAGTCGCTCTCGATCTCACCGTAGTAGCCCACGGCCGTGCCCACGTTGGTGACGTCAGCAAGAATGATGGCGTCCTTGGTGAGCGTGGTGGACTGGCCCGGCTCCAGCAGCGGCACGCCGCCGATGAAGCCCAGGATGTCGTCATCGACCGAGACGCCGCTCAGAGCGATGTCGCCGGTGTTGGTGACGAGGTAGGTGTAGGTGACTGTCTCGCCCGACAGGACGGTATCGGCAGACACCGTCTTCACGATGCTGATCGACGGGTTGTAGACCGGGACGGTCGCATCGTCGGAATCGGTGACCTCGTGCTCGAGCTCATCGTAGCCGACGACTGTCGCGACGTTTGTGGTCGTCACATCGAGAGTTGTGGTCGCGGTGAGAGTCACGCTCTCGCCCACGTCCAGCGTCGCGATGGTGTCGATCAGGCCGAGCTTGTCGTCAGTGACCGTCAGGTCGAACAGCGGCACGTCGCCGGTGTTGGTCACCACGAACGTGTAGGTGACCTCGCCGCCAGCAATAACGGCGCTCGGATCGGCGGTCTTGACGATCTCGACGGCAGGGGCGATGACGTCGACAGAAGCGTCATCATCGTCGGTAACCGAGCCGAAGAAGTCGCTCTCGACGTTGCCGTAGTAGCCCGTGGCCGTGCCGACGTTATCGGTATCGACGTCGATGGCGGCATCCATCGTGAGCGTCTGGCTCTCGCCGACCGCCAACGAAGGAATGGTGCCGATGACGCCGAGCATGTCATCCTCGACCTCGACATCGAACAGGTCGATGTCGCCGATGTTGGTGACTTCGTAGGTGTAGGTGACCGTCTCGCCCGCGAGGATGATCGTGGGATCAGCGGTCTTCACGATTTCGATGGCCGGGCTCCAGACCAGAACCTCGGCGTCGTCATCGTCTGTGACCTCGTGATCGTACTCGTCGGTACCGGTTGCGGTAGCGACGTTCACGGTGTCCTCAGTCAGCGTGGTGGACATCTCCAGCGTCTCTGACGCACCCGGGAGCAGAACGGCGATGACGCCGATCGGACCGAGCTTGTCGTCGACAACAGAGACGTTGTAGAGAGCCACGTCACCGGTATTGGTCACCTCGAAGTAGTAGGTGACGCTGTCGCCGCTGATGATGTTTGTCGGCGAGGCCGTCTTATCGATCGAGATGCCGGGATTGACGATCTCGACGTAGGCCTCGCTCGTGTCGGTGACACTGCCGAAGAACTCAGTCTCCTCTTCGCCGTAGTAGCCGATGACGGAACCGATGTTGGTGGTGTCAACGTCGACCGGGACGGTGACGGTGAATGTCACCATGGCGTCCGGAGCCAGCGACGCGACGAAACCGATCGGGCCAAGGATGTTGTCCTCGACCGTCACGTCCGTGAGCGTGATGTCGCCGGTGTTGGTGACCAGATAGGTGTACTCGAACAGGTCACCGGGCAGGCCGACAACCGGATCCGCCGACTTCACGATCGAGATCGACGGGTTGTAGATGTCGACGTGCGCGGGATCGTCGTCGGTCACCATGAGGCCGAGAGCGTCGTAGCCCACGACGTCGGCCACGTTGGTGGTGCTGACCGTCAGCTCCGCGTCAACGTCGACCGAAATGGTCTCACCGGGGGCCAGCGTGGTCTTAGGCAGAGGAATGTCGCCGAGGATGTCGTCCGTGAGCACGACATCGGTGAGCGTGTCCTCGCCGGAGTTCGTGACCTCATAGGTGTAGGTGACGTTCGCGGGGTTGACCGCCTGGGTCGGCGACGCCGTCTTCACGACGGTGATCTCCGGCTTCAGGATGTCGACCAGGTGATCGTCGGTGTCACTCACTGTCCCGCCCAAGCCGTCGGTGCCGGTTGCGGTCACCGTGTTGGGGAGCGGATCAGGATCGTCGGCCATGATCTCGTAGTCGACGAAGAAGGTCTGGGACTCACCGGCGCCCAGCATCGGAATGGTCTCGTCCAGGCCCACGGTCGGGTCGAAGACGAGCACGTTCGTCAGCGTGTAGTTGCCGGTGTTCGTGACTGTGATCTCGTAGGTGATCACGTCACCCACGTGCGCGAGCGCCGGGCCTGTCTTGACGACTTCGATATCGGAGTCGATGAACAGGTTGCCAAAGTCCAGCCCTGTCACATGAACGTCATTGCCCACGTCGAAGCTGCCCGCAGGCTCAACCATCATCAGCCAGCCGGACTGCAGCACTTCGTGGACCACATACGTACCCGGAAGCACGTCTTCGAAGCTGTAGGCACCGCCTGCGCCGGTGAAGGTCGATCCGTAGAGGACCTCGACGTCATCGACGATGCGGTACAGACCGATCTCCCAACCAGGGAGCCCGTCGTCGCTCGCGTAGTCGTACTTCATGCCTTCGACCGACGAGTCGTACGTGAACTCGTTCGTCTTGTCGGCCTCGAGCGTCTCATCAGGCGAGGTGCCGAGGAGGATGTCCTCGCCGCCCCACGTCACGTACCACGAGATATCGCTGATCGTGGAACCCCACGCAACCTCTGTTGTGGCCGTGTAGGGTCCTGAACCTGTCAGCATCTCGGTCTGAAGATCCCCACCATCGACGCGGAACTCGACCCACGGCTCAGCGCCAGCGGGCAGTGCGTCGATGCTGAGCGACCACGTCTTGGTGACGTCAGGACGGAAGTTGCCGACGTAGACGACTTCAGAGCCGCCCGACGTGACGACGACGTCCTCGCTCGTGAAGAGCGAGTCCCAACCGTCCTCCATCTCCTCTGTGACCGTGTATGTGCCGTCCGGCAGCGATTCGAAAACTACCTTGCCGTCGGCGTCAGTGACCTTGGGGATGTCGATGCCATACTGCTCGCTGGCCAGGTGGATGGTCCACCCCGAGAGCATCTCGGTCTCACCAGCGTCCTTCACGCCATTCTGGTTGGTGTCGTTGAACTTGTAGACCGTCACGTCTCCGCCGGGAACCGTCACCGACGGCAGCGGCAGCGTGCGTGCGCCCGCCGCCATCTCCAGATAGCCATGACCGCTCGACCCGGGGAATCCGCCCGCGCCGTCGGTGCCCGGCTGAATGAGCTGCCAGTAAGCAGTCAGCGCCAAGTGGCCCTGGAAGTAGACGGTCGCGTACTCACCGGGCGGGATCAGGAACGCACCCGCGCCGATCTTGGTGGCTATCGTCGGCGCACTCCCCCACGAACCATCAGGCTGATCCTGATAGTCAGGGTTGAGCGCCGTGAACCCGGCCGGCGCCCCGGGACCGTCACCGGTCAGCGGAGCTGATGCCGAGATCGCGTAACCCCACATACGGGTCTCATCGAACATGACGGCCGGATTCGGGTTGCCGTCATAGTGGTCGATGCCGACGATGATGTCTGTGACATCCACCGGGGCATCACCCGTGTTAACGAGAACGAGCCGGTACGGTACCCAGTCGCCCTCCTGGTAGTCCGATCCAAGGTTGCCGCTCGTCCACTTGGACTGATCGCTGCGGTAGCCGTTGAACTCGACGATGTTGATATCCGCCGGGTCACCGACCAGAGCCGGCTCAACCACCGCCGGCGCTACCGCTGCCACCTCCGGTGCAGCATCCTTCTTGGAGCTTCCCCCACTCCCCTCATCCTGCGTTCCGGTAACCAAAGGCTCCGTCGTGGTGGGCTCCGCCTCTACTGAGGGATCGGTGCCCGGGTCCTGTGACGGGGCCTCAGGTACTGCCGGCGCTTCCGGCTCCGGCTGTGTAACACCCTCGACAACTACCGGCTCATCGGGAACCGGCGCGTCGGGGGTGCTCGCGTAGCCGAAACCAGCGAGCGACAGGGTGAAGGAAAGGGCGACGACCGCTGATACGACCCTCATGAACGTACTGTTACGTGTGTACAGCGTTCTCGTCATCGCCGCTCACCTCCTATCGCTTCCGGCTGGAAGACGAGTCCCGCCTGGGCCGAGGTGAGGTCGGCAGAAAACAGAAACCGACCCGCAACCTGCACGGGCCGGTCTCACTATTTGCTCCTCGTCGGCTCCCCGAGTGACCGATCAAACTGCCGACGAATCAAAGCTTCCCGATGATGACCTATGACGTGATGTCAACCAGCGCTTGCACAAACCTTCCGAGGATTAGTTCCCTCTCATTGAGTTCGTTCCCACGCGCTGGCCGAGGATTTAGCACCCATACGACGATGAATCATCCGTTGGTAGGAGAGGTCTTTCCTGCACGAGTACGAGTGCGACGCGCCGGAGCGCAGTTATCCACAAGAGCGTATGAAAGAACCTCGTCCATATTCGAGACGGGAATAATCGCCATCTCGTCCTTCACGTGCGGCGGCAGGAGCTCCAGGTCTCTGACGTTGTCCTTGGGGATGAGCACCGTGGTCAGTCCCGCCCGGTGCGCCGCGAGCAGCTTCTCTTTGAGCCCGCCGATGGGCAGAACGCGGCCGCGGAGCGTGATCTCACCCGTCATCGCGAGATCGCGCCGCACCGGACAACCGGTCATGACCGACGCGAGCGCCGTCGCCATGGTGATGCCCGCCGAGGGGCCGTCCTTGGGGATAGCGGCAGCCGGAACGTGGATGTGCAGATCGGTCCTCTCGGAGAAGTCCTCATCGATCTCGAGCTGCTTCGCACGCGTACGTATATATGTAAGGGCCGCGGTCGCCGACTCGCGCATGACGTCGCCGAGCTGACCGGTGAGGATGACGGCGCCCTTGCCGGGCATCCTGGTCGCCTCGATGAAGATCACGTCGCCGCCGACCTCTGTCCAGACAAGTCCGGTCGCGACACCGACCTCGTCCTTCTCCTCGGCCAGACCGTAGGAGAACTTGGGCGGGCCGAGATACTTCTGGAGCGTCCGCAAGCTGACCTTGGTCTTGCCCCTCTTGCCTTCGACGACCGCACGGGCGACCTGGCGGCAGATCGCGGCAATGGTGCGCTCAAGGTTGCGCACGCCCGCTTCGCGGGTGTGGCGGCGGATGATCTCGCGTACTGCGTCGTCGGTGAGCTCGAGCTTGCCCGGCGTCAGACCGTGCTCGCCGAGCTGCTTGGGGATCAGGTACTGGAACGCGATGTGGACCTTCTCGTCTTCGGTGTAGCCCGGGAAGTGGATGACCTCCATGCGGTCGCGAAGCGGTGCCGGAATCGGGTCGAGAAGGTTCGCGGTCGTGATGAACATGACGTCCGAGAGGTCGAACGGCACCTCGAGGTAGTGGTCCTGGAACGCGTAGTTCTGCTCGGGGTCGAGGACCTCGAGCAACGCCGAAGTCGGGTCTCCTCGGAAGTCCATGCCGACCTTGTCGATCTCGTCCATCATGAAGACCGGGTTCTTGGTGCCGATGGTGTTGATGGACTGGACGATGCGTCCGGGCATCGCGCCGACGTAGGTGCGACGGTGGCCGCGGATCTCGGCCTCGTCACGCACGCCGCCGAGCGACATGCGGATGAACTCCCGGTCGAGCGACCGCGCTATGGAGCGACCGATCGAGGTCTTTCCCACGCCGGGGGGTCCCACAAAGCACAAGATGGGACCGCGCATGCGGTCGGTGAGCTTGTGCACAGCGAGGTACTCGAGGATGCGCTCCTTCACCTTCTCGAGTCCGTAGTGATCGCGGTCGAGGATCTCCTGCGCCGCGACGAGGTCGAGCTTCTCTTCTGACTCGACATCCCACGGCAAACCCACCAGCCAGTCGAGGTACGTGCGGATGACGCCGGTCTCGGCGCTCTGCGGGGACATCTTCTCGAGCCTGCCGAGCTCCTTGAGCGCCTTCTCCTCCACATCCTCGGGCATGCCCGACTTCCGGATCTTCTCGGAGTACTCGTCGATCTCGGCCTGCGTCTCGTCGTACGTGCCGAGCTCCTGCTGGATGGCCTTCAGCTGCTCGCGCAGGAAGTACTCGCGCTGCGACTTGGTCATCTGCTCCTTGACCCGGTCCTGGATCTTGCTGCCGAGCTCGAGGATCTCGAGCTCCTTGCGAAGGAAGCGCGCCGTCTTCTCGAGCCGGCTCTTGGGATCCGCGGCCTCGAGGATCTCCTGCTTCTCGTCAACCTTCAGGTTCAGGTGGAAGGCTATGAAGTCACTCAGCCGTCCGGGCTCCTCGATCGACGACGCGGCGACCAGCACCTCCTGCGGAATCGGCTTACCGAGTTCGGCCGCGCGCTCGAAGTCGCCGATGAGCGCACGCATCAGTGCCTCGATCTCCGGATCGACCTCGGACGTCTCATCGATGGTCTCGATACGCACGAGGAAGTAGGGATCGGACTGAACGTACTCGATGACTCGGAAGCGCTGGACGCCCTCCACGAGTGCCTTGGCGGTGCCGTCGGGGAGCTTGAGCTCCTGCATCACGGTCGCCACACAGCCGATGTCGTAGAGGTCTTCGGCCTCCGGATCCTGCGTCTCGGCCCTGCGCTGAGTGACGAGCGCGACCAGGTGGTCTCCGCGCATCGACTCCTCAAGCGCCTTGATCGAGCGCTCGCGGCCCACGAAGAGCGGCACGACAAGGTTCGGGAACAGGATCAGATCCCTGAGCGGAATCAGAGGGAGCAGTTGGGAGTTCAAGGGTGCGTCGTCTCGTTGCGACATCGAGCTGCCACATCCTTTCGGGGAGGGTCGTGCGATAATCGTAAGATGCCCGTCGAAACCACATGGTACACGCACCCCCTGCACCCGAGCGCACCTCGCTCGACCGAGGGGAACCGCCGATGAGATCTTCACGGAACCGCGTCGCGCGGCGCCTCATCGCATGCGTGCTTTCCACATTCCTCTTTGCGGCCTCAGTTCCTTTGCACGCATCGGCCATGCCGACCGGCGCGCGCCGCTCCGGCGGCTATGGCGTCCTCGCCGCCACGACATCCGCGCCGCAGACGGTCGCGGCTGCAACCCAAGGACCGCTCACCGTATCCCTCGAAGCGTCCGCTGTGGCAATCCCGGCCGGCGACCCGTTCGGCTACACCATCAAGGTCAGTGCTTCCGAGCCCGTGGCTTACGTTCAGACGCGATTCCAGGTCTATCGGCCGACCGGTCGGTTGATCTTCCAAAGGACCCGGGTGGAAAACACCTTTGGCCCCGGCGCCACCGCATATTCCTTCTCGCGAGAGACCGACGACCTCGACCTCAGGCCCGGCGCGTATCCCGTCGAGGTCACCGTGAAGTCGACCTACGAGGGCGAGACCACTGAGACAAACCTCACCACCGAACTGCTCGTCTACGATCCGGCCCGTCCTCGCGTGACCGCGGCGATCGTCGCCCGGGTCTCCGGCCAGCCGCTCTCAGGCCCCAACGGCAAGTTCCTCTCGGACCCTGCGCGCTACACCGCCGCCCGCGACGACGTGGACCGCGTCGCGAGACTCGTGCTCTCCGACGAGCGGGTCACACTGACGCTTGCGGTGAACCCGCTGCTGCTCGAGGAGTGGAAGCGGATTTCGCTGGGTTACGAGATCGCGGGACCCGAGGGCGTCGAGCAGGTGCCGGCAGATGCGCCCGCCCCCCAGGCGTTCGGCGCGACCCTTCAGGTGCTCGACCAGGCCATCACGACCGGACGACTCGAGCTGACGGCGCTCGGCTACTCGGACCCGAACCTCAGCGAGCTCGCCGCCCGGGGCCTTGTCCGAGACGTGGGCCCGCAGTACGCGAACGGACGCTCCGCGATCTTCTCCTCGCTGGAGACCACGCCGTCGACCGGCACCGTTCCCGCGGGGCTGTGTGTTCCGCCGGCCGCAGTCAGCAGGCTCGCCAGTTCCGACGTGTCGTACTGCGTGGTCTCGGCCGCGTGCACCCGCGCCAAAGACACGACCGCTCAGCCGGGTGCGTACCGGATCGCTGACGAGCAGGTCGTCGCGCTGGTCGCCGACGACCTCGCGACAGAGGCACTGCATGCGGGTGACGTCGACGCGGTACTCACTCGCCTGTTCGCTCGGCACGTCTCGACCACGCGTCAGCCCGTCACGATCGTCGCCGACCTGCAGCCGGGCGCCGATCGCGCCGACCCGTTCGCGGACACGATCAACGCCCTGCTCGAGGAACCATGGGTGCGAATAGCTCGGGCCAACCAGGTCGCGAACGCGCCCCGCGGGACGATCCGGTTGACTCGCAACGCATCCAGCACACAAGCGCCCACCGGTTACTGGCCCGCGGTCGCCGAGTCGCGGCGGTGGGCCAGGGCCCTGGAGGCCGCCTTGGGCGCAGCGGCTCCCGAGGTTGACACCGCGCATTCGAACTCGCTCATCGCTGAATCTTCAGCCTGGGCCGGCACCGACGGTGCCTGGCTCCTTGCCGAGCGTGGCAGGGATTTCGCCGACGCGGCGACCCGCTCCGCTCGTTCGTTCCTCGATAAGATCAGCGTCACGATCCAGCCGATCACGCTCGCGGGAACCAAAGGCGAGGTGCCCGTCTCGGTCGCCAACGACAACGACCGCAACGTGGAGGTCAGACTCGCGCTGAGTCCTGAAGACGGGCTTCGCGTGACCGGACCGCACATCATCGACACCACGCTTCGCCCCCAGGACAACTTCTTCGAGATTCCCGTCGATCTGAAGAACTCCTTGTCAGGGCGTCTCCACGTCGAGGTGATCGCCGGTGAGGTGGTCTTGGACGAGGCGACCGTGACCGTCAAGGCGTCATACCTCGACCGGCTCGCGACCATCGGCGGCATCGTGCTGCTTCTCGGCATCATGCTCGCTTTCATCATCCGGCGCGTACGCGCCGCTGAGTCCGAGGACGCTCACGAGAGTGAAGCGACTGCCCACGAGCCTGATGACGGAGGTGTAGGCTGATGCGACGTTTCATAACCGTGGTGCTCGTCTTGGCGTTGATCGCGGTGGCCGGCAATGACATCTGGCGCTACACGCAGGCCAAGTCGCGGCTTACGGAGGCCACGTACCAGCTCGCGAAGTACGCCGCCGACGCATCGGTCACCAAGGATCGGGACACCGTCGCGAGCGAGATATCACAGATGGCCCAGCCGTTCGGGATCGTCGTGTACCAGTACGGCCAGGAGGAAAGAACCGTCCAGCTCTGGACGCAGACCGAGGTGGGCGGCACCATCATAGTGGGCCCGGTCATCAACCTCGTGAACGGCATACCATTCTCAGAGGCGCTAAACGCGTCGTTCACGATACGCGAGTTCCGACGGGCGGGCATATAGTCTTCGCGTCGGATACGAAAGGGATCAGATGAAGAAGGTCATCGTCGTCGATACGAACGTGCTGCTCGCGGACCCCAACTCGCTGCTGTCGTTTCCTCACGCCGAAATCGTGATTCCCGAGACCGTGCTGAGCGAGCTCGACAAGCTCAAGACCGCGCGCGTCGACCCCGATCTCCGTTTTCGCGGCCGCGAGGTCTCGCGGATCCTTTTCGAGTACTCCGAGGAGGGCTCGCTCGTCGAAGGCGTCGCCCTGCCGGACGGCGGGTCGTTGCGAGTGGCGCCTTTCGAGACCGACTCGCCCATGCCGGAGGGGCTGGTGGCGCGCAACCCCGACGACCGCATCCTGGCTACCGCGATGCATGAGTGCAGCGCGTCTGGGCCCGAGTGCGAAGTCCAGCTGATCACCAACGACCTCAACATGCTGCTCAAGGCCCAGACGCTCGGGATCCCGGTCATGCGCTACGGCGACGGGGTCGAAGGCTCATTCGGCCGGCGCTACATCATCAAGCCCTTCCAGCGCTACCGCGTGCCGCTCACGATTCTTGCGGTCGCGCTCGCGGTCTTTGCCGCGATCATCTTCATCGTGACGCAGACCCAAAACCCCGCAAACACAGCGGCCAACCTGCCGTCCGAGTTCAAGAACCTTCTGAGCGCTCAGCAGACGCGCGCCTACGACGCCCTCGTGACGCTCCAGTCAAACCCCGAGGATCCTGAAGCGCTTCTGACGATGGCCCAGTTCTACTTCGGTCAGCGCGACCTCGCAGCCGCCAACGACCCGGTGGCGGCGAGCGAGTCCGCAAAACAGGCGATCCGCTACTACCAGCGCTACCTCGAGACCAACCCCAGCGACAACGACGCGCGGGTCGACATGGCGACGATGTACTTCTACAGCAGTCAGACCGACCGCGCGATCCAGGAGGTTCTCGGCGCCCTGGAGTCCGACCCCAACCACGTCGGCGGTAACTTCAACCTGGGCGTCTTCTACTGGCAGGGCCAGCGTCGTTTCGATGAGGCCGTCGCCCAGTTCGACAAGGTCATCAAGCTGACCGAGAACGACTCAGACCAGCACGCCGCTTTTGAGCAGGCGAAGGTGTTCCGCGACGGCGCGCTGCGCGACGCCGAAGGCGCCGGGCAGGGCACCGAGGCGACACCGACCGGAGGGATTCAGTAGTGAGCGAGCGCGAGCACATCGACATCGCCATCATCGGCGGGGGTCCGGGAGGCCTGGCGGCCGCATTGTACGCAGCCCGTGGGCGCGCCAAGACCGTTGTCTTCGAGCGTGGCATTCCGGGTGGCCAGATCGTCACGACCGACTGGGTCGAGAACTATCCGGGCTTCCCCGAAGGACTCGCAGGCGCGGAGCTTGGCGATCTGATGACCAGACAGGCCGAAGCGCACGGAGCGATCATCCGCACGTTTGCTCCGGTCGAGGGGTTGAGCGTCGAGGGTTCCGGGCGTTTCGCGCTCGTGAGCGAGGGTGAGGAGTTCGAGGCTGACGCGGTCATCCTGGCCACCGGAGCCGTCCCCCGTAAGCTCGGCGTGCCGGGTGAGGCCGAGTTCACCGGCCGCGGCGTCTCGTGGTGCGCAACGTGCGACGGCGCGCTGTTCAAGGACAAGACCGTCTGCGTGATCGGCGGCGGCGACGCTGCGGTCGAAGAGGCGATGTTCCTGACCAAATTCGCGGCCCGTGTTCATATCATCCACCGCCGTGACGAGCTGCGTGCGACCAAGTGCATCCAGGAGCGCTGCTTCGCCAACGACAAGATTGAAGTGCACTGGAACCGGACCGTGTCAGAGATCGTCGGAGCTGACGGAAAGGTCGCCGGCGTGCGACTCGAGTCCACCGCCGGTGAGGACGAGTACGTTCTGCCGGTCGACGGCGTCTTCATCTTTGTCGGAGTCCACCCGATGAGCGAGCTGGCCAAGGGTGTCTGCGACCTGGGCGAGACGGGGTACATCACCATAGACCACGACGGCCGCACCTCGGTTCCCGGACTCTTCGCCGCCGGCGACGTGACGGACTCGGAACTGAAGCAGGTCGTGACCGCGGCAGCGAAGGGTGCCTCGGCTGCGTTTGAAGCGTTGCGCTATATCGACGAGAATCAAGTGTGCTCGATCTGACCCATGAGGGGAGAAGCAATGGCCGACCTGGTACAAGTGACGGATGCCAACTTCGCGGAGGCCGTCGAGGGAAGCGATAAGGCGTTCGTGCTCGACTTCTGGGCACCGTGGTGCGGTCCGTGCCGCATGATGGAGCCCGTTCTCAAAGAGATCGCCGAGGAGTACGGCACGCTGACCGTCGGGAAGCTCAACGTCGACGAGAACCCTGCCGTGGCAACCCGGTTCGACATCCTGTCCATCCCGACCCTGCTCGTCTTCAAGGACGGCCAGGTCGTGAAGAAGCTCGTCGGCGCCATGCCCAAGAAGCGCCTCGTCGACGAGCTCGCCCCCTGGATCGGCTGATCCCATGTGCACCAAGGGAGTCAACGTCGACCAGTTGAAGCACGCAGTCGGCATGTCCGATGACGCACTCGCGATGGTGCAGCAGTGGCTGGAGCAGGTGCACCACCTCGCCGACCATGGCGACCTCACCGGTCCCAGCACTGAAGTCGCACAGGCGACCGTCCTTCTCGGAGAGGTGCGGGGGAAGCTGGAAGCGGCCATGGAGGAGCTTGAGGCCCAGAAGTCCGGCCCCGACGCCACCATCGAAGTGGTCTAAGAGACCCAACCTGGTACGTCATGCGAAGGGCCCCTCGGTGAGGGGCCCTTTTCGCGTCAGCGGATGTCGGTCGAAGACGAGGCTCTCGCATTCGAACGCCGCCGCAGCACAAGCCCTATGCCGACGGCGATGGCGAGGGTCACCGCACCTCCGAGCAGCCCAGCAACGCTCGTCCCCGATTCGACCGAGGCGGCATCTCGTGCTGAATCCCCTGCCGGAAGCGCGTAGTCCGGCATCAGCGCCGTGCGCTCCTGCACCTCCGCTGCGGTCTCGTGCGCCGACGAGCCCTCGGACACGATCTCGGTTGAGCCGGTGATGCGCTCGATGGACCACTCGAGCCCATCGGGGTTCTCGGACGCGAACCAGGTGAACACACCCGCAGCGAGCACCGCGACCAGCGCGAGCCCCACGAGCACGTTTCGGATGCCGACCCCGGCCACGCGCTCCCCTCGAGCTGTGCGAACGAGCAACTCGGGTTGAGTCTTGCTGACGAACACGACGACCGCCGCGGTCACGAGCCCCTCGACCACGCCGATAGCCAGATGGATCGGCACCATCAGCCCCAGGAACGTCACGAACGGCAGCTCGCTCACACCCGAGAGCGTCGTCTCCAGAACCACCCCCGCAGCGCCAAGCAGCAGCCCCACGACAGCGGCCGTGACCGAGGCGCCCACGAGCCTTCCGGATCGCGTGCTCTCCCCCGCGAGCCGGCGATAGACGAACGGGTAGGCCACAAACGCCGGGAAGAAGCCGAGGTTGAAGACGTTCGCCCCCAAGGCGAGCAGGCCGCCGTCAGCGAAGAAGAGCGCCTGCACTGTCAGCACCGACGCCATCACGAGAAACGCGGCCTCGGGCCCCAGCAGGATCGCCAGCAACAACCCCCCGCCGAGATGACCGCTCGATCCGGTCGCGGGGATCGTGAAGTTCAGCATCTGCCCGGCGAAGACGAAAGCCCCCATGACGCCCATGAGCGGGATGCGCACCGCGTCGTTCTCCTCGCGAACCTTCTTGGCGCAGTACGCGGTCGTCACGGCGGTGGCCGTCCACATGGTCGCGCCCACGGCGGGCGAGATGAGTGCGTCGGCCATGTGCATGCGGTGAGCTCCTCGTGGGATGCGGTCGTTGGTGCTACAACACAAGCATTCGTGCTACCGAACGACCATAGGATGATTCAGGTGGAGCGTCAACACGCTGCGCAGACTACCGCCCAAACAGATCTCCGCGTATGCGCTGCGTGTTATGATTCTTCTCACTCGTAACACGATGCGACGAAGGGTACCGCCATGGCCGATGTCGTCAGATTCGGCGTCTCCACCGACGCGCGCCTCCTTGAGCGCTTCGACGCGCTCATCGCCGAGAAGGGCTACGTGAACCGTTCGGAAGCGGTGCGAGACCTGATTCGCAACGCACTCGTCGAAGAGGTGTGGGAGGACGAGAACGCCGACGCCGCAGGCACGGTGACCCTCGTCTACGATCACCACTTCTCGGACCTGGGCGACAAGCTCACGGAGCACCAGCACTCGCACCACGAGTCGATCACCTCCACGATGCACATCCACCTCGACGCTCACCACTGCCTCGAGGTCGTGGTGTTGCGCGGCAAAGCGGGCGAGATCCGACGCATAGCGGACTCACTCATCGGCACCAAGGGCGTCAAGCACGGGCGCTTCGTGGCGACCACCACCGGCGACGACCTGGTCTGAGACAGCGATGTCCTCGTTCCACGAAGGCCTGTACGAACTGGGCCGCGTCGATCAGTTCGCAACGCTCGACACGCCGATCCACCGGGTCGACCCGCGGGCCAAGGTGCTCGCGACCTTCGTCTTTCTGGTGTGCGTGGTGTCCTTCGACAAGTACACGGTCATCCCGATGCTGCCCTTCGCCATCTTCCCCATCGTGATGGCCACCGAGGGGCGCATCCCGCTCGGATGGCTGGGGAACCGGCTGCTGGCCGCAGCGCCGTTCGCCCTACTCGTGGGCGTCTTCAACCCCCTGCTCGACCGCACCGTCGTGGCGCAGATCGGCTCGGTTGAGATCATCGGCGGTTGGATCTCCTACTTCTCGATCGTCGTGAGGTTCCTGCTGACGACCGCGGCCGCTCTCGCGCTCATCGCGACCACGAGCTTTAACGGCGTGTGCATGGCGCTCGAGCGCCTCGGGGTTCCCGATGTCTTCGCGACGCAACTGCTGCTTCTGTACCGCTACGTCTTCGTCCTCGCCGAGCAGGCCCTGACGATGGGGCGGGCTCGCGATCTGCGCTCCTTTGGCAAGCGCGGGACCGGCATCAAAGCCTTCGGGCAGCTGCTGGGCACCCTGCTGCTGCGCACGTACGCGCGGGCGCAGCGCATCTACTCGGCGATGCTGGTTCGGGGGTTTGACGGCCACATCCGAACGCTTCAGCGGCTGCACTTCACCACGAGGGACACCGTCTTCGTGCTCGGGTGGAGTGCGGTCTTCATCTTCTTCCGATTCGTGAACGTGCCGCTGGTGATCGGCGGCCTGATGACGGGATCCGGGCTATGACGCACCACACTCTGGACGTGACGGGGCTCGAGTTCGCCTACCCTGACGGGACCTCGGCTCTCGCGGGCGTGACTTTCAGCCTGGGGCACGGCGAGTCCGTCGCGCTGGTGGGCCCCAACGGCGCCGGCAAGTCGACGCTGTTGATGCACCTCGTGGGGCTGCATCACCCGCAGACGGGCTCGGTCTCCATCGGCGGAGTCCCGGTCACCCACGACACCCTCGCCGACATCCGCAGGTCTGTGGGGATGGTCTTTCAGGACCCGGACGATCAGCTGTTCATGCCGACGGTCTACGACGATGTCGCCTTCGGGCCGATGAACCTGGGGCTCCCCCGCGAGATGATCGACGACCGAGTGACCGACGCGCTTGAGCGTGTCGGCGCACTGGGGCTCAGGGACCGGCCGCCATACCGGCTCTCGGGTGGCGAGAAGCGCGCGGTGAGCATCGCCACGGTGCTCGCAATGAGCCCGATGGTGCTGATCATGGACGAGCCCAGCTCGAATCTCGATCCGCGCGCGAGGCGCCGCCTGATCGAGCTGCTCGCGACGTTCGAGCACACCAAGATCATCGCGACTCACGACCTCGACATGGCGCTCGACCTGTGCGATCGCACCATCGTCTTAGCCGACGGCCGCGTTCGCGCAGACGGACCGACCCGCGAGATCTTCACCGACGACGACCTGCTCGCCGAGTGCGGCCTCGAGCGGCCGCTCGCGATGCAGGGATGCCCGGTCTGCTCGGCCGGACACCGCTGAGCCCCTCGCTGGTATCATCGACACATGGTGACGAACTCAGGTTCCAACTGCGATCCCGCCCAGCACCGCGAGCACGCTCCCGTGCTCCACGAGTGCCCTGACTGCCTGTTCCTCACTCCCGACGAGGAGTTCAAGGACGGCACCGTCCCGTGCCCGGTCTGCGGATCCACCGGCGCGACCCGTCGCACCGTGCCCGCACAGCACCTCCGCCGCTTCGACGAGCGCATCCGCAACTACCACCGCGACGGCGAGCACGAGATCGTCGTCATCCTCGCCTCGACTTTTCTCGAGACCGTCTTCGAAGACCTGCTCGCCCGCATGATGCAGGCCGGGGGTGCCGAGAAGCGCGTCATCGAGCTTGTCCTCGACACGGAGCGCTCTGTCGGGCTCCGTCTCGGCAGACTGTTTCCCACGCTGGCCGGCGAGAAGTTCGAAGTGGTGGCCACACAAAGCGGCCACGGCGAGTTCCCTCGTCGCTGGCGAGAGATGCGCTCGGCCCGAAACGCTTTCATCCACGGGGAGTCGTTTCAAGACCCCCGCGAGTCGCTCGACAAACGAGCGGCATGCGAGGCGATGAGCCTACTCGACGAGGCCTACGACCTGTTCCTCGTCGTCAACAACCGGTTCGTAGCCAAAGCTCCGGCCGCCCGGCTGCGCGGATAGCGCTATGAAGGCGCTGCAGCTGCACGTCACCGGAATCGTCCAGGGCGTGGGCTTCCGCCCCTTCGTCTACAATCTCGCGATCGCCGAGGGCCTCACCGGCTGGGTGCTCAACGCGAGCGACGGCGTCCACTGCGTGGTCGAAGGGCCCAAGGCGGTCGTCGACACTTTCCCCGGACTGCTCGAGTCTCGTGCCCCCGCGCTCGCCCTGATCGAGCGCGTCATCGCCGAGGAGATCGAACTCGAGGGGTTCTCGGCGTTCGAGATCCGGGAGTCACAGGCGGAGGCGGGCGCGATGACGCTCGTCTCCCCGGACGTCGCCACCTGCCCCGAGTGCACCTCCGAACTCTTCGACCCGGCCGACCGCCGGCACCGCTATCCATTCATCAACTGCACGAACTGCGGACCGCGCTTCACCATCATCGACGACGTCCCCTACGACCGACCGATGACCACCATGCGCGATTTCCCGATGTGTCCCGAGTGCTCGGCCGAGTACGGCGACCCGTCGGACCGGCGCTTCCACGCGCAACCAGATGCCTGCTTCGTGTGCGGGCCGCGGCTGTACCTGAATGCGGGAGCGTCTCCGGACGACTGGCGCTGGTCGCCGGAGCGCGAGACCGTCCCGCGCCCGCACCGCGACCGGGAAACCGAGGCCCGGCGCAGCGACGCCATGCTCACCGAGGCCGTGCGCATGCTGCGAGCCGGCCACATCCTCGCGATCAAGGGCCTCGGCGGCTTCCACCTCGCGTGTGATGCCGCCAATCCCGAAGCGGTTCGCACCCTGCGGGAGCGCAAGCACCGCTGGGGCAAGCCGCTCGCGATCATGGTGCGCGACCTCGACGCGGCCCGCGGGCTGTGCCTGGTCGACGGCGACGAAGCCGCCCTCCTGTCCGGCGCCGCGCGCCCCATCGTGCTGCTCCGACGGCATGCTGGAAGCGCCGCGCTCGCCGAGGGCGTGGCCGACGGCCTCGCCGAGATCGGCGTGGTACTGCCCTACACCCCGCTCCACCACCTCCTGCTCGCGGAATTCGACGGGCCGCTCGTGATGACCAGCGGAAACCTCTCGGACGAGCCGATCGCCACCGATAACGCAGAAGCACTGGACCGCCTGGACCCGATCGCGGACGGCTTTCTGGTGCACGATCGCGAGATCCACTCGCGCTACGACGACAGCGTGTTTCGCATCGTCGGCGGCATCGTGGAGCCGGTTCGCCGCGCGCGAGGATATGCGCCGCACCCGATCGCGCTGCCGTTCGAGAGCGACACCCACATCCTGGCCGCCGGTCCCGAGCAGAAGAACACCTTCACCCTGATCAAGGATGGGTACGCCTTCGTCTCGCAGCACGTCGGAGACCTCGAAAACGCCGAGACACTCGAGAGCTTCGAGCGGACTGTGGGGCTCTACCAGCGGCTGTTCCGAGTCGAGCCGCGCATCGTCGCGCACGACCTGCACCCCGAGTACCTTTCAACCAAGTGGGCGCTCGGCACGGACCTGCCCAAGGTCGGCGTCCAACACCATCACGCGCACATCGTCTCGGTCACTGCCGAGCACGGCATCTCTGACCCGGTGGTCGGGGTCGCGTTCGACGGCACCGGTTATGGCGAGGACGGCAAGATCTGGGGAGGCGAGTTCCTGGTCTGCGACTGGAAGGGCTACGAACGCTTCGCCCACCTGCGCTACGTTCCGATGCCTGGCGGTGCCGGCGCGATTCGCCGACCGGCGCGCATGGCGGTGGGGACACTCGCATATCTCGGCCTGCTCGATCATCCGGGCGCCGCACCGTTGCAATCCCGCCTCGCCGAGAATGAGGAGCGCACGCTGCTCACAATGGTGGAGCGTGGGGTGAACTCACCCCTCACGAGCTCGATGGGCCGGCTGTTCGACGCGGTCGCCGCTATCTGCGGCGTGGCCGACGACGCGCGTTACGAGGGAGAGGCCGCGATTCTGCTCGAAGCGGCGTGTGACGCGGGTGAAAAGGGCGCGTACGAGTTCGAGATTCTGCCGTCCACCGAGAGCGGCGCGCCGTTCATCGTGGACAGTTCCCCGGTCCTCAGGGCCGTGCTCGACGACGTCGCAGGTGGGATACCTATCGGGGTAATCTCCGCGCGTTTTCACCGCGCTGTCATCGGGTGTATAGTCTCCGTGGGCAATTTCGCGACGGAACGCGCCGGCACGTGTAACGTCGCTCTCGCCGGCGGTGTGTTCATGAATCGCATCGTTCTTGGCGGGGCCGTGGACCGACTCTCGGCTGCGGGCTTGTCGCCCCTCACCCATGTGAGATTGCCGGTGAACGATGCTGCGGTCTCATTCGGCCAAGCTGTGGTCGCGTGGGCCAGGCGTCACGAACCGTAGGCCGGCAAGGGCGCCGGCGCAAGGAAGGAATACGCGTATGTGTCTCGCAATACCTGCACGCGTCGCTTCTATCGGTGAACACCGCATGGCCCAGGTCGACATCATGGGCGTCACCCGTCAGGTCTCTCTCGACCTCGTACCCGAAGCCAACGAGGGCGACTTCGTCCTCGTGCACGCCGGCTTCGCGCTCCAGGTCATCGACGAGGAAACCGCGAACGAGACGCTCGAACTGCTGAAGTCTCTGCCGTTCTTCGGAGAGGACGAAGGACTCCTGGCTGAGGGGGCGTAAGGCCCATGGATCTCAGCGCCTTCCGCGACCCCGAGCTCGCAAGGGGTCTGATTGAAGCAATCAACTCGGCCCAGCCCGGCCGCGAGATCAAACTCATGGAAGTGTGCGGCACGCACACCGTCTCAATCGCCAAGAACGGGCTGCGCGGCGTCATGCCCGAGTGGCTCACCCTCCTGTCAGGTCCCGGCTGTCCCGTCTGCGTGACCGCCAACCACGACATCGACACCGCGATCGCCATCGCGCAGGTACCCAACGTCACGCTGACCACCTTCGGCGACATGATGAAGGTGCCAGGCAGCTACTCGTCGCTGTCCAAGGAGAAGGCGGCAGGCCGCGACGTCCGCATCGTCTACTCCCCCCTCGACGCCCTCAATCTCGCCGTCAAGGAACCCGATCGCGAGATCGTCTTCATCGCCGTCGGCTTCGAGACCACCACGCCCCTCATCGCCGCCGCGGTCCTGCGTGCGCAAGAAGCGGGCATCGAGAACTTCAGCGTCTTCTCCTCTCACAAGACCGTGCCCGCGGCATTGGGCGCACTCGTCAACGACCCTGACGTCAAGGTCGACGCCTTCATACTCCCCGGTCACGTCTCGACCATCATCGGCATGGAGCCTTACCGCTTCCTTGCCGAGGAGTACAAGGTGCCGGGTGTGATCGCCGGCTTCGAGCCCGTGGACATGCTCCAGGGAATCTGGATGCTCGTGAAGCAGATCGTCGAGGGCCGCGCCGAGATCGAGATCGCGTACCGCAGAGGCGTGGAGCCCGAAGGCAACCCCACCGCGCAGGCGATGGTGGAAAAGGTCTTCGAGCCGATCGACGCCGACTGGCGCGGCATTGGCGTCATCCCCGGCACCGGACTCGGCATCCGTGACGAGTTCGCGGCTTACGACGCGACCAAGCGCTTCGAGCTTGACGTGCCCGAGCCCAAGGAGATCAAGGGCTGCCAGTGCGGCGACGTGCTGCGCGGCATCGTGCTTCCGTTCGAGTGCAAGCTGTTCGCGAAGGGCTGCACCCCCGAGCACCCCATCGGCCCGTGCATGGTCTCCTCGGAGGGCAGTTGCGCGGCCTACTACCGCTACACCGACTACGGAAAGCCCGAGTAGTTGACGCGGGCGCCACGGGCGTCCGCACGACACCTGAGGAGCGTTTGATGCGCCAAGAGCACATCTTGCTGGCCCACGGTTCCGGCGGAACCATGATGCGTGAGCTCATCGAGGAGTTCCTCGTCCCCGAATTCGATGACGACGCCCTCAAGCGCCTCGACGACGCCGCGTCACTCGACTTCCCCGGCGGCCGCCTCGCATTCTCGACCGACACCTACGTGGTGACACCGCAGTTCTTCCCGGGCGGCGACATCGGCCGGCTCGCGGTCTGCGGCACCGTTAACGACGTCGCCACTGCGGGCGCCAAGCCCCTCTACATCTCGGTGGGCTTCATCCTCGAGGAGGGCTTCGCGGTCGCGGACCTGCGCCGCATCCTGCACTCGATGCGCGATGCCTGCCGTGAGGCCGGCGTCCACATCGTGACCGGCGACACCAAGGTCGTTGAGAAGGGCCACGGCGACGGCATCTACATCAACACCGCAGGCGTGGGCGTGCTGCCCGCAGGCGTCGATCTCTCAGGGTCCTACGCCAAGCCCGGCGATAAGGTGCTCCTCTCGGGCACCCTCGGCGATCATGGCATCGCGATCGTCTCCATCCGAGAAGGCCTCGAGTTCTCGACCGACATCGAGACCGACGCCGCACCGCTGAACGAACTCATCGCCAACGTGCTCGCGGCGGCTCCGGACGTGCGCTGCTTCCGCGACCCCACCCGTGGCGGCATGGCGAGCACCCTCAACGAGATCGCCTCGGCCTCGAGTGTCTCGATCACGGTCGACGAGACCACCGTGCCGGTGAACCCTCAGGTGCGCGGCGCGAGCGAAATGCTCGGCTACGACGTGTTCCAGGTCGCCAACGAGGGCAAGATGATCGCCATAGTCCCCGCCGAGCAGGCCGACGCCGCGCTCGCGGCGATGAAGGCGTCCCCTTACGGCGAGCAGGCGGCAATCGTGGGCGACGTCGCTGAGGGGCCGGGCGGCAAGGTCTATGTCAAGACCGCGTTCGGCGCCACGCGCGTCATGGACATGCTCGTTGGAGAGCAGCTCCCCCGCATCTGTTAGCCCTCGAAGCCGCTCGTTTCCTTCGCGTGACCCGCAGGCGGGCGTCGCTCGGCTAGACTCGTCGGTATGCATTCTGACGACGACATCGCTGCACGGGAACGCCTCGGGGGTCTCGCCCGCATCGCCTTAGCCGGGCTCATCTGGGGCACCATCCCGCTCGTCATCCGGGCGGCCGACGGTGCCTCCGTGGTCAAGGTGTTCTTCCGCGTCGCGTGCGCCGGTGTCGTCATCGCGATCTGGATGCTCGCGACCGGCGGCTGGCGTGAGCTCAGGACGCTGCCCGCGCTGAAGTGGCGCCAGCTCGTGGTGCAGGGCCTCATCCTCACCCTCAACTGGTTCCTGTTTCTCACCGCACTCGACCTGACCAACGTGGCGACCGCCGAGCTGCTCGGCTACACGGGTCCCATGTTCGTCGCCGCGTTCGCGCCATTCGTGACCGGCGAGCGCTTCGACCGACGCATCATCGCCCCGCTTGCGCTCTCCCTCGGCGGAATCGTCGTCATCCTCGCTCCTCACGGCGTGGGAGTCACCACGCCCGACGAGATGCTCGGAGCGGGACTCGCATTCGCCTCGGCGATCACCTACGCGGCCCTGCTGCTCCGAAGCAAGAAGATCCTGCGCGGCGTATCGAGCGGATCGCTCATGCTTGTCGAGTACACAGTGGCGACCGCCGTGCTCATCCCGTTCGTTATCGCCGCATACGCGCGCGGAGACGTACCGAGTACCCCGCAGGCCTACGCCGCGCTCGTAACGCTCGGCGTCGTCCACACCGCGTTCACCGGCTTCATCTTCCTCGGCGGCATGCGCCGGGTGCGGACCGACCACGTAGCGGTCATCACCTACATCGAGCCGGTCGCTGCGGTGGTGTTCGCGTCGCTATTCCTGGGCGAACCGCTGACCTGGACGACCGTGCTCGGCGGAGCCCTCGTGCTCGGCGGCGGAGTCATAGTCGCCCGGATCGACACGGAGGCCGGAATCGAACCGGTCCCGATCGAGGCCGCAGGAACCGAGCCTCACGGGAATACTCCAACAGACCCCGTGACCGAGGAGATACCGAGATGACCTCCCCCCGCTACGCCTTCCCCGACGACACGCTCGCCCGCCTCGTCGCTCGCGACGGCACGATCTTCTCCCAGGACCCGGCTATTGCGGCGGAGGCAGCCGAGTTCATGGGGTGGACGCGCCTGGCCCATGACGCGGAGGACTTCCTGCCGCGAGTGCGGGCGCTTGCCGATGAGGCCCGGGCCGAGGGCGTGACCGACGTCGTGCTCCTGGGCATGGGCGGCTCGTCACTGGCGGCGCTCGTCATCGGCGAGGTACTGGGCACCGGGGCGCCGCGCTTCCACGTGCTCGACACGACCTCGCCGATCACCGTCTCGAACGCCCTCGGCCAGATCGACCCCACGAAGGCCCTCTTCCTCGTGTCCAGCAAGTCCGGGGGGACCATCGAGCCCAACGCCCTCTACGCCATCTTCCGAGCGCGAGCCGACGAGGTTCTCGGCGCTCCCGAGGCGGGCCGTCGCTTCATCGCCATCACCGATCCCGGCTCGTCGCTCGAGGCTCTCGCCGAGGCTCAGGGCTTTCGCGCGACGGTTCTCGCGCCGCCAAGCGTTGGCGGTCGCTACTCGGCGCTCACGGTGTTCGGCCTTGTGCCGGCCGCGCTCATGGGAGTCGATCTCGACAGGCTGCTAGCGCCCGCCGTTGACCTCGAGAAGGAGTTCGCAGAGGGCCGAGCCGACCTCGCACTCGCCGAGTTCATGGCCGCGGCCCACGCACAGGGCGCCGACAAGTTGACGCTGCTGCTCCCCCGATCCTGGGCCTCGTTCGGGCTGTGGGTCGAGCAGCTCACCGCCGAGTCGCTCGGCAAGCACGGCACCGGCATCGTCCCCGTGATCGAGTACGGCATCGGCGGCGCCGGCTACAGCTCCGACAGGGCGATCGTCGCCCTCGGCCGCAGCGTCCCCGAGCTCGGTGACACGTTCCCGTACCTCGAGATCCCCGCCGAGGACCCCTACGACCTCGGGCGGCTCTTCGTCATGTGGGAGTACTCGGTCGCCCTCGCGGGCTTCGCCCTGGGCATCAACCCCTTCGACCAGCCCAACGTCGCCGAGGCGAAAGACGCGACCAGCCGCGTTCTCGCCGGTGAGGCACAGGCCCCGGCGGCCGGCGTCGTGGTCGACGGCATTGAGATCACCTGGGCGGGCGGGCTGCATTCTCCGGGAGGCGATGTCAACCTGGTCTCGGCGCTGCGCGTGGCGCTTGGCGCACTGCGCGAGGGCGACTACCTGGCGCTTCTCGCGTACCTGCCACACGATGCGGAGTTGGCACGACCGCTCCTGGACGCCGTGCCCAAGATGGCCAAGCACACGGGACGGGCGATCACGCCCGAGACCGGCCCGCGCTACTTGCACTCGACAGGTCAGCTGCACAAGGGCGGGCCCAATACAGGAGTGTTCATCCTCATCACCACGCGCGACGAGACCGATCTCGCTGTTCCTGGCAGCGAGTGGAGCCTACGCGAGCTGCACGCCGCACAGGCCGACGGCGACCTCATGACGCTGGCCGCGCACGATCGCAGGGTGATGCGTGTGAGCCTTCCAGACGCATCGCACGACAGCGTCGGAGCGCTTGCGGCCGCGCTCGTCGAGGCGTCGCGTCGTTAGAGCGAGATCACCTCGGAAAGCGGGATGATTCTCGCTTCAGCGACTCCAGCCCGCACCTCGAGTAGCGCCACGCTCTTGCCGATCGCCGATCCTCTCGGCTGCTGTGCCGAGCCGGGATTCACCCACAGAACCCCGTTCAGGCGCTGGACGAGCGGTCTGTGCGAGTGCCCGAACACCACCACATCGACGTCCTCCGGCGTTCCCGGCACGTCCGACCGGTCGTGCACAACCAGGATGCGGACCCCGTCGAGCGTCAGACGCGCCAGTGGGGCGAGATCCGAGTGCTCGGTCGGCCGGTCGCAGTTGCCGAGCACCGCGGTCAACGGCGCGATCAAACCGAGCTCCATCAGAAGGTGCGGGGCGCCGATGTCGCCGGCGTGGATGACGCGGTCGACTCCGTCAAACGCCTCGGCGACGCGATGGTCCAGACGCCCGTGAGTGTCCGAGATGATGCCGAGTCGGGCCACGCTACAGTCCGAGCGCCTTCTTGAGGGCGGGGACACGGCGACGTGAGACGGGGACCTGGGTGGCTCCGACATCCGCGAGCGTGAGAATCAGCGTGCCGCCGTACATGGGCACGACCTCCTTCACGCGCGAAAGGTTGACCAGATACCGCCGGTGGACGCGGAAGAATCCCGCCGTGTCCAGCTTGGTCTCGAGGCTCGCGAGCGACATGGTCGACAGGTAGCGGTCTGTCTCGGTGTGCAGATAGCTGTAGTCGTCCTTGGCCATGATGTAGAGGATATCCTCGACGGCGACGAGCAGCTTCCTGCCCGCCTTCTCGACGGGAATCCGTTCGATGCGCGAAGGAGCAGCTTCGGCGGCCGGGCTCAACTTGCCCACGGTCTGCTTGAGCCGACTGAGCTCAACGGGTTTGACCAGGTAGTCCGCCGCGTTGACGTCGAAAGCCTTCACCGCGTGTTCTGAGTGGGCGGTGACGAACACGATCGCGGGAGGGTGAGGGTGTGCGGCCAGAGCCTCGGCGAGCTGGACACCGGTGAGGCCCGGCATGTTGATGTCGAGGAAGATCACGTCATACGGGATGGCCTTGATGAGCTGCAAGGCCTCTATTGCGTTACTCGCCTCGCCAACGACCTCAACGCCGCCTGCTTCACCCAGCAGGTAGCGGAGTTCTGAACGAGCCGGAGCCTCGTCGTCGACGACCAGGGCCTTGAGCATCGTGCCTCCCAGCGGCAGCGGTCCCACCCTTACCGGAGCTGACACCGAACCAGGGATGCGTCCACCCGCATCGAGTCACAGTGTATCCGCACTGAGCAGGGGATGCACTATCGTGCCTGGCGGGGGACGGAGTCCGCGGTCCCCGCTACTCCACCGAGGCGAGACCGTGACTGATGGCGTACTTGGTCAGAGTAACCAACGAGTCGATATTCAGCTTGGCGTAGACGTGGGCCCGGTGGGTCTCCACCGTCTTGGGGCTCAGGCGAAGCATGCTGGCGATCTGCTTGGTGGAGAGCCCGGACGCCATGAGTTGGAGCGTCTGAATCTCGCGCGAACTGAGTGTCTGGGGGTCGGGTCGGGTGAGCGGCGTGCGCGAGCGCGAGGTGGTGCGTGGCGCATACACGTCAATCAGGACGCCGCCCTGCGAGACCGCGACGACAGCATCGACGAGCCGTGCGAAACCCCGATCGCGTAGGACGAATCCGGCTGCACCCGCGGAGAACATGTCGCCCATTACGGACTCGACTGCGTTCGCAGCCAGCGCGACGATACCGGGTGGCTCGGCCATGCACTTCATTCTGAGCGCCAGCTGCGGCGCCGTGGGGCTCTTGGTATCGACATCGATCACGACGACGTCGGGCTCCAGCTCCGCACAGAGCGTCAACGCGTGCTCGCCATCCCCCGTATCTGCGATGAGCTCCACCACGGGGCACGACGTGAACAGCGCCCGCGTTCCCTCGCGAGATATCATGTGCGGGTCGACAAGCAGCACCCGTGGAACAAGGCCGTGTGCGGCCATGACCATCATCTCCTTCCGGTGTCAGTCCGGCGCAAGTTGCGCACGGTGGGCAGAGTGCCGCTCATTCGCGGCGATCGATGTCGGAGGCGAGGGCAATCAGGCGATAGCCGAGGCCGATGAAGAAGAACACGGCGGCGAGCAGCAGCACGAGGTACTGCTCTCCGTCACCTCCGGGAATCACCGCGCCTTCCGCGTCCGCAGAGCCCGAGAAGGGCAGGAATGGCTCGGTGGCCTGATCGGAGGTGGTGGTCTCGGTGGTCACCGGAGCCGACGAGCGGTTCTCAACGGCACAGGCGACGGTCCTCGGCGCCGCGACCACTGCCACCACGAAGGCCGCCGCCAGCGCCAGCCACAGCACCACCCTCGCAGCACCGCATGACGCCCGCGTGAGATGCATGGTCACACCACGCTCGATGGGAGTTCGCACGAGTAGGCTGCCGGCGTCGGCAGCATGTCGCGCCTCGGACTCGCCGAGGGGGCTACGGCGCACCCGCACTCGCTGCGCTGCGCGACACACATCGCCCGGTCCGCCGCGACGAGAAGCGTCATCGCCGATGCGGCGGAGTCCGGACACACCGCGATGCCGATGCTGGGGGCGAGCGCCACATCCTCTGCGCCCTCTGCCGGAGACACGTCACGGAGCGCGTCGAGCAGGCGCTCCGCGATCAGTACAGCTACCGGTGCCGCGGTCGACGGCAGAATGACGCCGAACTCCGAGTCACCCATGCGAGCGAGCACCGCTCTGTCGTGCAGCTGCTGCATGATCGCGTTGGTCGCCAGCAGCAGCAGGTTGTCGGCCGATCGATAGCCAAGCCGCCCGGCGACTTCCCTCACCCCAGCAAGGCTCACGATCAGCACGGACAGCTCCCGGCAGGTCGTCGAGGACCGCTGGATCTCCTGCTGCAGCTGCTCTTCGAACATGCGCCGGTTGTAGAGGCCCGTGACGTAGTCATGTGTCGCCTGGTAGAAGAGCCGGCGCTCACGACTCGTGCGAAAGGCCGCACCCCGCAGGAGCCACAGGCGACATCCATCGGCATCGATGCCGCCTTGTACCGTCACGTCGACGGGGTCGCGAAGAAACGCGTCAGTCGCGGGCCGGAGAACCCAGCTTCCGTCGCACTCCGTCGAGATTGCATCGTCGAGGTCGGTCGCCTTTGCGAACAACTCGGCTACAGACCGACCGGGAATCCGCTCCGTGCCGAGCAAGCGTGCAGCCGAGGCGTTCGCACGAACGACCACGCCGTACGAGTCAACGCGAAGCACGCCGTCGGTCAGCAGATCCAGAAACGCTTCAGTATGAGGTCCGGGCATGATTTCCTCCCCGCTTGAGGCCCGATCACCAGGCAACACCCAGTGTCCGCCTCTCCGACCCGTCAAGAAATCGGGAGGTCCCTGAGATTTCGGGGCCGGATGAGGGTTTGGACTCAAAACCCGCACTCATCTGCGCGCGTGGCATAGGGGAAACCCCTAGACGCCAGACATCCGGGGTCTCGCCGCATTACAGATGGTGCGCGCGTAGACGGCGCATTGTCTCCAGCGTCACGCGCGGCTAAGGGTATTACCCGATTTCTCTGAGGCCGCGCGTCCCGCATGCTGGATTGAAGGACAGCGAGAGGATCGGTTGTCATGCGCAACTTCAACAACGCGGACCACCACGCCACACCCGAGTGCGACGCCGTGGACGCATCGATACGTTCCGCGCTCGATGCCTCACCGGTTGCCGCGATCGACGTCGTGTGCGCGGTGTGCACTGGCGCGACCTCGGAGTCCCACCAACCCTCCGGAATCGTCCAGCGGGCCGACGGAGTGTGGACCGCGCAGGTACTGCATGCGAACGACATCGCATGGAGGCTGTTCGACGCGAACTCGGCAGAGAGCCTCGCTCGCCATCTCCAGAAAGAACTCGCCCGGGTCGAGGTTCAGATCACCCTGCTTGCCTGCCTGCGAACCGGCACGCTCCGTCACGCTTTCGGCATCGAGCTGTGCACGATGACGGGAGACTCGCTGCAGCTCAACCTGAGCGCAAACCGCATCGGCGGAACCGATGGGCTGCCAGCAAGGCTCGTGGTCTACATGGAGGACCGGAGTGACCTCAAAGCCAGCCTGCGCAATCAGGATGCGTACCGCAACCAGCTCACCCACCTTGTCGAACGCCGCAACCAGGAGCTCATGCTGCTGCACAACCTCGCCAGCGACAGAACAAGGCTCATCGAAAATCTGCTGCTTACGCGCAGCCCGCATATCGTCTCGCACATGAGGCGCGTCTCGGTGCTCGCAGAGAGGATCGGCCGTCACCTGGGCCTGGATGGTCCAGAGCGAGCCGACGCAGTCTGCGCAGCCGCACTGCACGACGTCGGGGTCCTCAACGTCCCCTACGAGATCCTCGGCCGGAGCGGCCCACTCTCCGATGCGGAGTTCGCACTGGTACAGCAGCACCCGCTGCATTCATGCGACATCCTCGCGGCCGGCGGCTTCCCGGAGTCGGTGCTGCGAATAATCGCCGAGCACCACGAGCGCTGTGACGGAAGCGGTTATCCGCTGGGGGTGGAGGGTGATGACATCTGCCTCGGAGCCCGCATCCTGGCCGTCGCCGATGTGGTTGACGCCATGACTGCGCAGCGACCTCACCGACCATCGCTCGATCTCGAGAGCGCACTCGACGTCCTGAAGACCGATGCGCACTGCTTTGATCCTCGGGTCGTCGATGCGTGCGTCGCCGTCCTCGAGTCCGGCGTGTCACTTGACGATGAGAGCTGCCTCGAGCCTGCCGCGCTGCACGTCCTGGCGCTCGATGCCACGTCGGCGGGCCATCAGTTCAACGGTCTGGTCTCATGAACACCCAGAGGCGCGGCGCGACGCTGTCATTGAGGTCGAACACGTACGCGTCCATCATGTGCTCGCTGCTCCTGGCGGTCGCCATCGTGTTCGCCGCGCTGGTCTACACCACGAGGGCCAACGTGGTCGCGAGTGAGCTGCGGGCCGCCAACGATCAGGCCAGCCGACTGCACGACACCGTCAACCATGAACTGGAGTCGCTCGATGTGCTCGCCTTCGACTGGGCGCGCTGGGACGAGGCCTACGCCTACACGAACGGCGAGAACCCGGAGTTCGTCCAGGAGTACCTGCGAAACTCGTGGAACGAAATCGCGAATGTGCACCTCGTGATAATCACAAACGAAGACGGCCGAGTCCTGTTCTCTTGGCAGGACGAGCCTTTTCCCGAGGCGAGTTTCCCTCAGTCCGACATCCTGGCAGCACCCGCCGACTCGAGCGGATTCATAGTGTCGGGACCCTCGGTGATGATGGTGTCGTCCCAGCCGATTGAGCGCGCGGCCGGGGGCGAGCCGAAGGGCAGGTTCGTGTTCGGGAAGCTGCTCGACTTGAAGGAGATGGCGAGGCTCTCCGGCATCGACGGCGCCCCCACGGTGACCCCCGCGAGCACCGCGTCCAGCGGCTTCACCGGAGAGGTCACACCTGCATCGCCCACACGCGCCAAGCTCACTCGCCCTCACAACCTCACGGTGTACTCGCTCGTATGTCAGCCGTCGGGCCGACCCGCAGGCGTGATAGCCGCGCCGGTGAGCTCGGTCGGCTACGAGGGCGCGCCGCGGCTCGTCTCGGGAATCGTCGCCACACTGCTGATCGTCGGCATCACGTGGGGGGCGGTGACCGTCGGACTGGTCGAGCGCTTCTCCCTCTCACGCATCTCGTGGCTGAAAGCGGGCGTGTTTGCACTCGGTGAGCGACAAGGCGAGGCATTGAGGCTCCGGCTGGACTCGGCACATGCCGAGGATGAGATCTCAAGCGTCGCAGCCGAGATCAACGTGATGCTGGACAAGCTGGAGGAAGCACGGACGGCCGAGCGCCAGAGCGAAATGCGCTGCGCAGCGCTCATCGAGAACATGGTGGATGCGGTGATAGTCCTCGACAGCACCGGCAGGATCGCGTTCGCGAGCCGGCAGGCGACCCGGCTGACCGGCCGTAGCGCCGAGGAACTCATGCAGATGTCCTACACCGAGGTTTTCGGGACTTCTGTGGACGACGAGTTGGAAGACCTGCTCACGCAGGTCCTCGACTCGCGCAAGGGCATCACACTCGAGGCTGCGGTAAGGACCGCGGACGGCCGCACGACGCCCGTGGAGCTCTCAGTCTCGCAGTTCATCGAGGGCGACTCGATCGAGGCGGTCCAGTTGATTGCCCGCGACATCACCGACCGCAAGCGCTTCGAGGCGCAACTGCTCAGACTCGCGAACCACGACCACCTGACCGGGCTCTTCAACCGCAAGCGGTTCGAGGAGGAGTTGAGCCGGGAACTCGCGGAGTCGACCCGCCGCGGAACGTCGGGCGCGCTGCTCTGGCTCGACCTCGACAGGTTCAAGGAGATCAACGACGCATTCGGGCACCACGCCGGAGATGCGGTGCTTACCGCCCTCGCCGATGCGCTGAGGGGTGCCTGCCGGGCAGAGCAGCCGGTGGGGCGCCTCGGCGGAGACGAGTTCGCGGTGCTGGTGCCCCACTGCACCCTCGACGAAGCAAAGGTGGCCGCGAAGCGCATCCTCGAGGCCATCCGGGGCACCTCGGTCCTCCACGAGGGCCAGCCCATCCACCTGACCGCCAGCCTCGGAATCGCCCTCTACCCCAATGACGGCATCACCGTAGAGGACCTGCTCTCCCACGCAGATCTTGCGATGTACAAGGCCAAACAAGGCGGGGCGAACCAGTGCAGGCACTACGCTCTTTCGGATGATCGTCAGGCTGAGGTCACCGAGCGCCATGCGTGGGCGACGAGACTGGAGCGCGCACTGCAGGAGGACGGCCTGGTCGCATACAGCCAGCCGGTGCTTGACCTCCACTCCGGCCTCACGCTCCGACACGAACTCCTCATTCGCCTTCGTGAGGATGGGAGGATCATCGAGCCCGCCGAGTTCCTCGAACACGCCGAGAGCCTCTCGCTCGTCAACGACATCGACCGGTGGATGGTCACGGAGGCCATGTCGCTCGTGCGCAGCCGCATCAGCGGGGACTCGCCCGTGAGCGTCGCGGTGAACCTCTCCGGCAACGCCTTCGCGGACCGCGACTTCCTGGACTTCATCGAGAGGTCCGTGCTCGAGGACGACACGATCTCCCGGCACCTTGCCTTCGAGATCACGGAGACGGCGCTTATCCGCCATATGGCGGTAGCCGTCGCATTCATCAAAAGGCTGCAGGCCGCGGGCTGCTCGGTGTGCCTTGACGACTTCGGCAGCGGGTTCAGCTCCTTCTACTACCTGAGGAACCTGCCGGTCGGCGTGCTGAAGATCGACCGAGAGCTCACGCACAACCTCACCACGGACCGCAAGAACCAGCACCTGGTCAGGGCCATCGTGGAGCTGTCCCACGGCCTCGGAATGACCTCTACCGCCGAGGGAGTCGAGAGCGCGGAGATGCTCGAACTGCTGATGGAGATGGGCGTCGACTCCGCACAGGGCTACTTCATCGGGAGGCCGCGCCCCGCGCGAGAGGCGCTCAGTCAAGCGGATGACATCACGATGACGAGCCTGAGGGCGATCGATGTATGACCAGCCCAAAGCGTCAGTCCGGACGCGAGTCACGCTGCTCGTAAGCATCTCGCTGATCCTCATGCAGGGCGTGCTGGTCTCTGCGTTCGAGATGACCGATACCCTGAGGCAGGTCTCGTTGGCCCTCACGGTCGTCTCCCTTGCGGTGGCCCTCGCGATGATGCTGTGGGCTTGCACTCAGGTACGCGGAGCGCTCGCACCCAAGCGTAACTCAGCGATCATTGCGATTGCCGGCGCCACGATACGTGCCGCGGCGCTCGCTCCACTGATTCTTCAGGATGCGCGACTCACGGGCGGACTTCTCAGTTCCTCGGCCATGACGTGGCTCACGATCGGCTACGCCCTGCTCTTTGCCGGCTTCATCATGATGGTCGCGGACACCGCTCACGAGTCCCCCATCCTGCTCCCTGCGGCAATCTCCATCGGGTGCGCGATCGCAGTGTTCGGAGCGTTCTGCTTCGCCACATTCGGTCCCGTGCCAGGCATGCCGACGGAGTTCACGCCGCGTGACCGGCTCGCACTCGGGTTACTAACCGCAGACGTCTCGCTTGCGGCGCTGGCAACCACCATCGCGCTCGCGAGCCTCTCGCGCCAGAAGGGCGTCCTGACCCGTCCATGGCTATGGGTCGCCACTGGAGTGGTGCTCGCCGCCATGGGAGACTCGGTGCAGCCGCTCCTGAGCCTTGAGGACACCGCGCTCTACACAGGGCTGCTGTGGGTGTTCGGCTACGCGCTGATCGCGTACGGGGCATCATTCCTGATCGACGTGATCCGATGGAGCGAGTCTGGACCTCAGGCACGCGCGTCCCTGCTGTACCGACCTGCAGCTGCGCCTGCCGACGCCGGGGCCGCGCACTCGTGGGGTACGTCCGCAATCGACACACCTGCGAATGTGGAGTAGCCGGACTCGCTCAGCTGACCCGCCGCAGAGGAACCGATGGCGTCAGTCGAAGCATCAGGGGGCGCATTTCGACTGACGCCATCGTGCGGGGGTGCCTCCAGAGGTCGCCAGGCGCGACCGGCACCACCCCTTCGCGCTCCCTGCCGGATCACCAGAGCCGACGCGTGCCGGAAGCGATGAGCACAGCGGCATTCGCTCAATCAGGCGTGTGGCCGCCCGTGTGGGGTGAGCGAGTACCGACAGCGGCCGGCGATCGACGTGCAGGGAACTCAAATCGTGGCGACGACTGACACGGGGGACTCGGGGCAGCCCGCGTATCGTCATCCGTGATCCACAAGTCGATTAACCCATGCGAGCACCAGCATGCACAATCAGGGATTACCCTGAGATCCTCGCACACGGCGGACGTGCCGCGACTCCTGGCGCTCAGAAGACGCCGGCGCGAACGCACAGCACAACGAAGGCGATGGTTGCCACAGACGCCAGCACCAGACACAATGCAGCCGCCGTGCGGAAGAATCGCGAACTCACGCTGCACTCCCCTCGTACGGGCCGACACCACATCATGGCCTCGACACTCGTCGAGCGGTATCAGGAGAAGCCTGAATCAGCCAGCGGCGCCAAGCGCGTAGCGCACCGGAAGCTCGATCATGCCGCACCTTTGGTACAGAGCCCGAGCTCCGGCGTTGCCCTCCTGAGTGCACAGCACGACCGCGTGGGCTCCCCGGCGCGCGGCATGCGCCGCCTGCTCGGCGAGCATCGTCCGAGCCACCCCCCTCGCCCGCGCCTCCGGCGCGACCGCGATCCGCCCGAGTGTGGCCGAGCGGCCGTACACAGACAGCGTCGAGTAGCCAACGATGCCCCCGTCGACCATGGCGACGGCCAGCCGCTCACGCGCCAGGACGGTGCGAAACTCGCCGGGACCGTAGCCCCAGAAGGCGTCAAAGCACGCGCGGTCAATGCTCAGCAGGTCCTCGATGTCGGCCGGCGAGCCGGGCCGAATCGACACGCCCGCGGGTTCTGTCGCGCTGAGCGACTCGACCAGCCCCTGCAGGGCCACGAGAGACTCGACGACGGTCATCCCCGCATCCAGGTACGGCGCGAACTCATCGGTGGCCACCAGCGGAGACAGCACGCGGACATAGCCCTGCCCCCTTGCGACCGAAAGCGCATGCTCGATCGCCTCGGAGGTCCGGGATGCGCTACCCCAGCGGCCCTTGATCCACAGGAGATTCTGGCCCTCCCGCCACTCGTCGAGCACCATCGCCTCCCCCGCGTCTGAAGCCCGCACGCGCCATGGGCCCGCATCGCGGTATGCCGAGAACTCCGCGGCGGAGGCGAAGAGTCTCGCGGCCTTGACCGCAGGCCAGAGCCTCGCGATCTCGTCGTCGCGCGCCGGCCTCAGCGAGCTCACGAAACGGCCCCGAGGATCTCATTGGCTGCCAGCCATACCGCCGAGACAACGAGCAGCGCCGCAAAGCCGACGCGCAGCACGTGGTCGCGCGTCCCGAGGCTGACCCGAGCTCCCAACACCGCGCCGGGGACCACGCCGACTGCAAGCGCGGCGGCAAGCGCCCAATCGATGTTGCCGAGCAACGCGTGCGTGATGGTACCGGGAACCGCCAGGATGGTGACGGCCACGAGCGAGGTGCCGATGGCGCGCTTGATCGGGAAGCGTCCCCAGCGGGTCAGCATCGGAACGAGGACGAACCCGCCGCCGAGGCCGAAGAAGCCCGAGTACAGGCCGGTGAGCGCTCCAACGCCGATAAGGAGCGGCAGCGAGGCGTGAGCCTCCGCCTCCGCACCCGGCTCCGTCGCCTTCCCGGGCCGCAGCACCTGAAGCGTCATATCGGCGGCGGCCCACACGATCAACAGCGCGGTGCCGATGAGGACCATGGTCCCCCCAACGAGGCGGGTCGCCAGCGCGCCGAGGACCGCGGTGATGACCCCGGCGAGGCCGAGGATGAGACCGGCCCGGGGATCTGACGTCCCGTTGCGCCAGTACGTCAGAGCCCCTGTAAGGGCTCCGGGCATGATCACGGGCAACGGAGTCCCGACAGCGATCAGAGCGGGCGCACCGAGGACGAGACGCAGCGCAGGCGTGGTGATGATGCCGCCTCCGATACCGAACATGCCAGAGAGCACGCCGGAGAACAGTCCGATGGCCGCCGCGATGAGCCAGTCAGCCACGGCGCGTCACTCGGGCGGCACCACCGGAAACCGTCCGGTGATGGCGGTGCGATCCACTCGGCGCTCCCCGGTGAACAGGGTGCGCAGGGCGACGTCGTCCCAGACCCGCTCGATCAGAAGCGGCCAGCGGCGCTGGAAGTGGAAGTAGTTCTGGCAGTTCTCGCGCGCATAATCGCTGGCGTCACGCATGGCGTGCGTCGCCGCGCGGAAGTAGCGCTTCCTCTCGGGCTGCGTAAGGGAGCGAAGCAGGCCGGTGATCGTGGCGCGCCAGCCGACCGACGAGTCGATGAAGCCGCCCGGGTAGGGCGCGAGTGACTTGGGTGTGACCTGGCGCAGATCGACCTGCGACTTCGCGAACTCGATCTTGCGGTGCTCGTAGACGAAACGGTAGACGTCCTGCTGGAAACGAAGTGCCTCGGAGACCGGCTCCGGCGGAAGATGCAGGATGCACCACTGGTCGTCGATGAATATGTCTCCGCCGTGCATTCGCACGTTGATGACGTAGTCCATGTCCTCGCCGCGCGTGACCCACGGGTCGAAGCTCACGAACGAGTACATGTCTTTATGAAGCGCCATGAGACCGCCGAACGCGATCTTGGCGCGCTGGAGCCGGGGCGGCTTCATCACGACGTCGAGCGCGGCGTTGAACGCGTCGCCCTGACGCCAGAAGATGTCCGAGATGCGAGGCTCCTCGTGCTTCTGCCAGCGACCCTGCTCATCTACGTAGTAGCCGGTCTTGGCGAGCAGCGGCGTCCCGTCCTGCAGGCGCGCGCCGACACCGTAGAGCGCGGTCTCGAGGAAGTCCTCGCCGGTCGCGACCTCGTCATCGTCCACGAAGACCACGACGTCGTGCCCGAGAACTGCGGCGGCGATGAGGCCGACGTTGCGGACCGCCCCGTAGCCGTTGAGGGTGACACCGTCGATCATGTCTGCGAACTCGAGCTGCTCGAGACGGCGGTGAAGCGAGCCCATCTCGGCTGGGCCAAATACGAAAGCGTCGATGCTCGGGAAGTCGGCGACGATACCGCGGACCTTGTCCTCGGCCTGGTGTGCGATCGACTCATCGGTGGCGGCGACGATCACGACGACGCGACCGAGCCCGCGAACGTCCTTGAGCGACTGGAGGCACTGCGCGAGCGAGCCCTCCTCGTCGATGGGGGTCGGGTGGTCGTACATGGCGGCGACCTCATCGGACACCGCACGGCCGCGCCCGCTCTTGCGGCGCGTCCAGAAAGTCGGAATGACTACGACGGGATCCACGTGTTGCTACTCCTGATTCAGGGGGCGGCCCTTCCAAAGGGCCCGCACAATGATACCGCTCCTCGCCCAAGAGGGGCAGAAGGGGGGTCAGGAGGCGATGGTCGGCGGGGCTCCCTCCGCCGCCTGCGCCGTCGCCGTCGCAGGCTCGTGGGTGTGCTCGGCGACGTTCTGCGCGTTGACGATGCAGTGCTCGAGCGACTCGGCCAGGACGCCGTAGGGCCGGCTCCCGATGAGCAGCTCGTTGCAGATGAGGGCCGAGGGCGTGGCGCTGATGCCGAGGCCCAGCGCAACGTGGTAGAACTGGTGCAGCCGATCATCGTAGCGACCCTCGTCGAAGGCGGCCGCCACCTCGGCAGGGTCGAGCCCCTGCCCTTCGGCGATCCCGAGGAGAACGTCACGGTCGCCGATGTCTTCCCCCCGGCCGCTGTACGCCGAGAAGATCGCCTCGTGCACCGCCTCGTGCACCTCTTCGCCGATGTCGCGCGCGAACTCGCCGAGCGCGAGCGCGAGGTGGGTGCTGGGGACGAGCTCGGGGTGAACGAGCGTGAGCCCGCCTTCACTCGCCATCCGATGCATGTGCTCGAGCACCTTGTCCGAGTGCCCCGGACCGATCTCGCTCACGGGTACTCCCTCCGGTCCGAGAGTCGGCCTCAGCTCGAACGGGATGAGGAACAGGTCGGCCTCGTGCTCGGCGCGCAGCCGCTTGAAGCGCGGCCAGTCCAGGTAGCAGAACTGGCACGCGTAGTCGAAGAACACCAGTACGCGCGGGGTGACGTGAAGCGATTCCCGCGGATCCTCACTATGCTGCTGCCCGTCGTCTGCCACGTCGCCCTACCCTTCCTTGAAGTTGAGTGCCGCTCCGCACGTTGCACAGGTGCCGCGGGACGCGAGCCGGTCCGACACCACCGAGAAGCCCCGCCGTGCGACGACGAGTCCTCCGCATTCAGGGCAGCGGGTATCCTCCCCGCCCGGCACATCCACGTTTCCCAGGTATATGAAGTCGAGCCCGGCGGTCATTCCGATATCGCGGGCGTGCTCCAGTGAAGCCAACGGTGTCATCGGAAGGTGCGCGTACTCGAGGTACGGGATGAAGCGGGTCAGGTGCCACGGGGTGTCGCGTCCGAGTTCGTTCGCGATCCACTCGGCGACCGCGGTGACCTCGGCGTCGGAGTCGTTCACGGTCGGAATCAGGTTGGTGACGCACTCGACGTGCATGCCGTGGACGTGTCGCGCCCTCGCCGCCTGGCGTCGCACTTCCTCGGGGTGCCGGACGTGGCACAGCTCGCGGTACGTCTCCTCCGAGAACCCCTTGATATCCACGCGCCACACGTCGATGACCTCGGCGAACAGATCGAGACCCGCCTCGGTCACGTAGCCGTTGGTGACCATCACCGTGTAAAGCCCGGCTTGCTTCGCGAGGCGCGCGCAGTCCAGCACGTACTCGAGCCAGATGACCGGCTCGTTGTAGGTGAAAGCGACCCCCTCGCACTCGGTCTCGACGGCGAGGTCCAGCACCTCTGCGGGCGTGAGGTTGCGCAGGTCCACGCTGCCGTCGGCGCCACGGGGGCGCGATATCTGCCAGTTCTGGCAGTGTCCGCAGCGCATCGAGCACCCTACCGAGCCGATCGAGAGGACACGCGTGCCGGGCCGGAAGTGGAACACCGGCTTCTTCTCGATGGGGTCGGCCGCGATCGAGCTGACGAGCCCGTAGGTGAGCGCCTGCAACCGTCCGCCCACGACGCCGCGAGCGCCGCAAATGCCGGCCGCACCCTCGGCGATGACGCAGGCATTGGGGCACAGGCCGCACAGGATGCGCCCGTCTTGCGGAGTCTGCAGCAAGGCTTCGTGCACGTCCCCACCTCCCGGATCGAACCGGTCACAGTGAGTGCTTACCCGCCCGCGAGCTCCACCCTGTCACGACCGGTGCGCTTGGCCGCGAGCAGCGCCTCGTCCGCGGCGCCCAGCAGCGAGACGGCTTCTTGCACACGCCCGCCGAGTGATGCGACCCCGACTGACACCGTGACTCCGATAACCGATCCGTCCGATCCCGCCACCGTGAGCGTCGCCATCGCGGCCCTCAGCTTCTCGGCTGCGGCCCACGCACCGGTCTTGTTCACGCCGGGGAGGATGAGCGCGAACTCGTCGCCACCGACCCGCCCGGCGGCGTCGGAGGAACGGACGTGCGAGCTCACGAGAATACCCGCGGCGCGCAGCAGTGCATCGCCGGAGGCGTGGCCATGCCGGTCGTTGACCAGCTTGAATCCGTCGAGGTCGAACATCACCACCGAGAGGTCCCCGCCGTAGCGCTGGTGGCGGTCCACCTCCTGGCGCAGCCGCTCGTCGAACGCGCGCCGGTTGAGCAGGCCCGTCAGCGGGTCGGTGCTCGCAACGGTGGCGAGGTGATCGCGCTCCCGCGTGACCCGCTTCTTCTGCAGCGGCATGCACACGTCCCACGTCGAGCGGTCGAGACAGATCGCGGCGGCGTGCTCAACGCAGGTGTCGTAGCCGCATGCGCCGCAGTCGATCGTCTCGGCACGGCTAGCGAACTCGCCAGCGGCGAGCACCGCGTCGATCTCCTCGGCGGAGGGCTCCCGCGTGGGAGCGGGGCTTGGAGTGAACCGGCGCCTGATGTCGACCTTCGGAAGCGCCGAGAGGATCGTGCGGGCGTCGACGGGCGGCGCCGGTGTACGCTCGCGGGCGGCCGCGTCCACGGCGCGCTTCGCATAGACCGACATGTCGCGGTTCACGCAGGGTCCGTCGATGCAGCCCTCGCAGTTGAGCATGTCGACGACGTCCGGCGCGGTCTCTCCCCTCACGATGGCGGTGAGCAGCCGGTCCAGATCGTCGAGCCCGCGCACGACCGACACGCCGTCTCCGTCGAGAGTGGTGGCCGAGAGGGTCTTGCGGGGGAACCCGTCGGTCGCAGACTCCTGCCTGGAGACCTGGGGCCGGCGCATCGGCGAGAACGGGCGCGGCTCGCCCTCGGCCAGCAAGCGTTCGAGTTCATCGAAGCCGATCGCGACGTCGATCGAGCCCTCGAATGCGGGGTCGACCGCTTCGTCCTTGCGCGCCCAGCACGGCGACACGTACACGACCGCAGCCCGGTCCGAGTACAACGAACGCACGAGCCGGGCCTGCGCGATGTAGGGCGGCGCCACGGGAACCAGAGCGGGAGTGAGCCACGGGTGGAACCTGCGGACCCAGCCGGTTGCGACCGGGCACGTCGAGCGCAGGCGGGGCAGCGAGGTATCACCGCTGAGGTGGAGCCGCGAGTATGCAGCGGCGACGATCTCCTCGCCAAGCACGGTGGTCTCGACGCCTGCGAAGCCGAGCGCCTCGAGCGCCCTCTCGGTCTCGCCGGGCGAACGGGGGTGCATGGCGGCGACGTGCTCGCTGGCGAGGAGCGCGATCACCGGCCTGTCGCCGGCGAGCAGCTCGCGGACGCGAGGCGTGTCGTCCCTGACCGAGTGGGAGCCGGTGGTGCACTCCACGACGCACAAGCCGCAGGAGACACAGCGCTCGGCAATGACTTCGACGTGACCGTCGACGGCCTTGAGCGCCCGCGCCGGACAGTGGCGGACGCAGTTGAGGCAGCCGCGGCAGCGACTGTGGTCACGCACGATCAGGGGCGCGACGAACTGCGCTTCGGTCCCCTCTCGGCTGTCCCCCTCATGCCGATCCACGAACGGCTCCCCCGTCAGACGTTACGCGACGACCCCTCGAACAGCTGAAGCCTCTCGAGGGCAATACTCAGCGGCCACCCCAGACCGTAAACGACGATCGCCTCGGACACTCCGATCGCGGCCACACCGAAAAGGTACATCGGAAGCCATGCACCCTCCAAGTCGATTCCCACGAGCGGTACCTGGTACAGGCCGGCTCCGGCGAGGATGACCGGCAGATACGCGGGCACGATGAGCGCGTTGAAGATGACCGGTCCCGCGAGAGCGACGGCCTTGCGCCCTCTGAAGCGCCACATCCACACAGCGCCCAGAAGCGTGCCGAGCGAGCCGAACACAACGTCGAGCAGGCTGAGCGGCCAGACCGCATAGGGGTTCAGCGCGTTGGCGATGAGCGAGCCGAGCGCGAGGCCCGGAATCGCCGCGGGCGTGAAGAGCGCGACGACGGTGAACGCCTCGGATATCCGGAACTGGACCAGCCCCCACCCGAGTGCGAACGGGAGGTAGTTGATGGCGATGGTGAGAGCGGCATACACCGCAGCTATGAGCCCTGCCTGGGCGACGTAGCGAGAACGCGACACGGAAGTCTCCTGGGAAGTGAGGTGCGAGTGACGGAACGCCTGATTCTAGCAGGAGCGCCGAGCTAGACCGGCAGGCCCGGAGCGCCCTGCACGCCCTTGTGGGCGAACAGTCCCGTGTTGCCGGCTGCAGCCTGCCTGTCGAGAGCCTCGAACAGCGCGGTGACCACGGTCGGGTCGTACTGAGACCCCGAAGCCTCCTCGAGTTCGATGCGCGCTTGCGCGATCGAGAGCTTCTTGCGGTACGACCGCGTCGTGAGCATTGCGTCGAAGGAATCGGCGACGGCCAGAATCCGCGCAAGCAGCGGTATGCGGTCGCCGGCGAGGCCCTCGGGATAACCCTGGCCATCCCAGCGCTCGTGATGGTGAAGGATGACGGGCGTGAGTGACTTGAGGAAGTCGATCTGGTCCACGATCGAGGCGCCGATCTCAGCGTGCCGCCGAACCGCCTGCATCTCCTCGAACGTGAGGTTGCTCGGCTTGAGAAGGATCTCCTCGGGAACGCCGGTCTTGCCAACATCATGGAGCAGGCCGGCGAAGCGCAGCTGCTCGATCTGCTCGAACGGCAGCTCCAGCTCCTCGCCGATGAGCATCGAATAGTCCATGACCCGGCTGGCGTGACCCTTGGGCGAACGCTCGCCATAGTCCAGCGTCGCCGAGAGTGCCGCGATCGTCTTGGCGTAGTCGTCACGGATGCGCGAGAAGAGCGCCGCGCGCCCAAAGGCGGCTCCCGCATGGGCCGCGATTCCCTCGAGCAGCGCGTGGTCCTGGCGGCCGTAGCGCTCGCCGTCGTTACGCGCGACGAACAGCCAACCGACATCGAGCTCACCATAGGCGAGCCGGACCGGCGAGACGGCCCACTCGCTCGCGGAAGCGCCGGGCTTGACCGAACCACGATGGGTCACGGTCCTGAGGGTGTCGAAAGGCTCCGCCTCGGTGTCTCGCCCGGCTACGATGCCGAGGACGTGCGCCAGATCGCCCTGGCTCACGTCACCATCGATGGCGATGTCAGCCCGATCCTGTCCCCAGCTCGTGAGGATCAGGCCCGAAAGCTGGAAGCAGAACGCCTTCTCCATGACGCTCGCGACCAACTGGGCGACTCCGCTGACGTCGGTCTGACCGCCGAGGGCGGCGGCGAGCTCATTGAGTTGCGCGTAGCCGGTCATGGCGCGCTCCACTGCGGCGCGCTCGTCCTCGCGCTCCAGCGCGACGGCGATGAACTGACCGAAGCGCCCCAGCCGCGAGAGCCGGTCTTGCGAAAGCGGCACGGCGCTCTGCGGCAGCCGCACCTCGAGGATGCCGAGAACCCGCTCGCCCATGGTCAACGGCATGGCCAGGACCGAGGATGCCTGCCCGCGGCCCGGAGCGACGACCGTGCGGCCTGACTCCACCGCCCGGCCCGACGCGGTATTGGCCTTGGGAACGAGAGCGCCGAGAGACCCGCGCCACTCGGGCGTGCGTGCGACGACTTCGAGCATGCTCCCGCGCGGGCGAAGAATCGCGCCCGCCTCTCCATTCACGAGCGCGACCGCCTCATCGGCAATGGCTCCCAGCGAGGCGGAGTCGAGCTTCTCGGTAGAGACCACCTGGCGGCCGGCCGAGACGAAGAGACGAAGCTCCTCGACCTTCTCGGCGGCCATCATGCGCTCGGCCGTGGAGTCCACGACGGTGTGGGCGCTCGCGACCGCCATCTGCAGATAGGACTCAGCCTGCCTGCGCGGGATCACGGGAAGGGACTTGATCGAGCGGCGTGCGGAAGCCTCGTTCACGCCGCGGGAGAGCAGCTGCTCGTAGAGCCCGCGACGCTCCCTGGTCGACGTGACGAAGCTGCTGATGACGAGATGTGCGACGACCTTCTCGCCGCGCATGACCGGCGCGTAGAGCGTTGCCAGACCGGAGCGGCAGATGATGCGGCCGGGACCCGCGTCAGCACTCGGGCAGGTGTCGAAACAGGTGAGGGGGCCGGGCTCGGAAACGTCGCTGGCGAGGTTGCAGTAGCTGCAGCGGTGCGTCCCCGCCAGAAGCTCACAGCGCTCGAAGTCCATCACGCTCAAGACGACACCCGTCGCCTGGAAGAACGCGTCCGCTGCTGCGCGCCACTCCTTGGTGGCGAATGCGCGTACGGCTATGTCGTGGACAGAGACTGGCACGGGGACCCTTGTTTTCGGTGACTTCTCCGAATAGGTTTATCGGCCTGCGCGGCGCCCTCCTTGACCACCTATCCGATACGGCGACGCGGCAAGACGATCGTGAACGTCGTCCCTTCGCCCACAATACTCTCTGCGGTGATGGTTCCGCCCATGCTCTTGATGATGCTGTCGGCGATCGCGAGGCCGAGTCCAAAGCCCGCCTCGCCGCCGGCGCGGGCTCGCTCGCTGCGGAAGAAGCGGTCGAAGATCCGCGGCAGCTCCTCGGCCGGAATGCCCTTGCCGGTGTCGGAGATGATGATCGCCGCGGTGTCGCGACGACGCTGCGTCTGCAAGGAGACGCGCCCTCCCTCGGGCGTGTACTTAGCGGCATTGTCGAGCAGGATGGCTATGACGTCTTCGACGCGGCCGGGATCTCCGACCAAGACGAACGGCTCCTGGTCCGGCCCCACGAACTCGAGGTCCTTGTCGAGGTAGCGGCTCGCGACGGTCGCCAGCCGCTCGCGGGCCAGCGCATTGAGATCGAACTTCTCGGACTTGAGCCGCAGGCCTTCGTCGGCGTGCAGGAGGTTCAGCAGGTCGCTCGTGAGACGCGACATCCTCTTGGACTCGCGGTCGATGGCGTCGATGGCCTCCTCGCGGACTGTCGGGTCCTCCGCCCCCCACGCTCTGAGGATGCTGGTGTATCCGCGAATGCCCGCCACGGGCGTCGCGAGCTCGTGCGATGCGTCGGCGACGAAGCGGCCCTGGGCCTCAGAGCGCCTCTGAAGCCGCTCGATCAGGCGGTTGAGCGAGTTCGCCAACTCCCCGATCTCGTTCTCGGCGCCCACGGGGAGTCGCTCGTCGAGACGGCCCGCATCGATGGAGTCGGCGGCTTTGCGCAGGTCGCGCACCAGCCCGAGCACCCACACCATCGAGGTCTGCATCAGCACGACCATGACGAGCATCGCGACGAGTGCGAGGATCGCCATCGGAGGTCGGATGGCGTCGATGATGCGCTCTTCGAGGTTCGGCGTGTAGGCAACGTCGAGGACACCGACCTCGCCGCCGGGAAGCGGCACCGGAACGTGGACGATCGGATGACCGAGATCCGCCTGGCCAAACAGCCCGGAACCGAGGCTGCCCGACTCGGCCACGCTCGTGACGGCCTTGCCCGACGCGAGGGCCCTGAGGCGCTCCTCCGACTGTCCGTCTCGGATGGCATCGGGTAATGACGCCCAGTACAACGCACCGTCGGCGCTGTAGAGAGCGATGCCGGACTCCTCGAGTCCGACGCGAGATACCAGACTCGGCAGCTCGCGCTTGAACCGGGCCATCGTCTCTTCGGCGCGCTCCTCGCCGGTCAGTCCCTCAGTCGCGGCCTCGATCTCGGCGGTGATGAGGGTCTCGCGCACGAGTGCTTCGGTGATGGCCGCGTTGCGCTCGGCAGCGGTGTAGGCGGCCTCGCGGCTGCCGTTGGTGACGATGACGTAGGTCGTCAGGGCGACGCCGCCGACGACGAACATCGCGAAGACGACGGAGACGACCAGCAGCAGGCTTCTGAGGGACGGACGAGGCACTAGGTCCTCGAGAAGAAGTAGCCCACGCCCCGAATCGTACGGATGATCTGGTTGTCGTTGTCGCCGATCTTGTTGCGCACGTGGCAGACGAAGACCTCGATGACGTTGCTGTCCGAGGTGTGCTGGCCGCCCCAGACGGTCTCGAGGATCTCGTCGCGCGAGATGACCCGCCCGGCGTTGGTCACGAAGAACTCGAGGAGGTCGTACTCCTTCGCGGTGAACGTCACCGGATGACCGTCGACGGTGACGCTGCGCGAGGCCGGATCGATCTCGACGCCGGCCGCCTTGTACTGCGGCGCGGGCTTATCATGCTCGCTGCGCTTGAGCAGTGCGCGGATGCGTGAGAGCAGCTCGGGCACCTCGAAGGGCTTGCGCAGGTAGTCGTCAGCGCCGGCGTCGAAGCCGGTCACCACGTCCTGGGTCTCGGACCGGGCGGTGAGCATCAGGATCGGCATGTTCTCGCCGCGCTCGCGAAGCGTACGGGCGACCTCGATGCCGTCGATGCCCGGAAGCATCAGGTCGAGGACGATCAGATCGGGAGCAAAATCGCCAGCTTCGACCAATGCGGTGGTGCCGTCGGTGACCCGTCGGACATCAAAACCCGCGTGGCCGAGCTCGAGCTCGACGAAACGACCGATGGTGGCATCGTCTTCCACGATGAGGATACGAGCCTGACCGTCGCTCATGCCTACCTCCCAATCAATGAAGTGTTCTCAGGGAACTGATTCCCGTCAGGGCAGCAGTGTCTCCGCGATCTGGACCGCATTCAGGGCCGCACCCTTACGAAGCTGGTCTGCGACCACCCACATCGCGAGTCCGTTCTCGACGGATGAATCCACGCGAAGGCGCCCGACGTAGGTGTCGTCCGTCCCCTCGAGCATCGCCGGCATCGGATACGACTTGTCCGCCGGCTCGTCCATCACCGTGATACCCGGCGCAGCTTCGAGCGCCGCTCGAGCAGCCTCCACCGAGACCGGCGCCGCGAACTCCACGTTGATCGCCTCGGAGTGACAGCGAAGCACCGGCACGCGCACGCACGTGGCGGCGACTTCGACCTCCGGCGCGTGCATGATCTTCTTGGTCTCGGCGACCATCTTCCACTCTTCCTTGGTGGAGCCGTCCTCCAGGAAGACATCGATCTGCGGGATGCAGTTGAAGGCGATGCGGTGCGCAAACTCCTGGACCGTGATCTCCTGGTTCATCAGGAAATCGCGTGACTGCGCGTAGAGCTCGTCCATCGCGGCTGCGCCCGCTCCAGAGGCCGCCTGGTAGGTCGAGACCACCACGCGCCTGATCGGCGCGAGATCGTGCAGCGGCTTGAGCGCGACGACCATCTGGATGGTCGAGCAGTTGGGGTTGGCGATCACGCCGGGGTGCCACGCCACGTCACAGGGGTTAACCTCCGGCACCACGAGCGGCACGTCCTCGTCCATGCGAAACGCCGACGAGTTGTCGATCATCACACAGCCCGCCGAGACAACCGCCTGGCGAAACTCCTTGCTCACGCCGGCACCGGCGGAGAACAGGGCGATGTCGACGCCCTCGAAGCTCGCCGGGGTCATCTCTTCGACCGTGAGCTCACCGCCTGCGAAGGGCATCTTCTTGCCGGCCGAACGCGCGGACGCGAGCGCCACGATCCGCTCGGCGGGAAACGAACGCTGCTCGAGCACTTTGAGCATCTCGCGCCCGACGGCGCCGGTCACACCTGCGACCGCGACAACGGGGCGGGCGGGCATCGGATGATTCCAGGTCATCGCGCTCACGCCCCTTCTGCGCAGCCGCGCGAGATCTCGGCGGTGATCTCGTCACCGGACAGGCCGAATGCGTCATGCAGGGCGCGAACGGCGACGGCGACCATGTCGCCCTCGATCACGCAGGACACACGGATGGGTGAGGTCGAGATCATGTCGAGGTTGACGCCCGCATCGGCCAGCGTGCTGAACATCTTGGCGGCGATGCCAGGGTGCGTCTTCATCCCCGCGCCGACGAGCGAGACCTTCGCGACGCTCTCGTCGACCGACCACTCACGCGCACCGAGGTCGCGGACGACGCGGTCGAGGACCGGGGTCGCTCGGCCGAGGTCGTCGATCGGGACCGTGAACGAGATGTCGGTCATGCCGTCCTCGGAGACGTTCTGGATGATCATGTCCACGTTGCAGTTCGCCTCGGCCAGACTCGTGAAGACGCGAGCCGCGACCCCGGGGGTGTCCGGCACGTCGCGAATCGTCGCTTTGGCCTCGGAGGTGTCGTGGGTGACTCCCGAGATGATCGCCTGTTCCATGGTGTCGTCGGCCTCCTTGACGATGGTGCCGGGCGTTTCGTTGAAACTCGAACGGCAGTGGATGATCACGCCGTGATTGCGTGCGAACTCGACAGAGCGCATCTGCAGGACGCCGGCGCCGCTCGCCGCCATCTCGAGCATCTCCTCGTAGCTGATCCGATCGATCTTGCGCGCGTCATGGACGATGCGCGGATCGGCGGTGTAGACGCCGTCCACGTCGGTGTAGATCTCGCATACGTCGGCCCCGATGCCAGCGGCCACGGCCACGGCCGTCGTATCCGAACCTCCCCTACCGAGCGTGGTGATCTGCCCGTCGGAGGTCGTGCCCTGGAAGCCGGCGACGATGACGATGCGCCCCTCGGCGATCGCGTTTTTCACGGCGTCGGCCCGAACCTCGGTGATCTTGGCCTTGGAGTGGACCGAGTCGGTCACGATACCGACCTGCGGGCCGGTGAGCGACACGGCGTCGTGGCCGGCGGCGTGGATCGCCATCGCCAGCAGCGCTATGGATACCTGCTCGCCCGTCGAGAGCAGCATGTCCATCTCACGATCGGGCGGCGCGGTGTTGATCTGTCGGGCGAGCTCGACCAGTTCGTCGGTGACGTGACCCATGGCGGAAACGACCGCCACGACGTCATCGCCGGCGCGCTTGCGAGCGATCAGGCGATCTGCGACGGCCTTGATCCGATCGGTCGTTCCGACCGACGTTCCTCCGAATTTCGTGACGACGAGCGCCATGGCACCCCGTATCCCGCCGCCTCGATAGGCGGCACACGCTTCCCGTTAAGGTTTCGCACAGTGTATAGGTACCACACGCGCGCGCCAACGGCAGCGACGGATACGTTCTAACCTCGGTAGAAGTCCAGTTCGCGCGCGAGGGCGATCATGCGCGCCGAAAGGCCGTCGATAGCCTCGTCGTAGAAGTGATCGACGAGCGTGGTTCCCGACAGGCGCGCGATCACGGAGTCGATGCGCCGAAGCGCGCCGCGCATGCCCTCTATCTCACGCGCCGAGTCATCCGACGCCTCGCGGGTGAACGACAGTCTTCCCCGATCGACTCTGAACGGCAGGTCCTCGGCCACGAACTGCTCATCGACCTCCGCCTCGACGTTGGCCGCGAGACGCGGGCCGCCAAGGCGGCGGAAGCTCGCGAAGACCCCATCGACCAGCGCCGAGAAGATCGCACGAGCCTCGTCGACGCCCACGACGGCGGAGCGCTCCTCGGTCGTGACCGCCACGACCGCGTCGTCCTCGACGGTAAGGACCTCGATCATGTACTCGACGATCCTCGGGTCGAATTGGGTGCCCGAGCAGCTCTTGAGTTCTGAGACCGCCTCGGCGCTGGAACGCCCCCGACGATACGGTCTGTCAGCCGTCATCGCCTCGTAGGAGTCGGCCACGGTGAGAATGCGCGCGAGCAGCGGGATCTCGTCTCCTCGGAGGCCGGCCGGGTAACCGGTGCCGTCGAAGTGCTCGTGATGGTGACGCACGACGGGCGTGATCGCCCACGGGAACGCCACCGGCTTCAGGATGTTCGCTCCGATGAGCGGATGGTGACGCATCTGGATCATCTCGGCATCGTCGAGCTGGCCCGGCTTGAGCAAGATGTCTTCTCGGACACCGATTTTTCCGATGTCGTGCAGATACGCGGCCATCTCCAAGGCGATCCGCTGCTCGTGGGACAGGCCCATGCGCTCGGCGATCTGAACCGAGTACATGGCCACGCGGTCGGAGTGGCCGCGGGTGAAGGTGTCCTTGGCGTCGACCGCCGCCGCGAGCGAGCGCACCGTGGCCAGGTACGCCTCCTGAAGGCTCGAGAACAGCTCGATGTTGCCGACCGCGATGGTCACGTGGTTCGCGATGGTGGACAGCAGGCGCACGTCATCGCTTACGAACCGGTACTCGGAGTCCGACGACCCGATGGTGATGGCGCCGATGGTGCCTTCGGCCGATACGAGCGGCACGCACAGCGACGCACGGGCGCCGATGATGGAGTCGGTCTGGCTCGCAGACCCGGGATCGGGGTTGAAGATGAGCGGGCGTCCCTCACGCACGACCCAGTCCGACATCGACGAACGCACCGCGCCGTCGGTTGTCGTCGCGCCCCCGACGCCGCGCAGGGCCCGCACCGACAGCGCGCCGGTGTCCTTGTCGCGCAAGCTCACGTAGCCCAAGTCGAGGTCGAAGATGCGCAGGGCCGACTCGAGAACCGAGCCGAGCAACTCCTCCATGTCGAGCGTCGAACCCAGTGCGCGGCTCATCTCGTAGAGCGTCGCAAGCTCGAGGATCTTCTTTGTCAGGGAGTCCGATCGCTCGCTCAGAGAATCGGTCATCTGGTTGAAGGTGCTCGCCAGCTCGGCGATCTCGTTGGTGCCGGTCACCTCGACCTTGGTCGAGAAGTCGCCGTCCGCGATCCTGCGGGCACCATCCGAGAGTTCGACAAGCGGGTCCGAGACGCGCCTGGCGACCCACAGACCGAGGCCGACGAGGGATACGACCGCGACGATCGACCACATCGTGATGAGCCTCGTGGTCGTCCGCCCGGCATCGCGCGAGACGTCCTGACTGACCACGCCCGCAATGTGGCCGAACCGGCCGCGACCTTCATCGCCGGGCAGCTCCACGCGCTCGATCGCCACCTGATACTGCGACCCAGCGGCCTCGAAGCTCGCGGAACCCGCGCCCTCGGCAGCGGACGAGACGAGCGCGCGCGCAATCGCCTCGTTGGGCCTCATGACCTCGACACGCAGCGGAGCCGCTACCTCGGGCGAGACCTGCTCACCTGCCACGCAGGCGACCAGCTGACCATCTGCGTCGTAGAAGCAGACTGTGTCTTTCGCGGCGCCGCTCAGTCTGGCGAGAAAGTCCTCGTCGACGTACTCGACTCCCACGAAGGCATACCTGCCCTCTGACGTGAGAATCGGCTGAATGGTGGACACCGACGGTTTGCCGCCGAGCTCCATGAGCCTCGTACTGCCGCGCATCACGACATCGGGGCGCGTACCGAAGGGCGTCTCCCTTTGCTTGAACCCGGTTGAACCGCTCGATGCCATGACTACGCCGTCGGAGTCGAGGATCAACACCTCGTCGAAGCCAAAGGTCGCGCGCTGCCCGGCGATCAGAGCTCGCACTGAGTTGAGGTCGCCCTTATCCAGCATGTGCTCGAGCCGCTGCGACGTCGCCGCGAACCGCGCAACGCGCTCGGATTCGAAGATGTGCTCCTCATACTCATCAGACAGGTTGGCCGCTGAGCCGATCGCATACTCGGTCACCCAACGGTTGGTGAGGTCCTGAAGGAAATAGACCGCGACCACGGTCGCGAGGATACCGACCATCACCGAAGCTGCTAGCAACGGGACGACGATCTGGTTGTAGAGGTGCGATCTGAAGAACGGACGCCGTCTCATCACAGTGACACAGCCTGGGCTGCCCCAAACCCTTTCTGCTCGAGCAGTGCCGCGGCCTGTGGACCGGTGGCCCACTCAACAAACCGCGAAACTTCCTCTCCCGCCTTGTCCGAGTACACGACCCCAAGCTGCCGGTGCGCGCCATACGACCCGGTGCGCGCCGCGCCTACGCTCGGCCGAGCTCCGTCGATCTCGACAACGTCCACGTCGAGCCCGTCAGACACCACAAGGCCGTACGACGTGAAGCCTATGGCCCCCGGCGTGCACTCCACTCGAGACGCAAGATCCTCCTCGTAGCAGAGCTCAACGGCCCCATCTCCCACCCGAGTATCCCCGAGTGCGAACCTGCGTAGCACAATCTTTGCCGACTCGCGCTCATCGCGGTCAAGAACAACCACCGGGAGGTCTGAGCCGCCCACCTCGCGCCAGTTCGTGATGGTTCCGGCATAGATGGAACGGAGCTGTTCTGTCGTAAGGGAGTCGACTCGCGCGGCACCGTTGGTCACGACCGCCAGGCAGTCGACGCTCACCGGCTCGTACTCGAGTCCGAGTGAGCGCTCTGACGGAGCGATCTGCCTGGACACCGCACAGATGTCGGCTTCCCCCGCTCGCACCGACTCGAGCCCTTCGCCGCTGGTCACCCTGTCCGGGAAGACGAAGTGGACGCGGTCGCGGTCAGGGTAGGCCTCGGCAAGGATCTTGAGCGCCGGCAGCGACGCCCCGTCACCGGCAATGGACACGGGTGCCGGGCCCGCCCCGTAGGACGGAGAGAGCGCACACCCCGTCGTGAGAAGGAGGCAGGCCGCAGCCGCGACAACGACTCGCATCACGACCGTGCTTCACCTCCGAGTATGCTCTGTGCGACGCGTACATGTTTGCTCAGGCGGAGTATGACAGAACGGGCCCCGGGAGTGTCCTCCCGGGGCCCGACTTGCACTCCTGGAAGCGGAGGCGGCTACTCGCCGCAGCGCTTCTCGATGTAGGCCAGGTACTCGTCGACGCCACGCTGCACTGCGGCGAGAAGCTCGGCGTTCTCGGGGGTGAAGAGGTGCTTGAAGCGTCCCTGCGGCTTCAAGAACTCCTCGATCGGCTTGCGGTTGGGGACCTTGACCGTCTGGCGCCACTCACCGTTCTCGACTTCGAACAGCGGCCAGAAGCCGGTCTGTACGCCCGCCTTGGCGATCTCGATCGACTTGCCCGGCACCGTACGCCAGCCACGGGGGCACGGCGAAAGCACGTTCAGGAATGCGGGTCCGTCGCACGCGAAGGCCTTCTCGGCCTTGGTGGTCAGGTCGCGCCAGTGGCTCACGCTCGCCTGTGCGACGTACGGGATGTGGTGATCGGCGATGATCGAGGTGAGGTCCTTGCGACGCTGCATCTTGCCCTGCTGCGCCTTGCCGACCTCGGCGGTGGTCGCCCAGGCGCCGAACGGCGTGGCGCTCGAGCGCTGGATGCCGGTGTTCATGTACGCGCCGTTGTCGTAGCAGACGTAGACCATGTCATGCCCGCGCTCCATGGCGCCGGACAGCGACTGCAGACCGATGTCGTAGGTGCCGCCGTCGCCACCGAAGGCGACGAACTTGATCTTCTTGTCGGCCGGGATCTTGCCGGCGCGCTGCAGGCCCTTGAACGCCGCCTCGACGCCGGAGATCGTGGCAGCCGAGTTCTCGAAGGCGTTGTGGATGAACGGGGTACGCCACGCGGTGTAGGGATAGATCGTGGTCGAGACCTCGAGGCAACCGGTCGCACAACCGGTCACGACGGGGTCCTCACCGGCGGCGAGCAGGATCTGACGGACCGCGATCGAGGCACCGCAACCGGCGCAGAGGCGGTGGCCTCCGGCGAGGCGGTCTTCGTTACGGGTGAGCTCCTTGAGCGTTGCCATCTCGCCTCCCTCCTAGCGGGTGCCCAGGTACTGAAGCGCGCCAGGCGCTGCGGTACCGGACGCGATGTCGGACAGGTCGGAGTAGACGTTCTCGATCAGCTCGAGGCGAACGTCCGCGCCACCGAGGCCGTAGATGTAGTTCACGACCGGCACCCGGGTGTCGAGGTCGTACAGCGCGCTGCGAACCTCGAGGAACAGCGGGCCGCCCTCGGCGCCGAAGCTCTCGGAACGGTCGAGCACGGCAACGGCCTTGACGCCCTTGAGCGCGGCACGGAGCTCTTCTGCCGGGAACGGACGGAAGCAGCGGATCTTGACGACGCCGACCTTATGCCCCTTGCCGCGCAGGTCGCGAGCGACGTGACGGGCGTTGCCGGCGGTCGAACCGATGCACACGATGGCGGTCTCGGCATCCTCCATGCCCCAGCTCTCGATGACCCCGAAGGGGCGGCCGGAAAGCTCGGAGAACTCGGCGCCGAGGTCCTTGACGACCTGCATCGCGCCGTCGATCGCGGTGCGCTGCTGCTTCTTGAACTCGAAGTACGTGCCGCCGAGCCCGGCGAAGTTGCCGTGGCTGACGGGGTTATCGGTGTCCAGGAGTCCGTTGACTCCCCGGTACTCGCCGACGAATGCCTTGACCGACTCGTCGTCCATGACCTCGGCGCGATCGATGGAGTGGGTGGTGATGAAGCCGTCGAGGCAGGTCATCACCGGGAGCATCACGTCGGGGTGCTCGGCCACACGACATGAGATGAGCGTGTTGTCGTAGGCCTCCTGGGCGGTCTCGGCGAACAGGATGACCCAGCCCGTGTCGCGGGCGCCCATGATGTCGCTGTGATCGCAGTGGATGTTGATAGGCGCAGACAGCGCACGGTTTGCGTTCGCCATGACGATCGGCAGGCGCATGCCCGATGCGACGTGCAGCTCCTCCCACATGTAGGCGAGGCCCTGTGACGAGGTCGCCGTCATGACTCGGGCGCCGGCGGCTGAGGCGCCGACGCAGGCGCTCATCGCCGAGTGCTCGGACTCGACCGTCACGTACTCGGTGTGGACGCGGCCCTGGGCCACGAACTTCGCGAACTCCTCGACGATGGTCGTCTGAGGGGTGATCGGGTATGCGGCCATGACGTCAGGCGCGCACTGGCGCATCGCCTCGGCGACGAGCACGTTGCCCGTCGAAGCGACTGTCTTCTGAGTCGGCATCTACTTCACCCCCGGCAGTTCGCAGCCTTCAGGAACCATCTCGATCGCCTTGCGGCCGAACTTGGGGTTGGTCGGGCACTCGTTGGCGCAGATGCCGCACCCCTTGCAGTGGTCGAAGTCGAACGCAACGACCTTCTCATCCTTGACGACGACCGAGGTGTCCGGACAAAAGATCCAGCACAGCATGCACTGCGTGCAGACCTCTTCATCACGGTACGGGCGCTCGCTTCTCCAGCCACCGACGTAGTAGTCGTTGCTGTTCCCGCCCTCCGGGATGACGGCGCCACGCGGGAACTCCTCTGACTTCCATTCATTCACGCGAGAGACGTCCCACTTCATGCCACGGTCACCTCCTGGTGAGCACGGTCGACCGCCGCAAAGTTGGCGTCGATCATCTCTTGTCCGAACTTCTTGCCGAGGTTCTTGGCGAGCAGTCCCTTGAACGCCTCGACGTCGATGACGCCGGTGACCGCGATCATGGCGCCCACGATGGGCGTGTTGGGGATGTCGCGCTTGATGGTATCGAGTGCGATACCGCTCGCATCGACGCAGGCGACCTTCACGGTGTCCTGAACCTTCAGGGCCTTCTTGACCGCATCGGCCGGCGAGCAGGTGTTGATGATGATCGTACCGTCGGCCTTGATGCCTTCGCAGACATCCACAACGTCGATCAACGACTCGTCGAGAACGACGACGACGTCGGGGAACTCGATGTTGTTGTGGATCTCGATAGGCTCGTCGCAGATACGCGTGAACGCCTTGATCGGCGCGCCCATGCGTTCCGGACCGTACTCGGGCATCGCCTGCATGTACAAGTCCGCGGACAGAGCGGTCTCAGCGACGACCTTGGCCGCGGTGACCGCACCCTGGCCGGCGCGCGCGTGCCAGCGGATCTCCGTCAGCTTAGGCATGGCGCCCCCTTCCTTGACTGGTCCCGTCCCACGCCGTCCTCGACGATGGGTCGTTACAGGATAGTGGCGACCCCAGCGTGCGGCGGCGTGCGGCTGTTCGGGGGCGGTCAGCGGCGGCGCGCAGTCGGTGAGCGGTAGGGAAAAACTCCCAACACGGCGTCACCGCGTTTAGCCCGTGCCTGAAAGTACGGTGCGGAAGGCTCGATTCCTGCTCGCTACATCTCCCGGCGGGCCTCGAGAGCACGGCCGAGGGTGACCTCATCGGCGTACTCGAGATCCCCTCCGACCGGCAGCCCGCTGGCGATCCTGGTGACCGTCACGCCGAGGGGCTTTATCAGCCGCGCGAGGTAGAGCGCGGTGGTTTCGCCCTCGACGTTGGGGTTGGTGGCGACAACGACCTCACGCACCGAGCCGTCGGCGAGGCGCCCGATGAGCTCGTGGACGCGCAGCTGCTCCGGACCGATGCCGTCGATGGGCGAGATCGCGCCGTGCAGCACGTGGTAGAGACCGCGGAACTCGTGGGTCCGCTCCACTGCGGCAAGGTCACGCGGCTCCTCGACGACGCACAGGATGGTCTGGTCGCGCTCAGGATCGGCGCATACCTCGCACAGCTCCCCCTCGGCGAAGTTGAAGCACCGGGGGCAGAAGTGAATGGAGCGCTTGACCTCGACGATGGCGTCCGCGAGACGCTGGGCGCCCTGGACGTCCGTGGTCAGCAGCCAATACGCGATGCGCTGCGCCGACTTGGGGCCGACTCCGGGGAGCCGCTCCAGCTCGTCGAGCAATCGCGTGATGGGACCGGGGTAGCGCACGCTACATCAGGCCGGGGATGCTCATACCGCCGGTGATCGCGGCCATCTTGGTGTTTGCGAGCTCCTGGGCCGAGCGGACCGCTTCGCTGACGGCGGCGGCCACCATGTCCTGGAGCAGCTCGACGTCGTCGGGATCGACCGCAGCGGGGTCGATGTGGATCGACTTGACCGCCATGTCGCCGGTCATGACGACGCGCACCATGCCGCCGCCTGCGGAGGACTCGACTGTCTCGTTCTTGAGCTCCTCCTGGACCACGGCCATCTTGGCCTGGGCCTGCTGGACCTGCTTCATCATTTTGCCGAAGTTCACTGGTCGTCCTCTCCTTCAGGCTCATGCGCGTGCTCCTCGACGATCTGTACGCCGAGGTCGTGCAGGAGCAGGTGCTCGATGTCGTCACTCGTGGGGGCAGGGGCGTGATGCTGCGGCGTCTCCGGCTCGGCGAGACCCGCGGCCGAATCGGCGCCAGCGTACGGATCCTGCGGCGCCTTGGCTTCGGGCTCCGGGGCGGGAGCGGGGGCAGGGGTCGCGGCGGGCGTCGCGTCTGCCGGACGGACCGCGCCCCGACCGAGCTGGTAGCGAAACGCCGGTGGAGCGCCGAACACGATGGCGAGAGAGCGCCTCACCAGCTCGCGCATCTCCGGATCCTCGGCCATCTGCATAGAGAACTTCTGATCCGAGGGGAACTCGATCACAAGCGTGGTCCCGTCCGGGTCCACGTCGACCTCGACGTTGGAAAGCGCCTGGACGCGCGCGGGCCTGGCCTTCCGAATCTCGGCGATCACCGCCGACCAGCCCCGCTTCGCGGCGGCGCGATCGAGCTTGGCGCCCGCAGCGAGCGGAGCGACCGCGGGTGCTGGGGCGGCTTGCGGCTCAGGGGCGGCCTGGGGCTCGGTCTCAGGCTCGGGCGCAGCCGCTGGCGCGGGTGCGGCCGGTGCGGGTGCGGCAGACGCCGGCGTTGGCGCCGGGGCGGGGGCGGGTGCCGGTGCCGGTGCCGGTGCCGGTGCGACGGCCAGGGTGCCCAGCGCGGCCCCGAGCTCGATCGCCTCGACCCGCTCCGCAAGCGCCTCCAGCGTCATCTCGCCGCGCGGGCGCGCCATACGCGTGAGCGCGACCTCGAGCGAGAGGCGCGGGTCCGAGCTCCAGCGCATCTCGGACCCCAGCTCGCCGAGAAGGTCGAGTACTCTCGCGAGACGGTCGGGGCCTCCGAACTCGGTGGCCTGCGCCTGCAGCTGCGAGAGCTCGTCGGCTCCGCGATCAACGATGCCGGTCGCGTCACCGACGGCCGCCACCAGGTAGAGGTCGCGCACGTGGCCGGTGAGCGTGCGGACGAACTCAGAGAGGTCGGTGCCGCTCTCGACGAAGCCGGCGACCCACCGGAAGCACCCGGCGATGTCTCGGCGAGCGACGAGTCCGGTGACCTCGAACAGCTGCGCGCTGTCGACCTCGCCGATGAGGCCTTCGACGTCCTCGAGGGTGATGTTGCCCCCCGTGAACGACGCGAGCTGCTCGAGCGTGGTGATCGCGTCTCGCATCCCGCCGGAGGCGTGGCGTGCGATGAGCGAGAGCGCGGCATCGGGAACGGTGTAGCCCTCGCCGTCGCAGATGGTGCGCAGGCGGGAGACGATGTCTTCGAGCGAGATGCGGTGGAAGTCAAAGCGCTGGCAGCGGCTCTGGATCGTCTCGGGCACCTTGTGCGGATGCGTTGTGCACAACACAAACACGACGTTGGGCGGAGGCTCCTCCAGCGTCTTGAGCAGCGCGTTGAACGCCGCCGTCGACAGCATGTGAACCTCGTCGATGATGTAGAGCTTGTATCGGCCCCGGGTCGGGGCGAACTGGACCCGGCCGATGATCTCCTCGCGGACGTTGTCGACGCCGGTGCGTGACGCTGCGTCGAGCTCGTAGACATCGGGGTGACGGCCCTCGGCGACGTCGACGCACTGCTCGCACGTGGCATCGGGCTCGGCGGTGGGACCCTTCTCGCACAGCAGCGCCTTGGCGAGCAGCCTCGCCGTGGTGGTCTTGCCGGTGCCGCGCGGACCGCAGAACAGGTACGCGTGGGCCACCGAACCGTCGGCTACCGCATTGCGGATGGTGCGCTCGATGTGGCTCTGACCCACGACGTCGTCGAAGGTCTGCGGCCGATACGTACGATACAGAGAAGTGTGCGCCATCGAGCGTCTTTCTGGTCCCGGGAGCCTGAAGTCGAGTATACCGCCGAGAGGTGACACGGCGACGGCGCCCCCAGCGGGACCGGGCGCTCGACAGAGGCCGCTTATGGCTGCTTCCTTCCGGACCTGACCAGGTTCGCAACGTGTCGCCGCCCGACCCCGCTCGAGGCGCCGTGCGCAGAGACGCCAGTATACCCGCGAGGGCCGAGCGAGTCACCCGCGTTGGGTCTTTGTCGGAGTGGGAACACTAACTGTTACCCGGTATCGAGAGACCGCCGCCATGGCGCGACGCGTCCCGTCGACCTTCTGGCACTTAAGGAGGCGCCACATGGACTTCCTCGATCGCGAAACCGTCACCTCGCTCGCCGGTCACCAAGGCTGGCCGTCCATCTCGATCTACCTGCCGACGCACCGTGCAGGCTCCGAGAAGGAACAGGACCGTATCCGCCTCAAGAACCTCGTCCGCTCGGCGTGCGCAAACCTCGTCGCCACCGGCATGAGAGAGCCTGATGCCGAGTCCTTCTGTGCTCCGGCCCGCGCCCTCGTGGAGGACGACACCACGTGGCGGTCGACGAGTGAAGGAATGGCGGTCTTCGTATCGGCCGAGGGGGCCAGGGTCGTCAGCACCGACACAACCCTCCCCGAGCAGTCGGTGGTCGGAGACCGGTTCTACCTCCGCCCGCTCATGCCGGCGCTTCACGGCGAGAGCCACTTTTTCGCGCTGGCGCTCTCGAAGAACGGCAGCCGTCTGTTCTCCTGCGACCGCGCGAGCATCGACCAGATCGACCTGCCCGACGCGCCCGCGTCGATCGCCGAGGTCACCAAGTACGACGTCCCGGAGGAGTCGCTGCAGCATTCGAGCATTCACTCGGGTCAGGCAGGCATCGGCGGTGGCCGCCCCACGACTCAGATCTACCACGGCCACGGCGGCGAGAAGGACGTCGACAAGATCCAGTCCGAGCGCTATCTGCGAGCGGTGGAGCGCGCGGTATCCGCAGCGCTCAAGGACGAGCACGAGGCGCCGCTCATTCTGATGGGAGTCGACTACCTGGTGGCGATGTATCGCGACCTGAACACCTACCCGCTCATCGTCTCCGAGCAGGTCCTCGGCGCGACCGATGAGATGACTCCGCACGCCGTCCACGCCGCCGCGAGCGCAGCACTCGTGCCGCACTTCGACAGCCGCCTCGACACCGCCCTCACCGAGCTCGCCGAGAAGGGCGGTTCCGGGCTCGTCTCGCGCGACCCCGTCGAGATCGTCGCAGCCGCGATCGCCGGTCGCGTGAAGACCATCTTCCTCGACGACGGCATCGGCCCGTTCGGGAGGTTCGATCGCTCGCGCTTCGGCGTCGAGGAGGTATGCGCCGACATGCCCCGGCTCCTCAGGGAGACGGCCGACACCGAAGACGCTGCCCCCGACTGCGGTTGGGACCTCGTGGACCTGGCGGCGGCAGAGACCGCACTGCATGGCGGCTCGATCCACGCGTTCGTCGGCGAGAGTGCTCCCGTGCATGGCGTCGCCGCCGTCTATCGCTACTGACGGCGGGAGCGCCTGCCTCACACAAAGCGAGGGCCCGTCTGCACCGGACGGGCCCTCGCTGGTTTCTCGGAATGGGGCGAGCGTCTACTCACAGCCCTCGGGGGCGGAGCGCGGCGAACCGGTGCGGTCTGCGACGAAGTCCCTGACCGCCTGGGTGTCCCAGTTGTAGTAGTTCTTGAACTCCTTGAGGGGCAGGTCGAACTCTGCCTGCTGTATCCCGAACGTGGCGATGAACTCCTCGGCGGGAATACCGGTGGCCTCCGAGACCTCGCGCATCGTCATGTAGCCCTTGATGAGCGTGACGTCGACGACCGCGCCGGGGACGGCCTGCTCGGCGAGGGGAACCTGCCCCTGACCGGTGCCTTCCCCCTGACCCTGGCCGTAGGCGGCATCCGCTTCCTGCTCGAGCTGGTTGAGCAGGGGCTCCTTGCTGAAGCGCATGTCCCCCGCAGCCACAGACGCCCCTACCACGAGGGCGAAGATGCCGAATGTCGCTCCGGCGAGCATGACGGGCTTCACGAACGTGCCCTGTCGGTTCTCGTAGCGCAGCGCCTCGGGCTTGGGGCAGCTCGCGACGCACAGGCCGCACGCGATGCACTCGGAGTCCCTGACCTCGGAGGGCGCCACGGCGACGTCGATGTTGACTGGGCACGCCTTTGTGCAGGCGCCGCAGTCGATGCACGCATCCGCATGGCGCACCGGGCGGTACATGCCGAGCTTGCTGAACAGTCCGAGGAACGCGCCCATCGGACACAGGTACTTGCAGAAGAAGCGGTCGTAGACGAAGGATCCGACGAGCGAGACCGCGAGAATCGCGAATCCGATCCCGAAGTTCGTGAGCAGCTCGGCCGAGGTGAGGTGATGGTAGGCGACCCACGGGTCGTACGGCCGGATCACCAGGCTCGCGGTCCGCCAGGCGAGCCACGTGAACACGCCGAGGACCGCGTACTTGAGGAAGCGGGCCGGCACGTCGACAGCAGCGGGAATCTCGCGGCGCTTCATGCCGAGTCGACTGCGAAGGCTGCCGAATATCTCCTGCAGCGTGCCGAGGGGGCAGAAGTGACCGCAGAACGCGCGCCCGAACAGGAACGTCGTGCCCACCGCGCCGAGCAGGAGCACGACGCTGCCGACCTCGATGCGCTTCAGGTAACCGCCGTATGCGAGAAGCTGCCAGAGGGTCTCCACGCCGCCGAAGGGGCAGAGCGCGTCGACGCCAACCAGGCGCAACTCGGGTGCGTGCTGATGAAGCAGGCCGATGGTCGTGCTGACCACGAGGATAGCGAGCAGAATCGCCCATCTGACCCAGTGAAATGTCCGGCGTTCCTTCTTGATCTCCTGCGGATCCACGCTACAAGCCTCCACGCCCGTCGTTCCGGTGACGGCGGCCGCCGACTCCGTTCAGCCACGAACGATATCGGCGGAGAGTGCACTGGACGTGAGGAGATTGTGAATGACTCGTGAACCTCAGAGGTCGTCGGACTCGGCGGCCTTCACTGCGTGCTCGATCTCCTCGAGCTCCTCGCACGGGTCCTCGACAGGCGGGTTCGCGGCGACTTCGCGGCGACGCTGCACCCAGTGCGCCGCGGCGGGAATGAGCGAGATGGCGAGCACGATCATGACGCCGTACTCGAGATTCTCGGCGACGAAAGGTATGCGTCCAAAGAAGTAGCCGCCGCCGAGGAACAGCCCGATCCAAAGGAAGGTTCCGGCGACCGAGAAGATCACGAAGCGTCCGTAGTCCATACGCCCGACACCGGCCATGAACGGGGCGAAGGTGCGCACGATCGGAAAGAATCGAGCGATGGTGATGGTCTTGCCGCCATGCTTCTCAAAGAACGCCGCGGTGCGGTCCACGTAGTCGCGCTTCACAAAGCGGCCCGACTCGATGATGCCCTTGCCGGCGAGTCGGCCGATCCAGTAGTTCACCGAATCGCCGATGATGGGCCCGGCGAGACACACGATGAACAGAATCCCGATGTCGAGCGTTCCTGCGCCGGCAAGCACGCCCGCGGTGAGCAGCAGCGAGTCACCCGGGAGAAGCGGCGTGATGACCAGGCCCGTCTCGGCGAACAACACCCCGAAAAGAATCGCGTAGATCCAGGCGCCGTACTGCTCGGCCATTGTGGCGAGGTAGACGTCGAGATGGAGGAAGATGTCGAATAGCTGAGTCACCGAAAGGTGGTCCCTTCAAGAAGGCGAACACGCCCGAGAAGCATACCGCATGGGAATACGAGGTACGCACGCAGTCATCAGCGCGTAACCTGCGATACACCAAGGAGATCACGTGTCGGAGCCGAGCATGGATCAGATCGAGACATACCGTGCGGCGTGGCTGGCAGCTGCCGTCGAGCGGCGCTCGAGGCGCACCTACGACGAGAAGCCGGCCGATCGCGCGGCGCTCGACGCGCTCGAAGCGGTGTGCCGCGACTTCCGTCCGCATTCGGACGTCCGAGTCGAGCTCGTCCGCGAACCCGCTGTGGACGTGTTCCGGGGCGTGATCGGCGGCTACGGCAAGGTCACGGGCGCACCGCACGTCCTCGTCGTCATCGCGGACACGCAGACTCCGTTTCACCAGCAGCACTCGGGCTACAGTGGTGAGGCGGCGATTCTGGCAGCGACCGCGGCAGGGCTCGACACCTGCTGGGTCGGAGGCTTCTTCAGCCCGCGCCGAGTCGCCGAGCTCGTGACCCTCTCTCCGCATGAGCGGGTCCTCTGCGTATCCCCCGCCGGGCACGCCGTCGAAAGCCCGAGCTCCACTGAGCGGGCCATGACAGGGATGGCAAGATCGCGTTCGCGCAAACCCGTTGAGGTGATCGCCCCCGGAATCGACGGCTCGTGGCCGTCCTGGGCGCGCGTCGCAGTCGAGGCGGCACGCATCGCCCCCTCGGCGACGAACCGCCAGCCATGGCGTTTTGCCTTCGACGGCGAGGGCCTGAGCGTGTCGCGCGATTCGCGCATCGAGACGCCCAAGGTGACCAAAGCCCTCGACTGCGGCATCGCGATGCTCCATGCCGAGCTCGCCGCGCGCGAAGCCGGAGTGGCGGGTTGCTGGCACGAGATCGAGGTCGGGCTCGAGATAGCACGCTACGTCCCTGATGGAGGACCGCGATGAGACGCATGAAGCGCGCGTGGTGGTTCCTGATCGTCCCCGTGGTCCTGCTGGTCCTGGCGGGTGCCGCGTTTCTGTATTGGGCGCTGACCCCGCTCGGGCCGACCGAGACCGCGATGGAGGCTCTGTCGGAAGGCGGGACGGTCGCCGTGACCGAGACGGACGACGGGTGGCGCTTCGAGCCCGCGGATGCGAGTGCCGAGACGACCACCGGTCTCGTCTTCTACGGCGGCGGACGCGTCGACGCACGCTCGTACGCGCCGTTCGCGCGCGAGCTGGCCTCCCTGGGACACGTCGTGGTTATCGCCAAGGCTCCGCTTTCGCTGCAGGTCTTCGACCCGGACGCCGCGACCGCGATCATCGAGTCACCCGACCACGATTCCGTCGCCCGCTGGGCGGTCGCCGGCCACTCTCTCGGTGGCGCCATGGCGGCACAGTACGTGGCCGACGAGCCTGCCGAGGTGGGCGGCCTGCTGCTGCTTGCGGCGTACCCTCCGGGCGAACCGGCCGTCGCCGACACCATCGCTGTCACCGACGTCACCGGCACCGAGGACGGCGTCCTCGATCAGGAGGCGTGGGGGTCGGGCCGCTCGTTGCTCCCGGATGCGACCGAGTACGTTTCGCTCGACGGGGGTAACCACGCGCAGTTCGGCGACTACGGGCCCCAGCCCGGCGACAACCCCCCGACCATGTCGGCCGCCGAACAACGCGCTCGCAGCGTCGGCGCGGCGCACGCGCTTCTCCAGCGACTGTAGGCCGCTCGTCAGAGCAGCCGGGAGACCAGCCGGGCGGTCGCGTTCCTGAAGCGAACCAGGGTGCCGAGATGTTCGATGTCGTCGAGATGCATCTCGCGGCAGTCCGCAACGTCGGCCTCGAACAGCGCATCTTGGGCGCGCGCCACCGCTTCGTCGTAGAAGAAGACGTGCAGCTCGTCGTGGAGCGCGAAGCTCCTGATGTCGAAGTTGGTCGTGCCGATCGCCGCCACGCGACCGTCGACGGTGAACGCCTTGGGATGGAAGAAGCCGGCCTCGTAGTGGTAGACGCGGACCCCCGCGCGCAAGAGCTCGTCGAGGTAGCTGAACGCCGCCCACCACGGAATCCTCTTGTCCGGCACACCCGTCATCATGAAGCGCACATCCGCGCCGCCGAGAGACACGGTATCGATGAGATCGGCCACCGCCGAGTCGGGCACGTAGTACGGCGACTGGATCCAGAGGCGGTGTTGTGCGGCGCTGATCGCGGCCATGAATGCCTGCCGTACGACCAGCGGCTCACCTTCGGGCCCTGAGTACACGAGCTGGGCCCACACGGCACTCGACTCGTCGAACGGCTCGTCGTCCGGGAACCACCGCGCGTCAAACAGGTCCTCGCCGGTCATTCGGTGCCAGCGCGTGCAGAACAACGCGTGAAGGTCAGCTACGAGCGGTCCGCGAAAGCGCACGTGCGTGTCGCGCCACGACTCATAGCGGCTTCCGCCGTCCGCATACTCCTGGCCCATGTTCATGCCGCCGGTGTAGCAGATGCGGCCGTCGATGACGCTGATCTTGCGGTGGTTGCGGTAGTTGATGCGCCGCCAGTTGGGAGTGTCCGCCTTCACGTGCGCACCCGCGGCTGCGAGCGCCTTCAGCTGGGACTTGGGATACGGCAGCGATCCGGCCCAGTCATAGAGGACTCGCACCTCCACCCCCTCGGCGAGTTTACGGGTGAGCAGCTCGGTGAGACGACCGGTGAGCTCGTCCTCCTCCCAGATGAAGTACTCGAGGTGCACAAAAGTGCGCGCATCGGCGACATCGGCGAGCAGGCGGTCGAACTTCTCCGAGCCGGCTGCAAAGATATCGAGGTCGGTGCATGGGATGGGGACCGTGTCGTTGAGGCGCGTGATGACCGAGGAGATGCGCGCCACCACGGGATCGTCGCGTCGCGCCTGCGGCATCCGGTACCGGTCACGCCGCGGGGCCATGAACGCATGGTGCGCGCTCCACGCCGCGATTCGCCGCTTGTCACGCGCGGCGGTCCGCGACAGATCGCGCCCGAAGAACAGGTAGAGGAAGGCCCCCAGGCCGGGCAGCATCACGAACACGAGGATCCACGCGAGCGTCGTCGACGGGTCGCGTTCCTCGTAGATCAGACCGATCATGACGACCAGCGCGTAGAGGTACAGGATGAGAAGTAGTACGTCTGTGTGCATGCTCTCAAGGTACCCGATGAGCATCACCGCTGGTTAGCGCGTATACTACCCGCATGACATTCAAAGACTTGGGACTCTCGGAAGAGATCCTGGCGGCGGTGGCCGCCCTCGGTTACACATCACCCACACCCATCCAGCGCGATGCGATACCCCACATCCTGGAGGGACACGACGTCGTCGGCACGGCCCAGACGGGCACCGGCAAGACGGCTGCTTTTACGCTTCCCATGATGCAGATGATCGGCAAGGGCGACGGTCGCCCGCTGGCGCTGGTCGTCTCCCCCACCCGCGAACTCGCGCAGCAGATCGAGCGCGTAGCGTCCGCGGTTGGCGAGCACACGGGTCAGCGAACCACCATCATCGTCGGCGGCACGAGCTACGGGCCGCAGTTGCAGGCGATGAAGACCGGCGTCGACCTGCTGGTCGCCACGCCCGGCCGCCTCATCGACCTCGTGGACCGCAAGGACGTGGACCTCTCGCAGGTCCAGGTGCTCGTGCTCGACGAGGCCGACCGCATGCTCGACATGGGCTTTTGGCCGAGCGTGCGCCGCATCCTGAGCTTCCTCCCCAAGCAGCGCCAGAACCTGCTGTTCAGCGCGACGATGTCCAACGACGTCGTGCGCATCGTATCGAGCACGCTCGCCGAGCCAGTCTCGGTAGAGGTCTCCCACCGGGGCGACACCGCCTCGGGAATCGAGCAGGCGATCATGCCGGTCGAGCACTCGCAGAAGCCTGAGCTGCTCGCCGAGCTCATCAAGGCCCGAGGCGCCGACCGCGTCCTCGTCTTCACCAAGACCAAGGCCCGCGCCGATCTGGTCGAGACCATTCTCGCCCGCATGGGCTTCCGCGTCTCAGTCATGCACGCTGACAGGAACCAGGCGCAGCGCACCAAGGCGCTCGAGGAGTTCCGCGAGGGCAAGATCGACGTGCTGGTTGCGACCGACATCATCGCGCGCGGCATCGACATCTCCGACATCGACCACGTCGTGAACTACGACGTCCCGGGCAACCCCGAGGACTACGTCCACCGCATCGGCCGCACGGGCCGCGCAGGCGCCAGCGGTTATGCGCTGACGCTGGTGGGCCCGGACGAGCTCTCGCAGCTGCGCGAGATCGAGTACCTTCTCGGCGAGGTCATCCCGGTTCAGGACCTTGACGGCTTTCCCTACCGAGACGGGCGCATCGTGCCGTCTTCGGACCGCCTCGCGAAGAAGGCCACGCGTGCGGCGTTCTCGGGACGGCGCGGCGGAAGGCGCATGCGCTAGCCGCTACTGCGTCTGCAGCACCTCGGTGCCCACACCGATCACAGCCGCCGCATCCGTGGGCGCATCCCCGGAAACCGCCATCTCGATGCGGCTTTGGGCTCCCCCTTTGCGAAACGTCAGCGTGACGCGATCGCCGATGATCTCCTCGGCGATCTGCTCCCATCCCCTGCCTGCATAGGCTTCGCGGTACCACTGCGCGAGTTCGGCCGGCGGGGCGTCGACGGTGATATCGAAGTCCCACGCCGAGTCGCCCTGCGCTCGTGCGCGAGTGACTTCGCCGTCAGGAACCGGCACCTCGATCATGAACGTCGGGTCGATCCGCTCGCGCTTGGCGGCCGGCGACATGTGCGTGATCTCGCTCGTGTCGACCGGTTGGGACGAGATCACCGGCTGCTGCTCGGGGAGCGGCGGCTGGACGGATTCGGGCGCAGTCGAGCACCCCGCGAGAACGGTTGCGGCGAGCAGAAGTGTCAGAGCGAGGCGGTTCACGGGCATCTCCTTCACGTACGCGACTCAAGAAGTATCGCACGGGCGACGATGACGGTGTTGGAGGTGGGAAACGACCACATGCTCGGAGCCGCACTCGACGCCCGTTCGCGCATAGCGCACGCCGACCCCGACGCCCTTCGCGCCGCACGCGTCGACACCGTCATGCTCAACGTCGGCCTTCGCTGCGACCTGACCTGCACTCACTGCCATCACGAGTGCGGGCCCGACCGCACCGAGTCGATGCCCGTCGACGTCGCGCTGTCCGCATTGCGCTTCGCCGAGATGACCGGCGCGCAACTCATCGACCTCACCGGCGGCGCGCCCGAGCTGTGGGAGCCACTGCGCAACATCGTTGCCGAGGCACGCGGGCGGGGTCTGCGGGTGCGGATGCGCACCAACCTCGTGTCCCTCGGGAATGCGAGCGAACCGCTCGCCGAGTTCCTGCTCGCCAGCGGCGTCACGCTGCTCGCTTCCATGCCGGGAGCCACCGACGAGGAGGTCACGCTCCAGCGTGGCGAGGGCGTCTTCGACAGCAGCGTCGCGATCCTGCGCCACCTCAACTCGATCGGCTACGGTTCGGCCACGGGCCCCTCGCTCGAGCTCGCCCACAACCCTCGCGAGATCGCCTGCCCGGGCCAGCGAAGCGTCGTCGAGACCGAGATGCGCCGCGCACTCGCCGAGCACGACGTGAGTTTCACCAGCCTCATCGAGATCGCCAACATGCCGCTTGGACGCCTGGGCGCCGAGCTCAGGCGCACTGGCCGTTACCACTCGTACCTGCACCGTCTCGCGAATGCCTTCAACGCCGAGACCACCGCCGGCCTCGAATGCCGTCACGGGGTCGAGGTCGCGTGGGACGGCCGCCTCGCGGACTGCGACTTCAACCTCGCCGCCGGTCAGGGCGTCGTCGACGGCCCGCGCACGATCACCGAGGCGCTCGAGGACCCGGCAGCCGTCGTTTCCCGATCGATCGCGTACCGACCGCACTGCTTCGCCTGCACGGCGGGCGGAGGCTCGGGTTGAGGCGGAAGCCGCCGGTGACCCGGTCGGGTCGCGCCATCGCACGGCGCTCGCACACACGCATCGCGCTGCTCACGCGCTACCCGCGCTCCGGAGAGGTGATGACGCGCATCGCGGCGACCGAGGGCGACGGTGCTGCTCTCGCGATCCACGACCGGCTCGCACGCCACGCGCTCCGCACCGTGCTCGCGCTCCAGGCCTGCGGGGAGGCCGCCGCCGAGGTGCGCACCGACGCCGCGTTCCAGGGCGCCGCCGGGGAGTGGCTCGGCCGCGGCCCGCGCTACCGCTACCAGGGTGAGGGCAGCCTGGGCGACCGGCTCGCCTTCGCGTTCGCGTCGGGGCTCAACGGGCGCGGCCGCCGCATGCTCGTCATCGGCTCCGACTGCCCTCGGCTCGAGGCATCGGACCTGCGGGAGGCGCTCGATGCGCTCGCGACAACCGACCTGGTGCTCGGCCCGGCCGAGGATGGCGGCTACTACCTCATCGGCCTGACGACCGAGGCGGCCACACGCGCGGTGCCGGCGCTGTTCACCGACATCCCGTGGGGAGGCTCGGACGTGCTCGCGCACACGATCCACATCGCCGAGAACCTCGGGCTCGCGGTGCACCGGCTGCGCACCCTCCCGGACGTTGACGTCGCCGAGGACCTGCCCGACGCCGAGGCGGCGCTCGCGCTGCGAGAGCTCCCCGAGGGGTTCTCGGTGGGAGTGGTGATACCAGCGCTCGACGACGCCGAGCTCGTGGGCGCGGCGGTTCGCTCGGCGGTGAAAGGCGGGGCCGCGGACGTGGTCGTGGTGGATGGCGGCTCGGGCGACGGGACGCGCGAAACGGCCGAGGCTGCAGGCGCGCGGGTGATCGCAGGACCGCGCGGGCGGGCGCCGCAGATGAACGCGGGCGCATGCGAGGTTCGCGGCGACGCGGTGTGCTTCCTGCACGCCGACACGGTGCTGCCGGACGGCTGGCTGCCGGCGGTGCGGGCAGCGCTTGGGAGACCCGGGGTCGTCGCGGCCGCGTTCGACTTCGCGGTGCCTGCAGGCGAGCGCCACGCCCGGCTCATCACCGCCGTAGGGCAGACGCGCTGGAGGCTCGCCGGCCTGCCCTACGGCGACCAGGGGCTCTGCGTCGGACGCCGCACGTTCGAGGACCTCGGCGGCTTCCCCCAGCAGCCGACGATGGAGGACTACGAGCTCGGACTGCGCCTGCGCCGCCTCGGCAGTATCGAGCGAATCCCGCTGCCGGCGGTCATCTCGGCGCGCGTGTGGCACGACCACGGGCTGGTCTACACGACAGCCCTGAACCTCGCGGTCATCTCGGCGTATCGGCTCGGCGTGTCTGCCGAGAAGCTCGCGGGCTGGCGGCGGCGCATCGCGCGCGGCTGAACGACGGGTCGGGTAGAGTCGTCACATGGATGCCACTCCCACAACCGCCGAGGTCGCCGAGCAGATCCTCGGATGTCTGCGCGAGCAGCAGAACCCGGACAACGTCGCCGGCATGGCGCGCTACGGCATCACGCCGGGCAAGAGCCTCGGCGTGCCGATGACCCCCATCCGGCAGCTCGCGCGCGACGGCCGCGCCGCATTCGGGCGGGACCGCGCCGCGTGGCACCAGCTCGCGCTGGCGCTCTGGGACCTCGAGTACCGAGAAGCCCGGCTGTGCGCGGCCTTCACCGACCACCCCTCACAGGTCACTCGCGAACAGATGGAGGCATGGGTCGCCGACTTCGACTCGTGGGACATCTGCGACGGCGTGTGCATGCACCTGTTCTCGCGGAGCGATCTGGCGTGGGAGCAGGCGTACGCGTGGTCGGCTCGCGAGGAGCAGTACGTGAAGCGCGCAGGGTTCGTGCTGGTGGCGTCGCTCGCGACCCACGATAAGAGCGCGCCCGACTCGACGTTCACCGAGTTCCTGCCGGTGATCGAGCGCGAAGCCTCGGATGAACGCAACTTCGTGAAGAAGGCGGTGAACTGGGCGCTGCGCCACATCGGAAAGCGAAACGCGGCTCTCAATCCCCAAGCGATCGCGTGCGCCGAGCGCCTCCTCGCGGAGCAGCCCAACTCCGCCTCGGCGCGATGGATCGCCCGCGACGCGCTCCGCGAACTCAGGGGCGAGAAGGTGCGGGCCCGTCTGGGGCTCGCCTAGCGTCCGCCTGGCGTCAGGTCATCCCGAGGATGGCGCCGCCGATGTAGGGCACGAGCCACACCAGCCACACGGCGATGCTCCAGCGGTGGAAGCTCGTGCGCGTCTCCTCGGTTCCCTTGCGGACAACGTACGTCGCCCACGCTGCGTGTCCGAGCATCAGCCACAGAGCGATCTGTCCGGTCCACGTATGGGCGCTCGTCCAGTCCACACCCGGCTCGAGCAGGTCCATCGCGTAGGTGCCGGTCGCATCGAAGAACAGGCCCGTCCAAAACATCGCGACGTGCCAGCCCTTGAGGTAGCGCTGGATGCGCTCGGCCCACACGCCGATCGAGTAGAACAGCAGCGCGAGATTGATCAACACGGTCGAGGCGATGACCATCGGCTCCATGCGCTACTCCCCCATGACCTTGATGACGACGCGCTTGGGCCGGGTGCCGTCGAACTCGGCGTAGAAGACCTCCTGCCAGGGGCCCAGGTCGAGCTTGCCCTCGGTGATCGGCACGATTACCTGGTGGTGCATCAGCAGGTTCTTGAGATGCGCGTCGGCGTTGTCTTCGCCGGTTCGGTGGTGCCGGTAGTCGCCGTCGGCGGGAAGCATCGCGTCAGCGATCACGCTCGCCGGCTCCTCCCAGCTGGGCGGCGCGAGCTTGTCGAGGAACTCCATCGCGTCTTCGAGGATGCCGGTCTCGTTGTCGTTGACCCAGATGCCGGCCGTGATATGCATCGCGCTCACGAGAACCATGCCCTCGGTCACGCCCGACTCGGCAACGGCCTCGGCGACGTCGTCAGTGATACGTACGAACTCGCGGCGGCGCACGGTGCGCATGGTCATGTAGGCGGTGTGCGACTTCAAGTCAGAGTCCCTTGCGCTCGATGTGATCTGTCATCTCGCGGTCTTCGAGCTCGCGTTTGCGCCACGGCCATGACCCCTCGAGCTCGACGTCGAGCGCGAAGGACAGGAACGTCCGGATCAGCACGAGGAGCCCCAGCACGAGCAGGCTGTCGAGCGTGGGGTCGACCGCGACGGTATTGATGATGTCGGCGGCAACCAGGATCTCGAGTCCGAGAAGGACGCTGCGGCCAAAGATCGAACGCATCGTCTGGTAGGCGGCCGAGGTGCCGTTCGGTTCCTTGAGACGCGCGAGCGAGCGAACGGTCGCGATGAAGAAGCCGCCGACGATCACGCCTATGCCCACGACCTCGAAGAGGGCCGACGACCACCTGCCGATCTCGACAACGAGCTGCTCCACGCGCCCTCCCCTCGAATCCGCCTGCTAGAGGATACCCCTACCAGAGTCGGTACTCGCCGTCCCGGGACTCGACCGTCAGCGGCACACCGAAGAGGTCCGAGAGGCGCTCGGAGGTGACCAGTTCCGCCGAGGGGCCGTCGGCGACGATGCCGCCGTCGCGCAGCATCACCACGCGCTCGACCTGGCGCACGATGTCCTCGACGTGGTGCGTGACGAGCACCAGCGTGCGACCGCCCTCGGCCAGCTCGCGCACGGTCTCGCGCAGGTGCCATGCCGCGCTGGGATCGAGGCCGGCCGCGGGCTCGTCGAGCACGAGGACCGCGGGGTCGTGGACGAGCGAGCGGGCGATCAGGGCACGGCGCGCCTCGCCGGTGGACAGCGTGGTCATGTCGCGGTCGGCGAAGTGCGCGATGCCAAGCTCAGCCATCGCCCGCTCGGCGGCCGCGAAGTCGATGGGGGTCACGCCTGAGCGCAGGTGCGGGGGGACGCCGAGCGAACCGAACCGCCCGCCCAGCACGACTTCGCGCACGGTGAGGTGCACGTCGACGACGTCTTGCCACGCCGAGGACACCACGCCGAGGAGCTTGCGCACCTGGGCGATCTCGACGAGCCGCTCGCCACGAAAGCGCACGGGGTAGGGGTCGGCCCACAGCGGGTGGATCTCTCGTGTGAGCAACCCGATCAGCGTCGACTTGCCCGCGCCGTTGGGGCCGAGAAGCGCGAGGTGTTCGCCCTCGCGCACCACGAAACTGTCGACGTCGAGGATGGCGCGACCGTCTCGGACGACTTGGGCTTCTTCGAGCTCGAGCAGCGGGTGCTGGGGCACGTGCGGCGCTCCTTTTCGGCGTTTGGAATGTCCAGCGTAACGCACGAACGCCCCGCTCGGGACGGGGCGCTCGGCTAAGAAGCTGCGGGCGGCTCGCTAGTTGTGCGAGTGGACGAACGGCAGGCTCTCCTTGCCGGCATCGCGCAAGACACGCATGCGCGCGATGGGGTCGAGGACGGCCAGCTCTTCGACGATGCGCTGCTCGGCTTCGCTAATGCGAATACCGCGACGGTGATACATGCCCCCTCCAAGGAGCGATGATCCTCCGACGATCAGACCGATCGGCAAGAGCAGCGCGAGGATGCTGCGGCGACCGCGAACCCAGAGCGCTACACCGACGGCCAGACCGGCGCTCATCAGCGTCCAACCTGCGACGCTTGCGACCATGTCTGTCTCGACGTTCTCGGCAAACTGCTCGCGGATCTCCGCGGCCTTTGCCATGAGTTCTTCGCGACGCGCCATGATGTCATCACGATCCATCATCTCGAACACCTCCTTCTCATCCCTCTCTACATTCCCAGGTCCGGCCCGGTTCGGGCGTTAGAATGGGGTCAGTTACCGCAAGGTTGGGACGATTCATGAAGCACGAGCGCTACGACATCCCCGGTGCAGACATCCTCAGCCACGACACGTGGGCCGATGAAGCTGAGAAGTGCCCCTCGTGCGGCCGAGAGGTGCCCGAGGGACGCGCGCAGTGCCCCGCGTGCGGGCAATGGCTCGAGCGGTGCAGCGGATCGTGCCCGAGCTGCGCCTCACCCCGGTGCGTGGGCGGCAAGCGCACCGCACGCTGACACCACGCCGGCGCCGGAGGCTACGCGCCCTTGGGCGCCTTGATAACGGCCAGGATGTTGTTCAGGAGCTGCAGGTTGTCGGCCTCGTTGATGGCGATGTTGGCGAAGATGGCGTCGTCGCCCATCACGATGACCCGGCCCGAGCCCACCGGAGCCACGCCCACGATGCCGTAGGGCGGCTGCGGGTCCGACGCGCCAAACACGTTGTCCTTGTCGCCGTCGACCACCACCTCTGGCCCTGCCGAGACGACCACCTCGGCGTCCGCGAGCTTGGTGGCGTCGGTGTCGAGCGCCCAGCCCGAGACCACGAGCACTCCCTCGACGTCCGCGGTGAGCTGATGGTCGGCGACGTCGGTCGCGACGAAGATGCCCGGGTCCTGGTAAGCGGGCGCGGTGGTCATCATGACCGCCGAGCCGACCGGCAGGCCCCAGCGCGCCGGCGTAGCCATGATCGGGAACGGCACGTGGATGGTGAGGATGATGGTGCCTCCGTTGACGACGTAGTCGTCGAGCACCTGCTTCTCGGCGTCCGTGAACGGCACCATGGGACCGGGCACGTAGACTGCGGCAACGTCGGCGAGTCTCTCGGCGGTGAACTTCTCACGGTTGACCTCGACGGCGTAGCCAGCCTGCTCGATGGCTGCGACGACGGTGGACTGGCCGAGCTCGGTGGTGTCCTCGGGGCCAAAGACCTCGCCGTGCGCCATGTCGAAGATGACGGTTCCAGCGCGCTCCGCGGGAGGTGCGATGGTGGCCTCCTGAGAGCCCGTGGCATCGACGGCACCGGGGGTCCGGCTTCCTGCGCATCCCACAACGGATGCGGCGAGCAGTATCGACAGGGCGAGAGCGGCGATGCGGCGCGTCATGGTGTCTCCAGATTGGCTAGTGGCAGCCTGATAATGCTACCACCGAGCACCAGCGGGTATCGACAATCTGGGCGCCACAGGACCACGCCCGCCGAGACCCCGGGGAGAGGACCCGCGTGAACCAGATGCTGCTCACAATCGCGCTCGACGCCGCCGCGCTCGTGTGGCTCTACATGACCGCGTGGTTCTTCGCGGCGTGGAGGCTCCGGCGCTACGACGTCGCCGACGTCGCGTGGGGCATAGGCTTCGCGACGATCGCGTGGTGGGGGCTGATCTCGGTCGTCGAGCCGGGCGATGCCCGGATGCTGCTGGTAGTCGGGCTGGTGACCGCGTGGGCGGTCCGGCTGGCCGCTCACGTCTCGATGCGCAACTTCGCGCCCGGGCATCCCGAGGACGTTCGCTACGCCACCTGGCGCCGGGAGTGGGGCCGCTGGTCGGACGCACGCGCGTACCTGCAGGTGTTTCTGCTGCAAGGAGCGCTCATGTGGCTGGTGTCGTCGCCGATCCTCGTGGTGATCGCGTGGGGACGCGGTCCGCTGGGCCTGCTCGACTTGGCGGGTGCGTCGGTGTGGGCGATCGGACTTGCGTTCGAGATGGTGGGCGACCGGCAACTCGCGGCGCACCTCTCGGTGAAGGAGAACCGCGGCCGCCCGCTCACCACCGGGCTGTGGGGATGGACCAGGCACCCCAACTACTTTGGAGACGCGGTGGCCTGGTGGGGCATCGGAATGATAGGTGTGGCTGCCGGCGGCGGGTGGATCGCGCTGGTGGGGCCGGCTCTCATGACACTGCTGCTGCGATTCGTGTCCGGAGTGCCGCTGCTGGAGAAGCGGCACCAGGGCGAGCCGGAGTGGGAGGAGTACCGGCGGCGAGTCGGGGTGTTCGTGCCGTGGCGGCGGGGATAGCAGGCATGCGCGTCCACGCAGCCACGTCAGAATCAGGAGACTCCTGATAGCGAACTTCGCACAGAATCCATAGGCTTCGAGAATCGACCAGGAGCGCGCGCCTCTTGGTATGGAAGCCGAGGAGTATGCGGAGGCCGCGTGAATCGAGTCCGGAGTCTGTTCGAGAATATGCTTGCCGCCGGTCTCGTTGAGCTGTTGCGGTGGCTATTCGGGCTTGCGGTGGTCTCCACCATGGCGGGAGCTGCGGCGCGGTACATCGCATCAATGTGGACGCAGACTCAGCCCTACACGGTGTTCATCATCGTCGGCGTGGTGGGCTCTGCGGGAGTTCTTTGGACCTGGCTCTACGCCAGATTCAGCCTGTTCTACCCGGAACGCGTCCCACGCTCGCAGTTTGATTACCTCATTCTTGAGAAGCGCATAAGACTTCAAGTCGTGGACGAGCACCACAAACTCTATCGAAAGATCGTCAGACTCAAGGCTCTGCGCCAGGGCCTCAACAGATACGAGGATCGCTACCAGTTCTCGGGGGACGGCGACATCAAGATCGCTTCCAAGCAGACCGATCAGCAGGTGGTGGAGCTCCCTTGGCAAGACCTGTGGGCGTACTACGAGATACGGTTCAATCGCACGCTCAACCGAGGCGACATCATTGAGACCGACGTGCTCTTCGACATCAAGGACCAACGCCGCCCGATGAACCCATATATCAACGCCGACATCGCCGAGCCAACCAAGCTGCTCATCATGGAAGTGGAAATCCCGGACCGTCTGGGGGTAAGGGAGATGGTTCAGGAGACCTGCTCAACCGTTGGGGCGAAACGACCGAAGAAGACGTCCACGGATGAGATGAGACACGGTGAATGCACGTGGACGATTCGTCGACCGCGCCTGCTTCACAGCTACAAGATGAAGTGGTGGTATGAGGCGGCTGGCGGACGAGAGGATGGCCCACTGCCGTCGTGAGCACGCCGACCCGTGATTTGCCTCGCTCATTCAGTGGGGTATAGACTACTCAGAGTCGCTCGGAGGGTGACTGGACCGGGAGGAAAACAGGAATGGATGCATAGAGCAGGCTCAATCTCCTCAATCACGTAGAAGCCCCGCCAGTCGGGGCTTCTTTGTTCAAGGAAGTGCTCAGGATCTGGAGTCACCTTGAGTAACCTCAGCCGGGAATCGAACTCATCGACCCCCACCATCCGCCCAATCACCCCGCTTGACGCCGAGCAGCTGCGACTCTACGCCACGCGCCTGTTCGCCGAGAACCTGCCGGGCCTGTACCGTCGACCCGCGCCCTCGCTCGAGGACGAGCTCGCCTTCATCGACGCGCACTCCTCCCCCAACTCGGTCCTGCTTGCCGCCGAGGTCGAGGGCCGGATCATCGGACTGGCCGCGCTTCTCGGAAGGGCGCATCCTCAGGAGGCGCACGTTGGCGTCGTCGGACTGTCGGTGGATCGGGAGTTCCGGGGCCAGGGGCTCGGAACGCTGCTGCTGGAGTCGATGTTCGAGTGGGCCACTCCCCACGGAATCACGCGGGTCGAAATCGAGGCGTGGGCTAACAACCCCGGTGCGGTACGGCTCTACGAGCGCTCGGGGTTCGTGCGGGAAGGTATCCGGCACAACGCAGTCGAGGTCGATGGCGCACTCGTAGACAGCGTGTGTCTCGCCCGCTGGGTAGACTAACCCCGTCACGCTCTCTCCCCCTTCAGCAAGCAAGGAGCCGCTCCCATGCGCCACGAAGTCGCCGCGAACCTGAACCTGTGGGAGGGCTGGGCCGACCTCCACATGAACGGAACCGACTACGACGTCGAGGGCTTCATCGCCGACCCCGCCTCCCGGCCTTTCGACTGGGTGACCCGCGAGGTCGTGGGCGACTTCGCCGGCAAGCGCCTGCTCCATCTGCAGTGCCACATCGGCATCGACACCCTGCGCTTCGCCCTCGGCGGCGCCACCGATGTGACCGGCGTCGACTTCTCACCCCGAGCCGTCGCGGCCGCCACCTCCATCGCCGAGAGACTCGCGCTCCCCGCCACGTTCGTCCTCGGCGACGTGACCGACCTGCCGGCCGAAGTCCCCGAGGCCGCGTTCGACGTCGCGTTCACCTCGTACGGGACCATCATGTGGCTCCCCGAGCTCGATCGCTGGGCGCACATGATCGCCTCGCGCCTGGCCCCCGGCGGCGTGTTCCACATCATCGACGTGCACCCGTTCCTCGCCGTGTTCGACGACTTCGCGCCCGAGCCCCCGCTCGCGGTGCTCTACCCCTACTTCACCACCGAGCCGCTCTACTTCGAGGAGCACGGCACCTACGCCGACCGCGACGCGGACTTCGTCGCCGACTCCTACGCCTGGCAACACACCTTCTCCGAGATAACCGGGGCGCTCATCGCCGCCGGTTTGCAGATTCGAAGCCTCGGAGAGTATCCCGTCGTCGCCTGGAAGGCGCTCGAGTTCATGGTCCCGGCCGAGGACGGGCTGTGGCGGATGCCTGAGGGCGCGGGTGACATCCCGCTGATGTTTTCGATCACCGCAATCAAGCCGGAGTAGATCGGAGCCGAGATGACCGACAAGACCGTCGCCGAGAAGGCCCGCGTGAAGCCAGGCGCCACCATCGCCGTGCTGAACCCGGTGCCGGAAGTGGTCGATTCGCTCGGCCTGCCTGCCGACGTCGAGTTCGTCGGGCCGGGTGCCGCACAGATCGTGCTGCTGTTCGTGAACTCCCGCGCCGAGCTCGAGTCGCAGATGGTTCCCGCCGTCGAGGGGCTGGCCCCCGGTGCCGCCGTCTGGGTCTTCTTCCGCAAGGGCTCGAAGGCCGCGGGGCTCGACATGAACCGCGACGATGTCTGGGCGATCGCGGAGCGGATGAACCTCAGGCCGCTCGGCCTTATGACGGTGAACGACACGTGGTCGGTATTCCGGCTTCGGCCCGCACAGTAGGAGACCGCAGATGACTCTCAAGCTCGAGAAGGAAACCGAGGCCTACCTCCTCGGCTCGATCAAGCGCTTCTTCGCCGAGGAGATGGAAGAAGACATCGGCGACCTCAGAGCCGGGCTCGTCCTCGACTTCTGTATCCGCGAAGTCTGCCCCAGTGTCTACAACCAAGCGATCGCCGATGCGCAGGCCTACTTTCAGGAGAAGACGGACGATCTCGGCGGCGTGAAGTTCGAGCCGGAGTTCGACTTCTGGAAGAAGCGCAAGTGATGAAGGCCGTCGTTCAGAACGCGTACGGCTCGCCGGACGTGCTCGAACTGAGGGACGTGGACGTGCCCGCCGTCGGGGATGACGAGGTCCTCATCCGCGTGCGTGCGGCGTCGATCCACGCGGGCGACTACTTCATGCTTCGCGGAGAGCCGTATCTCGCTCGCTTCACGGCCGGGTGGCCCAAGCCTAAGAACTACGTGCCAGGCTACGACGTAGCGGGTGAGATCGAGGCGGTCGGCAAGAATGTGTCGGGGCTGAAGCCCGGGGACGAGGTGTTCGGTGAGTGCGGAGGCGGCGGGTGCGCGGAGTACGTCAGCGCCAAGGCCAAGCACATGGTGCGGAAATCGGCCGGCCTCTCGTTCGAGCAGGCCGCGGCGGTGCCCACCTCCGGGCTCGCCGCCCTTCAGGGGCTCCGTGACGCGGGGAAGGTGCGCCCGGGGCAGCACGTGCTGATCAACGGCGCATCGGGCGGGGTCGGGACCTTCGCCGTACAGATTGCGAAGTCCATGGGCGCCGAGGTGACCGGCGTGTGCAGCACAGGCAGTGTGGACCTGGTTCGATCGCTCGGGGCCGACCACGTGGTCGACTACACGCGCGAGGACTTCACCGAGGGCGGGCCGCGCTACGACCTCATCGTCGACAACGTCGCGAACCGCACGTTCGCGGAGTGCAAGCGCGCCCTCAAGCCCACCGGAATCCACCTGCCCAACAGCGGCAACGCTGGCATCGGCTACTTGATCGGCGCGATGGTACGCTCGTGGTTCGCGCCCCAGCAGAGACGCCCGTTCCTCTCGATGCCCAACGCCGAGGACCTCGCCGCGCTCAAGGAGCTCGTCGACAGCGGTAAGGTGGTCCCCATCATCGACAGCACCTATTCGCTGGCCGAGACACCCGAAGCGCTGCGCCGTATCGGCGACAGGCATGCTCACGGCAAGGTCATCATCCGCGCATAGGACAGCAGGAAGGCGCCACGTGCTCTACATCGAGGACGACAAACGCACGCTGTGGCCGTCGGTCGCGCGATCGCTCGCGTCGCTTCTGCCGCTTGACATGGTGCTGTGCCTCTACCCGGGTCAGGACGAGGACGACTTCGCCGACCCGTTCGCGCCCAACCCAATCGGCGAATGGTTCGAGCGCATCACCACCTACGAGGACGGGGACGAGCCGCCCAGCAGCGCACGAGTCCGCATCGACGAGCAGCTGCTGACGTTTCTCGAGGAGCACTCGGCGGACCTCGAAGAGTGGGGCGACTCGCTGCTCATCTTCAGACCCGAGGCCCGCGACATCATCGCTGGCTTCATCCCGCACGAGGGCGTGATCGTGGTGGCCGATGCGTACGGCTCATCACTTGCGGCTGACGGGTTCATGGTCAGCGACGAGCCGCCGGAGTGGTGGTAGCGCTCAGCAGGACTCGTGCTCGGTCCGTCGTGCCGCGTACGACTCGATGATCATCCGCAGCGTCCGCTCGCAGGTCTCGTCACGCCACTCAAGCATGCGTGCGGCGAGGCCCGAGGGCAGGTCGCTCACGTCGCTCTCGGCGTAGGCGGAACTGAACACCGAGTAGCCCACCACGAAGGCGATCATCGACTGCCACAGTTCGACCGCATCGTTGTCGCTGAAGCCGAGCTGGGTCAGGAACACCAGTCCACTGTCGGGGTCCGTATCGACGCGTCGACCGGCGAGCGAAATCAAGTTGGGATGAGCGGCCAGCATCCGCCGGTACTCGCCGAAGATGGCCGCCATCAGATCCGTCCAGTCCTCAGGCAGCGGATCCGGTATCCGAAGCTCGGTGCGCATGCGCTCCACCACCCCGTCGAGAAGCGCGTCCTTGTTGGGCACGTGGTGATAGAGCGATGCCGCCTCCACGCCCACCTCTGTCGCGAGTCGGCGCATCGTGAGCGCCTCAAGTCCCTCGGCGTCCGCGACGGCCAGTGCGCGCTCGAACAGCACATCCTTGGTGAGCGGCGTTGCGCGCTTCTTCGGGACCATCTCGGAACTCCTTCGAAGACGGGGGTTGACCCTAACGCTGTTAGGGTAGATACTCCAGCGGTACCTAACACCGTTAGTCTACCACGACGGTGACGAAACGAAAGCGAGGGAGTGCCCGATGTCTGAGGTGATGACGCGCCGCGAATTTGTGCGGGTGGGCGCGTGTGCGGGTGCAGGGATGGCGATCGGCGGGGCCGCCGGATGCGCGCCCTCCCCCGAGGCGGACTCGGACGTCGAGACGCCCTCGACGAGCTACGAAGGAGATGCAGTCATGGCGAAGCGAGCATTGGTTGGATACGCGACGCGGACCGGCTCGACCGTCGGTGTCGCCGAGGCAATCGGCAAGGGGTTGAGCGAGCGCGGGTATGCGGTGGACGTCAAGCCGCTCAAGGAACAGCCGTCGCTCGACGGATACGACGCCGTGGTGCTCGGCAGCGCGGTGAACGGCGGGGCCTGGCTGCCCGAGGCGGTCGGCTTTGCGAAGTCGCACGCGTCCCAACTCGCCAAGGTGCCCGTCGCGGCGTTTTGCGTGCACATCATGAATGCCGGCGACGACGAGAAGGCGACCAAGCGCCGGCTCGGCTACCTGGACGAGGTGCGAGGCGTGATCGAGCCGGTCGACGAGGGCTACTTCCTCGGCAAAGGACCCACCGCCGAGGACAGCTCGTTCATCATGCGATGGGCGTTCAGGACCTTCGGCGGGAGCGGCGAGGGCGACTGCCGCGACTGGGGCGAGATCCGCTCGTGGGCGGAGCAGGTGCCCGTCTAGCAGCGTCACTTCGACCTTCCGGCGGGGCCTCCGATTCGCTATCGGGGGCCCCGCACCCTATACTGAGGGCACTGCGTTGCGCTGCATCGCTCCGATCGCGATCGTCCGATCGCCACTTCTGACTTCTCCTTTTGCCCACGGATCAACCGCATCCGTCACCGGCATTTCCGCCGGTCATGGCGTCCCACCGGAGAAGGCCACACCCGCTTCACGAGACGAATGACGGCATCTCCCGGGCCCCAGCGCCCGGCTTTTCCGACGTTCCCCTTGGATGTGGCATCTGCGGCAGACCATGATCGAGGAGTCACGTATGCGCCAGATTGGCGACGCTCGTAACGAGCGCCCCCGCACCGCACTGCTGCTTGCCGCCGGCATGGGGAGCCGGCTCGCCCCACTCACCGACTCGACCGCCAAGTGCCTGGTCGGCCTGAGTGGAGTCTCGATTCTCGAGCGGCTACTCAGAACGCTGACCGCGTACGACTTCAACAAGCTCGTGGTAGTCATCGGGCACGAATCCGAGGCAATCCAGGACTACCTGGGTGACCACAGCGGTGACATCCAGATCAGCTACATCACGAGCACGTGCTACCGCACGACCAACAACATCTACAGTCTGTGGCTCGCCCGCGAGGCCATAGACGAGCCGTGCGTGCTCATCGAGAGCGACCTCGTGTTCGACGAGTCGTTGTTCGAGGGCATGATGACCGCCGATACGGTCGCGATCTCGCGCCAGCAGCCGTGGATGAACGGCACCACGGTCACCCTCGACGGGCGCAACGGCATCGGCGCGTTCTGCCTCGGCGAGATGAGCCGACCGGACGCGACGCACTACAAGACCGTCAACATCTACAGCTTCTCGCGGGCGACGTGGCGCACGGTCTGCTCGCGCCTCAGCACCTACATCGCCGCCAAACGCACGGGCGACTACTACGAGTCCGTCTTCGCCGAGATGATCGGCGACGGCACCCTCAAGCTCGCGCCGGTCCTGTTCGACCCGGACCTGTGGTACGAGATCGACTCGCTCGCAGACCTTGCCGCGGCTGAGGTCATGTTCCCGCGCTACTCGGCCACGCTGACTGCCGCAAGCGCGTCCCCCGCGGTCGCAAGCACCGCCGAGGTCATCGGGATCGCAGGGTGACGGGCGCGCTCACGCACGCCGAGCGAGTTGCTCGCGAAACCGAGTACGCGGCCATGGCGTCCTCGCATGGCGGCTACTGGCGTCACGACTTCACCGACCACGCGTACCTCTACAACCTGTACTTCCCGCCGCCCTCGCTGTTCGAGGCGCTGGGAGCGCGCATCCACGAGCTGGTGCTCAACTACCCGTCGGCGCACTCGGTGATGGCTGAACTCGTGGGCGACCTCATCGGCCAGCCCGCCGAGCGGATCGTGGTGGGCAACGGCGCCGCCGAGCTCATCAAGATCCTGTCGGGCTCGATGGCGCAGAAGCTCATCGTCCCGGTGCCGTCGTTCAACGAGTACGCGAATGCGGCTCTGCCCGGCTCGGTGGTCGAGTTCCCGCTCGCCGCCCCCTCGTTCGAGCTCGACGTCGACGCGTTCGCCGCCGAGGCGATCCGAGTAGGCGCCGACTACGCCGTCGTGGTCACCCCCAACAACCCGACCTCGCGGCTCGTGCCGCGAGCCGACCTGTTGCGGCTGCTCGCGATGCTCGAGAACAAAGGCTGCACGCTCGTGGTCGACGAGTCGTTCATCGACTTCGCCGACAACGGGTACGCCGAATCACTCGAGCGCGACGTCGCGACCCATCGCAACCTCGCCGTGATCAAGTCGCTGAGCAAGGCCTACGGAATCTGCGGGCTGCGCATCGGTTACCTGCTGACTTCGAAGAAGGCGCTCGCCCGCCGCATGCGGGAGGGTCTGCACATCTGGAACATCAATGGCTTTGCCGAGGAGTTCTTGCGTATGGCGCCCGGCTACCGCCAGGACTTCGTCGAGAGCTGCGAGTCGGTTCGCGCCGACCGCGCGGTGCTCTTCGAGGGCCTGAGCGCTATCCCCGGCCTGAGCGTGTTCGCGCCCGACGCCAACTTCATCTTCTGTCGACTCCCCGACGGGGCGCCCACGGGTCCCGAGATCGAGCGCACCCTGTTCGTCGAGAACCACATCTACATCAAGCATTGCGCCGAGAAGACCATGCCTGATGCCGACCGCTACATCCGCATCGCCGTGCGCACCGCCGCCGAGAACCGCGTGCTGACCGCAGCGCTTGCCGCAGCGATACGCATCCCGGTGCCGGCGTGAGCGCGCACAGGGAGCCCCAGCCGCGCTCCATGCTGTGGTTCGCCGCCGACCCGCCCAACCTGGTGTCCTACGTGGGACTCGCGTGCGCGGTACTCGGCATCTACTTCGCGATCGGGGGCGTGCTGCCCGCGGCGATGATCGCGCTCGTATGGGCGGTCGTGTTCGACTGGCTCGACGGCCGGCTCGCTCGCTCGATACCCCACCGCACCGAGCAGCACAAGGCGGTGGGAGCCCAGGTTGACTCGCTCATCGACGTCATCAGCTTCGGCGTCCTGCCGGCCGTGGTGTTGCTGTCCGCGGGCGGGTTCCAGCCGCTGTACCTGCCCGGCGCGATTGTGATCGTCGTCGGCGCCGTGGCTCGGCTCGCCTACTTCAACGTCTTCGGGCTGACCGGCGGCTCGCACTACCGAGGACTCGCCCTCGACAACAACGCGATCGTGCTCGTGCTGCTCGTCGCGTGCCGCCCGTTGCTCGACCCGATGACGTTCTCGGTCGTTCTGTACGCAGCACTGATGGGGCTCGTGGCGCTCAACGTCGCGCCCATACGCACGCCCAAGCTCGGCGGTAACTGGTACTACGCGATCGTCGCATACGCGGTCGTGATGAGCGCCGTGTTCGGCTGGCAGCTCCTGGGCGGGTAGACCCCGTCCGCATGGGTACCAACCCTTGCAGACAGGGAGGTCACATGACCAGACACGCGTTCGACCTGCAGACCGCCACAATCGACAAGCTGTCGCTGTGCGAGACGCTGCGATGACCTCCGCGGTCGCTGCGGTCGTGTTCGCCGTCGCTGCGGCCGGCGTCGTCGTGTTCCAGATCGCCCTCGCGCTGGGCGCCCCGTGGGGCGAGTACGCGATGGGCGGCAGGTTCCCCGGGCGCTTCCCTGCCCCGATGCGCTTCGCCGCCGTGCTCCAAGCAGCGTTGATCGCGCTGATGGCCGTCTTCGTCCTTTCGCAGGCCGGACTGATCCTGCCGCAGTGGGAGAACGCCCCCGGCTGGCTGATCTGGGCGATCGTAGGGTTCAGCGGCGTGAGCCTGGCGATGAATGCGATAACACCCAGCAAACGCGAACGCCGAGTCTGGGTGCCAGTCGCCGCCGTGATGCTGGTCTCGAGCCTCATTGTGGCCCTCGCATAGCGGTAGACTGACACGAGTGAGACGTCGCGTTCGACGAGCATCTGGGGAGCCGCATGAACGAGTCGGAGGGGCGCTTCAAAGGGGTCGGTGACCTCGATCTCTACTACCGTCGCTGGCTTCCGGAGGCGGAGCCGCGAGCCGCCGTGGCCCTGGTACACGGCGTGGGAGAGCACTGCGGCCGGTACATGAACATCGTCGGCCCGCTCGTAGACGACGGATACGCCGTCTACGGCTACGACCACCGCGGCCACGGCAAGTCGCCGGGCAAGCGCGTCCACATCGACGACTGGTCGCAGTACCGAGATGACCTCGCCACCTACCTTGCGATGATCGCGGCTCAGGTTCCCGGACGCCCGGTGGTCGTGTACGGCCACAGCATGGGATCGCTAGTCGTGCTGGACTACCTCCTCAAGCAGCCGACCGGCCTCGCTGGCGCCATCATCAGCGGCACCGCAACCGAGCCCGCCGGCGTCGGCAAGCCGTACCTCATCACGCTCGCCAAGATCCTGTCGGGCATGACGCCGCGCCTGTCGGTCAACCTCGCCATCGCCGCCGAGTCGCTATCGCGTGACCCCAAGGCACTCGCCGAGTTCGACGCCGACCCGCTCATCACGCCCAACGCCACGGTGCGTTGGGGCGCCGAGAGCCTGAAGACCGTCGATCGGGTCAAGGCCGGCATGTCCGAGATCAACCTGCCGCTGCTGGTCATCCACGGCGGAAACGATCCGCTCAACCTGGCCGAGGGATCGCGAACGCTGTGCGAGACCGTCTCGCACCCCGACACAACACTTCGGGTCTACCCAGACAGGCTGCACGAGCCGCACAATGATTTCGGCCACGAGCAGGTCGCTTTTGACATTCTGGAGTGGCTGGCTCGGGTGACAGGCACCGCTGACACGTACGCAAAGGAGATCGCATGAACCTTCTGTCTCTCGTCGAGAAGGTCACCAAGGCCCTCGAGACCGGCGCGGTGACCGACGACTCGTCGTTTGTCGCCCTCTTCCGCAATGAGGACAAGCCCATCGAGGCTGCCGACGCGTTCGATATCCGGCCGGTGGTGGGCCTGACCGCCGCCGAGATCGACATCGACGTGCTCGTCGGCGATGAGGGCGCGACCTCGATGACCGTCGGAGAACTGCGCGAGTGGATCCGAGAGAACATCTCGAGCACCCCGGAGTACCACCTCTACATTCCGGGAGCGGCACTCGGCGCTGGCGAAGCCCAGCCCGACATGCCGGTCATCGCAACCGCCTCCAACCCGGAGCTCAGCGTCTTTGGCGTGATCGCCTACTTCGAGAAGTACGAGACCTACTTCATGCCGCCGCGGGACGACGCGTAGCACGATGCCCCAGGGCGAGCTGACCCTCGACGAGTTCTTCTCGGGATACGAGGAGTCGCGGGAGTTGTTTGACGCGCTGCTGGAAAAGGTCCAAGCCATCGGCCCCGCCGAGATGCGCATCACCAAGAGCCAGGTTGCGTTCTCGCGCGAACGCGCCTTCGCGTGGGCGTGGGTACCCGACCGGTACCTGAGCGGCGGGCACGCGCCGCTGGTCCTCTCGGTATCGCTGGGGCGGCGGGACGATTCGCCGCGCTGGAAGCAGGTCGTGGAGCCGGCACCCGATCGCTTCATGCACCACCTCGAGCTTCGCGATCGTGCGGAGCTCGATGCAGAGGTCGATCGCTGGCTGCGGGAGGCCTTCGACGGCGCGAGCTGAGACCTCCATCGGCATCGCCTGATGCTCGGCCCCTTTCGGCCGTTCGGGTATGCACCCTGATGCGGGCGCATTCAGAACGGCAATCGGAAAGAGGCGCGATCATGTCTGATGACCACACCAAGCTCACCACCAACTTCGGGGCTCCGGTGCCCAACAATCAGGACTCCCTGACCGCCGGCAAGCGTGGGCCCCTGCTGATGCAGGACGTCTGGTTCCTCGAGAAGCTGGCGAACTTCGACCGCGAGGTCATCCCCGAGCGTCGAATGCACGCGAAGGGCTCAGGCGCCTTTGGCACCTTCACCGTCACCAACGACGTCACCCGGTACACGAAGGCGAAGATCTTCTCGGAGGTAGGCAAGAAGACCGACCTGTTTGTGCGGTTCTCGACCGTTGCCGGCGAGCGCGGGGCGGCCGATGCCGAGCGCGACATCCGCGGCTTCGCCGTGAAGATGTATACCGAGGAGGGCAACTGGGACCTCGTCGGCAACAACACCCCCGTCTTCTTCTTCCGAGACCCTCTCAAGTTCCCGGACCTCAACCACGCCGTGAAGCGCGATCCGCGCACCAACATGCGCAGCGCGCAGAACAACTGGGACTTCTGGACGCTTCTGCCCGAGGCTCTGCACCAAGTCACGATCCTGATGAGCGAGCGCGGCATCCCGAAGAGCTACCGCAACATGCACGGCTTCGGCAGTCACACCTTCTCGATGATCAACGCCGAAAACGAACGCGTCTGGGTGAAGTTCCACTGGCGCTGCCAGCAGCCCATCGAGAACCTGACCGACGCCGAAGCCGAGATGCTTGTGGGCAAGGACCGCGAAAGCCACCAGCGCGACCTGTACGGGGCCATCGAGCGAGGTGACTTCCCGCGTTGGACGCTGTGCATCCAGGTCATGCCCGAGGCTGACGCCGCGACCTACCGGTTCCATCCGTTCGACCTGACCAAGGTGTGGCCCAAGGGCGACTATCCGCTGATCGAGGTGGGCGTCATGGAGCTCAACAAGAACCCCGACAACTACTTCGCGCAGGTGGAACAGTCGGCGTTCAACCCTGCCAACGTGGTGCCGGGCATCAGCTTCTCACCCGACAGGATGCTGCAGGGCCGCCTCTTCTCGTACGGCGATGCTCAGCGCTACCGCCTCGGCGTGAACCACCACCTCATCCCGGTCAACGCCGCGCGCTGCCCCGTCCACGGCTTCAGCCGCGACGGTGCGATGCGGGTGGACGGCAACTATGGCTCGACGCCGCACTACGAGCCCAACAGCAACGGCACCTGGCAGGAGCAGCCCGAGTTCGCCGATCCGGCGCTCCCGCTTGAAGGCGACGCAGACCGCTACGACTTCCGAGCCGACGATGACGACTACTACACGCAGCCGGGCAACCTGTTTCGCCTGATGAGCCCCGCACAGCAGCAGGTGCTGTTCGAGAACACCGGGCGCGGGATGGGTGACGCCTCCAAGGAGGTCAAGATGCGTCACACCGCAAACTGCATGAAGGCCGACCCGAGGTACGGCGCCGGCGTGGCCGCAGCTCTTGGAATCGACCCATCCGAGATACCCGCATAGTCATCACGCCACCACAACAGAAGGGCTTCCGACCCATGTCATCTCGCAGCCAAGCCACCACCATCGACGAGTTCATCTCGGAGTTCCCACCCGATACCCAGGCTGTGCTCGAGCAGATGCGGGCGCTCATCCACGGCCTCGTCCCCGAGGCTACGGAGACGATCAGCTACGCGATCCCCACCTTCGACCTGCACGGCAAGCACCTCGTGCACTTCGCAGGCTACGAGCACCACGTCGGCATGTATCCGGTGCCGCACGACGACGAGCAGCTCATCGCCGACGTCGCCCCCTACCGCAAGGGCAAGGGCACGCTGCAGTTCCCGCTCGACACGGAACTGCCCACCGAGCTGATGAGTCGCGTGGTGCTTCAGCTGAAGACGGAGCTGGAAGGCCGGCGCAAGTAGCGCCCGATTCGGCCCGCGTACGGGTATAGTCTCCCGGTAGTGATAACGATTCTCACTTTCGGGAGCCCCATGCCCTGCGATCACAGCGATCCCAAGACAGCACTCGGCACCGGCCGTGTGAGCGCTCAGCGCGCCACCATCGTGGACGTTGCCGAATCACTGACCTGCGCCTTCACCACCGCCGAGCTCAACGACGCCGTGCACACTCGTGACGCATCGATCGGTCAGGCCACCGTGTACCGGGCAGTCGCCGCCATGGAGGAATCCGGCTGGCTCGAGCGTGTCGGCGAACGGTCCGGGGCCGCGCTCTACGCGCGCTGCTCGGAAGGCGGGCACCATCACCACCACGTGATCTGCACCACGTGCGGACGTACCGAGACGACAGAGTGCCCGCTCGACCTCGCCGAGGCGGGCGCGACCGCTGCCGGCTTCGTGGTCACGGGCCACGAAGTAACGCTCTATGGGCTGTGCCCGGAGTGCGCTCCCCCACGGAGGGCCTGACGTGTCCCACATCCACATCCCCGACGGAGTTCTGCCGCTGTGGCTCGTGCTGCTTGGATGGTTCGCGACCGCGGCGCTCGTGGCGCTCGCCGTGCGCGGCGCGTCCGGCGAGGACGTGCGCAGGCGCGTCCCCTTGGTCGGCGCGATGGCCGCGCTCATGCTCGTTGGCATGTCGAGCGAGATCATCCCGATCGCGTACCACATCAACCTGACCGTGGTCGCGGGCATCCTTCTGGGTCCGTGGCTCTCGATCATCACCGCGCTCATCGTCAACGTCATGCTCGCGCTCGTGGGACACGGCGGCGTGACCGTCATCGGCTTGAACACGCTCGTGATCATCGTCGAGATGGCGGGAGGCTGGCTGCTCTTCCGCTGGTTCCTCAAGCTGCTCGGGCGCAGGCGCACCGGTCCGGCGGCTGCGTTCGCCACCGTGATCGCACTCGCACTCTCGACCACCCTGCTCGTCGGCATCGTCGCGATCGGCGGCAGCCCGGCGGCGAGCCGCGAGTCGGGCGCGCTCGATCCCACCAGCCTGAGTTTCGAGAACCCCTTCTCCGAGGGCGTCGTCACCAACGTGCTCATCTCGGGCGAGGAAGAGGAACAGCTCCCCCAGCTCTCTGTCGCTCGCTTCGCGTTGCTGGTCTACGGGCTCGGCTTCATCGGCTGGCTGCTCGAGGCACTCGTCACCTCGCTGATCATCGGCTTTGTCTCTCGAGTCCGGCCTGGACTCGTCTTCGAGGGAGCCACCTCCGAGCAACCCCGCGCGCCCCTCGGCGATGAGGGAGCGCACTAGTGGACATCGCACGCGTCGACAGATCGGCGACCTTGGGCCGCTCGGCGCTGCACCGCGCGGTGCCGGCGGCGAAGCTCGCTGCGTTCGCGCTCGTGCTCACCGGCGTCGTGGTCAGCACCAATGTACTGGTGGTCGCCGCACTGCTGGTCGCGCTCGTCGCGATCGTGGTGGGGCTCGGCCTGCCGTGGCGTCCGATGCTCGCGCTCGCAGCCTACCCGGGCATCTTCGCGGCGCTCTACGCCTTTGCGGCCGCGCCCGGCTGGCTCTCGGCGTCACTGATCGTGGCCAAGGCGATGGCCGCCGCTCTGACCGCCGTGCTGCTGATGTTCACGACTCCTTATCCGCAGGTCTTCGCGCCGGTCCAAAGGGTGCTTCCGGCGATCGTCGGCGACGCGCTGCTGATGACGTACCGCTCGCTGTTCCTGCTGGTCGAGAAGTTCGGGCATACGCTGACGGCAGCGCGGCTGCGCGCCGGCGTGGTGGGCGCGAACCCGGTTCGCTCGGCCGGGACGATCACCCGGTCACTCGGAGGCGTGCTGCTGTACTCGATCGACCTGTCGCAGCGCACCCGTGACGTCATGCACCTGCGCGGCTACGACGGTCGCCTGGTGGTCACGCCGCAGCCGTCCGTCTCGGCCGCGCTCGACCGCACCACCGTGACCACCGGAGCCGCGCTCTGCGCCGTCGCGATCGCGTGGCGCATCTGGTGGCCGGTGCTCAATCCGTACTCCTGGGTCCCGGTCATCGCCGCGACCGCCCTGCTCCTTGCCGCGCTCGCCGTGCGCGCCGCCCGAAAGGAACCCGCGTGACCGAGCACACCCACACCCATGCCGCGTCGAGTCCCGACGAGGTCGTTCGCGTTAGCTGCGTGCGCCACCGCTACGAGGACGGCACCGAGGTCGCGCTGTGCGGGCTCGACGTCCTCGCGCACAAGGGCCAGCGCATCGCGGTCCTGGGTCCCAATGGTTCGGGCAAGACCACGATGCTGTTCCACATCCTCGGACTGCTGCGAAGCGAAGAGGGTGTGGTGCGCGTCTTTGGGGTGGACCCCGCGCGCAACTGGAAGGACGTGCGCAAGCGCATCGGCGTGGTGCTGCAAAACGTCGACGAGCAGATCCTCGCGCCGAGCGTGCTCGACGACGTCGCCTTTTCACCGCGACAGTACGGGCTTCCCGAAGCCGAGGTGCTCGAGCGCGTGTCCAGGGTGCTCGACCGACTGGGCATCCCGCACCTCTCGGAGCGCGTGCCCCACAACCTCTCCGGCGGCGAGAAGCGCAAGGTCGCACTGGCAGGCGCCATCGTCATGGACCCCGAGCTGCTTGTGCTCGACGAGCCGTTCGAGGGCCTCGATCCCGCCTCGCGAGGCGAGCTCATCGACCTGATCTGCAAGCACGCGAAGGACGGTGGCACCGTCATCATGTCGACCCACGACATCGACACCGTGCCCGAGTTCGCCGACTACTGCTACGTGCTCGCCACCGGCGGTGCGGTCGTCCTCGAAGGCACTCCGGCGCAGATCTTCGCCAACCCCGAGGTCCTCGCAGGCGGCAACATCAAGCCACCGCTGCTGGCCGAGATGTTCGCGCAGCTTCGCGACCTCGACGACAGCGCGCCGGAACCGGAACTCACGGTCCGGGCGGCGGCAGAGGCGCTGGCGGGGTGGAAGCGCGAGGGGTAAGGGACTGGGCGCACCTTGAGCCGTGAAGGCTCAGTCTGGGAGAGACACCGCCGCCTTCACTGCACGTCGTGCGGATTCCTCAAGGTCCGAAAGAAGGAGGTCGGCGCTCACCGTATCGAAGAAGACATTCAAGTGCTGCTCGACGATCTCGCGCTTGGGATACTCCACGTTCAGGCTTTGCCTGAGAGTGCCGAATGCCTCACCGAGCCTTTGGGAGAAGAAGAAGCGATTATCGTAGTAGTAGTTGAAGAAAGTGTGACAGGTGTCCTTCCATTCGCCCGTAGCCCAGTCACAGCTGAATCGCTTGCGATAGGCCGCACACGCAAGCGAAGCCAAGTCGATATATGCCTGAAGTCGCTTCTCCGCAGCCATGCGGCCAATCTCGTACCGGAACTTGTGGCGCTCCAAGGAACGAGAGGACCGGCTAGTCATTCGAGTCGCGATGAGGGTGAACACGCCCCCGATGAACGCGCCAGCTACGCCCGCCAGGATGATCGCCAGCGGGGAGTCCTGTGTTGATGCGGAAGTCACCGCAGCGGTGGCAGGCGCCACAGTGGTGGTTGCGGCCTGGGTCGCGGACTGCGCAAACGCCGCGACAGGACGGATTGCGTACGCTGCAACAAGTGAGACTCCCGCGATGGATCGAGCACATTCACGGCGCACTGCGATCTCCTCTCGCACGTCCAACATCACCCCACCCTACGGACTCCGCCCCCAGCGCACCATCAGGTCCAGCACCCACATTCCGCCACAGCAGCTCAGCGTGATTTCGGCTTTCGGTCCGCGTATGCACGATCCCCATCAGGAATGCCCCGACCCCATTCCGGGTATTGACCCTGACGTAACGTTAGGGTCTACGCTTCGTCTCGGAGGTGAGGCAGATGGCCTACACGGTGGGTGAAGTCGCCCGCATCGCAAAGGTGAGCGTGCGCACGCTGCACCACTACGACAGTCTGGGGTTGCTCGAGCCCTCGGACCGTACCGATGCCGGTTACCGGCTGTACACCGATGTCGATCTCGCGCGGCTGCAGCAGGTGCTCCTGTACAAGGAGCTCGGGTTCCCGCTCGAAGACATCGGTGAGGTCGTCACGGACCCCGGGTTCGACCGCCTCGAGGCGCTCATCGCACAGCGAGATCTCGTTACCGAGAAGATCGCGCGCGACCGGGCACTCCTCGACCTCATAGACAGAACGATCCATTCGATGGAAGGAGGTGTCGAGATGAGCAAGGAAGACATGTTCGAGGTCTTTGGGGACTTCGATCCCTCGGAGTACGAGGAAGAAGTCCAGGAGCGCTGGGGCGACACGGACGCCTATAAGGAGTCCGCGCGTCGTACGAAGGGCTACACCAAGGCCGACTGGGCCCGGTTCAAAGCCGAGAGCGAGGAGATCAACGGAGCGATGATCGCCCTGATGGACGAGGGCGTCGCGCCCGACGATCCGCGAGCAATGGACGCTGTTGACCGCGCCCGCCTGCAGATCGACACGTGGTTCTACCCGTGCTCGAAGCAGATGCATGCCGGCCTCGCCGAGATGTATATCGCAGACCCGCGCTTCACCGCGACGTACGAGAAGATGCACGCCGGTATGGCGCAGTGGGTGCACGACGCGATCATCGCGAACCTGCGCCGCGACGCATAGTACTGGCTACTCGCACGAACCCGAGCCCGTCCGGCAACCCCGGGCGGGCTCGGTTCGGTTTCTCAGACCCAGTCACTCTGCTCACGAGAAGTCGAACTCGGCAAGGCGCGCAGCTATGAGGACGTAGAGGGCGTACCCCAGGCAACCGCCTGCGAGGTTCAGGATCACGTCGTCAACGTCGAGGGACTTGTAGCTGCTGCCAAGCAACAGCGACATCACCCGTTGGGTGGCCTCAATCGATAGCGACACGACGAGCAACAGCGTCAAAGCCTGCCTGGGGTTCCGGATCCGCGGCCACATGATTGGCGCGAGATAGCCGAGAGGCAGCAGGAGGAAGAGGTTCCCCGCAAGCTGGAGCAAAGCGGCCTGCGGCGGCAACAATGCAATCGTCTCCTGAATGGACGCGAACGGAACGAGGTTGCTGCCTGCCTGATATGCGTCGGGAAGCGCACGGTGGTACGCCACCTCATCCGCCGTCACGGGCATCGGGAAGAGCGTGACCCCGATGACGCCAACGACGTACACGAAGAAGCATCCTCGGAGTGCGACTGCAAGCAGGCTGCGGCGCCCGAGCACCAACCAGAGCAGGTAGCCCAGAAGCACGGGTGCCGCGAATACGGAGACTGTCTGCCAGTCGGCCATTGGAGAGTCGCCCCGTCTGTGCATGTATTTGGCGCTCGACGTCTGAGAACACCCGGTGTCCCACATCGATTACCACAGTCTCCTTCTGAGACTCAGAGTCCTACATGAGGCAATGGAATGGTATCGGGATTTCCCTGATGCGCGACACGCACGGTTCTGGCTTCGCAGCCCGAATCGCGCGATCGCACCGCAGAAGAATGGGGGCACACCCGATTCAAACGAGACGAACATCTGCGTAGGGTCTGGAGTAAGGCATAGAGCCCGCCCCCTTATTGGGGCGCGTGGCTGGATTGCCGCTGAACAATACTCCGAGGAGGGATTCATGCGCAAAAGTGTGTCCAGGTCGCAAGAGCTTCGTTCGCTCGCCGCACTAGTTCTGCTCGGTGCCTCGCTTTCCGCTCCAGACGTCGCCGCCGCGTATGTCAAGACAGGCGAACGCATGGTCTACAACAGCAACTACTGTTACTACGATTCCAGCATTCCGTCGTCATGGCAGTCGTCCGGCGCCCTCTCGAGCGCACGCAGTGCTTGGAACAGCGCCGGTTCGCCCTTCCGCCTCTACTACCAAGCGGATTCTGCGAACTACCTGTATGCGTCAAACGCCGGAACCGGGAACTGGACCGCTCGGGCGTGGCACGCGACTCACCCCAACCCGAACCAGCCGCGCCTGCACAACAACTGCCGCATTCAGTTCAATACCTACGTGGCATGGTCAACGACAGGCGCGTCGTCTGCCCACGACGTTAGGGACAACGCCACACACGAGATCGGCCACTGGCTTCTACTCGGCGACCAGTACACCGGCACGAACACCATGTACGGATATTCATCGCCCGGCCAGACGTTCCGCCGTACGTTGGCGACTGACGACAAGAATGGCATCAACTACCTGTACTAGGAAGGAGCGGAGAATGAAGTCATTCATCGTTGTCTCATGTCTCCTGTTGGCGTTCATGGTGCCGGGATGCACAGCCAGTGATGCCAAACCGGTGCAGGCACCGCCTGAGAAGTGGCAAGTGAATGCGAGTGTCGTGAAGATGTCGCCTGAGGAGCTCTTCGAATCATCGGATGTCGTAGTCGTCGGCGTCGTAACGGGCCGACCCACTACCAGGCGTGTTCCCGGGCCGAAGACCGACAACATGCCACAGGGCGAGCCAATGGTCGTGACCGACTGGTCTGTCTCGGTCAAGGAAGTCGTGAAGGGGAATCCCCCGACTCAGATTGTGGTAAAGCTTGAGGGCGGCAGTACCTCTGAGCTCGAGATCGACGTGGTTGATGAGGCCAGACTGTCGCAAGGAGAGAAGGTGTTTCTCTGCCTCACTCAGGCAGGAGACGGCACGTATCGCGTCAATGGCCTCTTCCAAGGCAAGTACACCATCACCAATGATGGTCGAGTATCCAACAAGGATCCCGGCCTCAATGACACGCTCGACAATCTCAAGAAGCGCCGGCGGAAGTAGCGCCTTGAGCAGAGCGGTAGGCCGCGCTCGTACACGACGAGCCAAGAGCCCAACGGGAGGGAGTGACTGGATGTCGCCCACAGTGAAGCGCAGGGCAAGGGGATCGATCAGTCACGTCCTGATCATCCTCACCATAGTCATCCTCAGCGGCGGGATCGTCGCGTCGAGCGCATCCGCCAATCGGGCGCAGCATTCGAGGAAACCCTTCGTGGGCACGTCCCAGACCGCCGACGTAAGAGCCCGCCTCGACAAAATGATGGCCCCCGATGCGCTCGATTCGGGAGCGAGCACGATGGGTGGGCTGAGCTCAAATCCGTACGACTACGTGAAGGACAACCCCGAGTATCGAGAGATCGTCGCGCTTGGATACGACGCCCTCCCCGCCCTGGAGGCCGCCCTGAACGACAGTGAGGAAGACGGTCTTCGCGAGTACATGATCTGCATCGCAATCGAGGAAATCACGAACTGCGACCTGAAGCAGTTCGGTGACAGTCGATGGCAAGATACAGTCGGCTTCCGGTCGCAGTGGCCTGCCTATCTCGAGCGCATCCCCGACCGCACCAGGGACATTCTGTCGAGCAACATGAATCCAGACGACAAGACGAAGGCGATCCGACAGCTCGGCGCTCCGGCGGTCCCATACGTCGCTGACAACGCCGGACTGCTTTCCGACGCAGAGAGCGCCGCGCTGGCACCCACAATCGGCGAACTCTTGGAGGGCGGAAGAGGCGGCGCGTCCGTGAGAGAGGTCGCACGCTTGAACGCCGCGAGAATCCGGGAGCTCCGCGCCTACGTCGAGGGCCCCTGACCGGGCGCGCTCGTTTCCCGCCCGACACTAATCGAAGTCGACGTGCCCCGTTGCGACGTCGTAGACCGCCGAGTAGACCGCGACCTCACCCGCCGCAATCCTCTCGGCCATGCCGGGAATCTCGCGGACTCGGCGCGCGACCGAGCGAGCGTGGGTCGCCTCGGCGTCGTGTGCGTGATCGTCGGGGCTGGGCTCCTCGGCAAGCGAAGCGCGGACCTGGCTTGCGAGCCACTCGGCCGCGTGCTCGCCTCCGGTGCCGCTCACACCGGCCTTCACGGCCGCGCAGTCGGTGTGCCCGAGCACGATCACGAGCGGGACGCCGAGCGCTTCGACCGCAAACTCGATGGAGTGCTCGGAGGCCTCGCCCATGATGTGGCCCGCCGTGCGGATGACGAACAGGTCGCCGATCCCCTGGTCGAAGAGCAGCTCGGCCGGAACCCGCGAATCCGAACAGCCCATCACGATCGCCTTGGGCGACTGGCCGTCCGCGGTGCTTGCCCGCTCGGCGTTGAGGTCGCGCTCGTGGGTGTCGCCGGCGAGGAAGCGCTCGTTTCCGGCGACGAGGTCCGCGAGTACTGAATCAGGCGTGCGCATGGGCAACCTCCGAGTCGGGGGAGTCCGTTGGCGTATGGTAGCGCATGGGGGTATGGTGACGCGCGTGAATACAACAGCCCCTGCAGTCCCCTCAATCGATTCGACTTGGACCCGCGCGGACCTTCTCGGCGCGTGGAAGGTTCGCTGGGGCTTCGGCCGCGGCACCTACCGCGTCAACCCGGGGCTGTACCGGATCGGCGATCCGGGGCGCGACGCACCGGTCATCGTGACCGCCAACTACAAGCTCACCTTCGACGTCGTGCGCCGGGACCTAGCCGGGCGCGATGCCTACCTGCTGGTGCTCGACACCCGGGGCGTGAACGTGTGGTGCGCGGCGGGCAAAGGCACCTTTGGCACCGACGAGCTGGTGCGGCGCGTGATGGCCGCAAACCTGTTCGAACTCGTCGACCACGACACGCTCGTGGTCCCTCAGCTCGGGGCCACCGGAGTTGCGGGACACGCGGTGCAGCGCGCCTGCGGGTACCGCGTGATCTGGGGTCCGGTGGACTCGGCGGATCTGCCCGCTTTCCTCGACGCCGGCATGAAGGCGACTCCCGAGATGCGCGAGGTCCGGTTCCCCTTCAAAGCCCGTATCGTGCTCGCTCCGGTGGAGTTGACGGCGTCGTTTCGTGGCTGGAAGCTCGCGATTCCCTTCGCGCTCGCGCTGCTCGCGGGTGTGGGTCCGGGAATCTGGTCGGTCGCCGCAATGGCCGAGCGCGCGCCCGTCGCTGTCGCGGTGTACGTCACCGGAATCCTGGCAGGCGCCGTCGGCGTGCCCGCCCTCTTGCCGTGGCTGCCGGGCCGGGCGCTCAGTCTCAAGGGCGCAGTCGTGGGGCTGGTCGCCTCGGTCGGCGCGGGGATGCTTTTCGGCGCAACGGGATTCGAGCTCGCGGGGCTGTCGCTCGTGGCCACGGCGGTGTCGTCGTACCTCGGATGCAACTTCACCGGCTCGACGACCTACACCTCGCCGTCCGGTGTCGAATACGAACTCAGGCGCTCGATTCCGCTTCAGGCCGCGGCCGTGATTCTCGGCATGGCGTTGTGGATCGCCTCGGCGTGGATAGGATAGGGACATGGCTGCACTGCGCTACATAGAGAAGGTCGTCACGCTCGAGCTGGATCGCGAGGCGTGTTTGGGGTGCCGCGTGTGCGTGAGCGTGTGCCCGCACAGCGTCTTCGAGATCGCCGAGGACAAGCGCGCGCGAATCCGCGACCTCGGCGCATGCATGGAGTGCGGCGCCTGCAAGACCAACTGCGCGTGGAACGCCATCTCACTCGAGCCGGGCGTGGGCTGCGCGGACGCCATCATCCACTCGTGGATCTACGGCGGAGAACCTACCTGCGGGTGTGGCGAGGGCGAGTCGGCCGGGAGCTCGTGCTGCGGGGGCGAGGACACCGCGCCAGCCGGCAGTTCGTGTTGCGGAGACGAGGACACCGCGCCAGCAGGGAGTTCGTGCTGCGGAGGCGATGAAGGCGCTCCGGCGAGCTCGTGCTGCAGTGACTCAGGGAAGAAGAGCGGCTGCTGCTAGGGCATTACTGTGCCGGTCCGAGCTTGGTGTCCCACGCGATCTTGCCCCACGGGCCCGTTGAGGATCGCAGCTGCTTCGATATCCGCAACACGTCCGCCTCGGTCTTGGGATCCCCGGACCAGTAGGTCCGTCCAATCGCGTAGTTCTTCCCGTACTCGCTCCACGAGCCAAAGCTCCCCTGTGCCGCCTGTGCGACGGGCATGATACGGCCCCATGCCTCATCCTCTTCGAGGTATCCGCGCGCGTAGCCCCACCGGCACAGCGAGACGTAACGGCCGACGTCCCACGCGACGATGCTCTTCTCGCCGCACGCGGCCCCGTGCTTAAGCACGAGATCGATCTTGGCGAGCGCCTGCGCGTTGCCCTTGTACTGCGCACGGATCGCCTCGACCTGTTCCGGCGTCGCCTGCGCGAGTGCCGCACTGATCTCGGCGAACTCCTTGCGGTCACCCTCGGCGGCGAGCCAGTCAAGTGTCTCGACTAGATCCTGGCGGTCGTTGATCCCCCACATGCCCATTCGCGCTTCGAGTGCGTCGGCGGTGTCGGGGGCCTCCGGTATTCCGGCAAGCGTGTCATGCGAATCGCCGTTCATCGCCGTGAGGACTCCCCCAAGGGCGAGCGCCCAGCGCTTCTGGCTCGCGGTCGCCTCGGCGTAGACGTAGTCGGACGCCGGCTCTAGGACGGGATACGGAGCGGCCTTGGGCGGCGCCGATTGGACAGCCGCACCTATCGGCGCGACGGTGGCTTCTGCGGAAGATGTCGCGGGCACGCTCGCCAGCTGCGCGACCCGGGCGCTGCCTACCATCGACACGACTGCGTACGCCCCTATGCCGAGCAAGACTACGGCAGCGACACCGGCGGCCACTCCTCCCGCGATCCAAAAGGCCCGGCGAGAGGCAGGCGTGGACCCAGATCGGGTCGCCGAGTCGGCGGGCGCCTTGGCGAGTGACTCCTCATGCGGCGCGGGCGGCACAAACGTGTCACTCGTGACCACGCCACCGTTGACGACCGACGCCGTCCATGACTGACCGTCCCAGTAGCGACCTTGGTTCCGGCCTGTAGGGTCCCTGAACCAACCGGCCTGCGGGCGCTGCGGCGCGTCCCCCATAAGTGATTACCTCCCCCGAGAAGTACTCATTGTGAGCAGGTATAGGAGTAGCACATCTTGGAAAGTTGCAGTAGGTGACGCTCGAAACCCCGGGCGGACAGGGGACCCCTTCCGCCTGCCCTACGGAAGCGCCGAGAGCACCACGGCCGCGAGCGCCATCACGATCGCGATTCGCTGAACCCATCGCAGGTGCTCGTGCAGCACGATGCGCGCGAGGATGACAGTCGCGACCGGGTAGAGCGATCCCAGCACCGAGGCGACCGCGAGCGGTCCGATCCGGATCGCGGTCAGCATCGTGACGTTGGCGGCCGCGTCGAGCAGGCCGGCCCACACCGTCGAAGGCCGCACCACCGGGTCCACGACGACCCGCCGGTAGCGCGCGAACGCGATCGAACCCAGCAGGATCATCGAGGTGGCGCGCGCGGCCAGAAGCGGCCACATCCCGCTGTCGAGACCGGCGAACGAAAACGAGATGAACGAGCCCGAGAAGGCGACGCCCGCGAGCAGCGACAGCCCGATCGCCTTGGGCGGCATCGCTTTGGTGCCGTCCTCCTCGTCGGTCGACGTCGCGCTGACCACGATGGTGGCTGCGAGCGCGAGCGCAAGGCCGACGAGCGCGTACGGACCGACTTCGGTACCCCGCGCCAGGTCATACACGGCCGGGAGCGACCCCGAGAGTGCGGCCGTGAGCGGCGCGACCACGCTCATTCGGCCCGCAGCGAGCGCGGCATACAGCGCCGCCACACCGACGCCGCCCGCGATGCCCCCGGCGAATCCCGCGTACAGGTCGACGGCTGCGAACTCCGGGTGCCACACCGCCACCGTCACGCCGAAGAGCACCAGGCCCACGGCGTGCGCGTTGGCGGTGACGATGAACGCCGACTCCCTGCGGCTCGCGAGTCCACCGAGGAAGTCGCCGACACCGAAGAGCGCGGAGGTGACTGTTGAGAGCAGTGCGGTCAGCATGCCGACGAGCGTAGCACGCCTCTGCCTCCCCTACTTGCCGGCGGAGAACGAGAAGCGGATCGCCTTCGAGGGGCAGCCGTCGGCGCAGGTGCCGCAGAGCACGCACTCGGCGTCCTCCATCGAGCCGTGCTGCACCATCTCGCGGACGTCGATGCTCATCGGGCACTCACGCGTGCAGGTGCCGCATCGGCTGCAGGCGTCCGTATCCGCAACGAGCCGCAGCGACGGCCACGCGCCCAGCCTGTTGCGCAGCCATCGGCCGGAGATCATGAACGGCGCCATCCAGCAGACCGAGTGGCAGCCCCCGCGGCGCCCGAGCGCCAGGGCAAGCCCCATGAACAGGGCGATCACGCCGAAGTAGATGACGTAGGCGAACACGATTGGCCTGTCAGCGCTTCCGGCGACGGAGACGCCGTTCACGGTCCCGTAGAACGGGTCGATCGCCGAGAACCCTCCGGCGCTCACCACGCCGAACACGATCGCCGAGACCCACACCACCCAGATGACCCACTTCACGGCGTCGGCGCGCTTGCCCACCCGCCGCGAGCGAACGCGCAGCAGCGGCTCCTGGAGCCCGGCGGCCGGACACGCCCACCCGCACCAGAGGCGTCCGAGCAGCAGTGAGCCTACGAACATCGAGCCGAAGACGATCATGCTCCCGTTCACGATGCCGGAGAACGCGCTCTCGACGATGAGGTACGGCGAGAAGTAGTTGATGGTTATCGGAAACGCGATGAATGCGAGGAGCAACAGCGTCCTGCGCCATGCCTGTCTGCGTGTCATTTGCACCGTGCTCACGTGAGGTCGCCTCCGCGATGGGTTCTACGCCGTAGAATTTCTTTGTCTGCCGTCATTCTACGGTGTAGAATTGCGGTGTCAAGCCGTCGGAAGGCCAACCCAATGACAGCACGCAGACAGGGCACCGCCACTCCGCTGACCCGGGAGCGCATCGTCGAGGCCGCTCTTGCGATCGTCGACGAGGAGGGACTCGACAAGCTGTCGATGCGCCGGCTCGGCGCACGTCTGGGCGTAGACCCGATGGCGGTCTACTACCACGTCCCCAACAAAGATGCCCTGCACGACATGCTCGTCGAGGCGGTCATGTCCGAGATGGACCTCGCAAGCGACGACCCTTTGGCGGTGTTCGAGGATCGCATCGTCAACGCCGGTCGCGCGTACCGCGACGCGATGTACCGGCATGCGAACGCGCTCCCTATCGTGCTCGGCCGCGGTCCACGCACGCTCGCCGCGCTCAGGCCGGTCGAGCTGTTGGTCGGCATCTACCGCGACGCCGGACTCGGGTCCTCTGACGCCGTGAGCGCGATGAACGTGACAGCGGCGATGGTGCGCGGCGCCGTGAGCATGTACGCAGACGACCCTGGTCCCGAGCGGACGCGCGCCGCGATTCGCGGGCTCGCGACCATGCTCCCGCCGGATGAGTTCCCAAACCTCATCGGGGCCGTGGAGACCTTCCCCCACGACCCCGATGGTGAATTCGAGTGGGCGCTCCGCACGCTGGCAAGCGGGCTTGTCACCTCACGCCTCGCCCCCGTCACCGGGGGCGAAGGCACTGACTAGCTAGTTGTTGCGGTTGCGCTTGCGGTCCTTCTCGTTGAGAAGGCGCTTGCGCAGCCGGACGCTCTTCGGCGTCACCTCGACGAGTTCGTCGTCCTCGATGTACTCAAGCGCCTCTTCGAGCGTGAACTTGGCCGGCGGCGCCAGGATGATTCCCTTGTCGGCCGAGGACGCACGCATGTTGGTGAGCTGCTTGGACTTCGCGACGTTGACGACCAGGTCGCCGCTCTTGGCGTGCTCGCCTACGATCATGCCCTCGTAGCACATCTCGCCGGGGCCCACGAAGAGCTTGCCGCGCTGCTGCAGCGGATCGAGGCCGTAGGCGACGGACTTCTCGGTGGCCATGGCGATAAGGGAGCCGTTCTGCCGGCCGCCAAGGTCTCCTCGGAAGGGACCGTATTCGCTGAAGTGGTGGAAGAGCGTGCCCTCGCCACGGGTGGCGTTGAGGATGCGCGTACGCAGACCCATCACGCCGCGCGACGGGATCTTGAACTCGAGGTGCACGTGCTCGTCGCGCTGGACCATGTCGGTCATCTCGCCGCCCGCGGAGCCGAAGATCTCGATGACCTTGCCCGCATAGTCGGCGGGGACGTCGACAACGGCCTGCTCGATCGGCTCGAGCTTCTTGCCGTGATCGTCGGTCTTCATGATGACGCGGGGGCGACCGACCTGGAACTCGTAGCCCTCGCGGCGCATGGTCTCCATGAGTACCGAGATGTGCAGGACGCCGCGACCGGCGACCTCCATGCCGGTCCTGTCCTCGGTCTCCACGATGTTCATGGAAATGTTGGACTCGGCCTCCTTGAAGAGACGCTCCTTGATCTGGCGGCCGCCGACGATGTCGCCTTCCTGGCCCACGAGCGGGCTCGTGGACGGCTCGAACACGATCGACATCGTGGGCTCTTCGACGTGGATCGGCGCGAGGGTGATGGGGTCGATGCGGCACGTGATCATGTCGCCGATGTCAGCATCTTCGATTCCGACGACGGCGACGATGTCACCGGCGTGCGCGGAGGTCGCCTCGGCGCGGCCCATGCCCTCGAAGGTGTAGAGCTGCTTGACGTTGGCCTGGTAGCGCGTGCCATCGTTCTTGATGACCATGATGCGCTCCCCGGAGTGCAGCGTTCCCGAGAAGATGCGGCCGATGCCGATACGACCGACGAAGTTCGAGTAGTCGATGGTGCACACCTGCATCGCCACAGGACCGTCAGGATCGACGTCGGGAGCAGGGATCTTGTCGATGATGGCCTCGAGCAGCGGCACCATGTCCATGTTGCCGTCATCGGGCTCGTTGCGGGCGTATCCGTTGACCGCCGAGGTGTAGACGACCGGGAAGTCCAGCTGCTCGTCGTTGGCACCGAGGTCCAGCATGAGCTCGAAGACCTCATCGATGACCTCGTGCGGGCGTGCCCCCGGACGGTCGATCTTGTTGACGACGACCATCGGCTTGAGGCCGTGCTCGAGAGCGTGACGCAGCACGAAACGAGTCTGCGGCATGGTTCCCTCGAAGGCATCGACGATCAGCAGGCAGCCGTCGGCCATCTTGAGGACGCGCTCGACCTCGCCGCCGAAGTCGGCGTGACCCGGGGTGTCGATGACGTTGATCTTGGTGTCGCGGTAGCGGATCGAGATGTTCTTCGCGAGAATCGTGATGCCGCGTTCCCGCTCCTGGTCGTTGGAGTCGAGCACGCGCTCGGCGACTTCCTGGTTCTCTCGGAACACATGGGTGGTCTGCAGGAGCCGGTCCACGAGCGTGGTTTTGCCGTGGTCGACATGGGCGATGATGGCGATATTCCTGATGTCGTTCTGGCGCACGGGGTGAAGCCTCTCTATAAGGGGACGCGCAAAGGCGCGACGGCGTAGGTTATCACGGAACGCCACTCAGGGCATGATTCATGCCATTCAGCGTTCATGCCCGATAATTGTGACCTCGCGCACTTCAGCACGCAGTACCTTGACCCGATAGCAATCAATACATAAGGTACGTGACCCGTTCCTCGATTCGGTCTTGCGACAAAGAGGGAACGAACAATCTCCTCGCCGGCACGGGGAACCACAATGCGGGAGAGTGAACGGTGTCTTCAACGAGCACGGCCTTCGAGCCGCGCATACTTGGCATACTCTGCAACTGGTGCTCGTACTCCGGCGCCGATGGCGCAGGACAGCAGCGCCTTGCCTACCCGCCCAATGTCGAGGTCGTCCGAGTCATGTGCACCGGTCGCGTCGACCCCGCCTTTGTCCTCGAATCCTTCGCGCGCGGGATGGACGGCGTCCTCATCTGCGGATGCCACCCCGGCGACTGCCACTACATCAACGGCAACTGCAAGACCGTCGGCCGTTTCGAGATCCTCAAGCGCATGGCCGCCGATCTCGGCATCGAAGAGGGCCGCCTGCGCCTCGAGTGGATCAGCGCCTCTGAAGGCGGCCGTTACGCCCAGCTCGTCGCCGAGATGACCGAGCAGGTCCGCGCGCTCGGCCCCTTCGATCCTGAGTGCGCCCCCGAATCCGGGGAGGTGGCGCCGGCATGAGCAAGCTCCAGATCGCGGCCTACAGCGCCGCCGGCTGCGGCGGGTGCGACATCGCGATGGTCGACATCCACGAGCACCTGCTCGAGCTCATAGAGGTGGCCGACGTGGTCTTCTGGCCGACCATCGCCGACGCGAAGTACTCCGACATCGAGGCGATGGAGGACGGCTCCCTCGACGCCTGCTTCTTCAACGGGGCCATCCGTACCGAGGAGAACGCCCACGTCGCCCGCCTGCTTCGCCGCAAGTCCAAGGTGCTCATCGCCTTTGGCGCCTGCTCGGCCTTTGGCGGCGTGCCGGGTCTCGGCAACCTGTTTGACACCGCCGACCTGCTCGAGCGCGTCTACACCACCGAGTCGACCGACGTGACCGATGTGCGACCGCGTACGCTCGGCACCGACTTCGACTCCGCCGTGCCGCCGATGCGCGACCGCGTGAGCGCGCTGTCCGGCGCCACCGAGATCGACTACCTGATGCCGGGCTGCCCGCCCGAGGCCGACCGCGTCTGGGAGGTCTGCCAGGCACTGGCCGCAGGCGAACTGCCCGCGATCGGCTCGACGGTGGGCGCAGGCACCCGCTCGGTGTGCGAGGAGTGCTCGCGTCCCAAGCGCGGCGTGCGCGTCAGCAAGTTCGTACGGCCCCACGAGATCGTGCCCGAGCCCGAGTGGTGCCTGCTCGAGCAGGGCGTCGTGTGCGTCGGTCCGGCCACGCGCTCGGGCTGCGGCGCCAAGTGCCCGTCGGTCGCGATGCCGTGCCGCGGCTGCTATGGTCCGGCCGGCGACTCGGTCGACCAGGGCGCCAAGATGGCGGCCGCCATCGGCTCGATCGTCGACAGCGAGGACCCCGAGGTGATCGCTGCGACCGTCGCCCAGGTGGTCGATCCCACCGGCACCTTCTACTGCTTCAGCCTCCCCACGTCGCTGCTCGGCGGCCGTCGCACGAGGGAGGTGCGCTCGTGACCCGCGTGAGCATCGATCCCATCACACGCCTCGAGGGTCATGGCCGCATCGACCTGTACCTCGATGACGCCGGCGCGGTCGACTCGGCGCTGCTCGTCATCCCGGAGCTCCGCGGCTTCGAGAAGTTCCTCGAAGGTCGTCCGGTCGAGGAGCTCCCGCTCATCACCCAGCGCATCTGCGGCGTGTGCCCCGAGGCGCATCACGCTGCGGCCGCCAAGGCAGCGGACGCGGTCTACGGCGTGACGATTCCCGAGGCGGCCGAGCTCGTGCGCCGCCTGCAGTACAACGCCTTCATGGCCGGCGACCACGCGACGCACTTCTTCGCGCTCGGCGGTCCTGACTTCATTATGGGTCCGGATGCCCCCGCGGCCGAGCGCAACGTCATCGGCGTGCTGCGCAAGGTGGGCGCGGAGCTGGCCGGCAAGGTCATCCGCATGCGCAGGGAGGCGCACGAGGTCGCCGAGCTCATCGGCGGGCGTCGCATCCACCCCGTCTCGATGGTGCCGGGCGGCATCTCGCAGGCGGTGAGCGCTCAGACTGCATCGCGCCTGCGCGAAATCTCCGGCTTCATGGTGGAGTTCGCCCGCGAGGCGCAGCAGGTCTTCGCCGACGCGGTGCTCGCCAAGCCCGAGCTCGTCGAGATGATCATGTCCGAGGCCTACACCTCGCGCACCTGTTACCTCGCGCTCGTCAACGAGGCCGGCGAACCGGATCCCTACGACGGCCGCGTGCGCATCGTCGGCCCCGACGGCGCAGAGATCGTCGCCTACCGGCCGGAAGACTACCTCGAGCACTTCTCGGAGAGGGTCGAGCCGTGGACGTACCTCAAGCTCCCCTACCTCAAGAAGCTCGGATATCACGGCTTCGATGACGATGCGGCGTCGTCGATCATCCGCACCGGTCCGCTCGGCAGCCTCAACGCCGGCACGGGCATGCAGACGCCATTCGCGCAGGCCGAGTACGAGAAGTTCTTCGCGACTCTCGGCGGCAAGCCGGTTCACCAGACGCTCGCCTATCACTGGGCACGCCTCATCGAGATGCTGCAGGCCGCCGAGCTCGTGGCCCGCTACGCGGCCGACGAGCGCCTTACCAGCACCGACATTCGCACGATTCCGGGTAAGCCGGTCGGTATGGGCGTCGGCACCGTCGAGGCGCCTCGCGGTCTGCTCACGCACCACTACACGACCGACGAGAACGGCATCGTCACGCGCGTGAACATGATCGTGGGAACCACCTACAACTACCCCGCGATCCAGATGTCGGTGCAGCGGGCGGCCCGCGGCCTCGTGAAGGCCGGCACCCAGCTCACCGAGCCGGTCATGAACCGCATCGAGATGGCGTTTCGCGCCTACGACCCGTGCTTCGGCTGTGCGACCCACGCGCTGCCGGGCTCCGGCCCGCTCGAGGTCCGCGCGTACGGACCCGACGGCGCCATTCTCGACCGCATCGCCCGCGACCACGAAGGTCGCGTCATGCATCTCGCCGAGGGCGAGGTGATGAGGTGATCGACCAGGAGGGCCCCAAGGCCGTCGTGTTCCTGTGCGAATGCGGCCCCATCATCAAAGACCTCGTCGACCTCGACGCGCTGGGCGAGCACGCGCAGGCCATGCCCGACGTCATCGGCGTCGAGCGCTACCCCACGCTGTGCTCCACCGACGGCAAGAAGTGGCTCGCCGACAAGCTCACAGAGTACCCCGGCGCCCGCCCCGTCTTCGCCGCCTGCACTCCTCGCGAACACGCCGAGACTCTCGCCGATGCATGCCGCGCCGCGCGGGTGAACCCTTACCTCATGGGCCGAGCCAACATCCGCGAGCAGTGTGCGTGGGTCACCCCCGACAAAGCTCAGGCCACCGAGAAGGCCACCCATCTGGTCAACGCGGCTGTGGCCCGCGCTCTCGCCAACGCGCCGCTCATCGCGCCGGAGATCGACTGCGCGACCGACGTCCTGGTGGTCGGTAGCGGCGTTGCCGGCATGACCGCGGCGCTGCTGCTCGCCGACGCGGGCCGCAAGGTCACCCTCGTCGAGCGCGAGGCGGCCATCGGCGGCCAGGTGGTGCGCTACGGCGAGCTGTACCCCGACATGGACTGCGCGCCCTGTCTGCTCGAACCGCAGATGGATCGCGTGCTGCACCACCCCGACATCGAAGTGCTCCTCTCGGCCGAGGTTGAAGAGGTGCTCGGATACCTGGGCAACTTCACCGCGCGCGTCAAGGTCAACCCGCGCCACGTCGCCATCGACGGGTGTTTCGGCTGCCGGGCGTGCGCCGAGGCCTGCCCCGTGGAAGTCCCGGACCCGGTGAATGCGGGGATGTCGACTCGCAAGGCCATCCACATACCGTACGAAGGCGCGCTGCCCAACGCCTCGGTGATCGACGAGTCCGCCTGCTCGCACTTCAACGGCGGCGAGTGCGAAGCGTGCGTCTCGGCGTGCGCGTTTGGCGCGATCTCTCTCGACGGCGACGCCCGGACCGTCGAGCGCACTGTGGGTGCGGTGCTGTTGGCGACCGGATCGCACATCGAGACCGTGGGCGACTCATGGGACCTGCCCGGAGTCCTCACCACCTACGAGTTCGAGCGCATCCTCAACCCCGACGGCCCCACCTCGGGCGAGGTACGCCTCCCCGGGGGCGAAGCCCCCAAGACGGTCGCGCTGGTTCACTGCGCCGCCCCCGACTGCAGCGCACCCGCGGACACGTGCTCGCGCACCTGCTGCCTCACTCTCGCCAAGTTCGCCCATGAGATCTCGCACAAGGCCCCGGACGTGAACATGGTGTCGTTCACCTTCGAGCAGCTTCTTGGTGGCGACCAGTTCCGATCGCTCATCCTGTCGCCGGAACGCCCCGACAAGCTCGCAGAGGTCCGTCTCGGACCCAAGGACACGCTGTCGGTGGGACCGTCCCCGGACGGCCGAGCGCGCATCAACCTCGTTCGCAATGGCGAGACGCGCTTCCTCGACGCAGACATCGTGGTGATGGCGGCGCCGCATGCGGGGGCACCCGCGGGCGTATCGGTGGCAAAGGGGCTGGGCCTCGATCTCGACGGCCACGGCTTCGTCCTCACGTCCAACCCGCGCCTGCGCCCGTACTCGAGCCGAGTGGATGGCATCTTCGTCGCCGGCACCGCCGAGGGACAGAAGGGCGTGACCGAGACGGCGTCGCAGGCCGCCGCAGCCGCCGGCGCGGTGCTCTCGGCGCTGGTCGAGGGCAGGACGCTTGTCCGAGAGGCAGCAACCGCGCAGGTGGACGCCGATCTGTGCGGGGCGTGCGGCCTGTGCGTGCTCACCTGCCCGTACAAGGCGATAACATTCGACGCCCAATCGCGCCGAGCGCGCGTGAACGAACTGCTCTGCCACGGTTGCGGCACATGCGCAGCCGCCTGTCCGTCCTCGGCCATCGTGGCCAAGCACTTCACGGACGGACAACTGAACGCCGAGATCCGGGCCTTGTCGGACACCGAAGCCCGGTGCGGATAGATCTGACGGAATCGATACGGAAAAGAGGGACCACATGACTGTGAAGGTTATCGACGCGACCGGACTGCGCTGCCCGCAGCCCATCCTCAAGGTCACTATCGCCATGCCCGAGATGCACGCTGGCGACATGATGGAGGTCTCCGCGGACTGCGCCACGTTCGAGGACGACATCCGGACCTGGTGCGAGCGCATGAACAAGACCCTGCTGGCCGTCATGCGCGACGGCGAGAAGGTCACCGCCCAGATCCAGTTCTAGGAGGGACCTGAATGCCTGACGACATCAAGATGCCGGCGAGCGAGTACCGAGCGCTTGTCGACGCGCTCAAGAGCATCGGCGAAGGCAACTACGCCGAGCGCGTGACCGCCGAAGTGACCGACCCCGAGGCTGTCGAGCTCAAGGACGCGATCAACGCGGCCCTCCAGTCGATCGACGACCATCTGGGCGAGGACCGCAACGCCACCATGGCGCTCGCCCTGGGCATGAGCGACTGCTTCGGCGTTCTTGCGACCGTCCGTGGCGGCGACCTCACCGCCCGCGTCGGCGATGTGACCCTCGAGTCCGAGGTCGAGCTTCTCTCGGCGTTCGGAGTGACGCTGAACGAGACGATCTCGGAGATCGAGCAGCAGATCGAGACCATCCGCCGCCAGCAGGAGGCCCAGGCCGCGATGGAGCACCTGGTCCGCCAGCTGCAGACTCCGATCCTCCAGCTGTGGGACGACGTGCTCGCACTGCCGGTCATCGGCATGGTGGACAGCCGCCGCAGCGCCGAGATGATGGAGACGCTTCTGCAGGAGATCGTGAAGAACCGCTGCAAGTACGTGATCCTCGACATCACCGGCGTCGAGATCGTCGACACGCGCACCGCGGACCACTTCGTGAAGGTCATGAAGTCCGCCGAGCTCCTGGGCACGCGATGCGTCATGACGGGCATCCGTCCGGCTGTCGCGCAGACGCTCGTCGAGCTGGGCGTCGACCTGAGCTCGATCCGCACGCTGCGCAACCTGCAGGAAGGCCTGCGCTACTGCCTGCGCGAGGCGCAGGGTTCGAGCGCGCGTCTCTCGGCCGAGGGTTAGCGGGGATCACGTGTCACAGGTCATGCGCCACATACCGATCATCAAGCTCTACGACACGCTGATCGTCTCGATCCAGGTGGAGCTCTCGGACCGCTTGGTCCTTCAGCTCAAAGACGACATCGCCAACGAGATCCAGCTGTTCGGCCCCAAGGGCCTGATCATCGACGTCTCCGGCGTCGACATCATGGACAGCTACATCTCGCGCACCATCCGCGACATCGGACAGATCTCCAAGCTCATGGGCGTGCGCACCGTCATCTGCGGGCTCGATCCCAACGTGGCGATGACGCTCGTCGAGATGGGCATGGACCTCGAAGGCGTCGAGCCGCACCTGCACATGGAGGCGGCGTTCGAGGCGCTTCAGCATCACGCCCGCGAGGACGACGAGCAGAGTAAGGCGGCGCTGTGGTACCGGTAGCACACGTTGGCGAAGCGGCCCTCGAGACGATGCAGCCCTACGTGGGCGCCATCGTCGCGCGCTCGATCATCCAGGTCGCCAAGTCCCAGTGCAAGGTGAGCCTCGAGCACGTTGCTCCGGGCGAGCTCGGCTGCCTCGTCACTGCCATCGAGAGCGGCATCCGGGCGTTCCTCGCCGACCCCGCGCAGGCCGAGGAGTGCTGCCGCAAGCTCCGATCCTCGCTCTCGATGCAACCCGCTCAGGGTGCGGCCTCGGCATCTCTGCGGATCGACATCAACGAAGAGATCGACATCGTGACCGCGCGCGGTCGTTCCCGTGAGCTGTGCGCCGAGATCGGCTTTCCGGTGTCCGAGCAGGTCAAGATCGCGACCGTGGTCTCGGAACTCGCACGCAACATCGTGCAGTACGCAGGAGTCGGCGGGATCGAGCTTCGTGCGATCACCTCCCCCTCCAAGGGCATCGAAGTGATCGCCGAGGACAGGGGATCCGGGATCCCCAACGTCGACGTCGTGCTCTCCGGCGACTACCAGTCACGCACCGGTATGGGCGTGGGCCTCGTGGGCACAAAGCGGCTCATGGACGACTTTGACGTGCGCACCGGCCCCACCGGAACCCGAATCGTCACGAGGAAGTACTCAACATGGAGCTGACCGTCGGTACCGTGCGTCGCTGCGCAGACGGCGAGACCGTCTGCGGCGACGCGTTCGCCGTGATAGAGGATGGCGACACCGTCCTCGTCACGGTGGTCGACGGCCTGGGTCACGGTCCGGGTGCCGCCGAGGCATCCGAGGCCTTCATCGAGTTCGTGTCGCGCCACCCCGAGCAGCCGCTCAGCACCCTCATGCAGACCGCGAGCAACCACCTGCGCTCCACCCGTGGCGCTGCGGCCGCGCTCGTGCGACTCGACCGCGCGGCGAACACCATCGAGCACTGCGGCGTGGGCAACATCCACTTCCACTCGCTTGCCGAGAAGCCCATCAACCCCGTGCCGGCCCCCGGCATCGTGGGACACCGCATCCGCAAGATCACCGCGTCCGAGTTCGAACTTCCCGAGCATGGGCTCTTCGCACTCTGTTCGGACGGCATCTCGAGCCGCATCGATCTCAGGCCGCTCGCCAACCTCAGTCCCCAGGAGGTAGCCGATGCCCTTCTCGAGCACCATGGCAAGTCGCACGACGACGTCACCTGCGTCGTCGTGGCCTACTGAGGCGTCCACCGTGCCCGGCCGTGCCCTCGGCGACCTGCATCTCCACGTTGTGACGCGCTTCGACGCGCTCGCGACTCCCGTCGCTGTCGCACGCATGGCCGAGCGCGCTGGGTTCAGCCGGCGCGCAGTCAACGAACTCGAGATAGCCGCCAGCGAGCTCGCCACGAACCTCATGCATCACGCTGGCGGCGGAACGCTCATCGCGCGCTTCACCCTCGACCCGCACCCCGGCATCACTCTCGTGGCCGAGGACTCGGGGCCCGGCTTCGAAGACATCGAGCGGGCGCTCGAAGACGGCGTCTCGATCGGCTGCGATATCGCTCACCTCCCCCACCCCAGCCGAGGCGGACTCGGCACGGGGCTCGGAGCGGTGGGACGCCTCACCGACGGCCTGACGGTCGAGAACCGGCCTGACGGGGGCGCCATTGTGATCGCATTCAAGTCGCTTTCATGACACCGCGTCGAGTCCTCATCCTCGGCCTAGGCAACACCGTGCTCTGCGACGATGGCGTCGGCGTGTTCGCCGCGCGCGCGATCGCCGAGGAGGCGCAGGCGGCCGGAATCGACGTGGCCGAGGCGGAGGTAGCAGGCTTCGCACTGATCGACCTGCTGACCGGCTACGACGCTGCGGTCGTGATCGACGCGGTCCGTCTTCCGGGTCTTGAGCCCGGGGAGACCGTCATCGTCGATGCCGAAAGCATGCCGCCGTCACTGCACCTGGTCGCAGGGCATCAGGTGGACCTGCCGACCGCGCTCGTGCTGGGACGCGAAGTTGGCGCTGACGTCCCGGAGCTCGTGCAGGTGGTGGGCGTACAGGTCCTCGACGACAAGACCTTCTCCGAGGAACCCACTCCTGAGGTTGCGGCCGCTATCCCTGCAGCGGCGCGCACCGCCCTCGAGCTGGCTGTCGCCGCGCTCGAGGGCGGGTGCTGATCGCCTAGAAGCGGTCAGCCGTGCGCACTTCGACGTCGCCGACGCCGCGCTGCAAGCGGATATCGAGCGTCACGTCGCTGTCGCCGTACGCATCGTTCACGTAGTAGTCGCCGTCGCGTTCGAGTCCTTCGACCGTGTAGTCGCCGACTCCCTCGTTCTGGCCCCACACCCTGACTCCCACATCCTCAGGGACGATGAGCGTGAGCTCGCCCACGCCGGCCATGATGTCAGCGTCCATGTCCTCGGCCCAGTCGCCTGACAGGTCGATGGTCGCGTCGCCGGCGCCGAGCGCCACCTGAAGCGTGCGCACCATCGAGTTGCCCAGATCGAGCTTTGCCTCGCCGACACCCATCTCGACAGAGAGGTCCATCGGCACGCTGGGTGCGAGCGCCAGGTCCCACTCATTGGTCATCGGCGCCATGTCGGTGCTGATCTTGTCACCGAGGGACATGCTGTCGACACTCGGCTGCTTGACCTCGAGCTTTGCGATCTCGTCCGAATCCTCGAGTTCGTACTCGACCTCGGGCTCCCACTGCTTGCGCGAGTAGGTGAAGTCAGCGGCGGCAAGCGTTCCGGATTCGGCGTCGCTCCTGATCTTGAGAGTGCCCAGGCCCATCGTCACGCGAACGTCGGCACTTGTGGCGCCTCCGACCTCGACCTCGTAGGTGTCGTGGCTGGTGGGCCCGTCGAGCTCCTCCAGCGGAACCCTGCGGCAACCGGTCCCGGCGAGCGCCGCCAGCGCGAGCACTCCCGCAAGCGCGGCGAATACTATCCGTCGTCCTCTCATCACTGAACCCCTCCCTGGCCACCGGCGGTCGGTGCGACCGGCGGTGCAGTCATCACGGGCTGCGCCTGGATGGGCTGGTCGATGCGACCCACCAACAGCGTCTTGGCGTACATGCCGTGCAGCAGGCCGATGCCCTTGGACATCCACAGCGTCACCACGTAGCCGAGAAGTCCGGCGGCGATGAAGAGCGGCATGCCCCACGGCTCGATGTAGTAGCCGTACTCGAGCGTGCGGATCACCGGCTGGTCGACGAGCATCTGCACGAACGGCAGCGCGATGAGCGCGGTCGACGTCGCGACGGCGGTCGTGATCAGCGTGAAGTACAGGATTCCGAGCGGCATCTGCAGCACCATGTAGAGCATGGTCGTCCACGTGCGCCAGTCGGTCAGCCAGCCCTTGATCCGCTGCCAGATGGTGCCGCTGGCTCCGGCCACCAGGCGCGGCCTCCTGGGCATACGTGTTCCGAGAAGACCCTCGACGATGCGGCCCTCGGCAAACGAGATCGCACGCACGATGGCGATGACGAGCAGCGCCATCGGGATGCCGATGACGAGAATCGCCATGCCGAGCGAGAGAGACACGCCGGTCACCACGATCGTGAAGTAGATCACGCCGGTCGCGAGCGAGAGGAGGAGGTAGAAGAACGACCCCCACGCCTGCGGATCGGCCACGACCGCGAAGAAGCGGGCAATCGGGTTGGCACTGCGCGTCGGCCTGTAGGGCTGACGAAGGGCGGCAGCCACCGTCAGCTCGGCGTCCCGGTAGCTCGCGGCGATCTCGGTGGGCGTGCCGTACGCCTCGACCACGCGATCGAACTCCTCGGCAGGATCTCCGGCCGACTCGTCCAGCGCGCTTCGCAGGTACTCCTCCGCGTCATAGAGGGCATCTTGTACCAGCGCCGGATCCGCACCTGCGAGGTGGATCCTGAGTTCGGCGAGGTATCCCTCGACTGTCCTATCCAACGGTCCCCTCCAATGTCGCGTCCACGAAGTCACGCGTACGTGACCACGCCTGCTTCCACTCTCCGAGTACCGCGCGTCCCTGTTCGGTGATCGCGTAGTACTTGCGCGGAGGACCCGAGACACTCGGCTCCACGCGGCTCGACAGCAGCCCGGCGTCCTCCATCGAACGCAGAACCGGGTAGAGCGTGCCCTGCTTGATCGGTGTCCCCCCCTGCCACGAACCTTCGATGCGCTTGGCGATCTGGTAGCCGTAGAGCGGCTCCGCCGTGCGGTCGAGGATCGCGAGCAGGACAAGGGAGACGGCTCCCGCGTTGATCTCCTTCTGGAACTTGCGCAACAGCGCGTCGTACTCGGTCACCGGTCACCTCCCGTCCCTCGGTAGTAGTACGGACTCATTACTAGTACGAGGTGCATAGTACCCACCCGGCGGACTAGTGTAAACCCCACACTACTAACAATTTTGAAATAGTCGGCTCGGCCCTCGCGAAACGCGAAGAGGGCCGCCCCTTTCGAGGCGACCCTCTTCCATCGCTGCCGAACAGCGACAATCATCCGCTGTGGGATGGCGCGAGCGCTGCGGGGCCGTGTCCCGCACGCCGCCGTCCTTAGGAGGTCGAGCCCTCCGCGATGTACGTGGTGGACCGGACCAGCGCAGCGATGTTGTGTCTACTCAACGCTGGGTCACCTCCCTTTTCGACGGTACGCCGTATCGCGCCCTCGGGCGTGCGCCCGTGATCGTCACGCAGCATGACGCATGCCGAGTAGTGGGTAGGCGCGCGAGAAATCGTATCGAGTCGGCGAACGGCATGCGGGGTCGAGATGTCAGAGGTGGGTCCTATGGTCTGTGTGACGCTCCACCGAACCATAGAAAGGGGACGACCATGGATACCGTCATCAGGACCGTGCTGGCCGGCGTGAGACTCGGTGAGCCACAGCTCGCTGCGGGAATCGCCGTACTGCCGGTCTTCGCGGAGTTCGAGGGTCCCGCGTATCTCACTCTCGCGGAAGCCATCGCCGCGGACTCTCTCACCATCACGGAGGTCTCGGAGGGCGGCAGCGTGCCGGCGCTCGCCGCAGCCAACCGCGGCAAGTCGCCGGTGTTGATCCTCGAGGGCGAGGAGCTGTGCGGCGCCAAACAGAACCGCGTGCTCAACGCGTCGATGCTGATCAAGGGCGGCGAGAGCGTGAACCTGCCCGTTACCTGCACCGAACGCGGGCGCTGGTCCTACATCTCGCGCGAGTTCAGCGACTCCGGACACGCGAGCTTCAGCCGGCTCCGCGCCAACAACGCGCGAGCCGTCACGGCCAACCTGAGATCCAACCACGGCTACCAGACCGATCAGATGACCGCGTGGGCGATGGTCGACGAGTTCGCCGATGAGTCCGGCCACACCTCCCCCACCTCCGCGCTGAGGGATTCCTTCGAGATGCGCGAGGATCTCCGGGAGGTCGCGCATGCGATTGAGGTGCTACCTGGCCAAAGCGGTCTGCTGATAGTTGCCGGCGACCGGGTGCTGGGCATGGACGTCGTCTCGCGGCCCGACGCGTACCGGCACGTAGCGGACAAGCTGCTCCGAAGCTATGCGGCCTCGCCCCGCGCCCAGATGCCGCAGGCCCCCGATCGCGCATCAACTCTCGCGAAGCGCTTCGTGGCCGACCTCGGTGAGCTTCGGGGAACAACGCACCCATCGCCGGGCGCCGGCGCCATGCACCGCTACGGTGATGCCGCCACCATCGGCTCAGTGCTCGAGTACGAGGGAACTCCGCTGCACGCGGCGTTCTTCTCGGCGGTAGAATCACCGCATGGAGACCAACGCCGCACCTTCTGACGCGGCGGCGCTTAGCGAACTGCTCCAGGCGGACCCACTTCCGTGGATCCTCTCGAGCGATGAGCCCTACGCCCGCTGGGTCGTCTTGCGCCTGCTGCTCGGCAGAGGCGCCGACGACCCGGCGGTCGTCGCGGCCCGGTCGGCCACCATCGCCGACGAGGGCGTACGCTGGCTGGTAGAAGACCTGCCGACGTGGGCCGACCAGACCGACGACACCGCGCCGAGCGCCACCTATGCCCCGAACCGCCTCAACCTGCTCGCGGACATGGGTGTCGGCGGCGGGGACTTCGAGCGCGTCGAGTCGGTGCTCGACGAGATGCTGGAGCACCAGGAGCGCTCCGGACGCTTCCAGTCGCTCGGATCGATGCCGCGACGGCCCAAGCCCGAGTGGGGCTCCCTCCTGTGCGATACGGCGGCGATCACCGACGCGATGCTTCGATTCGGACGCGGTGACGACCCGCGCGTTCAGGCGGCGGTCGCGCGACTGATGGGGGACGCTGAGCCGACGTCGCAGGGTCTGGGATGGCGCTGCCTTCCGGAAGAGCGTGCACCGCTCATCGGCGGGCCTGCCAGGTCGATGGAGCCGTGCCCGCAGATAACCCTCGAGGGGGTCCGTCTGATTTCGCAGCTCCCGGTCGAGGACCGCCCCGTGCAGACGCTCGACCTCGCACGCGCGCCCCTCGAGGCGTGGCGCAGGCGCGAGACTGAGCGACCGTCCGGCTACGGCCACGGCTACCAGTTCAAGACGGTCAAGTGGCCCAACCTGTGGTACGACGTGTTGTGGGTTCTCGAGACAGTCGGCCGGTTCCCGGGGCTGTGGGCCGGACCGGATGCGCGTCCCGCGGATCGCCGGTCGATTGCCGAACTTGCCGCGTGCCTCATCGAATACAACCTCGGAGCGGACGGGCGGGTTACGCCGCGACGAGCGTATCGGAACTACGAGCGCTTCTCTTTCGGCCGCAAGGACGCGCCCTCCCCGTTCGCCACGGCACGCTGCCTGGTGGCACTCGAGCGAGTCATCGATCTGACCGACGACATCCGCTCGGTCGATGTGTCGAGTCTCCCGAGCACCAGGGACGGTGCCCCGACCGCGGTCCAGCCGCGACGGCGGCAACGGACGTGCCCCATCCCCGCCAGGATCGCCACGCATACGGTCGCACAGGCACGCGCCCGCGTGCTCACGCGACACCGCCTCGGCTCGACGTGGGAGTCGGCAAGCCTGGAGTCACTTACGGCGGACCTCGCGGCCCTCAACGCCACGGTTCCCACGGCCCCCTACGTCGCATACGCCGCCCGCATCGAGTCGGTCAGCCGCGAGGCGATCGACCACGCGCGCTTCGACCTGCGCTCGCTGGTCACTGTGCGCGGAATGCGCGGATGGCTGTTTGTGATGCGCACCGACTTCGCGCCCATCGTCTTCTCCGCCACGCGTCGGCAGACGACCAAGTACGCGAGGGAGTACGCGGAGCTTCGAGGCGTGACACGCTCCGTCTACGAGCAGCTGCGCCCCGTCGTGCTCGACGCCGTGAGCGAGGGGTCGCTGACCGCGCGTGCGATCCGGCACCGACTCGGCAGGCGCCCGGGGGTCGACGTCGCGGCGCTCGTGAACCGGCTCGTCACCGAGGGTCTGCTGATGCGCGATGTCCTGACCGACGGGTGGACCGGCCACCAGTGGACGTTCGGGCTCCCGGGCCACGTGGTTCCGGGACTCGATCTTCACTCGGTCAAGGAGGAGGAGGCCGATGCGGCGCTCGTCAGGGCGTACCTGCGCGCGTTCGGTCCGGTCAGCGAGATCGAGGCGTCATGGTGGACCGGGCTCGGGCCGCGTCGGACGGAGCGGGCGCTCAATGAGCTCGGCGACGAAGTCGCGCCGGTCCGGCTGCACGGAATCGACGGCACGTTCTTCATGCACGCGTCGGATACTGAGGAGCTCAGCTCCGCAGGTGTTCCGGTGCCGGCCGACACCGTCTTTCTCCCGGCCTACGACCCGCTCATGATGGGCTACGCCGCGAAGGACCGCTTCGTCCGGCCTGCTGACCGACCGCGCGTCTTCGACCGCGATGGCGGCTCGGCGCCGGTGGTGCTGTGCGGCGGGACCGTGGTCGGAGTGTGGGACCTCTCGGCGCCGTCCGACGCCGAGATCCTGGTCCACCTCTTCTCGGAGTGCGACCGTGACCGTGTGGTCGCCGAGGCCCTCCGAGCCACCCGTTTCCTCGTCCGAGAGGACACGCCGGTGCGCTTCGTCGACTCGATGACGCCGGTGATCGAGCGCCCCGCGGGCGCGGTGAGACGCCCCCTGCGAGACTGAGCTACTCGGCGGGAACGACGATCACGCCCCAGCCGGTGCCGGTGTGAGTCGAGATCACGATGCCCGCGTCGTACATGACCATGTCGGTGGCCTCGAAGCGCTTGAGTATCTCGTCGCGCAGCCACTCGGCGCGCTCCTTCGACAGCGCGTGACCGACCGCGAATGCACCCTTGGTGCTCGTGCCCATGGCCTGCGACACCCAGTCAAGCGTGTGCTTAAGCGCCGCCTTCTCGCCGCGCGTACGCTTGACCGGCTGGAAAGCGCCCGTCGGATCCACGGTCAGCGTCACTTTGAGGTCGAGCAATGAGCCGAAGAACGCCGAGACGGCGCCTATTCGCCCGCCGCGAGCCAGGTTGTCGAGAGAATCCAGCCCGACGATGATCTTGACGCGGTCGCGGACGTTCTCGACTCGCGCTAGTGCTGCCTGAAGCGTGGCGCCCTCGGCAGACGCACGCGCGGCCTCGATGACCTGGAGACCCAGCCCCAGGGAGAGGTTCCGTGAATCGAACACGTGGACCCTGTCACCAAAGGTGGCGGCCGCCTGACGCGCAGACTCTATGGTCCCCGAGAGCTTGTCGGAGATGTGGACCGACAAGACCTGCTCGGCGTTCTCGAGCGCCTTCTCGTACGCCTCGACAAAGGCTCCGATGGCCGGCTGTGAGGTGGATGGCAACTCGGGCGCCCGGCCCATCCGGTCGAAGAACTCGGCCTGCGAGAGCTCGCCGTCCTGAAACGACTCGGTGCCGAAGGTGACACTGAGTGGGACGACGTTGATGCCGAGCTTGCTCACGTACTCCTGTGGCAGGTCGGCGGTGCTGTCGGTCACGACGGCGAAGGAGTTCATGCCGGGCTCCCTTGTCGCTGGAATCGATGGGTCGATAGGGTCAGCATACCCGAGGAGCGGGCTGGACCATCGCGACCTAGGCGTACTGCATTTCCGCCTTCATGACCTGCATGAAGGCGGCCACTACGTCAGGGTCAAACTGGGAACCGGCATGCTGCTCGACCTCGAGCTTGGCCTCCCAGGGAGTGCGGCCCGTGCGATAGGGACGATCCGTGATCATCGAATCGTACGCGTCAGAGACCGCAAGGATCCTCGCGCCGAGCGGGATCTCAGTTCCGCCGACGCCGTGGTATCCGGTTCCGTCGAAGCACTCGTGGTGAAACATCACGACCGGTAGCACGTCGCGCAGGAGCCCGCCCATCGGCTCCAGGAGCGCTGAGCCCTTGCTCGTGTGCTGGCGCATCTGCTCCCACTCCTCATGGGTGAGCGAGCTCGCCTTGGTGAGCACATCGATGCTTATGTCGATCTTGCCGACGTCGTGGAGCAGTCCCCCGACACGCACATTCTCAATCTCGACGCGGCTGAGCTTCATCTCGCGCGCGATCTTCTCACCCAACTCCGAGACTCTCACACTGTGGTCCTGCGTGTACCCGTCGACGGTGTCGATGAACTTGGCGAGTATTTCAAGAATGCCCTCATACGCCTGGTGCAGGTCCGAGATGGACTCGGTCTTGGCCTCGTACAGGGTGCCCACCACGAATGCGGTGATGATCAGGAACGAGCCCCAGAGAAGCAGGTTAACGCCCGGCATCTCGACGGTGGTCGCGTTGAACAACGACGGATCCACGAGCGCATAAAGGGCGATGAGCAATACCGCGACCACGCCCGCGAGAACGCCCCGCTTCTTGCCGAGGAAGTAGGCGGCGAGCAGCACCGGGATGTAGAAGAAGTTGAGAAACGCCAGCTTGTTGGCCGACACCAGAACCGTGTAGGCCGCCCCCAGGGTCAAGACCAAGACCAGCATGATCTCGAAGTTCTCGAACACCAGCCGCTTCGCTCTATCCATCTCTGCCCCCAACAGCGCAAGAATGCGCGTCCCCGCGCGCATCACCACTATATTCGACACCCCAGCTCCCGGCCTCAAGCCCCAAATCGTGAGCGGCACCCGTCTCTACCGAGGACTGGAACCGCTGGATGGGTATCCCATGTGGTGACTCAACCATGCCCGCGGGCTCCGCCAAGAAATCGAGGACACCGAGATGAACGAAGGACTCGCGCTGTTGTGGAGTGTGCTGCTGCTGGCGTACTGGATCGCAATTGCAGTCGCCCTCATCAACGATGGCCGCGACCCCACCAAGACGCTCGCGTGGCTGCTTGTGATGTTCCTGCTGCCCATCCTCGGCCTCGTCCTGTACTTCTTCCTGGGTCGCAACTGGAAGAAGAAGACGGCGAAGGAAACATGGGTGGCCGAGGTGCGACAGGTAGCTGAGCCCGTTCTCAGAGGCGTGAGCGACCGCTATGCCCCGGTTCGTGACGAGGCCCACGAGTGGGCAGCGGAGCGAGGTTTCGAAAAGCTCCTGACGACGATTGAGACCGCTGACGGCGCGTTGCCGCTCCCCGCCTACGACGTCGACATCCTCGTCGACGGGGAAGTGAAGTTCGCGACCCTCGAGGCCGACCTCGCCGCAGCGAAGGACACGATCAACATCCAGTACTTCATCTGGGAGCGCGACGAACTCACGGCGCGCCTCACCAAAGTCCTGCTGGAGCGCCTGGCAGCCGGCGTCGAGGTCAGGATGCTCAACGACTTCATCGGCAACATCCAGTACAAGAAGGACGAGATCGAAGCGCTGCGGGCAGCCGGAGCCAAGATTCAGTACGACGTGCGTGACATCGGCAAGATCAACTATCGCAACCACCGCAAGATCGTCGTGATCGACGGGGTTCTCGGCTACACGGGCGGAATCAACGTCGGGCAGGAGTATATCGACGGCAAGCCCAAGTATCCCGCGTGGCGCGATACCCACGTGCGCTTCCGCGGCCCGCTCGTCTCGGAACTGCAGAAGCTGTTCGCAGGACGCTGGTTCGAGTCGGTGCACGAGAACCTGTTCACGGAGCGATTCTTCCCCGCCGAGTACCCCGAGACCGGCACGCGTGTCCTCGGCCAGGTCGTGGCCACGGGCGTCGAGGACCCGTGGGAGTCGGCTCGCCGGGCGCACGAGGTCGCGATCTCCTCGGCTTCCTCACGGATCTGGCTGCAGTCGCCGTACTTCGTGCCGACTGACGCTCTGTATCAGAACCTGGTCAACGCAGCGCTGAGCGGCGTGGACGTGCGATTCATGATGACGGGCTGGCCGGACAAGAAGATCGCATGGTACGCCGCCGAGACGTACTTCGAGCCGCTGTTGAGGGCGGGCGGGCGTATCTTCCACTACAACGCCGGCTTCTTCCACGCCAAGACGATGACGGTCGACGGCCAGCTCCTGAGCATCGGGACCATGAACATGGACATCCGCAGCCTCGAGCTGCACAAGGAGTGCATGGCGTGGTTCTACGACGAGGCGTTGACCCGGCAGCACGAGCAGGTGTTCCTCAACGACCTCGAGCAGTGCGACGAGATCACCGTCGAACAGATCGAGAGCCGGACCCCGGTCCAGGTCTTCCGAAACCACGCCGCGCGCCTCGCCTCGAACCTGCTGTAGAGATGTTCGACCTGCGCCTCTTATGGATCGTGGCAGCCGTCGTGATCCTGGGCTGGCTGACGTTTGCGGCAGTCGAGGCGCGCAACATCCGCGTCGACCGCAGAACCATCACGAGCGCCCGGATCCCGGCCTCGCTCGACGGCACGACTCTCGTGTTCGCGGCCGACGTTCACGCCGGGCCGCTCTTTGGCGCCGCCCAGACCCGCGCACTCGTCGAGCGCATCAACGCCGAGAACCCTGACGTGGTGGTGCTCGGTGGCGACTACGTGGGCGGACGGGCCAACGGCGCAAAGCGCTTCTACCCGGAGATCGGCGCCCTGGAGGCGTCCCGGGGAGTGTATGCGGTGCTCGGCAACCACGACTCGTGGGAGGGCGAAGCGAACGCACGCGCCGGTCTGGAGTCGGCAGGCATCCGGCTGCTGGACAACGACGTCGTCCATCTCGGCGAGGAAGGCGGCACCATCGCGATCGCGGGACTCGCCGACGAATGGACGGGACGGCCCGATCCGTCCGGTGCTGCCGAGGACCTTGAGGCGGGCGAGTTCGGCGTGCTGGTCGCACACAACCCGGACACACTCGCGTACGCCCTCGGCGCGGAGGAGAACCCGTGGTCGCTCGCGCTCGCCGGCCACACGCACGGCGGACAGGTGAGGGGCGTTTATCAGCTGCTGCCGCATAAGCCGTCGCAGTACGGGAAGCGGTTCCTGACCGGGTGGTCCGACGAGAACGGCACCGACGTACTTGTCACCAACGGCGTGGGCATGGTCACGCTCCCCCTGCGCTTCTTCGCGCCGCCCCAGATCCACGTGATCACGTTGCGTAGTTCGTGACTCAGGTCACCGCACCCGCTTCACGGAGGACCCTCGCGTGCCGATACTAGGAAGTGATGCCCGACTCTCCCGGCAGGTGATGAACGTGCTTCGACACAGAACGACCATCGGCGCCGCCCTTCTCGGAGCGGCTTGCGCGATCGCCCTGACCCTCCCGGCGACCGCTCTCGCCGAGCGCCAGCAGCCGCTGCCCGACTATCAGTACTGGTATGCGATGCCGCAGACCAAGATCCTGCCCACGACGCAGCCGTCCGTGCTCGCGCCGCGCTCCACCGACCGGGAGGTGCGCGGGCTGAGCCTGTCGGCGGCCCAAGCCGAGTTCGAGGGACGCCAGATCGCCATCCGACCGTTCGGCGCCGACCTCGTCGACCTCAGCATCGAAGCGAGCGACCTCGTGTGCGACGCCTCCGGAGGCGTGATTCCCGCCTCGGAAGTCGAGGCGTTCAAGGTCCACTACGTCAACGTGCAGTACCCGTCGTATCCGTACACCCGCAAGGGACTCGAACCCGACCCGCTCCTGCCAATGACGCTCGTCAACGGCCAACCGCTCGGCTGGAAAGCCTCAGGCAGCCCGGACCTCACTCGCCGAGGCGCCAAGGCGTGGAAGACGCAGCCGTTCTACGTGCTGTTCCACGTCCCGAAGGGCACACCCGCCGGCACCTACACCGGCGTGCTGCGCGTCTCGGCGGCCGCGTCGACCGGCCAGCGCACCCGGGCGCTCCGCATCCCGGTGCGCCTCGTGGTGCACGCCTTCTCGATCGACAGGCGCACGCTCAAGACGAGCTTCGGCCTGAACCTGCGCTGGGCAGCGTACACGAGCAGCGCGGCACATGGCTGGCTCGCGCCCAACGCGTCGCCTCCCCTCAGTGCCTCGCGCATTCCCGAGCGCACCACCTATAAGGGGGACCAGGTCGGCGGGTGGCTGCGCTACATGAGTGATCACCGCATCAGCCCGCAGACGATGCTCCCCGCGTGGGAGAGCGGAAGCGACTGGGCGCCTCCCCTGGACAACGGCGATATGCGCGTCCGTGACGCATACCTCGCCGACTGCCTCGGAACGGGCACGGCGACGTCGTTCCCCGGCAACCAGCTCGCGTTCGACAGCGTGTGCATGCCTGAGTACGGCGAGCCCGCTTACGTGAAGGACCCGTTCGCGAGCAGTACCAACCGCAGCAAGGCGGCGCAGTACTACCGGACCATGAAGTCCGAACTCGGCACCAACATCTCAAGGGCCTACGCCTACCCGGTCGACGAGCCGCGTGCCTCGGAGCGAACCCTCGTTGAGAAGTACGCGCAGCTCGTGCACCAGGAGGCGCCGGGCGTGAAGTACATGGTCACCACCGACCCCGTGACCATGAACTACAAGCCGCTCGCCGGGGTCGATATCTACACCCACAAACTGCAGTTCTTCTACCGGGATCAGCCCACCTGGATCACCCCTCTTCGCAACCTGAAGAAGGAGATCTGGATCTACTCGCACTCCACCACGTGGCAAGGCAAGGTCCCCATGTATCTGGTCGACAAGCCGCTCGCCGAGTCACGCGTCCAGGGGTGGTTCGTCTACCACTCCAGAGCGACCGGGCTGCTGCACTTCGACATCGCGGCATGGCGCCCCAAGACGGGCTCGGCGGACTACCGCGACCCCTACGCCGACCCGCTGTCGTACCGCAGCTCGGTTGACGGCAAGCCGATCTACGGCAACGGCGACGGTTCGCTCGTCTACCCCGGCTACTACCCGTCGCTCGGGCTGGTGGTCGAGGGGTCCCCACCGGTGGGCAGCCTGCGCATGGAAGCGCTCCGCGACGGTCTCGAGGACTACGAGTACCTCAAGATCATCGAGTCCAAGCGAGGGAGGGCGAAGGCCGACGCCTACGTCGCGCGAATCATCGGAAGCGTTCCCGCGCAGAAGCCGGGGGTTCTGAGGTTCCCGACGTACGAGAAGAACGCTCTCCCCTACGAGCGGGTGCGGCGCGACATGGCCGCCGAGATCACCAGGTAGCGCAGGCTCAGCCGCCGAACACCCACTCGAGGGTGTCGCGAAAGTGCTCGCGGTCCTCATCGGTGAACACCGAGGGTCCCCGCGTGCGCCCACCGGAGCGCCGGTGCTTCTGCTCGGCATGCCGGACTTCCATCTCGGCATCGATCGTCGCCAGCGAGAAGCGTCTGCCGCGGGGGCTCAGCGCATGCGCCCCCTTGCCGAGAACCATCGCTGCGAGCCCGATGTCTTGCGTGACCACGACGTCGCCCTCCGAGAGGTTCTCGATGATGACGAAGTCCGCGGCGTCGCGTCCGGTGCTCACCACGATAGCGTCCACGCCTGAGCGCTCGGTGTAGCGCGAGAAGTTCTGCGTGCCGTTACCCACCAGCGTGACCGGAATGTTGCGCGCCCGAGCCACCGCAATCGCCTCGCGGGTCACCGGGCTGGCGTCGGCGTCGATGAACAGCCGCGTCACAAGGCGGCTCCGGCGGCAATGGCGAGGATGACGTCAGCGAGGAACCGCGAGGTGTCGGCAACACGCTCCGGGTCAGCGAGCTCGAGCGTGTCACGCTCGGTATGGGCATATGTGGCCATGAAATGCTCCATGTCGGCAGAGGCGACGGCGATCGCGGGTACGCCCTGCATCGCGAGGATCGCATGGTCGCCCTGGAACCAGGACTTGCCCTCGGCGAACCCGGCGCGATGCGACATCGCGTCGCGAATCAGACCGTCAATGCGATCCGGCACATTGTAGAAGGAGACGTGCAGGTCCTGCCCCCTCGATCCGCTGTCGTCGACGTTCATGCACAGTACGATGTCGCCGTACCGGCCCTCGTTCTCCGCCACCCACATCATCTCGCCAGGGTTGGCGTAGTTGTCCTCACCGTTGAAGGGCACGAGCTCGATCGCCGGCCCGTGCGAGTAGTCGTCAAGCAGTTCAGCGACTCCGAGAAGTGCCGCGGCGCCGGTCGCGTTGTCGAGCGCGCCGGGCGAGCCCTTGCGGCTGTCGATGTGTCCCGTGACGAGGATTCGTCCCGGTGCGTCGCCGCGGCGAACCGCAACGACGTGCTCGGCGCTCGCGGGCACGCGCGTCGAGTCGATGACGACGTGGACCGGCGACCCGACGTGAGCGAGCAGCCTCTCCCCGTCGACGTCCTTGAGATACAGGTTGGGGATGTCGAGATCGCCGTCCTCGAAAAGCGGGAACGGGTACTGCCCGCCCACCAGCGAGGGATCGGTGCCGGTCGCTGCGATGATCGCGGCGGGCGGATTGGCGTCGAGCGCTCGATAGACCCGACGGTGCTCCTCGGGGTTGTAGAAGGTGAAGTTCCTCGGCATCAGCTGACCCGAAGCGAGCGCCCCATGAATGAGCACCACCCGACCGGCGACGTCGTGGGTCTCAAGCTCCTCCACCGTCGTGACCGCGATGAGCGGCGCCGTTTCGTTGCACGCAATCGAATACGGTCCAACCTCGGCCGAGAAGACCTCGCCGCCAGCGGTGACCCGCGCCTTGCCGAACTCCCACTCCATGCACTCGAACCGGGTCCGCGAGACCGCGAACCCGCAGCGCCCCGCCACCTCGGCGAAGTAAGCCGTCGCGGCGTTGTTTCCCGGGCCACCCACATGCCGGTCGGGGTAGCTCGTGAGCACGCGGAGGTGCTCGGTGATGCTTTCACTCAGGTACTCGGACATGGCGGACCTCCGTCGCGTGTCATCGGTACGCGCTCACACAAGGTAGACGATTTCGGACGCAGCCGAGGGGTAGCCCCAGATCGAACCACGCACTTCGTCGGCGGTCATCCCTGCGGTGATGATGGCTGCGAACAGGTTGACCGTCTCCTCGGCATGATGGCCGAGCAGGTGCGCCCCGAGAATGCGGCCTCTCTCCCGGTCGAGGACCACCTTCGCTCCCGACACGCGATCCCCGACCCTCCGAGACGATGCCCACTGCGATGTGTCGCTGAACTTCACCTCGACGTCGAGACCGCGCTCACGCGCCTCGACCTCCCCGAGCCCCACCGTCGCGAGCGGCGGATCGGAGAACACCACCGACGGTGTGACGGAGGGCTCGAACCTCGCAGATCCGGGGTCGAGGATGTTTCTCACGATCACGCGCGCCTGGTTCACGCCCACCGGCGTCAGCGGAAGCCCGAGCGACGCAGAGTCCCCCGCCGCCCACACGATCGGGTTGGTGACGCTCCGTAGCGACTCGTCTACCTCGACGCCGTGCCGCCCCCAGCGCACGGAGCCCTCATCGAGCTGGAGCGCGTCGATATCCGGGACGCGCCCGGCGGCGTGCACGATCATGTCGGCGGGGACGCTCGTCCCATCGCCGAGGACCGCCTCGAGCGCGCCGCCCGCCTGCCGCACCATAGCGACCTGGGCGTTGACCTGCACGTCGATGCCGATCTCTCCGTACCCCCGTGCGAGCATTCGCGCCAGATCGCGGTCGAATCCCCCGAGCACCTCATCGGACCGGTGCAGAATCGAGACTCGCGAGCCCGCCGCGTTGGCGATGTGAGCAAACTCGAAGGCGATGTAGCCGCCGCCGACGAAGACGACGCGTTCGGGCAACGTCTCGGCGGACAAGAAGGTCTCGCTGGTGGAGAGCAGCTCCTCTCCAACCATGCGCAGCTGCGCAGGCCGGGCGCCCGTCGCCACAACGATGTGCGCCGGCGTGTAGCGCTCGTCTCCGATCGCTAGTGTCGAGCCGTCGACGAACCGAGCCTCACCTCGGAGAATCGTCGCGCCGGACGCCTCGAGCGCCGAAGTGATGTGGCCGGAGGATGGATCGGTGAGCTCGTGCTTGAACGCCATGAGGTCGCGCCAGTCCACCGCGAATGAGCCGCTGGGACCGTGACCCGCCTGGGACCTCGCACGCTCGACCGGCTCGACGCCGCTGACCAGCACCTTCTTGGGCTGGCAGCCTCTCAGTGAGCAGGTCCCGCCGACCTCACGCCTCTCTACCACGGCTACGCGACGACCGGCCTCGCCGAGCTCCTCGGCAACGGTCTGTCCCGCGACGCCGGTGCCGATCACGATGACCTCGAAGTCGGTTGACGGCACATCTTCTCCCTGTGATCGGCGGGCTTGCGTGCACCGTATGTACCCGAGACGCGCCTCCGACTCGGGCGTATCATGGGCGAGGCCTTTTGGACGAGAGGAGTCGATGGTGCGACGCGAGGTGCTCGGCGCTCAGAACGTGAGCCGCATGTGCATGGTGTGCGGGATGGAGAACGCCGCGGGACTGCACGCAAGATTCCTGCAGCTCGACGGCGACGAGCTGGCGTGCGTATTCACGCCTCGGCCCGAACACCAGGGCTACCCGGGCAGGCTCCACGGCGGCATCGCCTCGACGGTTCTCGACGAGACGATCGGCCGAGCGATCAACCTCACCGATCCCGACGCGTGGGGTGTCACCGTCGAGCTCACGCTGAGGTACCGCAGCCCCGTTCCGATCGACATGGAGGTCCACGTCATCGGGCGCATCACCAAGGACTCGAGCCGCATCTTCGAGGGAACCGGCGAGATTGTGCTGCCGGACGGAACCGTCGCGGTCGAGGCCAAGGGCCGCTACATGAAGATGCCGGTGGAGCGCATCGTCGACGGCGGATTCGAAGACGACTGGTTCCCCGACCCGCGAAAGAGACCTGCGTCACTGGACATCTCAGGCACATCGCCCCTTCAGCCCGGCGAACGCTAGAATGACCGAAGCCGGTGCGATTGGTCCGCCGGCACCGCCGAGAGGAACCGCGCGATGCAGGAGTCGAAGCCCAAGACCATCCAGATGTCCGAGGTGTGGCTGCTTCTCATCCTCGTCGCCGCGACCGCCTTCACGATCCTTCTCGCCGCCGACAAGCTGGCGTTTCTGAGCTTCTACCAGATCCCCGTGCTCGTCGCAGCGTACTTTCTCGGCAGGCGCCAGGGCGTCATGGTCGCCCTCGTGGGCGTGATGATGGTCGGCTTGTATGCGGCCCTCAACCCCCAGGTCTTCGCGGCGGACCCCACCCGCAGCCCCACCGTCGCGATCTTCATCTGGGGCGCGTTCCTCGTGGTCACCGCCTACGTGGTCGGGACACTGTACGAAGCGAAGGCGCAGGCGATCGTCGAGCTCAGGAACGCCTATGAAGGCGTCGTCGACATCCTCTCGGAGCTCATCGACGCTGTGGATCAGTTCGCGGACAACCACTCGGTGCGCGTAGCCGACCTGGCCGCCAAGACCGCCGTGGTCATGAACCTGCCCAACGATGAGATCGAGAACATACGCGTCGCGGGGCTGCTGCATGACATCCGCAAGGTGGACGTGAGTATCGACGTGCTGCGCAAGGCGGCCGCCATCGAACGCGCCGCCGACGCCGAACCGGGATCCGCAATCCCGCGCCGCGCCCTCGGCACCACCGGCGGGCTGCTCAGAAACGTTGTGCCGCTGGTGGAGGCGTACGCCGAGTGCTACGACGGCAGCGGCCCCAAGGGCCTCTCGGGCGACGAGATTCCATTGGGCTCGCGCGTACTGGCTGCCGCGGACTCGCTCGATCGCCTGCTGTCTCCCCCGCCGTACGGCTCAGGGCTGGCCCCCGCCGAGGCGCTCATGGACCTGGAGAAGCACTCCGGCTCGCGCCACGACCCGCGCGTCATCGATGCGATCATCGTCATGGTCGAAGCGGGCACGCCGACGGTCTGAGGTCATCGCCGGACGCCGCGCTGTCGCTGCTACGGCTGGGCGCTGACGATGCGGTCGAAATCGGCTGCAACGCGACAGAACGCCTGCACGAGTATCGGATCGAAGTGAGTGCCCGAGGCGGATCTGATGATCTCGCAGCTCTCGTCGTGCGAGATCGGCTCCTTGTACACGCGCCTTGACCGCAGGGCGTCGTAGACGTCGGCGATGGCCATTATGCGCGCGGACAACGGGATGTCGTCGCCTGCGATTCCGTCCGGGTAGCCGGAGCCGTCCCAGCGCTCGTGGTGCCACCGGGCGATCTCGATTCCCGTCGCGATGAAGGCGTTTCTCGGATACTCCCGCTGTACAGCCTCGAGAGTCTGCGCTCCGGCGGTCGTGTGGGTCTTCATCACCTCGAACTCGGCTTCGGTGAGTCTGCCCGGCTTGAGTAGAACCGTGTCGCTCACCGCGACCTTGCCGATGTCGTGCAGAGGACTGGCGTGCACCAGGTTGCCCACGAACTCGCTGTCTACGTGGTGAGACCCTTCGCTTCCGTCCAGTGCGTTTGCCACCAGCGCGCAGTAGGCCTGGACTCGCTCGAGATGCGTGCCCGTCTCGTCGTCCCTGCTTTCAGCGAGTCGCGCGAGCGCAAAGATCGTCGCCATCTGAGAGTCGGCAATCTCCCGGACCTGCTCCTGCACCCGATCCTCGAGGTAGCGGCTGTAGAGCTCGACCTGTCGACGAAGCTGGTGAAGGCGCAGGTGGGTGGAGACGCGGGCGCGGACCTCATCGAGGTGAAACGGCTTGGTCACGTAGTCGACGCCCCCGGCCGCAAACGCCTCGACCTTGCTCTCGGTCTCGCTCAACGCGCTCAAGAAGATCACCGGGACGCCCGCGAGCGCCGGCGACACCTTCAGGCGACGGCACACCTCGTAACCGTCGAGACCGGGCATCATGACGTCAAGAAGGATGAGGTCGGGGGGCTGCTTCTCGGCGGCGAGCAGGGCTGCCTCTCCCGTCACAGCCGAACGCGTGCGATAACCCTCCGCACGCAACACGTCAGCGAGGACCCGGACGTTCGCGGGTACGTCATCGACGATCAGGATGTCCGGGACTCCGCCATCGGTGAGCACGGTCGATATCGCCTCCCTTTGCGTGTTGGCCCAGCATACGCCTAGCCGCAGATATACGACACGCCCTGGCCCGCACCCTGTCGGAGGGGTATATCCCACTAGACGCGAGTCGCGCACAGGCCCGGATGGAGATTCCATGCAAGAGGCGCTGAACTACGTCGAGATCGACGGCCACCGAATCGCCTATCACCGCTCCGGCAGCGGCGAGCCCGTGTTGCTCGTGCACGGCATCACCACCTACTCGTTCATCTGGGAACCGGTGCTCCCCTTCCTGGTCGGCGACTTCGACGTCATCAGCGTCGATCTGCTCGGATGCGGGGACTCGGATAAGCCGCTCGACACCTCGTATGCGATCCAGGATCACGCCGATCGGCTGTACCGTTTCCTGAAGGCTCTCGGCATCGAGAAGGTGCACTACTTCGGGCACGACCTCGGGGGCGGCATCGGCCAGATCCTGGCCGTCCGACACCCGGAGATGCTCTACGACCTCACCGTCGCCAACACGGTCGCGTACGACTTCTGGCCCGTTCAGCCGATCACCTCGATGCGAACGCCCATCGTGCGCCAGCTCATGATGGCGAGCTTCGACCTCGGGACGTTCAAGTTGGTGATCCGGCGCGGCGTTTACCACACCGAGCGCGTCACCGGGGAGCTGATGGCGAAGTACATGGCGCCGTTGAAGACCCGCGAAGGCCGCAAGGCGTTCATGCACTTCGCCCGCTGTCTGGACAACCACAACCTCACAGACATCGCCGAGGAGCTTCGACACCTCAATGTGCCGTTGCTCATCATCCGCGGCGACGCCGACCCCTACCTCTCGCCGGCCATCGCCGAGAAGCTGCACGCGGAGGTTCCCGGCAGCCGGCTCGTGCACGTCGAGTCGGCATCGCACTTCATCCAGATTGACGAGCCAGAACGGATAGCAAACGAGTTTCGGGCATTTGTCGGAGACAACCATGCCCGATGAGTCCGACCTCCGCACCCGGCTCAGTGTCCTCGAGGAGACGGCCAGGCTGCTCCGCGTAGAGAACGAGCAGCTCCTCGAGCGCGCCGAGGACACGCTGCTGCTCACGCTGATCGCCGAGGAGATCACCCCTGCCAAGAGCGCACACGACGTGCTGCAGTGCGGCCTGGAGAGAGTCGCGATACTTAAGGACGTGCCTCTGTGCGCCTTCTGCACGCTGGGCGAGCAGCAGTCGTCTATCGCCGAGGCCTACCTCTCCTACGGCAACGACAGCCTCGCCGACGCGAAGGTGGTTCTCACTGAGGACCTCATCGAGGAGCTCTCCGAGCACTCCGTGCTCCTGCAGGGTCAGGAGTGCGCAGCCGTACAGCTGCTGCTCGACGGGGAGCATCAGGGCTTCTACCCGCACTCGATGCTTCTCGTCCCCGTCGAGCGCCCCGAGAACATCCTGGCCTTCTACGTGTTCGCAGACGATCGGCCGGGATCGCAGATGGGCGCGACCGCGGCCATGCTTCACCGGGTCGTCGGGATGATGGAGTCCCGCATAGAGAACCTGCGGCTGATGAAGGCGCTCATCCAGGCGACACAGGCCAAGAGCGACTTCCTGGCCCAGATGAGTCACGAGATCCGCACGCCGATGAACGCCATTCTCGGCTTCGCGCAGCTCATGGAACGGGACCCCGAGCTCACGCCGATTCAGCGTCAACGCATCGACGTCATCACCCGGAGCGGAGAGCACCTGCTGTCGCTCATCAACGACATCCTCGAGATGTCCCGAATCGAGGCCGGACGAACGGTGGTCACCAAGGCCTCGTTCGAGCTCGACCCGATGCTTTCCGAGGTGCAGGCGATCTTTCGCGAGCGCGCCGCCTCAAAGGGCGTCGACCTGTGCGTGGAACGAATCGGGGAGTTGCCGGCGACGGTGGTATCGGACAAGGCCAAGATCCGACAGGCGCTCATCAACCTCATCGGCAACGCCGTGAAGTTCACGTCTGCGGGCTCGATCGTCGTGCGGGTCAGCGCGTCACCGGGTGAGGCCGAGGCGCTGCGACTGACGTTCGAGATCGAGGACACCGGCCCCGGCATCGCGGCCGAGGAGATGGGCCGGCTCTTCGCGCACTTCGAGCAGACGCGCGCCGGTGAGCAGATCGGCTCCGGATCGGGGCTCGGTCTCGCCATCAGCCGGGAGTTCGCGCGGCTTCTGGGAGGCGACATCACCGTCGAGAGCATGGTGGGATCCGGGAGCACATTCACCTTCTTCATCGAGGCCGAGGAAGCCGGAGAGTCGGCAGTGCCCGAGTCCGCCAGACGGCGCGTCACCGCACTTGCTCCGAATCAGGCGCCGCCCAGAATCCTCGTGGCCGATGACTTCGTGGACATGCGAGACCTCGTCGCCCAGGCGCTCAGCGGGATCGGTTACGAGGTGCACGGGGTCGCCGACGGCGAGCAGGCGCTCCGCGAGTTCGAGGCGTGGAAGCCGCACCTGGTCCTGATGGACCTGCGGATGCCGGTCGTCGACGGCCGAGAGGCCATCCAGCGCATCAGGGCCACAGGACGCGACACCAAGATCATCGCGCTCACGGCGAGCGCGTTCACGGAGACCCGCGACGCGATGCTCTCCGTCGGCGCCGACGCGTTCCTCGGCAAACCGTTCGAGGCCGAGGAGCTCTTCGCGCTCATCGCCGACCTGCTCGGCGTGGAGTACGTGTATCGCGACGAGGCTCCCGCTGGGAGTTCGGGTATCGCCCCCGCCGTCATCGCCGAGGGCCTCTCCCGGATGGCGCCTGAAACGGTCGCCGCCATCAGGGACGCTACGTTGCGAGCGGACTTCGACCGAGTCGCGGAGCTCGCTGACGAGCTGTCGGCCGCCCTGCCCAAAGAGGCCGCGGCCCTCTCGGCCCTCGCGGAGACCTACAGCGCTGATGCGATCATCAGCCTCCTCGACCAAGCGTCTGGCGACTGAACTCCGCCCCGATGTGGTAGAACTGGCGCATGCGAAACGAGCACATCTACCTCAACGGCCGGATCGTCCCGGCCTCTGACGCGGCGATCTCGCCGTTCGACATCGGACTGCTGCGCGGCTACGCGGTCTTCGACTTGCTGCGCACCGTCGACGGCGAGCCGTTCCTGCTCTCGGAACACCTCGAGCGGCTGCACGCCTCCGCCGACCATCTGGGACTCCGAGTGCCGGTCACCGACGCTGAGATCGAGGCCGCGATCCGCGAGCTGCTGCGACTCAACCAGCACGGGGAGGCGACCATCCGGCTCGTGCTCACCGGCGGAGTCTCACCCGACGGAATGAGCTTCGATCCCGAGAAGCCCACGTTCTTCATCCTCACGCATGAGCTGCACGAACCTCCCGCCGCTGTCTACGAGAACGGCGCGTCGCTGGTGACCCACGACTACAAGCGTGAGATCCCGAAGGCGAAGACCACCAACTACCTCACGATGCTGGCCAACAAGTCACAGGCGCAGAGCCAGGGCGCGCTCGACTTGCTCTACGTCGATGACGGAGTCGTCTACGAGGCGGCGACCGCGAGCGTCTACTTCGTGAAGGGGCGCACCATCCTCGCCCCGAGCGACGACGTGCTGTGGGGCACCATCGGTTCGCTCGTGCTGGATGCTGCGGCAGGCGACTACGACGTCGTGTCCGGAGTGGTGAGCATCCAGGACATGCGCGAAGCTGATGAAGTGTTCCTCACCTCGACCACGCGCGGCGTCGTCCCGATCGTCAGGATCGACGACGTACCCGTCGGCGACGGCCGGGTGGGACCCGTGGTCCGCGACCTGATGGAGCGCTTCCGCGCGAGCCTGCGATAGCGCCCGCGCGTCAGTCGCCTGCTCGGCGGGTCGGCTCAGCGCGCTGCCCCTTGCGCCGGATGACGTAGGTGCCCAGCGTCGCCGCCGCAACCATCGATATCGCGCCGCCAGCGGGCACGATCGCGGTGGCGCACGATGTGCATGGACCGCACCCGCCGGGGCACGCGCGGTTCAACACCGCCGCCGCTCCGACGAGAGCCATCGCGCCGCCAAAGGAACCGACCTCGGATCGCGTGGGCTTTCTCATCTCCGGCTCCCGAACTTCAGGGCCGACGAGGGGCACGCGCTCACGCAGTCGAGACACGACGTGCACAGGTGGTGCTGAATCGAGGCGCCGCCGTCCTCCTCGACCGTCGCCGCCCGCATCGCGCAGACGTCCTCACAGGTGCCGCAGTGAGTGCACGCGGACTCATCGGTTCTGACTCGCCACAGCCGATCTGCCTTGCGCGTGAGACCGGACGCCATGCCCATCGCCGCGCCGGCCGGACACAGGAACAGGCACCATCCGCGCCCGCCCTTCGTGAACAGTCCGAGAGGAACGATCCACACCACCGCTGCGAGCAGTCCCATCGACGTGAAGTACGCGAACCATTCCAGGCTGCCGGTGAGCGCGCTCACGATTCCTTGCATGTGGGTGAAGTTGCAGAAGGAGCAGCAGATGCTCGCCGACACGAACGGCGCAAGCAGGAAGCCGGCGAAGAATCCGTACCGCAGAGGAACGATCTCGACTGACTTCTTGAAGTCGAACTTGAGCCGGTCAGGGACGAGCCGCCCCAGATACTCGGGCAGGGCACCTGCTGGGCAGAGCCAGCCACAGAACATCGGGCCCGCCGCCACGGCGGATAGCGGTAGGATGAGCACCGGCAGCCACGAGATCGGGTTGTCCCCGAGCGTGGGCCACATCCACGGCTGCGCAAGCCACCCGAGCGGCATTCTCAGACACGCAGTGTGCACGTCGGAGACAGACGTGCCCGCGAGCGACCCCGGGGCCAGCGCGCCGAACGCCCGCACCAGCAGCGCGAAGGGTGCGTAGAACAGCACCAGCCCCACGCCGAACCCGGCAAGGCGCTTGAGCCTGTTGGTCCGAAGCCTCCCCGCGCTACTCACAGCAGTCACCCGCGACGGCCGAGGCGCCCGAGCGCACGACCGTCACCGGCAGCGTGCTGAGAGCGTCTCCGCTGTCGGCGTCGCGGACTATCACCGAGCCTTTGAGAAGAATGGGCTTGTCGGGGAGTGGCTCCGGGAACGTGACGACCAGGCTGACGTCGACGGCCTCGCCCGGCGCGATAGGCCGCTCGATCTCGCGTGTCTCGGCGTTCCAGGCTCGGTCGCGAGAGTGCCACTCGGTCTCAGCCGGGAAGCCCTCGGAGTCGAAGACGATGGTCAGCGGGGTGTCCCCCACGTTCTGCACGACGTGCGAGGAGATCTCAAGGACGTTGGGCTGGACGAACTGCTTGATGGGACCGGCGCCGTCGATGCCCACCGAGATGAAGCCGGTGAGCTCCCGCGGCGATGGGCCGCCCACCTCGGTACCAGTGGCCGGGAAGTTCATCGTGAACCCCCCGCGCTCGCTTCCCGCGACGCTGCCCCCGTACGCCCCGAGTGCAAAGATCAGAGATGCCCCCGCGAAACCCCACATGAGAGGTCGCATCCGCAATGCTGTCATGATGCCCCTTCGAACTTCCCCTGCATTACGCCAGCAGCCCTTCGGACGCGCGGCATGTGGCGTACATACCGCCAACATTAGGTGAACTAAACGCCGCCACTGAGTCCGTTCGAAACGAACGAAGCCCGCCACCAGGGCGGGCTTCGATGACGATGCGGATGAGAAGGTAGGTACGCGCTACCTCAGACTGGCTGCCACTGAATCACGGACGCCCTGCGAGACCGCTCCGGTCCCCCCAAAGAAGGTGACGGTGGAGATGTCCGCCTTGTTGGCGCTCAGCGCCGCGGCGGTTGCAGAGTCGAGGCGATCCGAGAGAGTGAGCAGCATGACCGAGCCGGCGCGACCCTGAACGATTCCGCCCGCGAGGGCATCAGGCGATCGCTCGCCGGTCGTGATACCGACGCCGTCCCACGAGAGGCCGGCGTTGGCGACCCCGTAGGAAGCGATCGTCACCGCGGTCTGATAACGGCTCGCGCCGGACAGGCGCGTGACGGCGGCGTCACCGTACGTGGCGACCAGGTACTGCTCCACGGCCGGCGAGACCACCGCAGAACCGCCGAGCAGCAGGACCTCGTCGACACCGGTCATCACGAGCTTGGTGTCGGCCGAGAGACCCTTGGCGGGGTCTGCGAGGAAGAGCGGCCAGCCCTGTGCCGCAGCCAGAGGCGCGGCTGCAAGCGCGTCGGGGAAGTTGGCTCCGGTCGCAACGAACGCGGTGCCGTCGAACCCGGCGCCCAGGACCTCGATGGTCTCCTCGGCGATCGCGTCTGCGGTCTTGTATCGGTCGGTACCCCAGATGCGCGACACGTTGGCCACGCCGAGCTTGGCCTCGAGCGCAGCCTGAACCGGGGTTCCGATGGCGCCTGCGCCGCCGAGGATGATGGCGCGCTGCGCGCCCAGTCGCTCGATCTCGGCGGTCACGGCCGCGGGGATGCTGTTCGTATCAACCAGAAGCACGGGGCCGTCGAGCGCACCGGCCAGCGACGTGCCGCCGAGCGCGTCAGGCCAGTTGCGACCCGTGGCGATGACGACCGTCAGCTCACCGGCAGGGTCCAGCCCGGTGGGGAACGCCCGCTTCGAGGCCTCGACGGCGGTCTCGAATCGGCTGGCGCCGGCGACAGGGATCATGGTGACCGGATCGGGATCCGGGGCGGGGGCAGCAGGGGTCACTACCTTGGTGCCGACACCGTCGTTCGTGCCGGGGCCGTTGACGGCGTAGATGGTGTAGGTGCTGCCTGCATTGAGGGTGACCACGCCGGTCGATCCGTTGACGGTGGTGGTCCTCGTGGAGCCGAGGAAGACGGCGATCATGTCAGCGCCGGGGGCGCTGTACGAGTAGCTGACCTGAGTGGCGGTCGAACCGGTCTGCGTCAGCGTGACGGGAATCGTCGTGCCTGAGTGACACCCGTTGCAATACGAAGTGTAGCTCGGCTTGGCTGACGCCGTAGCCGGCACCGCGAGCAAGGCCGCCGCGACGGCCGCGAACGTGAGCAAGCGCAGCGAGGATCTGTTCAATGGGACACCTCCGGGTCGAGAAATGCGAGTGCTCGGCATAGTGCAGGAGGCATGCCCGAAGTCGAATCATGAGAAAGCCCACACCGGACCCGCGTCAGAAGGGCCCGACAGCGCGCCCAGCGGTCGATTCTCACCCCTGTACGTGAGGACTGCGCCGATGCGGGGGATATAGCGAACATATAGCATGCGCGTTATGCGTTTATGCCCCTCTTGAGCGTGATACATTCACGCCAGCGAACCACACACCACTTCCGGCAGCGCGAAATCGGAGGCTCCAATGGCCGAGTTCAACCACCTTTTCGATGATGTCACCATGAGCATCGGGCACACGCCCCTCATCCCCCTGAACCGTCTCGCGGACGGGCTGCCGGCGCGCGTCTTCGTCAAGACCGAGTCCCGCAACCCGGGCGGCTCGGTGAAGGACCGCATCGGCCTCGCGATGATCGACGACGCCGAGGCGAGGGGACTGCTGACACCCGGCGAGTCCGTGATCGTCGAGCCGACGAGCGGCAACACCGGCATCGCGCTCGCCCTCGTGGGTGCCACGCGTGGATACCGGGTGATACTCACCATGCCCGAGTCGATGTCGATGGAGCGCCGCAAGTTGCTGAAGGCCTACGGAGCCGAGCTTGTGCTCACTCCCAAGGAGCTCGGCATGAAGGGCGCCGTGGACGAGGCGGATCGCATCGCCAAAGAAACCCCGGGTGGGTGGGTGGCGGGGCAGTTCGACAACCCCGCGAACCCGGCGGTTCACTTCGCCACCACCGGGCCTGAGATCGACGCCGCCGTCGGCGACCTGACGATCGGCGCATTCATCGCCGGCGTGGGCACCGGCGGGACCATCACCGGCACCGGCCGCTACCTCAAGGAGGCGCGCCCCGGCACGCTCGCGATCGCCGTGGAGCCCGCCGAGTCACCGATCATCACGCAGCGTCGCGCGGGCGAGGACCTCACACCCGGGCCGCACCTCATCCAGGGAATCGGCGCGAACTTCATCCCGACGGTACTCGACATCGACGTGCTTGATGAGGTCATGACCGTCACAGGCGACAACGCCATCGCGATGGCGCGCCGGATCGCAGCCGAGGAGGGCCTGCTGGTGGGCATCTCCAGCGGCGCGAACGTGGTGGCCGCTCTGCAGGTGGCCGCTCGGCCCGAGATGGCCGGCAAGGTGATCGTCACCGTCGCGCCGTCCACCGGCGAGCGCTACCTCTCGACCAAACTGTGGGAGGAGTTGGGCTAGCCATGCGCGTATCGCAGCGAGTGGACTACGCCTTGCGAGCGCTGGTGCTGCTGGCGACCGGGCCCGAGGGCGAGTACGTCGCCGCCGGTGACCTGGCCGACAAGCTCGTGCTCCCCCGCCGGTTCGTCGAGCAGCAGATCTCGGCGCTCGCACGCGCAGGCATCGTCACCTCGCGAAGGGGACCCACGGGCGGATTCGCGCTTTCCAGAGCGGCAACCGAGATAGACGTACGCAGCGTCGTGATGGCGCTGCAGGGCGAGGTGCTCGATGTGCCACACCAGCAGCACTCAGCGACGGCTGAACTGTGGCAGGGACTCGCCCAGGTCGCCGAGGAGTACCTCGACTCGACGAGCATCGCCACGCTCGTGGAGCGGCAGCGTCAGCTCGATATCTGCGCGGCACCGATGTACTACATCTAGAGGGCGGCAGCGGCCGGTGCTACGCCGGCTGCGGGCTGTTCCCCTTGCCGGGCCCCCTCAGTCTGGGCATCACCAGCGCCACAAAGACCGCCATCGCAATGAACACCACGCCGGCTATCAGCAGCGCAATGGGGCCACCCACCCGATTCTCGAAGTACACCTGCACGGTGCGGAGGGCGAAGATCACGACGCCTGCAGCCCCGAAGCCAAGCAGGACGCCTCTCTTCAGCCAGATGCTCAGGCCTATTCCGACAAACGAGAGCACGAGGCCTAGGATCGCGAACCACCGCTGCGGGTCCCCACTCGGGTCGTCCTGGAACATCATCACCCCCATGATGCACATGACGCTGCCGATCGAGATTGCGGTGTTGCCCTGCTCGATCACGTTGGTGAGCCCGAGGGTCAACCACACGAGCCCGACGCCGAGCATGAGCGCCCCTGGCAGCCAGAAGGTCTCCGGTGTCCGAACCATGTCGAAGCCCGACGTGATGAGCATGAACGAGCCCACACCGGGAACGACCAGGGTGAGTGCCCCTTTCCGCAACCACCACACCACGAGTCCGACCACCACGGCGGTCGCAGCGCCTATGACGCTTCCCCACGTGGACGGATCGCGAACGGCCAGCCACTCATCGGACGGCTGCGGGGCGACGAGCTCCGTCGCGAGCGCGTACCCCGCCATGCCCGCCGAAGCCGAGACCGCGACGGTTCCCGCGGCGAAGAGCGCCTGCGAGAGGCGGTGGGAAGTGTCCGTGCCACCCTTCTCGATCACGAGCGCCAGCGCGTACACAACGGCGCCGGCGACCAGCGGCACGGCGATTCGCCCTGCGGTCCCGATCTCGTCCCAGTACTGGATCATGAGCGTCATGACCCCGGCGACCGCGAACGCCACGCCGGCGTAACCGCCGATCTCGACTCCGATGCGCGACGCCGGGCGCGCTTCGAGAGTGCCCTTGCGCACCGAGTACGCGGCCAGCCCGAGCAAGCCGAGGCTGACCACGATGAACGCGATTGGTGTCGCCATGCCGATGTCGAGAACCTCGACGACCAGCTCGATGCCGTAGAGCACGACCCCGGCCGCGCCGAACCCGATGAGAACGTACGAGCGCCTCCAACCGCCGAGAGCTATGAGGCCGACGGAGACCACGAGCCCCAGCCACACCGCCCAAGCCAGCAGCCCGGGCCCGGTATCGGCGCCCGAAACCGCCATCAGCTCGATGCCGCCCAGCACGCCGAGCGACGCTAGGGTGAGGCCGGCATCCTCAGGCGGGATCAGACCGCGCAGCGCGAGCGCGCCCCACACGACGCCGACCAGTGCGAGCACCGCGCCGGCCCCCCAGTCGGGTCCGTCGAACGGCATCAGCGGCAACGACATGAGCGCCGCCATCCCCACCCCGATACCGAACGCCAGATGCTGCAGCCACGTGCGGCGCATCCACCAGACGATGCCGCCGCTGACGGCGATGGCTGCGAATCCCGCAAACCACGCCCATTCGTTCGCCGTTTCAGCCGCCTGGCCGTACAGGAGCGGCGGGCTGACCGAGTTGAGCACCGCATCGTGCACGAAGAACCCGACCGCACCACCGATGCCGGCCACGCCGATGAAGAGCAGGAACTGGCTCAGCCGGCGCGCGGCTGGCTCGTCGAGGCGCTCCAGGGCAAGGCCTGCGGCAATGCCCACGATCGCCACGATCGCGGGAATCCCCGTCCGACCCAGCATGCCGAGACGGTCCCAGAACATCGCGAGCATCGCAAACAGCGCCGCCAGCGCAAGCCCACCGCCCGCATAGCCGAGCGCCTCGGCCAGCGGCGGGATCCTGCGAGTCGCGTGCTCGCGTTCTCCGTTCTCCTCCATCACCGACACCCCCGTAGTCGAGCCCCTCGTTCAGATGGTGATCTCCGTCGGCCACGGCTCGGTACGCGCCGCGGTCCACAGCGTATTGACGTAGGAAAGTGCGAAGTGGTTCTGCGCGAGGTGAAGCCAGAACGCACCCGCTTCTGTCAGGTCCAGCGTACCGTTATGGCGCTGCGCCAGACCAGCGGTCTTCATCGCGCCAAGCCACCGCCGTGCCTTGGCGGCGTCGCCGCCGAGCGCATCGTCCACGTCCCCCATCGGAATCCGCGTGTCGTAGAAGCGCCAGTACAGCCACCACCAGCCGCTCATCTCGGCCTCAAAGGGCATGCGCAGCGCGATCGGCAGGCGACCCTCGCCGAGGACCCGCTCCCACTCGGAAAGATCGAAGGTGTTGAGGGTGAAGCCGTCGGGCAGGTGCGAGCCCGAGCCGGGACCGATGCCGATGTAGCCGTCGCGCGTCACCGACGAGTAGCGCGGCGCGTCCCCCTTCTTGAAGCCCCACACCGACACGCGGGTGAAGCCGTTGTCCTCGCACCAGCGCGAGATCGCCTGGTACTGCTCGTGCCGGGCGTGCAGGTCGGGCAGGCGCACCCCCTTGAGGTGCAGGTACTCCCCGACCGACGTGTACGGGAAGGTGAACAGCGGGTAAGTGGTGATCTGGTTGGCGCCGAGCTCGGCTGCGTGCTCGAGGTCCGCGATGACGTCATCGGCGGTCTGCCCCGGCAGCGCGAACATGATATCGGCGTTCACCGACGCGAACCCGGAGTCGGCCAGGAGCGTCAGCGCCTTCTCGGCGACTTCGGGTGCATAGCGGCGTCCGATGGCATCGAGACTGGCGGGCTTGAATGACTGCACGCCGAGCGAGACGAGCTCGATGCCGGCGGCGTGGAGCTGCTCGACGACCTGCTCGGTGACGTCAGCGGGGTTGGTCTCGATGCACGCGTCGCCGGTCACGTCGAAGCGCTCTCGCATCCTGCCGAGAACCGCGCCGACCGCGTCGAGCGCGAGCGTGGGCGTGCCCCCGCCGACATAGATGCTCGTGGCTTCTGCGCGCCCCACCGTGTCGGCCCACAGGTCGACCTCTCGGAGTGCCGCCTCCGTGTAGGCAGGCACGAGCTCGGCCCGGTACGGGACCTTGGTGTAGGGACAGTACGGGCACGCATTGCGGCAGAAGGGCACGTGCAGATACAGCGAGGTGCGCTCAACCGCGGGCGGCGTCCACGACGTATCGGGGCGCTCGAATACCCAGCGCTGCTCTGGCCCCACGAGGTGGCGCCTGACCGCGCGTGTGGCTGCGCGCGAGACTCCTGTGCCGGGAGTGGTCACCAGTACCTCATCATCGCCATGACCGCGCTCGGGCGCAGGTGCTGCGCCGCGACGATCTCCGTGGCGGCCGTGTAGCCGCACTCCTTGCACGCCTCGTCCGAGGCCCGGCAGCACACCGATTCGCCGTCGACGTCGGCCACGACCGCCGCAGGCGAACGCCGCTCCCACTTCCCGCTTTTGAGCATCGCGAGACCTGCACGCGAGTTCAGTACCGGCAGCCCCCGCCGGATCGCCGCCCGCAGGCGGTCGATGACGGGCGCGCGCTCCTCGGCGGTAAGGAAGAGCTCGTCGATGCCGTAGTACGGGGTGTGGAAGTAGAACATCACGCCCAGGACCGGCAGCCGGGTGTCGCGCACCCACTCGAGGAACGGCTCGATGCCGCGCTCGGTGTTGCGGTCGATGGTGTAGATCACCCCGAGCTTGGGGTGTCTGGACTCCCGAACCGCCCGTTCAACTTCGGCGAAGTGGTCGCCCCGACGTGCCGAGAAGGTCTCGGACAGACCGTCCATGCTTACCCACAGGAGGTCGACGGGCCAGTCGAGGCCCTGCGTCCCGTTGGTGTAGACGTGCACGTGGAAGAAGCCGAGGCGGCGGGCGGCCTCGATCGCGTCGGCGAGGGTGCGGTCACCGTCGCGCCAGAGCGTGGGCTCGCCGCCGGTGTAGTAGACCTCGCGAAATCCGCGGTCATACGCTTCCGCCAGGCGGCGTACCAGGTCGTCATAAGTCATGTCGGGGCGGCCGGTGTTGGCGACTCGGCAGCCTTTGCAGTGGAAGTTGCACCGATCGGTGATGGCCACGCCGTAGATCAGCGGCTCGGGACGGCGCAGAACAGCGAAGCGCCAGACGTATCTCAGGTAGTACCCGAGCCGGCCGATCATCGGACCCGTCTCCTCCGCGTTCGCAGCGCGAACCCCTCTGCCTGATTGTTCCACCTTCTGGGCAGATGCGGACTTCGAATCTGGTGAGCGGCCGCCCGGCTATGCCTTACGCTCGACCACCAAGTCGGTCCAGGCCTGGTTGAAGGGCGCCTGGTCGGGCTTCTTGTCCAACCAGCGTACTCGCGGCAGGGCCTCGCACCGCGCCCGGATGCGATCCTCCTTCTCGCTGCTGAACACGATTGCCGGCAACCCGGCGAACGAGGGGTTCGACCGCATCTTCGAGATGAGGTCGTAGCCGGTCATCGCGCCCATGTTGTAGTCGGTGACCACGGCGACCCAGCCGGCGGGACTGTCGCTCAACGCGTCGTACGCCTTCTCGGCGGACTCGGCCTCGACGATGGTGATCGAGCCACTGTCAGCCCCTCTGACGAGGGTGACGAGTGCGGCTCGGAACATCGGCATGTCGTCGACGACGAGAACCTTGGTCAGCGCCCCGGTCGACTGAGGACGGCCGCCCTGCGCGATGAACGCGTCCTTGCCGCCATCGGGCAGCAGGTCGGTCGGCACCGTCTTGCCCTGCTCAAGGAGCCAGTACCTCATGCATGACTCGTGGCGCGACTTCTTGCAGTACGGATACATGGTCGCGTACTTGATCCGCAGCACAGCGCTCGCGCTTACGGTGCGGTAGAAGTCGCAGTCCCCTGCGTGTGGGCAGGTGCCCGTGGACCAGTCACTCATCGCAAACTCCTTCTTCGTTCGGCACGGCCCGGCATCCGGGTATCGCTAGGCGCGCCTTCCGGCACGCTCCGTCGTCAGTTCCACAGCTCTGCGTGCGATCGCGCCCAGCGCGAGCACCTCGCACGCGGCCTCCATCTCCACCGCGGTGCCGGGCATGCCCCACACCACGCTCGACGCCTCGTCCTGCGCAATCGTCCATGCGCCGGCGCGGCGCATCTCCAACAGGCCCGCGGCCCCGTCCTCGCCCATACCCGTCAGCAGCACGCCCACCGAGTTGGCCGCTGCCGCCTGGGCGGTCGAGCGAAACAGCACGTCCACCGAAGGGCGATGCCGAGAAACCGGTGGGCCGTCCTTCACCTCGACGCGATAGATCGCCCCGGAGCGGCGCAGCAGCAGATGGGTGTTCCCGGGCGCGATCAGCGCCTTCCCCTGGGTCACGAGCTCGCCATCCTCGGCCTCTCTGACCTCCATCGCCGACTCGGCGTTCAGACGCTCGGCGAGCGAGCGCGTGAACCCGGCGGGCATGTGCTGCACCACGAGAGTGGCCGGCCCGTCTGAAGGCATTGCGCCGAGAAGTTCGGCGAGTGCCTGCGTCCCGCCTGTGGACGCCCCGATCGCGAGGATCTTGGTGGTGGTCGTCCGCAGCTCGGCCGAGCGTGCGCGCGGCTGAGTCGCTCCCCAGCGCGCCTGCCCGACCTGCGCCAGCGCCGCGGCCTTCACTCGCCTGATCAGATCCTCGGACATCTCGCCGACGGCGTAGGCGGGTCCGGGCTTCGCGACGACGTCGACCGCACCGGCGGCCAGCGCGTCGAGCGCGGTCTCCCCTCCCTCGGGCGTCAGGCTCGACACCACCACGACGGGAAGCGGCTTGTAGCGCATCAGTTTGCGCAGGAAGGTGACGCCGTCCATCCGCGGCATCTCGAGGTCGAGGGTGAGCACGTCGGGCTCGAGGGCCACGATCTTGTCGCGCGCGACGTAGGGATCGGTGGCGGTACCCACGACCTCGATGTCGGGATCAGCGTCGAGCTCGCGCGACAGCACCTGTCGCACGACCGCGGAGTCGTCGACCACCAGGACCCGTATGCGCTTCCCGGTCACGACGCCCGCTTCCGCGCGGCCACGGATACCGCGACGAGCGTGTGCACGCCCTCAAGATCGAACGCGAGACACGGCTGCCACGCGGCAAGCTCGTCCCACGCCGAGGGACCGTCTACGACCTGGGTCTGCGGAGTCGTCAGTACGAACGGCCCGCCGCAGACCGTGTCCACCATGTGGCCGCACACGACGTTCAGGAGCTCGCGCAGGGCGTCACGTCCCGCCGACGCGTCGGACTCCCCCATCGCGGTCTCGGCGATCAGCACGCTGCCCGCCTCCGACATCGCGATACAGACCTCGCCGGAGCCGCCCGGCCCGTTGAATCCCATGCGGGCGATGACCGAGGTGGCCGGAGCGGGCGGCGTCGCCACGAGGGGCTCGGCGACCAGCATCGCGAAGCCCTCGACCGCCTGGAAGAACGCCTCCTCGAGCACTGCGGGGCTGACGACAGGCACCTCGTCCGAGAGAAGCGACTCGGCGGTCTGAGCGAGCTGCTCGGGGGAGAAGGGCTTGCGCACGTAGGCGGCGATGCCCCGGGCGGTGAGCGCGTCGATGCGGTCCTGGCGGCCTTCGGTCGACACGATGACGACGGGGACCGAGGCGAGGAGCCGCTCGGCAGCCATGCGCTCTACGAGCTCGACGCCGGACATGTTGGGCATGTTGAGGTCGGCGAAGACGATGTCGACCCAGGTGGATTCCAGGAGCTCGAGTGCCGCGAAGCCGTCCGCGGCCTCGTGCACCTCACCAAGCGGCACGCCGCCGTGCCGCAGCGCTTTGGCGATGATGGTTCTCGTCGTCTTCGAGTCGTCCACGATCAACACGTTGTAGGCCACGGCCGACAACCCCTTTCAGATGGCGCGCGCATGGCCGCCCACGCGAACGATCGTTTCGCCGGACGCCATGTCGAGCCACATCGTGCGCGGCACGTCGCCGCCCACGTCCTCGCCCGAGATGACGATGTCGTTCTTCCACAGCACGCGGCGGGCGACCGCGAGGTTTCGCTGTCCGACCCGAAAGGTCGAGCCGCCACCCGCCCTCTCGGCGCAGCCTGCAATCTTGGCGACGATGCGCCTGCGATCGCCGCCCAGTCGGTAAACCTGCCGCAGCATCTCGGCCACGCCCGTATCGGTGAACAGGAACGGCTGCTCGGCAGCGCGCGCCTCGTTGTTGTAGGAGACCGGCAGCTGGCTGTGGAGGAGTCCGCCCACGCGAGCGACGGGGTCCCACAGGGTCAGACCCACGCACGATCCGAGAGCGTAGGTCACGAGGACGAAGTCGCCGGTCATCTCGGCGAGACCATCGCCCACGCCCACGGACCGGTCCTCTCTCCGGATGCTCAGCATCGTCTGCCCGGCTTCTGGTAGGCGGCGGGTGCGCGAGCGACCATCGCCGAGGGGATGCCCGCCAGGCTCTCGGCGTGCCCGAGCATCATGAGACCGCCCGGAGCGAGCAACCGCTCGACCTCGGCGATCAGGCGCTCGCGAGTGGGCTTGGCGAAGTAGATCATCACGTTGCGGCACATGACCGTGTCGAACGGACCCGTCATCGGGAACGGCGACACGGACAGGTTGATCCGGGCGAACGTCACCATGGAGCGTACCTGCTGCGTCACTTCGTACTCGCCGCTGCGGGTGCGCCTGAGGTAGCGCGAGTAGGCCGGCGGAACCGTGCGGACCTTGTCGGCCCGGTAGACGCCGGCCCTGGCCGCGTCGAGCGCCGCGCCGGAGATGTCGGTCGCGAGGATGCGCACGCGGACCGAGTAGCCCCCGAGCGCCTCGGCAGCCACCATCGCCATCGTGTAGGGCTCCTCGCCGGTGGCGCAGGCGGCCGACCACAACCGCACCTCGGTCACCCCGATCTCAGCGAGCTGCCGGAGGTGCGCCGCGAGCATGTTGAAGTGCTCGGGCTCCCGAAAGAAGCTGGTCACGTTGGTGGAGATCGCGTCGATGAGCTCGCAGGTCTCCTCGCCGCTGCAGTCGTTCACGATGAGATCGAGATACTCGGCGTGGTCGCTGATCCCGAGAGTGCGCATGCGCCGGGCGACGCGGGCCGCCAGCAGCGCGTCCTTGCTCTCTCCCAGGTTGATCCCGGAGACGTCGTGAATCAGGCGCCGGAAGCCCTCGAACTCCCGGCGCCCGATCCCGTATCTGTCCACGGACTCGTCCATCAGCGACCCTTTGAGCATCAGACGACCGATTCGACGACGAGGGTGTCGTCCTCGCCCATGACGCGGTCGATGTCGAGCACCATCATCACGCCCGTCTCGAGCGTGGCCATGCCGATGAGGAAGGGCGAACGGCGTCCTTCGCCGAACTCCGGAACCGCACCCATCTCACCGTCGCGGACCTCGATGACGCCGTGGATCTCATCGGCGATGAAGCCCACCGTCGCATCGTGGTCGCCGTAGTCGACCTGAGCGATCACGATGCAGGTGACCTCCGTGTCGACCCGGGTCACCGAGAAGGCGACGCGCAGGTCGAACACGGGTATCACCCTGCCGCGCAGGTTGATGACGCCTCGAACCGCCTCGGTCATCTGGGGGACCCGGGTGATCTCGGACAGTCCGATGACCTCCTGGACCCGCAGGATGCCGAGCCCGTACATCTCGGCTCCGACTCGGAACGCGAGGTATTTGCCTGGAGCGGCCTGGACCTTGGTTGCCTCGGTCATTGAGTCCGCCCCCTAGAACTTCCTGAGTTCGTCTTCGTCGAGCGGGATGACGTCCTCGGGACGCGAGGCGCTCGACCTGTCCGAACGATGACGCACCGGCTCGGCGATCGGGTCGGCCGCACTCGAACGAACGGTCGGGTTCGTGCGGTGGATCTGCCCGCCGACGATGGCGAGCAGTGCCGCGACCATCTCGTCGAGCCTCGACGCCTGGGCCGAGAGCTCCTCGCCCGCCGCTGCCGACTCCTCAGCGTTGGCTGCGTTGGACTGCGTCACGCGGTTCATCTGCGAAACCGCCACGTTGACCTGCTCGATACCCTGCGCCTGCTCGTTGGATGCCGCTGCGACCTCGGCCGCCAGGTGGCTCACCTTGCGCGACTGCTCGAGCAGCTCGGCGATCACCGAGACGCCCTTGTCGGCGTTGCCCTGCGACTGGCCGATAAGAGCGGTGGTCGACTTGGCCGCCTCGGCGGAACGCTGCGCGAGATTGCGGACCTCCTCGGCAACGACCGCGAAGCCCTTGCCGGCCTCGCCGGCACGAGCGGCCTCGATGGCCGCGTTCACCGCGAGCAGGTTGGTCTGGAACGCGATCTCGTCGATCGTCTTGACGATGCGTGCGGTCTCGTCGCTCGAGTCCTTGATGTCGCGCATCGCGTCGGTCATCCGCTCAGCGGCGTCGGTCGACGAGCCGGCCATCGAGTTGGCCTGGCGCGCGTTCTCGGCGTTCTGCTGCGTGATGGAGGACATCTCCTCGAGCGTGGACGAGACCTCTTCGAGGCTCGATGCCTGCTCGTTGGCGCCCTCGGCCATCTCCTGGCTCGAGCGAGCGACCTGGTTGGCCGCGGAGTTGACCTCGCGAGAACCGCCTGCAAGCCCGTCGATGACGCGCCTGACCGGCCGCGTGATGGACACGGTGATGAGCCACGACAGGATGATCACCAGCACGGCTGCGACGACCAGGATCACGAGCACCGCGGACCGTGTGTCGTCCGCCTGCGCCTGCGACTTCTTCACCAGCGTGGCGTCGAGCTCCTGGACGTTGGTGAGGATACTGGCGGCTGCGGCGTTGGCTGCGGCGCGAGCGGCTTCATCAGCCTCTGCGGCCGCGAGGTACTTCACGCCACCGTCGCGATACGTGACCATGTGGGCCTTCAGTTTGGTGACGAGCGTCTCGATGGTCGCGTTGCCCGCGCCGGCCTCGGCAAGGTCTTCGATGCGCTGATCGACGACCTTGGACTGCGCGACGTACTCGTCGTACTGCACCTGGGCCTCGGTCGCGAGGTAGTAGACGGCCCTGACGCGCATGAGGAGGAACGCCTCGAAGAAGTCCTCGACGGCGAGCCTGACCTCCGGGTCCCTGACCTGCTTGCGAGCACCTTCGATGTCGGCGGTCAGCGAGAAGCCGATGTCACGCCATATCGTGAACGCGTCGGCCTTGGCGGCACGCGCCGCGACCATGGCGTCGAACGCCTTGCCGTAGTCGACAAAGCTGGCCTGCGCCTCGCCCACGAGGGCAAGCTCGGTATCGTCGAGGCCGATCGTCTCGAGCTCGTCGAGGTCCTGGCCGAGGATGGCGTAGTTCTCTCGCCACGCGGCCTCCGGCTCCGCCAGGTCACTCGCGTTGAGCGAGCGGACCACCAGGTAGTCGGACCGGTACTTGTCCGTCAACCACGTCTGGTTGCTGGTCTTGGCGCCAACGGCAGCCTGTCCCGCATACTCGGTGATCGCGCCCAGCCGGTACCAGACGATCCCGCCCATCGCCAGGGCGATCGCACCGACCACCGCGAAACCGAGAGCGATGCGCACTCCCAGCTTGAGGCTCTTGAGCATTCCAATCCCTCCTTCTCCAGACGCCATGTCAGTCGTCCGAATTCGAACCGCCGGATCGCCCGGTGGTTTTGGCCGTGTTGGTGTCCCACCCGCGAAGCAGCGAGCGGACGATTCCCGAGGGGTCGACGACGAGCGCTGCCCGGCCGTCGCCCATCAACGCGGCGCCGGACAGGCCGTCCGCACGCGTCGTCGGTCCTGTCAGGGACTTGATGACCAGGCTCTGCTGCCCGACCACCTCATCGACGAGGAGCGCGAACTGGCTCTCCCCGTCGTCAAGCACCACTGCGACGGCGCCTGTCTCGAGTTCGCCGCCAAATGCCGCGGAGGCGCGAACCACCACGACGGCGCCCTCGGGCAGCACGAGCGCCTCGCCAGCGCCCGCGGTCGACACGATGTCGTCGGGGGTCACGCTTATGACCCGGTCGACGAAGTGAGTGGGGACGATGTAGCGCTCGGTGCACGCGAGCAGCACGATCCCGTCGATGATGGCGAGCGTGAGCGGCAGCCGGATGCTGACGGTCGTCCCGGAGCCGGGCGTGCTCCGCACGTCGATCTGACCCCGAAGGGAGCTGACGGCGGCCGCGACGGCGTCCATACCGACGCCGCGCCCCGAGACCTCGGTGACCTCCCCGGCGGTGGAGAAGCCGGGCATGAAGATGAGTTCGGTGGGACGCATGCCTTCGGCATCGATTCCGAGCGAAGCGGCCTTGGCGAGCAGTTCGGCGGCGTCGATGCCTCGGCCGTCGTCCTCGACCTCGACGTAGACGCTGCCGCCCTTGTGGAAGGCGCGGAGTTCGACGCGGCCCACCGGCGGCTTACCGTTCGCGATGCGGACGTCAGCGTCCTCGATGCCGTGATCGACGGCGTTTCGCAGCAGGTGCACGAGCGGGTCGGCGATGCCCTCGACGATGGTGCGGTCGAGTTCCGTGTCTCCGCCCGACACCGTCATCTCGACGAGCTTGCCGGACCGGGCGGTGATGTCGCGCACGACCCGCGACATCTTCCGGAAGGTGGAGTCGAGCGAGATCATGCGCAGTGAGGTGGCGGTGGCGTGCATCTCGCGGGCGATGCGCTGCAGGCGCTCGACGCTGCGCATCGCAGCCTCGTCGCCCGAGCGCGCGACCGCCGAGGCGACCTCGGCCTCCGCGACGGCGAGTTCCCCGAGCGCGTCGAGCAGGCCTTCGAGCCGCTCGGCGTCGACGCGGACAGTGCCGATGGCCCTGCGAGCGGCCGCGCCGCCCCTCTCGGCCTGCTGGGTGCCCGACTCCTCGACCGAGGCGACGATTTCGCGCACCCGGTCGACGGCAGCCAGCGAAGACTCGACGATGCGCTCGTCGAGCTCACAGGTTCCGGAACGCACGCCTTCGAGTTCGCTCTCGGCCGTGTGGGCGATGGCGGCCATCTCGTCGAGCGCGAGGAAGCCGGCGATGCCCTTGAGTGTGTGGAAGCAGCGGAACAGAAGTCCGACGTCGATCTGATCGCCGGTCGCTCGCGCCGAGAGCAGGGCCTCGGCTTCGTCGAGCTGTTCGCGGGCACCGTCGACGAAGTCGCTCATGACGGCGCGGTCCTGCGCGTAAGGGTTGTCCTTGGCCGAGAGCGTGGGCGCCATGTCGCCGCCTGCGCCGGCCGCCCCGGGCTCCGCCGCCGTCTCGAGCACTGCGGCGAGCAGCTCTCCGATGACTGCGGTGGCCTCGGCGGCGGTGATCTCGCCGTTCTCGATCCCGGCGATGACCGCAAGGGATTCGTGTGCGAGCGCCAAGATGAACTCGTCGCCGGCTTCATCAGCCCATGCGCCGACAGCCCGGACCTCCTCGGCAAAGCCAGCGGCCTGCCGGGAGTCGCCGAGATCCGCAAGCACAAGCGCGCCTGCGAGCGCGTTGGCCACGCTCGCTCGGTCGTGCTCGGGCATCGAAGCCCACCGCCTTCCCGTACCATCCACGGGCGGCGTCGCGGTAACTCATCTCGTCCACACGTCAGTACTGCGCGGACGGAGTCGTACCGGCGACTCCGCCCCCCGAATCGATTCGATCCCCACCCCAGGGGTACGAACCATTCCCACTACACCTTGAACATCGGCCAGTGACCGGCGGGTAATGAACACAGGTTCGTTCATTCTTCACCAGCGCTCGCGACCTGCCACTTTCTGTCGATGGGGCCTGTCATCGCCCGTCCGCACCGCTATACTCCCACCTTGGTACGCGCGTGCTTTTCAGATCGAGCCGCGCACGTGACGCCGGGAGGCGCCATGTCTTTCAAGACGATCATCGAACCGTTTCGCATCAAAGTGGTCGAGCAAATCAAGATGACCACGCCTGAGCAGCGAGAGGAGATGATCCGTGCAGCCGGCTACAACATCTTCGCGCTGCATTCGGAAGACGTGATCATCGACCTGCTCACGGACTCAGGTACCGGCGCCATGAGCGCCAACCAGTGGGGCGGAGTCATGCGCGGCGACGAGTCGTACGCCGGCAGCCCCAGCTACTTCCACTTCTACGACTCGATCAACGACGTCACCGGCTTCGAGTACATCATCCCGACGCATCAGGGCCGCGCCGCCGAGCGCATCCTGTTCTCGGTGATGTGCAAGGAAGGCGACGTCGTCCCCAACAACAGCCACTTCGACACGACGCGCGCCAACGTCGAGTTCAAGGGCGCCATCGCTCTCGACCTGCCCAGCGCCGAGCTCTCCGACATGGACTCGGACCGGCCGTTCAAGGGCGACATGGACATCGAGCGCCTGCGCGCGACGTTCGCCGAGTACGGCGCCGACCGCATCCCGCTCGTCATGATGACGGTCACCAACAACTCCGGCGGCGGTCAGCCGGTCTCGATGGGCAACATGCGCGCCGTCGCCGAGGTCTGTCGCGAGTTCGACAAGCCGCTCTACCTCGATGCCTGCCGCATCTCCGAGAACGCGATGTTCATCAAGATGCGCGAGCCGGGCTATGCCGATAAGTCCGTGCGCGAGATCGTCCGCGAGATGTGCGACCTGGCCCACGGCTGCACGATGAGCGCGAAGAAGGACGCCATCGTCAACATGGGTGGCTTCCTCGCCACCCGCGACCCCGAGGTGCAGCGACAGGCCCAGAGCCTGCTCATCCTCACCGAGGGCTTCCCCACCTATGGCGGCCTCTCCGGTCGCGACCTCGAGGCGCTCGCCATCGGCATGCAGGAGGGCATCGACGAGGACTACCTCAACTACCGCCTCACCTCGACCCGGTACGTGGGCCAGCACCTCCGCGACGCGGGCGTGCCGCTCATCTGGCCGACCGGCGGTCACGCGATCTACCTCGACGCGAAGCGCTTCGCCCCGCACCTGGCTCCCACCGAGCTGCCGGGCGTCGCGGTATCCATCGAGCTCTACCGCCTCGGCGGCGTGCGCGCCTGCGAGATCGGCACCCTGATGTTCGGCCGCCGCGACGAGGCGACCGGCGAGGAGCTGGCCGGGCCGCGTGAACTGGTGCGCCTTGCCATCCCGCGCCGGGTCTACACTCAGAGCCACATGGACTACGTGATCGAGGTCGTCCTCAAGGCATGGGAGAATCGCGAGTCCCTCCCCGCCTACCGCATCGTCGAGCAGCCGCCGTTCCTGCGGCACTTCTCGGCCACGCTCGCACCCACCGAGTAGCCGGACCCGTCCACCAGAAGGGACCTGACATGACCAGAAACGCACACACGAGCCCCAACGGGCCCGCAGCCATCGGCCCCTACTCCCACGGCGTGTGGGCCGGCGACCTGCTCTACCTCTCCGGACAGACGCCGATCGACCCGGCCACCGGCCAGCTCGTGGAGGGCGGCGTGACCGAGCAGACCGAGCGGGTCTTCGCGAACCTCGAGGCGGTAGTCGCCGACGCGGGGCTGTCGATGGACGACGTCGTGAAGGTGAACGTCTTCCTCACCTCGATGACCGACTTCCCCGAGATGAACGCGGTCTACGGCGCGCACTTCGCCGAGCCGTACCCGGCGCGCTCGACCGTCGCCGTCGCCGGGCTGCCGCTGGGCGCCCGCGTCGAGATCGAGCTGGTCGCCAAGCGCCCGTAGCGCTCGCAACCCATACGAGCAGAAGGGCCCCGGGAGAACGTTCCCGGGGCCCTTCTCTTGTGCGGTCACGTGAAGCGCGCTACGACGCCTCGTCGAGCGCGACCGTGAACTGGCTGTCATGCAGTTCGCGGTAGAAGCCGTTGGCCGCCATGAGCTCCTCGTGGTTGCCCTGCTCCACGATGCGTCCGTGGTTCATCACGACGATGGTGTCCGCGTTGCGAATCGTCGAGAGCCGGTGCGCGATGACGAAGCTCGTGCGCCCCTTCATCAGCTCCGACATCGCCTTCTGGATGAGCACCTCGGTGCGCGTGTCGACCGAGCTGGTCGCCTCGTCGAGGATGAGGATCTCGGGGTCCGCCAAGAACGCCCGTGCAATGGTGAGCAGCTGACGTTCGCCCGCCGAGATGTTGGAGGCGTCGTCGTCGAGCACCGTGCCGTATCCCTCCGGCAGCGTGCGCACGAAATGGTCGACGTGCGCCGCCTCGGCGGCACGCGCGATCTGCTCGTCGGTTGCGTCCTCACGACCGTACGCGATGTTGTCGTGGATGGTGCCCTTGAACAGCCAGGCGTCCTGAAGCACCATGCCGAATGTCCTGCGCAGGGCGTCTCGGGAGAGGTCTGTGATGTCGACACCGTCCAGCAGGATCGCGCCCGCGTCGATCTCGTAGAAGCGCATCAGCAGGTTCACCAGCGTGGTCTTGCCGGCACCGGTCGGGCCGACGATCGCCACGGTGCTGCCGGGGCGCGCGTCGAGCGACAGGCTCTCGATGAGCGGCTCATCGGCCTTGTAGCGGAAGGAGACGCCGCGCATCTCGACGTGCCCGGAGATGCGGCCCAGCGCCACGGGGGCGGTCGTCTCGGCGACCTCCTCGGCCTCGTCGAGCAGTTCGAAGACGCGCTCCGCAGAGGCCACCGTGGACTGCAGGACGTTGGCGATGCTCGCCAGCTGGGTGATGGGCTGCTGGAACTGGCGTGAGTACTGGATGAACGCCTGGACATCGCCGAGGGATATCCTGCCCTGGGCGACGCCCAGTCCGCCGATGACGCAGATCGCCACGTAGTTCAGGTTGTTGATGAACGTCATCGTCGGCATGATGATGCCCGAGATGAACTGGGCCTTGAAGCTCGCCTCGTACAGCTCCTCGTTCACCTCGTCGAAGGTGGCGATCGCCTCCTCCTGCCGCCCGAAGACCTTCACGATGCTGTGGCCGCTGAACATCTCTTCGACGTGCCCGTTGAGCGTGCCGGTGTGCTTCCACTGTGCAGCGAACTGCTTTTGGGAGCGCGTCGCGATCAGCACCGCCGCCGCCACCGAGACCGGCACGGCGAGCAGCGACACCATGGCCAGAAGCGGGCTGATCCAGAACATCATCGCCAGCACGCCGACGACGGTGAGCAGCGAGGTGATGATCTGCGTGATGCTCTGCTGCAGCGTCTGGGCGATGTTGTCGATGTCGTTGGTCACGCGCGAAAGCACGTCGCCGCGAGGCTGGCTGTCGTAGTAGCGCAACGGGAGCCTCGCGAGCTTCTCGTCGGCTTGCCTGCGCAGCGCGTAGATGACCTTCTGCGCGACTCCGGCCATCAGGTACTGCTGCGCCCAGCCGAGAAGCGCGCTCAGGGCGTACACGGCCGCGACCACGACCAGGATGCTCGCGAGTTCCTCGAAGTCGATGCCCTCACCGGGCGTGACGTCCATGTTCTCGAGCATGTTCGCGAGCTCGTCCTCGCCGCTCGCTCGAAGTCCCGCGACCGCCTGCTCCTGGGTCACGCCGGCCGGCAGCTGGCTGCCCACGGCGCCCTCGAACACGACGTTGGTCGCCTCGCCGAGCATCTTGGGACCCACGATCTGGAAGCCGACGCTCGCGGTGGCGAACACCAGCACGAGCACGAGCAGCCACTTCTGCGGTGCCAGGTAGCCCGCAAGTCGCTTCAGCGAGTCCTTGAAGTTCTTGGGCTTGGCGACCGGTGCCCCCATGCCCATGTGGCGGCCGGGCCCGAATCCGCCGCCGCCCTGTCCGGGTTTGGGTGTCTTCTCGGCGTCGCTCATGCCACTTCCTCCTGACTAAGCTGCGAGAAGACGATCTCGCGGTAGGTTTCGCAGGTCTCGAGCAACTCGGCGTGAGTGCCCTGGCCTACCACGCGTCCGCCGTCCATCACGATGATGCGGTCGGCGTCCATGATGGTGCTCACCCGTTGGGCGACGATGAGCACGGTCGCCTCACGCGTTTCGCGCTTGAGCGCGGCGCGCAGCCTCGCGTCGGTCGCGTAATCGAGGGCCGAAAAGCTGTCGTCGAACACGTAGATCTCGGGGCGCTTCACGAGCGCGCGGGCGATGGCGAGGCGCTGGCGCTGACCGCCGGAGACGTTGCTGCCGCCCTGGGTGATTGGGGCGTCGAGCTCCTCGGGCATCTCGCGAACGAACTCGGCGCCCTGGGCGACCTCGAGCGCGTGCCACAGCTCGGCGTCGGTCGCTTCCTGCCGGCCGTAGCGCAGGTTGCTTGCGACGGTGCCGCTGAACAGGAACGCCTTCTGGTGCACGAAGCCGACCCGCTCCCACAGCAAGGGGCGCATCATCTCGCGCACGTCGACGCCGTCGACAAGGATCGATCCGCTGGTCACGTCGTAAAAGCGCGGGACGAGGTTGATGAGCGTGGACTTGCCGCTGCCGGTACTGCCCACGATCGCGGTGACCTCGCCGGGACTCGCCGTGAACGACACGCCGCAGAGCACCGCATCCTCGGCGCCGGGATAGCGGAACTCAACGTCCCGGAACTCGATGTAGCCGGCCTGGCCGGTCTCGGCGGTGGACACTGCCGGGTCCACGACGCTCGGCTCGGTGTCGAGCACCTCCTTGATGCGCCTGGCCGAGGCGGCCGCACGCGGCACCATCACGAACATCAGGACCGCCATCATGACCGACATGAGGATCTGCATGATGTAGGCGAGAAACGCCGTGAGATTGCCGATGGGCATCGCGCCGCTGTCGACCCGGAACGCTCCGAACCAGATGATCGCGACGCTCGAGAAGTTGAAGATGGCCATGAGCAGCGGCATCATCACCGCGAACATCCGGTTGATCTTGAGCTGGGTGTTGGTGAGGTCGAGGTTGGCCTCGTCGAAGCGCTTCTCCTCGAAGCGCGTCCGCACGAAGGCACGGATGACACGCACGCCCGAGAGCTTCTCGCGCATGATCTGGTTCACCCGGTCGATCTTGCCCTGCATCGAGGTGAACAGCGGCAGAGCGGCCCTCAGCATCAGGCCGATGATCACCGCCATCAGCGGGATGATGACCGCCAGCATCGTCGAGAGAGCCACGTCCTGGCGGATAGCCATGATCACGCCGCCGACCATCATGATCGGCGCGATGATGACCACGTTGAGCATCATCACGAGCACCATCTGGACCTGCTGGACGTCGTTGGTGGTGCGCGTGATCAGCGACGGCGCGCCAAAGACGTTGAGCTCGGTCTGGGCGAACGCCTGCACCCGGCGAAAGAGCGCCGAGCGGACGTCTCGGCCCATCGCCATCGCCGCTTTCGACCCCAGGTACACCGAGATGATCGAACCGACGCCGAGCAGCGCGGTCACGAGCACCATCAGGCCGCCGACACGCCAGATGTACTTAATATCGCCCTTCACGACTCCGTTGTTGATGATGTCGGCGTTGAGCTCGGGCAGGTAGAGGTTGGCGATCGCCTGCACGAACAGCAGGACGAGAACGGCAGCCAACTGACGCCGATAGGGTCGCAGGTACTCGGTCAGGAGTGAGATCATCGTGTACCCTTCTGCGACCGCGCAGCCGCTGCCGTGATGTTGTCCTGGACCAGCCCCAGCAACCGTTCGAGCTCGAGCTGATCCTCATCGGCCAGCGGCGTGATGGTGTCGGCGACCATCGACTCGTGGACGGCGTGGAGGTCGGCCTGGAGCGCGCGGCCGGCGTCGGTCACGTGGAGCCTCACGACGCGGTTGTCGTGCGCGTCGGGTCGCCGCTCGATGAGGCCGGCGCTCTCCATCTTCTTCACCATGATGGTGACCGTGGGGCGAGAGACGTGCAGCACGTCGGCGAGCTCGGTCTGACTAATGCCGTCGTTCTTACTGAGCACCCACAGTGAGAACGCCTGTCCAGGGTGGGCGCCCTTCTCGCTGATGCGGTCAAGCATCAACTGCTTCTGGGAGCGCGTGACCTCGCGCAGCGCGTGGAAGACACGCACCGGGCGTGGCGCGTTCTCGTCAACGGTGGGGTGAGGGATCGATGCCGGGGGGCCCGGCGGCGCACACCCGCAGGCCGGATCGTGGGGGCGGTGAATCATTGGGGGTTCCTTCGAGACTCGGAGTCGCAGGGATTGGTAGCACGCTAACTATTAGCACGCTAACAGTCGGGCTGCAAGTGAATCTCGCGCTGAATCGCGACTCCGCGCCTAGCGGGACTCGGGCGGTGCGGCGTGGCACTCCACGCAGAACAGCGGCGAGTGACAGCTGAGGCAAAACGCCGTGCCTTCCTCGCGCACCGTGTTGAAGTGCTGCTTCTCCCACGTGCCCTGGCCGGGCTGATACGCCGTGTGGTGGCACATCGTGCACATGTCCGGCTGCGCGCCGTGGCAGCTCTCACACACCTCGCGGCCCTTCTCGGCCACGACGACCGCGTGACCGGTGCGACCCTTCGCCCACCCGTCGGGATGCGGCATCTCGACGCCGTGGCAGTCGGTGCAGAAGTCCTGCTCGTGGCACATCTCGCAGAGTGCGAGATCCTCGTCGGCCACCTCGCCGTGCGTTTCCTTCCACTCAGCCGGCTCGTGCGACGCCGGGACGAGCTCGTACCCGGACGGGTGGCACACGTCGCACTCCGCAGAAGCATCGGGCTGCTCGGCGGTGCCGTGGCAGGTGTAGCACTGCGCCATCAGCGACAGAGCGGTGCCTCGGGACTCGATGGGATGCGCGGTGCGGACGTGACAGCTGACGCACGAGCCGTTGCGCTCGGCGTGCTCCGCGTGGTCGATCTTGATGCGGAAGCCCGAAGTCGCCTTGCGATTGGGGTCGTGGCACTGGAGGCAGACCTCGTCCTCGACCGGCTTGCTGCTCGCGGTCGGGGCGTCTATCGGGTCCTCGAAGTTGCCCGAGGCGTGAGCGGCGATGTCGCGGCCCAGGAGTCTGGCTCGGTCAGCCAGCTTCACCGGGTACGCGTAGACCGGCCTGGCGGGCTGGTGGCACTCGACACAGGCCACCGCGGCATGCGCGGACTGCTCCCAACTGTCAGTGCGCACCGACATCTCGTGGCACGACGAGCACAGGCGTGGCGAGGCGGTGGCGAGGTCCGCCACGATCACAAGCGCGATCACCGTCAGGGTGATGCCGACGACGGTCCAGATGCGCCGCCTGGTCGCGCCGCCGTTCGATGCGCTCTCGCCGTTCACCGCCACCTCCTACCGCACCATCTTGAGCGTCGGATCGAAGTTGAGTTGCGGCACTTCGCCGTGGCACTCGATGCAGAAGTCGCCGTCGTGGCACCCCTCACAGCTCCGGTGCTCCTTGATGCGGGCGCCGTGCACCGCACGCCAGTCGGTGCCATGCGATGCGGGCCTCTGCGAGTGGCAGTCCTCGCACCAGTCCTCGGCCCACTTGTGGCAGCCGATGCACTCAGCGTCCGTGGGATGGTCGTCGTGCTCCTCGAGCCACTTTCCGGACCGGTGGCTCTCGGGAGCGTCCTTCTGCGTGTGACACGCCGAACAAGAGTCCTTGGCCGTGTCACCGTCGTGGCAGACCATGCAGCCGGCCATCGGCGGCGTGTGCTTGCCCTCGGGACTCGTCTCGTGGACCAGGAAGTTGTGACACTGCACGCACTCCATCTCGAGGATAGTCACGTGCGCCCTGTGCGGTATCTGCAGGTCGCCTTCGGGCGAGACGGTGCGCAGGTCGTTGTGGCACTCGAGGCACGACTCGTTGGTCGGCTTGGCGAATACGTCGGGCGTGCGGGACGGTGAAACGACCGAGAGATAGAACTCCCCCACCATGCGTGTGCGATAGACGGCCTTGGCGACCGGGTCCGGTGCAACGTGGCACCCCTCGCAGCCGGCCTCGAGGTGGGTCGACACCCTCCACGGCTCGTACTTGTCGGTGAGGTCCGAGAAGAACGAGGGGCGCGTAGCGAGGTATCCCGGCACGATGACGAGCAGGGTGAACACGGCCACCGCGATGGCGACATACACGAGCTTGCGCCGGCGCGACATCAGTGACACTCCTTGCAGAACTTCTCGCCGCCGTGGCACACCAGGCAGCCGTCACCGCGCTTGATTGCGTGCGGGCCGTGATCCTTCTTCCAGTTGCCGGCGTGGGACTCAGGACGCTTCTCGTGGCACTCGGCGCAGCTGTCCGGCGTCCAGTCGTGGCACTCCCCACAGTCCTGGGTCTCGGCCATCGAACCGTGGATCTGCAGCCAGTCGTCGCGTTCGTGAGTCTCGGGCGTCTGCTTACGCGTGTGGCAGTCGACGCACTCGTTGCTCGCCTGGTCGCCGTCGTGACACTCCTCGAGACAGCCCTCCATCTCGGGACGGTTGTAGCCGTGTCGGTTCAGCGAGTGCACGAGATCCTTGTGGCACACCACGCAGTCGAGCTTCAGGACCTCGACGTGGGCGCGGTGCGGGATGAGCAGGTCACCGCCCGGAGCCACCTTGCGGTAGGAGGTGTGGCACTTGCGGCACGCCTCGATTCCCGGAGCGGGCAGCAGGTTGGTGGACTTCGGGCCCTCGAAGAGCTGGGAGTAGAACGCCGGGATCGAGTGGGCCGCGAACGCGGCCATGCCTGCCACACCGGGCTCTACGTGGCACTCGACGCACGAGATGCGCGAGTGAGTCGACGACTCCCAGTGATCCATCCGCTGTCCAAGTGCGGGATATCGGCGGTAGTAGTCCGGCTGGAGCGTGGAGAACACCGGCAGCACCACGGCGACGATCACCGCGAGCACGCCGATGGCCACGACCCACTTCGCCCATCGGGGGAAGCGAGCCTTCGCCACAGCCGCGTCGTCGGTCTCGGCGGGCGGGGTCGCGGTGTCGCGCTCCTCGGCCACCTACTCCATCTCCTTGAACTGGTCGTGGCACTCTTCGCACCACTCCACGTCGTGGCAGGCGATGCAGCGCGGGTCCTTGACGTCCTCGGTCTGCTTGCTGTGCCTGCCGATCCACGTCCTGGTCGAGCCGTGGAACGCCGGTCGCTGCAGGTGGCACTCGTCGCACTCGCCCTCGGTCTGGTGGCACTTCAGGCAGCGATCCTGACCTTTCAGCGCTTCGGCTCCGTGGTACTCGGCGGCCCACTCGTCCTTGACGTGCAGCTCCTCGATCGACTTCATCGAGATCTCGATGGGCAGCCCGTCGAACTTGGGGCGCTCGCCCGTCGTGTGGCACTGCTGGCACTGGCTCGTCGTGTGGCACCCCTCGGTGCACGCGTTCTCACCGGTCTTCGCGACGATGCCGGGGTGTGCGGTCTGCCACTGCTCGCCCGACTCATGCAGTACGTGGTGGCAGTCGTAGCACTGGTCCGACGTCTTTGTGCCGACGTGGCAGCCGTAGCTCACGCACACGCCCGAGAACGGCATCTCCTTGTGCTTGGTCATGTAGGTCTCGAAGTGCGCCGTCCACTTGTGACAGCTGACGCACTCGCGCGTCTCGTTGGCGACGCGCTGGTGAGCCGGATGCGGGATGCGCTCGAGGCGCTCGGCGTCATCGGCCCAGTCATCCTCGTGACACGCGAGGCACTTGTCGTTCCTCGGCGGTCCGAACTTGAAGTAGTCCGGAACGGTGTTGGTGGTGACGTAGCTCCGATAGAAGTCGCCGATGAGGGCCATGCCGTTCTCGACCGGCTGCGTCTCGTGACACTCGCGGCAGCCGATGCCCTCGTGCGCCGACTCCTCGAGGTTGACGTAGCGGCGCTCGAGAAGGTGGTAGCGCTCGAAGAAGTCGGGTGACGACGTCACCACGAGCGGCACTATGACCGCGGCCGATACCAGCACCACGAACCCGATCGCGACGAGAACCGCTATCAGGACCCAGCGCCTGCCTGTCCTCTGCCCTGCCTCCCGAGCGCTCACGACAGGGCTCACCCGGCCTCGGGGACGGGTTCGGTCGAGACCTCAGGCAACGCTGCTTCCTCTTCCTCGCCGTGCTCCTCGGGCATCGTCAGTGGCAGTACCTTCGCCGACAGCGTCATGATCAGCAGGCCGACCGACAGCAGGCCGAGCGCGATGAGCACCTCGACGAGGCTCGGCACGTACGGGGAGCTGTACTGGCCGAGCGGGTTCACCACGAATCCCATCGCCATGAGCGAGTAGCGCTTGAGGAAGATGGCGAACACGTAGAGCGCCGACGCGGTGATCTGAATCGCCGGCAGGTGCCGGGTCTTGCGGCCGGCCAGCAGTGCGAAGGCCGTGATGCCCATGATCAGCACCGGGAGGAAGAACGGCGCGTACTCACCGGTCAGGAAGTGCGAGAACCGGATCGTGTGCCCGGGCTTTGCCGAGGTGGGCCAGTAGATGACCAGAATCTCGACGACCAGCAGGAACAGGTCGACGATGATGACCGTTCCGAGCAGCGTGGAGAGGCTGCGGAACATACTCGCCTTGAACTTCATCACATCGAAGCGCTGCATGATGTAGGCGCAGATCAACAGGAGCGCGATACCTGAAGCGGTGGCCGAAGTCAGGAAGATCGGCACCATCACGGCCGAGTTCCACAGCTCGCGCGACTTGTTGAGCGCCAGTACGAACGCCGTCGTGGTGTGCAGATAGACCGCGAACGGGAGCGCGATGAGGGTCATCCGATGCGCCCACTTCTCGCCACCCTTGAGCGTTATGAGCAGCCACAAGTCGATGAAGCAGATGATCATGTAGATGTTGGCCGCCGAACCCGTATAGACGAACGGCGACGTGGGGTTGGGCGTGAGCAGCATCCAGACCGCACGCCACGGGCGCTCCATGTCCGTGATGATGCCGAGAAGCGCCATCATGACGAGAACGCCCGCCTGCAGGACCGCGAGCCGCGACAGCGGACGGAACTGCTCGGCGCCGAAGAGGTGCACGCTCGCGTAGACCACGAGCCCGCCCGCCGAGAGGCCGACGTAGTACATGTAGTTGGTGAACCACAGCCCCCACGGATAGTTGTCGCGCATCCCCATCACCGAGCCGCCGCTGGTCAGCGCGACCCCCCAGGCGATCACGCCGAGGCCGACGAACGTCATGATGATGGCGATGAGAGCCCAGTAGCGAGGGCCGGCGGTCCGCAGGGCGCCGAGGTTGAAGTCGACACCGATGAATCGGTAGATCCCCGGCTGTCGCGTGGTGGCGGTCGTCTCTGTCACGGCCATCACCCCACGTACCAGATCATCGGTTCGTTCCCGTACTCCTCTTTGAGACGCCACACGCGGCGCGTCTTGATGAGTATCGAGACTTCGCTCTCGGGGTCGTTCAGATCGCCGAACTTGCGTGCGCCGACCGGGCACGCCTCGGTGCACGCCGTCGTCTGTCCGTTGCGCGTGCGCTGCACGCAGAACGTGCACTTCTCGACGACGCCGGCCTTCTCCTCGAGCGGGACCTTGGGGTTGATCTCGTCTTCCGGAACGTGAGGCTCGACCCAGTTGAAGTGCCGCGCGTCGTAGGGGCAGGTGACCATGCAGTTGCGACACGCGATGCACTTGTTGTAGTCGATGACCACGATTCCGTCGGGCTCTTTCCAGGTCGCCACCACGGGGCAGCCGTAGACGCACGTCGGCTTCGCGCACTGCATGCACTGCACCGGCATGTACCACTTGTCGGGACGACCGCCCTCTTCGTAGTGGACGTCGGAGTGCTCGAGGTCGATCTTGCCGGGCTCCATCTCGAGCACCTGGATGTAGGTGAAACCGGAGTCTCGGCCGATGTTGTTCTCCTCGACGCAGGCGTACACGCAACGGCGGCAGCCGATGCATGCCTTCACGTCGATGACCATGGCCCACTTCTCTTTGCCCGCGGGGTCGGCGTAGTCGACCGGCTTGCCGGGATAGTTCACCGGCTGGTTCTCGTGGATGATCTCGTCGAGCACCGGATCACCGGTGGAGCTCGTCTCCTCGGATGCGCCGGCGAGCTCGGCGGGTGCCGCGACCAGCGCAGGGACAGCGCCTGCGGCGAAGAGCCCGGCGGCGGCACCAATACCCTCGAGGAAGCGTCGCCGTGAGACGGTGCATCCCTCGGGCAGCGGCGCGAGCGCCTGCGTGGGGTCTTGTTCCTTGTTGATGCTCATCGGTTGGGCCTTCCCATGATCAGATAGCCGATCGCGCTCGCCGATACGATCACGCCGAGGCCTGTGAGGGCCATCAGCCAGACTGGCGTCTCCACCGGAGGCATCACGGCGGGCGGCGCGAGGGGCTTGAACGGCTCGTGCTCCCCGACCGCCTTGACCTCAATGCCCGTGCCCTGGAACGGCGGGAGCGCCGGGACGTAGATGTATGAAGGAGTGTGGGCGTCGTGACAGCCCGCTGAGGTGCACTTCTCGGCGTTCTTACCGTGTACGCCCACGATGAAGTCCTGATACTTCTCGAAGTGGCAGCGCTGACACACGCGCGAGACGTCACCGGTGACGTCGACGAACGAACCGTCCGGAAGCAGCAGCTTGCCGGGGTTGCGTGAGGGGTCGTCGTGACACGCGAGGCACGCCTTGTCCCCCTCGCCGAGAATGTCGTGCTTCTCGAGCACGATCTCGTGCTTCTCCATATCGATGGGCAACGGCTTGGTCGGCTTGCCGTCGGCGCCAAGCGTCACGGGGTGGCAGTCGGTGCAGGGAGAGAATGCGAGTTCCCCTGTAGCGGACTGACCGGCGAACGCCTCGGTGGCGAACACAAAGACCATCGCGAACGTCAGCGCGAGCGCTGCGATCAGTGCTGCGCGTCGCACCATAGAACCCGATCGCCGGATGTCGGGTGCCCTGAGGGCCTGCATCGCTTCGATCGCTGACACCACCTTGGTCGCAGGGGTTTCGCCGTGACGATCAGACACTAACAGCCGCTCTGACCTCGCCTATTCGTACCCTATTACCGTCATGTTAGGTTTCTGTTAGCGGTGTTTCAGGCTCTGTGGGGGTATCTTCAGGCGAGAAGATCCCCTCCTTACCAGGGAGCGCGCGTGAAGAAGGTTCTTGTGGTCGATGACGAGGAGTCCATCCTCAAGGTGGTCGAGTACGCCCTGTCCGACGCGGGCTACGAGGTCCACACGGCCCAGGACGGCCAGGCCGCCGAGTTCCTCTTCGAGCAGGTTCGCCCCGATCTCGTCATCCTCGACGTGATGCTGCCCGGGAAATCGGGCCTCGATATCGCCAAGGATCTTCGCACCGCGTCCAACGTGCCGATCATCATGCTGTCGGCCCGCGGCGACGAGGTCGACCGCATTCTCGGCCTCGAGTTCGGCGCCGACGACTACGTCACCAAGCCATTCTCGCCGCGCGAGCTCGTGAGCCGCGTCAAGGCGATTCTGCGCCGGGTCGAAAGCGCCCCGGCCGAGAAGGCCTGCATCGAGGTCGGGGACCTCCAGATCGACACGCTGTCCCGGCAGGTGAAGCTCGCGGGTCAGCCGATCCACCTCACCACCTCCGAGTACGGCATCCTGCTGCACCTCGCGAAGCATCCCGGAACCGCCTACTCGCGTCAGGCGATCTTGGCGGCACTGTGGGACGAGTCACCCATAGGCGACGAGCGCGCCGTCGACGTGCATATACACAACATCAGGGAGAAGATCGAAGAGGACCACCGCAACCCCACGTACCTGCTTACGGTGCGGGGCTACGGATACCGCCTGAGGGAGTCATAGGCGATGCAGCCGCGCCGTCGAGGATCGATCCTCCTATGGCAGACCGGGCTGTTCATCGTCGTGATCATCGTCGCGATGCTGATACTGTCCGGCTCTCTGTCCGCGGGGCTCCAAGACACGCTCGCGAGGATTGCCGAGACCAACGAACTCCGCAACGCCTCCGCGCTCGCCCAGCGCCTCCAACCGGAGTTCCCGCTGGCCGTGGACGGCTCCAGCCGGATCAAGGACCTCGTCGCCGAGTACCGCGACATCTACGGAAGCGGGATCTGGGTCTACAACGCCAATGGCGAGTTGATCGAAGCCGCATTCGACGTCCCGCCGGTCGATGCGGTTCTCGAGTCGGCCAAGATCGCGGGTCTCGAACAGGATCCCTCCTACGCGGTGAGCGACCTGCGCGCCGATGGATCGGTGGTCGCCTCCAAGCCGCTGATCGACGAGAACGGCGAGCTCGACGGCGTGGTCGTGACCGCGAGCACGGTGGATCAGCACGTCGCGATCTTGAATGCCGTCCGAGACAGGCTGTGGATCACCTTCTGGGTTTCGCTCGCTGTGGCCGGCCTCCTCGGATTCGCGTTCGCCGAACTGATAGCGCGCCGCATCCGGGCGATGTCTGACGCCGCCTCGGCGGTGGCCGCCGGCGACTTCGACCAGCGGGTCTCGGCGGGTGTGTCTCCCGACGAGATCCAGGACCTCGCCGAGCTGTACAACTCGATGGCCGCCCGCCTCGGCGAAGCTTTCGGAGAGATCGAGGAGAGCCGGCGCCGGATCGTCGCCGTGGTCGAGTCGATGGCCGAGGGCGTGGTCGGACTCGACGCCGACGCCAGGGTGCGCGTCGCCAACCCGGAGGCGCTCAGGCTGCTCGGCTCAGAGGGCGACGCGATTGGCTTGCCGATCGACCGGATCGGCGTCACCCCCGAGGTGCTCGAGATCGTGAACGCGGGCCTCGCCGGCGACAGCGCCGCCGGGACGGTCACTTTGGGTCGCCACATCGTGATGCTGCACAGCACGCCGCTGGTCGGTGCGCAGGGCGAGGCGGAAGGCGCTGTGCTGCTGCTCGCGGACGTGACCGAGCAGCATCGCATCGAGGACGCACAGCGGCGGTTCGTCGCCGACGCGAGCCATGAGATGCGCACGCCCATAGCCGCGCTCAAGGGGATGCTCGAGCTGCTTGAGGACGGGGCGAAGGAGAAGCCCGAGGTTCGCGACGACTTCATACACACGATGCAGGTGGAGGCCGATCGCCTGAGCCGGCTCGTGGCCGACCTGTTGACGCTCGCTCAGCTCGAGGCGGGCAGCCTGCGGCTCAGGCTCGGCCCCGAGTACGCGGCCGACCTTCTCGGCGAGGTTGCCGGTGTCATGCGCCCGCTCGCCGAGCAGGCCGGGGTGACGCTTGCGGTCGAAGTGCCCGAAGCGGAAACGCGCGTCATCGCCGACCGGGACAAGATCGTGCAGGTGCTGCTGAGCTTCACCGACAACGCGCTGAAGCACTCGGAGGCCGACACGACCATCCACCTGCGGGCGATTCGCGACGGTGACGAGGTCCGTCTCGAGGTTGCCGACGAAGGCACCGGCATCGAGGCCGATGAACTCTCTCGCGTGTTCGAGCGGTTCTACCGAGCCGACGCCGCACGGGCGGGAGGAGGTGGCACCGGGCTCGGTCTCGCGATCGCCAAGGAGATAGTCGAGGCCCACCAGTCGAGCATCGACGTGCGCTCTGAGCCCGGCTCGGGTACCGCCTTCTCGTTCACGCTTCAACCTGCCTGAGCACGGCGTCTGCGGCGAAGCGGGCGTCCTCACAGAACCCTAACAAGACACGAACCACGCGCGAACCTCCGCACCTCCGGACGGGTGCATATTCCTCATAGGGTCATCGAAGGCCCACCCGGACGAGGTGTTTGGAGGTAGAGGACAATGTCAGTCGCTCTCGCAGCGGTCCTCATCATAGGCGGTTTCATCAGTGCAGCCCTGTTCATCGTGGGCCTCCCGCTGGTGCTCGGCATGATGGCTTTCGATGTCGTCAAGACCCGTGATGACAGCCCGCTCACTGTTGAGGATTCCACCACCCGAATCGCTGTCGAGCGCGGCGTCGCCCGTGCGTTCGTCATCGCAGGCGGCGCGTTCTGGTCCATCGCCGCGTTCGCGGGCCTGTACTCCTTCCAGAACACCGGCATCGGCGACGCGCTGATCGCGGCCCTCATTCCGCTGACTGCCGTCGCAGTCACGCTGATCGTGGGCTGGTACTACGAGCGATTCACCGCAGCCCTGCTGTTGGTCGCGGCCATGGCGGTCGTCGCCTGGGGTGTCATCTATCAGTTCGAGCTGGGTGTCTGGATGATCATGACGTTCGCGCTGCTCGGCCCGATGCTGACCGCCTCGGTGCTGTTCTGGCTGGCCCGTCGCGACCAGGAGGCCTTCGAGCGGGCGACCGCGCTTCGCCCCCAGTTGGCTCCCATCTTCGCGGCACGCAGCACGATCTCCCAGTAGCACGCTCGCACCACGAGAACCCCCTCACGAGGGTCGGCGAAAGCCGGCCCTCGTTCTTTGCGCCCCACAACCGGGTCAGATGGCGCGCTACCTGCTTCGGTGTGCATTTCGTGTGTATTCCAAACCCGCGCAGGCGTTGCCAGAACGCTAAGTGCTACGCTGAAATTCCGCGCGCACCGCGCAAACCCCGATTGGAGCCGCAGCGGATGAGTAGAGTCCTTTTCGTCGCACCGCCTTACAACTGCTGGGGCGTGCAGACCATCGGCACGTGGCCGCCGCTGCAGCTTGCCTACCTGGCGGGTGCGGCCGAGCAGGCGGGTCACGAGGCGCGCATCTTCGACGCTATGAACAAGAGCGCGACCTTCGACGACATCGAGGCGGTCGTTCGCGAGTACCAGCCCGACGTCGTGCTCACCCTCGACTACCTGCCTGTGACCGGAGCCATCAGTACCGCCACGGTGCCCGCCGCTCTCGAGGCGCTCAGGGTCGCCAAGTCCGCGGCCCCGTCAACCGTCACGATGATCGGCGGCCCTCACCCCACGTTCCTGTACGAGGAGATCCTCAACGACGAGTCGAACCGCGTGGACTTCGTCTTGCGCGGGGAGGCCGAGGAGACGCTCCCCGAACTGCTCTCGGCACTTGACGGCGGCTCGCTCGACGACGTGAAGGGCATCGTCTTCAAGCGCGACGGCGAGGTTGTGGTCACCCCGGTGCGCCCGCACATCGCGGACCTCGACGTGCTCAAGCCCGCCTGGCACCTTCTGGACTGGCCCGACTATCACTACAGCATCGACCCCTACGGTCGGATGGCGTCCATCCTCACCTCGCGCGGATGCATGATGGGCTGCTCGTTTTGCAGCCACCGCCAGTTCTGGCGTGGCGACTGGCGCGCACGCAAGCCCGAGCATGTCATCGAAGAGGTACGCGAGCTGCGCGACGTCTACGACGTCGAGTTCGTCACTCTCATCGACCCCTACCCCACCAAGGACAGGGACCGATGGGAAGAGCTGCTCGATCGCTTCATCGAGGCCGACCTGGGCGTCCAGCTCCTCATGGAGACGCGCGTCGAGGACATCATCCGTGACGAAGACATCCTGCAGAAGTACCACGACGCCGGAATCATCCATCTGTACCTCGGCGCCGAGGCCAGCACCGACGAGATGCTCGAGAGCCTAAACAAGGGCACCGACATCAACATGAACAAGAAGGCGCTCGAACTCGCCCGCGAGTACGACATCATGACCGAGGCCTCGTTCATGATCGGGAGCCCGGATGAGACGTGGGAGTCGATCGACAAGACGATCGAGGCCGCCATCCGCCTGAACCCGGATATCGCGGTGTTCCCAATCCTCACCCCGATGCCGTTCACGCCCATCTACGATGAGCTCAAGGACCGCATCCGAGTCACGGACTACTCCAAGTACAACCTGGCCACCCCCATCGTCGAGCCGTACAACATGACGCTCGAGGAGGTCGCGATCGCACTCGGCAAGTGCTACATGAGCTTCTACAGCAACAAGATGCTCGAGGTCCTTGCCCTTCCGGACGGCTTCAAGCGCCGCTACATGCTCTCCGCATTCCAGCGGATGATGAAGGGCTACGGAGCGCACTTCGACTTCCTGGGAGTGAAGATGCCGATGATGCCCAAGATGCCGTCACTCGGTAAGTTCCCGGGTATGCCCAAGATGCCTTCCTGACTGATCGCTCCGAGACACGAAGACGCCCGCCCCGGTCATCCGGAGGCGGGCGTCTTGTATCTGCGCGAAAGCCGCGAGCTATCCGAGAACCTTCGCCTTCTGAGCGGCGAACTCCTCCTCGGTCAGAATGCCCTGGGCTTTGAGCTGGCCGAGACGCTCGAGCTGCGCGATCACATCATCGGTTCCGCCGCCCATGTCCGGCGGAACCAGGACACCGGGAGCGGGACCCGAAGCGACGGCCATTGCGGGCGCCGGCTGCTGGGTCTCCTGCTGATACTGCTGCTGAGCGTCGCCGTAGGCCTCGACGTTCTTGGTGGCCATGCGTCGGTTGACGGCGTTCGACGTCGCCGTGGCGGTTCCCGCGATAACAGCGGTCCGAGCCATTCCTCTGAGTACCATCGACTGCCTCCTTATGCGCTCTCGAGGGCGGAAAGCATTTCATCCATTATGACCGCGGGGATGCGGGTGACGGCTGCGATCTCAGCGCCAGCGGCTTCGAACGAGTTGATGAGGCCAACGGCCCAGGTGTTCTCGATGGCGAGCGCGACTACCGCGGATCCGGGGACGAGTCCCTCGGAAAGCGTGGCCGCGTCCTCGCCGTTGAACAGGCCGCGGGTGCCGGTCTCGATGAACGCCAGCGATGCCTTGTCGGCCTCGGGCAGGTCCTCGATGTCCATGGTGACGACAACGTCGTCGTCGGCCTTCACGAGAACCATCGCATCCAGCACACGAATCGTGCCGGCCGCCGCTAGCTTCTGCAGCTCGGCGAGGATCGAACCGTCGAACTTGGGCTCGCCTGTGGCGAGTACCACGACGTCTACGGGTCCGTACTTCATATCGTGGGTGCTCCTTCCTGATCGCTACTCGTGGTCGTCTTGCGGACCGGGTACACCACACTCCGCGCATACCCGATTCAGTACCGCCAGCTTCAAGTTGATACCCGAACATGGTGTTGCCTGTCGCACACCTTGAGCCCGAAGATCACGCGATTGCGTTCGACTGCTCCTTCTCGGCGGCCTTGGTGGCTCGGTAGATGCCCGGCAGCGTGGGTGCCAGGAGCTGCCGCACCACGAACGCTGCAACCGCTGCGATGGCGATTGCGGGCGCAAGCACCGGATCGGCGATCAGGGATATGAAGATCGTGACGCTCAGAGGCGCGGCCGACGCCGCCACCACCATGCCGGTCGCGAACGCCAGAACGGCGACGCCCTGCGGTATTCCCGGCAGCAGCAGGTTGACCGCGGCCCCGAAACACGTTCCCGCGAAGATGATCGGGAAGATGGGACCTCCGAAGTACGCGGTCGACATCGACCACGCGCTGAGAGCGAGCTTCGCAAGCCCGAGGCCGAGCAGCACCAGCACACCAAACGTCGCGGCCTGCTCGGTGACGACGGGGACCTCGGTCTGGCCCGAGAAGAGCAGGTATGGCGAGATGACCGCAGCAACCGCAAGCGGCGCGCCGCCCGCAAGCGCCGCCATCCAGGGCCGCTTGCGCAGTCCCTGCGTGACGAGCCGGGTCTGCATCATGCCCTTGCCGTACGCGAGACCGATAATCGCGGCGAGGACGCCGAGGATGACCGCGTAACCCAGGTCGACTATCCGAAGTGCGTGGCCAAGCTCAGGAAATGACAGTATCGGTGACAGCGCATGACCGCCGAGCATTGAGTAGACGGTCCAGCCAACGGCTCCGGCCCCCAGCCCCGCCACCATGCTCGACCGACTGATGCTGACCGCCTTGGGGCTGATGAGCTCCGCAGCCAAGAGCGCGCCCACCGGCGCGGCGCCAAAGAAGGCCGAGAACGCGCCTGCTACGCCGGCGTAGGCCATCATCTTGACCTGCGCCGGCTCCAAGCCGAGGCGGTCCGAGATGAACGTTCCCAGGCCGCCGTTGATGTCAGTCAGCGGCGCCTCGGGTCCTACCGGGGCGCCAGAGAACAACGAGAAGAGCGAGAATGCGGTGCCCGCGAGGATGTTTCGGTACGACATCCGGCCTTCGTTGTCGTACTCGGCCTCAGCCTCGCCCATGTCGAACGGGCGCTTGCCGAACATGGCGACCACGGCGGACGCTGCCAGCGTCATGCTCACAACCGCAGCGACCGGTACAACCCACGCGGGAACGCCACTCACCATCGCGGGAAGCGTCTCCCACAGGAACACGACACCGTAGTGGTCGACCGCGATGAACAGCCACGTCGCGAAGCCTGCGACGAGCCCCACAAGCATCGCGACGAAGAGCAGCTTCGCCATGTTTCGGGCAGCCGAGACGCTGTCGACACCTGACTCGGACACTGCTGCCTCCTCGGTGGACTTCATCAGTGCTACTTCGAGTCGCGCTTGGCGACGTACGCGTACCAGATAGCCAACACGATGACGGCGCCTACGATCGAAGCGATAACGCCGCCCATCTTGATCTCGAAGCCCTCGCCCGTAAGCAGGCTTCCGAGCGTGCCGCCCACAAACGACCCGACGCCGCCAGCGATGATCGCCTGCAGCCAATCCTGGTCCTTGGCCTTGCGGCCTCGGCCAAGAATCATCTGGCCGATCCAACCGATCGCCATGCCCCACAGCAAGATCGCAACGAAGAACATCCTGTCCCCTTCCCTAAGAAGGCGGGGCGACCCTTTGTGGGCCGCCCCGCACTCAAGCACACATAAGCGGCTACGTGCTAGGCGAGCGCCTTGGCTTTGATGGCGTCAAACTCGGCCTGTGTGATGGCGCCGGTGTCGAGGAGCTCCTTGGCCTTGGCGATATCCTCGACGGCCCCGCCGCCCTGAACGCGAGACTGCATGGCCATGGCCTCAGCCATCATGCGCTGGTCCTGCTCGGTGTTCTTCGGGCGAACGATGACGTAGATGAGCGCGCTGATGAACGGAAGAACGAACAGCAGGAAGATCCAACCGGCCTTGCCCCAACCGGAAAGGTTCTCACGGCGGATGATGTCGGCGAAAATCTGAACGAACATCATGATGACCATGAACAGAATGTAGAACCAAAGCATATAGCCCAAGAACACAAGCAGTCCGCCGTCGAACATGGGTACCCCCTCTGAGTGCGACCATCCGTCGCATACGGTAATAACTGTCACAGTATGGTACCCATGTTCGAGCACATATCGTCTGCCGCCGCGACCAGCCTTTTTTGGAGAGCCAATGCCTGACAGCCCCCGCCCGATAGACTCAGCCCTCTTCGACGCGAACACGCCGGCGACCGACGACTTCTACCGTCACGTGAACGGCGGCTGGCTCGACGCCAACCCCGTGCCTCCCGAGTACGGCTCGTGGGGCGCGTTCCACGAGGTGCACGAGCGCAACCAGCGCCTCCTGCACGACCTTCTTCTCAAGGCCGCCGAGACGCCGTCGGGCGAGGGCGCCCCGCGCCGCATGGTCGGCGACTACTTCGCGGCGGCTATGGACGAGACCTCGATCGCGAAAGCCGGGGCGCTACCGCTACAGCCGCTGCTCTCGCGCATCGACGACGCCGCGACGCTGGCCGACGTCCGCAGCCTGTGCCGCAAACTGCAGCGCATCGGCGTCGGGGCCCTGTTCTCGCTCGGCGTGGAGTCGGACTTCGAGGACGCGGACGCGTACCTCGTCTACATCGGCCAGGGCGGCCTCGGGCTTCCCGAGCGCGACTACTACGTGCGCGATGACGAGCGCTCCGTCGAGCTCCGTCGTGCGTACGCGGAGCACGTCGCGCGTCAGCTCGGCAACCTGGGGGCTCCGGCTGACGGGGCGCGCGACGCCGCAGACCGGATCCTCGCGTTCGAGACGCGTCTGGCCGAGGCATCGCTTCCCGCCGAGAAGATGCGGGACGTCACACTCACCATGAACCGGCACGCCGTTGGCGCGCTCGACGAGCTCATGCCCGGCTTCGGGCTCTCCGGTCTCGCGAGCGACCTCGGTGTCACGTCGGCGAGCGTCAACGTCGACAACGCCGACTTCTTCCGCGAGCTCGAGGCCGCCCTTGCCGAGACGCCCGTCGCGACGCTTCGCGAGTACCTCCGCTGGCATCTCGTGAAGGCGTACGCAAGCGCACTGTCTCCGGCATTCGAGGAAGCGGCGTTCGAGTTCTACGGGCGCACCCTCGGCGGGCAGCAGAAGATGCGTCCGCGCTGGAAGCGGGTACTCGACGCCGCGAGCGCGGACGTCGGCGAGCTGGTGTCGCAGCTCTACGTCGAGGAAGCGTTCTCCGAGGCGGCGAAGCACCGGTGTGAGCGGATGGTCGATCATCTCCTCGAGGCGATGGAGCAAGCGATCCGAGGCGCCGAGTGGATGACGGATCCCACGCGCGCGCAGGCGCTCACCAAGCTCTCGGGCTTCAGCTACAAGATCGGTTTCCCGGACACGTGGCGCGACTACTCTGGCCTGACGATCGACCGGAGTTCGTATGCCGAGAACCGCATGCGGTGCGCGGCCTTCGAGTACGACCGGCAGATGGGTCGCCTTGCCGAGCCGGTGGACAAGGCCGAGTGGGCGATGCCGGCCCACTCGGTGAACGCCTACTACCACCCGCTGCTCAACGAGATCGTGTTCCCGGCCGGCATCCTTCAGCCGCCGTTCTTCTACGCCGAGGCCGATGATGCGGTGAACTTCGGGGCGATCGGTGCGGTCATCGGCCACGAAATCACTCACGGGTTCGACGACCAGGGCAGCCGGTTCGACGCGAACGGCAGCCTCAACGACTGGTGGACCGAGGCCGACCGCACGGAGTTCGACCGGCGCGCAGCCGTGCTCGTCGAGCAGTTCGACGGCTACGACGTCGCCGACGACCTACATGTTAACGGGCGCCTGACCCTCGGCGAGAACATCGCCGACCTCGGCGGCCTGAAGGTCGCGCATGCGGCTCTGCGCTCGTGCGTTGGCAAGGACGGCGCGCCGATCGACGGCTTCACCCCCGAGCAGCGCTTCTTCATCTCGTACGCGTCGGTGTGGCGCACCAACTACACCGAGGAGTACCTGCGACTGATCGTGAACGTCGACCCGCACTCGCCGGCCCGCTTCCGAGTGAACGGGCCGCTGGCGAACCTGCCCGAGTTCGCCGAAGCGTTTGGGGCGGAACCAGGCTCGCCGATGGTGCGCGAGCCCGAGCAACGGGCGCACATTTGGTGAGGAGTGATGCACGGATGAAACGTACCCTCATGCTCCCTATCGCCGCCACCGTTCTGGTGTTGATCGCGACTGGCTGTGCAGCGCCCCGTCCGCTGGAACTCACCGCCGCCGACTCAGGCAGCACGGTGACTCTCGCCCCGGACCAGGAGCTCGTCATCACGCTGGAGGGCAACCCGACCACCGGCTATCAGTGGGAGATCGAAGGCGCGCTGCCCGAGATGCTCGTGCAGGTGGGCGAGCCCGCCTATACCGCGGACTCGGAAGCCATCGGATCGGGCGGCGAACAGACGTGGCGCTTCCTCGCGGTGACAGCAGGTGAGGGCGAACTACGCATGAAGTACTGGCGCTCGTTCGAACCGACCGCCGCCCCGGTCGAGACCTTCTCGGCGCGCGTGAATGTGAAGTAGCGGTCGGAAACTCCCGTCTGACCAGCAGATTCGCGTAAACTATTCACTTGTAGAGTAGTTTCCTGATACTCTCGAAAACGTCAGGATCCGCCGGCGAAGTCGAGGTGCTGTGTCTGTCCGCCACGCGATACTGGGACTGCTCGCCCAGCAGCCCCGCCACGGGTACGAGTTGCGCGACGCTTTCGAGGCGCTCGTGGGTGGACGCGCGGTCTGGGAGGTCAAGCCCGCGCAGGTCTACACCACGCTCAGCCGACTCGAGGAGGCAGGCCTCGTCGCCCAGACGGTCACCCGGCGGGTCGGCGGGCCGGACCAGCGCATCTACGAGGTCACTCCTTCGGGACGCGGGGAGCTTGATGCGTGGTACGCGGCCGGCGTGCACCCATCTCACCAGCGCGACGAGGCGTTCCTGAAGATGGTGCTCGCACTCGGCGACGAGAACGCCGATGCGCATGCCGTGCTCCGCACTCAGCGAACGACGCTCTACCGAGACCTGCACGAGCTCGCCATGCGACGCACAACGATGGGCGCGCACAACCTGCCGCAGGCGCTGCTGCTCGACAAGGCGATCATGCACATAGAGGCCGATCTTCGATGGCTCGAGATGGCCGAGGCTCGTCTGCACGACATGGCGTACCACCCGGTGCCCGAACTGCCCGCACGCCGCCGGGGCAGGCCCCGGCGGTCCACGACGCACGATGATCTCGGGAGGCAAGAGTAGTGGCTGTTGCAGAAACCAGAGGCCTGACCAAGGTGTACGGCACCGGCGAAATGGCCGTGACCGCGCTCGGCGGTGTGGACCTGTCGATCGACAAGGGTGAGTTCGTCGCGGTCATGGGGCCGTCAGGTTGCGGCAAGTCCACGCTGCTCAACCTCATCGGTGGTCTGGACTCACCCACCTCGGGCTCGGTCATCCTCGACGGACGGGACATCGCGTCGATGCCCGATGACGAGATCACCCGGATCCGTCGGCAGCAGCTCGGCTTCATCTTCCAGTTCTTCAACCTGATCCCGGTACTCTCGGCCACCGAGAATGCCGCACTGCCGCTCGTGCTCGACGGTGTCAGCGCTGCCGAGGCGAACAGGCGCGCCACGGATTGGATCGCGCGCGTGGGGCTCGGCGACCGCGCGACCAACCGCCCGGACCAGCTCTCCGGCGGTCAGCAGCAGCGGGTCGCGGTGGCGCGGGCGCTCGTGAGCGAGCCCGCGCTCGTACTCGCCGACGAGCCCACCGGCAACCTCGACTCGCGCAGCAGCGAGGAGATCGCGTCGCTGCTGCGGCAGGTCACATCCGAGTGGGGCCGGGCCATCCTCATGGTCACCCACGACCCGCGCATCGCCGCGCATGCGGATCGCATCGTCTTCATGCGTGACGGCAAGATCACCGACGACACCCGGATCGCAGGCGCCGACGCGGCTCGCGAGGCCATGGAGAGGGCGGGCCTGCTGTGAGGATCCAGTTCACACTCGCCATGCGCTACCTGGCGGGGCGCAAGCTGAGAACGGCGCTCACCACCGTCGCCATCGTGTTCGGCGTCATGCTGCTCTTCGGCCTCAACGGCATCCTCCCGGCAGTCATGGAGTCGCTCCAGCGCAGCATGATCGCCGCCGCGGGCGAAACCGACGTCACCGTCAGCTCGAAGTCGAACAACAACTTCGACTCCAAGATCGCCGAGAAGGTCGCCGACGTCGAAGGCATCGGGGCCGCCACGCCGATTCTGCGAAAAGCGATCCTGGTGCCCGACGCGCTCGACGTAAACACCGTCACCCTGACGGGCGTCGACCCCGAGACGGTCATCTCGGTACGGCCCTATCCTGTCCAGAACGGACGGATGCTGGACGCCGAGGACGCGCAGCGCGATGCCCGTGCGATGCTCACCGGAGACCGGTCGTGGAGCAGCGTCGCCGTGCTGCCCGCCGCCACTGCCGAGGACCTCGGCCTCCGAGTCGGTGACACAGTCGAGTTCCCCTCGGCGCTGGGCACCACCGAGGTCACGATCGTCGGCGTGCTCGACATCGTGGCGATCCCCGGTCAGTCGGAGGTCTACGTCACGCTCCCGGCGGCGCAGGCGATTCTCGGTACCGGTGACCGAATCTCGTCTGTCGAGGCGGTCCGCGAGCCGGGCGCCGAAAAGGCCGCCGTGGAAGACACCGTGAAGCGTGCGGTCGGCCAGTCGTATCGCGTCGGGGCGCTCTCGACCGACACGAGCCTGTTCGCCTCGATGCAGATGGGCGTCTTCATCATCAACATGTTCGGCGTGCTCGCGCTGGTCATGGCCGGCTTCATCATCCTCAACACGTTCAGGACGGTCGTCGCCGAGCGGCGTCACGACATCGGGATGCTGCGCGCGATCGGTGCGTCCCGGCGCACGATCCTCGGCCTCTTCCTGACCGAGAGCATGCTGCAGGGCGTGATCGGGACCGCCATCGGAATCGCGGCGGGCTACTGGCTGGCATCAGCCGCGATGAGCGGTATGCGCTACCTCTATGAGGACCTGCTTCACCTCTCAGTGGGAGAACCGGTCTTCACGTGGCAGACGTGGGCGCTTGCGATCGGACTCGGTGTGGGCGTGACGGTCCTGTCCGCGGTGATCCCAGCCCGCGCGGCTGCCCGCATCTCACCGCTCGACGCACTGCGGCCGCAGATGGGTGACGTCTACGAGAAGATGGTGACTCGCCGGGCGCTCGTGGGAGTTGCGATCATCGGCGTCGCGGCCATCGGGCTGTTGACGCGCAACAGCTCGCTCGTCGGGTTCTCGGCGGTGGTCTTCCTCATCGGGCTCGTGCTGGCGACCCCGGCACTCGTCAAGCCGGTGACCGATGCGTTCTCTCGCGCGATCGACCTGGTATTCGCCCGCGAGGGCGGCATCGCGCGCGCCAACCTGCAACGCAACGTCGGACGCGCGGCAGTCACCGCGTCGGCGATGATGGTGAGCGTGGCGATCATCATCGCGCTGCTCGGCACGATCACCTCGATCTTCACGGGGTTCATGGACTACGTCGACAAGAGCCTGGGTGCGGACTTCCTCGTCATTCCGAGCAACATGCTTCTGCAGACCGGCACCGTCGCCGCAGGGCCGCAGCTGTTCGATCAGGTGACGGATACTCGAGGCATCGGCGATGTCGCGACGCTGCGTGTCGCGCAGGCGGGGCTGGGAGACGGCACGCTTCAGGTGATCGGAATCGATCCCGTCGCGTACCCCAAGGTCGCGAGCTTCACCTTCTCGGAGGGGTCGTCCGAGTCCGACATCCGCCTGTTGGCGCGTGACGGCACAATCATGGTTAACGGCATCTTCGCCGCGCAAAACGGCCTCAAGAAGGGCGATGACCTGACGCTCGATACGCCCGCGGGCCGACGCACCTACAAGGTGAGCGCGGTGGGAAGTGACTACCTCAACGCGAAGCTCGCGACCACCTACGTCTCGCAAGACGCGCTGGAGCGCGACTTCGGCGTCACGGCCGACGTGCTGCTCATGGCCAACGCCGAGCAGGGGTCAGACCCCGGTGCGGTCTATCGCGAACTCAACGACGTCATCCGGGAGTATCCGTCGTTCGCTCTCTACGACACCGAGACCTGGCGGGACCTGCAGGTGAACACGTTCGATCAGACGCGGGGCGCGATGTACTTCATGCTCGTGATCCTCGCTGCACCCTCGTTGCTCGCGCTCATCAACACGCTCGCGATCAGCGTGCTCGCCCGAACCCGTGAGATCGGAATGCTTCGGGCGATCGGCACCACCCGCAAGCAAGTCCGCCGCATGGTGATCGCCGAGTCGCTGTTGCTCGCGAGTCTGGGGACCGTGCTCGGAATGGTAGCCGGCGTGTGGCTCGGCTACTCGATGACCGACGCGATGAACACCGCCGGCTTCACGATCCCGTACTACTTCCCGTGGGACGGACTCATCGCCGCGACGATCATCGGCGTCGTCTTCGGCGTGCTCGCCGCGCTGATCCCGGCCCGACAGGCGACCAAGCTCAGTGTCATCGAGGCGCTGCGCTGGGAGTAGCCCCCTCGCCCTGAGCCATCGCAAGACGAAAAGGAGCCCCGCATCGCTGCGGGGCTCCTTTGATGCCCGGTTCGGCGCTCGCCTACTGTGCGGCGAGCTCCTCGTCGACCCATACCTTCACGTCATCGGGTGAGAAGTCGTACTGCTCTTTGATCTCCTTCATCGGCTTAGGAAGGTCGGCGGCCGGTACGCCCCACTTCTCGGTGAAGCGCTCCGCAGGGATGCCGGACGCCTCGGAGATCTCCTGCATCGACATGTAGCCCTTGATCAGCGTGGTGTCGAACGTGGCGGCATCGCCGGCCTCCTCCTGCTGCTGCTGCACGGCCTCACCGAGGCTCGGCATCCTCCATGCGAACGCGCCGGCCGCAGTGGCCAGGGCGATCATGCCGACGATGATCGCGACCACAATCCCGGTCATCGCAACTGCCGAGAAGGAGCGCCCTCCCGGCGCCTTGACCTCGAGCGCTCCCACGGCGGGGCACGAGTTGACGCACTCGTTGCACGAGATGCACTCGGAGGCCTTGACCGTTTCGGCGGTCGAGACGGAGATGTTCATCGGGCAGGCTTTGTCGCACACCGCGCAGTTGATACACGCGTTGGCGTCGCGCTTGATACCAAAGAGGCTCACCTTGGAGAAGATGCCGAGGAACGCGCCCATCGGGCACAGGTACTTGCAGAAGAAGCGCTCGTACACGAGAGAGCCGGCGAGTGAGACGCCCAGGATCGCAAGGCCCACGCCGAGCTCAGTCAGCAGTTCGTCCGAGGTGAAGTGCGTATAGGCGACCCACGGGTCGTAGGGCCGCATGACCAGCTCGGCTGCCTGCCACGACCACACCGCGAATACGGCGAGTACCACGTACTTCAGGTATCGGGCCACCCGATCGCCGCCTTTGGGAACCTCGGGGCGCCTGCGGATGAACCGGCCGCCGAGAGACCCGAAAAGCCCCTGGAGCGTGCCGAGAGGACATATCTGTCCGCAGAAGGAGCGCCTGAAGACGAGCGCCAGCGCGACGCTACCTATCAGCAGCACGACAGAACTCGCGGCGATCTTCTCCACGAAGCCTGCTCCCGAGATCAGCGTGAAGAGCGTCTCGATGCCGCCGAAGGGGCAGAGCGCGTCCACGCCCACGGGCCTTCCGGCTCCGGTGATGTACTGGTGCGCAGTAGTGATGGCGGTCATCAGCACCAGCACGAAGCCCAGCACGCTCCACCTGATGACTCGCGAACGCTTCTGCGCCGCGCGGTCCGTCTTCTCGTAACTCATCTTCCTGGATCCCTTTCGCAGGGCCGACTCGGGTCGGCGGCCTTCTCATACTCCCCACGGTATGGAGCGCCTGTGAAGCGAGTGTGAACGCGAGAGATGGAAGACGTGAAGAGCGGCCCTCTGCGCTCGGTTGCTACACTTATGCGCGTGTCTCTTCAGCGAACATTGGTGATGGCGATAGTCTCGGCGGCCGCAGCGTGCGTCGTGGGGCTCTCCCCCGCGCCTGCCCTGGCTGCGCCCTCCGCCACCCAGACCGCCACCGACCGCGCTCGGGTCGAACGCGCGGTCGAGCGGCTTGAGGCGGCGCGTGCGCGGGAGGCGAAGCTCGACGCGCAGCTGACCGAGTCGTCCGCGGAGCTCGACCGCATTGTGGCCGAGCAGGAGGCCGCCCGCGCCCGGCTCCGGTCTCGTGCGCTCGTCATGTACCGCTCCGGCGACACCTCCTTCATCTCCGTGCTGCTGGGCGCTTCGACGTACCCGGAGTTCGCCGCGCGCTGGGACCTCCTCACCCGCATGAGCCGGCAGGACGCCGAGGACCTCGCGGCGCTTGCGGTCGCTCGTACCAAGGCAGCGCGCTCCGCGAAGTCGCTGATGACGCTGCAGACCGAGCAGGCCCGCACCGTCGACGCGGTGTCAGCGGAAGTCGCCCGAGCCCGCAAGGAGCTGGCATCAAGTCAGGCGGCGCTCAAGGCGTACGAATCCCGGGCGGCCTCCAAGCCCTCAAGCAAGCAGGCCCCGAAAGCCAAGACCGACTCCACCCAGCAACTCCGCGGAAGCGGCTCGTGGAAGACCGCGGTCGCCTCGCACTACGGCCGCAACTTCACCGGACGCGGCGCGAGCGGTGAGCGCATCGGCCCATACTCGATGATCGTCGCGCACAAGACCCTGCCCTTCGGCACGCTGGTCGAGGTTGAGTACAACGGCAAGCGCGCGGTCGCTCGCGTGGCCGATCGCGGACCCTACACCGCGGGACGCGACTTCGACCTGGGACCCGGCGTGGTCCGGGTACTCGACTTCAGCGGAGTCCACGAGATCCGGTATCGCATCATCGAGCGCTAGGATGCCGAGCGGCCACTCGGCCCGGCGAGCCTTCGACGCGCACAGGCGTATAATCTCAGCGCAGCAGTAGCCTTACCGATACATGCGGCCTTGGGGGGGCGCCTTGAAGGGTTTGGGGACGAGCGGCGGCGCCCGGCTCAGGTCCGGAGCGGCGGTGGTCTGCTTCGCCGTTTTCGCGATCTACCTCGTGTTGTGCCTCGCCCCGATGTCTCCCATGGCACGCAGCCTCTCCGCATCCACGCTGCGCCTCATCGTCGCGCTCGTGAGCGCGGCAGCGAGCATCATCGTGTGGTGGAACACGACCGGTGTGGACCGCCGTATCTGGCGGTGGCTCGCGCTTGCGACCATCTGCCTCACCATCGCAAACGCGATCCAGTTGTTCTGGATCGTCGCGTACGGCCAGCTCGCAACGTCGCCTTCGCCGGACGACCTTCTGCTACTCGCGACGCTGGCATTCCTGCTGCTCACGTCACTGACTCTCGGCAATCCCGTCCGCGCCCGCACGGTGCACCGGGTGGCCAGCGCACTCGATTTCGCCGCGATCATGGGCGTCGTCTTCGGCATCGGGTACCTCGCGGTGCTGCGCCCCCTCGGACTCGTCACCTCCGAGGCCTCGCTGCTCGACAACCTGATGATGGGCGTGTACTTCACGCTGCCGATCGCGATAGCGATCTACCCCTTCGTATTCCGAGAAGACCCCTGGCAGATGTGGAGCGGCCTCGTGGCTGTGGGCATCGCCTGGGGCGCCGGAGGCTACGCGGTGGGCGGACTGATCGTCCAGGGTCGAGGGCTCTACTATCTCGGATCACCCGCGGTCTATCTCGAGCACTCCGCACTGGTGGCGATGTATCTCTACATCACCCTTGCGGCGGTCTGGCGGCTGACGCCGTCGGTGGGCGTGGCGGCGCCGCGGCCCGCGTCCGGACTGCCGCGCTGGCCCGGCCTGGTCATCCTCGGCGTCTCGTTGCCGATCGTTCCGGCGGCCATCTTCTTCGCCCTCACGTCCGAGGACCGGTTCACCGCTATGGTCGTGGGCCTCACGGCAGCAGCGGTGGCCGTGATACTGATGGCTCGCACGATTCTGCTTTCCGTGTCGAACACCGAGCTCGGCGCGGTCCGCGAGGAAGTGGCCCACTACCGGGCGCTCGTCGAGAGCGCCCCGGTGAGCGTGCTCGTAGTGGACGTGACTGGCACCATCGTCTTCGCCAACGAAGCGGCCGCCCGCGCAGTCGAAGCGACCTCGGCCTACGACCTCGTCGGGCTCAGCGCCAGGTCCTTCGATCCAGATGGCGAAGGATCCTCGGGTGCGTTCGAATCGATCGTCTCCCTGGTGCGCGCCTACGCTCGGACCAACGCCCCAAGCTCACTCCCAGTCGAGCGAATGAAACTCAAGACGCTGAGGGACGCTCTGATCGACATCGATTTCACCGCCGCCTCGCTGACCTACGCAGGGCGTCCATCGGTGCTGATCCAGGGCATCGTGGTCACCGACCGTGTCAGGGCCGAGACGGAGGCCCTGCACTACCGCGAGCGACTCGAACTACTCGCCGCAGAACTCGTTTCCAGCGAGGAACGCGCATACCGCGAGCTCGCGGAGGCGCTGCACGACCAGTTGAGTCAGCCGCTCGCAGTGGCTCGCATGCGGCTTCAGAACTACCAGCACGCGTCCGCGGTCGAGAGCGATGACTTCACGATAGCGATGGAGATGATCCAGCAAGCGATCACCGAGGCACGCAACCTCACCACGGAACTGGCGCCGGCGGTGCTGTATGACCTTGGCGTCACCGAGGCGCTCAAGTGGCTGTGCGGCATCGCCGAGCACCGTCACGGACTGCCCTGTAAGGTGGTCGGATTTGTGCGAGACGGAGACCTTGACGACAGACGACGGGCACTCCTCTTCCGCTCGGTGAAGGAGCTCATGATCAACGTGATCAAGCACGCTCGTGCCGAGAACATCACGCTCAAAGCCGTCGATGCTCCGGGCTCGGTCTCGGTCACGGTTATCGACGACGGCGTCGGCTTCGCGCCCGAGGCCAGCAAGTCCGGCACGTCGTTCGGGCTTCTCAGCATCGAGCAGAGCCTGGCCGCAATCGGTGGCAGCCTGGCGATCGACTCGCGGCCACTCGCAGGCACACGTGCTACCGTCACGGTCCCCCGGGATGACTCGGCTGACTGAGGTCTACTCCGCGGTCACAGGCTCAGCGACGCGTCGCGCGAGCGCTTCGCCGGCGAAGACCACCAACGCCGCCCACACCATCGCGAAGCCGACAAGCGTGTGCGCCGAGACCGTCTCGTGGAACACAAAGACGCCGAGAAGGAACTGGATCGTCGGCGCGATGTACTGGAGGATGCCGATCCACAGCAGTGGGATCTTCCGGGTCGCGGAGGCGAACATGAGCAGGGGGATCGTCGTCGCGACGCCCGTCCCCATCAGCAGGAGGACACCGGCCCAACTCGCTCCCGCAATCGCGCCCTCGCCCGCCCTCTCGGCGAGCAGGAGTACCGCCGCCGCTGGCACGAACAGGATGCCGGTCTCGAGCGCCAAACCCTCGACCGAAGCGAGCGGCGCCGACTTCTTGACCAGGCCGTAGACGGCGAAGGTGAACGCGAGAACGAGCGCGATCCACGGCAGGCGACCGTAGTCGAACGTGAGGTAGACGACACCGGCGGCGGCCAACCCCACCGACACCCACTGCACCGGACGAAGCCGCTCGCGGAAGAACAGCACGCCGAGCACAACGCTCAGCAGCGGGTTGATGAAGTAGCCGAGGCTGGTCTCCACGACGAAGCCCGCGTTGACGCCCCACACGTAGGTGAGCCAGTTCACGCCGAGAAGCAACGCCGCGATTCCATAGATGAGTACCGTCCTGGGCTTGAAGGCGGTGGAACGAAACGCACCCATCTGCCCCATGACGATCAGCATCACGGTGAGCAGGACGCTCGACCACACGATGCGGTGGCTGATCAGCTGAAGGGCCGGGACCTCGTGCAACGCCTTCCAGTACAGCGGCAAGAGACCCCATATGGCATAGGCGCCCGCCGCCTGCCACACACCTCGGTTCATGCTCCCCCTCGGTCGAACGGATAGCCCATGATGCCACACGGGCTACCGTTCGCCGATGGGAGTGCTCGGACTACTCCGCGTAGTTCGCCGCCGCGTCGGCCAGATCCGCCTGGGCGGCCTTCAGCCGTGCCGCGAGGTCGTTCAGCTCCGTCTGGAGCTCCCCGCCCGCAGGCGCCTTTCCGGCAGCCATCTCTACTCGGTAGATGAGGTTGTCGAAGGTCTCTGAGAGTCCGTCGATCGCGGCGACTTTCGCATCGCCGGTCTGCTCTTGGGCCGAGGTCAGCTTGCGCTGCAACTCCTGCAGATCCGACTTGATCTGGAGTCCGTCGACCCTGGTCTCGAGTCCCTCACCGACGGTGATCAGCTCGCTGACTGCGGACTGGGCCGAATTGATTGCTTCGTCAACGGCCGCCTGCTTCGCGTCGGTCGACTCCTCGACCTGTTCCTCGACCTGCTCGCCGGCGCTCGGCTGGGGCTCCTCGCCCGATGCACAGCCGATCAGCGCCACAGCGACCAGCGCCGCGAGTGCGACAACAAGTAGTGCCTTCAGTACCTTCGTCATGCGATCCCCTCCGTGTGTCGTATCCCGCTTCTACGCGGCGGCAACCCCCCGCTTGACCCTCATTGAGCCCCACACCAAATCGAGCACCACTGCGAGCACCAAGAACGCCACGAGTGCGGTGAGCGTCTGCGGAGCAGCGGTCACCAGGTCGACCAGGAACAGCACCAGGACGACTGCGGTGGACACACCAGCGAGAACGATTACCGCAGCGCTTGAGCCGGTCTCAGCACGCAGCCGATAACCTGCGATGCTCAGCAGCAGGAAGATGCCGAGCGCGTTAGCGCTGCCCAGCTGCGCGATCGCGGTCAGATCGAAGACGTTCGCGAGCACGACCACCAGGGCCAGCGTGAGCATGAGCCCCTTGGTGCCGCCAACTCGGGACGGTCCGCCGAAGAACGGCGGGAACTGGCCGTTGCGCGCCAGGCTTGCGGTCAGGTTGCCCGCTCCGTACAGATTCGCGTTCACCGATGACGCCGTGGCGAGCATCGCCGCGATCGCCATCATCACAAAACCAGCCTGTCCCAGCACCGGTATCGCGGCCATCGCAAGCGCCGTGTCGCCGTTGGCAATGACCTCGTCGACCGTGAGCGTCCCGAACACGCCGAACGACAGCAACACGTACAGGACTGTGGTGAGGCCGAGGGCGATCATCATCGCCCTCGGAAGCTCCTTGCGCGGGTCGTCGAGGTCGGCAGCCGTGAAGCTGATGATTGCAAAGCCCAGGTATGCGAAGAAGGTGAGCGCGACGCTCGGCATGATCTTGCCAAGCGGCGGATAGCCCGAAGGTGCGAGCAGCTCCGGCTGAACCTGCGAGAGCGTGGCCACAACGAACACAGCGAACACCGCCAGCAGGATGACCACGATCACCGACTGGACCTTCGCGATGGCCTTCGCCCCCACGATGCTCACGGCGCCCATCAGTATCACGATCCCCGTCGTCAACAAACGAACGGACAGCACGCTCGCGTCCTCACCGAGAAGCAACGTCGAGCTGTAGTTGCCGAAGGAGACCGCCACCATCGCGGTGACGATGATTGCCGAGAAGTAGTACAGCCACGCGGCGATCGAGGCGACATGCCCGTCACCGAACCCCTCATACAAGTACGAGATCAGTCCGCCCGCGCCCGGATAGCGCACACCCAGCTTCACAACCACATAGCCGAGCAACCCTGAGACGATTCCACCGAGCAGAAACGAGATCCAGACCGCCGACTCGGCAATCGCCGCTGCCTCCCCGAAGAGCGCGAAGACCCCGGCACCCACCATCGAGCCAACGCCGAGAAACGCGGCGCCCCAGACGGTCATCCTCTTGGCAGGAGCTTCTCCCATCAGTTCACCCGTTCGCCAGGCGCTCGATGAGCAGCGCCTGTGCGACGATCATCCGCTCGATCTCATCGGGATGAACGCTCTCATTGGCTCCGTGGATGTTCGCCTTAGCGTCTTCGGCTCCGAGAAGGATGAACTCTGCTCCAGGGGAGGCCCCCATGAGCGTCTCGAGCAGCGGGATGGAGCCGCCGCTGCCGACCTCGCTCGGTTCGATGCCGTACGCCTCTCTCAGCGCTTCAGTCGCCGCCGCCATCGCAGGACCGCCCTTCGGCGCCATGAACGCGTCAGACGCCTTGACCCTCTTGACGTCGACCTGCACACCCCAAGGCGCGTTCGCCCGCAGGTACTCCATGAGCTTCTCGAGCTCGACCTCAGGGTCGGCGCCGGGCGCGATCCTCATCGCGACCTTCGCACGTGCGGACGGCAGGAGCACATTGCCCGCATCCGCTATGCACGGCACCCCGTCGATGCCGATGACCGTCGCGTTGGGCTTGCTCCAGAGCATCGAGCCGATCGAAGCGTCACCGTTGATGTGGACGCCGGGAAGCACGCCCGCCATCTCGCGCACCAGAGGCTCGGGGTAGTCAGCACCCGGCCAGTCGAATCCGTGAAGTCCCGGAACGATGGTGTTGCCGCGCTCGTCCCACAGCGAGTTGAGAAGGCGCATGAGTGAGACGAAGGCATCGGGAACCGGCCCGCCGAACACACCTGAGTGAAGCGGGTGGTCGATCGTCTTCACTTCGACGATGCACTGCACGTGTCCGCGGAGCATCGTCGTGAGCACCGGCTGCCCGCACTCGATGTTGCCCATGTCGGCAACGATCATGACGTCGGCCCTGAAACGCTCGGGGTACTTGTCGACGTAGGCCTCGAGTTGGGAGAGAGTCTCCTCCTCGCCCTCGATGATGACCTTCACTCCCACGGGCGGCTTGCCGTCGAACACTCGGAGCGTTCCGGCATGGATGGCGACGCCGCTCTTGTCGTCGGCGGCGCCACGACCGTACATACGGCCGTCATCCTTGGTGACAGGCGTCCACGGATCGGTCACCCACCCCTGCTCCATCGGAGCCGGCTGCACGTCGTAGTGGGCGTAGAGCAGGACGGTCGGAGCGCCTTCCGGCGCGGGGATCTCGCCCCACACGGCAGGATACCCTCCGCCCTCGAGGTCGAGCTCCCCGGCATCGAAACCGGCATTCTTCAGCATCTGGATGACCTGCGCGCAAGCGGCGTGAACCGGCTCACCCGGGAAGCCCGGGAACGCACACGACGCGTGGGAGACCAACACGCCCAGCTCGTCCATGATCTCCGGCATCATCGCGGCGACCTTGCCGCGGATATCACTGGTGTTCATCTTCACTCCTTGGTGTGAGAGAGGCGACCGTCAGAGCACCTGGACGATCAGGAGGCCTACGACGACGGCCACGACAGTGCTTACCAGCAGCGGGATCATGAACGAGTGGTTCACGACGAACTTGCCGATCTTGGTGGTGCCCGTCTGGTCCGTGGCGACCGCAGCGAGCTGGGTGCCGTTGGCCGGCAGGAAGAGGACACCGGAGAGCGCCTGCCACATGGCGACGATCGGCCCGACGGGGAGTCCAATCGACAGCCCGATCGGCACGAGCGTACGCGTGGTGGCCGACTGACTCGTGGTCAGCGCGGCGAGGATGAAGATCGCGAATGCGAAGAGCAGCGGCACTGCGGTAACGGCGTCACTGAGCAGCGCGTTGATCTGCTCGGTGTAGGCGACGACGAATGTGTCGGCCAGCCAGGCGATACCAAACAATGCGAGGATCGCGATGATGCCCGAACCGAAGACCTGCTGCTTGGGGATGGACCCAGGTTCGATCTTGGCCACGAAGATGATGACCAGCGCGACGATGAACATCGTGAGCTGGATGACAGTCGTGGTCGAGACCGGCACGAGTCCCTCGGCGCCCGGCACCATCTTCTGAAGAGCCGGGAATGCGCTCGCCACAACGAAGAGCACTCCGACGAGGAAGATGTAGGCGCTCGCAGCCGCACCCTTGGGCAGGGGAGGCTCCGGCTCGTCCGTGGCCTTGGCGCTCTTCGGCGGCTCGATGAGTCCCGCCTTGAGCTTCTCCTGGTAGACAGGGTCCTGGTCGAGCGGCTTGCCGATAAAGTTCTGGACGAACGCCATGACGAGGACCGCGACGATCGAGGACGGAATCGTCACCAGCAGGATCTTGCCCAGCGAGTAGCCGTATTCAGGAACGGCCACCAGCGTGAGCATCGCGGCCATGGCCGCAGAGACCGGGCTGGACGTGATGCCGTAGACATTCGCAACGGTCGCGGTCGCGAGCGGGCGCTCCGGCCGGATGTTGTTGTCGTATGCGGTCTGGTAGATGACCGGAATCAGCGGGAAGTAGATGTTCGACGTACCGGCGGCCACGGTGAAGACGTAGCTCACGAGCGGCGCGATGTAGTTGAGTTGCTTCGGATTCGACTTGATGATCTTGGTCGCGACCCGCACGAGGAAGTCGATGCCCCCCGCCGACTGCATCGCCGCGGCAGCGGTGATGACCGCCAGGATGATGAGCATCGCCGAGCCGGGAGGTGATCCCGGCGCCAGACCGAACACATACACGAGAATGAACACACCCGCGACGCCCCAGAGCCCGAGTCCTATCCCGCCCATCCGGACACCCATTACGATGGCCCCAACGACGACGAGAATCTGCAGAACGACTGCCACGTCCACTACGCTTCCCCTCCAAAATGGTCCGAGCGCGCGAATGGAATGATGCTGCTTGGAGTACTATTCCCAACGAGGTGTTCTCCCTATGGGGATGTGAATATGACCGCACTCCTGATGACAGCAGCCAATGTCGCGTCCGAGGCCGCCTCCGCGGCCGTGGCTCCGCCGGTCGATCTGGGAAGTGTTATAGCGACTGCGATCCCCTCGGTAATCACCAGCGCACTGCCGTCCGCGATCACGACTACAGCGCCGATCACCGCGGTCGCAGCGCAGGTGCCCGCAGGATTCGAGATGGCGGCCGCATTCGCGGGGGCCCTCGCGGGGGCGCTCATCGGTGTGCGCCTCCGGTTCGACCTGATCGGTGTCGCGACGCTCGCGGTGGTTTCCGGACTCGGGGGCGGCATCATCCGTGACGTGCTTCTGCAGCGTTACGGCATCTACGCCCTCGATCACCCCGAACTCTTGATGATCACGCTGCTCGGGACCTTGATCGCATTCTTCTTCTACTCGGCCGCCGCACGGCTGAGCTGGGCGATCTTCATCATCGACGCCCTGGCCCTCGGAATCTTCGCTGTCATCGGTTCCGATAAGGCGCTTCTCGCGGGACTCGCCATCGTGCCGGCGATTCTGTTGGGCACGATCACCTCGGTCGGGGGCGGCGTCTTGCGCGACCTGCTGACAGGTGAGATTCCGCAGGTCCTCAGACCGGGCGGATACTACGCGACTGCGGCGATCGCGGGCAGCGCGGTCTACATCGGGTTGGCGGGCTGGCTCAGCGTGGTGAAGCCCGTCGCCATGGTTCTCGCCGTCGGCCTAGTCTTGGTTCTCCGAGTCGCCACGCACTGGCTGGGATGGCAGACACCGACGGCGACCGACCTCACGCCGTACGTTGCGGTGGCACCTCGGAAGGCCGTCAGGACCAGTGGCCGAGCCATCGACTGGGCGGTGCGCAGAGTGCGCCCCACAAGGGACAGCGCGGAAGATGAGCCGAGAAGGCCCGAATAGCCGTTAGGCGGAGTTGCGATTCCCCAGCGCGGCTTGTGCCAGCGCATGCAGCCCGCGACTAAGGGCGTCGACGTCCTCGTCGCTCATCGACTCCAACCAGGCTTCGACGTGCCGGTGCCGGCCCTGCCGCAGCTCGGTGACAAGCTCAGTTCCGGTGGCAGTGACCGTCACGACGACCCTCCGGCGGTCGACGGCGTCCGGCAGCCGCTCGGCGTACCCCCTGCGGACGAGCTGCTCGACAAGCTGGCTGGCCGCCGGCTCGCCGATCGCGAGGTCGCGCGCGAGACCGGTGACTGACATCCCGTCCGAACTCGCGAGCACGATGAGTGCCTTGAGCTGCGCCATCGGCAGGCCGAGCTCCAGCCACACGGGCAGGCTGACGCGGTGAAGCTCGGAGGTCACAGCGCGAAGGTCACTGATGGCCTGGCTCTCCACGTCGGTGCGAGTGACAGTCGACATTCCTACCCTCTCGGAACTCAGGCATCGTGGCCCGAGGCGGTCTAAGCACGATGAGGGTAGCAATATATATCAGTAGTTACAAACTATTTGTTGAGTGTGATATATTAAGGAGGCATCCACCACGCGGCTCGTCCGCGTCGCTGGCCCCGCAAGGGCCCCATCGATCCGGCCTCGACCTTCGTTGCCGACTCCCTGTGGGTGCTCGCCTGCACCGCATTGCCACTGGAGGTTTCATCGTGCTCAGGTCGTCCAACCGATTCCGGAAGAGTACTCCCGAGGTCGCATCAGACGTCGTCTACGACGATGGCGGCAGCGGCCTGAAGGCCGCCTGCGAGGCCCGGTTCGGATCGTCGGACTACGAGATCACGTGCGATGCGAAGCACAGCGTGTGGGTCAAGCATAAGGACAGCGGCCGCTCGGTCGGCCTATCCCCTTGGCTGCTGAACCGGCGCACGCTTGACGAGGTCATCGAGACCGTGGAGACCAAGCTCGGCGTCAGCGCGAACAGGTAGAAGTCGCCGCTAGCCTTCGCTGACCGCAGCCCGCTGGGCCAGGGCTCTCTTCGCCCACACGTAGAGTCCCACGATTCCTGCGGCTGCCAGCACAAAGACCGCTGACATCGCCGGCAGGAAGTATCTGATCGCGAACATCGTCATATAGTGGACCGCCATGGTGTAGAGCGGCAACGACGCGCAGATAAGTAGTCTTCTTGAGTACCGGGCGAACACCACCCCCACGAGTGCGAATACAAGCGCAGCACTGTGGAACCACGTGATCCAGTCTTGCTGGCGCAGTAGTGCATCGCTGGGCGTACCCGAGAAGTCACCGTAGTCGATGCGCTTCTCGTCATAGTGATTGGCGTGCTCCCAATGTGCGTCGGCCACCGCGTTCCACGGGAACTTGACCGCCAGCCAGACCTCGAGGTTCCTCCATTCGATGAACTCGACCGGCGCCTCTTCGAAGTATGTGCGCGCCCGATATCTCGCAGCAGCGGTCCAGGGGTCCCGGCCTTCGGCTTCTGCGCGATCGGCAATCACTTCCTCTTCTGGCGACAGCTCGCGTCCCCCGAGACCGTCGAGCATCGTCACACCGCTGTTCGTGCTGAGCAAGACCAGCTTGTCGAGCACGATGACGTTGCGTATCCACCACGGCGCCATCACCAGAACGGCGGCAGCCAGGAAGACGGCCGCCCGTTTGGCGTACTGGGACATAGGCATGGTGCGAAGAAGCGCCACGTAGACAAGCGGCACGATCGGCCACAGGACGAACGCCGGTCGCACCATTCCGATGACGCCGGTGATCAGGCCAAAGACCGCGAACAGATGGAGCGGCGCCGGCTTGCTCTTGGACGCCAGCACAACGCCTACCCATAACGCCGCGGCGATTACGAGGGAGCCCAACACGTCGCTGAGGTGCGCGCTCGCGGCCCAGTAGTAGGGCAGATACAGCGCTGCCAACATGCCGGAGACCGCGGCAACGCGGCGTCCGCCTATCGCCAGTCCCGCTCGCATCGTGCACAGCGCGGTGCCCACGACCATCATGAGTTGCATCGCATACACGAAGGGCTGAGCATTCACCGCCCAGTCGACCGCCGAGCCGCCGCGAGGCACAAGAGCGAAGATGAAGGCGAGTACGAGCGGGTACCCGGGCGTCAGCGTGGCGTTCGGCACCTCGCTGTCGTACGCGAAGACGTGATTCGCGACGATCCCTTGGGCAACATTCACGTACGCGAGCGCGTCGTGCACCGCCGGAGGTATCGGGTGCGTCGAGCGGGACAGTAAAGTCACCACGATCGTCGTCAGCACGACAATCACCAGCGGATAGTGCTCCGCCAGGAGTCGGCCGAGGTCAACGCGACGCGCATCTTTGCTCACCGGCACACTCGTTCCCACCTTGAGACCGGTCTCCGTGGCTCGCGCACGCGGCGCGTTCCGTAGGCGACGACGAACCGCACGCTCGACCGCAGGCAATGTGCGAAGATGCCTCTCAGCACAAGCACCGAGCACGGCTCAGAAGGGGCCTTGAGGTGCTGGGCAGCGGACGGGAGCGATAGTAGCCCACATGGCGCCTGCAGGCAACGATTGGCAACGAGCGTACGACGCACACGGCGACAAGCTCAGATTCCTCATCGTAGGGGTCTGGAACTCCGTGTTCGCATACGGCGTGTTCGTCGTTCTGCTCTACGCACTCGAGCCGTATCTGGGCTCCCTCGCGAGCAGCGAGTCAGCGGCCCTCGGCTGGATCGGCGCCCACTACTACCTGCTGGTCCAGTGGGCCGCGTGGTTCATCGCGGTCCCCCAGTCGACCCTCGCCTTCGGCCGATTCGTCTTTGGGGCATCGGGCCGCCTGTCAACACAGATCAGCCGGGCGTATCAGGTGTCGCTCCCCATCCAGCTGGTGAGCACGGTTCTGCTGTGGCTGTTCTCGGGCGTCCTCGGGCTCTCCGCCCTCCTGGGCCAGCTGCTCACGGCAGGTGTCGCCGCCGTGCTGACGTACGTCGGCCACAAGTACTACACCTTCGAGTCTGGCGACTAGTCGCGCGTCCAGAACTTCGAGTTGATGTAGAGCTCCTCGACCTTCTTGCGCGCCCACGGGGTCTTGCGAAGGAAGTTCAGCACCGACGGGATCGTCGGATCGTTCTTCAGGCAGTTGATCCGGATCCGCTTCGCAAGCCCGTCCCAGCCGTACTTGTTGACCAGCTTGCGCAGCATGGTCTCGAGCGTGACGCCGTGAAGCGGATCGTTGGGATGCTCGATGTCCGGCATGCTTACTCGCAGGTCGCGCTGAGGTAGCTCGCGAGCGTGTCGTAGATGTCCCACGGGCCCTCGACGGGGATCGTCAGAATCGTGACGTCGCCGCGTTCCTTGTGCAGCTTGCGGACCTTCTCGATGGCGGCCTCGTTATGCGCGAGCTCAAGAACGTAGCGATCTCGAAAGCCGCTGGCCTTCCTAGGGTTGCGCCGCATCCAGTCGCGAAGGTTGTGACTGGGATACAGCCCCTTCATCCAGACGGCATCGGTCGCCTTGCCCTTCGGCACGCCGCGCGGCCACACCGGTTCGATGAGGATCCGGACTCCGTCCTCGGGCTTCTTCGGGTCGAACGCGGACTTGGTGCGTATCACGGTTGGCTCCTCGGTAGAACGAATGTCCTTACGGCCGCATCCGGCCGGGGGTTGTCGACGTAGAGAGTATCAGGGAGTGTAGCCGAGCCACCCGAATGCGGCGATGCAGCCGCAGACCGCCACGACGGCCACGACGGCCACAACCACGACGACGACCCACACGGGGCGCTTTCGGGGCGGCTGCCCGGGAGGCGGCGTGGTCGCGAACGTGCCGGGGGGCGGTGGCGGCGGCGGATCCATGACCGTCTGCCCGCTCGGCTGGGCCGGTGCTTCGAACTGGTCGCTCATGTGATTCCCCTCGGGTCGTGCGCGCAAGGTGGATCTTGGCCCTGCGTACAGTATTGCCGATGCACGCTGGTAGCTACCTCGTCAGCTCACCCGCGAGGTCCTGCTGCATCATCTCGGCCACCACTCCGGCGTCGAGCCCCTGCCCGAGCAGAACGGCGAGCTTGGTGAGCGCTGCCTCGCAGGTCATGTCGAAGCCCGGAACCGCACCCGCACGCAGCAACGCCGAACCGGTCGCGTAAGCGTTGGGCTGGACCGAGCCGCGCACGCACTGGGTCACCACCACGACCACGATCCCGTCGGCAGTCGCCTGCTCGATGGCGGCCAGGAACTCCCGGTCATCGGAGGGCCCGTTGCCCGCGCCGTACGCCTCAATCACGAGACCCTGGAGCGGCGGCCGGCACGTATTCGCAAGAATCGACGCCGAGAAGCCCGGGAACAGCCGAACCGCCGCGACGTTTCCGAGACGACCGGCGGTCAGGCCCGGCTCGCACGTCGGCGTGCGCACGACCGTGCGGTTCACGACGATGTCTACGCCGATCTCGGCAAGCGCAGGGCATCTCGGCGAGTCAAAGGCATCGAGGCCGGAGGCGTCGATCTTGGTGGCCCGGTTGCCCCTGAGGAGCACCTCGCCAAAGAGCAGGCCCACCTCGGGCACATCGGTGCGGGCGGCCACCTGCAGGGCGCCGATCAGGTTCTGGCGGCCGTCGCTGCGCGCTCGGGCAATCGGAATCTGCGATCCGGTGACGACCACAGGCTTGCCGAGGCCCGGCAGCAGAAACGACAGCGCCGACGACGTGTACGCCATCGTGTCGGTGCCGTGGAGCACGACGAATCCGGCGTGGTCGTCTCGGCGCTCGTAGAGCGTGCGGGCGATCGTGCACCAGGTCTCGGGAGTCGCGTTCGAGGAGTCGATCAGCGGGTCGAGCTCGATGAAGGCGATCGGTGGCAACTCGCCTCTCGAGCCGGCGACGACCTCGTCGAGGTAGGGGGCAAGAGCGGCGGTGGCCGGCACGCTCCCATCGGGCGTGGCCACCATGCCGATGGTTCCGCCGGTATGCAGCACCAGCACGCTGTCACTCATCGTCCGGCCCCCTTCGTCGTGATAACGCGCATCAGCATATCGGTTATCCCCGAGACGCACGTGGCCCCCGCGTCCCTGACGGGCTGCGGGGGCCACGGTCGCTCGCGGCGCCAATCGCTACATGCTGTTGATGCTGACGATGTTGCCTTCGGTGTCTTTGAACCAGGCACCCTTGCCGCCGTCCATGTCCACGACTCCGTCCACGGTCTTCAGACCGATCTCAGGGATGTCGTAGTCCTCGAACACGACACCCTTCGAACGAAGCTCGGCCATCACGGCGTCGAACTTGTCGGCGGGAACACCGAATCCGAGGGTCGTGTTCTCGGGGGCGGGCATCCCGGGACGCTCGTAGAGCATGACGCCGGTACCGTCGCCCGCCATGAGAATCGACTCCGTCGTGGGACCGCTCATGACCTCCTTGGGAGTCAGTCCGAGGACCTCGGTATAGAACCGCTTGGCCCGCTCGTAGTCGTCGGCGCGAAGTACCGCCATTGCCGGATAGTCACCAAGCCCAGACATCGTGCCACCTCGATTCATGCTGCCCGGGGGGCGCTTCCCCCCATCGTGCGTACTCTGGATACGTACCCCGGCTCTATCAGCCGCCCGGCACCGGGAATTGGTCCGACAGACTTCCTACTCGGCGATTGGCGCGGCCGCGGCTGGCTCGCGCGGGAGTGGAGCGCTCCGCTGGATGCGGGTACATACCCTGTGTGATCTCGAAGCACGCACGCGGCACCTATCGGGCCCGCTACCTCGGCGACGGGTCTCACGCAGAGTCGACCAGTGAGTCGCTGACGTACGATCATCCGGTCAAGCGTCGTTAGCGGAGGCTATTCCGCCAGACTCGCGAACACCGCGTGCCGTGCTCTCTGGAGGACCTCGGCTGCGGCCTCCTGCTGCTCGGCGGTGCCCGAGTGCTCGACCTCGATGACCGCTTCTTGCAGTTGCCACGCAGCATCCCGAAGCGACCGCGCCGCCATCACCGACACCGCATCGGTGGGCTCGGCGCCCCTGCGCAGCCGATACCCGAACCCGCGAACCGTCTCGATCGCGTCCGAGAGGCCCGCCGTCGCGAGCTTCTGGCGGACTCGAGAAACCAGAACGCTCACCGATTCGGGCGAGTGCTCTTCGCCTTCCTCGGAGTCGTTCGCAAGCTGGCTCGCCGAGAAGACCCATCCCGGATGCTCGGCGAGGGCCAGGACGATCTCGAATTCCCCGGGGGTCAGCGCAATCTCCTTATCGGCGACGAATGCGACGTGCTCGCGCGGGCGTAGCTCGAGATCACCCACAAAGATCCTGTCGTCAGACTCCACGTGCTCACGACCCGTCCCGAAGTGGCCATCACTTGTTGTTACCCACCGTTCGGGCGCCGTTGAACCTGCGTTCGAGCGCGGTGGCAAGGTACCTAGTGTGAGTTGTGTCCATTTCTGCGTGACCGAGGAGGTGTCAACGATGAAAGCCATGGTGAAGTGGCCCAAGGTGTTGTGGCGTAGTGTCGCGTTGACGGCTGCCGTCGCGCTGATTCTCGCAACAACGGCGGGCTTTGCTTTTGCGCTCCTTGATGAGTTTGGAGGGGCGTCATTCACAGCGCCGTACGCGCCGTATACGGCGGGTCCGGTAGTTCGTGAGGAGACCCGTCCGTATGCGCCCTATACCGCTGGTCCGGTAGTGCGCGAGGACGATTCGCGTCCGTACGCGCCATACACTGCCGGCCCTGTGGTTCGCGAGGATGAGCCGGAGCCGTACGCGCCATACACGGCAGGTCCTGTGGTTCGTGAGGATCCGCGTCCGTATGCGCCGTACACCGCTGGTCCGGTTGTGTCCGAGGACGAGCCGGTGCCAGAGCGTATCGGTAACTACCTGCTGCGTTAGAGGTGACTAGTTGAGAAAGTCGGATGCTTGCGTAGGCGGAAGGTCCTCGCCCCAGTCCATCCGGCCGTTGTCGCGCCAGTCGATGACGTGCCAGATCTCGTGGGCGAGGATCTTCTCTATGCCCACGGTGTGCTTCGCGCTCACGACGATCTCGCCGTCTTCGTAGTAGGCGACCGCTTCCTCGCCCGCCGGAGTGGTACCGATACTCACGGTCACGCCGTCCAGGTGGGTGTAGGCGGCCTGCAGCTCCGCGAGAGTCTCGCTGGCAAGACGCTCGTCTGCGGTGGCGTCGTTCTCGGCGGTCGCGGGCGCCTTGGTGGCAACGAGCGGCGCTGACGCCGGGCGTGCGAACGCGGCCGGCGACTCCACCTGATGGGTGCGCGTCATCGAGACCGCTGCGAAGGCCATCGAACCGGCGAACAGCAGCATCGCGACCGAGAGGTAGACGAGTTTGAGGCGGGTGGTATCCATGCCCCTCGTGAAGCGAAGCGTGTGCCGACGCTAACGCCGTTCGCGGCTCAGCGAAGCTTCGACCACATCACCAGGTCGACCCGCTTCCCGTGATGCTCGCGATATGCGCGAAGCACGCCCTCACGCTCGAACCCGCACTTCTCGGCGAGACGAATCGAGGCGAGGTTGTCCTCGTGGGTCGTGATTTCGATGCGCGCGAACTGCATCGCTTGCCATGCCCACTCCGTGAGCAGCTGCACCGCCCGAGTGGCGACCCCCTGCCCTCGCGCCTCTGCCGACACCCAGTAGCCGATCTCGCCGATCTCCGGGTCGTCGCACGAACGCTCGACACCCACCGAGCCGAGAAGGGCGCCGTCTCGAGCCGACACGATCGCGAAGTTGGCGCCCGCACCGGACTCGAAGTCCGCAGGCACGCTCGCGAGCCAGCGTTGCACGCCCTCGAGGGTGTGGTTGGGCGGGATGCCCATAAAGCGCGGGATCTCGGGGTCCTGCACCGCGGCGCGAACCGCCTCGGCGTCGTCCATCGACCACCTGCGCAGGCGGATTTCGCCGTCAGCCAGGTCCGGATGCGGCAGATCAAGACGCTGTGACACTGCGGAGACCTCCCTTGGCGTGGACGCACTTCGAAAGCATACCAGCGGCGGGTACACCTGCGGTTCCTCGCCGTCATTGCTGATTGCTGTCCGTGAGCTGCGGGTAGGCACTCAAGAACGAGCCCGCGATGCCCGCGCAACGGAGCAGATCATGGCACGCACCCGGGATTGGTTCCTCAGCCTGAGTATGGCCACGCGTATCGTGGCTGTCGTAAGTGCTGTCGCGATTCTCGGCGTCGCGTTCATCGCCGTGGCCCGAGCGACCGACCAACCGGACTTCTGCCGCTCGTGCCACGAGATGACGCCCTATCACGACGCGTGGTCGCAGGGGCCTCACAAGGACCTGTCCTGCATCGAATGCCACGTGGACGACGGTGAAGTCGAGCGTCTGCTGCACAAGTTCGTCGCGCTCGGCGAGGTCGTCTCCCACGTGCGCGGGGACACGGCGTTTCCCCGCAACACCCTCGCCTCCGTGCCTGACGAGCGTTGCAAGCGCTGCCACGAACAGGTGGAGGTCGAGAATCTCGACTTCGATCACGCGCTCCACGCGAGCCGGGGACCGTGCATGAAGTGCCACGTCGAGGTCGGGCACTCCGTGTCGGTCGCCGAGCTGAAGAAGGCCGGCATCTACAGCGGCGCCACCCCCTCGTTCCCGGCGACCGACACCAGCACCATCGCCGTCGTGGACGAAGGCCGAGCCAACCTCCCCGGCCACGTCTCGATCTACTGCTCGAGGTGCCACATCATGACCGGCACGAAGTGCTCGGCGTGCCACGAGCAGCCCCACGAGAAGCGCGGCGACTGCGCGACGTGCCACGCGCCCGGACTGACGTTCGTGTTCGAGCACCCGAAGGACCGGAAGGACTGCGGGACCTGCCACACCAAGAACGCGACCCACACGACCATCGAAGGAGAGTGCGGCGACTGCCACAAGGAGCCCGGCGTCGCGTGGTCGTTCGTGCACCCGGCAAAGACCGCGACCTGCACCGACTGCCACACCCGACCCGTCGATCACCGTGACGGAGCGTGCTCCGCGTGCCACGCCGCCGGCGAGAAGTGGGCGTTCTCGCACCCGGGCGGGCGCGCCAAATGCAGCGGCTGCCACCCGCGTCCCGCTAAGCACCGCCCCGGCGAATGCTCGGAATGCCACGGTCAGACAGGCGTGAGCTGGAAGTATCGCCACCCCGGCGCCGGTTCCACGTGCACCACCTGCCACACGCGCCCGAGGGGGCACAGTTCCCGCTCCTGCCCGACGTGCCACGCCGTCGGTGTCAGCTGGGCGTTCCGTCACCCGTCATCATCCAACTGCACGGCCTGTCACAAGGCGCCCGCAAACCACTATGGGAGCGGGTGCTCCGCGTGTCATTCTCCCAGCAGGTCGTGGAAGAACGCGACGTTCAGCCATGCGAGAATCCCGGGCGGAGAGCATTCGTACCGCAGTTTCGCGTGCGTGAACTGTCACCCGAGCGGCTATTCGTCCCACACGTGCGCCAAGTGCCACGACTCAGCAAGCGGACCAAGCGAAGACGACTGACTGACCTCAGGCCTCGTCGAACGCCCTCTGCACGTCGGCGATCACGATCTTCTTCATCTTGAGCATGGCGTTGGTCGCGGCGAGCGCCTTAGTCCGATCCGGGTCCGACAAGAGCTCGCCGAGACGACGCGGCACAATCTGCCACGACAGCCCGAACCGGTCTTTGAGCCATCCGCACTGCTCGGCCTCGGGAACCGCTGAGAGCAGTCCCCAGAAGTGGTCGACCTCGTCTTGATCCTCGCACTCGACGTAGAAGGAGACGGCCTCGTTGAACTGGAAGACGGGCCCGCCGTCGAGCGCCATGAACCGCTGGCCGCCGAGTTCGAAGATGGCGGTGAGCACCTTGCCCTCCATCTGCTCTGCGCCCGGGACCTCCATGCCCTTCTCGTACCGCGCGATGCTGATGATGTGAGAGTCGCCCCTCGAGTGTGGCGCGCTGTTGAACGCCGAGATGTAGAAGTCGATAGCTTCCTCGGTGTCGACGTCGAACCACAACGACGGAATGATCTTCTGCGTGTTGCTCATCTGCGTGCTCCCTTCGCAAGCGACGTGGACGGTGCGGCTGTCACGCCGGAGGCATTTGGAATTGAACCGAGCCGGTAAACGAGACCATCCACTGGATACCGAACCGATCCACGCAGATGCCGTACTTCTCGGCCCATTGCGTGGAGGCGAGCGGCATCTCGACCCGACCACCGTCGGAGAGACCGGCGAACACGCGGTCCGCCTCCTCGGCGGAGTCCGCCTCGAGGTAGATGAAGGAGTTGGTGCCGACAACCAGCCCCTCGGCGTCAGGCCCCACGACGTCTGAGCCCATCAGGTTGGTGCCCTCGGCGATTGGAAGCGCGATGTGGGCGACCTTGTTCAGGTCGGACTCGGACGCGCCCATCGGGTTGTCGCCGAACTCCCTGAACCGGACCACGCCGAGCAGCTCACCGCCGAATACCGACCTGTAGAACTCGAACGCCTCCTCGGCGTTGCCCTTGAAATTGAGATATGGATGGACCGATTGCATCTGTGCCGCCTCCCCGGATCGTCTGAACACGTACCGGGAATGCATCCCCTCATTCAGTCGAGCCGTCACACGAACCCGAACAGCGGCGGAAAGGCGATCACGACGATTGCCGCCCAGATCGCGTAGACCGGCAGGTAGCGCATCTGCCACGCCTCGATCTCGGCGAATGTGCGCTTGCCCCTCAGGAATCCGGTCTGCAGATATGCCGACCACAGCAGGTTCACCAGCAGGATGAGGTTCAGGCCGAGTGCGGCTGTCTTGTTGGCGCTGAAGCCGTACTGGCCGAGGCGAACGGCGATGCTCGTCAGTGCGAACACGTCGACCGCGAGTGCGCACCCAACCAGCACGAGCTGGATTCGGTCGAACAACCCAGGGGCCGCATACGGATCACGTGCGGAGATCGCATAAAGCAGCATCGCGAGCACAACGACGAGCAGCAGGTCGAACAGAATGAGCACCTCGCGCTCGACATCCACGAACCCGCGTGACCAGACCACGCCGACAAGCAGCGCGACGAGCATGATCGCGAAAAGGGGCGTGAACACGCGCGCGAGCATCGGAGCCAGGCCGCCGACCAGGTTTCGCCGGGTCTCGACCAGCCACGCGGCGACGATCACGGCGGCCATGGCACCGCAGGGCAGCACCCACTCGGAGACGAAGGTCTCGGCACTCACACCGATGGCCTCGAACACGCCGATCGTCATGGCCGAGAGAACACCCCCGCCGAGCGCGATCAGCACGTAGGTGATCAGCCACTCGCCCGTGAACCGTGAGTACTCCATCCTGCGGGGCACGGACAGCCAGTTGCCGCCGGCGTATACCACTCCAACCGCCAGCCACAACACGATCGGCAGATGGATGGCCGAGAGGATCATCGTCTGGCCGCCGATAGCGAGCGGATATACGTTCGCGAACACCGCGCCCGCGACGAGAACGCCTGACACGGCGATGAGCTGTCGGCGAGCCGGGCGATGCAGCCACGCGAACAAGGCCGTCAGGAACGGAAGCACGAACAGGCTGATGTTCATCACGTAGAACTCTTCGCCGTCGCCGCCGAAGCCTATTCCGAACAGCTCGGGGACTTTGATCGCGAGGCCGGCGGCTGCGGCGAGACCGAGCATGAGCAGGAACTCAGTGGTGGCCGCACGACCCGAGACCGGCTTCGAGGTGCCTTCTTCTTGCGAGGAAAGCAACGTCTCCGCATAGTCTCGCGCGAACGCGCGGGATGCCGCATCGTCCTCGGAAACGCGCTTGAGCGCAACGAGGAACGCCTCATCGGCGTCGAGACCCGTGGCCATCAGATCGGCAGCGCCGGTCCGAAGCTGCTCCTCGGCCTGCGCGAGACGCGGATCGCCCGCCTCGCCGCGCTCGGAGACGAAAGTCCGCCATCGGTCGAGCCTCGATTGGATCGCGCCTGCGGTGTCATCGCTCACGTCTGGCCTGCCTCCCTGTGCGGCTTATCGAACCGCATCGAGCATACCCGCACATTATCCCGACCTTTCCCAATGTTTGCCTCGCGTGGCGCCGACGTCATCGTCCCGCAACACTCGGCTGGGGCCCGATGCTAGAATCGCCGCGATTGGAGACGACATTGAACCCGCGAACCGATTCCTGGCTGCGAACATTCCTGATCATCTTCACCGGGCAGGCGTTTTCGCTGCTCGGCAGTGCCGCGATCAACTTCGCGCTCGTGTGGTGGCTCACCGCCGAGACCGGCTCGGCTACGGTCCTGGCGTACGCCTCGATCGCCGCCATCCTGCCGCAAGCGCTTCTCGGACCTGTCGCCGGACCCTTCGTCGACCGATGGGACCGCCGGCTCACCATCATCGCCGCCGACCTGTTCGTCGCCGGCACAAGCATCGTGCTCATCGCCCTGTTCGCGGCGGGGACGCCGTCGACCGCCGCGGTGATTGCGATCATCGCCGCGCGCGCTCTGGGCGCCGCGTTCCACACCCCGGCAAGTCAGGCGGCGGTGCCGATGTACGTGCCCGCCGAGCATCTGATGCGCGTGGCCGGGTGGAACTTCTTCCTCGGCTCGGGCGTGGCCATGGCCGGCCCCGTGCTGGGAGCGCTGCTCATCGCAACCCTGTCGATGCCGGTCGTGTTCGCCCTCGACGTGGCCGGTGCACTCATCGCGGTCGGGTCGCTCCTGCTCGTCCGGATTCCCCATCCGCAGCGTCCTGATTCGAGCAGCACGCCCGACTTCGTCGGCGAGTTCGTCGAGGGATGGCGCGAGCTCGTCCAGCACCGCGGGCTTCTCGACATGACACTCATGCTCACGGCTGTGACGCTGCTCTATATGCCGATCAACGCGCTCTTCCCGCTGATGACGCGCGCTCACTTCAACGGCGGCGCGGGTGCCGCGAGCATCGCCGAGCTCGCTTTTGGTGCGGGGATGCTGATCGGCTCCCTCGCGATCGGCGCCCTCTCCGCGCGCTTCTCAGGCGTCCGGCTCGTGGCGGCGGGCATCCTCCTGATCGGCACTGCGTTGGCGATCTCGGGCCTTCTGCCGTCCTCGGCCTTCTGGGCCTTCGCCGTGCTGTGCGTTGCGATGGGCGTCTCGGCACCGATGTTCGGCGCGCCGCTGACCGCGATGTTCCAGACCCTAATCGATCCGGCGAAGCTGGGCCGCGTCATGTCGCTGTACATGACGATGACGATGCTCGTTGCCCCGATCGGGCTGGCGTTCGCAGGCCCGCTGGCCGAGAAGACCGGCGTCGCTCCCTGGTTCGCGATCTCGGGTGCGCTCATCGCCGTGCTGGGAGTGCTGCTTCGGGCGATACCGTCGGTTCGCGCGCTCGACGCACTGGTCGCTGCGGCGACTGATTGATCGGTTTGGCCGGCTGGCTGATTCTCGGCGGATGAGGGTATCAGCCAAAAGTGGGACTCTCTCGGTTGTCCATCGCAGATGGAGGGAGTGCATCATGACGGATGTCATTCACGAACGTGAGAGCACCAGCTACGGTGCTTGGGTCCTCGGCGTCGTCCTGGCCATCCTCGTTCTACTCGTCGCGTGGTGGCTGTTCTGGAGTTCGGCTTCTCCACTCACGCAGGATGACGACACGATCATCGTCGTACCCCCCGAGCAGACTCAGCCGCAGACGCCGCCGCAAGAAGCCCCGGACGTCGACGTCGTAGTCCCGCCGCCAGCGGAGGAAACCACACCGTAGCGTCACGGTATCCAGTCCCATCGCCGCGCGACCGAGGCGTGACTATAGCCGCGCCCTCAGTCCCTCATCGTCAGCGACGTGACCGAGGGGCTCTCGGCGAGCGCGGCAATGCCTGCCCGGTGCTCGCTGAGGCGTCCCACCGCACGCCATGACACCTCGGTGGATTCTTCGGACCACTTCAAGCTCACCAGGGTCAAGCCGAGACCAGCTTCGATGAGCGGCGTCGACACCGAGTTCGGGTCCACTATCGAAGAGTCGTAGACAACCTCGTAGAGGCGCGAATCTTTCCGCATGTGGCTCAGATCGATGAGGCCCAGCACCTCCAGTACGAACAGCGTGAGCACCGTCCCGAACCCGACGACGAGATACTGCCCCATCCCGGCGGAGACTCCCAGCGCGGCGGCAATCCACACGGTCGCCGCGGTGGTAATCCCCAGCACCTGCCCCCGGTCTTGAATGACCACGCCGGCGCCGATGAACCCGATACCGGTAGCGATGCCCGCGGCGATGCGCGCGGACTCGACAGGAACGCTGAGGCCCGCCGTCAAGACGAACACCGCGCTTCCGCACGAGACGAGTGCCAGGGTGCGAATGCCCGCGACCTTGTCGAGCCGTTCGCGCTCGAAACCTATCAAGAAGCCCGCAGCCGTCGCCGCCGCCATACGCACGACTGCATCGATGACGCTGATCGGCTCCACTTGCTCGGACCTCCGTACCAGGGCTACGTACCCCTGTTGGTACCCAGCCTGGGCGGCAGCTACATCGGCTTCATGCGTCCCGTCACCCGCGCCCACATCAACTTGAACCCGCCGAGCATGCCGCGGACCGCACTCCCCGCGCTGCGCACGTCACCCGAGCCCGTGCCCGGCACGGTGCACGCGGCATCCACGAGTGCGGGTCCGACCGCCTCGATGGGCGTGCCGATGGCATCGAGCACGATCCGGATGTTGTCGACGATCGGCTCCAGGCCGGGCGTCACAGCCATGTCCGCGCCGTAGAAGTCCGTGTCCACCATCCCCGGCATGAACACGAGGATGGAGACTGGATTGTCCTTATGCTCCGCGGCGAGGCTCCGGGTGAAGACCGTGACCCCTGCCTTGGTGGCCGCGTAGGCGGCGGTGTAGGCAGCCGCGTCTCCGCGGCCACCGCGACCGGAGACGTTGATGAGCACGCCGCCCCCGCGTTGGATGAAGTACGGCACGACCATCTTCGAGGCCACCATTGTCCCGACCAGGTTGATGTCGACGATCGAGCGAATCTCGTCCGGCGAGGTGTCGATGTGAGTCCTCAGGCCGAGCGAGATGCCGGCGTTGTTCACCCACACGTCGACTGCGCCATGGGCCGCGATGGCGTGTGCGAGCAACTCCTCCAGCGCGGAGGGATCGGCCACGTCGCAGGGCATTCCCGAGACGTTCGCGCCACGGCTCCGAAGCGCGGCAACCGTCTCGTCGACTGCGCTCGCCGAGCGCGAGCTCACCACCACCGTGGCGCCAGCGTCGGCGCACGCCTCGGCCATCGCCCGACCGATGCCGCGCGTCGAACCGGTGATCACCACGACCTTGCCGCCGAGTGCGCCCGCCATCCGTCCCCCTCTGCCCGGTCTCACCTCTCCTCGACGGGGATGAGCACCTCGTTGTGCCGAGCAAATCCCGGCATCCATGGTGCATCGTACTGCGCGGCGACCGGCTCACCGTTGCCGATGAGGCCCAGCCGCTCGATCCACTCCGTCAGTTCTCCGACCGCCTTGGCGACGGCATCGTCATCGAGATGACCTCCGAACCGAGCAACCACGGCCAGACGAGCCGGCACATCCTGGAGGCTGACGCGAGGATCGTTCGGGGTAGGCAACTCCTCGACCGACCGAAAGTGCGACGGCATCGAGAAACTGACCACGTACTCATCCAAGCACTGCACCGTACACAGTGGCGGCGCCGGCTCCATCTGTTCGTCTCGTGCACGCTGAGACGTCACCGGTGCCGTCATCGCGATCTTCACGCCACGTGCGCGTTCGCTTGTCACGGGCGCAGTCATCGCGATGGTACCCGCTGCACTGTTGTTGCCAAAGATGTAGTCCGCCAGCACTCCGAATGCTGTCTGTGCCGCGTCGTCGTACCCCTTGGCGCGCACCCGCGCACTGGCGGTCACGTAGGGCTCGTACTTGCGCAGCTCGAGGGCGCCTTGCTTCTTCACAAGCTCGAATCGAGGGCTTTGAGTGGACATCGGATCCTCCGCTCGGTCGGCGTGGTTCATGCCTATTTACCCCCGCCATGCTGGTCTCGATGTCGGCTGTCCTGTCGATTCGCCCTTACGAATGTCGGGAATCCACCCGTCAGGCGCCACCAGGAAAGGTGGCGCCATCGGAGGTAACAGGGGGGCACGATGGAAGAGAAGAGACTGCGAATCAGAATTGGGGACGAGCACGACCTGGCGGCAGCGAAGATGGCCGCGGGAGTGAGCCCCACTGTGCGAACCGAAGGTCTGCCGGGACCAGGGGAAAAGACGATTGCGCCAGTCGCCGCAGTTCTAGTCGCGGCGGGCGTTGCCGCGCTGGCTACGTTCGTGATGGAGTTTTGGGAAAGGCTCCGCGGCGGGCTGGTCATCGACCTGCGTGAGGGTATCCCGGACCAGATGTACCGTGACGGCGACGTGCCGGTCGGTCTCATCATCATCCGCGCCGAAGACGGCAGCGTTGAGGTCCAAGCCAAAGACACACCGAAGAGCGCGATACATCAGTTGATCGAGTCGGTAATCGGAGGGGTGTTCACGTCCGCCAGCGATATTGCTAAGGCCGCAACCGAAGCCGGAGCGAAGGCCTCGACCGTCGCGACCACATAGGAGTCCTGTCAGCTGGAACGGCCCCGACCACCGACACGGTGATCGGGGCCGTCGCATGCTCAGCGTCGAGCATGGCATCCGGATCGCACGACCACCGCCTGACGTCCATCCAGCAAGCGATGGCTCGGTTGCCACATGAGCGCAAGGGAGACGGCCCGCACGCGCTGCCAATGGCGGGCACGTCAGCGGGCCGCTACGGTGGCAATCAGGTACTCCAAGTACCGCGACTTGAACTGCTGGCTCGCCATCGCCTGTTTCATGGGCGGCAGCTTCAAGACCACGCCGAGCACCCCGGCCAGCGCCCGGTGACTCCAGAGCACGCGGTTGTCGAAGACGAGGTCCTGCAGGTTCCCTCGCTCGATCGCCATCACGACCACGCGGTGAAGCGAGTTGAGCGGGGTGATCACGCGCTGTGGACGCGAGCGCAGCGTAAGTGCGCCCTGCGAGCACGACCTGACGCACACTCCGCATCCCAGACAGATGTCCTCGGAAAGCTTCGCGAGCTTCGCATTCGCGGCTCCTGCCCTGTTGGCCGAGACGAGCGTCATGGCCTCGACCGGACAGGCCAGCACGCACCTGCCGCAGCCGGTGCACGTATCCGTATCGATCACGGGCAGGAAGTTCGTCGTGCTGATTGCGTGCAGTCTTCCGAACTTGCGGGCGGCCATCAGGCCCTCACAACAACAGCCGCAGCAGTTGCAGATGAAGGTAACGCCCTGCCTGACGTTCTCCCCGAGTTGCACGAGCCCGTGGTCGTAGGCCTCCTGAAGCAGCGTATGGGCCTCGACGCGTTCGATCTCGCGCGCGTAGCTATGCCGAGTGAGCGATGCGGCGGTGTTTCCAAACGTGAGGCAAATCTCCTTGGGGGCGTCGCAGTCGCGCCCCACGTGCATCATCTTGTGCCTGCAGTAGCACACCCCGACCCCGATGTGACTCGCCGATTCAATCACTTCACTCGCGCGTTCATAGTCGAGCACGTGGACCATGTTGTCGCTGCTCAGGACCGGTTCGTGCACAAACGTGCGCCCCATCGGCGTCTCGCCGCGGGCGAAGAGGTCCGTGACGAAGTCGTCCTCCACATTCAGGTACTGGTACAGCAACTCGCCGAGAAGCCTTTGGTCGACGTCTCCTCGGAAACGCATCATCGAGAACTCGAAGAAGCCTGCCATCGGCGGCGGCAGCACGTACGTGGTCTTCCCGTCGCGCTCGGTGTCGACCAGAAGCGCTCTGCCTGCGAGCTCATCGAGGATGTTGCTCGTCTCGGTCAGGGGAAGGCCGAGAATCCGAGTGGCCTGCTGCGCCGTGAACGGCTTGATGGGCATCTGGGCGAGAACCTGAGCCTCGCGCTCGGTCATCAACACCGAGAGGATCTTGTAGAGCGATTCTGAGGGCGGCGCACCCTGCGGAAACCGGTTCAACCGATCCACGAGCTCCGGGTAGCCCGACCTGCTTGTGAGGTGTCCCATGTGCGCCTCTCGCCTCGGATGACACGAGAGGTGTATCCCCACAATTCGCGGCTCGGGGCCCGAGGGTCGCCCTAGTCCTCCGCGACTGTCGATCGCGGCGCTGCTGGACGGACCTGGAGGCGAAGCGCGGCAAGTGAATCCAGGCCGTGCCTCAGCTCTCCTCCAGTGCCTCTGCCGTACGCTTGATGCCGACGATGGTCTTGTGGCTGAACAGCGCTCCGCCAAAGTTCAGCGGTCCGTTCCAGATCCAGCGGGCGAAGCCGGTCTCGGTGCCGTCGGCGCGCATCCTCAATACCAGTCGGGTTCCTCCGTCGCCTGTCGGTGTGAGCACGAAGGCCATCGTGTTCTCAGTCCACGTAGCGGGCATCGAAGCGAGCGGCAGTGCCGAGGCCTCCAGCGAGCCAGCCGCGAGGACGAACGCCTTGGGCGGGTCGGCCTGCACCACCGTGTAGGACACCATATCGTTGATCGCGATCTCGTCGCCGACTTCAACGCCCTGGAGTTCCGGGACGATCCTGCGGGAGTAGGAGCCGTCGACGAAATCGGATGACTTCGTCGCATGGTAGAACCAGTCCCAACCATACCAGCCACCCCGACGCTGGCCCATCTGCTGAATCAATGCATAGACCGTCGAAGGCGGGGCGTCGATGGTGACAGCCTTCGTCGAGATCTCACGGGTCGCGGGGAACAGCTCGTCGCCCGGCAACTGAGCAGTACGCTCGGCCTGGGTCGCGCCCCACCCGTCTGTGAACCAGCGTGTGAGCGGGGGAACAAGCACGAGGCCGAGGACGATCACCGCCAGCACCGCCGCGAGAAGTATCCCAACCCATTTCGCTATCGAGAGCACCGTCTCAACCACGGTATTGTCCTTTCGCGTCATTGCCAAAGAAGTGGACCGTCAGTGTGTTCACGCGTTGACGATCACCGGCATGCCGCCCCTCCAGCGCCGCCACGTCGAATCATCGGTCGTGAGTTCGCACATGAAGTGCGCGACGTTGGCCATGTTCGTCTCATCGGGCCGAAAGATGCTGCTCACAAGCTCGTCATTCACACTGTACTCGGTAGCCTCGCCATCGAGCAGGGTATCCGGCCGCACGACGACCCACTCGACGCAGGGGTTGCTCGGCCCGATCTCGCCGGCGCAGAAGTCGGCCACGCGTTGGTTGTCCCGCGCCGGCGGCACGAGTCCGCGAAGTACGCCGATGACGGCCCTCTCGCCCGCACCGCGCCGAACGTCGGCTTTGGCGGGACGATTCACCGAGACTGAGCTCATCACGATGAGGCGCACCGGAACGGACGGCCTCGACGACTCGACAGCTCGCACGAGGCTCGACAGCGTGCGGTCCACGAGATGGAACGGCGGACCGAAGATGCCCCTGACACTCGTCGTGTGGCCCAGGCATGAGATGACCGCATCGCAGCCCTCAAGGTGACCCCGTAGCTCTGCGGCTGTGAGCGAGAGCACGTCCGCTTCGACGACGTCCAGCAGCGGGTTGCCGGCCGCCGCCTCGGGCAGACGCGCAGCGGAACGCACAATGGCTCGAACGGTGATCCCTCGCTCCAGCATCTGAGTCAGCACCCGACCTCCTGTTCGGCCCGTTCCCCCGAGGAGCAAGACGCTGTGCCGCTTCTCGCTCATGATTCCTCCTTCGGGTAGTGAAAGACCTCGTCGAGCGCTACGTCGAACACGCGCGCGATCTTGAACGCAACCTCGAGCGACGGCGAGTAGCGGCCCTGCTCGATAGCGATGATCGTCTGACGCGTCATCCCGACGCGGTCGGCGAGCTCAGCCTGTGTCATCTCACCGGCTGCGAACCGCAGCGTGCGGATACTGTTGGTGACCTGGGTCGGCTTCACCATGCTAGAAGCCCCTCCGGTAACCGATGAGTTTGACTGCCGATGACGTGAGCCCCGCGATGACGAACGCGGCGAACATCGCGTTCGCGATCCAGAAGTACTCGACCTCGAGCATCGTGATGACGAGCGCGCCGAACACCAGCACGGAAGAAACGTAGTAGCCCACCAGATCGCCCCGCTGGCTGATGCTCTTGTCCCGCTCATCCGACCGGCCGATGTCGTCGACCGAGCCCTCGCCGGTGATCTCGGCTGAGATCGCTGAACCGATCGCGGTGAGAATCGCGCCGGCAATCGTTAGAGCGATGATCGCGACCAGCGCGACAACCATCGGCCGCTGATAGGCGATATCCGTGACGGGGGTTGTGACGATCTGGCCGCCAACGATCCAGGCGTACACCGCCATCACGATGACCGTTGTGGTCGCGTTCACCCACGTGATCTTCTCTTCGAACGACATGGCAGCCTCCCAGCGATGTCAGATATGTTTGACATACCCGAATGTAAAACTATCTAGACGTGTGGTCAAACATTATTCACACGAACCAGGGGACTCCGTGATGCAGCGCCCACGAATCGAAGAGACCTCTTGACATTTATCGTACGGTGTCCGATAAATAGCAATGTCAGTTAAAGTACACCGTACGATAAAGGAGCCAGACATGAGCACCAGCCCCGCCCGGAAGGCGATGACGCCTCGCACGTTGTGGTGGTTCTTCGCGATTACGTTCGTCCAGTGCTGGGGAATCGCCGGGGCATTCGTCGCATTCCAGGATCAGCTCGCGCCCATCTTCGGCCCGATGGGCTACACCAACCCATTCTTCATCCTCGCGGCATGGGCTCCGGCGTTCGCCGGCGTAGGACTCGTCCTGCGGCACTACGGGCTGAACGGCCTCGGCAGTTTCCTGCGCCGCTTCACCCTGTGGCGCATGCCCGCTCCCTGGTGGACGTTCCTGCTCCTGGGCATCCCGGCGATCTTCTACGCCGGCGCAACGCTCAAGGGCACCTTCCCCGCTCCCTTCCCGTTCACGCCTTGGTACGCTGCGATCCCGGCGCTTGCAACAGCACTCGTCATCGGTCCGATCGAGGAGTTGGGCTGGCGAGGCCTTGCCCTGCCGCTGCTGCAGCGTCGTTTCTCGCCGTTTGTCGCATCCCTTATCCTCGGAGCGATCTGGGCCGTGTGGCACATGCCGGCATTCTTCCTCAGCGGCACCCCACAGAGCAGTTGGTCATTCGGCGGATTCTTCGTCGGAGTCATGGCAATCACGATCATCCTGACGGCCATGTTTAACTCGGCGCGAGGGAGCCTGCTCGTCGCGTTCTTCTGCCACTTCATGATGAACAACCCGATCTGGCCGGATGCGCAGCCGTGGGACTTCGTGCTCTTCGCGGTGGCAGCGGCGGTCGTGGTGTTCCTGAACCGCAAGAGCATGTTTGTGCGCGGCTCCGGTGTGAGCGATGTACTCGCCCCCGATACGGGCTCCACCTCACGAAGGGAATCCACGGTGGTCGCGGACGTGCGGCAGCCCAGTAGTACGCTGTACGATGAGTCTATCCGGCCGCTTCGCCCCACAGCGCTCAACATCCGCTAGGAGTCCGAAATGGTGCCCCGCAAGGCCAACACACCGACCCTTACCCGTGATCAGATCGTCTCCGCAGCTATGACCATCGTCGACCGCGATGGCCTCGACGCGCTATCGATGCGCAGGCTTGCGACCGAACTGGGCGTTGGCACGATGTCTCTGTACTACCACGTGCCAGACAAATCGGCTCTGTATGACCTGATTCTCGACGCGGGAATGCGCGAGGTCGACCTCTCCGACGATGACCCGACCGCGACCGTCGAGGCGCGGGTGGCCAACATCGCTTACGCAATCCGCGACGCGCTGCTCAATCATCCGCGCGCCGCCATCATCGTGATGAGCCGCTCGATGCGGACGCCCACCCAGTTGCGGCCTGTCGAGAAGCTGTTGCAGATCCTCTCGGACGCCGGCATGCCACCGGCCCAGGCGATGCAGACGGTCAACGTCATCGGCCAGTACGCCGTGGGGGTCACCACGATGTATGCGAACCACGTGAACGACACGGAGTATTCCGATGAGCGCGAGGGCGACTACACCGAGCTCACGCCCGAGGAGTTCCCTGCGATGTTCAAGGTGATGGAACATCCGGAGGGACTCGGCGACTGGGCCGCGGACTTCGAAGCCGGCCTTGCGGCGCTCATCCAGGGGCTCGTCACGGACAGAATCTGAGGTCGATTAGTCCTCCGCGACGTCGAACAACCTCGCCCGCATCGTGAACCAATCGGCGAATCGTCCGACCGCCCTCTTGAACGCTCCCAGATGTACCGGGTAGTAGAAGGCGGACTCGAACCAGCCCTGCTCTCCGAAGTACGCGTAGTCACGCTTGTCCTTTGGGGCGCTGTTACGAACGCCGGTCCGAGACGCCCGGAACATCACGAGCTGGAGTAGCGACGGCGCGGGAAACGCGGGCTTCAGGAGTCCTTCGTGAAAGCGTTTGCTCTGGTCGGTTAGAGCCTTGTCCATCTTGAGCAACGCCGCCTCGCTCATTGGCTCGAGCGTGCGCATGACGGAACCCTTCACCACCCGGAACCCGAGCCCGCCGGCAACGAACTCCAGGTAGTCGCGAATCTTGCCGCCGCGAAACATCCCTTGGACCACGATCGAGCTCGCCAACTTGCCGTGGAAGCGCGGTCGATGGAACGCGAACCCGAGCCGATCGAGGAATACCTTCATGGCGCCGGGGACGTCCCACGAGTAGTTCGGCGATGCGAACACGACCGCGTCGGCTGCCGCCATCTTCCCGATAAGCACATCCCGGTCGTCCTTCAGCGGGCAGCGCTCCTCGCCATAGTCGAAGCATACTTTGCACCCCCGGCACACGCCGAGTCTGTAGTCACTCAGGGTGACGATCTCGCCCTCCACGTCGCCGTAGGACTCGAGCCGGTCCAGAAACATGCGTGATGCGTTGTAGGTTGCCCCACCCTTGTGCGGGCTTCCGTTCAGCACCAGGACCTTCTTGGTCGACTCGGCGGATACGGCACCGCTGCGACTCGGCACGGGTGCGGTGCGAATCAGCGTCACCGCGAACACCGCCACCCACAACAGCGCCCCGTATATGTTCGACCGTTCGAGCACGCCGAACCACGCGATGATCTCTCCCGCGGCGATGCGTTCGATCATCGATCCGGCCCACACTCCGCCACCGAGCACCACAAGGACCGTCACCACGGAGTACCAGCGGAAGCCCTTGCCGAGCCCGGCTGCCCCAAACCCGATGAACGCGAACATCAGTGCAACGAGTGCGAACGTGGCTCCGCTGTGCAGGACGCCGCTGAGGGGCATCTGGCCCGTCGCCGACAGGCCGCTGTCGGGCCGCAACGGGAACGCTGTCAATCCGAGCTGACTGACCACCCCGTATACCGCCAGCAGCACCCCGGCCGTGCGGAGTGATCGCTTGCCGCGGGCCGCGAACCACACGCCAATGCCGAACGCCATGACCAGCACGTTGTACAGCGTCATCGGCGGCACCACGAAGGACCGGGTGGGCGCACCGACGGCCAACAACTCACTGACGGCCCGATCGACGAGTACATAGCCATCCCAACGCATCGCCGCGAGCCAGTCGGTTGCGACGTACACCAGCGAGGACAGCACTCCGCACCACAGCAGCACCCTCACCGCATCGGAGTGATGGGACGACGGAATGACGGCACCCTGATGCCGCTCGTTCGAATCTACAGCCACGGTATCCACACCTTCTCAGCATATGCGTCCCACTCGGGTCCGAACGTCTTGGCGAGGCCTCGTTCTTCTGCGGGCGCGTACCGGCGGACACCTATGTAGATCGGGAGACCAAAGACAAGACCCATCCACGAACCCAGCAGCAAGCCGAGCGCGGGGATTACGAGCAGCCCGACCGAGGTGTACAGCGGATGCTTGACCAGAGCGAACGGCCCGCTCGTGATGAGTTCACCCTTGGGCACGCGTGTAAGGATCAGGACCACCGACCAGAGCCAACCCACAACACCAACGACGAGCGCCGTCTCGACAAACAAGCCAGCCGCAGGCGACGTCGTCGGAGCGTCGAGCAGCGTGGGATAGAGATAGTTCAGCGCGACGCCCGCCACAAGGAACGGCAACGTGAACAAGCCGATCTTGTCACCGCTGCCGACAAGCATCTTCAGCGACGGCCGCGCTGTACGCGCTTCAGCCGACTCAGTCGCCGGTCTCATCACAGAGGTCTCACTCATCTGTACACACCCCCTCACAGAATCGTTCCCACCGCCAAACGGCGGTGGCGTCCCCTACGCGAAGTGCCACGGGAATCCCGCGTAGTGCCCCCAGGCGAGAATTCCCGCCATCCCGATGCCGGCCAGCGCCACGATCGCCGCGACGATGCCCAGGGTCCACCCCATCCAGCCTCCCCACCTGATCGCCATGACGACAGCGACGACCGCGAGCACGCCCACGATCGCGCACGCCGGCATAACGGCAGCCGGGAGCGTCATGACCTCGAACTCACCGCGCTGCACGGCTCCCGAGGCGGCACGCGCCTCGATTGGCAGGTCGTCTCAATAGAGCGCCGAGTCGACCACTTCAACCTGAAGCCGCGCCTCTACTCCCGTCCCCACCTGGCGCATATCCATGACCTGGATGCGCACGCCCTTCATGTCGTTCTCCGGCACCACGATCTCTGTGGCACCCTCGGCCTTGACCACGTAATCAAGGGTCGACCCTTGCCAGCCAACTCGGCACGATGGCTCCGTCCTGATCTGCATCGCTCTTCGCTCCCTTCTTCACCGCACGGCACTTGCGTGCGGGTGCTTTACGGCGTATAGTTTACGGCGTAAAGACTATACCCTTACACAGTAAAGTCAAGCCCCGAATCTCGAGAAAGGTCGCCGAATCATGACGCCGCACCCAAGCAAGGACGGCCGCGAGCCTCTGAACAGGGAGAAGATCGTCGAGAAGGCTCTCGAGTTGCTCGACAACGAGGGCGCGGAGCGGCTCACCATGCGCCGCCTGGGTGAGGCGCTCGACGTTGAGGCGATGGCGCTGTACCACTACTTCCCAAACAAGGACGCCATTCTCGATGCCGTGGCCGCGCGAATCATCGAGGAGACCGGGCCGGCCTTGCCGGTTGCGGACGCCGCAACCGACTGGAGGGCCGTGATGATGTCCGGGCCTGCCTCCGCCGGCCGAGCCATCGCGGCGCACCCGAAGGCCGGCTGGCTGTTCCTTGGTAGGACGTACAACACCGCGGAATCGCTTCAGATGCTTGAGTCGCCGCTCGCGATCCTGCGCTCGGCGGGCTTCGAGGGTCAGGACCTCGTGGATGCCGCGCACGCGATCTTCGCGTACACGGCGGGCTGGTACCTACTGTCCTCGGGGCAGGGCGGCTCATGGAGTGGGCCGGCTGACGATGAGGTCGTCGGCGCAGCCGAGGTCACCCCGCTCGCGGCGTCACTGGCGCCCGAGTTGCGCGACTGGAGTCGCGGCATGGAGGAAGGGTTCGCCGCGCTGCTGGACGGTCTGGAGGCGAAGCGCCGCAAGCAAGACTAGGCGGTACAGGATGCGCGCGAGACCGCGCACCCCGTTAACGATCACGAGCTGATCGATCCGCGTGGGGTTCTCGGGTGTCGGCGGGGGCAAAGGAATTCGAACGCCCGGCTTCGCCCGAACCGCCCGCCTGCACGTCACGTAATGACGCCGAGCAGGCGTTCGCATGGGTACATGTGCCATGACGCGACGGGCAGAGAACACATCGGCCACGCTCCGCGTTCGTGACAGGGGGGTCACATGCTCGAGATCGTCGTCTTCGCGTGCGGGGCAGCACTGATGGGGCTCGAGTTCATAGCCGCGCGCCTGCTCGCTCCCGCCCTGGGCAGTTCGCTCTTCGTATGGGGTGCCGTCATTTCAATCGTGATGGTGGCGTTGTCGCTGGGGTACTGGGCGGGGGGGCAGGTCGCGGACCGGTTTGGCTCGACCCGCATGCTCGCCCCCATCATCGCGACGGCCGGGCTCTTCACCGTCCTGGTGCCGCGGCTTACGACGAGCGTGCTACCGCTCGTCGCGGACCTCGGCGCCCGCACGGGGTCGCTCGTGGCCTCGGCCGTCGTCTTCTTCGCCCCGTCGCTCCTACTCGCGATGGTCTCCCCTCTTGGAGTGCGCCTTGCCACCGGGGAACGCGTCGACCACGTGGGCCGCTCAGCCGGCCAGCTCTATGCGATCTCAACCGCTGGGAGCATCGTCGGCACGATCGCGACCGCGTTCTGGCTCATCCCGCTGCTGTCGCTTGACGGACTCGCGGTGGGCATAGGCTTCCTGCTCTTCGCAGCCGCGGCCCTCGCCCTGGCACTCCCGGGGCGCTACACGGAGGTCGCGCCGTCTAGAGGTTCCAGCCGCCCTGCGGGACTTTATGCCGGCACGCTCGGGCTGATCGCGCTGGGCGCTATCGTCGGCGTCTCCTCGTTGCTGATTCCTGCGGCACAGGTGCCCGGCGTTTCCGCAGACGAGCAGGTCATCTTGCGCAAGGACACCCAGTACCATCGCCTCGTCGTGACCCAAGACGCAACTGAACGCCACCTGCGGTTCGACCGGAGTCACCAGAGCGCGATGTTTTTGGACGATCCCTACGAGACGAGCTTCGCGTACCCGCAGTACCTGCACTTGGCGCTTGCCGCGAAGCCCGATGCGAGATCGGTGTTGATCGTAGGACTGGGCGGAGGCTCGCTCGTGAAGCGGATGTGGCGCGATTACCCGCAGATGCAGATCGATGTCGCCGAGATCGACCCGGTCGTGGTCGACGTCGCCTACGATCACTTCGAACTCGTGCGCGACCCTCGTATCAGAGTGGTCGCCGAAGATGGCAGGCGATTCCTGAACGCGAGCGACAAGCGCTACGACATCATCGTCATGGACGCGTACTACGCCGACGCGCTGCCATCACATCTCACGACAGAGGAGTTCTTCCGTGAGGCCGATGCGCACCTGACCCCGGGAGGCGTGGTGGCGTACAACGTCATCGGCGCCGTCGAAGGAGAAGGGAGCCGGCTGTTCCGCAGCATGTACCGCACGGCCGGGAGCGTGTGGGACAACCTCTGGGTGTTCCCCATCGGTATCAGTGAGGACGGCCGCGTCGACCAGCGTCGCAACATCATCGTTTTGGCGACGAACGGCCGAGCCGACCGGGAGGAACTCCTCGGACGCATCGCGAACCGTGTGAGCGGCGCGGTGACGATCAGTGGCTTCGAAGCATTCGCCGCCGATCTCTGGGAGTCACCCGTCGCAACGGACGACGTTCCGACTCTCACCGACGCCCATGCCCCCACCGACGCGCTCATACAGCTCAAGTGACGACGTCGCCCGGGGGGTGACATACGACCGGGTGCTTGGCCCTACTCGTAGTGCAGCGTAGCCCCGCCCTCATGAACTGAGGTGCGGGGCTACGTTTCTGCAGCATATGGCGGAGGAGGAGGGATTCGAACCCTCGAGACGGGGGATACCCGCCTAACGGTTTTCGAGTTCATATCCCCTCGTGTCGCCTAGTGTTGTCAAGACACGTTTAGCGCCATCTAGCTTGGCATATTCCGAAGGCTCGTTTCGGCTGACATCGTCCTGATGCGTCCTGTTATGGCTAGCGCGTTTGCAGTTTGGTTTGCAGAATCTGATTCTACTTGCCTGCCGATGACCAACACGGCAGTTGGACGCCATGGACTTGTGCGGTGCCGCTCCATAGTATCTCCACTTGCGATTCTGACCGCCCGTGCCTATGCTCACTGCGTTCAGGTAGGCGCCCAGGCTCGGCGACCGCCCTCGCAAGGGGGTCGGACTCCGCCCGCAACGGCGCTGTTGTTGGAAGCACAAACCCGTGCTGAAGTTAATTCGTCCAAGAAATTACGGGCGACCCCACCGAGGCACGAGGCTTGCTTTGGATCAGTCGATATGAACGTTCTTAAGACCCTGACCATCGTGCTGGTGCTCGTAGTCGGCGTCGCGGTACTGTTGCTTTGTGGCGACGGTATCGGCGTCGGGTGCGGCCATGCGTGCTGTGCGGGCTCGGAGCGCTCACGTCCTCTCCAGAGACTTGCACGCAGGCTCAAGTGCGTGTGCAGATCGTTCATGGATCTGTTGCTCCTCATGGGAGGCTTTACCCGCGGGACATACACGTCGTGCGCATCACTCGCTTCCACACCAGCGCTCCTCAAAGTAGCCGCTCTCAGGATCTGATCTCCGACAGCCTTCGCCGTCGTTGAGCCCCAGGTCAGGAGAGTCCTATGAGTCGCACGCTACGTCTTGTTCTTCCTCTTGCCATGCTGCTGTCCGTCTTCGTGTGGACGGGTGCAGCTATGGCCAAGCCCGCAGAATGGCAGCGGGTCGATGTCACCTTGCACTCAGAGCAGTCGGGTGGCGTGATGCTTGTCTCTGGCGAACTGCCCGAGTCGGTGAAGCTGCCGGCCGAGGCGGAGCTCTCCGTCCCCGCGGGCTCCTCTCTGCAGTGGGTCGGCGAGATACTCGGCGGCGATCCATCAGCCGACCCTGAGCTCACGTACACGAAATCGACGGTGAACGGCTCGGACGTCTACCGGTTTACGCTGACGAAGTCACGCATTGCCCAGCTCGAGATCGTGACCAGCGAGGCCGCCGGCTTCGACGGCACGAACTACACCTCGGGCGTTAAGTGGTCGGCAACCCAGGCTGTCCCAGAAGTTCGGCTAAGCGCGCGCATCCCTCAAGGTGCCCAGATCGTTCAGCCCTCGCCCGACGCTGCGCTCCAGCCAGGGGACTCCGGCTACAGCTTCTATACGAAGTCGGTTAAGGACGTGAAGCCGGGCGACCAACTCGACATGACGTTCTCGTACAAAGTGGCGGCCACGCCTGCCTCAACCACGGCGGCGACATCATCTGGCTCGACAGCCCAGATCGTCATCATTCTGATCGCCGTGGCAGCGGGCGGGTTCTTCGTCATGGCGGTTCGGCGCAAGATGGCACCCGCGTCGGGTGATGCGGTAGTACCCGCGAAGACTTCCGCAGCCAGCATCAAGTCAAACACGGCCAAAAGCGCGAAGAACAACGGAAAGAACACTCGCTCGAAGAACTCAACGACCAGCGCCCCCATCGAGGTTGAAGACGCGAATGGCCCATCGACGCGTTTGACGGGTGCCGCGAAGCGCAACATCCTGACTGGGGCCATAGTCGGCTCGATCATCGTGGTTGCGCTCGTGGTCGGAAACCAGACCAACAAGCCGCTGATCGAGGGTGACTCGATCAGTCAGACATTCTCGCAAGGACAGCCGTGCTCAACGGCGACCATCGCGCTAGCCGTGCCGGCAGGTGAAGATCCGGCCAAAACGGCCGAGACCCTGTTCACCGCCTTGAGAGCCGTCGACGGCATGAACACTGCAACATACAACTTCAAGACGTCGACGCTCGAGGCCGGTTTCTGTGAGTCCTCGGCCACCGAGGAGAGTGTCCGTCAGGGACTCGCTCCGACGGGGCTGGTGGATGCGTCCGCCCCAGATCAGTCAGCTGCCCCTGCACCCGTCGAGAGCGCAGCGGAGACTCCGGCGGGCGAAGGACAGGCACTGACAGTGGACACATCCTCGGGGTCATTCGCGCCGTCACAACTCTCAGCTGAAGCCGGCAAACCGGTCGAGATCACATTCGGCCAGGGCACGGGTTGCCTCGGCGAAGTGGTGTTCCCCGAACTGAACGTCCGACAGAGCCTAGAGGGCGGTCCTGCAACCGTGAAGTTGCCGGCGCTTGAACCCGGGACATATGACTTCGCGTGTGGCATGGACATGCAGCACGGTACGTTGGTGGTCCAATAGTGCGGCGGCCGGCAGTGGGTCGCACATGCCAGTTGCTGCGTCTCAGCAAGTTCAGCTCTCTCGCGGCGGTATTCGTCGCCCTCGTGCTGCTATCAGCACCGGTTTCTGCGCTCACGGCGCCATCCACCGCAGAGGCAGTCCCCAGAGACGAGATGCTGGCCCGTGCCACAAGGGTCAAGGCCCAAGTCGATGCCCTCGACAAACAGACCGAGATCCTCTCGGAGGACTACAACGCTGCTAATGAGCGCTACCAGAAGCTGGCCAAGCAAGAGAAGGCGGCTGCCAAGAGACTCAAGACGACAACGAAGCGCGCTGAGGCGCTGCAGAAGCGTCTTGGCTCTCGTGCGGTAAGCATGTATCGCAACGGTCCTCTGGGTTTCGTGGACGTGTTGCTCGGGGCCACGGACTTCGAGGCGTTCGCCCAGACGTGGGACTTCCTGAGTGAGCTGAACGAGGAAGACGCCCGAACGGTGGAGGACCTGAAGGTGGCCAAAGCCGAGCAGGCGGAGGCGCGAAGGTCTCTGGCGCAGCGGGCCGAACAGGCCGCCGCGATTTCCCGCGGTCTCGCGGCGCGTAAGAAGTCCATCGAAGGCCAGCTTGCCGCCCGCAAGCGCATGCTTTCGGGACTCGAAGCACAGGTCGCAGCGCTTGACAGGGCCGAGGAGCGGAGGCGTGCTGTACAGGCGGCTCGATCAGCGCGCAGCCCCGAGCCGGGCGGCCGCAGCTTCCCGCCGCCTACACGCGCTGCACGTTCGGAGGTCGTCTCGATCGCCAAGAAGTACCTGGGCGCGAAGTACGTGTGGGGTGCGGAAGGTCCCAACACCTTCGACTGCAGTGGGTTCACGATGTTCGTGTACCGGCAGGTCGGCGTCCGGCTACCTCGCGTTAGCCGTGACCAGATCAATGTCGGCCAGCGAGTGAGTAGGGCCGACCTTCAGCCTGGCGATCTCGTCTTTTTCGGCAGTCCAATCCATCACGTCGGCATCTACGTGGGCGGCGGCAAGATGATCCACTCTCCCCGCACGGGCGATGTGGTGAAGATCTCTCCACTACACAGCGACTACGTCGGCGCCTGCCGACCCTAGACCAACCACCATACGACGTCTGCGCATGATCGCAGGCGCTTCAGGAGGACTCAATGGCAACGTTTGGGACCGTGGCGCTCGGAGTGGCGCTGCTTGCATCGATCTTCTCAGTCTTTGTGCTATCAAGAGCGCGAAAGGGCGACGCCGGTGAACCAGTTGCCGGCCTGCACCCAGGATATCTAGCAACCTTCATCGCTGCAGGGGCCCTGACGATTGCCAACCTGGTCATCGTGGCGGCCTTCTTCAGCAACGACTTCTCGCTGATGTATGTGGCCGAGAACCACAGCACGGATGTGTCCAGTCTGGCCTGGCTCTACAAGCTCTCCGGACTCTGGGCCGGTCGTGAAGGCTCGTTGCTCTTCTGGGCGTGGTTGCTCGCCCTTTTTGCCGCGTGGATTGCCTATCGTCGTATGGACGTCATGGACAGACTGTCCAACATGGGCCTGGCAGTCACGAACGTAATCCTCGCCTTGTTTGCTGCTGGCATGATGCTCTCGGAACCCAACAACCCGTTCAAGGCATCACCTGCCGAGTGGCTCGGCCCGAACGGTGAACTCCTGGTGAGCACCGCGATGAACCCGCTCCTGCAGCATTGGGCGATGATCCTGCATCCGCCGACGCTCTTCATCGGATATGCGGGTCTTACGATTCCCTTCGCCTTCGCCATAGCTGCGCTCATCATCAACGATGGCTCCGATGCATGGGTCAGGATCGTCGACCGAATCACTGTGTTCTCGTGGCTCTTCCTCGGCGCGGGCATCGGCTTGGGGTCGGTGTGGGCCTACGTTGTTCTCGGATGGGGAGGCTACTGGGCTTGGGATCCGGTTGAGAACGCTTCGCTTCTGCCCTGGCTGACGGGTGTCGGACTCATTCACAGCTTCACCGTCTATCGCAGACGGGGCGGTTTCAAGCGCTGGACCGTTATGAATGCAGCCGTCACGTTCGCGCTTGTGATCCTGGGCACGTTCATCACCCGATCGGGCGTGGTGCAGTCGGTGCACGCTTTTGAGAAGGATCCCGTATCGCTGGTCCTGTTCCTTACGATGATCATCGGTGCGGTGGTTGCTGCAGCGATGGGGCTTTGGTATCGCTGGGACACGTTCGCCGGAAACGACGAATTCGAATCGCTCACCAGCAAGGAGGCGGCCTACTACTTCAACAACGTGATCATGCTCGTTGCAGCGCTGATCGTGGCATATCTGACGGTCTCTTCCGCCTTGCCAGCATGGCTTCCGTTCGGCGGTCAGTCGATGAGCGCTACCGCCTACAATCTGCTCGCTCGGCCGCTCGGCGTGCTGTATGCCCTGATCATCGCGGTCTGCCCGATTCTTATGTGGCGCAAGACAGATGGGCCGACGTTCTGGAGCCGAATCCGCACACCTCTCGTAGGGGCCGGCGTGCTTCTCGCGCTGCTCGGGCTTGAGTGGTGGCTGAACCTTCGCCCGGTCTACTCGGCCATGGTCGCCCAGGGCGGCACCAACGCTCAAGGCTTCGTGGCGTTCGGCCCGGAGGTCGTCTACAGCACGATAGCGCTGTTCGGCCTGGCAGCCGCTTCACTCATCATCTCGAACACGACGTGGCTGTTCATTGACGGTACACGTAAACGGGCGGCCGCAAAGAACGAGGACGTGTTCACTGCTTTCGGCAACATCCTCATGAAGGCGCGCACGCAGTCCGGCGGATACCTCGCCCACATCGGGATGGGGGTCATCCTCATCGGTCTCGTGGGTTCGTCGATGTACGTTCGAGATGTGCGTACCGTTGTCGCCGACAAGCCAGGCGCCACATTCGCGGTCTCTGACTACACGTTCACGTACAAGGTCACGGAGGATGTCCAGCAGGCCAACGGCGACATGAAGTCCCTCGCCGTGTTCGGTGTATCGCGTAACGGGCGTCAGCTCGGAGACATCACCCCTGGACGGACTCAGTTCGCTAGACAGGACCAGACCCGTTTGGACGCATCGGTGATGTCGGAACCCCTTCGCGACATCTTTGTTGTCTGGGAGGGAACGCAGGGCGGTCAGTTGTCGATGAACGTGAAGATCAATCCCCTGATCGGCTTTGCGTGGGGAGGCTTCGCTCTTCTGCTGCTGGGCGCGGCCCTTGCGGCATGGCCGACGAAGGGTCGTTAATGAGCCAAGATCCCGCACTTTCTTCGTGGCGAGCACGGACCGTCTGCGCGGTGGCGCTGGCTCTGCTGGTGTGCCTGGCGTCGACGGTGACGCCCTGCTACGCAGCCAGCGCTGCCGATGCGAAGGAACATGAGCGTCGAGCAGCGGAGGCGCGTAGCAACGCTCAACAGGCGGATGCAGATGCCGGCAGACTCGCGTCAGAGATCGAGGACCTCGATCTTCGGATCAATGCCGCTGCGGACAGGGTTACACAGCTGGACCCTTTGGTTGCGAAGGCGACTGAGCGAAGCGCGCGGCTCCAGACACAAGTAGCTGCAATTGCCGCCGAGGTCGCATCCGCTCAAGAGCGGGTCGATGCCAACACGGCCGAGTACGACCGCCAAAAAGGGCTGCTGGCCCAACGAGCACAGGCCACCTATCGCCAAGGCGACTGGTTCTACCTTGAGGTACTGCTGGGCTCCAACGACTTCTCCGACCTGATCTTGCGCACGGAACTCGTGCGCCGAGTGATAGAAGCTAACTCGCGGGTTGCCTCTGACCTCGAACGGGTTGGGCTCGAGCTGTCGCGGGACAAGGTGCTCTTAGAGCGAGCGCTCGAGGCGGAGCAGCTCAAACGAGTCGAGGCCGAGGCCGTGGAGGATGGGCTGAGGGCGCTGCGGTCGGAGCGTCTGGCACGAGTGCGAGAGATCGAGCGCGACAAGGCGAATCGCGTCGGGATGATGGCTGCAAGCAAGAAGAATGCGCAGCGACTCCGAGACTTGGCTGACGCGGAAGAGGCGGAGTCGAGGCGCATCGAGGCCGAGCTGGGCTCGAACAACGGTGGGTCGGGCCAGTACAGCGGCAAGATGACATGGCCGGTGCCGTCATCGCATCGAGTCACGTCCCCGTATGGATGGCGCAACTGCCCCTTTCACGGGCGTGAGCTCCATCCCGCACTCGACATAGGCGCGCCAGAGGGCAGCGCAATCGTCGCCGCAGGACCAGGCAAAGTCATCTATGTCGGATACCGCGGTGGATACGGCAACACCGTCATGGTCGACCATGGGGAGGGGGTCGTCACTTTGTACCCGCACCAAGCGCCAGGCGCGATCACGGTGGGCGTGGGCCAGCAGGTTGCACGCGGAGAACGGATAGGTGGCGTTGGCAGTACCGGCAACGCCACCGGTCCGCATCTCCATTTTGAGGTGCGGGTCAATGGATCTCCGAGGAATCCAAACGACTTTCTGTAGCCTGACCTCGCGGATGCTTGTGGGTCAGTAGATGCCGGGGATGTACCGTCTTGTTCGGGCGAAGTACGTCTTGTAGGCATCGCCATGCTGCCGGAGCATGTGCTCCTCCTCACATCTCACCTGCACTTCCAGCATCACAATGAAGAGTAGAGCGAACGTCAGCACTGCCCATGTGGGCCACACCAGCCAAAACCCTGCAGTGAGGGCGAACAGCCCCGAGTAGGTGGGGTTGCGGATGAGCCGAAACGGACCTGAGCTGACGAGCTCTGTGTGGTTGGTATCGTCGATGCCCACCCGCCAGGATGCTGCCATGGTTCGCTGGGCCAACCAACAGAGTGCAAGACCTGACATGCCGAGGAGGAACCCGAACTCGTCGACCCCGGGACGATCGAGCAGGGGCAGCTGCCGAGGCCCCCACGCAAAATTGGGCGCCAATGAGTGTGCCGCAAGGAGGAGTATTACGTAGTACCGCAGGGCGCGTGACAGACTGGACATGTAGCCCTGAAGCCCGCCGGAAGGACGCCGCGCGAAGATGTCGGGATCGATCCCAGTCGACTGCCTTTGGTTCCGTCGCTTCCGAGACCAAAGGAGAGCATAGCCGACAAAGAGCAGCCCGGCGTACAAGGCGGCCGGCGTGTCGAGCCGAACGCTCACCGTGCACGACCCGTGTAGTGAAGAACCTCTCCGATGAGTGCCGCGATTGCTTCGTCTGCCAGCCGGTAGTAGACGAGTTTGCCTTCGCGCCGATACTTCACCACCCCCATGCGAAACAAGTTGCGCAGGTGGTACGAAACGCTTGAACTGCTCGCCTGAACGAGGGCTCCGACGTCGCACACGCATAGTTCCGACCGACTCAGCGCGACGAGGATCTTGAAACGGGTATCGTCCGCGAAGATCGACATGGTCTCACCAACACCGTCGAGCGTGTCCACCAGCGGGGCCAGCTGTTGCACGATCTCGGCGTGCACGCACTCGATGTCGCAGCGGGGGACGCTTTCATCTGAAGCCACAGGGGTCCTCTCACGTGGATGTCATTCATACATTCGCTTGAATGTTTGTGTGTATCAGGGTAGTCTCAGCCTGCAGCGTCGTCAACCGAACGCCGCTTGCTCCGATTGAGGATGGAGACGATGGCTCACTCACACGAAATGCCGAACGGGCGACTCGGCCCGAGACTCCTCGCGAGCATCGCGATCAACGTGACGATTCTCACCGCACAACTCATCGGTGGCGTGCTCGCTGGTAGCATCGCCCTGATCGCTGACGCGCTGCACAACCTGACGGATGTCGCAGCGTTGTGCCTGAGTTACGGAGCATTCCGCATCTCGAAGCGACCGGCGAGTCCCCGGTACACCTTCGCATTCCAGCGTGCCGAGGTACTCGCAGCAGTCCTGAATGCCGTGAGTCTCATCGCGGTCTCTGTGTTTGTATCGGTGGAGGCCTTCCAGCGACTATCGAGTCCAGAGCCGGTCGCCGGCGGACTTGTGATGGCATTCGCGGCGTTCGGCATGGTGGCCAATGCCATAGCCGCATGGCTACTCAGGGGACACGGGTCGAACCTGAACATCAGAAGCGCGGTGCTCCATTTGGTCTCGGACTCGGTCGCCTCATTCGGAGTACTCATAGCTGGAGCATTGATGTACTGGTTCGGCTGGTTCGTTGTCGACCCGATAGTCTCTCTGATCCTGGCTGCGTGGATGATCAAGGAGTCCGTCGGCCTACTGCGCACCGCCGCGAACATCCTCATGCAAGGTGTACCTGATGGAGTCGAACTGGCGCTGGTGGAGTCTGCAATCAGAGAGCACCCGCTCGTCGAGAACGTTCATGACCTGCATGTCTGGGCGATGACCTCCAGCAATATCGTGTTGTCCGCTCATGTGGTCCTCCCGTGCGAACTCGGTCAGGCGGAGCGGCTGAAGGCAGTCAGGCAACTCAAGTTGATGCTGCACGATCAGTTCGGGGTCGAGCACGCGACGGTTGAAACCGAGACGGCAGATGTCTGCACCGGCGGGAGTTGCGACAAGGAATGAGAGCTCATGTGCGACGCAGACAATGAGTTCCAGGAATCGGCCAAACTTGAGCGAAGGACGCTCGTGATCCTACTGGCCCTGAACGCCCTCATGTTCATCGTGGAAGCACTGGTGGGGTGGTACGCGGATGCTGCCGGCTTGCTGGCAGACTCCCTCGACATGCTTGCCGATGCGTCGGTGTACGCGGTGGCTCTGTATGCGGTCGGGCGATCTTCGCGGATCCAGTCAGGAGCCGCAACAGCCAGTGGGATAGTGCAGATCGCTCTCGGTCTGGGCGTGCTGCTCGAAGTGGCTCGCCGGTTCTTGGTGGGGAGTGAGCCGGCGAGCGCCCTGATGATGATCGTGGGCGCGGTGGCACTCGCTGTGAACGTCACCTGCCTCGCCCTGATAGCGAAGCACCGCCACGGCGGAGCGCACATGAGGGCCTCATGGATCTTCTCGGCGAACGACGTGATCGCGAATGTCGGCGTCATCGTCTCTGGGGCGTTGGTCCTCGTGCTGGGTACGCGTATCCCCGACCTCATCATCGGTGGAGTCATCGCTGTCATCGTCGTGCGCGGCGGCATAGGCATCCTCCGAGAGGTACGTGACGAACGCACCGGTGACGCCCTCTAGGGGCGTACTAGTGAGGCTCATCCGCACTGTCGTGGGAGTCAGACACTGACCCCGAATGCGTTTCGCTCCAAGTGCCGGTGTCCATCAATCCTGCGTGCGTCGATGTACCTGTGTGGCTCGTGGCGTCTGTTAGCGTCCACGAGCTTCCCGTGTGCTCAGAGTCGGAGGCCGAAGTGCCGTGTTCGCCTTCGTCCATGGCTTTGGGATGCGCTTTCATGCCCGCGTGCTCGAACTCGTCTGCTTTCGCAGAGTCATGCCACGCGCCCGACGCATTGGATGAAGCCGCTTCGTCCAGACTCCCTTCTGGCATCTTTCGAGTGGTTGGCCGCGAGCCCTGACCGGCGAGCGCACTCTTGAAGGTCCTGGCCTCAGGCGTCGACACGTCGGCCATCTTGACCGCGACACCTGGCGCCAGTATCGCTGCGGTGACGGCGACCCCCAGCGCGGCCTTCGCGGTGGCCGATAGGCCTTGAGGCTGCAACCGATCCAAACCGGCCACGATGGGACCGCCAGTCATACGAAGCCTGTTGGCCATGTCAGTCAGCCCCATCGCATCCAAGCGCATCCACAGCCACGGCACCAGACCCGCCAGAAAGCGTGGAGAATGTGCGCGCGCATGCTCAGCCCTGCAACGTGGACACGTGGCCAGATGGACATCGACGAGCTGGCGTTGACGCTCGGTAACCCCGGAACCCGATTCGCGATAGATTGCTTCGGTAGTCTGCCGGCACGCGAACGACATTTCGGACACCTCGTCGTACGCCCTGCCGAATCCCGCCCGGGCGCGGCAGATCAGCACGTCCACGGAACCCGGACGCATCTCGAGCTCGTCCGCTATCTGCTGCGAGGACTTGTCTTGGAAGTCCCGAAGGATCATCGCCCTGCGCTGCCGCGCCGGCAGTCGCCTCAGCGCGATGAATACATTCGTGGCGACATCCATCGCTGAGAACTCGCTCTGGTCAACCGCGGCGGTAGCCGTCTCGACGGCAGCTTGAAGCTCGACATGCACGGGAGAAGCGAGTCTTCGCCTGGCAGCATCTATGACCACATTTCGGGCGACAGTAAAGAGCCACGCTCGTACGTTGCCAACGGGAGCGCCGGCCGAGTTGTAAGCCTTGAGAAAGACCTCTTGAGTCGCGTCTTCTGCGGCCTGACGGTCTGAAAGCCGAACAAGGCAGTAGCCGAGGACCGCGGCCTTGTATCTCCGATACAGTTCGTCGAAACAGGCCGAGTCACCCTGCCGCGCACAGTCGAGCAGCGCCTCATCCGAACCCGTCGCGCGACGTATCCGACCGACAACACCCATGGGGGCGGGGCTGCTCATCGTCGCGCTTCGACCACCCTTGCCGGAGTACTACTCATGACCCATTCCTTCATGATTCTCACGCCCATCGTGATTCATCACGCCCGCATCGCTTCCAACAGGCTCTTGGTCCGGTGCAGGGGTTGGAGCACAAACCGTACCGCGGGGCGCGTCGTCGTGGTCACGTGAGCCCGAAGGGCGCCTCGCCGGCTGAGAAGTCGGACTCGTGCGGTCTCCGGCACGTTCTTGTTCGCGAGTCGCGACGGTCCTATGGGAGCCCTCCTCTTGCTGAGTCGCCACCGGCGTCCTCGTGTCCGGTGTATGCGACGCCTCAGTTGAGAGGGTCGGGTTGATCGACCTCGCCTGGACGGCAGAACTGTCGCTTCTGGGTGCAATGGCCAACCTCGGCGCGGGTGTTGCCGAGACAACCATGCCGGTCGCAAAAGCCGCGCCACCAGCCAGAACCGCGCCAGCGACGAGTCCCGCAAGAAGACCTGTCATGCCTTGCCGCATGTGGAGCTCCTTTCGTTGGATACAGCGGTTGAGACGAAAGCAGCCGCGCAACCTTACAGATCTCCCCCCGGCGAGACTTCACTATCGCCCGCCTACGGTCATCGAGTCATCGAGTCATCGAGTCATCGAGTCATCGAGAGCGAACTTCTCATTCGAGTCCGACGCAAGCCTGAAGTTCCTCAACACAATGGCCGAAATACTGAATGACTACGGATCGGCTCGAATTGAGTTTCCGTTCCGAGACATGTCCAAGTCTGAGGTGGCGCTGCTCGGGTATCGACTTGGCGCGCCGATCGCGTCGACGTACTCATGTCTGGCCTCCCCAGACGTGCCCTGTGGAGCATGCGCCAACTGCGTAGACCGAGAGGAGGCGCTCAGTGCTGTCCGAGATGCCATATAGCGAGGTCGAGCTGACAACCCTCTGCGACTACTTCGTCGAGTCGGGTGTTATGGCTCTGGTGCATTCGAGGTCCCGAAGGCGAGAGGACCACGTTGGCGCGCTACTCAGCGACTGCGTGCTTCAGGCCGGGCTGAACTACCGCCACGTCGTGCTGCCTCGCGTAGAGCGCGTCAAGGCTCTCTTTCCCTACGCGATACGCGTCTCGATATTCGCCGACGTACTTGAAGACCTTGGGGCGGAACACGTTCTCCCGTGGCGTGACTCGGAGAAGCCTAGGCGCCTTGATCGAGTCGTCGCAGTACTCCTGTCCGAAGGAGTAGATACGACGCACGACCTGGGGGCTTGGCTGGCGGGAGGCACCGGCCGGGAGACCCTCCGGTGTGTCAAAGGCGTCGGGCCCAAGACCCTCGACAACATGCATATTCTCTGTGGAGAGGCTATGTGCGCAGTAGATCGGCACGTGGTGGCCTTCATGGAGAACGCCGGTGTTCGGCCGAGGGACTATGACCACGCTCACGCGCTATTCACGCGCTGCGCCGAAGCTCTATCCGTCGCGCCTCACCAACTCGACTCGGCAGTCTGGCAACACCAGAGCGGGCGGCCGCTGCAACTCACCCTCCAGTAGACACGGATGCCAGGGGACTGCTCAATCTAGCTGGTTTGGAGGTACTCCGAGTTCCAATACGTCGGGGCATCCAGAAGGCGTTGGAGCGCCCCCGTCGGCTCACCTTGTAGGCACTCGACGTTGATGGTTCCGGGGTCCTTCCAGCGAAACCGAAGCGTCACGCCCGCGTCCTCGATTGGAACCTCGACCTCGGTCTCGCCGGTGATGCGACCCTCTAGATCTCGGTAGTAGACGGTTTCGTTGAAGGTGCCAGCCAAGTCGAGGATGACACGCCCGTTTTCGACGGAGGTGATCTCAATCGTCGGGATGTCGGTCGGCTCGCTCGCGCACCTGTACCTGCCAACCACGCCCACGAAGGGTCCCGTGTACTGCGGCTCAAGAACTTCACGATCGGCGGAGTGCTGATCCCTCAACATCAGACAGTCCATCGCGACCGAGCCATTCGCATCACTGGCCGCCGATGTCGTTCGGATCTCCACGACGAGCTTGTCGTCGAGGAACTGGATGGTCCCGGCATTCATGGAGCCGCGCTCGTCCTGGAACTCGAAGGACGCGATGCCGTCCACGATCGGGGCTGTGATGGTGCTCTCGCTTCCGGTCATCCGATAGGCCGGCGCCGAGCCGGTGTGGAGCACGGAGAACGTGACCGTGTCGGTGTCCGCAGCCTCAATCGTGATCTGGCTCAAGCCCTCTTCGCTTTGGGTCGGGCTGGTCGCGTTGTCCGAATCACACCACTGGCCGACGTAGGAGGAGTACGTAGGTGCCGCTGTGGTTTCGGCGGCAGCCCGTGGTGGCTGCTCACTGGCTGTGGCCGGCCTGCGCGACCCCTGCACGATGTAGATCACCGCAGCCAGAAGGCCCAGAACGACCACCACGGCAACAGCCGATTTGACCAACCAAACCTGGCCCCCGCCACCTTGTTGCGTTCCCACTGCATGTCCCCTCACGGACTCGCGCCCTTTGCACCGCCGCGTCCAGCATACGTAAAGAGACCCCGGCGTGTGCCGAGGTCTCTTCTGTGTCCTTGCTGGCGGAGGAGGAGGGATTCGAACCCTCGAGACGGGGGATACCCGCCTAACGGTTTTCGAGTTCATATCCCCTTGTGTCGTCTGCTGTTGTCTAGACACCTTTAGTGCCATCTAGCTGGGCATATTCCGAAGGCTCGTTTCGTCTGGCAACGTCCAGAAGCGTCCTGTTGTGTCTAGCGCGTTTGCAGTTTGGTTTGCAGTTCACGCCGATGAGTCTCTGGGAAGAAGCCGACATGCATGGCTTGGGGCATGCGGGACGTACTGTGACACCGACTACAGGTGGACCTGATCCGATCGAGATCGCACGCCGGCAATTGGCACGGGGCCAAGATAAGCACCTCCGAGTATGAGGAGATCCGACATGCCATCCGCTGAGGATGACCACGGTGCAGCAGGTCGTCGTTGACCTCCGGAGGCCTTGTCATCGTCGGCCTGACCGGGATCATTGTGACCGCAGCGTACTACCAACCTGTCCGCCCTGTTGGAACGGCAACCGCGAGCGGGATGGACGCCATGTTCATCGAGCAGATGATTCCTCACCACGACGATGCGATCGAAATGGCGGAACTGGCGCTCACGCGTGCAGAGCATCCCGAGATCAAGCAGCTTGCGGCGAACATCAAGCGGACTCAGACCGCCGAGAACGCACAGATGCGGACGTGGTACCGGGAGTGGTTCGGTGTCCCTGTCCCTGATGTCGGCGGTTCGTCACCGATGATGGGCGGCATGATGGGCGCCGGCGCTATGGACATGGCGGATCTCGAAGTCGCGGAGCCGTTCGACAAGGCGTTCATCGAGGCGATGATCCCGCACCACCAGACCGCGATCATGATGTCTCAGATGGCCGGCGGTGCTTCCGGTAGGCCCGAGATGCGTGGACTGACGTCCTCGATCATCGAGGCGCAAAGCACGGAGATTGAGAACATGCAGGCTTGGCATGAGGAATGGTACGGGCGCTGATGATCCGAGTCGCACCCGAAGACTGAAGGAGCTGGACACACCATGATGGGTCGAGGATACGGGTACGGTTACGACATGATGGGCGGTTACGGCTGGTTCGGTGCGCTGCTCATGCTCTTCTTCGGCGCACTGATCATCGCCGGAATCGTGCTCCTGATCGTCTGGGCGGTGAGAGCCTCGGCAAGTCATCCAACCTCTGGCGCAGGGACACCGCCTCCTGGATCGGTTGGCCATGACGAAGCAGTGGCCATCGCCAAGCGCAGGTGTGCGAGCGGTGAGATCACGACGCAGGAGTACGACGAGATCATGCGTGCGCTCGGCAGTTAGCGACAACGGCCGGATGCTCCGCGCATGTAGATGATCGGTCAACGCTTCTGAAAGCGGAATGACGCATTCCGGTCAGAATGCGAAAGCGCCCCGCTCCGCGATGGGAACGAGGCGCTCGCTTAGATCGAGTGGATCAGGCTACATGCCGGTCCAGCCGGAGAAGCCCTTGTGCATGACACCGGGGTTCTCGGCTCCGGTGAAGCCACCCATCTCCTGTGCATGCGTGGCGTGGTGCTGACCGAAGTCGCGGCCCGCTCCCTCAGCATCAGTTGCAAACGCCGGTGCGGCGATGGCCAGAGACAGAGCAGCGGCCACAACAAAGACGACAAGCTTGTTCATGAGTGTCCTCCTCAACGTCATCTCGGCACCTGCCAAGAATCATTACCTATTTGGTAAGGTATAGAGCACGCTCCGTGCCACAAACGCCTGATTGGCGCACTCGTCTCGTGCGATTCACCTAGTCGGCCTCGACGTCGAAGCCAGCGCTGCGTATCGCCGCCACGACGGTCTCGCTGCTCGTCCTAGCCTCATCGAACATCACGGAAGTGTTTCCGCCGGCCACACTGACCGTCACACCGATGACGCCCGGGATGCTGGCGACGGCAACCTCGATGCTCGATGTGCATTCGCGGCACATTACGGCCGGAGTCTTCACGTTCACTGCCTGCATATGTCGTCCTCTCCTAAGGTGCGCCCGCACTCTGCTTGCTAAGCGGGCGCCGGTCGGCGAATCGCTGCGCCGCTTCCTCCACGTGTCCGGTCATCGCAATCCCGCCAAGCGGGCACGCCTCCTCGCAGCGTCCGCACCCGGTGCACTCGGATGGATCGTCCAGCCAGGGAATCTGTGCGTCCTCGGTGGAGTCACGCATGCTCAGGAGCGCACTCGGACACGCACCAACGCACGCCGTGCATCCCTCGCAGTACTCAGGAATCACCCAGGGCAGTCGCTTCGGCATGGCCAATCACTCCTGCACCGCGGCCCAGTACTGACGATCAGGGTCGTCACGGAAGCCGGCACCGATCGACGTCTGCGTCTTGTAGCAGTGCACGCCATAGCGACACAGACCGAACGTCACCGTCAGCAGGACTATTGCGCCGCGCATCACCGTGAAGCCGATCTCCGCACCCGTCGCGAACAGGTAAAGCCCGCTCAAATAGCTCACCGCTGTAGCGACGGTCAGAACGAGCACAGCCCACCAGGTCGTCCGGGTTCGGGTCTCCTGCGTGATCTCGGCCACCTTGCCGATGGTGAACCAGAAGAATCCGGCGGCGAACACCGCAGCGAGTCCCGTGAACAGCAGCGACAGGTAGGGCAGTCCCGCGAGCTGCGCTGCAACACTCGCCACGGCCGCAGTCACGCACAACCCACCCGCGATCACCACTCCCTTGAAGTGGTAGCCCATGTCCTTGATCCCTTGGTAGCACGCGACGAGCAGGATCACCGCGCCCACGTACGTCAGGAGGGGCGGGAACGGCGGGAGCAAGGGCGGCAGGTACGCAGCGTCTCCCCCGCCGTAGGCACCGAGCCAGTCCGGCCACCACAGGCCGAGAATGGCGGGAATCGCCCCGACTTCAAGCCACCTGACCACTTTGGGCTTCGGCCACCGGGGATCGATGGATCCGGAAACGGCCTTCTTTTTGATGGGTCGTGATTGCGTCATGGTCTACGTCTCCTGATTCCTACCGGGGCGGGCCGTTGTCGCGCCAGCGACTGGTTTCGAAGGCGAGCACGTCGTCGTAGGGCAGGACGTCGAGCCGGAGTCCCGCCTCCGGGCCGGGCTTGGTCGAGTAGATCTCGTCGACGGTGACGATGAGATCGGACCCGTCGATCCGGGCGTTGCCTTTGAACTGGTAGGCGGCCCGCACGCTGCCGATACCCCCGGGGCCGATTGCCACTCTCGGGTTCTCGGCCAGGTTCGACCCCACGTAGTTGGCCTGCTGAGGGCTGAGAGGGAAGCGCAGCGTCTCGTCCGAGTCCGCGATTGCGGAGTCGAACACGACTACGGCCGGGACACCGTTCTTGGTCGCTGTGGCGACGTGCGCCCCCAGTCCGGTGAGCCAGTTCTGCATTCTTGGCGTGAGTCGTGCCATGAGAAACTCCTTCGTTCCGGTGATTATGTGAGGGACAGTGGCTGACCTGCTCGGTCAGGGTGGAAGTCAGTTGCCGACGTGACGCGCACTGCGATCACTCCCCGCTGGACGAGCGCGGGCGGTCGGATGTCAGGCGGGACCTCGGAAGGCGGCTCCTTGGTCGCCCAGTCGCCCCACTCGGCGAGCGCCTCGGCAACATCGAGCCCCTCCCACACCTCACCTTCGAGGTGGCCCTCCTGAAGGATCGTCGCCGGCCCAGAGAGCTGCCATGTGCGCCCCTTCACGGGATGCGCCAGGGTGATCACGCCGACGGGGTTCTCGTTGAGGTTCACGCGCGTCTTCTGTGCGAACATCTCGGCGATGAGGATGTACTCGTCCTTGTACAGCGTGACGAACCGTTCGCCGACGACGTTGGGGTTGCCCAATCGCGATGACGTCGCGAGGTAGACCACAGCGCCACCCGAGCCGACCGTTCGAAGTGCCTTCGCGACATCGCTGCCCAGCCTCATGACGTCACCTCCACTACGCGCTCCGGCTTAAAGACGATGACGCCGCGCTGTGCGAATACGGTGGGTCGGGCAGACAGCTCGGGCGCGTCGAGAACAGGTTCGATCGACTCGTCCCAGTCGCCCCACCGCTCCAGCACATCGCCGGCGCGCAGCCCAAAGAGCGTGAACCGTTGGGGGTGGCCCCACTGAACGATGTCGGCAACGCCCTCGAGCACCCACGGCAGGGAGCCGTCAGCTGTTGCGAAGCTCAGCGATGCCGTGCGGTTCTCGTTGAGATTCACCTTCGTCTTCTGCGCGAACAGATCTGGGAGCAAGACGAGCTCGTCTCCGACGACGTCAGTGAACGGTACGGGCAGGATGTTGGTGGTGCCGTCAGAAAGCGACGTGCTCAGTAGCGCAACGAGCGTCTCTTCCGATGAGCCCGAAAGCCTCCGGGCCAGTTCTCGCGGCAGTTTCATCGATCCTCCAAGGTGTAGGTGAACTCGCAGCGGCTCGCGCCCTCGAGAATGGTCCGTGACTGTTCGACCTTGACGCCGGGAACCAGTGCCTCTGCGAATGGCTTGTCGCGGCGGCAACTGAACGCGACTCCGAGATCGGCGAGATCCATCTCCCGGTACAACTCCGCATACGCGCATCGGTCGACGTGAAACTGAAGCACCCCGTCCTCGAGCGCGTCGAGATGAAGGTCGAGCCGTCCGTCCCCACCGAGGTTCTGCCAGACCGCCCACAGGTCGCCGAGCGAAAGAGCCTCGCCTCCTGCAAGATCCGCAGCGGCGTCGTCGGCGAGCGACCCAACCGCTTTTGCGAAGATCGCGTCGGCGGTGTCAGGGCCGGCCACCTCGGTGGCTGCATGGTGGAACGCCGCCGCGACGCTAATCTCGATTGCGCGTCTCTCAAGCGGCGATATGCCGGGACTCAGACGGGACTGGTTGTCGCCCATGGAATGCCTCCTTCGCGGGTCTGGAGACGAGCGTAACCCGAAAGTGCCGTCCCATTGCGCACTACAAACTGCGTATTAGTGCGCTTTGTGCGAGAAACACGAAGGAGGCCCCATGGCGGGAACGCCGGGGCCTGGTAGAGGGTGAAGGACTAGCGGACCTGAAGCACTCCCTCGACCATCTCCATCGCACACGTGAATCGATAGTCTCCGGCGCCCAACGTCCCGAGATCCCGGGATGCGTCTGCCGTGGAGTTGTCAATCTCGATACCCAGGCTCGGGATGCGGAAGCCCGCTGCGCAACCCTCACCCTTCGCGACCGTGAGCTCTATGGGCGCACCCGCGTTCGCGGAGAGCACGCTCGGCTCATAGCCGGCGACGCCAATCGCGATCCTGAGCTGCTGAACGTCGGGGCTCGGGGTACTTGTCTGCGCTGGCTCCGCGTCTGACGTACGAGCGGTCCGCGGGAAGGACGTGGCAACTGGGACTTCTGAGACAGGCTCCGCAGCACGGGCGGCCCCAGACCCTACAATCGACACCGCCAGTGCCGCAACGACCAGGAGCGCTACAGCCGCGACCCCGACTGCCAGCTTGATAGTGCGCAGCCGAGCAACTTCGGCGCGCGCCATTTGCGCACGCACGGATGACACCGCGTCGTTCCGCGACGGCCTTCTCTCATTCTGATGTCTACTCATGATCACCTGGTCTCTTTGTCGCCGGCCTTGAATCCCCGCAGCCGGGCGGAGTCGCGTTTGGGTCGATCACCTCGGCGGCAAAGCCTGATCTTCGGATGCGCTCGCAGAGGGTCTCGCGGTCAATTCGGTCGGTGTCGTAGAGAACCGAGGTCAGTCCGAGCGACCGCACGGAGACCACATCCAGGACACCGTCTGTCGTCCCGAGAGCCTTCTCCACAACCTTGGGACATGCGCCGCAGTAGAACCCTGCGGTCCTGATGTGGACTGCAGCTTTCATCGATACCTCCAAGCCGGCAGCGTGGCACCCCCTCCGCCTGGCGCAGGGGGTGCCGCATGCCAACTGCTACTTCGCCGTGAACTCGACGACCGCCTCGATTGGCGGATCGAACGGCTCGGTGTTGTTCTGCACCAGTACAGCCGTCAACGTGTGGGGTCCGGGCTCGACATCTGCGATCTCGGCCTGCGGCTCAGTGCTCATCTGGTCGGGGCGATCATCCAGAATGAAGTGGACGTGGCCCTCACCCTCAACATTTGTGTTGCTCGGCATCGTGAACGTGAGACCTGTGGTCTCGACCTTGACCGTCACGGTACCGGCAGGAACCTCGGCGCCCGAAACGGGCTCGAGCAACTTGACGGTCGCATCACTGGCGGCGGATCCGGTCGCGGGGGCTGACGGCGACGCTGCATCACTGGAGGTCGCTGGCGTGCTGGTCGCGCATGCGGCGAGCAGCGGCACGAGGGCGAGCAGTGCCATCGCGCTGGCAATCCGGATGAGTCGGGACGTCTTGGTGGTCATGGGTGTCCTTTCAGGGTTGTCTGGCCGGGCTATCGGATCGTCACCGGGGTGGCGACTTCCTTGCCGCTCACGAAGAACGGCTGGTCCGGGCTGTTCAGCTTGTCGTCCATGTCGAACTCGAAGGTGTCTGCCACGCCGCGATCGGCGTGGACTGCGACAAGCAGCCCGGACGTCACGTCCGCAGCCGCGTCGATGGCGACACTCACGCCCTGGCTCACGCCAGCGGGAATCTGCTGCAGACCGACTCGTTCGCCGGGCATGCCGTCATCGTTGAGGTGAACCACAATCCATGCGTCTGTGGGAGCGGCAGCTTCAGTCACCAGCAGGCCGGTGCCCGTCAGCTCTTGATCGGCCACCTCTATGGCCGCGGTGCCGGTCGGGTCCTTCACGCCGAACTCCCGCACGGTGACAACCATGGCGAGCTCCATGCCGTCCACGAAGAAGGGCCTGTCCGCGCTCCCCTCCTTGTCCTCCATGTCGAACTCGAACTTGTCAGGCGCTCCCTTGTCGGCGTGCACGGCGACGATGACCTTCTCGGACATCACGCCCTTGAGCTCGACGCGCACGTCGTTGTTCACGCCCTTGTCGATGTGGGTGAGGCCCACTCTCTCGCCGGGCATGCCGTTGTCATCCGCGTGGACGACGACCCAGGCATCCCCGGGCGCTTCGACCCGGTCGATCACGAGTGTGTTGGCTCCGAGCTGATCGGAAACCTCGAGGCTCGCGTCGTCGGCGTTCGCGACGTAGCCCCACACGCCCATCGAGCCCTCCTCCGGTGCATTCGCAAACGCGTAGACCGTGGAGCTGAGCGTCAGGACGACCGCCAGGACGATCAGAGATATGTTGCGTGCCTTCTTCATCGGTTCACATCCTTTCTTGAAGCGCCTAGGCAGCCTTGCTCAGGCTGGGCTTGAATCGGCGCAGAAGCAGGGAGCTGGTCACGACACTGACGCTGGAGAGCGCCATTGCGGCACCGGCGAGCTCGGGCCGAAGTAGGCCGAGGGCCGCGATCGGGATACCGAGGGTGTTGTAGCCCAGCGCCCAGAAGAAGTTCTGGTGGATCTTGCGCATCGTGCGCTTCGACAGTTCGATGGCGGTGACGACGTCGCGCAGGTCGTTTTTGATGAGCACGATGCCGCCGGTCTCCATCGCCACGTCGGTGCCTGCGCCCATCGCGATGCCGACGTCGGCCTGAGCGAGGGCGGGCGTGTCATTGATACCGTCACCAACCATGGCGGTTGCCAGCCCCCTTGCCTGGAGCTTCGCGACCTCCTCGGCCTTGTTCTCGGGGAGAACCTCGGCGAGGACGTGATCGGGGGCGATTCCGGCCTGAGAGGCGATTGCCTCAGCGGTGCGCCGGTTGTCACCCGTGATCATGTAGACCTGCACACCCATCTTGGTCAGACGGGCAACCGCTTCACGGCTGTTGTCTTTGAGCGTATCGGCCACTGCGATGAGGCCCGCAGGGGCGCCATCGATGGCGGTGAGCATGACGGTCTTGCCTTCACGCTCGAGCTGTTCAATGCGTGCCACCCAGGGCGACACATCGACGCCCTCGCGTCGCATGAGCCTGGCATTTCCGAGCGAGACACGATGTCCCTCCACGGTGCCCTCGACTCCATGCCCCGGGATAGCGGTGAAGCCTGCGACATCTGCAAGCGCCAGATGGTTCTCGTTCGCGTAGTTGACGATCGCCTCGGCGAGAGGGTGCTCGCTGGACTTCTCGAGCGCTGCCGCAAGACGGTAGAACCCGAGTCGATCGAACGTGCCGAAGGGCTCGAACTCGGTCACGACCGGCTTGCCGTGGGTCAGCGTGCCGGTCTTGTCGAACACGATTGCCTTGATCTTGTAGGCGGTCTCAAGCGCGTCGCCGCTCTTGATGAGGATGCCGTTCTCGGCGCCCTTACCGGTACCGACCATGATTGCCGTCGGGGTGGCCAGGCCGAGTGCACACGGGCACGCGATGACGATGACCGACGTTGCGGCGAGGAGCGCCTTCACGAACGGGGTGACGTCGGCGTAGAAGGTCGGATCGACGAAGTTGGGAACGGCGAACAACCAGACAAGGAAGGTCAGGACGGAGAAGCCGACGACGGCCGGCACGAACACCGCGCTGATGCGGTCGGCGAATCGCTGTACCGGGGCCTTGGAGCCCTGAGCATCCTCGACCAGACGGATGATCTGCGCGAGAGCCGTATCCGAACCGACCTTGGTCGCGCGGAACTTGAAGCTACCGAGCTTGTTCATGGTCGCACCGATGACGCCATCGCCCGGGTTCTTCTCAACCGGAATCGACTCGCCGGTGAGCATGGACTCGTCAACTGAGCTTCGTCCCTCGGTGATCACGCCGTCCACCGGGACCTTGTCGCCAGGGCGCACCACGACGATGTCGCCAGCGATGACCTGCTCGACGGGGATGTCGAGCTCGACACCACCGCGCACGACTCGTGCCGTCTTGGCGGCCAGACCCATGAGCTTCTTGATGGCGTCGCTCGTCTTGCCCTTTGCGCGCGCCTCGAGCAGCTTGCCAAGGATCACGAACATGATGAGCAGCGCGGCGGTCTCGTAGAAGACCGGCTCGGACTCAAGCGAGGGGACGAAGGTAGCGGCCACGCTGTAGAAGTACGCGGCTGACGTGCCGATTGCGATCAACGTATCCATGTTGCCGGTGCGGCGCTTCAGCGCGTGCCAGAAGCCACGATAGAACTGGGCGCCGGCGTAGAACTGCACCGGTGTCGCGAGCACGAACGCTACGTACTTCAACACCATCATCGGGTCCCAGCTGCCGCCGAACCAGCTGGCGAGCAACTCCGAGACGCCGAGGGGAATCGCGGTCATGAACGGCGGAACCATCGAGATCAGGAACGCCGGGATGGCAAGGAACGCCGACAGGATCAGCAGGTTCTGCTGGTGCTCCGTGTGCTTGCGCTGAGCGACGCGCTGGGCGTCCTCCGAGGGGTTATCGGCAGCTGTCCCCGTTTCGACGCGGACGAGTGCGTCATACCCTGCGCCCTTCACGGCGCCGATGAGGGAGTCGACGCTCGCGATGCTCGGCTCGAAGGTCACCGACGCGGTCTCGGCGGCCAGGTTCACGGAAGCGGAAGCCACGCCGGGCACCTTGCCGAGGGACTTCTCTATCACGGTCGCGCACGACGAGCAGGTCATGCCGATGATGCCGAGCGTGATCTGTGTCTTCCCTGCTGACGGGATCACAGTGGCGCCCAGCGGTGTGGCCTGGTAACCGGCCTGCTTCACGGCCTCAGCGATACCGACCTCATCGATCATGGACGGGTCGAATGTGACCGACATCTTCTCGGTCGCGAGGTTGACGTTCGCCGAATCGATGCCCGCGATCTTGCCGAGGACCTTCTCGATGACCGCAACGCACGAGGCGCAGGTCATGCCCGTGACCCCGAATGACGCCTGGCTGTGAGAACTCCGCACAGTGGGAGCCTCAACGGACTCGACGAGAGCTACGGTCTCGACCGCGCGGTCGGGCTGTGCACCCTCGGGGGTGAAGTCCGCTGCATCCGGAACGATTACAGGCTCTACCGAGACGGGCGCCGACGGTGCGTCGTCGACCAGGCCCTGGGGAACAAAGCCTGCATCCACGATCACGTTAAGCAGCGCATCCAGGTTGAACGCGTCGGCGTCCACGAACACGGTGACGATACCGGCGTCAGCGTCGGCCCGAACCGCCTTCAGTCCGGGAACCGCACGCGCCTTCTCGGCGAGCAGCCGCTCGCAGTGACCGCAATCGAGGCCGGCGACCTTGAGTCGCAGAACCTGGTTGCGAGTTTCAATCTCGAGAGTCATTTCATCCTCCTTATGATGAGGGGCTAAATTCGGGCTACGACGGCGCCGCGAACCATCCGCATACCGCACGTGAACTCATGGGTGCCAGGGGTCAGGCCGGGAAGACTGACAATCGCGCCGCCATCGGTCAGGTCCTCGTCGATGTCGAACTCGTCGAAGACCACGCGTGCGAGGCAGCCGTGCCCCTCGCTGAACTCGAGGTCGACCGGCACTCCCGGAATCACCTCGATAAGGTTGGGGTAGTAGTCGTCCAAGACAGCCACCCTGATCCGCTGCACGAGTGACGCCCGCGGTGAGACGGCAACGTGCGGGGTCTCGATGTCGGCCCTGATCGACTCCTCGACCTCGGCCAACACCGGCTCGTCAACCTGCTCGACCTCGGCCAGCACCGGCTCATCGTGAGCCTCGGCCTCGGTATGGATGGCGGCCTCGACGGCCTCCAGCGGATGCGTGGACACGCCCCCATCCGGCAGAACGCCGGCGTCGATCAACGCGCGGACGATGTCGCTGGCCGAGACCAGCTCGGCATCAGCGAAGACCGTGAGCACGTGCTCAGGGCTGATCGATGCGGCCTGTACGCCCTCGATCGCCGAGACCTTGAGGTTCACGAGTTCGACTGAACTCCTGCAGTGCAGCCCGCTCACGGTCACTCGGTAAATGACGTTGCTCTGTTCCATGGTTCTCTCCTTCGCGGTTCTTGGGTGACCGTGCGACTACTCGGCGACGATCTGCGCCGAGACCATCTGCATCTGGCAGAAGAACGTGTAGGTGCCCTTCTCGAGCGCCGGAAGCGTCACTGTCTTGGGTCCGGCGGTCAGGTCCTCGCTGATGTTGAAGTCGGGGAACAGGACGCCGGAGAGGCATCCGCCCGGCGACTGCGAGAAGGCGATCTCGACGGGCACGCCCGCCTTCACCTTGATCACGTTGGGGCTGAAGCTGCCCGTGGAGGTGTCCACGGCGATTTTCTGGACGTCACCCTCGACGGTGGCTGCTCCTTCGACAGGCGCTCCGCCGCCGCCGCAGCATCCGTCTCCGCCAGCGGCGGGCGCACCGAGACTGCCCAGAGCCGCGCCAAGACCGCCATCGGGAGTCTGATTACGCGCAACTGCAAAGCTGCGGGCTCCGAAGAATGCGATGGCCATCATCGCCAAGATGATGACGAGCTTTCTCGGGGTGAGTCCGGACTGGGCAACGACGTCCTCGGCGTGTGCCGCGTGGCTGGTCGGTTCACGGTGAGCCGACTTGGATCCTTGCGACTTGTGTGTGTGATTGCTCATTTCGATGTGTCCCTTCTAGGAGATCGACTCGGCGTCGTAGCCGGCGTCGGTGATGGCGCTTCGGAGCGAAGCGACGGTGGACACGGCGTCGTCGAACTCGACGACCGTCTTGCCGGTCGCGTGATCGCAATCGACCGAGCCGACACCGGGTAGGTCCTGGAGGTTCATGGTCACGAGCATCGAGCACGAGCTGCAATGCATTCCGGTGACCTTGAAAGTTGCGGTGGACATGGGTGACGTTCCTCTCTCAAGCGAGTTAGACGAACCAGCCGCCAAGAACGAGGCCGGCCAGTGCGGAGACGGACAGTGCCGTGAGAATCAACACAGACTCCAAAGGGGAGAACCCGAGGATTCCGGGCGAAGCGGGTGCGGGGGCCTGCGCGGGCCTGCCGCGCTTGTGCTCACGCTTGTGCTGCTCGGCCTGCTCGGCGACCCGGCGGCTGCGGCTTGAGTACCGGAGTACCCATGCACCAGCGGCGGCGAGTGACACCAGGGTCAGCAGATTGAAGCCCCGAGTGCTCGATGACTTAGCGGCTCCGCCGGCTCCCACGGAAAGCTGACCGGCCATCATGCCCATGCCGCACGTAAGCGTGTACGACCCGGACTTCGCGGCCGGCAGGTCGATGGTGGTCACCCCGAAGGGCTTCAGGTCCACGGCATTGACACCGAGTTGCGGGATCGACAGCTGAGCCGAGCACGCGTTCTCTTCATTGCGAGTAACGACCAGACGGACCGGCTTATCGGCGGGGATGCTCAGGTTCGACGGAGAGAACTGCACGTTCTCGATCGTCAGCGGAACTTCGACGACGCCGTCTGCACCGGTCTGATAGTCAGTTGTCGATGAGGTCGATTCGGGTGATCCGAGAACAGCCGCACTCAGGGTCTGGAAGGTGACCGGCGAGCCGACCCGCATGAGACCGCGGTTTACGTACACACCGCCGAGGACGATGACAACGATTGACAGAGCGACCATCATGCGGTTCTTCCACTGCTTGGGGATGAGGCCGGATGCGGTGCCGAAGGCCAGCATCAGTGGCATGGTGCCGATTCCGAAGGCGAACATCGCGACGCCGCCGAGCAGCGGACTGCCGGTACCAGCCGCAGCGAGCTGGGCCCCCATCAGCGGGGCGCACGGCATGAGACCCGTCAGGAGGCCGAAGGTGATCGGCGTACCAAGGGAGGCGACGCCATTCTCGGCATCCGCCGAGGCTTTGCGGCGCGTCTTGACCAGTGCGTTCATCAGGAACTTCGGCGGGCGCGGCGTCAGGCGCGCGGCCCAGGGAACCCGACCGGTCATGCCCAGGCCGAGGATGATCATGAAGCCGCCGGCCACGAGCATGATGTAGGGCCGGATGCCGTCGATGTTGAATGCCGAGCCAAGGGCGCCCAGAGCCACACCAACGAGCACGTAGCTCGTGATCTTGGCCAACTGGTAGGCGACGTTTGGCACGATGCGCTGAAGGACCGAGCCGTCCTCGGTGCCCTTGAGGGCATACGAGACGACCATCGGGCCGCACATCGAGACGCAGTGCAGGCTCGTCACGAGCCCAAGCGTCAACATGGACAGGAATAGAGCGGTCACAGGAGACTCCTCGTGTGTCGTTGGGGCGCATCACCGGGCGGTGAATGCGCACGACGAAGTCGACCTACTCCGAGCGGAGCGGCCAAACACGAGGGAGAATCAGACTAGGAGACGAACACCCCGAGGATTCAGAGGCGGTGACGGACTGTCCGAACTCGGCACCAGCACCCACGCCGTTGCGGTGAGCGGGGCCGAGAATGCAGTCGTCAACACCAGACCGACGAGTGCGACGAGCGTCATGGCCGCGAGCAACGCGGATCCACCTGAGCCGAGCAGCCCATCGTGGGCCGTTGCGGCGTCAAGGCACTCGGTGAGAGACATCCCGCCCATCATGCCATCCATGGACATCGGGGCGACGATGCACGCGAGAGTCATGCAAGCCGGGACAGCAAGCGCGACCACAAGCAGCGCTGCGAGCAGCGTCCCCGTGATCTTGCGCGTTGTGTCGAACCGGACTGACATTGACTCCCCTTCGAGGGTATTCCGTGCCCTATAGAACAACCATCGTGCCAATGATACGGCGAGTTGAGGGGGGTATACCGCACTGAAGTTGTGTGGTTCACCACCCGGTGCGTACTCGATAGCGCTCGAGCATGAGACGCCCGCCCCTCACGCGGAGAAGCGGGCGTAACATCGACGGCCAGTCTTAAACCGAGTCGGCTTAGTGCGGGTGAAGCTCGTCGAACCCTGCGAAGCCCTGATGATGACCGGGGTTCTCCTCACCGGAGAAGTGCGCCTCCAGCGCATGCTCCTTGATGTGCGCGCCGTACTCGCGTCCGGTAGTCGCCATCGCCGGCGCCGCCGTGAGTCCGAGAAGCAGTATCGTCAGCGCGAGTGCGAACAACTTCGTCTTCATTCTGGATGCCACCCCCTCTCGAACGTTGAGGGGGTGATTGTTCCCACATTTCGCGTCTTCGTCCCTAGCCTATGGCTCGTCGACCACCCAGCGATCGGTCGTTCCGGTCCGATGACAGACGAGGCAATCGGCGACCGTCTTTGAGTCCTTGCCGCAGGTGTTCGCGTGGCAGGAACGGCAGGCTATCTCGCCCGTTGGCGTATCAGGATGGCACGTCACGCACGCCTGCGTGGCGGTCGTGTGCGCGCCGAATGTCACGTGGCGCGCGGGGGCTTCGCGTTCCGAATCAGAGCTGCGAGTGTTTCCGGTATCAGGCGCGACGGCCGCTGCGCGATTCTCTTGCCGCTCCCCCTGTGCACCCGCTTCGCCAACGCGAGCGAAGAGCGCATTGGCACTGAACGAGAGCACGCCCACGACGACGGCCCCGACCATGAGCGCGAGTATCGGGAACCGCGTGCGGGACCCTGCGCCGGGGCGTTGCGCCCGTGTCTCCCGCCGCCGGTACGTGGGCTGCTGTCGTTGTCCCATGGTGCTCCTGACTCCGGATAGGTTCGCGTGCTGAATGCAACAGGCGCGCCATCTTCGTCATGAGCCCACTCGGGAGTTCACGCAGTCGCAGAGAAGGAGGGACCAACCCCTCGAGCGTGGTGATACACGCAACCATTTACTCGTGCTGCGCATCCACGCCGTCGCCGGAGTCAGTGGCCGATCCCGAATGCGTCTCTTGCGTGGTATTGGAGTCCACAGAACCGGAGTGCGTAGATGTGCTCGTATTGCCGGTGGCGTCCAAACGCGTGCCCCAGCTTCCCACGTGTTCGGGGTCCGAGGACGAGGACCCGTGTTCGCCGTCGTCCACGGCCTTGGGATGCGCTTCTGTACCAAAGTGGTCGAGCTCGCCTGCTCTCGCAGTGTCATGCCTCACGCCCGACTCGCTGGAATGAGCCGACTCTCCTGGTCTGCCATCTGTCATCTGTCGCATGGTGGGTCGCGAGCCCTGATCCGAGAGCTCGCTCCTGAACGCTTGGGGCTCAGACGACTGCACGTCCGCCATCTTGACCGCGGCGCCCGGCGCCAGAATCGCTGCGGTGAGAGCGACTCCGAGCGCCGCCTTCGCCGTGGTCGATATGCCTGCGGGGGGAATCCGATTCGCTCCAGCCACGATGGGACCGCCGGCCAAACGAAGCCGACTGACCATGCCGGTCAGCGACATCGCATCCAAGCGCAGCCACAGCCATGGCAGCAGCCCCCCTAGGTAGCGCGGGGAATGCGCACGCGAATGCTCCGCCCTGCACCGTGGACACGAGGCCATATGGGCATCGACGAACTGGCGCTGACGCTCGGTGACCCCGGAGCCCGATTCGCGGTAGATCGCCTCGGTTGTCTGGCGACATGCGAACGGCATCTCAGACACCTCGTCGTACGCCCTACCAAACGCCGCCCGGGCACGGCAGATCAGCACGTCTACAGAACCCGGACTCATCTCGAGCTCCTGGGCTATCTGCCGAGAGGACCTGTCTTGAAAGTCCCGAAGGATCATTGCCCGCCGCTGCCGTGCCGGCAGTCGTCTCAGCGCGATGAATACGTTTGTGGCGACATCCATCGACGAGAACTCGTTCTCGTCAGCCGGAGTGGCGGCCTGCTCAACAGCAGCCTCAAGTTCGACATGTTCGGGCGTGGCCAGTCTTCGCCTCGCGGCATCTATAACGACATTTCGCGCGACGGTGAAGAGCCACGCTCGTGCGTTGCCAATGTGCTCACCGCCCGAGCTGTGCGCCTTGAGAAACACCTCTTGAGTTGCGTCTTCGGCCGCTTGGCGGTCTGAAAGCCGGACAAGGCAGTAGCCAAAGACCGCTGCCTTGTAACGCCGATAGAGTTCATCGAAGCAGGCGGAGTCACCTTGCCGCGCACGATCAAGCAGCGCCTCGTCCGAGCCAGCCGCGCGACGCAGCCGACCGAGAACACTCATGTGAACGGGGCTGATCATCGTCGCTCTTCGACCGCCCTTGCTTGAGTGCTACTCATGACCCATTCCGGCATGATGCTCGCCCATCTCATGATCCCCTGAACCCGGGTCGCTTCCAACGGGCACCTGGTTCGGTGCTGGGGTTGGAGCACAAACCGTACCGCGCGGTGCGTCATCGCCGTTGGGTGCGTCCGAAGGACGGCTCGCCGGCTGCACGGCACGAGTCTCGCAGTCTTCAACACGCTCCTGGTCGCGTGTCTGTGCACGCTTGCGGGCACCCTCTCTTCGCTCAGCCGCCACGGGCGGTTTCGCGTCCGGCGAATGCGTCGCATCGATTGAGCTGGTCGGGTTGACCGACATGGTCTGGGTGACAGAGCCGTCGCTTGCGGAGGTCATTGCTGACCCCGGAGCCGGTGGGGCCGATACGAGCCCTCCGGTCGCAAAGGCCGCGCCACCAGCCAGAACCGCGCCTGCGATTAGTCCAGCAATCAGACCTGTGATTCCTTGTCGCATGTGGAGCTCCTTTCCTTGGATACACCAACTAAGACGAAGAAGGCCGCGCGACCTTACAGATCTGCTCCGGCGAGACCGCTCCATGCCATGTGGGAGTGGGATGCCGAGCGATACGGCTTGATCCGGTAGGGTTTGCAATTGCCCCGAAACCACGCAGTCCCGACCTCCCTTCTCAGGGCTGTCGGGACCACGTTTGGCCAGCGTAATGGCGGAGGAGGAGGGATTCGAACCCTCGAGACGGGGGATACCCGCCTAACGGTTTTCGAGTTCATATCCCCTCGTGCCGTCTGCTGCTGTCTAGACACCTATAGTTCCATCTAGCTGGGCATATTCCGAAGGCTCGTTTCGTCTGGCAACGTCCAGATGCGTCCTGTTGTGTCTGGCGCGTTTGCAGTTTGGTTTGCAGAAATGATCCGCGACCGACAACTGGGCTGTTTCCCCTACGCGCGCCGATACGTTGGGCGTCACTTCTCCAGTGAGTGATTCAAGGCGCCCGCAATTGCTCCGACACAGTACGCCACCGAAGGGAGGATGCCCTGACGTGAGCCATTCGCCACGTCCAGCATCAGCAGTCCCAGTGTCAGCACGACCAGCAGCGTCGCGCCAACAGTCGCAACAACCTTCTTGCCGGATGGCGCAATGAGCCCCAATGTCCACACGAACCAATAGGCTCCCACAGCAGGCACGGCCAGCGAGCCCAGGAAGTTCATCCATGCCGCATCCTCACCGGGCGCGCTTAGCGGAGTGCGAATGTACGAGCCAATCCAGAAGAACAGAAGCACGGCCGACCCAGCAGCCAGAGAGGCAGCGATTGCCCCAGGGACCAGCGCCAGCCACCGGAGCACGATGTATGCCCCCGGTGACGCATCGCCTGTGCCTGCCCCACGCCGGGGAATCGGCGGAACACCCACTTCCAGTTGAGCACTCTCGGTAGTTGCCTTCGCAGGAGCGCCCATAGGGCTGGAGACCGGCGCGAGAGCGACGACACCCGTGTTGGCCTGGCTGAACTCTGGGCGCTTCGCGGTACCTCCTGATAGATCCGCCACCGATAGCTCGCCATCCAGCCCCTCAAGCCGAACTCGCGCGGTCTCGCTGATCTCTCCGCTGGCCCACTTCTGCCGTATCCAGTCAGAGGTATGAGGACCCCGCCACGTTTCGCCATCGAGGTAGTACCACTCACCGTTCGTCAAGCCACTCCCCCGAGTCTCTTCATCGATGGTTATGCCGCCCTAATGACGCCAACGCCAGTGCTCAATCCCGCCATCACGGGGGATGCCTAGGTGAACTCGCGAAACTCCGGATCCTCCATCAAGCTGCCAAAATCATCGACCTCGCCGAATGGGTCGTTGTGGAGTTCGTGTCCGAGTGAGATTGCCTTGCTCATGGCGGAGAGTGCCTTGATGCGGTGCTCCGGATTGCCGGTCTCATCGAAAAGGAGAGCCCAAGCGCGCCCAAGCTCAAACACATCGTCTGGTGGCAGTTCGTTGCCGCAGTCACGCAAGTGCGCTGACTGGTCGCGTATGACCATCATCAGCTGATCGATCCTGGCCGAACCGTATGTGCTTTCGGCATTCGCCTGGAGTAGCGAACTGAGCGCAGAAATGATGCTATTGAAGTTCTGCACATGCCTGTGCGTTCCCGCGATGTTGACGCCTACCTTCAGCGCAGATTCAATACCGACCAGGGCGCTCGTGCCATCAATGGCCTCAACTCGGAGTGCGAGACTCTCCCCCCACGAAAACGCCGACATTCTGGCACTCGCAGTGATTCTGCCGATGACCCGATCCTCCGATTCCACCACCATGCCCAGTGAGGGGAGGACGATGAGAATACCGTCGTAGACCTCGTCGAACGGAAAGGGAAACTGCTGCTGCGTTTCCTGGCTCCCGAAGCCCATTCTTGCCCCCCCCCAGTCGGTGAGTCCCACCTGAGCTGTCGTCATGAGCGGCAACCCACGCCTTCCGCATCGATTCTACATCGTGACGTCCCGCTCGATGCGCCTACCAGGAAGACGCGGCTGAGTTACGTCCGAGAGCGCTACGCCGGCCTCAGCGACAGCGTCGCGCACGGCCACGGCTCCCATCGCACTCGCTGTCTCTCCAGGTGTACTCCCGTGTCCAGCCCTGGAGCATGCCGATGAGGTAGTGCCTCTTAGACGAGAGCCGCCTGCAGATCGCGAACAATGACATCCAGGCCGTTGCGGCCAGCCCACGCGATCATGCTGTGGCGCCCTGGTGCAGCGCACGCCTTCTCGCCGCCAGGACGGCCGATGAGCATGAGCGTCACGATTCGCTTGTCGTACTCGCGCGCCAGTATCGCCTTCAGGATGTCCTTCTCGAACTCCGAGTTCGGGTACTTCAACCCGAGTGCCACCTCGACAATCAACCCGTCGTTCGGCGAATAGAAGTCCACGGTCAGGCCGCACTCTCCACACACCGCAGCTTGCGCGGTGACGTGAGCGAGCGCTTCACCGACTCGCTCGTTGAGTTGCATGATGTAGTGGTTGACAAGCCGGTCCCCGGGGCCGGGTCCTTGTATGTCGAAGAATCCGGGAGTCTCGTTGGCCACTGCCTGCGCAAGGTCGAACAGCTCCTGTGCGGTATCCATCGGCTAGCCCTCCTTCTCCGCTACGCCAAGCGCCGGAAGCTGGATGGGCCCGCCCTCGAAACTGGCGGCGGAGTAGCGCAGAGAGGCTACCTGCTCCACTTCGAACACGAGTCTGAAAGTGCTGACAGCCATGTGTGCGAGGGACCCGAAGTCCACGGGCTGGCCCGCATCCAGGTAGTAGTTTGGAGAGCCAGCCGATTCACCTGCCACCGATGGCCCCGGCGCCGGATGATCCGGCAGGTGCCACCCCAGCGCAGCCATGGCGGCACCGTCACGCTCAGTGATTCGCGCATCGCTGCTCCCGAGGAACACGTTGGAACTGGCTTCCGCACGCACCCCGTCGTCACCGGCACCCGCGAACTGTACGTATCGGGCACCTGCGTCGATGACGACAAACTCCCCCTCGGCCATTGACTCCAGGCAGTCGGCCAGTCTCGTCTCGAAGCCCGCCCATTCCGAAGATGAATCCATCGGTACCTCCTGATCGCCCATGCCTGCTACTGCCTGCGTCTATTGAAACGGGGGTGCGGGTCAAGTCGTTCGATCAGGTAAGCCTCGAATGCTGAGGCCATGCACGTGTGGCCCTGATCCGCAAAGTAGACCCTCACCTCGGTGTCCCGATCCTCAACGACGGCCGTCCACTGGGGGTCGTCCTTCGAATGGAGTTGGTTCCAGATTCGTTCTCCTAGAGTGGCCCCCAGCGCGCGTCCAACGTAGACAACCTCACCGCCAACGATGAAGCAGTAGACCCCCTGACCGTATGCCCAACCCCACTTGGGGTTATCCAGCAGTTCGCCGACCTTGAACGACCGCTCCGAGAATCCCGAGAATCGCGAGGTCTCCGCACTGAACTCCTGTGCCTGAGATGCCAGGCGGTCGTGTGGGGACGGCTCACTGACGCCGTGGAATCTGGACATGAAGGATGGCAGCTCGAGATCCGGCTTTGCCCAGAGGGTCGGATATCCGAGCACTTGGCTGCTGAGAAGGTGTTCAGGGAAACCGAGAATGTCGTCGCAATCATCCAGGTGCACTTGAACACAGTAGATATCTCCAACAGTCCCGGTGTCAGCCTCGTCAACGAAGCCTTGCTCGATGAGACGCCATATGTCGTAAACCCCGGGCCTCGACTCCTCCGAGTCGTGCTTCACGAAGACGTAACCGTCGCGCTCCCCATCGGGCCAGACCGAACGGAGGGCGATCGCCCGTCGGTTCTCGCGATCCCAGAAGGCCACCCATCCGCTTTCGCGTGCCATCTCGTCACTCCAATCCGGAGAACGCACTCATGCCCACGACTCCAGTAGACCGGGCAGCTGACTCAGGTCATCAATCGTTCTTCGCATGCTGCCGTCGGGAATCGACCGGTTCTCGCGGCGCAGCCAGACTGCGCGGATGCCCGCCCTGTTGGCCCCGATGACATCGACACCTGGGTTGTCTCCCACCATCACGAGTGTTGACGGTTCCTGACCTAGGTCCTGCTCGATGAACGCGAAGTACTCGGGGGTCGGCTTCTTATGACCCACGCCAAGCGAGCAATAGACGCGCTCGACAAGCCCATCCAGACCCACTCGGGCCAAGGCTTCGCGAATCTGCTCCTCATCCGAACTACCGGCGTTCGTGGCGAGCGCGATATGCCAGCCGAGTGCATGGAGTCTACTGAGCGTCTGCGCGGCATGGGGGACAGCCTCCACACGTGGCCAGTCCACCATCGGGCCGTGGCTGTCCTCGAAGTCAACCATGAGCGTGTCGCCCCAGTCGAACAGGACCCAGCCTGGCTTCATGTCTCATCGCCTCAGCGTCTCGTCGAGTCCAAGGGGGCCAAAGGGGAGGTTGTGTGACCCAAGCCAGTCTCTACCCTATAGCCCTGACTGATGCGGCGTCAGCTGGGCGGCTTCCCTGTCCGAAGCTCCTTGCCCATCTCAAAGAGGACACGCTCTGTATCCTCAGGAAGCAGCACGTACTTCGTTGAATGCGCCATGGCCCAGCGAGCCGCTTCCAGGTACTCCTTGTACGCGCCACGATCCCACGCTCGTCCCGCCCGCGGCCCAAAGACAGAAGGCTCTGCCGTGTGAAGCGCCGCGCCCACTAGACTGTCTAGGATCAGCGGCTTGAGGGCCTTTGGCGGCAACAGACGGTAGCCAGCGAAGTACAGGAACTTGGTGGCAAACGCAGGCCCGAGCCCACGCAGGTAGTTCTCTCCACCTGGGCGCATCGATTCGTACGCGACCACTGCTCCTTCATCGTGAAGAACCTCGAACGCCCGTGAGATGGTTGGCTTGAACTCCCGGAGACTCATTATTCTGGAGGTGCGATAGGCACCGTAGCCGACCGTGCCGAACCCCCATACTTGCGAGCGGAGAAACAGGTGCTCAACTCCCAGTTTACGCTGGTCATCGGGCAAGTTGATGAGGCCCTCTGCGGTGTCGAGGATGCTCGATCTACTCAGCGGCTGTCCCACAAGTCCCTGTAGGACAACGCCCTCCGGGCTGCCCATCTGGAACCACTTCAGCCACGTCTTCGAGCTCCACCCAATTGACTCCTGCTGGAGCAGCCCGTCGTCGAGCCTCGCTTCGATCGCCCGGACTAAGTTCGGATACACGTCAGCCATTCGCCCCCCATCTAGTCCGGCAACCCTTGTTCGCACTCATGGGCCTACTATGCGAAACCGGTCTGACATGTACAGGTGTTCCGCGCCCCCTGCAACCCCTGTGCGCGGGCGGGCGCCGTTAGCTCTGGATCGAGCCCGAACAGCGCCTAGGCTCTTGGCGCCGCCAACTCCGTCCTGCCGACGCGCAGAAGCGGGCCACCTGCGCAGCGCACTCGCTATCTAGCCGCGGATGTCCGGATACCGCAGCATCGCATCAATCATGGTGCTCGCCTCTCGGCTCGTCCTCGGCAGGGTGAATGAGCGACCCTTCCTGAGGGCCAAGCTCCGGAGGAAATCAAGTTGCCTCTCGCTGGGCGCGCCACTCCGGTCCGGGAGACGGGACGGCCCCTTGCCTCGATCGGTTGGCCGTCGAGGATCGAAACGGGGTCGGTTGCGCCGTTCAGCGACTTCGGTCTGCACCACCGTGACCTTGCCACTGGCGACGAAGCGGATCCTCATTGACTCACCGTGATCAAGCGACTCGAGATACTCATACCGGACGCCGTCCCAGAGATAGGTCTGGCCTACCTCGAACGGACACTCATGCTCGGGTTGTACGATCGCGCGCAGCAACCGTTTGCGGTTCTCTTCCTCAGTCTGACGATCGAACGGGCTGATGGTTGTACCATCCACAGCTGTGACCGACTTGCACTCGGGATAGCGTACGCAGCCGAAGAAGGGTTCACCGGTGCGCTCGCCCATCTCGGCGTAGCGGATCTCGGTGGACGATCCACACCGCGGGCATCGAAAGACCACTCCCGGGTAGTCCCGAGCGTCATGATCACCGAACCGGCCGCTCCATCTCATCCGAGCCCCCGTCAGCTTCCGCCTTCACACCCAGTCTCAGTACGTCCATTCCTCATGCGAGAGCGGCAGTTCGTTGAGTTCCGCTCGGGCCTCCCGCCACGCGGGGTAGTGCCAATCGAGCAGGTCCGTGAAGTTCTGACCATGTGTCGGTTCGAGCAGATGCACCATCTCGTGCACGACCGCGTACCTTCTGGCGTTGCGCTCCATGCCCTCGTCGGTGCAGCCCTAGCGAGCGAGACCGAACAGCAGCACGAGCACATAGACGGGAATCGAGACCAGGAGTCCTGCGGTAAGCGCGTGGCCGTACACGGCAAATGCGCGGGTCATGAAATCGTTGGACAGAAGATTCGTGCGAGGCATCTCGCTCCAGTCCCCGCGGGATCGAAGCACTGACACCTCAGCGCTCAAACGCTCGAGAATCGGCAGAAGGTCCGCAACAGAGAGAGCTTCGAGCGCCGAGCCGCACTTTGGACAGAAGTCCGCGGATAGCGGCGAGGTGTTCTGGCAAGTGGCACATGTGCGGACCGGCAAGGTCTCGGCATGTGGCTTCAGATCGCCAGCCCCAGACGCCACACTCTCCTCATCAGAATCCATCGGGCGTCTGCACCATTGGCAGTACTCGCGTCCCATGGGGTTCTGCCGATGACAGGTCGGGCAGATCTCGGTCTTCGCCATTACGCGCCACCCCTTTCTCGGTGTTCTCAGCCTGCCTAGCCGCCATCCGACCAGCCGGCGATGTCACGTTCAAGTTGCTGAGCTTGTGATTGCCCCATGAGGGCTCGATCAGCATCTCGAAGGGAAGACCCCGGGCTAGAAGCACGTACCGCATCGATGAACTTCGCATAGCCAACCCAGCGCGCCTCGAAGGGGCGCTTCTCATCCAGCCCGGCGTGGTCCCCCGCGCCCATGAGGGCCAACTGCTCACAGGCCCTGTAGTCATAGACCGTGAAGTCCTCCGGAAACAGGACCGATAGCACGGCAGAAGCCATGGGAAGACGGAAGTTCCAGTCCCACAAGACACGGAATCGGCCTTCATTGTCTGAAGCCATGGATATCGACTTGGTCAGGCGCCGGCAGACGTCATCAAGCGTCTCATCGCCGACAGCGCGGGACATCAGTCGCTTCGCGGTCACCGATTTCGCTCGATTCGCCTTCCATATGACAATGGTCATGAAGTCAAAGGCTCCAAGCGAACCGTCTTTGCTGAAACGCTCGGATACTGTGTCAAACAGGTATGACTCAGTGAAGTAGTACTCATGCCCGTCGCGCATCTGGCCCCATCCCCTCGCTGTCTTCTGGTCGTTCACCATTCGTCGCCCGGCACCCTACAGCGGGCGATGGACCCCCGATTGGTGTCTACGGGACAGTGCAGCTATCTAGCCCTGGGCCTCTGTCTGCCCGGCCTGATAGCCCATCCGGTAGTAGTAGTCATCCAGCTCGCTAACCGACAACGACGCCGGGTAGTCCGCGGGTCGGGCTGGAATACCCGGCGTGACACCGGGATACACCGAGCGGTAGCCGTCCACAAATCCCCGGCCCCAAGACTCCTCGACTGACATGCGAATCCCCCTCCCAATCGCCTTACTGCTCAATGCGCGAGAAGCTCATCCCCCACCTTGCGACTTCCACCAGCACACGCTAGCCGGATGCTGAGCGCGTCGTATAGCCAAGGTGCTGACGGGCGACGGTCTCGGCCGCCAAGGCCCTCAAACTCCAACAGTCCACACCCTCGGTTCTATCGGCGAGCGCGAGGATGACCTGATCGGAGAGCTCCCCGTCGCAGAATCTGTGCAGCAGCGCCTGGCGCGCCGCGCGACCCGGAAGACCCACGGTGACAGTCTCGAACCGCGCAAGAACGACCCTGAGTGACCCCAGATCGCCGATTGCCGAGTGGCCCAAGGCTACGGCCACTCGGCCGTGCTTGGCGATCACGTACGGGATGATCTCGCTGAGGGCCTCTTGGGCCGCATCTCGACCAGACAGCCAATCAATGTCGTCGATCAGTAGGAAGTCGGCACTCGCCACGTCCTCAAGGAATCGCAGCCTCCCAGACTCATCGGCGGTGAAGTACTTACCGGCAAACTGTTCCGCTGACATGCTGACGACAGAGCCAAGTTCGCGCGACTTGGCCTCGGACGCGACACAGGCCAGCAGGCACGTCTTGCCGCTGCCCGAGACGCCTTTGAGCAAGAGAGGGCCGACGCTCACTCCCTCAATGAGGTCTCGAGCCGCCCATAAGGCTTTCGCGTTGTGCGGACCAGCCACGAAGTCATCGAAGTGCATGACACCCGCCCCCCAGCCAAACTCATCGCCATCAACCCACCGGCGTACGATCCCCAATGGCGATACTAACGCATCGGTCTGACCCGAAGTTGCCTGGGCGCCGTGCGGCCATTGCTACGTCACGCCATAGCAGAACCTCACGGAAGCCAACCGCACATTCTCGCCTGCTGAAGACCGCCCACTAGGCCGGGCGAGCAGCCATTGTGCGGAGCTCCGGCACGCGCATTTGCTACGTCATGCCTGTCGCGAAGAAGCTGAATTGTCAGCCCCACTTCTCAGACCTCCAACGGGAGTGCAAGTGCGTGAATACGTAGCCTATTGTCCCGATTCGGTAGCAGGTGCCATAATCGCCGTGAATGCGTAGCGTCTTTACCTCTGAAACGCTACATTCGCGATTGGGGGATCGTCATGGCACCGAGGAAGAAGAGCGTGCTGCCAAAGACGAAGACGCCTGAGGAGTGGCGTCTCTTCTTTGACTGCATCGATACACGCTATCCCACTCAGGCGCGCAATCACGCGCTGCTGATGCTTACCTATGTGACCGGACTGCGAATAGGCGAGACTCTCTCACTCCGCGTGCGGGATGTTGACCTGGAGTTGGGCAAGGTCACCGTGACCTCGGGCAAGACCGGTCAGCGCATCGTGCCCCTGCCACCGGAACGCGACGACCTCGTGCGCTCTGTGAACCGATGGCTCGCGATTCGGTCAGGCTGGGAAGCGAACGATGAATCGCTATTCATCACGAGCGCGGGCGCGAGACTGCAAGCCAACGCCGTACGTCGCTCTATGCTCATGTACGGCGAACGCGCCGGAATCGGTCGATGCACGCCGCACATGCTCAGACACAGTGCTGCGAGCGAGCTCTTGGGCAACGGAGCGCCGGCGATCGGTGTTCAGCGCGTGCTCGGACACAAATCACTTGCGACGACTCTGTCGGTATACGCACACGCCGCAGACCGGTACGCAGAAGACGCGATGAGCCGGCGCTAGGCTCGACCTACTCCTCGACCTCTGAGATCCCTAGGTACCCGAGCACAGACTTCTCGGGGACATTGAGCATGCGGGCGATCTCCGCGACGCTGTAGTGCTGTTCATCGAGCGTCGCTGCCCTCTTACGCCGGTATCGCTCCGCGGCCTTCCTGCACCTGTGTGAATCCTGACAGTATCTAGCCGCCGCGCTTCTGCCTGGCACGCCGGGAGAGGTGGACACCTGGATCCAGTTGTCGCAGTCAGGCGCTGCGCATCGCCGCCACCTGGCACCAGCATCTATAGAACCCGCGAACTGAAGCCACAGAGCACCGAGGAGGTTCAGCGGTGAAACCACGAGGTGCAACATGTCCGTGGCATCCGACACGCCCATGACCACCGCGGTGTGGAGCCTCAGCCGTTGGTTGGTCGTGCTCTTGATGAAGTGGAGTGTTGTCCAGAGTGAAGCTGGTCCGACGCGAAGCAGCTGCCGCTCGGGTTCTACCACAGTGATAGGCCAAGCAAGTCCTGCGGGATTGGCGAGCGGTGGCCGATACGTCTTCGGTGGTATCGCCTCTAGCTCAGGATCCCCGTCGTACTTCGCGAGCAGGTCGCGCAACTCCTGAGCTGCGTTCGGCTCAAGCTGCATAAGGTCAGGGGCATGTGGACGCCGCCCATCCAGATACTCAGCAAGCCGATCCCACACGGCGACCATGTCATGCATCGCGCGAACTTCCTCAGACCAGCGCTCCAGCGGTTCAGCGACGTAGACGCGGTACACGCTTCCCCCGACTTGGCTCCGGACCTCAGCCGCGGCAGGCTCGCCGACCCCCAGCCACCCGTAGCGATTCGCGAAGGCCCTCACGGATTGGGCGTCAGTGTCCAGCTCTGAGAACTCCCGGAACAGACCCTCGTTCTTCAGCGGCTCAACCCAAGTCCAAGCCTGGTCCTCCCCGTGTCCAGGGGCCTGTGCCATCCCTGCATACCTGGGGCCGAGATCTGGACGCCGCCCGACGAGGCAGGCGTCCACCAACTCGTAGCCCTTCACCGGAACGGGCCATCTGAACTCGAGTACGTCGCGCACGTCCGCTCCCTGTCACAAAGAAGTCACAGCGGAGTATCTGCCCAATTTCGGCGTGGTGGCGATGATTGGCTCAGGCGCCAGACACCCGCTGACGCCACGAGAGAATCGCCGGCTGGCGAGCGAAGGAGGAGTACGACATGGCAGAGCACGCGACCGAATTGCTGGAGACGGTGGCCCGGATGCTCAGGGAGTTGCCCCACTGCGACCTGGAAAGCTTCAGTCTCCATGGAAGGCACTTTGAGGGCGAAGAGTCCACACCATTCAGGCTCCATGGCCCTTGGGGCGGCTTGGATTGCACGACCCGCATCGACCTCTCATTCCTCGTGAACGAGGAAGCCCGACGCGACGCAGCTGAGTGGTACACCCTGGAGCATGTTGACCGCATCGAATACGCCAGTGACGGTCGCATCTATCTGCATGTCCGGGTCGGATCTTCTTGTGAAGAGGTGGCCGAGTCGCTGGAGCAGGCCATCCACGCCGTCCGCGATGCAGGAGACGATGTGCGACGCAATCTCAGCATGGCCGTGGACGACTGGGCCGACGACATTCTTGATGAACCCCGCTTCAGCCACGCACCTAGCGCAGGTGACCACCGTGAATAGCTCAGCGCGCCAGACACTCACGGTTGCGGAGACAGCCGTTGTCCTCGGGGTGGGAGTGAGCACGGTCCGTGAGGCCATACGTAGGGGGCAGATTCCCTCTGTTCGCTGCGGCCGTCGGATCTTGGTGCCAGTCCAGGCACTGGAGGAGGCCTTGAATCCGCGCACGACAGTCGTTCGCAGCTCTGACCCAAGCGATGCCGACCCCTCTACGTATGGAGGTGAGGAGAGATGAGCCACCCGTTTGTCTGGCCGAGCGAGAGCGGGCGCGGACGACAGCAGTCGTTCATCGTCCCTCGAATGCTCGTGGACGGGACGATCTTGCACCATGCTGAGTGGTTCCCGAACATGACCGACGACCACTGGGCGTTCACGGTCTACGGGTTCAGTTGCACTCGCGGCGAAACCGCCACTGTGTTCGCAGGTCCATCGGCCGCCCGTAAGTTCTGTGGCTTGACGGACAGCGCTCTGTCGCCCGGATACCCTGCTGAGTCCGCATGGCAGGCCCTCTATGGACCGCTCATGGAATACGGATTCGCGCGGTCAGAAGGCGTCCAGTTCAAACAGGGTTGTCCCGTGCCGCACTACACCCTGATGATTCCGCCGCTCCCAACAGAAGGCGGGCTCATCAAGTCCGAACATGCCGCAACGAGACGGAATATGACGCAGCTCGGAGTGCCGTTTGTCACGCTCCCCCAAGATCTCATTCGCAGGCTGTGGGTTGAACTGGATACACGACGCCGAAGGTGCCTGAGTGCGCTCTACGCCTTCATGCATCCATGCGGACGATACATCGACCCACACCACTTGCACATGTGGCGAGGGCAGAATGTGATGTCTCGCGCGCTGCTCATGGCCGCTGGCGGCGACACGGCTGCCGTCTCAACGACTCTCCTCCACCTGCAAGAGGAGGGGACACTCCGCATCATGTCGGTCGGGCTGGACGGCGTGCAGCTCTATCCGGGTTCGCGCGCGCCATTGATCACGGATGAGAAGAATTCTTCTGGGGCGTTCCATGTATACGCCCCAGTGCTTCTCCCACCACAGAAGCGAGGAAGGCGAACGCAACCATGAGAACCAGCTACTTCACGTGGTACACGCTCAAAGGCACGATGAGTACCGAGATCGCCAGACCGGCTCTTCGAATGGGTCGAGTCCCTGTGCCTGACCCTGCGTACGCAACCTACAAGGGTAATGTTGCGATGGCCGCGCGAGCATTCCGGCAGGGAAAGAGCGGCAGGCAGTTCACCCAAGTCGCTGCCTGCATTCCTCTCCACGCGGGCGAGCCGCTTCTGGCCACCGCAAAGGGACTGACAGATGGGCTGGTCACAGGTGGACTGCTCCTCGATGACTCGCCCGAGCACTTGCGTGCGGTAAGGTTCGGGCGCTGCAGTCCGCGCGAGCAGCAGTGGACACGAGTCAACGTGTGGTCGGATTGGGAAGAGCGCCCGAGATACGAGTTCTCCGTCCCCGGCGTGCCTTCGCCCGCCAGGTATTCCTCAGCCAACTCCAAGCCACGATTTCGCGGGGAGTACGTGACCCCAGACGACTACAGAGCCGCGCTCGAAGAGTTCATACAGGTGAGCACGGCCGGCCAGTACAGTGACGCCCTGAGAGTCCCAGCAGCGATGCTCCAGATGAAGGTGAGAGTGCGCGAAGGGGGCTCACACGACATCGACAACATCGGCCTGGCCATTCTTGACCGTTTGGAGGCTCTGAGGTCGGATGAGCCGCAAGGGCTTCACCTCGACGAATTGCTGGGGGTGGTAGAAATCAGAGTAGAGCCCCATGATTCCATGGATACTGCTGTCTCGTTCGAGATACACGGCGGCAATCGTGCGACCAGCGCCTATCCCGGTGGTTCCCTTCTCTTAGCTACGTACTAATCTACATATACCTACCAGTACCTGTATCTGCAGTGGGAACCAGAGTCTCTAGCTTGACGAAGGAGTCCTCACATGGACGGGCACATCCGCAAGCGCGGGAATCAGTGGTACGTGGTGCTGGAGCTCCCGAGAGGAGCGGACGGCAAGCGTCATCAGAAGTGGGTCTCGGCGGGGCCGAGGAAGGAAGACGCGAAGCGACTTCGGTCGAAGCTTGTCACCGAAATACACGAGGGCCGCTACCTCGAGCCGACTGACATGAGCCTGTCTGCGTACCTGAGCCAGTGGATGTCCACCTGTGAGGCGACTCTCGGCTCGAAGAAGACTGCCGAACGATATCGCGATATCTGTGAGAAGAGTATTGCTCCGAAGATCGGCCACATCCCCCTCTCGAAACTCACGCCGCTGGACATTCAGTCCTTCTACGCCTGGGAGCTGAGCGAGGGGCGCGCAAATGGAAAAGGCGGACTTTCTGCTCAAACCGTGCTCCATCACCATCGGGTACTGAAGAGAGCGCTGAGCCAAGCGGTAAGGTGGCGACTGCTGCTATCCAATCCGGCGGACGGAGTGGACGCACCTAGGCCCGAGCAGCGTGAGATGAATGCCCTCGACGGTAAGGGCATTGAACGCCTTCTGCACGCTCTTGAAGGGGACCCGCTGTACTTCCCCACTCAGCTGGCCTTCACCACTGGATTGAGGCGCTCGGAGATTCTTGGTCTCCGATGGACAGATGTAGATCTGTCGAGAGCGGATCTCAGCGTGCGGCGCTCACTCGAACAGACTCGTGAGGGACTCCGCTTCAAAGAGCCGAAGACGCGGAAGAGTAGCCGGACCGTGGCCCTGGCACCCGTGACCGTGAAGGCACTGAAGGCCCATCGGGCCGAACAGGCACGCACGAAGCTCGTCGCGGGAGAATGCTACGAGGATAACGGGCTCGTCTTTCCTGGCCACCTGGGTGCACCGTGGAAGCCAAACTCGTTCAGCGCAAGCTTCGCTGCGAAGATGAAGAAGCTGGGCTTCACGATCACCTTCCATGACACGCGGCATTCACACGCGACGCTGTTGCTCGCCGAGGGCGTTCACCCGAAGATCGTGAGCGAGCGGCTTGGGCACAGCACAGTCGGAATGACTCTGGATCGATACTCCCACGTGTTGCCGAACATGCAGGAGGCAGCCGCACAGGCTACCGAGGCGGCACTCGGCGGCTGAGGGCGCACGCGGTTCTCGATGCGGGCGCACGCCCCTTGCTGGTCAGTCTGTATTCTGGCGTTCTGCTTGATGCCCTTGTTAGGCCTCAGACGGCCTCGCCCCGAAACGCATCCAGCCAATCCCTCAGAGCGTCATAATCCCTCAGACTGAGCTGGTACTCGAGTGGACTTGCGAAGGCGACTGCGTCGCGAGTGAAGGAGGACGTGGTAACGATGATCCCCTTTGTTGCGCGCTCAGCTTGGAGTACCCCATACAAGCCGCGAACGACTTCGACTCCGACCTTCCTGTTCTCAGCGTAGCGCTTGCACTCAACCAAGTAGAGGGACTTGCCGAGCGATCCAGAGTTGACGGCAAGTAGGTCGCGGCCTCCGTCCCGAGTCTGCGGTGTGAGCTGGACAGAGAATCCACGCTTGCGGAAGAGCTCCGCGACGACTTCCTCAAACCGCCGTGGCTCGATGTCTCGCATGAGTTCTGGGTTCGCGGCAAGGAAGGCGAGCAGCTCCTCGTTGACCGCGACTGTGTTCGCGATGGACGCCGGATTCATGAGAGGCGAACTAGCGTCGTAGAGCAGCGGAAACACCGTCGAGAGCGGCGCATAGGTCGTGTACCCCTGAGCATGGCCCTGGTTCGAATAGGGATACGAGACGTAGCCGCGCGGCTTGCGTTCGCCGACCGCTCCCACCTCATTCTCATCCATATGCGCGTGGCACAAGTACGGGCAAGTGAAATCCTGCTCGAAGAACTGCTCGTTCAGCGGCTCGGGGTAGAAGTCGTAGAGGTAGACCTCGAACTCCGCAGGGTGAAGACAGCCCGCAACAGAACAGGGCTTGCCGGTGACGTACGGGACGTGCCTGACCGGGTCCGACATGCCACCCCTCACGTAGGCCTAACGTCTTTGGACATGAGCAGACGCGCACACCCCTTGCAGGTCAGTCTACCTTCTGGCGTTCTGCTCGATGCCCTTGTTAGCACTAATACAGCTGGCCTTCAGCGACCACGTAAGCAAAGTGGGCTTCAACCTCCCTGACCAGTTCATTCGATGGAACATACTGCATGTTTGGGTGCTGTGCGTGCTCGTCATCGAGATCCCTCATGCAGTCGATTTGCGGCCCCCCGTGCGCCTCGAAGTGCAGGCACTGCCCGCCCGTATCACCCAGGGGACAGTCGTCCCAGTCCCAAACGGCAGAAATACGGAACTGAAGCCGGCCGTTCTTGAGCCGCCGCACACCGACGTCGCCGGATTCGGCTCCCCGAATCAACTGCTGCGGCGAGTAGCCGGTGTAGACGAGCAGATCACTCGCCTCAACCCACTTCGGCGCGACCAAGTCAGGTCGCCGCCTGCGCATGTCAATCAGCACGCGGCACTTGCCTAGTGTTGGCAGGTAGCTCATGCAGTTGTGACCGAAGTGCATATCAGGAATGTCTTTCGATGGCCGCGCAGCCGGACTGGCACTGCCGTTCTGCCTGGCTGAATCCATCCGAACGAGACTCAGGAAGTCGCTTTCGCGGAGAATGCGAATCGGTTGGCCGGCTGAGATGAGTTGCTCGACCTTGCGATGCTTCGAACTCTTGTCGTGGCCCGCGAGCCTCGACACATCCTGATCTCCCACAATCAAGATGGTGGTGTGCTTGGTGACGCCAGGATCGACACGACAACCTACGGCATCTGCCATGTCGGCTGCTTCGTGGCGCACCATCTGCAGCGAACCAGTGAAGACGACGACTTCGCCGAATAGCGGACCGTCCGGGTTTCCTGCGCGAGCGATAGGCTGGTAGCTGTGTGTACTGGGATTGATTGGGCGCTCAACGCGTGTGAGCCAGTCCTCCACGGATAGACCGGTGGTTTCGATCGCGCGCAGGAGTACCGTGGCCGATGCCTTTGCATCCTCCAATGCATCGTGAGCGTCGTAGCAGTAGCCGAGGTGGTCGCAGAGGTTCTCCAGACCGTGGCCGCTTCGTGAGAACTGCTCCCATGTGCGTCGGGCGACTCTGGCCGAATCAAGCCAGGTGCAGTCTGGTACCGGCAGCGAGTACTCATCGCAGGCTTGCTGAATTGCGACTCGGTCGAAGTGCGTGTGACAGACTGCAACCCGCCCCGCCAGCCAGGAATCGAGATCTTTGATGACCTGTGGCAGCGTCGGCGCGCCTTCTACGTCCGCCTCGTGGATCCCGTGGATGGACACATTGAGGGGGTCAAAGAAGTCCTCGGGGTCAACCAACGTGGCCCACTCACCAACAAGTTCGCCGCGCTCGAACCCGGCAACACCTATCTGGCAAATCGAGCCCAGTCGCGCGTTTGCGGTTTCGACGTCGATTGCGACGAAGTCCATCGCGATCCCCCGTTCGTTCTAACGTGTTTGGGCATAACCTGCGGCCCGTACGCTTGCGGTGTCAACCGTGACGATCATCCCGGTCAGGCTAATCCCCTTGTTAGACACGAGGCCCTCACGGAATCTGCGCCACGTGCCACTGCTTGAGTTGTTCGTGCGTCACGCTGATGGCAGTCATCGCGGGCAGGTCGTTCGCCGGCCTAACCTCCAGAGGGCCGAGAGCGCTCGTGTCGATGGAACGCAAGTACGCCCGATCAGAAATCACGGCAACCAGAAGCTGCTCCGGCTTCGCCGAGGCAACCAAGAAACTGGTTCTGCCGTACGCGGAACCGAGCCCGGCCGCCCATGCGAGAGAGACCAGCAGCACGGCGAGCGCCAGTTGTCGTGTCGCAACTGGGAATCGCTGAGCAAAGAGGCTGATCAGGGACTTGCCGAAGGGATCCTCATCGTCGGGCAGTCTCCGCATGCGCTCAGTGTCCGCTCGCAGCTTGTTCGTATAGCCCTCGACGTCGCGCTGGTTCCAGAGTGGCGCGAGGTAGGACAGGCCCATGAAGAAGAACGTGACCACCGCCACCGCGATCCAAGCCGCGGAAACCCCAACTGCAAGCGCGAACAGAGAAGAGAAGACCAATGGAGACAGCATGTTTGCTGCAGGCTCACGAACCCACCAAGGCAGGTGAGGAACCAAGAGACTACCGAGCGAGACAAGGCCGTTGAACGCCAACAGAACAAGACCCAGAGCAGCAAACGCCGCCAAAGCATCGCTGGGCTGAACCGACACGAGATAGCGAGGTATGGAGTACACCGCGGCAAAGGCCGACCAGTAGGCGTACGCTGCGGCGAGCGCGACCGCCGGAATGAGCAGGGCCCATGCCCAGCCCGGAATGCCATCCGGTGACCGTTTGAGACGGCCTCCCCGTACATCACCCGCGTCCTCCACCGGCGACTCCCCTCTGTGCCTAACGTTCTGGCGCGTAACCCGCGCACTGATACCTTACCGCGCGAAGCACGCCTACGCCGAAAGGCGTCGGGTTGACGCGTTTGTTAGGCACATGGGATTGAGCCCGTTGGCTAGCGGACTCCGCACTCAGTGAGGAAACTCGAGATGGCTTCAACTTGGTCAGTATCTGAATCCTCGTACGAGACAGCGCCGAGATGCGTGGCGGCGGACTCAAAACCACGTTCCACTGTGGTGTTCGCGGAAACTGCCGCTTGCACCTCCGAAGAGAGCCGTGGTAGTGCCCTCACCGTGTCGAAGAGGGACACACCTGTCCCCAGAAGCTCCTGCATGGTCAGTCCATCAGCGTTCACGGCGCAATCTATCAGGCCTGGTAAGTCCTCTTCTAGCGCTTCGAAGAACATGTCACTGCTGATCTCGAACTCGTTCTCAAGCACCGAAACGACGTCGGCATGCGAGATTGCGTTGTTGACAGCCAGTACGAGGTATTCATCGACGTTGTCGAAGATAGGACTCTTCGGGTTGACGAGTCCCCGGGAGACAAGAAGGAAGTGTGCGAACTCGTGTGCCATTCCGAGAGATAGGTTCGGTTCGGGGTACGACGGGTTGTACTTGATGGTCCATCCGTCTGTGGTAGGAATGACCGCGAGTCGTGGAACGTCCGACGACCTCTTGATTGAGATTCTGTTACCGGGCCGCGAAAACGCGGGCAATACCTGGTCTCGTAGCGCCTCGAACCTCAAGCTGCTCCCCATTCTGCCCAACGTCTTGGCGCTTCACCCGCACGCCGCTGGCACACAGGATAGCCGAGCGATTGTCGCGTCAGGTTGAAGCGTTTGTTAGACCTGCCGTCCGGTTCACTTGTGAAAGTCGTCCCTGAGACAGCTGATCTTATCGACCGTCACGCGCGCCCGATTCGAGACCTGAGCCTCGGATGAGTCAGCGTTCTGCACAACTAGTGTGTGATTCACGTCGCTCAGCCCAGGCTCGAAAGTCAGCAGTGTGTAGCGAAGTCCGTTCTCACGGGCCTCGTTGAACATCCGCAACTGAGAGAGAACATCGGAGACTGCAAGGGCGAAGTCCGGATTGAACTCGTGAGCAGCGGACATCGCTGATGCTGCGTACGGAGCCTCTTCGGCCGGAATGAAAGACGATTTGGCTTGGGCCTTCATGAAGGTGTTCAGGGCATCGATCTCGTCCGCCGAAGCTTTCAGCATTCGGTCGAATCCGACGGGAAGCATCTCCATCCTGTTGGGCCCTCCATATCGCGCGGTCGATTGCTGAAGCCATTTCAGAAGGTCCGCATCGAGCCGGCCGGTTTGGGCTTCGATCTTGAAGACTACTCCCGTGAGGCGATATGCGAGTTCATCCAGCTCCCGAAGGATCGCCTCCTTGGAGGCAGATGCTCGCTTGCTGCTCTTCCATGCATCGACGATGAAGGCACTCCCGAGACCCAGCGCCCAGCCCAGCACAACTTCGCCGAAAGCCATCCCGCCCCCATCCCAGCCAGGTCTAACGTTAATGCGCCTAACCTGCGCGCCACCAGCTTACTGCGCGAAGCGCGAAGACGCTGCTGCGCGTCGGGTTGAAGCGCTCTTAGCCAGGAGCTGCCGCAACCCAGGTCTCGACTTCGACCATGAGCCCATGCGTCAGCGCATTGAGTTCAGCTGGGTGGTACACGAAGTCCGCCTCCGCGAGCGGGCTGCCAGCCTCAGCCCAGAGGCGCCCTCGCTCGTGGTATTCCTCTTCCGGCATGCCACGGTATCGCTCATACGGATACCTCAGCTTCACGAAGTTGGAGCTGAATACCGGCAGAAGATCTCTGTAGCCGGAGAGGTCGCATAGACGCGCAGACGTTCCGGCCTCAAGAACACGATTCCGGACATGCGTCGGGAGCTGATCAAAGAGATCGAGGTACGAGTGGCTCCTCCCAGGGTCGCCGGCGTGAATCAACACCGCCGCCTTGAGGAGGATTTCGAATGCCAGCAAGCTGAGCAGGTAGGAAGAGTCGGTTCGGGAGACAAAGTGCTGCGCCAAGAAGGCGGAATCCGCGAGACGCTCGCTCGCTTCACGGTGCATAAGTCTGACCTGTAAGGCGTCGCATTGTTCCGCCACGGGTAACCCTCTCTGGCTAACGTCTTGGCGCATAACCTGCGCGCCGCCAGCTTATCGCCCGAAGCGCCGGGAGGCGTTCTCGCGTCAGGTTGATGCGCTTGTTGGACGGCGCACCGTTCGACCGCGCTTGTACTCGTCCAGCACTGACCTCGTTTGAACGGCGACCATCTCGCCTTCGGATCGGCATGGTCTTGAAGCCCCTGGTCGCTCGATCATCTCAATTAGTGAGTGACGACGGATTCGCAGCACCGGCTTGTGGCCGTTGTAGTACAGGCCGGAGATCGCATCATGGAGGGCGGCAGTGGCGGCGATCAGCTTCTCGAGTTCCCGATAGCTTGTGGCTGAGAAGAGCTCCTCGAGCGCCGTGCTGTCCAGTCGATCTCGATGCGCATACACCTTGTGCCTGAGTGGACGATACCGAATGACGAACACGGCGTACCACTTGTCCAAGTATTTGGACAGCTTGGTCCAGTCCGCCGCGGTTGGCTTGTGACAACTGGCCAAGTACTCGTCAATCCACTCAGACGCATCCTCCGAACTAGCCAACTTGCGCGCGCGAAGGGCATCGAGATCGAAGATCGACTCGTTCTGCCTCGCGAGCAAGAGTAGCCTGTGGATCGAGTGGCTGCGAGAGTCGGTGTCGAAGATGCGTCCCAGCGTGGAGAATGCCGCTTCCTGTAATGCACCGAGATGCGTGTTCCAGTACATTGCCTGCCAGTTCATCGTGCGAATCAGCTTGGGATCCTTGGATGCCAGGTAGTGGGTTGCCTGGTATCCGTAGAAGTACTGGGCAAAGAGCCCGATGTCGCGATCGACGGCCGCAAGCTCGCGCTCGAACTCCTTTTCAGCTGGGAGCACGTCTCTCCGTCCGTCCAACGTCTTTGGGCGTAACCTGCGGCGCAGGGGCCCGTCTGGTCGATCCTACCTTCTGGCCGTCAGGTTGACGCCCTTGTTAGCCGCCGCTCGCGGAGGGCGCCTAGTCCCAGAGCCCGCCCCAGCCCCCTTTCTGCTCATCAGGGACGAGGCCGTGGTGCTGCAGGCAAGTCCATATTGGCTCAACTGTCAGGACCGTCGTGAAGCCGAGTTCCGTTGAGGCGGCGCTGTCTAGAGGAGCCCCGGTTACGACGCCCAGTGCGAAACCCTCTGACTCAACGAACAAGCATGGCCCGCCAGCGAATCCGGACCGAGGGATTGCCGAGACGATGAAGTGGGGATGGCTGCATTGGTCCGTGTCAACGGTAGCGTTCACTTCAGCTCTCGCGGCAAGAAGCACCGGTTTGTTGGAGAGTGGCACTCGCGGGTAGCCCATGATCAGGACGGGCCAGAGCCGAAACGCCTCGTCGCTAAGCCAGTCATCTAGGTGCCCGCCCAGCCGTATCGTCGCTGGGCTCAGACCTTCGACCACCACGGCGGCCACGTCAGTCCCTTCATCGGGGTGAAAGTGCGGCCCACTCGAAACGCGACCCACGGCCGGAGGGACGGTGATGTACCGAACTCCCGTGTTCCCGTCGGTCGTGATTCCATTGGGGTCCGGTACACGCCACTCCATGGTGTTCGCAACCGTCAGAATCTCGCCGCCATCAACCACATGCCTTGCGGTAACGAACACGCCGGCGCCAACATGAAACGCGGAGCCAACAACCACGTCGTCGTTGGGCTTCCTGACTTCAATGTAGGCCACCGCGCTGGCGAAGGCCTCGAATAGGTCCCTCCCCGATTGCTCCATGCAGACACCCCCTGGGCCCACTGATGGTGCGGCCAACGTGGTTGGGCATGAGCAGACGCGCACACCCCTTGCAGGTCAGTCTACCTTCTGGCGTTCTGCTCGATGCCCTTGTTAGGCGTCAGCCACTGAGGCTTGGGAGAAGGAATCCGAGAAGCACTGACACCAACAACGCGAGCCCCACGAGGGGTAATGCGGGATTGAAGTCGGTCACGATGATCTCGCTGAGCTGCCGGCCACACCTCGTGCAGACCCGAGCAGTCGCCGGAACGGGGCCGGAGCATTCACCGCACCGACCGTATCTCGCGGCGCGACTGTCGCCCAAGTAGCCGAGGATAACGGCCGTCCAGGCAAGTGGCTGCAACGCAAGAGAGACCATGTAAGCGGAGAACGAGCGATCGAGCACGCGAATGTAGAGAACCGTCCAGATGAGCGTGAGCAAGGCGCAACCGATCGCCAACACCCGCATCGAGGCCCCTGGGGCCACGGCTTCGTCCGACTCCCTGCGTGTCGGCTGCCGCACTGCGGATCCGAGCGAATCAGCGAGTGCGGGAGCCTGGGGCTGCTGGCTTCCGCAGTCAGGGCAGTAGCGTGGAGAGTCGTCCAGCTGACGACCACAACTTCGGCAGTAAGTCATACGAGCCCCTCTCGTTGACCGTGTACCGGCGAAGCGCCGCGCTTGGCACTGGCAACTTCCCTTACACCCTGCGTGTCATTCTACCCTGCAGCGATCAGAGCGACGGACTCGCTAAGTGCTCGCGTCGTCAAGCAGGATTTCGACGAGTTGATACAGCGCCTCGTCACGTGGGAGGGCGGCGATCCTGGTCTGCAGGTCCTGCGGGAATGCGACCCTGACTCTGTCTTCCAAGAGGTGGTTGGCCCACGTGATTGCGGCGTAGGTTTCGAACGCGAGGAGTACTGGCGAAGGCGATGCGGCTACCAGTCTGTAATCCGTGCACGCGCCAAGTAGGCGCATGTCCGCCTCGCCGGTCTCAAACTCCAGCATCGCGTCTGAGTCGCGGTCTGCATGTTTCAAGAAGTTCTGTGACCGTCGAATCAACCGTCGGACCTCAGCGTGGCGCTCCGGCTTGGTCTCCTTAAGCAGGCGCTCTTCGCCGACAACTACAGGTCGTCTAAGTGATACTGCGATGTCCCTCACCAGGTCGGCGCCGGCAGAGGCAAGCGCGTGAATGGCGACGGGATCGCTGCCTTCAAACCACAGGCCCACCGCAGTCTCCAGCTGACGCCTAGCTGCGTCGAGTTTGGATAGCGATAGCCTCAACCTCGTCTCCCAGTACGCCTAACGTCTATGGGCATGAGGCGACGCGCGCACCCCTTGCAGGTCAGTCTACCCTCTGGCGTTCTGCTCGATGCCCTTGTTAGGTGGGCCGCCGTCCCCATCAATCTCGAACCACACCGAAACATCAAGCGGATTGACGACGATGATGCGGTCCCAGTCACTCCGCAGCGGCTGCATTGCGAAGTAGTCATCTCGATCCCGTACTGAGAGTCCATACGAAAGCTCATCAACTAGAAGAAGCCACCACTCTGGGTACTTCGGTCGAAAGGATGCGGTCTTGCGCGACTTCTCCGCCACGCAGTGCTCGAGACTGCGTCGAAACTGCGGGATGAGAAAGCCCCCTGAGTCGTAGTCGAGGACCGACCCGATGCGGAAGCGATCCCCACCTGCCGAGTTGCGGTGCAGATACTCGAGTTCTGCATAGTCCCCGATTGGGTGTACTGCCCCAATGCCGACCTCATCCGTGAGGATCGCGCGGACGAAAGCATCGATCGGCCGGGCAACGGATGACCTGCCGCGAGGAGCCGGACGGCGAAAACGCAAGGCTAGCCAGTGCGTCTCAGAACCGTCACCGTACGAGGCAAGAATCGACTTGACGCGATCTGCGAATGGACGGCCAGTCTCATCGACGCCCCGCCCGCCTCCAGGTTCCAGCTGGTCTAGCCGACGAACCTCCACCGCGATGCGACGGTCAACGACGAAGTCGGGCGGCACGTTGCCATCGGGCTCGTAGACGATCTCGCCCAGCCGACGATGTTGGAGGTGCCGGCGTGCGAGCGCCTCAGTTCCGTCCATAGATCGCCTGTGCTCCACCCAACGGTACATATCCGGTCGCTACTTATCCTTTGGCACAGAATGGCAGTCGGCCAGTAATCCGTCGAGCGCGCCTTGAGGCTCTCGCATCTTCAATCTGTGTAAGCCGCGGGGTTAGGGACCGGAGAGTCGAGGCGGTATCCAGGCCGCCAACTCCTTGCGCGCAGACAGCTCGACGCTCGTCAGGACGACCCATCCAAGGTACCCGACAGCGTTCAGACAAACGACTCGCCGCACACGCCGCAAATCCCGACCTGATGGCTCAGGTTTGCAGAATGTTTGCAATTGCCCCAAAACCACGCGATCCCGACCTCCCTCGAAGGGGGTGCCGGGACCACGTTTGACCAGCTAATGGCGGAGGAGGAGGGATTCGAACCCTCGAGACGGGGGATACCCGCCTAACGGTTTTCGAGACCGCCGCATTCAACCACTCTGCCACCCCTCCGCGGGGCAGCGCGAGCCACCGTCAGGCGGCTCACAGCGCACGTGCGAGTATAGCGAGGTCGGGTGCCCGTAGCAATCGCGGCGCCGCAGCCGTTTGGTCTTCGCCGCGCAGGGCAACTACGCTTCGAGGAACCTAACCGCGAAGGAGAACCACGTGGCACCTGCCCAGGCCAACGAGCCCCTCATCGTCATGCGCGACGTTCGCCGCATCTACAAGATGGGTGAGGTCGAGGTCGAGGCGCTGCACGTCGACGAGCTCACCATCAACCGCGGCGAGTTCGTCGCGATCCTCGGCCCATCGGGCTCGGGCAAGACCACGCTACTGAACCTCATCGGCGGCATCGACGCACCCACCAGCGGCTCCATCACCTTTGGCGAGCACGACATCTCGCACTTCAACCGCCGAGAACTCACCATGTTCCGCCGCGAGCACATCGGTTTCGTCTTCCAGTTCTTCAACCTCATCCCCACGCTCACCGCCGAGGAGAACGTGCGCTTCGCCCTCGAACTCGCGGAGCGTGACGGCGACGGCCCGGACCTCGACCCCAAGCAGCTCCTCGCCAAGGTCGGCCTGTCCGAGCGGACCAGCCACTTCCCCGCCCAGCTCTCCGGAGGCGAGCAGCAGCGGGTCGCCGTGGCGCGCGCACTCGCGAAGTCGCCCGAGCTCATTCTCGGCGACGAACCTACCGGCAACCTCGACTTCCGCACCGGCAAGCTCGTGCTCAAGGTCCTGCGCGAGATCAACCGGGAAGAGGGCGCCGCGGTCGTGCTCGTCACCCACAACATGCCGCTCGCCGCGATCGCCGACCGCGTGCTGCACCTCCGTGACGGCCACATCGTCTCGCAGGAGGTCAACGAGAGCCCGCTCGATCCCGAGGACGTGACCTGGTGAGCCGACGCCGGGCCGTCAGCACGCTGACCCTCAAGGCCTGGCGTGACATGCTCGCGCACAAGGGCCAGTTCATCGCCCTCGTCGTGCTCATAGCCATCGGCATCACGAGCTACGTGACGTTCCAGAACGGCTACTACAACCTCAAGGCATCGCTCGACCACGCCTACTCCACGCTGCGCTTCGCCGACCTCACGGTCCGGGTCGAGCGCATGCCGATGACCGCCGCCCGCGCCGTGGAACGCATACCGGGCGTGGACGCCGCCGTCGTTCGCACCGTCAACGACGTCGGTCTCGAGCTCGGCAACGGCGACCAGGCGACCGCTCGCGTGATCAGCTCGGCCGGTCCCGATGCTCGGCTGCACGCCGTGCACCTCGAGGAGGGCCGGTACCCCTCGGCGACTGCGAGGAACGAAGTCGTTCTGAGCACCCAGTTCGCCTCGGACACGCAGACGAACGTGGGTGAGCAGCTCACGCTTCTCGTCGGTGGAGAGCGTCGGCGCGTTCGCGTCGTGGGCATCGGCATCGACCCTGAGTACCTCTACGCGATGCAGAACGAGGGCACCCTCCCCGCCCCCGGCACCTTCGCACTCATCTACACCACCGAGAACGGAATCGAGACGCTGTTTGGCAGCGCGCACTCCGGAAACGACATCGTCGTGAAGGCGGAGCCGGGCACTGACCTCGAGGACCTCGCCGAGGAGGTCGAAGACGAACTCAGGCCGTACGGGCTGGTGTCGACGGTGCTGCGCGAGGACATGCCGAGCTACGCGGGGCTTCAGTCAGAGCTCGAACAGAATCGGCTGATGGCGCGATCGCTCCCGGTCCTCGTGCTCGCGATCAGCGCGATGTCGCTGTTCATCGCGCTCTCACGCCTCGTCCAGGCGCAGCGCGGGGAGATAGGCCTCGCCAAGGCGCTCGGCTACAGCGACCGGCAGATTCTGGGCCACTACCTCACGATATCGATGCTTGTGGCGCTCGCAGGCTCAGCGCTGGGGTTGGCGCTGGGCTTGTGGGGCGCACAGGGGGTGGCCACGAGTTACGCCGTGCTTCTCGGCCTGCCCTTCATCACGACCGGGTTCTACCCGCACGTCGCCGCAATCGCGGTCGCGCTGGCGCTGCTCAGTTGTGCAGCGGCTGCCGCGATGCCCGCGTGGAGATCGGCTCGGCTCGCCCCTGCGATCGCGATGTACTCCGATCCCAACCTCTCGCTCGCAGGCGGGCACATCCCCGTCATCGAGCGGCTGCTCTCTCCGATCCTGCCGCGCTCGTTCACCTTCCGGGTGCCGCTTCGCAACGTGTTTCGCGCCAAGCGGAGAACCTTCTACACCATCCTGGGCATCGCCTTCGCGATGGTTCTCTCGGTGGCCACGGTCGCCATGTTCGACTCGATCGACTACATCATGGACAGGGCGTTCACCCACACCGAGCGATGGGACATCCTGGCGGCGTTCGAGACGCCAATCGGAAGCGCCCGGGTCGCCGAGGTCCGCGGCATGGCCGGCGTCGAGCGCGTGCACGTCGCCCTCATGCTCCCGGTCACGCTGTCTGTCGGTGGCGTGGAAGAGGACGTGATCATTACGGCGACGAGCCCGGATGCGGCCTTCCACGGCTTCGACCCGTCGAGCGGCGCTCCCCCTTCGGACTCTCTCACCGCAGGCGACCTGGTGCTCTCCTCCTCGACCGCGGCGGAGCTCGGTGTCGCCGCCGGTGAACGCGTCGACGTGGACTCGCCGCTCGTAGACGACTCCGTCTCGCTGAGAGTCGGCACTCTGTCCGACGAGACGCTCGGGCAGCCGGCCTTCCTGTCGCTCGACGCAGCGACGGCGCTGACCGGCGAAGCGGCGACCGTCTACAACGCGCTGTACGTCGACGCCGATCCAGCTCGCGCGAACCTCATCCGCGACGAGATCTACGACATCCCGGGCGCCGCGGCGGTGCAGGTCAAAGCGACCTACGTCGAGCAGCTTCGAACGTGGCTCGAGCTGTTCGACTTCTTCGGCGTGGTACTGCTCGGCTTCGGGTCAGCGCTGGCATTCGTGGTCGTGTTCACCACCTTCACCGCCAACGTCACCGAGCGCACCAGGGAGATCGCCACCATGCGCACGATCGGCGAGGACAACGTGCGGCTCACCGTGATGATCACGCTGGAGAACCTCGCGATCGCCGTCGCAGCCATCCCGCTCGGCATCTGGCTCGGGATCCAGGCCACCAACGCGATGTTTGCCTACTTCGACATCGAGGGTTTCTCCCTAAGGGCCTACATCTACCCCGAGAGCGTGGCCCAGATCTGCGTGCTCATGCTGGTCGTGATCCTGCTCTCCGAGATCCCGCCCGTCCGCCGCATCTTCCGTCTCGACCTCGCCGAGGCTACCAAGGTGATGGAGTAGAGAGCGGACCATTTGCCCCCCAAGCCTCCGCACGGCTACACTCACGGTGTCGTTTCGATACACAAATGAATCGAGGCTCCGATGGGCGAAGATCGGATCGCGATCCTGGTCGACTCCTGCACGGATGTGCCCAAGGAGTACCGGGACAAGTACCACATGTACGTGGCCCCGCTGACGATCATCTACAAGGACGCCGAGTATCGCGACGGCGTGGACATCCAGCCCGAGGACGTGTACGCGCGGTTCTCGGAGGAGATTCCCTCGACTTCACTGCCGAGCCCCTCGGCGGTGGCCGACCTGTTCACGCAGATCAGGGCCGACGGCTACACCAAGGTGATCGCGGTCCTTATCTCGAGCGGGCTGAGCGGAACCTACGAGATGATCAGCGGCTTCGGCCCCTCCCCTGAAGGGCTCGAGGCCCGCTACATCGATACGAAGAACATCGGGATCGGGAGCGGCTTCTCGGCCATCCGCGCCGGCGAGCTCATCGAGCAGGGACTGGCCTTCGACGAGGTGTGCCGCCAGGTAGAAGAGGTCGCCCGTCACACCAAGCTCTTCTTCTGCGTGGCGACGCTGGAGTACCTCCAGAAGGGCGGCCGCATCGGCCTCGTCTCCGCGATCATGGGGACGATGCTCGACCTCAAGCCAGTCATCTCGTGCAACAAGGACGGGGTGTACGACACCGTCGCGAAGGCGAGGGGCCGCAAGAAGTCGCTGTCGCTCGCATTGGAGAAGGCGGTTGAGGCAGCGGCAGGCGCCAAGGGCTACAGCATCACGGTGATGCACGGTGATGCAAAGGAGGAGGCCGACGCGTTGCTCGCGGCTCTCAAGGAGCGTCTGCCGAACCCGCGGTACGTCATCGAGGGGCAGATCACCCCAGCACTTGTCGTGCACACGGGGCCCGGCCTCATCGGAATAGGAGTTCAGAGCCTGGTGTAGCGCCAAACGGCCTGAGACATCCAAAGAGAACCAGAGCGCCCGCCCCTCATCACGAGGAGCGGGCGCTTGCTGTACAGAATGCCTGCGGTCTACCGGGTCGTGCGCAGTCCCCTCTCGGGACGGCTGAAGCTGTGGCAGAACGAGCAGTCGTAGCCCTTATCCTTCACGTGCTTGTCGTGCATGCTCGTGAAGCTCAGCGCGTCGTCCTCGGCCTCGTGGCACTGGACGCACACCGTCGAGCGCGGGCCTTTGAGCCCGTAGCCGAGCTTGCCCTTGAGATCCATCCGAGCGGTGCTGCCGTGGCAGCTGTTGCACGTCAGGGCGTTGCCCGACGCCGGCGGAACCTCATGGTTGAGCAGCTGGTAGGTGTCGGTCTTGACCCACGTCCACGCGTCGGTCATCGAGAAGCCCATGTTGAACAGGCCCTTGGTGGTCGCGAGGACGGGATCGCCCGACCGGTTCATGTACTCGTTGGTGTCGAGTGCGATCAGGACACTGCCGAAGGTACGCATCGGCTGAGTCGCCGTCTTGTACTTGAAGGGGTAGATCTTGTTGCCCTGTGCTCCGGACACCGAGCCGATCGGACGCGAGGTTGCGTATGCGCCCGTCGCAGCGTCGTACTTCGCGGTGTCGCCGAGCAGGTAGGTGTCGCTCTTCCGATTCCACCAGCGGTACGCGGGGACCAGGTCGTTCGCGGTCGTGATGCTCGGGTGCGTCGGCAGAGTCGCGGACGCAGGAGTCCTCCAGTCGCGGTTGATCTCGGTCGCCTCGGTCGCTGCGGTGTCCGCCGCGTTGCGGGCGTAGCGCGGGATGTGGCACGTCTGGCACGCCACGCGGGCGACATGCTTGCCGATGATTTCGCCGTGGCCCGAAGACGTGGCCATCTCGGCGTGGCACTTGGTGCACTGGATCTCGGCGGCGTAGTCGGTCGCCTGCAGATCCGAGCCCTTGCCGGTGACCTTGTGGCCCACGAAGGTATGGCAGCTCTGGCAGCTGAGGTTCGCGCCGGTGGTCGCCATGTGCACGTCGAAGTTGCGGTCGGTCGTCGACTTGTGCGCCCAGGTGATGTCGCCGCGCTTGTAAGAGTCGCCGCCGCCCGCGAACGCGTGGCACTTGAGGCAGGCGGTCTTGGTCGGCTTCGAGATCGATCGCACGTAGCCGTTCAGGATCCCGATGTCGGTGCTGGTCGGGCCCATCGAGCCGTCAGGCCTGCGGACGCGCGCCACCGCGTACTTGTCGTTGTGGCACACGAGGCAGTCGATGTTGTCGAGCTGTGCCGCGGTCGGATTCGACGTCATCACGGGTTCGGCGCCGCGGCCCGCATGGCACTTGCCGCACGTGCCCCAGTTGCCGGCCGGGTTGATGCAGTAGCTGTTGATCGCGTTGGTCGCCTTGCCCTGCAGCGTGCCGGTCTGGTTGGTGTTATCCGGTGCGGACGCCTGCCACTGGTAGTGGAGAGACCCGTACATCTCGGAGAACTCATCGGCATGGCACCCGCGACAGTTGGTGGGGTACTCGGCCCAGGTCAGGTTGTCGTGGGGCCCGCCGGCTGAAGGCGGCGGGGGCGGGGGTGGCGGGGGCGTCACCACGGGTGTGACGCTGAGCTTCAGCGTGCCCGATGCGATCTTGGGATCCGTGAACGTAGCGGTCCACGTGCCCGACGAGGTGACAGTGAAGCGGTAGCGATAGGCGGTACTTGTACGGGTCGCCGCCCTGACGGTGGTGCTGACTGCGACGGTCCCGTTGGGTCGCGTGACGGTGAGCCGGAGCGATCGGCCGCCCTTGTACGTTGCGGTCACGAGGGCCGAGTCGCCAACGACGTAGGACTCCTTGTCCGACGTCACGGGGATTACCGTGGCCGCGAATGCGGGCGCCGTCACCGCGAACGCGACCACCCCACAGGCGATCGCAAACACAATGCGCTTAATCACATCCCTTACCTCCTGTTCGATTCACATCGCCCCTCGCGTCGACTCCGTAGCCGGCGGAGCCGTGCGTCTTTGCTGGATGGTGCGGGACGACTGTGCTGAAGGCGCGGAGGATGAGTCCGCACCTGCGCCATATCGAGCAAGCAAGGGGGATGCCCTATGGGGTATCGAGGGCCAAGTGTGTGAGAACTCACAGGAGCCCGTAAGGTTCCGCAAGGCCGCCCCGCACGAGGGCTCTGCTACGCTACGTTCATGGAGCCGCTCACTCTCTCGGAGTTCGGCCTCGGCGATTCGCGATTGCGCGAGTTCGTCCGCCTTCCGTGGCTCCTGAATCGCCGCGATCCCAACTGGACCCCACCGCTCAACGCCGAGCTTCTCGGCAGCCGCCTTCTCGGCATACACGGGCTGCTGACCGCCGAGCACCCCTACCACCAGCAGGCTGAGGTGACGCACTTCCTCGCCTACCGGGGCTCGCGTCCTGTGGGGCGGATCTCGGCCGCGATCAACAGGCGCTTCAACCAGCACTACGGGTCCGCGAACCACATCGGCTCCTTCGGCTTCCTCGACTTCGAGCCCGAGTACGAGACCGCGGCCGCGCTGCTCGACGCCGCCAGCGCCTGGCTCGCCGAGCGGGGCGCGCTGAGGATGCGCGGTCCGGGTGAGTACTCCAACGCGACGCACGAACGCCAGGGCGTGCTCATCGACGGGTTCGACACGCCGCCCACCGTCGAGTGCACGCACAACCCGCCCTACTACGGCGAGTACCTCGGGCGCTGGGGGCTCGAGAAGGTCAAGGACTACCACGCGTACATGATCGATGTGGACCGGATCCCCGCCGAGCGTGTATCGCGCATCGCCGAGAAGGTCCGCACAAGGAACCACGTGGTCACCCGCACCGCAGACCTCAAGCACTTCGACGCCGAGATCCAGACCATCATCGACGTCTACAACAAGGCGTGGTCGGCCAACTGGGGATTCCTGCCCATCACGCCGGAGGAGGCCCACGCCGTCGCGGAGTCGTTGCGCCCGATCGTCGACCCCGGCCTGATCCGCTTCGCCTCGGTGGATGGCGAGACCGTTGCGGTGCTCGGTGCGTTCCCCGATCCCAACTGGGCGCTGCGGCCGCGCTGGGGCCTGCTGGGCGACTCGGACCCGGTGCGCCTCGCTCGGCTGATGGTGATGCGGCGCCACATCCCGCGCGTGCGGCTGATGTTCTTCGGGATCGTCCCGGGGCACCGGGTGGCGGGAATCGACGCGCTGTTGTTCGACGAGACATACCGTTACGCGGTCTCACATGGATACAAACAAGTGGAGGCATCACTGCTGCTGGAGGACAATGAGTTGATCTTGCGACCCACCGAGTTCCTGGGCGGCAGGCGCACCAAGACCTGGAGGATCTACGAGCGGGGGCTTTAGATGAGCGGAGGGCAGGCCTCGCCAGACGATCGGTTCGACGTCGGGCGCACCCTCATCGCGCTTGCGCTGCTCGCGATCGCCGGCGTCACCTCGGTCCTCGGCAGCCTGTTCATCGCCGCGCGCTACCCCGACCGACCCGCTCCGCGCGACACCCTCTTCGAGCTCCTGCCCCACATCAGCGCTGCACGCTACCTGACCGCCATCGCGCTGATCGCCGGCTTCGCGCTGTTCATCATCTGGGCGCTTCGCTCCGCCCGAGCCGACATCCCTACGTTCATCGCAATCTTCGCGCTGATGTACTTCCTCCGATCCGCGATCATCGTGCTCACGCCGCTCGCCAACGCGCATGGCAATGGAGCGTACGTGTTCGCGATGGTGCAGAACGGCATGTTCCCCTCAGGACACGCGGGCGCGGTATTCCTGTGCTTCGCCCTCATCTCCGCCGAGAAGGCCCCGGTGCAGCGCCGCGTCGGGCTGGCGCTTGCCGCAACCGTCTGGACAGCGCTCATACTTTCGCACGGGCACTACTCGATCGACGTGGTGGGCGGCGTGCTCCTGGCCTACTTCGTGAACGCCGAGTGGACGCACGGCCGTCTCTTCAATCCGATGAAGCGCCTGGTGAGCGCCCCCGCCGTCGCTGGCACAGAAGGGACGTGATACTCATGACTGACTTCAGGCACGAGGGCCCTGCGAGCGTTCCTGCCGAGGAGGCCGTCAAGCGCAGGTCGCGCGACGAAACCGAAGCACGGATTCTCGAGGTGGCCGAGGAGCTGTTCGCGACTCACGACCCCGACCACGTCACCGTCCGCGACGTCGCCGAGGCGGCCGGCGTGACGCACGCGCTCGTGCACCAGTACTTCGGCAGCAAGGCCAACCTCTACAGCGAGGTCGTGGGGCGCCAGGCGCCGGACCGCCAGTCCGCGATTCGGCAGTCCCCGGACTTCCAGTCGGTACTGCAGGATCTGATCCCCGACATCCTCGACCGCAAGCTTCACAGCAGGACGATGGTCCGCTCGGCGATGGACGGAATGGACTACGCCTCGCTCCAGGAGCGGATCGACTCCGGTGGGATGCTTATCGAGCTCGCGCGAAGGTCGGCGGCGGAGGGGCGTCGGGTGCTTCCTCCCACCGAGGCGATGGACGCCCGCATCGTCGTCGCGACGCTTATAGCCGCCGCCTACGGCTGGGTCGCGATCGAGGACTGGCTGGTGCAGATCTGCAGACTCGAGGACGAAGACCCGGAATGGGTCCGCGAGCAGCTGCTCGGCATGGTCGCGCGGATGGCCGACGCGGTCTTCGCCCCCGATGGAGCGAGCGAGGCTGGTGCGGACGACTGCTAGCCGCCCGCACCAGCTGCGACTCTATCCCGCGGCGCCTCCGCCGACGCTCTGAACCGCCGAGTGGGCGTGAAGCTCCTGCTCGGTATCCATTGGCTCAGGCTTGAGGTCGAACGTGACCTTCTTCACCGTGCCGGTGAAGGCGTAGGGCGCCATGGCGTGGTACGCGCGATCGACGATCAGGCCATTATCCCGTCCGACGTCCATCCCGGCGTAGCTGGAGAATGCGATCGGGACTGTCCGGTCGATCCGCCCCTCGCCGACCTTCTTGCCGTTCGCGAGCAGGGTGACCGTGCCGGCGGTACCCGGCTTGGGCTCGTCAGCATCGAACCTCATGCTGGCGATGTAGGATCCTGCGGGCACGGGCTCTGTCGCGACCGTCTTGTACTCCTCGACGCCAAGCATCGAGTAGGTGTAGGTGAGCCTACCCTCCGGATCCACCCACAGGGCGAAGCCGCCCATCTCGTCGCCATTGGCGACCAGCACTCCTTGGGCTCCGGCGTCAGGCACCGTGATCTCGGCCTCGATCGCGAACGAGCGGCCGTAGATGCGGGGCACCATACCGCGCTGGACGTTCTGAACGTCGCCGTAGAAGTCGAAGCGCGTCACGGTCGGCAGCGGCGGGAGCATGCCGAAGAAGATCGACAGCCCTCCCAGAAGCGGGAGTGCCTTGTTGCGCTCGGCCTCCGCCCAGAAGAGCTCTTTGAGCTCGGCGAGCTTCTCCGGCTTCTGCTCGGCGAGGTCGTTGGCCTGCGAAAAGTCGTCAGGGAGGTAGTAGAGCTCCCACGTGTCGTTCTCGGGGTCGTAGACGCCGGGGGCGAGCTTGGCGATCATCGGCGGAGAGAAGTCCCACGGGACGCGGTCGATGCGGGCACACGCCCACCAGCCGTCCTTGTAGATGGCGCGGTTGCCCATCGACTCGAAGTACTGGACGGTGTGGCGCTCCTCAGCGTTAGCGTCGTCGAACGTGTGGACGAAGCTCGTGCCGTCCATCGGCTCCTGCTCGATGCCGTCGACGGTCTTGGGCTCGGGGATGCCTGCGGCCTCGAGGATCGTGGGGCCCACGTCGATGCAGTGCGTGAACTGCGACCGTACGCCGCGCTCCTTGATGCGCTCCGGCCAGGCGACCACCATCGGGTCGCGCGTGCCGCCCAGATGACTACCGGTCTGCTTGCCCCACTGGAAGGGCGTGTTGCCTGCCCACGCCCACGCTGCGGCGTAGTGCGGAGCACTGTCGACCCCGCCCAAAGCCTCTACTCCGCCGTACTGGTCGATGAGCTCGAGCTGCTGCTCGGGGGTCAGCGGGATGCCGTTGAGGAACGTCATCTCGTTGAACGAGCCGGTGATAGTGCCCTCCATGCTCGCGCCGTTGTCGCCCCAGATGTAGACGATCAGCGTGTCTTCCAGATCGCCCATCTCCTCGATCGAGTCGATCAGCCGGCCCACGTTCCAGTCCGCGTTCGCCGAGAAGCCCGCGAAGACCTCCATCTGGCGCGCGTAGAGCTGCTTCGCGGCATCGTCGAGCGAGTCCCATGCGGGGAAGATGTCGGGGCGAGGCGTAAGCTCGGTCTCGGGCGGGATGATCCCGAGCTCCTTCTGACGAGCGAACACTTCCTCGCGATACTTGTCCCAGCCGCCGTCGAAGGCGCCCTTGTACTTGTCGGACCACTCGGGGCCAACGTGGTGCGGGGCATGCGCGCAACCGGTCGAGTAGTAGATGAACCACGGCTTCTCGCTGTCCTGAGCGCGGACGCTGTGGATCCACTCGACGGCCTTGTCGGTGATGTCGTCGGGGAAGTAGTACTGCTTCCCGTCAGCGCCTTCGGGCACGCCGATGATCGAGTTGTCCTGGACGATGATCGGGTCGTACTGCCCGGCGGCGCCGCTCAGGAAGCCCCACCAGTGATCGAAACCCCAGCCGCACGGCCAGCGGTCGAACGGACCCGCCGCACCCTGAACGTTATCGGGGGTGAGGTGCCACTTGCCGAACCCCGCGGTGACGTAGCCGTTGTCGCGCAAGACGCGAGCGACGGGCGCACAGCTCTTGGGGACGGCGGCGGTATAGCCGGGGAATGGGCCGGGATACTCGGCGATGGAACCGAACCCCACGCGGTGCTGATTGCGTCCGGTGAGTAGCGCCGAGCGGGTCGGCGAGCAGATGGCCGTGACGTGGAAGCGGTTGTAGGAGAGTCCCGACTCAGCGACGCGCGTGAGCGCGGGAGTGTCGATCGGCCCACCGAAGGTACTCGGGTTGCCAAAGCCGGCGTCGTCGATCAGGACCACGAGCACGTTGGGCGCGCCTTCGGGAGCCTTGGGTCCGGGGATCATCGACCAGTCGGGCACCGCCGTGTCGAGAGTTCGGCCGATCGCGCCGCCAAAGGCCCGGTCCGGGATCGGCAGGTGCGTCCGGTCCGGCGCGAACTTGCCCATCGCCTCGGCGAGTGAGGACTTGAGTTGCTTCACGCCGCCCTCATCGGCCTGCGCCACCGACTTGATCAGCGCACCCTGAAGCGCCTGTTCCACCGCCAGCAAGTGGTCGTCCTTGAACATCGCGATGATGCCCGCAGAGCCGAGCGGCAGGTTCTCGCCGATCTTGTCCTTGATGCCGCTCTTGAGCTGATGATCGACGAAGGTACCGGCGAGCGCTCCGCCCGCGGCACCAAGAGCGATCGCCGGGAGCAGGGCGGGGGCGAACAGCCCCACAACCACGCCCACGCCGCCACCCCAGCCAGCGCCCTTGCGGCCCCTGCTGTTACCGGTATCGGCAATGGTGACATTGCCCTCGGTATCGCGACTGACCAGAATCGCGCCCTCGATCTTCACCTTCTTGGAGCCGACGGCCTCCACCAGCCCGTCGAAGTCCTTCTGCGCGACGCCGATGCTTTGGTAACCCGCGACAAGGACGTCGTTGATTGAATCGGCCATGCTGTTCCCCCCTTGCACTATATGAACGGCTCTGGCGTCTTACCATCCGTAAGTCCACCACTGACTGCCAATTTCCCTTCCGAGGTCTCGCCGAGCCATCGCTCAGCGGCCTCAATCGCAACCCCCAGCGAGGCGGTCAGCGTTGGCTGTGCCTCGCAGACTCTCTCCTCCCCCAGCGCGGCGAGGATTCCCGTGCGCGCCAGCTGCTCCCTCAGCTCCGGACCGACCCCCGAGAGCAGCAGGATTCCCTCGGCGGCCTCGATCTCGGAGCGATACCGCTCGACGAGCGCGAGGAACGTGCTCCCGACGTCGGTGCGCCCCCTGAGGCGGAGGATCACGGCAGGTCGATGCGAGCCAGCCGCCTTGGGCAGAAGCTTCGCGATTACCTCGGCGCCCGCGTAGAAGACACTGCCGTAGATGTCGAGGACGGTGACCTCCGCGGAGGGCAGCACCTCGGGGGCAGGGCTCTCCGAGAATGCGCCGCTCGCATCCCGCGAGAGCGTCACGACACGGACGTCGAGGGAGGCGCTGTACACGTACTGGACGATCGAGAGACCCACACCCAGCATCACCGCGTACTGCACCGGTATCGCGAGCGTCGCGACGAAGGTGACCGCCATGACCGTTCGCGCCTGCACGCTCGTCTGCCAGACCGTCTGCACACCGACGACGTCGATCGCGCGCACGCCGACAATGACCAGCAGCGCCGCCAACGTCGTCAGCGGAATCATCTCGACCGCATCCGAGAGAAACAGCACGAGCATCGCGATGATCGGCCCGACTATGAAGTTGGCGAAACGCGACTTGCCGCCCATCTGGACAACCAGCGCTGTACTCGACACCGATCCGCCGACCGGCATGCCCCCGAAGATACCCGAGGCCGCGTTGCCGATGCCTTGGCCGATGAAGTCACGGTTCATGTCCGGATACGTGCCGTCGGCGTTGGGGATTCCCTTGCTGACACCGGCGGCCTGAAGCAGGCCAACGACGGCGATTGACGCCCCGGGCACGATCATCCCGCCCACCAGCGCCAGAGACGGCAGCGTGAGCGACGGCAGCGCTGACGGGATGTTGGCCAGAGTCCCCACCGACGGAAGTCCCAAGCCGAGCAGCGCGGCCGCTACGGCGGCTGCAACCAAGGCGATCAGGAACGCAAACTCCTTGGCCCGCGTCCGCTCGACCAGCAGTACGAGGGCGATGGTGAACAGGCCGATCGCGAGAATCTGAAGGTCAAACCGCCCCGGATGCAGGACCGTGTCGATGGTGCGCATGACCCGGCCGCCGGCGTCACTGTCATAACCCGTCAGCCCTCCCAGCTGGGAAAGCACGATGTTGACGGCGACGCCGAGGAGGAAACCGCGCAGGACCGAGTTCGAGACGAACCGCACTGACGAGCCCGCACGCACCAAGCCGAGCAGCACTTGCGTCGCGGCCACAACCAGCGTCAACACCACGAGCGCCTCCAGGCGCTCGTCCGCGCCGAGGCCTGCGAGTGAGTCGCCCACGATGAGCGCCATGGCGCCCGTCACAGCCACCGTCATGACCTGCGAGCCGGTGAACAGGGATGCCGCCGGCGTCCCCACCATGATCGCGTAGAGTCCCTGCAGGGGGCTCAGCCCCGCGAGCACCGCGTTCGCCATCGCGTCCGGGATGTTGGTGACCGCGTTGGTGATGCCGGCGATGACGTCTTGCTTGCTGATGCCGGGCAGGGACGACCGCGCACGCGACCGCCTGTCCTCCCTGCGGGCCATCAGGCGGCCCCGTGGCAGTGCTTGAACTTGCGACCGCTCCCGCAGGGGCACGCGTCGTTGCGTCCGGCCCCGGCAAACGCCTCAGCACGGGCGCGGTCGCCTTGGGCCACCAGCTCCATGATCTCGGCCGGCGCGCGTTCCGCCGCGAGCAGCCGGGCCATCACCGACATCGGCTCGTGAACGTGCCGGTAGAACGCGAGGTAGCCGTCGCACAGGTAGTTGGCGTCCGGACCCTCCTCGGTCGGCATGAAGCGATCCTTGGGGCAACCGCCCTGGCACGCGAACGCGACCGGGCAGTCCAGGCACTTGTGAGGCATCGTCTCCCTCTTCGCCAGTCCGAAGGCTCGCTGCGCCTCAGACTCGACCAGCTCCGAGAGGGAGTGCTGGGCCAGCGACCCAAGGCGATGCTCAGGATCAACGAAGTGGTCGCATGAGTACACGTCTCCGTTGAACTCGAGCGCAAGCGCCCGACCGCACGTCGGCGCGTGTACGCACAGTGGGTTTCCCGCGCCGGCCCACGCAGCGAGCGCCACGTCGAAGTCCTGCACGTAGACCTCGCCGACGTCGCGTCGCACCCAGACATCAAAGACGTCTTTGAGGAAGGCTCCGTAGCCGGAGGCAGAAATCGAACGATCGGTCACGCCTGCTCCGACGGGAGTGGCCATATCATCGACCGGGCGCTCCACGATCGGGATGAGCTGGATGTAGCGGGCGCCTGCCTCGTCGCGCAGGAACTCGTATATCTCGGCGCCGCGTCCCTCGCTGGCTCTGTTCACGGTGGTCAGGGCGTTCCAGTCCACGTGAGCATCGTCGAGGCAGCGGATGGCGCGCACCACCGACTCGAGGGTGCCTCGGCCGGACGCGTCATGGCGGAACACATCGTGGACGTCAGCGGGGCCGTCGATACTCACCCCGACGAGGAAGCCGTTATCGGAGAAGAACGTCGCCCATTCCTCGTCGACCAGCGTGGCGTTGGTCTGGATCGAGTACACCGGCGTCTGCCGTGGCCCTCGGTGACGTTCGGCCGCCGTTACCGCGGCCCGGAAGAAGTCGAGGCCCATGAGGGTGGGCTCGCCGCCTTGGAACGCGACGCTGACCTCGCCGTCGGGGTGGGCGGCGAAGAGCCCGCGGACGTACGTGTCGAGGTCCTCTTCGGACATGCGCTGGCGCTCGTGCGGGTACAGCGCGGATTTTCCGAGGAAGAAGCAGTAGTCGCATGCGAGGTTGCAGGCTGAGCCAGTCGGCTTGGCCAGAAGGTGAAACGGCTCCGCAGTGCCGACTGGAGCGATCGAGCCTGTCTCTTCCACTCCCCGCCCTCCACAGTGCGCCACAGTCTCGGGTTCCGGCGGTCATGTCGCCAATCCGTGAGTCTCTCCATGAGTGGGAACCATCAGTACCGGGAACACCTCATAGGTACCCGTTCAGGAGGCGGCATATTCCCGGACGAGGTCAGCCAGTTGTGCGAGGGCGGAAGGAGAACGGCAATGGGACTGAGAGATCGCGGGGGGAGCGGGCCCGGCATCGGTGGAGGTCTGCGAGGGGGCGGCGCGGGGGGACCCCTGCGCTACCAGATGCGCGAGAAGATGTTCTCGATCGGCGACGACGCCTGGATCGAGGACTCCAACGGCAACAAGGCCTTCAAGGCCGACGGTAAGGCGCTGCGCGTCCGCAGCACGTTCGTCCTCGAGGATGCATCCGGGAACGAGGTCGCGTCCATCCAGGAGAAGATGCTTCGCATCAAAGACACCATGGAAATCGAGCGCGGCGGACGCTCCATCGCGAAGGTTAAGAAGGCGTTGGTCTCCCCCCTGCGCGACAGGTACAAGGTCGAGTTGGACGGTCGCGGCGAGTGGGACGTACAGGGCAACATCACCTCACATGAGTACGAGATCACCGATGGCCGAGACAAGGTCGCCGAGGTCTCGATGAAGTGGTTCCGGGTGCGTGACACCTACGGCATCGAGGTCACCCCCGGCCAGGACGTCGGGCTCGTGCTCGCGGTGGCGGTGGCACTGGACGAGATGCGCCGCGGTGCCTAGCGAGGCTGCATGACGCCGACATCTGAGGCCGTCGCGACCATTGCGCCTCGCCTGACGACTCCGCGCAGCGCGGGAGTCGCGGGGGTCCTTTTCGCCGTGCTGTTCGGATCGGCTCTGCTGGTGATGAGGGAGTCGGTGTCGCTATCTGCCTCGGGACTGGCTGAGGGGTTCTCGGAAGGGCTTCGCACCAGCGCGTCACTGGCCGCGCTGTACCTCATACCGTTCGCGGGAATCGCGTTCCTCTGGTTCATCGGCGTCGTGAGAGACCGCGTCGGCGAGCATGAGGACCGCTTCTTCGCAACCGTGTTTCTGGGCGCGGGGCTGCTGTTCATCGCGATGATGTTCGGTGCGTCGTCGATCATCGCGGCAATGCTCACGCTGGAGCGGCCCACGCCTGCCACGGCCGACCTGGCCCGGTCCATAGCGCGCGCCATGCTTTACATATACGGCGCACGCAGTGCCGGCGTGTTCACCTTGGTGACGTCCACGATCATCCTGCGCACCGGCGTCGCCCCACGCTGGATCGCCTTGCTGGGATTTGCGACCGGCCTGACGCTCCTGCTGAGCGTGCAGTACTTCGATCTGATCATCTTGCTGTTCCCGTCGTGGGTGGCGATTCTCAGCATCCTGGTACTGATTCACGCGCGGAAGACCTGATTTCCACGCGGACGGGGAACATTCCAAACTAACGACGACCGACCGAGGGGGACCAATGGGTTGCTGTCTGTTCGCCATCCTGGTTGCGGGAATGCCGCGCTTGGCTTTCCTTATGTGGTGGCTGTTCCAGCCGTTCCGCATGAACACCACGTTTGACACGTTCCTGTGGCCGCTCGTCGGCGTCATCTTCGCGCCGTGGACGACGATCATGTACGTGCTCGTCTTCCCAGCGGGAATCACGGGCTTCGACTGGGTGTGGCTTGCTCTCGCGGCGATAATCGACATCGGCACGTATGGCGGCAACTGGCGCGCGCGCAGCACGATGAGCTCCGGTACCTAGCCCGCACTCGGCACCCTAGAGGAACAGGTTGTACAGGCCCTTCAGGGTGAGTGCGAGGCCGAACCCGAACATCAGCACTTCCATGATCGCAGCGGCACGGGCCGTGATGTTCCGCTTCCAGCGGGTCAGCACGGCCCGTGACCTGTCTCCGCCAATGAAGTAGACGGCGACGGGCAGCAGGATCGTCGTGCTGGCAACCAGAACGTAGACGGTCGCAGCCGTGGTCTCCTGCGACGGCAGTAGGCGCGCCTGGCTGATCGCGAGACCCGCCGAGATCGCCAGAGCGAGGTTCTTGGGGCTCGTCATCGCGTTCGAGAGCGCGACGAGCGCACCGCCGAGGGGCGAAAGGTTGTCGACCGCCGCGACCCACCTTGGCGCCGCGGTCGGATCCTCCGAGCGGAACCTCCCCCGTCGTGACAGAACCGCCGTGGCGACCAGCCCGACGCCGAAGAGCACGGTGATGATGCCCTCGGACTCGAGGTCGAGCCCTGCCGGCGGACTCGTGATTCGACCGGCGAAGCTGATCGCGATGGTGATCGCGGCCGCATTGCCCACGACCCACGCCGTGAGGAAGATGATGCTGCTCACGGCCGCGCGACGGGTAAGCAGGATGATGATGACGGCGACGATCGGCAGCGGACTTGCCGCCACGCCGAGCGCCGAGGTGAGTACCGATGGCCAGACTTCCTGCATCGGACAATCCTCCGTGTCGCTGGTTGCGGGCCCACACGAGGCCTAACCGACAGGTTATCGCACCACACGCCTGTGGGTACTGAAACATTCGTGACGGTATCGAATGGTGCTAGCATCGACTCGACGGTCCGAAGGACGGCCACGTGGCTTCCGACAGAAAGGGGTGCTGCCGTGAGTAGCCCCGAGCAGAACAAGCGAACCGCGCTCATCATCGGCGGAATTGCACTCGCGGTCCTGGTCATCGCCGGGCTGTGGTGGTTCATGGGCCGCACCACGGTCCCCAACGTCACCGGCCTGTCCGAGCAAGAGGCGCTCGTCGCGCTCGAGGGCGCGGGCCTCTCGGCGGGCGAGAAGACCGTTGAGGCGACACTTTCCGCCGCCCCAGGAACCGTGCTCTCCCAGACGCCGGCGGCAGACGAGTCGGTGGCTCGCGAGACTGCCGTCGATCTGGTAGTCGCCGCCGCGCCCACCGTGGTGGTTCCCGATGTTGTTGGCACCGGGTCGGCCGAAGCCGAGGCTCAGCTCGCCGAGAGCGGCCTGATCGTCGGCAGCGTCACCGCCGAGTACACCGATGATGCGCCTGCCGGCGAGGTCATCGCTCAGTCGCCCGAAAGCGGCACGGAGGTGCGCGTGGCCAGCGCGGTCGCGCTCCAGGTATCCGCCGGGCCGACCCAGGGCGCAGTTCCAAATGTAGTCGGACTCAGCTCCTCGGATGCCGTCGCGACGCTCGAGTCGGCCGGCTTCAAGGTCACCCAGAAGAAGCAGTCGAGCGAGAGCGTTGCGTCGGGCGACGTGCTCGCGCAAACCCCGACCGCGGGCACTGTCGCCACCGAGGGCAGCACCGTCACGATCACCGTGTCGACCGGCGCACCCGCGCCAGCGCCCGCGCCTGCTGAGCCGGCTGCACCAGAGCCCGCTCCCCCGACCGACGGCGGCACGGAGCCTGAAGTTCCCCCCGCCACCGAGACGCCCGAGCGTCCGGGCGCAGGGCCCTCACTGGCAGAGGTACCCGACTTCGTGGGCATGGGACCGCTCGAGGCGTTCCTGGCCGCACGCAAGGCGAACCTCCAGGTCGCCATCGAGTGGGGTCCTTCTGAAGATGCGATCCTGAAGGTCATCGAGCAAGATCCGGCCGCGGGCGCCGACGTCGACCAGGGCACCGTCGTCACCATAACCATCGGGATGCCGTCGTTCCTGTTCGAGGGCGTGTCGATCCAGCCGCTGCCGGCCGAGCCCGAGGGCGAGGTCGAGCAGCCGATCGCGCCGGCACCGGAGGCGGACGAGAGCTCCGCTCCCGCGCAGTAGCGCTGACCGCAGAACCGGAAAGGGCCCCCGGCTTGATGCCGGGGGCCCTTCTTGTGTGCGCTGCTGCGGTAGTGCTCGGCTACAGAATGTGCGAGAGCAGGCGATACGTGGAGTTCACCAGGCGCTCGCCGGTGGTATACGCGTCCACCGTCTCCCGCGTGATCTCGGAGCACTTCTCGCGGTCGAGATCGAACTGCGCTTCCAACTGGCGAGCGATGTCGCCGTTGTGGACCCAGGTCATCATCTCCTTCTGGAGATCGAAGCTGCGGCGGTCCATGTTCATCGTGCCGACCGCACAGTAGGTCGAGTCGACCGACATCGTCTTGGCGTGGAAGAAGCCCGCATCGTAGAGGAACACTCGAGCGCCCGCGTCGAGGAGCTTGGGGTAGTAGGTCCGCGCGGCACGCCACGCCGTCTGGTGGTCGGGCCAGCCGGTCATCATGAACTGGACGTCGGCCCCGGACAGGGCCGCGCCGACCATCGCATCGAGCATCGGATCGTCCGGAACAAAGTACGGCGACTGGATCCACAGGCGCTTGCGTGCCGCGCTCATCGCGACCATGTGAGTGAGCGCTGCCGAGCCATACGGATCCTCGGCGGCCTGAGCGATGACCTGGATGATGGTCGGATCGCCTTCGTTGAGCGACGGGTCCGGGGCCGGCATGTACTTCGGCGCCAGCACGTCCTCATCCCGCGCGTGGAAATACCAACGCGCTGCGAACCACTTCTCGAGCTCTGCGACGCCCGGGCCGGTGTAGCGCAGCCCGCTGTCGCGCCATGACGGGTACCCCTTGCCGCCGTCGATGTACTCCTGGCCGATGTTGAATCCGCCGTTGTAGCCGATCTCGGCGTCGATGACGGTGATCTTGCGGTGGTTGCGGTAGTTGACGCTGTCGAGGTGCTTCATGTCCTCGAAGATCGTCGCTCCCGCCGCCTTGAGCTCCTTCATCTCGTCCTTCTTGAACGGCAGCGTGCCCATCCAGTCGTAGACGATGCGAACCTCGACGCCGTGCTTCAGGCGGTCGAGCATGATGTCGGCCATCTTGCGCGTGAGCTCGTCGCGCTCCCAGATGAAGTACTGGTGGTGGATGAACTTCTCGGCCTTGGCCATGTCCTCGCAAAGGGCGTTGAAGAAGCCCTCGCCGTTCGAGAACAACTTGATGTCACGCACCGGCAGCGGGCTCGCGTAGTTCAGCTTCTCGATGGTGTTGACCACCTTGATCTGCGGCTTATCCGCATGAGCTGACCTGAAGCGGCCGACGACCGGTTCGTAGAGGTCGTAGATCGGCTTCATGACCGGCATCACCACGCTGCGGTAGAGCTCCATCCTGCTCGTCCCCTTCTTGCGCCAATCGCGCCCGAAGATGAAGTAGAGCAGGAGGCCCAGGATCGGGAATGCCCACACCATGAAGAGCCACGCGAACTGCTCGGCAGGCTCACGCTCGTCGAGTATCAAGATGATGTAGGACCCGATGTAGTACAACGCGGCAAGCACGACCGCGAGGATCGGGTAGCCCGTGGACAACTCGCTGAAGACCATGACGCCCCCTCCTTGCCGGACTCTAGCCCAGCGCTGCCTTGATCTTGTCGAGTGCGTCGGTCTCCGTCGGGGCAACACCGTCGGCGGCCTCGGCGGTCGCCTCGGCAATAGCGGTGATGAGAGCCTTGAATGCAGCGAGGTCCTCTGGAGCCTTCTCGGCCACGAGGGCAACGGCCTCGCCGATACGCTCGGAAACACCGCTGGCCATGTCTGCCGGGTTCGCGGTCGCTTCCTTGTCGCGCCCGATCTTCAGGTCGCTCGCCAGATCGCGCACGAGTTCGCTGTCGCTGCCGGTCTTGGCCGCAGCGACCACCTTGGCGGCACCGCCCGCTTCCTTGAACGTGTCCCAGAAGCCCTTGTCTGACATCGAGACGAGCGTCATAGCGCCCGCAACCGCCCACTGAAGCACCTGCCACTGCTCTTCCGTGAAGTCACTCTTGGTAGCCACGCGACCTTCCCCCTTCGAGTTGCGCATCTTGCAGGCGACGTACCGCACCCGCTCAGTTCCATTTCTACCCATTCAGTACTCGAAATCAAGGTTCGTTACCCGCCGGTGAGTTCCAGCTCCACGACCACCGGAAGGTGGTCTGACGCCGATGATCTCGCGGCGTGGGCCTCCACCAGCCGCCAGTGCTCGCTGTACAGCACGTGATCGAGCTCCGACATCGGTCTCCACGATGGGAAGGTCTTGCCCACGGAGGCGAGAGTCATGCGCTCCGCCAGCGCCGCGAGGTCGCGGGGCGGACAGTTGAAGTCACCGGCGAGGACGAGCGGCAGGTCCGCGGGGAGCTCCGCGGCCAGCTGCGCGATCGCCTTCGTGCGAGCGGTCCGCCCGAGCGAGAGGTGCGTGGCGGCGAATCGGAAGCGAACCGAGTCGGTCTCGAGTGTGGCGAGCAGGCACTGTCGCCGCTCGCGCCCGCTCGGCAGTTCGATCTCCTCCACGGCGACGATTCGAGGACGGCCGATGACCGCGATGCCTGCGCCAGAGGACCACGGATAGCGCTGCAACTCCGAGTAGTGGCGCTCGAACCCGAGCCTGTCGGCGATGTCATCGGCCTGGCTCGCGCGACCGAACAGCCGCAGTACCTCGTTGAGCCCGGCGACGTCGACGTCGAGCCCACCGAGCACGCCCGAGATGCGACGCGGCGACATCCGCCCGTCGAGCCCCAGGCAGTTGCGCACGTTGTACGTCCCGAACCGAACCTTCACGACGCGCTCCTCGGACGCCGGCGCATGACGCACCGCGAATTTCCTACCCCCAGACAAGGAAAAGGCTTGCCCCCGACACTCCATCTCCTGATGTCGACAGTACAGCACCCCGCCGACAATCCCTATGGACGCGACTGGACACTCGCAAGACCTGACGCGCGGCAACGGCGCCGCGGGGGACTCGGATTCACCGGTGAGGCAATGACGCCTCGTCACGGAGTTGGGAGCACGTGTCATGAACTGGTTCAACGGACGAAGCATCGCGGCGAAGCTGTCGCTCGGCTTCTCGCTTTTGGTAGCCATGGCGCTCGCTATGGCCGCGATCGGATACGTCGGCATGCAATCGATCATGGAGAGCGCCGACACCATCGCCGAGGAGTCCCTCCCCGGCATCGACAAGCTGCGCGAGTTCCAGGCCATGCAAGAGTCGATGTTCACCTACAGCCAGGGCATGCTGCTCGAACCGCCCGCCGACGTACTCGCCGAGTACAAGGAGGCGTGGGCGCAGAACAACTCCGACGCCAGCGAGGCGCTCAACACCTACGGCGACAACTACATCGCTCCTGAGAACGAGCAGTACCTGAACGACATGAAGAGCGCGTGGGCGGGCCTCGTCGAGGAAGACGCGACCACCGTCGAGCTGTACGACAAGTACGTCGAGACCGGCGACTCGAAGTACCTCGCCCAGGCCAAGACCCACGCAAACACGGCCGAGAACGACGCGTACAACGAGTCCTACGAGCTGCTGACCACGATGATCGAGGTCGAGCAGACGCGGGCCGCGGCTCAGATGGCCGCCGCCGATGCCGAGCAGACCCGCAACGAGCGCGTCCTGATCATCTCGGCCGCCGTCGCCTTTGTGCTCGCGATCCTCATCGCCTTCTACCTCACCCGCAGCATCACGAGGCCGCTGGAGAGGGTCATCTCGAGCCTCTCGGCCGGCGCCTCGCAGGTCGCTGGCGCGAGCAACCAGGTCGCCTCGGCGAGCCAGCAGCTGGCGCAGGGCTCGAGCGAGCAGGCCGCAAACATCGAAGAGACCTCGAGCTCGCTTGAGGAGATGGCCGGGATGACGCGCCAGAACGCGGCGAACTCACGGCAGGCAGACGAGATGGCGCGCTCGGCCCAGGGCGCCGCTGCGGCCGGCGTCGAGTCGGTCATGAGCATGAACGGCGCGATCAACCGCATCAAGTCGACTTCGGACGCGACCGCCAAGATCATCAAGACGATCGACGAGATCGCGTTCCAGACCAACCTGCTCGCCCTCAACGCCGCCGTCGAGGCGGCCCGTGCCGGCGAGGCAGGGCGCGGCTTCGCCGTGGTGGCCGAGGAGGTCCGCAACCTCGCGCAGCGCTCAGCCGAGGCCGCCAAGAGCACATCGGCGCTGATCGAAGAGTCTCAGACGAGCGCGACCGACGGCGTTGCGATCTCCTCGCAGGTCTCCGACAGCCTCGGCAAGATCGCCGAGAACATCGATCAGGTGTCCGAGCTCGTCTCGCAGATCGCCGTTGCGAGCCAGGAGCAGGCCCAGGGCATCGAGCAGGTGAACGTCGCTGTCGCTCAGATGGACCGGGTCACACAGTCCAACGCTGCCAACGCCGAGGAGTCGGCTTCAGCGAGCGAGGAGATGTCGGCCCAGGCCCGCGAGCTCAACGAGATGGTCAGCACGCTGATCAAGACCGTGCGCGGCGCGAACGCCGACGTGGACCTCCACGTCGCAGGCACCGCTCCGGTGGCCGCAGTGGGCGCCTACAGCTTCGCTCACGGCACCCCGGTGACCAATCCCGAGTCGGCGATCCCGCTCTCTGACGAGGACATGGCCGACTTCTAGCCAAGCCGCCCCCCTCCCGCCGGCGCCTGCTGACCTCTTGAGGTCCGGGCGCCGGCGGTTCTATTTTTGGGGCACTCCCTGCGCGCAAAGTCGTATAATGACCCCTCATTCGGGTAGCCTACGTACATAACGTGGCTACGCAGTCCTTCTCGGAACACCTCGAGATGCGCGCCGCAGGCGAAAGGACACACCCCTTGGTGCCCAACGATAACCTTGCTTCGTCGACCCGACCGCCCCGCACCGCAGATGATCGGCAGGCGGCGTTCGAGTCATTCCTGAAGATTGCCGAGCAGCGCTGCCCGGTGGACCCGGCCCTGTACGTCGAGTACGACGTCAAGCGCGGGTTGCGGGACAACGAGGGCCGCGGCGTCGTGGCCGGCATCACCCAGATCGGTGACGTCGTGGGCACGGCGCTCGAAGGCGACCACCTCGTGCCGGCCCCCGGCCAGCTGATCTATCGCGGAATCGAGATCTCGGACCTGGTGGACGGCTTTGTCGCGGAGCGCCAGCACGGCTTCGAGGAGACCGCCTACCTGCTGCTGTTCGGACGCCTCCCCAATCGGGCCGAGCTCGACGACTTCGACGACTACCTCTCCGCGATGCGCAAGATGCCGCGCGGCTTCATCCACGACGGAATCCTGCGCATGCCGAGCAAGGACATCATGAACGCGATGTCGCGCGGCGTTCTGGGGCTCTACACGCTCGATCCGCAGGCAGACGACACTTCGCTCAGCAACGTGCTGCGCCAGAGCCTGCACCTCATCGCCAAGTTCCCGATGCTCGCCGTCTACGCCTACCAGGCGTACCTCGACGAGTTCCACGGCAAAAGCCTCGTCATCCACCGCCCGGAGCCCGAGTACTCCACCGCCGAGAACTTCCTGCACATGCTGCGCCCCGACAGCCACTTCACCGAGCTCGAGGCGCTCGTGCTCGACATGATGCTCGTCCTGCACGCGGAGCACGGCGGCGGCAACAACTCGACGTTCGCCACTCACGTCGTGTCCTCGACGGGCACCGATACGTACTCGGCCATCGCCGCCTCGCTCGGCTCGCTCAAGGGGCCGCGCCACGGCGGCGCCAACATCAAGGTCGTGGAGATGTTCGACGACCTGCGCACCACCCTGAGCGACTGGAATGACGACGAGCAGATCGCCGACTACCTCCACCGCCTCCTCAACCGTGAGGCGTTCGACCGCGCCGGCCTGGTCTACGGCATGGGCCACCCGGTCTACTCGGTCACCGACCCCCGCGCGGTCATCCTCAAGGAGTACGCCCGCAAGCTCGCAGAGGAAAAGGGCTACTCCGAGGAGTTCGATCTGCACGCGCGCGTGGAGCGGCTCGCGCCGCTCGTCATTGCAGCCAAGCGCCGCACATTCAAGGGCGTCAGCGCCAACGTCGACTTCTACTCCGGGTTCGTCTACCGGATGCTCGACATCCCGGCCGAGCTGTACACGCCGCTGTTCGCGATCTCGCGCATCGTCGGCTGGAGCGCACATCGGCTCGAGGAGTTGGCGGACGGCGGCAAGATCATCCGCCCCGCCTACAAGAGCGTGGCGCCGCGTCAGGCATACGTGCCGCTGAACGAACGCTAGAACCTCAACCAGGTAATGAAACGAGGGCGACCGGAATCCGGTCGCCCTCGTTGTATCTACTGGCGGAGAGCTAGGGATTCGAACCCTAGGTACGCTTTAAAGGCGCACACACGATTTCCAGTCGTGCCCTTTCAACCGCTCAGGCAGCTCTCCGTCTGGAACCCCCGCAGTCGTCGAAGACCGCGAGAGAAGTGCAGGCGCGAGTATACCGAGGTCCCGCCCCCGCCGCAAACAGTGAGTGAGAGCCCCCGACCGGGGTGGGCGGTCGAGGGCTCTCACTTTGCCGGAGAGTGTGGGCTCTCCGGAAGACCTAAGGCCGGGACGGGGGTGGGCCGCCCCGGCCTGGGGTCACGCGGTTACTTGCTCGGCCCACCGAACATGCTGCCGACCTTGTCGAGTCCCAGGTCGCGCTCGTGACGCTCGTGAGCGGTTCCGTGGATTCGCATCCAGATCTCATCGATGTTCGCCGGGACCTTACCGTCCAGCTTGCTGACGATGACGATCGTGAGCACGGCCACCGGGAAGGTGAACACGACGGGGAACGTCAGGGCTCCGAGGAACCCGAGCGGACCGTCAGCCGGGATGTACTTGAGCTGGGTGAGCACGTTCATGAGGATGATCGACATTGCCCCGACCAGGCCCACGACGATACCAGCGGTCGCGCCGCGCTCGGTCGTACCCTTCCACCAGATACCGGTGAGGAGCATCGGCACGAAGGCGGAGGCCCCGACGGAGAACGCCCAGGTGACCATCATCGCGATAAGTGCGGGATAGGCTTTGTCCAGGCCGGTCGCCGGGATAGCAAGACCGATGGTCATGGCGATCAGCGAGAACGCGAGGACCGAGACCTTGCCCACAATGACGCGCTTGGCCTCAGTGGCATTCGGGTTGACGTACTTCTCATACACGTCATGACCGATGGCCGACGCGGCGGCGATCAGAAGACCACCGATGGTCGAGAACATCGCGGCGAACGCACCGGCAGCGACGATGCCCATGAGCCACTGACCACCGAGGATCTGGCCGATGGCAGGCATGACCTGGTCGGACTTGACCAACAGACCGTCAACGATGGGAGCGCTGGCGTTGTAGGTGCCGTTCGCGGCAGCCTGTTGGATGAACTCTCGTCCGGCGAGACCTGCGATCGGCGCGAAGATGTAGAACGTGCCGATGAAGATCAGCACCCAAAAGGTGGAGCGGCGAGCCGCAGCACCGGACGGGTTGGTGTAGTAGCGGTTCAGGATGTGCGGCAGACCCGCAGTACCCAGCACCAGCGCGAGCACCATTGAGAACTGGTCGAGCGCGCTGTAGCGGTGTCCAGGCTCGGCGAAGACCATGTCGCGCAGCTCGTGCAACTTGTTCTTCTGCGTGAGGACGAGATCGACCTTGGCGGTCTCGTCACCGGCGGCGACGGCTTCCTCGACCTTCGCAAAGGCCTCCGGAGACATCGACTTCTCGGCGTTCTCGATCGGCGCCTTGCCTGTCTTCGCGTCTACCTTGGTGACCTCGGCGACGGTCATCGTCTTGGTCGCGAGCAGAGTGGCCTTGCTCTGGTTCTTCAGCGCATCGCCATAGTTGAAGCCGTTACCGAAGGCGAAGATGACGACGAGGAACATCGCGAACCACAACCACCAGAACTGGAAGATCTGGTTGAGCGTCGTGCCCTTCATGCCGCCGACAGCAACGTAGAACGCCATGATGGCGGTGACCACGACGACGCCGGTGGTATAGGGATCCATACCGAACATGCCCTGACCCACGAGCACCGCCCAGGTCGTGCCGGCGCCGAACATCTGAGGCGCCATGTAGAACAGCGACGTCAGAAGTACCGCGAGCACGGTGATCAGGCGGATGCGGTGCGAGCCAAAGCGCCCGAACGCGAAGTCCGCGACGGTGTACTCACCAAAGCGCCTGAGCGCCGAGGCGAGGAAGAGCACGACGACCATGAAGCCGCCGCAGAAGCCTGCGGCGTACCACACACCGTCGAGGCCGGATGCGTAGACCGCACCCGCAACGCCCAGGAACGAGGCGGCCGACAGGTAGTCGCCCGAGATCGCCGAAGCGTTGGAGAACGAGCCGACCTTGCGACCGGCGAGGTAGAAGTCAGCAGTGGTACGGGTGAAGCGACGGGAGAAGATCGACAGGCCGATGGTGAAGAGCACCAGGGCGACGACGAGGACGATTGCTATGGTGTTCATCTACGCCACGCCCCCCTTCTGCTTCAGTTCGGCCTCGGCCGCATCGGCGAGCGCCATGAGATTGGTGTCCAGCTTGTCCGCCTGCTTCGAGTAGGTCCACGCCATCGTCCACAGGAAGACGTAGTAGAGAAGCGAGACGAACAGGTAGTTCGCGGTGAACCCGCCCCAGATCGGGGTGGCGTACCAGCTCTCGACCCAGACCGTCATGGTCGGGACGGCGAGGGTGACAGCGAAGAAGATGAACCCGTACGTGAAGCTCAACTTGCGCTGCTTCTTGAACACCGCGTCCACGGTTTCCATCGTGTCGACGTGAGTGCCCCACTTCAGGTACTTAACGCCGGCGGCCGTGACGCCCGACTCGCGGGTGGCGGCTGCGGTTGACTCTGCCATGCTCAGCACCTCCTTCTTTGCTCGACCGAAGCGACTAGTCGGCCTTAACGACGAGAACGGGCATTGGGGCGGCGCGCATCACGGTTTCAGCGATGCTGCCCATCCCCAGGCGCTTGAGGCCGGTGCGGCCTGTATCGCCCATAACGACCAAGTCGGCGTCGAACTCCTCGGCGGTTCTGATGATCCGCTTCGCGATGCCGCCATGAATGATCTCGATCTCGACGTCGACGTCGTTGCGCTCGCACATCACCTTCGCGATGCCGAGACCCTTGATGGAAGGGTGCTGTCCCTCCCACATGTCGTCCGCTTCGACCTCCTCGGGGAGCTCGAGCGACTCCATGCCGTCATCGACGAAGATCGCCTTCACGCGTGCGCCGAACGTCTTGGCCAGCGTCACCGCGTACTGCGTCGCGATGATCGCGGGCTCGGAACCATCGGTCGCAAGCAGGATGCGGTCGACCTCGAGACACACCTCGTCGATCTCGCCCATCTTGACCTGCTCAGCGGCGCCCTTGATGCAGACCTTCATCCGCCTCACCTCCTCGGTTGACCTAACTGGGCCAGGAGACAGTTGTCCCTGACACGAGAAACCTACGCCCGTATGCAGGGCCGGTGGGGGCATGCACGGGCGAACGGCATTCGGCGTCGGTGCGAGGGGGTGAATGGACCGCGAACGGCAAATGGGGCTCACGGTGGACGGTCGAACGGTGACCGCCAGTGACAAAGGGCCTCAGAGCGCATCGGCGAACGGCCGACGGCGAGGCGCTCTGAGGGACCTACGGGAGAGGCGAGATCGTGAGGTGGATGGAGGTCCCCACGCCCTCCGTGCTCTCGATCTCGAATCGGCTCATCGGCCCGAAGTATCCGGTAACCCGGTCGCGCACGTTGCGCAGGGCGATGCCGAGGCCTTTGCTGGACGCGTGCTCGTAGATGCGCTCCAGCTTGTCCGCGGGGATGCCCGCGCCGTCGTCGCTCACGGTGAGGCAGAGCGCTCCGGGCTCCAGGCGCCCCGAGACCGTGATCGTGAGCGGCGAGCCGTCGGCACGCATTCCGTGACCGACCGCGTTCTCGACGAGGGGCTGGAGCATGAATGCCGGCATGGGCAGGTGCATGGCGGCCGGATCCACATCGGTCCGGACCACGAGCCGCTCGCCGAACCTGGCCTGCTCCAGTTCGAGGTAGGCGCCGACGTACTCGAGCTCACGCTCAAGCGTGATGAGCTCGTCTGCGGACTCCAGCGTACGCCGGTACAGCGATGCGAACTGCCTCAGCAGCCGGCGCGCCTCGGTAGGATCGGTGCGGATGAAGGCCGCGATGGTGTTGATGGTGTTGAAGAGGAAGTGCGGATTGATCTGCGCCTGAAGAGCCTTGAGCTCCATCTCGCGCGCGAGCTCGGTCTGCGCCTCGAGCTCGGACAGCTCGAGCTGGGTCGACAGCAGTCCCGCGAGACCCTCGGCCATCGCGAGCTGGGTCTCGTTCAGGAAGCGGTCCGAGGTGTAGTAGAACTTCAGCGAACCGACCGCCGCTCCACGCATCTCAAGCGGGACCACGATCGCGGCGCGAAGCCTGCATGCCGGCTCGGGACAGCCGATCTCCTCCTTGGCGTACAGGATGCGCGGCTCGTTCTCCTCGATGGACTCCATGGTCGCGCGCGTGATGATGGGGCCGCCGACCTTGTGATGCTCTTGGCCGACGCCGGCGAAGCCGAGCACCCGATTGACGTCGGTGATGGCGACCGCCGCCGCGTCAGACTCTCGCAGCACGATGGCGCACACCTCCCCCGCCGTCGCCTCTTCGAGCCCGTGCCGCATGTAGGTGATCGACTCGCTCGCGATGCGCAGCATGGCGTCCGACTGAAGCGCCCGGACGTGGTCGGGACGAGAGACGATTCGCAGGTAGACACCCGTGAACGAGACCGCGACGAGGCCGACCACGGAGGCCTCAACGACGAAGCCCTCCCAGCCGACGAAGAGGCCGACGATGGCTACCGTCCCAAATGCGACCACCGCGAACATGAGCAGCAGGTCCATGCCGTTTTGCCTGCGCACGGACGGCAGGATGCCGCTCAGCAGCTTCATCCGCTCTTCGGTATCGGGCATCGGGGCCAGCGTTGTCACCGCCTTTTGGGAATCTATGGGACGAACGTATCGTACACCGCGCGAAAGAGGTCGTTGATGCAGTTCGTAATCCGCTGGGTGATCTCATCGATCGCCGTCGCCGCAGCTGTGCTCGTCATACCCGGTATCGACGTGACCTCCGACAACGCGTGGTTCGCCGTCATCTTTGTGGCGCTCCTGCTCGGCCTCATGAACGCGACTGTCGGTCTCATCCTCAAGATCGGGACGATCGGCTGCATCATCATGACGCTCGGGCTGTTCACCCTTGTCATCAACGCGTTCACGCTGTGGCTCGCCTCATGGGTCGCCCAGAACTGGTTCAATGTCGGCTTCGTGGTCGACGGCTTCTGGCCCGCGTTCTGGGGTGGCATCGTGATCAGCATCGTCTCCGGCGCACTCAGCTGGTTCGTGAGGCCGTCCGAGGAAAACTAGTCGACCTTGAACCCCTGAAGCGAACCGGAGAGTCCGCCGGCCTCGTTGGTGATTTCCTTGGCGGTGTCCGCGAGCTGACGCGCGGATGCCGCGTTGCCGGAAACTCCCTCGCTGATCTGGTGCATCACCGAGACGATCTGCTGCGCCGCGTTCTGCTGCTGTGACGCCGCGTTCGCGATCTCGCGCGCGGCGTCAGCGGTCTTGGTCATGCGGTCGTAGATCGCGTCGAGTGAGTTTCGCGTCCGCATGCCGGCCATCACCGTGTCGCCACCGAGCTCGGCCTGCTGCGCAGCCGTATCGGCCAGTGCCTTGCTCGAATCCTGGATGCCGTGTACCAGCTGATCGATGCGGGAGACCGATGAGGAGACCGAATCGGCCAGGCTCCTGATCTCGCTTGCGACGACGCCGAATCCCTTGCCTGCCTCGCCTGCGCGCGCGGCTTCGATGGCGGCGTTGAGCGCGAGGATCTTGGTCTGCTCGGCGATGGAACCAATCACGAAGGTGACCTGGCCGATGTCCTCGGCGACGACGCTGAGGTCTGACGCGGCCTCGCGCACACCCATAGCGCCCTCGGCGAGCCGCTCGGTGGTGGCAGCGGCGCCCTCCACCATCTCGCGCCCGTTCTCGGCGACCTCGAGCGAGTCCTCGGCGATCTCGAGGACGCGGCGTGCGCCGTCGGCGACGGCGGCGAAGGAGCGGTCGAGCTCCTCGATGGTCGCGGTCGCCTCGGTTACGGCCGATGCCTGCGCCGAGGAGTTCTCCGCCTCGAGACTGGAGGCGTCAGCGATCTCGCGCGCCACGGAGTCGAGCTTGCGCGCCGAGCCGCCTGTGCGGCTGAGGACCTGCCGCAGCCCCATCGTCATCGTGTTGAAGGCGTTGCCCATCGCGGCCGCCTCGCGGAATCCGGCGACCGGTACGTTGACGGTGAGGTCACCGCCGGCCACCTGCTGCGCCGCGTCGCTCACGCGCTGGATCGGCTTCGCGAGGCTCGTGGACGCGGTCCACGCGAAGATTGCCGCGACGATTGCGCCGAATACCGTCAGGCCGAGCATGCCGGCGGTGAAGCTGAACACCGTGCGGTCGTAGGATTCCTGAGCCAGGCCCACGAACATCATGCCGATGACGTCACCCTCAGGGTCGACGATCGGGTCGTAGGCGGTGAAGTAGTCCTTGGTGACGACGAACGCTTCCCCGCGGAAGGGCTCGGCGCCGTCGATCGTCTGAGCCCGAACCGGATCCGACACCGCAGTGCCGATTGCCCGCTCGCCCTCTGCGGTCTGCACTGTCGTCGCGACGCGGACGCCGTTTTGGAAGACGGTCGCGACCCCGCCGAGCTTCTCGGCAAGGGAGTCGACGAAGTCGTTTTGGAGCTTGAGGGTCTGAACGCCCACGATGGTACCGATGCGCCCGCCGCTGGCGTTCTCGACCGGCGCGACCGCGATGATCGAGAGCGCGCCCTCAGACTCGCTCTGGGTGGCGGAACCGCCCTCGGTCTCCTTCACGATCAGCTTGAGGTCGTCGGCGAGGCTGAGCTGCGAGAGGGCGACCGGCGGCACGATTGCCGTGAACGAGGTCGCTTCCTGCGTCCGGATGTACTCCGCGAGCTCGGGCCACGCGACCGTCTGGCCGGTGCCGCCGATGCTCGATCCGCGCAAGACGCCCTTGGCGTCGATCCACAGGAGGTAGTCGAAGTCGACCAGCTCGGCCTGGCGAGTGAGTATGTCGGTGGACTCGGTGATGCTCTTCCCGCGCACGTCACCGATGGTGCGAGTGAGCGAATCCGCCTGATTGGCTCGCTGCGCGACCTTCTCGGCGAGGAGCTCGTTGGCGACGGTCGCCTGGGTCTCGAGTGACTGCCCGGCCATGTCGTACACGTTGTTGCGGAACAGCGGCACCGAGACCAGGGTCGCGACGATGAGAGGTATCAGCGCAGCCGCCATGAACGAGACCAGGAGGCGTGTTCTGAGTGTGGTCGCTTGCTTCATCGTTCCTCTTCTCGGACGCGCCGGCTGCCGGATCTCGACGGCGCTTTCAAACACGATGGTACCCCGCATGCCGCGCCACCGCCAAAAGGGAACATTCCGAGTGCGGCGACCTCGCCGTTCACTGGTCCTGGCCGGGAAAGGAAGCGCAATGCCGTTCAACAAACTCGCCGCTCTTTATGGCATCTGCACCATCGCGTTCTTCGCGCTCGACTTCGTGTGGCTCTCCACCGCGACGAGCCGGATCTACCAGCCCTACCTCGGAGATCTCCTCTCGCCCAAACCCAACCTCGCTGTCGCCGGTGTCTTCTACCTGTTCTACGTGGTGGGCATCGTCGCGCTCGCGGTGATTCCGGGCGTTCAGGAGGGGGCCCTCATCGGCGCCCTGTGGCGCGGTGCGCTCTTCGGCTTCCTCGCCTACGCCACCTACGACCTCACCAACCTCGCCACTATCAACGGGTGGGCGTGGCAGGTCTCGGTCATCGACATGATCTGGGGCACCACGCTCAACACCGCGGTCGCCGCCGTGGGCTACTACGCCGCACAGTGGCTCGGACTCGGGAGCTGACGATGCCGAGGGCAATCTGGAAGGGCGCGATCTCATTCGGGCTGGTCACCATACCGGTCGGCCTGTACTCCGCCACCGAGAAGAACGAGCTCTCGTTCCACCTCCTAGACTCGCAGGATCTTTCACCCGTGCGCAACAAGCGCACCAACGAACGCACCGGCGAAGAGGTTCCGTGGGAGCGAATCGTCAAGGGCTACGAGCTCGGTGAGGGGCGCTGGGTAACACTCGCCGATGAGGACTTCCGCTCCGCCAACGTGCGCGCGAGCTCCACCATCGACGTCCTCGGCGCGGTCTGCAAAGACGACGTGCCCGTACAGTTCTTCGAGGCCCCGTACTTCCTCGTTCCCGAGAAGGTCGGCGTGAAGCCCTACGCCCTCCTCCGAGAAGCCCTGCGCGAGTCGGGACGCGCGGCGGTGGCGCAGTTCGTTTTCCGCACCCGTCAGCGGCTCTGCATCATCATCCCGCAGGGCGACGCGCTGCTGCTCGACGTCGTCCGCTATCCCTACGAGCTCCGGAATGCCGGCGACCTCGAGCTGCCGGGCGAGGACCTCGCCGCGCTTGGGGTGACCGACGCCGAAGCTGCGCTCGCCACCCAGCTCGTCACCGCCATCGAAACCGACTGGGACCCCTCCCGCTACCATGACACCTACCGCGACGACCTGCTCGCCCTCATCGAGCGTAAGGCCGAGGGCGAGGTCATCGAGATCGCCGAGGAGCCCGCTCCGGCCGCCGAGGTGGTCGACATCGCCGAGCTGCTCAAGCGCAGCCTGCACGACGCACGACGCGCAGAGGAAGCGTGACCCACGCCTCGGGAGGGGACCGAATGCCGCTCGAGCGCTACGCCGAGAAACGCGACTTCGCAAAGACACCGGAGCCCGGCCCCTCGGCAGGCACCGATGGGAAGCATGAGCTGCGATACGTCATCCAGAAGCACGCCGCATCGCGGCTTCATTACGACTTCCGCCTCGAGCTCGATGGGGTGCTGCTGAGTTGGGCGGTGCCCAAGGGCCCGTCGCTCGACCCCAAGGACAAGCGCCTCGCGGTGCACGTGGAGGACCACCCGCTCGACTACGCCGACTTCGAGGGCGTAATTCCTAAGGGCGAGTATGGCGGCGGCAGCGTGATCGTCTGGGACACCGGAACGTGGGAACCCGCCGGAGACCCGCACGCCGCCATGGAGAAGGGCGACTTCAAGTTCCGCCTCCACGGCCGCAAGCTGCGAGGCGGCTGGGTGCTCGTGAAGCTCAAGCCGCGCGGCAACGAGAAGGGCGACAACTGGCTCCTCATCAAGGAGCGCGACGACAAGGTTCGCTCGAGCGACGAGTACGACGTCATCGCCGAGGAGCCCCGAAGCGCGCTCACCGGGCGCACGGTCGAGGAGGTCGCGGCCGCCGGCGAGGTGCCTGCGGACGTTGCTGCGGCCGACGAGTCGGCTGCGGCGCCGCCGGTGAGCGCCGTGGGTTCCGACCCGCTCGTTGCCCCGCCCGAGCTCGCACTGTGCACGCTCGTGACCTCGGCTCCCACAGGTCCGGGGTGGCTGGCCGAGGTCAAGTACGACGGCTACCGGATCACCGTCGCCGTCGAGGACGGCTCGGCACGGGTCTACTCACGCTCCGGCGCCGACGTCACCGCGACCTACGCACGCATCGCTGACGCGGCGGCCGCCCTCCCGGTCTCCTCGGCGCTCCTCGATGGCGAGGCGGTCGTACTCGACGAGCGCGGGGCGTCGAGCTTCGAGGCGCTCCAAAAGGCGCTGGGCACCCGGCCCGAGTCGGTGGTACTGGTCGCGTTCGACCTGCTGCACCTCAACGGTCACGACCTGCGCGGCCTTCCCACGATCAAGCGCCGCGGACTGCTCGACGCGCTCCTCGAGGGACTGCCGTCCGCCGGTCCTCTTCGCATCGCGCCATACGTCGAGGGTGACGCGCCGGCGCTGCTTGAGGTCGCGTGCGCACAGGGGCTTGAGGGCGCCGTCGCAAAGCGTGCGGACGCCCCCTACCCCGTCGGCCGCACCCGGTCGTGGCTCAAAGTGAAGTGCCGACGCTCACAGGAGCTTGTGGTCGGCGGCTTCACGCTCCCGGAAGGCTCGCGCACCGGCTTCAGCGCGCTGCTCGTGGGCTACCACGCCTTCGACGGCGGCCCGCTCATCTATGCCGGCCGCGTGGGAAGCGGGTTCACCCAGCACGAGCTCAAGACCATGCGCGCGTCGCTCGACTCGCTGGCCGTCGACGACCCTCCGTTCGCTGAGCCTCCCGCACCCGCCGACAAGGAGGTTCGCTGGGTCCGCCCCGAGCTCGTGGTGCAGGTCGATTTCGCCGAGTGGACCTCGGAGGGAGTCCTGCGCCAACCGAGTTACACCGGCATCCGCGACGACGTGGACCCGGAGTCGGTGAAGCGCGAGGAGCCGGAGGCGCCGGAGCTGGAGCCTGCTGAGGAACCCGTGCCGGACCCGCCGGCGGACACCGACCCGTCGGCGGTGCTCGGCGTGCGCATCTCGAACCCGGACAAGCGGCTTTTCCCGGCAAGCGACCTCACGAAGCTCGAGCTTGCGCACTACTACGAGCGCATCGCGCCGCTGATGCTTCCCGAGGTCGCCCATCGGCCGCTCACGCTCGTGCGTTGTCCCGTGGGGGACGGCAAGGGCAAGTGCTTCTACCAGCGCCATCCCGACAGAGGCATGCCAGACACGGTTCACGCGCTCTCACACGCGCTGCACGAGCATCCTGAGGCCGATGAGTGGCTGTGGGTCGAGGATGCCGCAGGCCTCGTGGCGCTCGCGCAGATGGGCGCGGCCGAGATCCACTCCTGGCTCTCGCGCACCGATGCGCCCGGGCGTCCTGACCGGCTCGTCTTCGACCTCGACCCGGGTCCCGGCGTGACGTGGGCGGGCATCGTGCAGGGAGCGCGGGTGCTGAAGGCGGAGCTCGAAGCGCTCGGCCTCACGGCGTTCGTGAAGAGCACCGGGAGCAAGGGGCTGCACGTGGTGGCGCCGCTCGAGCCGGTGTGGGAGTTTGCCCGCGTGCACGCTCTCGCCCGCGCGATCGCCGACCGCGTGGTCGCCGACGCCCCGGAGCTCTACACCGCGAAGATGGCCAAGAGTCAGCGCTCGGGCCGCATCTTCATCGACTACGTACGCAACTCCGAGGCTGCGAGCGCCGTGGTGCCCTACTCGACTCGCTACCTCGAGGGTCCCAGCGTCGCCCTCCCGCTCGCGTGGGACGAGCTCGCCGACGACCTCGACATCCGCACCTTCACCCCGGGCAGCGTCCTGAAACGCGTCAGTACCGGAACGGATCCCTGGAAGGACATCGATTCGGCGAGTGTCGGTGCACGGGTTCTGAAGGCCGCCGAGAAGACGCTCGGCGTGGAGGGTTAGGCGAGCTCGCGCACCTTGCGTGCGGCCGCCTCGGCCATGTCCTGGCCCACCACGAGGCGCAGCGCGGAGACCAGATTCTGCGAGATCTCGAACAGGTCGGTGCGCTCGATGGTCTCGGTCGTCTTGCCGATGCGCTTGGCTTCGACGTCGACCGAGACGCTCGCAAGCACGGTCCCGATGACGGGCCTGAGCGTCTCTTCGATCCTGTCTGCGAGCACGTTAGGCACGCTCGTCGGCCTCCTGCTCGCTGCGCAGCTTCTCGCTTCCCGTCATGGACTCGAGGTAGCCCTTCATGGCCGAGTACACGCTGTAGAAGTAGACGGCCAGAAGCGCCATGGCGACGATGACGAGGACCTCGGATGCCATGCGCACCTGTTCGAGCGTGACACCGGCAACGAAGTTCTGGGTCCACTGCGCCACGGCGGACGCGGCAAGGCAGACGATGGCGAGGATGACGTAGGAGATGCGCTCGGCGATGACGCCGCCAAAGGCGACGCGACGCACCAGCAGGGCCGTCACCAGCAGCACAACCGCCACGGAAAGCCCGATAAGGCTCAGGCCGATGCGGAGGGCGGAACCCGTTGAGCCGTCGGCCGCGAACGCACAGGCCGGCATCACGAGTGACGCCGAACATGCGAGTGCCAGGGCCGCTGCGATCCGGCTCATGTGCAGGTCCTCCTTCGCGATTGCCGAGAAAACAGACACCTCCGTGTGCTCATCGGCATACGAAGCGCCGCGCTCAAGCATACCGCCCCCTGACCTTTTGGCGAGTCACACATGTCAGTCGGCACCTCCGCCGCCTCCACCGCCGCCTCCACCGCCGCCGCCCGAGAACCCGCCGCCGCCTCCCGATGCCGACGACATCTGGCTCTGCGCGATGGATGCCGCACTCACGAACGACGACGACAGCGCCGAGACCGGCGAGTGCCCGTAGCCTCCGTGGCTGTACGCCCACCAGTACGACGTCTGGAACGCCGGGTCCTGCACGACCTCGGGAAGTTTGACGCGCAACTGCTCGATGACCTGCTCGGCGATGCCAAAGATCACGGCGAGAACGAGGAAGCGATTCCACAGGATCACGGACGCCGGCGGAGCCTCGTGCAGACGGCTGAAGTCGCGCAGGAAGTCGTGGACCGCCTTGTATGTCGCGTAGAGCTCGGCGCCCTCACGGCTGCGGCGCTGCATGAACACGGCCAGGACGGCGATGCCGACCGACGAGAGCACCGGGATGACCGCGGGGATGATGCCGCCCGTCCAGATCGCGACGAACACACCGATGACTGTAACGACCACGGCCGCGACGATAGCGCCCACCTGCCACGACTGGCTGTCGACCTCGAAGAATCCCTGCTGCTCGGCGGTGGCTGAGGCCAGCGCCTTCCATTCCTGCATCGAGGAGGCGAAGGTCTGTGCGCTGCTTTTCGCGTACGCCTTGATCTCCTCCAGCGTGACGCGCCCGGTGCCGCGGCCGACGTCGTCGAAGAGGATCCCCATGAGCTTGCGGTCCAGTTCGGCCAGATCGGTCGACTTGCCTGGCACGCGGTCGAGCTGGAAGCTCTGCTCCTCTTTGCCGAACATGCCGCCCAGCCCACCCGCGCTGACGGTGACCGGAGTCATCGTGATGACGCCGTTGTCGGCGAGGTTCATGAGGGTGGCGGCGACGTCGGTGTCTTCAACCTTGCCGAAGCGCCATAGCGCGCCGATGACCGCTGGGTGGAGGTCGGGGCGGGGGTCTTCTCGGAAGTACTGGCCTGCGAAGGCGGGAGCGTGCTCCTTGCCGTGGCGCAGGAAGACGACGAGGAAGTAGCCGAACGCCGCGAGTCCGATGAGCGAGGTCAGCGCCCCGCCTCCCCAGTACAGCACTCGCGCCCACGTGCGTTCGCTGTTCGCCTCCTCGGCGAGTGCAGCTTCCTCGGTGAGGATGGTGTCGAGCATGGGTTCGTCCACGACGGGCGCGGCCGAGAGTGACTCGGCGGGAAACGCGGTGCGGACCTCGACGAAGGTGTTGGCGGGCACGTCGTCGACCCTGAGCCCGATGACGCCGGCCTGGCTGATGGTGACGGTGCCGGTGAGCGGGCCGTGGGCCCACGCCTTCACGTCGGCCTTGGTGAGCGGACCCGGGAGGGTCACGGTCGCGCTGAACCGCTCGGTCGGCACCGCCCAACCATCGCCGATGAGCTGCCAGTAGAGCTCCGAGGTGTCAGACCAGCGCGTAGCGGCGCCCTTGACCGTGTATTCGAGACGGAACGCGCGCGACGAGTTGGCCGCGTCGTGAAACACGTGGACCTCGACGGTCGAACCCGTGTCCTGAACCAGATAGGTTCCGGGGACGCGAAGCGAACGGTCCTCGATTGCAGCGGGGTTGCCCGTGGGCGAGTACGACGTCCCCTGATCGTCCACGACGCCAAGGATCTCGATGCCGTCCGAGTCCGCCTTGTCGAGGATCCAGTAGACGCGGCTGTAGTCGCCATCGAACGTCATGGCGCGCTCTTCCGAGACACTCATCGAACCATCGACCTGCACCGTCGCATTGACGTTGACATCGTCGACGAAGAACTCCTCGGCGAGCGCGAGCCCGGGGAACACGAGCGCGACGGTGAGGCAAAGGAGCAGGGCTGCTGTTGCTCGGCGGATCATGACTTCTCCTCGCGGAGGCGGCGGAAGAACGAACGCAGGAGTTCGGCGGCCTCGGCCTCCATCACACCGCTCGTCACGTCGAAGCGGTGGTTGAGGCGCGTGTCGTCGTGAAGGTCATAGAGGGTGCCGAGCGCGCCCGCCTTGGGATCCGGGGCGGCGTAGACGCAGCGGGCGATGCGGGCCTGGTGCATGAGCCCGGCGCACATCGGGCACGGCTCAAGCGTCACGTACACCGTGCAGTCGGAGAGACGCCAGCGCTCGAGACGCGAGGATGCCTCACGTATGGCGATGAGCTCTGCGTGACCGGCGGGATCGTGATCGGCTTCGCGCCGGTTGTGCCCGCTCGCGATGACGGCGCCGTCGCACACGACGACCGCGCCGATGGGAACCTCGCCGATAGCCTCAGCGCGACGCGCTTCTTCGAGCGCCATCGCCATGTACGTCTCGTCGCCGTGCAGCACCAGTGCCCCTCCCGCGGATGCCCGCCCTAGGGAGCATAACGCACGAGAGCGGGTGTGGCTCTAGCTGGCGACGCGGGTCCGCTGAGCCTCGATGTGCTCGGCGATCTGCGAGTCCTCGAGCTCCACGTGCTCGATCAGCCACGTGCGCGCCAAAGAGAGCACGTCGGCTCCGATGTTGGAGCGGTCCTCGACGAACTTGGAGATCTCGTGCGACAGCGCCGAGCCGAACTCGGCGTGCAGCCTGCGCTGGCGCTCAAGGCCCGGGAAATCGACGCGCTCCATGAGACGCTCCTCGTCAAGGAAGTGGGTCGATACGTAGTACATCAGCTCCGACATCAGCGCCAGTTTCTCGCCACGCGACTCGCCCGAGCGCACGGCCTGCTCGAACTCGGAGACGATCGCGAGAAGGTGCGCGTGCTGCATGTCTATCTTCGCGTCGCCCGTGTCCTTGAAACGCAGGAACAGTCCAGCCATCTTCTTCATCCTCCATGTGCGCGCGGTGACGTCTTTGCGGGTTCTTGTCTGGGTCCAGACTACGTTCGCACCGCAGCGCCGCACATCGGGGTATGGCTGGATATCACTCAGCAATCGGGAGGACCGGGTAGGGAAACGGCGCACCGCGCGAGCGCTCGGAGGGGCGCCGAGATGGTCGCCTCCGTGATATCCTGTGCGCTGCTCGGCCTCGCGGAGGGGTGGCAGAGTGGTTGATCGCCCTGGTCTTGAAAACCAGTAGGCCCGCAAGGGTCTCGTGGGTTCGAATCCCACCCCCTCCGCCACTGCCGATCTCAATCCCGGCGGGCACCTCAATGCATTCGCAGAAGGCCCCCGGGAGGCTCGGGGGCCTTCGCTTTTGTTGTGGGCGATTACGCGTCACCAGGCGCGGCGCATCGACTGCGCCATCGCGCGAAGGGTCTTCACCGGCAGGTCTCCGCTTAGCCGGTACTCCACCAGCTGCCCTTCAGATGTCCGCTCCGTCCATACAATGCTGGCGGGATAGCTGACGATGGTCAGGGGGCCCGCATCCCAGGCCTGCTTACCCGCATCTCGCGCGACTGCCGGGAGCCCTCGTACACTGGTCTCATAGTTGAAATGAGTCTCCCCTCGATCGTTCGGCGCGAAGGTGGCATCCACCATCTCCTGGACATCGATCGGTGAGTCGGTCGGCGTTATGTGCAGAACGACCCTGTCGGGGTATCGCACGTTCAGTGCGGTCAACTCGCGGCCATTCTTCAAGCCGGCGATGTCGAGCGAGGCAGATTCGGCCAGCGCGAAACGCCCGCCTTCTTCTCCTCTGAGCAGCGGATTGTATGCGCCCTTCACCTTCGCAAGAGCCGAATCCAATTCCATTCGCTTGTCCTCAGGAGTGCGATCCGCAAACCAGTCGCCAGACGTACCCGCGAGCGTTCGGGGCGCGCCCTCGTTGACATACCGGCGTGGCACCTGGACAGGCGCGGGGGCCGTCGAATCAGTTGCTGCCGTGTTGGATGCACAGCCGACAACGACCACAAGCGACCCAAACACAATCACCATAGATGTGAAACGCCCAGCGTTCATTCGGACCTCCTACCACACGCTCGTTCAGCTCGGCTGCAGCGTTCATGGGCTGATCGCATCCCTCAACACGCGACTACTTGAGCTTCTTCTCGAGGTCGGTGAACTTCACGCTCCGGTCCTCGAGCTTGCTCCGGGCCATCCCAGAGCGCCTGTCGATCCGGTACTTGCCGAGTGCCAGCTGATGCGTGAAGTATCTGCCTGGCGCCGCAGTGCCCGGCCCGGTGTCTGTCCCCAGAAAGAGCAGGACCTCCTCACCTGGCGTAAGCTCGGCCTCCTCCCCCCAGTAGATCTCCTCGCCATCCGCGAGGCCCCCCCTCAGAGCCACGGTGATGGGGACTCCCTTGCGCACGACTCCGTCCGACTTGTACACCTTCTTGGGAACGACTGACCATTCCGAGTAGGCCCAGCGCTCGATGGGCTCAGGGTCGCTTTCCGGGGCGGGCTCCTCCACCACAAACTCGCCCTTGGGGCCCTCGACGATGGCGAGCACTACCACAGCGGACTTCTCAAACTTCTCCTCCGGGGTCTCGTCCAGCAGGAGGGCAGAGACGGTCGAAACGGTAGCGGCCGAGTTGGCGTTTCCTTGCGTGGTCGCCGGCTTCGAGCATCCTGCGAGTACGAGCGGCAAGGCAACAACGGACATAACCAGCCAGACGACCGTTTGGGGCCGACGTGTGCTGGGGTCGATCCATCTGCGATCAGTAGACATAGTTCACACCTGCCACATCATCAGAGTGGAGCGAGCGCTTCTTCGTCTCGCCTAGGGCAACGCTGCCGGACATGGTCTTCTCGGAGTGGGCGGAGCCGTAGAGGTCACCCAAGAACACCCAGTGTCCGAGTTCATGGGTGGCGACCGCCTGAACGTCGAACTTGCCAGCCCCGCCGCTGGTCGACCATGGATACGAGGTGTTGAACTCGATCTTCGCCGACGAGTGCAACTTGGGGTTATGGGCGCTCGGGTGCGCGGTATGCCTTGCAATCGCCACCGGCGCATCGGCAGTGCCCCGCTTGGCTGCACAGAGGTAGCTCGCGGCGGAACTCGAGTAGTTGATCCGGAACGGTGAACCGGCCCCGTTCCACGTCGACCGCGCTCGCATCAGTGCCCCAGAGTCCATCCATGAGTCAGGGATGCTCGCGTCATACCTGCAGTAGTTGACGTTATTGACGAAGCGTTGGCCGTCCGCGACGTACGCCGCTGCGGGCGCCACTGATGTGGCAAGCGTCAACACGGTTGTCACAGTCGCCACCACGATCCTGGCGCCAAGCCGTGCTGAATTCCGGCCCTCTGGCCGGGAGGTCGAGTTGTGTTTCATGTACTGCTCCGATCTTGCGGCATCGATGGATTGGTTGGTCCCCCCGCGTCGTGCTACCGCCCCTCCGCCCTGCCCCTTCTCCCGATATCGAGGTCCAACGCATCTGCGATCACGGCCCGCTCGGCAGGACTGGGCGATCGCACTCCGTCTTCGAACGCCTTGAGTTCAGACTCCACGACGCCCGTCATAAGCCGGACATCACGCCTGGTGAGGCCTTGAGCCTTGCGCGCTGCCCTTATGGTCTCGCCGAAACCCACCGCCTGGCGCCTTCCCTCAGTCTCTGCCGGCTGTTCACGCTACTATGCGGACTCTCATGGGACAATGGGTGTTATCCCTGAGTACCGATGAAACACGTGGGGTGCGACGATTAGACGCTGAGTGTTTCGGTTGCTACGATGACCGGAGTTCGGCCCGCCTCCGAGAAGGGACCCGTGGCAGTGAGTTATCGCACCGGCTCTGATTCCGGAGCAGACGTCATCGATGCTGTCCGGCTCGGCGAGCTCCTGAAGGGCTACCGCTACGCCGCCGGATACAGCCGCGTCTCGGACATGACGGCAGCGCTCAAAGAGCGGTTCGGCGTCACGATCTCGGTGTCTGCCATCGGCAAGTACGAACAGGGTCGAACCATTCCCCCGGTCGAGATGCTGATCTTGCTGTGCGCGATCATGGAGCCGAACGGAGGCCTCGTGGAGATCGTGTCCAAGGCCACCAGGCCCGACCTGCGCGAGCGCGTCTTCGGTTCACCCTAGAAGGCGAGATCGCGTGCGCATCTGCGACATCCACACACACGTGTTCCCTGACGAGGTCGCGCCGCGCGCCGTCGCCAAGCTGGTCGAAGACGGCGGGCTCACCCCGTACTACGACGGAACCGCCGCGGGGCTCCTCGCCGACATGGACCGCACGGGCGTCTCGGTGTCGGTGCTGTGTCCGGTCGCGACGCGCGCGAGCCAGGTCACGGGCATCAACGACTGGACCGCCTCGCTCACCAGTGAGCGGCTCGTCGCATTCGGCGGCATCCACCCGGACTTCCCGAAGCCGGCAGCCGAGATAGAGCGTATGGTCGCGCTCGGCATGAAGGGCATCAAGCTGCACCCGGAGTTCCAGGGTTTCCACCCCGAGGACGAGCGGATGGACGCGATCTACGTCGCCGCTGCGGAGCATGGGCTGCCGATTCTGTACCACGCCGGCGAGGACCCTAACTACACCGAGTGGAACGGGCGGCCCGATGTCTTCGCCCGCATCACGGCCGCGCATCCCAAGCTCACGCTCATCCTCGCGCACATGGGCGGCTTCCGGATGTGGGAGCAGGTCACCGAGCACCTCCTCGGCGCGCGGGTCTATCTCGACACCGCCTACACCTTCGGACATCTTCCACCCGCGGAGTTCGGTGAGATCGTCCGTGGCCACGGCGCGGACCGCATCCTGTTCGGCAGCGACGGGCCGTGGATGGATGCGGCGCAAGGGGTCGAGGCGCTCCACGAGCTGGGCCTGTCGGAGGCCGAGCTGCGCCTTATCCTGTGGGACAACGCGGCGGAGCTTCTCGGACTGGGTGACTAGGCTCGGGCTCGGCACGCGTCATGCTTTACGGTCGATGCGCTCGCGGGTACTATATGCACTCGCGCGCACCCGCAAAGGCACTGACATAAGCGCACACGTGGAGAGCTGGCCGAGTCGGTCGAAGGCGCTCGCCTGCTAAGCGAGTAAGGGGCCATAAAGTCCCTTCGAGGGTTCGAATCCCTCGCTCTCCGCCATTTGACATCTCACCTGCCGGATGGCAGGATACTCAAGCCTTTCGAGGCACTCGCGCCCTTACCTCAGCTGGATAGAGGGTCTGACTACGAATCAGAACGTCGCAGGTTCGAATCCTGCAGGGCGCACCACCGAGATCAGACGACCCCGCCACGTGCGGGGTCGTTCTCGTTTCCGGCTCCCGATTCGAATCATCGTGACAGCCGGGTTGCCTGGGACTAGCATGATGCGGTGCACCGTACGGGTGCACTTTCGGATTGGGGACCAGGATGCACGTCGTCATCGGCGGGTTCGGCCGAGTGGGCCAGCACCTTGCACGCGTTCTCGAGGACCACGACCACACCGTCACGATCATCGATCGCAGCGCGTCTGTCTTCGCCGAGCACGGCGAGGGCATCAAGGGCCGCAAGCTCACCGGCGAGGTGTTCGACCGTGAGGTTCTGATCAAAGCCGGAATCGAGCGGGCGGACGCATACGCTGCTGTCACGTCCGGCGACAACAGTAACATCGTGAGTGCGCGAGTCGCGCGGGAGCGATTCCACGTCCCCAACGTCGTCGCCCGGATCTACGATCCCCGCCGGGCAACCCTGTACGAGAGCTTCGGTATCCCCACGGTCTCGAGCGTCCAGTGGGCAGCGACGCAGTTGGTCGCAACGATCCTCGAGCCCGAGCTTCGGCTCGAGGCCGGCTATGGCGGCGGTGAGGTACTCACCGTCCGCGCCGACGCCCCCCTGTCGCTCAGCGGCAGACGAATCGGCGACATCGAGTACCAAGGCAAGTTCGAGATCACCGCTGTGGTCCGCGATGGTGTGGCCCAGATGCCCTCGTCACGCTTCGAGCTGCTCAGAGGCGACCACCTCTTCGTGACCGTCACTCGCGACGCCCTTGAAGAGCTCAAGCAGCTCCTCGGCATCCACTAGGAGGATCACATGCGCATCCTGATCATCGGAGCCGGGAAGACCGGAGCATTCCTCGCCGAGAAGTTGCACGAGAACCACGAGATCACGGTGATCGAGCAGAGGCCCGAGAGGGCCGCGATGCTCGGCCGCATGGTTCCCGAGGCGAACGTCCTTGCAGGTGATGCCTGCGAGCCGGCAACGCTCGATCTCGCGGGTATCGCCGACACCGATCTCGTCGCTGCGGTCACCGGAGACGACGAGGACAATCTCGTCGTCGCGATGCTGTCGAAGCTCAACGGCGTCTCATCCGTCTACGCGCGGGTGAACCACCCCCGCAACGAGTGGCTGTTCGACAAGGAGTGGGGCGTCGACGTCCCGATCTCCTCGGCGCAGATGGCTTACGGGCTCATCGAGAAGGACTTGGGCTTCGGCGATCTCGTCAGCCTCATGAAACTCAACGCCCAGGGCGTCTCGATCGAGGAGGTGACCCTGCCCGCGAGCGCGACCAGCGTGGGCAGCCGCCTCAGTGAGGTGGAGCTGCCGCTCAACGTCCGTGTCATGGCGATCCTCGCCGCGGACGGCTCCGCCCAGGTGCCACACGGTGAGACGTTGCTTGCCGCCGGAGACCAGCTGCTGTTGCTGGTGGACGGCCCCCTCGACCAGGGCGTCATCCACGAGGCACTCGGCGTCCCGCCGGAGGTCGACGGCTCAGAGACCGCCGAGGACCGCGAGGCTTAGTTCTCGCGCCGCGGCGCAGGAGCCGGCGCGAGCTTCTCGCCGATGCGGTACGGAACGTCGGTAACGATCACGCCCGGCTCGTCGAACAGCTGCTGCTTAAGGAAGAACGACGTCTTGTCGTGCAGCATCTGATCGGCGACGTGCTCGGCCGCATACTCAGGGATGATGACGGTCACCACGTGATCGCTCGTCGGTCGCGGAACAGACCTCACGCGCTCGAGGATTGGGCCAATGATTTCGCGGTACGGCGAGTCGATGACGGTGAGCCGGACGCCGAAGTCCGCCTCGTCCCATCGGCTCCTGAATTCGGATCCCTTGCCGGAGATGTCGACGTAGACGGCCTCGAGGGTCTCGGCCTGGAGTGACTTGCCGTACTGCAGCGCACGCACGAGCCGACGGTCGATGTCCTTCACGAGGACGATCACGTGGTTGTGCATGCGATTGAACGACTGCCAGTTGAGGTCGACCATGTCGTTCTCGGTGATTTTCAGCTCAGCCTCCACGCGCGCGTACTGGCGGCGAATCCACAGGAAGCACGCCACGATCACCGGGATGAGGACGACCACCATCCACGCGCCGCTCGTGAACTTCGCCGAGGCGATCACGATCGTGACCACCGCTGTGACTACCGCGCCAGATGCGTTGATGGCCAACGACCGCTGCCAGTTGGGCTCCTTGTAGCGCAGGTGGTGGACAACCATCCCTGACTGGGAAAGCGTGAACGACGTGAAGACACCCACCGCGTACAGCGGAATGAGCTTGGTGGTCACGCCCCCGAAGATGACTAGCAGCGCGATGGCCGCGCCCGTGAGCAGGATGATCCCGTTACTGAACACGAGACGGTAACCCTGACCGCGCAACTGGTGCGGCAGGAAGTCGTCGTCGGCGATGAACGATGAAAGGCGGGGGAAGTCAGCGTAAGCGGTGTTCGCTGCGAGCACGAGGATAGCCACGACGCTTGCTGAGATCAGGTAGTACAGCGGCCCGGTTCCAAACATCGCACGGGAGAGCTGGCTGATGACCGTCTCGGCATGGCTCGGCTGAACGCCCGCCAGCGTCACGAGCAACGCCACTCCCACGAACAGGAACAGCAGGATGCCGGCCATCCAGGTCAGCGTCAGCGACGCGTTCTTGGCCTCAGGCTTCTTGAACGCCTGGACCCCGTTGGCGATCGCCTCGACGCCGGTCATGGCGGTGCAACCCGATGCGAACGCCTGCAACACCAGGAACAGGCTGAGCGACGTCATCGCCTCCACGGGATGCGCGGGCGGCGGCACCTGGAATCCGTTGCCCGTCGCGAACCGGAAGAGCCCCAGCGTGACCACCAGGCCGAGAAGACCGATGAAGATGAAGGTCGGGCCGGCGAAGATCGCCCCGGACTCCTTGACCCCCCGCAGGTTGGCGAGCGCGAGCAGAAGAACGAAGGCGACCGCAATCGGCACGGTGTAGCCCATCAGCGAGGGTGCGGCAGACGTGATGGCCGCAACCGCCGCCGAGATCGATACGGCCACGGTCAGGATGTAGTCCACCAGCAAGGATGCTCCGGCAACGAGACCCGGGAGGTCTCCCAGGTTCTCCTTGGCCACGATGTAGGAGCCGCCCCCGCCCGGATACTCGCGAATCGTCTGCCTGTACGACATCACGACAATCACCAGCAGAACGCCGATCGCGACCGCAATGGGCAGCGTGAGCTGGAGCGCGGCGGTTCCCGCGAGCGCCAGGATCAGCAGGATCTCTCCCGGCGCGTACGCGACGGATGAAAGTGCGTCGCTCGAAAAGACCGCAAGCGCGACCGGGTTGTTGAGACGCTGGTGGCTCGCCTCACGGTTGTGAAGCGGGTTGCCCAGAAACGCCCGCTTGATGGGACCGAGCATGTGGCTCCTCGTGCACTGGTTCGCGCCGCAGCGCGTCTTGGGGTCTCGGCAAAGGAGAGTACACCCACGCGCGCCCTGGCGATAGCGACCGTACCCGACCGGAGATAATCCGGACAGCCCACGTGCACTACACTGCTCCGAAAGGGCTGCCAATGCTCACGATCGTCGGGGTGATGGGCGGCGCGGTCGTATCGGCCGAAGTCGCTGAGCAGGCGGAGGTCCTGGGAAGGCTCATCGCCGAGAACGGCTGGGTCCTACTCACAGGCGGTCGGGACGCCGGGGTCATGGCGGCGGCCTCACGCGGCGCTGCTGCGGCAGGAGGGCTCGTCGTCGGTATCCTGCCGGGAGACTCGACCGATGGGGTCGCGCCCGGCGTTCACATCGCGATTCCCACAGGGATGGGTGACGCCCGCAACGCCATCAACGCGCTCGCGAGCCACGTCGTCATCGCGATGCACGGAGGAGCCGGGACCATCTCGGAAGTCGCGCTCGCGCTCAAGTCGGGACGCGATGTCATCACTCTGGGGCTGTCCACAGGGGAGGCGTTCGCCGGCTACCGCTCGTCGGGGCGCCTGACTGAAGCCGACTCACCGTACGCGGCTGTGGAGGCCGCAGCCCGCGTCATCGCCCAAGGGGGACACCCACCGAATAGCGTTCGCGGTTGATTCCTCTGCGGTTGGAGGGATACTCTCCCTTAGAGGATTCGGCTGCTGGGGGTCAGACGATGGCGAAGTGCGTGTGGGCGGATATCTGCATCTTCTTCAACGAAGAAGTCGGATTCTCGCCTGAGATGAACCAGACGATGCGCGAGCGCTTCTGCCTTGGCGACAGCAGCGGCTGTGCACGCCTCGAGGCACTCGACATCCTGCCGCTGCCCGTCATCCCCGAGGACCTGATTCCCACCGAGAACGACCGGCTGAAGGCCATATTCGCGGAGTATCGCCGGCAGTTGTGCGAAGGGAACTAGGCGCAGCAGAGCTGCGAGAGCTTGGACTCGATGCTGTTCAGAAGGACGTGGCCTGCCACGTTCTTTTTGATGTAGCCGTCTGCGCCACAGCGCGCCACGATCTGGATCAGGTCCGACTCAGGCTCGGATGAGAAGATCACGATGCGCATGTCGGACTTGATCAGGTTGCGCTTCAGGATGGCGCACAGGTCATCGCCCTTGATCGACGGCATGTTGTAATCAAGCAAGATGACGTCGGGGTTGACCTCGCGCACTGCGTTGGCCACACCCATCCACTGCTCACAGGTGTGAACCTCATGACCGGCCGAGCGAAGCAGACCCGCCGTCGCCGAAAGAATAAACGGCTCGTCGTCAACGAGCAGGATCGTGTACTTGTAGTTGGTCATCTCCGCCGTCCTTCACATTTCGAAGCTCCCCGAGCGAGAGACACTCCCCCGCAGTTACTAGTTTCGGCGGTACTCACACATACGCACATCGGGATATCCCTGATTCATGGGTAGGGAAATCGCGCAGGGGTACTCTCACCCGGAGCGAAAGTAGCGGAGTATCCCGAGGGGTACGCACGCGCACGAGATGCTACGCTCCACCATGACGTAGTGCATGCTTTCGAGCGGAGGGCCCGGCATGTCGATTCGTGTGCTGTTGGCAGACGACCATCAGATAGTCCGCGACGGGCTGCGAGCAATGCTCGCCCGCTCGCTCGACGTCGAAGTGGTGGGCGAGGCCGAGAACGGCCGCGACGCCGTGAAGCTCGCACGTGAGATCCGTCCCGACGTCGTGGTGATGGACATCGGCATGCGCGAGCTCAACGGCATCGAAGCCACGCGCCAGATCACGTCGGAGATGGAAGGCGTGCGCGTGGTCGCTCTGTCGATGCACTCCGACCGCCGCTACGTCTCGGAGATGCTTGCCGCCGGTGCGAGCGGCTACCTGCTCAAGGACGGCGCGTTCGACGAGCTGGCCACCGCGATCCGCACCGTTGCCGAGGGTCGCACCTTCCTTTCGCAAGGCGTTTCGGACGTAGTGCTCGAGGACTACCGTCGGCATCTCTCCGGGAACAGCGCGCCCACGAATCTCTCCGGCGGCACCCGTCAGCTCTCCGGTCGCGAGCGCGAGGTCCTTCAGCTCATCGCCGAGGGCCAATCCACCAAGGAGATCGCGGCTCAACTCCAGCTCAGTGCCAAAACCATCGAGACTCACCGCCGCCAGATCATGGAGAAGCTCGGCATCTACAACGTCGCCGGTCTCATCAAGTACGCGGTTCGCGAGGGGCTGACCACGCTTGACGACTAGCCCCGACAGCCTGACGAACCCGGAAGGAGCAGTCGCCCCGAAACTGAGCTCACAGCCTTGGTTTCCGTGGGTCGCCGCCGGGTGCGCCTCGGTCATCGTGTGGGTGACTGAATCACTGCTCCACGCGTACTACTTCACTCCGGGGAACTTCCTCGGTGCGCTGTTGTCGCCCGCCCCGCACGAGTTCTGGATGCGATTCCTCGTGACCGTGCTCGTCGGCGTCATCGTCGCGGGCTGGTCCTCGGCCATCCGCGAGCACCGACGCAACGACGAGCGTCTCCTTGCGTACCAGGCGCAGCTGCGGGAGGTCACCGTGAGGCTCGCCCACGGGCAGAACGAGGCGTACCGGGCACTTGCCGACCGCCTGCACGAGGACGTCGCCCAGTCGCTGGCGGCGGGCCGGCTCTTCTTGTCGACCGCCGAGTCGGACGACGAGCCGATCGATCCTCGCGTCACCCGCGAAGTGTCGCGCATCCTCGACAGGGCGATCGTCGACTGCCGCCAGATCGCGAAGGAGATCTCCCCGCCCTCACTGGAAACCTACGGGCTGATCACCGCCCTCGAGGCCATGGCAACGCAGGTGATGATGCGCTCGGGCGTCTCGGTGGAGATCTCGGGTGAAGAGCTTCCGGAGATACCGCGGCAGCTACTGCTCGCCGCCTACCAGGCACTCGCCGAGATAGTCGCCGTCGCCGCAAGCAACCCGGACACCAGCACCATCCGTATCGCGGCCGAATCGGTCGACGACATGGTGGACGTTCGCGTGTCATGGGATGCCGAGGACCCCTCGGACCTGCTGCTTTCCGAATCGGCGTTCAAGGTTCTCGGCGGGGACGTGACCAGGAACGCTTCCGCCGGGGCGACCGTCGTCGTTCTTCACACGCCGCCGATGTCAGCGGCCTGAGAGCGCGGTCAGCTGGCCGCTCACCTCTAGGGCATTTCCCTAGGGTGATTACCGAATCCCCTTAGTCGTTCGCACGACTTCCCGATGCCCCCGCACCTCGCGCACGCCGAGGATATATGTGGGGAGTTCCGCCGACCCATGCGATGGAGCACGCGGAGATCGATCGGGAGAGACACGTGACGTACGCACTGTCGATACAGACGCTCGAGGGCCTGCTGGGCCCGGCTTCGCGCATCCTCACCCATCTCCTCCGAGCCCAGCCGCTCGGCGGTCCCGAGCACGTCAACCTGTGCCTCGACGTTCTCGTGCACGCGGCGGGATCAAGCGGCGGCATGCTGCTCGACGACGGTGGCTACACGCTCGGCCGTGTCGGTATCGCAGACGATCTGTCCGCCGCATTTGTCGACGCCTGGCGCTCCGGGATGCCGCGCTCGCTCGAGCAGGCGCGCCTGCTGCACCACTCCGGCGTCGTCTCCTACACCACGGTGACGCTGCCCATCTGGGCCGGCGCGACCCTCGTGCTCGCAAGCCACGACTCGCGCCCCATCGATACCGACGCCCTGCTCGCCCTTCTTCCCGGAGTGTCGTGCGCCATCGCACAGGCACCGACCTTGGAGCTCGCTTCATGAACCCCTCCCCTAAGGAATGCATGCTCCTTTTCGACGCGGCTGCCGAGGCTCTGGTCATGGTCTGCGCCGACGACGAGGAGAGTGTCACCGAACTGACCGAGCGGCTACAGGCGATCGCCGCCTGGTTTGACGAAGCCGACGCCGACCATCCGTCCAACCGCGCTCTCGAGGCCGTCGCGAGGTTCGCCTCGGGCGACACGAGCGCGGTCGCCGAGATCGAGGTCGCCTATACCGACGCCCGCGCCCGGGCACTGAGTCCTCGCGCTCAGGCGTCCGGCGCCTCGGCGTCACCTCAGTCGGCGAAGTCCAACGCCAGCGCCGCGCCCATGCCGCTCGCCGGGGATGAGGACTTGCTGCGCGACTTCGGCGTTCGCGCCGGCGAGCACCTCGACGACGCCGACGAGCGTCTGCTGGCTCTCGAGAGCCACCCGGCTGACTCGGAGGCCATCGACGCGATCTTTCGCTCGTTCCACACGATCAAGGGCATGGCCGGATTCCTTGCCCTCGACGCGATCTCCGAGCACGCGCACGAGTCGGAGAGCCTGATCGCCGACGCCCGGGCGACCGCCACGGCCATCGAGCCCGAGGCAATCGAGCAGCTATTCGCCGCCGTCGACACGATGCGCCGCCTCATCACCGATGCCACCGGGATCGGCCAGGCGACCGCCGCCGAGTCGGAGTCGGCGCAGGGCGAGGGCTCTGCAGCCGTAAGCAGCCGTTCCGGCACGGTGCGCATCGACGAAAGTCGGCTCGACAGACTGCTCGACACCATCGGTGAGCTGGTCATCGCCGAATCGATGGTGTCATCCAGCGTGCGTCTCGAAGACGGACGCGGCGAGACCATGACTCACGTGGAGCGCCTCGACAAGATCACCCGCGAGCTTCAGTCGCTCGCCACTTCCCTTCGCATGGTGCCGCTCAAGGCGACGTTCCAGCGAATGGCGCGGCTCGTGCGCGACGTATCGCACCGCTCGGGCAAGCCGGTCGACCTCGTGATCGAGGGTGAGGACACCGAGCTCGACAAAGAGGTCGTCGACCTCATCGCCGACCCGCTCATCCACGCGCTGCGCAACGCTGTCGACCACGGCATCGAGACGCCGGCCGAGCGGGTCGCAGCGGGCAAGCCGGAAACCGGACGCGTCATCCTGCGGGCGTTTCATGCGGGCGGCGCCATCAACATCGAGGTCATCGACGACGGGCGCGGCCTCGACCCCGAGCGCATCCTCGCCCGCGCCCGCGAGCGCGGCCTGGTAGCCGAGGACGCGACGCTCGACTACCGCGAGATCCTCGATCTCATCTTCCAGCCCGGCTTCTCGACCTCGGACGAGGTCACGGATGTCTCGGGCAGAGGCGTGGGAATGGACGTCGTCCGCCGCACCGTCGACGAGCTGCGCGGACGCGTCGAGCTCCGCAGCACGCCCGGCGAGGGCTGCGCCCTGTCGATCCGACTGCCCATCACGCTCGCGATCATCGACGGCATGGTCGCCCGAGTCGCCGAGGAGCGCTACGTCATCCCGCTGCTGTCCATCGAGCGCTCGGTGCGCCCGACCGCCGACCAGATCACCACCGTGGCCGGCAGAGGCGAAATGCTGACGCTCGACGACGGCCTCGTACCGGTCGTGCGGCTGCACCGCCTCTTCGATACGAAGGGTGCCGAGCAAGACCCCACCAACGCGGTCGTGGTCATCACCAGCGATGGTGGGTCCCGCGCCGGGCTGCTGGTGTGTGAGCTGCTCGGCCAGCAACAGACTGTGATCAAGCCGCTAGGCGGCGGACTTCTCGACCGCCCGGGCATCACCGGAGGGGCGATCATGCCCGACGGTTGCGTGGGCCTGATTCTCGACGCGGCAGGCCTGGTCCGCGTCGCGCATGGAAAGGACGGTGTGTGAGCATGGCTGCCGAAGTTCAGACAGCCCCGACGGCTGCGGCCGGCAAGTACCTGACGTTCGGTCTCGCCGGCGAGAGCTATGGGCTCGAGATACTCAGGGTGCAGGAGATCGTGGGCCTCTTGCCCATCACTCGGGTGCCCCGGCTTCCCGACTACGTCGCCGGCGTGGTCAATCTTCGCGGTCGGGTCATCCCGGTCGTCGATCTGCGGCTGTCATTTGGCTTGGACGCCGCGTCATTGCACGAGCGCACCTGCATCATCGTCGTTCGCGTCGAGCGCGCCCAGGGCGGCAGCACCGTCACCGGCGTGCTCGTCGATGAGGTCTCGGACGTGATCGCGTTGGCCGAAGCCGACATCGAGCCGACGCCGGAGTTCGCGGCGGAAGTGGATGCATCGTTTGTGAAGGGTGTCGGGCGTGAGGGAGATCGGGTGGTCCTGCTGCTCGACATCGACCACGTGCTCACGAACGCCCAAATGGACCTGGTAGAGAAGGCCGCGACAGGGGATGCGGCTTCAACGGAGGGGGATGCGTGATGCTCGCAAAGCAGAGTCTCGGAGTTCGACTGGCAATCGGTTTTGGCCTGCTCGCCGTGATCATAACCGTGATCGGCGCCGCCGCGTTCAACGACATGCGGACGCTCAACGTCTACACCTCGGAACTCGCCGAGGACACCGGAATCGCGAACTACGCGATGGAGGCCAAGTTCGAGATCGAGCAGCAGCGCCTTATCGTGATGGAGGCGATCCAGGCCGACAGCGCGAATGAGGTCGCGAAACTCAAACTGGACTACGAGGCGTCCGCCGCCGCGTACGACCAGCATGCGAGCGACCTCGTGGCCGCCCTTGAGGTCGACGCAGAGAGCGACGCGACCGCAGCGGAGGCCCTTCCGCTCGCCGTCGAGGCCCTGACGCTTCACGACGAGGAGTTCGAGCCGGTCGCTGCTGAGATCTTCGCCGTCGCCGGAGCCGAGAGGGGCAAGCTGACAGACGCCAAGCTCACCGCACTCGACGGGCAGGCCGATGAGACCGGCGATCAGGTCGTCGCGCTGATGACCAACGTCGAGACCTTCACCGACGAGATGGTCCAGGCCGCCACGGCGTCCTCCACCGCAACCACGCAGCGTGCGCTGATCCAGTCTGTCGTCCTGCTGGTCGCGGGTATTGTGCTCGCAATTGCGGTCTCGTGGTTCCTTACCCGCTCCATCACCCGCCCGATCGACCGCGTGATCGCGGGTCTCACCGCCGGTTCCGAGCAGGTCTCGAGCGCGTCGAACCAGGTCGCCTCGGCAAGTCAGCAGTTGGCTGAGGGCGCGAGCGAGCAGGCTGCCAACCTCGAGGAGACCTCTTCCTCGCTCGAGGAGATGGCCGGAATGACGCGCCAGAACGCCGACAACTCCCGGCAGGCCGACGCCATGGCGCGCGAGGCGCAGGCAGCCGCGACCAAGGGCGTGAACTCGGTCACCGAGATGTCGACCGCGATCTCCCTCATCAAGGAAAGCAGCGACTCGACCGCCAAGATCATCAAGACGATCGACGAGATCGCGTTCCAGACCAACCTGCTCGCGCTGAACGCCGCGGTCGAAGCCGCTCGCGCCGGTGAGGCCGGCCGTGGATTCGCCGTCGTCGCCGAGGAAGTCCGCAACCTCGCGCAGCGCTCGGCTGAAGCTGCCAAGAGCACCGCGGAGATGATCGAGCAGTCGCAGAGCAGCGCGCAGCGTGGCGTGGCGGTCTCCTCGGAAGTCGCCGAGTCACTCACTCAGATCGCTCAGTCGGTCAACAAGGTCACCATGCTCGTGGGTGAGATCGCCGCGGCGAGCGAGGAGCAGGCCCAGGGCATCGACCAGATCAACACCTCCATCGCGATGATGGACCGCGTGACCCAGAGCAACGCCGCCAACGCCGAAGAGTCGGCCTCGGCGAGCGAAGAACTCTCGGCTCAGGCCAAGGAGCTCACCGACATGGTCGGCGTGCTGATTCGCACCATCAGGGGCGAGCGCGGCGCCGAGGAGACCGAGCAGCGGAACGCCACGTACGTGGCCGGCACCTCGGCCGCCGTGCACCGGCACACCGACCGCGTGCGCCACGGCGCCCCCGGCTCGGCCTATGCAGCGGCTCCGCCCCACCGTGCCGAAGCGGCCATCCCGCTCGACGACGAAGACCTCGCGGACTTCTAGGCCATGACGACGATGCACGAGGACACCTTCAACACGATCCGCGAGATCGTCTACGAGCAGAGCGGCATCTCGCTCGGCCCGCGCAAGGAGGCGCTCGTGTGCGCCCGCGTGAGCAAGCGCATGCGCACCCTCGGCATCGCCACGTACGAGCAGTACCTTCACTACCTCGATGAGAACCCCTCGGAGACGGTGGGGCTGTTGGATGCGGTCTCGACCAATGTGACGAGCTTCTTCCGAGAGCCCCACCACTTCGAGCTCATCGCCGACGACGTCACGGCGTGGTACGAGCAAGGCCAAAGGCGGTTCCGCTTCTGGTGCGCAGCGTGCTCGACGGGAGAAGAGCCGTACTCCCTGTCGATGGTGCTGCAAGAGACCCTGCCCAACCTCGACGTCGACTTGCGGATCCTCGCGACCGACATCTCGACCGAGGCGTTGCACAGCTGCGAGCTCGCGGCCTACGAGGAGCGCAAGATGGCGCCGGTCCCTCAGGACCTGCGCGATCGGTGGTTCAAGTACCGCAAGGACACCGCGATGTGGCACGCGAAGCCGCAGCTCACCAAGCCGGTCGTGTTCCGCCGCATGAACCTCTCGGCGCCGCCGTTCCCGATGAAGGGCCCGCTCGACGCGATCTTCTGCCGCAACGTGATGATCTACTTCGACGACACCGTCCGGATGCGCCTGCTCGACGAGGCGCACCGGCTGCTCAAGCCGGGCGGCCTGCTGATAGTGGGGCACGCGGAGTCGCTCGCCGGAATGATCTCCGACTTCGCCTACGTCAGACCGTCTGTCTATCGGAAGCTGTAGAGCGCCGTGAGCGACATCATCGTAGGCATATCCGAGTACGCCGTGTCGTCTGACCCGTCCGAGAGACTCGTCACCTACTCGCTCGGAAGCTGCGTGGGGCTCGCTCTTCACGACCCCATCGTGGGCGTGGCGGGACTCCTGCACGCGATGATGCCCACCGCGAAGGCCGATCCCGTGAAGGCGGCTGCGACGCCGGCGATGTACGTGGACGCCGGCGCGACGACCCTGTTGCAGGAGCTCTTCGACCGCGGCGCGACGAGGGCCAACCTCGTGGCCAAAGTGGTCGGGGCGGCATCGCAGCTCGATCCCGCGAACCTCTTCAGAATCGGCGAGCGCAACCACCTGGTGGTGCGCAGGGTTCTGTGGAAGAACGGGGTTCTGATCGCCGGCGAAGACGTCGGCGGCACCATCTCGCGCTCGGTCTTCCTCGACGTGGGGACCGGCCGCACGACCGTCAAGTCATCCGGCGAGTTCAAGGAAGTCTAGGTTCTCAAGGAGGCACCACCCATGGCGCTCAACGTCCTCATCGTCGACGACTCGGATGTGATCCGAGCCATGATCGCGCGCACGCTCACCCTCGCGCAGATCCCCCTCGGCGAGGTCTATCAGGCGGCAAACGGCCGAGAGGCCCTCTCGATGCTCGACGAGTCGTGGGTCGACCTCGTGCTCGCCGACATCAACATGCCCGTCATGTCGGGTGCCGAGATGCTCGAGCGGATGCGCGCCAATCCCAGGACCGCGGACGTTCCCGTGGTGGTCGTTTCCACCGAGGGCGCGACCAAGCGCATCGAGTCACTCATGCGACTTGGCGTCGCCGCCTGGATCCGCAAGCCCTTCACCCCCGAGGAGATTCGCGACGCGGTGACCAAGGTAATGATGGAGGCCGAGACCCGCGCCGCCGGCACCCAACTCCTCGACGACGCTCTCGGCCTGGTCCTCGAGCAGTTCGCGTTCGCGTTCCCAGACGCTGTCGCGGCCGATGACCTGCCGCACGCGGGAGACGACGTCTTGGTGGCCCGCATCTCGTTCGTCGGCGCTGCCGCGGGCTCGCTCACGCTTGCGGCCCCCACCGGGCTGTGTGCCGAGCTCGCATCCAACATCCTCGGCGTCGATCCGGAAGAGTCCGCCCACGTATGCGGCGGCGACGCGCTTGGCGAGATCCTCAACATGACGTGCGGCCACATCGCGACATCGCTCGATGCGGACCGCCCGACCGACATCCAGCCCCCTATCGTGACGCGGCTCTCCGCAACCGAGTGGGACCGGCTGGCGCGCTCCTCCGGCGCACGCACCTACATGGTCGAGGACCAGCCCCTGCTCGCCCTGCTCGGACTGCGCACCAACCCCGCGCAGTGCCTGACAGCGTGAGCCACCCGCACCAACAAGGCCCCGGCCGCCGGATCCGAGTCCTCGTCGTCGATGACTCGGCCCTCGTCCGCCGCATAATCACGCGCGAGCTCGAGGCGGCGGGCGACATCGACGTGGTCGGATCCGCTCCGGACCCCTACGTCGCCCGCGACCTGATACTCGCGCACAACCCCGACGTGATCACGCTGGACGTCGAGATGCCGCGCATGGACGGCATCACGTTCCTGCGCAAGCTGATGCGCGCCCGGGCGATCCCGGTGGTCGTGGTCTCCTCGCTGACCAGGCACGGCAGTGAGCTCGCGATGGAGGCGCTCGATGCCGGGGCGGTCGCGGTACTCGCGAAGCCCGGTCCGGCGTACAGCGTCGGCGACATGTCCGAGCAGCTCGTCGCTGCGGTTCGCGGAGCGTCAGTCGCGCACGTCTCACTGGCTCGCGCCAAGCCCCGACGCTCCACCCGCCTCGCCCTGACGCGTACGACCAACCGGATCGTCGCGCTCGGCGCATCCATCGGCGGGACGCAGGCCCTGCGCGAGGTCCTCTCGGCGATGCCGGCGAACGGTCCGGGGATCGTCGTCGTGCAGCACATGCCCGAGCAGTTCACCGGCGCCTTCGCCCAGCGGCTGCAGGAGGTCTGCGCGATCGACGTCTGCGAGGCGCGGCACGGCGATACCATCACCCCGGGCCGAGCCCTCATCGCGCCCGGCAACAAGCACATGGTGCTGCGACGCAGCGGCGCGACCTACCGCGTCGAGATCCGCACCGGACCGCTGGTCACGGGTCATCGGCCCTCGGTCGACATCCTGTTCAAGTCCGTCGCGCGGTACGCGGGAAAGAACGCCGTTGGCGTGATCATGACGGGCATGGGTTCGGATGGAGCCGCCGGACTTGCCGCGATGGCGGAGGCCGGCGCGGCGACTATCGCCCAAGATGAAGCGACCAGCGTGGTCTTCGGGATGGCGAAAGAGGCGATCGAGCGCGGTGCCGTACAGCAAGTCGTCCCCCTGCAACGGATCGCGCGTGCCATACTCGAAAAGGTACAGGAAGCCGACTGAGCATCCGATACACCTGGTACACCTCACGCGAGGTCCTTAGGGGGCCTAGGACCGAATGACGACAGGCTTCAACGACGCCACTGCGGCGGAATATCTCAAGTACCTGGTCGATGCGGCCGGAGTTGTCGTATGGGAATACGACTGGGCCAGCGACCGGTTCACCTACGTTAGCCAGACTGCCGATGGGATGCTCGGGTACTCGCGCAGCGAGTGGCTCGAACCCGGATTCTGGGTCTCGCACGTGCATTCAGACGACCGAGAGCGCGTCATCGCCCAATGCGTGGCGGCCACGGAGGCCGGCGAGGATCACATCCTCGAGTACCGGATGCTTCGCGCCGACGGCTCAAGCGCCTGGATGCGCGAGATCGTAGTGGTCGATCCGGTGATGAAGCTTCAGGGCCACAACCGAGGCCTCCTGATCGACGTCACGGCCCAGCAAGACGCGATCGTCGAGCTCGAGAACATCGAGCGTCGCTACCGCGCAATGATCTCGTCGGCGGGACTTGCCGTCGTCGAGATCTCGACCGGCGGCTCGATCGACTACGCCAACCAGGCCGCTGCAACCATTCTCGGGGTCAAGCGTGAGGACCTGATCGGAACACGGGCGTGGCAGCTCATCCCTCATGAGAACCGCCCCGCGGCGATCACTGAGTTCAGACGAGCACTCGCCAGCGGCGACTTCCTCACCGACTACGTTCTGCCGCTCGCCGCACGCGACGGCGACGAGCGGATCGTCAGGATCAACTCCGCGCTGCTGCACGACGCGGCTGGCGATGTGCGAGGAACCGTCACCATCGGCGAGGACATCACAGAGAGCATCAAGCTCGAGCGGGCACTCCACCGCAAGGTGGAGGACTTCGAGGCCGTGTTCAGGCTGATGACGGACCTCTACTTCCGAATGGACGCCAACGGCATCTACGTCGACTACGCCGTTGACGAGCATTCGAAGTTGTTCGCGCCCCCCGAGATGTTCATCGGCCGGCACTACTCCGAGGTGCTGCCGCCACAGATCGCGGACCTGGTGACAGTAGGAATTGCCGAGGCGCACGCGACCGGCATGATGGCCGTCGTCGAGTACTCGGCCCCGCTGGATGACGAGATTCGGTCCTACGAGGCTCGCCTGCTGCCGCTCCCTGATGGGGAGACTGCGACGGTTGTCCGGGATGTCACCGTCCGTATCCAGCGCGAACACCAGCTTGAGAGCTCGGAGCGCCGCTTGCGCAGCGTCGTCGAGAACGCCCCCCTCGGCATGCACTTCTTCGAGGTGGAGCCCGACGGGCGGATGGTGCTGTCGGATGCGAATCCGGCCGCCGACACGATTCTGGGGATCGAGCATGCCGCCCTGATCGGCCTGGACATCGAGGAGGCGTTCCCGTCGCTTCGGGGGTCGGCGATTCCCGCGACATACCGCTATCTGGCGCAGAAGGGCGGCTCCTGGCGCACTGACTCCGTGAACTACGAGGACGACCAGCTCGTTGGCGCATTCGAGATCGTGGCGTTTCAGATCGCCCCCAACCGCATCGCGACGATGTTCTCGGACGTGACCGAGCGCCAGGTACTCGCAAAGAAGGAGAAGGAGTATCAGGCCCGGCTTCGCGCGATGACCACCGAGCTCACCGACGCTGAGGCTCGGGAGCGCCGCCAACTCGCCGAGGAGCTCCACGATCGGGTAAGCCAGGCCCTTGCGGTCGCGCGCATGCATCTCGACTCCGCATGCGCCAGCGAGTCCCCGGACAGAGACGGCGTGAACCGCGCGCGAGCGCTGCTGGAGACCGCCATCCGCGAGACGCGTGCGATCACGACCGAGCTTGCGCCGCCGGTGCTCTACGAGCTCGGACTCGGCTCGGCGCTGCGGTGGGTATGCGAGAACATCAGCGAGACGCACGGGCTCGAGATCGGGCTCAACCTCGACTTCGACGAGCGCGTCTTGAGCGACGACCGCAAGATGACGCTCTTCCGAGCGACCCGCGAGCTACTCGTCAACATCGTCAAGCACGCCGAGACGGGCAACGCGTGGGTCGAGCTGTCGAACACCGAGTCCAGCGTACGGCTCACCGTCGCCGATCAGGGCCTCGGTTTCGACTCGAACGCACTGGGTGACGACACCGCCGGCGGTTTCGGGCTGTTCAGCATCAAGGAGCGCCTGCACAGCATGGGCGGTACGTTCAACATGCACTCGTCACCGGGCGGCGGGACGGTCGTCACCATCACCGTCCCCTGCCAGGGTCCAGACAGCAGCGCACGCGCCTAGCGCCGAGGACCGCCGCCGGGACCGAGTCCGTGCCCGCCGAACATCTGCCTGAGCGTCGTCAACACCCGGCCCGCATATCTCGGCTCGGCCTCGCTCTGCTCCCGGAATCGCAGTGACGCCTCGATGACCGGCGTCGGCACACCGAGTCCGTCCGCGACGTCGACCGTCCACGCCCCCTCGCCGGAGTGGCCGACCACGCCGCTCACGCCCTCGAGATCGTCGCCGAGCTCCGCATACCCATCGCGCAGCCACCCGACCAGTCGCGATTCGACCACGCTGCGGTGCTGGTAGACGTCCGCCACGGCCTCCAGGTCCAGATCGTACGGACCCGCGTGCATGACCTCGAACCCTTCGGCGATCGCCTGCATCATTCCGTATTCGATGCCGTTGTGGACCATCTTCACGAAGTGTCCCGCGCCGTGCCCCGGGAAGAACCGGTAGCCGCCCGGTGCGGCGACGTCGGCGAACATCGGCTCGAGGCGCTCGAACACCTGACGGTCGCCGCCGATCATCAGGCAAGCGCCCGTGAGAGCGCCGGCGGGCCCGCCGCTGGTGCCGCAGTCCACAAACGCGATTCCCCGCTCGGCGAGCCTGTCGGCCCGCCCCTTCGCGTCCGAGAAGCGCGAGTTGCCGCCGTCAATCACCGAGTCGCCCGGCGCGAGCAGGTCGGCGAGTCCCTCGCCGTCCTCTGCGCCGAAGAGCATCTGATCGACCGGTGCGCCCTCGGGCACGAGCACCCACACGACGCGCGGCGGCTCAAGCGCTGCGACGAGCGCGCGCAGGTCGGATGCCGGCACGAGGCCTTCGGCGGCCATCGCCTCGGCGACCGCGTGCGTGCGGTTGAAGCCGACGACCGACCAGCCGTGGGCCATCAGGTTACGAGCAAGCCCCGCCCCCATCTTCCCCAGACCGACGACGCCCACCCGGCCAGCCGGCGCCTTCGCGGCCAAGGCGATGTCGGCGGCTTCGGTGATGGCCGAGCTGTCCGGCTCGTAGTGATCGAGCGGCACTACGTCATCCGCCCAGCCTTGGACGATGGGATCGATGAAGCGCCACCCGGCGTCGACCTCGCGGGTCGATACGAACAACGTCTGGTCGCCGCGAACGGCGTCGTAGAGCAACTTGGCGTACTCCTCGACGTACTGGGCCTTTTGCACGCGCTCGTAGAGGAAGAACGAGAAGCGACGCTCCTCCACCTCCGTCTCGAAGCCGGGCTTCTTGGCGTAGAAGACGATCTCGATCTGGTCCGAGGGCTCCAGCGTGAACACGATCTTGTTCGCGTAGTGCATACCTTGGTCGCACAGGCAGGGGTGCGGGTGCCTGAAGTGCACGACGATACGTTTGCACGCTGGCCCCATGCGCTTTCCGGACTCCATCATCACCGGCACACCGGCCCACCGGGGTCCGGCGAGCACGGTCCGGATCTTGAAGTAGGTCTCGGTGTCGCTGTCGGGGGCCACACCGACAATCTCCCGGAACCCCTCGTGCTGCGCCCGGAAGGTGTCTCGCGAGACCTCACCGGCGGTCATGGGGCGGAGCTGCTCGATCGCCTCGGCGCGGGCCTCGCGGATGTCGGCGGGGCTCGACGTCGATGGCTGGTCCATCGTCATGAGCGCGAGCATCTGGAGCAGATGGTTCTGGCCTACGTCGCGCAGGGCGCCGACCGCGTCGTAGAAGGCACCGCGCTTCTCGGCACCGATCGACTCCAGGAGCGTGATGTCGATGCGCTCGATGGCGCTGCGGTTCCACTCGGCTTCGAACAGGTTGTTTTGGAACCGGAAGTTCATGACGCCCTGGAGCATCTCTTTGGCGAGGTAGTGGTCGATCCGGTAGATCTGCTCCTCGCGAAACAGGCTTCCGAGAAGCGTGTCGAGCTCCCGCGCCGACTCCTGGTCGTCTCCAAACGGCTTCTCTACGAGGACCCGCGTCCATCCTTCCAACTCGCTGCACGGGCGCGTGAGACCGCTGCTCGCGAGGTTTCGGAAGATGGTCTCGTAGTTCTCAGGCGGCACCGCGAGATAGAAGAGCTTGTTGGCGCACACACCCCATTCGGCCTGGATGCGACCGAGATGCTCCTCCGTGCTTTTGTAGGAGTCCGCATCGCGGAATTCGCCGCGCTGATACTCGAACAGCGCGAGAAACTCCTCGGTCGCGTCAGCGGGGGTGCCGGGCGAGCGCTCGGCCAGAATGGCGCGGATGTGTGCGCGGAGCTCGGCATCGCCCCAGTCGCGGCGGCCAAACCCGACGACCCTCATTTTGTCGGGGAGCAGCCCCTTGTCCCTGAGATACAGCAGTGAGGGCACGACTTTGCGCGCCATGAGGTCCCCTGTGGTGCCGAACACGGTGAGGATTGTGGGCGAGAGAACGTCCGACATCGGAATCTCCAATGGACGCGTGAGCGGTACCATTGAGTGTTCCCGTTTCATGAAGCGCCAAATGTGGGCTTGCGGCCCATTTGGCACGAGCCGTGCAACTTATCCAGCACTGCAGTCTGATGGAGTGGGGATTCGCGTGATCGGTGTGGCTACTTTGACAGACGAGGATTTCAGAAAGACGCTGGTCGCTCTTCCTTACCCCGTCCTCATTCACACGATGGACAGGATCGTCTTCGCCAACCTCGCTGCGTGCCGGGCACTCGACGCTGGCACCCCCGCAGCGCTTGAGGGGCTGCACATCAGCGCGATCTCGCATGCCGACACCAAGGTTGCCGGCGCCGAGCGTCGCCGTGTCGTCATCGATAACCAGGTGCCCGTGTGCGTCACTCTCAAGCTGCTGACGCTTGAGGGACGGGCGTGCCGCGCCACGGCTTGGGCACGGCCTTTCAACTGCTCAGGACAGGACTACATCGCGGTCATGGCGGCCGTTGAGAACCACACGGGCCAGATCGAGTCGCCGCCGATAGATGAGCGTGAGCCGGTGACCGTTCCCGAAGGCCTCTTCGAGCAGGCAATGGAGTCGCTCTCGCATGCCTGCGTACTCCACGATCACGACACGTTGTTCTATGCGAACGAAGCGGCTCGTCGCTTCTTCGGCTTTGCACCTGAAGACGTGGCGGCGGGCCCCTCGATTACGGAGCTCACCCACCCTGACGGCCTGTCATCGGCCGGCGAGCGCACCCGGTTCGTCATGCAGACGGGACAGCCCATGTGCGATGTACCGCTCAAGCTCGTGCGCAAAGACGGAAGCGTCGTGTCGACGCTCGGCAACGGTACCCGCGTCGATCTGTCCAGGGGCATCAGCTTGGCTGTAGTACTTCTCCCCTGACCCAACTCGATCGGCTTAGACGGCGGGAGCGGGAATCTCAGTCGCTCCGCCCAGGTACGGCCGCAGCACCTCGGGAATCTCCACCGAGCCATCGGCGCGCTGGTAGTTCTCCAGCACAGCGACGAGGCATCGTCCCACTGCCAGACCGGAGCCGTTGAGCGTGTGCGCGAGTCGGCTGCCCTTGAACTCACCCTGCGAGCGATACTTGATGGCGGCTCGGCGCGCCTGGAAGTCCACGCAGTTGCTGCAGCTGGAGATCTCCTTGTAGTTGTCGTAGCTCGGGAGCCAGACCTCCAGGTCGTAGGTCTTCGCCGCGCCGAATCCCATGTCGCCCGTGCATAGCGTGATGACGCGGTACGGCAGGCCGAGGAGCTGCAAGATATTCTCGGCATCGGCGACCATACCTTCGAGCTCGTCGAAGCTGGTCTCGGGAGTGGCGAACTTCACCATCTCGACCTTGTCGAACTGGTGAACGCGGATCATGCCCCGGGTATCGCGCCCGGCGCTGCCGGCCTCTTCGCGAAAGCACGGGGTGTAGGCACAGTAGTGGAGCGGCAGGTCCGCCGCCTCGAGAACCTCGTCACGGTGCAGGTTCGTGAGCTGAACCTCGGCGGTCGGAATCAGGTAGAGCCCTTCATCCGTGCGGAAGAGATCCTCCTCGAACTTGGGCAGCTGCCCGGTACCGGTGAGCGTCTCGGTATTGGCGAGCGCGGGAAGCGCCCACTCGCGGTACCCGCGGCTCTGGTGCGTATCGAGCATGAAGTTGATGAGGGCACGGTTGAGGCGCGCGCCCCATCCGTTGAGCACCACGAAGCGCGCCTTCGCGAGCTTCACTCCTCGCTCGAAGTCGATGACGCCGAGCCGGGGGCCCAGGTCCCAGTGCGCGACGGGCTCGAAGTCGAACTGACGGGGAGTGCCCCAGCGTCGGACCTCGACATTCTCGTCCTCGCCGCCGCCGACCGGGACCGACGCGTCCGGGATGTTGGGCACCGTCATCAGCAGGTCGCGGACAGCGGCGTCGACCTCACCGAGATTCGACTCGATCGCTGCGATGCGCTCGTTGACCTGGCGCACCTCGTCCTTGGCCGCCTCAGCTTCGTCGCGCTTGCCCTCCTTCATGAGGGCGCCGATCGCCTTGGAGGCCTCGTTGCGAGTCGCCTGCAGACCCTCGACCTCCGCGATCAGCCGGCGACGATCCTCGTCGAGACGCAGGAACGAGTCGACGTCCCACGTGGAGTTCCGGTTCGACATCGCTTCACGAACGGCGTCGGGGTTCTCTCGGACGAATCTGGCGTCGAGCATCGGGGTCCCTCCAGGCTGCTGGGGCGGTGATCACGCGCATCTTCGAGTATAGCCGAGCACGGGCGCCCCGAATCCCGGGACGCCCGTGCTGAGAAGTCAGTCTGGAGTGGAGCCTAGGAGACGTACGCCCGCATCCGCGCCGCCTGGCGAGAGGTACGCAGCTTGAGCAGCGTCTTGCTCTCGATCTGACGGATGCGCTCGCGGGTGACGCCGAACTCGCGACCTACCTCTTCGAGCGTGCGGGGCACGTCGTCGATGAGGCCGAAGCGGCGCTCGATGACCTGGCGCTCGCGCTCGGTGAGCGTGTTGAGCAGCGCGCGGAGCTCATCGCGCATCGCCTGAGCCTCGGCCTCGTCGGCCGGAGAGGGCGCCGACTCGTCGCCGATGAAGTCGCCGAGCGTGCTGTCGCCTTCATCGCCGACCGGAGTCTCGAGCGAGGTCGGGTCCTGGGCGATGCGCAGGATGTCGCTCACGCGCTCGACCTCCATGCCCAAGGCCTCGGCGATCTCCTCGATCTCAGGCTCGCGCTCGAGTTCCTGAGCCAGGTTCTTCTGGGTCCGCTTCACCTTGTTGACCTGCTCGAACATGTGAACAGGAACGCGGATGGTACGGGACTGGTCCGCGATGGTGCGCGTGATGCCCTGCTTGATCCACCACGTGGCGTAGGTGGAGAACTTCAGGTCCATCGTGTGGTCGAACTTCTCGACCGCGCGCATAAGGCCGATGTTGCCCGCCTGGATGAGGTCGAGCAGCGGCATACCGCTGCCGGTGTACTTCTTGGCGTAGTTGACGACGAGGCGAAGGTTGGCCTCGGTCAGGCGGTCCTTCGCCTGCTGGCCGATGGCGCGAATGCGCTCGAGGCGCCTACGGTCGGCGACAGGAAGCGAGACACCGCTCTCCTCCGCCTCCAGAAGCTTGGCCTCAGCGTCCATTCCGGCCTGGATCTTGATGCCGAGGTCGCGCTCCTGCTGCTTGTTGAGCAGAGGAACCTGACCGATCTGGCGTAGGTAAGTACGTATCGGGTCGGCTGCGGGATCAGGAGCAGTTGCACGGGCGCGTCGAAGCGACATCCACACCTCTTCTTAACGGAGACGGATCCGGACCCGCGGAGCGAGCCGGATTCGTAGAATGGCACGTGGGTTTGACATTTTGGGGAGCAAGTTACTATGCACCCGTTTTCTTTCGGGGTCAATACCCCTATCGGCACCGTTTGTGCACGACTTCAGGCATTCATCGGAGAATATCCAGCCGAACGGCAATTCTAACCGCTTACCGGGAATTCAGGCCCGTTCATCATGTGGTGTGACCGCGGTCACATAGATTGTTATGACCACTCCCGATACCGACAAAGCGGACTTTGTATGCCTGGCCCGCAAACGTGCCACGAGGGGGTGAAAGCCATGATGAGTGCCGAGGTTGCCGGCGGCGCCCAGCTCGTCCAATTGATAGCCGCTGTCGGCGATGCGTGCCTCGTCGTGGCCGGCGGCTGCTCTATCGTCGCCGCGAACTCCGTCGCCGAGCGGCTCTACCTGGCCGATAGCGGCTCCCTGGTGGGCAGTCGCTTCTCCGACCTGTGCGGAGGCGACCCTACCCGACCGCTCGCGGAGATCGCGGCATGCAACGGATCCGCGCGCTCGTTCTCGGCGATCCAGCGGCGCAGTGACGGCACGACCTTCCTCGGCGAGTTCTCGGCGAAGCGATGTCACGAGCTCGCAGACGGGCACACGCTCCTGCTTGTTCGGCCCGGCAAGGGCGAGGAGTCCTCGCCGTGCAAAGACGAGCTCGCCATCCACCAGGAGCTCCTCAACAGCGTCATGGACGGCATCTGCGCCCATACGGTCGACGGCGAACTGCTCTACGCCAACGACGCGGCCCTGATGATCTGGAAGAAGGACTTCGCCACCATCAAGGCGGAGGGTCCCTACGCGTGGGTCCCCCCCGAGAACAGGCGCATCATCGCCGAACGCGTGGCAAAGGTGATCGACTCCGAGTCGGCGATCTTCGAGAACCACCACATCCGCTCGGACGGCCATCCCATCCACACCGAGATACGCGCGCGCTTGGTCGATACGACTCAGGGCCGCGTCATCATCTCCTCGATGCGCGACATCTCCGAGCGGATCACCGCCGAGGAGATGGTGCGCTACCTCGCGTACCACGACTCCCTCACCGGGCTCGCCAACCGGGTCCTCTTCGAGCAGGAACTCGCTCACGCACTCTCGCTTGCGAACCGCTACGAGGACCATCTCGGCGTGCTGTTCATCGACTTGGACGACTTCAAACCGGTCAACGACACCTTCGGCCACTCCGTGGGCGACGACGTGCTTCGCGAGGTCGCGAACCGCATCGTCGGCGCCGTCCGTGACTCAGATACCGTCGCCCGCTTCGGCGGCGACGAATTCGTCGTGCTCCTGCCCCGCCTGAAGGACCCCGACGACATGTCCGTGATAGCCCGCAAGCTCTCCGAGGAGATCTCGCGACCGATCCAAGCGGCCGAAGGCACGGTCACGGTGGTTGCGACGCTCGGACTCGCGGTGCACGACCGCATGGAAGACGCGGCGTCGATTCTCACAAGAGCGGACCTTGCGATGTATGAGGCGCGCGAAACGGGCATCAACGGCTGGGAGCTGTTTGCCGCCACGTTGTAAGGGCGCACATGCCGCATCTGGGGAACACGTATAGATCGGCGATCAGGAGTGACTCCGAGGAGCTCGCGCTTGCGCGCATCGCACTCGACGTGACTCACGAGTGCATGCTCGTCCACACTGTCGACGGCGTGGTGGTCCTCTTCAACGACGCGATGGCGTCCTCCGTCGGCCTTACGCCGGAGGAGTTCGCCGCGCTGCCTCCGTGGGGGTGGAGCGCCCAGCCCCCTGAGGCTCGGGTCCGGCTCCTGGCCGAGATCAGCTCCCAGCCCGGCGGCTACACATTCAAGAGCAAGACGCCGAGTGAAGACGGCCGCGAACGGTGGACCGAGATTCGCGCCACCTTCGTGGGCGCCGAGTCCGCAGGTCTCATCGTCGCCGTCTCCCACGACGTCACCGATCAGGTCCGCGCCGAGCGGATCCTCACTCAGATGGCCTTCGAGGACCCGCTCACGGGCGTCGGCAACCGCGCCGCATTCGACGAGGGACTGGCGAGGGGCATCGAGTCCGCCAGGCGGCACGGCGACCTGCTCGGCGTGGTGTTTGCCGACATCGACGGCTTCAAATCGGTGAACGACGACTTCGGGCACCACGTGGGCGACCGCGTCCTGTCGATCATCGGAAACCGCCTGCAGCACGTGGTGCGCGCCGAAGACACCATCGCCCGCTTCGGCGGTGACGAGTTCGTCATGGTCGCCCCCCGCCTCGAATCACCCGCCGATCTGGACGCCATCGCCGAGAAGTTCGCAGCCACTATCGCGGAGCCCATCATGGTCGGACACGACGAGTTCCGGCTTCATGCGGCGACCGGGCATGCGATCTACGACCCCGCGGTCGACGACGCCCGATCGCTCCTGATGCGGGCGGACCTCGCGATGTACGAGTCGAAAAGGCCCCGCAAAGTGTAATGTAGAGCCATGACGACTCCCGGCGACACCTGCAGATCAGGCCGGCTCATCGGCCACCTTGCTCTTGACCAGCAGGTCGCACTGCTCCACGACCTCATCGACAGCACCCCTGACGCGATCATCGCCCACGAGCCGGACGGCACCATCGCCTTTTACAGCGGCGGAGCCTGCGAGTTGCTTGGACTGACCAGGCAACAGATGGCGACGCTCGGCCCCTACGGCTGGATCGCACCAGATGCCATGCGTGGTTCCACCGTACGGCTCGACAAGATCCTCAACGAAGGCGAGCTGACCTTCGAGAGCCAGGCGCTGAGGGCGGACGGCACGATCATCCCGACCGAGGTCGTGGCCCGTCGACTGGAGACGGTCATCGGGCCGCTCATCGTCGCCGTGATCAGGGACGTCTCTGTGCGAAGGCGGGCCCAGGAACGGCTCGAGTTCCTCGCCTACCACGATTCGCTGACCGGGCTTTGGAACCGTACGGCGTTCGATCAGCGCCTGGGCCTCGCGATCGCGGACGCCGCGCGTCACGGGGATCTGCTGGCGCTCGCCTACATCGACCTGGACAAGTTCAAGCCGATCAACGACCACTTCGGCCACGAGACGGGCGACGCCGTGCTCGTCGAGATCGGGCGACGCCTGGAGGTCACGGTGCGCCAGCAAGACGCCGTGGCGCGTCTGGGCGGCGACGAATTCGTGGTCCTCCTCCCCAGAACCACGACCGTCAGCGAGCTCGGGCCGGTCGCCGAGCGTCTGCTCTCGGTGATCCGGGAGCCCGTCTCTGCCTGCGGGAGCGACTGCGTCATCGAGGCGAGCCTGGGTCTGGCCGTGTTCGACCCGGAGACCGACGACGCCCGGGCGCTCGTCGTGAAAGCGGACATCGCGATGTACGCCGCCAAGCTCGATCCAGAGCACGAGTGGCTGCTCTACGACCGCTCCATGGGTCTGTTGCCACCGCACTACGTGACCCCGATCGACGGCGAGTGACGGGGTGGTCAGGCTCTCGGTGACCGGCACGTTCCTGGACGCGATGGGCGGGCTCGACCCTCTCGACGCGAAGCGGGTCGCCACATTCGTCGAGAAGCTGGTCGCGTCACCGGAGGCCTCTGGGCTCAGGCCGGAGATGGTCCACGATGCCCAGGACCGCTCCGCCCGCTCCTTCAAGGTCACCCACGACCTCCGTGCCATCGCCCGAGTCGACGGTGACGAGGTCGCGCTGCTGTTCGTCGCGCGCCACGATACCGCCTACGTGTGGGCGCGGACGCATTGCGTCGTGTGCCTGACCGAGACGCGCGAGCTGCGGCTCGTAGAGCACGGCGGCCCCCACACCGGTCAGCCGATACGGTCGTGGCGCTGCGACGACTCAGGTGATCTGTGCGCCGTTCTGGACTCCCGAGGCATCCCGCGGACCGTCAGCTGACTCAGCCGGCCACGCCCCAAGCCCCGTCGCAACCGCGCTATACTCGGAAGCAGGGACTCGTTGCAATCGGGAGGGATCCCCTGTGATGGCCGAGGAAACCGAATTCGCTCCGTCCGATCAGCCGCTCGACCCTGAGGTCGGGCCGGCCGAGGATGACTTCGCCGAGGAGCCTCCGGTCGAAGAGCGCCCCAAGCGAAGCCTGTGGGGTCTTCTCGGAATCATCGCGCTTGTTGTCATCGTGATCCTCATCCTGCTGATGCTGCGCGGATGCGGTGGAGCCGACGACGACGTCAACAGTGACAGCCTCAAGACGATCGAGCCGGTCATCGAGCACGAAGTCCAGGCGGGCGTGGTGTCCGTGTGGGTCGAAGATGCAGGCAACGTCGACGCGGTGCTGGAAGGCGCAGGTCTCGGCGGGGCCGATGCGGTCGACATGGAAGACGGCCGCTTCGTCGTCACGGTCCCGGTCGGTTCCGAGCAGCAGTCAGTCGAGGCGCTCATGAGCCAGCCGGGCGTCTACGACGCAGGATTCGTCTACGAGGAAGTCAGCGAACCCTAGCCGGCGGGCCGGTCCCCTCGGGGGTAGCTGCCGAGCACCTTCACCTCGCGGAGCTTGAGCCGCAGGCAGTCCAGCGCCGTGCGCACGTGCTGGTCCTCAACGTGCCCCTCCAGGTCGATGAAGAACATGTAGTCGCCGAGCGCCCGCTTCGTGGGCCGCGACTGCAGCTTCGTCAGGTTGATCTCACCGTAGGCGAACTCGGAGAGGATCATGAGCAGCGCGCCGGGCTTGTCCGCTCGGAGGAACAGCGCGAGCGTGGTCTTGTCGTCGCCGCTGCGCGGACACAACCCGCGTCCGATCACCACGAAGCGCGTCTGGTTCCCGGCATAGTCCTCGACGCCCGGCTCCAGAACCTCGGCGCCGTAGAGCTTCGCGGCCAGCTCAGGTCCCAGAGCCGCTGTGCCAGGGTTCGCCATCGCCATCTGGACCGCCTCGGCGTTTGAGTTCGCCGCGATCACCGAGCGGCCGGGCAGGTTGCGCGCCAGCCAGCGACGGCACTGCCCGCTCGCCTGCGGGTGCGCGTAGACCTCGGTGACCTTCGCGAGATCGGTGCCCGGGGCGGCAGACAGCGCGTGGTGGATGTCGAGCACGATCTCGCCCTGGATCTCGAGCTGCGTGTCGAACGCCAGGCCGTCGAGCGTCGCGTTGACGCTCCCCTCCACGCTGTTCTCGATCGGCACGACGCCCGCGTGACACAGTCCCCGCTCGACGGCTTCGAAGACCTCTTCGATGCTCGAGCAGGGGTATGGTTCCACGTCTTCGATCTCGAGCCGCAACAAGGCCTCTTCCGAGAAGGTCCCGGCCGGGCCGAGGAAGGCGTAACGCGCCACGTCAGACTCCTGTCCACTCATCGAATGCAGATTCACCGGGCTCATGCGCATGCCCCAGGGCGGCGCGGACCGTCGCCGAAGGCGCCTTCACTCTGTTCTTGCCGCCATTCTTCGCGTTGTACAGCGCGTTGTCAGCCTCGCGCAGCAGCGATTCCTTGTCACCCGAGTGAACGGGGAACGTCGCCAGCCCGATGCTCACGGTGAGGGTGCAGCACGGATCGCCGTCCGCATCAGTGAACATGTGCTCGGCGACGGCTTCCCGGATCTTCTCGGCCACGATGAAGGCGCCGGCCGCGTCTGTCTCGGGGAGCACCACCGAGAACTCCTCGCCACCATAGCGCGCGACCAGGTCGACTTCGCGCACGGCGGTCTCGATCACCCGACCCAGATCGGCCAGAGCCGAGTCACCGGCGATGTGTCCGTGGGCGTCGTTGAAGCTCTTGAAGTCGTCGGCGTCGAGCATGAGCAACGACAGCTGCTTGTCGTAGCGGCGCGCACGCTCGACCTCTTCGTCGAGACGTTGCTGCAGGTAGCGGTAGTTGACCAGGCCGGTCAGCTCGTCGGTGATGGCGAGACGGCGCGTCAGCTTGTAGAGCCTCGAGTTCTCGACGGCCACCACCAGCTCACTCGCCACGGCGCCAAGCACGAGCCGGTCCTCCTCCTGAAGATCCTCGATGTCTTCGGACGCCGCACAGAACAGCACCATCACGTCACTGTGGTCGAAGATCGACAGGCAGGCGAAGTGCTCGTCGGTTCCGGCCACGACGCCAGCGCCGATCCCCTGGTACGACAGCGGCTCTCCCGACATCCCGGCCATGGCCGAGAAGATCGTCTCGGACCGCTGCTTGTCGACCACGAACAGGCAGCACGCGCCCACACCCAGCACCTTGGCGATGATCTCGAGAACCATCGGGCCCACGCTCTCGAAGTCGAGCGAGGAGTGGATGAGCTCGGTCACCTGCGACACGGCCTGAAGCTCGGAGAGGCGCTGCTGGAGCTCCTCGCCGAGGACACGCTTCTCTTCGAGCGCCTTGGCCATCTCCGTCTCGCGAGTTCTCTGTCGCTCCTTGGCGGCCGAGACGAGCACGCCCACGACCGGCACAGCGAGGACCTTGAGGGTGAAGTAGACGGGGCCGACCTCAACGATGTTGTGCGCGGCCTGATGTCCCATCGCGTATGCCACGCCGATGAGCGCACCGGCCACCCATGCCTCGCGCTCGCTGACGACGAGCGCGTAGGCCACCGGCAGCATCAGAACCAGTGGGTAGAAGGCGTCCTCGCGCAGGTGAAACAGGTAGGTGAAACCCGCAACCGCGAACAGGTCGAGCGGCAGCGTCCACATGACCACGCGCCGAATCGTGCCGGCCCGCACCTCCACGGCCTTGATGATCAGGCTGCCGAGGACGAGCGAGCCGAGCAGCGCAAAGTACAGGTACCACTCGTCGGAGCCGACGGCAAAATGGCCCATCAGGAAGTAGAGGAGCGTCAGGGCGACGACAAGCACCATTCGGGCGCGTGTGTACAGGCGCTCCTCGGCAGGCGTCTCTGTCTGTGGGTGGGACGGGGGCACGGCACTCCCAGGCAAGGTATGCGTGCGGCACGGTGCGGGATTTTGCGTGGTACAAGTATAGGGAGTATACCCTCGACCTGCCCACACACAGGGCCTCGCGACAGGAACCCGATGAATCGCGATTCACTGCTCAGATTGCTGGCCGACGTCTCCTCGGGCGCAACCTCCCCCGGTGACGCCGCCGAGGCGCTCGCCGCGGCGCCCTATACCGAGATCACCGGGGCCTCCGGCGACGCCGAGGCGCGGGTCGACCATCACCGCGCGCTGCGCTGCGGATTCCCCGAGGTCATCTTCTGCCAGGGCAAGACCGCCGAGCAGGTCTCCTCGATCGCCCAGGAGCTTCTTCGCAGGTCGGAGGTCGTGCTTGCCACCCGCGCCAGCGCCGCGCAGTACCAGGCGCTCGCGCGGCGTATCGATGACGCGCGGTGGATCGAGATCCCCGGACTGATCGTCATCGACCGCCGGCAGGACCCGCCTGTCGAAGGCCACGTGGTAGTCGCGAGTGCTGGCACCGCCGACATGCCCGTTGCCGAGGAAGCCGCCGTCTCGGCGGAGGTGATGGGCTGCCGCGTGACGCGCCTGTACGACGTCGGAGTCGCCGGGGTCCACCGGGCGCTGGCCCACACCGACACCCTGCGCTCCGCCCGCTGCGTGATCGCCGTGGCCGGGATGGAGGGGGCGCTCCCCTCGCTCGTCGCAGGACTCGTGGACGTTCCGGTCGTCGCGGTGCCCACGAGCGTGGGTTACGGAGCCAACTTCGGCGGCGTCTCGGCGCTGCTCACGATGCTGAACTCGTGCGCCGGCGGCATCGGCGTGGTCAACATCGACAACGGCTTCGGCGCGGCCGTGCTCGCGACCCGCATCAACCGCCCCGCATGGGCCGCGGACCTCGACGCGCAGGACTCCGCGAAATGATCGGCGTCCTCGACTGCTCGACGGGAGTGTCGGGCGACAAGCTGCTCGGTGCACTGCTCGACGCGGGATCGCGCGACGGCAGCTTCACCGCCGACCACCTGCGCGCACTCGCCGCGGCACTGGCGCCCGAGGCCGAGGTCATCGTCGAGCCGAGACGCTCGCACGGTATCGTCGCGACTGGCGTGCGGGTCGAAGCGGCGCGCCAGCCGTCGCACCGCTCCTGGGCGATTATCCGCGAACTGCTCGGCGAGGCCGATCTGGCCGAGGAGGTGCGCGCGACGGCCCTGCGAGCGTTCGCCGAGCTGGCCGAGGCAGAGGCCCGGGCGCACGGATGCGCGGTCGACGACGTCCACTTCCACGAGGTCGGGGCGCTCGACTCCATCGTTGACGTCGTCGGTGTCTGCGCGGGCATGCACGCGCTGGGCATCGAAACGCTGTACTCCACCCCGGTCGCAACCGGTTGGGGGACGGTGGCCACGAGCCACGGCGTGCTCGGCGTACCGGCGCCCGCCACCGCGCTGCTGCTCGAGGGAGTCCCCGTCACCGCAGGACCCGCTCGCCCGGACGGCGGCGCCCCCGGCGAGCTCACGACCCCCACCGGCATCGCGCTGCTGCGCGCGCTCGGGGCCCGCTTCGAGCCCGCGCCTCCGATGCGCCCGGTGCGCTCGGGATACGGCGCCGGCACCCGCGACATCGGGCATCCCAACGTCTGCCGCATCACGCTCGGCGAGCAGCTGGACCGAGCTGCCGCACTCGATCGCGCGACGGTCGCCGTACTCGAAACCAACGTGGACCACCTGTCTGGCGAGGCGGTGGGGGTCGCGCTCGACCAGCTCATCGCCGAGGGCGCGCTCGATGCGTGGGCGACGCCCGTGACGATGAAGAAGGGGCGCCCGGCCCTGCTGCTGTCCGCACTCGTGCCCGAAAGCTCCGCCGAGAAGTTCGCGAGCCGTCTCTCGGAGCTCACCGGGACACTCGGCGTGCGCGTGAGCGCCGTCGAGCGCTTCGAAGCGACGCGAGAGCATCACGAGGTCGCGACCGAGTGGGGCGTCGTGCGGGTGAAGTCCGGCGCGGGTCGCGTGCGCGTCGAAGCCGACGACGTCGCCCGGATCGCCCGGGAGCGTTCCCAGCCCTACCACGTGGTCGCCGCGGCCCTCGATGAGGCTGTCCGAGAGACACTCGGCTGACCGACCAGACGACAGGACCGGCCGCACCGCGATGGCGCGTCCGGTCCTGATCGACGACCGACCGGTGGGGCGACCTGTCGGCGCCACGGCTCTCTGCATTTTCCGGCGCCCGCAGCCGTGGTGAATCCGGCGCCAGGAACCCCCTCCGAGCTGGCATGTCGCCGGGTTCCTATGTGGTTCTTCGGCCGGCGCACGGCTCCCCATAAGCACTGATTAGTGGAGATTTGGCGACCACCGGTGACACGAGTCACACGGGTCCGTCGGCCGTCACACATGGGGGCGGGAGGTCACACTTTCGGCGCTTAGGCGATGCGGAATCCGGCGCCCTCGGCGACGATGAATCCGTCCCTCACCAGCTCTCCCAGAACGGTGTCGCACTCGTCGGGCGAGGTGTCGATCCCGTCGTCGGCGAGGTCTTCGGCGTAGCGTGCCGCACCGTATCCGGGATCGGCCATCACCGCCCTCAGCAGGGCGGCGCGCTTCTGGCGCCGCGACCCCTCGAACGGCGACTGGCGGGTGTGGTGCGCCGAGCGCCGCGACGGGTTGGGGACGCTGCGCTTCAGGTGCGCGCCGTAGTCGAGCAGCGCGTAGTACCAGGTCCGCGCCGACTGCCCACGCCGCTCGACCTCCGCCATCGCCTCGCGCACGAGCGGTTCGATCTCACGATCGCGCACCTCGTCGGAGTCGGCGAACAGCTCGTGCAGGAACACCGCGCGCACGTTGGTCTCGAGGTAAGTGGACGGCGCATCGAACGCGAAGGCGAGCACGCCGGCGGCGGTCGCCGGACCGACCCCCGGGAGCGCGCGCAGGGCCGACTCCTCGGCGGGGAGGGCGCAGCCCTGGGTCGCGCAGACGTCCTCGGCGAGGCGCTTGAGAGCAATGGCGCGACGGTTGTAGCCGAGGCCCTGCCAGGTTTCGAGAACGGCCTCCAGCGGCGCGGCGTCGAGGGCCTCAAGCGTTGGAAACCGCTCGAGCCATCGCTCGTAGTAAGGTACTACGCGCGTGACTTGAGTCTGTTGCAGCATCACCTCGGACAGCAGGACCTCGTACGGGTCGCGCGTGTGCCGCCACGGGAAGTCGCGGTACAGCTCAGATCCGCGCGCGAGGACGTGGTCGACGAAGGCCGCGATCGCGGCGGTGCTAGGAGGCGTCGTCGCCATCTCGGGTCTCGATGAGTACGGGCTCTGACTCCGCGGTGCCCATGCCCTCGTCAGCAAGAAGCTCCATGCCGACCTGCTCGGCGGCCGAACGATCAGGCGCGTCCGCGAGCTCGATCTCGGGCATGAACAGCATCGCGACGAACGCCGCGGCCATCGCGATGAACGCGATGAAGAACGTATCGGCGATCGCATCTCCGACTGCGAGGTGCAGGTCATCGGCGAACAGCGTCAGCGCCTGGGTGGCCTCCGGCGGCAGACCTGCCGCGAACACGTCGAGCGCACCCGCGTTCAGGAGCTTCTCGGGAGCCTTGAGCGCCTCGTCGATCCTGTCTCCGAGCGGGGCGAGCTGCGCCGCCTGCTCGGCGACGAGCTCGGTCAGGCCGGTACGCAGGTTCGCGTTCATCACTCCGCCGAGGACCGCCACACCCAGCGTGCCGCCAATCGAACGGAAGAACTGCAGACCGGCGGTGACCGCACCCACCCGGGTCGGGAAGGCACTTTGAACCGCGACGTTGAACAGCGGCATGCCCACACCCATGCCCCCGCCGATGAAGGCGAGCTGGGTGTAGATCTGCCACTCGGGAGTCGTCGGGGTCAGGCGCGAAAGGAAGAACATGCCGATGGCAGACGCGGCGAAACCGACGATGCCGATGGTCTTGTAGCGCCCGGACCGGCTGATGAGCTGGCCGGAGACGATCGACGCGGCGACCATGCCCAGCACGAGCGGCATCATGAACACGCCCGACTCGGTGGCCGACCGACCCATGACGATCTGCACGTACAGCGGCACGTACATGATCGAGCCGAACATCCCGATGCTCGACAGGAACGCGGCGGTGACCGACACGGAGAAGATGCGCGCCTTGAACAGGTCGAAGTCGATGATGGGCTCGGGGTGCCTGCGCTCCGCGATGAAGAAGAGCACGAGGCCCACGAGCGACGACGAGAGCAGCGCGAGCATCAGCGGCGAGGTCCAGCCCGTGGCCGTGGCGGCGCCCTCGCTCGCCCCGCCAAGGTTCAGCGCGATGAGCAGCGGCACGATACCGAGAACGAGCGCTCCGACGCCGAGCCAGTCGATGTCGTGCTTCTGTCCCCGCTCGGGAGTCGGCAGCTGAGTGATCAGCACGGAGAGCGCGGCGATGCCCAGCGGAAGGTTGATGAAGAAGATCCAGCGCCACGAGAGCTGGTCGGTGAGGAATCCGCCGAGTAGCGGTCCGATGACCGAGGCCAGGCCCCACATCGCACCGATGAGGCCCTGGTAGCGACCGCGTTCCCGGGCTACGAAGAGGTCGGCGATGAGCGCCATGCCCGTCGCCATCATGATGCCGCCACCGATGCCCTGAACGCCGCGAGCGATGATCAGCGCGTACATGTTGGGCGCGAAACCGCAGGCGACCGAGGCGCCCACGAAGATGGTGATACCGCCGACGTAGATCCACTTGCGGCCATAAAGGTCCGAGAGCTTGCCCGCGATGGGTACCGCAATCGTGCTCGTGAGCGAATACACGGTGAACACCCACGCGAGCAGCTGCAGTCCGCCGAGCTCGCTGACGATGCGCGGCATCGCGGTTCCGACGATGGTCTGGTCGATGGCAGCGAGCAGCACGCCGAGCATGACGCCGCCGAGAATTCGCATCTTGCCGCTCTTGGGCAGATCTACGAGGTGCACACGTACTCCTTCAGGTGGTCTTGGAACGAGATGAGTCAGCAGCCGGGCGTGACTTCACGGCCGTGAGTGATACGTGAGACGAGGCGCGCGAACTCCCGGCGTTCGTCAGCCGAAAGCGGGGCCAGCACGCTGTCGATGCGCTTGAGCATGTCAGCGTGCGACGCGAGCTTCTCGGCACGCCCCTCTTCGGTCAGGGCGACCTCGACGACGCGCCTGTCCTCCTCGGAGCGAATCCGCTCCACGAGTCCCCGCTCGACCAGTCGATCGACGACCCCGGTCAGCGAAGTCTGCGATACCTGCGCGCACTCGGCGAGGTCACTCATGCGCCGCGGCCCGTCCATCAGCGATCCGAGAACCCAGAACTGCTGGCGCTGGAGCCCCTCGAGTCTGCCGGACTGGTGCATCCCGGTGACGAGCGCGTGCCACATGGTCCTGAGTTCGACCGCCAGCTCAGAGAGTTCCGCTTCCGAGAAGACGTCGTTCGATTCCCTCACGATATTTCACCCGTAATATAATCCATGTGGTGGACTATATAGCGGAAGAAGGGTCCGGTCAATGACGAAGTGAGCGCTGGGACGCGCTACATATGCCGGATGTGGTACCGGCAGTGTTTGTTCTCAGGGCAGTCGATCGGCACCTCGGCGCGCGGATACGTCCAGACTCTGCCTTCGACGAAGCAGGAGCAATTGATGCGTCGCTCTTCGTCTTTTATGCGCCGGTCCCAGATGTCCTCTTCGACCGGCGTCTCACGCCACCAGGTGCACTTGCCCTTCACGGGTGTATAGGCGTCGCCCACGGACTCATCACACCTTTCGGGTGCCCTGGGACAGCTCGAACATTAAATATTCTAGCGTTCGCGGGGTGTTGCCGATACAGTTATCAGGAGGGAGACGGCTGCGCGGTCTTGTGGGCGACTGCGAAACCGCTATCATCTGCCTTCAGGAGCCTTAATGATGGCTCTTTGTCGTCGCTCGGGGGATGCGCATGGGCAAGCTATACGATCACTGCCAGCAGATTCAGAAGCACATCGAATCCAGCGGACTCGATGTCTTCAAAGCACGCGGCGAGATTGCGCTGCGTTGCGGCTTCCTGATCTCACTGGTCGGACCGGAAGAGCCGGACGACCTGCAGAAGATCCGCGCTCTCGAAGACGCCGCTCGGGAGGTCTTCGGTATCACACTGATCTAGCCCCGGCGTTGTGCCGCGGGCTTAGACGCGCGTAAGGGAGCACGATATGGCGAGCCCGATCGGCCCGTCGGACCAGGGAACCGGATTCCCTATCTATGGCGATGCAGCCAAGCGCGAGGCCGAGGCCAAGGCGCTGCGGACCCGCAATACCAAGATCGGCGTGTTCGCCTTCGCGGCGGTCGCCGTCCTTGCGTTCTCGGCGATGTGGAATCCGCCCACCGGCACCGTTCACTCCTTCACCGAAGCGAGCGATTACAACCTTGAGAAGGACTCCGGATGCACCAACTCCGGTGACGGCTGCCACGGCGAAGAGACCGCCTACACCGACTTCAACGACTATCACCCCGAGATCGACTGCGGTTCGTGCCACGAGTACGAGGGCGTCGGCTGCATCCCATGCCACTCCCCCGCCGATCACGAATGCGCCGTGTGCCACGACGGCAGCATGAAGAACGCGCCGGACCGCGTGAAGCTCGCCGATCCGTACCCTCGCGGCCACTACAGCGAGACCACCCACACGGCCCTGGGAACCGACTTCGGTCAGGAGATCCGCACCGTCAGAACGGGCGAGGCGAAGGCCGCCTGCCGTGACTGCCACTCGCGCGACCTCAAGCGCGCTCACTCGGAGGTCCCTGTCGTTCGCGGCAGTGACTACGGCGACACCGTCGGCTGCGGCGAGTGTCACAACGACTCGGAGTCCAAGGGCCTTCAGCAGGTCGAAGCGGACTGGATCGACGACGAGTGCGAGGACTGCCACAGCAAGGACACCTCGGCGCCGATGCACGGAGACAAGATCGCGGGCAAGGTCGACGCGAAGAGCGACGAGGGCTGCACGGGCTCCGGCGAGGGCTGCCACGAGAGCAGCGACCTGCACGCCGTCCACCCGAACGCCCCCAAGGATTGCTCCGGCAAGGCCGCTGACGGCGAGCGCGCGTGCCACGACTTCGAGCGCGAGTCCGCCAAGCCCAAGGGCTCGAGCTGCGGCGGCGCCGAAGCCGACTGCCACCGCACGTACCTGCAGGGCGGAGACGGCCATAAGGCGACAGACGCGCACTCGCCCACCGACCTGACTCAGGCCTCGGACACCTCCTACTACGACATCGCGTGCGGTTCGTGCCACGCGATACAGGCCGACGGCGAAAGCCTCATCACCGAGCACGCAATGGGTACGGCGGACCGCTCGACCGACGCCGATGCGTGCGTGAACTGCCACAACGACTCCTCCTCGACGGCCGCGATCACCGGCGACTGGGAAGAGCGCGACACGGTCGACGCCTGCAGCGCCTGCCACGGCCAGGATGGTCTCGCCGGCGCCCACGAGGGCGACTTCGAGTCGATGCACGCGACCTCAAGCTCGGGCTGCGGCCAGAGCGGTGCCGGCTGCCACCCGGCTTCGAGCCTCTCGGACGTGGGCTCGCCGACGACGACCGCGGGGCTGCATCGCGACTGCCTCCGCTGCCACGACCGCACCGCCTCCGACGGCAACATCGCCTTCCGCGAGGGTGCGGTCACGTGCGGCGAGGGCCGTGCGTGCCATGGCGCATCCGGTGACTACGATCCCGCCACCTCCGTCCACGACGGCATCGGTGGTCTCGCGAGCGGCACCGAGTCGATTCACCACGGCGCAGGGGCGGCGCAGGATAGCGCGCGTTACGCCGACAGCGTCAGCGGCCTCAGCCCGACCTGCGGCACCTGCCACCAGACGATTCTGGGCACGGAGCACGCACGCCCGAACTCCTCGATCGCGAGCGGTGCGGGCAGCTTGTGCAAGAGGTGCCACAACGCGGACGCCGCCACCGCCACTGTCGTCAAGACCGACTGGGCCGCCAGCGGCTCGACCCGCGCGTGCGCCGAGTGCCACACGACCGGCGTCCACGCGGCGATCGGGACCGCACACAAGGCGACCTCGCTGGGCGCCGACGACGCCCCCAAAGCCGACCAGTGCGCGAGGAGCGGCTGCCACGCCACGACCGACGTTCGCCGCCTCCACCGCTTCGTCGGCTGCACGCCGTCGGGCTGCCACACCGACACCGGTGACATCGGCGGCCGCAAGATCATGACCTGCGGCGGCAGCGACCCGAGCACCAGCTGCCACGTCGGCCTCGCGAAGAACGGACACGGCACGCCGCACGTGGCGAGCCTCACGGGCACCGTCAACGGCGTGAAGTACACCGAGGGCGCCAACACAGGCTGCTTTGGGTGCCACGCCAACGACCTCACCAAAGAGCACAGCGCCGCCCTTCGCGACACCAGCATGGAGGGTGGCGGAGCCGGCGAGGTGTGCACTATCTGCCACTACAACGAGGACGACCCGAACTCGGGCACGAACTCGAAGCTCGCCGCGGTCAAGAACGCGATCGCCAACCGGGACCTGCGCTGCATAGCCTGTCACGCCAGCGGCACCAAGACAGACGGCCCCAGCGCAGTGGCCTCGCCGCACAAGGACATCTCGACCGACACCACGCTGACGCTGGCCGCAGGCAAGGTCTGGTCGGATCCGCTGACCGAGTGGAAGGCCGCGTTCGACGCCACCACCGGCGGCGGGCACAACGCCCTCTCGGCCGATGCGGTCGGGGCGTCGAAGTCGAAGAAGTTCCCGGTGTCGGAGTTCACCATCGACGGCGTCGACTACACGTGGGCGCAGATGCCGAACGAGGGCATCACGCAGTGGCTGCTTCGCTCGGTGTATCCCACCGAGACCGCCGACACGCCCGAGAAGATCCGCGAGCTGCGCGTTTCGTGCGACGACTGCCACTACTTCCCGGACGGCATCACCGGTCCTCAGGGCGGCGCAGTCACCGTGAAGATCGATCCGGAGTACAGCCAGACCGAGTGGGCGAACCCGCTGGCACTCAACCAGTGGCGGGCCACCGGAACCGAGCGAGTCATCTGCTTCAAGTGCCACTCGATTCCGGCCGACTCTCAGGAGACCACGGTCACCACCCGTCCCGGCGGCTGGGATCGCCACCGCTCACACGTCTCCCACGGCACATCGGGCGCCGGCGATGCCTGCACGCAGTGCCACCTGCGAATCCCGCATGCATGGAAGCGCCCCAGGCTGCTCGTCCGCACCGTTGAGACCACGCTCGGCCCAGCAGCCGAGGTCGACAAGTTCCCGTACGTCCGAGACGGGCACCAGGGCCTCTACGGCATCAAGTTGAAGAGCTACGACGGCGTCGGCACCCTCACCCGCGACAACTGCGCGGTGGGCACGTGCTACGGAAGCCCGTCGGCAACGAGCCATCCGAGGCCGTCGATGATTCCCACGGCCACCTACTGGCCGTAAGAGAGGTACCACTGCCCCGGCCACGCGCCGGTGGCTGAATTTGACCGAGGGATGCACGTACACATGAAGGTAGGAGCCGGCTGGGATGCCGGAGCCAGGGAGGGGAGCTGATGAAGAACGTCAAGATCCGCACCAAGATCCTGACGGGGATCGTGCTGGTCAACCTGATCGGCATGCTTGTGGTCGCGATCTACCTGCACCAGTCGTACTCGGGACAGCTCGAGTTGGATGCGCAGAAGAGCGTCACCGAATCCGTCGCTGCATGGGACAACCTGCAGAAGCTCGAGACCGGCAAGCTGACCGCGGCTCTCATCAGCCTCGAGGCTAACGAGGAGTGGCAGCAGCAGTTCGCGTCCAAGAACCGCGGCGCGCTCACCGCCTCGACCGAGGACACGTTCGCGAGCCTCAAGGAGTCCGCTGACGTCACTCACTGGTACTTCGAGACCAGTGAGGGCACCGTGTTCCTGCGCGTGCACAACCCCGAGCAGTTCGACGACGAGATCACTCGCGCCACCTTCGAGAAGGCGCAGTCCTCCGGTGAGATCGCCGCCGGCCTCGATCTGGGCAAGACCGCCGTCGCCCTGCGCGTCGTCGGCCCCTACCAGAGCACCTCCGGAAGCGAACTCGGCTTCATGGAGACCGGCCAGGAGGTCGACAAGTTCGTCGAGCTCCTCAAGGAGCAGACCGGCGCCGACTACGCGCTGATGCTCGACAAGTCGACGATGGATGCAGACGCCTACGCGGACTACCGCGACAGCAAGGACCTCCCCAACAACTGGGACGAGCTCGAGAGCTACGTGACGGTCGCCACCACCAACGAAGCAATCACCGAGGAGTTCACGATCACCTCCACCGCGGACTCGATTCCGGAGTCCGGCCGCGTGGTCGGCATTGAGAACGGCGCCTGCTCCGAGGCTTGCCACAGCGGCCTTGAGGTCGAGGACGAGTTCTGGACCGTCGCGTGGAACGACGACGAGGGCATGACCGAGGCGCACACCGTCTTCCCGATCGTGGACGTGAACGGTCAGGCTATCGGCATCGTCTACGAGCTCCAGGACATCAGCCGCGCGGCCGACGCCGCCAAGGCACAGCTGATGAACACCCTGCTCGTCATCGTCATCGGTCTGGTCCTGGCCACCGCGCTCATCGCGGTCATGATGCAGACCCTGGTCTTCGGACGCCTGACCTCCATGGTCAAGAGCATGGAAGACATCTCGGTGCGCGTCGCGGGCGGCGACTTCAACGCCCACTACGAGCCCTCCGGCAGCAACGATGAGATCGGCCAGTTCGAGCAGTTCTTCGGCAAGTTCATGAACCTGATCTCGAACACGCTGAAGTCGCTGGTCAAGTAGTCACGACTTCTCGAACGCGCTTTTGGAAGGGCCGACCCTGAGGGGGTGTCGGCCCTTCCGCTTTGCCGGCATGCGACGCGAGTGGCGCGGCATTTGATGTATTGTGAAACGGCCCGAAACAAGACGACGATCAGCTCTGGAGGCGATCCGATGGCTCCGATAGATGGCGATAAGGTTCGCGTGCACTACACCGGCACGCTTGAGGACGGCACGATGTTCGACAGCAGCGAGGGCCGCGACCCCCTCGAGTTCGTGGTGGGCTCGGGAGACGTGATTCCCGGTTTCGACGCTGCGGTGCGTGAACTCGAAGTTGGACAGGCCAAAACGTTCACCATCCCCTCGTGTGAGGCGTACGGCGATCACGACCCGCAGGCCGTCCGCTCGGTTCCGCGAGAGATGTTCGCTCAGGAGCCCGAGGTCGGCTGGGCGGTCGAGCTTCAGGCCGAGGACGGCACGCGTCTCGCGGCCGTCATCACCGAGATCGGTGAAGAGGAGTGCGTGCTGGACTTCAACCACCCGCTGGCCGGCAAGGACCTCACCTTCGCGGTGGAGCTCGTGGAGATCGTCGACGACACGCCGAAGCTGATCATCCCGTAGCGACGGCCTTCGCGAGAAGCAAGAAGGGCTCCCCGATGGGGAGCCCTTTTCATTGCTGTGGTGCGGGTGAGAGGAGTTGAACCTCCACGGGGTTGCCCCCACATGGACCTGAACCATGCGCGTCTGCCATTCCGCCACACCCGCGTAGCGAAAACGAATAGTAGCACAAGGCGTCAAGCAGGGGGAATAGCTTCCGCCCTGTTCCGCCCCGCCCTACCTCGTGATCCGTATGAGGAACGGCCGAGTGGGCGAAATCGTGCAGTAGCCGTCCTTGATGAGCAGCGGCAGAACGTAACTCATCGCCTGGGGCGAGAACCCGTGCTCCTTGTAGAGCGTCTCTCCGACACTGTCCTTCACGAGCGGCTTGCGGCTCGCCCCCATCAGCACCGGGCTCCTCGAGGCGATCTCCGCCTTGATGACCTCGATGATCTCCGGCGGGATGAACCAATCCGAGCCCGAGTCCTTGAAATGGACGCTGATTCCTGAGGCGAGCGTGCCCTTGTACTCGAAGTGCTTGCCCATGACCGTCTTGCTGCGTTTCATGCGACCTATCCTCTCGTTGTGCCGTAAGGATACCCGCAACGCCGGCGGAGCGGTCGCTAGGCGCAATACACCCGCACGTTGTCGCCATCTGCCGAGTTGACGTTGATCTCCATCTCGCGGAGCGCCTCGATGAGCTCATCGATGTCCTCGGGCTTGAAGTTGTTGAAGTCGATGGACATCCCATGCTCAGCCATCTGGGCATTGACCTCGTCCATAGCCTGCGGCGGAATCAGCGACGTGAGCTTGAGTCCGGAGCGCACGAGCGCGAGCGGGACCTTCACGTCGACGTTGTCGCCGTTGACGCTGACGACCTTCACGTACAGGTACTTGGGCAGTGCGGCGATCAGGGCCGAGGGGTCGCCCTTGATCGCGGGCTCGGCGGCCAGTGGGGTCTTGCGCGCGTCCAGCGCGTCGAGCAGTTGCTCGGCCTCCTCGGCGGTGATCTTGCCCTCGGCGAGCATGTTCAGGATTCGGCTGCGGTCTTCGCTCATGGTTCTCACTCCTGTTCTCAGTACACCGTCATGTCCACGGTGTTGTCTTTGTCCTTCACGCTGACGACCATTCCCCGCAGGTCGGAGAGGAGTGCGAAGGTCCGGTACACCAGCAGCGTGTAGTGGTGGTACGGGCGGCCGACCACGACAAGCACGAAGTCGACGAGCACGGTAACGATGAACATCACCAGCAGAAGGAACAGCAGTATCGGCCAGACGATGATGATGGGCAGCCACAGATGGAGCGGCCGCTCGCGCTCGGGCGAGCCGACGGTAAGGTCGAGCAGCCACGGCCACAGCTTCATCGCGCCAGCCTCGCCATCGCCTCCGCGGCGGTGATCTTGCCGCGCTCGAGCAGATCGAGGACGTCGTCCTCGGGCTCCGGGGCAGTCACCGTCTCTACGGTGACCAGCTGGAGCTGCCCGATGATGCGGTTGAGCCGGTTCTTGACCGTGGGGTAGCTGATGCCGAAGGACTTCTCCATGTCCTTGAGCGAGCCGTGGTTGCGCACGAACTCGCTGATGAAGACCTGGTCCTCATAGCGCAGCCGTGCCAGCGGCGGCAGCTCGAATTCACCTTGGAGCGTGACCCCGTTGTCCAGCCGGATGCCCGTGACGACGAAGTCGCGGTCTCCGATCAGGTCGGTCAGCTCGTGCCATTCATGTCCCATGTCGATCCCCTCCCGAAGTGCTTTCTACCCAGATGCTGCCCTCCATAATCAATAATGTCAAGTTGCGAATCAATAAACTAAACCTTCTAGGCGAGATGCATTGATTCCTCATGTCACTCGTTGGCGCCGCCCACGGAACCACTACGAAAGGACGATGCCGCACACTCCCCCATTCCCGCGCGAGGAGGGTAAGTGCTCGGTATCGACAGATTGACTCGGCATGGGAGGACCCGATGAACATCTCGAGGACCTCTGCGGTGGTGCGCGTGGCGCTGGTGCTTCTTGTGACCGCGGCCTTCGTTCCCATCACAGCAAGTGCGGGGGGCGCGCCTCAGCGCGTGATCGTCATCTTCGAAGCCGGTCCGACCGGCGCGGCCCACGGGCGTCTGGCGGCGCTGGGCGCGCAGGCGCACGCCGCCCTGCCGCTGGTCCACGGCGCGGCGATGACCCTGCCTCCGGGGCTCTCTCTCGGCTCCGTGAGCGCGGTTCCGGGAGTCGCGCACGTCGAGGCGGACTCGGTGGTTCACGCGCTCAAGCCCGCTGCGCCGGCACAGCCCGCGCAGACGATTCCGTGGGGTGTCGACCGCATCGAGGCCGAAACGGTGTGGAGCGCCGCCACGGGCGACCCCGTGAAGGTCGCCGTGGTGGACACCGGCATCGACACGGCCCATCCCGACCTGAGCGCGAACCTCAAGGGCGGCTATAACGCGATCAGCCCGGCGAAGAGCTACACGGACGACAACGGTCACGGCACCCACGTAGCGGGCACGATCGCCGCTGCGCTCAACAGCATTGGCGTCGCGGGTGTTGCACCGGCTGCCGACCTCTACGGCGTGAAGGTGCTCAGCCGGAGCGGGAGCGGCTACACCTCCGACATCATCGAAGGCATCCAGTGGGCTGTCGCCCACGATGTCGACGTGATCAACATGAGCCTCGGCTCGGCCTACTACAGCGCGTCGTTCGATCTCGCCTGCCAGCAGGCCATCGATGCGGGAGTGACGATCGTGGCCGCGGCCGGCAATGAGGGGCCCGCCCTCGGGACGGTAGGCTACCCGGCGAAGTACGCCCGCGTGATAGGTGTCTCGGCGGTAGACCGCAGCGACCTGATCGCGTGGTTCAGCAGTGTCGGTACGGGCGTGGACATCGCCGCCCCGGGTGTGGGTATCCCCTCGACCTACAAGGGGCAGAAGTACGCGACACTCAGCGGGACGTCTATGGCGAGCCCGCACGTAGCCGGAGTTGCCGCGCTCGTACTCACGACGCCCGTCGGCACCGATGATGCCGATGGCGACGGAGCCTGGGACCCGGCAGAGGTGCAGCACCGCCTGACGCGCTCCGCGCAGGACCTGGGAGCTGTCGGCGCCGACCCCTACTTCGGTGCGGGCCTCGTGCGCGCTGATGCCGCAGTGGCCGCGAACTGAGCGACTCGCGCCCACGCGACCGACCGAGCGAGCGAGCGGACCGAAGCCTGCCGAGGTGGGGTACGCGGTTTAGGTACAGATGTACCTAAACCGCGTACTGCTACCAAATGGACGACGCACTGAGGATGGGCGCGCAAGAAGGGGCCCGCATCGCGCGGGCCCCTTCTGCGTTCCTGCAAGGTGTGGGTCGCGTCTACGCAGGCTCGACCTCGACCTCGGGCTTCTCGGCCTTCGGCGCGTCGTGGCCAAAGACGCGCTCCTTGGCGGCCTCGAGCAGGTCGTAGGCGACCGGGACGACCAGCAGCGTGAGCAGCGTCGAGGTCGTCAGACCGCCGATGACGATGACGGCGAGCGACTGGCTGATCAGCGCACCCTCGGCGAATCCGGAGGCGAGCGGGATCAGCGCCATGATCGTCGCGACCGCAGTCATCAGGATCGGGCGCATACGCGTCGACCCGGCGTCCATCAGCGCGTCGTGGCGGTTCATGCCCGCACGGCGCTTCTGCTGCACGCGGTCGACGAGCACGATGGCGTTGGTGACGACGATTCCGATGAGCATCAGCGCACCGATCATCGCCGGGATGTCGAGCGGCAGGTCCGCGATCAGCAGGCCGAGCAGACCGCCCACGACCGCGAGCGGCAGCGAGAACATGATCGCGAGCGGGGCCGTGGCCTCGCCGAACGCGAGGATCATGACCAGGTAGACCGCGCCGATGGCGATGAGCATCGCCATTCCGAGCTGGGCAAACGACTCGTTCATCTGCTCGGCGGCTCCGGAGATCTCGGTCTCGACACCCTCGGGGAGCTCAAGTTCCGCGATCTCGGCCTCAACCGAATCGATGACCGCGCCGGAGTCGCGCTCGGTGATACGGGCGTTGATGCCCGCGTACTCGGCTCCGTCGCGCGTGAGCACCGCGATCGGGGACGCGGTCTCCTCGACCGTGGCGATCTTGGAGAGCGCGATCTCATCGCCAAGCGGCGTGGTGAGCTTGAGCTTGGCCATCTCGGCGGCCTTGTCCACGTCGTCGAGCGCGAGGACGTAGGTCACCTCGGTCGGCTGGCCTCCGATGTCGACGGTGCCCGCCTTCTGCGCGGCGACGTAACCGCGAACGGTGCCTGCAACCATCGCTGCGTTGAGGCCGTACTCGGTCGCCTTCTCCTGGTCGACGTCGACCACGAGCTGGTCGCGGCTCACGCCGAGGTTGCTCGACACGTTCTCGAGGCCGGGGTTCTCGGTCATCGCCTCTTCGATGGTCGCGGAGGCAGCGCGGATGTCGTCCATGGTGTTGCCGGTGACGATGATCTCGAGCGAGCTGTTGGTGCCTGAGCTGTCGACGCGCTGGAGCACGACCTCGGCGCCGTCCTTCTCGAGGTCCTTGGTCTTCTCGCGCAGGCTCTCGATCACGCCTTCCATGTTGGCGGTGGTCTCGAGCTTCACAAAGGTCATGGCCTTGTTGGTGCCGCCCAGGTTGCCGGACATGTCGAAGCTCGTGGTGCTCGCTCCGATGGTCGACTGGTAGAGCTCGACCGACTCCTCGGTGGCGATTGCCTTCTCGACCTCGCGGACGACCTTGTCGACCTCGGTCGCCTTGGTGCCCTCGGGCAGCGAGACCTCGACCTGCAGGTACTTCTCGGGGGTCTCGGGGACGAAGCCGGTGCCGATGAGCGGAATCAGCGCAAGCGAGCCGGCGAAGAGCGCGGCAGACGCGGCGATGACGATCCAGCGGTGCGCGAGCGACCAGTCGAGCGCCTTGCGGTAGGCCGTGATCATGCGCCCGTCGGTGTGCTCGGCCGGGACCTTGGCCTTGAGCAGGAACCACTTCGCCATGAGCGGCACGATGGTGATGGCCACGAGCAGCGAAGCCAGCAGCGCGAGGGCGACGGTGAGGGCGAAGGGCAGGAATATCTTGCCGATGACGCCGGTGACGAGGCCCAGCGGCAGGAACACCGCGACGGTGGTGAGCGTCGAGGACGTGATGGCGCCCGAGACCTCGCTCACGGCGGCCCGAACGAGTTCGGCGTTGGGCTCGTCGCCTCGCTGCATGTGCCGGAATATGTTCTCGATGACGACGATCGAGTCGTCGACCACGCGTCCGATGGCCACGGTGAGGCCGCCGAGCGTCATGACGTTCAGCGTGACGTCGGTCTGCTTGAGGAAGACCATCGCTATGAGAATCGAGAGCGGAATCGATACCGCGGCGATGATCGTCGCGCGCCAGTTGCGCAAGAACAGCAGGATGACGATGACCGCGAAGATGGCGCCCAACACACCCTCGCGCAGCATGCCCTCGACGGATGCGTTGATGCCCTTGCTCGCGTCGTAGACGGTCACGACCTCGGCGCCTGCGGGCAGCTCGGCCTCGAGGTTCTTCATCTCGACGGCCACAGCCTCGGAGACGTCGACGGTGTTGGCGTCCTGCGTCTTCACGATGTCGATGAGCGCGGCGGGCTTGCCGTTCGCGCGGCTGCCCACGGTACCGTCCTCAGGCGCGTAGGTGACCTTGGCGACCTGGCTCAGAAGCACCATCCCGATCTCGGGCTCGAGGCTCGAGGAGTCGGAGTCCGCCGAGGAGTTGCCGGCCGGCATGCTCATGCCGCCACCGCCGGACGACGACGCAGCGGGCATCGCCGCGGCCTGGGCCTGCAGCTTCGTCTGCGACGCGGTGATCTGGTCCTGCATGCCGGTCACGGCCGCCTGCATGCCGGGGATGGCCTGCGTCTCGATGTAGGTGATCTGGCCCTGGAGCGCGGCGTACTCGGGGGTGGACGTGTCGGGCATCGAAGCCGCCGCGGCTTTGAGCTGCGGAAGCGTGTCGTACTTGAGCGAGTACATCTGACCCTGGAGCTGCTGGATGCCGTTGATGAGGCCCGCCTGCATGCCGATCTCGCCGGTGGCCTGGCCGAGTGAACCCATGCCCTGGCCCAGCGCGCCGAAGCCCTGGCCCATCCCCTGCGCGAGCGCGCCCATACCCTGGCCGAGAGCACCCATGCCCTCGCCGATCTGCGCGAAGGCCTCGCCCATCATCTCGCCCTGGTTGGGGTAGACGGCGACCTGGAAGTCCTCGATGTCTTCGACTGAGTCGATGGTGCCGCCGACGCGGATCGGCTCGGTGCTCCTGCCGAGATCGACGGTGCCGACCGGGAACGAGAGGTTGGCCGCCTGCAGCTGCTGGACGACCGACTCGGCGGTGAGGCCCTCGTCGGCGAGCGCCTCGGGGTCGAGCTCGATGCGGATCGCGTAGGGAGCATCGGCCGCAAGCCGGGCCTCGCCCACTCCCTCGACGCCCTGGAGCGCGGGGATGACGCGGTCGCGCACGTCGCTGCGAAGCGCCTCGGCGTCCGTGCCCTCGCCGATGATCGCGAGCTTGAGGATGGGGGCCGAGCCGAAGCTGATGCGGCTCACCACCGGGTCCATCGCGTTGTCCGGGAGCTTCACCGACTGCAGCGTCTTGTTGATGTCCTCCTCGGCGACGTCCATGTCCTTGGAGAACCCGAACTCGGCGACGACCATCGACACCGAGTCACCCGACTGCGCGCTCACGCGCTCGATGCCGGGAACGCCGCGAAGCGCCTTCTCAAGCGGTTCGGTCACGTCGTCGTAGACGTCGCCGGGGGCCGCGCCGGGGTACGGCGTGATGACGGCCACGACCGGGATGGCGATGTCGGGCATCGTCTCCTTCTTGAGCTGGCCGGCCGACCAGATTCCTGCGGCGGTGACCAGGATCGCGACGATGACGATCGCAGCTGCGTTCTTGAGTGAGAAGCGTGTGATGTGATCCAACTCGAAGTCCTCTTTTCGTGCGTGCGGGGTCGCTAGATGCGGTCTGCGAGCATCGCTTCGACGAGCGTGCTCTGGATACGGATCAGGTCACGAACGTCCTCTTCCGAGAGGACCGAGCAGTACCGGCGCATCAGCGTGCGCCTCTGCTCCTCGGCCTGCTCGAAGGTTTCGCGACCGGCGGTGGTGAGCGAGACGATCGTCACGCGGCGGTCGTCGGGGTCGTCAGCACGCTCGACGAGGCCGTCGGCGCACAGGTGGTCGACCATCGCCGAGGCAGCGGGGGCCTTCACGCCGAGAATGGCGGCGACATCGGAGACGCGCTTGGGGCCGTCGGCGAGCGCCCGGACCGCCATGAAGCGGGGGCCGGTGAGGGCCGGACAGCCGTCGAAGTCGCCGTGGCGTGAGCCGAGGATGCGACCGAGCTGCTGCATGCTCGCGTCGAGCTCGTCGATGAGCTCATCGGAAAGCGCACACTCGGGCTGCGGACCGCAGCAGTCGCCCTCGGAATGGATGTAGTCCTGTGGAAGCATATCCGTTCACCCTTCGAATAGTTTGCTTCGCGAACTATATGTGCGTCGAACTACTGCGTCAAGGGGCTACGTGTGGGTGACTCGCGGTAGAATCGGTGGCGGCGACAACGCCCACTGTCCGTTTCGAGGAGCCCGGTGGAACATCAGCTGATTCTCGACCGCTATCGCCCGCTCGAAGAGCTGGGTGAAGGCGGCTTCGGCGTCGTGGTGCTCGCGTGGGACACGCGCATGCAGCGCCGCGTCGCGATCAAGCGGCTGCCGCTGCCGGCCGACTCGCGCAACGCGTCCCAACTCACTCCGGGACTTACCGAGGCGCGCACCGCCTCGATGCTCAACCACCCCGCCATCGTCACCGTCTTCGACTTCGACACCGATGACGACGAGGCGTTCCTCGTCATGGAGCACGTCGACGGCACCTCGCTCGACCGCGTGCTCGACGACGTGGGCGGCCCGCTCACCATCGACGAGGCGGCCTCCGTGCTCAAGGCGGTCTTCTCGGCGGTGGAGTTCGCGCACGACAACGGGGTCCTGCACCTCGACATCAAGCCCGAGAACGTGCTCATCAACCGAGACGGACGCGTGAAGGTCACCGACTTCGGGATGGCCGAACTGTCGTCCGTGGCCGGCCACGGACCTGCGTGGGGTGGCACCCCCGGCTATATGCCGCTCGAGCAGATTGAGGGCGGGCGCGTGACCGAGCGGACCGACGAGTGGGCACTCGGAGTGCTCGCCTACGAGGTCCTGACCGGCGAGAACCCCTTCGACGCCGAGACCCCCGAAAGCGCGGTGATCCGGCTCGAGACCGTGGAGCCGGGCCTGCCCTCGGACCTCTCCGACGACCTCGACCTGGACGTGGACGACGCGCTGCTTCCCGCGCTCAGCCTGCGCGCGACCGACCGCTACGGCGACGTGCGCGACTTCGCGGACGCGCTGCTGCCGCTGCTCGGCGACGCGGCCGCAGGGCGCGAATCCCTCAGGGAGCTCGTCGAGGAGTACGCCACCGAACAGGAGCTCGGCGAGGATGCGCGACCGGCTGGCGTGGGGCTGTGGGACCTGCTCGGCGGGCCGATGGGTTCGCTGCTGCTGCGCGCGGTCGCGGCGGCTGAGTCCGGGTGGCTCGCGTGGGCGGGGCTCGCGCCCTTCGGCCTGCAGCCGGGCGCAGCGCTCGCGGCGGTCGGACTGGTCGCGCTGGCTGGCGCGCTCGCGCCGTCGCTGGGCGTAGGCCTGGGACTGGGCTGCTTCGTCGCCGGGCTGTTCGCGGCCAAGGCGTGGGTCGTCGCCTCGGCGGTGCTGGTGCTGGGCGGCGCGTGGTGGTGGCTGTTGGGCCGGCGCAGCATGGGCGCGGCGGTCCTGCCGCTCGCGGGCCCAGTTCTCGGCATCCTGCGCATCCCCTTCGCGCAGCCGCTGCTCGCCGGCTTCTCGCTCCGACCGCTGCCGGCCGCGGTCACCGCGCTCTTTGGCGGCGCGCTCACCATGCTCGCGTCCGCGGCCTCGGCACAGGGCGCGCCGTACCTCTCGGTATACGCGCCCTACGCTGCCGACGTGTGGAACGTCGACCTGGCACTCGCCTCGATCCGGGCGCTGGTGACGTCGCCGGCGGCTCTGGTCGCGCTCGCGGGATGGCCGGTCGCGGCGGGGCTGATGTCGGTCGCGTGCACCCGCGCGACCCGGGGCGCGGCGCTCGTGGGGATGGTGCTCGGCGGCGGATCGCTCGCCGGCGCCTACCTGCTGGCCGATGAAGTCGCGCGCCTCCTCGGCGAGCCCTTGAGTTACGGCACGGTGGCGACGTGGGTCGCGCTGGGCGGCTCACTTATACTGGTAGGCGTGGTCGTGGCGCTCGGTGCGCCACTCAGGCCGGAAGAAGAGTAAACGCGGCACATGGCGAAGGGGCATCGGGCACCGTGAGCATCCTCTCTGACTTCGAAGATCGCGTCGCCCGCGGCGTCGAGGGCATGTTCGCCGGCGTGTTTCGCGCACCCGTCCAGCCCGCCGAGCTCGCCCGCGCCTGCGCCAAGGAGATGGACCGGCGCAAGAAGCTCGGCGTGGGCAAGGTCTACGCGCCCACCCTGTACTCGGTGCTGCTCTCCCCCGCCGATGGCGACACGCTCGGCGGTTTCGCCGATACGCTCGGCGGCGAGCTCGAGACTTACCTCACGAGCTATGCCCGCGAGCGCGACTACGAGCTCGCGACCAAGCCGCGTGTCCGCTTCCTCGTCGACGACGGGCTCAAGCTGGGCCGTTTCGAGGTCATCGGCGAGCTCATGTCCGCCGATGAGATCGCCTCGGAGCTCGGTCCCGAGCCTGTGGCCGACGACACCTTCTTCAACCCCGACGCCGAGGAGCCCGCGCCTGTCGTGCCCTCCGCGTCCGGCATCGCCACCGTCACCGTCTCCGGAGTCGAGCACGACGTCGCGCTCGCGGGTGAGCGGCTCGTCATCGGGCGGCTCAAAGCGTGCGACATCTGCCTGGCGGACGCCAACGCGTCGCGCGAACACGCCGCACTCGAGCGCGAGGGCGCCGGCTGGGCGGTCGTGGACCTCGAGTCCACCAACGGCACGCTGCTCAACGGGGCTCCCGTGCGCCGGGAACGACTGCGCGACGGCGACGTGATCACCATCGGCATCACGGAGCTCATCTTCCACGAACCAAGGAGCTGATGGCGTGATCGACATCGCGCTTCTTGCAGGACGGCTCCTCCTTCTCGCGCTGCTGTATCTGTTCTTGTTCGCCGCCATCAAGACCGGCATGGGACTCGTCGCGGGGGGCCGGGGCAAGGTGCGCAGCGCGTTCACGCTCTCGGTGGTTCAGGGGCCGCCCGAGCTGCGCGGAACCACGGTGCCGGTCACGGGTCCCGTCGTCATCGGCCGATCGCCGGGCGCCGACATCGTCATCGGCGATGACTTCGTCTCCGGCAAACACGCCAAGGTGCACCCTCAGGGCGACGAGATCGTCATCGAAGACCTCGGCTCGACCAACGGCACGCTGCTGAACGGCCAGCGCCTCACGCGGGCTCAGACGCTTAGGCCGGGCGACATCATCGACATCGGCTCGACGCGCCTGAAGGCCGACCGCTCGTGAGCGCCCGCGCCAAGCAGAGCTGGGCCGCAGTCACCGACATCGGTCGCGTTCGCACGCACAACGAGGACGCCGTGCTCGCCCAGCCGCCGCTGTTCGTGGTCGCCGACGGGCTCGGCGGGCACGAGGCCGGCGAGGTTGCGAGCTCGATCGCGGTCGAGACCGTCCGCGACCACGCGCCGCGCCGCGCCGAGGGCCCCGCGCTCGCACGAGCGGTGAAGGCCGCCAACCGCGCCGTCATCCGCGCGGCCAAGGAAGGCGTGGGCCGCACCGGCATGGGCACCACGATCACCGCCGCGATGGTGGACGCCGGACACATCGTGATCGCGCAGGTGGGCGACTCGCGCGCTTACCTGATGCACAACGGCACGCTCGAGCGCCTCACCGAGGACCACTCGATGATGGCCGACCTCATCAAGCGCGGGCAGATCACCGAGGCTGAGTCGCGCGTCCACCCCAACCGCAGCGTCATCACGCGCGCGCTGGGCACGGACACCAACATGTCCGCCGACTCCTACGAGTACGACGCCGAGACGGGCGACCGACTCCTGCTGTGCTCGGACGGCCTGACCTCGATGCTCGAAGACCCGCAGATCGCCGAGATACTCGGCGGGTACCGAGACCCCACGCTCACCGCTCACGCGCTCATCGCGGCCGCAGTCGAGGCCGGCGGGCACGACAACGTTTCGGTCATCGTCGTCGACATCGAAGCCGACCCGGTGGGTGTGGCGAGCACGCGCCGTCGCGGCTGGCTCTCGATCCTCGGCTGGCTGCTCGCATTCGCGCTCATCGTGGGCGGCATCGCCTACGGCACCTACCGCTACGCGCAGAGTCGCGCCTACCTCATCGCCGAGAACGGCGTCATCGTCGTGTACCGGGGCGTGCCGGGCGAGATCGCCGGGCTCGAGCTGTCGTGGCGGGTTGCCAGCACCGACATCCCGGTCGCCTCGCTCGACCCCGGCACCCAGCAGCGCCTCGCCGGCGGCGAGCAAGTCGACGGCGTCGAGACCGCTCTCGGCAAAGCGGAAGCCTACCGGGCGCTGGTCACGCCTTCCCTCGAGTCATCACCCACGCCCTGAGGACGGTCATGCGCTCACGCCGCACCACAGAGCTGCTTCTCCTGCTGGCCGCCGCCCCGGCGATCCTGCTCGTGTTCGCGCTCGTCGACACGTCGCTGGCGCGCGCGTTCTCGTACCGGTCGCTGCTGATCCCGGGTGCGCTGCTGGCGGCGTTCGTGGTCGCGCACCTGGCCGTGCGTCGCTTCGCACCCAACGCCGACCCGGGGCTCCTCCCGGTCTCGTTCGTACTCGCGGGGCTCGGCCTTGCGTTCGTGACACGCCTCGACCCCGAGCTGGCCACCAGCCAGGTGATGTGGTTGTTCATCGGCGTGGCGGCACTCGTGCTGACCCTGATCGCGGTGCCCTCGCTCGAGCGACTCGCGCGCTACAAGTACACGATCATGCTCGTGGGTCTCGCGCTGCTGGTGGCGCCGGCGATCGTGGGCGTCGAGGTCAACGGCGCCAAACTCTGGATCCGCTTCGCCGGCTTCTCGTTCCAGCCGGGTGAGCTCGCCAAGCTTGCGATCATCCTGTTCCTCGCGGCGTACCTTTCCGAGAACCGCGAGATGCTTTCTGTCTCGACCCGCCGGGTACTGGGCTACTTCACGGTTCCCGAGCCCCGCACCCTCGGCCCGCTGCTTCTGATGTGGGCCGCCTCGCTGTTCGTGCTCGTCTTCGAACGCGACCTGGGCTCGTCGCTGCTGCTGTTCGGGATCTTCCTCGTGATGATCTACGTCGCGACCGGGCGGGCGGCCTACGTGGTCGTGGGCCTCGGGCTCTTCCTCGCGGGTGCGACCGCCGCATGGCGGATGTTCGACCACGTGCAGGACCGAATCGCGATCTGGCTCGACCCCTTCGCGGACGCAGCCGGCCGAGGCTACCAGCTGGTGCAGTCGCTGTTCTCGCTCGCGGCCGGCGGCATGATCGGCACGGGCGTGGGTCGCGGGCTGCCGGGCCGCATCCCGTTCGTGGAGACAGACTTCATCTTCTCGGCCATCGGCGAGGAACTCGGACTGCTGGGCGCAGTCGCGGTGGTCTCGTGCTTCCTCATCCTCGCGGCCAGAGGCCTTGCGACCGCGAGCCACGCTCGCAGCGACATGGCGGCGCTCACGGCCGTGGGACTCGTCGCGTCACTCGCACTGCAGGCGTTCGTCATCATCGGCGGGGTGACGCGGTTGATTCCGCTCACCGGCGTGACGCTGCCCTTCGTGAGCTACGGCGGCTCGTCGCTGCTGTCGACCTTCATCGCGCTGGGGCTGCTGCTTCGCGCCGGCGACGAGGGCACCGGGCCGCAGACCGACATGGTCATGACCACCACCGACATGGGGGTGCTGGGCAGGCTCGCGCTGCAGCGGCGCCTCACCCGCGTCGCGGGCGTGCTTGCCCTGCTGATGAGCGCGCTGGTGGTCAACCTCACCTGGATTCAGGTCGTCAACGCATCCGCGCTCGAGAACAACCCCGCAAACACGCGAAACCTCGCCGAGCAGGCCCGCGCCGACCGTGGCTCGATCCTCACACGCGACGGGACCGTGCTCGCCGAGTCGGTCCCCGCCGGCGAGCAGACCTACCAGCGCGAGTACCCGCTCAAGGGATTCGCGGCGCACACGGTGGGCTACTACTCGCTGCGCTACGGGCGCGCGGGGGTCGAGGCCGCCGCCAACGACGCGCTCTCCGGCACCCGGGTGTTCCAGGACTGGGCCGACGTGATCGACGCGGCGGCCGGCCGCCCGGTGCAGGGCGACGACGTGATGCTCACCATCGATGCCAACGTGCAGCGCGCGGCGATCAAGTCGCTTGGCTCGCGGACGGGCGCGGTGGTCGTTCTCGACCCGCGCACCGGCGCGGTGCTCGCCTCGGCTTCGAATCCGACCTACGACCCCAACACGGTGGACGAGGACTGGGCCGAGATCTCCTCGGCGGCGGGGGGCGCTCCCTTGCTCGACCGCGGGCGCCAATCGCTCTCGGCGCCGGGCTCCACCTTCAAGGTGGTCACGCTCACCGGGGCGCTCTCCTCGGGAGTGGCCACGCTCGAGAGCACCTACCCCGGGCCGGGGCGCCTCGAGATCGGCAACGCGCCCGTCACCAACTACGAGGGCGGGTCGTACCGCAGCCTCGACCTGAAGTCCGCGACCGCGCGCTCGGTCAACACCGTCTTCGCGCAGGTGGCCGTCGACATGGGCCCTGAGCGCCTGGTCGAGCAGTCCGAGCGGTTCGGGTTCAACAAGAAGCCCCCGTACGAGCTCCCCGCGAGCACATCGCTCATGCCCGACCCTGCCGAGATGACCGAGTGGGAAACGGCGTGGGCGGGCGTGGGACAGCCCGTCGGCGAGCACGAGAGCCCTGCCGGCCCGCAGGCGAGCGTGCTGCAGATGGCGCTCGTGGCTGCCGGGATCGCCAACGACGGCACCGTGATGCGACCGTTCGTGATCGACCGCGTGGTCGCCGATGACGGCAGCGCCGCGGCCCAGACCCAGCCGCGCACCTTCACGGTCGCGACCGACGCGGCGACCGCCGCCCAGGTGACCGAGGCGATGCTCGCGGTGGTGAACTCGGGCTCGGGGCGGGCTGCTCGGATAGATGGGGTCGAAGTGGCGGGAAAGACCGGAACGGCCGAGATCGCGAAGGGCGCGGCGACCGACGCGTGGTTCATCGCGTTCGCGCCGGCCGACAACCCGGTGGTGGCGCTCGCGATCCGGCTCGAGGGCGGCGGCGTCGGCGGTCAGGTGGCCGCTCCGGCGGCTCGGCCGATACTCGAGGCGGCGCTGAAGGCGCAAGGCGTGAAGTAAGCACGCGATGCGCACCCGAACACAGGCGCGCATCGGCTAGAATGACGGAGTCGGGGGGCAAGCTTCCGACCAGCTCACGGAATGTGGGGGCAGGCACTGTGGAAGAGATGGTTTTCGGCCGCAGATATCGGGTGACCGAGAAGATCGGCGCAGGCGGAATGGCCGAGGTGTTCAAGGCTGTGGACGAAGTCCTCGGTCGCACCGTCGCGGTCAAGGTCCTGCATCCGCGCTACGCGGCCGATCCGTCGTTCGCTGCCCGCTTCCGCCAGGAGGCGCAGGCCGCAGCTAACCTGCAGAACCCCTACATCGTCAACATCTACGACTGGGGCCAGGACGGCGACACGTACTACATCGTCATGGAGCTCATTCGCGGCACCGATCTCAAGACGCTCATCCAGCAGAAGGGCGCGCTGGACTCGGTGCGAGTCGCCGAGATCGCAGCCCAGGTCTGCTCGGCGCTGTCGGTGGCCCACGGCTACGACGTGATCCACCGCGACATCAAGCCGCACAACATCATGGTCACGCCCGACGGCTCCGTGAAGGTCATGGACTTCGGCATCGCACGCGCCGGCAACACCACCATGACGCAGACCGGCTCGGTTCTGGGCACCGCTCACTACGTCTCGCCCGAGCAGGCGCAGGGCCAGCCGCTGTCCGCCGCGAGCGACCTGTACTCGCTCGGCGTCGTCATCTACGAGGCGGCCACCGGCCAACTTCCTTTCGACGGCGACACCCCCGTCGCAGTCGCGCTCAAGCAGGTCAACGAGCAGCCGAGGCGCCCCAGCTCGATCAACCCCAACGTGGATCCGCGGCTCGAGACCGTCATCGCGCATGCGATGGCAAAGAAGACCGCAGACCGCTACGAGACCGCCGAAGTCATGAAGAAGGACCTGCTGAACATCGTGAAGGGACGCGACGTCGCCGCCGCGGCAGCGGCCACGGCGGTCGCGGCAGCCGCCGATGCGACCGCCGTCATGCCCGCCGTGTCGGCAGGCGGCCCGGTCGGCGCACCGGTGCGTCAGACCGCCCCGGTGCGCAAGAAGAACAAGGTGTGGCCGTGGATACTCGTGGCCATCGCGCTTGTCGTCGCAGGGCTCGGCGTCGCCTGGTACATGGGGCTGTTCGAGCAGAGCACGGCGGTGCCAGACCTCACCGGCAAGACCCGCGCCGAGGCGCAGGTGATGCTCACCGAGGCCGGTTTCACGCTTGGAGACGTCACAGAGGCCAACAGCGACGAGGTCGCGGTCGACCTGATCATCGACCAGTCGCCGCTCCCCAACGCGACCGCTGAACCCGGCACGGCCGTCAACATCGTCATCAGCATTGGCCCCGAGCTGCTCGAGGTCCCCACGATCCTCGGAATGACCGAGCAGGAGGCGCAAGAAGCGCTCACCGACGCAGGGTTCTCCCCCGCGCCGCTGCCCTCGGAGTTCAACAGCGAGGTCGAACCGGGCACCATCATCCGTCAGAACCCGCCCCCTGGTGAGAAGGCGACCAAGGGCACATCGATCCAGTACGTCGTGTCGCGCGGACCGGAGACAGGCACCGTCCCCGACGTCGTGGGCGAGCGGCGCCAGGCTGCCGAGAAGGCCGTCACGGGCGCCGGCTTCAAGGTCAGCGTCAAGGAGGCCTACAGCGACTCGGTGGACAAGGGCAGGGTCATCAACCAGAACCCGAGCGGCGGCATCGCCATCGCCAAGGGTCAGACAGTGACGATCACCGTGAGCCTGGGCGCGAAGAACGTCACTGTGCCGGCCGTCATCGGCATGAGCGAGGCTGACGCGAAGGCCAAGCTTGAAGCCGCAGGGCTCAAGGTCGAGGTCCTTTACGAACTGAACACCGACAGCGGTGTCGTTATCGAGCAGTCACCCAGCGCCACAGCGAGTGTCGCGCGCGGTACGACGGTGACGATCACCGTCGACGGCAACGGTGGTGGCGGTGGGGGCGGCTAACATCACGCGCCTCCTATGCGCCGCCCTGCTGGCGTTCGCGCTGGTCGCGAGCGGTTGCACCGCGACCGCCTCGAGCGACACGCAAGCGCCTGCGCCCGTGGCGGCCGAGCCGACCGCAAGCGCCGCAGCGACCTCCCCCGCACCCGCCGAGGCGCCGGCTGAGGCCGCGCCTGCCGAGACGCCCTCGACGTTCCCGGGCCGCCTGATCGCGGCCCGCGTCACGCGCGTGGTCGACGGCGACACGGTCGTCGTGCGCTTCGCCTCCGGGCTCACCGAGAAGGTGCGGCTCATCGGCATCGACACCCCTGAGTCCACCACCGAGCACGAGCCCTACGGCGAGCAGGCCAGCGCATTCGCAAAGCGCGAGCTCGACGACCGTGACGTGTGGCTCGAGAAGGACGTCGAGGAGCGCGACCGCTACGGTCGGCTGCTCGCCTACGTCTGGACCGCCAAGCCCACCGCGCGCACCGAGAGTGAAGTGCGCAAGAAGATGTTCAACGCGCGCCTCGTCATCGAAGGCTACGCGGGTCAGTACACCTTCCCTCCCAACGTGATGTACGCCGAGTACTTCGGCAGCTACGCGAGCCAGGCCCGCAAGGCCGACAAGGGGCTGTGGTCGGTTCCGGGCGGTGCGAGCGCCGTCGAGCACGGCAGCTCCTCGAGTGGCTCAAGCGGTTCGAGCGGCGGCTCGACCTCGTCGGCATCAAAGCCAAGCGCCCCGAGCGAATCCGGCTACGTCGCCAACAGCAACACCGGCAAGTTCCACGAGGCCGGCTGCAGCTCTGTGGATGACATGAACCCCGCGAACAAGGTGTTCTACGGGTCGCGCGATGCCGCGGCCGGCGCGGGCTACGTGCCGTGTAAGAGGTGCAACCCATGAGGTTCGCCGACCTGATGGCGGTAATGGCGGGCGCTGGTCTCGGCGGGGGTCTGCGCTTCACTCTCGGCCTGTGGATCGCCGAGCACTCCAAGGGCGTGTTCCCGTGGCACACGTTCGCGATCAACGTGCTCGGCTCGTTCCTGCTGGGGCTGGTCATGGGATTTGCGGCCGAGCGCTCGATGCTGACGTCGACGTTGGTGCTCTTCCTCGGCGTGGGTCTGCTCGGCGGGTTCACCACGTTCTCGACGTTCTCGTATGAGAGCCTCACCTTGCTGGAGCGCGGGATGCTCGCACAGGGCGTGGGCTACATGGCCGGCAGCCTGTTGCTGGGGCTGGTCGGTGCGACTGTGGGACTCGCGATGGGACGCGCGGCGTAGACCGCGCATGAAGGCCGGATTCGACAGGGAGCAGGTCAGGTGGAAGAGCCGAAGAGCGGAACGCAGGGCCTGGTTCGTCGGATGGCGCCGAGCCTCATCGCGGTGCTGGTTGTCGGAGCGATTCTCGCGGTGGTGCTCGGGTCGTTCATCGGGAACTACCGGCTGTTTGGAGACGACTTCCCTGTCGTGCTCAACAGCAGTTCGCAGTACATATCCGGCAACGACTGGACCGAGTGGTTCACGAGCGGCTACTCGACGTACTTCCACAACTACCTGGACTGGCAGCCGATCGCCACGGACTTCGTACGACCCATTGCGAACCTGTCGTTCTTCCTGATGGGGCTGCTGGAGCCGGCTGGCGGCGACCCCGTCTACCTGTTGTTCAACTACGCCGCGGTTCTCAGCTCGGTGTTCCTGGTTGCCCTGATCCTCCAGTCATACGGGAAAGCCTCCCGCTGGGTCGCCGGCGCGCTCGCCGTGGCCTTTGGGCTGTCGACGGTCTGGCATCCGGCGCTGCTCGAAGCCGCGTCGCTGACCAACGCGGTCGCGCTGGCGCTCGTACTGGGCGCGCTGGTCGCACTCGACGCACCCAGCGGACCCGCCAGCCGCCTGCGACTGGGCGTGGCCGTCACCCTGCTGACACTGGCGGTGGGCACTCACGAGACCGCGGCGGTCGCTCCGTTCGTATGCGCCGCACTGCTCGTGGCCGTGGGACCCGAACGCCCAAGATGGACTCACCTGGCGGCGCTCGGAATACCGGTCGTCTCGCTGGTCGTCATGCGCCTGTGGATGCAGTCGACGCTGGGCGCATATCCGCTTCAGTCCATGAGCCAAGTCAGTGTGGACAGGCGCTTCACGGGCTTGTCGCGCGCATTTGCGGTTCCCTTCGACTACTGGCGGTGGATTGATGCGCCCGGCGGCGATGCGTACCGGATCGGCGGCATCATCGCCATGGTCGCGAGTGCTCTGCTCGTGTTCTCGATCGTGCGGTACGCGCGGCGCAAGCCGCTCTTGAGGGCGGTTGCGATGTGGGCGGCCATCTTGATGTCGCTGGTCCCCGGCTTTCTCGCCAGCGGGGAGCCGCGCTTCATGGGCTTCGCATCGGTGATCTGGCTGATTGCTGCACTGTGGTTCATCTCAGGCAACTCCCGCTGGCTCGGTCCGGCCTTGGTTGCTGCGGTGATGGCTGCGAGTGTCGTGCTGTTTACCGCCGGAGTGGTCTTGGAGCGCGACGACGTGATTGCCCGAAGCGAGCGTTCGGGGGCACTGGTCGACACCATGAAGTCCGGGATCGCGGCCAACGAGCCCGACCAGGTGATCCTCGTGACCGACAATGTCGGCATGTTCGGCGCATCCGGGATGATCCAGTTCGCCGCTAACCCGCGTACCACGGTCATGGGAGTCGTTCTCAGCAACTACGAGGGAGGTCCTGACCCCGAGGCACAGCTCAACATCTACCCCAACGGCGACAACCTGGTCACCGAGGTCGCCTACGGACCGAGCCAGACGGTGTCGTTCCTGGGTGCCTTCTACGACATGACAGTGCCCAACCGTGGGTTTGTGTACTCGCCGTTCATCGACCCAACCCTGCCCGCGTTCCGGGCGGAAGGGCCGATGAGACAAGGGTCGACGCTCGTCGTCGGGGTGCACCCCAAAACGGGCGAGGCGTACGCGCTGCCTTTCTAGCGTCGACCACGCCGATCAGCGAATGACGCCAAGCCTCAGAGCTCCCGGGACCTCCCAGTCCATGAGCAACGTTCCGGCCCCGTCGTACACGTACACGCGCGCGCCTCGGACAGGCATACCCATCGTGCCGCCGCTGTCGGCTTGGAGGACGTAGATGAACCCGTCTTCGTCCACGGAAACGTCGGTGACCATGGGCTGTAGCGCGGACACGGTCCAGTCAAACGGCGCGAAGCCGGTTCCCACGAGCGGGGCGAGATGGTTGGGCCCGTTGATGAAGGCGGACTGCTTACCCCATCCCCCCGAGTAGACGCCGCTATAGAGGATCTCGGCAGTGGGGTCCATGTCCCAGCCCGGCAAGAGCAGCGGATCGCTCGAGTAGCGGTACCACCGGGTCGCCAGCGTGCTCGGGTCCACACCGACGATCGCGCCGGAGTTGAAACGGATGAGCAGCGCGTCGCTGGGGGCGTGATAGACGATGTGCATCGTCGTGTTGCCATACTGCGGAAGCGGGACGCCGATGGGCATCATCACGGCAGCGGAGGCCTCAAGACTGCCGGCGGAGTCGAAGCGATAGACCTTGCCGGCCGGAGCAGTCCTGTCGACCACGAAGATGTGGCCGGCAGCGTCGAAGCTCACATCCTGGGGACGGTAGCCTCCCGGCACCGCAAAGCGTCGGGCCTCGGCACCGTCCGGATTCAGCTCGACAACCTGGCCGGCCGACTGGTCGACCGCGAACAGATGCGAATCGGACGGCCGCACCGCGATGTTGCGCAGACCGGTGAACACCGAAGTAGATCGAGCCGTGGTGGTGGCGAGATCCGAGCTGTACTTCGATATCCGTCCGTAGGCAGGCTCGGCGACCCACATCTCGACGCCGGCCGCGACAGGGGTCGAGGTCACCACGACGCCGGCACCATCCGTGACTTGGAAGATGACGATGCCGTTGTCGATCGGCACGGTCACAGCGCGGGCCGGCCCGCTGTATTCGAAGGTGGCCGAGTTGGCCTGCAAGGAGCGGACCTCGAATGTGGGCCTACCGCCGGTGATCGTGACGACCGCCTGACCAGGCGTCACCGCCACGGAGACACCGAGCGGCATTGAGGCCCCTCCGCCAACGGCAGCCGGCCGCACCGCGGCGGCGCCGAGAGGCCATACGAGCAGAGCGCCCGCCAGCACGATCACGAGAAGAAGGAGCATGCGAGAGTGGTGTGCGGGCACGGCAATCGCCTCCGCCCTATCTCATCGGCGAACACCCCCCGTGTCCGCCGTAATGCCTATCTCCCACTTATGTTTCCCTCAGACAGGAGCTTTCAATTCGAGAGAACACCGGGCCGCCGGAGTGGCGGGCGAACTGCGCTCAGGAGGTACGCGTCACCACATCGTCTCGACGGGCTCGGTCCCGAGGAAGGTGAACTCCCCCGTCTCAGGATCTTCGTGGAAGATCAGCGCCACGCCGCCCATGTAGGCCCCGTCATTCATGTCGACGCTGTCGCCCTCGATGATGCGGCCCTCTGCGGCCGTCCACAGCTCTTTGGTGGGGAACGTCTCGTTGTTGACGGTGACCTCTTCGGGGGCCGTCTGCCCGGTCTCCATGAAGAACGGCTCGTCGCCGTAGCGCCGTACCGACCCGAGGGGCTTTTCCGTCTCGGCCGAGTAGGCCACGAGCAGCTTGTCGAACTGCTCGGGGGTCATCCTGCTGACCATGGAACCTTTGGTGGGGAGCATGCCGGTCATCGACAGGTCACCGCCAAACATGTCGACATCCAGAAGATCGGCGATGATGACGTCCGAGCCCTGGAGCCCGTACGAGATGTAGAGGGACTTCATGGTGTCGCCGTCCATCAGCGAGTACGGGAACGGAGCACCGCCGTACTTGACTTCCACGACGCGAACCTCGAGATCCTCGAGACGGCTCCCGTACGCCTGCTGAATCTCGCTCTCGGCCTCGTCGATCTGCTCCTCGCTGGCGCCGCTGGACACGGCAAACCCGCCCATGAACGGGCCGACAACCAGGACGCCCATCCCAATGATGCCGAGGAACGACAGCACCAGTACTGCCGAGAGCACGATGAGCCAGACCCGATGCCGGCTAACCGAGACCTGCAATGCTGCGAGGGTCGCGCTCTCGTCCTCGGGCGGCAGAGGCGTTGGGGTGAGAGGGGTGGTTGCGTTGGGCATTGGCTCGTCCTGTGGTCGCGAGGCGGGCGGAGACGGAGTACTGGTCGATTCTACCTATTTTGGGGTCGGTGGACGACCAGTACGCCAGTGGTGGGACTGCGCATGAGTCATCGAGCAGCCGTCATGCGCTCGGCGCGGGCGATCAACGCTTGTGAGGGCACGTCTCCCATGAGTACGTAGGTGTAGTACGCGGGTTCGTCGAGCCCGGTGGGCTCGCTCCACGTGAGCGAGGCGGGCGCCTTGAGCACGGTGCCGTACGACCACTTCTGCTGGCTCATCTCCGAGATCGCAGCTGGCTTGCCGAGCACCTTGCCGGCCTTGAACGGATGGGTCTCGCCGGTCGTGTTCGGGAGCCCCTCCCACTCCAGGTAGGTGGAGAGCTCCATCGGCTCCATCGAGGGGTTCACCTCCAATTGAATGCGACCTGGGTACCTGAAGGTCAGCCCGTCATAGGTGGAATCGCCGACTCGGAGTTGCTCTGGCTGGATCAGCACGGCGAACGGGACCAGTGACCGGCCTGACTTGTGGTCAACCATTACGTGCGCCCCTGGGGGCACGTGCCGCTTGAACTCCTCGGGGCCGTCGATGGGTATCTCGGACTGTTCACCGAGCTCGAACCAGTCCCCGCCGATCAGGCCCGCCTTTGGGGCGCCCGCGTTCACCCACACCCCGTCGACCCAGCCCGATTGCGGGGCACGCGCCGCTGGGCTGGAGCAGCCGCAGAGTGCCAGGGCGGTGACGGCGAACACCACGACCAGTGCGCTCCTCATCACTGACGCCTCCTGTCAGACATGAACCGATACGAAGCGGTTCGGGGCCAGCACCTTCCAGTACCAGTACGGGTCGTTGTCGAAGTAGGTGGTGCTGTCGTTGAAGTCGCTCCAGGAACCCCAAGCCAAGTTCTTGTACTTCACTCCGGAGAAGGTCGCGACGTTCGTAGCCCCTGGGCTGTACTTCTTCTCGGTGTTCATGGCGACCCAGCAGCTCGTGAATTCGTCTGTCTTGCCGTGATGGACAATCGCGCCGTCGTACCACCAGTACCACGTGTCACTACTGCCGGAGTAGCCGACGTGATACCTGTGCGTCGAGCCTGCAGGCACGTTTCCGTCGATAATCCCTTCGTTGTACTGGCCGTAGAATATGCTCGCCCAGAACGCCGTGTAGCCGGGACCGTAGCGATCCCAGTACAGCCCGCACTCCGCCATCCGCGACCAGTTGGTTCGATAGCAGATGACCGCGTGCACAGTCTGCTTGTCTACGGTCTGCGGCTGCGGACTCGTGATGTAGGCACTCCCGCCGTAGTGGATCTGACCCTCTTGCCGTAACATCACGTAGCCATCCGGCTGGAACGCTGCTGTGGCACTGGAGGGCATGAGTAGTGCAGAGGCCAACGTGAGCGCACAGAGCCAAAGAGCCGATCTGCTTCGCATGAATCCATCCCTTCGCGGCGACCCAACAGCCACGATCTTAGCCGTCGTGAAGGATTCGTGGTATCAGGAAACTCCTGAAATTCCTTTCATGGTCGCACGCGTACTATGCGGGGACGACCGCCGGCGCCTGTGACTCCCGAATCACGAGGAGGTCGTCGCGCTAGCGGTCACCGAAGGAGGCGACAGGGTGTGACAGTGGAGCGAGTACGTGTCGTCGAGTACTATGTACGGGCGCACGCTGAGGCGTGTTCGCGCCCCCGTAGCTCAGGGGATAGAGCACAGGTTTCCTAAACCTGGTGTCGCACGTTCGAATCGTGCCGGGGGCACCACAGATGTAGCACGACGGGCCGACTCACCTGAGTCGGCCCGTCGCTTCTCTTTGCTCACGCGGTGGCTGGTCGACAGCCGCCTAGGAGCCCCTAGTACGGGTTCATCACCAGCATCGCGACGAAGATGCCCACCATGATGACCGCGAGCGTGATGCCTGCGAGACCGAAGTTGCGTCCGGAGTCCCGTTTGACCGACATGATTCCCAGGATCACAGCGGCGATCGCTCCGATCGGCAGCATCCAGCCGGTAAGGATCCGAAGCCACCCGGGCGGGTCGAACGACTCTGCCGCACCAAAGCTCGCCTGAGCGATCATCGCCACCCCGACGATTGCGAAGACTCCGCACACGAGCGACCACACCCCGAGCGCCTTGCTCTTCCCCGCTCCAGCCGAATCAGGTGACATCGCCTGCTCCTCCCGGGAAGTACCCCATGAGGTGATTGTACGCCGTCGCCCCCTACTTCGACTCGCAGTCCAGCAAGACGTCCTCCGAGAGCAGCACGTGGAGCAGGCGATGCAGCTCCTGCGCATCCTCGGGCTGCAGCCGCACGCATGACGCGACCCTTCTCGGCACGTCACGGGCACGCTTCTTGAGGGCGCGACCCTCGGCGGTCAGCCGGACCACGAGCGCCCGTTCGTCTGCCTCATCCCGCTCGCGCTCGATGAGGCCTTGGGCCTGCAACTTCTTGAGCAGTGGAGTGAGCGTCCCGGAGTCCAGGTACAGCCGCTCACCCAGCGTCTTCACCGAGATCTCGTCGTGCTCCCATAGCGCGAGCAACGTGATGTACTGCGTGTAGGTGAGGCCGAGCTCGTCGAGCACGGGCCGGTACAGCCTGATCACACGCCGCGAAGCCGCATACAGCGGAAAGCACAGCTGGTTCTCGAGTTTGAGCATCTCGTCGCTCATCGCGCCTCCTCGGCCGCCGGGGTTCGCTACTAGAGTAGCGCGGCGATGGCGGTTTCGATGTCCCTGGGCTTGGTCATCGGGCCGAATCGCGCAACGACGTTGCCTTTGCGGTCAACCAGGAACTTGGTGAAGTTCCACTTGATGTCGGGACCCGCCGAGGACTTCTTCGCGCCAAACGAGAACAAGCCGCGTCCCGTCACGGCGGAGCCTGCGGCCGCAGCCTTCAGGTACGTGAACAGGGGGTGGGCGTCGGCGCCGTTGACGTCGACCTTGGCGAAACGCCTGAACACCGTCTGAAATTTGCGGGTGCAGAACTCCTCGATCTCAGCATCCGAGCCCGGCGCCTGGCCGAGGAACTGGTTGCACGGGAAATCGAGGACCTCGAAGCCCTTCTCGGAGAAGGTGTTCTGGAGGTCCTGGAGGCCCTCGTACTGCGGGGTGAATCCGCAGCGTGTGGCGGTATTGGCGATCAGCAGGACCTTGCCGGAGTACTCGGCGAGCGTGGTGGTGGCGCCCCGGTTGTCGGTCACTTCGATGTCGTAGACGGTCACTGCGGCACTCCTTGGACTCGGGATAATCAGTATTTGCATCGTGTGCCATTGGATTGTACGCAATCTATTTGCGCCGTCAAGGGGACGCCCCCCATCTATTCACGCATCCGACACACTCGCCGCGCACACTGAAGGTGCTCGTTCGACGGCCCGGAGGTGATGTGGTGGAGCGTGCGAACAAGTGGCCTCGTCCGGTGGAGAGCCGGCTCGGCGAGCGCGCGGTCAAGCTCGCCGACACCACGCTGCGTGACGGCGAGCAGGCTGCCGGCGTGGTCTTCAGCAACTCCGAGAAGGTCGCCATCGCGCGGTACCTCGACGAGATCGGGGTCCACCAGATCGAGGCCGGCATCCCGGTGATGGGCGGCGACGAGCGCGACGCCGTCGAACAGATCGCGCACCTCGGCCTGCGCGCCTCCGTGCTGGGCTGGAACCGCGCCAGGATCGGCGACATCAAGGCCTCCATCGCGTGCGGCGTCGACGCCGTCGCCATCTCGCTCCCCACGAGCGACGCGCACATCCAGATGAAGCTTCAGCGGGATCGCGCGTGGGTGCTCCGGGCCGTCCGTGAGGCGGTCGCCTACGCGAAGTCCGAGGGCGTCTCGGTAGTGGTCAGCGCCGAGGATGCCAGCCGCACGAGCCTCGAGTTCCTGCTCGAGTACGCCTCGGCGGCCAAGGCCGAGGGCGCCGACCGCCTGCGCTTCTGCGACACGGTCGGCATCATGGAGCCCCTGACCACCTACCAGGTCATCCGCGAGCTCGTCGAGAGCACGGGCCTCGAGATCGACGTGCACACCCACAACGACTTCGGGATGGCGGTCGCGAACGCCATCGCGGGAGTCCACGCCGGGGCGAGCTGGGTCAACGTGACGCTCGGCGGTCTGGGAGAGCGCGCGGGCAACGCGGCGCTCGAGCAGGTGGTGATGGCGCTCAGATGCATCGAGGGCGTCGACATCGGGATCCGAACCGAACGTTTCCGCGAGATCGTCGAGTACACGATGGCTGCCGCCGGGCGGACGGTGCCCGCATGGAAGCCGGTCGTGGGCTCGAACACGTTCGCACACGAAAGCGGCATCCACACTGACGGCGTTCGCAAGAACCCCCGGACCTACGAGGTCTTCGACCCCCGGGAGGTGGGGCTCGAGCGCAGAATCGTCGTCGGCAAGCACTCCGGTTCGCGCGGGGTCGCGATGAAGCTTGCCGAGTGCGGCGTCGAGGTCACTCGTGAGGAGGCCAGCGCGATCCTGCCTACGCTTCGCCGCCTCAACGTCAGCCTGCACAGGCCGCTTTCCGATGAAGAGCTGCTCTCCGTCTATGCAGACCACAAACGGAATCCCGCAGATGTCTTGCGCCCGAAACACCCGTGAAACCGGGGCGTGTTTGAATCGGAGCATGCAAGCCGTAACCGACACAGGACGCAACGCAACCATCGAGCTGGAGACACTCCTCCAGATCTCCGAGACGCTCGTCTCCAGCTTCGATGTCGACCGCAACCTGCGCCGGGCGATGCGCATCCTCCACGAGCGTCTGGGTCTCAACAGAGGCACCATCGCGCTCGTCGATCCCGAGACCAGGCAGATTCGCATCGTCGCTGCGTCCGGGCTGACCCGACAGCAGCTCGCACGCGGCATCTATCGTCCCGGCGAGGGGATCGTGGGACGAGTCGTCACCGGTGGTCGGGCGATGGTCGTGCGAAACATCGGCGAGGAGCCGCTCTTCCTGAATCGCACGGGCTCGCGCCCGACCAAGGAGGAGATCTCGTTCGTCTCGGTGCCCATCAAGCTACGCGGCGAGATTCTCGGCGCACTCTCGGCCGATCGGGTCTTTGACGCCAGCGTGGCACTCGACGAGGACGTACGCGTTCTCGAGATCGTCGCGTCGACCATCGCGCACGCCGTCCGGTTGTACTGGACCTACCGGCACGAGGTCGCCGAGGGCGAGCGCATGCGAAACGAGTTGCGTCGCCGGTTCTCGCTGCCCAACATCATCGGCGAGTCGGACACGATGCAAGAGGTGTTCAGGATGGTGAGCAAGGTGGCCCCCTCGCAAGCGACCGTCCTGCTGCGCGGCGAGAGCGGTACGGGCAAGGAGCTGATCGCGCACGCGCTGCACTACCAGGGCCAGCGTCCCAAGGGGCCGTTCATCGCCATCAACTGCGCCGCCCTTCCCGAGAACCTGCTCGAGGCCGAGCTCTTTGGCTACGAGAAGGGAGCCTTCACGGGGGCGGTCACCAGCAAGCAGGGACGGTTCGAGCTCGCGCGGGGGGGCACCATCTTCCTCGACGAGATCGGCGACGTCCCCCCCGCCATCCAGGCCAAGCTCCTGCGCGTGCTACAGGAGCGCACCTTCGAGCGGCTCGGCGGGACCAAGACGCTCACCACCGACGCGCGCATCATCTCGGCCACCAACCGCGATCTCGAGCAGATGTCCAAGGACGGCGATTTCCGAGAGGACCTGTACTGGCGCCTCAACGTCGTACCGGTCTTTCTGCCCGCCCTGCGGGACCGCCGAGAGGACCTGCCGCTGCTGATCGAGCATTTCCTCGAACGCTTCTGCGCGACCGCCGGCAGAGACGTACGCCTCACGCCTGAGGCCATGCGGCTGCTGCTACGCTACCCGTGGCCGGGCAACATCCGGGAGCTCGAGAACACCGTGCAGCGCCTCGTGGTGCTGGCCGATGACGACCAGATCGCGCCTGCGGACCTTCCGATGCATCTGCTGATGCACGATCAGCCGGACGACGGCGCGGCGGGCCTGACGCTCGAGGAAGAGGTTGAGGCGCTCGAACGCCGCAGAATCGTCGCGTCACTACGTCGTCACGCTCACGTCCAAGCCAAAGCGGCGCGCGAACTCGGAATCACCGCCCGCCAGCTCGGGTACAAGATGAGGAAGTACGACCTCGAGGGAGGGTGAGGCGGTGAGCGAACTCACGCCACAGCGAGTCGACGAGCTCACCGCCGTACTCATCGGCCCGTCCGGACCTGAGGTCCGCTTCGCCGAGCAAATCGTCGAGCGCCGCGTCGAGTTCGACGCGCTCGTGGAGTTGCTGCTGCGCGACCGCACTCCCGGACGTGACCCCGAGAGGGCTGCGCGCGTTGCACAGGCCGTTGCCGCCGGCTGCCTGGGCGATCAGCATCTATGGCGGGACCTCGACCTGCCAAGCCGGGCGGATCTGCGCCTGGTGCTCGAGACGTGGTTCCAGGCGCTGGCTGCAGACAACGTGATGGACATGCGCTGGAAGAAGTTCATCTACCGCAGACTCTGCCGATGGGGCGGGTTCGCGACCTGCAAGGCGCCCAGCTGCGGCGTGTGCCCCGACTATGCGGATTGCTTCGGCCCGGAGTAGTCGTCCGTCGTGCTTCAGGCGACGCAGCCCGTGCGCTTGAGCGGAACCACCCGTCCGGTTCGCTCCCCCGGCCGGGCGAACACCGAGTCCGGTATCTCGACCGCCCGAAGCAGGCGCCTGAGCTCCGGGGTGGCGGGGTCGCTGATGAGGTCTCGGGGCGAGCCGGTCTGCACCACGCCGGTTCCGGAGTAGGCCACCAGCGTGTCCGCGAGCGAGCACGCCTCGTGCAGGTCGTGCGTCACCATCACCACGGGAATCCCAAGATCGCGCTGGACGTCGCGTATGAGTTCCCGCATCTCGATGCGAACCGGCAGGTCGAGCGCCGAGAACGGCTCGTCGAGCAGCAGAGCGCACGGACGGGCGACAAGGGCCCGGGCCAGGGCCGCACGCTGGCGCTGGCCGCCGGAGAGTTGATGCGGAAGCCGATCGGCGAGCCGAGCGATTCCCAGCCGGTCCAGCACCTCTTCGACGCGCTCGCCCCTCTCGGCACGCCGCACGCCCTTTAGAGCGAAGGCTGCGTTGTCCCGCACGCTCATGTGCGGGAAGAGCTGGGCGCTTTGCGGGACGTAGCCGATGCGACGCGCTTGAGGCGGCACCCACACACCCTCACAGGAGTCGAACAGCGTACGCCCGGCCAGGGTGATTCGGCCAGCGTCGGGTCGCATCGTTCCGGCGATCGCCGAGAGGGTCAGGGACTTGCCCGATCCTGAGTAGCCAAAGAGCACGGTGAACCCGCCGTGAACCGTCCACACCGCGTTCAGAGAGAAGCCGGGCAGCAGCTTGGTGATGGCGAGGTCGAGTCCGCTCATCGCACGACCGCCCTGGTAAGCCGATTAGCGGCGAGCAGGATCGCCGCCGAAACCACGGTGAACACGAGCACGAGCGAACTCGCCGAGAACCAGTCGCCGTAAATCACGGCGTTGTAGATCTGCAGGGCCATCGTGTTGGTTCTGCCGGGGATGTTGCCCGCGACCATCATCGTCGCCCCAAACTCCCCCAGTGCCCTTGCGAACCCGAGGGCCAGGCCGGCGAGGATGCCGCGAGCGGCGAGCGGCAGCACCACGAAGGCCGCAGTCTCAACCTCGCTGCGCCCAAGGATCCTCGCGGCGTCAGCATGCGTCGGGTCGACCGCCGCAATCGCCGAGCGGGCCGTGCTCACCGCGAGCGGCAGAGCGATGACGAACGACGCGACCAGCGCAGCCTGCCACGAGAAGACGATCCCGTGCGCCGTTCCCGTAAGTGCCTCGGTCACGTGGCCCAACAACCCGCGCTCGCCTATCAGAAGCAGCAGGTAGTAGCCGGTCACAACCGGCGGCAGCACAAGCGGAAGCATCACCGCGACGTCGGCGAGCGCCTTGCCGCGGAAGTCGCGAGTAGCGAGCACGTAGGCCAACGGAACCCCCACTACCGCGCAGCCGACGGTGGCGAGGACGGCGACCTGGAGTGACAACGTCAGGGGGAAGGCGATGTCGGCGGGGTTCATCGGCGAGTCACTCCTTCGGCGCCGGTTCAAACCCGGCGTCGGCGAACGCCCGCTGCATGCGAGGAGAGAGAAGGTACGCCAGATATGCCTCGGCGAGGTCAGGCTCCTTCGACGCGCCGAGTGCTGCGCCCACGTACGTGATCGGCTTGATCGCGCCGTATGGGACAACGTAGGCGACCTCGATGTCGTCGCGTGCCTCGGCGTCACTCGCAAAACCGATTCCGGCGTCCACCTCGCCGCGAGCGACGTAATCGTCGGTCTGCGCCGCGTTGGCCGCGAACACGAACTTCGGCGCGAGTTGGTCCCACATCGCAATCCCGGTGAGCCACTCCCGGGCCTTCTGGCCGTGCGGAGCCACCTCCGGGTCTCCCGTCGTCAGCCTCGCGACGCGTCCCAGGTCGTTCGGGCCGTCGATTCCGGAAGGGTTGCCGGCGGGGACAAGGATGACGAGCGTGTTGCCGGCAAACACAACGGGTGTCCCCGCAGGCACGAGCCCCTCAGAGGCGAGGGCAGCGACCGCAGACGGGCTCGCCGACAGGAACACGTCAGCGGGCGCACCCCCCTCGATCTGCTTCATCAGCTGCCCCGACGCGCCGAAGTTGAACGTCACTCGCACGTCGTTGGCCGCCTCGAACTCAGGGGCGGTCGAGGTGAGGACGCCTCTGAGCGAGGCCGCCGCCGAGACGGTGATCTCGGCGGAGGCTGGCTCCGAGGCGGGTGCGCTCGCGCACCCCGCGAGACCGGCCACAGCGAGGAGCGCGGCGATACTGCCGACAACCCTGCGCGCCACCGGGCTCATCACGCCACGACTTCGCAGTAGTCGTCTCCCAGACGCGCCATCAGTGTCTCGGTCTCCATGTCCCGGTCCTTGCCGATAAGACCGCACGCATCCGCCCGGCACTGGTTGCAGTGGGTCATCTGCGACAGGTACTCACCGCATGCGTCACGCGCGCTGTGTATCTCGGCGGGCGTGGGCGGTTTCGTCGCGCGGAACCGGGCTTGCGGGATGAGCGGCAGGATGTTGGAGAGGTGCGCGCCGTACTCGGCGGCGAGCATCGCCACAGCGGGGAGCTCGAGATCGTTCACGCCGGGAATGAGCACCGAGTTGACCTTCACGACGAGCCCGGCACGCACCGCCTTTGCGAGCCCGTCCCACTGGCGCTCCAGCAGACGGGTTGCGCCCTCGATGCCGCTCAACCGCTCGCCGTCTTCGCCGCGAACCCAGGAGTACACCGCATCGGCGGTGTCGGGCATGACTGCGTTGATCGTGACGGTGAGGCTGCGCACACCCACCGCGACGAGATCGTTGACGCGCTCAGGCAGAGCCAGACCGTTGGTGGAGACGCACAGGATGGACTCCGGGTACTCGCGGCGCACGAGGTCGAGCGTCTCGAACGTCGCCTCATTGGCGAGCGGGTCGCCGGGGCCGGCGATGCCGACCGCGGCGATCTCGCCGCCGCCGCGCTCGACGACCGCTCGCACGCGCTCGATCGCCTCGGCCGGGGTAAGCACGGTGCTTGCGACACCCGGACGAGACTCGTTGACGCAGTCGTACTTGCGCACGCAGTAACCGCACTGGATGTTGCACTCGGGCGCGACCGGCAGGTGGATTCGCCCGGCACGCCGGTGAGCATCCTTGCTGAAGCACGGGTGATTCGCCATGACGAGGCGTTCGTTGCTCTTGGCGCTGCACGCGGTTGTGGGGTACCCGTCACTCATGACCGCTCGGCCTCCCCGGCGTGAGCGTGAGCCCTCTTCGCGCACACCTTGGCGCACGCCTCGCAACCGATGCACGCACCGGCATCGGCGACACTCATGACGGTGCTCGTCACGTCCTCGTCATCATCATCGTCGTCCCACGCGGCCTGAACGGGCTCCATGACACCCCGCCCGCACACCTTGTAGCAGCGTCCGCAGCCGATGCACGCGCTCGCGTCGATGGCCTCCAGATATTGAGGGATCCACGGGCGCCCGTCGCGGGTCAGTGCCATCGCCATCTCAGGCCACCGCCTCGACGTCGACCTCTCCGGTGCGGATGCGCAAGGCCTCTTCGACGGGCGAGACGAACACCTTGCCGTCGCCGGGCTGGCCCGACTGGTTGACGGCGATGAGCGCAGCCACGACGCCAGCCACAGCCGCATCCTCGACGATGATAGTGAGGAGCCGCTTGGGGACGTAGAGGACCACCTTGGGCAGGTAGTGCTCGAGTGCGTACTCCGACGGCGTCACCTTGAGCGGCACGACCGTGGAGTTGCACACGCGGCCGTCCTCGTCCATGTCCTGCAGCTGGCAGGCCACGTCGCCGCGCTGCTTGCCCCGACCTTCCACGCTCTGGATGGACAGCGACGGCAGGCCCATCTCGGCCAGGGCCTTCTTGGTCTCCTGCAGCTTGTCCCGTCGGATGATGGCGGTGATCTCCTTCACAGTCCCACCTCACCGGTGCGGATGGTGTAGGCCTCATCGACCGGGGACACAAAGATCTTTCCGTCGCCGATGAAACCGGAGCGCGCCTTGTCCTCTATGACCTCGACCACCCGTCGAGCGCTCTCGTCCTCCACAACGAGCATGAGCAAGGTCTTGGGAAGCTCGTCGTAGTAGATGGGGCCGACCTGCAGGCCCTTTTGCTTGCCACGCCCGAAGACCGGCATCTTGGTGAGCGACCCGAAACCCGCACCCTCGAGTGCCTGGACGACTTCCTGCTCCTTCTCGGGCCTGATGAACGCGCGAACCATCTTCATGACTTCGATCCTCTCTTTGCTGCCTACAGCTGGACGGGTACGGTTAGCGGTCCGTGGCGAGCGCCTTTCGCATCCACGGTGCGGGATTGGTGCGCATGGTCTCGACGAGCTTGTCGGCCAGGCCGTCGATCGAGGTCGCGGCCTCCGCCTTGAGCGGCATCACGCCTCGCCGGACGAGCTTGGCGGCGCTGGGGCCGCCTATCTCGGTGAAGTAGACGATCTTGCAGTCGGCGAGTTTGTCGATCTTGGCGGCGATGGCGGCGTCGTGGAGGTCGCCCATGCCGCGCGTCACCACGACCTCGGTGTCCAGGTCGCCGTCGGCGACTCGGCGGAGTTCGAGAAACTCGGCGCCCTCGGGCCTGACGTCGTAGATCGCGAACGCGCCTGCGCGGCCGAAGTGTTCGTCGACCGTGCTCCCTCGTGTGGAGGCGAAGGCTACCTTCATGTCGTGCTCCCTTCCTTGTGGGCGTGGTGGTCGGTCGGGCTGAGCAGGTTGGCGATCGCGTCGATGACGGCGGTGGCGCCGCGGTATCCAACGCTCACCTGCCGAGATGCGCCGAAGACCTCGAAGCGCGGGAAGCCCGTCTCGTAGAGCGGGGCCCCAAGGACCGCCGCCGTACGCCGCCCGTGGCTGCCGGCCACGAGCAGGTCGATACCGGTCGGCACGCTCGCGAAGTCGCCCACCACTACCTCCTCGGCCGGGATGCGGCGGTTGGCCGCAGTGCTCGTGGGCACTACTACGCAGACGGGACGGGCAGCCATCTCGTCGAGGATCGATGCGATGGTGAGCGCGTGGTCCCGCTCGGCCGCAACGGCGATGCGCCTACCGCTCACGCGCAGGTGCGCGTCGCGCATGGCGTCGACCAGCACGCGCCGGTCGCGCTCGATGCGCGCGGGAATCGCCTGGCCCGAAAGAAGCGTGAGCGTAGTGAGCAGACTGTCGGTGCCGCTCAGCCCGGCGACGGAGTCGAACACGGTGTAGGGAGTCGAGAGCCGGTCGCGAAGGTCGCGTGCGGCCGGTTCGAGCGAGGAGCCGATAACGAGTGTGTGAGCGCTGGTCGAGAGGGCACGGATTGCGGACAGCTCCACACCGCCGCTTGCGAGTGCGCTGAGGCCCTCACGGCTGCCGTCCAGCGCCGAGAGGTCGGGCAGCATCACTGCCTCGAGCTGGAACGACTCGATGATATTGCGCAGCTCGCGGACGTCACCCGGAGTCAGGTGCGCCCCGCACAGCACGGTGACGCGATCGTGTCGCGGAGCGGCGTCGACGGCGTCAGCCTCAGCGAGTCCCACCAGGGCGCGAACGGCGGCGAGGTAGCCGTCCTCCAGGCCGCCGGTGTGGTCCGGCGCGTGAATCACTATCACGGTGGCGTCCAGCTCCCGGTCGAGCTGGCGCACCAGCCCGTCCAGGTCGTCACCCTTGACCTCGGCCAAGCTGCCCGAGACGAGCGCGATGAGCTCCGGGTGCGAACCGGCGTCGGCCGATCGAACGGCGGCGCCGGCGGCGTCCTCGCTGCCCATCACGACGTCTTCGGTGAACAGCTTGCTGGTCCCAAGCGAGATTGGGTCGTTGAAGTGCCGCAGCGCGAGCACCTTACCGAGAAAGGTGCAACCCTGGGCCGCGTGCAGGATCGGTATCGCCCGGTCGACACCCTGCAGGGCGAGCGCGGCGCCGAGAGTCGGCGCGTTCTTGAGCGGGTCGGTGGTTCCGGCGCGCTCCTCGATCCTGACGGACGTTGGCGCGACAGGTACCACGCACGACGCCGCAAGCTTTTGCCGGTCGTAGAAGCTCGCGCTCGCGCTCAGGTCACGAGCGAGGTTCACAAGCCCCTCATAGCCCGCATAGGCGGTCTCGCGCTCCTGGTTCACGTCGACGAAGGGCCACCCCTCCTTCGCAGCCAGATAGCGGTTGCGTCCACCGGCGACCAGGAGGGTCGCGGACTCCTCGGTGAACAGGCGCCTGATGACCGGCGGTGAGATGTCCTCGATGAGGCGGGCATCGTGGCCGAGCACCTGCCGAACCTTCTCCTCGTCCTCGGCCGAGGACTTCTTAGTGCCGACCGCGAGGACCTCGACGCCCAGGTCACGGAGTGCGGACGCAACCGACCAGCTTTTGACGCCGCCGGAGTAGAGCACAGCGCGCTGGCCGTGGAGGTTCGCATAGGGAGCGAGCTCGTCGTGCAGCCGCGCCTCCCGTCGGTGGATCACGGACTCGACTCGCCCTCGCAGCCCTGCAGCCGCAGCCTGCGGCGAGACCGCCTCGAGCGCGTCGGCGATCGTGCGCAGCGAGCGTGCGATCTCCGTGGCCCCGAAGAACGAGGCCTCCACGCTCGGGATATTCCACCGCCTCTGCAGCCCGGCGGCGACGTTGATGAGCGCTCGCGAGCACACGGTCACGGAGAGCCGGGACCTGTGCGCGTACCGGATCTCGTCGAAGCGCGCATTGCCCGTGATGTGGCTCAGCACGCGGATGCCGCACTCCCGCAGCAGCGGTTCGACCAGGTCGAGATCGCCCGCGACGTTGTACTCGCCGATCAGCGTGATATCGAACGGGGTCGCCACGACCGGCTCGGCCGTGCCGATGACGTGCTCCAGCAGGGTCTCCCCCGCGATCCGGTTGCCGAGGTTTTTGGGGCCCACGAACCCCGGCGCATGCACGGGGATCACTGGGACGCGCAGTTCAGCGGACAGCTCGCGGCACACCGTATCGATGTCCTCGCCGATGAGCCCGGTCACGCAGGTCATGTAGACGAAGACGGCGGCAGGGCCCTCGCGGCCGACGACTTCTCGGACCGTCTCGGCCAGCTTCTTCTCGCCGCCGTACACGATGTCGAGTTCGCCGATGTCGGTGGTGAACCCGCGCCGATGGAAGTCGCCGGCGCTCGAGTGAACGCCGCGGCCCTCCCAGGCGTTGCCCGCGCAGGCAATGGGGCCGTGCACCACGTGCGCAGCGTCGGCGATCGGCATCAGCACGATCGCCGCGCCGTCGAACGCGCACGACTCTCCCCCGCGGCTGCGGCAGACCTTGTGTGTGGCGTCGGACCGGCATCCGGCCTCGAGCAGCTTGTCGAGTGAGTGCGACATCGTGGTTCCGCTCTAGCGGACCAGGTCGAAGGACGGGGTCTCGAATGCGGCGCGATCCATCTCGTCGAGAATCGTGTTCACAATGTCGGTGAGGAGGTTCTGCGCGCCGTTGTAGCCGATGATCGGCCGCTTGTGCAGGTGGTGGCGGTCGAAGAGCGGGAAGCCGACCCTGACGAACGTGGTGTTGGTGTCGCGCCACAGGAACTTCGCGTTGCTCGGGCCGAGCAGCAGATCGACCGGCTCGGTGAACATCAGCGAGCGCAGGTGCCACATGTCCTTCTTGTTCCAGACGGTCGCATCGGAGCCGTAAGGAGACGACGCCAGGAGCGCCTCGGCTGCCTTCTTGAACTTCTTGTCGCCGTTGGTCGCGACGACGTGCACGGGCCGCGCGCCAATCTCGAGCAGAAAGCTGATGAGGCCGAGCAGCACGTCGGGGTCGCCGACGAGCGCCACGCGCTTGCCGTGCACGTACGGGTGCGAGTCGACCATGGCATCGACGGCGCGGCCGCGCTCGAGCTCGAGCTCAGGGCTTATCGGCTTGCCTGTCAGCGTGGTGACCTCGGCGATCAGAGCATCGGTCGCACTGATGCCGATCGGGTACGGACCCGCCACGAACGGCTGGCCCCACTCCTTGCCGATGAAGTCGCCGGTCTTGACGCTCGACCACTGCTGAAGTGCGACGGTACCGACCGCGTTGATCGCCTCACGGGCGTCGTCGAGCCTGGTGCCGCCTGCCGGATAGAGCTCGTACTCACCCGTCGCCGGGGCGTCCACGACGTCGGAGTAGTCGCCGAGCATGCGGTAGTCCACGCCCATCGAGCCGAGGATGTGCTTGATCTCGCGGAGGTTGCCTGAGTAGCCGTCGAAGCCCGGAATGACGTTGAGCGTGCCGTCGGTCGTCGCCTCCTTGGGACCGGTCAGCTCCTCAAGAATGCCCTTCATCATCACGTCGTAGCCGTTGAGATGACTGCCCGAGAAGCTGGGCGTGTGAGCGTAGGCAACCGGCATGTCCGCGGGGACTGCGCCCTTGTCCTTCGAGGTCTTGATGTAGGCGCGCAGATCGTCGCCGATGACCTCGGCCATGCATGTGGTGGAGACCGCGATCATGTCCGGCTTGTAGATCGCGTTGGCGTTCTCGAGTCCCTCCGACATGTTGGTCAGGCCGCCGAAGACCGCTGCGTCCTCGGTCATCGACGAGGAGACTGTGGCGATGGGCTCCTTGAAGTGACGCGACAGATGGCTGCGGAAGTAGGAGACGCAGCCCTGCGAGCCCTGCACGAACGGCATCGTCTTCTCGAAGCCGAGACCCGCGAGCACCGCGCCGAGCGGCTGGCACGCCTTGCACGGGTTGATGGAGATGGCCTCTCGGGCGAAGTTCAATTCGCGGTACTCGTCCGTCTTGGTCCACTCGGCGACGCGCGAGACCTCCTCGGCGGTCGAGGGGTTCTCGAACTCCTTCTTGGCTTCGAACTGGGCCTGATACTCAGGCTGGGTGAACAGTGTGTTGTGGTCGTTGGTCGGCATGGCTGCCCTCCTAGCTGGCCGCGCGCTCGGCGACGGTAACCGTCGCGGCGCCGGGCTTGCGGATGAGTCCCCACACGGGGCTGTTGACGGTCATGTCCATGTCCCGCGCGAACACCTTGAACCCGTCGAACCCGTGGTAAGGACCCGAGTAGTCCCACGAGTGCATCTGGCGGAACGGGACGCCCATCTTGTGGTAGGCGTACTTCTCCTTGATGCCGGAGCCCACGAGGTCGGGCTTCAGCGCTTTGGTGAACTCCTCGAGCTCGTAGGGGGTCGCGTCGTCCATGATCACGGCGCCCTCGGGGAGAAGCGGGTAGGTGCGCTTGTACTCATCGTTGTGGCCGAACTCATAGCCGGCGGCGATGATCTCCATGCCGAGATCTTCGTACGCGCCGATGACGTGCCGGGGACGCAGGCCACCCACGTAGAGCATCACCGTCTTGCCCTCGAGAGCGGGCCTGTACTGCGCGATGATCTCGTCCATCTCGGGCTTCATCGTGGCAATGAGCGCCTCGGCGTTGGCCTGGATCGTCTCGTCGAAGTGGGCGGCGATACGCCGAATCGAGTCGTAGATCTTTGTGGGTCCAAAGAAGTTGTACTCCTCCCACGGGATGCCCCACGTGTCCTCCATGTACCGGCAGATGTAGTTCATCGACCGGTAGCAGTGGATGAGATTGAGCTTGGCCTTGGGTGCGTTGGCGAGCTCGGCCATCGTTGCGTCTCCGGTCCACTGGGCTATGACGCGCAGCCCCATGTCCTCCAGGATTCGCCGAGAGGCCCACGCGTCCCCACCGATGTTGTAGTCGCCGATGATCGTGATGTCATAGGGCGTGGTCTCGATCTCGGTGGCCTGCTTCTCGAAGATGTGGTCGCGGATCGCGTCGTTGGCGATGTGGTGGCCCAGCGACTGGGACACGCCGCGGAAGCCCTCGCAGCGGACCGGAACGATCGGCTTGCCGTGCTCCGCCGTCTTGGCCTTGGCCACGCTCTCGATGTCGTCTCCGATAAGCCCGACCGGGCACTCGGACTGGACGCTGACGCCCTTGGCGAGCGGGAATAGCCCGTCGAGCTCGTCAATGATCTTCTCGAGCTTCTTGTCACCGCCGTAGACGATGTCGCGTTCCTGGTAGTCGCTCGTGAAGTGCATCGTGCCGAATGCGTCGACGCCGGTCTCGCCGTTGTAGTAGTTGCGTCGCGACCAGTTCGAGTACGCGCCGCACCCCACCGGGCCATGGCTGATGTGGATCATGTCCTTGACGGGGCCCCACACGACTCCTTTGGAGCCGGCGTAGGCGCAGCCGCGGACGGTCATCACGCCCGGACGCGACTTGACGTTGGACTTCACCGCACACGACGAGCAGTCCGGATTGGGGTCGTTGGGCTTGACGTGCTTCGCGCGGTCCTTGCGGGTCTTCTCGGGATAGACCTCGAGGACCTGGTCGATAAGCTTCTGGGTCTGAGTGATCTTCGAGGACGTCACGGGTTATGCCACCGCCCCGGCCTCGTCGACGGGCTCGGCCTCCATGATTCCGTACTCCATGAGGAGCTCCTCGAGCTCGTCCATGGTCAGCGGCGTCGGGATGGTCAGGTTCTCGTTCTCGGCGATCTTCTTGGCGAGCTGCCGGTACTCATCGGCCTGCGCGTGTTCGGGGTTGTACTGCAGAACCGTCTGGCGGCGCAGCTCCGCGCGCTGAACCTCGTTGTCGCGCGGCACGAAGTGAATCATCTGAGTGTTGAGCTTGTCGGCCAGTGCCGAGATCAGCTCGTACTCCATGTCGGTCTTGCGTGAGTTGCAGATCAACCCGCCGAGACGCACGCCGCCGGACTGCGCGTACTTCAAGATTCCTCGAGCGATGTTGTTCGCCGCATACATCGCCATCATCTCGCCGGAGGTGACGATGTAGATCTCCTGGGCCTTGCCCTCGCGGATCGGCATGGCGAAGCCGCCGCACACGACATCGCCGAGAACGTCGTAGAAGACGAAGTCGAGGTCGTCGGTGTAGGCGCCCTCGGACTCGAGGAAGTTGATGGCGGTGATGACGCCCCGACCCGCGCAGCCGACGCCGGGCTCGGGACCGCCGGACTCCGCGCACTTCACGTCGCCGAAGCCGACGTGCAGTACGTCTTCGAGCTCGAGCTCCTCGACCGATCCGGCCTCCCGCGCCATGTCCATCACGGTGGTCTGGGACTTCTGGTTCAGGATGAGCCTGGTCGAGTCGGCCTTGGGGTCGCACCCGACGATCATGACCTTCTTGCCGGCGTCAGCCAGGGCCGCAACCGTGTTCTGTGTGGTCGTGCTCTTTCCGATACCGCCCTTGCCGTAGATAGCGATCTGTCGCATGGCTCCTCCTCGTCTTGCTGCTTCCGCGAACGGAAAACCGCGTATTGTGGCCGCGGTAAAGCGCAACGGGTGTGCCAAATGCAACAGGCCTCTGACCTGCTGTTTTACGGAAACTGGTCGTCTGGGGCGCTACGCTTTCGTGGGCGAGCGCGACAGAAGTGTCGGCATGTTGCCTGCGGGTTTCGAGTGGGTTCGCCCGCCTAGGGCGCTGAGCACCCACCTACTCCATCGGGATGCCGCCCTCTTCGTGACAGACCTTGCAGTCCCACTTGGTGAAGTCCGGCCCCGGGTGACACCATAGGCACTGCTGGTTGACGTTGTTGTCGGCGTGGATGCCCAGCTCCGGGTGGGTGAAGTGGAGCTCCGCCCATGTGGTCGGCCGGTGGCAGCGCAGGCAGTCCGTCGGGCCCACGTGGGGCACGTCAACGAGATGGCACGCCTCACAAGCCCTGGTAGGAGCCGAGAAGACCAGCGAGGTGTGACACAGGCGGCAGGACCGCGACGCATGCTCGGTGCCAAGGTCGATGTAGCCGGGATGCGAGATCGGCTTGATCGGCGACCACGACGTCGTGGTGTGGCACGTCGAGCATCGCTGGTAGTCGGACCCGTGCGGGCCGTCGTGACAGTCGCTGCACGCGGTGCCGCCTCCGCCGATGCTGTAGTTGTACTTGTTGTCGGGATGGCACGACGAGCAGGGCGCCTCCGCATGAGCGCCGGTGAGGTCGAAGACGGTCCAGTGCTGGAAGGTGGAGGGCCTGAAGCTGGACGTGGTGTGGCAGTTCTGACAAGCGCTCAGGCCGCCGTGCGCCGTACCATGACAGCCGGTGCATGAGGTCGGCGTGCCGTTGTACCGCCCACCGGGATGACACGCGGAGCAGTCGAGACGCGTATGCGCGCCAGTGATGCGGAAGTAGCTCGAGTGGTTGAACGACGACGGAACGAACCCATACGGCGTATGGCAGTTCTGACACGACTTGAGCCCCGTGTGCTCGATCGCGTGGCACGACGAGCAGGTCGTCGGTGTCCCGGCGAACCTGTCGCCGGGATGGCATCCGCCGCAGGAAGCGTAGCGGTGCTCGCCGACGAGCGGATAGAACACCGAGTGGTCGAACCCGGGCAGCGCGTTCCATCCGGTGACCGGCGTGTGGCACAGGTTGCACTTGGTGAGCCCGCCGTGGAAGGTGCCGTGGCAGTCGACGCAGTCGCTCGAGGTGCCCTTGAACACGCCGTTCTGGTGGCAGTCGATGCACTTGACGGTGGCGTGTGCACCCTCGAGCGTGAAGAAGGCGCCGTGGTCGAAGCCCTCGCGGGGCCTCCACCCCCGGGCCGGGTCGTGGCAGCTCTCGCAGTTCGTGAGCCCCCCGTGGGCGATGCCGTGGCAGTCAACGCACATGCGGGGCCTGGCATCGGCGGCACGCACTACGTCGTGACAGTCGAAGCACGACAGATCGCTGTGCCCGCCCTCAAGCGACAGATGCGTGTCGGGAATGGCCCGCGGCAGCGACCACGAGATCGGTGTGTGGCACTGAGCGCACGAGAGCAGCGGGATCTTGTGAGGGGACTTCTCGGAATGGCACCCCTCGCACTGGGGAGAAGGGTTCGGCTGACCCTCGGTATGGCACCGGGAGCAGCCGACCACCGCGTGAAGTCCAAGGTCGAAGTCCGGCTCCATGTGAGCGTAGGAGACGATGTTCCAGGAGCGGAGTCCGTGGCAGAGCACGCATTCGCCTTGATACGGCGTCTGATGGGTGTAGTTGTGCTTCGGGGCCTTGCACGAGGTGCAGCTCTGCGACGCGTAGGTCTGAGGATGTGCGGTGCTCACCACGTCCGTCGACGGCTGCACGACGAGCTGGGAGTAGACCAACCATGCCACGACGGCGATGAGCGCGGCGAGCACGAGCCCGCCCGCAATCACCTTCGAACGTTGACTTGGCTCCATGTGCCCGCTTCCTGATCACCGCACCCATTTGATCGGCACAACTAGTTCGTCCCCATCTTCGAGAACAATCACCATGTCGGCGCGCCGGTGGCCCCGACGCCATAACGCCGAGGCCACCGGCCTTGCACCGTACTGTGCGGCTTACCTCAGCCGCACGGGCGAAGCGCTAAGGGACGTACACGAGGTCGGCGTCAGCATCGCTGCAGCGTTCCCACGTGAGAGCCGTGATCGACTCTGTGTCCATGTACACGATCACGAAGTTGCCGTTGGCGTCCGTCATCGTTTCGTACGTACCGCCATCGGTCGTCAAGACGATCTTGGCGTCAACCGCCGGCGAACCGTCGCCGTTGAGAACCTGACCCGTGACGTACAGGGTGCCAGGCAGGGCAGTCCCGCCGGTGACGAAAGCGAACTCGCCGTTGACGGACAGGGCCATCTTCGTCGCGGCCTCAAGACCCCTGCGCGTGTAGCGCGGGTTGTGGACGCCGGACGAACCCTCACCAACGTAGTTGCGGTAGTTGTAGTACGCACGGCCCATAAGGGTCGTGAAGCCTGCGCTCACCGATGTCTCGGAGGCGCCAGGAGCGGCTGCCAGCGTGTATGCAGCGTTGTATGCCGCGGTGGTGTCTGCCGCCGCGTCGGCCGCATCGGCCTGCCACTCCTCGATGGCCACCTGCAGCTCGGTCTGAGTCTGGCCGGGATGGCATGGCGAGCAGGAGTCGCCCCAAGGAGCCAGACCCCACTCAGCCGCGTCGCCAGGCTTCATGATGTGCATGGAGTGGGTGTACCGCTTCCACGACCGGTCCTCGTAGCGCCCAAGATCGGTCTGATCCGGGAAGTCGGACCTCGTGGCAGGCATGTGGCACTGCTCACACTTCACGCCCGGCATGAACTTGCCCGCGTCCGCGACCTCGTACATACCGACACCGTTGTAGATCTCACGCGTCGGGTGGTTGTATCCGCCACGCGTGCCCAGGCTCGCCGCCGGCTGAGGATTCGCCTCGAAGCCAACATCGCCTTGCTGGTCACGCTGCCAGTTGTGGCAGTCCTCGCAGATGCTGGTCATCACGATGCCTGACTGCGTGACACCGGCGTCCGGCTTGCGGACGTCCATGCCGTTGTCATGGGTGCTGTTGGGAGCGTTGTGCGCGATATGACACGATGCGCACTCCTGGCCCATGCGGCCCGTGGGCTGCGTCGCGAGGTCGTAGTTCTCCAGAAGGCTGAGGCCCTTGCGAACGCCGTAGCCCTCACCCGTGTGACACCTGGTGCAGTACGCGGTGCCGCCGTTGGCACCCGTGGAGTTGTAGTTGCCCGTGCCGTCAGCCATGTAAGGCGTCACGCGCGGGTTGGTCAGGTCGTTGGTGTATGCGCCGCGCAGCGCGTGCCCCGACAGCGCCCACTCGGTGTAATAGACATGCTTGTTGCTGCGGTTCGCGCCATTTGGATAGAACCTCCATGCCTTGGCCGTGGCAGCGTTCACGCCGCCGTTCCAGGTCTCGGCCGTGGGGATGTCGTCCTTGTCGTACGGATTCGCGTACGTAAGGATGTTCTGGTCCGGCGTGTAGCCCAGGGTGTTGCCGGACTCCCAGCTTGCGTGGCACTTGCCGCACACGCCGGAGTCGAGCAGCTCCGTGCCACGCAGTATCTTCACTTGGCCCGTGAATACTCCGAAGTGGTTGGCAACCGTCGTGCCTGCCTGACCTGTGCCGTGGCAGACCTCGCACTGGACGGATGCACCGGGGATGTACTTCTCCGGCGAAGGATCGGCCGAAGCCGGATCGGTCACCCATGCGTTGACCGTCGCCGAAGGGGCGGTCGAGAAGGTGCCTGTGGCCGGCTTGGCATTCTGCGTCGTCCACCCAAGGTGGTGGCAGTTGCCGCACGTGTAAGCTTCAAATTCGATGCCCTCGAGACCCATCTCCCATGTGGTAGGCAGAATCGGGTCCCACTCGAGTGACGGAACCACGAACGGGTTGACTCCACCGACCGGCGCACCCGTGCCCGTGAGAACCGCGTCGATCTGCGCGCGCACCGTGAACGAGAGAGCCGAGAGGCCACCAAAGAGGTGGTACTCGGAGATGGCGGCGTTGTGCGCTACCAGAGCGTTCTGGGTAGCCGCGGAGAGGCTGTCCGAGGCGGTCATGAGCATGACGGTGTTGAGCGAGCCCAGGAGCGGGCCTGCGCACAGCGCGTCGGCGAAGTTGTCGCCGTCGACGATGCCGACACCGTTCCACGTCATGCCCATGCTGACGCCGTATTCCGCAACAGCGACGGCGGTCGCGTACCGGTTAGCACCGGAGAGGCGCCCGTCGTACGTCCCGCCCAGAGCGGTGACGACGCTGGCGGGCACGGCGTTCGTTCCGCCGAGCACCTTGACCCTCGTCACCCCGGCCGGAAGCGTGTAGTTGCCCGCGTCGTCGACCAGCACCAAGGGCCTGCCCAGGGCAGCCATGATCGGCGATGACGCCAAAGCGTCGGGGAAGTCCACGCCGGTTGCCATGAACGCGTCGCCGGTGAAGCCGGGACCGATCTGCTCGATGGCTTCGTTCGCCACGAGGTTGGCGGTGGCGTAGCGGTTGGAACCAGCGAGCCGCGTGACGGTCACGCCGGGAATGGCGTCGATCTGGCTCGCGGCAGCGTTGGAGACGGCGTTGGTTCCGCCGAGAACGTAGACGGTTGTCGCATTGAGGCGATCGATCTCGGCAATGACGATGGCGGGCACCGACGCAGTCGGCGTCAAAAGCAGCGGGCCATTGGTCGCGCCTGCCAGTGCCGCTCCACCGAGTGCGTCCGGGAACGACTCGCCTGTGGCCACGACGACGGTAGTCGCCGAGGCGAACTTCTTCGAGGCTTCCACCGCGGTCGCGTAACGGTTGCCACCCTGGATCTCGATGGCAAGCGCGTCGTCGCCTACGGCGGCTGCGTCGTTGTTGACAAGGTACTCACGAAGTCCGGTACCCGCACCAAGCGTGAAGGCCACCTGTGACTTGTTCACCATCTCGCCGACCCCAATGCGGCCCGCAGGCCACATGGCAGCGTCCGAAGGCTGCGCCTCCGGGATGGCGAAGTCCCCGTGAGTCGTCTCGCCGTATGAGAGCGCGTGACACGATGTGCAGATCTGCTCACCCGCGTACTTCATCCCGTATTCGTTCTCCAGGATGGCAGATGCCGTCATCGGCACGGCAAGCATAGCTACGACGAACGCTATGCACAGCAGTAGCAGTGTATGACGTCTTGGCATTGCCCAAACCCTCCATTCCACCCTCGCTAAAGCAGACACGCGCAACGTGTTGGCCTCCCCCCGACGACTCCCCCCTCCACCCCTCGCGACGCGACGAATTAACAGACCGGGCGCGCGCCAACTTAGTCGGGGCGCCCAATCTGCATCACTGCGTCTTATCTGGCCCTGGAAATAATCAGGTCGAACTAGATTCTGCCCTCTTGACCGAGGGCTGAAACTATGTTAAAGGGACCGCTGGACTGGCAATTGCGTCTGCGGGAATGCAAAGGAGGGCGGGTGAGAGGCGCCGAAACGCCCACTCACCCGCCCTCTTAGACTGTGACGTCTGCGCCCCTACATCCCGTCGGATTCGCCCTCGCCGGCTTTGGGATCCTGGTGGTTCAGGGGCTTCAGGGTCGGCTGCCCCGGCTGCTCAGGGCCGATGCGGAAGGGCCGCATCATCTCGTTGTCCTCGTGCTCCACAATGTGGCAGTGCCACACGTACTGGCCCGGGGCGCCGAAGGTGGCGCGGATGCGGGTGACCTGGCCGGGATAGGCGATCACCGTGTCCTTGAAGCCCGTCTCCCACGGCTCCGGACCCGTGACTTCACCGACCGGCTCGAGCGGTCGCACCAGCTCCTGCTCGTCGTCCTCGCCCTCCATCCTCAGGGCCTGCCGGTTGACGACCTCGAAGACGGTCTCGTGGACATGCATGGGATGCGCATCACCGGTCGTGTTGTAGAGCTCCCAGACCTCGGTCGCTCCTGGTTCGGGGTTCTCGGTCACGGGACTTCCCCACTCGAGCTCCTTGGGGAACCCGTCAGCGTCCACGATGCCGAGGACCGCCTCGGACGGTCCCTCGGTTTCCGCTCCGTCTGCATCGACGCCCATCCCCATCAACTCGATGAGGGCGAGCTTGCGGGTGACCGACGGCTCCGGGAGCTTCGCCGGAGCAGGAAGCTCGAGGAACTGAGGCGGCGTGCTGTCGTCGGCACCCTCGGCCTCGACAACCCGGAACTGCATGACCCGCCCGGTGGTGGCGGGATCGGCGACCTCGAAGTCCTCGCCTGGAACACCGCCGCCGAAGGGCTCGTCGGGACCGACGTTGCCGAGGACGTACTCGCCCACCGGGACGTCGGTGAAGTCGACGATGACATCAGCGCGCTCGGCGAGCGCCATCAGGATGCGGCTGCCGGCGCCTGTCACGTCGACCGGAGCGGCCAGGAAACCACCCTCGTTGCCGATCTGCCACACGCGTGCACCCGATATCTGCGCGAAGTCGAGGATGAGGAATCGTGACTGGCACCCGTTGAGGAAGCGGAAGCGGTAGCGCCGCTTCTCGACCGTGAGATGCGGCCAGGTGGTGCCGTTGACCATGATGGTGTTGCCAAAGTACTCGGGATTCCAGATCGGCGAGAAGCCATCCTTCTCGGGGATGAAGGGTCCAACGATGCCATCGAAGAAGTCGCGAGCGTCGGGGTAGAACAGCGAGCCATCCGAGTTGAACGCGCGGTCCTGGAGGGCGATCGGGATCTCGTAGTACTTCTTGTCGGACGGGAACGCGTCGCCCTCGACCGGCGCCGGCCCCGGAAGTACGGCAGCCGAGCCGTCTCGGCTGTCCTTCACAGCCTCGTCACCCGCGGCGCCACCCCGGACGATGTAGAAGCCCGCCGGCCCGGCGTAGACGTTGAGACGGGTCATGCCCAGCGCGTGATCGTGATACCACAGGGTGGAGGCCCGGTTGGCGTTGGGGTACTGGTAGACCGCGAAGCCGCTCCCCCACACGCCACCGAACTTGTTCCGCGCCTTCTCGGCGAAGAAGTCGTACCAGGTGCCTTGGGCGGCGTAACCCTCGGGGATGTCCTCAGCGGCAGGCAGGAACCACGCCTCGGAGTAGCCGTCGCTTTCGTCGCCGACCTTCACCGCGCCGTGTACGTGGGTCACCATCGGAACGGGCCCGGTGTAGGCCTCGGGCGTCGCGTCGAACTTGGGACGGGTGTCTCGGGCGTCCACGCCGCCAGCCGGGTTCGCCCAGTGCAGGGTGGGGTCGACCGGCAGGAGGTGCGGCAAGAACGTGCCGTCCTCGGCCTTGAGGTCGTTGATCCACATCACGCGGGTCGGAACGCCTGCCCTCGCCTCGATCGTGAGTGACGGCGCATTGTGGATGAGCGCGGCACCCTCGGTCATCGCGGTCACCGGCCCGTAGCCCCACACGGTCGTCTTGGGGAGCCCTTCAGGCAGGACCTGCTGGGAGAACTGACGCATCGATATCTCGTAGTAGTCGATCTTCGAGCCCTCGAAGTCGACCTCCTTCGCCCGAGGCATCGCGGGCGGGATGAGGAGCGGCGTCAAGAACTGGTCGATGGTCGCCGGGTCCAGCGGGCCGGCTGCTGCCGCCGGCGGGGTCTTGACGAGTTCCTTCGCGCACCCCGTCAGCCCGCCAACGTAGATCCACGTTCCTGTGACCGCGCTCCACTTGATGAAATCGCGCCTAGACAGCATTCGGTACTCCCTTTCGTTTCGTGCGGTCGTTGCTGGCAACAGAAGACCCCTCTGCACCGCGAGAGTTCACTCGCGACCGAGGGGTCGGCGTCACGCTTGTGGTGTGCGCAGGCACGGACTCGCAGTCGGCAGCGCCCGGCTCGTCCGCTGATGCACGGGCGCTCCGATGCGCGCGGGTCGAGTGCGCGTGCTGACGGATCGTCGCTGCGGTCCCGTTCGAACCCGTGTGGCCGCGGCCGATCCGGCAGGCAGCGGGCGAATCGCCGTGGCGCCTCGCGGCACCGAGAAGCGCTGCCGCGACCGCCACGACGCAGGCGATGTCGGTCGAAGTCTCGGGAACGCGCACACCCTGATCGAACGCGTCGACGGCACCGCCGAAGCCATGGAGTCCCGTGGCGCTGTGGAATGCGGGCAGGCAGACCAGGATGGCCAGAACGAGGAACGCGGCACCGGCGATTCTGCGGGTCGTCACTCGTCCTCCTCGGGAACTGGGTCGGCTGCGTTATGGGTGCTTCTACCCTCCTCTACGCGGGTAATCACCCATTGAACCTTCCCCCGTTTCGAAGGGACGCCCGTGAGCCCGCAGATTCCGATGCCTGAAGTCGGCAACATAGCGCCGCCGATCGAGGCCGCGACCGCTACAGGAGGTCACTTCTCTCTCGCCGAAAAGGCCGGCTCGTGGGTAGTGGCGTTCTTCTATCCGCGGGCGAACACACCCGGTTGAACGCACGAATCGAAGGACTTCCAGTCGCACTTGGCGCTGCTGGAGTCCATGAATGCCTACGTGGTAGGCATCAGCGCAGACAAGATCGAAAACCAGGTGAAGTTCGTTGAGAAGTACAACCTCACCTTCCCGATGATCCCGAACACCGCCAAGGACATCATCAGGACGTACGGTGCGCAGGCAACGCTCGGAATCGCGGCGAAGCGCAGCACGTTCCTCATCGGACCTGACGGCCGTATCGCGCACGTGTGGCCCGACGTGACGGTCGGCGGACACGTCCACGACGTCGTGAAGACTATTCGGAGCTTGAGCGCAGAGGGGTAGTGGAGAGAAAGCGCCCGCAGCGCGCTACCCCACCCCGCCGTCCACCGGCGGCACCTGCTCGCGCGACTTCCGATAGATGCTCGCCGAGATCGAGTTGAGGACGCCACCGATGATGGTGGCGGCAATAGCGTACGCCGCGATCGCAAAGACCGCGGACCAGCTGATGAAGCCGCCGCTCTCGAGCTCGGTAGGATCGATCATGCCGGCGAAGGGTTGGATGAACCAGGCGCCCCACTCGTAGATGAACGCCACAAACGGGGCTTCTTTGTTCGCGTCGAACATCAAGAGGAAGAAGAAGAACCCGATGACGATGGCTGCGGCACTGGCGAGGGCGTACACAATCCAGACGATCGCCTTCAGTATCTTGAGAACTCCCAGCTCCGCGGTATCGGCGCTCATCTTCGTGACCACTCCTGTCATTAGCAGGTAATCGGGCGTCTCTCGGATGGTTCCCCATTGCAGGGACACTCGTGTGATGGGATACCCGATGTGGCATCCGCCTCGGCAGCTTGGGCGATCCTATCCACAATCGTCACCCACAGCGACATGACCACTATTACGGCGAGGACCCCGGTGACCACGGTCTGGACGGAGGAGAAGTTCTTGTCGGCCGTGAGGTAGTCGTCCATCTTGTCAGTCTCACGACCTTCAGCCTCACGCACTTTGGTCTGCGCCTCGAGGTCTCTCACGTATGCCATGTTGTTGTAGAGCGGGAATGCGGTGATCGTGGCCGCCACTCCGCTGTAGCCGAAGAGCAGAGATATCTGCGAGCTACTGTCCAGGGCCTGGATGACCGGCCAGCCCAGGACCTCGTACGCGACAACGAACAGCGGCAGGAGTGCGAACAGGCAGAACAGCATCGCGAGGTTCTGAATGATGTCGTGCTCGGGCGTCTCGGCGCCAAAGCATCTGCCGTCGGTCTGGCAGTCCGCCAGATCCGTCTGGTACGTCTCGCTGAACCACTCATACCGCGCAAGTCCGAACGACATCCCGATTGCGAGGAATCCTCCGAGAAAGTCCACACAGACCGCCCCCAGGAAGGGCATCGCCAGAGCTTCGAGCGAGTCGACCGGCTGCGTCGTGGCGATCAACAGCAAGGATGTGCAGAATCCCGCAAGAAGCGACAGGCCCGACGCGACCACGACGATCCAGCCGAAAGTCGACGTCTTCCTGTTCTGAAACCAAAAGACCTCGGACCACACGTTCACCGCCCCGAGAATCGCCAGCACAAACGGCGTGAGCGCCATCCATTTGACCTCGACGATGAGCGGACCGATTGTCACGCCGAGCGCCACAGCCGCAAGAACGGTCGCAGGCACGAGCCACGTGAGCACGATGTTCTTGATGCCACGCTTGACCGGGTCTCGCACATCGCTGACGCACGCGTCGTAGTGGTAACGAACCCACGTGAAGTAGATTGCATCGACGACGCCGGCCGCAACGAATGAGACGCCGGCCGCGAGGAACCAGACCCACGTGTGCTTGATGTCGGGGTTGGTGATCTGGCCCCAGTAGTCCCTGACGAGGAGGAGTCCGAATACGGTGCCAAGCATCAGCATGAAGTTGGTCTTCACGAAGATCCCCGTGATGGCGCCAGCGTTCTCCTGGAGGAGTTCCTCGCTCGATTTTGCCATCTTCACGCACACGATAATCACACGCAGTGAGAACTCGGCGAACCACCACATGACGAGGACAAAGAAGGCGGCGTGTATGAAACCAGGGAGGTTGAGGTGGAGTGGCAGCCCCAGTAGTCCGGATCCCTTCGGTTGGGTCCAGTTCGCATTGACCTCGTTTGTGAGACCCGGAATCGTCAGCAGCATCGTCGCGACGACAGAGAAGACCAGGGGGGCCCAGCGAAGCCAACGGTGACGAGTGAAGGACACGCCGGAACCGGCGAAGTCCCGGTACGCAAGAGCTGCTAGCAGCGCGATCGCCGTCACGAGCACCGGATCGCCATACGTCGCCGACCAGAACTCCCACAATCCTCGCCCGGTCGTCTCGGCATTGAGCGCTTTGGCCACGAACTCGTAGTACATGTACGTGAGTTCGAGGACTAGCGGCCCCAGAACCAGCGCTGCCACGGGGACAACCCAAATCGGCCAGCTGAGGACCACATCGAGCGGCGTCCGGCTGTCAGCTATGCGTCGGCGATCTGCTGCCCGCGCCACAATCTCGCGCCGCCATGACTTCTTCGGTTTCTCGCTCCCCACGCCAGCCCCCCAGCCCTCTGCGATGTGAACCGCGTCAATGCTACACGAGGTTGGGCGAGGTGATTGTTCCGCCCCGCCGAACGCATGAGGACCGGCGCCCTACGCCCGCACCAGCTCGCACAGCGCCTCATGCAGCCGCACCATCGCGAGCGTGTCGAGGCCGCAGTAGGATTCGAGGTCGCTGAAGACCTGCTCGGCTTCGGGGGGCTGGATGCGACCGGTAATCGCCTTGTAGTAGCGCACACTGGCAGTCTGACCGTCTCCGATAGCTTGGTCGGCGTAACTCAGGTCCGGGCAGAACGCGGGCAAGACGTACTTGATGCTGGTGCGACCCTGCGCAGCGGGGTGCTTCGTGTTGGCGGCCACGATGCGCTCGAGGTCGACGAGCCGGTCGATGATCGCGTACAGCGGGTCGGCAAGGTCCGGCAGCGCCTCCGCGAGATTGCGAAGCGTCGTGCGCTCGTACTTTGAGTATTGCAACACCGTCCCCTCGGTCCCGAGGTCTTCGATGAGGCGCTCTGCAAGCTCCCTGCGCGGATCGTCCGGTCCGCGGTGGAGATATCCGAAGTCGATGAGAGTCCCATCGGCGTCGCGCCGGTGGACGGAGTACTGCATCGGTATCGCCTGATAGGGGCGGGTTCCGGGGTGGACCGGGATCGCCGACATGTAGGTCTCAAAGTCCAAGTAGTACAACGGGCGCCCAAGGCCAGCGAGGATGCTCGTGAGAGCCGGCGCGTCGTACTCGACGTCGCCCTCGGTGCAGGGTGCAGCCTCACCCTGAGCACCTCTGCAGTACGCGAGGAACGCGCACTCATAAGGCTTGCGGCACTGCGCGCCTGCGGGAACCTCCGGCACCTCGCCTCGAAGCAGATCCGCGAAGCGGCTGACCATACCGGGGACTTCCGGCAGATAGTCGCGCGCGCGATCGGTGATGTCGGCGATCTTGAAGTACTCGGAGAGCTCGATGTCGCCGCCGGGATACACGTAACGGGTGTTGATGTGGACGATGGAGGTACTGCGGACGGTGATTCCGCTGCCCTCGACCACCCAAGTCTGAATGGCGCCATCGGTGATGTGCTGGTCCTTCACCGATCCGGTGGACTTGACCTCGTAGAGGTCCCACACGCCGTCCTCGGCCCGCACGAGGACGTCCACGCGAACGAGGACTCCCTCGCGCTCGAATGCGGGCTCGTAGAGCACGGTCGCACCCTCGGCGATCAGGCGCGCGGTGTCGGCCAGCGCCTCCTCGGTATGGAAGTGGTCAGCCTCGACCTCGATGCCCCCCGCGAACAGCCGCTGCGCCATCCGACCGACCTCGTGACCGGTGTCGAAGATGTGCTGCAGCGACTCATCGGCGGGCGGAATGAGGTCGCGCTGGTGGACCGTGAGCCACAGGGCCTTCTCGCACTGGAGGCCGGTCTGGTACCGGGTCTTTGAGAGTCGCGTCTTCTTCATGCACCCAACCTAACACGAGGGTCTGACACGACCGTTCACAGCTGGTTGAGCGACACCCCGAGCGCCTCGATAGCGACTCCGATGCTGGGCGCGCCGATCTCCTCGGCACAGCGCAGAGCGACGCGCGCGCAGGCCTCGGCGTCGGAGGCAGCGTCGTGGTGCATCAGCCGGATGTTGCAGTGGTCGCAGACGGTGTCGAGCGTGTGCTTGGGCAAGTGAGGCATCGCCTTGCGCGCGAGCGCGACGGTGCACGCGTACTCGATCTCCGAGACCACCGGCAACTCACGCGTCCGCACGAGCGCACGCAGCACCCTCATGTCGAACGGCGCGTTGTGTGCCAGAAGCCGCGCATCCGAGAAGACTGGCTGCAGATCGAGCCATACCTCTTCGAACTCCGGCGCGTACTCGGTATCCGCAGGTCCGAGGCCGTGAATGAGCGTGTTGCGATACTCGTACTCGTTGAACGGCGGGCGGATGAGCCACGAGTCGGTGTCGACGATGATTCCGTCCTCAATCACCGCGATTCCAAGCGCGCACGCGCTGGTGGCCTCCCGCGTCGCGGTCTCGAAGTCGATGGCAACCCAGCGGTCTGCTGGCATGGGGCTCCTCAGGCGGATGACGATAGGGCGCCCATCGCGCCCCTCCCCATTCTACGCGCCGAGAAGCTCGAGCACCTCGGTATCCTCGGTCTGGCCGAAGCGGTCGTAGAACTGACCCACCGCTCCGAAGTACGCCGGGGTCTCGAGGCACACGACCTCATCGGCATGTGAGGCAATCTCGCGGACCGCGTGCGCCGAGCCGACCGGCACCGCGACAATCACCCTCCCGGCGCGCTGGCGTCGCAGCCAATCGGCAGCCGCGATGGCGGTGAGCCCTGTCGCCAGTCCGTCGTCCACCAGAATGACGGTGCGCCCGGCAATCTGGAGCGGCCCTCTGCCCGCGCGCAGCATCGCGCTATAGCGCTCAATCTTGGCGTGCGCCTCACCCGACAGCCGTCTGACCTCACTGGCCGAGAAGCCCGCGTCGGGGCTGGGAGTTACGTCGCCGTCCTGGGCGACAGCGCCGATGGCGTACTCGGGGTTGCCGGGCGCGCCCACCTTGGCGGCGATGGCGACGTCGAGCGGCAGGCCGAGGGCGGCCGCGACCGGTGCGGCAACCACGACCCCGCCTCGGGGAATGCCGAGAACGACGGCGTCGGGTGCGCCACGATAGCCGTCAAGAGCCGCAGCAAGCCTGCGGCCCGCGTCTGTGCGATCCGCAAACACGGTGGTGACCTCCTACTGAGGTCTGTACCCGCGCCTACACCACGAAACGGGCGCGGCTCCCACGCTCGCTCGGTGTGACCTCGAGCCGCGCGTCGATGCGCTGCCTGAGCTCCGGGACGTGGCTGATGATGCCCACGAGCCGGCCCTCCCCCGCAGCGACTCCCGCGAGGTCGAGGAGCATCCCGATGGCCTGGTCGAGCGACTCGGGATCGAGCGTGCCGAAGCCCTCGTCGATGAAGATCGTCTCGAGCCTCACTCCTCCGGAGTGCGCCTGGACCGCCTCGGCCAGACCGAGCGCGAGCGCGAGCGAGGCCTGGAACCCCTCGCCGCCGGAGAGCGTACCTGCGGGGCGCGCGCGATCCGAGTGCTCGTCGAACACAGCGAGGTCGAGCCCTGATGCTCGGCGGAGATCGTTGGCACCCTCGGCTCGCTGGAGCCGGTAGCGCCCTCCGCTCATCCGCTGAAGGTGCTGACTCGCGTGGCCGAGCACCTCGTCGAGGTAGCTCCCCAGCACGTAGCGCTGGAATGAGAGCTTGAGCGGGTTCTTGTCCTCGGCGACGTCAGCGATGCGGGCCACGATGAGGTAGCGCTCGCGGAGTTCGGCTCCATCGGCGTCGAGCCTGGCGATGAGCTCGAGTGCGTCGCGGAACTGCTGGCGGTCCTTGCTGGCCGCGGTGACGGCGCTGGTGGCCTCGTCTCGGGCCTGCGCCGTCTCGGTGGCGGCGGTCTCGAGCGCTGCGAGGTCTGGAGCGGCACTCACGGCCTTGGCGGCAGCGGTCGCGCGCTTCACCCGGTCCTTGGCGGCAGCGAGCGCAGCGTCATACTCGCGCAGCTGCCCCTCAAGCGCATCGATCTCAGCGCCCGTGCGGCGAACCGCGAGGAACGCGGGTTCGTCAGCGAAGTCGGCGGCCTTGAGTGCGACGAGTAGCTCCTGTGCCGCTGCCTCGCTCTGGGCCAACACGGACTCGTGCACCTCGACTGCGGCGCCCCTGAGGGTCTCGGCCTTCTCGGCCGCGCTCTTGGTCGCGGCGTGGCGGGTGCGGCACTCCTCGAGCGCCTTCTCGGCCCGTTCGTTGGCGGCTGCCCCCTCGGCGAGCTCGGCCTTGAGCGCAGCGGCAGCGGCGCGGACGGCTTCGAGATCGGCGTTCGCGTCGACGAGCCGTGCCGCCTCCTCGGCGACGCGCTCGGAAGCGCCATCGACGCCGGCTTGGGCAGCGGCTACAGCTGCGAGCGCGGTAGCGTGCGCGGTCCGAGCGGCCTGAGCGGCGGCGCGGGCTGCGTCGAGCTCGGCGTCGTCGGCCGACTCCTCGGGCATCGTCGCCACCGCGGGGTGGTCCGTGCCTCCGCACACCGGGCACGGCGCGCCGTCCTCCAGCGAAGCTGCGAGCGCGGCTGCCTGGCACGCGCGCCAGAGCTTCTCGCAGCGTGCGGCTTCGGCGTCGGCCGACTCCACCCTCGCCATCGCCTCTTGCTCGGCCGAAATCGCGCGCTCGAGTGATGCCTGCGCCGTCTCGAGAGCCGCACGGGCCTTGCCGAGCGCTTCCAGCGCGGTGACGGTCGCGGCGGCCTCCTCGGCGCGAAGCCGCACGGCGTCAAGGTCGACGCCTCCCTTCGCGCCCTGCGCAGCCTCGAGCAGCTCGCACGCCTGCGCGAATGCCGCGGCCGCGGCCGGCAGCTGAGCTTCGAGCTCGTCGCGCTTGGCGACCGCGAGCACGAGCGCCTCCGCGCGATCCCGGCGCTTCACCCATGCGGCCTCCACGGTGAGCGCACGACGAGCAGCGCTCAGCGCGTCGCGCGTCGCAGCGACCTCCTCCGCACGGGCCTCGAGTGCGGTCAGCTGTGCGGCCGCGTCATCGCGTTCCTTGAGCGCAGCGGTCGCATCGCGCGCGGCCTCGAGCGCGGCGGCGGCTGCGGCGGCGTGCTCTGCGGCGGCGACCCGAACGACCTCGGCGGCCGCGACCGCCTCGGCTGCCTGAGCCTCGCGCCCGGACAGCTCCTCGACGTTCTCGGCTCCGGCGGACGCGAGCACGCCGGCACGCTTGTCGAGCGCGCCCTTGATCTCGCGGTCGAGCTCCGCTCGCTTGGACTTGAGGTAGACGGTGATGTCGGCAAACCGCTGGGTGCGAAACAGCTTGCGCAAGATCTCCTCGCGCTTCTTCACGTCAGCCGAGAGCACCTCGCGGAACTTCCCCTGCGGCAACACCACGACCTGTCTGAACTGGTCGTCCGAGAACCCGAGCAGGTCGACGATCGCGCGGTTGACCTCGCGCACGCCAGTCGCCATGACCTCGCCCTCGATCGCGGGGTCGGCGATGCCGGTCCGGCGCCACAGGGCGGCGTCGGGCTGGACGGTCGTGAAGCCGCCGGCAGCCCGCTTCTTGGGCCGATCCTGCCTGGGGCGCCGCCAGATCCGGTACCCCTCTGTTCCCACGGTGAAGTCGAAGGTGACCTCGGTCGCGGTGTCGGGGTCCGCGAAGTCGCTGCGCATCTGCTCGCCGGATCGCTCCTCACCGCTCGTGTCGCCATAGAGCGCGTACGTCATCGCGTCGAGGATCGACGTCTTGCCCGCCCCGGTGGGACCGTGGATCAGGAAGAAGCGCTTGCCCCCGAGCTCGCCGAAGTCGAGCTCCTGGGTCCCCGCGTACGGACCGAACGCCGTCATCGTGAGCGTCACAGGCCTCATCGGGCGGCCTCGCCTTCACGCTGTGCGAGCAGCTCGTGCAGGCCGGCGCGCTCGGCGTCGGACAGCTCCTCGCCCGTCGCGTACTCGAAGAAGCGCTCGAACAACTCCTCGTCCGAGAGTGTCTCCACGTGGATGATTCCGGCCTCGGCTCCGGAGTCCGGCGCATCGATGTCGAGTCTGCGGCGCAGGCTCAGCAGGTTGGGATAGCGCTCGCGCAGGCGCACGTGGGCATCCGGCACCATCGCGACCTCGTCCAGCGTGATCTCGATGTAATCGTCCGGCGCCTCGTCGACCGCGGCTCCCAGCAGTACATCCTCGAACGTGCCTGTGATGCGGCGCAGGTCTCGGCGGGCCCCCAGCGGGACCCGCGTCACGCTTACGCCGCCTTCGCCGAGTTCGACCACCGACACGCTCTTGGCGTGCGACGCCTCGTCGAACGAGTACTTGAGCGGCGACCCGGAGTAGTGGATACGCTCGTCGCCGACGTTCTGCGGACGGTGCAGGTGTCCGAGCGCCACGAAGTCGAATCCCTCGAACAGCGAACCGGGCACCGCTCCTGTGCCGCCCACGGACAGCCCCCGCTCAGACTCGCTCGTCAGCCCGCCTGCGACGAAGTGGTGCGTCACGAGCACCTGGCGCGGCTCTGCGGCACCGAAGCCGCGGATGCGCGCCACGCACTCACAGACGGCGGCATCGTGGTCGTGGACGTCTGCCGCTTCCATCACCGAGCGCGTCTCGATGGGACCAGCGTACGGCAGCAACCAGAAGCGCACGGCCGCCTCACCTTCGCCAACCACGGCCGAGCGGATCTCGGCAGTCAGCGCGCCGGCAACGTGCAGCCCTGCAGCCTCGAACACCCGCGCCCCGAACTCGATGCGCTCGGGCCCGTCGTGGTTGCCCGCGACCATGAGAACCGGCACGTCAGCGTCGCGCACGAGCCGCGCGAGCACGTCGTCGAGCAGCGCCACGGCCTCGGCTGGGGGCACCGAGCGATCGTAGACGTCGCCGGCGATGACGACGGCGTCGGGCTTCTCGGAAGTGACGAAGTCGCAGAAGCGATCCAGCCACCACCGCTGGTCTTCGAGTAGCGACTGGCCGTGAAGCACACGCCCCAAGTGCCAGTCCGCCGTGTGGACGAACCTCATTCGATCCCCTCTCATGCGGCGCGCGCGAGGGTGACGCGCGCCGTGTGAAGCACCCTAGCAAAGGGCTCTGACATCCACGTCAGGTGGCGACCTTGCGCCAGCGTGTCACGCGCGACTCGAGCGCGTCGAGCGCCTCGTAGAGCACCACGCCGAGCAGTGCCATGCCGATGATCCCGGCGAACATGGATGGGTAGTCGAGTCGGCCCCACGCATCCACGATGTACCAGCCCAGGCCGTCGGTGCCGGCAATCGACTCGGCGAGAAAGAGCACGGCTATGGCGGTTCCGGTGCCGATGCGCAGCGCGGTGAAGATCTCGGGCAGCGCGGCGGGCAGCACGACGTGGCGGGCGATCTGCGAGCGACCGGCGCCCAGCGAGCGCACCGATAAGATGCTGCCCTCGGGAACCGCCTTGGCGGCGTCGCGCGCGGTCACGAGTATCTGGAAGAAGACGATGAGGCCGATCAGCGCGATCTTGGGCGCGTCACCCAGCCCGAGCAGCACGAGCAGCACCGGCAGAAAGACCACCTTGGGGATGGGGTACGTCAGGAAGATGATCGGCGCAAACACCGCGTCAGCGCGTGGGGATCGGCCGAGCGCCAGTCCCAGCGGGACCGCCGCCACGGTGCCTATCAGCATCGCCGCGAGCACGCGCCACAGCGACACGAGCATCTCGGGCCACAGCTCCGGCAGCTCCTCGGCGAAGGTCGAGAGCGCGAGAAGCGGCCCCGGCAGCGCCGGCGAGTCGACCGCGAGTGCGAGCGCCGCCCAACCCGCGAGCAGCACCACCACGGCGCCGAGGTAGTCGAGCAGCCGTCGCAGAGCCTCGGACCTCATCGGACACCCCCGATCGCAGGTCCGGCGTGGACCGCGCCCTCGGCGGCGAGCAGCGCGCGCAGCTCGGCGCAGCGCTCATAGAACGCGGGTGCCGCGCGGTAGCCCTCGGAACCCATGAGCGGGTTGTCGACGATTGCCGCCACGCGACCCGGACGCGGCGTCATCACCACGACCCGGCGGCCGAGAAACACCGCCTCCTCGATCGAGTGCGTGACGAGTACCTGCGCGTGGCCGCGGCGGCGCCACAGCTCGAGCAGCGCGTCTTGCAGGTCCTCGCGCGTGAGCGCATCGAGGGCGGACAACGGCTCGTCCATCAGCAGCAGGTCGGCGTCGAGCGCGACGGCGCGTGCCAGCGCGAGGCGCTGCCGCATACCACCGGAGAGCTCGGCCGGGTAGGAGCGTCCGAACTCACCGAGTCCCACGAGCGCGAGCGCGTCGGCAGCCTGTCGGCGAGCGTCGGCCCGCCCGACCCCGCGGATCAGCAGGCCGAGCGCCGCGTTGTCCTCGACCGTCTTCCAGGGCAGCAGACCGTACTCCTGCAAGATCAGCGCGGTCTCACGCCGAGGGGTCGAGACCGGGGAGCCACCAGCCAGCACCGCTCCCCCGCTCGGGGCGAGCAGGCCGGTCGCGAGGAGCAGCGCCGTCGACTTGCCGCAGCCGCTCGGCCCGATGATGGCGACGGGCTCGCCCGGTGCGACGTCGAGCGAGAAGGCGTCGAGGGCCCGGACCGTGCGGCCCGAACCCTCGTACGTCATCGTCACATTGTCGAAAAGAAGCGCGCTCACGCGTCGCTACTCCGGCTTGATAAGCGTGAGGTCCTCGTAGGTCACCTCGGCGCTCAGGTAGCCCTTGGTCTTCATCCACTCGAGGACCGCGCCGACCTGCTCCGACGTCGGGACCTGCGCGGTGGGATACGTGTTCACCTTATAGGTGGTCGCGAGCGACTCGGGAAGGCGCGCCTTCTCCACGAGCATCGGGCGGAAGCTCTCCGGATCGGCGTTGACGTCTGCGACCGCTCGGTCCCAGACCTTCAAGAGCTCCTCGGCGGTGTCGATGCCGCCCTCGGCACGTAGGTACTCATCCGAGATACCCAGCACCGTCTGCGACAGGTTCGCCTTGGCCTTGGTGTCGTCGCCGAGCGTGGCGGCGCCACCCTCCTCAGCGAGCGAGAGGAACGGCTCGGGGAGTGCGGCGAACTTCAGCTTGCCCTGCATGAGCAGCTCGAAGCGCACCGGCACCTTCTTCACTTCCTCGACCTTGACCTGATCGGCGGGCACTCCGGCCTCGGCCATCAGGCCGTCGAGGACGTACTCCTGAATCGTGGCCGATGAGGTGCCGACCGGCTCGCCGGCAGCGGCGCTCACGTTAGCGTCGCTTTTGTAGTCGACGGTGCTCTTGGGCGACGCCACGACGCCAAAGCGGCCTTCGGCCTGCGTTGCGCCGAGCATGACGGTGAGGATCGTGTTCTTGGTGCCCGATGCCTCCAGGTTCGTGGCGGCGATGATGTCGCCCATGTAGGCGTCGATCGCGCCCGCGGCGAAGGCCGCGTCACGCTCCTGCGCCGCCTGGAAGACGACGATCTCGACCTCGGGGATGCCGGCCTCGGCGAAGTAGCCCTTGTCCTCAGCGACCCACAACGGGAGCGAGTCCTCGGTGGGGAGGGTGCCGATCTTGATCGGGGCGGGCGTGGCCGCGGCGGGAGCGGGCTCCTCGGCGGGCTTCTCGGCAGGGGTTGAACAACCGGTGAGTGCGAGTGCGGCCACCAGGGCGGCGGCGAGCAGGACGCTCATGAGGCGTCGGGTCATGCGATCTCCTCTCGGGGGGCTAACGAGCACAGACAGCGCGGCGCAGACGAATCTCGTCGCGCACCGGGATGCTGGAGAAACCGGGCGTGGCCGAGCCGTAGCGGTCGGCGACCTCTCCCACGGCGACCTCGTAGATGTGGAACCCGTGGCGCTGGAAGAAGTACAGCAGCGGGATGTCGTCGTTGGTGATGGCGGCGCGCATGGACGGCAGCCGCTTCTCGGCGGTGAAGTCCTCGGCGGCCTTGAGCAGCGTGGCGCCCACGCCGGCACCCTGGAACTCAGGGTACACGCTCAGGAACAGCACCGACGCCTCGCCGGCGATGATGCGCAGCGACAGCAGGCCGACGAGCTCGCCCTCGTGCTCGGCGACGATGTTCACCGACTGGAGCACGTCGTAGGTGTGGCCGAAGATGTCGACGTCGGTCTCGCCGAGTGCGCGGTCGCAGATGAGCTCGATCTGGGCGCGGTCACCTTCAACAGCGCGCCGGACTTCGATCGCGACATCGCTGCGGTCCACGTGGTCGTGGCAACTGACAGTCATGCGTGCCTCGCCGGGCGGGAGGTCCTTGCCACAGACGGGGCAGCGATAGTGAGGATACGGCAGATCAAACTCGGCGTTCATGCGTCAGCACTCCAGATATCGTCACGGGCGGCCCGATGCCGCTCTCCAGTTATACCGCTACCTTGCGACACGCGGGAGGGTCGCCTCCGTGAGCGGCGCCTCTCCGAGCGGTATCATCGACCCATGAGTACCTACCCCACACTCTCCGAGCATGCGGACGCACGCGAGGTTCTCGGCCGCGTCGAAGTGCTCTACACCGACCTCGACGGCACCCTGCTCGCCCGCGGAGGGTCCGTGCTGGCGAACCCGGACGGTCTTCCCTCGACGCTGACCGCCGAGGCGATCGTCGACGTGAACCGCGCCGGCGTCACGGTAGTGCCCGTCTCGGGGCGCACCCGCCAACAGCTCACCGAGGTCACGCGCCTTCTCGGCTGGTCGTCGTTCATCGCCGAGGTGGGCTCGGTGACCGTGCGCGGAGTGGGGCGACCGGGCACCGAGGTCGTCTACGACACCGGGTCCTGGCCCGACGGCGTGCTGGCGCCGGGCGAGACCCCCTACGAACGCATCCGTGAGTCGGGCGCGCTCGCCGCGTTGCAGCAGGCATTCCCCGGCCGGGTTGAGTACCACACGCCGTGGCACCGGCACCGGGAGGGCACGCACCTGCTGCGCGGCTGCCTCGACGTCGCCGAAGCCCAGCACGTCCTCAACGGCCTCGAGCTGCCGGTCGCGATCCTCGACAACGGGCAGGTCCACCCCGCCGAGCACGGGCTCGCCTGCCTCGAACCGATCCACGCCTACCACCTCACCGTACCCGGCATCTCGAAGGCTGCGGCGATTCGCGCGGACCTGAAGGCCCGGGGGCTCCGGCCCGATCAGGCCGCAGCGGTCGGCGATTCGGTCACTGACCTCGAGATGGCCTCGTCGGTGGGGCTCATGGTGCTCGTCGCCAACGCGCTTGAGTCCCCGAGCGTCGCCTCGGCGCTCGCGACCGGTGACTACCCGGACATCGCGGTCACGAGCCGCCCCCGCGGCGAAGGCTGGGCGGAGTTCGCGCGCCACTGGCTCGCAGCGAGGGCCGGGTAGCCCTCAGCGCAGGATCTCGCGAACCTGACCGCGCACCGTCTTTGTGAGCACCGCCGTCCCACCGATGTAGGTCGACGAGTCCACCTCGGCTCGAACCGCGCGGAGCTTGCCCGCTGTGGACGTGCTGAGCGAGGTGCCGTCGGTGAGCAGCATGACGCTCCCCTGGCCACCCTTGAAGATGCCGCCGATCATCGCATCCGAGAAGGCCGTCCCCGACGCCACACCCAAGCCGTCCCACGAAAGCCCGTAGTCGGCCACGCCCATGGTCGCGATCGCTGCCGCCGTCGCGTAGCGGTTACCGCCCTGGAGTCGGGTCACGGACTCGGTGGGCACGACCGAGGCGAGCTGTCCCGGCACATTGCCCGGCACCGCCGTCGTCCCGCCGAGGATGATCGCGCGCGTCGCCCCCATGTCGCGAATCGCGCCGAGCGTATCGGCTGAAAGTCCCCGAGGACCGCTCAGGACGACCGGCAGACCGGCCGACGCCGAGACGGGAGTCACAGCGAGCGCATCGGCGAACGAAGCGCCGGTGGCGACTACGACGGTGCCGTCCCATGCAGGATCGGAGGCGATACGCGCGGCCACGAGGTTGGCGGTCGCGAATCGGTTGGCGCCTGCGATGCGCGTCACGGCGGGCGTCACAGCGGCGGGTTCAAGCTCGCCACGGTTCTTCAGCACGATCTTCTCGACCGCAGCCTGAACTGCCGATGAAACCGTGAGCGGCCCGCCGAGGATGGTGACCTCTGTGACATTGAGCCGATCGAGTTCAGTGGCGGTCGACTGCGGCAACGAGGTGGCGGAGGTCAGCAAAACGGGCGAATCGGTACCCGCAAGACCGGCGCCCGCAAGCGCGTCAGCCCAGCTCATCCCCGAAGCGATGATCGCCGAGTTTGCGCCCTCGGGAAACGCCTTTTGGCTCGCCGAGACAGCGGTCTGGAAGCGATCCGACCCCGCGAGCACGTCGATCTGCGTGGGCCGCGAGTAGTAGATGTCGGTGCGGTGCGCCCCGAAATCCGAGCCGTCGTCGAAGAAGTCCGGGGTGGTCCACGCAACCAAACCACCGTCGATGCCGGCGACCGACGGACCGTCCAGGCTCCAGAACGACGTCGGCGCGATGCCGAAGGTCTTGCCGGTCAGCCGGTCGTAGCCGACGAGCGGATAACCGCCAGGCGCTCGTTCGTCCATGTAGACAACGAGCGCACCCTCGACTGAGGGCTGACCCTGATTACCGGAGCCGGTGGCGATCGGGAAGTTGGTGGTGTTGGTCACGAAACAGCCGTAGATGTCCTGGTTCGAGTACTGCGTCGCGCCGTTACGCATGTCGCCCCAGACGACCATGCCGTTGTCGCCGATCGAGGGCCCGAGCTGGTACTTGGGGTCGTTGCACAGCACCTTGGTCGTGCCGGTCGACAGCTGATATGCCTTGATGTCCTTGTTGGTGTAACCGGCCGTCCACGGGGTCTCCCACACGACCCAACCGTTCGCGATGTCGGGAGCGTAGCCCTCGCTCACGACGACGGTGACCTCACGCGTATCGAGGTTGACGACGCGGATCCCGCTCTTGCCCGCGGCGCCACTCTGGTACTCATACGCTACGTCCCGGCCGCCGATCCGCGGGCGTGACATGACGGCCCACAACTCGGTGGGCGGCTCGAGGACGCGGGTGGTGGTCCTGGTCGCCCAGTCGAGGGCACAGAGCGCACCATCATCGGACATGTAGACAATCACACCATCATCGATGTCCGCGCTGTTCCCGTCCGGGATCCGCATCTGCTCGCCGGTCTCGACGTCCATGATGACGACCTCGCGCTGGTCGCTGTCGATCTTCTCGCACTCCATCCACAGAATCAGGTCTCCCGAGGAGCACAGCCCGTATCGGTACATCTCGGGAATGCCCACGTCGAGCTTGACGACGTGATCGGTGTCAAGCGCCGCGGCCGGCGCGGGAAGCGCGGAGAGCGCGAGTGCGGCGAGAAGCGCGATGGAGACGAGACGTGCAGCACGCATATGAACCCCCGGAGTCGTCAGCCTGTGCCACAGACAGGTTCGCACGCGGGCGATGGCTCCACAAGACGCGGTTTGCCCTCCTCTTGACCCACGCCGTATAATTCGACTGTTGCGCGGGTTCACGCCCGCACGACGTTGACAGCAAGGATGTCTGCTCCGTCCGTTACGGTGCGGCTCCTGTTCGAACACAGGCCACTGCCCGGAAATGTCGAGAGACGCCAATGGGTAGAACAGCCCTCCCCGGCTTAAGGGGAAGGCTAAGGTGGCTGGGTACGGTGGCGGGCCAATCCCGCTGCGTGTCGCGCACAACGCCGCGGCCGCGCCCTACGTCGAACAGTGCCAAAACCTCAGACGAGGGATGTGAGCGCGAAACGACCATTCTCACGAGCGTATTGTGCTCGCGACTCTGGCCGCGAAACGCCGCCCCTCGTCCATCCGGACGCAGGGGCTTTCTTGTATGTCGGACCTGTACCCGAGAGATCTGGACCTACGTGAAACCCCACAGTCCGTAGTCCCCTCGGATCGCACTCCGCTCAGGCGGTGTCGGCCGGGGGACCGAACCACCTGACATGACCCACCGGACGCGTGCCGGCGCGGCTTGAAGCCGCCGCCCGCACCCGACACCGAAGGGAGGAGTGCCCATGCTGTACCTCTCGCAGATGCTCGGCAAGCCGGTCGTCGACGCCACAGGCGAAGAGATCGGAACCATCAACGACATCGCCATCGCCACCGGCGAGGTCTTCCCCCGCGTGACCTCGCTCGCATTCGTCGGCCCGGACAAGACGCCGTTCATGCTGTCGTGGCGCAAGTTCGTCTCCGAGTTCGACGGCGACCACATCGCCCTGAGCGTCCCCGCGCACGAAATCCGCTTCAGCTACCTCCAGCCCGACGAAGTGCTGCTCCATCGCGACCTGCTCAACAAGCAGATCGTCGACACGCAGGGCATGAAGGTCGTGCGCGTAAACGACCTCAAGCTCTCCGAATCCCGCAACCAGCTGCGCCTCCTCGGCGCCGAGGTGGGCGTCCGCGGCATCCTGCGCGGCATCTCCCCCACCCTCGAGCGCGTTGCCCAGCGCGTCGTCCTCACATTCAAGGGCGACCTGGCCGAGAACATCATCGCGTGGAACTATATGGAGCTTCTCGACCGCGACCTCAGCCAGGTGAAGCTCTCGGTGACGCACCGCCGCCTGCACGAGCTTCATCCGGCCGACGTCGCGGACATCCTCGAGAAGCTCGGCCCGTCTCAGCGCGCGCGCGTCTTCGACCACCTCGACAACGTCATGGCCGCCGAGGCGATCTCCGAGCTCGAGGACGAGTACCAGGCCGACGTCATCGACGACCTCTCCGAGCGCCGCGCTTCCGCGCTGCTCGCCGAGATGGATCCGGACGACGCCGCCGACGTCATCGGCGACCTGCCCTACGACAAGGCCGAGCGCCTCCTGCGCCTGATGGGCGTGGAGGACGCGAGCGCGATCCGCGGGCTGCTCGGATACAAGGAGAAGACGGCGGGCGGCATCATGACGCCCGAGGTCACCACAGTCACCGAGGACATGACGGTCCAGCAGGTCATCGAGTACCTGCGCGGCGAGGCATCCGAGCACGAGACCGTCTACTACGTCTACGTCGTGGAAGGCGACCAGCACCTGACCGGCAGCATCTCGCTGCGCGACCTGCTGTTCGCCGCACCGGATACCACTGTCGACCTCATCGCCGAGCGCGAGCTCATCGTCGCAGGTCCTGACGACGACCAGGAAGACGTCGCGGAGATGATGTCGAAGTACGACCTGCTCGCACTGCCGGTCGTCGACGAAAAGAACCGCCTGCTTGGCATCGTGACCGTCGATGACGCCCTTGACGTCCTCGAGGAAGAAGCCAACGAGGACCTCGAGCTCGCGACCGGCCGCCGCAGCGGCCTGGGTATCACCGGCGTGTGGCAGTGGGTCAGCCGCGACGGCTGGCTGTTCGTGTGGGCGGGACTGTTTCTTGGCGTCGCGGCGCTGGGACGGGCGGCATCAGGCGGCGCGTCAGCCACGTCGCTCGTGTGGATCACCGCGGCCGGACTCTCGCTGCCCGTTCTCCGCGTGGCCGAGGACGTGGCTGGTCACGCCATGTCCCGCGTCATCGAGGGCGACGACCCCGACGATATGCCGCCCGTCTGGCGCCGCCTGGTGAGTGACGGCACGGCAGGCGCCATTCTCGGACTCGTACTGGGCCTGCTCGCGTTCGGTGTCTTCGAGCTCGTCTTCGCCGCCGAGGCCACCGAGCAGCTGCCGCTCGCCGCCGTCATCGGCAACGCCTTCGGGCTCGCGACCTTCATCGTCACGATCGCAGGCACGTTCGTGGGCCGCTGGGCCGAGAGGCGGGCTGCTGCCGACAAGAACGTCAGCCAGGCCGCCGTCTCGATCATGCTCATGCTCATCGGATTCGCGGGCTTCGTCACGCTGCTGCTCGGCGGAATCGCCGTGCTGGAATCGGCCGGGATAGCGTAGGGCTCGGCGTGCAGGCGGCCACCCCCAACATCAAGAAGAAGGCGGGCATCTTCGCGATGCTCGCGATCGTCGGGCCCGGAGTCGTCACGGCGATGGCCGGCAACGACGCGGGCGGGGTCACCACCTACTCGGTGGCCGGCGCCGAGTTCGGCTACCAGACGCTGTGGATGATCCTCGTTATGCTGTTCGCGCTGGCCGTCGTGCAGGAGATGGCTGTTCGGATGGGCTGCGTCACCGGCAAGGGCCTCGCCTCTCTCATCCGCGAGAAGTACGGCGTGCGCGCGACGATGTTCGCCATGCTCGCGCTGCTCGTCAGCAACACGGCGACTTCGGTGGCCGAGTTCGCGGGCATCGCCGCCGCCCTCGAGCTGTTCGCCATCCCCAAGTACGTCTCGGTACCCATCGCGGCCCTTGGCGTGTGGCTGCTGGTGGTTCGCGGCGACTTCCGCAAAGTCGAGAAGGTGCTCCTGAGCCTCTCGGCGGTCTTCATCCTCTACGTAGTCGCGGCGTTCATGGCCAAGCCGGACTGGAGCGAGGTCATCAAAGCGACTCTGATCCCCCAGTTCGAGCCGAGTGTTCCGTTCATCGCGCTGGTGATCGCGGCCATCGGCACGACCATCGCCCCCTGGATGCAGTTCTTCGCGCAAAGCAACGTGGTCGACAAGGGCCTCGGCATCCCCGACCTTCGCAATCAGCGCATCGATGCCATCGCCGGTGTCGTCGCTGCGAGCCTCGTCGCCTGGTTCATCATCATCGCGACCGGGACGATGCTCTACCCCGAGGGCATTCACATCACCTCCGCCGAGCAGGCCGCGGCTGCGCTCGCGCCGGTGGCGGGGCAGTACGCGAGCATCCTGTTCGCGATCGGCCTGTTCGGCGCGTCGCTGCTCGCCGCGAGCGTACTGCCGCTGACCGCGGCCTACGCAATCACCGAGGCGTTCGGCTGGGAGCGCGGCATCGACCGCTCGTGGTCCGAGGCGCCCGCGTTCAACGGCGTCTACACCTTCGTCATCTTCAGCGGCGCCGCGGTCGTACTCTTGCCGGGCGCGCCGCTCGTTCAGCTGATGGTGCTGTCGCAGACCCTCGGCGGAATCCTTCTTCCGTTCATGCTGCTGTTCATGGTCGGCCTCATCAACGATCGCCGAATCATGGGCAAGTACGTCAACAACCGCATGCAGAACGCGCTCACGTGGGGAACCATCCTTGTTGTGATCGCGCTGACCCTCATGCTCTTTGGGATGCAGCTCGCGCAGGCGGTGGGCCTGCTGTGAGCGGTGAGTCGAGCCCCAAGTTCGACGCGCGGAGGCATGCTCGTGAGGCCCGCAGCGCGATAGGTCCCGATGCCCGATCCGCTGCCGCGGAGGCGCTCGCCGAGCGTCTCCTCGCGATTCCCGAGGTCGCGAACGCCCGCGTCGTGCTCGCCTACGCCGCCAACGCCGAGGAGATCAGCCTCGCTCCCACCGTGGCCGCTCTTCGGGCTCGTGGGGCAGCGATGGCATTTCCGCGGGTCGAGGCCCCCGGGGTTCTCGGCGTGCACCTGATCGTGTCCGACGACGAGCTGGTGCCCGGTGCACTCGGCATCAAAGAGCCCTCCCCCGACGCCGAGAGGATCCCGCGCGAGTCGATCGATGCGGTGCTCGTGCCCGGGGTCGCGTTCGACGCCGAGGGCGCCCGGCTGGGATACGGCGGCGGCTTCTACGACCGCCTGCTGCCCACGCTCAGGCACGACTGCCGGCGCGTGGGGGTCGCGTTCGACGAGCAGATCGTGGAGGCGCTGCCGGTGGACGAGCACGACGCCTGTGTCGACGTCGTCGCCACCCCTACTCGGCTACTGCTGCCGGCGAGTCGCCGCGCCTACTGAGCGGCGTCGAGCTCCTCGACCGTGACGAACTCGTAGCCGCGCTGCTTGAGCACGCGGATGATCTTGGGCAGTGCCGAGATGGTCTGCTGCCGGTTCGAGCCGCCGTCGTGCAGCAGCACGATCGAGCCGGGCTCGACGTTGGAGATGACCCGGTTGGCGATCTTGGCTGTGCCGGGGCGCCTCCAGTCCTGAGGGTCCACGTCCCACATGACGACCCTCTGCTTCTCGGCCTTGAGGACCTTCCATGCGCGCGCGTTGGTCCGGCCGTACGGCGGCCTGATCCACGGAGTGAGCTCGTCTCCACCCACGGCATTGCGAATGCGCCTCTGGCCCACCACGATCTGTCGGCGAATCTCCTTCTCACTCTCCTTCGCGAAGTTCTTGTGGCTGAAGGAGTGGTTGGCGATCTGGTGACCCTCGTCGGCGGCACGCTTGACGAGCTCCGGGTGGCGCCCGGTCCGGTCGCCAAGCACGAAGAACGTGGCCTTCACGTTGTTGTCCCGCAGGAGGTTCAACACCGCGTCGGTCTGACCGGGCTCGGGGCCGTCATCGAAGGTGAGCGCCACGAGCTTCGCGCCCTTCGCGGGTCCGGAGCGCACGAATACCGCGTCCTCGGGCGCGCTGACGACGGTGCGTGCGACCTCCGCTCCGGAGATCGCACCTCGCGTCACGCGAACCACGCCGGGCGCGCCGAGCGCGGACATCCGCATGATCGAGCCCTGACCCTCATAGCGGGTCTCAAAAGGCACGGACTCATCCACCGAGATCATCGACTCGACACGGTTGTGCCCGGGCGCGCTTTCCACGCGATCTCCATCGAAGATCCGCTGCCACGGCAGCGCCTGCGAGCCGTTACGTGTGAGGACCGGCGGCTCGCCGCCCCGGGGCGCGACCAGCGAACCGTCCACGCCGATGAGGTCACCTGCTCGAGCCTTCACAAGCCCTGCGGCAATCAGGTCCGAGCAGGTCGTCCCTTGGGCAACCTCGACGGTCACTCCGTCCACCACCAGCTTGACCGGGCGCGACGATGTCCAGCCCGCCACGACTATCGCGGAGAGCACCAGGAGGAAGAGCGCGAGGGCGCCGAAGAACGCCGCGCGCGCAGCGGATATGTGAGAGGTGTGCATCAAGACCCTTCGCGAGAGCGACCGCAGCCAGTTAGTGCGAGATGCGTGCCACGCACCCGCCCGTGATGCGGAGCAGGTCCTCTCGGCTCATACGAACCATCGATGATGGCGTGCCTGCAGCGGGATAGACCGTTTCGAATCGGCCGAGTGAGTCGTCGATGAGAACGGTGAGGCCCACGGGAAGATCGAACGGGGACACTCCGCCGATGGCGTAGCCCGTGGCCTCGCGCACCGCGTCGGCATCGGCCATCTTGGCCTTCGTGCCGCCCACCTCCGCAGCGATCGCGTCGAGGTCTCCCCGGCGGTCGCCCGCAACGAGAGCCAGCACCGGAAACTCGTCCACCAGCACGACGAGTGACTTGACGATCTGTCCGAGCTCGCAGGCCATGGCATCGGCAGCCATCTGTGCGGTCTTTGTCGACTGCTCGAACTCGACGACGCCCTGCTCGAGGCCGTGCATCAACAGGAACGCCCGGACGCGCTCGCGCGAACCGGACTTGCGAGGAGCTTCTGACACCCTATCGTCCCTTCATCCACGTTGCCGGCTCCCTGCGGGGAACCCGCAGCGGGAACCTCAACGATTCGAATACCGACTCGATGTTCTCGCTGAGCGTCACGAGTGATCGGAGCTCGAGCTGCATGAGAGGATACCGCGGATCGGGCCGCGAGACGGTGAACCCGTTCCGCAAAAGAAAGTCGATGCCGAGCATCGGTGAATCTTCGAGCACCGAGGGCTTCTCCGCCGTCGCAAACGCCTCGACCTTGCGCTCTCCGCGCTTGACCAGGTCGCGCAGCGCCGCCTGGAGCAGCACGCTTCCCAGGCCGTGGTGGCGGGCATCGGGCGACACGTGCAGACACGCGATGAGCGGGACCGACCCATCAAGCGGCGCCGACGCAAAGGTCAGAGCCTGCGGGAAGTAGCGGCTCGGCGCGTATTTTACGAAGCCGAGCATCTCGTCGTCCTCATAGGCGGCCCGACCGCAGTCGCCCCACTGCTCGACCACGCCCTCGAACCACGCCGCCTGATCCTCTCGGTCACACACGACACCGCAGCGCCGCTCCAGCATCCGCTCGGTCTCCCAGAACCTGCAGCTCGCGCACTCGGCCGGAAGCCGGTCGAGGTCGCTCGCGCCCAGTGGTCTCAGTCTTCGCGTCATTCGTCGTCCGGATCGCCCATGGCGTCAACGACCTCGTCTTTGAGGGCCTTGAGCCAGCCGCCGACCTTCTTGCCGGTCTCGCTCTTCGCGGCCACCTTGACCGCCGCCGAGCCATACGCCGCAGCCACCGCAGCCGCCTCGGCCGCCTTCTTGCCGGCGTCAGCCGCCTTCGCTGTCGCGATCGCGGCTCCCTTGCCTGCGGCAGCGGCCGCGCCACCGGTGGTGTCGACCTCTACCGCCTCGTCTGCGATGACGATCTGGTCGCCGTTGAAGCCCACGACCAGGCGCGCCGGCAGGTCGCGCACGCCCAGCGCCATGTCGGTGGTCACGCCGCCCGTAAGTCCCACGGCTTCAAGTACGCCGGACTTGGGGTCGTAGAGCGCGTCTCGGACGGTGCCGAGCTTCACTCCGCCGGCCGTACGAGCCGGCATCCCCATCCAGATCACGCTGTCATCCCAGGAGATGCCGAGACGCTTGGCGGCCTGCTTGCCCCACGCAGCCGAGCCCTCCACCAGAAGCTGCCCGTCGACGGTGCGCGTGCGATCGAGCGCAAGGTAGCGCTCGTTGCGGTCGTAGACGTAGAGGATCCTCGGCGGTTCGATCGCGAAGCCGACGACCTCCGAGCGTTCCGGGTGGAACAGCACGTGGGACACCTTGCCGAGCGACTTGCCCTTTTCGTTTACGACGCGCCTGCGCGAGATGTCGAGCATCGAAGTTGCCACAGCGCCTCTTCCAATGACGAAGGCCGACCCCGAACAGGGGCCGGCCTCGATAGTAACGCCTTCGTACCCGCTGTGCCTCCGGCTAGAGCTCGACGTCCGGAATCACGACGTCAGGACCCTTCGCCTTCTGGGCGACCGAGTCGAGCGTGCCGGCAGTCTTGCTGCCTGCGACCTCGACGCCGGACTTCGCGGCGGCCGCTGCCCTGTCGACGGCATCCTTCGCGGCCGGGGTGATCTCCTCGACCTTGACCTTGGCGCCCTCGGCTGACTTCGCGACCTGCTCCTTGAGCCGGCCCCGAGCCTCCTCGATGCGGTCACGCGCCTGCTCGGCGGTCTCGACGACGCGGTCCTTGCCGGTGCTGTACACCTCGACGGCCTTGTCCTTGCCGGTGTTGTACATTTCGACGCCCTCGCCCCAGTACTCTTCAGCCCTGTCGGCGATCATCTCGCGCGTCTCGCGACCGGAGCGCGGAGCAAAGAGCAGACCGAGAACGGCGCCGACAAGCCCTCCGAGCAAGAACGCCCCGAAGACCGAACCCCCACGACGGTAGTCGTACATCCTGAAGCACCTCCGTAAACGATGCATGTGACACTGAACGACAAAAGCGGGTCTCCGCTTGTCGGGACCTTATGGGTCTATACCCGAATCAACCCCGTGCGAGAGCGGATTTCATCACCTTTGATACCACATCTTGGAAGGTCATGTTCGCTGCGGCGGCGGCCATCGGAAGCAACGAGGTCTCGGTCATTCCCGGAGATGTGTTGCACTCCAGCACCCAAGGGCGGCCGTCACCGTCGACCACGAGATCCACTCGGCTGACGTCGCGGCAGCCCACCAGAAGGTGCACGTCACGCGCCACGTCGCAGGCCGCGGTGGCGACCGCATCGCTCACGCGCGCCGGCGCGAAGAAGTCCGCACCATCGACCGACATGCGGGCCGCGAAGTCGTACACTCCCTCGCTCACGGCGATCTCCACCGGGGGAAGCACCTCGCTCGTCTCCCCCTCTCCCAGCACCGTCACCGCGAGCTCAGTGCCGTCCACCCAGCGTTCGACGAGCACGGCCGTGTCGTAGGACAGCGCGTCGAGCAACGCGTCGGCCAACTGTTCGACAGCCTCGACCTTCCGGAACCCGAGCGCCGAACCCTGCCGAGACGGCTTCACCGCCACCGGGAACCCTCCGACCACGTCGCCGATGAGGTCGAGCGCGGTCGCCGCACCCATCTCCTTGAACGCATCCGCGGTGAGCGTCACCCACTTGGGGGTGGGGATGCCGTTCTCGGCGAAAAGGTGCTTGGCCACCGACTTGTCCCACGCGAGCGCGCTCGCGACCACACCCGGCCCCGTGTACGGTATGCCGAGAAACTCGAGCAGCTCCTGGATGGTGCCGTCCTCGCCGTACTTGCCGTGAAGCGCGATGTAGGCCGCGTCGGGTCGCTCGCTGCGCAGCGTCTCGACCAGATCGGCGGTCATGTCGAGCGCGAGCACGTAGTAGCCCAGCGCTTCAAGCGCTTCGCACACGTGGCGCCCGCTCGCGAGCGATACCTCCCGCTCGAGCGACCGGCCGCCCATGAGCACGGCGATCTTCTCCCTCATCCGAACACCCTCCTTCTCGGGCACTCGGCCCGGTTTCACGAAGACTATGCCGCGCCATCCTCGGGCACGACGATCGCACCCGCCGAGATGAACGCGCGGTAGAGCTCAAGCCGATCCTCGATGACTCCGGCGAGGCGCTCGACGCCCTCGCGGATCTTGTCCGGCTCGGCGTAGCAGAACGCGAGACGCATGCAGTTGCGACCGCGACCATCGGCGTAGAAGCCGTCCCCCGCTACGAACGCGACCCCGTTCTCCACGGCCTCGGCGAGCATCGTCGAGCAGTCGACGTAGGGCGGCAGCTCGACCCAGACGAAGAAGCCGCCTTCGGGCCGCGTCCAGGAGGCCTCGGGCGGGAAGAACTCGTCGAGCGCGTCAAGCATCACGTCCCGGCGCTCCGCATAGGCGCGAGTAAGCCCCTGCAGCACCTTGCGCCACCGCGTGCCGAGAAAGTAGCGCTCGGCGGTCACTTGGGCGAACGCTGAGCCGCACAGGTCGGCGCCCTGCTTCACCAGCAGGATCTTCGAGAGGATCGGCTTGGGTGCCGTGACCCAGCCCAGGCGCAGGCCGGGCGCGAAGATCTTGCTGAAAGTGCCGAGGTAGATGACCTCATCGTCGAGAGCTCTCAGCGGCTTGACGTGCCCGCCTTCGAATCTCAGGCGGCCGTACGGGTCGTCCTCGACGATCGGGATGTCGTACTCGCGCGACAGCTCGATCAGCCGCCGGCGGCGCTCCGCGCTCATCGTGACGCCGCCGGGGTTGTGGAAGTTCGGAATCGTGTAGATGAACTTGGCGCCGCGCGGTCCGAGCCGCCGCAGCTCCGCCTCGAGCAGGTCCATGCGCATGCCATCGGCGTCGAGCGGTATGTGGTGGATGTCGGGCTGGTATGCCGAGAACGCCTGAAGGGCGCCGACGTAGGTGGGGCCCTCGGTGATGATGACGTCGCCCGGGTCAATGAAGGCCTTCGCGATCAGGTCGAGCGCCTGCTGTGCCCCCGCCGTGATAGCGATGTCGTCTGCCGAGAGCCGCACGCCGTTCTCGGCCATGAGCTCGACCACGATGGCCCGCGACTGCGGACGCCCCTCGCTGGAGCCGTACTGGAGGGCCTGTGCGCCCTCATGGAGCACCGCGTCGTACGCCGCCTGTGCAACGGCGGACGCAGGCACCTTGTTGATGTCGGGCATGCCGCCCGCGAACGAGATCATGTCGGGGCGCGACGCCGCCGCGAACAGATCGCGTACCGCGCTCGAGCGCACGCCCGAGATCCGCGACGCGTAGCGATCCCCCCACCTGTCGAACACAACCCTGGCAGTACCCATGTGTCTCACCTACCCCCGAGGACCGCAGCACGGACCCCAGATATGAGAAAACCCCCTCGGCCTGATAGGGCGAGGGGGCGTCGCGGTACCACCTATCTTCGCTCGCGTCGCCGGGTGAGCGGTGCTGCGAGCCTCAAGTCCCGGGATACCGGTCCGGGGCCGATCCGCTTCCGGCTGTTCGCCCTGGCGGAGGACATGGGAGGGGTGGCTGGGCCGTAGCGGCCCTCTTCCCTCACGTCCGTTGTGCCTGTGTCCAGTCCCGGCGGTTCGACCCGCCGAGTGTGTCGAGCACTCTAGCATCGAGCTCGCTAGCAGGTCAAACGGGAGGTAATCAGCCCAATACTGGCGCGCGGCGCGATGGCGCGTGGTGACGCACGGCGTTGAGCCGAGCAAGAATGTCATCGACGTCGGGGCGGGGACCCTCGTCGTAGAGCCAGTCGATGACGTCAGATGACGCACCCAGAGCTCCGAGCGCGACGAGGTCGTCGTCGTAGGCGACTCGAACCCTGAAACGGCCCAGCCCGTCGGTATCGAAGTCCCAGGAGGTCTCGCCTCGCAGCGAGCGGGGTGAGCCGGCGAGCGCCATGAGCTCGACGGTCACGTGCTCGAACAGGTGTGGCGTCTCGGTATCGGCAAGTTCGAGACGAAACGCGGCGCCGTCATCGTTCTCGCAGCGGTGACGAGCGAAACCCGGCAACAGCTCGAACGCCTTTGCAGGCAGACCGGGGACGCTCGACGTGCGCATCATGCGGCGGTCAGGGACACTGACCACCGCCTCGACGCGATCAGCGCCGACCTCGACGCGCTCGATGACAAGGACGCTCATCCGTGACTCAGTCTCTCGTGGCCGAGCCGAGATAGAACGCGAACGAAGCCGCCAAGACCACGACGCCCGCCATTATGAGCAGGGTTCTGGTCGCGTTGTCCTCGACGACCGCCGCGACACCCTGCTTCGTCTGCACGACAGCGATGTCCTTCACGGCCTCGGCGCGATGCTTCAGGTCCTCGACAGTGATCTTCGCAACGGGCTCTGGCCCGGCTGGGGTGGCGCTCATCTCTGCATTCTCCTCACCTTTGCCGTGCTGAAACCGGCTGCGCCCGCGATGAGCACCAGACCGACGACGAGCAGTGCGAGCGGCCAGCCGAGCCACTCGGCAAGCACAAGCAGGGCTGCCACTGCTATGAATGCGACGCCCAGCGCGAGCACGGCGGCCGCGGCCAGTGCGAAGGCGACGACCATGCCGGCCTGCTGCGTCGGCATGACGACCTTCTCGCGTACCAGGCCCTCCGTCTCCTGACGCAGAAAGTCCACGACCATCTGAAGGAGATCGGCCGCGGCATCTATAGTGGTGACCCTTTGAGCAGCGGGCTCCTCTTGCGGGGCCTCGGTCGGCTCGTTCTCGGGCATCTGCCCTCCTAGTGGCTCGTTCTACGTTGGTAAGGTACCCCAAACGGCAGGTGGAACCGCCTTCCCGCCGCACAAAACAGGCGGCGCCGGAGGGACTCTCCCGCGCCGCCTGTCATCAGGCTCTATGTGTGCGGGACTACTTGCCGATCACCCTGTACTGCACGTCGCCCACGCCGCCGAACCCGAGTGCCTTTGCGGTGCCGGGGCCCAGGTCGAAGGTACGCCCGGACACGTACGGCCCGCGGTCCTGCACAACTGCGGTCACTGAGCGGCCGTTGTACTTGAACGAGATCTTGGTGCCGAAGGGCAGCGAGCGGTGCGCGCACACCATTGAGTCGGGCTGGAGAGTGCCGCCGCCGGCCATCGTGTTGCCGTAGAAGCCGGGCCCGTACCAGGAGACCCTGGCGGTGCGCCATCCGGAACGGGAGCCGGACGCCTTGACGACGGTGCGCCTCGCTGCAGGCTTCACCGGCTTCGCCGCAGGCTTGACCTTCTTGGGAGCGGAGGACTTCTTGAGCGGCGCCATCAGCGCCTTCGAGGCGCCTGATGAGACCGACGTCACGACGACCTCATCGAACTTGTCCTCGACCGCCACCTCGGGGCCGAGCGAGATCGCGGTAGCCGGGTCGACGCCCAGCATCGCGGGACCGGGTGCCTCTACCGCGTAAGCACGCGCGGGGGGCAGGACGCCGAGGCCGAAAGCAACAGCCGTGAGTGAGGCGCCGGCGGCCGCGAGAACGGCCGCAACGGTCACGAATCGGGTGATCTGTTTAGTGGAAATCAAACGATGTCCTTCGGGTCGGGAACAGGGGTGACGAAGGCCCGGAAGGCGCAAGAGGTCATAGATAGACCCAGACAGCTGCTGTGATGATGAGGGTGAGTTGCTGCCTCGCGTCCGGCACGGAGGCCCGAGGGGCCATCGTCGTGTGCCGCGAAAGCAATATGTTCTTGGCGACGGATCTGTGGTCTGCTGCTCGGTCTAACTGCGTCCGTCTCAAGCACGGACCTCGTCGGCCGATCCAACCGGGCTTTCATCGGGTAGAGCACCGCTCGCGCAGATCCTTCGGCCATCCCGGTCGTCGCTTGGCCGAACGCTAACGGGCTTCTGTCTCTTCAATGCCCCGCGGCAGTATAGCAGTTACGTTGCCATCCCGACAAAATGCGGCAACCGCCGCGTCACTCGGCGGTCGTCGTCGCCTCGACTCCGGCAAGCTCCGACAACACGTTGCCGAGCTCCTCGATGAGCGCTCCATACTCCGCCCAGTCGCCCGCGCGCTGTGCCGCGATGGCATCCTCGAACAGCTGCTGGGCCCGTGCCGCATCGGCGATCTTCCCGCCCGAGTCCGGCGTCGCGGTGCCCGACTCCTCGGCGCTGCCTCCGCCCTCGCCAAAGACCGCGAGCAGCGCCTCGACGAGCGAGCGCTTCATCTCGACCTTGTCGGAATAGGCGACGACGACCGTGGTGAGCTCCGGAATCGCGGTCTGCTCGGCTTGCAGGAAGATGGGCTGGATGTAGACGATCGAGTCCTCGATCGGAATCACGAGCATGTTGCCAAAGAGCACGGAGCTGCCGCGCTGATTCCACAAGGACAGCTGCGGTGAGATGACCGGGTCCTGGTTGATGCGTGCCGAGACCTGCTCGGGGCCGAGGATCACCCGCTCCTTGGGGAACAGGTAGACGGTCCGCTCGCCGTAGTTGCCCGGGTCCGACGAGGTTGCCATCCAGCCGATCATGTTGTCGCGGTTGCGCGGCGTGTAGGGCTGGAAGAGGTAGAAGTGCTCCTCGGCGGCGCCCGGCAACTGAGACAGCACGAAGTACGGCTGCATCGGCTCACCCTGGCGGATGCCCGGGATCTCCCACTGGTCCTCCTTGTTGTAGAAGACGGTGGGGTCGGTCATGTGATACGTCCGGTAGATCTCGGCCTGGGCCTCGAAAAGGTCCTGCGGGAAGCGCAGATGCTCGCGCACGCCATCCGGGATCTGGTCCGCATCGACGATGAGGCCCGGGAAGATGTCGCGCCACGCCTCGGTGATGGGGTCGGGGTCGAAGGCGTACAGGGTGGTCTCGCCGCTGTAGGCGTCGACAGTCACCTTCACCGAGTTGCGCATGTAGTTCACGTCGGAGTCCGGGAGGTACTCCGAGTAGGGATAGCGATCCGTCCACGTGTAGCCGTCGATGACCCACAGGACGCGTCCGTCCACGAGCGCGGGATAGGGGTCCGTGTCGAAGCTGAGGAACGGCGCGAGGCGTTCGAGGCGCGAGTCGAGGTCGCGTCGCAGGAGGACGCGGCTCTCCGGCGTCACGTATCCCGAGAAGAACACCTGGCTCGAGCCGAGCCTGAGCGCCCATGCGATCCTTCGCGCGAAGCCGCCGATCTCGATGCCTGCGGAGCCGTCGTATCGCGAGGTTGCGTTCGTCTCGCCCTGCGGATAATCGAACTCGTCGATCCCGTTGGCGTTCACGATGACGTATTCGGTCGTGTCCTCACCAAAGTAGATGCGCGGTTGGTCGATCTGGAGATCGGGACTGCCGCTCGCCACGTCGCTGCGCACCTTGGGAGGCACCTCACCCACGTAGAAGTGCGGAAGGCCGCGTGAGTCCGCCTCACTGACCGGACTCATGACGAGCCCGTTGCCGTGGGTGTAGACCACGTGAGTGTTGAGCCACGTCTGCGCCTGCTCGGCGAGCAGCGACGAGTTCATCTCTCGCGCCGAGACAAGCACCTGACGCCTGCGCCCATTGACCTCATACCGGTCGACGTCGACGTCCGCGAAGTCGTAATAGGGACGGATGGACTGGAGCTGGGTGTAGCTCTGCTGCACGACCTCCGGGTCCCACAGGCGGACGTTCGAAAGCGTGCCCTGGTTCTCTCGGATGTCATCGGCGGTCAGGTCTTCAGATGCGGGGAAGCTGGTTCCTTTGACCTGGTCGAGGCCGAACGCGCGACGCGTCATGTCGATGTTGCGCTCAAGGTAGGGCTCCTCGCGCGCGAACTCGTTGGGAGCGACGATGAACCGCTGCACAAGGCCGGGCCACACCCCGCCCAAAGCGATCGCGGCGACGATCCACACACCCAGCGTGATAGCCGGCAAACGCCACCCGCGGTAGCGAATGTTGAGCAGCAGCGCGAGCGCAGTGACGATCGATATCACGATGAGGATCCGATACGCCGGGAGCTGGGCGTGCACGTCGGTGTAGGACGCTCCCACCACCTGCCCTCGGGGCGAGAAGTTGAGGTTCCAGATGTCGATCCAGTAGGAGAACGCGCGCGACGCGACGATGAGCGCGAAGAGAACCGACAGGTGCGCCTTCACGTGGGGAGCGAAGCCTTTGAGCCGTGCCCAGGGCTGGATCGCGCCGTCCACCAGATGGACCACGGCTGCCAGGATGGTAGTCAGGATCAGGACGTCAAAGAGCCATGAGTCGACAAGCTCGAGGGCCGGCAGGACGAAGGCGTAGAAGCTCACGTCGACGCCGAACTGCGGGTCGGTGACCCCGAACGGGACCCGAGACAGGGCGAGCCTGAACGTCTCCCACTGCTGGGACATGCCCAGGCCGATGAACCACGCGAGTCCCAGCGAGCCCCACAAGATGAGCTTGTCGAGAACCGGCCCAAAGCCCGTCCGCATACGCTCGATGAACATCTCGAACTGGACGGGAATCGCCTCGGGCATGCCGATCGGCATCGCTCTTGGGGCGAGCTTGCGCGCCACGCGCATGTTCACGAAGAGCAGCAGGAAGCTTCCGACGAAGAACGCCGCCCCCACCACGATCTGTGACCAGATGCGCGCCACGAAGACCTGCTCGTGGCCCAGCTCGACGAACCACAGGTAGTCGGTCCACACCGTCGCGGCCCACGTAATCAGGGGCAGTCCGACGAAGAAGATGACGGCTGCGGCGGCCAATAGAAAGCGGATTCGCCTTGATGCCACGAAGAACTCCCCCTTGTAGGGTTAGACGAAGTCGTCGACTTCGATGTTGAGCAGCTGAGGGTCGATACAGCCGCGGACGCTCACTTCAGGAGCGGTGGTCAGGTCGATGTCGACCGGGTCGATGAAGTCGCCGGAGGGTGCCGCGATTATACGCACGACGGGGCGCATCGGATCGGCATCGCTGGGGTGCAGCACGACCGCGATCTCGCCGGCGGAGAGACGGACGACCGAACGCGGCGGATACACACCCATGAGCCGGATGAACAGGCGCACCAGCACCGGGTCGAGCGAGCTGCCGGAGCTCTTCGCCAGCAGCGCCATCGCCTCGTCTTGGACGCGCGCCGCCGAGTAGGAGCGGCGCGACGTCATCGCATCGTAGCTGTCGGCGACCGCGACTATGCGGCTCGTCAGGTGCTGGTGGCGGAGCGGCGTGCGCGCCGGGTAACCGGTCTTGTCGTAGCGCATGTGGTGCTCGAGGATCGTGACCACCGCGGACTTGTCGACGCCCGGCAGCATGGCGACCATCTCGGCACCGTGGGTCGGGTGTTCGCGTACGAACGACCACTCGTCGGGTGAAAGCGCCCCCGGTTTGTTGAGGATGTCGAGATCGACCGACAGCTTGCCGATGTCGTGCAGCAGCGCGCCGACGCCGAGCGAAGAGAGGAACCGGTAATCGGTCGTGATCGTCGAGCCGAGCGCGAGCGACAGGATGGCCACGTTGGCCGAGTGATAGAACGTGTACTCGTCGTAGTTCTTCAGACCGGTGAGCTGCAGCATCGCGTGACGGTTACCGAGCACGTTGTCGACGAGCGAGCGCACCGCGCCCTTCACCTTCGACGACGACACGTTGCGGTTCACGCGCATCAACCGGTCGATCTCGCGCATGAGCGAGACCGCGCCGTTATAGGTGCCCTTGGCCTCTTCGATCGAGTCGCCGGCACCGGTGTCTACGCGCTCGACGGCTCGCACGGACCCGATGGTGATGCTGGTGAAGCCAAGAGACGAGATCGCCACCTCAAGACCGCCCAGCCGGTCGATGTCGGCCATGTCTGCGCACAGGATCTTGAGCGCGTTGGCCAGCTCCTCGAACGTCGCGCCCCTGCCGATGGTGATCGAGCCCACGCCGATTGAAGTCATGTCGCGGACCAGCTGGTCGAACAGGACGCTCTCCTCGGTGAGGAGCTGCTCTCCCAGCAGGATCTCGCCCTCGAAGAAGCCGAGGTTCAGGTCGACGCCCTCATCGTGGTACTCACGAGCGCCGTCGAGCAGTCCCTGTGCGCCTTCGAGCACCGCCGGGTGGTCGAGCGGGTAGAAGCGGGACGCACGGCGCACAGCGTAGAGCCGGGTCAGGACCGCACGGGCGCGCCGCACCTGCGCCTGCGAGTAACGCAGGCTGCCGGCCGGCAGGCTCTGCCCGACCTGCTCCGAGTCGTCGCCGATCGGCTCGATCGGCCCCATCGTCTCGTCGGTCACCGCGCACCTCCCTGACGCACCCGGGTTATCGCGGACTCGGCCGCGGCCCTGAGCTCGCGGGCCCTTGCCGCACCGATGATGGAACGCTTGCCCGCGAGCGCTTCGAGCGTGGGCATCGCTTCGGTGGCGCCCAGTTTGCCGAGCGCCTCGATCGCCTCCACGCGCGGGGCGGTATCGCGGTTACCGCGGCCGTCACCGCGTGCGACCTGCTCCAGGTTGGGGATGGCTCCGCGCACGCCGGTCATCCCGAGGTAGCGGGCGGCGAGCTGGACGTTTTGCGCGTCGTCGTCCTCGAGCGTCGCGATGAGCATCTCGTGGGCGAGACGGTCGTTGATGCCCGACAGCGCGCGTACCGTCTCACGCCGCACGCGCGGCTCGGGGTGCCGGATGGTCCGCTGCAGGTAGTTGAGGCTCGCCGAGCTCTTGGTCGAGCCGAGGATGCTCACCACGTTACGCACGACGTACCAGCGGGAGTCGCCCACGTGCTCGCCGAGCTCCTGCGTGTACTGCGACGCCATCCCGCTCAGCAAGTCCACCAACGCTTTGCGAGCCGTCATGTCCTGCTCGTCGGCGAGCTGGTCGAGCAGCGGTTCGATCGCCAGCGGGCCGAGTGCTTCGATGAGACGCCGCGCGCCTTCGTACTCGGCGGAGCCCGGACGGTACAGGCGAAGCGCGTTCGCCATCGCCTTGACGTCCTCGGTCTTCGAGAAACGGGTGATCGCCTTCTGCAGCCGCTTGCGCTGCTCCGGCTGGAGTTCGGGGTTCTCGGCGGCGGCCGCAAGTGCATCGGCGGAGTCTGCGGCGATGTCGATCTCTCCTCGCGAGATCAGCATGTCGAGCGAGTCCTCGAGCATCGACATCGTCGACGCGAACTGGCTCTCTCGTGGGTCGATCGCGACCAGCGAGACGAGCGCCATGATGACGTCGCCGTCGGTGACGCCCCTGCGCGCCTCCTCGCGAAGCCTCGCCAGGCCGGGATCGTCCTCGGACGAGACGGTCCTTTGCGGCGCCGGGGCCATGTCCATCAGCTTGAAGATCGCGTCCGCCGGCCGCTCGGACTGGGCGCCGGCACTTGAGCGCTCGCGCACCGTCAGCCGGCTCGGCGAGGCCATCTCGAGCACCTCGCTCGCCACGCCCTCGGACATGCCGGCGCCGACCATCGCGGCGCCCGCTGCGGACACGATCTCATCGCGATCGGCGATTGAGATAAGCGCGAGATTGCGGATCGCACGCGCCAGGCCGTCTCGGGAGGCTCCGTCGGTGTCGATCTCCTCCACGAGCATGCGGCACACCGAGTCGATGTCCATCTGGCGGACGACCGCGGCGAGCGCCTCGTTCGTGCGCGCTTCGGGCAGGACCTCCTCGATCAGAAGCGAACGGCGCAGGCTCGGCTCGAGGTCTTCGAGCGCGGCGCCGAGCGACTGGATGAGCGCATGCCTGCCCTCGGGCCCGCCGACCTCGTATGCGATCTCAGCAAACTCAGCGAAGCGCTCGCCGACTCCCATGAGGTCGGGAAGGTCCCCGCTACCGGTGAACGTCGTGCGCAGGTAGTCCGCCACCGCGCGCGAGTCGCCGAGGAACCGGGCTACGGTCAGCTGATCACGCGGACGGCCACCGTAGGCCGCCGCAAGCATCTCGTCGATCTCTTTCCGGGTGAGCGGCGGGGCGGTCGCAGCGTCGGACTCCGTAGCAGCGAGCGCAGCGGCGTCGACGATGGCGACGTTTGCCTCGGAGACGGTGATGCTGGAGACCCCGAGGTCCCACAACCGGCTCTCAAAGCCACCGGACGCGTCTATCTCCTCGGGCGTGTATTTGAGTATCGACAGAAGCGACACGATGTCTCGGGCCTCGGTGCCCGAATGGAAGCGCACGTCTGCGAGACGCCGGTTGTACAGCTCCTGCGCGAAGGCGGTGTAGGCGGGGTGCTCGGGAAAGATCGGGGTTTCGTAGTAGAAGAGTCCCGACTTCGAGATGGTCAACTTGAGCTCGGGCCGCTCGCGAAGCGCCTCGCGCAACACGGTGACCGCGTCTTCAGAGGTGTCTCGCGGAATGGTGCTCGCCGGCGGATAGAGCTCGACCGCCTTCTTTGTGACGACAAGCGCCTTCACAAAGCGCTCGATGACCGCGGGCACCTTGGGCGCGTCGCTCTCTGCCACTGACCCTCCTCAAATCCCCCGTGTGGGGCGGATAAGACCCCAGCGCTCACATTATAGGCATTTCGGCCGCGTCCGCTGCTCGCGGTATCATCCGCGCATGGACCTCTCACCCGACCGCGCACAGCAGCTCGTTCTCGCGTCGCAGTCACCGCGTCGGCGACGGCTGCTCGAGTGGCTCGGCGTCCCCTTCGCGACGACCGCGGTCGACACCCCTGAGAGCCTCGACTCCCCGCTCGCGAACGACCCCGCCGCGATGGCGTCCTCGCTCGCCGAGGAGAAGGCACTCGCCGCGCGCGCCGAGGGTATCGGCACCGACTCGCCGGTGCTGTGCTTCGACACGCTCGTGTTCCACGACGACGACCTGCTCGGCAAGCCGCGCGACGTGCCCGACGCGTGGCGGATGCTGCGCTCGCTGTCCGGCAGAACCCACCAGGTGGTGACCGGAGTGGCGATACTGTGCCCCGGTGAGGACGCGCCGCGGACCTTCGCGGTCATCACCGACGTGGAGATGCGTGACCTCACGGACTGCCAGATCGAGGCGTGGATGGCGATGGGGACGTTTTTGGGCTGCGCCGGCGCCTACAACATCGAGGCACAGGTCGCCGCCGTCACCGAGGACGAGTGCTACCAGAACGTCGCCGGACTGCCGCTGTGCCACCTGTATGCGGCCCTGCGGTCCCTTCCCGAGGGATGCGCACCCGACGGGCTCACCGTCCCGATCGCGAAATGCGACGCGGTCCTGGGCCGCTCGTGCCGGCTCGGCCCCCGCGTGATCGACGGGACCGCCTAGCCCCTTCGGGCGACCACGATCATCGACTCGTCCGAGTCCGCGAGCGCATGTCCATCGTGCCCGCCGAGAAACTCCGGCTCGCGGAAGCCCGCGCACGGCAGCTCCGTCTTGAGCGTTTCCGCCGAGATGGCCGTGTGCGGAGACCTGCGACTGGTGATGCTCCACTCGCCCGCATCGTCTCTCACGAGCGTAACGAAGTCGAAGTCGAGGAACTCGCCGCCCGCCGGGTAGTCGATGAGCCGCAGAAACACCTTCGTGCCCTCGGCTGTGTCGCGGACCTTGGGCGGAATCGCGCGCGGCTTCTTCGCGAGCAGCGCGCCGTGATTCAGCAGGTGCAGCACGAGCACCGCTCCGGGCACGAGCACGCTGCCAAAGTCGGCGAGCGTCTCGGTCAGCCCGTGTCGGCCAGCCACGTGCGGAAGGGCGTTACCCGTGCAGGTGAGCGCGTCGGCCTTCTCCAGGCCGAGTTTGTGCAGCTCGCCGAAGCCGCCCTCGACGATGCTGAGCGAGCCTCCCCCGGCTGCGATCTCGGGGGCGAAGCGCTCGGCATTCTCCCGGGCTTGGGCGAGCATGTCCGGGTCCGGATCGACCGCTACCACGTCGAGTCCCCAGGTCGCGAACAGAATCGCGTGCCGGGCACTTCCCGCACCCACGTCGATGACACTCTTCACGCCCTCGCGCTCGAACAGGTCGCGGAAGAAGGGGCCCTCCCGCTTGAGTCGGGCGTCCCAGTCCACGAACTCGTCGTAGCTTTGGCCCCTGACGTCGTCAGCCATCGGTCTCACTCCTTCGTTGCGAGCAGCGGCTCATCGAGACGGAAGACGCGAGCGGCATTGCCTCGCATGACCAGGTCGCGCGTGGCGTCGCTCACCCCCAGCTCTTCGAGCGTGCGCTCCTGCATGTAGCGAATCCAGGTGCGGTACGGAGCGGTCGTGCCGGAGTCGGTGCCAAACATGATGCGCTCAGGGCCGATCGAAACCAGACAGGCCTCGAACACCTCGGCGAGCGTCATCTTGGGCACGTGGAAGTCGAGCCAGTTATTGGTGCCGCTCGTGTCCACGCTCACGTTGGAGCGCGCGTAGGCAAGCCGGAGGACCTGGTCGAGCCAGCCGGCGCCGAAGTGCGCGATCACGAAGGTGATCTCGGGGAAGTCACGCGCGACCGGCGACAGGTCGATGGGGTCGGCGTAGCGCAGGTCCCCGCCGGGATCCACCGAGACGCCGTAGTGGATGATGATGTTCGCACCGAGCTCGGCGGCCTTCTCGAAGAACGGGCGGCATGCCGGGTCGCTCAGGTTGAAGCAGCGGTTGACCGGGAGCAGCTTCACGCCGCGGAACCCTGCGGCCATCTCTCGCTCCAGCAGGTCGGCGGCGTGGGGCGCCCGCGGATCGATGTTGCACAGCGCGTGCACGTGACCGCGCGCCGCGACCAGGAAGTCGCGGGTCCACTGGTTGTCCTCGGCGATCGAGACCACGAGCGCCTTGGTGACGTTGGCGGCGTGCAGTCGCTCGACGTACCAGCAGGCGGTCTGCTCGGGCGACATCTCGGGCAGCGTGTCGCCGCGCCGACCGAACTTGCGCTCCTTGAGCGCCTGCCGGAAGCGGCCCATCGCCTCGGGGGGCTGCGACTCGAGATACTCCTTGAGCAGCCCTACCGTGAACAGGTGCACGTGCGCATCGATGCAGTCTCCCGGCACCGTCGGCGGCGCCTCGGCGATCTCCCAGCTCACGCGTCAGCCCTGCGGCGGCGCGGGCGGCGCCGGCGGGGTAGGCGGCTGGGGTGCGGGGGGCGGCTGCTGCACGTACTCTTGTCCGCCGGTCGGCCACTGCGGTGCCGCGGGCGGCGCTGCGAGCGGCTCCTCGGGCACGATCACCGTCGCGATGATGTAGAGCAGCAGCGCTGGCCCGAAGCCGGTCACGATGGCGAGCACGACGTAGACGATTCGGAGCAGCGTGGGCTCCATGCCGATGTAGGTGGCGAATCCGCTCAGGACGCCGGAGACCATACGGTCGCTGCGGGAGCGGTAAAGTCGTTTGCCGCTCGTGTCGGCCGGCGCGCCTCCTCGGCGGCCCGCCACGATGAGCAGCACGCCGAGCAAGATGATCATCAGCGGCCACGCGATGCGTCCGATAAACGAGATCACCTGACGCATCGGCTCCCACCAGTTGCCGAAGAGCTGGCCCGCGAGCAGCCATGCGCCGACGACGATGAGCCCAACCGCGATGATCAGCGTCCAGTCCGATCGACGGTGCTGGTCAGTCATGACGTCCTCCTAGTACTCATCGATGTCGACCGAGCCGACGCCCGAACGGATGACGACCACCCACACGGGCCTGCCGCGTTCCTCTGCCTCCGAGAAGCCCGGCGTCTCCCACACGTTCCCGCCGAGCGACTCGAGGTCCGCGCCCATCGAGTGGCCGGTCAGGCCGCTCTCGGACTCCACGCGGATCTCGGCGTTGTCCGGGAAATCGAGGTTCACCGACGAGACGCCGGCCCGCAATTCCACGCGCGAGGGCTCGCCAAACACCGTCGCTTCGCCGAGCTTCGCCGTCACGTCGGTCGCGCCCAGACGCAGGTCGAGCGAGGACACGTCGAGCTCGGAGAGATCGGCCTCGACCGTGGCCGCGCCCGTCTCGATGAGCACGTCCCACAAGACCTCATCGGACAGGTCGACGTCCATGCCCGCCGAGGAACCGCCGGGCCACATGACGACCCCGTTGGTTCCGCCGAGCGTGACCTCGAGGTCCGCCGAGGTTCCCGCGCGCGTGATATCGAAGGTCGGCTCGCCGAACGGTGAGGTTGCTTCGCCCAGTATCAGTTCGTCGCCGGCTCCGATCGCGATGTCGGCGGCCCCGCCGGCCAGCTTCAGGCTCGCCTCTTCCGTGGAGCCGACCGGCTCGGATATCTCGATCGTGGCGCCATCGGGATCACCCATTCCGAACCAGGCGACGCCGCCCACTCCGGTGATGTTGATTGATACGGCCCATGCCAGCGCGCCGATGATGACGAGCGACCCGAGCGCGCGGAACCAGTCCGAGTGCAGCGCCTTGCCCAAAAGCTCGAAGCCGAGCGCGATGAGCAGCGCCGGCCATAGCGTGAGCAGCGTGAACATCACGCTCCAGCCGATGAGCCCCGTTGTGATCGCGAGGAACAAAAGGCCCCACGCGATAGTCGTGAATCCCTCAAAGAGCCGCGCGACGCCCCAGCCGTCCTTGCCCGGCGTCACCGCCTGCACGACGCCGACCGCGACGATGATCAGCGGCCACATGCCCCACCACGGGAGTCCGGGAACGAACTGTGCCAGCAAGAAAAGCACGCCGATGACTATCAGCGTGATACCGGCGGTCAGGCCCCCGGTGCGCTTCTGCTCGGGCGGCTCGGGCGCAGCGGGCGGCTGAGTGTAGCCGGGAGGCGGAGCTGCGGGCGGTGTTGGGGCAGCGGGCGGTTGTGGTGCGGCCGGCGGCGGTACGTCACTCGGCGGGTTCGGCTGTTCCGTCGTCATCTCTTCTGTCCCCTCCTGGTACGACCCTCAGCACGCGCAAGCGCGCGACGCGCCTTCTGCGCATAGCCTGTACCCGGAACTCGTACCCGTGGTGCGCCAATCGCTCACCGGGGACGGGGATGTGACCGAGCTTGGCGAGCAGCCAGCCGGCGATGGTCTCGTACTCGTCGGACTCCTCGACCGGCAGCCCCATGCTCAGGGCGTCCTCGATCGGGAGCCTGCCCTCGATGACCCAACTGTCGGGTCCGAGCGTGGTGACGAAGCGACGGTCCCGGTCGAACTCATCGGCGATCTCGCCCACGACCTCCTCGACGATGTCCTCCACCGTCACGAGGCCGGCCGTCCCGCCGTACTCGTCGACCACGATGGCGATCTGGTTGCGGTGCGCCTGCATCTCCGAGAGAAGCGGCAGGATGCCCTTGGTCTCCGGCACGTACACAGGCTCGCGGGTGTGGGCGGTGACCGGATCGGCACCCCGGCCGTCGCTCAGCGGCCCCACGAGGTCCTTCAGCAGCACGACCCCGACGATACGGTCGTGATCCTCGTGGAACACCGGCACGCGCGAGAAGCCGCTGCCGCGCATGACGTTGGCGGCCTCGCTCACCGTGGAAGTGTCCTCGACGAGCACCATGTCGACCCGCGGCACCATGACCTCGCGCGCGACGGTATCGCCGAGCTCGAAGATCTCGTGGATCATCCGCTTCTCCTCCTCGAGCAGGCTGCCCTGCTCGGTGACCAGAAGCTTGATCTCCTCTTCCGAGACACCCGGTCGCCCGCCGTCGCCCTTGAGCCCGAAGAGCCTGCCGACAACGGAAGTGGACACCGTGAGGAACCACACGAGCGGGCGCGTCACGCGCGCGGCGAACTTGATGACCCCCGAGACCGAGACCGCGACCTGCTCGGCACGCGCAAGGCCGAGGCGCTTGGGGACCAGCTCGCCAAAGACGAGCGACAGGTACGAGATCACGAGCGTGACGAGGAAGACCGAGAGCCCCGTCGCGATACCCGAGATCCACGGGATTCCCAGGCTGACCAGCCATTCCTCGATGGGGACGGACAGAGAGACGGCGGCCGCTGCCGACGCGAGGAAGCCGACCAGCGTGATGCCGATCTGGATCGTCGCGAGCAGGCTTGTGGGGTCATCGGTCAGCTCGATGGCCGCGCGCGCGCCGCGTGAGCCCTCGTCAGCGCGGTGCTTGAGGGCAGCCCGGCGAGCGGATATGAGTGCGATCTCGGCGGCTGCGAAGTAGCCGTTTAGCGCGATGAGTACGAGGATGAAGAGGATCTGCACGATGATTGTGTTCATGCGGACTACCTTACCAGCAGATGTACGGGCGAAACGGCAGGGTTAACGGTTCGCCACAGTTGCCCGATACTATGGAGTACGCGGCTGACACGCCGCTTCCGTCAAAGTCCTCAGGGAGGTGCGTGCGCGTGATAGGGTCCGACGAGACCGGTCGCCTCAGTGCGGTCGTGCGGGCCCTCTCCACCGCCGAGAAATCCCTACGCCTCTACCCTCCCACGAGCCCCATCCCGCGGCAGTCCATCGACGCGGCCCTCGATGCGTTCGTGGACATCTTCGGCACAGGTCAGCCGGTCATCTCCTTCACCCTCACGCGCGACGGCTTCGCTTCGCGCGGCGAGGAGCTGGCAACGGGCATGGGCACACCCGAGCTAGTCACCGAGATGCGCGAGCACGGTATCGCTGAGCTCTCGATCGTTCCGGGATGCGACGCCGATCAGGTGCTGGCGTTCCTGCAGACCATGCAGCTCGATCCGGCACACGTGCGCGAACAAGGCGGCATCTCGACTGCGCTGCTTGCAGCCGGGGTCGAGCGCATCAGGGTCGTCGACGTCCAGCTCACGGTCGTCGAGACGATCGGCCCCGCCGAGGACGAGGACATCGACGAGTTCCTCCGCAGCCTCGTGCAGGACCCCGAGAAGCTCTCGGCATGGTTCGCAGCTGCGTCGGCCGGCGATCCAAAGGCGTTCGAGGAGGGCCTGATGGAGCTCGTTCGCGTCTCCGGCCCCAGCGGCTTCGAGACGATGCTCCAGTCACTGTCGATCGCATTCCTCAACCAGCATTCCGAGGGCAAGGACGCCCTTCTCGACCTCGCGCTCGATCCGGGTCCGTCCCGCGACCTGACCGGCGGCATGTTCCGCTTCCTGGACTCCGTCGACATCGCGGGCTCGATTCTGGGCGGCGACCTGGGCAAGAACATGCTCTCGCTGTCCAACGCACTCACCGCACTCCCGCTCGAGCAGGTCACGGCGCAGGTTCGCGCCGAGGTGCAGGCGATGCTTCCCGGCGCCGGCAAGTCCTCCAAGGAGGCGGCGTTCCTGGAGCACATGATCGAGGTCCGAGAGGCCCCCGAGCCCGAGCCTTCGCTCGCGGACTCCGATCGCACGTACCGGGCGGTCGTCGAGGCCTCGACTCTCTCGGAGGAGCTGATCGAGCGGGCCCGCAACGCAGTCGCGGGCTCCGGGAACGCCATCAGCGCCGCCGGCGTACGCACCATGATGACGCTGCTGGGCCAGCAGACCGACTTCGAGCTCTTCATGCAAAGCGCCACCAGCCTCGCAGGCATGGTGCCTCGCCTCATCGAGCAGGGCGACCTGCCTCTTGCCGCCCACGTCATCACAGAGCTCGCCCGACGCGAGTCCACTGACAGCGGCCCGTGGCCGGAGCTCTCGGCACGTCTCCGGGAAGCACTCTCTGTCGCGGTCGGGCCGCGTTCGATGGCCGCGCTCCTGTCGGCGGTCACGATCGACCCATCCCAGGCTGACAACGCGCGCGCGATCCTGCGCTTCGCCGGAGAGGCCGGTGCGAGCGCTCTTGTCGCAGAAGCGATCTCCCACAAGGCCGAGGGAATCGCACAGGCCGAGGAGCTTCTTGGCAGGCGTGTTGTGGACCTGCTGAACAAACTCGCGCCTCAGGCACAGTGGTTCCAGCTCTCGGGCCTTGTCGCTCGGCTCGTCGCCGAGAACGACGCCCGCTCCATCCAGACTATCGAGGCGCTGGCCAAGCGGCCGGACGAGCAGTCCCGCCGAGAAGTCGTCACCGGTCTGGCACAGGCCGGCGGCCCTGTAGCCGAGCGGATCTTGCCGCAGGCGCTTCGCGACCCGAGCTCGGAGGTCGCGGTCACCGCGGCTCGTTCGCTGGCCAGGTCCGCGATGCCCGGGGCCGGGCAGATGCTCGCCGCACGCCTCGGCGAAATCGACGTCGACGGCGCTGACTTCGCCCTCGCGCGCGAGATCGTCACCGGGCTCGCTCGCATCTCCGATCCGATCGCCGACGAAGCGCTTGCCAAGCTCGCCGGCCGTCGGGCGCTCATCAAGCGCGGCCACTATGCTGAAGTGCAGGATCTGGTCCAACAGGCGATCGCCGCGCGGGCGAAGGGAGCAAGCCGATGAGCGCTGCTGCCGTAGTCACCGCGATCGCGGGCGGCCGTAAGGCCGTCCAGCTCTACCCGCCCTCACACCCTGCTCACGGGGAGGCCCTCGACGCGTTGGTCGCAGCGGTCGGCGAGGCAACCATGGCGGGGACGCTCGTCCTCAACTGGTATCAGGGTCGCCTCTATCACGAGAGCGTGGTCATCCCCGAGGACACCACCGGCTCGGGCTCCGTGGCCGAGGCGTACGAGTCGAGGCGTATCGAGTCCCTCGCCTTCCACCCCGGCTTCGGCACGCAGGACGCGCTGGGGCTCGTCGAAGTGCTCTCACTCAAGCCGTCGCCTGAGCTCGACGTCGAGGCCGAGCTTGCAGCGCGGGAGGTTGCGGGAGTCACCGTCTCGATTCTCGAAGAGGAGATAGACGAGGAGCGGGAAGAGCGGGATCGTCTCCGGGAGGCGGACCGCGCGCTCTACCAGCGCATCATCGCCATCACCCGCAGACTCCAGCAGCGATTCGAGTCAGCCGGAATCGGTGACCTGGAGGAGACCGGCGCGCTCGTGGTCAACGTCATGGAGCGAATGTTCGCCGACCAGTCGGCGGTGCTCGGCCTCGCGACGATCCGCAGCGCCAAGGAGCACAGCCTCTTCCACTCGCTCAACGTGATGATCTACGCGATCGCCTTGGGTCAGCGGCTGGGGCTTCCCGAGGAAGGGCTCACGTCGCTGGGCCTCTCGGCGCTGCTTCACGACGTCGGCAAGACCGCGTTCGACCTGGAGGATCCCGCCCAGCGCGAGCCGATGAGGACCATGCACCCGCAGGTCGGTGCCGAGATCCTGCAGCGAGTCGCGCTCGAGGACCCGGCTCCGATGCTCGTGGCCTACGAGCACCACATGTACGCGGACGGCACCGGCTGGCCCGAGCGCGCGAGCGACTACGTAGCCCACCCCTACAGCCGCATGGTCACGATCGCCAACCGCTACGAGAACCTCACGAATCCCGAGGGCGAGGTCGCGGCGCTTACCCCCGACCGGGCGATCGTGCAGGTGTTGCGCGAAGCGAACACCACGCTCGACCCGTTCTTCGCGCGATTGTTCGCCAACGCGCTGGGGGTGTTCCCGGTGGGATGCATGGTGCGACTGTCGGATCAGACCGTCGGAGTGGTTGTGAGCAAGGGTGAAGACCCGCTCGCACCGGTGGTGAGGCTGGCCTACGACGCGCGCGGCCGCGAACTCGATTCTGGTGAGGACGTGGATCTCGCCGAGCATGAGATTCGCATCGTCGAGGTCATCGATCCCGACGCTCTCAACGTCGAGGTATCGGACAAGATCTAGAGGCGCCGCTATTCGTCGTTGACGCGCCCGATGCGATGCAGCACAAGAGCGATGAGCGCAAGTCGTCGGCCGCGGTCTTGGCACGCATCGACAAACTCGCTCACCTGCTCGCGGAGTTCCGGGGTCGGCTTGTAGCGGACGAGGCCGCCGGCGCACTGGAGGATCCGCCCGTCGCACAGGGAATCCACTTCCGGCTCGATCTCTTCGACCTTACGTCCCAGCCGTGATGCCAAGCCCGCGATGTCGAGAACGGCATCGGGGTTGCGGTGGAAGAAGACGAGGATATCCCACGCCAGCAGTGAGCCGACATGGCGCTCAACGAACTGTATGACGTTGGGTCCAAGGACCCCCTCGAGGTCATACAACCTGCGACGTTCCCCTCTCTTGCAAAGCAGGCGCGCAACGGCGCCCGGCCCCGAACGCCATGAGCCTCAGCATCGATAGTGTAGCCCCTGGTGACGCGCCAGCCTCGCGTTTCGCGACAAACGGTAGCAATATGCCGCTCATCAGGGTACGGCGAGGACAAGCGGTAGGACAAGCGGCATTTTCGCGTGCGACCTGCAACTATAACGATGCTTGATTGTCGCTATAGTTCGCAGATCCGCTGCATCCGCGCCGCAAGTGCGTACAGAGCTGCCGCCACGATCATCGGCAGGACGAAGAAGAAGAACATCGTCGCCCACACGCCGGTTTCCCATCCTGCGACCACGCCGACACCAAGTACCGCCGCCGATCCGACAGCCAGGATCACAGCCGCCAGGTACTCGTAGAACAGGCCGATGATGAAGACGACGGCGATGATGCCTGCATACATCAGCGCGCCACTGAGGGCCTCGCTGAACGGAGCGCCCTGATAGGCCCAGCGGGCTCCCCACACCATCGACGCCCAAAAGATCGCGCCGACGATGACAAAGAAGCGGGCGAAGATGCGAAATGCATTCATCTGCTCGGTGTTACACGTGCGGGTCAAAAGCCCCATCTGTGTTCCTCCCACCCAACGACGTTCAGGCCGGATGCCTCCTGTAAGGTTCTTCCCCCAATCGCACGCCGAGCGGTCAGCCTTCAAGCCTTCCGAACGACTCCACCAGTCGGTGGTCCTCGGACACTTCGAGGTCGTCCAGCACCTTGCCCATCGCGGCAACCATCACGGGCGGTCCGGCAACCACGAACAGGCGGTCGCGCCCTGCGTCGGCATGCCTCAGCACCATCTCAGCCGTGATGAAGCCGGACTCGCCGTCCCACTCGGTGGGAGGGCGCTCCAGCACGCGCACGACCCGAAGCCCGACGTCCCCCATCGCAGTGAGCTCGTCGAGGAACGGCTCGCACGATTCATCGCGATTGCCGTAGACAAGCACAGCGTCGGCGAACCGACGACCACGGCTCGCCGCATCCCGCAGCATGCTGCGGATAGGCGTGATGCCCACGCCACCGATGAGGAACGCGACCTTCTCGGCATCGTGTGGGAGGAGGAACCGGCCGCCGGGGCCGAGGATCGTCACCGAGTCCCCTGGCGCGAGCGCAACCATCGCCTGCTTGAAGGCGCTCGAGGAGAGACGGGTCGCCACCTCGAGTGTCGTATCGGAAGGTGCCGACGCGTGAGAGAAGGTCTTGGTCTGCTCCCCCTCGGCGGTCTGCAGGCTGAGCCGCAGCCACTGACCGGCCTTGAATTCGTATCCGTCGGGGCGCTCGAATATGAGGTGCACGATGTCCTCGGCACACAGGCGTCTGTCTTGGAGAGTGATCTCGTACGTGGCCGACACGGTACCTCCTTGTTGGTCGAGGGGAAGATACCCCTCGTGAACCGGAGACTCGCACAGCTCGCTCTCGCAACGACCGCCTGCCTTTTGGCAGCGGTCATCACGGGATGCGACGGGTCGCTGATGATCCCCCTGCCCGAGCAGCCCAGCACCCCCGCCGAGGAGGTCGTTGGCCCCATCACGCTCGAGTCCGTCGAGGTCGAGGAGTACAAGGGCGCCAAGCTCGGCTCGGTCGAGGACTTCCGGGAGAACTCGATCAAGGGCCCGCAAGAGGTCGACCTCGAGAAGTACCGGCTGAAGGTGGTCGGCAACGTCGAAGAGCCACTGTCGCTGACCTACGACGAGGTGCTCGAACGACAGCGCTACCAGAAGCTCGTGCGCATGAACTGCGTCGAGGGGTGGAGCGTCGACGTGCTGTGGGAGGGCGTGAAGCTTACCGACCTGCTCGACCAGGCAGGCTACGACCCTGACTCGGAGATCGTGATCTTCCGCTGTTACGACGGCTACTCGACGTCCCTGCCGCTCGATTACGTGCGCGACAACGACATCCTGTTCGCGTACAAGATGAACGGGATCGAGATGCCGCCGGAGCGCGGCTTCCCGTTCCAGGTCGTCGCCGAAGACCGTTACGGCTACAAGTGGGCGAAGTGGGTCACCGAGATCGAGGTCAGCGACGACGTGGCCTTCAAGGGGTATTGGGAGTCGCGGGGCTACCGCAACGACGCGTTCCTGCCGGGAGAGGAGCCGGCCGAGTAGCGACTCCTAGAAGACGTAGAGCAGCACCGCGAGCACGTGAAGCGCGCTACCCGCAATGACCCACAGGTGCCACACCATGTGGAAGTACGGCACCCGCTTGAAGATGTAGAACGGCGTCCCGACGGTGTAGGCGACGCCGCCGAGGGCGAGCAGCCACAGCGCACCGGGATCGAGGGTGCGCGCCAGGGCCGGCAGCGTGAAGACGACCGCCCAGCCCATGATCAGGTAGATCGTCACCGAGACCCAGCGAGGCCGATACGCCCAGAATGCCTCGACGATGATTCCGAGAATCGCCATCGACCAGATGACGATGAGCAGCGGGATGCCGCCGGAGTCGGCGAGTGACACGACGCAGAACGGCGTGTAGCTGCCGGCGATGAGCAGGTAGATGCCCGCGTGGTCGATGATCTTGAATACGTGCTTCGCCCCGGGCGCGGGCAACGCGTGATAGAGCGTCGATGCGGTGTACTCCAGCACGAGCGAGGAGCCGAAGACGATGCCGCTCACGAGCGCGGCGGTGTTGCCGGTGTTGTAGCCGTCGATCGCGAGGAACACGAGCGCGACGAGCGACGCGACGATGCCGATCCCGTGCGTGATGCTGTTGGCGATCTCCTCGCCCAGCGGGTAAGCGTGAATCTCTTTGCGCTTGCCGTCCGCGGCCTCGAGTGCGGCCTCGCTCATGAGGTCTCCTCGGCGGGAGCAGCGGGGGTGCACTGCATGAAGCCGTTGATGAAGAAGCACTCGGCTGCGGGATCGTTGATGAGGATGAGCAGATCGTGCTCGGCGATTCCGGGCTCGAATCCCAGGTGCTTGGAGATCGACGTGTAGAGCCTCTCCTTGACCTCAGCGGGACGCGGAAGCATCGATATCTCGATGATGGTGAGACGGTCGGACTTGATCTCCGTGGCGTCGATATCGTCAACCGGCGTCTCGATAATGCGCTGCATAATACGGTCGTCCGGGACGCCGAGCGCCTCGGTGAGCGCGCTTCGCACGCCGTGCAGGATCGAGCGCTTGTAGAGGACCGACTTGCCCTCTTGGATGTCGATGCGAACGATAGGCACGGCTGCTCCTCGATACGGGAATGCATCCATTATACCCGGCGGCAGATTCACGGAGGTGTCGGTGTGGGAACGGAACGTGCGCGCGTGATCGTCGAGGGCCGGGTCCAAGGCGTCTGGTTCAGAGAGTCTACCCGCCGAGAAGCCGCATCCGTCGGCGTCAGCGGCTGGGTTCGCAATCTCCCCGACGGGCGCGTAGAGGCGGTCTTCGAGGGGGAGCGCGACGCGGTGGCCCGCATAGTCGCGTGGTCCGCGCACGGTCCCGAGCGCGCCGTCGTCACCTCGCTCGAGCAGTTCGCCGAGGAGCCCGAGGGGCTGGCTCGGTTCGAGGTGCGCTAACGCACCTGACCGCGCGACTGCACGAGCCACACGCCAAGGATTGCGACGGTGCCGCCCACGATCGTGAGCATCGTCGGCACCTCGCCGAGCCAGAACCAGGCGATCACGGCAGCGTTCACCGGCTGGAAGTTCAGGAAGGATGCGAGTGAGCTCGCCGGCATCTTCGAGAGCGCCTGGCTCCACAGCACGTAGCTGATCGCCCCCGGGAAGATGCCCAGGTAGACGACCGCGAGTGTCGAGGCCGGCGCGGCGACCTGCATCTGCTCGATCAGTGTGGGCGCGAACACGAGCATGGGGATGGTGCCTGCCCAGATCGCGTAGGCGGTGAACTCGAGCCCCGAGTAGCGCCTGAGCGGCGGCTTGCTCACGATCATGTAGAGCGAGGTCGCCACGGCCGAGAGCAGGATCAGCAGCGCGTTCACGTTGAAGCTCAGCCCGCCGGCCTCCCCCACCGAGATGAGCACGACGCCCGCGAACGACAGCACAACGCCGAACCATCCCGCGCGCGACATCCGCTCGCCGAGGAACCGCGACGACAGCAGCGCGGTGAAGACCGGCGACGCCGAGATCAGCAGCGCTGCCGCGCCTGACATGACCGTCTGCTCTCCGTAGTTGAGCGCCACGTGATAGATGGTGATCCCGAGGAACCCGGCCAGCGCGATGACCGGCAGGTCTCGGCGGTCCGGAAGGCGCATGCGCGTCAGGAGGGCGTAGACCGCGAGCACGAGCGACGCGGTGCCGAAACGCAGGAGCGCGACCTCGCCGGGACCGTAGCTCTGAAGGCCCGCGCGGATGCCCGCGAACGCGGACGCCCACAGGACGAGGGCGATCGCGATGATGATGAGAGTGCGGGCGTCGGGTCGCGTGTTCACGTAGGAGAGACTACTCCAACCTGAGCCGCGTGACGCCGATCGCGATGGTAACGGCCGCGAAACCGAGCAGGAGCGTCGCCGGGAGCAGGACCGCTTCTAGCCCCATGCCCCGCGCGACCACGTCCTTGAGGCCGATGACCGCCCAGCCTGTGGGGGTGAGCTTGGCAACCGTCTGCATGGTGGGCGACGTGATCTCGATCGGCCAGTAGCACCCGCCGAGCATGGCGAGCGCGGTCGAGAGCACCGGTCCGATCGCGCTCATCTGGCTACGGGTGCGCACGAGCGCCGAGACCATCACGCCGAGGCCTGTCGCCGCGAGGATGAGTGAGAGCAGCATTACCGAGACGGCCAGCGGGTCGCTTCCCCATGGCACGCCGAAGACGACCGCACCGAGCCCCACGAGGATCGCGGCCTCGAATGCGGCGACCAGCGCGACCCCGACCACCTTGCCGCCGAGTACCTCGGCACGGCGCGCGGGGGCGGCGAGCACTCGGCGAAGCGTGCCTAGTTCGCGGTCCTCGAGCACGCCTCCGGCACTGCCGAGCGCGACCATGAAGACGAAGAAGACCGTGAAGCCGACCGAGTACTGCGTGTTGGCGGGCGCCTCGAGCTCGGCGGCCCGGCTACCCTCGAGCTGCACGTAGGCGGCGTCGACGTCTATGGGCGCCTCGGGGAACCAGAAATCATCGGCGGTGTTGTACGCGTTTGCGAAGCCGGGCACGAAGTCGAGCGGCCGTCCGGGGCCCTCGGGCGTCGTCGCGGCCAGCACCTTGTAGGCGTCTTCGCTCGCCCGCGCCGCGGTCACGTTGGTCGCAACCCGCATCGCTGCGCCCCGCACGACCTCGAGCGCGGCCTGTCCGCGCTGCGACGCCGGGTCGTGCACGACCTCGACGGTCGCGGTCTCGCTCGCTTCTATCGCGGCGCCGAACCCCTTGGGGATCACGACCGCGACCGGCGCGTCGCCCTCGCGAACGGTGGCGCGCGCCTCCTCGGCGGGAACCCACTTCGCGTCGAAGGCGACCGCGTCGTCGATGAGCACGATGACCGCCTTCGAATAGCGCGTTCCGTCCTGGTCGTCGACGAGGATCTCGAGCGGGCGCTCGACGCCGCCGGAGCCGAACGCGGTGCCGAACACGAACGTCAGCAGCAGCGGCAGCACGATGACGCCGACCAGCTCGGCCCGGTCGCGGAAGATCTCGAGCAGGTTGAGCTGCGCGATGGCCAGCACGCGTCTCATCCGCGCCTCCCCATCAGCAGCGAGCCGATTGCGAAGAAGACGGTCGCGAGGCCGAGCAGCGCACCGATCGGCCCGAGTACGTCGCCGACGCCCGCGCCGTTCATCTGCACCGCGCTCCAGCCCTCCATCGTCCAGCCCACCACAGAGAAGTAGCGGATCGGCTGGAGCCACTGCGGCAGGACCGTGATGGTGAAGAACGCGCCACCGATGAGCGCCTGGATCTGGATGACGAGCGGCCCGATTCCGCCGGCGCCACGCTCGGTCTTGGCGATGGACGCGATGAGAAGCGCGAGTCCGGTGACGGCGAGCATCTCGGCGGCGGCGATGACGTAGATCGCGAACACGTCGTCACCCCACTGCACGCCAAAGAGGAAGCGTGTGAACACGTACAGCACCGTGAACTGCGCCATGCCGAGGACCCAGATGCCGAGCATCTTGCCGCCGGTGACCGACAGCGCGCTCGTGGGTGTCGCCAGCAGCCTCGACAGCGTCTGCTCGCGGCGCTCCTTGATGGTGGCGAACGCGCCAAACATCGCGCCGAACATCAGGAACATCGACGTCATCGACAGGCCGAAGAAGTCGATGGCGCGAAGTTCGATGTCGGGCGCGGCAGTCTGCTCGTCGACGGCGACGGTCTCGAGCGCCCCCTCGGCGGTCGCGCGCGAAATCGCGATGCCCTGAAGCATCGGCCAGATCGTCGGGTCCCTGGTCGCCGAGGCGGCAAAGCCGCCAGCCTCGACGCCCACGGCCTGCACGGTCTGTACCGCGACCGACGCCGCGGCGTATTGCGCGGCGAGCGAGCGCACCACGCTCTCGAGGATGCCTGCGGCGACCTCCTGGCCCGGATCCTTGTAGACCGCGAGCTTCACCGGCTCGGTCATGAACACGTCTTCCGAGTAGCTCGGCGGGATCACGAGGGCGGCTGCCAGGTCACCGGCAGCGACCTGCTCGCGCGCCTCCTCGGCATCATCGAGCTCCTCGACGGTGAAGATCTCGGTGAGTCGCTCGTCGGTGGTGAGGAGGTCGGTGAGCTCGTCGCCGAGCAGGAAGCGCTCAGCGGGTGCCTCCGCGCCCGGCCGGCTGGGCAGTCGGCTGGAGGCATCGTAACCCTCGTCCAGGTTCACCACGCCGACGTGAATGGTGATGTCGCCGTCGGTGGTTCCGCCCAGCGCCGAGCCGAGGATGAAGATCAGCACCACCGGCATGCCCAGAAGCACGCCGAGTGCGGCGACGTCGCGCAGCCACACTCGGACGTCTTTCCAGGCTATGTGGAACGCGCGCATCATCAGTCGCGCAGCCCGCGGCCAGTGAGGTGCAGGAAGACGCTCTCGAGGTTGGGCTCGACGATCTCGACCGCGCGCACGTGAGCGCCTGCGCTCGTGACGGCCTCGACGATGCCGCCCAGAACCGCGGCCGCATCAGGAGCGATGACCTCGATACCCGCGGCGGTCGCCTCGGCACGCGTGACCCCGCCCAGCTGCCGTATCGCGCCCAGCGCGCGCTCGGCTTCCGCGCTCGCAGGAGCGTCATCGGCCACGACGTCTTCGGGCTGCTCGGCGAGTCCGTCACCGAGTGCGATGCGGATGACGTCCTCGTCACCCACGAGCGCGCGCAACTCCTCGAGGGTGCCGAGCGCGATCAGCTTGCCGTGGTCGATGATCGCGATGCGGTCGCACAGCGCCTCGACCTCTTCCATGTAGTGACTCGTGTAGACGACGGTCATACCAGCGCGGTTGAGCTCGCGCACGGAGTCGAGGATGTGGTTGCGGCTCTGCGGGTCGATGCCCACCGTGGGCTCGTCCATGAGGAGCACCTGCGGGCGATGCAGGATGCCTGCGGCGATGTTGATGCGCCGCTTCATGCCTCCGGAGAACGTCTCGATGCGCTTCTTCGCCTTGTCCTCGAGGCCGGCCATCGCAAGTCCACTGTCGACCGCCTCGGAAAGCTCCTTGCCCGACAGTCCGTACATCCGACCCCAGAACATAAGGTTCTCGCGCGCGGTCAGTGATGGGTACAGCGCGATCTCCTGCGGCACCATCCCCAGCTCGGCGCGCACCTTGAGCGACTCCTTGCTCGCCGAGTGACCAGCGACGATTGCGTCGCCCGAGTCAGGGGCGAGCAGGCACGCGATCATCGAGATCGTGGTGGTCTTGCCGCGCCGTTGGGGCCGAGCAGACCGAAGACCTCGCCCTCTTCGATCTCGAAGCTCACCCCGTCTACGGCGGTGACGTCTCCGAATCGCTTAACCAAGTCGCGAGCCTCGAGGATCGCGGTCACTGTCCCTCATCCTCCCTCGGCCCGAGCGCCTCCATACGGTCGAGCAGCGCGTACAGCGCTTCGCCGGCTGCGCCGGAGTAGCTGCGCGCGCCCTGCATCAATTCGTGCGCTGACTGCATATACGGCCCCGATGCTATCTCCCCTGCACAGTGCTCGAGCAACAGTTCCACATCGTTCGGGGCCCACTCGAGATGGAACTGCAGCGCGACCACGCGCCCACCCTCGGCCGAGAAGGCCTGGTTGCGGCACGCGGGCGTGGAGAGCGCGGGTTCAATGTCCGCCGGAAGCGAGAAAGTGTCGCCGTGCCACAGCCCCACCACGGCCTGATCCGGGAACGCCGAGAAGACCGGGTCCGACGCGCCCGCCGACGTGAGGGTCACCGGGAACCAGCCGATCTCGCGGTGCTCGTTGCGCCGGATAGCGCCGCCGACCAGCTCGGCCAGGATCTGTGCCCCAAGGCAGACGCCGATAACAAGCCGCCCCTCCGAGATGACCTCGACGATCCAGCGCTTCTCTGCGGTGAGCCAGGGGCTTGCGACCTCGTCATCGGCGTCCATGGGACCGCCCATGACCACGAGCAAGTCGACCTCGCGGGGCGGCGGGAACTCCTCGGTGAGGGCAAACGACGAGGTCAGCTCGTGACCGCGCGCCTCGGCCCACGACGCGATGAGGCCCGGACCCTCGAACGGGACGTGCCGGATGACGTGTACGCGCACTGAAGGACCCCTCCCGACGCTACGACGCGCCTATCGTAGCGCAGGGCGCAGATCACTCGCGCTCGGGAAATCCCCCATGGTCGGGGCCGCCGACGCTGCCCGTGGCGCTCGTGCCGTTGGGGGCGTCCGGAAGTGGATCCGCGACGTCGTCACCCATCGCATCGACCACGCGACGCGCCGTGTCATCCTCGAAGCCCGGCAACTTGATGCCGTCGTCCTCGTCCTCGGTGATGAGGGGCTTTTGCTTCGCCCACAGGTCACGCTCGTCTCGGCGGCCGGGCTCTGCCTCACGCTCCTCATCGGGAGCGGGGCTTCCTTTCCGGTGGGTCGCGCCCTCCGGCACCAGGTTCAGGTCATCTGCGTCCGGGGTCTCGACGCCCATCGTGTAGGGCACGTCATCGACGGTTCCGGGACGATCACCATCGGCCCAGGGGTCGTTCACGTAGTCATCCGGCGGCAGGTCCTCGGCGGCCGTATCGGAATCATGCGGCTCGATCAGGAGCCCGCCATCCTTGTCGAGACGCTCCTCGAACTGCTTCTGCTCTCGTTTGAGGTCGTCGGAGCCCATGCGCTCACCCTCTCGTCGGTCGGGCCAATGCCCCTGTGAGGGTGAGTGTTCCCGCGTCTGGCGATACACGAAACCCACTCCCTCACTCGGGCACCCAACCTCGAGTGACGTGAGCCGCAGCCGAAATTGGGTTGTCGGATCGCGCGATGCGCGGTTATACTTTCGGTATGAAGACAGCGATCTCAATACCTGACGACGTGTTCAGCGACGCCGAGAAGCTCGCTCACGAGCTCAAGCAGTCGCGAAGCCAACTGTACAGTCGTGCGGTTCGGGAGTACGTCGCCCGCCATTCGCCAGACCGGATCACCGCCGCGCTTGATTCCGTTTGTGCTGAGGAGCCGGTCGCGGACGCCGGCTTTCTCGACCACGCGGCACGCCGCACCCTGGAGAGGTCCGAGTGGTGATAGCGCAAGGCGAGATCTGGTGGGCCGACCTTGGAGAGCCGGCCGGTTCCGCGCCCGGCTACCGCCGCCCCGTCGTCGTTGTACAGAGTGACTCTTTCAACCGCAGCCGCATCGGCACTGTGGTGTGCGTACCGCTGACGTCCAATCTCCGCTGGGCGGATGCTCCGGGCAACGTGCTGCTCGATGGTACGACCACCGGACTGCCCAAGGACTCAGTCGCGAACGTCTCTCAGATCGTTACGCTCGACCGTGGCGTGTTGACAGACCGCGTGAGCTCGTTGCCCGAGAGCAAACTGGACCTCGTGCTGTTCGGAGTAGACGTCGTCCTTGGCCGCTGATCTCTAGCCGCGTCGGCCGGTGATCAGGTTGTAGATCAGGACCACAAGTGCAACCACCAGCAGGATATGAATGAGGCTGCCGCCGATTTGGAAGCTGAAGCCGAGCAGCCAGAGCACGACCAGAATCAAGATGATTGTCCACAGCATAGTGACCATCCCTATCGTCAGATCGAAGGTCGGTGCCGACTCAAGCGTCGGTCCGATCGAGCCATTCCAGCGCATCGACGAGATGAGTGAACGCACTCAGCTCGAAGCCCCTCTCCTGGGCGAGCACCGAGAAGAATCCTGCGTAGTCTGATTGCTCCGGTGGCACGAGGACCGCTGTCCTTCGCGAGAATGCCTGCCGCACCATGTGAAGTTCGGCTGCCAGCTCCCACAGATCGGCTGAATCGAGCTCGAACTCCACGTTTCTCACGTCCAGGACGACGTCGTAGTTGTCGGAGGGTGCGGCGACCGAGGCTACTTCCAGGAGAACTCGCTTCGCCTGCTCGAGATCGAGACACCCTTCCGGGCTGATCTGTATAAACTCGTGCGCCCGAATGATTCTGATATCTGACGGCATCACGGCCTCCTTTCCGGCCTCAATCCGAGGCGAGTCTGCGGAGCGGACATGGACTACTGACGTGCTGTCGTGTCTTCGCTCTCCTCCACGCGCTCCACGGTCTCTGAGGAACGGCGGGGGTTGATTGCCTCTATCAGCGCGACGATGCCCCACGCGACGAGCGCGTAGACGGCCATAGCCACGAGAATGCTCCACTCGAACCGCGCACCCTCGGCGGCCGAGGTCTCGAATATCGCGGTGAACGGCGCCATGAAGATCGATGAGACGGAGTAGATGAACTCAACGAACGCGGTTTCCGCATTGGCCCCAAGCATCCTCAGCACAAAACGCAGGCCGAGAAACACCTCGATCACGCCGAGTATGTAGTACACGATGCGGCCGACGACCGCTTCGACTGGAGCGTGGCTCTCAGTGTGGACGAGCTGCCTGTGAGCACTGGAACCGGCATCGACACTTGCCATGATGAACGCCTCATCTCGTGGGAGCGAAAGCTGCCACTGTGGAACGGTTCAAACGGGTCTCCGCTTGAGGACTTGCTGTGACCTCGGGTGCTAGTCCTTCGGGTTGACGGCACGCTTGATCTTGTCTGCGGCGTCGTCGATCGTCTTTTTGGTCGCGGCGCTGGCCTGGTCGAGCTTGCCTTCCCTCTGAAGCCCCTTGTCTCCTGTCACATCTCCGGCGGCCTCCTTGAGCCGACCCTTTGTATCCTCAACCTTGTGATCAGTCATCGTCTTCGCCCCTTTCGGCGGTTGGGTGCTCTTCAAAGACCACATGCGCTTGGTCAGGCAGCGCCGTCGGCGGTCTCCATTTCCGACATCAGTGACATGACTCGGTTGCTGGTTTCCGGCGACATGCGGTACTTGAACACGCCAGCGTCTACGAACTCGCGCGTTTCGAACGGCCACTGACTCATCCCGTAACGACCTCGAATACGCTTCCCGAAAGGCCCGAGCGAAGCGACCACCTGCCGGGCCGTGAGACCCGACGCCTCCGCGATATCGGCAGTGGTCGCCCAACCGGGCGCGTGCTCGGCTATGACGCACAGAATCCGTCTCATTGAGCTCGACGACTCGATGAGCATCCGGTCGAGAAGTGCTTGGTTCCAGCCCTCCGCGTAGCCGTCCTCTGTTACTGAGGGCTCGACGAGAGCCTTACCCGGCTGACGAGCAAGCAGTTCGTAGACTTCCTGAACGCGCTCGACCGGAACGGGGACACTCACGAATTCAGGCATGCCAACCGCCTTTAGCCATCGTTATCAGTTGTTGAACTTTAGTTACCCGTAGTTATCTAAAGCCAAACCACCATAGCGTGACGAACGCAAGCAGGCCGGAAGGCTGTGATGCCCTCCGGCCTGCGTATTCTTTGGTGGAGACGAAGGGGCTCGAACCCTCGACCCTCGGCTTGCAAAGCCGATGCTCTCCCAGCTGAGCTACGTCCCCGTGCGCGGGAGAGTATAGCATCCGGCGTGCCGAGGTCTCACGCGCCTCCTGCGACACCTCACCGAAACACGATGGGTACCCCCGATTTCACCCACCCTTGTTCGCCCGGAAACCACCGCGAAACAAGTGCTCCCTACCGTGGAGGCAGGTCATTCGACCCGTCCCGGGATTGACGCGCGGCCCCGGTTCCGCCGTCCAACGACGTACGGCGACGTCATGAAAGCGACCCGAAACACCCGGGTCATCCACTTAGGAGGTGGAGACGTTGCGTACGATCATGGACAAGCTTTTTGACTTCGATTCCGTGAAGGGCAAGATGCCCGGCATCCTCACCAAGGCAGCGGTCCGCGTGGCCATAATGGCGCTCGTCGCGTTCTTTGCGCTCGCGATGCTCGCCGGGGCCGACGGGGTCGGCTCGAACTACGGTGGCATCAACGCGGTCACGGCCGCAACCGCCGGGGCACCCACCACCGAGGAGATCGCGGCGGACCTCGGTACCACCAAGACCGCCCTCAACTTCTTCTTCATCATCATGGGCGTGGGTCTGATCTTCTTCATGCAAGCCGGCTTCATGCTCGTCGAGACCGGCTTCTGCCGCGCGAAGCACGCTGCCCACGTCGCCATGACGAACTTCGTCATCTTCGCGGTGGGCGCGCTCGCCTATTGGGCCGTCGGCTTCGCCCTTCAGTTCGGCTCGATGGGCGGCTTCTTTTGGGCGCCCGGCGCAGAGGGACTGCTGACAGGCGAGGCGCTCGCGTTTGGCTCCAGCGCGTTCGCCGGCACCAAGGGCTTCTTCCTCGGTTCACTTGGGGACGGCACCCTCGACGCGGGCGTGTTCGCCTTCTTCCTATTCCAGATGGTCTTCATGGACACCGCCGCTACGATCGTGACCGGCGGCATGGCCGAGCGCTGGAAGTTCTCGGCGTTCCTGCCCTTCGGCGCGTTCATGGGAATGCTCGTGTACCCGCTGTTCGGCATGTGGATGTGGGGCGGCGGCTGGCTCGCGACCCTGGGCGCCAACTACGGCTTCGGCAATGGCGCGGTCGACTTTGCGGGCTCCTCGGTCGTGCACGCAGTCGGCGGTTTCGCGGCACTCGCGGGCGCCATCGTACTCGGCCCGCGCATTGGAAAGTTCAAGGCAGACGGGACGCCCGTCGCCCTTCCGGGTCACAACATCCCGATGGCCATCCTCGGCACGATCATCCTCGTGTTCGGCTGGTTCGGCTTCAACGGTATGTCCACGCTCGCCGCAACTGACCTGCGCTTCCCCGTCATCATCGCGAACACCATCCTCGCCGGTTCCGCCGGCTGCCTCGCGGCGATGTTCCTGGTCTGGCGTCTGTGGGGCAAGCCGGATCCGTCGATGGCGGTCAACGGCATGCTGGCCGGGCTTGTGGCCATCACCGCACCCTGCGCGTTCGTCACACCGTGGGCGGCAATCGTCATCGGCCTGATCGGCGGCTTCCTAGTTGTCGGTTCCGTGGTGTTCATCGAGCGCGTCCTCAAGGTCGATGACCCCGTCGGCGCGGCATCGGTGCACGGCGTCAACGGCGCGTGGGGCATGATTGCACTCGGTCTGTTCGCTGACGGCTCGTACGGCGCCGGCTGGAACGGCGTCGAGGGCGCTGTCACCGGCCTGTTCTACGGCAACGCCGGTCAGCTCGGCGCTCAGGTCATCGCCGTGGCCACGGTGTTCGTGTGGTCGTTCGGCATGCACTATGTGTTCTTCAAGATCCAGGACGCCGTCCAGGGCATCCGTTCCACCGCCGAGGACGAGATCGCCGGTCTCGACCCTACCGAGATGGGCGTGCTGGCCTACCCGGACATGGTGGGCTCCGGCCCCCTCGGCGAGGGCTCCCTCGGCGAGACGGGAACCGGCCACTCGCACCGACCCGTGCCTGTTGGGAGTGAGGTCTAGATGAAGCGCATCGAGGCAATCGTGAGGCCCGAACGGCTCGACCAGGTGAAGGAGGCGTTCATCGCCCTCGGACACAACGGCCTGACCGTGTGCGAGGTGAAGGGTCATGGCATCCAGAAGGGCGTGAAGCAGCAGTGGCGCGGCGAAGAGTACGTGATCGACCTGCTGCCCAAGATCTCGGTCTATGCGGTGGTGCACGATCACGAGGTGCAGGACTGCATCGACGCGGTCATCAACGCCGCGCGCACCGACCGGATCGGTGACGGCAAGATCTTCGTGACCGAGGTCGAGCAGGTCATCCGCATCCGGACCGGCGAGAGCGGCCCCGACGCCCTGTAAGCCGCTGAGTACAGCACGCGTCAGACGTGCGAAGGGCGGGCCTTCGGGCCCGCCCTTCATGCATGGGGCCGTCTCGTCCCCCACGCTGTGACCGGTCTGGCCTTCGCTTCGCCTGCGTGCCCCTCCAAAAGGCTATCCTGAAGGACTCTTGGCCCCACGTTGCACAAGGGCCGCATCCCTGGTTTCTCGCGGGCTTATGCCTGGCCTCCGCCGACATCGGAACCTGTAGTTACTGTGCGCTCCCTTTCAAGAAGCGCCGTGCACGAACATTGAACCAGTGACGTACGAACCGACTCTCTCAGCGAAACCGCCGTACGGAGGTCTTCGTCTGCCATCCCGGTCGAGTCTGAAACTGTGAAGGTTCAACAAGGCTCACGCCCTCAGGTTGTCTATACCGCGCACGAAGGGCGCTCGAACGCCCGAAACGACGAGCGGCCCCTCGTGGGAGCCGCTCGGATGCATCTATGTGACGAGCGCAGGCTATTGGGCGCCGAGCGTTACTGGAGCGCGTCCAGCGATGCCTTCATCTGCGCCTCAGTCTGTTCGCCGACGACCTGCTTGGCGATCACGCCGTCGCTGTTCACGAACACGAACGTCGGGACGTACTGGACGCCCAACTTGTTCGCGAGCTCCACGCCGCTCGGGTCCTCTTCGACGTTCAGGAGCCTGAATTCGACCGTATCTGCGTACTCCTTGTTTAGCCCGTCGACCACGGGCTTCATCTCGGTGCAGGTGGGTCAACTGTTGGTGAAGAACTCGATCATGACCGGCTTGCCCGCGGTCTCGATGGTCTGGCCGCTCGTGGAGGCGCCGCCCTGCTCGAGCGGACCGGTCCACGCCTGGATGCCGGCATTGAAGTGGGCGATGTCGGTGAAGCCCATGCCCTCAAGCGTCTGGACTGCGGTCGCCGAGCGCTGTCCTGTGGCACAGTAGACCAGGTACTTGGCCGCCGGATCCCAGCTTGCGGCTGCGGTCCCGACGGTTTCGACCGGAACGTTGACCGCCCCGGGGATGTGCCCCATTTCGAATTCACCGGCGCTGCGAACGTCGATGATCTGGGCGCCGCCGTCGATGGCCGTCTGAGCGCCAGCCGCATCCACGTTCTGCGTTCCGCCGCCACCGCTCGACTGGAAACCGAAGACCACGGCTGCGAGCGCCGCGACTCCGATTACGACCCAAAGGATCGTCTTAGGTTTCATGCACCACTCCTCGTCTCGTACCACACTGCGCGACATTATACCCCTCGGGGTATCAAAGATGCAACCGCCCACCATCGTTCATGAAGGGCATAAACAAACCCTGGACTCCTGTCCAAGAGCAAACCCCCGACCAACCTCCCGCGTACGCGCGGCCATCTGGAGCGACACGTGACCAACGCCTCCGAACCCGGCGCGACCCGACCCCGCCGCACACGCGAGCAGCCGCTTCGCGCGGAGTTGCTCTCGGCGGACCGCCTCGCCGAAGAGGCCCGCCGGGTTGCGACCGCGCAGCAGCTCGAAGCCGGTCCCCGGCCGCGCACGACGCCGCTACTTGCCGAGGTCGAGCGCGCAGCCACCTCGCTCGAGTCCGATAACCGTGAACTCGCGCTCGCTGTGCGTGCCGGACGCGCGGCGACCCCCGCGGGCGAGTGGCTCCTCGACAACCACTACCTTATCGAAGAGCAGATTCTCCTCGTCCGAGAAGATCTCCCCGCGCGCTATGGCACCGAGCTCCCTCGACTCGCCGCGGGCGAGCACGCCGGGCTGCCGCGCATCTACGAGGCACTCCTCACTCTGATCACCCACACCGACTCCCGCATCGACGAGGAGTCCTTGCTGAGTTTCACCGACGGGTTCCAAGAGGTTGCTCCGCTTACCATCGGTGAGGCGTGGGCGGTCCCGATCATGCTCAGGATCGGCCTGGTGGAGAACGTCCGCCGCCTGTCGGCCTCCGTGGTCGAGAACACTCGCGCCGAGATCGACGCGGAGACCTGGATCGAACGGCTGGTCTCGGCGGTGCAAGACGCGCCGGACACTCTGCCGGCGCTGCTCGGCGAGCTCGATCGATCCACGGCCGACGCTCCCGAGGTCTTCTACCTCAGACTCGCAACCCGGCTGGCCGACCTCGAGATCGGCGCCGAGGAGGTCGACTCGTGGCTCAAGCGCCGCGTCGCGTCGATCGGCATCTCGCTCGAGCACGCGTCGGTGGAACGCCAGCAGAGTCAGGCGGCCGATCAGATCTCGATCGCCAACGCGATCGGCAGTGTGCGCTTCCTCGACGCCTACGACTGGCGTACCTTCTTCGAGCGCATCTCGCTGGTCGAGCGCATCCTGCGAAACGATCCCGCACAGACCTACCCGTCGATGGACTTCGAGAGCCGAGACCGCTACCGCCATGCGCTCGAGCTCATGGCTCGCCGCTGCTCCCCCACCGAGACCGAGCTCGCCGAACACGTCATTGCACTCGCCCGCGCGGCGCTCGTGGCCGACCCGAGCGACGAAGTCCGGGGGCACGTGGGCTGGTGGCTCATCCGGGCGGGCAGGTTCGAGCTCGAGAAGCGCGTCGCCTATCGCACCAGACGTCGTGAGCGCATCTTCCGAGGGCCGCTCCGCAACCGGGAGCTGTTCTACGGCGGGCTTCTCGGCGTGACGCTTGTGGCGCTGCTCGCGCTGCTCGCGCTCTCGTCGCTCGCGGCCGGCGCCACGTGGTGGGCGGCGGCCGTGCTGTGCGCGCTCGGACTGCTGCCGCTGTCCGAGGTCGCGATCGCGGTCACCAACCGCGTCTCGGCGGCGGTCTTCCCGGCCCGGGTGCTGCCCAAGCTCGACCACCGCAAGCCGGTGCTCGAGAGCCACCGCACGCTCGTGGTGGTGCCGGCGCTGCTGTCCTCGGTCGGTGCCACGCGGTCTGTCATCGAGAACCTCGAGATCGCGTATCTCGCGAACCGCGACGCCAACGTCGCCTTTGGGCTCGTGGGTGACCTCCGCGCATCCGCCGAGGCAGCCGGTCCCAACGACGGCGCCGTGATCGAGGCCGCCGTTCGCGGCATCTCCGAGCTGAATGAGCGCTACGAAGCCGAGCACTCGGTGCGCCCCTTCCACCTGCTCATACGCGAGCGTCGCTACAACGAGGCCGAGCAGGTCTGGATGGGCTGGGAGCGCAAGCGAGGCTCACTCGTGGAGCTGGTGCGCGAGATGCGCGGGACCGCGGACACGTCGTTCACCACGAAGCTCGGCGATCCTGCATTCAGACGCTCGTGCACGTTCGTCATCACGCTCGACGCCGATACGATCCTGCCGCGCGATGGCGCGCGCAAGCTGATCTCGACCATCGCGCACCCTCTCAACCGAGCAAGGTGGCGTCACGGTGAGCGACGGGTCGCCTCGGGCTACGGGCTCGTGCAGCCGAGGGTCGGGATGACGCTTACCGGCGCCGGCCGCAGCGGGTTCGCCGAGCTGTACTCGGGATCGACCGGCATCGACCCGTACGCGCAGGCGGTCTCGGACACGTACCAGGACGTGTTCGGCGAGGGGTCGTTCACCGGCAAGGGCATCTTCGAGATCGACCTGTTCTCGGCGCTGCTGGAAGACCGGTTCCCGGACAACACGCTGCTCTCGCACGATCTGGTGGAGGGCTCGTTCCTGCGCACGGCGCTCGCGAGCGACGTCGAGGTGCTCGACGACTACCCGGCGAACTATCTGGCTGCCGCATCGCGCCTCCACCGCTGGGTCCGGGGGGACTGGCAGACGGTACCCCTCCTCGGCGCGCGAATCGTAGACGCGAACGGCCGCTGGGAGTCCAACCCGCTGACGGCGCTGCACCGGTGGAAGGTCATCGACAACCTGCGGCGCTCGATGGTCCCGCCGTGGACGGTGCTCTTCCTCGGCCTCGGATGGATCCTGTTCCCGGGGCCGGCGCTCCTGTGGCCGTTCGCGACGATGCTCGTCGTCTTCTTCCCGGCCTACTTCGCCCTTGCCGACTCCATGGTCTTTCGCACGCGCACCGTGAGCCTCGCGGTATCCGCCCCCGACATCATCCGGGACTTCCGGGCGGACACCGCGCGCGGCTTCCTCGCTCTCGCGGTCCTGCCGCACCAGGCGTGGCTGATGCTCGACGCCGCGATCCGCGCGACGTGGCGCCAGTGGATCTCGCACCGCCACCTGCTCGAATGGGAGACCGCCGCCGATGCCGAGAAGCGCGCCGGCACCACGCACCGGGCCTTCTGGCGAGCGATGGGCCCCGCGATCCTGGGCTCCCTCGGCGTGCTCGGCCTCGCTGTCGTGGCGAATCCCGAGCGTGCGTGGATGGCGGGGACCGTCGCGGCGATATGGCTCGTCGGGCCGTTCTTCGCGTGGCGCGTGTCTCAGCCCACGCCGCCCAAGGTCGAGGTCCCGCTGACCGACGAGCAGCGGCTGGAGATGCGTCGCATCGCCCGGACCACATGGCGCTTCTACGACGCGTTCGTCGGGCCCGACGGGCACCATCTCGCGCCGGACAACTTCCAGGAGCACCCGCGCGGCATCGTCGCGTGGCGCACCTCCCCCACCAACATCGGCCTGCAGCTCCTCGCTTACCTCGGCGCGTACGACCTGGGCTACCTCACGGTAGCCGGGCTGATGGAGCGATCCGCGGCGACGCTCTCGACGATGGTCGGTCTCGAACGGTTCCGAGGTCACTTCTATAACTGGTACGACATCCGCACGCTCGAGCCCCTGCGTCCCGCCTACGTCTCGACGGTGGACTCCGGCAACCTCGCCGGCCACCTGCTGGTGCTTCGCATCGGACTTCTCGAGGCGAGCGAGGCCGCGTTGCTGGGACCGCAGTTGCTCGACGGCGCACGCGACGCGGTACGGCTCGCACTGCGCGACCTCGTGGCCGGACAGTCCCGGCTCGGCCCGCCCGATGCGCTGCGACGGACTCGGGAGGCGCTCGAGGGGCTCGACCGCGCGCTCGAGGTTTCGGATACGCCGGGCAACCTCGCCGAGTGGCAGGCGCTGCTGCTGCGCCTCGCGATCCTGGCCGACGAGGCCGTCGCGTACTGCGGGCTGTGCACCGAGCCCGTGGCCGACGCCGAAGGTACCCTCCCCGAGCTGGATCCGCTGTCCCCGCCGATTCCATTGACCGCCTCCGAGCGGCTTCGGGCCTCGGTGGGCGACGCCGCCCGCGATCTGCGGGCGCCCCTGCTGCTGCTTGAGAGCACCGCGCCGTGGGCTCCGCTGCTCGAGGAGGTCCCGCACCGTGCTGCGGGCGACGCCGCACTCGCGCCGCTCATCCGGTTCGTGCCGAGCCTCGTCGGGCTTGCCGAGGGGCTTCCGGACGCACTATCGGCGCTCGACGCTCACGCCGCAGGCGACGATCGCGAGCTCGCCGAGTGGGCCGCGAAAGTGGCCGACGGCCTCCGAGAAGCCCGCCCCCGCGCCGTAGAGCTGCTCGCCCGTCTGCGCCTGGACGCGGAGATGGCGCGCGACATGTGGGAGCACACGGACTTCGACATGCTCTACGACCCGCAGCGCCAGCTGTTCTCGATCGGCTACAACCTGAGCGAGGGCCAGCTCGACCGCTCCTACTACGATCTGCTTGCAAGCGAGTGCCGGCTCGCGAGCTTCCTCGCGGTGGCAAAGGGCGACGTGCCACAGGAGCACTGGTTCCGGCTCGGGCGCTCGCTCACCAAGACCGCGCAGGGCCGCGCACTCGTGTCGTGGTCTGCATCGATGTTCGAGTACCTGATGCCGCTGCTCGTGATGCGCGACTGGCCGGCGACGCTGCTCGACGAGACCTACGCCACGGTGGTGCGCCGCCAGATCGCCTACGGATCGGAGCGAGGCATCCCGTGGGGCGTCTCGGAAAGTGCTTTCAACGCAAAGGACGCCGATCTCACCTACCAGTACCAGGCGTTCGGCGTCCCTGGCCTGGGCCTGAAGCGAGGCCTGTCGGATGACGTGGTCGTCGCCCCCTACGCCGCGATGCTCGCGTTCCCGATCGCGCCGGGGCCGGTTCTTCTGAACCTGCGCGCGTTCAGCGAGGAGGGCGCCGAGGGGCAGTACGGCTTCTACGAGGCACTCGACTACACGCCGGGCCGCGTTCCGGCGGGCCAGACCCGCGCGGTGGTGCGGGCCTACTTCGCGCACCACCAGGGGATGTCGTTCACCGCGCTCGCCAACGCGCTTGATGGCGCGAGGATGCTCACGCGCTTCCACTCCGACCCCGTCGTCGCCTCGGCCGACCTGCTGCTGCAGGAGCGCGTCCCGCGGCACGTCCAGCTGGTCGCTCCGCACGTCGAGGAGGTCCGCGGCGTCCGCTCGGTGCGCGAGCTCCCGCCGCCGGTCGCCCGCTCCTACCCCACCGCCGACACGCCCGTGCCAGCGACTCACTTCCTGTCGAACGGCCGCTACTCGGTGATGGTCACCAACAGCGGCGGAGGGTACTCGCGCTGGGGCGACCTCGCGATCACGCGCTACCGAGAGGACCTGACTCGCGACTGCTGGGGCACGTTCTTCTACGTCCGCGACATAGAGACGGGGCACACCTTCTCGGCGCCGCACAACCCGATGCCGGGCGCTCACGGCGAGTTCCACGTCACCTTCGCGCCGGACAAGGCCGAGTACACCCGCATGGACGGCTCTCTTGAGACCCGCATCGAGGTGACGGTCTCGCCGGAAGACGACGTCGAGGTGCGTCGCGTCGCGTTCACCAACCAGGGCCACCAGCCGCTGAGACTCGAGGTCACGTCGTACCTCGAGATCGCCTTCACCTCGCAGGCGTCCGATCAGGCGCATAAGTCGTTCTCGAACCTGTTCGTCGAGACCGAGGCGCTGGCCGAGACCGAGGCCGTGCTCTTCACCCGTCGCCCGCGCAGCTCCCACGAGAAGCGGCTGTGGGGGTTCCATCAGGTCGCGTGCGAGCAGACCCCCTGCGACTGGTCGTTCGATACCGACCGCGCGGCCTTCATCGGACGGCTGCGCTCCCCCGCCAACCCAGCTGCAGTGGAGCGCGGCGGTCCGCTCGGCGGGTCCGTGGGTGCGGTGCTCGACCCCTGCTGCGCGCTGCGACGCGTGGTGACGGTCGGCCCCTCCGAGACGGTCCGGCTCGTCTTTGCGACCGGCATCGGAAGCTCCCGCGATCAGGCCCTGCGTCTGACCGAGAAGTACAGCGACGTGCGCACCGCACAGCGCGCGATCGACCTGGCATGGACCGCATCCCAGCTCGAGCTCCGTGACCTCGGCATCAGCCCGCAGGAAGCGGTCACGCTCGAGCGGCTCGCGTCGCGCCTGCTGCTCACCGACCGCTACTCGCCTCTCAAAGTGAAGACGCCTTCCGAGAACGGCCTGCAGGTCTCGGGCCTGTGGTCGATCGGCATCTCGGGCGACCACCCGATCCTGCTCGTCTGCGTCGAGGAGCTCGAGCACACGCCGCTCGTGCGACAGGCGCTGCTCGCTCACCAGTACTGGCGCCACAAGGGGCTCGTCTCGGACCTGGTCATCCTGAACAACCGCCCGAGCGGCTACGCCGACGAACTCGACGACCGGCTGCGCCTGCTCGCCAGAACCGGTCACGCGCTGCAGATGCTCGACAAGCCCGGCGGCGTCTTCTTCCGCCGTTCCGACCACATGCACCCTGACGTGCTGAACCTGCTGCGCTCCTTCGCCCGCGCCACGCTCGACGGCGGAGCCGGTTCCCTGGAGCTGCAGCTCAACCGCCGCGGTCGCCACCCCGACCTCCCCGGCGACCTCCCCAAGAGGCGTGCCGTTGAGTCGTACCAACCATCGCCGTTCGTGAGACCGCAGCTCAGCTACGACAACGGTTTCGGCGGCTTCGATCCCGAGACCAGCGACTACGTGATCGTGCTTGAGGGCGAAGACGCCACTCCCGCACCGTGGATCGACGTGCTCGCGAACCCCACCTTCGGCTGCACGGTGAGCGAGGCTGGCGTAGGGTGCACATGGGCCCTCAACAGCCACGAGAACCGCATCACCACCTGGAACAACGACCCCGTCTCCGACGGCTCCGGCGAGACCTTCTACATCCGCGACGAAGAGACCGGCGAGTTCTGGAGCCCGACGCCGCTCCCCGTCCGCACCCCCGAGCCCTACGTCATCCGGCACGGTCGCGGCGCTGTCCGCTTCGAGCACGAGACCCACGGCATCTCCCACACGCTCGACTGGTTCGTCGACGCCGAGAAGCCAGTGCGCGTATGCCGCCTCAAGCTGGAGAACCGCTCGGGCAGAGACCGTTCGCTTTCGGTGACGCACCTCGTGGAGTGGGTGCTCGGAGACTCCCGCTCGAAGGCGCAGCAACTTGTGGTCACCTGGTTCGACGACGAGACCGACACCCTGACCGCGCACAACCACTACAACTTCGACTTCCCGGGCCGGTGCGCGTTCCTCGCATCTGACAGGCCCCTGCGCTCGTGGACCGCGAGCCGCACCGAATTCGTTGGACGAAACCGCACGCCGAGCAACCCCATCGGGATGCGACGCCTCGATCTGGGCCGCGTCTCCGGCCGCTTCCACGACAACTGCGGCGCGGTGCTCACCAGCGTGGATGTCCCGGCTGGCGAGACTGCCGAAGTGTCGTTCTTCCTCGGCCAGACTGCCACGCTCGAGGAAGCGAGGGCGCTCATCGCCGAGCTGCGAGAGCCGGGCGCGGTGGATGCTGCGCTCGAGGGCGCCCGCGCGCTCTGGGCCGACCTGCTCGGCACGGTCCAGGTGGACACGCCCGACAAGCGACTCGACCTTATGGTCAACGGCCAGCTGCTCTACCAGGCCACCGCCTGCCGACTGTGGGGGCGGACCGCAACGTATCAATCCAGCGGCGCGTTCGGGTTCCGCGACCAGCTCCAGGACGTGATGGCCCTGCTGCTCGTGCGCCCCGACCTCGTGCGCGAGCAGATCGTCGAGGCGTCGCGGCACCAGTTCCCGGAAGGCGACGTCCAGCACTGGTGGCAGCCGTACTCGGGCCGAGGAGTGCGCACCCACATGACCGACGACCGCCACTGGCTGCCCCTTGTGGTGGCCGAGTACGTCGAGGCGACCGGCGACACGAGCGTGCTCGACGAGCGCACCGCTTTCATCGACGGACCGATCCTGCCGCTCGAGCAGGAAGACGCCTACCTGCAGCCGACGGTCTCGGAGACCGCGGTCACCGTCTACGAGCACTGCCTGCGCGCGATCGAGACCGGCCGCCCCGTCGGCCGACACGGGTTGCCGCTGATGGGCGGCGGTGACTGGAACGACGGGATGAACCGCGTGGGTCACGGCGGCGAGGGCGAGAGTGTGTGGCTCGCCTGGTTCCTCGGCTACGTGCTCAACAGGTTCGCACCCATCTGCGAGCTGCGCGGAGAGATGATGCGCGCCACCGAGTTCCGGGACTGGGCGCAGAGCCTCGCGCTCGCCGTCGAGGTGTCGTCGTGGGACGGCGCGTGGTACCGCCGAGCGTACTTCGACGATGGCACCCCGCTCGGCACGACCTCGGCCGAGGAGTGCCGGATCGACGCGATCGCGCAGGCCTGGGCGGTCATCTCGGGATTGGGCGATTCCGACCGCGCGGCGATTGCGCTCGACAGCGTCGAGGAGAAGCTCGTCCGCCGGGAGGCGGGGCTGATCGCGCTGCTGACTCCCCCGTTCGACCGGATGCCGCACGACCCGGGCTACATCAAGGGATACGTCCCCGGCGTGCGCGAGAACGGCGGGCAGTACACGCACGCCGCGACTTGGGTCGCGCTCGCACACCTGCTGCGCGGCGATGGAGACGAGGGCCACTCCCTGCTCGACCTCATCAACCCGGTCAGCCACGCGCTCAACCACAGCGCCGCCGAGCGCTACAAGGTCGAGCCCTATGTGGTCGCCGCGGATGTCTACGCCGTCGAGCCGCACACCGGGCGCGGAGGATGGACGTGGTACACGGGCTCGGCGTCGTGGTTCTACCGCGTCGCGGTCACGTGGATGCTCGGGCTGTCGGTGATCGCCCGTGATGGGGAGCAGCATCTCGTCGTCGAACCGTGCATCCCCCGGCGCTGGCCCGGCTACGACATGACCTACCGCTTCGGGGCGAGCACCTACAAGGTTCGCGTCGACAACCCGCGATCGGTGAACCGCGGTGTGGAGCGGGTCGAGCTCGACGGCCGGGTGTTGCCGGAGAACGCGGTGCCGCTCACGGACGACGGCGCCGTACACGAGGTGCGGGTCGTGATGCTCGGCGGATAGCCCCGCTACGAGTCCTTGCCCATCCACCGCTCGTGGAAGAAGCGCATTTCTCGCTGGTCGCCCGCCCACCGACGGCCGGCGACGATGGCGCGCGCGTACGCCGCGACCGGGTAGCGGAGACGGTCGCTGTCGTCTGTGATGACGTCGAAAATCTCGGCGGCGCACGCCTCAGGCGTCGTGCGGTCGGTGATCGATGCCTCGAACGAGCGCATCGCCTTCACGTATGGCCGGTAGACCTCACTTCCGGGGAGCCCCTCGTCCGAGTCGGGGAGCACCTTGCCCCAGATCGCCGTCTCCACGAACCCCGGCTCGATCACCTTCACCCGCACGCCGAACGGCTGCAGCTCGTGCCACAGCCCTTCCGAGAGACCCTCGAGCGCCCACTTGGTCGAGTTGTAGCCGGCGAAGAACGGGAAGACGATCCGCCCGCCGAGCGACGTGACGTTGGCGATGGTCCCGCTGCCGCGCTCGCGCATCGCCGGCGCCAGCGCCTGAATCAACTCCAGCTGCCCGAAGACGTTGACCTGGTACAGAGTCCGCAGTTCCTCGGCCGAGATCTCCTCGGTGGGGCCGAACTGCAGTACGCCAGCATTGTTGAGCACGACGTCCGGGCAGCCGTCGGCCGCGAGCACGCGGACCGCGAGCGCCGCGGCCGAGCCCGGCTCGGCGAGGTCGAGCGCCTCGAGGCGCGCACCCTCCGGCCAGCCATCAGAGATGCGAGCAGTGTCCCGGACCGTGCCGGTGACCCGCCACCCGCGCTCCGCGAACAGACGCGCGCATGCGTTGCCGATGCCGGTGGACACTCCGGTGATGAGGATGTGCGACATGGGGTCCCTTCAGGGTGCGTCAACGGGGGAACGCTCGCGAGGTATCTGCCCCATCGGGAGGTTCCTGATGCGAGCGGTGCACGGTATCAAAGAACAGCCCTCCCGCTCCGGGAAGAACGTGCGCACTATCAGGGTTGTCCCGATTGGGCTCTGAGCTCCCTGCCGATAACGTCGGAACCGAATGGGCCGGAGTCGACCTCCGCCCTCCCCGGGCAGTGGGTTGACCGGGGATGCAAATGACGCTATCGTCATATGACGCAAGGAGCATTCGATGGCCGTGTTCCGCAGGCGAGTTGGCTCCGTACTGGTTGAGATCCACGATGTCGACCACGGACCGCCGCACTGCCACGTGTCCGGACTCGCGTTCAACGCAACTGCGAAGGTAAGCCTACTGACGCTGGAGGTCATCAAGCCCCACGGGTACCGGCTTCCGGTCGGGCTGAGGCGCCTCCTGAAGAGCGAGCAAGTAGCGATGTTGGCCGCATGGGAGCGCGTCATCAGCACAGACTACGATGCGTGAAAGGAGAAGGGCCATGTCTCACATCACCTATGACACCACCTCCGTCGGATCGGCGGCCGTTCGTGACAGCATCGTTGTCGCCCTCTCCCGGTTGAGCCTGCATGAGGACCGCGGGCTCACAGCGCGCCTGCAGGATAGACTCGACCGGTTCCCGGAGGGCCCTTCGGTCATCGTGCACGACCTGAGCCGGCTCGAGGACGATCGCGTATTGGACTACTGGTCCGCCAGTCCCTGGAACGTTTCCTTCGTCTTCTTGGTGCGAACGGCCAACGATCGCCGTCGTCTTGGTGATCCAGAGATTGCGATGCGGCTCGGTGACGAGAGGTTCTTCCTCTGCGACATGAGCTCGCTCTCATCGGGGAGCGCCCGACGACGCGAGGCCTTCCTGACCTCGTACTTTCGCGCACTCATCGATCGCATCGCGCCGGATCGCGTCCGCTCGGCCAAGTTCTCTCCCATGGATCGCACGCTCTGGCTCGAGTTCGGCGACGGGCTGGAGCGGTGCGTGGCATGGGCAGACCTGGCTTTCGCCAAGCGTCTGGACTTCGAGCCTGTGTCCGCCTCGGCCGCGAGCGGGGGCCAGGCAGTCATGCTGCTGGGGGCTGACGGGCGCGCAATCGACGTCGACGCCGGCGCGCTGCGCGCTGCGGTAGACCCCGATCGGCGCGAGGGCACGCTGGCCTCAGACAACGCCCAGCGCTCAGCCGTCGGCCGGCGCCTCCGCGCCCTCAGGGACGAGCGCGGTCTCAGCCAGGACGTCTTGGCCGCGCGCAGCGGTATTCCTCAGGAGTCTCTCAGTCGGCTCGAGAACGGCAAGCGCGATCCTCGGTTGGACACGCTGCGCAAACTGGCGGCCGGGCTCGGCATGGATCTGGCCGGCGTGTTGGCGCACCTCAACGAGGACTGAGCGGCTACAGGTCGCGATACACGTCGCGTCGGTGACCGATGCGGATGACGAGCACCACGAGTCGCTGATCTTCAATCGCGTAGACAACCCGGTACGCACCGATTCGTATACGCCACAGCTCGTCGTCGGCGACGAGCCGCTTCGCCGAACCCGGTCGGGGGTCCTTTGCGAGCGCCTCGATCGCCGGGGCGAGTCGCCGGCGCACGGATGCGTCCAACTTCGCGAAGTGGCGATAGGCCGATGGCGCGAACTCGACCGAGTGATCCGGCATGCGCTTAAAGGTCGAACTCACGCTTGATGGCGTCCCAAGCGACCCGATCCTCGCGAGCCTCACAGAGTGCCGAGGTCGCATCGGCCACATCGCGCTCGTCTTCGTAGCGCTCCATCAGGGCGTCGAGCAACCGCATCTCGTCGATCGAGATCACAGCCGCCACCGGCTGCTCATGCCTCGTGATCACCGTGCGCTCGTGCGCGTACACAGCCTTGTTGATCACCTCGGCGAAATCCTTGCGGGCCTCAACCACGCTCATGCTCGTCACCAGCGCACCTCCTATCATATCTGTATGTTATGTACATAACAGAGCCAGACGAGTCCTGCAACTAAAGGGAAGAAACCCCAAGGGGGCGTTTCGGCGTTCCCTTCTTCTGGTAACAGCGGACCATCCGCTCTGTCGAAAGGCACGACTGTGCGCATAGCTGTCATCGGATCGGGAATCGGCGGCGTATCCTCGGCGTGGCTTCTCTCGCCGAGCCATACCGTCGACATCTACGAAGCGGACTCCCGTCTCGGGGGCCACACCTGCACGCTCGACGTGACCGCAGCGGGGCTCACGTTCCCCGCCGACACCGGCTTCATGGTCTTCAACCGACGCACCTACCCCAACCTGACGCGGTTCTTCGAGCACCTCGGCGTCGAGGCCTCCGACGCGGACATGTCGTTCGGGGTCCAGGTGGCTGACGAGGGAATCGAGTGGTCCGGCACCAGCATCGACACCGTCTTCGCTCAGCGCAAGAACCTCGCGAATCCCAAGTTCCTTCGCATGCTCGCCGACGTGCTGCGGTTCAGCCGCGATGCCGACCGCCTGCTCGCCGATCCCACGGTCGCCGAGCTCACCCTCGGCCAGCTGATCGTGCGCGAGGGCTACAGCGCCGGCTTCAGCGACTGGTACCTGATCCCGATGGGCGATGCGATCTGGTCCACGCCTCCCGGCGACATGCTCGACTACCCCGCGCACACGTTCCTGCGCTTCTGCGACAACCACGGCCTGTTGCACGTCACCGGCAAGCCGATGTGGCTCTCGGTCAAAGGCGGCGCGCGCTCCTATCTCGAGCTGGCGTCGCAGAACTTCTCCGGCGAGGTCCACCTCAGTGAGCCCGCCGAGAAGATCGAGCGAACCGCGACTGGCGTGCGGGTCACCACGCCCGCCCGCTCCGAGGTCTACGACGCCGTGATCTTCGCCACCCACCCGCCCCAGACGCGCGAGATCCTCGGCGATGAGATGTCCGAGGCCGAGCGCGAGATTCTCTCGGCGTTCAACTTTTGGCCCAACGACGTGGTCGTCCACACTGACGAGTCGTTCATGCCTAAGAGCCGCAAGGCGTGGGCGTCGTGGAACTGGTACTCGTCGACCGGTGACATGACCAAGGCGATGCTCATGCTCACCTACTACCTCAACACACTTCAGGCGATTCCCGAGGGAGCGCCGAGCATCATGGAGACGCTCAACCGCGACCGAGATCCCGCGGAAGGCTGCCTGCTCGCCAATCTCGTCTTCGATCACCCCATGTACAGCCGCGACGCGATTCTCGCGCAGGAGAAGCTGCCCACCATCCAGGGCGCGGACCGGATCTGGTACGCGGGCGCCTGGACGCGCTACGGATTCCACGAGGACGGCATCCTCTCCGGCGTGCGCGTCGCCGAGGCGCTCGGGGCGCAACTGCCGTGGGGCGACCAGCTCGACGAGTCGCGCACGCGGGCGAAGCCGGGCGCGCCGGTCCCGATGATGGGGCAGACGCGCAAGCTGTTCCCGAGCGAGACCGAACGCACCCCCGAGAAGCTGCCGCGCGTCGCAGCCTCCTCGCTCGAGCCCGGTATGGAGTCCTGACCGTGGCCGGACCCGCGCACACTCGCGAGAGCCGCCTGTACCGGGGTCGAATCCGCCACAAGCGGACCACTCCGGCCGAGAACTCGTTCGACTACGGCGTCTACTACGTGATGGTCGACGTTGACCGGCTCGACGAGCTCGATGCGGGCCTGAAACGCTTCGGTCACAACAACCGCGCGCTCGTCTCGGTACACGACATCGATCATGGGCCTCGTGACGGATCTCCGCTCAGGCCGTGGATCGACGGACTGCTCGGACAGGCAGGTATCGACCTTGAGGGCGGGCAGGTTCTCCTGCTGACATTCCCCCGCGTCCTCGGCTTCAAGTTCTTCCCGGTTTCGTTCTGGTACTGCTACCACGCGGACGGCACCGCCCTCGCCGTTCTCGCCGAGGTGCAGAACACCTTCCGAGACCACCACAACTATCTGCTTCACAACCAGGGCGCGGCGCTCGACTGGAAGAACCGCCCCAAGATGGCCAAGGCCTTCTACGTGTCGCCGTTCATACAACGCGAAGACGTGCAGCACGAGTTTCGGTTCACGCCGCCGGACGACACGCTCGCGGTCACGATCAGCGACTTCGTCTCGGGGCCGCTGGTTCTCACCACCACGGTGTCGCTTGCCGCCGAGCCGCTCACTGACGCCGGGCTGCTGCGTGCCGTCATGCGCATGGGCCCGGTATCGGCCCGCGCGATGGTGCTTATCCACTGGCAGGCGCTGAAACTGTTCGCGAAGCGGGTACCTTTCTATCCACACACCCCGCCGCCTTCCGAGGAGACGTCGCTGTGACTCGTCCCGTTACCGAGAAGATCGTCGAACTGGCTCTCATCCGTGGGCTGCACTGCGGCGAGTTGACGGTCGTCGGTCTGGACGGGTCCGAGCGCCACTTCACCGGCCGCGAACCCGGCCCCTCCGCGCGAGTGGAGATCCGCACGCCTCGCGCGTCGCGCAAGACGGTTGCCGGCGGAGCCCTCGGCATGGCCGAGGCATACATGGACGGCGAGTGGGACACCCCGGATCTCAACGCGGTTCTCGATCTGGGCATCGCGAACCTGGCTCCAAAGCCCAAAACGACCCCGACGCCGCTGACCCCGCTCGCGCGCATGTATCACCGGGTCCGGGATAACACGCCTTCGGGCTCGAAGCGCAACATCGCGTATCACTACGACCTGGGAAACGACTTCTACCGGCTCTGGCTCGACCCGACGATGGCGTACTCGTCGGCGCTGTTCTCGCGGCCGGACGAGGACCTCACCGGCGCGCAGCTGCGCAAGTGGGATCGCATGCTCGATCAGCTGCAACCGGCGAGCGGCGACCACCTGCTCGAGATCGGCTGCGGGTGGGGCGGGTTCGCGATTCACGCCGCGAAGGAGGCCGGCTGTCGGGTCACCGGGGTGACACTCTCGGAGGAACAGCACGCATGGGCCACGCGCGCCGTGGAGGAAGCGGGGCTCGACGACCGGATCGACATCCGGCTTCAGGACTACCGGCACGTGCCCGAGCGGTTCACGGCAATTGCGTCGATCGAGATGTTCGAGGCCGTGGGTGAGCGCTGGTGGCCGGTCTTTTTCGAGCGCGTGAAGGAGTTGCTGGTTCCCGGGGGGTCAGCCGCCATCCAGGTGATCACCATCGACCAGACCCGGTTCGACGACTATAAGCGCCATCCGGACTTCATCCAGCGCTACATCTTCCCGGGCGGCATGCTCCCCAGCCCCGAGCGCTTTGCCGAGGTTGCCGCGGGCTGCGGGCTTCAGATGGACGAGCCGCTGTTCTTTGGGACCAGCTACGCGCGGACACTCGAGGAGTGGGCGAGGCGGTTCGAGGCGGCGCTGCCGCAGGTGCGCGGGCTCGGGTTCGACGATCGATTCGTCAGGATGTGGCGCTACTACCTCGCGTACTGTCGCGCGGGCTTCTCGGCGGGGACGATCGACGTGATGCAGGTTCGCCTGGAGGCGTGACCGTCACGGGCGACGGCTTACGGGACGAGGAACTCGACGACCTGATCGGCGATACGCCTGTCGAACAGCACCCCGAGATGTCCCGGTCCGTCGAACTCGGCGTTTCGCACCAGCTCCCCTTCGAGTTGCGACGTGGTCACCGGATGCACCACGTTGTCGTGCGCCGAGTACAGCGACAGCACCGGCAGGTCGGCAACGGTCTTGGGGAGCTGAGACTGGTACAGCGACCCTGCACGCAGCTGCGATCCCGACCGGCCGAGCACGGGCCCGCGCCACGGCACGCCCGCCGCAGGAATCGCGATGACAGCGGCCTTGCGAATCACCTCCGGGCACTTCGCCGCCATGTCGAGGACGAACAGCCCGCCCGACGAGTGAGTCAGGAGGTCCACTCGCTCGGCGCCGGTCTCCGCCCGTACACGCTCGATGAAGAGCCGGACCTGCTCGGAGGAGGTCTCGAGGCTCTGCGGCCAGAAGAAGTTGCACGCGAGGATCGGTCCGCAGCCTGCGCGGCGCAGTCGACGTGCGAGGTAGAGGAAGTCCACGCGGTTCTGGAAGTAGCCGTGGACCAGCACCACCGGCACCTTCCCACCGCCCGTGCCCATGCGCGCGCCGAACAGCTGAAAGTACGGCATGAGGGGCTGCGTCCAGAACACGAGCCATAGCTCGCGCAGCGCCCAGCGGACGGTTTCGCCCAATGGGCGTGGAGGCAGGCGCTTCGCGGACTCCGCGTAGCTCACGACAACGTATAGCGCGCCGACGACCCACACCGCGATCAGCCAGATCGCAAGCACGAGCACGGTGTATCGCGGTATGAGGTGCATGGGGTCATTCATAGGAGTACCATTCTCACCGAGGGGTTATCCGATGTACACAATCGATGTGAGGGAGGGCTCGCATGTCTGACGCGTTTGCGATGAAGAATGAGCTTCCGTGGTGGTCAGTGCTGCTTCAAGGCATCTTTGGGATCATCATCGGCCTGCTGCTTCTGGGGGCCGGCGACATCACTACCGCGCAAGGCACACTGGTCGTCGTCCAGACGCTCGGATGGTACTGGTTCTTCGTCGGCGTCATGAACATCGTGCTGATGTTCGTCGACCACACTATGTGGGGATGGAAGCTCGTCTCCGGCCTCGTTGGCATCCTTGCCGGCATCGCCATCATCCAGCACCCGCTGTGGTCGACCTACCTGGTTCCGCTTACCTTCGTCATCGTGCTGGGAATCCAGGGCATGATCATCGGCGTCGCCGACATCGTCAAGGCTTTCCAAGGCGCCGGTTGGGGTACAGGCCTTCTGGGCGTCCTCAGCCTGATTCTGGGTATCTGGCTGCTCTCCGAGCGGTACGTCGCCGCGCTGGCGTATCCTTGGATCGCGGGCGTCTTTGCTCTGGCCCTGGGAATCATCGCGGTCGTCATGTCGTTCAAGGTTCGCAAGGAGCAGGCGGCCGTCGCCTAGCCCCTGATCACTCGTCGATAGCGCGGAGCCCGGCGAGTCGGTCGAACGCCGGGCTCCCGTATTTTGCCGAAGTATGTATGGGGGAAGGACCACCATCGTGGCGCTGAAGGATACGTTTCAATCCGCGGGAGAGGCCCTGTCGGGCCCACCGGTGGCAGGGATTCCCGCCCCGTTGGTCAAGATGGGCGTGGCCGCGTGGCTGATCGTCGGAGCGGTGATCGTCTTGCTCATCGCCGCCGCGTTCTTCGTGCTGACCGCGAGCATCTCGATTCCTCTCATCCTCGCGGCGGTGATCGGCGCTGTGTCGTTCCCTCTTGCGGAGAAGCTGCAGAATCGCGGGTGGAGCTCGACCGCTGCGGCCGCGGCCGTTCTCGCCCTGCTGCTGGTCATCATCGTGGTCACCGGCTGGATCGCGGTGGCCGGCATCGTTCAGCAGTGGCCTTCGCTCGTGGCCGGCATCGAGCAGGGTATCGAGGAGCTTGCCGCGACTCTCCAGTCCTACGGATGGGATTCCGAAACGTTCAGAGCGACCGCGGGACGTGCCGTGAGCACGGACGAGACCGCCGCGGCCGCGAGCGGTGTCCTCGGCGATGTGTTGTCGTCGGTTGCCGGAGGCCTGTCCAACGTGTTCGGACTCTTCTTCGGAATCTTCATCGCCGTGACGCTGCTGTACTACATCCTCAACGACTTCGATGACGTGATGGGCTGGCTCGGCGCACACATCGGCCTCCCGCCCGCGCTGGGACAGGGCGTAGTGGAGGACGGGATCTCATCGATGCGCGGGTACTTCAAGGGGACGACGCTGACCGGTGCTGTTGTGGCCGCCGTCATCACAGCCGGCTGTTGGATCCTCGGCGTGCCGCTGGCGATTCCGATTGGGCTCGTCACCTTCGTCACCTGCTACATCCCATTCTTCGGCGCGATCTTCTCGGGCGCGTTCGCGTTCCTGGTCGCCCTCGGCTCGGGCGGCCTGACTCAGGCGGTTGCCATCCTGATCATCGTGCTGATCACCCAAAACGTGCTTCAGACGGTCATCAGCGCGAAGTTCATGGGCGAGTCGCTGAGCCTGCACCCCATCGTCGTGCTGGTTGTGACGATGCTGGGCGGAACGCTCGGCGGCCTGCTACTCGCCGCGCTGGCGGCTCCGCTCACCGCGATGGGTGTGCGCACGGCGGCTCGCCTGCGCGCCTACAGCGAAGCGGGCCTCATCGGCGACAAGGACGAACCCGAGCCCGAACCTGCGGTCGCCGGGGCGTAGACGTCAGGAACGCAACCCCGTCACACGCAAAGAGGCCCTGTCCCGCGAACGCGCGGAGCAGGGCCTCTTCCGTGTGCGGATGCTACTCGGCGGTCGTACCTTCGACGGCGTCGTCGATCGCCTTCTTCATCGCGTAGGCATCTTCGTCGATCTGAACCTTGAGCTCCTTGGCGACGTTCTTGAGCAGCTTGCGCATGCCTTCTTCCAGAGTCGCCTCTCCAACGAAGACGATCGCGACCTGGCCCTCATCGAGAAGCTCGCCCAACTCCTTGATGTCTGAGCGCTTCATGGACTTCATGAAGTTGCCGGCCAGCGCGCCTGCGGCTGCGCCGACCGCGGCGCCCGCGAGCAGTGACGGCGGGAAGATGACGCCGAGAACGGCGCCGGTGACGATACCGACCTTGGCGCCATCCGTGCGGTCGGTGGCGTCGGTGTTGAGGATCTTGACCTTGCCCTCGCCGGTCTTGGTGAAGAGGGCCGCTTCGTAGTCACCCACGAAGTCCATCTTCTTGAGGGCCTTGAGGCCATCGAAGTCGGCCTGCGCCGACTCAAGATCGGTGTACATGCCTGCAAATACGATGACGCCTTCCGACTCAGCCATTCTGTCTCCTTCAGTCCCCGGGTTTCTGTCACGCGGGCTCAGCCCGCGAACCTACCGGGAAGGATGTACCCAAAGGAGACGCATGGTACCGAGAGTCAGTCCCACTCGGGATGGGCGACGCCATCCAACAGCAGCGTGGTCATCTCCGACATCGCCTCGACAGTCGTGATTCCTGCGGCCTTGAGAACCTCGGGATCGCGTGTGGACCGTGAAAAGAGCCACAGGAGGTGCGAAACGAACTCCGTGTTGACGTGGCGAAGCTCGCCGGAGGCGATTCCCTCGTCCAGCATCTCCTTGACCACGCGGACACCCCATGCACGCTTCTCACTGAAGCGAGCCGCAGCGGATTCGTGCTCGAGTACCTGCGTCCAGAACTGCGGCGCGGGCCTGGCCTGGTACCCGCCGATCACCGAGAAGAAGGCGGTGAGTCGATCACGAACGGGGCCACCCACGTCCTCAGCACGCTGGCGGGCTTCCTCCACCGCGCGATCAGCGTACCGCTCGACGACCCGTGCGAAGAGCGCTTCTTTGCTGTCGGCCAACTCGTAGAGCGTGCTTCGCGAACACTTCAGGCGGCTCGCAAGGGCGCCTATCCGGAGATGGAGGAATCCTTCGTCTAGAAAGATCACCTCGAGTTGGTCGAGAAGCTCTTCTCGGCGGGCCTGATTGGGGCGAGGGGGCATGGCAGACTCTACCTTTCCTGAGCGTTGGTACACCATTAAAGCAACGCTCATGCCCTAAGTGCGGTCGGTGTCTTTGCAAGTTGGTATCGGATTCTAGCGCGGTTCACCTCTTCGCGCACCTTACCGAGGCGTCACCCGCTCCTACGCGAAGACTACCTGCCGAGCAGCTCCCCCACCCTTCGCTTGGCCGTCCTTCTGACGCCGATCACGTAGGCCACCAGAGAGGCACCGGTCAGCCCGAGATAGAGCGCCAGCGACAACCGCACGACTCCCCTACCGTGGTTGGGGCCGAACACGATCGCGAGCGCGGTAACGATGCCGATGGCGCCGCCGGCGTACAGCAGCCAGCGGGGCCTGGCGGTGTCGTGAACATTTCGTGCAAGGTACAGGTCGGCCGCTCCGCGCGCCATCGCGTAGACCGCCACTGCGGCCCCAAAGTAGCGGCGTGCGGTATCGGGATCGGCGAACAGGAGCGATGCGATCGCGAGCCCGGCGACTCCCATGAGCAGCGTGGGGAGCGCTGTTGTGACGAAGCTGAAACGCGTCCCGGCGGTGTTGCGCTTCATCCCGATGGCGCCCACGATCGCGCTCACCGAGGCAATCGCTATCCATGCCGCGAATCCGAGAGTCAGCAGATCGGTCGGAACCGGGTGGAGGCCGACGACGACGGCCGCCGCTGCAAGGTTCAGCACGCCGGCCCGCAGGAGCGAGCTCTCCGCACTGCCGGTGATTCGCCGCACGAGATCGTCTCGGCTGCTCGCGGGCGCCGGTTGCGCGTTCTCCGCCAGCACGATCGCCCGGTCATCATCCGGCAGGATTCCGCGCACTGCGGCCGAGGGACTCACGTAGGGCAGTCCGCGCTCTCCTGGTACCACCGACGCCTCGAATCCGTCCCGGCCCCGGCAGTACTCGGCCAGATACCTGGTGGGCGTCAGCGCATCCTCGGCAGGACTGACGAAGCGCACGGGTGCGGGCACCTGCCCGAGCAACTGCTCGGCGTCCACCGCCAGCACGGCGTTTTCCACCGAGCGCATCAGCGGCACCAGGCGCGCTTCGATCTGCTCGGAACGCGCCGATCCCGTGCGCTCGGCGTCAGCGAGCCGCAAGGCCATCTCGCGCAGCGCCAGGGTTCGCGCGGCACGCTCGTCGGTCGCCATCGCGTCAAGTGATACGCCGGGCTCGAGCAGCCCTGCCGAGAACGCGACCACCCCGGCGCTGCGCTCCGGCACCGTCGCCGCGCACCCGAGCGCGATCGTCGCGCCGAGCCCCTCTCCCACGAACGTCACCCGGCGGTGCGGACCCCACAGAGCCGTCACGGTACCAAGCACCGCCGCGACGTGATCAGCGAGGGTGTAGTGCATGCTGAGCGGCGCCGGAGAGTCCCCGAAGCCGAGCAGATCGATCACAGCCACGTCGCGGCAGCGAGCCACGATCTCGGCGGCGGGAATCCACGCCGTACTCGGGTTGCGCGTGCCGTGAAGCATGACCAGCGGCTCTCCGCTGCCGCCGCGCCACGCGACATTCAGCTCCCGGACTTCGTCGCGCACGATCTCCTCGGCCACGCGCTCCGGCATGTTCCACAACACCATGTGGTCCGCAGCAAGTCCTCCGATACGCCGGATCTCCATGTCAGGCTTGAGCCGCTTGAGCGAGGGCGCCTGGTCGAGCTTCACGATGGCATCGTGAACCCCGATCGCGTGTACCACCGGCATGGTCAGCTTTGGCAGATCGTCCACCCACGTCGCCTTGTTCACGGTGTTTTCGAGGTTCCTGCTCATGACTTCCCAGTGCGTCGGGATGTCCTCGGAGTGAAACGCCTCCTCGAGCGGCTTCTCGATCGCACCGCTCGCGAGCTTGTAGAGGAAGCTGTCTCGCTGCTTCGAGGTGGCGAGTGCGTTCCACATCTTCTGCGAACCCACGTCCCAGAAGTACTTGAGCCCGCTGGCCCTGAGCTCGGACGCCGGAAGGTAGAACGGGGCGTCGAGCAAGAAGAGCCGGCGCAGCCTGTGCGGATATGTGGAGGCATACCGGAGTGCGATGTCGCCGCCGAGCGAGTACCCCACGAGCAGGAACTGGTCGTCCACGCCCATGTCCGCCAGCGTCTTCTCGATGACGAGCGCGTGCTCGTCCGCCGAGTAGTCGATGTCGAGCGGCTTGGGACTCGCCCCGAAGCCGAGAAGGTCGAACGCGATGAACCGGTAGCCGTCACCTATGGTGTCGATGACCGTGCGCCAATCGCCCCCGTCGGAGTTGATGCCGTGAAGCATCACAATCACGGGTCCGGTTCCCTCATCGAAGTGCGCGTGCAAACGCAGGGTACTGATGTCAGTCGCCATTCAAGCTCCCCCGCTTGGTCGTACCATTGTGCCCTCTTGAGTACCACATTACTCCATGAGCGATACCCGCATACGATGATGTATTGTCGGTGAGACGGACGAGGGAGCGCGCGAGACCGATCCCGCGCGACGGAGGTGCACCAGAGACGTGAGCACTCAAGAGCAGCTGGCCGGGTCGGAGTCTGCGGCGCCCAAGAACCGCGACACGCGCAGGAGGCGTGAGACCAAGGAGCGGCTGTTCGCAGCCGCGGCCGAGGTCTTCGCGGAGGTCGGGATCGGTGGCGCGAGCATTGAGCTCATCTCGGAACGTGCCGGATTCACACGCGGCGCCTTCTACTCCAACTTCTCGTCCAAGGAGGAGCTGCTCGTCGCGCTGGTCGAGCAGGAGCAGGTCGCGCGGGTCGAACGGCTCGACCGCGCCATCACCATCGCTATGGACGCGGCGATGCCCACGACAATGGACGAGGTCGTCGGTCTCGTACTCGAAAGCTTCTTCGAGCTGCACGAGCCGAGCAAGACCTGGCTGATGATGCGGCGCGAGTTCCAGCTCTCCGCTCTCCGAGATCCCAGGGTCGCTGAGATCTTCACCACCTACGAGACGGCAGCCTACGACCGGATCGCCGAGACGGTGGTCGCTGCACTCGAGCGAGCAGGCCTCAGGCCCACTGTCGCGCCCAACATACTGGCGCGTGTCCTCGAGAGCATCTTCGAGTTCGGACTCCAGGAGTCGTTCCTCGATGCGGAGAGCACCGAGGCCCCCGAGGCCGCCGTCGCCCGCACGCTCACGCCGGTTCTGGCACGCCTGACCGAGTTCGCCGAGTAGTCTCAGGAAACAATAAACGCCTTCGCGGCAACTCGGCTCACGCGAAGGCGTTTATTAGTGATGATGGTGGGCCCGGATGGATTCGAACCATCGACCTCACGGTTATCAGCCGTGCGCTCTAACCAACTGAGCTACGGGCCCACATGGGGGTGAAACGCCCGCATACCATACCCGACGCGTGATTCAGGGTCAAGAAGCCGGGCTCGCCCGCGTTGCAGCAGGCAGCGATATGATGAGACAGGGTAGACACTACCTGTCCGATGCGTGCGAAAGGAGGCGGCTGATGGTTCACGTTCGGATCGCGAGTCTCGCCGTCGACCCCCGCACCAACCAGCCGGTCGTCGTCCTCAAGCCGCTCGACGAGGAGTCCGGCAGCGGGCGCCTTCTCCCCATCTGGATCGGACATCCCGAAGCCACCGCCATCCTGCTCGCCCTCGAGGGCGTAGAGACTCCTCGGCCGATGACGCACGACCTGCTTCGCGACGTGATCGACGCGCTCGGAGCCTACGTGGAGAGAGTCGAGGTCACGCGCGTGGACGGCGGCACATTCTACGGCGCCGTCATCCTTCGAGGCGAGGAGCTGTCTCGCGTCGTGGACGCCCGTCCCTCGGACTGCATCGCACTGGCGGTTCGCATCGGGGCGCCGATCTTCGTCGCCGAGGACGTGCTCGAGGCCGCCGGGGTTCCCGACGAGCCGCGCGACGAGGTGGTCGACGAGGAGGCCGAGCTCGAGGCCTTCCGGGAGTTCCTCGAAAGCGTCGACCCCGAGGACTTCCAGGGCTGACGGGTTCGCGTCACTCGTAGCGGAGCGCTTCGATCGGGTCGAGACGCGAGGCCTTCCACGCCGGGTAGACGCCGAAGAAGATGCCGACCGCCGCGCTGAACGTGAACGCGAGCGCGACCGCCCACCACGTCACCTCGGTTGGCACCCACCTGGTCAGAGCGGCCGAGCCGCCCCAGCCGAGCGCGATTCCGATGGCGCCGCCGGCGACCGACAACAGGACCGCTTCGATGACGAACTGCGCCAGGATGTCGTAGGTGCGTGCGCCGACCGCCTTGCGGATTCCGATCTCACGCGTCCGCTCCGACACGCTCACGAGCATGATGTTCATGATTCCGATGCCGCCCACGAGCAGTGAGATGCCGGCGATTCCCGCGAGCATCACCGTGAGCGTGCCGAGCAACGACGAGAGAATCCCGAGCGTCTGCTCCTGGGTGAAGACGGTGAACTCATCGCCGAACTTGGGCCGGAGCGTCTGCTCGACCTGCGCCTTCACCAGATCGATCTGCTCGGCGTCCTTGGCCTTGATGATGATCGTCGACAAGTCGCGTGTCCCCAGGAGGCGCTGCGCGGTGGTCGAGGGCATGTAGATCTGGTTGTCCGAGTCACCCGAGAGGGTTCCGCCTTGCTTGGCGAGCTGGCCGATGACCGTGAACCGCTCGCCGTTGATGAACAGCTCTCGGCCGACCGGGTTCTGGCCGGGGAAGAGTTCGTCAGCGGGGGTCGCGCCGAGCGCCACGACGCGGCTGGCGGTCGCATGCTCGCTGCGGTTGTAGTGCCGGCCGTTCACGTACGAGGCGCTGAAGACCTCTGTGCCGCTCTCGTTGGCCGCAGCGATCGTCGAGCGCAGCTGGCGGTTACCGGCCTTGAGCGTGCCCGGAGCCTGGAGGACCGGTACCACTATGGCGATGTCTCCGACCCGGCGGTCGACAAGCTCGGCATCGTCGTTGTTGAACGGCTTGCCCACGCTCGCGCCCGGCCCGCCCGGCCCCCCTCCCCCTTCGGAGAAGTTGCCGGGGAACACGAACAGCAGGTTGCTGCCGAGCCCCTCGATCTGACCGGTGATCTCTTGCTGGACGCCCGAACCGATCGCGACGAGCAGGATGACCGCCGCGACGCCGATGATCACGCCGAGCATCGTCAACGCGCTACGGACCTTGTTGGCGTTGAGCGCCTTGAGCGCGATACGCATGATCTCCAGCACATTCACTCGGTGGCCTCCTCGAGGTCGATCTCGAGGAACCGCTCGAGTTCCGCCTGTGCATCGATGCGGTCGTCGACGTGCCGGTCGACGCTGATGCGCCCGTCGGATATCTCGACCACGCGCTGGGCGTGGCGAGCGACGTTGGCATCGTGAGTGACCAGCACGATCGTGATGCCCTGCCGGTTGAGGTTCTGCAGAAACGCCATCACCTCGACCCCGGAGCGCGAGTCCAGGTTGCCGGTGGGCTCATCGGCGAGAACGATCGACGGCTCGGTCACGAGCGCTCTGGCGATGGCGACGCGCTGCTGCTGCCCGCCGGAGAGCTGGTTGGGCATGTGGCCGAGCCGATCACCCAGCCCAACGCTCTCGAGCGCCGCTTTGGCTCGCTGCGCGCGTTCCGCACCACTCAGCCCCGCGTAGATCAGCGGGAGCTCGACGTTGGCCTGCGCGGTCGTACGCGAAAGCAGGTTGAACGCCTGAAAGACGAAGCCAATGCGCTTGTTGCGGACGGCCGCGAGTTCGTTGGGCGACATGTCCGACACGTCGACACCGTCGATGGTCACCGTGCCTGTCGTGGGATGGTCGAGGAGCCCGACGATGTGCATGAGCGTCGACTTGCCGGAGCCCGAAGGCCCCATGATGGCGAGCATCTCACCCTCGCACACCTGCAAGTCGACGCCGCGCAGCGCGTGGACGAGAATCTCGTCCAGCACGTACTTCTTGGTGACGTTGCTGGCTTCGAGCACCACCACGCGATCCGGACACTGGCCCCCAGGGCCGGCATCCGGGATCGTCGGCGTGGCCTCGTCTGTTGTCATGAGCCGGGCTACTCGGACGTGACTCGGACCGTCATGCCGTCCGTGTACTGGGTCGAGCCCGACAGCGCGACCTCGTCGCCCGCGGCCAGGCCCTCGACGACCTCGACCTCGGTATCGGTCGTCGCGCCGACGGTGATCTCGGTCTTCTTCAGCACGCTGTTGTCGATGAGGTAGACGAAGTCCGTGCCGCCCTCGCTGAACAGCGCCTCGACCGGGATGGTGAGTGCCGCTCCGACCGAGCTGACTTCGATCTCGGCGTCGCCCTTCATGCCGAGAAGGATGTCGGCCTCCGTCTCGATGAGCTCGATCTCGATGAAGAAGACGGTGCCGCCGGTCGCGGTGGGCTGAGCGGTCGGATTCACGCGCCGCACGACCGACTCGAAGACGTCGCCAGGAAACGCGTCCAAGGTCACGCCGACCTTCTGGCCGACCTTCACCCGGTCGACATCCGCCTCATCGACCTCGGCGTTGAACTTCAGGGCGTCCAGGTCCACCACCGTGAACGGTGCGGAGCCCGGGGTGACGGCGGTGCCCTCGCCCGGCAGTGCGGACTGGGCGCCCGCCGCACCGAGCGCGGCGGCTCCGCCGGCGTTGAAGACGACGACTCCGTCGATAGGTGCGGTCAGAGTCGCCTTGTCGAGGTTATCCTCTGCGAGACTGAGCGCCAGGGCAGCCTGCTGAACACCGTCTTCGGCGGCCTGACGCTGCGCGCACGAGTCCGCATTCTGAAGCTTGATGTACTGGGCCTGCGCTCCCTTGTAGGCGGCATACGCCTGGTCGACTCCGGCCTGCGCCTGGGCACGAGCGCCCGCGAGGTCAGTAGACACGACCTGCTCGTAGGCGACCTCAGCGTTGAGATAGCCCGCATAGGCAGCATCGCGTGCTGCGGCTGCTGCCGCAACGGTGGCGTCGGTCGAGGGGTTCGGGGAAACGGCAACGGCGGCGTTGTATGCCGCGAGTGCGTTCTTGTAGGCATTCTCGGCAGCGACCACCCCGGCCTCGGCGGCATCGATCTGCGTCTGGCTCGGCGCCTGGTCACTGATGGCGTCCAACGAAGCCTTTGCGGCGATATAGCTCTGGTACGCCGCATCGACCTGTGCGCGCGCGGCGCTCAGGTCTGCCGGCCCGGTGGCCTGGGCGTCGATGGCCGCAAGCTGTGCTTCTGCCTGCGAAAGGCCCGCTTGCGCCTGGGCGACCTGCAGCTCGAGCGGCGCGGTGTCGAGTTGGGCGATCTTCTCACCGGCGGTGACGGTAGCGCCGTCGCTCACATAGACCTCGGAGATGGTTGCGGCGGCCGGAGGGAACACGTCCGCGCTCAGCCCGGTGTCGACCTTGCCCGAAGCGGTCACCGTGACGGCGAGCTCCTGCTCGACGACCTCGGCGCTCTCGACCTCAGGCCCGGCGCCCTGCCCGCCTATTACAAAGAAAGCCGCCACACCGGCGACTACTACGAGCGTCACGATGGCTGCGATGATCTTGGCCCTTTTGGACAACGTTGCCTCCCTAGAGGTCTGAACAGACACCCTTGCATTGTTCCACAACAGGCTCCCGCGCATTCACGCTCACGCACGGTCCCCCACGAACAGCTGAACCACCTCGGACATGTCGGCGACCACGCAGTCCGGACCGGGCCGCATCACGCGCTCCCGGTCCGATACTCCCCAAAGCGCGCCGACCGCCAAAGCCCCTGCTCCCAACGCCGCAGAGACGTCGTGCGGGCTGTCTCCCACGTACGCGCACCGCTCTGCGGGGATGCCGAGAAGGCCGGCGGCGTAGAGCACGGGATAGGGATCCGGCTTGTGGCGCTCGACGTCTTCGCACGCCACGACAACTTCGAAGAAGCGGTCCAGCTGGAACCGCTCGAGCGCCCGCATCGCGAGCGCTCTCGACTTCGATGTGACTACGCCCAGGCGGTAGCGGCCAACCAGCTCGACCAGCGCCTCCTCGACGCCCGGATACTCGGCGATCAACTGATCGTGAACCACCGCGTTGTGCGCCCGATAGACCCGGAGCAGGTCGTCGACGTGCTCCTCGGAGAACTCGCTCATCTGCACGGCGAGCGGAACTCCCACGTTGTGCATCAGCACCTCGTCCGGCAGCGCCTGGCCCAGAACCTCATGTGTCGCGTGCCGCATGGAAGACAAGATGAGGGCGACCGTGTCGACCAGCGTCCCGTCCAAATCGAAGAGGACCGCCTCCGTTGAGGCGATCCTCTTCGCGAGTTCAGCGTCAGTCCTCAGTGAGGGCTCCATCCTCGGCGTCCTCGAACTCCTCGGCCGCGAGGGCCTCGGCTTCGAGTTCGCGCTCATCGAGATCGGCGATCTCCTCGGCGGGCTCTTCGCCTTCGAGCAGCGACACCTGGCCCTCACCGATTCCGCGCGCCTTCGGCGGCTTCTTCTTTCCTGCCGAGACACGGGCGATAGCGGTCACGCGATCGGTCTCGGAGACGTTCATCACTTTCACGCCCTGCGTTGAGCGTCCGAGCTTCGAGATGTCGTCGGCCTTGACTCTTATAACGACGCCTTCCTCGGAGATCAGCATCAGCTCGTGGGTCGGGCCGACGATCTTCATCCCGGCCAGCGGGCCCTTCTTCGGCGTGACCGAGATGGTCTTGACGCCCTGACCGCCGCGGTGGTGCTCCGGATACTCGGCGACCGGGGTGCGCTTGCCGTAGCCGCGCTCGGTGACCACGAACAGCTCGCTGCTCTCAGGCGCTATCTCCATGCCGAGGACCCGGTCCCCCGCCTTGATGTTCATGCCCTTCACGCCCATGGTGTCGCGACCCATCGGACGGGCTTCAGCCTCATCCCACTTGATCGCCTTGCCGGCGGTCGACACCATCATGACCCGCTCGCCCTCTTTGACGCGGCGGACGGCGATGAGCTCGTCGTCGTCGCGGAGGTTGATGGCGATGATGCCGTCACGGCGTGAGCGGTCGTACGCGCCGATCGCTGTCTTCTTCACCATGCCGTGCTTCGTCGCGAACATCAGGAACTCGTCCTCGGGGAACGTCTTGGTGTTGATGATCGCCGCGACCCGCTCCTCGGTCTCGAACGGAAGCAGGTTCACCACCGCCGTGCCGCGCGCATGGCGTGAGCCGACCGGCAGCTCGTGGACCTTCATCCGGTAGACCTTGCCCTTCGTCGAGAAGAAGAGCACGAAGTCGTGGGTGCTCGCGATGAAGAGCTGGTCGACAAAGTCGTTATCGCGCAGGTTCACTCCCTGGAGCCCCTTGCCGCCGCGCTTCTGCTGGCGGTAGGTCGCGACCGGCAGGCGCTTGACGTAGCCGGCCTGGGTGATGGTGACGACCATGTCCTCCTCGGCGATGAGGTCCTCGACGTCGAGGTCCTTGGCGGCCGAGGAGATCTCGGTCAGACGCTTTGACGCGAACTTGGTGCGAACCTCGACGAGCTCGTCCTTGATGATCTGCAGCACGAGGTTGACGTCCGCGAGCACCTGCTTGTACCAGGCGATCTTCTTGCGAAGCTCCTCGAGCTCCTCCTCGATCTTGTGGCGCTCGAGACCGGTCAGGCGGCGCAGGCGCATCTCGAGGATCGCGTCCGTTTGGATCTCGGAGAGACCGAAGCGCTCGATGAGGGAGGCCTTGGCCTGCGCATCGTCAGCCGACGCGCGAATGATCTTGATGACCTCGTCGATGTTGTCGAGGGCGATGACATAGCCCTCGAGGATGTGTGCGCGCTCCTCGGCCTTACGCAGCTCGTACTGGGTGCGCCGTGTGATGACGTCCTTCTGATGCTCGATGTAGTAGTGCAGCATCTCCTTGAGCGTCAGCGTGCGCGGCACGCCGTCCACGAGCGAGAGCATGATGACGCCGAAGCCGGTCTGCAACTGGGTGTGCTTGAAGAGCTTGTTCAGCACTACCTGCGGGATGCAGTTGTTCTTGAGCTCTATGACGACCCGCATGCCTTTGCGGTCCGACTCGTCTCGCAGGTCGCTGATCTCGGTGAGCTTCTTCTCGCGCACGAGGTCGGCGATCTTCGTGACCAACTTGGACTTGTTCACCTGGTAAGGGATCTCGGTGATGATGATCCGAGTCCTGCCGGTGGACGTCTGCTCGATGTGGGCCTTGCCGCGAACCGTGAGCGACCCGCGCCCGGTCTCGTAGGCCGAGGCGATTCCCTCGCGGCCCATGATGATGCCGCCGGTCGGGAAGTCGGGGCCCGGTACCGCCTGCATCAGATCGGCGACGGTGGCCTCAGGGTTCTCGATAAGCATGATGGTCGCGTCGATGACCTCGCCGAGATTGTGCGGCGGGATGTTGGTCGCCATGCCGACCGCAATGCCGGCGCTTCCGTTGACGAGCAGGTTGGGGAAGCGCGCCGGCAGGACCTTGGGCTCGAGCAGGGACTCGTCGTAGTTGGGGCCGTAGTCGACGGTCTCCTTGTCCAGGTCGCGCAGCAGCTCCATCGCTATGCGCTGGAGTCGCGACTCGGTATATCGCATTGCGGCTGCGGAGTCGCCGTCGACTGAACCGAAGTTACCGTGGCCATCGACCAGCGGCACCCTCATCGCAAACGGCTGAGCCAGGCGCACCATGGTGTCATAGACCGCGGAGTCACCGTGCGGGTGGTACTTACCGATGACCTCTCCGACCGTCCACGCCGACTTCTTGAAGGGGCGCGTTGGCGTCAGGCCCGACTCGTGCATTGCGTAGAGGATGCGCCGGTGGACCGGCTTGAGTCCGTCTCGCACGTCGGGCAGGGCTCGAGAGACGATGACGCTCATCGAGTACTCAAGGAACGAGTTCCTGAGCTCGAGCTGGATGTCGATCGGCAGCGTAGTCGTCCCGCTAGGGTCGAGCATGCCGTTATCGTCTGCCACTTAGAGCACTCCTCGCTGTCGCAATGTTCTCAACGTCAACCACACAGCTGCGGCGATGAATCCGCCACCAAAGAGCAGGATCACTGATCCGCCCGTCGCTCCCACCGCGCCGGTTCGGCTTGACCCCACGATCGCGGCCACGCCCCAGATCACCAGCACCCCGCCCAGAGCCGCCAGGAACAAAGCGACCCCGATCGCGAACCTCCACAGTCCCGCTCCGGCCTTCGGCTCCTCGGCGGCAAGACCCGCCATGAGCTCGATCATCCGCGCCTCTTCGATCACGGCCGGTTTCTTCTCCGCCACCATCGGCGGTCCGGGCTCCGGCTCGCTCGGCGCCTCTGCCGGCGCCGCCTCCGGTGCCGCCGGCTGGTCCGCGACCGGCGCTTCGGACTCCTGCGCCTGCTGTCGCTCGCGCTCTAAGAAGGCGTCCCGCTCCCAGGGCGGCGGCTCGAACCGCTTGGGTTCGCGTCGCTCAGAGGGCGGGATGTTGAAGGAGTTGTCTCCCACGAGCCCGGCTCCGGCCTTCCCCTCCACGTCAGATATCGAGGAACCTGACGTCCTTGGCGTGCCTCTGAATGAACTCCTTGCGCGGCTCCACCTGGTCACCCATCAGGTCGGTGAATGCCTTCTCGGCCGTCAGCGCATCATCGATGGTCACCTGCAGTAGCGTGCGGCGCGAGGGATCCATGGTGGTGACCCAAAGCTGCTCGGGGTTCATCTCACCGAGACCCTTGTAACGCTGGATGTTGCTCTTGGTGCCTTCAGGGAGCCGCGCCAGCACCTGCTGGAGTTGATTGTCGTTGTAGGCGTACTCGCTCTTCTTGCCCCACGACACTTTGTAAAGCGGGGGCTGAGCGATGTAGATGTAGCCGTTCTCAATCATCTGCGGCATGAATCGGTAGAAGAACGTGAGAATGAGGCACCTGATGTGGGCGCCGTCGACGTCGGCGTCGGTCATGATGATGACCTTGTGGTACCGAGCCGCCTCTACGTCGAACTCCTCGCCGATGTTGGTGCCCAGCGCGGTGATCATCGCCTGGATCTCTTCCGAGTTGAGCGCGCGGTTGAGGCCCGCCCTCTCGACGTTGAGGATCTTGCCTCGAAGCGGCAGGATCGCCTGGAAGCTGCGGTCGCGCGCCTGCTTGGCCGAGCCGCCTGCCGAGTCGCCCTCTACCAGGTAGATCTCGGTCAGCTCGGCTTCCCGAACAGAACAGTCGGCCAGCTTGCCGGGAAGCGTCGACGACTCGAGAAGTCCCTTGCGGCGCGTGAGTTCGCGCGCCTTGCGGGCCGCGGCGCGAGCCTTCGCAGCCTGCGACGCCTTGGTGACGATCACGCGGGCGGGCTTGGGATGCTCCTCGAGGTACTCGGCGAGCCCTTGGGTCACGATCGACTGAACGAGGCCGCGCATCTCGGTGTTACCGAGCTTGGTCTTGGTCTGGCCCTCGAACTGCGGGTCGTGCAGCTTGACCGAGACAATCGCGGCAAGGCCCTCTCGGATGTCCTCTCCCGAGAGATTTTCGTCCTTCTCCTTCAGGATGCCTGCACGCCGCGCGTACTCGTTGATCGTTCGTGTCAGTGCGTTCTTGAAGCCCTCGAGGTGAGTTCCACCCTCGTGGGTGTTGATGTTGTTCGCGAAGGCGAGCACCGAGTCCGAGTAGCTCGTGTTCCACTGGAGCGCCACTTCGACCGAGCCCTCGGGGCCCTCGGCCTCGAAGTAGATCGGCTTGCTGTGGACCGTCTCCTTGTTCTCGTTGATGTACTTCACGAAGTCGACGATGCCGCCCGCGTACTTGAACTCATCGCGGCGAGGCTCGAGCTCGCGCTCATCGGTGAGGACGATCTTGAGATTCTTGTTGAGGAAGGCGGTCTCGCGGAACCGGGTGGCGAGCGTGTCGTAGTCGTAGTTGACGCTCTCGAAGATCTCCGGGTCGGCCCAGAACGTGATCTTGTTGCCCGTCGTCTTGCTCTTACCGGCGCTGCTGAGCGGCGCCACCGGCTTGCCGTGGTCGTAGGTCTGGCTCCAGATCGTGCCCTCGCGCTTGACCTCGACATCGAGGCGCGTCGACAGGGCGTTCACTACTGAGGCGCCGACACCGTGGAGTCCGCCGGAGACCTTGTATCCCTCGCCACCGAACTTACCGCCTGCGTGGAGGACGGTCAGGACGACCTCGACGGTCGGCTTCTTCAGCTTGGGGTGCTTGTCAACCGGGATTCCTCGGCCGTTGTCGGTGACACTGATCGCGTTGTCAGCGTGGATGACGACGTCGATGGTCGTGCAGTGTCCCGCGAGGGCCTCGTCGACTGAGTTGTCGACGATCTCATAGACCAGGTGGTGGAGTCCTTTGGGACCCGTGGATCCGATGTACATACCGGGTCGCTTGCGTACTGCTTCAAGACCCTCGAGTACCTGAATGTCCTTGCCGGAATACGAAGTGGGCTTCGCCGACACACGCGCTCCTTCACTCATGAGCGGGGATACGTGAACGCCTGGAGGCGCTCAGGGGCCTCCACGACATCTTGTGGTGACCCCCCTGATGGTACCACAACAACTAGCGTTACTGGGGCAGAAATGCCTCTCAGAGGCTCTCTCGCGCCGCCTCGCGGGAGTTGCGCTCAGCGATACCCTTTTTCCACTCGAGATCGGCCACGGTGGCCCTTAGAGCCGCTTCCCGCAGTTCCTCGTCCTCAATGGTCGCTACCGACGCCTGCACGTGGGCCATCTCAGAGGCAGTCAATGGGATCGACTCGACCTTGTCCCGGTCCAGCGCCTCATCCGCTTCCTTCTCAAGCGCTGTGAAGCGGTGTTCGGCCGCGACCTTCCTGGAGACAATGAACCTCATCGTCTTTACCGTTTCCTGACCGGTGCGAGCGTTGATCGCCTCCCGGTAGTGGTTCGACAGCGCCGAGAGTTCTGTGGCCCACACTCCGGAGTCGACGTACACGACAGCCTCGCCGTCTCTGATGAAGAAGCCTGTGGTGTGGCTGACTGCGGACGGTCCGGCTATCTCTCTCCAGACCTCGGCGGCCTCGACTTGAGCGAAGCGCCCGCCCGCCTTGCGGTCGAGTCTCCCGAGCAGCTTGGAGAGCGCCGGTCCTATGGATGTCTGCGATCCGCGGCGCCTCATGACAGCGAGATCACCTTGGCCCTCTCAATTAGATCCGGTTCGAAGTACCCGATGTTCGTCGTGGTCACGAACGTCTGGGCAGTGGAGCCGACGAAAGCCGTCAGCGCGTGCCGTCTACTTTCATCAAGCTCGCTCATCACATCATCCAGCAGAAGTACCGGCGGCTGATCCGACACCTCGGTGATAACCATGACCTCAGACAGCTTCCAGGCCAGCGCAATCGTTCGTTGCTGACCCTGCGACGCAAAGGCCCTCGCATCTCTGCCTCCGACGGTGAACAACACCTCGTCACGATGAGGCCCGACGAGCGTGGTTCCTCGTGCGTTTTCTTCCGCCCGTCTGCGTTGAAGCTCGGCTCTCATCGCCTCCGAGGGATCATTGGACGAAGGGTTCGCGCCATCCCTCTCCCAGGACGCTACATAGACCGCATCCACCAGCTCCTTGACTGCCAGTGACGAATACGTGGGCCGCAGGTGTTCAAGGATTCTGCCAAACAACCTCTTTCGGTGGGTGAACAGTCTGGAGCCTGTGTTGATCAGGTGATCCGTCAATGTTCCGAAGTATTCCTCGTCAAAAGGCTGCTGCTTGAGCAGTGAGTTCCTCTGGCGGAGCGTCTTTTCGTACTCCTGCCGAACCTGCAGGTAGGTCGGTGACAACTGCGAGCCCACGGAGTCGAGTGCCGACCTTCTTCTCTCGGCCGAGTCCTTCACGATACGTAGGTCGTCCGGCGTGAAGACAACACATGGCAAGAGACCGGTGACCTCTGACAACTTGCGTCTCTGTTTGCCGTTGACCCGATAGACGCGCCTCCCGTTGGAGGCCACATCCAGTTCGACTTCCAGGCGCCGGCCGTCACCCTCGGCCACCAGCCGGACGTAGGCGGAATCGGCTCCGATACGAATGACTTCTTGCCACGACGGCTTCCTGAAGGAATCCGCCTCCGTCAGAAGCTGAACCGCTTCAATCAGGCTCGTCTTCCCTACCGCATTGGGTCCAAGAAAGACCGTTAGCTCAGGATCCGGCTGCAGACTGAACCTCTTGTAGTTTCTGAAGTCCCTGACCTCGAGGTGTGTGACGACGAGCGCCATCTGCTATCCGAGACGAACCGGCATCAGCAGGTAGACGAACGTCTCTTCACCGACCGCTTTGATCAGACCCGGCTTGAGTGAACTCTGGACCTCGAGACGCACCATGTCGGAAGGCATTGATATCAGGCCATCCGTGAGGAACTGGTGGTTGAAGGCAATATCCACGTCCTTGCCCTCCGCCTTCACCATCAGATCTTCCGAGGCGTCGCCAACATCCTGGGTCGTCGCAGACAGGGAGAGAGTCTGGTCCTCCGCTGCCACCGATATCTTCAGGGGGGTGTTGTGCATGGCCATCAGCGAAACCCTCTTCACTGCTGCCAGGAACTCCTCGGTGGAGATGATTACGTTCGTCTCAGTCTCCTTTGGGAGGAGCTGCTTGTAGTTGGGGAACGTGCCTTCAATCCTTCTGGTCACAAATGTCGTCTCGCCAAACTCGAAGACAACCTGATTCTCGGAGGTTCCGATCTTCACCTTCTCCGAGGAAGAAGCCAGCTTTGTGGCCTCTTCAAGGGCCCGTCCGGGAACGACGATCTCCATGTCTTGGAGCCCGCCGTCCTCAAACAGATACTCGCTGACTGCCAGCCGATAACTGTCGGTGGCAACCATCTTCAGGGTGGGTCCCTCTATCACCATCAGCACGCCTGTGAGAACCGCTCTGGTCTCATCGCGGGAAACCGCTTTGGCAACTCTCTTGACCATCGTGGCCATGATGCCTGCCGGCAGAACCACAGATGTCTCGACCGATATTTCGGGGAACTTCGGGAAGTCCGCCGGGTTCAGGGTCCTGAGTGAGAAGGAAGCCTGCTGGCATCTGACGGAGATATGGTCCCCATCACTTTCCAGAGTGACTGCAGCTTCAGGAAGAGTCCTGACGATATCGGCCAGAAGTTTGCCGGGGACTACTGTCTGCCCGTCTTCCTCGGACAGAACCGGAGCGGAGTGCTTCACGGATATCTCTAGATCCGTGGCCTGTAGTGTCAGCGTTCCGTCAGAACACGAGAGAAGTATCCCCGAGAGGATCGGAAGAGTTGAGCGAGCAGACATTCCCTTTGAAACGACGCCGAGAGCGTCAATCAACTCTCCCCTGGCGATGCTGACCTTCATCTAGTGTTCCTTTCTTCTTCAATTCATCTCAACAGTATCAGTACTAAGGGTTGTGGATATGTGGATAGCGAATGTTCTCGCTGGTTGTGGGCGGTGTCGCCATTCCCTCAACCTTGTGGACCCAGTGCTCCGGTCCACCCACACAATCAACAGCCTCTCGATCGCTCCACACACGGAGGTGGGTTATCCCTCATCTATCCACCTGTTGTCCCCAGTCTAGTCCACAGGTCGGACTCACGAACGCTGACGGATCATGTTCGTCAGCTGCTGGATTTCGTTCCACACATCGCGCTGTTCCTTCATAAGCTTCGTGATCTTGGCGGTCGCGTGCATCACCGTGGTGTGATCGCGCCCCCCGAATTCGTCACCGATCTTAGGCAGAGACATATCAGTGAGCTCGCGAGCAAGATACATGGCTATCTGGCGCGGATAGACGATTGCCTGAGACCTCTTACTTCCGATGAGGTCGGCTTGTGACACGCCGTAGTAGCGCGTCACCTCGCGCTGAATTGCTGAGATGGGGATAGGCCTGTGGGACTGGTCCGGGAAGAGGTCCCTGGTTACCTGCTCGACCATTTTGAGGTCAACGATCTCTTTCCGAGAAAGTTCCCGGTAAGCGACGATGCGGATGATCGCGCCTTCCATCTCACGGATGTTTGGAGTGGAGCGCTCCGCCACAAATGCCAGCGCCGCGTCTTCAAACGGGATCTTCTGGGATTCGACGAACTGGCGAAGAATGGCCAGACGGGTCTCGAAGTTGGGAGGCTGAATGTCGGCGGGAAGGCCGGAACCGAAACGGCTCCGGTACCGCTCCTCCATGTTGATGTCCTTCGGAGCGCGGTCGGAGGCCAACACGATGGCCTTGCCGCGGGAGAAGAGCTCGTTGAACGTGTTGAAGAACTGCTCCTGGATGCCTTCCTTCTTCTCCAGGAACTGAACGTCGTCGATCAGGAGGACATCGACAGAGCGGTACTTGGTGCGGAAGGTATCGGTCCGCTTCGCGTTGATCGAGTCTACGTAGTCATTCGTGAACTGCTCTGACGTGACGTACATGACCTTCTTGTGAGGATAGTTGGTTGTGACGTAGTTACCGATTGCGTGAAGAAGGTGGGTCTTGCCAAGGCCGGGACCGCCCCAGACGAACAGAGGGTTGTACTTCAGACCCGGTTGTTCGGCCACGGCGAGAGCGGCGTTTCGCGCAAAGGCGTTGGATTCACCAACCACGAAAGAGTCGAAGGTGTACTTAGGATTGAAGTCGTGAAGAGAGGATGCCTCTGCCGGATCCTCGGCATGGATCGCCTCAGGAGTCGGGGTCTCAGGTTCGTCGGTATGGGCCTCAGCCGTGAAGAGTGACGGGTCGACGATGATCTGCAGCTGCAGGTCCTCGCCGGACACCTGCTTGAGAGCGACGCGGAGTCTCTGAGAGAAGCGCTCGTCTAGCCACGAGCGAGCGAACTCATTCTGAACACCGACCACAAAGGTTCCGTCGCTTGTGACGCCAATGGGAACCGTCGGCTCGAACCACATTTTGAAGTTTGGGGAGTTCAGCTCGGAACGCATGATCTCGAGTACGTCGCGCCAGGTGGTATTCAAATCTGCTGTTGCAGCGGGCATGTCATTCTCCTGAGAGGGCACTGGAATCAGAGCCCAGTGGTCATGGAACTCAGATAGGAAAGTCCGTCGGGGGTGAGACTGCGTTTGCCGTCTTCAGCCACGATCAAGCCGGTCTCCTCCAACGAAGCGAGGTCGCGGTAGGCGGTCGAAATCCCGACGCCGAGCTCTCGAGACACCATGCTGGGTCCCGCCGATCCGCTCTCGAGCACGAGGGCCAGAACCTGTTTCTGTCGCGTGGTCAGACGGGGTCGAGCCGAGAAGGGCTCGAAATCGGCGTCGAGCAGGCTGGCGTGGTCGGTGGCTGCCTGGGAGTGATGCAAGGACGCGGGCAGGGGCGCCGTCTCCTCGGGATGTGCCGAACGGGCGGAGACAGTGACGACCGTTCCCCTGTCCAGGTTGTCCTCGATGACGAGGCCGCCACCTGAGACGGATAGGAACTCCTTGACGATGGGCAGGCCCGAGCCAACTCCTCGGATCACGTCCTTCATCGCGCTGCTGGCCGTGGTGAACCCCGGCATGAGCGCCTTCTTCTTATCGGGGATGCCAGGCCCTTGATCGGCGAAGCGGATGGTGTGCCCGCCGTCCATGATCGAGACAACCGGTTCTGCGAATCCAGCGTGGATCAGATTCTCGGCGACCTCCCGGACCACCGTGTACGGAACCGGCCCGCCCAGCGACCGGGCGAGCTCATAGACGCGAGCCGCGATCGATTCGATGTACTCCCGCGGGGACGACGCCGTGATGTCCTCGACGCGGGGAGCCGCGCCGGCCGCGTCATATATGGCTACACGCGCGCGCGAAGTAGAAGAAGCAGACCACTGCGCAATCGGAGTCGGATCCAAAGAAGGGGCGACGGTCACCTGCTCCCCCCCGCCTGTGTAGAACGACTTCATTTCCCCCAGCCTTTCCAGATGCCCCTGGTAATCCACAATGTAATCCACAGGCAGATAGGCCTCCGGGGAAGAACGGCTCCCCTTCAGGCAACGCCACTACCTGCGGCTTTCCGCGAGACGAACGGCGGTTCGCCCCCACTGACGAGGACTTTTCGATTCAATCCACAGACCTTTCCACATGTGTGGAAAGTCGGATGGTCGGATCCCCCCGCCCCCGCACTGCTCCCCTGCTCACGAACGGTGTGTCTATCGCGAGCCTTCCATCCCGGTTGTGGAAAGGAGCCACTCACTCGATCTCCGCTGTGGAAAGGTGAGTCTCCGTATCCCACTGGTAAAGGACGCGAATCTTGGGCCGCGACGCCAAACCTGTGGGAAGTGGACAACCGAAGGACGGACGGTATATATCAACCGATGAACGGTCATTCTCAATGCGTCCGGCTCTCAGGTAGCCACAGTGAACCGGCCCGCAGATAGTAACAATGCGGGCGCGACGCTACAACGGAGCGGCACGGGTTATCCACAACCTCCACAAGCGTGACTCCTGCGTTTTCCACAGTATCCACAGATTCCTGGCAAAGTTGCGCCGTGCCTGGCGTGGCCCATCTAGCTGCGAAATCGAGCTTGGAGTGCTTGGCTCTCAACGAAGATCGGCAGGAGCACGCCCTTTTGGACGCTCCTGAGACGCACTATGCGGGGTGGGGTTTGACGGACGCTCGGGCGCGCCATATAATCGTCGGGCTTTGCCGCCGGACAGGCGGAACCGCTCGAGGAGGAACAGTGAAGAGAACATATCAGCCTAACGTCCGGAAGCGTGCGAAGACGCACGGCTTCCGTGCCCGTATGTCGACCCGTGGTGGCCGCGCGATTCTTGCTGCGCGTCGCCGTAAGGGACGCAAGGTTCTGAGCGCCTAGTAGTCATGTGAGGGCGGTGCTCCATGGGCACCATCAAGTCCACACGGGAGATCGACCGTATCTTCCGTTCATCGCGCAGGGTTACCACTCCCCTGATCACAGTGCTTATCGCACAGACACCAGAAGGACGCGGCCCCAGAGGCCGCGTCGCTTTTGTCGCTGGCAAGAAGCTGGGCGGTGCCGTCGTACGAAATCGAGCGAAGCGTGTCATGCGCGCGGCGGTTCGTCGTGTGGACGGCCCGTGGGACGGCCTGGACATAGTCTTGATCGCCCGCCCGGGCATCGGAGATGCGCCGGCTCATGACCTCGACCGGTCCTTCGCGAAGCTCATCGAGCGCCTCGGGGCCGATCGATGAGCGCCGCACTCCGCTTTCTCGGAAGCATTCCCAAGAGGTTGGCAATGATTGCCATTCGCTTCTATCAGCTGGTCATCTCCCCCGCCTTTCCTCCGTCATGCCGCTTCACGCCGACGTGTTCGTCGTATGCGCTAACATCTATCGAACGATATGGACTCATCAGGGGCGGCTGGCTCGCCGCTCGTAGAGTCGGACGTTGTCACCCGTGGAGTCCGGGTGGCCATGACCCCGTCCCCTGATGTCGCTGACAGGAGCTAGACCGTGAATCCCTGGATTCTTTTCAAAGAGCTCATCCTCGATGTCCTCATATACATCGAGTCCTTCGTAGGCGACTGGGGCCTCGCGATCATCGTTCTGACGGTGTTCGTCAGGCTCATTCTGCTGCCCTTCACGGTGAAGCAGACCAAGTCCATGTACGAACTGCAGCGCATCCAGCCGAAACTCAAGGAGCTGCAGAACAAGTACAAGGACGACAAACAGAAGCTTCAGGAGGAGACACTCAAGTTCTACGAAGAGCACAAGGTGAATCCCTTGGGCGGCTGCCTGCCCACGCTCATACAGATGCCGCTGCTCTTTGCTCTCTATCAGGTGCTCGGCGGAACCGCCAAGGCGCCGGGGATCATGATCAAGTATCTCGAGGCCCAGGGCGCCACGGGTACGTTCTATGGGATAATTCCAGATATTGCCATGACCCCCTCCGCGGTCTACGCCACGCAGGGCCTCGCCGCAGCCATCCCCTACGTGCTCCTGGTGATCATCTTCGCCTTGAGCATCTGGATTCCCCAGGCACTAATGCCCGGCGAGCGCCAGCAGAAGATGATCGGTGCGTCCATGGCGGTCATGATGCTGTTCTTTGGCTGGACCGCGCCCGCCGGCGTTCTGTTGTACTGGGACGTGTCCAGCCTGTGGGGCATCGCCCAGCAGCAGATCATCATTGCGTCGATGAAGCGCGGGTATCAGACGCCGGATGAGATCGTCGTTGAGGAGCCCAAGCTCTCAGAGAAGCCTGCGTCGAACAAGGCGAAGGGCAAGAAGGGCTCGGCCAAGAAGAAGTCCTAACAGCGGAGCTGTTTGATCAGGAGCGTGAGCCATGCAACGCGAGTCAACCACGGAGGGGCCTTCTGTTGAGGAGGCAATCGATGTTGCCCTTGAGGAGCTTGGTGTACAGCAGGACGCCGTAGAGTACGAGGTACTCGAAGAGGGCGGTCGTCGCGTCTTCGGCATCGGGGCCGATAAGCCAGCCAAGGTACGGGTGTGGATCAAGGATTCGTACCTCGCAGCTCTCGAGAACCCCGAGGCAGAGGACGAGGAGGAACTCGAAGAGGCGGTGCCGGCTGCCGTTGCTGCGGCTGAGACCCCTGAGCTGACCGACGAGGAGCTCGACAAGGTCGCCGACACTGCTGTTGAGGCGCTCAAGGAGATTCTCGCGTCATTCGGCATTGAAGACCCGACCGTCGAAGAGTACGAAGGCGACGACGGTGAGATCATCCTCGATGTCATGGGCGGAGACCTTGGGCTTCTTATCGGCCGCCATGGCAAGACTCTCGACGCCTTGCAGGCCGTTGTGGCTGCAATCTGTACGCGCCAGCTTGGCTACCGCTATCCGGTGGTCGTCGATGTTGAGGGCTACAGGCATCGTCGCCGACAGAAGATCGAAGATATGGCCAGGAGATCGGCTGACCGAGCGGTTCGCCAGCACGCGCCGGTTCGGATGCGCCCGATGACGGCCTACGAGCGTCGCGTCGTGCACGTGGCGCTTCGGGAAGACCGCCGAGTGAGCACCGCAAGCGAAGGGGTCGATCCCTTCCGCCAGGTAGTGATCAAGCCGCGCTAGACCCGCGCACACAGAGGAGTTTCGAGAAGGGCACCCAGTGGTGCCCTTCTCGCGTTTCCGGCGACTCATCCGCCCGCTGCGTGGATTCCTGTCATGGACTCTGCCCCTCCATCAGTTGCGGGTGCGCGCACGACGTCGTGCTGGTATGTTTCACGTGAAACATTGGTAGGGATCTGGGTCCGGAGGTTTCACGTGAAACATGATCCGCGAGTCTCTGAGCTAGAGGAGATGTTGGGCGACATCGGTCTAGGCGAAGTCCCCTCGCTTGAAGCGATGATCAATCATCTGGACTGGGTCCTGGATATCAATGAGCGGCTGAACCTAACGCGCATCACCGATCCGAGCGGCGCCCTGAGGCTGCACATCCTTGATTCTCTGGTGGCGTTGCCGGAACTCGAGGCCTCCCCAGCCGGCCCGCTGCTCGACCTGGGAAGCGGCGCGGGGTTCCCCGGGGTACCTCTGGGGCTCGCAACGGGACGCGAGACCACACTCGTGGACTCAGTCGCAAAGAAAATGCACGCGCTGCAGGGCTATCTCGACGCCGCCGGTATGGCTGGGCGGTTCCGGACTTCGACGCTGCGAGCCGAGAGTCTGGCCACCGAGTCTCCAACGAAGTGGGCCGCGGTCTCCGCGCGGGCGGTCACACACCTCGCCTCCTTGGTGGAGCTCGCTGCTCCCCTCTTGATCCAGGGCGGTACGCTGATTGCGCTCAAGGGGGCGATTGACAATGAGGAGCTCCGAAGAGGCGCACGGGTCTCCAAAATGGTGGGACTGAAACTCACGAGTCAAAGGTTTCTGTCACTCCCCCGCGGCGGCGAAGCGCGGAACATCCTCACCTTCACGCGTGTCGGCGATCCGGACGTCGCCCTCCCCCGCAGAGTCGGGCTCGCGCAGAAGAAGCCGCTGGCCTAATGGCTATCACAGTGCCCAGTGGTGGACTATAATCCCGGACGACGAGAGGAAGGGGGAATCCTGATATGAGCCCATCATCGGGCCGCGCTAACGCGGGGCCTGCACAGGTGTTCGCCGTGGTGAACCAGAAGGGCGGCGTCGGGAAGAGCACGACGGCCGTGAATCTCACAGCGTCACTTGGCGATTACGGTCAGAAGGTGCTGCTGATCGACCTCGATCCGCAGGGAAACGCCACGTCGGGATACGGTCTCGACAAGAACCAGCGGAGAAGCTGTGTGTATGACGCGCTCCTCGGCGACGTCAATGTCTCGGAGCTCATCGAGCCGGTTGAGGTGGAGAACGTCTTCCTGATTCCCGCAACGATCCAACTCGCTGGAGCCGAGATCGAACTTGTCTCGGCGATGAGCCGCGAAACACGGCTGAAGGCGATGGTTGAAGCTGTGAAGGATGACTTCGACTACATCGTCATCGACTGTCCCCCATCGCTGGGACTCCTGACGATCAACGCCCTGACCGCCGCGCAGGGCCTGATAATCCCTATACAGTGCGAGTTCTACGCGCTAGAGGGTCTTTCCAAGCTTCTGGACAGCGTCCGGCTCGTCAAGACACACCTCAACCCCTCGCTGGAGGTATTCGGCGTGGTCATGACGATGTACGACGGACGCACACGCCTCGCACAGCAGGTGGTGGACGAAGTCCGCGACTTCTTCGGCGAGAAGGTGTTCCGGTCGCTCATACCTCGTACGGTACGGCTCTCTGAAGCTCCGAGCTTCGGTCAGCCCATCACGCTCTACGATTCAACGGGCAAGGGCGCGGAAGCGTACCGCAATCTGGCGAAGGAAGTGATTGACCGTGTCTAAGCGTGGACTCGGCCGCGGACTGTCGGCCCTTATCCCCTCCGCCGCGCAGGAGTCGCATGCCGGCACGGAGGTGACCGAGCTGCCGGTGGAGCGGATCTCCCCCAATCCGGACCAGCCCCGAACGGACATCGCTGAGGAATCCATCGCGGAACTCGCAGACTCCATTACCAAGGTGGGTCTGCTCCAGCCGATCATCGTTCGCCCGCTGGGCGAGGGATATCAGATCATCGCCGGCGAGCGCCGCTGGCGGGCGTGCCGAAAGGCTGGGCTCGAGACCGTTCCCGTTAGGGTTCTGGCCTCAACGGAGATCGAGTCCCTGGAGATCGCGCTCATCGAGAACCTGCAGCGTGAAGATCTGAACCCGATTGAAGAGGCGCGCGGCTATCGCAAGCTGCTCGCCGAGTATCAGATGACCCAGGCGGAGCTGGCGGACAAGGTCTCGAAGTCCCGGTCCACCATCACCAATGCGCTGCGGTTGCTCGATCTTCCGGATGAGGTCCAGGATCTCGTCTACGAGGGCAAGCTCACTGCTGGGCACGCACGTGCCGTTCTTTCGGTCCCAGACGAGGGGACTCGCCTGAAGCTCGCAACCAAGGTCGTGGACGACGGGCTGTCGGTGCGCGAAGCAGAGAACCTAGCCCGCCTGCTGGCCGCGGGGCAGGGAGAGCGAGAGCCTCGCCCGGCCACTCCAAAGGCTTACAAGGCCGTCGCGCGCAAGCTGCGTCGGTTCCTGGGTACGAACGTCCGTGTCAAGCAGGTCAAGGACAAGGGCAAGATCGAGATCGAGTTCCGAGGCGAAGAGGAGCTGGAGCGCATCTTCCGCCTCCTGAGCGAGGGTGAGACTGAGGACGAGAGGGTGGTCTCGTGAGAAGGAGAATGGAATATCTTGCCATCGGGGTCATCGTAGGCGCGGCCGCGGGTTTCGTGGCGGGGCTACTGTTCGCCCCGACCAGCGGCGCCCGGACCCGGAAAAGGCTTGCTCTCGAGGCGCAGAGGGCCGCAGACGTGGCTCGAGATATCGCCGAGCGCGCGGAACAGGCCGCCGAGGTCCTGGGCGGCAGGGTCGAGCATTATCTCGGCCGTGATGAAGAGGTGGCGTGGAGGCGCGTCAAGGAGATCCGCGAGGGCATCAAGGGCTATACGGAGTCTCAAGCGGGCTGATTCTCGGTACGACAGGCGATATGTCAGAGCGGCATGGCATCATACCCTCGAACAGGGGAGGAGCCATGCCGCTTCGTGTGTTGACCGGCCGTGTGTACGCGGGCGTTACCGATAGGGTTGTGGATCGGCTGGTGGCGGACGCCAAAGGTGGCGCCGCACCGGTGCTGTTGCTCCCGTCGCAGCCGGATGTTTCACGTGCAGCGTCTCAGCTTTCGCGGCTGACGCCGGTGGGCGTCCAGGTGATCACGTTCGCTGGCTGGCTGGAGGGAATCTGGGCTCTTCACGGGGACGGCCGGCGTTTCGTGAGCGCTGCGGGCCGCTCATCCATCGTGGCTCGCGTGGTCGGGGAGGCGGACCTCAGTGCTGCCGCGGCATCAGCGAGAACTCCGGGCTTCCAGAAAATGGTATGTCAGCTCGCCTCGAGACTCTGCGTCCCGCCTTGCAACACCACTGGCGGGGCGATCGGCGAGATCGCGTCAGTTCTCGTGAAGTACGACGAGGCACTGGAGGCCGCCGGGCTGGTAGAGCCGTCACGGGCCGCCGCGCTCCTGGCCGACTCTCCGATCGCGCTTGGCGGCCCGCTTGTGGCCAGCGGGTTTGTGGACCTCTCGGACGCCCAGGAACGTCTTCTGACCGCTCTCGGCAGAGACAACGAAGTGACGGTTGCCCTGGTGTGGGAGGAAGGGTTTCCTGCCACAGAGGCCATCGACGCACTCGTCTCGCGCCTGAGGGGCTGGGGCGCCGAGCATGAGCATCAGCTCTCCGAACCGGCCGCGGGCGAGCTTCAGAGGCTTGAGGACGTCCTGTTTCGGGCTTCCGAGGCCAACCGCATCCAAGTGGGGGAGCGGCAAGGCGCCGTCACGTTCGGCCTGGCCGCCGGTGGGGACGCGGAGGTCGAGCTCGTTGCGCACCAGGTTCGCGCATTCGTGGAGCGCGGGATTGCGCCGGAGAGCATCGCCGTGGTGTTCCGGGAGACCGAGCCGCGAGCTGATCGCATCGGAGACGCCTTGGCGGCGCTCGGCCTCGACTTTGATCTTGATGTGCTGAGACCCGTCCCCAGGACGGCCTTTGGGGCGGCGCTGCTGGCGCTGCTGACGGTAGCCGCCGGCTCAGGCGGGCGCGCGGAACTGATGGCATTTCTTGACAGCCCCTACTCAGGGGCCGCCCCCGTTGAGATCGCAGAACTGGATCGTCGCTGGAGGCGGGGGAGAGAGAACGACTCGGCGAAGCTCATGCATGCCGCAGCGGGCCTAGGCCGCGTGCCCGCGCGAGTCATGGCGCTGGCGCGGGGTGTCGCAGGCGGCTCGGCCCCCACGAATGTCACAATCTGGAAGCACCTGCTCGATCTGATGCTCGCCACTGCGATTTCCCGGCGGCAGTTGGCTGCCGAGGTCGATCACGCGAGCCTTCTCGACGCTGCGGCACACAAGGTCATCTTGGATGCGGTTGAGGATGTCGCGGCGGCCAACAATGGTGCCCCCGAGGCGCGGCTGGTCATGTCCGCGATCGAGGATCTCTCGGTGGCGGGTGGCGCCGTCGAGCGTTCGGGCGCGGTGCAGATCACCGAAGTCGCCCGCCTGCGGTCCCGGAGGTTCGACGCGGTCGTGCTGGGCGGGCTGACGTCGTCCGAGTTCTCGTCCGAAAGGCCCGAGCCGCTGGTGGCGCGTGTGGCACAGAAGCTGTGCGGCCGCGGAGGTGTTGAGGAGAGGCTGGCCGAGCGGCTGCTCTTCTACTTGCTGGTGACGCGCGCGGATTCTGCGCTCGTGCTGGTTCGCCAGGCCACCGACGCGCGAGGAGAAGCCCTGAGGCCGTCGCTCTTCTGGGAAGAGGCCGTGGATGCCTTTGGCGCGTCAGAGGCCGCGACAGAGGGCGAGGTGCCTCCAGGGGTGCCATGCGTGAGCCTCACCCTGAGCGAACTTGCCAAGGCGGTCCCGTCGTTCGCTCCTGGGCGCGAGGCTGCCCGTGAAGAGGCGGCCGGCCGGAGCCTCTGGGCCGGGAGAGCCCTCGACGCGTCCCTGCAGGAGGGCGTGCTCCAGGACCTTCGCGATCTGACCGTCCTGTCGGTGACCGAGATCGAGACCTACGGCGCCTGTCCGTATCGCTGGTTCTACGACCGCGTGATCCGCCCGAAGGAGATCGACGGGGCGTTCGACGTTCGCGAAACGGGCACGCGCGCTCATGAGATGCTCGCCCGGTTCTACGTGCGCTTCGCCGAGGAGGTCGGTCCCCGGGTGGAGGACTCGCTGCTGGAGGACGCGCTGACGCTCTTCGAGCAGGTGGCTGATGATGTGGAGCAGGAACGCCGCAACCGAGGCCCTCAGAATCTCGAGGAGCGCCTGGCCGCAGCGAAGGCACGCGAATTCGCTCGCGAGGTCGTGCGCAGGGACGCGGAGTTCCTGCCCGGATTCGTGCCTGTGCAGCACGAGTTCCGTTTTGGGGGGCCGGGCGGACCCGAGGTCACGGTCGGAGGAGTGAACATCGCCGGCAGTATCGACAGAATCGACTCTCGAGCCGACGGAATCGTCGTCATCGACTACAAGACCATGAGCAACCCGCCGGGTTCCACCAAGTTTCTTGAAGAGGGGATGCTCCAGATTCCGATCTACGCCATCGTGGCGTCCCGGTTGATGGACAAACCGGTGCTGGGCGGGGTGTATCGGTCACTGAAGTCGGGTCTGGTGCAGGGCATGTGGGTCGGAGACTGGGATGACGGTCTCCCCACAGGCGCCAAGAAGACACAGATCCTCAGCCAGGAAGACGCAGCAGAACTCCTCGGACAGGCGGAGGACACCGTCACACGGATCGTGGACCGGATGAGAACGGGCGACATCACGCCGCAGCCCCTGAACGACAAAGCCTGCGCGTACTGCGGCGCCAGGGCGTTTTGCCCGGAGGCGAGGGCCTGATGAGACTGAACGACGAACAAAAGCGGGCAGCCGAATCACTTCACGGTCAGGTGGTCGTCGATGCCGGCGCAGGGTCGGGCAAGACTCGAGCCATGACTCAGCGATTCGTGAACGCGGTCGACGTGAACGCCCCGATCCGGGAGTGGGAACCCGTGGACGTCGGGTCGGTGGTCGCGATTACCTTCACCGAGAAGTCCGCGGGCGAGCTCGCCGAGAGGATCCGGCTCTCCCTGCGCGAGCAGGGTCACCAGGGACTCGCCAGGCGGATCGATGCCGCGTGGATATCCACCATCCACGGCTTCTGCTCGCGCATTCTGAGAGAGAACGCGCTCGCAGCAGGGCTGGACCCGGCGTTCGGTGTGGCCGACACCGTGGCAGCCCGAGAGATCTTCGAGGACGTTTTCGAGCGGGAGGCGGTCGCCCTTCTCGAATCATCCACCGACGCCGAGCGTCTCTTTGGAGACCGGGCGTACGACGTCATCGCCAAGGCGGTGCGCGGGCTGCTCAAGGAGCTCATGAAACACGGCGCCTCGCCGGACCTGCTGGTACCCGAGCCGGTGGTGCCCGCGCAGTCGCTGATTCCCGAGATCAGGGCGTTGAGCCGGTGCAGCGCCGACGCACTCGAAGAGTGCGGGGCGTCCGGCGCCACGGCGGCCAAGTACGCCGACTGCTGCCGTGACATCGAGGAGCGGCTCGACGCGCTCGCAACAGAGGGACTTGCGGAGGAGGACCTGGCGCGGGAACTCTGGGACATTCTGGAATCCGCAAGATTCGGCGGCAGACCCGCCGGTCAGGCGGTTCCCGTCAGGGACGCGCACAACGAACGTCGAGATGAGTTGATGCAGGCCGCCGCGGCGATCTGCGCCGCTCCGCATACAAGGGCGCTGATCACGCTTACGCAGAGAGTGGGCGAGGCGTTCGTCGAGGCCAAGATGAGCCGCTCCCTGCTCGACTTCGACGACCTGCAGTTTCACGCTCGACGGCTGCTGCAGGACGAGTGCGTAGCGGCGGAGTATCAGGACCGGTTCAAGCTCGTCATGGTGGACGAGTTTCAGGACACCGACGAGCTGCAGCTCTCATTGGTGCGGGCGGTGGCGGGGGACAACCTCTTCACCGTCGGTGACGAGCGGCAGTCGATCTACCGGTTCCGCGGCGCGGACGTTGATGTGTATCGGGGGCATCGGGCGGAGTTCAGGCACGACGGGCGCGCGCCGATCACCTTCGACGAGAACTATCGCTCCCACGCGCAGATCCTCGGCTTTGTGAATGCCGTGTTCGGCAGCGCCGAGTACTTCTCGGCTGACCTCATCGCGCTGAAGGCCGAACGCGATGAAGGCACGGCCCCTCCATTCCCCGACGGCGAGCCCCGGGTGGAGATGCTGCTCGCCGAGAAGCACGGGAACGAGGGGTCGGCGCGCCAGGTAGAGGCGAACGCCGTTGCCGCCCGGTTCGCCGAACTGCGCGACGGGCACGTCTTCCGTCCGCAGGACATGGTCGTCCTCGTGCGCACGTGGGCGCACGTCGAGGTGTATGCCAACGCACTGAGAGCGCGCGGCTTTGAGGTCGTCGTGGGCGGGGGAGAATTCTTCGAGCTCCCCGAAGTGCAGCTCACTATGTCGTTGCTACGCGCCCTCGCAAATCCTCAGGACGACGTGGCGCTGGGGGCGGTGCTCGCCTCCCCGATGGGGGCGCTGTCAGCCGGCGCTCTTCTCGCGCTGGCGGTCCGCGAACGGGACACGGCCCTCTGGGAGGGCCTTGAGCAGGCCGAGGAGCTTCTCGGCGGCGTCGATCTGGAACGTGCGATCCGCACGCGGGAGGTAGTGCTGTCAGGTCGCGAGCGTGCTGGTTCCGAGAGACTGAGTTCGGTGCTTCTCAGGGCGCTCGAGGGGCTCGACTATGACCTGCTGCTGTTCTCGGAAGGAATGGACGGGCGTCAGCGGCTGGCCAACGTACTCAAGCTCTGCCGCATGGCGGACTCGTTCGAGGCGGCAGGGGGTTCGGGCCTGAGCGGGATGGTCGCCCATCTCGAGAGCAAGATCCGGCTCGGCGAGCGTGAGAGCGCGGCCGGTCTGGCAGACGACGGCTCGCCGGCTGTCAGGATCATGACGATCCACGGTTCCAAGGGGCTCGAGTTCCCCGTCGTTGCGGTGGTCGGCCTCGGGAAGGGCAAGGGGTCGTTCGGCTCGTTCTACGCGACCGGGTGGAGACCCGACGGGCGGCTCGTTGTGGCTTCGAAGATGGTCACGTCTGCGGGCTCTAAGTCTCCGGACCGGAGCGCGCTCTTCGATACATTCGGAGAAGACGACGATCTGGCTGACGAGCAGGAGAGCAAGAGGCTGTTGTACGTCGCCGCCACCCGGGCAAAGGAGATGCTCGTGCTCGCGGGGTGGCTGGATCCCGAGAAGTCGGTCTACGACGGGAAAGGCGCGATCCACGGGATCCTTCGTGCAATCTCGGAGGAGGCGGGGACCGGGGACGTGACCGTGGCAGGCGAGGGCGTCGACGTGACCGTGCGCATGACGCTCATCCCTCCCGACGAGCCGTCAGAGTCCGGGCCGCCGATGCTGCGCGATTCCTCTGCCGAGGAGTCTCCATCGCACCTTGCGGAGACGGCCCAGGCCCGTTTCCCGGGCGTCCCCGACCGACTGTCGTTCTCGGCGCTGAAGACGTTTGACACGTGCCCGCGCCGCTTCTGGTTTGAGCGCGTGCTTCGAGTCGGAAAGGGCGAGGAGCCCCAGGGCGAGGCCGGGCCGCTCGAATTCGGCTCTGCGGTGCACATCGCGCTGAGTCTCGCGGCCGTGGAGGGCGCCGAGACGGTCGACCCGCAACGGATGACGGCGATTGCGCGGCAGCACGGCCTGAGTGACCGACAGTCCGACGACCTTGCGCGGGCGGTGAGGGCGTTCGACGTTTCGCCGCACGCGGCTGCGGCTCGGGCACTGCCGGTCTGCCGTCCGGAGATGCCCTTCGTGCTGACGATCGGGGAGGGCGCGGAGGGCGTCTCGCTTGCCGGCGCCATCGATCTGTACGCGACCGACGGAGACGAAGCCCTGCTCGTCGACTACAAGACCGGAGAGAGCGGCGACGCCGACGACATCCGCGAGCGCTACGAACTGCAGGCCAGGTGCTACGCGCTTGCGGCACTTCGAGCCGGAGCGCGCACGGCCCGCGCCGTCTTCGTACGGCCTGAGGTCGTCGAAGCCGACGGCTCGATGCAGGCGGTCGAGTTCGGCCCTTGGACGACGCAGGAATCCGTGGAGATCGAGGCGGAACTCATCGAGACCCGGCGACGGATGCTCGAAGGTCATTTCGAGCCGAAGCCCGACCCCGGCTCGTGCATGGGCTGTACGGCGGCTTACGCGTTGTGCGCCGACGTTCATCCCGCTGCTCGCGAGTCGGACTAGGACCGGCGCTGCCTCAGCTGCCCGCATGCGGCGTCGATGTCGGCGCCTCGCTCGGCGCGCACCGACACCTCGACGTGGCGGCGCTGAAGCTCGGCGACAAAGTCGCGAACGGTGTCCTCGGTGCTTCGCGAGAACTCATCGCCCGCAACGGGGTTCACGGGAATCAGGTTCACGTGAACCAGCAGCCCGGCGGCGAAGTCTGCCAGCGCAGCTCGCTCGGCCACGGTGTCGTTGACCCCCGCGATGAGCGCGTACTCAAGCGATGGGCGGCGGCCGGTTCTCTCGGCGTAGCGCTCGATGGCGGTGCGAAGATCCGGGAGTCTGAAGCCGCGGACTCCGGGCATCAGGCGGTCTCGCGTTGCTTGCACGGCCGAGTGCAGAGAGACCGCGAGCGTGAACTGCTCGGGCTCCTGCTCGAAGCGCCGGATCCCGGGAAGCAGGCCGCAGGTGGATACCGTGAGGTGACGCGCGCCGATGCCGAGTCCGTCCTCGGCGTTCATGAAGCGAAGTGCGGCTAGGGTGGCGTCGTATACCGCGAACGGCTCGCCCTGGCCCATCGCGACCGCGTTCGTCACGCGCCGACCGAAGTCCTCGGCGACCAGTCGGACCTGGTCGACCATCTCGCCGGGCCCGAGGTCGCGCGTGAGCCCGGATGCCCCCGTCGCGCAGAACGTGCAGCCCATCGCGCACCCAGCCTGCGTCGAGAAGCAGACCGTGAGGCGGTCGCCGGAAGGCAGCCCGACCGTCTCGACAGTGGTACCCCCGCCAAGCTCGACCAGGTACTTGCGCGTGCCGTCCTCGGAGACCTGGCGCTCCAGGATTCTCGGAGGGGTGAGCGGGTAGCGCGTCGCCAGAGTCTCTCTGAGAGCTTGAGGCAGGTCGGTCATCTCCGAGAACGACGAGACGCCCGCGTTGTAGAGCCAGTGAACGACCTGGCCGGTGCGGTACTTGGGTGCGCCTAGCTCGGCGAGCGCGGACGCGAGATCCTCGCGGCCGAGCGCCTTGATGCCGGCGGGGTGCGTGTCAGAGGGGGAAGTCATGCGCCGAGGATACGACACGCGGGCTCTGCGGGGAAACGAAGACGCCCGCGGCGCGGGGCCACGGGCGTCGCTCGTGCGGTGCGTGAAGGGTTGTCTACGACTCGCCCATATCGGTGAGTGCGTCGGAGTACTCGTCGCGGTGCTCGGCCTCGAATCGGCCGACCGACCGGAAGTAGTAGGCGATGTCCGAGTAGCCCTCGGCCTCGGCGGTCTCGGCGAAGCCGGGGTACATCTCGGTCGCCTCGTTGTCCTCGCCGCCGCGGGCCATCCGCAGGTTATCGGCGGTGGGCGTGGCGCCCATGATGTAGGCCAGGTGGCCGAGCGCGTGTGCGGTCTCCTCGGCGGCGGCGCGATCGAACGCGTCGAGTGCGGACTGCGGAGCGCCCTCCAGCTCAGCGATGCGGCGCCACAGAGTGTAGCGACGATTGGCCTGCGACTCGCCGGCGAAGGCCGCCATCAGGTTCTCAAGCGTCTTGGTGCCGGTCAGGTCGCCGGGGCCGTCGTAGTCGACGAACGACGTCTTAGGGGCGCCGCAGACGGGGCAGTGCTCGGGCGCCGGACCGATGTGGAAATACCCGCAGCCCTTACAGCGGTACTTCTCCATGAAGGCTCCTCTCGTGTGCTGACTCGGTGTGTTGAGGTACCCAAAAAGGGGGTGACCGACCAATGATACTCCGATACTATCATTTATTGCTAAGGGTATCTTACGGTCGAGCGGGCGCTCTGCCCGCCGAGAATCACGAACATGGAGGGTGAGATGCTGAGAATCACGACTCGCGTGGTGATGGTCGCCATGGCGATGGTGATCGTTGGCGCGGCCGCCGCAATCGCGGCTCCGGTTCCGGTTGAAAAGGGGAGTGCCACCCCCGCCCAGTTCGAGCCTTCCATCAACTGCGGGTGCCACGGCGAGCTCCAGCAGCAGTGGTCCGTATCGATGCACGCGCAGGCGCTCAATGATCCCATCTACCGCGCGAAGCGCGACCAGGCCGCGGCGGCCACCGACGGCGTCCTCGGTCCCTTCTGCGACAAGTGCCACGCTCCGATCGCGGCGATGACCGGCGAGCTCGGCTCAGAGACGATGAGTCCCGCGGCTACGGAGAGCGTCACGTGCATGTTCTGCCACCAGACCGTCGGGCTCGTGGACGACAAGGCGGCGAACACGTCGCATCTGGTCGAGGCCGACCTCACCCGTCGCGCCCAGCTCCAGGACCCGAAGGCTCCGCACCCCGCCGTCTACTCGGAGTTCCACAAGACCTCAGAGGTCTGCGGCGGCTGCCACAACGTCGACCATCCCATCAACGGAATGCACCTTGAGGCGACCTACTCGGAGTGGAAGGCGAGCCCTTGGGCTGCCGAGGGTGTGCAGTGCCAGGACTGTCACATGAGCGAGGGCGCGGGCAAGATCGGCCCCTTCTCCGGACAGGCTGCAGCGGGCGGTCCCACGCGTGACAACCTTTACAAGATGACGTTCGTGGGCGGCAACGCCATTCTCGGCCCGGCGGATCTCGCCGTCGCTCGTCTGCAGAGCGCCGCCGAGCTCAAGCTCGACGCGGTCGATGTCGTCGCTCCGGGCACCGAGGCCTCCGTCACCGTGACCATCACCAACACGGGTGCGGGGCACTATCTGCCGACGGGCCTGACCGAGGTGCGCGAGATGTGGCTCGAGGTGTTTGCCGAGGATGCGTCCGGCAACAAGGTCGTCGTTGGAGAGCACCGCTTCGGCACGATCCTGCAAGACGACAACGGCAAGGCGCCGGTCGAGCTGTGGGAGGCGACCTCGATCAAGTCCGATGACCGCATCGCACCGCGCGAGTCGTCCACGGACTCGTTCAGTTTCGCGATGCCTGAGGGTACGGACAGCGCCTCGCTGACCGCAGCCCTCTACTACCGTTCCGTGCCCGATGACCTCGCCGAGGCCGCGGGTGTCGAGAATCCCGTGACGACGATGGCGTCGCAGTCGCTCCAGGTGTTCGGTTCCGAGGAGGCCAAGGCAGCCGCAGCTCAGCCCGCTGAGTCGGAGGGGCCTAAGCTGACATGGCCGATCGTGGCCGTCCTGGCAGTCGTCGCCTTTGGTGCAGGACTGGCGCTATCGATGGCGCGCAAGCGCAAGGCGTCGTAGGCGGCGGACGCGAGTACACACGACAGAGGCCCCGGCGCGGTTGCCGGGGCCTCTTCAGGTTCAAGTGAGGTGGAGCTGCGGCTCCTGCATCAAGTGCTTACGGCGTCGCGGGCTTGGTCTCCTCGGTACTGGGTGATCCGAGGTCCGCGGGCTTGTCGCCCACCATCACCGGGATCTCGAGTTCCCGGTCGCCGCGCACGACGGTGAGCACGACCTCGTCGCCCACACCGGTGCGCCTGATTCGCAGGATGAGCTCGTCCATGGAGCGCACGGGGTCGCCGTCCACTCCGGTGATGACGTCGCCGACCTTCACGCCGGCCTTCTCGGCGCCCGAGCCCTTTGCGATCTCGGCCACGTAGGCGCCTTCCTGGACCGTGAGATCCTCGGAGGTGGCGAGTTCCCTGGTCACTGACTGGCCGATGACCCCGATGAACGGGTGACGAACCTGGCCGCCGTCGATGAGCTCGCCGGCCACACGAACGGCGGTGTTGATGGGGATCGCGAAGCCGATGCCGCCGCTCGCGCCCGTGTCCGTGTAGATCGCCGAGTTGATGCCGATCAGCTTGCCGTTACGATCGACGAGCGCGCCGCCCGAGTTCCCCGGGTTGATGGGGGCGTCGGTCTGAATCACGTCGACGAGCGGGTAGGCGTCGTCGGGGGAGCCGACGAAGTTGGGGAGCGAGCGACCCAGCGCCGAGACGACGCCCGAGGTGACGGTGTGCTCGAGTCCAAAGGGCGAACCGATCGCGACGACGGTCTGTCCGACCTCGAGCTCGGCCGAGTCACCGAGATCGGCGATCGGGATGCGGACCTTGACCTCGAGGACGGCGATGTCGCTTTCCGGATCGCGTCCGACGAGCTCGGCGTCGTGAGAGTTGCCGTCCGAGGTCCGCACGGTGATCACCGAGGCATCTTCGACGACGTGGTTGTTGGTGAGCACGTAGGTCCCGCCATCGGGGGCCTCCTGGAAGGCGACTCCGGACCCGTTGCCCACGACCGGGACGTTGGGGTGGTCGCCGGGCAGGCCGTTTTCCCCCGAGCGCTCGTTCGCGCGCACGTCGATGTTGACGACCGAGGGTACCGCCGCAGCCGACGCCGCGACGACCGGCTCCTCTGCGGAGGACGGTGTGACGTCGGATATCTCAGTCTCGCCGCCCACGATGCCGTGGATCGCGAGCCGGGCTCCGGCGAATCCCGCGATCGCGCCGATGAACGCTGAGACGATCAGCGCCACGACAACGGCTGCGGCGATTGCGGCTCCGATGCCCGGACGCCGATCGACCTGAACCGCAACGGGCGCGACAGGCTGCGGCGCGACAGGGGGGACGGGTGGCTGCGCGACGGGCTCGTAGCCCGCGATGAAGGGCGCGGGTTGTGCAGGCGCGGCCTCGGGTACGGGGGGTTCTGTGGCGGGGACCGCCTCAGGTTCGGGTTGACTCGGGATGCCCGCGGGCTCGTCGGTCATGGTGGCTCCTCGAACGTCGTGACGCTCACGCCGGAGCGTCGGGTGCTGTATCGTCAGGCTGTCTACTTTCCGAGGATACCCGCATGAGCAGTACCAGCAGTGAAACCCTCACATGTTCTCCAGGAGAACTTCATCCCCGCTCCGTACTTACGGTGCTCGTCATCGGCACGTTCCTCGCGCCGTTGGATTCGAGCATCGTCAACATCGCGCTGCCCTCGATCGCCAGTGACTTTGGTGTAGGCCTCTCCACCGTCAGCTGGATCACGTCCGCCTACCTGCTGACGACGGCCGCGCTGCTGCTGTCGATGGGACGGCTCGGCGACGTGTGGGGGTTGCGGCGGCTCTACGTCGCTGGCCTGCTCATTTTCGGCGCGGGTTCGCTCGCCTGCGCGATGTCGGGTTCCATCGAGATCCTCATCCTGTCGCGCGTAGTCCAGGCGGTGGGCGCCTCCATGATGTTCGCAGCCGGCCCCGCTCTGGTGACACGCGCCTTTCCCTCGAACCGCCGCGGGTGGGCGCTCGGGTACATCTCGCTCGCAGTCTCAGCGGGACTTACGACCGGCCCCGCGCTCGGCGGGTTCCTGGTGGGCCAGTTCGGCTGGCCGAGCATCTTCCTCATCAACGTCCCGCTCACCATCGGAGTCGCGGCGCTTTCGTGGCGGCTGCTCCCCCATGAATGCACCGACGGCGAGGTTTTCGACGTGCCCGGCGCGATCATGACAGCGGTGTCGCTGCTCCTCTTCCTGTGGGGCCTCAGCAGCGCCGAGGCGTACGGGTTCCTTTCCGTGCAGGTGATCCTTCCGGTCGCGCTCTCGTTCGCCGTTGTCGGCGTCTTCATCTGGTGGGAGCGCCGAGCCGCCCACCCGGTCGTCGATCTGCGGTTGTTCGACTCACCGGGCTTCTCGGCGGGCGTGGCCGCGGCGACGCTCGCGTATCTTGCGCTGTTCGCTGTCACCTTCACGATGCCGTTCTGGCTGCTGCGGGTGGCAGGCGTCGACTCCCACGTCGCCGGGCTGCTGCTCATGACCACACCGATCACCATGGCGGTCTTCGCGCCGGTCGCGGGTCGCGCATCCGATCGCATGGGCAGCCGGGGGCTCGCGACCGTCGGCATCACGGTGCTGAGCGCGGGGTTGCTGTGGCTCTCGTTCCTCGGTACCGGGGGGTCACTCCTGTTCGCGGGCGTCGGGCTCCTTCTGGTCGGCGCGGGCATGGCGGTCTTCCAGACACCCAACACTTCGGCGATCCTGCGCGCCACGCCGCGCGAGCGAGCAGGCGTGGGATCCGCGTTCGTTGCTGAGGCCCGCAACGTCGGGATGGCGGTGGGTGTCGCCCTGACAGCCGCGATCGTGGGCGTCGCGCTTGGAGGCGAAGGGCTGCCCGGGGGCACCGGTCCCGTCTCGGCCGATGTCGCCTCGCAGTTCTCGGCGGGCATGAGTATGGCCTTGCGCGTGGCATCAGCAGTCTCGCTCGGCGCTGCGGCGCTCAGTTGGTACGGGCGCGGGATAGATACGGTTGAGGCGCACCCCGCCAAGCCGTAGACTTGCGGACAGCCGAGGGAGGAGCACGGGTGACAGAGAACGAGGCCATCGAAGAGCCGCAGGAGTCCGAGGGGTCGTCCTCCGAGGAGCCCGTGGAGGCGCAGCCGTCCCTGGCCGACATCGTGCCGGAGGTCGAGCCCAAGCCCGAGGTCGAGCCTGCGGTCGAAGAGCCTGCGGCCGAGCCCGTGGCCGCCGCTCCCCAGCCTTCGTTCGACGACATCGCCCCGGGCACCGTCGCCGGCCTGACCCCCGAGGAGCCCGCGCCGGTCGAGCGCGCAGGGTGCATCCCGTGGTGGCCGTTCCTGGTGTACGACGCCGTGTGGGCGGCCTTCTCGGCGGCGCTGGTGTGGCTGCTGCTGCAGGCACCCGTCGGCCCCGTCTACGAGTACGAGGTCTACCGGTTGAGCCTCATCGTGGGGCTTACGCTCACGGTGTTCGGCCCCGTGCTCATCATCATCGTCTGGCTGGCGTGCAAGGGCTCGGCGAAGGGCTCGGCGGGTACGTTGTTCGTGGACGCGCTGGTCCGCGGCTCCGTCGCTACCTTCGGCGGCGTGGCGATGTGGTTTGTGGCGCTCATCATCATCGATCAGCTCCGGCTCGGCCGGATCCTGTAGGTCCTCGAAGGGAACTGAGATGGGTATTCGTCCCGATGAGATCCGTGTCGCCGTCCTCATGGGCGGGCGTTCCGCCGAGCGCGAGGTGTCGCTGAACACCGGCGCGCAGGTCACCGCAGCGCTGAAGAGCGTGGGCTTCGACGTCGTCGAGATCGACACAGGCGACGACGAGTTCGTGGCCACGCTCGCCGGCACTGAAGCCAACGTCGCGTTCATCTGCCTCCACGGCCGGTTTGGCGAGGACGGGACTGTCCAGGGGCTGTGTGAACTGCTCGAGCTCCCGTACGTGGGAAGCGGCGTTCTGGCGAGTGCGCTCGCCATGGACAAGGTGATGAGCAAGCACTTCTACGCGCAGACCGGCATACCGTCACCCGAGTACATCGTCCTTCGCAAGGGCGAAGCGATCGACGTCGAAGCCATCACGAGCGCCCTTGGCCCCAAGACCGTGGTCAAGCCAGCGAACGAGGGCTCGGCAATCGGCGTGACCATCGCTCACGACCCCGCCGAGCTCCCCGGAGCCATCGGGCTGGCGTTCAAGTACGACCGCCACGTTCTGGTCGAGCGCTTCGTCGCCGGCGTCGAGGTCACTGTGGGAATTCTTGGCAACGATCACCCTATCGCGCTCCCCACACTCGAGATCGTCCCGGAGCACGAGTTCTACGACTACGAGAGCAAGTACCTCCCCGGGATGAGCCGTCACATCATCCCGGCGCGGATCAGCGATGCAGCCCGGGCGGAGTGCGAGCGGCTCGCCGCGCAGGCCCACATGGCGCTGGGTTGCCGGGGGATGTCGCGTTCGGACCTCATCGTGACCGAGGGCGGCGCCTGCCTGCTCCTCGAGACGAACACCATTCCGGGGATGACCGAGACGTCGCTTCTGCCGGACGCCGCACGCGCCGCGGGTATCGAGTTCCCGCATCTGTGCGAGCGGCTCGTCGAGCTTGCGGTCGAGCCGCGACTTTAGTCGAGCGGCAGTTCGACCCGCACGATCGTCCCGCCGCCGTCGCGGTCGAGTATCGCGATCTCGCCGCCGTGCGACTCGACGACTCTGCGCACGACCGCGAGGCCGAGCCCCGTGCCGGGCACGTCTTCGCGCCCGAGCCGCTCGAACGGCTCGAACACTCGCTCCCGGTCCTGCTCGGGGATGCCCGGACCGCGATCCGCGACCTCGACCACCGCGAGCCCTTCCTCGGCGGTGACCCTGATTTCAGCCGCCGCGCGCTCCAGCGAGTACTTCAGCGCGTTGGAGACGAGGTTTCCGAGAACCCGCGCGATCGCCGACTCGTCGCCGTGGACGAAGACGTCGGTCTCAGCATCCACGAGCACGTCTCGGCCGGTGGCGGCCCTTTGCTCCGAGGCGACCTCGTGAGCGAGCTCCGACATCGAGAAGTGCACGCGGTCGTCCTCGCGGCGGGGCTCGACCTTGCGGCCCTGCAAGGTGTCTTCGACGAGCTGGTCGGCGCGCTTGATCGCGCGATCGATGCCGGCAAGCGCTTCCTCGCGATCGTCGTCATCGAGCCCTCGCCGCAACATCTCGGTATAGCCGGCGATGACGGTCAGGGCGCCGCGCAGCTCGTGCGCGCACATCGCAAGATCATCTCGGGTGGGGCGCAGCTCTTCTTCCGTCATGCGACGACTCCCTCAGCGAGTTTGCGCGCCCGGTAGCGCGAGAAGGCGAGTTTGGCTTGGTCGATGAGTATGACCGGCACGATGACCGCGCCGACGATCGCCCCCCACTCCGGACCGGTGAGCGGCACCGTGTTGAAGAGGTCCTCGGCGGGTTCCCAGTACACGATACCGACTTGCAGTGCCACCGTGGCGACGAACGCGAGGTTGAGCCACTTGTTCCGGAACGACCTGAGCGAGAACACCGTGTGATTGCTCGACAGGAAGCTGAACGCGTGCAGCTTCTGGACGAGCACCATGGTCGTGAACAGCATCGTCGAGATCTGTGCCTGGGCCATCGCCTCGTCGCCGTAGACCGGATAGAGTTTGCCTGCGCCGAGGAAGACGATGAGGCCGGCGACGGTCATGAACGCGCCCTGCACGAGGATCTCGACCTGGCGGCTCGGAGTGATTATCGACTCCTCGGGCTGACGCGGCTGGCGCCCCATCACGTCGGCCGAGCCCTGGTCGATGCCGAGTGCAAGGGCCGGCGGACCGTCAGTGACCAGGTTGATCCACAGCAGCTGCAGCGGGGTGAGTGCGGCGACGGGGGAGAGCAGCGCGGTGATGAAGACGATCAGGACTTCGCTCATGTTGCAGGAGAGCAGGAACAAGATGACCTTGCGCAGGTTCTCGAAGACGATGCGACCCTCCCTGACCGCTTCGACGATCGTCGAGAAGTTGTCGTCGGTGAGCACCATGTCTGCGGATTCGCGCGCGACGTCGGTACCCACCAGTCCCATCGCCACGCCGATGTCCGCGCGTTTCAGGGCGGGTGCGTCGTTGACGCCGTCGCCCGTCATCGCCACGACCTCGCCGTTGCGCTTCAGCGCGTCGACGATCCGCAGCTTGTCCTCGGGATTCACCCGCGCGTAGACGCGGATGTCCTCGGCGCGAGCGTCGAGCTCCTCGTCGCTCATCTTCGCGAGCTCGGGACCCGTTACCACGTTCTCGCAGCTCATCAGCCCGATCTGCTCGGCGATGGCGCGGGCGGTCAGCGCGTGGTCGCCGGTGACCATGGCGACCTTGATGCCGGCACGGTGGCACTCCTCGATCGCGGCGGGCACCTCGGCGCGGGCGGGATCCACCAGCCCGAGGATGCCGACGTACGTCAGGTCGCGCTCCAGCTCCTCGCCCTCGGCAGGCTCGGCGGGATCGAGGTCGCGGAAGGCGAAGGCGAGCGTGCGGTAGCCGTCGCTGGCGAGTTCGGCGTTAATGGCCGAGATGGAGTCCCTGAGCGCCTCGGTCATCGGAACGATCTCACCTCGCAGGCGCGCGTGCGTGCACAAGGCGAGCACCACGTCGGCGCCGCCCTTCACATACGCGACCCTGCGCTGGTCGATCTCGTGCACGGTGGTCATGCGTTTGCGCTCGGAGTCGAACGGGACTTCGCCGATGCGGCGCGGCTTGAGGTGGCCGGGCGCCAGGTGCGTAGCAGCGTCGATGAGCGCGGTCTCGGTGGGGTCGCCGAGCAGCGTGCCGTCGGCGCCGTAGTGGGCGTCGTTGCAGGAGGCGGCGATCTCGATGAGGAGCGCGGTGTCCGCCGGGGCGGGGGAGTTGCCGGTGGGCTCGAGTCCCCAGTCGGGCGTGACCGCGGCGAGGTCCTCGCCGGTCATCAGCTGGCGCACCGTCATCTGGTTCAGGGTGAGCGTGCCGGTCTTGTCCGAGCAGATGAACGTGGTAGAGCCGAGCGTCTCCACCGAGTGCAGACGGCGCACGATGGCGTTGTGGACCGCCATGCGCCGCACACCGAGAGAGAGCGCCATCGTCACGACGGCCGGCAGCCCCTCCGGTATCGCGGCGACCGCCAGCGACACCGAGATGAGCAGCGCTTCAGTGAGGCTCGTGCGGAAGTCGGGATGTTCGAGCGCGTTGAAGAGCCCCTCACCGGTGGTGCGCAGCTCGAGAAAGACCTCCTCGGCGAAGACGATCGCGGCGATGACGAGCACGATGACCGCGATGCGCTTGCCGACGAACTCGAGCTCCTTTTGCAGCGGCGTCTCGCTGTCGGCGGTTCCGGCGAGCAGGTCGGCGATGTGTCCCATCTCGGTGTGCTGCCCGGTGGCGCACACCACGAACCGACCGCGTCCCACCGCGACCGACGTGCCGGCGAAGACCATGCCGCGGCGGTCGCCCAACGCGGCGTCGTCGTCCACGACGGACTCGGCGTCCTTGCGCACGGGCGAGCTCTCGCCCGTGAGCGCTGACTCGATCACCCGCAGCGCCGCCGTCTCGACGAGCCGGCCGTCGGCCGGAACCCAGTCCCCGGACTCGAGGAGCACCACGTCGCCGGGGACGAGCTCCTCGGCGGGCACTTCGCTTTCGACGCCGTCGCGAATGACGGTGGCCGTGGGCGCCGAGAGTTCCTTGAGCGCCTCGAGCGACTGCTCGGCACGGTACTCCTGCACGAAGCCGAGCACGCCGTTGAGCAGCAGGATCGCGAGGATGGCGATCGCCTCGGGGATCTGCCCCTCCAGCGCCGAGATGATCACGGCGACGACGAGCACGTAGATCATGAAGTCCTTGAACTGCGAGGCGAAGATGCGCCAGGGAGGCGTGCGGTGTGTCTCCTCGAGGCGGTTGGGGCCGTGTTCGGCGAGCCGCTCCGCGACCCCGTCGGCGGTCAGGCCGCGCTCGAGGTCCGTGAGCAGGCACGCCTTCACGTCTTCGGTGTTCATCGAGTGCCAGACGGGCTTGGCGTCGGCTGCGGCGGGCTGGTAGGACGTTTCGGTCATCAGCGCTCCTCGAGATGCGGGTGTCACGCCCGGCTACCCTCGGAAGTTACCCCAGCTGAATCCCGCGACAACGGATGACCTACTCGGTGGCGGCGCGCTCCCCCAGCTTGCGGCCGGTCGGCGTCGCAGCCAGCCCGCCGAGCGCCGTCTCGCGCAGTGCCGCAGGCAGCGAACGCCCAACCTGCCAGGCCGCGTCCACCACCTCGTCGAACGGCAGCGGGAACTCGACGCCGGCGAGCGCCATCTCGGCGGCGCTCAGCGCGACCGCGGCGCCGGTGGCGTTGCGGGCCACGCACGGCACCTCGACGAGCCCACCCACCGGATCGCACACCAGCCCGAGCAGCCCCTGCAGCGCGAGCGAGGCCGCGTGCCCCGACTGCGCCGGCGTGCCGCCGCACAGCTCGACCGCGGCCGCGGCAGCCATCGCCGCACCGCTGCCGATCTCGGCCTGACAGCCGCCCGCCGCACCCGAGAGCGTCGCGCGCGTCGCGATGACGCCGCCGATGCCCGCCGCGGTGAACAGCGCCGAGACGAGCGCGTCGTCGTCGGCTCCGCACGACTCGCCGACGGTGAGGATGACCCCGGGTACGACGCCTGAGGCGCCGCCGGTGGGAGCCGCCACGATGCGGCCCATCGCCGCGTTCACCTCGGCGACCGCGAGCGCCGCCGCTATCGTCGCTGAGAACGCGCCGCCCACGGGACCTCGGGTCGACCCGGCGAGGAGTGCCGCGTCCCCGCCCGTGAGCCCTGAGCGTGAGCGTGCCTCGCCGGTCAGGCCGGTACGGACCGCATCGCGCATGACATCGAGCGAGTCGCGCATGCGCGCCCGGACCGACTCCACCGGGACGTCGCTTTCCTCGGCCTCGCGCGCGACTACGGCAGCGCTGATCGAACCGGCGACTTCGGCATCGACGAGCAGTTCGTGAAAGGCGGGGTAGGCCATGGTGTCTCCTAGGGTCGGTGCACCCGCATTCTATATCACCCCGCGCGGGGGTTGACGGTTCGCGCGTCTCGGCATAGTATCTGCAAGTGTCCCTAGTTAGTACATACTAATTGCACCGGATAGCACGCATGCCGAGGAGCACCACCAATGACTACTGAAGCCGAGAAGATCCCGACCATCGCAAACGTGTGTGCCGCGTGCGCGCTGTCCTCTGCGCGCAAGGGCGAGACGTTCGAGATCATCTCCGTCGATGACGAGCACGCCCGCATTCAGGCGCTGCGCTTTGGGATGTCCGAAGGCGCGTGCGTCGAGTGCATCACCCGTATCCCCGCCGGGCCCATCGTAGTGAAGAGCGGTCGCCAGGAGATCGCCGTCGGACGCGCGCTCGCAGAGCGCATCCAGGTCCGCCGCTACAACGCCGGCTCGTAGCCAACCCGCCAAGGAGACTCACGATGCATCACCCTGCCCCGGACACCCCCGCCAAGAAGGTGGACGCGGCCTGTCACTGCCACGCGTCGGGCACCGAAGCGCGAGCAGGCGTCGATACGCTGGTTCTCGCCGGTAACCCCAACGTCGGCAAGTCGGTCGTCTTCAGCGCGTTCACCGGCACCTACGTCGACGTTTCGAACTTCCCCGGCACGACAGTCGAACTCACGCGCGGGCACTTTGGCGACATCGATGTCGTCGACACGCCCGGCGTCTACGGCGTGTCCAGCTTCAACGATGAGGAGACCGTCGCTCGCGACATCATCCTGACCGGTGACGTCGTCGTGAACGTCGTCGATGCCGTCCACCTGGAGCGCGACCTGTTCCTGACGCTGCAGCTCGTCGACATGGGCAAGCGCATGATCGTGGCGCTCAACATGGCCGATGAAGCCAGGCGCCGCGGGCTGGGCGTCGATCGCGACCTGCTCGAGGACCTGCTCGGCGTGCCTGTCATCGAGACGGTCGCGGTCGAAGGCAAGGGCCTCGACGAGCTCAAGGACCGGATCTGCGACGCGCGCACCGGTCACGCCGACCACCACATCGAGCCGGATCTCGTCGAGATGGCCGCGCTCGTGGGCTCGCGCGCCGAGGCGCTCATGGTGCTCGAGGGCGACGCGGTCGTGAGCGAGCGCCACGGAGTCGCTCCGGGCACGCAGCGCGATACCGTCTACCTGCGCCGCCGCGATCGCGTGAACGACATCTGCAAGCACGTCATCACCGAGAGCACGCAGGGCGCGTCGTTCTCGGCGAGGCTTTCTCAGTGGATGATGCATCCGCTGACCGGCATCCCTATGCTGCTCGCGCTGCTCTACGCGATGTGGGTCGTCCTCGGCCAGTGGATCGCGGGCGGGCTTGTGGGCGTGCTCGAAGAGTCGCTGATGCTCGGCTACTGGGTCCCCTTCGTCGAGGAAGTCGTCGGCTCCGTCTTCGCCGAGGGGACCGCGCTCTACACCATCCTCGCGGGCGAGTTCGGCGTGTTGACGATGACCCCCACCTACCTGATCGGCGTCATCCTGCCGCTGGTGACCGGCTTCTACCTGCTGCTTTCCGTGCTCGAGGACTCCGGCTACCTGCCCCGCATCGCCGCGCTGGCGGATCGCTCGCTCATGTCCGTCGGGCTCAACGGGCGTGCGGTGATTCCGCTGATCCTGGGTCTGGGCTGCGTGACGATGGGAACGCTCACCACCCGCATCCTCGGGTCGAAGCGCGAGCGGTTCATCGCGACGGCGCTCATGGCGATCGCGGTGCCGTGCTCGGCTCAGATCGCGGTCATCGCCGGCCTGATGTCGCGCACCGGCGCGCTGTACACGGCTGCGTACGTGGGCTTCCTTCTACTGGTGTTCGGCGCGGTGGGCACCGTGCTCAACAAGATGGTGCCCGGCCAGTCCACCGACCTCCTCATCGACCTTCCCAGCCTCCGGGTGCCTCGCTTCGACAACGTCGTTCGCAAGAGCGCGACGAAGGTCTGGAGTTTCATGAAGGAGGTCGCGCTGTTCTTCGCGGCCGGCGCGTTGATCATCTCGGTGCTCGAACTGACCGGCGCGCTCGACTGGATCATCAAGGTCGCCGCGCCAATCACCGTGACCTGGCTCGGCCTGCCTGCCGAGGCCGCGACCGCGTTCGTGATGGGCTTCGTCCGCCGCGACTTTGGCGCCGCCGGGTTCTTCACGATGGACCTCAGCGATGCTCAGCTCCTGGTCGGCATGATCACCATCACGCTGTTCGTCCCCTGCATCGCGAGTGCGATGGTCATCCTCAAGGAGCGCGGCACCCGCTACTTCGTCGGCCTGTTCGCCGGCTCGATCGCGGTCGCGTTCCTGGTGGGCGGGCTCGTGTGGCGTCTGCTGAACCTCATCGGGGTGGCGTAGCCATGTCGATCATCACGAAGTGCCCCGCCTGTGGTCTGGATTCCGATGAGATCCGCTGCCCCCGCTGCAACGCGTTGAAGGTCATCGGTTGCACCGGCTCCTGCGCGCTGTGCAAGACCTCGTGCAAGACGAGCGCACCGAGCGCACCGTCTCCGAGTGAGGCCGCGCGCGAGGACGACGAGCATCCCGGAACGCCGCTCGAGCGCTAAGCCCTCAGCCGCCGAGCCAGAAGAGCGCAATCGCGGCCCAGCCGCACAGGAAGACGAGGAAGACCACGCCGCAGCCGACGCCGGCCATCTTGAAGAACTCGGCGTCGGGGCTGATCTGCCGGTCGGGCTGTCCGTCTTTGCGCACGTGCGTCCTCTCGTGTCTCGACTACTGTATACGCCTCGCTCGCAGCGGTACCATCGGGGCATGAGCAGCAACGCGATCACCATACGTTCCGCCACCGAGGCTGACATTCCCGTGCTCGTCGACTACCGGATCCGCATGTTCCTCGAAGCAGGCTGGCAGGGCGAGGAGCGCGCTCGCGAAGTGGGCGAGCTGTTCGCCGAGTTCTTCCTCAACGGGTTGGAGCAGGGCGTGTGCCACGCCTGGATCGCCGAAGCCGAGGGCATCGCCGTGGGCGGGGTCGGGCTCATGTGGGAGACCATCCCGCCGAGCGTCAGAAACCCGAGCGGGCGCCAGGCCTACGTCTTCGGCATCTTCGTGGAGCCCGGCTTTCGCCGCCGCGGAATTGCCAAGAGACTCGTGAAGACCACCGTCGACTACGCCACCGCGCACGGCTGCGCCGCCATCTCACTTCACGCCAGCGACGCCGGCAGACCGGTGTACGAGAAGATGGGGTTCACGGATTCCTCGGAACTCAGGTTCTTCACCGAGCACGCGAACCTCGCCGAGTGGCACCCGGAGGACCGGCAGCCCTAAACGCGCGGCAGTCGTTTGAGGCCGGTGACTGCGGCCTCGGCGGCGATCGTGGCGGCCGTCTCGTCCGATACCTCCGCGTCGGTCTCGATCAGCATCAGCGCTCGCGCTCCGCGCTTCTCGCGCGACACCCTCATCTGAGCGATGTTGACGCCGCTCTCGGCGATGATCCCGGTGACCGCCGCGATCTCGCCCGGTCGGTCCACGTGCTCGACGATCAGCAGCGGCAACTCGCCGTTCGCTTCGACCTCGAAGCCGTCGATGTTGGTGAGAACCACGTCGCCGCCGCCCACCGACGACCCGCGCACGACCATCGAATCGCACCCTTCACCGAAAAGCTCGAACTCCGCGGTGTTGGGATGCGTCTCACCTAGGTCAGCGTCGATGAACTCGACGGCGAGCCCGGCCTCCTTGGCCAGCTCGTACGCCTGAGGAATGCGTTCGTCGGCAGGCGCCATTCCGAGAAGCCCTGCGATGAGCGCCAGATCGGTGCCGTGTCCGATCCCGGTCGACGCGAAGGAACCGTGAAGGTGGATGCGCGCGAAGGAAGGAGTGACGCCGAAGACCGCGCGCGCCAAGGCCGCGAGCCGCACCGCACCTGCTGTGTGGCTGGAGCTCGGCCCGATCATCACAGGACCGACGATGTCGAAGACGCTTCGTTGGCGTGCCATTCGCTCAATGTAGCACCACCACGCCTACATCTGTACGCGAGGGCACGCACGGGAGTATAGTGTGCGGGCGCTTAAGCGCCGTTCAGGCAAGCACGAAGAAGGGATACACATGTCGGAGCAGGCCCAGCAGAATAACCAGCAGATGATCGTCATCGGTCTGGCCGTTATCGCCATCTTGCTCGCCGCGATCGTCGGCGTGCTCATCTGGCAGCAGAACAAGGCCATTCCTGCACCCACCAGCACCAGTCAGGCCCCCGTCACCCAGGATCCCGCGGCAGCAGCCACCGGCGCTCCCGCCGGCATGGGCGCCGCGACTGGCGAGACCGTCGAGTTCGACCCTGCGACCGCGACCAAGGTCCCGGCCGGCACCGAGCCCGAGGCGTACGTGAAGAGCTACTACGAGGCATGCGACGCCGGCGACTACGCCAAGGCCTACGCGCTTCTTCCCAAGGACAAGCAGGCCTCTTACGGCGACGCCAACGCTTTCGGTGAGCAGCTCAAAGGTTATGGCATCACCGGGTACGAGCTTGAGCCCGCCAAGGTCGACGGCGACACCGCCACGATCACCGCGTGGCAGCAGACCCCGATGGGCGCCTTCGGTTACACCTGGGAGATCGTCAAGGTTGACGGCGAGTGGGTCGTCAAGTCCCGCAACCAGTCGGGCATGAAGTAAGTCACGCACCACAAACGCTTCGCCGAACGGCCGCCTACGGGCGGCCGTTCTCGTTGTCTCGAAAACCCCGCGAAACGTCAGTCGTGCGTGCTAGGCTGACCGGGTGACTGAGACCCCCCTCGAGATGTTCATCAACCCCGGTACCGACCCCGATGTGGTCGCTCGGTATCGCACGCTCGCAGAGCGGTCAGCGGACTCCGTCTTCGGTTTCGAAGACGAGGTCTGCGTGCTGGACGTCGAGACCACCGGCTACGACTCTGGGCGCGATCAGCTCATTGAGGTCGCCGCCGCGATCATGCGCGGACCCGAGATCCTGGACCGCTTCTCGACGCTGGTCGATCCGCTCATCCCGGTTCCCGCCGAGATAACCAAGCTCACGGGAATCACCAGTGAGATGGTCGCCGGTGCGCCGTGCGCCGAGGCCGCGGTGTCGAGGCTCGCGGACTTCGTCGCGGGGCGCGACGTCATCGCACACAACGCCGCCTTCGATCGCTCGTTTGTCGAGAGCGTCGTGGGGCCGGCTCGTTTCACCGGCCGGTGGATCGACTCGCTCACTCTCGTGCGCATCGGACTGTCGCGCCTGAAGAGCCACCGCCTCCAGGACCTCTCCCAGGCGTTCGCTCCCGACGTCGCCGAGGGGGCGCATCGCGCCGCCGCCGATGTCGAAGTGTTGTGCCGGATCTGGCGCGTGGCGCTGGTGGGAATCTCGGATCTCGAGCCCGGGGTTCTCGGCAGGATCGTGGGTCTTGCGCCGGACACCGAGTGGGCCGAGCGCGAGACGCTGGCTCGCGTGTTCGCCGGCCACGGCAGACCGGCAGCCTACGACCTCAAAGAGGTGCGGAGACAGCGGGTCGCCGCCGACAAGGGCGAGACGCTCAACGACGCCGAGGGGCTCGGCTGCATGAGTCCGTCGACGAGCGAGATCACCGCTGAGTTCTGTGAGTCGGGTCTCGCCGGCCGCATGTACGAGGGCTTCGAGTCGCGCGCGGAGCAGGTCGAGATGGCGTGTGCCGTGCGGACCGCGTTCCAGAACTCGACCCATGCGGCGATCGAAGCGGGGACGGGCGTCGGCAAGTCGATGGCCTACCTCGTGCCGGCGGCGCGGTTCGCGCTTCAGAACCAGATCGGCGTGGGCGTCGCGACCAAGACCAACGCGCTTATGGACCAGCTCGTCCACCACGAGCTTCCCCGGCTCCAGGAGGCGCTCGGCGAAGAGCTGCGCTTTGTCGCCCTCAAGGGATACGAGCACTACCCGTGTCTGCGCAAGCTTGAGAAGGCCGCGTCCGAGCTCGACGGTGGGTCGGCGCACGAGCGCATCGGCGGCATCGCGATGCTGCTGGCGTGGGCGTCGCAGTCCGCGTGGGGCGATCTCGACGTCGTCAACTTCCACTGGGTCCGCGACTTCAAGGCGGCGGTACAGGCCAGTCAGGCCGACTGCACCAAGAAGCGCTGCCGCTACTTCCCCAACCTGTGCTACCTGCATGGGGTGCGCCGCCGCGCGTCCAGCTCGCACATCGTGGTGACCAACCACGCGCTGTTGTTTCGCGACGTCGTCGCGATGGGCGGTATCCTGCCGCCGATCAGGCACTGGATCGTGGATGAGGCGCACTCGGCCGAGAGCGAGGCGCGCAAGCAGCTCACGCTGGGGGCGAGCCACCTCGAGATATCGGTGATCCTCTCGGCACTGCATAGCCGCAGGGGTGGCCTGCTCGACACCGTGAAGCGCAAACTCGCGGGTGCGGCGGATGCCGAGCCAACCGTGGGCGTCATCTCGCGCATGCAGGATGAGGTGCAGCGCTGCTCGATACTCGCCGACTCGCTGTTCGACTTCGTGAAGGACCTCGCGCCGCTCGCGGGCGAGAGCGACTACGACGGTGCCGAGCTGTGGGTCAACGAGCGTGTGCGCGAAAGTGGTCCGTGGGGCACCGTGTGCTCGACCGGCAGTTCGCTCGCCAAGCGGCTGGGCGGTGTCATCACCGATGGCCGCGATCTGATCACCAAGCTCGAGGCCGCCGGGCCGGACTTCACCGATCCGCGCGCCGACCTCGTGGGGCTGCTCACCAGGCTTGCCGATCAGCACGCCGGACTGGTGGCGGTCGTCGACGGGTCGGACCCGACGATGGTGTACTCGGCGGTGCTCGACAGGCGTCGCTCGGTGCCGGTCGAGAAGCTGGTCGCGTCCCGGCTCGACGTCGGCGAGGTACTCGTCGACGACCTGTACCCGCGAATCCACAGCGTCATCTACACCTCGGCCACCATCGCCACGGGCGAGTCGTTCGGGCACTTCGCGCGCTCGGTCGGCCTCGACCGCATCGAGCCCGCGCGCTGGTCGTCGCTGCGACTCACCTCGAGCTACGACTTCGAGCGGCAGATGACCGTCTTCGTGCCGACCGACTTGCCGGCGCCGGGCGAGTCCGGCTACCTGGTCGGAATGGAGCAGCTCCTCGAGCAGGTGCACCTCGCGATGGGCGGGAGCGTGCTCACCCTGTTCACCAACCGCCGGGAGATGGAGCGGCTGCACGCCGTGCTCGACCCCCGGCTGAAGTCCCACGGGCTCGATCTGATCGTGCAGCGTCGGGGCACCTCGGCCAAGAGACTGCGAGACGAGTTCGTCGCCGACGAGCACCTCTCACTGTTCGCGCTCAAGTCATTCTGGGAAGGATTCGACGCCAAGGGCGACACCCTGCGCTGCGTCGTGGTCGCCAAGCTCCCCTTCGGCCGGCCGAGCGACCCGCTCTCACAGGAGCGCGAACTCCGAGAGGGGCGGGAGGCGTGGCGGCGCTACGTGCTGCCCGAGGCGGTCATCGAACTCAAGCAAGCCGCCGGGCGGCTCATCCGCTCCTCCACCGATCACGGGTGCCTCGTCATCGCCGATGCGCGCGTGGTGCGCAAGCAGTACGGGAGCGCTTTCCTGGGAGCGCTGCCGGTCGCCGACGTCGAGCGCCTGCCCGCCTCCGCAGTGGCTGATGCGATCCGGGACCGGTTCGGCCGCTAACTCAGCCTCGCAACGTCCGCGCGAGCGAGGGACGCCACGGCGTCCCGAATCTCCGCTGGCTCGATGACGGTCGCTCGTCCCAGACGGGCCGCGACCTGCCGAGCGATCCACCCGGTGCCGCCGTAGGGCACCGACACCAGCACGGAGCCGTCGGCCTCCTGCTCGATCATCCGCGCACCCGGCCATTCGCGCGCGTCGAAGTCCTCTTCTGGCGCGAGCCGGATGGTGGCGACCGGCAAGCCGTCGCTCACGAATGCGGCGCCGTTGGCTGCGAGCTCCCGGCGGGTGAAGGTCTCCTCGCGTAGGGTGAGCCGGCGGATGCGGTCGAGGCGGAAGGTGCGCAGGGCGCCCGCTGACCGGCAGAAGCCCTCGACGTACCAGACGCCGCGCTCCTGCACGATCGCCATCGGTTCGACGACGCGTGAGGACGGGGCCGAGTCGCCCGCGCGAAGATACTCGAGCTCGAGCAGCCTCGACGAGTCGATGGCCACGCTGATGTCCTTCAGCCGCTCACCGACCTCGCCGGCGGCAGTGGCGAGCAGCACCTTCTCGAGCTCCTCGTCCGAGACGTCGTCGAGCGCGCTGACCTCGTCGAGCTTCGAGAGCAACGGGTCGCCGCTCTCCACGCCCGCCAGGTGGAGCGCGAGCGACAGGGCCCGGGCCTCACCGGCAGAGAGACGCACCGGCCGATCGAGCGTGGGCAGGGGATTGAACACCGTCACCACGCCGTCCTCGACGTAGACGGGGATCAGGTCCGAGGCGTCGTCCGACGCTCCGCAGCAGGACAGCAACTCGAGATCGCGTGCGGCCTCGGCCTCGGTGGTGCCCATCGTCTGAGCAATCACCGACAGCGGGATCTCGGCATCGGGCTCGAACAGGTGGAGCAGCGCCAGGAGGCGGCGGGCCTGCACGGGGGCGGGTACGCGTGCCACGTCAGGCCACCTCTCCCTCGGAATGGACTCTCTCGACCTCGCCGAGAAGGCGCGCGAGTTCGCCTGCGAGCGACTCGGGCTCGACCGGCGTGACCCCGGGGCCGTTCGCGACGATCCAGCGAAGCAGGCCTCGCTCGTTGCGAAACGGGATGCGCCACAGCGCCGAGCCGTCCTCGAGGCGCTCGACCTCGCCATGCCGCGCGGTGAGCGCATCGAGGTTCCATGCACGCCCGGCGGAGAAGCCAAGTGTTGCGACGCGCGGCTCGTCTCGGCCGTACTGGAACGGCAGCCCCGTGTAGGTGTGGACGTCGAAGTCCGCGGGAGGTGAGAAGTCGGGGGTCTCCGGCGTCTTGTCGTTCGTGGCGAGGTTCCGCATGCGAACGATGGCGTAGACACGGATCTCGTCGATATCGACGTCGCGCGCGACCAGATACCAGCGTCCGTCGTGCGCGAACACGCCGAGAGGTTCGACCGTGTGGTCCCGACGCTCGTCGTATGAGTTGGTGTATCCGAACGTCGCGCGCTTGCGGGCCGAGATGGCGCGGTTCAGCTCCGCGACGGCCTTGCCCTGCTGAGCCGGATCCTCGTCAGCGTTGCGGGCGACGGCGGGAGCGTCTCCCGGCTCGAGTGCGGTGGCGATCTTAGCGAGTGCGAGGCGCAACTCGTCCGGGTACGGGAACGATGGGTCCTCCAGCATCGCGACGCCCACGACGCGCACGGCCGCGGTCTCCTCGGCGGTGAGGTCCACCTGGCCGGCGAAGGTCGCGGCGGCGTTGAGTCGGTAGAGGCCCTCGCTGGTGGAGTCGATCACGAACCCGGCTTCACGAAGGTCGCTCTTGTCGCGCTCGAACATGCGGATGAACGCGGCATCCTCCTGGCCGTCCGGGTAGCCCGAGAGCGCGCGAATCTCCTCGGCGGTGATGCCGTCGCGCTTGCTCGCAAGCGCAATGGCAAGGTTGATGAGTCGTTCCCACGCTTTGACCATCGAGCCCCCTCAGACAGTGTCTCTCGGCCGATTGTAGCGGGTGAAACGGGCGCTGTGACTTGTCTGGGAAAACGAAACGAGGCGCGTGGGGGGCGCGCCTCGTTCAATGTCGAGCGGGCGGGTTCCGTCTCCGAGGGGGGAGGAGGAGTCCGGGTCGCCCTACTCGAAAAGGGATTAAGCAACACGCATGCCGATTTTGCGCCAAGAGGTCAGAAAATCTCTTAGGAATTTTCCTGATGCAGCTTCGCGTTGCCTCGCTCGACTTGCTACGGTACAAGTGACGTGGAGGTGACAGGGTGCCGCTTATGCCGTTTGACCAGCACGGATTCATCTTGGGCGATGCGCCCGGGCTTCTCGGCTCCTTGATGAATCACTCCGGGGACTGCGTGAAGATCGTCGATCTCGACGGCACGGTCCTCAGTTGGAACGCCGCGTGCGAGGACCTGTACGGGTGGTCTGCCGCCGAGGCGGTCGGGAAGACCATGCCGCACGTCCCCGAGGAACTACGCCTCCGCGTCGTAGCCGACATCCGGGGCGTCGCCGCTTCAGGGCGCGTGGTCGAACGCGAGGCCGAGGCGATCCGCTCCGACGGCACGCGCGTGTCGGTCAGCCTCGTGGTCTTGCCGGTCCACGACGAGGACGGGCATCCCTCCGGTGTGATGTCGATCGCCAAGGAGATCGCGGGGGACTCCAGACTCGAGCGCGAGCGCGCCGAGTTCCTCTCGAACGTTGAGGTCGCGCTGAGGGGACCGCTGTCCGCAGTCATCAGCTCGGGTCAGCTACTGGCTCGTCCGGAGATCGCGTGCGACGCCAACAGGCGGAGCCGCGCTGTCGAGACACTCCTCGAGAACGCCCGCGCGGCGGGTCGTGCGGTCGACGAACTGCTCGTGGTCTCGAACCTGCACGAACCCGGCCGCATGCCCCGTGAGCCGGTTGATCTGTACGCGGTCACAACCGATGCCGTCCACGCGATCGATTACGCCGAGGACCGGGTTCTGATCGAGTTCGACGGATGCAGCGCGCTGCTGCTTGGCGACCCGGCGCTGTTGAGCCGCGCGATCTCGGACATGGTCGAGGTGGCGCTTTCGGTCTCGGATGAGCGTCGCGCGGTCGTCGGGCTGTGTACTCTGCGCGGCGAGGCCCACGTCGTCGTCGAGGCCCGTGGTGCGTCGGAGCCCCAGGCCGATGCCGCGGACGATGGTTGCCTCAAGCTCGGCTCCTCCGAGACGGGGATGGGCCCCGGACTTGCTCGGGCAAGTGCGGTTGCTCGTTCGCATGGCGGCTGTATCGAGCAGTCGCTTCGGACCGACGTCTTCGCACTCGAGATGCGCTTGCCGATCTGCTGAGTCGCTTACGGGGAAAGGACCCCCCATGGACGAAAACACCCAGCCTCCCACCCCCGCACCCGGCTCAGATCCGGTCGAGCCCCGGCCGACCCGCTCGAAGCCCGGCCGTTCGGCATCGGCAGAGTCCGGCAAGGGCAAGCGAGTCGCACTCACCATCCTCGCGATCGTCTTGGGGATTGTGGCCGTCGTCTTCATCGTTCTGGCCGTGACGACGCTCATGGCGCGCAACGAGGCGGCCGGCAAGATCGATCAGGCGACCGCGCTGCTTGAGGGCGCCGATGTCGTGGTCGTCCAAGTTGACGGCGTGGTCCGCAGCGAGATCACGTCCGACCTCGCCGAGGGAGCTCGATCCGCAGCCGTCAAGATCCCCGAGGCGCAGCAGGATCTGAGCGAGGCGGTCCGGCTCCTTCAGGAAGCCAAGGACGGCGGCGCCGATGAGGACGTGCAGCGCTCCGACCTGATGATCGCCACGGCGCAGGCTCGACTCGACATGCTCGAACAGGCCGAGATCATCCTTCCCTTCAACATCAAGGCGTCCGAGGCGCTCGACCCCGCGACCAGCGGATGGGACCTCGTCCTGTCGGCCGACAAGCGGTCGGACCAGGCGGTCGCCGCGTACAACAAGCTCACCAAGGCGGGCGTCACCCAGTCACGGAAGCTCAACAAGCAGTCTGCCGAGGATCTCACCAAGGCGCTCGCAGCATTCAAGCTCGCCGAGCAGTCGTTTCCCGAGGCTCCATTCGAGCGCTACATCGAGTACACCGAGGAACGCATCGAGCTCAACAAGCTCTCCCAGCAGTCCGACGCGGCGTGGCTCAAGGGCGACATCGACAAGGCGAACCAGCTGATCGGCCAGTACAACGCCGCCGACAAGCGCGCCGTCGAACTCGCCAAGGCGCTCCCCGCCACGCCGGAGAAGGCGATCGCCACCGCCTACGAAAAGCAGGCGAAGGAGGCTACCGACGCGTATTACACCGCGAGGGCCGAGGCCACCGATGCGGACAAGAGCCTGAGGGAGTTCTAGCCGCGCGAAAAGGGGGAGCGCATGAGCGCCGAGGAGTTCTGGAGCGCGTGGTGGTGGCCGGCCCTGACCGCGATCACCGGGTTCATCTTCACGGGCCTCGTGTTCTCGCAGTACCTGAAACGGCGCAAGCTCCACCAGTTGTACTGGTCGATCGGCCTGCTCCTGTACGCGATCGCCGCTGTCATGGAGGCGGTCTCCGAGTACACCGGGTCGTGGGATCCGACCGTCTACCGGCTCTACATCGTCATGGCGGCCGCACTGGTCGGGTTTCTCGGCCAGGGTTCGGCCTATTTGCTGATCCACAAGCGGCGCTGGATCGCGCACGCGTACCTCGTGTACAACCTGCTGATGATCGGGATCTTCCTGGTGGGCGCGTTCACCACCGAGCTTCGGATGGAGTACCTGGTGCCCGGCATCACCGTGGGCGGGCAGGCGCTCGGCGAGTCGGGGACGTTCCCTCGCTACATGTCCATGCTCATCACGATTCCGGGCACGTTCTTCCTTCTCGGCGGGGCCGTGGTCTCCATATATAGGTTCGCGCGCAAGAAGGAGTACGCGTACCGGATGTGGGCCAACGTCCTGATCGCAGCCGGAACGCTGCTCATCGGCGGCGCGGGCGCCATGGCACGCGCGGGCTACTCGGTAGGGCTCTACCCCGCCGAGATGTTCGCCTCAGCGCTGTTGCTCGCGGGCTTCCTGATGGCTGGCACGCTCGACAAGGGCGCGAAGGCCGCGATCGAGCACGGCCGGGAGCGTAGAGCCGGCGGGCCTCAGTCGTCCGAGTAGCCGGCCCCCAAGGTGGCGAGGGCACGCACGTCGAGCACGGTGACCGAGCCGCCGTGCACCTCCACGACGCCGTCCTCGCGCAGCTTGGCGAACGCGCGGGAGAGCGTCTCCGGCACGGTGCCGAGCGCCATCGCGAGCTCGCCCTTCTTCATGCCGAGATCGACTTCCAGGCCCGCCGGGGTGGGAGTCCCCACCTGCAGCGCTCGCTGGAACAGATAGCGCGCGAGCCGGCTGGGTACATCGAGCGCGAGCGTCTGAACCACGGCGGTGAAGTTCACGACCCGGGTCGCGAGGTTCTCGATGACCGCGCGGGCCACGCCCGGCTCCGCCTCCAGCAGACCGAAGAGTGCCGAGGAGGGCACGCACGCGACGGTGCCGGCGGTCGCGGCCTCGACGTGAGCGGGATTACGGCCGCCCGCGAGTGAGGCGACGGCGGCGAAGGGATCACCGGACTCGATCGTCTCGAAGGTGATCTGCTTGCCGTCCGCGCCGAGATAGAAGACACGGGCCTTCCCCGAGATCATCACGCCGAACTGCTCGGCGGGGTCCCCTTCGACGGCGAGCGTCTCGCCGCGGGTGACTTCCCGGACCGAACTGCGGCGAGCGAGGTCCGCGACGGCCTCGTCACTCGCGGTCCGCCACAGCCGGCAGGAACGGAACGCCGCCCATACGTCGGGCCTGATATCGGACGGAGCAGTCATGGAGCCTCACTTCTTCGGTGTCTCGGAAGCGATATCCGAGTGAATTCATAAAGATTCTTGCCCAGATTGACCCGCGTCAAGGAATCGGGGGCCTTCTCTCCGTAGTTTAGTGCTTGCGCCGCATTCGGCGCGTGCACGACTTGGCAAGGAGCACGGTATGAACGAGCGCTTCGCCCAGAGGGTCACGAACAAACAGGTCAAGCACGACCTGCAGGTGCTGGCCGACTTCGTCCAGATCTGGTGTGACGGACACCACCTCGACAGCGAGCGGAAGCGGGTCACCACGGACGCTGCCGAGCTGGGTACGTATGGTCGCAAGACGCCGACGGTGTGCGCCGAGTGCGAACAGCACCTCGCTTACGCCGAGAAGCGCCGCGCGGGCTGCCCTCACGACCCGAAGCCGTTCTGCGCCCACTGCGACACGCACTGCTACCGCGCCGAAGAGCGCGAGTGGCAGCAGCAGATGATGCGCTACGCCGGGCCGCGGTCGTGGAAGAAGGGCCACACGATCGACGGCATCAAGCACGCACTCGAAGGCCGCAAGTACCGCAACCGCGTCAGTGCCACTCAGGCCGACTAGACCAGGAGGACGTCCATGAGCACCACCGTTTCCCGCCAGATAGTCCGCATCGACGACGAGCTCTGCAACGGCTGCGGAGCCTGCGTTTCTCCGTGCGCCGAGGGCGCCATCCAGATCATCGACGGCAAGGCCCGCGTCGTGCGCGAGGAGCTGTGCGACGGCGCCGGCTTCTGCCTCGGCGTTTGCCCCACGGGCGCACTCACCATCGAGGTCCGCGAGACCGTCGAGTTCGATCACGGCGCGGTCGAGGAGCACGTTGCCGAGACGCTCGCCGCCGCTGTCGCCGCCGGTAAGCCGGTCTACATCGCGCAGCACTGCTTCAACTGCGGGCGCAGCGAAGACGACGGTCCGCTGCTGCCGGTTCGCAAAGCCGGCGAGAGCACGTGGGTCTGCACCCGGTGCCTGCCGGCTCTTATCCACGGCTAATCCTCCGAACCGCTCATGCGGATATCAGGAGTTTAGGAACCATCGCTCTACCCATGCCTGGAAGATAAACGGAGAGGGTGCAAGATGACTACGCAACTTACTGAGATGTTCTGCAACCAGTGTGAGCAGGCGGCTCACGGAACCGGTTGCACCAAGGTCGGCATCTGCGGAAAGAACCCGGACGTCGCCGCGTTGCAAGACCTGCTGGTGTGGGCGAGCCGCTCGCTGGCCGCCGTTGCGGTTCAGGCGCCCGAGGGCACCGACCTGACCGCTGAGAGCAACTTCGTCGAGGACGCCCTGTTCACGACTCTGACCAACGTGGACTTTGGCGCCGAGACGGTCGCAGCCAAGGTCGACGAGGCGGTCGCGCTTCGTGACGCTCTCGCCGCCAAGGTCGGTGTGACCGTCGACGCGTTCGCCGTCCCCGCCGACGTCGCGGCCAAGATCGCGCTGGCCGCCGAACTCGGCAGCCCGTGGGACACCGGTCGCGACGTCGACGTGCAGTCGCTGCAGGAGACCACGCTCTACGGCATGAAGGGCATCGCCGCTTACGCACATCACGCCCGCACCCTCGGCCAGACCGATCCGGCCATCGACGCGTACCTGTTCAGCACCCTCGTGGCGCTGGGCGACGAGTCGCTGGACCTCGGCGCGTGGGTTGGTCTCGCGCTGGAGTGCGGCAAGGTGAACCTGCGCACGATGGAGATCCTCGACGCCGCCAACACCGGCGCCTTCGGTCAGCCCGAGCCCACCTCGGTCACCTTGGGCCAGCGTCCCGGCAAGGCCATCTTGGTCTCCGGCCACGACCTCGCCGACCTCAAGGCGCTGCTCGACCAGACGCAGGGCACCGGCGTGGATGTCTACACTCACGGTGAGATGCTTCCTGCGCACGCCTACCCGGAGCTCAAGAAGTACGACAACCTGGTGGGCCACTTCGGCACCGCGTGGCAGAACCAGCACAAGGAGTTCAATGAGTTCCCCGGGGCGATCCTGCTCACCACCAACTGCCTGATGCCCCCGAAGGCCGAGTACAAGGACCGTCTGTTCACCGCCAACGTCGTGCAGTTCCCTGGCGTCCCGCACGTTCACCGCGACGACTTCTCGGCAGTCATCGAGGCCGCCCAGGCCGCTGAGGGCTTCAAGTGGGCGACCACGGTCGGCGACGTCATGGTCGGCTTCGGCCACAACACGATCCTGTCGGTGGCCCCCACGGTCATCGAGGCAGTGAAGTCCGGCGCCATCCGCCACTTCTTCCTGGTTGGCGGCTGCGACGGCGCCCGCCCGGGCCGCAACTACTACACCGAGTTCGTCGAGGAAACGCCGAGCGACACGATCGTGCTGACGCTCGCATGCGGCAAGTTCCGCTTCTTCGACAAGCAGCTCGGCGAGATCGGCGGACTGCCGCGTCTGATGGACGTAGGCCAGTGTAACGACGCCTACTCGGCCATCAAGGTCGCCGCAGCGCTCGCCGACGCCTTCGAGTGCGGCGTGAATGATCTGCCGCTTTCGATGGTGCTCTCCTGGTACGAGCAGAAGGCCGTCGCAATCCTGCTGACGCTGCTGCACCTTGGCATCACCGACATCCGCCTTGGACCCACACTGCCGGCGTTCATCACCCCCAACGTCCTCGGCGTGCTGGTTGAGAACTTCGACATCAAGCCCATCGGCGCGAGCCCGCGCGAGGACCTCGTCGCCATCCTCGGAGAGGTCTAGTCACAACATGAAGTCGCGTACGCTCCTCATCGCAACTCTCATCATCGGGATACTCGCAGCGCTGGGGGGAATCGCGTACGCCTTCGGTACGCCGCAGGCGCCGGACTCCGCTGACACGGCCACGGAGTCCGCGCCTGCGGCAACCGCCCCGCAGGTCTCGGAGCCGACCCCGGCTCCCGAGGCCGGCGGTGGCGGCGGGATGGGCGAGGTGCCGCTTCCGGGCCCGGACGCAGAGGCGCCGCCCGCAGATCCCAGCTCGCCCTTCGCCATCGAGATCCCCGGCTGCGTGTGCCACAGTGATGACCCTGAGGTCGTCAAGGAGCACGAGCAGTACCGCATGAACCAGTGCGCGGGCTGCCATGCTGGCGGCACGCCGACAGGACAGTGAGCGCACGCATGAGCGAGTTCGAGCCCGATGTGTCCACCGAAGTGAGCCCCGAGGAACCGCGCACCGAACCCAAGGATCCGCTGTGGAAGCGGCTGCTGTTCGGTGCGTTCGTGACGTTCGCCGTCCTGTTCTTCGCCGCGGCTGTCCTCTATAAGTTCGGGTCCATGTGGGTTCCCTCGGCCGAGACGAAGGCCGAGTACGAAGTGCTGAGGGCTTCCGGCGCCGCACCCGAGATCGAGCGACGATTCCACATCCCGATTCCGGGATGCGTATGCCACAGCGACGACCCGGTGCTTACCATGCAGCACTCGACGCGCCGGGTGAGCGAGTGCATGGGGTGCCACGGGGGCTAGGCGAGTCGGCTACTTCCCTTGCGCGGTCCGGCCTCTCACGGGATGCTCGGCGACCGCGACGTCCTCCATCGCCTGAGTCTGTGCGTCCGCGACAGTTCCCCACCAGCGTGCGTATGCCGATACGAGCGGCGGGGCCGAGAACCCATGCGCGATCGCGCTCAACACCACGCAGACCGCCGCTGTCGACGCGATGATCTCGCCGTTCGGGATGCTCTCCTCGATGAGCAGCACCGTAAACACCACCGTCGCGAGGCCTCGGGGACCGAACCAGCCCATGAACGCGACCGTCTGCCAGCGGGCGTGAGTGCCGATGGTCGCGACGGCGACGGATATCAGGCGCAGGGCGACCAGGCTGATGAACGCGTAGGCGACCTCGCGCACGCCGACGTACTCCAGCGCGGTGGGCAGCAGGGCCGCTCCGACCAGGATGAAGCTCGCCGCGTCGAAGACGGTGCCGAGTTGACCGGTCAGCGCGTTGTCGGAAGGCGATCGCGCGTCCGATGCCAGCCCAAAGATCACGCCGCCCGCGAACGCGCCGATGAACCCGCTACCGCCGAGGACCGCGGCGCAGACGAAGGTGCCGATCGAGATGCACAGGATCGCGATTCGCCGCCACGTCTCATCCATGACGTCATGCGCGGCGGCGAACCGGAACAGCAGGCCGCCCAGGCCTCCCACCAGTGCTCCGCCGAGGACGCCCAGTCCGATCTGGCGAGCGAGCTCGGTGACGAACGCGCCGCTCTCGTAGCCTGCGGGGTCGGCGGCGATGGCGAGCAGCACGAGGAACACCGGCACCGACAGGCCGTCGTTCAGGCCGCTTTCGACGTTCAGGCCCTGGCGCACAGTCACCGGAATCCGCTTGTCGCTGACCACGGCCTCGCCGAGCGCCGCGTCCGTGGGTGCGAGCATCGTCGCGATCAGCGCCGCGCCGATCAGCCCGATCGCCGGCAGCATTCCCGCCGCTACCGCGGTGCCCAGGACCAGCATGACGGGCAGCCCGATGCCGAGCAGGCGCAGCGGGACCTTGTAGCCCCGGCGAAGCGCCTTCAGGTCGATGCGCACCGCATCGTGGAAGAGCATGAGCGCCAAGGTCACCTCGGCGGCGGTTTTGACGACCTCACTATGCAGGTCAATCTCCACGAGTCCGAATCCGCTTGCACCAACGATGAACCCGACGACGATCATCGCCGTCGGCATGCTGACCCACCAGCGCTCCATGCGGTGCGACAGCAGCGCATAGCCAAGAATCATGATCAGGCCGAGAAGTACCGTGGGGTTCTCGATGACCGGCTCCCTCCTGGGCGGACGTTCAGTACTGTTGGTACCCCGAGGAGGGCGCAACACCTTCCTCTTGCGGGTCGGGCGTGAGTCGGTCGATCGGCGATTCAGCCGTCACCGTTGCGGCGGGGACTCTCGTGCCGGACTCCCGGCCCAGCGGCCACAGCAGTGCGGGGCACCGCTTGGGTGTCAGCCCGTCCGCCAGCAGGTGACTGAGGTAGCCCCAGCCGAACCAGAGTCCAAGAACCACCGGCAGCCTCGCGAGCCCGAAGACGGCGCAGGCGGCGAGCGTCGCGCCCGCGGTGATTGCGAGTGAGTGCGTCGGCCCCCGGTGTCCGGCGACCCGCCTCACCATCCAGGACGTGAGCAGAAGTGCGACGCCTACCATGAGCGCGAGCCAGGCCCAGCCCGCCAACGACGCAGAGTAGCCGAGCAGCGGTTCACCCAGCACCGCACCTATCCCGCTCGCGCCATCCCGCTCCAGCATCCACGCGCCGTACACCCGCAGCAGTAGGAACGTTCCGCCGAATACGATGAGCGACACGGGTATCCGTGCCGAGATCCACGCCTGCTTGTGGTCGATGTCGGGAGCCAGCGACCCGACGGCGGCCGTCCCCATGGCGGCGACTGTGGCTGCGAGGTCAAGTCGCCCCTGACTCGTCAGCCACAGTGCACCGCCTGTGGTGAATACCGCGAATGCCATGTGTTCAGGACCGCGCACAACCCAACCCTCCGTCGTCGACCGGCCGCCAACAACTTACGGAATCGCTCTGACATCGGGCGTGCGCGTGGGATCAGCGGCCCTCTGCGGGCTCCACCGCGACTTCGACCGGCAGGGCGCACTGCCCGCGGGTCTTCCACACCGAGTACAGCATCGAGCCGCCGACCGTGCCGAGGATCACCACGATCGATAGCGGGATCGGCACGTGGATGAGGTCGACCGCGAGCATCTTGACCCCGACGAATCCCAGCACGATCGCCAAGCCGTAGTGCAGGTAGTGGAACCGGTCGATGCAGCCGGCCAGTGCGAAGTAGAGCGAGCGCAGGCCGAGAATTGCGAACACGTTCGAGGTGAACACGATGAAGGGGTCGCTTGAGACCGCGAGAACCGCCGGTACCGAGTCGACCGCGAACACCAGGTCTGCCGACTCCACCGCGATCAGCGCGAGCGCGAGGCTGGTGAAGACCAGCTTCCCGGCCCGCCGATATGCGAAGTCACCACCCTGATAGCCGCAGTCGATCGGCAGGTGGTTCTCGGCGAATCGGACGACCGGGTTGTTGCGAGGGTCGCCGCTCGACTCGTCGGACCTCCACATCTTGAAGGCGGTGTAGACGAGGAATCCGCCGAAGACGTAGATGATCCAGTGGAACTGCTCGAGAAGCGCAATGCCTCCGAAGATGAAGGCGAGCCGGAACACGATAGCGCCGAGGATGCCCCAGAACAGCACCTTGTGCTGGAACTTCCCGGCTATGCCGAGCGAGGTGAAGATGACTACGAACACGAAGAGATTGTCGATGGAGAGTGACTTCTCTATGAGGAACGCGGCGAGGTACTGCTGTGCGACGTGAGCGCCCTGCCAGAACCAGATGAATCCGCCGAACGCCAGCGCGAGACTGATCCAGCCGGCGGACCACCAGAGCGCCTCTTTGACGCTCGTCTCCTTGTCGTTACGGTGCGCGACGAAGAGATCGAGCATCAGGAGCGCGACGATTGCGGCGCTGAACAGCGCCCAGGGGAGCAACTCTTCCAACGTGTGGTGCCTCCTTGTGTGTGTGGAGGCTTCAGATGGGCCTCCGGCACGGACTTCATGCCGAAGGTCTTGCCGCTTGAGAGCGCGTCCGGGACCGATCGGTCCGTAGTGACGAACGCGCCGCCCACCGTGGTGGACCGGCTACTCCCCTTCGAGTGGGGGAGATGCTACCTGCCATGCCCGATCGTTTCAAGGGGGTGGGTACAAGGTCAATATGTCTCCGAACGCGAGGAGTCCTCGGCAAGGGAGAGCGACATGGATGACCCCAAGAAGCCCAAGGTGCCCGATGAGTTCGTGAATCCGTCCGGGCTGAGCAAGGTCGACTGCGACACGCCGGACGGTGACCAGGAGGTCGAAGAGTGCGACCTCGAGATCACCGCCCAGGTCAAGGATCTGTTCCTGGAAGAGACGCTACCCGGCGCCGGCATTCCAGGCTACGAAGGCGAGGAAGACGGCGGAGGCTAGCGGCCGGTCTGTCTATGCTCCGTGGGGACGTCCGACGCGTGCGGTCGACCGGTTCCAACCCAGGTGAGCCGCGAGCCATGAGGTTCCGGCTCCCAGCGCCGCTCCGACGAAGACGCCCACCATGCCCTGAGCGAGTGCGAAGTAGGCGGACTGAATCGGTCCGGCGACGTCGGCGCCTGCCGGCGTGAACGAACGCATCAGCCCCATGACCACTGTTGCGGCAAGCATCCCTACCGCCGAGAACAGGGCCATTGTGAGCGACCCGTGAGATCGGTCCAGCAGCCAGCCCGTCACCGCTCCTGCGGCTGCCGCTGCGAGCACGGCCGACATCCACGCCGTCAGCGCGAGCGGAGATCCGTCCGTCAGTGCGAGGAAGATGGCGACCATGAACGCGCCGGTGAAGGTGACTCCGCCCAAGAGTGCGGTCCACAGGGCCTTGCTCTGCCCGAAGTCCGCCACCGTCACGGCATACCAACCGATAGCGGCAGGGAAGACGATCGCGAACGGAAACTCGTACGCGACCCACACATAGCCGGCAGCGGCTGAAGCGAGACCGAATACCGCAGCGCCCACCAGTGAGTTCTTCAACATTGCCAACACCTCCTTTGCGTCTACCAAGATTATCCCCCGCCAAAGCGCTCACCAGTCGTAACCCGCCGCCAATCGCAGCAGTGATACTGTGAGGTAAGGGTTCACCGCGCGGTAACGCCGCGCCCGAGCCCTGACCCGACAGCCTCGGCAGTGAGGGAGCGGCGCGTGAAGAGCAAAGTGCCTGCGATCGTCGCCGGCGTGTATCTGGCGCTGGTGGCCCTCGCGGTTGTGGCGTTGCTCGCGCTTGATGACGCTCAAGTGAGCGTCTACCTGGCCGCCCTCACCTTCCCGTGGAGCTGGGGCCTGTCGGCTGCCATCGACGCGATTGACCCGACGGTGTTCGACAACGCCGCCATGGGAATCGTGATCTCACTCATCGGCGCGGCGATCAACGCCGCGATTCTCTACGTCGCCGCCGCACTTACGGTGACAGCCTTCGCCAACCGCGCGTAGCCGGGTGCCGCACGGGTACCCTACTCCCATGACCTCCTCCATCCGAGACATCCTTGCATCTCCGTCCTTTCGCCGAGCCTCCCTCGACGTCGCGGCCGGGCTGCTCGCCGTGGCCTGCGGAGTCGCGGTGTTCGCGGGGTTCGCGCACGGCGATGTGGTGGTGGGTCCCGCACGGCTGACCGTCTCGGCCGAGCCGGCGATGCGACCGTTGACGGTCGTGGAGCTGCCGCCGTTCGGCAGCGTCGAGGCGCCGACGCACGCGGGCCCGGTCACCATCCGCGTCCTGCTGCGTGAGCTCGACGTCGCGCGCGCCACTCGGATGATCGAAAGCGGAGAGGTTGCGCTGCCCATGGCGCTGGACGCCGAGGCGGCGCGCGGTCTCCCGATCAGCACCGCATCACTATGGCGATCGCTGGCGGTCGGCTTCACCTTCGCTGTTGCCGCCGGCGCGCTCGTTGCGCTCGCCATGCGCCGCCGGCTGTGGGTCGTCGGGGTCGCAGCGGCGTGCGCCGCCCTGGTGCCCGCGATCGCCATCGGCGCGGTCGCCGCGACGTGGGACGTCGCCGCCTTCCGTGAGCCGACGTTGCGGGGCAGTCTCACCTACGCGCCTCAGCTCGTCGACGTCTTCTCGACGCGTGTCGCCGACATCGGGCAGCTCCGCGACCAGGCAGCTAAGGTCGCCGAGGACCTCTCGGCATACTACGCCGACGACCGGTCGCTCGACACGGGGGGCCCGCTGCCGGGAACGCATCGCGTGCTGCACGTGACCGACCTGCATCTCGACCCCGTGGGCGCGCAACTCGCATCCTCGATCGCGCGCTCGTACGAGGCGTCGCTCGTGGTGGACACCGGCGACCTGCCGATCCTGGGCGCCGAGGTCGAGGCCCGGGCGTTCGCGTCGCTGGTGGACACCTCGGTTCCCCGGGTCTACGTCCCGGGCAACCACGACTCGCCCGCATCGGTCGCCGAGCTTCGGCGCTTGGGCGTCACGGTGGTCGAGTCCGGCACCGTCACCATCGACGGCATCGCCATCTACGGCGTTCCCGACCCCATCAGCCGCGGATTCGGCGTCGAGCCCGACGTGGGCAAGGTCAACGACATTGCCCGGGCGGCGTTCGCTCGACTCGAGTCGGCGCTGGCCTCCGGCGAGGCCACGCCGCAGATCGTCGCGATACACAACCCGCAGATGGAGCTGCCGTTCGTGGGCACGGTGCCGCTGATCCTGTCCGGGCACACCCACTCGGTCCGCCTGTACGACAGCAAGGGCACGGTGCGGTTGAACTCGGGCACCCTCGGCGGCATGCCCTACGACCCGGAGGCGTCGAACAGAAAGCCGCTGCCGTACAGCGCCTCGGTCCTCTACTTCACTGCCGAGGAGCCGCGCCGGCTCATCGCGCTCGACCGCATCGCGGTCTATCCCACGCGTTCGACCACCGTGTCGCGCGACGTCATCGACGAGTCGCTGCTGCCCTAGTACGCCTCCAGCCTCACGTGCGCTACCATTGAGACGCAAGCCGGACTCCGATTCGGCTTTCGATGGTGCACCCGCCGGGAGGACGAGGATGGCCGAGCTCATCGAGCACGTGAGAACCCTGGCCGAGGAGATCGGCCCGCGCCCAGCCACGACTGATGCCGAGCATCGCGCAGCCGAGTGGCTCGAGCGCTCGTTCGCATCCCATGGTCTGCCTACCGAGATGCAGGAGTTCGACGCCCCCCGCACGTACGCGTGGGCCTTCGTCGCCTACCACCTGCTCACGTTGCTCTCGGCCTTCGCCGCGGGCTTCAAGCCGTTTCTCGTGTGGCCGGCGTTCGCGGTATCGGCGCTCGTCGCGTTCTTCATGTGGTCCGACCTCGATACTCGCTGGGGGTTCAGCAGGCTCGCGCCCAAGGGTCCGAGCCAGAACGTGATCGCCCGCCACGTCCCTCGTTCGCGGCGCGGTGAGAAGCTGCGCAAGATCGTCGTCGTTGCGCACTACGACTCCGCCCGATCCTCGCTAGCGTTCGCGCCGTCGATGGTGGGCGGCTTCGCGACCACCTTCAGACTGATGAAGTGGTGCACCTACCTCGTGCCGGTGTTCATCCTCGTGATGGCCGTCCCATGGTCGTCCTCACTCGATCCTTATACGTGGTACGCGACGATGGCTGTCTCGGCGTACCTCATCGTGCCGCTCGTCATCAACGTGCACCGCGAGCTGTTCATGCCGTTCGTGGACGGTGCCGGCGACAACGCATCGGGCGTCGCGGCCATGCTCGGCGTGATGGAGCGCCTCATTCCGGCGCCGGACGCCAACACGCTCGCCACGGGCAGCTTCCCGTCGCTTCGCCGAGACCCCGAGACCGCCTACGACGCCGGGGTCGTACCCGAAGGCGCCGTGCTCTCCTACGCGCCCGCCGAGACCCCGATGCCGCTGTCGGACCTTCCCGACGACTTCACCTGGGCCGAGCCGGTCGCCGAGCCTTCGCGTGGCCAGGGTGCACTGCAGTTCGACACCATCGAGTTCGCGGCCGTCGGCGAGGACGCCCCCAAGCCGCGCACCGAATCCCGCAGCACGTGGGCCGAGGCCGACGAGGCCGAGGAGCCGGTGTTCTCGGGAGAGATCCTTCCGGCGGACATCGCTGAGGTGCCCTCGGCGGAGCCTGAGAGCGGCGGGCGTCGCGGGTTGCTCGGCAAGTTCGGGCGCAAGCGCGACAAGGGTCACGAGGACGTCGGCGAGTGGCTCGGCGTGGACGAGAGCTTCGACGCGCGGGAGGCCGGCAAGGACATCGGGTCGTGGGACCGCTTCGGCGACACCGACGACGATGACGACGCTGCGGGCGGCCTGGGCTGGAAGGGCGGCTGGGCCGGCGACGATCCCATCGGCGATCCGGAGTTCGCCTCGACCGAGGCCGCGCGCATCCGCCGCCGGGTCACCGAAAGCGTGGACCGCGAGATGACCGAGAAGGAGATCTGGTTCGTCGCGACCGGGTCCGAGGAAGTCGGTACGTGGGGTATGCAGGCGCTGCTGCGCGACTACGGCGAGGAGCTCAAGGACGCGCTCATCATCAACATCGACGGAGTCGCGGCGGGCCAGCTCTACTGGGCGAGTGCCGAGGGTATGGCGCGCCGGTACCGGGCGAGCCAGCGACTGGTGGGTCTCGCGCGCAGGGTTTCTCGGGAGACAGAGACCGTCATCAAGCCTCGCGTCTACAAGGGGCTCTCGACCGACGCGACGCCGGCGCTCGCGCGCGGCTTCAAAGCGATCAGCATCATGGCGTTCGATCCGTCCAACGGGATGCCGGTCAACTGGCACTGGAAGACCGACACGCTCGACCGGGTGGACCCGACGATGGTCGAGACCGCAGCCGAGTTCGTCGCCACGATGGTGCGCGAGGCGTAGTTAGAAGTCCGTCTCGGTTTCGACCCGGCGGATCTTGTGCCACGCGATGCGGTCGGCATAGAAGCTCATCACCGTTCCCACGGTCATGAGCACCGTCGCGCCCCAGAACACCGGCAGCATGAACGTCGAGCGCTGCAGGGCGGCCACCACGATCGCGAAGATGATGAACCCCAGGTGCAGCAGGCCGCTGCCGAGTTTGGTCAGCCGGCCCTCGGTGAGGTAGCTCGGCCCCTTGGCGCCGGCTGCCGTCAACGCGACCACGGCGACCTGGATCAGCGCGGCGAGCGCCAGGTACACGGTGACGCCGGTCGGAAGCGAGCCGGTGAATGCGTACGCGCCGACGCCGACGGCCACCATTGCCGTCGAGACCCCGACCAGCATCTTGCGCGAGAAGAGCCGCTTGGGCACGCACAGTCCCATCACCACGATGAGCAGGATCAGCTGCGGGGCGGCGAGCGCGTTCATCCGCTCGATGTAGCTGTCGTAGGCGAACTGCTCCCAGCCGGGAATCGTCCGCTGGGCGTACCACACGTAGATGGTGCCGACGAACGACTGGAGCCCCAGCCCGCCGAGCAGCACCACGGTCAGCACGGTCAGGCCGAAGTCCCACTGCCGCTGCCGAATGTCGTCGATGCTCATCAGGCACCCCCTCGCAACGCCTGCAGGACCGCTTCGGCGAACGCCGTCGGAGCGCCGGTCGCGGCATAACTGTGCGCTCCGGGGACGACGTAGGTGGTCACGTACGTGAGCACGAGGATGAGGAACGACACCACGGCGAGCGCCGCGACGGCCTTCCACATCCCGGCGCGCCGCAGATAGAGGCGCGCGTGAAGGTAGGCGGTGTAGAGCAGCCACATCATGATCGACATGTTGACCTTGCCCGACCACCACCAGGAGTCACCGCTCCACGACATGATCGCCCACGGGAAACCGAGCAGCATGCCAAAGGTCAGCGGCAGGTAGCCGAGTCGGGCCCAGCGGTAGGCGGTGGTCTCGTAGCTGGAGTGGCGCGAGAAGATCATGCGCATCGTGGCGACGAACGAGATCACAAAGGCGCCGTAGCTCAGGAACAGAAGGGGCGGGTGCACCCACATGTACCAGGCGTTGTAGTAGTAGCGGGCCGCGTTCGACAAGCCCTCGTACGCCTGCACGGCGACCTGACCGCCGGCCGAGTACGCCTGCAGGTAGCCGATGTACTGCCCGAAGAACTGGGGCACCGGCTCCGTGAACGGCTTTCCGAGAAGCGCCGCGCCAAAGGCCAGCACGGCGGTGATCGCCATGACGCCGGGGAGCAGCTCCTGGCGCTGGCGACGCATCATCGATCCGAGTACGCCAACGAGCAGTGCCCACACGAAGAGCTTCTCGCTCTCGACCCAGAGCGGCACGGCCACCGCGCCCGTCGCCAGCCCGGTCGCGGGATCGGCGATCTGCGCGATCGAGTAGAGCTGCCAGTGGAACCAGACCAGCACCGCCTCGCCCGCGACGAGCAGCAGCGTCATCACGCCGAGTGCCCACCCGCGCCAGCGAGCGGCCGCGGGGACCAGCGCGAAGCCGAGCAGCACGACGGACGCCGCCATAAGCGCGGGCTGGTACAGCCCGCCGAAGTCGGCGAGGCGCTGCAGAAGCGCCATGAGCGAGTTGTAGGTGTCGAGCGGGTTCATCGGCGGGTGGTCTCCTTTCGGCACAGTATAGATGCTCGCGCGGGCCGCGTATTTGTCGCATCTTCGCAGGCACAGGTACACTGCGGGGACGCGCGGAAGCGCGAGCTACGCAAAGGAGCCGTCTGCCGGTGACGCCCGTTCGCCTCAGGAAGAGGATAGCCCGCACCCTCATGGTGTCGTGGCGCGATCAACCCACTCGCTACGACATCGAGGCGCTTCAGGCCAACGTGCGTCGCGTGGGACTCGTGGTGCGCGTGCGTTGGATGCTCATCGGCGTGCTCGCGCTCTACTCCTTCTTCGCAGCGACCCTGTACGCCACGCGGATTCCGCCGCTCGAGCTCGCCCAGCTGATGGCGATTCCCGCGCTCACGCTCGGGTTCGTGGTGCTCTACAACACCTTCTACGCACTCAACTACCGGCGCCTCGGAAACATCGCGTACTGGAACAACCTGCAGCTGGGACTCGACGCGCTGGTCGTGACGGTGCTCGTGTACTTCTCGGGCGGCGTGAACTCGTGGTTCTGGTCGATGTACTCGCTGTTCATCCTCGAAGCCGCGTTCATCCTTCCGCGCTCCAAGCACGTGTGGGTGCTCGCCCTGGGCTGCGTCGCGCTCATCGGCGGTGTGGAGTGGGCGGAGTTCTGGGGGATCGTCCCGCACATCGAGATTCCGTTCGGGGCGGCCGAGATCTACTCGGATCCCGTCTACGTTTCCGTGCGGTTCCTGTGGCAGGTGGCGGTGCTCATGGGCACCGCGGGCGTCGCCACCGCTCTGGTCGGAGACATCCGCAACGAGCTCACGAAGCAGCGCAGCCACTCCCTCATCGACGAGCAGACTGGCCTGTACAGCCGCAGCTACTTCCTGCGCGCCATGGGCGCCGAGTTCCGCCGGGCCAGCCGAGAAGGCCGCGCTCTGCACATGATCCTGGTCGACGTCGACCGCTTTGGCGACTTCAACGACCAGTTCGGGTTCGATGCCGGCGACCGGATGCTGTCGCGCATGGCCGAGGTACTGGCCGAGACGATCGCGTTCGCCGGTGACGTGATGCTCACCACCAACGTGGCCGCGCGCTTCGGCGGCGAGGAGTTCGCGGTCCTGCTCGTCGAGGACTCGCGAGCGACCGGCGGCGTTCCCTCGGCAGGTGACGCCTACGTGCTCGCCGAGCAGGCGCGCCACGCCATCGAGGAGCTCCGCGTCGAAGGCGCCGGTGTGACCGTCTCGATCGGCATCGCTTCGGCCCCCCGCGACGCGCACACCGTCGACGAGCTGCTCGACGCCACCGACGCCGCGCTTTCGGCCGCGATCGAGGCGGGCGGCAACCGCACGGTCCGCGCGTCGGACGCCGCGGACCGCCTCGGCGAGGACTGACGGGTGTCGCGGCTCTCGGTCGTGATTCCCGCGGTGCTGCTGTTCGTCTTCGCGCTCGGCGCGCCACTCCTTCCGCTGCAGCTCCCGTTCTTCACCTCAGTGCTCTCAGCCCGCTACTCGCTGGCGGAGGCCGCCGGACTGCCGCCCGCAACCATGCAGGCCATCGCCGAGGACGTACGCGTCTTCGTGGTAGCCGGTGAGGGCGAGCTTCCCGAGACGGTCGACGGTCGTCCCGCGTTCGACGCGAGCGCCGTGTCGCACCTGCGCGACGTGGCCGAGGTCATCTCGGCGGCGCGCACGCTCACCATCGCGCTGGGCCTCGGGCTCGCAGTCTGGGTCGTGGTCGCGGTGAGACGCGGTCGCTCCGGCGATGTCGGGCGCGCGCTGCTGCTCGCCGCGCTAGCCATCGCAATCGGGGTGGTGCTCGCGCTGGTGATCGCGGTAGTGGACTTCGGCGCGTTCTTCTCGGGATTCCACGCTCTGTTCTTCGCCGAGGGGACGTGGACTTTCCCCTACGATTCCCTGCTGATCCGCTTGTTCCCGGAGCCTTTCTGGACCGCCGCCGGACTGTCGTGGGCGGCCGGAATCGCTGTACTTGCGACGGCCTACGGCGTCGCGGGTGGCGTGCTCGTGCGCCGTGAGAGGATTCGTGCTTAGGCCCCTCACGACGTGAGTGCGTGACAAAAGCGCGCGCAGGTGTAGACTTTCTCTTGGGGAGCGGGCAAAAGGTCCGCTCAAGGGGGTGGATTCCAAGGGCACGATCACCGCCGATCGAGCTTACGGATCACCGCTCAAGGAGGTGACTGCGCATGGCCGTTGAAGCGTACTGCGTCAAGTGCAAGGCGAAGAAGGACATGGTTGATCCCCAGGAAGTCACGATGAAGAACGGGCGTCCCGCGATGCAGGGCACGTGCCCCGAGTGTGGCACTAAGATGAACAAGATCCTGCCGAGCAAGAAGTAGCTCCGGTTCGCGTTCTTCTTTACGGACGCCGCAGGCCCGAGAGGGCCGGCGGCGTCTCTGCTTTTCTAGGCGTTGACAGTGTATATACGCAGGCGTAGCGTGCCACTGATGCGTGACGGTACCTCCCTCTGCGCGCGAAAGGTCGGGGTTCAATGAACGTGATCGTGGTAGGGTGCGGGCGCGTGGGTTCGCAGCTCGCCACCCTGTTGTCGGTCGACGGACACAACGTGACCGTCATCGACAAAGAGGCGGACTCGTTCCGCCGTCTGGGCACGACCTTCAACGGCGTCACCATCAAGGGGCTCGGCTTCGATGAGGACGTCTTGATGGAGGCCAACATCGAGAACTGCGACGTCTTCGCCGCGGTGACCAACCTCGACAACACGAACCTTATGGCCGCCGAGGTGGCGCGCAAACTCTTCGGGGTCGAGCACGTTGTGGCACGTCTCTACAACCCCCAGCGCGAGCGCACGTATCAGCAGCTCGACCTGGACTACGTGTGCGGCACGACGCTCGTGGCAGAACGACTGCTCGACAAGATCCAGGCCGGGCACGGCCATCACATCGACACCTTCGGCGACGTGGAGATCGTCCTGTTCAAACTCGCTGCCGGATCCGCCGGCAAGAGGGTGAAGGAGCTCGACATCCCCGGCGAACTCATGGTGGCGATCATCGCGCGCGGCAAGCACACGTTCATTCCCACGCCGGAGACCGTTCTCGAGTACGGGGACGTGGTCCGCGTCGCGATGAAGGACACCGCGATGCCGCACCTTCGCCGACACATGGAGGCGTGATCAGATGTACATCGTGGTGAACGGTGGCGGCAAGATCGGATCCTATCTCGCACGCACGCTTATCGAGAGCGGCAACGACGTCGCGATGATCGAGAAGCGAGCGGACATTGCCGAGAAGCTCACCACCGAGCTGCCCGGGTCGGCGCTGATCATCCTCGGCGATGGGTGCGATGCGGCGTTTCAGGAAGACGCAGGTGTGGGCCGCGCTGACGTGTTCGTCGCCGTCACGGGCGACGACGACGACAACCTGGTCTCGTGCCAGCTCGCGAAGGTCGCGTTCGGCATCCCGCGCGCTGTCTCTCGCGTCAACAATCCCAAGAATGAGCACATCTTCAACGCACTCGGCATCGAGGCGATCTCTTCCACCAACATCATCAGCCGGATGATCGAGGAGGAGGCGACCGTCGGAGACATTCGAACTCTCGCAGCGTTGCGCAAGGGCAACATGGCGATCGTCGAGATCGAGCTGCCGGTCGACCGCTGCGTGGTCTGCGGGAAGCCGGTGTCTGAGCTGAAGCTCCCCAAGAACTGCGTACTCATCGCCGTCGTTCGCGAGGATGACGCGATGGAGGCGGTCAAGGGCGAGACGACTCTTGGACCGGGGGACACGGTGATTGCCTTCACGAGCGTCGATTCCGAGCGTGCGCTCAAGAAAGTCCTGACGGGGGAGTAGGCGAACACACTCATGACCGAGCGAGTTGCCCGTACTGAAGGCTATCCGAGCCTGACCGCACGCGAGCACTGGGGGCGCTACGCCACCGGTGTCGGCGTCGAGGTCGCGTTCATCCTCACACTGACTGCAGTGGGCTTCCTCCTCGCGCTTATCGCGACGGTGATCTGGCTGTGATCATCAGGCCGCGCCGGGAAGACCACCTCGTAATCGGCAAGTACACCGGCAAGATCATCGTTGGCGTCGGCTTCCTGATGGTCATTCCGATGGTGACGTCGATTCTGTTCGGCGAGTGGGACACCGTCTTGGACTTCGTCATCTCGATAGCCGCCTGTATGTTCTTCGGCTACGGGGCGCAGGTGCTTTGTCGCACTGAGAATGACCTCGCCTGGAGCCACGGCCTCGTGGTCGCTTCAGGGTCGTGGATATGGGCGACCTTGATCGGTGCGCTGCCGCACTATCTGTCGGGTCACGAGGGCAGCTACCTCGACGCCATGTTCGACGTCATGAGCGGCTACACCACCACGGGCCTCTATCTACTGCAGGACCTCGACCACATCAGTCTCGGGTTGAACATGTGGCGGCACGTCCTGACGTACGCAGGCGGCCAAGGCATCGTTGTCATCGCACTGACGTTCCTGTTCAAGGGGACGGCGGGAGCCTACAAGGTCTACGTGGGCGAGGGGAAGGACGAGCGTTTGCTCCCCAACGTCATCCAGACCGCACGCGCGATATGGTTGGTGTCGCTGGTGTATCTGGCCCTCGGTACCACTGCGCTTTTCGCCATCGGGCTGTTCAACGGGCAGGGGCCCGCCCGGGCGTTCCTCGACGGTATGTGGGTCTTCATGGGGGCATGGTCGACCGGCGGCTTCGCGCCGCAGTCTTACAACACCTTCTTCTATCACTCCTTGGCCTACGAGCTGGTTTCCATCGTCATCATGATTGCCGGCTCGTTCAACTTCGCCCTTCACTGGGCGGTGTGGACGGGCAACCGCAAAGAGATACGCCGCAACGTAGAGACGGTGAGCTTCTTCATCACCTTGAGCCTCACGACCCTCATCGCCACCTTCTGGCTGGCGAAGGAGGGCGTCTACCCCGACGCGATGTCGCTGTTCCGAAAGGTCTTCTACCAACTCGCTTCAGGGCACACGACCACAGGCTTTTCGACGATCTACGCCAAGCAGTTCGTGGTGCAGTGGGGGCCGGTGGGCATGCTCGCGACGATCCTCGCGATGGCGATCGGCGCCTCGGCGTGCTCGACCGCCGGCGGTATCAAGGGCATCAGGGTCGGCATCATCTACAAGTCGTTCGTCGGCGAGATCAGGCGCTTGGTCGCTCCGGAGTCTGCGGTCGTGCGCGAGAAGTATCACCACGTTCGCGACAACTGGCTTGACGACGGAGTGGTGCGGGGTGCGATGGCGATCACGATCGCCTACGTCGCGCTCTACTTCCTGACCGGCCTGGTGGGTTCGCTGTACGGCTACGACTTCGTGCAGGCGCTGTTCGAGGGTGTCTCGGCGGGGTCGAACACAGGTCTGTCGTGCGGAGTCACCGATCCATCGATGCCCGTCGTGATGAAGGTCATGTTCGTGGCGGCGATGTGGATGGGCAGGCTGGAGTTCATGAGCGTGTTTGCCCTTATCGGATACGGCGTGTCAGTGGTAAGGGGGCGGTAGTGATGACGATCGCCCACACCATCATGGGTCTGGTGGTTGCGTTCACGCTGGTGATGCCGGCGTCCGCACTCGCGGTCGAGAGCGCACAGCCGAGTCCGAACGACCCCACGAGTGGTGAGCTCGTGGTGGATGCGAAGAAGTGGGATGGCAAGTCCATCACCTTCACAGGCGAGGTGATCGCGGGGGCTCAGGAGCGCGGCGACTTCGCTTGGATCCACGTCAACGACGATGCGTACTATCTGGAAAACGTCGAAGAGGGTGCCGCTCTGGGTGGATACAACTCGGGCCATGCGATATGGCTTCCCGCCGATCTTACCGAGCAGATCACGTTCTACGGTGACCATGGCCATGAAGGAGACGTGGTCACAGTCATGGGCACGTTCAACGCTGCATGTGGCCAGCACGGCGGCGACATGGACATCCACGCCGATTCGCTCGAAGTGGCGATCGTGGGTCGCGAGGCCGAGGATCCGGTGCGATCGTGGAAGGTACTGCTCGCGCTGGGTGTGACGGTTGCCGCAGGGGCGGCGTGGGCGGCTCATCGCAATGAGACTCGCATTCAGCGCCGGGGCGGAAGGTCCTGATTCAGGGAGCGGCGTCGATGACGCCGGCCTGATTGCGACGGGCGGTGTCGTGGCGTACACTTCATCACCGCGCGGGTGTAGTTCAATGGTAGAGCGTCAGCTTCCCAAGCTGAAAGTTGCCGGTTCGAGTCCGGTCACCCGCTCCAATGACTTCCGAGGCGACCGTCGATCAGGCGGTCGCTTTCTGATCTTCTTGCAGGAGATTGGCCGCGGTTGACGAACAGGTGTTCGTATCGGCCCCAAATCTCCCGCTCGCACCTGGACTGAGGTGTGAACGACATGCGATTCATCCTGTGCTTCGCCGTAGTGCTGTGCGCCCTGATGCCTGTTCCGGCCGGTGCTCTCGATGGCGGCAGTGTGCTGCTTGGGTTCGGCTACTCGTACACCACGGCCTCCGGCGAGTCGCGCGTGCACCGTGGCGCAGATCTGGCGATGGCCTCGGGCGCGCCTGTTACGGCCCCCGCCGGGGGAACCGTCGCGTTCGCGGGCCGTGTTCCCGGCGCGGACGGCGGCACCGTGCTCGCCGTCTCGATCGATACTGCGCAGGGCCGCGTGACGCTGTTGCCGCTTGCTGCGCTGGACGTGCGTCGGGGCGCGACGGTCGATGCCGGCGATCGCATAGGCACTCTGGCGGGGACGGGAGATGCATCGAGTTCGGCGCCGCACGTCCACGTCTCGCTGCGGTCCGGCGACTTGTACCTCGATCCGGAGTCACTGTTCGCCGTCGTGGCGCCCGTGCCGGCACCGGAGCCGACTCCGGAGAGCGCCCCCGTGCCGGTGGCTGCGCCGGTAGCTGGCGCTGCCACAGGTTCGGCACGGGCGGCGACCGCGAGGACTCCCGCGATCGAGATTGGGGCCGCAGGTGAACCGGTTGCGGTTCCTGCGCCGTCGCCCGCGACTGTGCCTGCACCGGTGCCCGTGCCGGTTGAAGGCGTGAGTGCGGCCCTGCAACCTGGCGTCGAACTCGCGCCCTTGTCGACATCGGCGCCGGTTCCGGCAGTAGCGGGCCCAGACGCTTTCGGGCTTGCGATGCGCCTGGGGAAGGGTCTCGCTGCGAACCCCATCGGGCTCGCGTCGGTGGTCAGCGCCGTGCTCATTCTCGGCTTCGTTCTCACTCGCCGCTCACTCGAGCGAAAGATGTGCTCGCATCCGTCAGTGTCAGACCGGCTGGGCAAGATTGTTGCAGCAGCGGCGGGCCGGTGATACACTCTGCGGGCTCAACTCCTGCCCCGGGCATGATGCCTTCACAGTCCCGGGGCCGCCAGCCCAGAGGAGGTGACAAATGAAGGCTTACGAGCTTCTGCTCCTGCTCAACCCATCCCTCGACGAGGAAACCCGTGCGGCGACGCTGGACAAAGTCCAAGCGACGATCACCGCCGACGGGGGTGTTGTGGATTCCGTTGATTCGTGGGGCAAGCGCAAGCTTGCTTACGAGATCGCGAAGATGACCGAGGGCGACTACGTTCTGGTCGATTTCCACACTACGCCGGCCGCCATCGCCGAGCTGGACCGCGTGCTGCACATCACCGACCCCGTGGTCCGCTACATGCTCATCGCTCGCGAGGACAAGGAATAGTCCGAACGAAGATGTGCACGCGGGCGGGGTCCGATACCCGGTCCGTGACTTACTTAAGGTGGTTTGAGAGATGAGCATCAACCGAGTCGTTATCAGTGGCAACCTTACGCGCGATCCTGAGATGCGTGCGACGGCCAGCGGCATGTCCATCATGCAGCTTGGCATCGCCGTGAACGATCGCCGCAAGAACCAGCAGACCGGTGAGTGGGAAGACGTCCCCAACTTCTTCGACGTCGTGGTCTTCGGCACTCGTGGAGAGTCGCTCTCGCGATTCCTCTCCAAGGGCTCGAAGGTCGCGATCGAAGGCAAGCTTCGTTGGCGCTCGTGGGAGACTCCCGACGGCGACAAGCGCAGCAAGGTCGAGATCATCGCGGACGACATCGAGTTCATGTCGACCCGTGGCGAAGGCGGCGGTGGCGGTGGCGGCAACTACGGTGGGCCCAGCGCGGGTTCCTCCAAGCCGGCGAACCCCGAGCCTCCGATCGACGACGACATCCCGTTCTAGCGAGAACCACCCCGCGCCGAGAGGCGCTCGATTCGAATCCGCGAACGTTGCGGAAGGAGGTCAGAAGATATGTCCGATTATGGTCGCAAGCCCCGGCGTAAGTACTGCCAGTTCTGCAAGGACCACGTCGAGTACATCGACTACAAGGACTCGCAGATGCTGCGCAAGTACATGACCGACCGTGGCAAGATCAAGCCCCGCCGCGTGTCGGGCACCTGCGCCCAGCACCAGCACAAGTTGTCCATGGCCATCAAGCGCGCCCGTGAGATGGCGCTGCTGCCCTACACCGTGCCCGTCGTCAGTGGGCGCGTGGGTGGCCGTGGCCGCTAGGCCCGGCGCAGTCACTGAGGAGTAACCATGAAGGTCATCCTGTTGGAGGAACTCAAGGGTCGTGGCGGCGAAGGCGACGTAATCGATGTCGCCCGCGGTTTCGCGGTCAACTACCTGCTGCCCCGTAAGATCGCCATCGAGGCGACTTCGGGCAATGTGAAGCAGCTTGAGCAGCGCATGCACAACATCAAGAAGCGTGAGGATTCGCGCATCTCTGATGCGAACTCCCTCGTGGCATCGCTCGAGGGCAAGGTCGTCACGGTCGAGGCTCGTGTTGGTGAGGAAGGCCGTCTGTTCGGCTCGGTCACCACGCCGATGATCGAAGCGGCCATCAGCTCGCAGCTGGGCGTGGCCGTCGATCGCCGTAAGATCGAGACCCACGGTCACATCAAGGAGGTCGGTCCGCACGCGATCGGCATCCAGGTCTACCGTGACATCAAGGTCAGCCTGACTGTCGAAGTCGTCGCTGAGGGCGCGGTCGCCACGACCGTCGTCTCCGAGGTCGAGGGCGTTGACGCCGAGGGCGAGGCGTTCGTCGAGGTGGTCGCAGAGACCGCCGAGCAGGCCGACGCCGACGTTGCCGTCGATGAGGCTGTCGAGGCTGCCGCCGAGGACGTCGAGTCCGAGTAAGCAGCATCTCAACGCTTATGCGCAAGAGGCGCCGTTCCGGTCATCGGAGCGGCGCCTCTGCCGTTCTCGCAAAGGTCCGCTCACGAACGGTGGATTCGGTGGATAAGCAGAGTCACCGCAGATAGCGGGGCTGTGTTATCCACCGTCGCCTGTGGAACCTTCGCGGGCGCCCCGCCAACGTCAGAGCCTCCCGCTATCATCGGCCCCAGGCCTCAACGTGTTTGGAGATCCGGGAATGGCAGACGGCATCGAGACTGAGTTCAGGGCGGCGCGCGCCACAGGCGGCCGCGTGCTTCCGCACAACCTCGAAGCCGAGCAGGCACTGCTCGGCGCGATGCTGCTGTCCAGCGACGTCACGGAGAGCGCGCTTGGCGCCGTCATCGAAGAGGACTTCTCCCGGCCCGCCCACAGCGTGATCTTCAAGGCGATGAGCGACCTGTACTCGCGCTCCGTGCCGATCGATCACCTTTCGGTCGCGGACAGGCTCGAGACCACCGACATGCTCGAGTCCGCCGGTGGCAAGGCCTACCTCATCGACCTGTCCGGCTCGGTGCCCACCACCGCGAACTGGGCGCGTTACGCCGAGATCGTGAAGCGCACCTCGATGCTGCGCCAGCTCATTCGTGCAGCCACCGACATCGAGGCGATGGGTTATGACGCCCCCGATGATCTCGATGCCGTGGTCGAAGAGGCCGAGCGCCGCATCTTCCAGGTCACCAACACGCGCGTCGCAAGCAACTTCCGAGAGATCAACGAGCTGCTCAAGATCTCGTTCGCGCAGCTCGAGGAGCTCTTCGAGCGCAAGGAGCACGTCACCGGCGTGCCCACCGGCTTCGAGCATCTCGACAAGCTGCTCGCCGGAATGCACGCGGGCGACCTGCTGATCCTCGCAGCCCGCCCGTCGGTGGGAAAGACAGCCTTCGCCCTCAACGTCGCGGTCAACGCCGCCAAGAAGGGCACCTCGGTCGCGATCTTCTCGCTCGAGATGGGTGCCGAGCAGCTCATCCAGCGCGTGCTGTGCTCGGAGGCGCGAATCAGCCTTCAGGACGTGCGCACCGGCTACCTCAAGGACTCCGACTGGCACGCCATCCACAACGCGATGGGCAAGCTCGCCAACCTCGAGTTCTGGGTGGACGACACGCCGTCGATCTCGATTCTGGAGGTCCGCGCCAAGGCCCGACGCCAGTTGCGCAACAAGGAGAAGGGCCTCATCATCGTCGACTACCTGCAGCTCATGCAGCCGCAGAACCGGCGCACTGAGAACCGGCAGGTCGAGATCGCCGAGATCAGCCGAGGCCTCAAGATCCTCGCCAAGGAGCTCAAGGTCCCGGTCATCGCGCTCTCGCAGCTTTCGCGTGAGGTCGAGAAGCGCGCCGGCAAGCGGCCTCAGCTCTCCGACCTGCGTGAGTCCGGCGCTATCGAGCAGGACGCCGACGTCGTCATGTTCCTCGACAGGAACACCGACCCCCGTGGCGAGGAAGAGGAAGGCCGGCCCGCGCGCGGCACCGCCGAGATCATCGTGGCCAAGCACAGAAACGGTCCGCTCGACAACATCCCGCTGGTGTTCATGGAGCGCTTCACCAAGTTCACGAGTTTCACCAACCGCGAGGCATAGCGCCGCGCCCTCAGCGCCGCCCGCCGTCGCCCCGAAGCAGGGCCTGGAACTCCTTCTTGTCCCAGCCCACCATCGCCCGGTGGCCGACCTTGATGACCGGCACTCCATGCTGCCCCGTCATCGCCACCATTTCGCGACGCCCCCGCTTGTCCGAGATGATGTCGACCTCCGTGTACGGCAGGTCGTGATCCTTCAGGTATGCCTTCGCCACACGGCACCAGTGGCATGTGGATGACGTGTACACCACGATGCGCGGCGGCTTGCCCTCTGGTTTGTGCTTCTTGGCGTTGCCACTCGCACGCATCAATCTACCTTTCGTCGCCGCCAGAATACCACTCATCGCGAATGCTTGACACCATGGGTATGATACTTCGCGGTGCCCAAACGGGCAGCAGCCGTTCGAAAGGACCCACAGGGTGTCTTCCCGCTCTCGCGTCGTCGTCATCGGCGCCGGCCCCGCCGGCATCTTCGCAGCCCTCGAGCTCACGCGTCACGGCATCACCGATGTCTTGATCGTCGAGAAGGGCCACCCCATCGCCAAGCGGCGCTGCCCTGCACGCAAGACCGCGTGCGTCAGCTGCAAGACCTGCGACATCATGACCGGCTGGGGAGGGGCAGGCGCGTTCTCGGACGGCAAGCTCACCCTCACCTCCGAGGTCGGCGGCTGGCTCCCGGACTACCTGACACCCGCCGAGATGGCCGAGCTCATCGAGTACTCGGATCGCATGTGGCTCGAGTTCGGCGCCACCGAGGAGATCCACGGGCCGGATGCCGAGACCGCCTCGAAACTCGAGCGCGAGGCGACGCTCGCGGGGATGAAGCTCGTCCCGATGAGCATCCGCCACCTGGGCACTGATCGCTCACCGCTCGTGCTCGACGCGATGCGCGTGCACCTCGAGCAGCTCGGCGTTGCGGTTCGCACCGAGGTCGCCGCAGTCTCGATCATCGCCGAGGACGGCCGGGTCACCGGCGTAGAGCTCTCGGACGGCTCGGTGGTCGAGACCTCGCACGTGATCGCCGCACCCGGGCGTGAGGGCGCGAACTGGCTGACCGAGCAGGCCCACGCACTCGGCATCGAGCTCACCAACAACGCGGTCGACATCGGCGTGCGCGTCGAGTGCCCGGCGCCCGTGATGGAGCGGCTGACCGACGCGCTCTACGAGGCGAAGCTGGTGTACCACACCAAGTCGTTCGGCGACGCCGTCCGCACCTTTTGCATGAACCCGTACGGCGAGGTCTCCACCGAGAGCTACGGCGACGTCATCACCGTCAATGGGCACTCGTATGCGGGCACCGATCGCCGCACCCCCAACACCAACTTCGCGATCCTTGTGAGCCAGCGGTTCACCGAGCCGTTCCGCGATCCCATCGCCTACGGCCGGTCGATCGCCAAGCTCGCGAACCTGCTCGGCGACGGGATCCTCGTGCAGCGGTTCGCCGATCTGAAGGCGGGTCGTCGCTCGACGCCCGAGCGCATGGCCCAGGCGCTCATCGAGCCGACGCTCGCACACGCGACGCCGGGCGACCTCGCCTGCGTGCTCCCGTATCGCCACCTGACCGACATCGTGGAGTTCATCGAGGCGCTGGACACGCTGGCGCCGGGCCTCGCCGGTCCCAACACCTTCATGTACGGCGTCGAGGTGAAGTTCTACTCGTCGCGACTCTCGGTGGGGAACGACCTGCAGACGTCGGTGGCGGGCCTCTACGCGATTGGCGACGGCGCGGGCATCACTCGCGGGCTGGTGCAGGCGGGGATCAGCGGCGTGGTCGCAGCGCGGGGTGTGGCGGCCAGCTAAGCCGCCGCCTCCCACCCCATCACCCTGAGCACCGCGTCCGCGATCGCCTCATCCGAGTCGCCGCCGAGCACGTACGAAGTCACCATGTGCCCCACGAACAGCGACATCATCCCGCGCACCCGGCCGTCGCGCGTGGCGTCGGCATCTGCGACTCCAAGCGCGGCGTCGAGCTCAGCGGCCTTCTCGGTGAGGCGCTCCCGCAGGGGGAGGACGAGCGCGGCGCGGTACTCGGCGAGGAACTCCGGGTTGCGGCTGACCTCGGTGAGCAGCATCTTGATCACCGGCTCGTAGAAGGAGATGACGCGGCGACGGTCGGCGAAGGCGGCGATGAGTCGCGGGCGGATCGTCTCGGCGGTGGTCTGGTCGATGAGCGCGAACGCCTCGCGCTTCAGGCGCCCGGCCGCGATGTGGGTGATGGCGCGAAAGATCGCCTCTTTGCCGCTGAAGTGCCGGTAGAGCGCGGGCTCGCTCACGCCCACCCGCCCCGCGATCTCGCGCATCGACCCGCCGCCGTAGCCGTTCTCGGAGAAGACGGTCGCGGCAGCGTCGAGAATCTCGCCCTTGCGCCCCGGCTTCTCGGCCGAGAAGAATCCGTCGGGCCGGATGTCGTTGGCAGTCATCACGCTTCGACCTCCTTGGCGCGCTCCTCGGCGACGAGGTGCACGAACACATCTTCGATCGCGGGTTCGACGATCGCGCTCGCGGATACATTGAAGCCTGCATCGCGCAGCCGCTGAGCGAGCGAGTCGGCGTCTCGCGGGTCCTCGGACTCGAGGCTCGCGTGCACGAGCGCGCCGGAGAGGTAGGCCTCGCCGACGTCGGGTTGCTCGGTGAGCCAGGCGAGTGTGCGCTCGACTTCGCCCACCTCGAGCTCGACGACCATCCCGTGCATCTTGCGCGACCGGATCTGTTGCGGCGATCCCTCGGCGATGATGCGGCCTCCGTAGATGAACGCGAGCCGGCCGCAGTGCGACGCCTCGTCCATGTAGTGCGTGGTCACGAACAGCGTGATGCCGCGCTGCGACAGTTCGTAGAGGAGCTCCCAGAACTGCCGGCGCGCGAGCGGATCGACGCCGCTTGTGGGCTCGTCGAGGAAGATCAGCTCGGGTTCGTGGATGGTGGCACATCCCAGCGCCAGCCGCTGCTTCCAGCCCACCGAGAGGTTCGCGGTGAGCTCGTTTTCGCGCCCCACGAGGTCCGCCATCTCGAGTACGTAGCGGCGTCGGTCCCGAAAGCGCTCGCCCTCAATGCCGTAGACGCCGCCGTAGAAGCGCAGGTTCTCATCCACGGTCAGGTCCTCGAAGAGCGAGAACTTCTGCGACATGTAGCCGATGGAGCGCCGGACCGTCTCGGCGTCGTTCACCACGTCGGTGCCCAGCACGCGCGCGCCGCCCTCGGTGGGCCCGATGGCGCCGGTGAGCATGCGGATGGTCGTGGTCTTGCCGCTGCCGTTGGGGCCGAGGAACCCGAAGATCTCGCCGCGTGCGACGTCGAAGTCGATCGCATCGACCGCCGTGAACGACCCGAAGCGTTTGGTGAGCCCCCGGACAGATATCGCAGAGCCGGAAGCGAAGTTCGCGGCATCTTGCAGAGTGTCGACCTGTATGCGGCGCGCGTTCATCGGCACATCTCCTCAGTCCGCCAGCCGCTTGCTGAACTTGGCCACCGCGAAGCCGAACACCAGTGCCGAGAACGCCGCCATCGCGAGCATCTCGGGCCAGAGCGCAGCCACGCCGGAGCCCTTCATGAACTCGCTGCGCAGCACCACGAGGATGTAGCGCAACGGGATGAAGTAGGTGACCGGCACGATCTCGGGCGGCATCGACTCGAGCGGGAAGATGAAGCCGGACAGCACGATGGTCGGGATCATGATGAACATCGTGGCCTGCTGAGCCTGCTGCCGCGTGTGGGAGAGCATCGAGACGATGAGACCCTGGCCGATGGCGGTGAACAGGAACAGGAACATCCCCAGCGCCACGACCCACCACGCGCCGTTGAACGGCACGCGGAACCACAGTCGGCCGACCACCGTCACCATGATGACCTGCAGGGTCGCGACCACCACGTAGGGCACGATCTTGCCGATAAGGTACTCGTCGCGGGTGATGGGCGTGACGAACATCTGCTCGAGCGTCCCGCGTTCGCGCTCGCGCACCACCGCCTGCGACATCACCGCGGTGATCACCAGCATCAGGATGAAGGCGATGAGCCCCGGCACCATCGCGTTGACCGCGCGCAGCGTGGGGTTGAACAGCACCCGCACCCGCGCGTCGACGCCGGGACCGTCGAGCGTGACTCCGCTCTCGTCGACCCGCCGCCGGTTCCACTCGGCAATCGTCTGCGCAGCGTACCCGCTCGCGACCGACGCGGTCTTGCTGTCCGAGCCGTCCACAACGATTTCGACCGGCACCCCGCCGCCGCGGGCAAGGTCTGCCGAGAACCCCGCGGGCACGATGATGGCGACCTGGATCTCGCTCGTGTCCATGAGCGGGCGCAGCGCGCGCTCATCGGCAGGGTTCTCTCGGATGACGAAGTAGCCGGAGCTGCCCAGAGCGCTCGCGAGTTCGCGTGACTCGGCGGTGTGGTCGTAGTCGACGATGGCGGTGTCGAGGTTTCGCACGTCGGAGCCGACCACGTAGCCGAACATCACCAGTTGCAGCAGCGGCATGATGAAGATGATGGGCAGCAGCAGGCGGTCCCGCGAAAGCTGCAGGACTTCCTTCCATATGAGGAGGCGAACGCGGTTCCAGGACATCTAAAGCTTCCTCGAATACAGGACCGAGGCCAGTGACAGAGAGACGAGCGCATACAGGCCGAGCGCGGCGACCTGCGGCCACAGCACGTCCATGCCGGCGCCCTTGAGGAACACCGCGCGCGAGACCGTGACCATGTAGCGGCCCGGGAAGGCGTAGCTGATGACCTGCAGGAACCTCGGGATGCTGTTGAGCGGAAACGCGAAGCCCGAGAGCATGAAGCCGGGCAGGAAGCTCACCATGAGCCCCACGAAGTTCGCGACCTCGGGCGACTCGGCGCGCGAGCCCACGAGCAGCCCCAGCGCGAGCGAGCACAAGACGAACAAGAACATCGCGATCGCCAGCGTGGGGATGCTGCCGCGCAACGGGATGTCGAAGACGACCAGCGCCACAGCGGTGATCGCGATCATGTCGACGAACGCGAGGATCACCCACGGCGCGACCTTGCCCACCATCAGCTCGCCGCGTCGGATGGGGGAGACGAGCAGTTGCTCGAGCGTGCCCTCGTCCTTCTCGCGCACAAGCGTCACGGCGGTCTGCTGGATGGTGACGATCATGATGATGACCACCATGAGGCCCGGTATCAGGAAGTCCGCCGAGCGCCGCTCGGGGTTGTACCAGGTGCGCACGACCGGCACCGCCTGCCCCAGCTGCGTGGGGTCCATCCCGGAGGCGGCCGCCCACGTCACAAGCGTCTCGCGGTCGAGTTGCTCGGTGAGGGCGACCGCGTAAGCCTGCCCCAGTTGCGCGCTGTTGGGCTCGGAGCCGTCGACCAGCACCGAGACGGCGCCCTCGTCTTCTCGGAGGCGGTCCACCTCGAAGCCGGTGTCGACGATGATGGCGACGCGCGCGGAGTTGCGGTCGAACGCGTCGTCGATGGCGTCCATGCTTTCGGCGCGGCCCACCACGTGAAAGAAGCCGGAGTTCTCGAACTCGGCGACGAACGAGCGGCTGGCCGCGGTGTTATCGGCGTCGAGCACGAGGGTCGGCACGTCTCGGACGTCGAAGCTGATCGCGTAGGCGAATAGCAGCAGCTGCAGGATCGGCATCACCAGCACCGCGATGAGCATGCGCGGGTCGCGCCGGATGTGGATGAACTCCTTGGAGGCGATCGCGACCATGCGACCCAGCGACGCCATCACGACGCATCACCTCGCCTGTCGCGGTCGGCCAGGAACGCGAATGCGACCTCCATGTCCATCCGGATCCGCCGAGAAGACGCCACCGAGATGCCCTGCGCGCTCAACGCCGACTCGAGCTCGGCCTCGCTGGGGCCCGAGTGCTCGACCAGTACGCGCAGCGCTTCGCCGAACACCATGACGCCCGCGATGCCGGGCGTGGCCCGCAGCACCGCCATCGCCTCGTGCTGGCGGTCGGCGACGATCTCGACGAGCCGCCCTGGGACCCCGGCTTTGATCGCCGAGGGGGTGTCGCACAGCGGGATGCGGCCGTTGTCCATGAACGCGACGCGCGTGCATCTCTCGGCCTCGTCCATGTAGGGAGTCGCGACCAGCACGGTGATCCCGTTGCGGTGCAGGTCGGCGATGATGCGCCAGAACTCGCGGCGCGACACGGGATCGACGCCGGTGGTGGGCTCGTCGAGCAGCAGCAGATCCGGCTCGTGCATCAGCGTGACCGCGAGCGCCAGCTTCTGCTTCATGCCTCCCGAGAGGTACTCGGCCCGGCGGTTCCCGAACTTCTCGAGCCCCGCGAACTCGAGCGCCCGGTCGGCCCGGGCGGCTCGCTCCGAGCGCGGCACGCCGCGCAACCCTGCGAAGAAGCCGACGTTCTCGCGCACGGTGAGGTCTCGGTAGAGCGAGAAGCGTTGCGACATGTAGCCGATGCGCGGCTTCACGCGCGCGGCATCGTCGGTGATCGACGAGCCGAAGACGAGCGCGTCGCCGGTGTCTGCGCCGAGCACGGTCGCGAGCATCCGGATCAGCGTCGACTTGCCCGCGCCGTCCGGACCTACGAGCCCGAAGACCTCGCCGCGCGCGACATCGAGGTCGACCGCGTCGACGGCGACGAGATCGCCGAAGCGGTGACCGAGCGCGCGAGCTTCTATGGCGAGGTCGGACGGGCGGTCAGCCAACGCGCTTACCGTGCCTCGAGGACGACGTCGACCGGCATACCCGGCTTGAGCTGCTGGGACGCCGACTCGGCGCTGTCGATGCGGATGCGGACCTCGTAGACGAGCTTGACGCGCTGGTCCTTGGTCTCGATGTTGTTGGGCGTGAACTCGGCCTCCGTGGCGATGAAGTCGACCGAGCCGGTCCACTCGCCGCCGCCGTCAGCGCTCACCGTCGCATCTTGGCCGAGGGTGACGCCGCCTATCTCGGGCTCCGGCACGTAGACGCTCACGTAGAGGTCCTCGAGGTCGGCGATGGTCGCGAGCGCCCGGCCGGGGGAGGCGATCTCGCCGGGACGCGCGGAGACCGCGGTGATGACGCCCGCGGCGGGTGCCGTTATCTGGGCGTAGTCGGCTTGGACCTTCGCCATCTTCAGCGCCGCGCGGGCCTGGTCGAGCTTGGCTTGCGCAGCGGCGATCTCGGCGCTCGACAGGTCGTCCTTCTTCGCCTGGTCGACGCCGGCCTTCGCCGCTCTCACGGCTGCCTCGGCCTGGTCGATCTGTAGCTGCAGCACGGCATCGTCCACCGAGAACAGCAGCGCGCCCTCTGCGACCTCGGCGCCTTCGGTGGCGGTCGAGGACTCGATGCGTCCGGCGATCACGCTTGCCACCTGCGACTCCACCGCCTCGACCGTGCCGCTCAGCCGCGTCTTGCCGACGGAGCCCTGCCCGTACTGCGACCACGCCCAGTAGGCGCCGGCCGCAACGAGCGCGACCACCAGGACCACGATCGGGATTCTCTTGCGTGCATCAGCGTGTCCAGCCATCTTTCGCCCTCACCTCGTCGTGATGAACAGGTCAGCGGGCGTGCCGGGGGGAAGCGCGACGTCGGTGTCGAGCGTCACCTCCACGGGCACGGCGCGGGTCATGTGTATCTCGCGCGTGGCGAGAGTAGTCGGCGGGAAGTCGGCCGAGACGCCCACGAGCGTCACCGTCGCCGAGAAGGGCTCGGCCATCGAGTCCAGCTCGACGCGAGCAGCCGCGCCCGGTTGCACGGAGTCGGCAGCCTCGACCGGCAGCCACGTGCGGACTCGCCGCGGACCGAGCGTGCGGATGGTCGCGAGCGGCGCGCCGGGAGCGAGCACGGCGCCCGGGCGCGCAGCCCACACCACCGTTCCCGCCGAGGGGGCGCGCACCACGGCGAGCTCGCGCTGGGCGCGCGCGACCTCGGTGGCGGCGTCGAGCGCGTCGACGCCGGCGCGCGCGAGCACCCGGCCGTTCTCAAGCGCCGACTTCGCGTCCGAGAGCGTGGCGCTCGCCGAGTCGAGCTTGCGCAGGCCCGCCCGCGCTTTCGCGAGCCCCGCGTCGACCTTCGCGATGCCGGCCTCGAGTTGCGCGACCGCCCCCTTGAGCGCTGCGGGGTCGGGCATCCCGGGCGGCGGAGTCATCGTCGGCGGCAACGAGCCGGGCGGCGGGGTCATCGCCTCGATAGCGGCGAGCGCCGCCTTGGCGTCCGCGAGCTTGGCCTTGAGGTCCGCGCGCGTCCGGGTGAGCTCGGCGATAGCCGCGGTGACCTCGGCGCGCGACTCGCGGACGGTGCCGCGGTTGTCGGCCACGTCGTCGAGGCGCGACTCGATCACGTCGACCCGTGCCCGCGCCGCTCGGGCGTCGGCCTCACGCGCGGTGATCTCGGCATCGGGCAGGCCCGGCGCGACTATCGCCACGACCTGGCCCGCTTCGACCTCGTCGCCCGCGCGCACCGTCACGGAGTCGATGCGCGAACGCGCGCCCATCGAGGTGGTCGCGACGACGACGCTTCTGACCGTCTGCCGCGGGTTCTCCGCGGTAGTGTCGTCAAGGCGCACTGCGGGAGTGGGGAGGCGGGGGACCGAAAGGGTGATCTCATCGGCGAGGATGGTGCCCGTGTAGCCGGAGTCAGCCGGCTCGCATCCCGCAAGCAGCAGGAGCGAGGCGACGACGACGCAGATGAGGGTTGATCGGTGTCGGCTCATCGGGCCTCGAGGCGTGAGGTTAGTTATCAATCACTAACATACTCCCCATCAGACGCGACCCGCAACCCGCTTGCAAGGATCGCTCGAGCGGCGTAGTATACCCCGAGGGGTATCGCACACCCCACCATCACGAAAGGCATCTCTCATGGATTCGTCGTTCTTCACCCGCTCCGCGAAGGCGCTCGGCAGCCTCTCGAAGCACCTCGTCGTGCTCATCCCCGCTGCGATGGCGCTCGGGCTCATCGCCGGTACGCTCGTCGACATGTCCTCGCTCAAAGTCCTCGTCATCCCGCTGACGATGCTCATGGTCTATCCGATGCTCGTCACCTTCCGCATCGAGCAGATCGCCGAGAAGGGCGACTGGAAGGCGGTCGGGCTGGCGATGGGGTTGAACTTCGTCGTCCTGCCGCTTATTGCTTACGGCCTTGCGCGCGTCTTCTTTGGCGGGCGTCCCGAACTGTTCGTGGGCATGGTGCTCGCCGGCCTCTTCCCCACGAGCGGCATGACGATCTCGTGGACAGGGTTCGCGAAGGGCAACGTGGGCGCAGCGGTGAAGATGACGGTCATCGGGCTGATTGCGGCGTCCCTACTCGCGCCCTTCTACCTGCTCGCGTTCGCAGGACAGGTAGTCGCGGTCGATCTTGCCGAGGTCGTGAAGACGGTCGTGCTCGTCATCGCGGTGCCCATGATCGCGGGCCAGGTGACGCGCCGTTTGATGATCAGGAAGGTGGGTCAGGCACGGTTCCGCGACGAGTTCGCTCCGGCGTTTCCGGGCTTGTCGACCCTTGGGGTGCTGGCGGTGGTGTTCCTCGCCATAGGTCTGAAAGCCGAGATGATCGTGAAGGACCCCGGCCTCATCCTGGTGATCGCTGTACCGCTGCTAATCTTCTACTCGCTCAACTTCGCGATCTCGACGTGGGTCGGTAGGGCCCTGCTGCCCCGGGGCGACGCCGTCGCGCTGGTCTACGGCACCGTGATGCGCAACCTGTCGATCGCCTTGGGAATCGCTATCGCGAGCTTTGGCCCGGAAGCCGCGCTCGTGCTGGCTGCAGCCTACATCGTCCAGGTCCAGGCGGCCGCGTGGTACGTGCGGCTCACCGACAGGGTCTTTGGCCCGGCACAGCCGGCGACGCAGTCGGCGTAGCGTCCTGCTAGACCAGACGCTTGAGCATCGCGTCCATCTCGGCCTCGGCGGAAGCGATATCTTCGCGAACCTTCTCCAGGTCCGCCTGTGCGCTCTCCACGGCCCGGATCTGCTCGAGCTCAAGCGCTGCACGTCGCGCGAAGAAGCGCATCGTGTCGACCACGGCCGCGGGCTGCTCCATCGGCGAGTTCGAGATCGCGACCATGACCCCGATCCGGTTGCCCAGCCGGTCGAACAGCGGCAGCCCCACGTAGCTCTCGGCACCGCTGTCGGCGAGCGCAGCGTCCTCGGGAAAGCGCTCGGCCACGTGATCCGGGTACACGCACGCCTGAAGCGGTCCGACCACCGTCTCACATGGCGATCCGGCGAGCACATAGGAGTAGTTCGAGGAACGGATACCGTCGCGGAACGTCACGCGCGTATCCACCCTGCCCTCATCGTCATTGACGATGCCGACGAGAACAAGACGCGCGTCAATCTCGGCCCACAGGAGCCGGACGATGCCGTCCAGGAAGCCCTCGCCGGTCTGAGAAAGGACCGAGGAGCGTACGTAGTGCTTGAGCAGCGCTTCGGTTTCGGGCGAAAGGCCGTCGGAGATGACTGCCTCGCCGTAGGTCGCCGGGCTCGCCGGAATGATGATCTCGTTCGGTTCGCTCATGTGTCCCCCAGCATGCGGTTCCGATGCAGCTAGAATAACCCGCCCCGCGCGCGGTGTCTGCCCGCCAGCGGGTGTATTCGCTCCATCACGCTAAAGCGCACCCTTTCGCTAAACACGCGCGTCGGGCATACTATGCGGGCGTATCAGCGCCCGGTGCGGCCACATGCATCGGGCTTAAGAGAAACGAGACTCCTGTGGCAGGCATCGTCCTCGTCGGCGCCCAATGGGGCGACGAAGGCAAGGGCAAGATCACCGACCTGATCGCGGATGACTTCGACTACGTCGTTCGCTACCAGGGAGGCAACAACGCCGGGCACACGGTCATCCACGCCGGGCGCACCCTCAAACTTCACCTGATCCCGAGCGGGATCATGTACCCGCACATCACGCCGGTCATCGGTAACGGTTGCGTGATCGACCCCCAGGTTCTCATCGAGGAGATGGATCGCCTCGAGGCCGACGGGCTGTCGACGCACCGGCTGCTGATCAGCTGCAACGCGCACCTGATCATGCCGTACCACAAGGACCTCGACGGGGCTTCAGAGCGCCGGCTTGGCTCCAACGAGATCGGCACTACTCGCCGCGGTATCGGCCCTGCCTACCAGGACAAGGCCTCGCGCGCCGGCATCCGCATCCAGGACCTTCAGGACGAGCACATCCTCGCCAAGAAGATCGAGGCCGCACTGGCCGAGAAGAACGACATCCTCGATAAGATCTACGGGCTGCCCACCTACACGGTCGAGCAGATCATGGAGGAGTTCCGCCCCTACGCCGAGCGACTCCGCCCTCACATCGCCGAGACGAGCGCCGTCATCAACCGCGCGCTCGCCGCGGACCAGTGGGTACTCCTCGAGGGCGCGCAGGGCACGCTCCTGGACCTCGATCACGGCACCTACCCGTTCGTGACCTCGAGCTCGCCGACCGCTGGTGGCGCGTGCGTCGGCGCAGGTGTGGGCCCCAAGCGCATCGATCGGGTTCTTGGCATCGCGAAGGCATACATCACGCGAGTCGGTTCTGGTCCGTTCCCGACCGAGCTCGATGACGAAGACGGCCGTAAGCTCATCGAGATTGGCCACGAGTACGGCACCACCACCGGGCGCGAGCGTCGCGCCGGCTGGTACGACGGCGTCATCGTGCGCTACGCCGTGGAGATCAACGGCCTCACCGACCTCATCATCACCAAGCTCGACGTACTCTCGGCCTTCGACACCATCAAGGTGTGCGTCGCCTACGAGTACGAAGGGCATCGCTACAACACGGTCCCGTGCCACCAGACGGTCTTCCACCACGCGAAGCCCATCTACGAGGAGCTCCCCGGCTGGAAGACCGACATCACCGGCTGCCGCACCTTCGAGGAGCTTCCCAAGGAGGCACGCGACTACATCACGTTCATCGAGGACCTGGCTGACGTGCCGGTCTCGATGATCGCGGTGGGCCCCGAGCGCGAGCAGACGATCATGCGGCGCTGGGAGTCGCGTCCGTAGCGTCTTTGCGCTACCGAGTTGTCCTGCAATGGGCAGATACATCCTTGTGAATACTCGGTGCCACACACGCAACGTAGGCTGATTCTCGGGGGTCTCAATATGTCTCGCCACGCACGAGCGACGCTCGCACTTCTGCTTTGCCTCACCCTGGTCGCGTGTCGGTCGACCGCTCCCACGGAGTCGGCTGAGTCCGCACGCGAGCTTGCGATCGGCGTCGGCGTCCCGCTCACCCAGGGGTCGGTCGCGTTCGGGCAGGGTATGGACCGCGCGGTCCGGGTCGCCGCCGAGGAGTTCAACCAGAGCGCCGAGGCCAAGGCAGCGGGAATCACGTTCGAGGTCGTCGCCGGAGATGATCGAGGCGACCCGAAGTCGGGCGTGACCGTCGCCAACGAGTTCGCCTCAAACCCCGACATCGTCGGGGTCGTCGGCCACTTCAACTCGGGTGTCTCGCTGCCTGCGGGGGCCGTCTACAACGAATCCCGTATCGTACAGATCACCCCGTCGTCCACGAACACAGGCCTCAGCCAGCAGGGCTGGGACATGTTCTTCCGCACCTGCGCGCTCGACTCGGACATGGCGCGTGCGACCGCAGCGGCCCTCAAGACCGAGGTCGGCTCGGAAAGCGTGTTCGTCGTAGACGACGGCACCGTCTACGGTCAGGGCGTGGCCGATCAGTTCGAGGCAGCCGCCAAGGAGCTTGGGCTACCGATCGTCGGTCGTGACCGTGTCGCCGAGGGCGAGATGGACTTCTCGGCGCTCATCACCCGCATCAAGGTGTCGGGGGCCGACTCCACGTTCTTCGGTGGCACGTACCAGACGGCAGGTCCTTTCGCTCGGCAGCTTTCCGAGGACGGCGTGGACATCCCGGTCGCGAGCGGCGGAGCGATGTACAACCCGGACTACATCGAGTTGGCGGGAGCCGAGAACGCCGAAGGTGACATCGCGGGCGCGTTCGGCAGCCCCATCGAGGGCCGCGCGCCCGCGCAGGCATTCCTGGATGGATACGCCGAGATGTACCCCGATGACGAGCGTCAGCCCTACGACGGGCAGGCGTACGACGCCGCCATGGTGATCATGCGCGCCGCCGCTCAGGTCGCCGGGGAGCAGGGCGCCGACGTACTCACCACGCCGGAGGGCCGAGAAGCACTGCGAGACGCGGTCGCCGCGACGGACTGGGAGGGCGCGACGGGCACGATCACCTTCGCAGAGAACGGCGACCTGATCGACGGCTCCGTCACCGTGTACCGAGTGCAGAACGGCGGTTGGCGTCCGTTCGTCTCGGCGGGTGAATGGCCCAAGGCGTACGAGTAGGAGCGATCGACCGAGCAAGAGAACGGCCCCGAAAGGCGAGAGCCTTCCGGGGCCGTTGAGCTTCCCGGTGACTTACGGCTTCGGCTGCCACTTGCAGCGCACCGGCGACTCGATGTCGCCGCTCTTCTTCAGCGCGTCCATCGCCTTGTCGACGGCCTTGCGCTCGAGGCCGGACATCTCGGCTACCTTGCCTGCGTTGAGGGGCTCGCCAGCAGCGCGCATGACCTCGAGTACCTTCTCGGTGTCGCTCATCGGGACTCCTTTCATTCGTGGGTGCCCTGTTCTATACCCCAGCATCGGCCAGCGCGTCACGTGCGATCTTGAGGGCGCCGGCGCGGTCGTCGGGTGCGAGCAGCCCATCGGCGATCGCGTCAGCGATGGCGTCCTTCGCGACGCCGACGCTCGGCCCTTCGGGGATGCGCAGCGCAGCCATGAGTTCGGCGCCGGTGAGTGTCGAGTGCACAGCTTGCGCAGTGCCGCGAGCGCGCGACTCGGCCACCGCCTGCTCGAGCACCCGGCGCAGCTCGTCTGCCTCCTCACGGTGCGCGGTGGCGCCGAAGTCCGCGAGCGTGAGTGCGACGGCATCCTCGGCCGAGACGAGTTGTCTGGGCGCCGGTCCCCGGGTCCACAGGTCGAGCCGCCGCACCGCGCGGTCGACTGCTCGTTCGTTGTTGGTGTCGAGCTCGCCGAGGCGCATGTGAGTCGCGACCAGGTGGGCGATCGCCTCTGTCTCGGCGAGGGAGAACTTGAACCGCTCGCAGATGTCCCGGCTCACCTGCGCGCCGATCTGCGCGTGCCGGAAGAAGCGGATGCGCCCGTCGGGCTCGACGCTGCGGGCCGGTGCTTTGCCGACGTCGTGCAGCAAGGCGGCCCAGCGCAGCACAGGGGTCGCGGGGGCGCCGCTCACGGTCTGGATGGTGTGCGAGAGCGCGTCGAGGTCGTGGAAGCTCGGCTGGGCCAGGCCGTCGAGCGCGGCGACCTCGGGCAGCACGACCGCGAGTGCTCCCGACTCCCTCAGGATCCCGAGCCCGCGCTCCGAACCCGGCGCGACGAGGGTGCGCGTGAGCTCGGCGCGCATCCGCTCGACCGCGACGCGGGTCAGCGCGGGCGCGGCGGCCGGAAGGGCCTCCCGGGTCGCATCGTCGAGCGCGAAGCCGAGCTCGGCGGCGAACCGGGCCGCTCGCAGCACGCGTATGGGGTCCTCGGCCAGACGCGCTGCCGGATCGCCTGGGCAGCGCAGCAGCTGCGCGTCCAGGTCGTCGCGCCCCCCGGTCGGGTCGAGCAGCTCGAGCCCCGGCCATCGCGCGCCGAGAGCGTTGACGGTGAAGTCGCGCAGCCCCGCGTCGCGCGCGAACCGTTCGTCCGCCGAGGGGGCGCCGAGCGCCTCGTCGCGGTAGCGCGTGACCTCGAGGGTGCCGCCGTCCTCGAGCGCGATCCCCACCGTGCCGAATCGCTCGCCGAGCGCGTAGACCGAGCGGACGCCGGCCTGGTCGGCACACAGCTCGCGAACCGTCGCCGGGGTGGCGTCGGTCACGAGGTCGTAGTCGCCGATCTCTCGGCCGAGAAGTGCGTCGCGGACCGCGCCGCCTACGAGCACCGCGTCGTGCCCCGCGAGGGTGAGAGCGTCGGCCGCCGAGGAGACGCCGAGCGGAAGGCTGATGTCGATGTGTTCGGTCATGGAGGTGTATGTTCCCGAGCGGCATGCGTCGTCGGCTACAATCGTGTGGTACGCACATCGACCCGGAGGTCATCATGGGCCTGCGCATCCTCGTTCTCGGCTCCGGCGGCCGCGAGCACGCCATCGTCCGCTCGCTCGCCGCATCACCCAACGTCGACGCCATCTTCGCCGCACCCGGCAACGGGGGTACCGCGCTCGAGCGTGACACCGTCAACATCTCGCTCGAGACCGAGGACGGACCCACCGTCGTCGGGTTCGCCAAGGAGAACGCCATCGACCTCGTGGTCATCGGCCCCGAGGCGCCGCTCGTCGCAGGGGTCGCCGACGCTGTCCGTCAGGCCGGGATCCCGGCATTCGGTCCGGGTGCAGATGGCGCGCGCATCGAGGGCAGCAAAGCGTTCTCGAAGGACCTCATGGAGCGCCACGGTCTGCCGGCCGGACGCTCGCGCACCTTCACCGCCGAGGAGAGCGACGAGGCGTACCGGGTCCTCGAGTTCTGGGGCGCTCCGGTGGTAATCAAGGCCGACGGGCTCGCCGCGGGCAAGGGCGTCACCGTCGCGATGGACCTGGAGACCGCTCGTGCCGCGATGGACGAGTGCTTCTCGGGACGCTTTGGCGATGCCGGCGCGACGCTGCTCATCGAGGAGTACCTCGAAGGCCCCGAGTGCTCGCTGCTCGCGTTCGTCTCGGGACGCACCGTCATCCCGATGGCACCCGCTCAGGATCACAAGCGCGCCCTCGACGACGACAAGGGTCCCAACACGGGCGGCATGGGCGTCTACTCGCCGGTCCCGCTCGTCGACGCGCACGAGTACGCCGGCATGGTCGACATCATGGAGGCCGCCGCCAAGGCGATCGCCGATGAGGGCATCGACTACCGAGGCGTCCTCTACGGAGGGTTTGTCCTGACCGAGGACGGCCCCAAGCTCCTCGAGTTCAACGCGCGCTTCGGCGATCCCGAGACCCAGGTCATCCTGCCCCGTCTCCAGACCGACCTCGCCGAGGTCCTGCTCGCCTGCGCCGAGAACCGTCTCGACGAAGTCGAGCTGTCGTGGACCTCGCACGTGGCCGTCTCGGTGGTCATGGCGAGCGGCGGCTATCCGGGCTACTACCCGGTGGGCGTCCCCATCACCGGCATCGACTCCGCCGAGGAGATCGAGGGCGTGACGGTCTACCACGCCGGAACCAGGGTTCAGGACGGGGAGCTGGTCACGGCCGGCGGTCGCGTCCTGAACGTCACCGCCACCGGCGCCGACTTCTCCTGCGCCATCAACGCCGCCTATGACGCCGTCGAGCGAATCAGCTTCGCGGGCGCCTTCTACCGCCACGACATCGCACGCCGCGCGCTTCAGGGTCGCGGCAACTGCTAATCGGAGCCGCTGTGTTCTCGGAACGACTGCTCACGCGCGTCATGCGCCGCGCCAACGACCAGACCCTGCAGCTGAAGCCGTACGCGGAGTCGCGGCTGCCCGGTCCCCGCGAGGGTCGCGAGTACCTGCTCTACGTGCACGTGCCGTTCTGCACGCGCCTGTGTCCGTACTGCTCGTTCAACCGCTTCCCGTTCAACGAGAGCCGCACGCGCGAGTACTTCAAGCGCCTGAGGGCCGAGATGCGCATGGTCGCCGATCAGGGTTTCGACGCGACCTCGATGTACGTCGGCGGCGGCACCCCCACGGTCATCGTCGAGGAGCTGTGCGAGACCATCGACCTGGCCAAGGAGCTCTTCTCGATCCGGGAGGTCTCCTCGGAGACGAATCCCGATCATCTGATCCCCGAGGTCGTCGACCACCTGGTGAACCGCGTCGACCGCTTCAGCGTGGGCGTCCAGAGCTTCGACAACGGTCTGCTCAAGCAGATGGAGCGCTACGACAAGTACGGCTCCGGCGAAGAGATCCTCGAGCGACTCAAGTGGGTCGCCGGCCGGTTCCACTCGCTCAACGTCGATATGATCTTCAACTTCCCGAGTCAGACCGAGGAGATGCTGCTCCGCGACATCGAGATGATCAAGGCGTCGGGCACCAACCAGACAACCTTCTACCCGCTGATGGCGTCCCCTGCCGTTGAGGCCTCGTTGAAGGCCACCATCGGCAAGGTCGACTACGCTCGGGAGGCTCGCTACTACGAGATGCTCAGCGAGGGTCTCTCGGGCAGCTTCGAACCGGCGAGCTCGTGGACGTTCTCGAGCACCGGCGGCGGGATGATCGACGAGTACATCGTCGACTACGAGGACTACATCGGGATCGGGTCGGGTGCCTTCAGCTTCCTCGACGGGGCGCTCTACGTGAACACGTTCTCGCTCGCCGAGTACCAGGAACGCCTCGACTCCGGCATGACGAGCGTGACGCAGTCGCGCGTGTTCGGCCCCAAGGACAAGATGCGCTACCGGTTCCTGATGTCGCTGTTCGGGATGACGCTCGACAAGCGCAAGTTCCGCGAGGACTTCGGCGTCGACATCGAGCACGGGCTGGCCGTCGAGATCGCGTTCATGCGCTCGGTGGGCGCCTTCGAGCGTGACGATGGCGACGTGCTGACGCTCACCATGAAGGGCCGCTACCTGCTCGTCGCGATGATGCGGCAGTTCTTCATCGGCGTGAACAACCTGAGGGACCAGGCGCGCCAGGGCCTGAGCGGTGGCGAGCGGGAGCTGCTGTTCGGCGACGGGGATCAGTGCGCCCGCACCCGGACTGCCTCCCCGCTGCAGGCAGCCGAGGAACTCACCGATGCGGCGAAGGATTTGGGCGCGCCGCGCTAGACCGATACACTACCCGCAACAGACCCGCAGGACCCGAGCGCACGTGCGCTCGCCGACACCGCCGGAGGCACCGATGGCCGATACGCCGCTCGTTGGGATCGTGATGGGCTCGAAGTCCGACCTCGACGTCATGCAGAAGTGCGCCGACAGGCTCACCGAGATGGGCGTTCCTTTCGAGCTGCTGGTCGCCTCGGCGCACCGCAACCCCGACCGCGTGCACGAGTGGGCGTCGACCGCAGCCGACCGCGGCGTCAAGGTCATCATCGCCGCCGCCGGCAAGGCCGCGCATCTCGGCGGCGTGGTAGCAGCGTTCACGCCGCTCCCCGTCATCACCGTGCCGATGAAGACGAGCGACCTCGGCGGGCTCGACTCTCTGCTGTCGATGGTGCAGATGCCCACCGGAGTCCCCGTCGCGTGCGTCGCCATCAACGGTGCCGATAATGCTGCGATCCTCGCCTGCCAGATGCTCGGCACGTCGCTTCCGGAGTATCGCGACAAGGTCGTTGCGCTCAAGAGGGCCATGGCTGAGGCGTAGCGTCACCACTACTGAGTCGCGCTGGCGCGGAGCTTGCATCTTCGCGGGTACTAACACCCGCGAGGAGGCTTTCGATGATTCTGCCGTTCCGCCGGCACGAGCCGGACGAGCATCAGCACGACGCCGCGCAAGCCGTGTCACTCGATGCCCTCGTGCCTGCGCATCTCTCGACCGCAACCTTCGCCAACGGTTGATTCTGGACTCCTGACGCCCGGTTCGGGCTCGTCAAGGGTGTGTGGCGCACGCGAGTCGGTTACGCCGGCGGCGTGAAGGAGTCTCCGACCTACTACTCGATGGGGGATCACACCGAGAGCTTCCAGGTGGACTACGACCCGTCGGTCATCTCCTACGAGGAACTGCTCGAGATGTTCTGGGAGTCGCACGATCCCTCGCGCCCGGCCTATAAGACGCAGTACGCGTCGCTGATTCTCGCCCACGACGACGACCAGCTCGCCGCCGCGCGTGCGAGTGCCGCCCGATACGAGGCGCGCACCGGCCGTCACGTGGCGACCCGCATCGACCGGCTCGGCACGTTCTGGCTCGCCGAGGACTACCACCAAAAGTACTACCTGCGCCAGGATCGCACGATGATGTCTGAGTTCCGTGCGAGGTTCGGCGACGACGAGGCCGCGCTGCGCGAGAGTACCGACGCAGCGAGGGCGAACGCGCAGGCCGGCGGGATGGGGTCGTGTCGGCTCTAGGCTGACTCATGGGCCACCGGGGCTCGCCCAACTTCGTGTGGGCGCGCGAGGGGTATCTATGGCTTCACATGGCTAATCACCTTGCGACAGAGACGAGCCCCTACCTGCTCCAGCACGCGTACAACCCGGTGGACTGGTACCCCTGGGGGGACGAAGCGTTCGAGCAGGCACGGATCCAGGACAAGCCCATCTTCCTCAGCGTGGGCTACTCGGCATGTCACTGGTGTCACGTGATGGAGCGCGAGAGCTTCGAGGACACGGCGACCGCGGCGCTGATGAACGAGCACTTCATCTCGGTCAAGGTGGATCGCGAGGAGCGGCCCGATGTGGACGCCATCTATATGAGGGCCGTCCAGGCGATGACCGACCACGGTGGCTGGCCGATGAGCGTGTTCCTCACGCCGGAAGGGAGGCCCTTCTACGGCGGCACCTACTTTCCGGACAGCTCGCGTATGGGGATGCCCTCCTTCACTCAGGTGCTGGAACGCATCTCAGAGCTGTGGCGGACCGAGCGCGATGAGGTCTGTGCCGCCGGTTCTCGGTTGTCGGCGGCGATCGCTCATAGTGAGGGTGTGACCGCAGCCGCATCGGACCGAGCCCTGCACACTGACGTGCTGGATGAGGCCGTTCGCGGCCTGTCCGCATCGTTCGATCGCGTGAACGGTGGATGGGGCGGCGCGCCCAAGTTCCCTCAAGCAGCGGTCATCGAGTTCGTTCTACGCAGGCACGTGGCCGCCGGCGACTCGTCCCTCCTGGCCATGGTCACGCAGACGCTGGACGCGATGGCACGTGGAGGCATCTACGACCAGCTGGGCGGCGGCTTCCATCGCTACGCAACCGATGCGACGTGGCTCGTGCCCCACTTCGAGAAGATGCTCTACGACAACGCACAGCTTGCGCGCCTCTACCTTCACGCCTGGCAGGTCACCGGTGGTGAGAGCTACCGGCGCATCACCGAAGAGACGCTCGACTACGCAGTCCGCGAGATGCTCGACGCGAGTGGCGGCTTCTATTCCGCGCAGGACGCCGACTCCGAGGGCGAAGAGGGGCGCTTCTTCGTCTGGACATGGGACCAGGTGGTGCGAGCTTTGGAGGGTGGCTCTGACCATCGTGCCGGTGATGCACAACTGTTCTGTGCGGCCTATGGGGTGACGCGCCACGGCAACTTCGATGGCACGAACGTCTTGTCAGTGGCCAAGTCGCCTGCCCAGCTGGCCGCCGAGTCAGGTAGGACCATCGCCGATGTTGAATCGCGGCTGGCTGTTGCCCGAGCCGTGCTGTTGGAAGCGCGGAAGGCACGGCCTCGGCCAGACCTCGACGACAAGGTGCTGGCCAGCTGGAACGGGCTCATGCTATCTGCCCTGGCCGAGGCGGCACGGGTTCTTGGCCGAGAAGACTACCTCCTGATCGCGGAGACGAACGCGGACTTCATACTTCGCGAGATGCTCGGTGCGGATGGCCGGCTGGCTCGCAGTTGGAAGGACGGGTCGACCAGGATCAGCGCCTATCTTGAAGACTATGCGTTCTGTGCGGAGGGGCTGTTGGAGCTCTACCAGACCACGTTCGACCCCACGTGGTTTGACGCCGCCAGAACCCTGTGCGAAGTGATCTTGGAGCGCTTCGCGGATCCAAGCGGCGGGTTCTTCGACACGAGCGACGACCACGAGGCGCTGCTGTTTCGACCCAAAGAGACCCAAGACGGAGCCATGCCTTCGGGCGGCGCGGTTACCGCTGGGGTACTGGCCAGACTCGGAGCGCTCACCGGCGATTCGCGCTTCCTCAAGGCTGCCGAGGGAGGCATCGGCGCGGTCGGCCATCTTCTCCGCCGGGCGCCGCTGGGGTTTGCCGCGTGGCTGTCGGCGCTCGATCTGATGATGGCCCCGCCAGACGAGCTCGCGATCGTCGGGCCCGAACCGATGCCGCTGCTTGCTGTGGCCCGGGCGAGGTACCGCCCGAACCTGGTCGTCGCCGTGAAGGCAGAGGACGAGGGCGGCAGTCTCGGACTGTTCGAGGGGCGGGGCACCTTGAACGGGCTAACCACCGCCTATCTCTGCCGTCACTCGGTTTGCGAGGCCCCGATCACAACACCGGAGGAACTCGCCGCGCGTCTGAATCGGTGACGGCGGTCATCGCGCGCGTGCCTGGTCCGCCGCGCCCATCCGCAGAAGCGCCTCGTCCAGCGTCGGCACCAGCTCGACGGCACCACTTTCTCCGAGACCGGCCGCTTGGGCGGCGCGCATCGGTTGCGGCTGCAGATCGGCGACCAGCACGCGGATGCCGCGCGCTTCGCACTCCTCGGCGAAGCGTTCGAACGCGCTGACGCCGCCCGCGTCGAGGAGAGTGATCCCGTCGGCGTAGATGATGAGGTTGCCGTTGTCGGGCGTCTCGAAGAGGAGCTGGCTGAGGACCCGCTCGGCGGCCGCGAAGAACATGGCACCGGTGACCTTCACGACGCGCCAGCCCTCAGGAGCGCTGCCCCCGGAGTACCGCTCGGACCCGGTGACGTCGCGGACTTGGGTGAATCGGGCGATGTCGCGCATGAACAGGAACGCCGCGAGGACCATGCCCACCGCAATCGCGATGACCATGTCGAACGCCACCGTCAGCGCGAAGCAGGTCACGAACACCATCCGGTCCCGCCGAGACGAGCGGCGCAGCAGCACCAGTGCCTGAGGCGCCTCGCTCATCCGCCACGCGACAACGAGCAGGATCGCCGCCATCGACGCCATCGGGACGTAGCCCAGCGCCGGCGCGAGCGCCAGCACGCCGATGACCACGAACACCGAGTGGAACGTCGCGGAGAGCGGCGTCCGCGCGCCTGCTGTCACGTTGGCCGCCGAGCGGGCGATGGCCGCGGTCGAGGGAATGCCGCCGAAGAAGGGCGCGACGATGTTGGCCAGACCCTGGCCCACCAGCTCCCCGTTCGAGTGGTGGCGGGTGCCCGTCGACCGGTCGAGGATCACCGCGCACAGTAGCGATTCGATCGCGCCGAGTAGCGCGATGGACACGGCGGCGGGGAGCAGGTCACGCATCGTGTCGATGTTGAGGGCGAATGAGCCGCCCACAGGGCCCGGCAGGTTCCACGGCAGTGCGAAGCCGGCCAGGGAACGCGGGATGCCCGGGACGGTCTGACCGCCGATGACTGCGCTGAATCGCGACGCGATCGTGTCCACGGGGTGTCCGCTGTTGGCCAGGGCAATCGCGACGAGCGCGCCGATGACGACCGCAGGCGCGTAACCCGGGATTATCAGGCGCTTCTGCGGCCAGAGGAGGATCACCGCGAGTGAGGTGATCCCGACGATGGTGGTGGGCCATGAGATCTGGGGCACGGCCGAGGCGAGCGCGCCCACCTTCTCAAGCGTGTGCTCGGGCATCTCGGTGAGTCCAAGGCCGAAGAAGTCGTTGATCTGCAGGATCGCGATGACGAGCGCGATACCCGTGGTGAAACCCACGGTGACGGGCTCGGGCACGTACTCGATGAGGCGGCCCATCTTCGTCGCCCCGAGCACGACCAACATCACGCCGGCCATGAGTCCGGCGGTCGCCAGGCCGGCCATCCCGTAGCGCGCCGTTATCGGAGCGAGGATCACGACGAATGCGGCGGTCGGGCCCGAGACGCTGAAGCGGGATCCGCCGGTCAGCGCCGCCACGATGCCCGCGATGATCGCCGAGTAGAGTCCGTACTGCGGTGGCACGCCTGCGGCGATGGCGAGCGCCATTGCCAGCGGGATGGCCACGATGGCGACGGTGAGTCCCGCGAGCGCGTCTGCGCGCAGCGCAAGCCAGGAGTACGGCTCAGCGCGCAGTGTGTCGCGAAGCGCGCTGGCCACGCGGACGGTGGTGAGGTGGGAACGATGCGGCACGAAAGTCAGCCCTTGCCTCGAAAGCGGGAATGGATACCATTGTAGGCGCATCGCGTATGAATTCAATTATAATCCGATGCACATACTCTCTGGTGGGAGGAGCCGAGGTGACCCAGGAGCAGCGAACCGCACGGCTGACGGTGCTGATCGACCCCAAGAAGAAGGCCGCATTCGAGCGCCTCTGCAGGGCCGAAGACGTCACTCCGTCGCAGGTCGTCCGTCAGATGATCCGCGAGTTCATCGAGGAGCGGCTCGGTCCCGACTGGCGGGACGAGGTGCTCGGCGACTCCGGGCTGTAGAACCGTGGTGGCGAGCCCCCGCAACGGGTACTTCTAACGTACAGAGGGCTCGCATCGCTCTCATGCAACGAGGAGACCGCCATGCGCGACAAGATCATCAAGTCCGAGGACGAATGGCGAGACATTCTTACCGCCGAGCAGTTCCGCGTTCTTCGGCGTGCCGGGACCGAGCCCGCGTTCTCCGGTGCTCTTACCGACACGGTCGAGCCCGGCATCTACCGCTGCGCCGGCTGCCACTCGACGCTCTTCGAGTCCGAGACCAAGTTCCACTCCGGCTGCGGTTGGCCGAGCTTCTATGCGCCGATCGCCGAGGACGCCGTCATCGAGCATCGCGACGTCAGCTTCGGGATGGTGCGGACAGAGGTTCGCTGCGCCGTGTGCGACGGGCATCTCGGCCACGTCTTCAATGACGGGCCCGAGCCGACTGGCCTGCGCTACTGCATAAATTCTGTCTCAATCGAGTTCGAGCCCGCAGTAGGTGAAACTGACTCTGAATAGGGGCTGGTGACTTGGGAGTCCGGCTGCCATTAGGCATGCGATTCGCTCTTTCGGGCTCGAGAACCACTACTCTCATGGGGAGTTCGTTGAAGTATCTCGTCAACAACCGCAAGGCACTCGTCATCACCGCGATCGTTGTCACGTTCCTGGCGATCGTGGTTCCGACGTGTCGCATGGTCGGTTGCTCGATGGATATGAGCGGCGGGATGGGCTTCATGCATCCCGGCCCCGGAGTCGGGTTCTTCTCCACGTGCGGAGGCGAGATGCTGACCAGCGACGTGCCCCTTACGGTGGCGCCTGGTGGTCTTGAGACGCTTCTGCTGGCGCTGTTGGCGCTGGTCGTCGCCCTCGTGCTTTTCGCTCCGCGCGATTCGGCGGCTTACTCCCTCATCGAGGTCATCGAGCCACCGCCACCGCCCCGCGATCCTCGCGGAGAGCGCTTCAGGGTCTAATACACTCCATCGTGACCGTGCGACCGCATGCTTTCGCGTGCGCTCGTACGGGTAGTTACCGTGCGCACATGCGCATCCGGACTTCACGAGGAGTAGTACGTGACCGCATTCATCATCACGATGTTCACGCTCGGTCTTGCGACGAGCCTGCACTGCGTATCCATGTGTGGACCGCTGGTTCTCACATACGCGGTGAAGGGCACGGAAGACGGACCGTGGTACCACAAGATCACCCCGAACGCCGCCTATCAGGCCGCCAAGATCGTGAGCTACATGCTCGTCGGTCTGCTGCTCGGCGCCGTGGGTGCGTTCTTCGACCTGGACGCGCTGCGTCCCTACATCATGTTCCTGGCAGGCGCGTTCATGATCGTGCTCGGACTTGGAATGACCGGCAAGGTGCCGTGGGCCGCTAAGTTCAGCCCCCGCCCGCCGGTGTTCCTCATGAACGCGATCATGAAGCTTCGCCGCAAGGCCTCCGCTGACGCGCAGGTCGGCGAAAGCACGCTTGGTACGCCGATCCTCTTCGGCCTCATGACGGGTCTGCTCCCGTGCGGCCCGCTGATGGCTGCTCAGGTCTCGGCCGCCGCCAGTGGTTCGGCGATCACCGGCGCGCTCGGTATGGCGGCCTTCGGCCTCGGCACCGCTCCGCTCATGATCGCTTTTGGCACCGCGGGGAGCCTCATCCCGCGCGTGTGGAAGGAGCGCATGATGACGGTGCTGGCTGTGGGCGTCATCGTCTTCGGCCTCGTCTTCATCAACCGCGGCCTCATGCTCACCGGCGCGCCGGTCAACTTCGACACCGTCAAGACCGCCTTCGTCGGCGGCCAGGTTGTCGAGTCGGCCGAGTACGTCACCGGGCAAGACGGCGTCGTCGAGGTCCCTATCGTCATCGAGAACACGCAGTTCGTCCCCAACGTGGTGCAGATCCCTGCCGACCAGCCGGTCCGACTCGTCGTCGACCGTCGCGAGGACAACTCATGCTCCGCTCAGCTCGCATTGCCGCAACTCGGGGTGCTCGTTGACCTCGCGGATAACGGCGTCACCGCCGTCGACGTGCCCGCGACCGCCGCAGGCACCTACACGCTCACGTGCGGAATGGGCATGATGAGCGGCCAACTCGTGGTCGGCGGCGCCACCAAGGGCGCCAGCCCGATCGCATGGCTGCTGCTCGCGGCGCTCGCCAGCGGGGGAGCGCTCTATGCGGCCCGCCGCAAGGAGACCCGCACCGCCGCCAAGGCCGATCACAAGGCCGCAGCGTCGCAGACCCGTGAGGGCGTGACAATCCTCGGCTTCACGCCGGTCGAGGCGATCCTGATCGTGGCCGCAATAGCCATCGCCGTCGTTGCCGGGCTCATGCTCGGTGGCGCCTTCGCCTAACACGCAACCAAGGAGATCAACATGACTACCGAGAACACCAAAGCCCCGGGCAACCCGGTTCGCATCATCCTCATCGGCGGACTCGTTCTTGCCGCCTTCTTCGGCGCCTACCAGTTCGCAGCAGCACGGAGCGGGTCCCCCGCCGGTACCGCCTCGAGCGGCGTCGTCGGCGGAGCGGTTCAGGCGTTCAACGACACCGCTACCGACTCCGGAAGCCCGGCCTGTGCGTGCTGCGGCAGCAGCGCCCCGACCGAGAACGGCATCACCGGTGACCCGGTCGAGGGCGCGGCGACCGTGAACGGCGCCGTTCAGACGCTCTCCGTCGACGTCTCGACGGGCATCTACAACCCCAACGTCATCAAGCTCAAGGCCGGCGTCCCTGCCGAGATCACCTTCAGCCAGTCCAGCGGCTGCACCGCGCAGGTCATGAGCAAGGACCTCGGCTTCTTCGAGGATCTCTCGGCCGGCGCCAAGACGGTCAAGCTCCCGGCGCTCGAGGCCGGCGAGTACCTCTTCTCTTGCGGTATGGAGATGGTGTTCGGCAAGATCGTCGTGGAGTAGGGAAACACTAACCCGAGCCCTGCTGGCTCGTTGAGGAGATGACCGACTGATGCCTACAACGGCAACTCATAAGCGGATGGTGCTGAGCATCGAGGGCATGCACTGCGGTGCCTGCGAGAAGCTCATCACCATGGCCGCTCGACAGATAGACGGGGTGACGGCCGCCGAGGCTGACTCCTCCGCGGGACGGCTCGTGGTGCATCTCGAGCACGAGGTCGCACTCGACCCGTTCGTCGACGCGATCGTGGCCTCCGGCTTCAAGCCCGGCGATCCGCTCGTGATCGAGGAGTCCGACGAGGACGCCCCGGCCGCCGGCGAGCACACTGAGCACGTGCATCGCGAGCCGGAGATGTCCGACGCCCATATGGCCGAGGAGGCCGAGCAGATCGCCGCGCTCGAGGCGCTGCCCGATCCGGAGCCCGTTCCCGCCGAGGATGCTCTCGAGGACGCGATGTTCGCCGTCGGCGGCATGACGTGCGCCTCGTGCGTCGCCGTCATCGAGAAGACCCTCGCAAAGACGCCGGGTGTCACCCGCGCCAACGTCAACCTTGCGACCGAGCGCCTCAGCGCGAGCTTCGACCCTGCCGTGACCGACGTCGACTCGATCGTCGCCGCCATCACCAACGTCGGATACACCGCCCAGCCGCTCGTGACCGCGCCTACGGCGCTGCCCGGCAAGGTCACGCTCGCGATCCAGGGTATGACGTGTGCGTCGTGCTCCGCGCTCGTGGAGAAGGTCCTCAACAAGCTCGGGGGCGTCACCAAGGCCGGAGTCAATCTCGCCATGGAAACCGCGACGGTCGAGTTCGACCCTGAGGTCGTGGGAATCGACGAGATCATCACGGCGATCCGCTCGGCGGGCTACGACGCGACCGTCAAGGCCGACGTCATTCCGGGTGCTGATCGCGGAGCTGACGCTCAGGCGATCGCCCAGGCCAAGGCCTATAACGACGAGAAGCGGATGTTCCTCTTCACCGTCGCGTTCTCGATTCCGCTGTTCATCATCGCCATGGTGCCGCCGTTCATGGAGAGCATTCCGCTCGCCCTGTCCGAGTGGCTCGCCAGCACCTTTGGCGGGGCTTATGCCCCCATGCAGGTCGCCAAGTACGTCATGTTCCTTCTGTCCGCTCCCGTGCAGTTCATAGCGGGCGCGCGCTTCTACCGTGGAGCGTGGGGCGCTGCCAAGCAGCGCACCGGCAACATGGACACCCTGATCGCCATCGGTACGTCGGCGGCGTTCTTCTACAGCATGGCCGCCACCTTCATCCCGGCGCTCGAGATGGAGCCGGTCTTCTACGAGACCTCGGCGCTGCTCATCATGTTCGTGCTTCTCGGCAAGCTGCTTGAGGCACGGGCGAAGGGCAAGACGTCGGACGCCATCAAGAAGCTCATGGGCCTCGCGGCCAAGACCGCCCGCGTCGTGCGCGGCGGCGAAGAGCTCGACATCCCGGTCGAGCAGGTGGTCGTGGGCGACCTGGTGGTCGTGCGTCCCGGCGAAAAGGTCCCGGTCGACGGCGTGATCATGGACGGTTCCAGCGCCGTGGACGAGTCGATGCTCACCGGCGAGTCGATCCCGGTCGAGAAGGGCGCCGGCGACAGCGTCATCGGAGCGACCCTGAACAAGCTCGGCAGCTTCCGCTTCCGCGCGACCAAGGTCGGCTCGGATACCGCTCTCGCGCAGATCATCAAGCTCGTCGAGGACGCGCAGGGCAGCAAGGCCCCGGTCCAGCGATTCGCTGACCGCATCAGTGCCGTGTTCGTCCCGTTCGTCATCGGCGCGTCGCTTCTCACGTTCTTGTTTTGGGCGTTCGCGGGCCCCGCGATCTTCGGTGCGACTCCCGACCCGATGGCCGGCGGCCTGATCCTGGAGCCGATCCTCATGTCGGCCTCGGTGAACGGCTGGTGGATCGCTTCGCTGCTCGCTGGCATCGCGGTCGTCGTTATCGCCTGCCCGTGCGCCCTCGGCCTGGCCACTCCCACCGCAATCATGGTGGGCACGGGCCGCGGCGCCGAGAATGGCATCCTGATCAAGAGCGGCGACGCTCTGGAGACCGCCTACAAGCTCTCCGCGGTCGTGTTCGACAAGACCGGCACGCTGACCCACGGCAAGCCCGTCGTCACCGACATAGAGCTCGCCGAGGGCCACGACGTCACCCGCGTCTTCACGATGGCCGCGGCACTCGAGCGCGGAAGCGAGCACCCGCTCGCCGAGGCGATCCTCGCGCGCGCCAAGGAGGACGGTATCGACGTGCCGGCTGTCGAGGGCTTCTCGGCAGTTCCCGGACACGGGGTCGAGGGTGCGGTCATGGGCATGAACGTCGCCTTTGGCAACCGCAAGCTGATGGCCCGCGAGGGCATCGACATCTCGGCATACGAGGACCGCATCGCGACTCTCGAGGACGAGGGCAAGACCGTCATGCTCGTGGGCGTCAACGGCGTCAAGCTGGCGGGCATCATCGCCGTCGCGGACACGCTCAAGGAGAACTCGGCCGAGGCGCTCACGCGTCTGGGCGAGATGGGCGTCGAGACGTTCATGATCACCGGTGACAACCGCCGTACCGCCGAGGCGATCGCGCGAATCGCGGGCATGGACTCGCAGCACGTGCTCGCCGACGTTCTGCCGGAGCACAAGGCCCAGGAGGTCGCGAAACTCCAGGAGCAGGGCAAGACGGTCGCGATGGTCGGAGACGGCATCAACGACACCCCCGCGCTCGCGCAAGCCGACGTCGGCATCGCGATGGGCGCTGGCACCGACGTAGCCGTCGAGACCGGCGGCATCGTGCTGATCAAGAACGACCTGCGTGACGTGGTGGGCGGCATCGAGCTGTCCCGCGCCACGATGCGCAAGATCCGGCAGAACTTCGGCTGGGCGCTTGGCTACAACACGCTGCTCATCCCCGTCGCCGCAGTGGGACTGCTCTCGGGCGCCCCGTGGCTCGCGGGCGCGGCGATGGCGTTCTCAAGCGTTTCGGTCGTCACCAACTCACTACTTCTGCGCCGTTTCAAGCCGTCGCTTGCCGCGAAGCGCTAACACAGGAAGGCACACACAGATGAACAAGTTCATGAAGGCAGGTCTCGCGCTCGCTCTGGCCAGCGCCACCATCTTCGCTGCAGGTTGCTCGACCAGCGGGGAGACGGAGGAGTCGAGTGACTCCGAGGTCTGGGGCTACGTCGCGGGCGCAGACGCCGCGCAGCTCGAGATCACCGAGGACCAGGACGGCGTCGACACGCTCGTGGTCGACAGGGCGCTCGCTCCCGACGACGCCTGGATCGTCGTCCACGCCGACGACAACGGCAAGCCCGGCATGCGTGTCGGTCTCGCTCGCATCGAGAAGGGCGAGAGCACGGACGTGAAGGTCGAGCTCGAGGATCTGACGACCCCCAACGTGATCGTCGCGATGCACGCCGACCGCGGTGAGGCCGAGGAGTTCGACTTCGACATGATGAACGCCAAGATGAGCCCGGACCGTCCCTACTTCGTGGACGGCAAGGAGCTCGCCAAGGTGGTCACGGTCCGCGAGTTCGGTATCGAGACTCCTGCCGGCACCGCAGCCATCGAGGTCTCCGACCAGGCTGGCGCCAAGGAGAGCCTTACCATCGACAAGGCCGTCGCTCCGGCCGGCGCATGGGTGGTCGTGCACCTCGACGACGAGGGCGCTCCGGGAGCGCGCGTGGGCCTGCTCCAGATCCCGTCCGGTGAGAGCACGGGCCTGACGGTCGAGCTCGACCCGCTTCCGCTGACCGCGAAGGTGTTCGTCGCGGTTCACGCTGACGCCGCCGAGCCCGGCGTGTTCGAGTTCGACATGATGAACAAGATCAACAGCGCCGACCAGCCGTACTTCGTCGACGGCGAAGAGGTCGCCACGGTGGTAGGCATCAAGTAGGTTGTTCGCTTCGGTCACTTCAGGCGGCCCGACCCTACACGGGGGTCGGGCCGCTATGATGCTCCCGAGGGCTTGCGGGTAGATTAGGCACAGCGGTCCACGCCGGGACATGAGTCCGGCGATCACGGTCCGACGCAAACCACGGAAGGCGAGGCACTCGATGTCGGTACGTGCGGTCATGCTTGCGGCGCTGGTGATCATGTCCCTTACGGGGTGCGCCGCGTCATCGGAGGAGCCCGCCGAGGGTGGCGCCATGGGAATGGCGGCGACCGGTGAGCCCGCGAGTGACGAGCAGATCATGATGGGCGGCCTTGTCGCGTCGAAGGAATGCACCGTCACCACCGAACAGGCGGCCGTCGTTGACGGCGTCCTGGTCGTGCCCTACGTTCACGCTCCGACCGACGGTTGGGTTGTCGTGCGCTCCGCCGTGAGCCCCGGCGAGGTGCTCGGTTACGCTGCCGTCCCCGAGGGCGAGAGCCGCAACGTCGAAGTCAAACTCGCGGCCGCCGACGGCTACGCCGTTCGCGTCGCGCTCCACGGTGACCGCGGTGCATCGGGCGTCTTCGAGTTCGACGCCGAGCGACCCGAGCGCAGCTCGGACGGGCCCTACTACGTCGGCTCGGTGGCTGTCGAGCAGTTCACCGAACTCACCGGCTTCGGTGAGGTTGTCTCGGCGAACTCGGCTTCTCTGCTCGTCGACGAGTCGCAAGCGGTGAAGGATGCCATCAGTGTGCGCTACGTGCTGACGCCGGGACCGTCGTGGGTCGTGGTGAGCCTGTGGGAGGGCGGACTTCCGGGCAAGGTCGTCGGCTACGCTCCGCGTAAGGCGGGGGAGACGTTCGAGGTGAGCGTGCCTGTGAGCGGGGTCGGTGAGGCCGAGGAGCTCTACGTGACGATGCACGCCGACCTGGGCGCCGCGGACGTCTTCGAGTACGACAATGCCGACCCCCTCGGGTCGGAGGACCCCCCGTTCGTCTCGGCTGGGGTCGTTGTGTCGCAGCGGGTGCGCACCAAGTAGCCTCGACCCTTCGAAAGGCGCTTCCATGCGGGTTCTCGTCATCGGAGCCGGGGGTCGAACCGGCCGGCACATCGTCGAGCAGGCGCTCGGACACGGGCACGAGGTGCGTGCTTTTGTGCGCGCGACCGAACCGGGCCTGACTCACCCGCGGCTGGAGATGGTGCGCGGCGACGTACTCGACTTCGAGGCCGTCAGCACCGCGGTGGAGGGGTGCGACGCGGTCGCTTTCGCGTTGGGGTCCGGCGGCAGCGCGCAGGTCACGGTCTTCTCGGAGGGAATCGCTAACGTCATCCACGCGATGGCGGTGCGCCAGATCTACAAGCTGGCGGCGGTCAGCGCGGCGGGTACCTTCGCCCGAGATGATTCGCGGCTGTCGATGGGCTTCCGGCTCAAGATCAGGACGACGCTGAAGCCCGTCTACGACGACCTAGAGCGCATGGAAGACCGCATCATGGCGTCCGCACTCGACTGGACGATCGTGCGGCCCGTGGGGCTCTCGGACGGTCCCAAGACCGGCGCGTACCGCACCTCGCTCGAGGGGCAGATGCTGCCCAAGTCCTCGCGCGTGTCGCGCGCCGACGTGGCCGCGCTCGTCCTCAAGTCGCTCGAGACGCAGGTCTACACTCACTGCGCGGTCACCATCGCCGACTAGGCCGCGCAGCCACCCGTCACGGAATCACGTCTTCTGAATCAAGCTCTCCGAGAGGCCCCTCCCGCGCGTGTTGGATGTGTGCCTTCCAGGTGTCGAGCGCCTGCACCTCGAGGTTGACCTCCCGCAGCTGCGCGCGCAGCTCGGCGTTGGTGCGGTCGAGCGACCACGCGTCGATGAGCACTTTGCGCGCGGCCCGCGGAGAGCCGATGGCGACGTAGGACTCGGCGAGCAGCGACCCGTGCACCTGTCGGTATGCGATGACCTGCGGCTGAAGCCGCACTGCCTCGGCCGCCGCGCGGACTCGCTCGAGCAGCGGACCCGGGGCTTGCGCCGCCGAGATGGCCCCGTCGGCCCGGTTGACGTGCGTCACCTGGGTGTACTGCAGCCACGCGGCTATGACGACCAGCGCGATGAACACCGCGAATGTCGCGAGGCGCCTCATCAGCCCGGAAGCGGCTCGTCGTCGGGCCGGGGGAGGGTCTCTGCGACCTTCTCGGCGGCGGTGCGGAGGGCGGCGAGCACGGTCGCGATGCCGGGGTTGCCCCCGCTGCCGCGACGGATGGCCGCCCAGATCGACCGGTTGAGGTCGAGGTCGTATGCCTCGCGAATCGCGACGCCGCTCAAGTCGCCGACGAGCGCGAGTGGGGGAACGAGCGCGACGCCGAGGCCCGCGGCCACTGCGGCGAGGATGACCTCGAAGTCCATCGAGTGGAAGTCGGTGAGGGGTTCGTAGCCCGATCGCCGCCCGGCCGCGGTCACGAGGTCGAGCATCGAGGTCGAGTCACGGCCGACGATCCACTCCTCCTCGCGGAGCTCGGCGATGGTGACCGGCCCGGGACGGGTCGCGATCGGGTGCGTCGAGGGCATGGCGACGTACACCTTCTCGGACAGGAGTTCTTCGCGCTCGACTCCCGGGTCTTCGAGCGACGGGAGGAGGTCCCACTCGTAGGTGACGACCAGGTCGAGCTCGCGTGCCTTGAGCGCCGGCAATGACTCCTCAGGCTCGAGGTCGATCATCGACAGCCGCAGGTTGGGATGGTTGTCGCGCAAGTCCACGAGGGCCGGGATGAGGATGGCGCGGGCCGCCGTCGGGAAGGCCGAGACCCTGACGTGTCCGACGATCCCGCGTGAGGATGCGGCGAGCTCGGCCTCGGCGTGCTCGATCGCGGCGAGGATGCGTTCGGTGTTGTCGACGAGCGACCGGCCGGCGTCGGTGAGGCGCACTCCTCGGCCACGGCGCTCCAGCAGCGACACTCCGGCTTCGCGCTCGAGTACCGCCATCTGCTGCGAAACGGCCGACGGCGACATGTACAACGCCTCGGCCGCGGCGGCGATCGTTCCGCGCGCCGCGACCTCACGAAGCATCTTCAGGCGGGTGACGTTCAACATAAAGTAAATCTTACGATATGCGTAAGGAAGCGACAATGTATCTTTCCACTTGATGGGACGATGATTGCTTTGTCAGAAGCGAGAACTTGCTCGCGGCAACAGGGTCGCGATCGATAAGGAGGACACCATGTACGACAGCTTCAGCGCAGGAACCGTGTTCTACGGTCGCACGCTCGCCGTGGTTGCAGTCGCAATCGCTCTGTCTGTGCTCGCGCACCTGATCTAAGCCCCCTTGAGCCGCCGCCGGCATCCCCCGGCGGCGGTGTCCCGAATACATGACGCCCCGAGGATCCCCTCGGGGCGTCTATGCGTTCGGGGAAGATTCCTATGCGCTCCGCGCACCGCAGCGGGCGCCGACATTCCCACATGGTCGCGTGCGCGGTATCGTTCGGGTCACAGTCCCGCTGAAGGAGGACCAAGGTGGAAGAACGCGGCTCGCAGACCCAGATGCCCCGAGCGCTGCCTCACGACCCGGGCCCGACGAGCATCCTCGTCTGGATCGCGGCGGCCTTGCTGGCGGCGGTCTTCGCGCTCGGCCAGATCGCCACGGTCCTGGCCGCGGCTCCCGCGGCGATCGCCTACTACGCGGGGGCCGGAGCGGAGCTCACCGGCTTTGTCGCGTTCGTCGACTCCATCGGCCCCGTGCTCTTCGGGATGCTTCTTGTTGTGGTCGACGCCATCCTCTTCGCGCTGTTCGCCTGGCTTGGCAGGAAGACGTGGATCGGTTTCGCGTTCCTGCCGCCGATGCTCTACCTCGGCTTGGGGTTCGTGATCCTGTGGCTGCTGCTCGCCGGCGTCTTCAACGAGGCGGTCATCGGCGCGTAGAGCCCGGTCGCGGTACCATCACCCGGACACTGTGCCGAAGGGACCTCGATGATTCGCACGTTTGCGGGCTGGTACTCGATTCTTCTGGGAGTGGGGCTGGCGGTCCTGCCGTTCACCTGGCTCGGCCTGCATGGCGACGTCTCCTCGGCGACGACCGTCCGGATCATAGGGTTCATCCTGGCGGGGGTGCTCCTCGCCGCCGGCGGCCTGGCGCGGCTTGCGCGCTTTCCGGGCCGCGTGGCATCGGCCTACGTGGGCTTTGGTGCTGGTGTGACCGCGATCGTGATGGCGCTTGCCCAGCTGCTCGAGATCGGGGCGCCGGAGTGGCAGCTGTTCGCGGGGCTCGCCGCGCTCACGGTTCTGATCGTCGCCGCCTGGTCGCTGTGGCCGGCCACCTCCTGACGGCTCCCCGGTTCCCTTCCACGCTTTAGCGCAGTAGAGTGGTGGGGTGACCACCGCGCCGCGCGGCGCACCGACTGAAGGAGCCGGCATGCTCTCGATCGCTCTGCCCAAAGGATCCCTCGAGGAGCAGACGCTCCTTCTGTTCTCGCAGGCCGACATCGCGATCAAGAAGTCGAGCCGCGAGTACAACCCCACCTGCGAGGATCCGCGAATCGCGCGCGTGAAGATCCTGCGGCCTCAGGAGATTCCCGTCTACGTCCAGGAGGGGTACTTCGACCTCGGCATCTCCGGCCACGATTGGGTGCGCGAGAGCGGAGCCGACGTGGTCGAGGTCGCCGAGCTGCCCTACGCCAAGACCGGAACCGGCGTCGTCAACATGGTGCTCGCCGTGCCCCAGGACTCCGCAATCGAGTCCGCGCGCGACATCCCGGCAGGCAGCCGCATCACCACCGAGTTCCCCAAGGCGACGCAGGCATTCTTCGACGAGCTCGGCATCCCCGTCGAGGTCCACTTCAGCTACGGCGCCACCGAGGCCAAGGTGCCCGAGATGATGGACGCGCTCGTGGACCTCACCGAGACCGGCTCGACCCTTCGCCGCAACGGGCTCAAGATCGTCGACACGATCCTGACCTCCACCACCCGGCTGGTCGCCAGCAAAGAGGCGTGGGCCGATCCCGAGAAGCGCCGCGAGATCGAGGAGATCCGCACGCTCCTGCTCGGTGTGATCGAGGCGCGGGGTCGCGTGCTGCTTTCGCTGAACTGCGCGCACGACCGGCTCGAAGAGGTCATCGCCGTCCTGCCCGCGATGAAGCGGCCTACGGTGAGCAAACTCTACGGCTCCGAGGACTACGAGATCACGACCGTCGCCGATAAGTGCGAGGTCAACGTCCTCATCCCGCGGCTGAAGGCCGCCGGCGCGGAAGACATCCTCGAAATCCCCATCAGCAAGATCGTCCGCTAGCGCCGCACGGCCTTGCAGCGCGTGGCACACTGGTGCTTCCAAGAGAGGAGCACGGATGCCTCGTACGGGCTGGTGCCGCGAGTGTGAGAAATGGGTCTGGGTCGACGAGCAGGGTGCGTGTACCAACGGGCACCCTGCCGAGTCGGTCGAGGCGGTACACGAGGCTGTCCCCCAACCCGTGGGGCCGGTACTCGGCGAGGGCGAGATGCCGCGCGAACTCGAGCGCTTCAATTGGGGCGCGTTCTGGCTGCCGCAGATATGGGGCATCGTCCACGGCGCATGGCCGCTTGTGGGAATGTGGCTCCTGGGCGCGAGCGCGTCACTGTTTGCGGCGTCAGCAGTTCCGACCGAGGGCACCGGTGTACTCCGGGCACTCGTTCTCGCGACCACAGTGACGTCTTTCATCGAGGCGCTCGTGCGCCTCTGGGCAGGCACGAAGGCCAATCGGCTGGTGTGGAATCGGCAGGCGCGCCTTATCGGCATGCCCGGCTCGGCAGTCCCGCGCACGCCCGTCTCCCGCTACAAGCAGGGGCAGCGCCGCTGGGCTGCGGCGGGGGCGATTCTCGTGGTGGGAACAACCGTCGCCCTGATGCCGGAGGTCCAGAAGACATGGAGCGAGTACGGGGCGGGGACCGCAGGCGTGGCACTCGGCGCGACCTGGATCGTCGCACAGGTCGCCGCCGCCGCCTGGCTTGCGACTCGAAAGCACGTCGAGGAGCCGGCGGTTCCTCAGGACCGGGTGTGATTCACGGCGCGTCGGGTACTCACTCCTCGGAGGTGGTAGGTCGTGAATGACCTGAGCATCGGCTCGACGATCGATATCGCGCATGGCGTGCACATTCCGCGGCTTGGCCTTGGCACCTACAAGTCCACACCCGGTGAGGCCGCGCGTGACGCCGTGGTAGAGGCACTGCGGCTCGGTTACCGCAGCATCGACACCGCGTCGCTCTACGGCAACGAGGAGGGCGTAGGCGAGGGTATCCGCATCAGCGGCGTGCCGCGCGACGACATCTTCCTCACCACCAAGGTCTGGAACGAGGAGCAGGGCTACGACTCGACGCTCGAGGCCATCGAGCGCTCGCTCGCCAGACTCGGCACTGATCACGTCGACCTCTACCTCGTTCACTGGCCGATGCGCGAGAAGATGGAGGGCACCTGGCGAGCGATGGAGGCGGCGCTCGAGCAGGGGATGACGCGCTCGATCGGCGTGTGCAACCACCTGCCGCACCACCTCGAGGAGCTGTTCCGCCACGCCGAGGTTCCGCCGGCCGTCGACCAGGTCGAGTTCCACTTCTGGCTCCAGCAGCCCTCGCTCCAGGCGTTTCTCGCCGAGCACGGCATCGCCCTGGAGGCCTGGGCGCCGCTCATGAAGGGCCGAGTGGCCGAGGTACCCGAGGTCGTCGCGATCGCCGAGCGTCTCGGAAGAACGCCTGCGCAGGTCGCCATCCGGTGGATCCTCGAGATCGGCGCGATCGCCATCCCCAAGTCGGTCCATGCCGAGAGGATCGCCGAGAACCTCGACGTCTTCGACTTTCACCTCACCGACGAGGATCACGAACTGCTGACCACGCTCGACGAGGGCGTGCGCCTGGGACCCGATCCCGACACCTACGCGTGGTGAGCCGGGTGCCGCGATGACGACCCCGCTGCTTTTCGCCGGTATGGCGCTCGTCGTCGCGGGCTTCCTCGCGCTTGCGGTCACGGACGCACCCGTGCGACGTGCCGCGCACCCCGGGTGGCGGCGTGGCGCGGTGGTCGTCTGGCTGCTCATCGTAGCTGCCGGCTGGGCGGTCTTCGGCTACCTCGCCGTGGCGCTTCCCGGCGGGCTCGAGACGGCTTGGCGATGGGTGAGCGCTCAGCCCGGAGCGATGCGGGCGGCGATGTGGGCGTTTCTGCTGCCGTGGACGGGCGCGCTGTGGATCGCGGGCCGCCCGTGGTCCGATACGCTCACCACGGTGCTCGTCATCGGCCTTGCCGCGCTCACCTTCGGCCTCGGGGTCTCCTTGTTCCGATCGCGCTCCGCTGCCTAGGACGCCGCGGGCTTCCTGGCGCTCACGAGCGTGTGGCGGCTGAAGTCCGGGTGAACCTGGGCGTCCACGAGCCCCGCAGCCCCGAGCGCGGTCGCAATCACGTTGGCGCTGACACGGATCTCCTGCGGGGGTCCGTTTCCCTCGACTCCGGGTGTCCAGTCGACGACCGCGATGATTCCGCCGGGCACAAGCAGCCGAGCCGCCTCCGCGTAGGTCGCCACCGGGTTCGCGAGCTCGTGATGCAGGTTCATCGACACCACGACGTCCGCCGAGCCGCTCGGCAACGGCACAGACTCCTCTTCCGAGAGGACCGGCACGAACCTCTCGCCCACTGCGGGCTTGCGGTTGTTGGTCATCCAGTCGATCATGCCGCGCTCGGTGTCGACGGCGTATACGGTCGCCTCGGGGGCGAGCTTGGCGAACGCCTCGGCGAACAGCCCCGTGCCCGCGCCCAGGTCGACGACGACCGCGGGTGAGGGCGAGCCAAGCGCCTCCCATATGACAGCGGGCTCTGTGTCCCGCAGCCGTTCGGGGTTGTTCAGTCGCTCGAGGTGGACCGGGTTGAACTTCTCGTGATGGTGAGCCATGGGGGTGCCTCCGAAGGAATTGCGGGTGTGCCGACAAGTATACCCTATGGGGTATCAGACGCGACCCCGGTACGAAGCCGGAGCAGCTTGAGGATGTTTGAGTAGTCGTCCGTGAGCACCGGTCCGGGCGCGGGCTTCTCCCATCCGCCCGCGAGAAACGGCTCGATCGCCTCAGGCTCGCCGACGACGAGCCACGTCGAGGCCTGGGCTTCGAGTGCATCCCGCTCGGCGGGGGTGGGCTGGTAGCGCTTCGCAACGGCTTCGAGCCCGGCTGCCTCGGCGGTGGACGCGACCGCGGGAGCGAGGTCGAAGTGGCGATTCGTGAGCTGGAACGCGATGACTCCACCGGGGCTGATCGTGCGGGCGTAGGACTCGATCGCCTCGGCGGTGAGCAGGTGTACCGGCACGGAGTCCGAGGAGAACGCGTCGAGCAGCAGCAGGTCAAAGCTGCCCGGGGGCTCCTCGGCCAGCGTGAGTCGACCGTCGCCGAGCACGATGCGGGGAGGCGCGGGGGCGTCGGCCAGGTAGGTGAAGTAGCGTTCGTCTCGCGCGATGTCGATGACCGCCCGGTCGATCTCGAAGTAGGCGACCTCGTCGCAGGGCTCGCTGTAGGCGAGCACCGTCCCTACGCCGAGACCCACGATCCCGATGTCGGCACCGCTTGCCTCGCGGCTCCGAAGGTCGTCGAAGACGTCTCCGAGCGGACCCGAGGGCACAAAGTACGCGGTCGGCTCGGAACGGCGCCCATCGGCGAACTGCAGCCCGTGCAGGGTGGTGCCGTGGACCTCGACCAGCGCCTCGCCATCAGGGGTTTCGTTGACCTGGGTGACGCCGAAGAAGGTGCGCACGCGCAGCAGTGGCGCGGGTACGAAGAGCAGCGACAGCGCGACGATGGCGACGGCCGACGCTGCGGCAAGCGACCACGGTCCGCGCCCCGTCATGACCGCGAGTGCGCCGATGAAGACCACGACGCCGAGAAAGAGCGCGGACTCTGTAGATCGTGGAGAAACCAGCGCCACCAAGCCTCCGCCGATGACGAGGTACGGCGCCACGCGGCCGAAAGTGCCACGCATGACGGCCCCGGGGCCGGTGCGCTCGCGGTGCGGGGGTGCGGGCAGGAAGCCGATGGCGACCAGTCCCGCGAGCAGCAGCAGAGGGTACTCGTAGACGTCGCTGAAGACGAGCGGTGCGGCGAGCGCGACGAAACCTGTCGCGAGCACCCCGCCCGCGGACAGCACGAGGTAGAAGCGCGTCAGGTGCTCCTCGCCCGGGCGGTCGAGCGCCAGGCGACCGTGGATCGCGACGGCGACGACGGCGTAGCTGACGAGCACGAGGGGGATGAGCACGAACGCCGGCCAGTCGATGCGCGCGATGTAGGGTAGCCACATCAGGGTCGCGGCGGCGGGCAGCAGTCGCTCGACCGCGGGCAGCACTCGCCGACCCCTCTCGGAGAAGGCGACGATGAAGCTCCCAAGGTAGATCGCGAGCGGCCCCACCCACAGAAGTGGCGCCGAGACGTGGTCGGTCGCCAGGTGCGTGGTGGTGGCGGAGAGCAGTCCTGCCGGCGCGAACGCCGCAAGCAGCCAGACCGCCTGACGCTTTCGGGGCAGACGCCCGGGTGCGGGGGCTCCCGGCCCGGGCGTGGCGCCGCCCTGCAGCCGGCCGGCGGCCACCACGATCACGCACGCGGCTGCCGCCGCGATGAGCAGCGAGAAGGTCAGCCGCTGCGAGGAGAGTCCGACGAGCGGCTCGATGAGCACGGGGTAGGCGAGCAGCCCTACGAGGCTCGCGCCGTTGGATACCGCGTACAGCCACCACGGATCGCGACCGTCTTGCGCGTACCACGCCGAGAGCAGCGGGCTGGTGGTGGAGAGCAGGAATGCGGGCGCGCCGGCTATGAGCGCGAGCACGACGATCACGTTGAGCGCCTCGGGCATGTCGGCCATGCGCAGACCCGCGATGTGTGCGGGGGCGGCGAGTGTGGCAGCCAGTGCGAGCGCGGTGACGGCGACGTGGGTGATCGCGCCGGTTCGGGCGCTCAGGCGGGTGATGACCAAGTGCGCGTAGAGGTAGCCGATGAAGACGACGGCCGTGAAGAAACACAGCGCCGTCGTCCACACCGACGGGGCGCCACCGAAGGCCGGTAGCACGAGACGGCCTGCCAGCAGTTCCAGCGTGAAGAGCAGGAACGCTGACAGGCCGATGGTCGCGATGAAGAGCGTGCGCCGCATGCGCGCGGAGCTACTGAACCTCGAGCAGCTCGACCTCGAAGACGAGCGTGGCGCCAGGCGGGATCACGCCGCCTGCACCCTGGTCGCCGTAGCCCATCTCCGGCGGGATGGTGAGCTTACGCTTGCCGCCGACCTTCATGCCCTGCACTCCCTCGTCCCAGCCGGGAATGACCTGTCCGGCGCCGAGAGAGAAGGAGAAGGGCTGGCCGCTGTCGAGCGACGAGTCGAACTTGGTGCCGTCGGTGAGCCATCCGGTGTAGTGGACCACGACGGTCTTGCCGGCCACGGCCTCGGCGCCCTCACCGACGACGAGCTCCTCGATCTCGAGCTTGGAGACCTCCTCAGACGAGGGAGCGGTCTCGGGGGTGGCAGCTTCAGGCTGGACGGCCTCGGGCTCGGTGCTCTCGGGCGTCGGCTCGGCCCCGCAGCCGACAACCGTCAGCGCAGCCAGCGACAACATCGCGATGGCCAGCGCGGCGGTCAGCCGGCGTGAGGTGGCGTGCGAAAAGAGACGTTTCACGTATGGACCTCCTGAATCGACTTCAGATGCGAGACGGCGCGGACGGCGCCGTCACCAGTAGAGTATGCGCCAATTTAGGGATCGCTGGCGCGGATTCACAGCACCACCACGATTGACTTCGTCGCCGATAGTTCGTACACTAAGCACATAGTTCGTGTACACACCACTTTCGGGAGGCCCCCGTGTACGAGCACGACCTCGGATTCCTGTGTAACCACCTCGCCCGGCTCCTGCGGCACCGCATGGCGGAGAGCATCGCCCACACCGGGCTGACTCCCCAGCAGGCTGCGTTGCTTCTCAACCTCAGCGACGGCCCCGCGACACGAGCCGAACTCTCGGCCGTCCTCGGGATGGATCGGCCCACCATGACCGGCGTCTCAGAGCGGCTCGAGCAGGGTGGCTGGATCGTGTCGGCTCCTCATCCGACCGACGGGCGGGCCCGACTTTTGTGGCTGACCTCCCGCGGTGAGCTGGTGCTTCCTGCACTTCGGGAGGCCGCCGGCGCCGTGAGCGAGCGAGCGCTGGGAGCGCTGCCCGCCGAGGACGTCCCTCGAGTGCTGGGTGCACTCGAGGCGATGGCTGCCTCGCTGGAGACCGACCGGTGAGCGGGGTGATCCTGGTAACCGGCGCCACCGGCAACGTGGGAGCCGAGGTCGTCGCGAGACTCCTCGCCGAGGGGGAGCCGGTCCGCGCCGCCGCGAGAAACCCGACCCCGATCGTCGCGCGGTTCCCGGGGGCGGAAGCGGTCGGTCTCGACTTCGAAGACCCGTCGACGTTTGCTGCGGCGCTGGCCGGTGTCGACCGCGTGTTCCTGGTGCGCCCGCCGCAGATGAGCGACGCGGCGGCGTTCACGCCGTTCATCTCGGCGATGCGTGAATCGGGGGTCAGACAGGTGGTGTTCCTCTCGCTTCTGGGAGCCCAGCGCAACGTCTTCGCCCCGCATCACGGGATCGAGCGGGCTATCCGCAGGTCCGGCCTGGGCTGGACGATGCTGCGCCCGAGCTTCTTCATGCAGAATCTCGCGACGACCCACCTGCGCGACATTCGGAGCCGCGGCGAGATCATCGTCCCCGCTGGCCGAGGCAAGACGAGCTTCATCGATGCGAACGATATCGCGCGGGCGACAGTTGCGGTCCTGACTCAGCCCGGCCATCTGGATCGCGGCTACGACCTCACCGGCAGCGAGGCGCTCGACTACTACGAGTGCGCCAGGTGCCTGAGCGAGGCGACCGGTCGTACGATCCGCTACACCCGGCCGTCGGGCCGTCAGTTTGCGGCCCACATGCGGGCGCAGGGACACTCCCCGGACTTCGTCAAGGTGATGCGCGCGATCTACCTGGTGGCGCGACTGGGGATGGCGGACACCGTCACCCGCGACCTCAGCATGCTCACCGGCAGGCCCCCGGTGACGTTCGCCGAGTACGCGGCGCGCGAGGCGTCGGTGTTCTCGGCGGGAGAGTAGTCCGCGACCGAGGGTAGCGGTCCAGTAACGACGAAGCGCCCGGGACCACGTGGCCCCGGGCGCTTCGATTGCTGCGACTTAGTACGGTTCGGTCTGGATCTCGTAGTAGCTCTGCGGGTGCAGGCACGCCGGGCAGATCGCCGGGGCCTCGGGACCCTCGTGGATGTAGCCGCAGTTGCGGCACTTCCAGTAGACGACGCCGTCCTTCTTGAAGACCTTGTGGCCGGCCACGTTCTCAAGCAGCTTGCGGTAGCGGGCCTCGTGGTGCACCTCGACCGAAGCGATCTCCCGGAACGACGCGGCTACCTTGGGGAAGCCCTCCTCCTCGGCGATGGCGGCGAAGTCGGGGTAGAGGATGCTCCACTCCTCCTTCTCGCCCTCAGCCGCGGCCAGGAGGTTCTCGGCGGTGGTGCCGAGCTTGCCTGCCGGGTACATCGCGGTGATCTCGACGGGACCACCCTCGAGGTGCTTGAAGAAGACCTTCGCGTGCTCCTTCTCGTTGTCGGCGGTTTCGATGAACAGCGCGCTGATCTGCTCGAAACCCTCCTTCTTGGCCACGCCTGCGAAGTAGGTGTAGCGGTTACGCGCCTGGCTCTCGCCGGCGAACGCCTTGAGCAGATTCTGCTCGGTGCGGGTGCCCTTGATGCTCGGCATCGGCGTCCTCCTTTTCGTCATCGGGGTTACTGCCAGATGGTACCCCTACGTCGGTGGAGTCACTCGGTGCGACGGGCGACAGCGCTACTCCTCGACGACGGTCGCGCCACCGTCGATGACGGCGTAGCGAACCGAGGGGTTCATGACCCGCCCGTCGATGACCTCGCTGCGCGCGAGCGCTCCGCCGTGTCCGCCCGGCTCGACCAGCCGCCAGCCAGCGGCCTCGAGCGCCCTGAGGTGATCGGTGGTGAACATCTCGGGAGGTGAGTGCCCCACGATCTGGAACAGCCCGCTGGGGACGTCGGACATTCGCTGCGGCCGGAACCACAGCGGCCCCATCTGTCCGCCGAGCAGGCGGTAGGCCTCGAGATCGGGCCAGTCGAGCGGCCTCTTGCCGGAGGCGCGCGTGATCTCGTCCCGGAACAGCTCGTTGAGGCCGTCCGCGATAGTCTCGGGCGATGGTCCGAACCTGATGATGAGGTCGGAGAGCGCCGCCGAGACACCCGCGTGCGTGACGAGCCATCCGTCGACAACGGTCGCGAGCTTCCACTCGCCGTCGCGCATTCGCGCCGCGAACTCCTCGCCGCGGACAAGCGACTCGGCGTTCTGCGGCCAGATGCGCAGCCCGAGCGCGGCGGAGACCTCGTGGTTGCCGGCGAGTACCTCAGCGCCGAGCTCGCCGGCGCGCGCGATCACGTCATCGGTACCGACGTCGATCAGGTCGCCGGCGATGATGAGACGGTCGTCCGGGCCGAATCCAGCGTGGGCGAGCGTCTCCGTGAGCCGGAGTTCGTCGCCGTGCATGTCGGATATCACTATGGTGCGCGGCACGTCGTCCTCCCCGCAGAAGCCGGACCGTGTCGAGTGTATCCGACGGGACTGACAATGCGTGCCGGAATCGCCTCGTTGGGCGCGTGGCCGATGGGGAATCCACTGTGTACAACAGTCGAATGGCGAGGAGCGTTCACATGACCGACGACACAAACGCGACACCGGTGGATGCCCCGCAGGCCCCCGTCTCCGACGGGTCGTGGGACGAGGTCGTACAGCACATCAAAGAGCTCGGCGACTCCATCGGCCGCTGGGCGATCACGGCGGTCAACGACCCCGAATACCGCCGCCATGCGAACGAGCTCAAGGGCCACCTCGAAAACATCGCCGGCACGGTCACGGACGCGGTCGACGACGCTGCAGCGTCCGAACTCGGCCAGAGCGTCAAGAGCGCAGCATCGACGGCTGGAGGCGCCATCAAAGACGCGAGCCAGACGGTCGCGCGCGAGGTCAGCCCGAGTCTCGCCGAGGCGTTTCGCAGCGCGGCGGACGGGCTCAGGAAGGCCGCCTCCAAGATGGACGAGCACGCGGCTGCCTCTCCGGCTCCTCCGGCCGCTCCGGAGCCGCCGGACACCGACCCGGCTGAGTAGCGATGAGCGACGTGGTCGTACGGCCCGCTCGGCCCGATGAGCTGCCGGCCATCCTCGCGATCCACCGCGCCGCCTTCCCTGAGGAGGCCGAGGTGATCGCAGATCTCGTGTCGGGACTCGTCGCGAACCCCGGCCATCGCCCCGGAGTGTCTCTCGTCGCCGAGAGGAACGGCCGCATCGCGGGGCACGTGCTGTTCTCGGCAGCCCTGGTCCCGACGCTAGACGGCGCCGACCTCGAGGTTGCGCTCCTGGCCCCTCTCGGAGTGGATCCGCGGGCTCAGGGGGAGGGCATCGGCGGCGCGCTCGTCGCCGAGGGGCTCTCGGCGGTGAAGGCGGCGGGGTTCGAGATCGCGGTGGTGCTGGGACATCCCGGCTACTACCCGCGGTTCGGATTCGCGCAGGCGCCCGCGGCGCTCGAGGCTCCATACCCTATCGCGATCCCGGAGGCGTGGATGGCGCTCGACCTCGTGCCCGGGTCCGTGGCGCGGGCGTCCGGCACGATCACGGTCGCCGAACCGCTGCGTCCCGCGGAGATGTGGTCGGAGTGAGAGGGCGGTCCCGAATGCACGAAGGCCGCGGACTCGCCGCGGCCTTCGGTTCAGTGCTTCTGGTGCGGTCCTAGCCGCAGGCTCCCGGTGCCACGCACGGAGCGGCCGCCGAGAGGGGCGCGCGCTCGTAGTGCGAGCCGTCCGACTCCTCGTCGCTTGCATCGGCCAGTCGCTTGAGCAGGCACGTCGGGTCTTCCCACATCGGGTCGCCGGTGGCGTGCCACGCCTTGGTGCGGCAGCCGCGGCAGATGCGCGAGTACTCGCATGCCTCGGGGGCGCAGATACCCTTGGTCTCCGTGGCGTCGAGCTTGTAGAGCTCCTGGGTGGCCTCGGTGAGCGTCATCTCGCGCACGTTGCCGACCGTCCAGTCCTGAGCGAACTGGCAGGGCATGATGCCGCCCTCGGAGTTGATGTTCATGTGGCCCTTGCCGACCGGGCAGGCGCTCACAAGCTCGAGGCGCCTGAGGCCGTTGCTGACGTCGACGCCCTCGTCCTTGAGCTTCTCGGCGAGGTAGGGGATGACGCTGGGGATCGCGCCGATGTCGTACTCGGTGTTTGAGTCCGGGTTGAGCAGGTCGCCGAGGATCCAGTCCGCGAGCTCCTGCCACTGCGCGGCGGTGATACGCGCGTCCTCTTCGCCCTCGCTGCGGCCGCTCGTGATCAGGTCGCACAGATACACGAGACGCGCGTCGAGCTCCTTGGCCTTGGCGATGATGTGCGGGATGAACTGGAGGGTGTCTTTGGTGACCGCCGACTTGAGTGCGACGCCGACACCCTCCTCGCGAAGGATCTTGATGGCCTCGATGACCTTGGCGTGCGTACCGGGGACGCCCACCATCTTGTCGTGGAAGTGCGGAGGTCCGTAAAGCGAAGTGGCGATCCAGTCCACGCCGTTGGCCTTCAGGCGCTTGGCGGCCTCGCGGTCGATCAGCGTCGCGTTCGTCGAGACGGTGATGTGCATACCGAAGCCGTGCGCCTTCTCAAGGATGTCCCAGAAGTTCTTGCGCATCATCGGTTCGCCGCCGGACAGGAAGACGAGCGGGACGCCCAGCTCACCCATCTGCGTGACGAGTGCGATGGTCTCCTCATCGCTGAGCTGCTCGGGCTTCGAGTGCCCGTCGGCGGCCATGTAGCAGTGGTCACACAACAGGTTGCAGCGGTTGGTGATGTTCCAGATGACGTCGCTGGGTCGGCCGAGACGGTAGGCGGTGAGCGCCTTGTTCTCGACCTCGGAGAGCGGGCCGTCGAAGAAGAGCGAGCGAACGTGAGCCATGAGTCCTCCTGCGAAAAACGGCGCTCGGGATGCGCCCTGTAGGGTTCGAGTGTACGCAGATTCAGTGCCGATGTAACTGAATGTAACAACTATGACTTTCCCGTGGTGCTCTTTCGGTAAGCGGCGGCGCGGGCTCCTTAGACGGATGCGAGCAGCGCCTGCATCGCCCAGAGCACGCCCATGCCCACCGCCAGGGTGATGAGCGTGTTCTTGGTCTTCCACGCGACTGCGGCAGCGGCGAGTGCGGCCACCAGCCTCGCGGGCGCGAACTCGTAGGCGCCATCCAGCTTCACGTAGAGCGCGCCCGGCACGACCAGTGCGGTGAGCACGGCGGCCGGCACGTGCTTCAACAGGCGCGTGACCCACGCCGGCGGATGGACGTTTCCATGCAGCCACAGCGGGATGCTGCGCAGCAGGAACGTGCCTGCCGCGAGACCTGCGATGTAGACCCAGAACCGCGCGGTCTCACTCATCGGCGGTCTCCTCGTTGCTGTCGCGCACTGCGCCCCACGCCATGCCGATGAGGATCGAGGCGAGAAGCCCGAGCTGCATCGGCAGCGCGGGAACGAGTATCGCTGCGGCGACCGCCGTGACCGCGGCCGTCTCGGCATCGATACGCTCGGCGATGGCGGGCACCAGCATCGCGAGAAAGACGAGCGGCACCGCGAAGTCGAGCGACCACTCGGGCGGGATGATCGGGCCGAGAAGCGCGCCGGCGATGTTGGCGGCCTGCCACACCAGAGCGAGGATCAGCCACGAGCCGACGTAGTACGGCACGATCGAGATGTCGTCTCGGAAGCGACCGGATGTCATCACCGCCGCGTAGGACTGGTCGACGAGCGGATGCCCCAGGAGCCAGCGTCCGTGCTGCTTCCCGTTAGCGATGTAGGGGGCGATCGACGTCGCGTAGATGAACAGGCGCGCATTGATGATGAGCGAGGTGGTGAGCGCGATGGCGAGCGGTGTGCCCTCGGTGAAGAGCGTCGTTGCGGCGAGCTGCGAGGCCCCCGCGTTCACGAACAGTGACATCGCGACGGCTTCCGGAAGCCCGAGCCCCGCGCCCGTGACGGCAGCGCCGCACACCAGCCCGAACGGGATGATTCCCGGGATGATCGGCGACACCTCGGTGGCACCGGCAAGCATGCTCGCACGAGTACGCGACAAACGCTTCACCCCCTCGGTCTCAAAGAGGCGTAATCGTAGCATGCGCCCAGAATGGGAACGGATACACTCGCAGGCTAAACAGACACGGGAGGTCGAATGGAACCGACGGGTCGGCGATTGAGGATAACCATCACCGAGGACGGCCCGTACATCGTGTCGGGAGGCGTCCCTCTCATTCGCGCCGAGATCGTCACCAACGAATCGGGTGAGTCCGTCGGCTGGCGCGAGATAGAGCGCCTCGACGTGCCCGACCGCTACCTCCTGTGCCGGTGCGGCGCAAGCACCTCGAAGCCGTTCTGCGACGGCAGTCACGTCGACGTTGGCTTCAGTGGCACCGAGAGCGCAGGTCACGACTCCTACATCGAGCAGTCGGTCAGCATCGACGGCCCCGGCATCGTCTTGCACGACGCCCGCCGGCTCTGCGCCGAGGCGCGCTTCTGCGACCGGGCCGGCGGTCTATGGAACCTCGTGTCGCAGTGCGACGACCCCGACACCCGCACGCTCGCCGAGGAGGAGGCGTCGCTGTGCCCCTCCGGACGCTACACCCTCTGCGATGCCGATGACGGCTCGCTCCATGAGCCGGAGCTCGAACCGTCAATCGTGCTCGTCGAGGACCCGTCACTCGGCGTGTCGGGGCCCTTGTGGGTGCGCGGAGGCATCCGCGTGACCGGCGCCGACGGAGTCCCCTACGAAGTGCGAAACCGCGTCACTCTCTGCCGCTGCGGTAACAGCCGCAACAAGCCGTTCTGCGACGGCTCGCACGTCGGCGCCACGTTCCGTGACGAGAGCGCGGTGTCCGAATGACGGGGCCGCTCACCGCGCTGGATCACGTCTGCGTCGCAGTCGTGGGCGGCGCGAACACCGACATCGTCGGCGCGCCCGTCAACGCGCTCGTCATGCACGACTCCAACCCGGGCAGCGTCAGCGTGAGCCCCGGCGGGGTGGGGCGCAACGTCGCCGAGAACCTCTCGCGGATGGGAGTCGAGACGCATCTCGTCACCGCTTTCGGAGGTGACGGCGCAGCCAAGAGACTCGAGACCTCGTGCGTCGACGCAGGCATCCGCATCGAGCGGTCGTTGCGCGTTCGGGCACTGCCCGGCGCCCGGTACCTCGCGATCAACGACGAGCGCCGCGACCTCTCGGTCGCTGTCTCGGACATGCGCGTCATCGACCGCATCCTGCCGAGCGAGCTCGAGGTTCCGGAGCGCCGCGCCACGCTCGAGCGCGCCGACATGGTGGTCGCGGACGCCAATCTGCCGACCGAGTCGCTTCAGTGGCTCGTCGATCACCTCGACGTTCCGATCGCGCTCGACCCGGTGTCGACCGCCAAGGCCATGCGCGTGCGCTCGCTCATCGGGCGACTTGCCGCGATCTTCCCCAACTCGTACGAGGCCGGAGCGTTGCTCGGGCGGGCGGTCGAGGGCGAGGCGTCCTGCCGAGACGCCGCCGAGGCGCTCGTCGCGCTCGGGTGCGGACGGGTCTTCGTGAGCGCGGGGCCGCTCGGTGTGGCCTGGGCGGACGCGAGCGGCTCGGGCTTCACGCCGGCTCCACGGGTCGACATCGTGAGCACCAACGGCGCCGGAGACGCATTCAGCGCCGGTGCCGTGTGCGGCATGCTGTGCAAGATGCCCACCGAGGAGTGCGCGCAGCTCGGATCCGCACTGGCGTCCCTGACGCTGGGCGGCGACGAGACCGTGAGCCCGCATCTGACCCCCACCGCCATCGTCTCGATGCTTGAGGAGCTGCAGCCATGAACGAGTACCTGCGCATCACCCCCGAGGTCGCCGACGCCTTGCTGTCGCGTACCCCGGTCGTCGCGCTCGAGTCCACCATCATCAGCCACGGTTTCCCGTACCCGGCCAACGTCGAGTGCGCGCTGGAGTCCGAGCGGATCTGTCGGGAGAGCGGCGCCGTGCCCGCGACCATAGCGGTCCTGGACGGGCACCTGCGCGTAGGCCTCACTGCCGATGAGATCGAGCGTCTGGGCTCCGTCGGGGCCGAGAACGTCGCCAAGGTCTCGCGCCGCGACCTCGCTGTCCTGGTGGCGCGCGGGGGGGTGGGTGCGACCACGGTGGCCGGGACGATGGCGATCGCCGCGATGGCCGGCATCCGGGTCTTTGCGACCGGCGGCATCGGCGGCGTGCACCGCGGCGCGCAGCAGACGTTCGACGTGAGCGCCGACCTGCTCGAGCTCGCACGCACCGAGGTCGCGGTGGTGTGCGCGGGAGCGAAGTCGATACTCGACCTTCCGCTCACCCTCGAGGTCCTCGAGACGCACGGCGTCCCGGTCCTCGGTTTCCGCACCGACGAGTTCCCCGCGTTCTACACCCGCTCCAGCGGGCTCGGCGTCGACGTCAGGTGCGACACCGCCGAGGAGGTCGCGGCGATCCTCTCGGCCAGGCGGGACCTGGAGCTCGGAGGCGGCGTCGTCGTGGCGAACCCCATCGCGGCGGAGGACGAGATCGGGTCCGAGGTGCTCGGCGGATGGACGCGTGCAGCGCTCGCGGAGGCTGAGGTCGCAGGCGTCCACGGCAAGGACGTCACCCCGTTCCTGCTCGCGCGCCTGCACGAGCTCTCGGACGGAGCGACCGAGGAGGCCAACAAGCGGCTCGTGTGGTCGAACGTGCGTGTGGCGGCCGAAATCGCGGCGGGCCTGTAGGGGCCTAGCGGTTCATCCAGGTGATCGCGACCTGTGCGGTCGTGGCGATCGAGACCCACAGCAGGTAGGGCGAGAGGGCGAGCGACGCGACCCGCGAGTACGGCCAGATGGCGATCATCGACCAGACGATCGTCACGAGCACGATGATGATGTCGATGGTGGCGAGCGGAAGGTTGCGCATCCCGAACTGGATCGGCGTGAACGCGACGTTGGCCACGATGTTGATGACGACGGGTACCGCGACCGACCACGGAATCTCCCCGCGCACCATCCGATAGAACACCCACCCGTACGTCACGATGATGATCGGGTACAGCACGGTCCATATCGTCCCGATGACCGAACCGGGCGGCGTCCACGCCGGCTTCGCCAGGCTGTCATACCAGTCCACGGGTCCTCCGTTCGGCGGCGTCGTCTTCGGATTCTTCCCGAGAATTGACGGAAGTCATGTTCGTTCTGCCCACGGCAGGGCATTCTCGGGAGGACCGTCCGTTCCAAGGAGGACTTCTCGCATGGCCGACGACGCCACCACCGCCAACCCGCGGGTGCTCGATACCTACAGTCTGGTCTACGCGTTCACTCTGCTGTTCCTGTTTCCGGGCGCCGTGTACGTGGGGACGCTCCCGTTTCGCACCTACACCTTCGCCTACGTGAGCGCGATCGCCGTGCCGTTCGTCCTGGGGCTCGTGGCGACAGTGCTCACAGACAGCCGAGACGACGCGCGCACCAAAGCGATCCGGCTGCTGGTGCTCATCCCAGTAATCGCAATCACCGGCGTGACCGTGCTGTTCACGAGCTCTCTGCTGCTCGTTCCGATCAACCAGTTCATGACGCCGCAGATGCACGAATCCACGTCTCCGGTGTGGACGGTGCTCATCGTGGTGTTGGCAGCGCCGCTCTTGTACTCGCTGTTCAGCCGGGTGCGTCGCCCGAGCGCGATCGGTGCGCTCCAGGCGCTGCCGATGCTGTTCGCCCTCGCGGTCGTGGCGGGCGTCATCTACTTCAGCTTCGGGACGCAGACCATCACCGAGCTCGCCCGCAAGGACGTCATCATCTACATCGTGGGTGCGCTGACGTGGTACCTGCCGGCGTTTGCGATATCGGCGGGCGCGTGGCGGAGCGTCGGGCTGGTCTAGCGCGACCCTGCTAGAGCGTGCGCCACCAGCCGAGTATATGCTCAGCCGGCGGAGCGGAAGGGCTGCTCGGCGCGCTTATCGGAGATCCGGTTGTTCTCGTCGACGAATACGACCGAGGGCTCCCACGCCGAGGCTTCCTCGGCGTCGAGCTCGATGAAGCTCGCGATGATGACGAGGTGGCCGGGGGAAGCGTGATGGGCGGCGCCGCCGTTGACGCAGATTGCGCCCGAGCCGGGTTCGCCGCGCAGCGCGTAGGTCTGAATGCGCGAGCCGGTTGTGACGTTCCAGATGCAGACCGCCTCGTTGGGGAGGATGTCGGCCGCTTCGAGAAGGTCCGCGTCGATGGTGACGCTGCCCTCATAGTCGAGACGCGCCTCGGTGACGGTGGCGCGATGTATCTTTCCGCCCAGCATGGTTCTGTGCACGGGGGCTCCTCTCCGGGTACCCGCCGACTCGTCGGTCGGGTCCCAGCCCGGGGGCTGTGCGCGGATGGTAGCACGGAGCGGGCCACGTGAAAGCAGCCTCGGAAAACGCGAATGACCCCGGTGATCCAGTCCGGGGTCATTCTGCATGAAGAAGAGCTGGCCCTTTCGGGCTAAGGGGAGTATCCCGCACTGTTGTGTCGGCATAATGCATGCGGCGTGAAGGATTTATGGAGTCGACATCAGCATGCTGTGGGCGCGCCGCCGGTGCTCGGATACCATCGTCGAGTGTCTTGAAGTCCGAACGACTCGGAGGAAGCCGCGTGTTCATCCTCGAAGACCCCTACGTCTCGACGCTTCTGGCCGACACCGTGGCCGCGATGCGTCTTCCCGTGCTCGACACCCCGATGGCCCGCACGGCGCTCGCCGGCCGAGGCGTCCACCTCTCGGGAGACGCCTCCTTCGCGGCTGCGGTGCGCATGTCGTGCGGCTCGCGCCTGTACGCGAACTCCGAGAACGCGATCGGGTGGATCGCCGAGCACCTGAGCGACACCCCATTGCCCGGGGAGATCGACACCTTCAAGGACAAGGTCCGCTTTCGCGATCTGCTCGCTGACCTGTACCCGGAGTACCGCTATGCAGGGGTGGCGCTGGGTGAACTCCGCGAGTTCGATACCGCCGCGCTCAGGACGCCGTTCGTCGTGAAGCCCGCGGTCGGCTTCTTCAGTATGGGTGTTCACGTCGTCGACTCCCACGACAAGTGGCCCGCCGTGGTGGCCGAGATCGAGCGGGAGACCGCAGCGTTCTCGGCGGTGTATCCCGAGGCGGTCATCGGCCTTGACCGATTCGTCATCGAGGAGGTCATCGAGGGCGAGGAGTTCGCGGTAGACGCGTACTTCGACGAGAGCGGCGAGCCGGTGATCGTCAACATCTTCGGCCACCTGTTCGCTTCGGCCGACGATGTCAGCGATCGGGTGTACTACACCTCGGTGGAGATGGTGCGCGAGCACCTGGATGCCTTCGAAGAGTTTTTGCGAGAGGTGGGACGTCGCGCGGGCCTCAGGGACTTCCCGATGCACGCCGAGCTGCGAGTCGCCGCGGACGGCTCGATAGCCCCCATCGAGATCAACCCGATGCGCTTTGGCGGATGGTGCGCGACCGACCTTGCGTACTTCGCCTACGGAATCAACCCCTACCGCACCTACCTGCACGATCTTCGCCCAGACTGGGACGCCATCGCCAAGGAGCGCGCCGGTCGGCTCGTCGCGCTCGTCATCGCGGACCTGCCATCGTCGGTGAATCTCTCGGAGATCGAGTCGGTCGATTACGACGCGTTCTCGGCGAGGTTCAGCAACGTGCTCGAGCTGCGGCCCACCGACTTCAGCCGTTATCCGGTGTTCGCCTTTACCTTCGTGGACGTGCCCGCCGACGACCTGACGGAGCTTCATGAAGTGCTCGGGGCCGACCTGCGCGGCTACCTGAGGATGCGCGGCTAGGCTCAGGAGCCCGAGAGGACCCGGGCATCGAGCCCCACTCGGTGGAGCGCCGAGATGATGCGCTCTGCACTGGTGACCGAGTCGTCGAACATCACGGAGACGAGGCCGAGCGACCCCATCCCGGCGACTCGGACGACGCCGCCCACGCCCGCGACCACGGCCTCTGCCAGATGCGTGGGCCATGCGCCGGTGAATCCCTGGAGACGGAGATGGACTGCTGACAACATCGCGGGCTCCTCTCGCCGATCACCCCATTCTCGGGCCATGAATCGAGGGTGCCCGAGAGATGTGAGCGGGGCGTTGGAGACTCGTGGCGATTCGGTGAAGTGCCCGTGAACGTGTCCGTGGACACAGTTGGTCCACCGAATGTGCTGACCAGTGGGTCACGGCACGCCTTTCGCTCCCGCGCACGGAGTAGTCACACAATGAAAGCCGGCACGACTTGTACTCAGCAATCGGGAGGGTGAAGGGTTTCTCGGCCCACTGGGCGTGGTTCGCCGTGTTCGCGGCCGTCTTCGTCGCCCTTCCCTCTTTCATCCCTTCGGGCCCCGTGACGTTCTGGCTCCAAGGCGTCAGCTATCTGCTGATCGCGGCCATGGCGGTGCTTGCCACCGCGCGCGCGACCTCGGTCACGTCGGGCATCGAGAAGCGCGCCTGGACGTACCTCGCACTCGCAGTGGGGCTGCTCGCCGCCGGCGACGCGATCTGGATAATCGGTGAGGGCGTCTCGGGAGGCGCAGCGGTCGAGACTACGCCCGGGATTCCGTACGTCTTCTACGTCCTCGCGTACGTGCCGCTCACGGCGTACGTGCTCACGGTTCTCTCGGCCGCGCTTTCGGGTGCTCCCTTCCTCACCAAGGGACGCTACATCCTCGATCTCACCATCGCGATCCTGCTGATTGGCGCGCTCGCCTTCCTGTTCATCCTGAGCCCCTCATATGCGCAGGCGGATCCGGCGGAGTACGGCATCTGGTGGCTCAACACGGTCATCAGCATCCTCGGGGTGTTTGCCGCCGTGTCGCTCCTCGCGTCGCTGCTCGAGAGCCGCGAGCAGCTGTGGATGCGGTGGGAGGCCAAGGTCACCGCCGCCATCGTGTTGGTGGTCATCTCGGACGTCGTCTACGACACGGTCGCCGGGATGGGGATATCGAACGCGTTCATCGCCTCGCTCACCGACGTCCTGTGGATGAGCGCGTACTTCACGCTGGCCATGGCGGCATCGCAGCGCTATCGGAGCACGCTTGAGATCGTAAACATGCCCACGATGGCGCACGCACGCAGGGGACGTCTTCGCTGGTACGACTTCGGCGTGGCGGCCCTGCTGCTTTCGCTCGTGCCGTACGTCTTGTTCGAAGCGCGCTCGGGCCACCTCACCGACACGCAGTTCTGGGGGCTCGGCATAGCGTCTTTCGTGCTCGCGCTCCTCGTCATCGCGCGCTCGATAGTTCTGACCTCCGAGAACGGCAACCTGCTCTCACACACCGTCGTTGACCCGCTCACGGGGGCGTACAACCACCGCTTCTTCCAGGAGCGCGTTTCTGTCGAAGTCGACCGCGCGCGTCGGTCGGGCGAGCCCTTCACGGTGGCGCTGCTCGACATCGACGACTTCGGGTCCGTCAACGAGCGCATGGGACATTCGCGCGGCGATCAGTGTCTTGTGCGCGTCTCCGAACTGGTCCGGATGCATGAGCGCGTGACCGACACCGTCTGTCGTCTCGGCGGGGACGAGTTCGCGCTCATCATGCCGGCGACGGATTCGGCGTCGGCCGTGGAGCGCATCCAGCAGATTCAGGAGGCGATCGCGGTGGATCGCGAACTGGACGGCTGCATTTCCACCGCGTCTGTGGGCATCGCCACCTATCCTGACCACGCCTCCGACAGGACCGCGCTCGTAGCGAAGGCGGATGGAGCGCTGTACTGGGCGCAGGCGACCGGCGTGGGGCAGGTCGTCGTCTACGATGACGACGTGGTCGAGGCGCTCTCGCCGGAGGAGCGGCTGCACCTTACCGAGGAGCAGTCCTACATGTCGACGGTCGAGTCGCTCGCGGCAGCGGTCGACGCGCGCGACCGCTATACGCAGTTCCACTCGCGCAACGTCGCGCGGCTTGCGTCGGTTCTCGCGCTCGAACTCGGCTTCGACGAGAACCGGGTGAAGCTGATCGAGATCGCCGGGCTGCTTCATGACGTGGGCAAGATCGGCATATCGGACACGATCCTTCGTAAGCCCGGTCGCCTGACCGATGAGGAACGGCTGAAGATCGAAGAGCACCCGGACCTCGGCCAGCGAATTCTGAGCGCGACCATCTTCAAGGAGATCCTCCCGTGGGTGCTGTCGCATCACGAGCGTTGGGACGGCTCCGGCTACCCGCAGGGACTCGTGGGGGAGGAGGCGCCGCTGGAGGCGCGAATCCTCTCCGTGTGCGACGCCTACGACGCGATGGTCTCGGATCGCCCGTACCGCAACGGCCTGCCTCCGCGCGACGCGGTTCTGGAGATCGAGCGCAATCTCGGGACCCAGTTCGATCCCTACATCGCCTCCGTGTTCATCGCGCTTCATGCCGAGGGTGCGTTCGCCGAGACCGGTGGTGAGTCCGCGGGCGCGGTTCACCCGCTCGACGTCGCCTTCGAATCGGGATTCTAGGCAACCCGACCCGGCGCGGCCGCTCTCCATCCGCTTGACAGCGGAGTCTCCTGGGTACACAATGCAAGTAAGCACTTGCACACACTCATCGGAGGGGTCACGTGAGCGCAACCCGAGACACAGCGGACCGAATCCTCGACGCAGCCTCCGAGCTGTTCGCCGCCACCGGATACTCGGCCACCACGACTCGCGCTATCGCCGAGCGAGCGGGCGTCAACGAAGTCACGCTGTTTCGCCGATTCGAGAACAAGGCGGGCGTGCTCAGGGCGATCGCACAGCGATTCGCCGACATGCAGGCGGGTCACGCTGCGGCAGCGGCCCCCGACTCCGAGAGCGTTCGCGAGACGCTGCTTCGCCTCGCGCGTATGGAGATCACCGGCGCGATGCAGGGTGGGGGCCTCGCCATCAGGCTGGCGTTCGACGCCACCTCCGTGCCCGAAGTCGCCGCCGTTCTGGGTAAGGGGATACCGAGCAACCTCGAGGGGCTGGCCGAGTACCTCGCGGAGCACCAGGCGTCCGGCGAAGTCCGGAGAGACGTCGACCCCCGCGTGCTCGCCGAGGCGTTCTTCGGGCTCACCTCGAGCTACGTGATGTACCGGATCGTGATGGGCGTGATCGAAGCGCCGACGGATGTCGCCAACGACGAGACCATCGAGCAGCTGTTCGAGGTCTTCTGGTCGGGCGCCGCGCCCAAAGGCGACTGACGAAGGGGACTGCTGCTATGAGTAGGGTACTGGTGGTCTACGGCACCAAGACCGGCTGCACCAAAGGCATCGCCGAGCAGATCGGCGCCACGCTGTCCGAGCGGGGCCACGCGGTCGACGTCGTCGCCGCGGCCGACAAGCCCAGCCCGGACGGCTACGACGCCGTGCTCGTGGGCAGCGGCGTCAGGGCCGGCAACTGGCACGGTGCGGTGAAGGGCTGGGTCGCGAAGAACGCCGCGGCGCTCAAGGGCACGCCGACCGCCTTCTACACCGCGTGCCTCACGATGGCGGTGGAGCCGGAGAGTGCCGATGACGTGCGCGCCTACACCGACCCGCTGATAGCCGAGTCCGGCGTGACCCCGGTCGACATCGGGCTGTTCGCCGGCATGAACGTGCCCAAGGCGTTCAGCCTTCCGGAGCGCCTGATCTTGAAGGCGATGAAGTCGCCCGAGGGCGACTTCCGGGACATGGATGCGGTCGCCGCGTGGACGAGCGGCGTGTCAGGCAAGCTCGGGCTGGCGTAGACCGCCGCGCCTAGCGGGGGGTCTCACCCTTCGCCGCCGATTCGATAGTCCGCGCGATCCGCTCTGCTCGGGTCGCGGGCCTCTTGGCGCTCACGATCCACCAGAGCACCTGCTTCTTCATCGAGTCCGGATACGCCGAGAAGCCCTCGGCTGCTGCCGGCTCGGCATCGAGCGCCGCTGTGAGGTCGTCGGGCATCACGAGCGCCTCGACGTCGGTGAGCAGGTCCCATGAGCCGTCGGCCTTCGCCCGCTCGATCGCGGCACGCCCCGGCTCGGCCATGAGTCCGGCCTCCTTGAGCCGGGCGACGCGCTCCTTGTTGGGCGCGGACCAGATGCTGCCCGGGCGGCGTGGCGTGAACAACTGCTTGAAGCGGTCGGCGTCCATGCGCTGCACGGTGCTGTCGATCCAGCCGAAACACAGCGCCTCTTGGACGGCGTCCTCATAGAAGAGCGTCGAGACACCGTTGCCCTTCTTGCCCACTGCCAGCCAGATCCCGTCCGAGGACTCGCCATTCTCGGCGAGCCACCGTCGCCATGAGGCGCGGTCGGGCAGCTCCACGAACGGCCGGTCGGGCAGGCGCGCGCTCACTGAGGCAGACCTCCGGGGTTGCAGATGACGTTGTCGGCGACCTCGAGGCCGCGCTCGCGCTCGGCGGCGGTTTCGGGTGTCCACGCGAGCAGCGGGCGACCGCGCAGCCGCTGGAGGCGGGCGTCGACGTTGGGAAGCGCGGGGAGCTCGTAGGCGACGTAGTCGGGCTTGCTCGCCCAGTTCATCAGTAGGTTGCGCAACGCGAAGATCTGCCACGCCGGCAGGTCCTCGCCCTCGAAGGTCCCGGACAGCTGCCCGCGAGTGAGGTCGGGCGCGACCTCGGCGAAGCGACCGACCGAGTACGGGTTGAACGACATGATCGCGACTTCGCCTGTATAGCCCTCGAGCTCTTCGACGACCCCGTCTTCGAGTGCGCCCACCTCGTCGGGGTTCTTCACCTCGATGAGAACGGGCTGACGGCCGTTCACCTCGAGGAGTACCTCTGACAGCGTCGGGAACGACTCCTCACTTCCGAGGATCCGCATCTGCCTCAGCTCGGCTAGCGTCACGTCGGAGACCTCTCGCGGGTCGCCCGCGAGGCGTTCGAGATCGTTGTCGTGCACGACAACGACGTGGCCGTCTGAGGTCAGGTGGACGTCGAGCTCGATGGGGTGGCCGGCGTCGAGCGCGGCTATGAAGGCGCCCATCGAGTTCTCGGGGTGCTCGGCGGAGTGCAGACCGCGGTGGGCGAATGGCTCCTCGGTCAGCCACAACGGGGCTTCTCGGCCGGGCATGCCACCGGTGGCGAAGAAGTAGCCGCCCGCAAGCGCCAGCACGACGACCGCGGCGATACCGATCAGCCAGGTTCTGCGCATGGGAGCTCCTCGTCGGAGGTCGGGTCCGCGTGCAAAGCGTAGCACCCGCGGCGACTGGATGGGTTTACCGTCGTTCGATATCGGGGTAGGTGCCTCGTGGTTCGCTTTCTCGCTCCCTGGAGAGGAGGTGAAGAGCGATGCAGTTGACCGATGGTCACGTCATGACGTGTCTCGCACGCGAGTGCGGTCACAACTGCAACGAGGAGTGCTGCACGCCGCGCATCCAGATAGGCGACGAGCATCCGATGTGCGACATGTACACCACATCTCCCGCCGAGAAGGTCTCGCACGACACCCGCGTCGCACAGTGCGTCGTCGACTGGTGCCACTTCAACGCGTCCAACGAGTGCCACGCCGCCGGAATCACCCTCATGCACCACGGTGAGCACGCGGACTGCGCCACCTTCCGCGTGTGATTCTTCCTCTACGTCTCTACTCGGAAGCGGCCGCCAGCCCCTGAGCGGCCGCTTTCGTGATTTCGCGCAAGTGGACGTCCGCCCGAAACCCGACCGAAACAGCCGAGAGGGACACTCGACTCCACACACACGAACTGGAGTCGCGGATGACACTCTCGAACGGGCTAACGGGCGGGGCGCAACAGACGGTACAGGCGGTGGTCGAGCGGAGCGGGACGTTTGGCGCGTGGTCGGTGCGCTTCGAAAGCGAGGCCGTTCCCGGGACGCTCGCGGTGTTCGCCGGGATACTCTCGCTTCGACGGCTCGACATCGTCTCGGCGCTCATCCGAAAGACAGCCGAGGGCCGCGTGATCGATACGTTCGAGGTGCACCCGCTCGAGGGCGCGAGCTTCTCGGCGGCAGATGGGCCCGGACTTGCCGAGGAGGCCGCAGCCGCGATGAACGGGGTGAACACCCTGGGGATCCAGCTCCGTGCGCTGCGACAGAAGCACCCGGCGACCGAGACCACGCTGCCCACGATCGAAGTCATGACCGATAGCTCGCTGACGACGGGCGTGAAGGTTCGTGCAGCCGACCGGCCCGGATTGCTCTACGACATCGCCTCGACGCTCACCGCGCACTGTCTGCGCACGAGATCGGTCACCGCGCTCACCTTTGGCGGCCACGCCTACGACACGTTCCGGGTGGTGGATTCCTGCGGTGAGCCGCCGCAGGACGAGCGAGCGCTCGCGGCCTTGGTTGCCGACCTGGAACGCGCCTGCCGGCCGTGACGCCGGGACCGGGCTAGCGTCGGGGATCGAGCAGCACGCCGACATCGCCGGCACGGATGCCGCCCGTGAGCAGCTCGGCCCCCAGGGAGTCGAAGCCGTCGACCGTCACGCGCCCGTCGACCCGGTTCGCGATGCGCGTCAGAAGCTCATCGGTGGTGAGCGCGGCGTCGGTTGCGAGCACGATGATCTCGCGATGCTCTCCGGCACCTCCGCCTTCCGAGAGGCCCACCGGGAACACCCACACGTGCCTGAAGACCGATCCGAGCGTGCGGTACAGCGCCCGGAAGGGCTTGCTGCGGTCGCCGGTGGTGGAGCCGTGGAAGTTGATCGCGAGCGCTCCACCCTCGGGCATGCGGGCGCGGGCCAGGAGCGCGAACTGCTGAGTGAGCAGGTGGGGCGGCACGCGGTCGTCGTCGAAGGCGTCCACTATGACGACGTCGAAGGGCTCGCCGGGCCCCTCCAGATACGCGCGCCCGTCGCCGATGACGACGCGGATGCGCTCGTCGTCCGGGAGCGCGAAGTGGGTGCGTGCGGCCTCGGCCACCTCGGCGTCGATCTCAACTGCGTCGATCGCCATCGCCGGGTGGTCGCGCCACAGCTGCTTCACCACCGTGCCGCCTCCGAGGCCGATGACGAGCGTACGCCGGGCGTCCGGCACGACCGCGACGGCGAGGTGCAGGTAGCGCGGGTACGCGAAGTCGGTCGCGTAGGGATCGTCGAGGCGCATGGACGACTGGTGGGCGTGAGCGAACTTGAGCGTCCGGACGCCGTCCTTCTCGGTGATGCGCAGGTTTGGGTTTCGGGCCACGTCAGGCCGCGCGTTCGTCTCGGAAGCCTTCAGCGACCTTGTCAGCAGCGATTTTGAGGGCGTCGATGGCCGCGGCCATGTGGGGCGCCGTGCGGCTGCCTTCGCGCATGGCGGCGAAGATGCGGCGGCGCAGCGGCAGGTCGTGCAGCGGCTTGAGCACGACGCCGGGGACGTCGCCGGAGAGCGCGAGGTGGGGGACGAGCGTCACGCCGAGCCCGGCTCCGATGGCGGCGAGCGTGAGCTGGTAGTCGATGGTCGAGAGCAGCTCGACCCGGGGCTCGAACCCGCAGTACGCGGTCGCGCGCATAACGGCATCGCGGCAGGGGTTGGGCCCGCGCGCGGCGAACCAGCGGTCGTTTCGCAGGTCGGTGAGGCGCACGTCGGTGTTGGCGAGCGGGTGCGAGGCGGGCATCGCGATGTAGACGGGTTCGCTCACGAGCGGCTCGACGTCGAAGCCCTCCTGTTCGAGCTCGCCGGTGAAGGTGTACTCGAGGCCGATCGCGATGTCGATGTGGCCCGAGCGCAGGTCCACGATGCTTTGCGGCTGCTCGCGATCCGAGAGGTCGAGCTCGAGGGCCGGGTAGTTGGCGAGCAGAGACACCATCGCGGGAATCACGATGGCGCGCGCGGCGGTCGACGGCGCGTCGATCGCGAGGTGGCCCGAGACCTCCTCGCGAGACAGCGCCAGATCCGCCTCGGCGCGCTCCATGTCGACGAGCATGCGCTCGGTGTGCGCGACGAGGCGCTTGGCCGCCGGGGTGAGGCGCACGCCGCGCCCGACTCGCTCGAGCAGCACGACGCCGGTCTCGGCCTCGAGCGCGGTCATGTGCTGGGAGACGGACGGCGGCGTCATCCACAGCGCCTTGGCCGCCGCCGAGACGGTGCCTCGCTGGTCGATCTCGCGCAGGATGCGCAGGCGATGGAGGTTGAGCATGGCGCGGCTCCTTCAGATCTGACGATTAGGTACAGACTAACGATGCAGCCGCAAACAGTAAATGGACGCGAATGATTGTCTCGGCGACGATGGGTGTCCAAACCCCCACTGCCGAGGAGGCGCCGACATGGACCACCTGTCCAAGCGTGACCGGCTGAGGGCGCTTGCCGCTCTCGTCACCGCCGTCGTGCTGTTCGCCTCGGCGTTCGTCGCCATCCGGGCGATCATCGTCTCCGGGGCCTACGACCCCGTCGAGACCACCGCCGGCAGGATGTTCGTGGCGGCGGCTGCGCTGCTGGTGCTGGTCGCGGTCCGCGGCGGGGTGAAGGTCCCCAAGGGCCGCGACTGGTTCGCGTTCATCGCGCTCGGGGCGCTCGGCAATACGCTGTATCAGGTGCTGCTGGGCACGGGCGAGCGCACGGTGGACGCGGGTACTGCGGCGCTGCTGATCTCGTGCGCGCCGATCCTCGCGTCCGTGATGGCGGTGCTGTTCCTGGGCGAGCGGATGACCGCATACGGTTGGCTCGGGACCGCGATCGCTTTCGTCGGCGCCGGGGTCATCGCGTGGTCGGCGGGAGTGTCGATGCACATGAGCTCGGGTGTGGCGCTCGTGCTGGTGGCGACGGTGCTGTGGGCCGGCTACCAGGTGCTGCAGAAGACGGTCGCGCACGGCTACGGGGCCATCGAGCTCACTGTGTGGCCGACGATGTTCGCCGCGCTTGCGATGGTGCCGTGGTCGCTGACGCTGCCCACCGCATTCGCCGCGGCTCCTGTTGCCGCCACTCTCGGCGTGGTGTGGCTGGGGATCGGGTCGTCGGTGGGCGGCTTCCTCGCGTGGTCGTACGCGATCCGGCGCCTGCCGGTGGTGGTGTCGTCCAACGCGCTGTTCGGCGTGCCGGTCGCGGCGTTCGTGATCGGGCTCATCTTTCTCGGCGAGGTGCCGAGCGCATGGGCTATCCTCGGCGGAGCGTTCGTCCTTGGTGGCGTGGCGCTGGCGCAGACCTGGGGCCGGCCGGCTCGCGTGGTCGTGCCCGAGGTGCTGGAGACCGCGTGAGTCATGCGTTGCTGGCGGGGCTTGGTCTGGGAGCGTCGCTGATCATCGCGATCGGAGCGCAGAACGCCTTTGTGCTGCGACATGGGCTGCTGCGCACCTACGCGCTTCCGGTCGCCGCGCTGTGCGTCCTCGTCGACTGGGTCCTGATCGCGCTCGGCGCGCTCGGCTTTGGCGCGCTGGTGGAGCGGTTCCCGCCGCTGACGGCGGTCGCCGCGTGGGGCGGAGCCGCGTTTTTGCTGGTGCACGGCGCACTCGCGTTTCGCTCGGCCGCTCACCCCGGTGCGCTCAGGGCGGCGTCCGGCGCACCTGCGGCGGGTGGCCTGGTGGCGGTGCTCGGCGCGACGCTCGCCGTCTCGCTGCTGAATCCGCACGTCTACCTCGACACGGTGGTGCTGCTGGGCAGCGTCGCCTCGCAGTACCCGGGGGCTGAGCGCGCCGCGTTCGTCGCGGGCGCGTGGATCGCCTCGGCGACGTGGTTCTTTGGGCTTGCCCTGGGAGCGCGGCTTGCGGCGCCGCTGTTCGAGCGTGAGTCGGCGTGGCGGGTGCTGGACCTCGTCATCGGCTGCATCATGTTCTGGATCGCGGCGACGCTCATCTGGGGGCAGGTCGGGGGCTAGCGTCCTCGCCGCACTCCGTACCGCAGCACCGTCTTGAGCTTCTCCGGCGCCGCCTTGCTCGGGTCGCCGAGGTAGATCTCGTGGTGCGACCCGGTCACCTCGAGCCCTCGCTCCTTCGCGAACGCGAGCAGCCGTTTCACCGACGCAGGCTCCTCGGAATAGGGACCGATGTGCATGATCTGCACGCTCAGCCCCTCCGAGAAGGTCTGAACCCGCACGTCTCCGATGCGCGCCAAGCCCTTCTTCACGACCGCGCGCTCGCGCGTCTCCTCGGCGAGTTCGCCGGGCACCTCGGCGGGCAGCAGGATCATGAGCCGCCAGGCGCTCGACTTCGGTGACGCAGGTTTCGAGCCGGGGCCGGCCTCGGCGTCCCAGTACAGCCCCTCGAGCGGCATCACCGGGTAGACGAGGTCGAGTTGCTTCTTGGCGGCGAACTTCACCTGGTAGGCCAGGGTGTAGAGCGCCGAGACGGACTCCGTGAACGCCGGGCTCGCCTCGCCAAACACGCCGGAACCGTCGAGCATGAGGAAGCGCAGTGGCGGCACGTCCACGATCGACGGCGCCTTCGCGCTGGGCTTGTAGAGCTGGCCGAGTGACTTCTTGAGATCGAGTGTGGTCATGCGCCCAGTCTAGCGCGCGCTCACTTCATGCCGAAGAACGGATGCAGCGGGCGGACTCTGCGAATCGCCTCGTACAGCGCGAAGGTGACGGTGGTCGCGAGCACGAGCAGCAGCGCCCACTCGGCCGGCCAGGCGAGGGCGAGGTTCACGACGAGGTAGGCGAGCACGACGATCACCGTCTGGTGGAGGATGTAGAGCGGGTATGACGCCGGCCCCAGGTACGAGAGCGCGCGCGAGGGCCGGTCGAGGTGGCGCCGGCCGAGTCCGATGAACCCGACGAGCATCATCCAGACCGCGAGCGCAGCTCCGTAGGCGAACCCGATGCGCCCGAGCGACGGGTCGGGCAGCGCGTCGCGTACCTGCCACGTGACGAGGTGGGCCACGCAGAGCGCCGAACCCAGCCCGATTGCGAGCCATCGGATGCGCTCCGCCTTCTCGGCGAAGTCGGGGCTTGAGGCGATAGCGTAGCCGAGGACGAAGAACGCGCCGTAGTAGAAGGGGTTCTTGCCGAACAGGTCGGGGAGGCCCTCGCCGACGAGGATGATGGCGGCTGCAGTGAGCCACCCTGCGGGACGAGCGAGATGGCGGGCGAACCGCCCGAAGCGCTCGGCCCCGCGATCCCGCGCCCACAGCAGTAGCGGGAGTGCGGCGAGCGAGATCATCAGCAGCCACAGCAGGAACCACAGGTGACCGAGGCCGAGCCCTCCGTAGTAGTCGCCGCCGTCCTGGACGTTCCAGCGCAGGAAGTCGCCGCTGGTGATGTAGGTGAGGAACGACTCGGTGTAGCCGGAGTTGAAGCGCGCGCCGATCCAAGTCTGCGGCGGGATCAGCACGAAGAAGCCGAACAGGAACGGGATGCCGAGCCGGCTGAACCGCTCGGACACGTACTGCCTGCCGCTGCGCTTGCGCAGGGCGAAGAAGGTGGAGGCGCCGGCGAGTGCGAACAGTAGCGGCATGTGCCACAGGTCGATGAAGCCGAGCACGTAGTTGATTGCGCCGACCTCGGCGCCCTTCACATAGAACGGCTCGAGGTTGTAGACGCGCAGGGTGTGGAAGGGGAGCAGCAGCAGGACCGCGAGCACGCGGAGCCAGTCGACGTAGTACACACGCGCGGTTTGCTCGGACATCGGGCCCTCCAAATCCCGATGGAGTGTGTACCCGCCGTGTGGTCGCCTAACCAGCCGCAGGTGCGAGCGCCGCTTCCACCGCGGCCAGCGCGTGGAGCCGAGCGGTGGGGAACAGCGGGCAGTCGAGGTCCTCGGGGCGCACCAGCAGCTCGATCTCGGTGCAGCCCGCGATCACGCCCTGGGCCCCGCGCCGCTGAAGCTCGGTGATGACCCGCAAGTACTCCGCGCGCGACTGCTCGCTCACGATGCCGCGCACGAGCTCGTCGTAGATCACGTCGTGGACAACGGCGCGGTCGGTCTCGTCCGGAACGATCGCTTCGATGCCGCGCTCGGCGAGCCGGTCGGTGTAGAAGCCCATCTCCATCGTGAAGCGGGTGCCGAGAAGCGCCACCCGGTCGAGGCCCGCGGCGAGGACCGCGTCGGCGGTGGCATCGGCGATGTGCAGCAGCGGCACGCTGAGCGCGGCCTGAACCCGGTCGGCCAGCAGGTGCATCGTATTGGTGCAGATGAGCACCAGTCCGGCGCCTGCGGACTCGAGCAGCCGCGCGTCCTCGGCCAGCAGCTCACCGAGCTCGTCCCACGCGCCGCGCATCTGCAGCTCCTCGATGGCGGCGAAGTCGTAGCTGCGCACCACCAGATCCGCCGAGTGCGTCCCGCCAAGCCGCTCTCGTACGGCGACGTTGATGACGCGCTCGTACTCGATAGACGACTCCCAGCTCATCCCGCCGAGCAACCCGATCCGCCGCATGCCCTCCTCCTTGGTCCACCCAATGGTAGCGCGAATCGCAGGTCGCGAAAGCGTGATGAAGGTCACAGCGAAATGGTACTCCGAGGTTCCCCTAGGCGCGCGAGGGCCGCACACTGCCGGATACACCTCGCGAAGGAGCCCCTCCATGGCCACCGCAACAGCGGCCTACTGCATGAAGTGTCAGGACTACGTCCTCGTCGGCGCCGAAGGCGACTGCGCCTACGGTCATCCGCGCTCGTACCTGCGCGGAGTCTACGTCGCGAGCGTCGACGTCCGGACCGGCAGGCCTATCCCGCCGCAGATGGATCGCGGCTTCACCTCGCAGGGCAGGCCGGCGGCACCGGTGGCTCCCGTCGCCGAGATGTCGCCGGGCATGCCGCCCCACCAGCAGGCGACGGCCTCGTCGATGGCCTCGGCATCGACCTCTCGCTTCGGCTTCTCAGCGGCCATCGACGCGATCGACCGGCTCATCAGCCCGCCGCGCGGACGGCACTCCGCCCGTCGGGGCGACTGACGTCGGCTAGCGCGCTACCGGCATCCTCACCTCGGTCAGATAGTCCTGCGGAAGCGTGATCGACGGGTCCGAGAAGTAGACCTCCTCGGGCGGTCCTACCACGTGGTAGCCGTTGGCCGGAATCCACGACTCGAGCTCCTTGTACGTCTCGATGACCGTGTCGTAGGGGCCGCGATGCATCGCGGTGGCGACCTCACGCGGCTCGACCGACTGAACCCCGACGCCGGATGCGTCCGGCTCGATGACCGCCGTCGCAGCATCGACCTCGGCGCGCGCCTCCCAAAACGCCGCCGACTCCTCGCCCTCGGCCGGCATGCTGAAGTACACAATGCTCGGCATGCCCCCGACGTGGATCTCGTGCTCGCCGATCCAGCTGTACAGGCGTCCGAGCGTCTCGGGAATCTGATCGAACGAACCGTGAACGTCGAGGTACGCGACCTTCGCCGGTTCCGTGGTCTTCACTTCGATGGTTGCCATCGACACCACCCCCTCCGAGGACTGTACCCACCCTCTATCGACGGGCCGGTCTTGACAGACAGGCGGGCCGCGCGGACTCTGCTCTAACAACCAACGAGACGGAGGCACCATGGCTGGCAGCAACGGCACACCGATCAAGCTCGAAGTGACCGAGATCCTCGTCAGCGGCGAGTGCCCGGTGGGCATCAAGGCCGGTCAGGTGTGGGAGATTCGGGACGGCATCGTGCCCGAAGGCATCTGCGCGGCGGCCTGGAACTCGATCCAGCCCTACGTGGTCGCGCTCCGCTACGGCGGCGTGATGCCGTGGAGCGGTGAGGCCGAGATGAGCGCGTGCTGCCCAGACCCGGCGAACCCGGTCGTCTTCAAGATGACGGTCATCGAGGAGTAGCTCAGTCCGTAGGCTGGGTGACGTGCAAGTAGAGCTGCTGACCGCCCGTGGTGCTGACCGCGAGCGGGAAGACCGACACGCGCATGTCTCCGAACGTCGTCTCGATGGCGCGCTCGGCGGGCTCGCCGGTGCGCATGCACTCTTCGAGAGGGCAGGTCGTCGGGACCTTGTCGTCGGAGTGCATCTCCTCCATGCAGTAGACGAAGCACTCGTCGATGCCCGTGTCGGTCGCTCGGTAGAACGCGCCGTTCGCGAGCAGCACTCGGTGCTGTTCGTCGAGAATCATCGTCGGATGCGGAAAGCCGCGCAGGACCGCTTCGACGCTCAAGACGTGATCGGAGCCGTCGAACGGACCGACCATCCCGTCCAGCAGTCGGGCGAGGTCCCACGGGTCGAAGGGCTTGCTGATCGCGCGCGTCGCGCCGTTGATGACCATCTCTTCGGCGGCGAGGTTGGGGTCCGTGGGGAGGACCAGCACGATCGGAAGCCGGTCGTGGCCCATGCGGCTTCGGACCAGGTGGATGAGCTCGAGCCCTGACATGTCCGGCATGTCGACGTCGACGACGAGACAGTCGAACTTCTCGGAGGAGAGCATGGTGAGGGCGTCGGTCGCGTTGCTGGCCTGGAGCACGTAGTAGCGCCCGGTGCCCTCAAGCGCGAATGATTCGAGATTCCTCGGGGCCGGCTCGTCATCGACGATGAGGATCTTGCGAGCGGCGAAGTGCGTGTCAAACATTGCGGCTCCCCCCCGGTTGCCACCTGCGCGTGCGTGCGAACTCGCGTGCCCCTGCTGTGTAGGTTTCGATGCGGGGGGCGGATTCCCTGCTCGCGCGGGGGTGTCCGAGTCAGTCGGTCTCGAGCGCGACTTCGGGTGCCGCGTGCTCGGTGACCGCCTCAGCACTCGATCCGGTTTCAGAGAGGATCACGGCGCCGACGATGAGCGCACACGCAGCGAGCTGCACCGGCGTGAGCGTCTCGCCTCGCACCAGCCACCCGGACAGCAGCGCGACCGCGGGCACGAGGTTGATGGCGAGAGCAGCGCGGTTCGCAGGCATGTGCGCGACCGCGGTGTTGTAGAGCCCGAAGGCGATGAGCGACACCACTATGCCGAGGTAGACGACCGCGACCCATGCGACGGGAGCAGCCTGGCTCCAGCTCGCCGGATCGCCCGCGATGGCGCCCGGCAGGAAGAACGCAGCCCCGACGAGCGCCTGCAGCCCGGTGAGGAACCACGGGTTGTACCTCGCCGAGAGGTGCTTGAGCGCGATCATCGAGCCAGCCGCGCTCGCCATCGCGATGACCTCGAGCACGTTGCCGAGAACGGGGTTGGGCGCAGACGCCTGCGCCTGGCCGCCGGCGGACAGCAGCCCCACGCCGACGAGCGAGATCGCGATCGCGAAGCCGGATCTCGCCGAGAGACGCTCGCCGAGGAACAGCCACGCACCGGCCGCGACCAGCAGCGGCACGATCGCCGAGATGACGCCGGCCGCGCTCGAAGTGGTGAGCTGGACCGCGTAGCCCTCGGCCAGGTAGTAGATGCACGGCTGCAGCGTGACGATGAGAGCGAGCCACTTCAGATCGCCGGGCCGGTAGTCTGGCCGAGGCAGGACGAACCACACGGGTGCGAACGCGAGCGTCGCGATCGCCATGCGCAGCCAGATGACCGTCATCGGCGTGAAACTGTCGAGCGCGGTCTTGGTCGCGACGAAGCTGGTGCCCCAGAAGACGACCGCGCCGGCGAGGCAGGCGAGCGGGACGATGCGGTCGGACATGCGTGAGGACACGTGGGGCTCCGAAGGACTGGCGTGAGCGGTGAGGGCTAGGGTAGCGCAAACGAGGTGGCGCTCGTAAGCGTCGCGACTACCCGCGCTCGGCCCAGTCGAGGACGCGGAGCGCTCGCAGGGTCAGCCACTTGCTCGGCGCGCCCTTGGCCTCGACGTCGCCGATCATCTTGCCGTTGAAGCTGGTGCGCAACTTCCAGCGCACGCCGTCGTCCGCAGCCGCCCGCACGAGATCGATCGCTGGCTGGTACTCCGGGCGAGGCGGCTCGCCGACCGCCATCAACGCAGCGAGCGACTCGAGCGCGTCCGAGTTGTACGACAGCGGGAACCCGAAGCGCGTCCACCCCGGCTTGTCGCCGTAGTGGAGCGGCGCATGCTCGGCCACGAACCGGTCACGGGCGGCGGCACGCTCGCGCACAGAGAGTGGCCATATCTCGGCCTGGAACTGCTTGAACTCGGCCGGCAGCGAGCGGTAGACCTCCTTGTCGCGCAGCGCTTCGACGCACGCATCTCGCAGCGCGTCGGTACCCGCAGGCCACAACTCCCGCGGCACCTCGCCGAGAAACAGCAGCACCTTGGGCGTCAGCATGTGGCAGTAACCGTTGAGCGACATCGGCTGCATGTCCGAGCAACCCAGAAAGCCGAGCCGCTCGTAGCTGGCGACGATCGACTCGAGCGCTCGAACGACACGCTCGTCGCGCTCCCACCCCATGCGCGCGAGCCCCCGGCCGACGTTCGCGGTCAGGCATGGCATGTCGTAGGCGGCCTTGGGATTCGCGCTCCACCCGCCATCCGGCTTCTGGCGCGAGAACGCGTACTCGGCGCCGCGCTGCACCCGCGGGTCTACGCCATCCGCCCACAACTCGCCGAGAAACACGATCTGCCACAGCGATCCGCCGTACTTCTGGTAGTCGTGGCCCGGATCCATCCACGAGCCGTCCTCGAGCTGCGCGTCGAGGATCTCGGCGACAGGCGGGTAGCTGTTGCGAGTCGCCCAGAGCGCGGTCGTCGCGGCGTCGTCCGACTCGCCGAGGAGGTGGCGGCGCGTGAGAACGGCGACCGCCGGGTTCTCAGGCTCGAGAAGCCAACCGATAGTCTCGGCGGGAACGCTGTCGACGATGTGCACGCGGGTGGACACGGCAGGAACCTCCTCCGAGGGAGTAGGTACCCGCTGGCTACGGCTGAGGAGCCTCGGCGAGCAGGATGCCGTGAATCTCGCGGAGGCGGGGGAGCATTGCGGGCAGGTGCTGGGTGCAGATGCCGCGAATGATGATCCAGGCGATTCCCTCGTAGTAATCAGATCGGCCGAAGGGCCCGGGGAGACCCGGGCCCTTCGTGCGCTATCGGGGCCAACGGGAACATCTTTTGGAAACTACTTGACAACTGAGTTTCCGTGGTGGAAACTGATGGCGCACGAAGTTTCCACGAGTATCCCGACGGGAGGTGCGGCATGGCAACGAAGCAGGAGATCGCCGACGTGTTCGAGAAGCACGTCACGCGCTACGGCTATGCGAAGACATCGCTCGACGACGTCGCTCGAACCATGCACATCTCGAAGAAGACGATCTACGTCCACTTCGACAGCAAGCGCGAGCTCTACGGCTATCTCGTCGGCCGCCAGGCGCTCGAGCAGAAGGCCGCGCTGCGCGCCAACGTTGCGGCCCTTCCGTCGAGTCGGGCGAGGCTTGAGGCACTGCTGCGGTTCGTGATCGGGCAGGCGAGGGCGCACATCAACGAGACGTCGGAGGCCGAGTGGATGCAGGAGTTCGAGATCGCTGCAGACGCGTTCCGGCAGGCGAACGGCGAGCTGATGAGGGAGTTCGTGGCCGAGGGCATCTCGGAGGGCGAATTCACCCCGGGCGACCCGGACTTCGTCGAGAAGATGATCGCGGCCATGGTGCTCGAGTATCTGGTGTTGGTGAACGCGGACCCGGTGTACGACCGGGACGATGAGCTGATCGAGCGCACGCTGCGCTTCATCGGCTAACAGACGGGCCGTCTCGCGCGGCGGGGCGGCCTTTGTCAGGCCCAGAGGAAACGCGAAACGCATGGGGTTTCCTCGGAAGAGAAGGAGAGAGTGATGGACGCAGTGATGTGGATCGGAGCCGCAGTGCTCGTGCTGTGCAGCGTGGCGTGCGGGCTGAACCTGGGAGGAAGGGTCGCGAGCGGCGCCGAGAAGGCGTGGAGCGCGCAGATCCTCGGCTGGGCGATCGGGTTTCACGGTGCGGCGGGAGTCGCCGCGCTCATGCTGGTAGTGCAGGCGAAAGGTTAGGTGGTTGAGATGAAGACAGCGATGACGGTGATTGGCTGGACGTTGCGGGCGAGCGCGCTGATCTGCATGGCGTGGATTGTCGGTCAGGTGATGACCGGCGGGATCTCGACGGTTGAGGCACTCGTGTCGTCTGTCGTGTGGCATGCGGCGTTCGCGCTGAGCGGCGTCGCTCTGGTCGGCGCCGCCAAGGTGCGCGAGCCGCGAACGGTTTGAAGGGCCGTTGCGGTTCACACGCACGGTCGGGCCGCGCACGGGGTGACCGACGCACAGCGAGTGCGGTAGCGTGTTCATGACACGGGAGGTGCCGCATGACCGAGCTCGTCTACCGATTCACCGCACTCGCGCTCGCCGTCACCTATATGACGATCCGCTCGGTCTACGAGCGCAAGCTCGGGCGCCCCGCGAAGCTCACGCAGCTCCGGGATGCTTCGCCCGAAGATCGGCGCGAGCTGATGGTCGTGAGCTGGGGCACCGCCCTCCAGTGGCTGTACCTGCTCACGCCCGTCGTCGACTTCGCGGCGATCGGGCTGCCGAGTGCGGTGCGATGGCTCGGAGCGGCGCTCGCAGTGCTCGGCATCGGGATGTTCGTGTGGACACACTCCGCGCTCGCAGGCAACTGGTCGCCGTTCGTGGAGAAGCCGCGCGCCGGCTCGCTCGTCACGAGCGGCCCTTACCGATGGGTGCGCCATCCCATGTACACGTCGTTCTTCATCTACAACACCGGGATGCTGCTCCTGACCTCGAACTGGATCGCCGGCGTGCCGCCCCTGCTCGCGTTCGCGTGGATGTATGCGCAGCGGGTCGGGCGCGAAGAGCGACTCATGCTCGAGTCGTTCGGCGACGAGTACGCCGCGTATGCCGAGAAGACCGGGCGGGTCCTACCCGGTGTCGGGCGCGGGAGGCTCGGGTAGATGGAACTGGCCCTCACGATAGGCGCCATACTCTTCGTCTTCTTCCTGTTCTGGGTCGTCCTGTTTCTCATCAAACGGTGGTCCGAGAAGAACGAGCCGATGACGGGCGACTTCGGTGATCGCTTCCGGTTGTGGAAGCGTCCCGATCGCGAGGACTAGCGGGCACTGCCGCCCCCGCACTCGCCCCCCGCGCCGTCCCCTGCGATAATGTGCCCCTGCACCGTTGTCGCGCTGAAAGGCTCTCCTCATGATCCCTCGCTACTCCCGTCCCGAGATGGCTCGCATCTGGGAGCTCGAGAACAAGTTCGAGATCTGGAAGGAGATCGAGGTCCTCGCGTGTGAGGCCCAGGCCCAACTCGGCCAGATCGGGATCACCGCCGAGGAGGCCGCGCACATCCGCGCCAACGCCGCGTTCGAGGTCGAGCGCATCGACGAGATCGAGCGCGTCACCAACCACGACGTCATCGCGTTCCTCACCAACATGGCCGAGCATATCGATGCCGGTCTCGGCGAAGACGACCCTAAGCCCAGCCGCTGGGTCCACTACGGGATGACCTCGTCGGACCTTGGCGACACGGCACTGTGCTACCAGATGATGCAGGCGTGCGACATCCTCATCGACGACGTGAGCCGCATCGGCGAGATCTGCAAGCGCCGCGCGTTCGAGACCCGCGAGATGCTGTGCGTGGGCCGGACCCACGGCATCCACGCCGAGCCGATGGTCATGGGTATGAAGTTCGGCCGCTGGGCGTGGGCGATGCAGCGCGCCCGCAAGCGCCTGAAGCAGGCGCGCAAGGTCGTGGCGATGGGAGCGATCTCCGGCGCCGTCGGCAGCTACTCCAACATCGATCCGTTCGTCGAGACGTTCGTGTGCGAGAAGCTCGGCCTCACGCCGGAGCCGCTCTCGACCCAGGTCGTCCCGCGCGACCGACACGCGCAGTTCCTCGCGGCCATGGCGACCGTCGCCGCGACCGCCGAGGAGATCGCAACCGAGGTCCGCGCGCTCCAGAAGTCCGACACTCTCGAGGCTGAAGAGCCGTTCGCCAAGGGCCAGAAGGGCTCCTCGGCGATGCCGCACAAGCGCAATCCCATCACCGCCGAGCGGGTCTGCGGTCTCGCGCGCGTCGTCAAGGCCAACGCGCAGGTGGGCTTCGACAACGTCGCCCTGTGGCACGAGCGCGACATCAGCCACTCCTCGGCGGAGCGCGTGGTGCTCGCCGATTCGACCATCGGTCTCGACTACCTGCTCGGCAAGCTCGAGTGGATCCTCGACGGCATGGTGCTCTATCCGGAGCGCATGAAGGCCAACCTCGACTCGACCCGCGGTCTCATCTACAGCTCGCGCGTGCTGCTCAAGCTCGTCGACACCGGCATCACCCGCGAAGCGGCCTACTCGATCGTGCAGCGCAATGCGATGCAGGTGTGGGACGACATCCAGCAGGCGCGCGAAGGCATGACCTACCGAGAACTGCTCGAGGCCGACCCCGAGTGCCCGCTCGACGCCGCCACCCTCGACGAGGTGTTCGACCCGTGGGAGTTCCTCGGCAGGGTGGACGTCGTTTTCGCGAAGCTCGAGGAGTGCGAGTTCTAGGTCCGGCTACCCCATGATCTCATTGAGGTAGCTCGCGGCCTTCTGCCCGCTGTCGGGCGCGATGCACACGGCGATGCCGGAGCGGCCCGGCTCGCGCAGGTACTTGAGCGCACCGGCTGCGATCGCTGCGGCCGACGGCCCGACCATGAGTGCCTCTTCGCGGTACAGCCGACGCGCGACGGCGTCGGTCATCTCGTCGTCCACCATCACTATCTCGTCGATCACCGAGCGGTCGAGATTGCCCGGGACCGCCGTCTCCTCCATGTTCTTGAGACCGGAGATATGGTGACCGGGAACGGGCTCGATGGCGATGATCCGGACGTCCGGATTCTGCTCCTTCAGGTAGCGCGCCGTCCCCACCACGGTTCCGCAGGTCCCGAGTCCGGCGAAGAAGTACTTCACGCGGCCCTCGGTCTGACGCCAGATCTCAGGACCCGTCGACTCGTAGTGCGCCCGGGCGTTGTCGGCGTTGTCGTACTGGTTGGGCATCACGTACTCGCCCGGATGCGCGGCCATGATCTTCTCGGCGAGCTGGAAGGCGAGGTCCATCGGGTGCAGCCCGGACGAATCGTCCGGAGACGTGAGCCGCAGGTCGGCGCCGAATGCGCGCAGCAGTGCGGTCTTCTCGGTGGAGAGCATGTGCGGCGCGGTTGCGACCATCTTGACGCCGAGAAGGGTCGCGATGGCGGCCAGTGCGATGCCCGTGTTGCCCGAGGTCGCCTCGATCACCGTCTTGCCGTCGAGCTCGCCACGCTCCATGAGGCCGCTGAGCAGCCATTTCGCGGTGCGATCCTTGATCGAGCCGAACGGGTTCACCCACTCGCACTTCACATAGAGTGCGACGTCCTCGTTGTCGAGAATGTGGTTCACGCGGACGATGGGGGTCGGGTGGTCGACATCTCCGCACATGTCGAGGAGGTTGTCATAGCGGACCAGCCGCGAGTCGTTCCCGAGGCCGAGACGTTCGGCGCCGTGCGGGTCATGTGAGTTGGTCATCGGGCTCCCTGTTCGCATGGGCGTTGCATGCAGGATACCCGTGTCAGCGTCGCTTGCGGTCGGTGAGTGGCCACCGCTCTCGGCTACAATTCTGTGAAGTCTGACTGTCGAGGAGGAGCGATGGGGGATCGGGCACCACGAGCCAAGATGCCTGCCGAGGACCGGCGGAGCTTCCTGCTCTACGCGGTCGTCGCGTGTGCATGGACCTGGGCGCTGTGGATACCGGCACTTGTCTACTCGGCGAGGACCGGTGCGGTCCTACCGACTCTCGAGGCAGGGTTCGCCGCGTGGCAAGGGCTCGAGGGTGCCGGGCTCGTCTACGCGATCATGTTCCAGCTCGCTGTCTACGGGCCCTTCCTCGCCGCCGCGATCGTGCTTGCCACAACCGCGCGTGACCGTCTCGGCGAGTGGGCAGCATCGCTCGTTCGGTTCCGTGCGCCGCTCCGTTGGTGGGGGTTTGTCGCCGCGTGGCCCGTGGCGCTCGGCGCGCTCGTCGTCGTGATCTCCTGGGTATTCGGACGGCAGGCGCCTACGTTCGGAGAGGTGCCGGCACTATCGGTCGTGCTGTCGATGGTCGCCGTGCAGCTCGTGACCAGCGGACTCGAGGAGCCCGGCTGGCGCGGCTTTGGTGTTCCGTTGCTCCAGCGCACCTACGACTTCGAGAGCGCGAACTGGAATCTCGGTCTGGTGTGGGCGCTGTGGCACGTCCCGTTCATGGTCTACCTGAACCGGCAGGCGCCGATATGGATGCTGCCGCTGACCCTCGCCGGATTCACTATGAGCATCGTGGCGGCGGGCTACGCACACGCGTGGGTCTATAACGCGACCGGGAGCGTACCGCTCAACATCACGCTTCACGCGTGGGCGAACGTGGTCAATACCATCGTCATCATGGTGCAGCCGAGCCCGCTCGTGCCGTTCGCGACCGCGGGTGTCGCATGGGCGTTGGCGGCCTGGATCCTGTGGCGGGAGAAGCGCTCGCCCTCTGTGGGGCGGCCGGCATGACGCTCGCGCCTCTGCCCGCCGAACCAACGCTCACCGTCGTCATCCCCGCGCTCAACGAGGCGGAGCGCCTGCCGCTCCTGCTCCCGTTGCTCGCCGAACAGACCCGACCGCCCGATGCGATCGTGATCGCGGACGCCGACTCCACTGACGCCACCCGCGAGGTCGCGCGAGCGGCGGGCGCGATCGTCGTCGACGGCGGTAAGCCGGCCGCTGGCCGCAACGCCGGCGCTGCGGTGGCGACCACCAACCTCATCCTGTTTCTCGACGCGGATGACGAGCCGACTCCTGACTGGATCGAGCGCGCTCTCGCCGAGTTCGCCGAGCGTGAGCTGTTCGTCGCCGCAGGCCAGGTCGAGCCGCTCGAGCGCACGCCCGGCAATGTATTCGCGTGCGAGGTCGTGAACGTGTACCTGCAGCTCATGCAGTACGTGGTGCCGCACGCCCCCGGCTTCTGCATTCTGGTCCGCCGAGACATCCACGAGCGCATCGGAGGTTTCGACGAGACGCTCGTGCTCGCCGAGGACCACGAGTACGTCCAGCGGGCCTCCGAACTCGGCAAGTTCCGCATCCTGCGTTTTGCCCCGATGCGCACCTCGATGCGCCGCATCGAGAAAGAGGGGCTGGTCACGCTCGCCTTCAAGTACCTCTACTCCGAGCTCTACGTCGTCACGGGCCGCCCGATTCGCGAGATTCCGTTCGAGTACGAGTTCGCGGCCTTCGACCGCGACAAGGAAGAGGCCGTGTCTGTCGAGTTCGAGAAGGTGCGCGAGCGACTCCGAGAGCTCGGCGATCCGCTGGCGAAGCTGCCCGAGCAAGCTGTCGCACGGTTGCGCCAGCTTGGCGACACGGAGCTGTCAGTCGACGCCGTCCAGCGTCTGCTCGACGAATGGACCCCCGACGAGGTCCACGAGCTGCGCTCCTACCTCACCGGCCGCATCGATGAGGCGCGCAGGATGTCGCCGATCGTGATTCGCCGCATTCGCCGCCGAGGGGACCGCATCTGGCGCCGCCTCACCGACGATCTCGGGTCCGGGCTCTAAGCTCGGAGCCGCATCTGCTATACCTTTTCGTACGGAAGTTCGTCATTCAGGAGGACACATGGCCCGAGCACAGGCACGTCACATCCTCGTTCCCACCGAGGAGCAGTGCAACGACATCAAGCAGCGCATCGCCGATGGCGAGGACTTCGCCGAGATGGCCAGTCAGTACTCGCAGTGTCCGTCGGGCCGTCAGGGCGGCGACCTGGGCGTGTTCTCGCCCGGCCAGATGGTCAAGGAGTTCAACGACGTGTGCTTCAACGACGAGGTCGGCGTGGTACACGGCCCGGTGAAGACGCAGTTCGGCTACCACCTCATCGAGGTCACCAAGCGCGACGAGTAGTCGTCGCCTGCCGAGAAGCCTTGCCGTTCGCGGATTGACCGCGGCGTGCCGCCCTCAAAGAGGGGACAATCCTCTTGAGGGGGGCCGCGCCGCGGTCACCCCGAATGTCCATGTTAGGAGGGGCGCCATGTCATCCACGCAGATGGCTGGGGGGCCCGCCACCGGTGGTATGACCCGCCAGGGGTTCGATGCAGGGCTTCCCAAGACGACGCTCGGCAAGTGGTCTATGTGGCTTGCCGCGGTGTTTGTGGTGGGTATGGGAATCAACGCCGCGCTGCTTGCCGTGTTTGGGACGAGCACCAACGAGTCACTCAACGAGTTCAGCAGCACCTACATGCCGTACTGGGGCATCGTGCTCTTCGGGTGCGGGTTCGCTGCGGGAGTCGTCGGGCTCATCGCCATCATCAAGCAGCACGAACGCTCGCTCGTCACGCTGGTCACTCTGGTGCCGGCGCTGTTCGTGATCGTGTTCCTGCTCGGCGAGTTCCTGATACCGCACTAGATCGCGTTCGCTACTCGAGACCGTCCGAAGCGAGACACAGCGCGTAGTCGCGAACGTCGGCGGGCCACGCATCCGTGAGGCCGTTGAAGCGGGCGTGGTCGCCGGCGTAGAGCGCGCGAGTGACCTCTTCGAACTCGGGCAAGTTCCCGCACGCCGCAAGCATGAACCGGTACGCCGCGTCCCGCGCGACTCGCGCGGCGTCTGAGTCGGCATTCGCCTTGCGCGCCTCTTCGACGAGCTTGCGGAGCGTCACCGACGCGCCGCCCGGCTGGGACGCGAGCCACTCCCAGTGCCGAGGCAGGAGCGTCACCTCGCGCGCAACCACACCGAGTTTGGGCCGACCGGGTCCGCGCGGCGCTGCGGGAGGCACCTCATGACGGGCCGCGACTTCGTCGGGCGTGCCGCGCAGATCGAGTTCGACTTGGTTGGCGGTCGCGTCGTCAAACACGAGGACGCTCAGCGCGGGGTCGGCATCGAGAGCTTCGCGCACGGCTCGGGCGACCTCGGCGACGGGTCCGGAGGCTATCTGCCGGTGGCCTGCGAAGGCGGTACAGCCGGTGACGCTATCAGGTCCCATGGGTGTGAGTCCTCTCGGGGTGCGGGGGCATAGCGGGTATTATCCGGGTGAAACTCTCGGACGTCAATACTATCCGGATAAAACCTCGTGCCCATTCTTGGGAATCACCTCAGATAACCGAACGGAGGCCCTGTCCATGTGCCGCAACATCAAGACCCTGTACAACCTGGACCCGCCTGCTGACGACGTCGAGATCCGTGAGGCTGCCTTGCAGTACGTCCGGAAGGTCAGCGGCTACCGGTCGCCGTCGGCGGCCAACGAAGCGGCGTTCAGGCGCGCTGTCGATGCGGTTGCTGCAGCCACCGCCGAGCTGACGGAGTCGCTCGTCACACACGCTCCGCCGCGTGACCGAGAGGCGATGGCCGAGAGAGCCCGCGCCCGGCGGAGGTACTGAGCGTCCTATCCCTCACAGTTGTTACCAGTTCGTTGTGTGAGCGGCAGTGAACCGACAGGCACACACGGGTAACTCCCGACCTGGCAGAAATCATCCGGAGGTCGAAGGGGAGGGCGTGAAGTATGGAGCGTGCGCGCAGGTGCGGGCTTGTGGTTGCAGTGCTGTTGGCGACGGTGACGGCGGGATGCGCGGCGAGTCCCTCGGAGCCGACGCAGCCGATACCGGTGAGCCAAGAGACAAGTCAGGTTGAGTCTCCCGAGGTCGCCGAGCCTGAATCGGCGGCTCCTGCCGAGGACGCACAGGACGCACAGGACGCACAGGACGCTGAGGTGGCGAAGGCGCGGGCTGCGATCGCACAGGTCGAGGACGTGTGGAAGCAGTCACTGTTCGCATTCACGCAGGTGCCTGACGGCTTCGTCTTCTCGGAACCCGGAGAGGGTACTGTCTTCAAGCTGCGGGATGAGGACTCGGCGGTAGACGACTTTGCCGCAATCCGGTTTGTTCGTGGCGAGGACCAACTGCTGCTGCTCCAGGGTAGCTGGGACATGGGCGCTGGCACGGAAGGCAAAACGGCGTCACCTTCGGACTTCGGCGGACTGGATGCCACGTTCCTCCGAGACGTCGATTTCGGGTGGTACTCGACCGACACGGCCACGGCGTCCGTGGTGATCGTGAAGCCATCCTCCAACGGGAATCTCGCGCTCTTCGGCGTCGGAGTGACGCAAGACGAACTGGAAGACACCGCGGCAGCGTTGGAGCAGCTGAAATAGCGCGCCCTATCGCTCTCCTGCGAGCATCTCGCCGGTGCACAGATAGTGGTTCAGCCGAGACTCCCAGTCGCGCATGAACTCTCCGTAGTACTCCTCGGTGAACGCAGCTACGAACTCGTCGCCTGCCGGGCCGAGACTCGTGTGGGTGTATCGGACCTCCGCGTCGCAACCCTCCGGGGTCGCCGCCAGTTGGATGGAGAGGCGGCACGCGGTGACTTGCGGCGTGATCTTGAGCATCTCGACGAATCCGGTGTCGGGCTCGTGCCGCGTGACGTACCAGACCGCGTCGACCGGCTCGGCGGAAGTGACGAATACGCAGTCGGGCTCGGCTACTCCCGACTCCGAGACCACAAGGAGCGGGTCCCAGCCTTCGATCCAGTCGGCTTCGCGGACGGGGCACAGCAGCGGAAACACCTCGGCGGGGGAGCCGATCAGGTGCTGTGTGTAGGTGCGGGACGCTCGAACCGGGGCGGTTACCCTCATACCGCGTCGGCAGCGACGATGGTGACGTCGACGTTGCTCTGGTTCGCGGCTTCGGTCAGCGCGCCGATCCAGTCGGTATCCGCCACGCTCTGCGGCACGGCGACGAGCGCCTTCATCGCGAACAGCGGGGTGCCCGTGACCGACGCGGGCGTGGTGCCGGTCTCCATCGACTCGATGTTGATGCCGGCCTGCGACAGCCCGAACGCGATCTCGTGGATGATGCCTTCGTGATCGGCACCGGTGACTTCGATGCGATAAGGCAGACCGCCGGGCCTGACCGCCGAGGGCTCGGTCGTGGTGACCGTCAGCTTGTACCCGGCGTCGGTGAGATGGGCGAACGCGGCATCGATGTCGGCGCCGCCGTCCGGCGCCGTCGCCAGCAACAGCACGGCGAACTCACCGCCGAGCCGGGCCATCCGGCTCATCTCGACGTTGGCGCCCAGGTCCAGCAGGGCCTTGGTTACCTCCTCGACGATGCCCACGCGGTCGGGCCCGGTGAGGGTGAAGACGATACCTGTGGCCATGCTGGGCACCTTTCTCGGAGATGAGTCGTCCGTATAGGTACAACTGTACCTAAACCGCGCAATCTTGCCGACGAGGGCGCTGCCGGGGCGGGCAGCTCCTCGCCGTGTGGACCCAGTACAAAGAGAGCGGGGCGATCCCGAAGGACCGCCCCGCTCGCAAGCACATATGAACTACGGCCTAGATGGCGCGCACGCTCGTTGCCTGCGGCTTGCCGTTCTGGCCCGTCGACTCCGTGAAGGAGACGGCCTGACCCTCGTCGAGGGTCTTGAAGCCCTCGCCCTGGATCTCGGAGAAGTGGACGAACAGGTCGGCGCCACCTTCACGCTCGATGAAGCCATAACCCTTGTCAGCGTTGAACCACTTCACTTTACCTTCAGCCATCAAAAACCATCCTCTCGCCCCACATTTGGGGGCAAAACAAAACGACGCGACTTCCGCTTGAATGCGGTGTGTCACGTCGCAATCCATCGAGCCTTCTTAGGCCCGTGCATGCACTGTAACACAGATCACTGAAAGATGCACTCTCGCACTTCCGTACGCCGATCTCACACTGTCGGACGATGCCACTCATGCTTCCGGAGGCCCGCGACGGGGGTAGCGTGAACGTGGGGGATTTCAACAACACAGGAACGGCGACGGCCAGTCGGGTGCCGGCCCGGCTTGCGTGGGTGGCGTCGCACCGTTCTGCTTCTCGCGATCCTTATCCTGTCATGCCTGGACCAGGGGGATCACCATGTCTCAGACACGTGCCGCTCTGACCGTATGGTCGCGGATGGGGCGCAGCGCGGTCATCGCCGTGCTCATCCTCACCTTCGTGCCTTTCGCGCCGACATCCGCAGGTGCGGCGTGGCCTGCCGATGACGCCGGCTATCCGGGCACACCCGAGGCCGACATCGTCTACGGGGGAGTGTGGAGCCGGGCCGAGGTCATGGGCTCCATCGAGGAGTATCGCTCCTACGGCTTCGACGAGAACTTCGCGTACTACTCGGCCGATACGGTTGAGGTGGTGCAGCTCGCAGAGGCCAGGGCGTGGGCCTCGAACGCCCCGATGAACAGCACGAGTTTTCTGCTGGATGGACGTTGGTGGACCTACGTGAACCGCTTGTTCGCGGTGGGCGGCACGTTCCGTTCGTACAGCAACGGCGACTCGTTCATCGCGAAGGTGTCCGGAGCGCACACGAATCACGCGCACAATCCGTCGCCGCCAAAGATCCTCGGCGTGAAGTACCTGGACACGGATCTCGACGGCGTGAAGGACCTGGGCGAGGCAGGCGTCTCCGGGTGGCGGATCGATCTGTATCTTGCGGGCACTCTGCGCGCGTCCACCTACACCAACGCGAGCGGCGCGTACGAGTTCGTGATCGACGGACGGGCGGGGCTGCCCCCCGGAACCTACAGGGTCGTCGAGGAGGAGCGGGCGGATTGGCGATCGACGTCGCCGACAAGCCGGTTTGTGACAATCGCCGAGGGGCCGTCGAGTGCGGGCCGCAGTTTCGGCGGCAACAACTTCAGCGGCATCCGGCTCGGCAGCATCGAGGGCTTCGCGTGGAGTGATACCAACGGCGATGGGGCCTACGCCATCTCGGAACCCAAGCTCGCCGGCATCACGTTGCGCGCCAGCATGAACGGCACCGTGGTGGCCGAGACGCTCACCGATGGTTCCGGTGCCTACGCACTGCGACTCGACCCCGGTACGTATCAGATCGAGCAGGTCCTGAGGTCCGGGTGGTTCCGCACGTTCCCGGTCGCGGTGCCATACCAGACAAAGACACTGGCCTCGGGGGCGGTGATTCGCAACGTCAACTTCGGGAGCATGGAGCTCGCAGGCATCACGCCGCTGAAGGTGAGCGACCTCGATGTCGACGGCACATGGGATGAAGGCGAGCCGCTGCTCGCCGGATGGGCGATGACTCTGGCGTCGGGAAGCGGGACGCCGTATAGCGCACCGCTCGTGACCGCGGCCGTACTCGAGTCGGCTCCGTCATGGGTGGATCTCCGACCTGGTGCGTACGTGGTCACGCCGGAGCAAAGAGCGGGCTGGACGCCCGCACCTGCGCAGAGCCTGTCGGTCACCTCAGGTCAGCACGTGACGCTGACATTCATGGGTGCTGAGCTTGGTCGTATCGGAGGCGAGGTCTTCGAAGACCTCGACTTGGACGGAGCACACGACGCCGGCGAGGCGGGCATCGCCGGATGGACGGTCGAGCTCGTCCGGGAAGGCGTGGTCGTCGAGAGCGCGACGAGCGGGGCCGATGGCACGTACGACTTCGCTGACGTGGGCTTCGGGGAGTACGTCGTGCGCGAGGCTCCGCAATCCGCATGGATGCCGACCGTCTCGGAGAGTTCGACCGTGACGGTCGTGCCGGGTGCTCAACTGCATGTGGAGTTCGGCAACGTGCAGGTAGGCGACATCGCCGGCGTGCGCGTCGAGGACGTGGATGGTGACGGTGTCGCCGAGGCCGGGGAACCGCCGGCGGCAGGGCTGGCCGTCACGCTCAGCCGCGCGGACGGCACCACGGTTGGAGCGCCCGTTCTCACCGATGCCGAAGGAGCCTACGCTTTCAACGATGTACCGATCGGAGACTACGTGCTGACCGGTGAGCCGCAAGACGGTTGGTACTCATCGGCCGGCCCGACTCGCGAGGTCACCGTTGAGGCAGGCATCTGCTGCGAACCCGAGCCGATTCTCGACGTGCGCTACGCGAGCATCTCCGGCTCGGCGTTCAGTGACGCGGACGTCGACGACGTGCGCGATGCGAGTGCCGAGGAGACCGGCCTCGTCGGATGGGATGTGGCGCTGCTACGCGAAGCTGGGGAGGGTGCGTGGTCTGTCGAGACCACGATCGCCACCTGCGATGTCGGCGCGTTCTGTTTCGACCGGCTGCGTCCCGGTCACTACCGGGTTGAGTTGTCGTCGGCCGAAGGCTGGCAGGCGACATGTGCGCCGACCGGCGAGTTCGAGGTCCTCTCGGGAGGTGTGGTCGAGGGGCTGGAGTTCGGCGCGGTGCACCTGTGCGGGCTCGACATCGCGGCGTACGACGACACCGACGGTGACGGCATGCGTGACGAGGGCGAAGCGCCGGTCAGCGGCCGCGCGTTCGAAGTCACCGGCGTGTGCGTGGAGGGCACGCCGATCGAGGTCACCGTGTTCACCGATGAGACCGGGGTGGCTCGGCTCGACGGGCTGCTGCCGTGCGACGTCTCGGTGAGCGAGGCACTCCCTGAGCTGCGGCTCGCGCCGGACGGCTCCGTGGTCGAGCCCGGCTGGCGCACGACAACACCCGATGTGGGCTCGGTGACGATCGGCTGCGGATGCACGCAGACGATGGCGTTCGGCAGCCTGGAGTACGGCTGGATCGAGGGGCGGGTCACCCACGAGGTCTACGGCAGCGGGGTGGGCGGCGTCGAGGTCGTCCTTGAGGAGACAGGCGAGACCGCGATCACGGACGCCGGCGGCGTCTACCGTTTCTACCGAGTGGATCCCAACGGAACCGCGGTGTGCCCGGCAGCGGCGTATCTGGTGGGGATGGAACTGGCCGGCTCGCAGTGGCAGACATCAGGTGTGTTCGGGTCCGTGGTCGTGGTCGCCGAAGGGGCCGCCGGCTCAGCCGACTTCAGCGTGTTCGAGGAGGGCTACGGCAACCAGCCGAGCACGGTGAGCTACTGGAAGAAGTGGGATCGCGACTACACGGCGGCCGACATGGCTGCGATGCTCGCGACGATCGGCGCGGGGTCGGCGGAGTTCGACGGGCTGCAGCCCGCTGACGTCGCGACCGTGCTGACGTTCGACAAGCGCAGCGCCCCGAGGGTGAAGGCGCGTGCGGAGTTCCTCGCGTTCTGGCTCAACTGCTCGTCGGGCAAGTTGGGCTGGAGCACGCTCGTGGACGTCTCAGACGTCGCGAACCACGATGCGGTCATCACTGCCGGTGAGGATCACACGACCACCGTCATCGGCTTCCTCAAAGACGTGGAGGATGCGTTCATCGCCAATGTCGAAAGCCTGTGGAGTACGGTGCAGGCACTGCTCGAGAGTCTGAACACGGGGCGCTCCACCTGAGCGCGGTGCCCCGTACACGGGTGACCGCGACGGAAGGCGCGCGCCCTTCGGGTACCTTGGATGCATGACCATCAGAACCGAGTTCCCACATACCTTCACCGAGATCCAGCACCAGTGGATCCCGCTCTCCGACGGGGCCCGGCTGTCGGCGCGCATCTGGCTGCCCGATGACGCCGCCGAGACCCCGGTGCCCGCAGTCCTCGAGTACGTGCCGTACCGCAAGGACGACATGTACGCTCGCCAGGACTCCACCCGGCACCGCTACTTCGCCGGGTTCGGCTACGCGGCGGTGCGCGTCGACCTGCGCGGTTCGGGGGACTCTGACGGCGTGCTTCTCGGCGAGTACCTGCGGCAGGAGCACGACGATGCGCTCGAGGTGATTGCCTGGCTCGCCGAGCAGCCCTGGTGCAGCGGAGCGGTGGGGATGATCGGCTACTCGTGGGGCGGGTTCAACGGGCTGCAGATCGCGGCGCGGCGCCCGCCGGCGCTCAAGGCCGTCATCAGCCTCCACTCGACCGACGACCGCTACCTCGACGACTGCCACTATCAGGGCGGCGTGCTGCTCGGCTCCGACATGCTCAAGTGGGCGACGTGGATGCGCGCCTACACCGCCGTTCCCGCGGACCCGCGTTTCGTCGAGGACTGGCGGGAGGGGTGGCTCGAGCGGCTCGAGCGGACTCCGCACTACATCGAGGACTGGGTTTTGCACCAGCTGCGCGACGCATTCTGGAAGCACGGTTCGATCGCCGAGGACTACTCGGCGGTGGAGGCGGCCGTGCTGCTGGGCGGCGGGTGGGCGGACTCCTACACCAACGCGGTTCCCCGGATGCTGGAGAACCTGACCTGTCCGCGCGCCGGCATCATCGGCCCGTGGGCGCACGCGTTTCCCGAGCAGGCGATGCCGGGACCCCGCATCGGGTTCCTCCAAGAGTGCGTGTCGTGGTGGGACCGCTGGCTCAAAGGCATCGACAACGGGGCCGACCGACTCCCGCTTCTGCGCGCGTGGATGCAGGAGTCCGCGCCCCCCTCGCGCGACCATAGCGAGCGGCCCGGCAGGTGGGTCACCGCGCGGACCTGGCCGCCGCATGATGTCTCGGCCCGCGCGTTCGAGCTCTCGGCCGACGGCTCGCTGGCCGAGCCGGGGCAGGGGGTCGAGGGCGTTCGCGAGATCGGCAGTGACACGTGGTGCGGGGCCGCGGCGGGCGTGTGGTGTCCCAGCGGCAACGACGCCGAGATGCCCGACGACCAGCGCGACGAGGACGCTCGCTCGCTGTGCTTCGACACCGCTCCGCTCGTCGAGCGGGTGGAGGTGCTCGGCAGGCCGCGCGTCGTGCTGACGCTGTCGGCGGACGCCGAACTCGCCACCGTGGCTGTGCGCCTGTGCGACGTGGCTCCGGACGGCACGTCGGCGCTGCTGACGTGGAACCAGGCGAACCTCGCGCACGACTCCGCGCACGAGACGGTGGTGCCGGTGACGCCCGGTGAGCCGATGCGCGTCGAGATCGACCTCAACGTCATCGGGCAGGCCGTCGAGGCGGGTCACCGGCTCCGGCTGGCGGTCTCGCCGATGTACTGGCCGCACGCGTGGCCGTCACCGACGCCGGTGACGCTGGCGGTGCATGCGGGTGCGAAGAGCACGCTCACGCTGCCGGTCTTCTCGGAAGAGGGGGGAGAGGCGGCGGTCGTGTTCGGGGAGCCGGAGACCGCCGAGCCGCTCGCCTACGCCGAGGGCCCGGTCGGCTCGCGTACGCGCGTGGTCACACGAGACGAGCCGAGCGGGCTGCAGGTCATCGAGGACCGCGAGATGCACGAAGGGCGCATCGCCGAGTCGGGCACGCGGCATCTGGAGGCGGCGGTCGACCGGTACGAAATCGTCGCGGGCGATCCGCTCTCGGCGCGCGTTCACTGCGAGCGCAAGTTCGAGCTCGAGCGTGAGGGCTGGGACGTGCGTGTGGTGGTGTCGAGCGAGATGTGGTGCGACGCCGCGAACTTCTACGTGCTCGACGTGCTTGAGGCCTACGACGAGGGCGAGCAGATCTTCCAGCACCATCGGACCCTCGAGATTCCGCGCCAAGGCGGCTAGATCCGGCAGGCCGAGTGCTCCGGATCGCACGTGGGCAGACGCAGGATGTAGATGCTGACGGCGAGCGCGATCGCCGCAACCGCGAGGTCGGCGACGAGCAGCGGGATGAAGAGCACGACCGAGAGCGTCACGCTCGCCCACAACGTCGTGAGCGCGACAGCCTTGGTTCGGGCTCGCAGGCCCCTACCCGCCAGGTAGTCCTCGACGTGGTGGCCGAAGAGCGGGTGCCCGATGAGCCAGGCGTGGATCCGCTCGGAGCTGCGCATGAAGCACGCGGCTGCCAGGAGGACGAACGGCGCGGTCGGCAGCACGGGAACCACAAGGCCGACCGCTCCCAGTCCCAATGAGAGCCAGCCGAGCCCGAGCAGTCCGTATCGGAGGGGTTTCGCGCGTACCATGCGCCGAGAGTAGACCGTCCGTGCGGCGATGTCCTTGACCCGGGTCAAGTCCGGGCACACGGCCGCCCCGGCTCGCGTATCGATGCCGGGGCGGGTGTGACACGGGCCGCTTGACGGGCGGCTACTTCACGACGATTGCTCGGGCGGTCATCACGCCGTCAGCCTCGGGCTCGGCGAACACCAAGACCTCGGCACCCTCGGAGAGGGTCCCTGTCGAGCCCTCGGCCACCGCCTTCACGGTGTCGGCGTCGACGTAGACGACGGTCGAGCCGCCGCCGGTGAGCGCCACGGTGACCTCCTCGCCGGAGATCGCCGCCACGGTGCCTTCGAGCGTGCCCGGACCGCCACGGCGGCCTGCGGTCGCGCCGTCGGCGCCCGGCATACCGCCCGGGCCGCCGGCCGGCATGTCGATGCCCTTATCCTCGAAGAACGCCTGGCGCTCCTCGTCCGACATCGACTGCAGCTCCTGGCGCTCGGATGCGCTCAGCTCGGCGAAGCCTCCGCCGGGTCCGCCGGGGCCGGCGGCCTGGCCACCGGCGAACAGCGTCCCTCCCCAGAAGGCGGCGGCGAGCAAAACCACCACCCCCAGCGTGATCAGTGCGTACTTCATGCGTCACTCCCTTCGCGCCGTCGCGGGACGGCAGTCCGATTACTGGTACCTGAGCGCCTCGATCGGGCTCATCCGAGCCGCCCGACGCGCGGGATAGAAGCCGAACACCACTCCGATGCCTGCCGAGACGCCCGTCGCCAGCACGATCGAGGTGAGCGAGACCACGGCGGGCCCGCCGATGAGCGCGGGCGCGACCAGGGACGCGACCCCCCAGCCGAGCGCGATGCCGACGACGCCGCCCACGAGCGTGAGGACCACGGACTCGGCGAGGAACTGCGCCGTGATCGCGCTCTCGTCGGCGCCGAGCGCCTTACGCAGGCCGATCTCTCGCGTCCGCTCGGTGACGGTGGTGAGCATCATGTTCATGATTCCGATGCCGCCGACTACCAGAGAGATACTCGCGATAGCCGCGAGCAACGCGGTCATGACGCCGGTGACCTGGGTGATTGAATCGAGCAGGTCGGTCATGTTGTTGATTTGGAAGTCCGCGAGCGACTCGTCGCCGATCTGATGAAGATCGAGAAGCGTGCTCGTCACGTTCTCCTCGGCTTCATCCACGCGTTCGCTGTCCGAGACGAGCACCTGGATGGTCGACACGTACTCGGTGGCCGAGATGAAGCGCTGGTGAGTCGACAGCGGGATGAAGGCGGCGTCGTCCACGCTGGTGAAGCCGGAGGCACCCTTCTCCTCGAGCACGCCGACCACCGTGAGCAGCATGCTTCCCGCGCGTATGCGCTCGCCCAGCGGGTCGACGCCTGTCCCGAACAGGTCCTCGGCTGCCGCCGATCCCAGCACGACCACGCGTCCGTAGCTCGCGTCGTCCTTCTCGGTGATGAAGGCCCCGCTGGCGAGCTCGAGGTCGTTGACCTCGGCGTAGGTGTCGGTGACGCCGATGAGCTGGGTGTTGATGTCGAGCGAGCCCGCGATCAGCTGCGAAAATCCGGAGTTCTGCGCGGCGGTCGCCTGCACGAGGTCGACGCTCTGGAGCTCCTCTGCGTCTTCGCGGGTCAGCGACTCGACCTGGCTGCCGCCCATGCGCGGGCCGCCGCCGGAGCTGTTGGGGTCGCTCGGACGGACCGTGAGGATGTTCGTGCCGGCCGACTCGATGCTGCTCGTGATGGATGCCTGGCTGCCGCCGCCGATTCCGAGCATCGCGATGACCGACGCGATGCCCACGACGATGCCAAGGATGGTGAGCCCGCTTCGAACCTTGTTCGACGCGAGTGAGTGGAACGTCTCGGCCATCAGATCGCTGAAGTTCATGCGGCCTCGACCTCCTCGTGCGCGAGCCCGTCCTGGATGCGGATGGTGCGGTGCGCATAGGCGGCGATGTTGGCCTCGTGCGTGATCAGGACAATGGTGCGGCCTTCTTCGTTGAGCCGCCGGAAGAGGTCCATGATCGCCTCACCCGTTGCGGTGTCGAGGTTGCCGGTGGGCTCATCGGCGAGGATGAGCGAGGGATTGTTGACGAGCGATCGGGCAACGGCGACGCGCTGCATCTGGCCGCCGGAGAGCTCGTTGGACTTGTGCGTCCACAACGTCTCGGGAAGCGCTACGGAGTCGAGCGCCCGGGACGCGCGCTCGATGCGCTCGTCGGGATCCACGCGGGTGTAGAGCATCGGCATCGCGACGTTGCGCATGACGGTGGCGCGCGGCAGCAGGTTGAACGACTGGAACACGAACCCGACCTGCTCTCGGCGCACTTGCGCGAGCTCCCAGCTGTCGAGTTCGGAGACGTCGCGTCCGGCGATGCGGTAGATGCCGGATGTCGGCGTGTCGAGCAGCCCGATGATGTTCATCAGCGTGGACTTGCCCGAGCCGCTCGGCCCCATGATCGCGACGAACTCGCCCGCCTCGACCCGAAGGCTCACGCCGCGCAGCGCATGCGTCTCGGCGCCGGCTCCGTCGTAGACCTTGTGTAGGTCGATGGCCTCGATGACGGTGGTCATCAGCGACCACCGCCGCCCATCGGCGGCATCATGGAGCCGCCCCCGATGCCGCCCCCGGAGTCCTCTTCCTCGTCCGAGGAGTCGGTCGTCTTGGTCACTACCAGGGTGCCGGTCGCGATCCCGCTCTCGATGACGGTCTGGCTGGAACCCTCGAGGCCGGTGGTGACGTACACCTGGCGGGGAGCCGCCGAGCCTGCATCGAGTACCTGCACGTAGGGGCCGTCGTCGTCGCTCTTGATCGCCGAGTTGGAGACGAGGAGCACGTCGCGGGCGACGTCGGTCACGATGGTCACCGAGGCCGACATACCGCTCTTGAGCTGTTCGTCGTCAACGTCGAGCGAGATCCAGACGTCGTAGGACACGACGCCCTGCTCCACGGTGCCGGTCTTGCCGATCTCGTCCACCTTGCCGGTGAGCGCAAGATCGGGCAGGGCGTCGAAGGCGATGTCGACACGCTGTCCCGTTTCGAGCGCAGGCAGGTCGACCTCATTGACGGTGAGGCTTACCGCGAGCTCCCCGTCTCGCGCGATGGTGACCGGCGCCGAGCTCGACGACGTGGTCGCCGCCGCGGCGGTGGTGCCGCCCGAGGACGATGAGCCCCCGGTGCCGCTCGTACTGTCGCCCGCCTCGGCGCTGACATCCCAGACGATGCCCGCGACCGGCGCCTCGACCACGAGGTCCGACTCGGCCTCCTTGGCTTGGTTGTAGGCGGTCTTGGCGCTCGCGCACTGCGCGTTGGCAGAGGTCAGCCCCTGCTTGGCGGCGGTCACGTCCCGCTCCGCCGCGGTGATGTCGGAGTCGGCGACCTTCTCCTGGCTCGGGGTCGCACTCGCGGGTTTCGAGGCCTGCTCGTCTTGGAGCGCCTCGAGCTCGTCGACATTGGCCTCGGCCTTGTAGACCGCGTTCTTGGCCTGGGTCACACCCTGCAGCGACTGCAGATAGCTCGAGTAGGCCTTCTCGGTCGCGGCCTTCGCGTCGTCCGCGTCGAGCGTGTAGAGCGTGTCGCCGGCTTCGACCACGTCACCTTCTTCGGCCTCGATCGTGGCGATCGTCCCCGCGCTTGCGGGGGTCGCCTCGACCAGGTCGCGTACTGCGAGGTTGCCGGTGCCCGCGACCGTCACCGAGAGCGTGCCCTCCTCGGCGGACTCGGTCGTGTAGGTCGTCTCGGCGACAGGCTCCTGCGTCGACTTGTAGGCCGCGAAGGCCGTACCTGCGACGACTATGAGCGCCGCGAGGGCGATCCATCCCCTGTAGCGCCGGAACCACTTCGATCGTGCCATCTTCCACCTCCGCTGGAATCTTTCAGTGAGTCCAACGTAGAGCGGAGCGGGGCGCGGCGCGTCGGGCGCCGGGTGGCACTTGGAGTACTACCTGGGGAGTACGACAGCCGCTAGATGTCGGCTCCCGGTCCCGGCACGACGAGGCCGGTCTCGTAAGCCATGACGACCAGCTGGGCGCGATCGCGAGCCTGGAGCTTCATCATCACGCGCGAGACGTGGGTCTTGGCGGTCGCCGGCGAGATGAACAGCTTGGTGGCGATCTCGTCGTTCGAGAGGCCCTGCGCGACGAGCGAGAGTACCTCGCGCTCGCGCTCGGTGAGCACGTCGAGTGTCTCGGGGTGGGCCTGCCGTATCTCGGGGCGCGATGCGAACTCGTTGATGAGCCGCCGGGTGACGCCGGGCGCGAGAAGCGCTCCACCCGCAGCGACGACCCTGACTGCCTCGATGAGCTGAGCCGCGTCGGTGTCTTTGAGCAGGAATCCGCTGGAGCCGGAGCGCAGGGCTTCGTAGACGTACTCGTCGAGGTCGAAGGTCGTGAGCACGATGACTCGCGTGGTGTCGCCGTGGGCGCTGAGAATCCGCCGGGTCGCCTCGAGGCCGTCCATCACCGGCATGCGTATGTCCATGAGCACGACGTCGGGAAGCAGCTCGGCGGCCAGGGTGACGGCCTGCTCGCCGTTCTCGGCCTCGCCCGCGACTTCAATGTCGCCGGCGGTCTCGAGCAGCACCTTGAAGCCGGCGCGGACGAGCGACTGGTCGTCGACGATCAGCGTCCGGATCGTCACGACGCACCTCCTGACAGCGGGATGACCGCGTGGACCCGGAAGCCGCCTTCGGACGAGGGGCCTGCCTCGAAATGGCCGCCGAGCGCCTCTACGCGCTCGCGCATGCCCTTGATGCCGAGCCCGGTCTCGCCGCCGGATGGGCCCGCGCCGTCGTCGGTCACGGAAACGGTGACGCGAGAGGCGTCGACCTTCACGGCCATGTCGACCGTCGAGGCACCGGCGTGTCGCACCACGTTGGTGAGCGACTCCTGCACGACCCGGTACGCGGAGACTGCGGCAGACGCCGGCACCGCCGAGAAGTCGCCGGCGGTCGTGAGGTTCACGGTGAGACCGGCCTGACGCGCCGTCTCGGCGAGCTCGGCGACGTCGTCGAGTCCCGCTGTCGGGGCGAGCGGGGCCTGTCCGTCGCTGGTTCGCAGGATCGTGAGCACCGAGCGCAGGTCGGCCAGCGCGTTCTTTCCCGTCCGGCGGATGTGACGGATCGACTCGCGTGCGCGCTCGGGGTCCTCGTCGAGCAGCGCTTCGGCAGCGGCCGCCTGCACGGTCACGATCGAGAGGCTGTGCGCGACCGTGTCGTGGACCTCGCGCGCGATGCGAAGCCGCTCCTCGTCGACCCGCCGGAGCGCCTCCTCCTCGCGGGTTCTCTCGGCGTCGAGGGCTCGCTGCTCGACCTCGGCGACGTACGCCCGTCGGCTGCGCTCGGCCTCGCCGAGGATGGCGGACGCGGCGAGCAGCACGAACGCTGTCACCACGTCGCGCACGCCGGCGAAGTTGGCCGACAGCGTGATGATCGCAGGTGAGATGACCACACCTGTGACGACCAGCGCGAGCAGGCCTGTCAGCCGCCGCTTCGCGTTGGCCGCGAGGGTGAACAGCGCGATCATCGGGCCGAGGAAGGTGAACGTCGGAGGCGCAGGCTGCGAGCCGTACGCGATTGCGGCGATTCCGGTTAGCACGAAGGCGGCCCACGGGAAGCGTCGCCGGACGGCGAGCGGGAGGAAGCACGCGATTGCGAGCAGGTAATCGCGCGCGCCGGGCGCGAGCCGCGGCTCCCAGAATGCGCGCTCGGGCTTGAACGGGGGACCGTCGCCCGCACCATGAGGGCTGCCGAGAAAGTCGGGCGCCATCTCGGAGAAGAGCCAGATCGACAGGCAGGTCATGGCCGCGAGAGCGACTGCTATCGCCGTGTCGATGACGACGGGATCGGCTTCTCGGATGCGCTTTTCGATGGTGTGCAGCATGGCGCCATCGTACCGCCGCTGCCCCACGTGTCACAGAGCCCGGGGGTGTAGCCGGGCATGCTACCAGCGGAGTACGACGGCCCACTTCCCTCCGGGGCTCGCGGCGTGCATACTGACGCGCATGCTATCCACAGTGCTCACCATAGCCGGCGTCGCTCTGCTCTTCGTGGGTGGAGAGGCGCTCGTTCGCGGATCCGTCGCCCTCGCCGAGAAGATAGGTATCTCGGCGCTGCTCGTCGGCATGACGATCGTCGCAGCGGGAACCTCGGCGCCTGAGCTCGTCGTCTCGGTGGACGCCGCCATCAACGGCAACACCGGAATCGCCCTGGGTAACGTCGTCGGCTCCAACATCGTGAACGTGCTGCTGATCCTGGGCCTCTCGGCTGTCATGAAGCCCATCGCGGTCAAGCCTCGCGAGATTCGCAGGGACCTCTACGTGCTGCTCGCAGCGACCCTGGCACTCGCGGTGTTCGCATCGACCGGTCTGATCACTCGTCCCATGGCCGCGATCCTGCTCGTCGGCCAGGTCGCGTACGTCGTCCTCGCGTACCTCGCCGAGAAGCGCCGGCCCACTGAGGCCACCGAGCTCTACGAGCACGAGGCCGAGGACTTCGAGGCGCCCGAACGCGCACAGTGGGTAAACGTCGCGTACGTGGTCGTCGGAATCGGGATGCTCATCGTGGGCTCCAGGCTCCTCGTTTCAGGCGCCTCGGAAATCGCGCGCACGCTCGGCGTGAGCGAGGCCGTGATCGGCCTGACGCTCGTTGCTGTGGGAACCTCGCTGCCCGAGCTCGCGACCTCGGTCGTCGCGGCGGTGCGGGGGCACTCGGACGTGGCCGTCGGGAACGTCGTGGGCAGCAACATCTTCAACTCACTGCTGATCATTGGTGCCGCGGGTCTCGTCACGCCTCTGAGCGTTCCGGCGCAGATCGCCACCTTCGACGTGTGGATCATGTTCGCGGTCTCCATCGCCACCGCACTCGTCCTGTGGCGCGGGCGCATCGGACGACTGGTCGGCGCGACCGGAATGGCGCTCTACGTTGGCTACCTCGTCTGGGTCTTCTAGTTCGCGACGGCCTTGAGCGCCGGCTTCGGGTTTCCGATGAGCCACGAGGTCGCGCCGTACCTTCCGAGCATCGCCGAGGTGGCGAAAGATGCGACCGACACCGCCGAGAAGACCGCGACCGGGAACCACGCCCGCATCCACAACCCCTCTGCGCTACATGACGCGACCACTCCGTCGACCGCCAGCAGGAACAGCGGGTGCACGAAGTACACGCCGAAGCTCAGCGCGCCCAAGCGCACCACCGTGGTCGGGTAGCGCTCGAGCCACGGCTCCAGCGCGAACGCGCCCAGCGCGAAGCCGAGGACCGTCGCCGCCATCGGCACCGCGTAGGTGAGCCGGCGCGCGACCACAGTCATCTCGGAAGGGGAGATCCATCCCGCGGCGACCGCTGTCTGGATGCCCAAACCCGCGATCAGCAGTGCAGGCCATGCCCGCCGCACCGGTGATGGAAGCTGCGCGAACCTGAGGGCGAACCACGCGCCGAGGGCCATGTGGGGCAGGTGCGTGATCACGTGCGTCGCATACGACCAGCCCAGATCCCCAAACAGCGAGCGCGCCGCCTCGGCGATGGCCGCCCCGGCGAGGAGCCGCACGGCGTACGCAAGCAGCACCAACAGCTCCGGTGATCGCTTCGCGATGTGTGCAGCCACGGGCGTGAGGGCATAGAAAGTCAGGAGCATCGGGATGAAGTACAGGTGATACCAGACGTGGCCGGTGAGTAGCAGTCCGGGCGCGTGCGCGAGGGCCGCGAGCGTGTCTATGGCGCGAAACACGTAGATTCCGAGGAACAGCCCGGCCCACGCAAGGTACGGAAGTCCAATCACCCTCGCGCGCTTCGCGATGAACTTCCGGTATGCGACCAGGCCGGGCGGAAGTGGGGAGCGCCACACCAAGGCGCCGGAGATGAAGACGAAGAGAGGGACCGCGTAGTGCAGCACGTCGTCGAGCACTCGGACTGCGGCTCCGGCGGGAAGCGTGCCGCGGTACGGCATCAGCGTGTGAATCGCCACGACCGTGAGGATCGCAAAGACGCGCAACGCGTCATATGCGAGGATTCTCCGAGTCGAGCGTGGCATGCGCTGTGCTCCTCCCTGTCCGTGCAAGGAGTCTATCAGCGCGATCCCGCCGCGCGCCTCAGGAGGTTCCTGATCATTCGCGTCTCGACATGTCTCGTTCTCGCGGTTCTCGCGCTCGGTTTTGCGGCGCCGCAGACCGCGGACGCCTCGGTATCCGAGCCCGGGGTGGTGCGCGGCTACGTGTATTCGTTCGAGCAGCCGATCGCACCGCTGGAAGGGATCAGCGTTCGGGCGTACCGCTGGAACGGCTCCTCGCTCGACATCGCCAACCCGGTCACGACGACGACAGCGGCCGACGGCTCCTATGCACTCACGGGACTCATCGGGACCGATCCCTACGTCTTCGCCTTCGCCGAGACGACCGGCGCACGCCGCGACCTGACATACTTCCGTCGCGGGCTGCAGATCGGCGACTCGAACCTGTGGATTCCGGACCTCATCGACAGTTACGTCAACGAGTTCCTGCGCACCAAGACGGACCAAGCGGCGTTTCGCGGCTACCGTGTCGCTGGCGCCGGTGTGAGCGGACGCTACGGCACAGCCATCGAGATCTCGAGGAACAACTTCTATGCGGCCGAGACGGTCGTGCTGGCCAGTGGCGCGGGGTTCGCGGATGCACTCGCCGCAGCTCCGCTCGCCGGCCTCTACGACGCTCCGCTTCTGCTGACTCCGACGAACGAGCTGCCACCCGGACTCACGGGCGAACTCGACCGTCTCGCGACCAACGCCGGCGTGGCTGCGGTCAAAGTCATCATCGTCGGCGGCACGAACTCCGTAAGTAACGCGGTTCGAAACCAGGTCATCGCCTCCGGAATTCCTGCCGGTAACGTCACCCGCATAGCAGGCGCTGATCGGTACGACACCGCTTCACTCATCGCCAAACGCGTTCAGGCTGCGTCGCCCAACAAGGAGCCCTACGTCTGCCGGGGTGATGTGTTCGCGGATGCGCTCGCGGTCTCACCCTTCGCCTACCGAGACGCCCGCCCCATCCTGCTGACGCCCACGACCGGTCCCAACACGGTGGTGCGCAATGCCTGGTCATCGATGCACACGGCCGCTGGTGACTACGTCATCTTCATCGGCGGGCCCAACTCGATCACAGAGTCGGTCTACTACGGCTTCCGAGACGTCAGCTACCCGGACGACATGAACAAGGTGCTCGCCAACGCCTGGGTCTACGGCAGCGACCGCTACCTGACCGCGGCCGAAGTCGTCACGTTCCACAAGGACGTCGCCTATGACATGGTCGGCGGATTCGACTTCATCGGCGTCGCCTCCGGCGCAAACTATCCCGACGCACTGGCTGGCGGCGTCGCCACCGGCTACAACGGGGGAGCACTCGTGCTCACGCCGCCGACGAGCCTTTCCACGGCCGCGCGCGGGACGCTTCAGCGAAGCGGCCTCTACGTCGTCGACATGCAGGTCTTCGGTGGGACGTCGGCAGTCTCGGGCTCGACGCTGAGCGCCGCAAAGTCCGCCATCGGGTCGGCGATGTACGACATCGACGGCGGCACGGCACCATAACGCGAGCGGTCTGCGGTATAGCGCGATCCGGCTTGCACGGCATACACTTCCGAGCGTGCACCCAGCAGATCGAAGGAGACCCGCGTGGCACGCTGTTCTTACCATCCCGACGTCGAGACCGAGATGCGCTGCGCCGAGTGCGGAAAGCCGATCTGTCCCAAAGAGATGGTGCTGACGCCCGTGGGCTACAAGTGCCCCGAGGACGCCCGGCCCAAGCGAAGCGAGTACATGCTGGTCAAGCCGCACCAGCTGCTCAAGGCGTCGCTCGTGGGACTGGCGGTGGGCGTGGGCGGCGCCATCCTCGTCGGGATCATCGGCTTCGGCGGCATCTTTCTCGGAATAATGTGGGGTTCAGCGACAAGTGAGGCGGTGCGGCGGGCGTCCGGTGGACACCGGGGAGCCACCGTCGGTGCTGTCGCCGCCGTCTCGCTGGGTCTCGGCGGGCTGGTGGGCTGGTTCTTCTTCGGAATCTCGATCGTGACCACGATCATCGCGATCGTCATCGCCCTGATACAGCTCGCGGCCATCGAGTTTCGCTAGCCTGCTGCACGCTCGGCGGCCACTTTGGTGCCGCTCGGGGCCATTCGCCGCCGTCTGGTCGCCGCGCCGTGCTAGCGTGGAGAGGTGGCCGAGACCGGGAAGACATCAGCGCGCGTGCTGCTTCTCGCCGCTCACCCGCACGACGAGTTCGGCGTCGCCGCGACGCTGCGCGAGCACGTGCATGAGGGCGATCGGGTGTTCGCGGCCTGGTTCGCCCGAGACGATCGCCCCGACATCGGGGAGATGCGGCGCTCCGAGGCACGCAAGGCGATGCTGATGGCGGGCGTGCCGCTGGCCAACCTCCGGTTCCCCCAGCTCGACGCGGTCGCGCTTCCGTCACAACTTCCGCAACTCGTTGAGGCCGTACGTGATGTCGTGGCCGAGCTGAATCCTGACCTCGTGTACGTGCCGGCGTTCGAGGGCGGGCACCCGGATCACGACGCGGTCAACTTCGCGACCTGGGAGGGGGCTGCTCTCGCGGGGGTTGAGACGCGGGAGTACCCCGTCTACCACGCGACGGAGCGCAAGATGCTCGCGCGCCTTCCTGTGTTTGGCCATCTGCTCCCAGGTGTCGGTGAGCCCGACATGCGGGTCCTGTCGGGCCGAGAAACCCGGTTCAAGCGCAGCGCGTGGAAGGTCTATCGCTCGCAGCTGCCGCTCTTCGGCTGGTTGCTGCGCGCATCCGGCGACGAAGCCCACGTCTTCACCACCGAGGAGACCCGGCCGCTGCCGCTGCGGGACTACACCAAGCCGCCGCACGCGCGCCCACTGCTCTACGAGCAGCACCCCGACATCCCCTATTCGTTCGACGAGTTCGCCTCCGCGGTGCGGCGTTACCACTGGGGCGGCGGCGTGGAAGAGCGACATCCCGGCTCGTGATCGATCCGCTCGGCGGTCTCCCGTGCCGACGCTTACTTCGCGCCTGTCCGATTCCGGCAAGGTGCGAGTAAGGCACTCCTCCTAACGTGGCGCTTGGCCCCGTGCACTCCGGAGCACGGTCCCGCGCCACGGCAGTACGCGAAAGACCCGATCGGGTCGTCCCACGCATCGCAGAACCCAACGCGGGCGTTGTTGGAGCGTGGATGTGACTACCCGTATCGAACGGGCGCCTCGCGGGGCGCCCGACTAGGAGGTGGACGCCATGCGCATGCACGCAAGAGCCGTGCTGCTCGCTGTCGCCCTGTCCCTGATCGCCCCCACCGTCGCCCAGGCTGCGCCCAAGTCTGTGAGCCCCGGCGGCTCGGTTCCTTCCCAGTGGAACCTGCCCAAGCCGGTCCTACCCAACCACCCTGACGCTGCTCCGTCCAGCGCGGGCGGCAATGGCGATGGGAAGAACACGCTGTCGTTCACCAATTTCGACGACGGCGACATGGTCATCGCGCTCGGTACCCTCACCGGTCACGCGGGCGAGTGGGACGAGAGCGAATGGAATCGCACCAAGAGGTACGACAAACCGTGCATCTGGAGCGCGAACACGACCCCGGTCAACGGGGTTCTTCTGGAGAAGCCCACGAAGTATCGCGAGTACGACTACGCGTATGGGTGCTGGGTGCCTTCCCTTAGCGCGTCGAAGCGCCTGGCCGCCAGGAACTACTGCAGGGCCCAGAAGGGTGAGCCGTACGTGATCACGTCCAGTAAGTCCGACCAGTCCAGATGGTACTGCTCGAAGCTCCTGTGGGCTTCGTACAAGTACACCTCGGGGGTCGATATCGACGGCAACACGGGCTTGTACGTCTGGCCTGCCGACATCGTCAAAGATAGCCAGGTCTGCGTGTTCGTGAAGGCTGGCTGATGTCCGAGGGGCGGGCGCCGATTCGCGGCGCCCGCCTCGACCCAACCACTGGAGGTTAGGCATATGACTCGTGGAATGCAGGTTCGTGGCCTGTGCGCACTGCTCGTACTGGTCGCAGGGGTAGCAGGATGCACGAACGCGCCAGACGTGCGAAGGCGCGTCGCCGACGCCCCGATCGCAGTGGCCCTCACGGGCCAGGGGCAGCGCGCCTATCTGAGCGTGGTCGATCTCGAGTCCGGTGAGGTCATCAGGCGGACTCGGTTGAGGTCGATGGCGGGCGAAATCGATGGTGACTCGCGTACCCGCACGGTGGTGACCGCGCAGTGCGGCGGTCTGGGCAGGGACACCGACGTTGCCGCAGGGGTCTACGACACCGAGACAGGACGGATCGACTACGTGGATCTGGAGGTACCTAACCCGCTCTCGGTCGCGGTCGAGGGCTCTGAGGCGGTACTGGCTCACGGCTTCTGGCAAGACCAGGGCGCCTGCATGTCGCGGGTAAACATCGCACGGCGCACTCTGACCGAGAAGTTCCACATCGCTGACACCGCGGCCGTCTTGTTCAGGCAGGGCGATGCGCTGCTGACGGGACTGACCAAGGGCGAGGGCGCTGCTCCGCGGACGACACTATTCGATGTGTCCAAGGGCGCCTCGGAGTCAGTGGAGGCGAGCGTTCCCCTGTGCGCCGTCAGAGCGGTCGAGGGCGCACCCCGGACAACGGTCATCGGTCTTGACTCGATGGACACCTCGGATGGTCACATGATCTACGAGTTCAGCGCGGACGGCTCGGTTCGCAGGCAGGCGCACATCGAGGGACTCAAGAAGGTGCCCATTGGCGCATGCCGCTTCGGGGATCGCATCGCCGTGGCAGACGCCGATGGAATCGACCCGGCCGACCCTGGTCGGAGGGTCGTCATGCTGGATGCCGAGACGTTCGAGCCGCGCGGCTCCATCGAGGTGGAGGGTATGCCGGCCTCGCTGGATGCATGGGGGGACAAGCTCCTCGTGCTCGACCCATTGTCGGGCGAGCTGCTCATCTACGGCCCCGATGGCGGGGAGCCTACGAAACGCATCGAGCTTGGTCCGGAGCGGGGCTTCACCGCTGACCTGGTGGTGTTCCCATGACCATCTCGACCTGCGGAGATTCGGTGGAGAGAGGGGGGTATCCACCAACCGGGCGTACACTTCGCTCACGAGGGGTGGCCTCAAGCGCGCCACCGTGAGGAGGATCGATGGTCGAAACGCAGAGAGTCCTGTTGGTCGAGGACGAGAAGTCCATTCGTGAAGCCGTTGCCGCGTATCTCGAGCGGGAGGGCTACTGGGTGACAGAGGCGCCCGATGGTCAGGCGGCCCTCGACGCGTTTGCCAAGCACCGCTTCGACGTCGTGGTGCTCGATCTCATGCTCCCCAAGGTGTCGGGCGAGGACGTCTGCCGCTCCATCCGGGACTCATCTGACGTTCCCATCATCATGCTGACCGCCAAAGGCGAGCTCGAGGATCGCATCGCCGGCCTCGAGCTCGGTGCGGACGACTACCTGGTGAAGCCGTTCTCGCCGCGCGAGCTGGTGGCACGTGTGCGGGCTTTGCTCAGACGTGCGCACGTTGACACCGAGCCGCAGCGGGATCGCATGGCGTTTGGCCCTCTTGAGATCGACACGTCAGGCCACAAGGCGTTTCTCGAAGGGCGCGAACTCGACCTCACCGCGAGTGAGTTCAAGCTGCTGACGACGCTTGCCCGCTACCCAGGGCGGGTGTACTCCCGTATGGAGCTCGTTGAGAAGGTGCTTGGCTACGACTTCGAGGGCTACGAACGCACGATCGACAGCCACGTGAAGAACCTGCGCGCCAAGCTGGACGACGATCCGCGCGAACCGACCTTCATCTTCACGGTTCACGGCGTCGGATACCGCTTCGAGGCACCCGTGAACGGCTCGGATGACTGAGTCGTACGACAGCAGAACCATGACCGAGGCCCCGAGGGGCACCTTTGGTCGTCGTCTCGCCTTCGCCTTCGCGACAGTCGCGGCAATCACGGCGGCTCTCGCAGCCATGCTCATCTCGTCGGTCTGGAACTATCAGTTCGACCAGTACGTTCGCGGCGATCTTCAGCGAATGGCAGATGGCATTTCCCAGATAACCGCGCAGGCATTTCCGGTCTATGGCGGCTGGAGCATCGAGACCCTATCGACAATCCCGCGAATGGGCTCGATGCGCGGCATCGCGGTACAAGTGTCCGATCAGAGCGGGACGATCATCTACGACGACGTCACCCAGTCGCAGTCGGCTGAAGCGCAGGCGGCAGCCGGTCAAGCTGGAATCGAGCCGATCACACTGGAGCCTGACGCTCCGGTTGTGACGTCGCCTGTCATCGTCAATGGCGAGCAGGTTGGTTCGGTTCATGTGTGGGCGTATGGGCCCGGCGCGCTGCTGACCGAGAGAGACGCCCAGTTCAGGCGCGGTTCTTTCATGGCCCTCACCATCGCGGCCCTCGTGGCGATCGCGTTGGCTTCCGTGGGAGGATTCCTCTATGCCGGCCGGATGGTCAGGCCGATCGAGAAGATCACCGCGACGGCTCGGGCACTCAGGCAGGGTCAGTCGGATGCCCGAACGGGCTTCGCGGGCGATGACGAGATCGCGGTTCTCGGCATGACGCTCGATCAGATGGCTGACGCAATCGAGGCCGACCGGGAACTTGAGCGGAGGCTGACCGCGGACGTGGCCCACGAGCTGCGCACGCCGCTGCAGGCGATCCAGGCGACCGTCGAGGCGATGCAGGACGGGGTCCTGCCTGCGGATGAGGAGCGGCTTGGGACCGTGCGGGACGAAACGGTGCGTCTCGCGCGTCTCGCCGACGGGATTCTGGAACTGACGCGCTTGGAGCGCGGGTCTCTGCCGTTCGACATGCGTGATCTGGATCTCGCGTCACCCGTGCAGGCGGCACTCGGGGCGCATGAGGCGCTCATTGAGAGCCGTGAACTCACGCTGCACTCCCAGATCAACGAGGGTGTGCTCGTGAACGGTGATATGGACCGGCTCCAGCAGGCGGTCAGCAACCTGCTCTCGAACGCGGCGCGGTACACGCCCCCTGGTGGGCTCGTCGAGGTGATCGTTCGCAGCGACGGAGACGAGGCAATCATCGAGGTCGCGGACTCGGGAGTAGGAATCTCCGCTGAAGACCGCGGCCACGTGTTCAGTCGCTTCTGGCGTGCCGACTCAGCTCGCGCGGCTGCGACAGGCGGACTCGGTATCGGGCTCGCGGTCACCAAGGAGATCATCGAGCGACACCGTGGCTCGATCGCGGTGTCTGACCGGCACGGAGGCGGCACGGTGTTCACCGTGAGGATCCCGCTTCAGAGGCCGAAGGTCGGCTAAGGGGTATCGGACCCCAGCTGCACTGCGCTGGCGGTGCCCTGGACGGGATAGGATTCGGCTACCGCGCCCTCGAACCACACCGTGACTTGGTCACCCGCCGCCAGCTCGTCAGCGTCCGTCAGGCTCCCGTCTGAGTCGAACACCTCGGTTGACCCGACTACCTTGACCTGGGCCTTGTCCGAGACGGCGCCCTCGGGCTGCTTACCGCCCTCGACGAGCATCGAGAGGCCGGCCCCTGTTGTCTCGAGTGCGGTGATCTCGCCGATGATGCCCGGAGGCCCTGTCGGCGGTGCGCTCGAGCAGCCAAAGGCCAGCGTCGCCAGGAGCGCGAGTACCGCCACCACCCTGATTGTGCTCATGGACCGCCTCCCGCGCTTGATGAAAGTATCAGCTCCACGGTCTCTTTGACGCCGACACGGCTGCCAAGGTTCGCCTGCGTCGATGTATGTCTCCCCGTCGGACTCCGGGCACACACGGGTATCTTCCCTGCGACCGGCTCCGCTCGTGAGAGGATTCAGATGATCTTTGGGGTGTCGATCCTGCCTATCCACCTGTTCCTCGGCGGAGTGCTGCTGGCGCTGATTCTTGCGTTCCAGGTCCTGCAGGGGAAGCGCATCATCAAGTTCAAGGGACCGCTTCACTCCAAGGTCCATCGGCGAATGGCGTGGGTACTCGTGGCGTTTGCCGCCGTACACGCGTTCATCGGCATGGCGTACGTGTTCGTATGGCGCATCGGGTGAGGCTCCGCGCGTCGCATGAGCGCTCGCAATCGCCTACAATGACCGCGTAACGCCGAGCCCCCGCAGCCCCTATGAACCCCGGGCCGGCCGTCAGTCCCGTGACGACCCCCGAGGAGCGCGTAGTGGCAGAGCTTTCCGGTCTCCGTCCTGACTCTCAGGGCAAAGTCCGCGATCTGTACGACTTGGGCGACCGGCTGCTCCTGGTCGCGTCGGACCGCATCAGCGCGTTCGACTTCGTTCTCCCGGACGCCATCCCGTACAAGGGCGAGCTGCTGACGAAGCTGTCGCTGTTCTGGTTCGAGTTGCTCGGAGATGTGGTCCCCAACCACTTCCTGTCTGCCGACGTTGCCGATCTGCCGAGCGAGTTCGCGCCGCACGCGGACTACCTGCGCGGCCGCTTCATGCTGGTGAAGAGGGCAGAGGTGTTCCCCGTCGAGTGCATCGTCAGGGGCTATCTGGCCGGCTCCGGCCTCAAGGAGTACCAGCGCCAGGGGACTGTGTGCGGAATCCCGCTTCCGGCCGGTCTCGTCGATTCGAGCCGTCTCGACGAGCCGATCTTCACGCCGTCGACGAAGGCCGAGATCGGCGATCACGACGAGAACATCAGCTTCGAGCGCATGGTCGAGATCGTCGGCGAGGAAGCGGCCACCGAGCTCCGGGACAAGACGATCGCGGTTTACTCGAAGGCACGTGAGCATGCCGCCTCTCGAGGCATCATCATCGCGGATACCAAGTTCGAGTTCGGTCTCATCGACGGGGCCATCACGCTCGTGGACGAGATCTTGACCCCCGACTCGAGCCGCTTCTGGCCCGCCGAGAGCTACGAGCCCGGCCGAAGCCAGGACAGCTTCGACAAGCAGTACGTGCGCGACTGGCTCGAGGCGAGCGGCTGGGATAAGACCCCGCCCCCGCCGGCACTGCCGACAGAGGTCGTAGAGGCCACCTCGGCGAAGTACATTCAGGCATATGAACTCATAACCGGCCGAACATTCGTGCCGGAAGGGAGCCGCTAGGTGGCCCGCAGAAGCCCGACCAACACGCGTTACCAGAAGGACAGCGGCGGTAAGACGCGCAAGTCCGCTGCCGCAGCCAAGCCCGTGCGCGACCGGCGCACTCCGCCGACGGCCAAAACGACCCCCGGCGTGGGCGGCATGGTTCTGCATCCGCCCACCGAGGAGTACCGGCGCTGGCGCCGCATATGGTGGGCGATGCTCGGCTCGTCGATCGTGCTCATCCTCGTGTACTGGGCGGTGACCACCTGGTTCGAGGACTCGATCCCCAACTCCGGCATGGTCAGCGCAATCCTGATGGGCATGGCCTACGGCGTCCTGTTCGGGGCGATCTTCCTCGACTTCTCCAAGCTGCGCCGTCTCCGCAAGGAGTACCAGGAGTCGGGCCAGGCCGCATCCGACGCCAAGCGTTCCGAGAAAGAGAAGACGCAGGCCGACGAGGCGGCGTCCGACGACACGGGCGGCGACTCGTCCGACAAGTCCTGACCGCGCACGAGAGAGGGAGCACAACCGTGGCGCGCTACGAGATCTTCGTGACCTACAAGGAAGGCATCTTCGACCCGGCCGGGGCCACCGCCGAGCGCGCGCTCGGAAACCTCGGATACCAGGGCATCGAGAGTGTGAGCATCGGCAAGTTCATCCGCTTTGAGGGCGACGTCGATCTCGCGACGGTCACCGAGATGTGCGAGAAGCTTCTCGCCAACCCGGTCATCGAGGACTTCCGCATCGAGACGGTGGAGGAGTAGGCCATGCGCTTCGGGGTCGTGCGTTTCCCCGGCTCGAACTGCGAGCAGGACGTCGTCCACGCGGTCAACTACCTCGGCTTCGAGGCGGGCTACGTGTGGCACGGTGACACCGATCTCTCCGGCTTCGACGCCGTCGTCCTGCCGGGTGGCTTCAGCTACGGCGACTACATCCGCTGCGGCGCCGTCGCGCGCTTCAGCCCCGTGATGTCCGAGGTCGTCCGCTTCGCCGAGAGGGGCGGGCCGGTGCTCGGCGTGTGCAACGGCTTCCAGATCCTCACCGAGGCGCACCTGCTGCCCGGCGCTCTGCTGCGCAACCGCGGCCTCAAGTTCATCTGCAAGTCCGCGAACCTGCGCGTCGAGGGCTCCTGCGACTGGCTCGACCAGCCGCTCGGGACGGTGCTTCAGGTGCCGATCAACCACAACGAGGGCAACTACGTCTGTGACACGGCCACGCTCGAGGCGCTCAACGCCAACGGCCAGGTCATCGTCCGGTACTGCGAGGCGGATGGCTCCACCGCTGAGGGTGGGAGCGCCCCCAACGGCGCGCTCGACGACATCGCCGGCATCTGCAATGAGCGAGGCAACGTGTTCGGCCTCATGCCGCATCCCGAGCGCGTCGTGGACCCGGTCGGCGGCGGCACCGACGGTCAGCCGTTCTTCACCACCGTGGTCCGCGCTCTTGCCGAGGCGGCGGGCTAGTGCACGACGGGGTGACGCTGGGAGGTCCGGTCTGGCTGTTCGCGCAGTTCCTGATCCTCTCCACATTGATACTGTGCCTGTTCGTCCTCGTGGACTCCGTGCGTCCCGCCAGGCGACGCAAGGCGAGTGGCGGCCGTGAGCCGCTGTGGCTCTACACCGCTCTGATGATCGGCTACCTGGGTCTGTTGATCGTCGTCCAGTTGATCCCGGGTCTGAATCTCGCCTCGGCGGTGGTCTCGATATCGACGCCCTTCGCGCTGGCCCTCGGGGTCGCGTACCTGCTACGGGTGGTCTATCCCAAGACCTCGCCCGATGTGTCCGACGACGAGAGCTAGACCGCAAGCCGAGAGGATCCGGCCCCGTGCCCTTCTGGAATTCCAAGCCCGACCCCGCCGAGGAGTTCAGCACCGCGCTCGAGATGGCGTCGATGCTGTTCGAGAACGAGCGGTTCGACGAGGCATTTGACGCGGCCGTAAGCGCGCTCGAGCTCGCCGAAGACGCCTTCGGGCCCGCCCACGAAAGCGTCTTCGAGGCGCTCAGTGCGCTGTGCGATATCACGGGCGAGCAGGGTGACGCGGCTGCGGCCGAGCCTTTTGCGCGCCGGCGCGTCGAGGTCGGCACGATGCTGTGGGGCGCCGATGACGACCGTGTCGGCCAGGCGCTCTTCGAGCTGTCGGTCATCCTGCGGGTGCTTGGAAACGACGTCGAGGCCGAGGTGGTCTTGCGGCGGCTGCTCGCGCACTCGGGAGATGCCGAGACCGCCGATCGCGTCACCCTCAGAGGCTCTCTCGGCGACGTGCTTGTGACGCTCGAGCGTTTCGAGGAGGCCGAGACGCTGCTTCAGGAGGCGGTGGAACTCGTCTTCTCGGCGGGCCTGTTCGACGACTCCGACGCACTTGAGGCGGTGTGGTCGCTGACGGCTCTGCTGCGCCTGCAGGAGCGCCCGCGAGAGGCGATGGACATCGCCCGCCAGGTGCTCGATGAGATGGGCGACGACCCTCAGGTGTCGGCGATGGATCGCGCGCTCGCACACAATGCGCTTGCGCTCGCCGCGGGCGACCTCGAGCGGTATGCCGAGGCGCGCTCGGCAGCGGATGAGGCGGTCAGACTCGCGCTGTCACTCTCGGAGGACGACCTCGATCCCCGAGCGGTGACGCTTCTGGAGAACCTCGCCGATCACTTCGAGGACACCGGCGATCTCGAGCTCGCTGACGAGACCTGGGGCCGAGCGGTTGAGCTCGCCGAGCGTCTCTTTGGCTCCGGAGACGCGCACTTTGCGCGACTGCTCGGTGAGCGTGCCGTCCGGCTGTACCGCCGAGGCGACGCCGAGGCCGCTGAACCGTTCATGACACGGGCACTGGCCGTCCTTGAAGCGCTTAAGGACGCGGACCCTGACGAGCTCGGAATCGCGTACAACCGCATGGCAGGTATCGCGAGCGATATGGGCCGTGCTGAAGAGGCCGAACTGCTGCAGCGCAAGGCGCTTGCCCTTGCGGAGCAGGTGTACGGTCCCGACGACGGCTCCGTCGCGGTCTGCCTTACCAATCTGGGTCGGATCCTCATCGACAACGGGGACGCGAACGAGGCGGTCGCCCTCATCGAACGCGCGATCGAGATCACGCGCGCCGAGGTCGACTCCGACCCCGTGTACCTGGTGACCCCCTACCTGCGTCTTGGTGAAGCGCTGCTCGCGCAGGAGCGGCCCGAGGAAGCGGCTGCGGCATTCAGCGATGCGATCGCTCACGCGGAGCGAGGCGGTGACGTCTTCTCGGAAGATGTGGGGGAGGCCTACTTCCTTCTTGGAGTGACCGCCCTGTCCGCTGATGACTTCGAGACAGCCGAGCGTCAGCTCGAGTGCGCGCTCGACATTCGGCAGACGGTGCTCGGGGCCACCGCCCCTGAGACCGCCTACACCGGCGACATGCTGGCGATCGCTCTTCGCGGCGCCGGCAAGCTCGACGAGGCCGAGGCCGCGGCTCGCCGCGCCGTCGCGGCGGTCGAGGACGCCGGCATCGATGGCGACCCGCGGCTGTGCGACGTGCTCGGGACGCTTGGTTCGGTGCTCCTGCTGCAGGAGCGGTTCCCCGAGGCGCTCGACGTGCTCGCGCGAGCGGTCACCTCGGCGACGTCCGAGACCGATCTCGAGGCGCTCGCCTGGGCACGCGACGGGTTGGGCGCGGCGCTCATCGAGGAAGAGCGCTACGAGGAGGCCGAGGCGGTCTTCGGGCGCAACCTCGCGGTCTCCGATGGCGACGACACGCTCACCGAGATCCGCACGAGCGCCCTCGCGGGGCTCGCTGCGGTGGCACGCCACACGGGCCGTTTCCACGAGGCCGAGTCGCTCCTGCGCGAGGCGATCGAGTTGCACGCGGCGCTCAGCGGTCCCGACGACCCCGAGCTCGCTTTCGGGTACGGGCGTCTCGCCGAGGTGCTGGACGCACTTCACAGAGACGACGAGCGTGACCTTGCTCGCAATCGTGCGCGGACCCTCGCTCTGAGGCTCGATCCGGAGGACGAGGACGTGCGTGAGCTGCTCGAACGGCTCGACGACCTCGGCTGAGGCATTGTTGGTCCCCCTGCCGCGAGAACGCGCCCCTCAGGAACCGCAGGTTCCTCTACAATAGGCGCGTCAGCGGACGTCATCTTTGTGAGGAGCCCCGACGCATGAAGCTGCTCGATTCCGAGCTCGCCCCCAAACTCGCCGTCGAACTCGGCCTCAAGCTCGATGAGTACGAGCACGTAGTCGAGATTCTCGGACGCGTTCCCACCATCACCGAGCTCTATATGTACTCCCTGATGTGGAGCGAGCACTGCAGTTACAAGCACTCCCGCAAAGCACTCCGCATGTTCTCTTCCGAGGGGCCGGCGGTCCTGCAGGGTCCCGGCGAGAACGCCGGCGTCATCGGTGTGGGCGACGGCTGGGCGGTCGCCTTCAAGATGGAGTCGCACAACCACCCGAGCGCCATCGAGCCCTACCAGGGCGCGGCGACCGGTGTCGGCGGCATCATCCGCGACATCTTCACGATGGGCGCACGCCCCATCGCATCTCTCAACAGCCTCCGTTTCGGCACGCTCGACAAGCCGCGCCAGCGTTACCTGTTCGAGGGCGCCGTCGCCGGAATCGGCGGATACGGCAACTGCCTCGGCGTTCCCACGGTTGGCGGCGAGGTGTACTTCGAGGAGGCCTACGAGGGCAACTGCCTCATCAACGCGATGGGCATCGGCCTCATGCGCGAAGAGGACCTCATGCTCGCGGTCGCCGCGGGCATCGGCAACAAGGTCGTTCTCATCGGCTCGACCACCGGCCGCGACGGCATCGGTGGCGCGTCCGTCCTCGCGAGCCAGGAGTTCGCCGAGGGCGCCGAGACCAAGCGTCCCGCCGTCCAGGTGGGCGACCCGTTCGAGGAGAAGCTGCTCATCGAGGCGTGCCTGGAGCTGCTGCGCGCCGAGCTGTTGGTTGCCCTTGGCGACCTCGGCGCTGCGGGCCTGACCTCCTCGGCAAGTGAAATGGCGAGCCGCGGCGGTGTGGGTCTCGACATCGACGCGATGCTCGTGCCGCAGCGCGAGCTCAACATGAAGGCGTTCGAGATCATGGTGTCCGAGAGCCAGGAGCGCATGCTGGCGATCGTGGAGCCTGAGAAGCTCGACGCCGTGATGGAGGTCTGCGAGCGCTGGGGCCTTCGCTCCACCGTCATCGGCGAGGTCACCGACAACGGCCGCTTCATCGTCCGCGAGGGCGACGAGATCGTCGCCGACATGCCGGCGGCCACGCTCGCGCATGACGCACCTATCTACGATCCCGAGATGATCCGTCCGGCCTACCTCGACGAGGTCCAGGCGTTCGACCCCATTGCCGAGCTCGATCTTCCGGCTGAGGGCGCCGACTTCGGAGAGACCCTTCTCGGCCTGCTCGCGAGCCCCAACATCTGTTCGCGCAGGTGGATCTGGGAGCAGTACGACCACCAGGTCATGGCCAACACCGTCGTGCTGCCCGGCAGCGATGCAGCCGTGATCCGTATCGGCGACACCGGCCGAGGCGAGATGACCAACCGCGCGATCGCGGTATCCAGCGACTGCAACGGCCGCTACTGCTACCTCGACCCGTACGTTGGTGCGCAGATCGCCGTCGCCGAGGCGGCGCGCAACGTCACCTGCGCCGGCGGCGAGCCCGCCGCGGTCACCGACTGCCTGAACTTCGGCTCGCCGGAGAAGCCCGAGGTGTTCTGGACCTTCCATGAGTCGATCCGCGGCATGGCCGAGGCCTGCAAGGAGTGGACGCTGCCGGTCATCAGCGGCAACGTCAGCTTCTACAACGAGAGCTTTGGCCAGCCGATCTACCCGACGCCGACCGTCGGCCTCGTGGGCATCATCGACGACGGCGCGTTCACCTGCACCATGTCGTTCAAGGATGAGGGCGACGTGATCGTTCTCATCGGCGAGTCCGAGAACGAGCTTGGCGGAAGCGAGTACCTCAAGGTCGAGCACAACCTCGTGTCAGGCCGCCCGCCCGCGCTCGACCTCGAGCTCGAGAAGGCGGTCTGCGACACCGTTCGTGACGCCATCCGAGAAGACCTCATCAACAGCGCTCACGACTGCTCCGAGGGCGGTATCGCCGTGGCGCTGGCCGAGTGCTGCGTCGCCGGCGGCATCGGTGCCGACGTGCACCTGCACGACGAACTGCATCCGGTCGCCTCGCTCTTCGGCGAGACCCAGAGCCGGATCGTCGTCACCTGTTCCGAGGAGGACGTCGACAACCTCCTCGAGAAGTGCGACGGCTTCAACGTGCCGTACTCGGTACTCGGGACGGTTGGCGGGGAGCGCCTCACCATCTGCGAGCGCCTCGACGTCTCCCTCGACGAGATCCGCGACGCGTTCGAGCCTACGCTCGAGCAGCTGGTCCACGGCGAGGAGACTGTGCAGACCGAGGAACTGTTCGAGGGCTAGGAAGGCGCCGCATGAAGGTCACCTACTCCCCTAATATCGGGGACCTCCTCGCGCTCAACGAGGCGAAGACATCGGCGTCAGAGGTCGCTCGCGGTCAGGTGCGACTCCTCAGACTGCTCGGAGTCGTGCTCGTGCTGATCGGCCTTCTGCTCCTCGCGCTTGCGGGGATGAGCGGCGACTTCGCGGGGAGTGCTGTGGGCCTCGCGGCCATGGCTGCGGGCGTCTTCTACGCGGCGTTCGGCGCGCGCCTGTTCCGCTCGCGGTCGCGCAAGGTCGCCGAGAAGCTCTACTCCGCGCGACCCAGCGGCCTCGCGTTCGTCCCCAGAACGGTTCACATCGACGAGCACGGCATCCGCGAGACCTCCGACTGGCACGAAACCGTCGTGGTCTGGACCGCGGTGATCGGCATCCAGGTTCTGCCCTCGCATCTGCTGATCTGGGTCGCGCAGATGAACGCTTTCGTGATCCCGAGACGGGCGTTTTCGGACGAGAGCACGTATGCGGCCTTCTGCGACGCGGCCCGTGCGTCCTACGACGCAGCCATGAGCGCCCAGGCGTCATAACGCCGTCTGACCGCTCGGCCCCCAAGTCGCGCACTTCATACGCCTGATCACCATCTAGACCGACCCGTCTATACGCTCAGCGGTTGCGTTGCGCCGCCGAGCGGAAAGACCGGCCTTCGTCGTTTCCCACGCGTATAAGCAGGGGAAGAGCACAACGCCGTGTTCTATCGCGCCCGTTCCGGCGGGCGTCGTGCTCGGCATTGTCGGATTTGGTTCGGGGTAAGGGCTGAGGGAGGTGTCATCCGGGACATTTCCAGCGAGCGAAGCACTGTGGGCGCGGTCGTGGGGACCGTATGCGCTTCGCTCTCACCGTGACCCAGTCAACGGCGAAAATGTACTGCGACGGAAGCGAGGAAGGCATGAGTATCGGGGCAATGAGAAGGGCGATGACCCTTCTTCTGGCGGTGGTCTTGTGTACAGGCACAATGCCGCTGTCAGCAGTCGCCGCAACCAAGGAGGCGCCCAAGAAGGCCGCTCCCACGGTAACGGCGGAACAACTTGAAGCACGAGCCGAGAAGGTGCAGGAGGTGCGTGGCCGCAAGCCTGTTCAGGCAGAACGCGAGGCGGCCGCCGCGCGGATCCAGCTGATGGAGGGTCTCGCCCAGGTTGGCGTGAGCGCAGCCGCGCTGACGACGGCTACTCCCGGCGGCGTGCCCGACTACTTCGGCACCACGCCCAACTGGGCGTACAGCCCGCAGATCCGTAAGTTCATCGACGAGCTTCCGGGCCTCGGTGCCGAGAATGCGAACGGCCTGGGACAGTACCTCTCGGTTGCCAAGCCGGACACGACCACGTATCCCGGCTCCGACTACTACGAGATCGAGTTGCAGGAGTACACGGAGCAGATGCACACCGATCTGCCCCCGACGACTCTTCGCGGCTACGTCCAGGTCAACAACGGAACCGATGGCTCGGGCAACAACACGCTCGAGCCCGATCCGATTCACTACCTTGGCCCGACAATCTTCGCCACCAAGGACCGCCCGGTCCGCGTGAAGTTCACCAACAAGCTCGCGACCGGTGAAGGCGGAGACCTGTTCCTGCCTGTCGACACCAGCGTCATGGGCGCCGGCACCGGCCCCACGGGTGAGATGTACACGCAGAACCGCGGTACGCTGCACCTCCACGGCGGCAAGACCGTGTGGATCAGCGACGGCACGCCCCACCAGTGGATCACCCCCGCCGGTGAGGACACTCCGTATCCCAAGGGCGTCAGCGTCAAGAACGTGCCCGACATGCCGGATCCCGGCGATGGCTCGATGACGTTCTTCTACTCGAACCAGCAGAGCGCTCGCATGCTCTGGTATCACGACCACAGCTTCGGCATCACGAGGCTCAACGTCTACGCGGGCGAGGCGGCCGGCTACATGCTGACCGACGACACCGAGCAGCAGCTCATCGACGACGGCGTCATCCCCGCCGAGCAGATCCCGCTCATCGTTCAGGACAAGACGTTCGTGGACGCCGACACGGTGCGCACCACGGATCCCACGTGGAACTGGGGCACGGGAGCCAAGGACCCGGTCACGGGTATTCGCGAGCCCAAGACGGGCGACCTGTGGGTCCCGCACGTCTACGTCCCGGCGCAGAACCCGGCTGACATCAGCGGTATGAACGCGACCGGTCGTTGGCACTACGGCCCGTGGTTCTGGCCGCCGGTGACCAACATCGAGAACCCGCCGATTCCCAACCCGTACTACGATCCCATCAATGCGCCGTGGGAGCCCGCGCTTATGCCGGCCACACCCAACCCGTCGATGGGCATGGAGAACTACAACGACACGCCGCTGGTCAACGGCACGCCCTATCCGTACATGAACGTGGAGCCCAAGCCGTACCGTTTCCGCATCCTCAACGCGGCGAACGACCGCTTCTTCAACCTCCAGATGTACGTTGCCGATGAGACCACTCAGGCGGCTGACGGCCGACTGAACACGGAAGTGAAGATGGTTCCGGCGTCCAACACCGAGACCTACTTCCCCGAGCTTTGGCCGACCGACGGTCGTGCGGGCGGCGTGCCGGATCCGCGTACGGCCGGTCCTGACTTCATCCAGATCGCTACCGAGGGCGGCTTCCTGCCCAAGCCGGCGGTCGTTCCGGCTCAGCCGATCACCTGGAACACGGACCCGACCACGTTCAACATGGGCAACGTTGAGGATCACAGCCTGCTGCTCGGCAACGCCGAGCGCGCTGACGTCATCGTTGACTTCAGCAAGTACAAGGGCAAGACGCTGATCCTCTACAACGACGCCCCCACCGCATTCCCGGCGCTCGACCCGCGCACCGACTACTACACGGGTGCTCCGGACATGACCGATACGGGCGGCACGACGACGCCTGAGGTCGGAATGGGCCCGAACACGCGCACGATCATGCAGATCAGGGTCTCTGATACGGGTACGCCGGTGGCGTTCGACATGGACAAGCTCAACGCTGCGTTCACGTCGACCGACACGACTCAGGGCGTCTTCGAGAGCTCGCAGAACCCGATCATCGTTCCGGATTCGCGTTACGACGGCACCTACAACGAGAGCTTCACCCCCGATCCGTACGTGCGCATCTACCAGAACAAGACCTCGTTCAAGACGCTCGAGGGCACCGTCGCCACCATCTCGATGGAGCCGAAGGCGATCCAGGACGAGCAGGGCGAGACCTTCGATCCCAAGTACGGACGAATGAGCGCCAAGCTCGGCCTTGAGATGCCGGGCACTAACGCGACGAACGCGAACTTCATCACGTACGGCTTCATCGATCCGCCCACTGAGAACCTGACCGACCAGATGACTCCGCTGTCGCCGATCCTCCAGGACGGCACGCAGATCTGGAAGATCACGCACAACGGTGTGGACACGCATCCTGTCCACTTCCACCTCTACGACGTGCAGGTTATCAACCGGGTCGGCTGGGACGGCGGCATCAGGCCGCCTGACGACAACGAGCTTGGCTGGAAGGACACCGTCCGAGTCAGCCCGCTCGAGGATACGATCGTCGCTCTCAAGCCGGTCACACCCAAGATGCCGTTCGGCGTGCCTGACAGCATCAGGCCGCTCAACCCCGCCGAGCCCATCGGCTCGACGATGGACTTCACGAACTTCGATCCGGTGACGGGCGAGCAGATCGTCCCGCCGATCACGAACCAGATGTACAACTTCAAGTGGGAGTACGTGTGGCATTGTCACATCCTCAGCCACGAGGAGATGGACATGATGAGGCCGGTGTCGGTCTCGGTGAACACCGATGCTCCTGACATGGCGACGCTGTCCCACACCCGCAACGCTTCGCAGGTGACGCTCACGTGGGTCGACCCGACGCCTGTTGCGGCCCCGACGACTCTTGGCAACCCCAAGAACGAGATCGGCTTCCGCATCGAGCGTGCGGCAGTCGGAACCAACGGACAGATCGGCGCATGGACGCAGGTCGGCTCGGCGCTTGCCAACGCCACCACCTTCATCGACGCGCCTCCTGTCGCAACGACGACGTACCAGTACAGGGTGGTCGCGTACAACGTCTCTGGTGAGCGCGCTTCGCTTGCGGTGACCGCGTACCCGCCTGGCGGCGGTAAGACCGTCCGCGTCTCCAACGGTGATCGCTACGCGAGCGCCGTGGCTGCTGCACAGCTCGCATTCCCGAACTGGGAAGGCGTGACCGACGTCGTCATCGCCTCCGGCGCTGACGCGAACCAGCCTGACGCGCTTACCGCGTCCGGCCTGGCCGGCGCCTACAACGGCCCGCTCCTGCTCGTGCAGCAGACCGCGCTTCCCAGCTCGGTCTCCGCTGCCTTGGCAGCTATGCCCGATGGCGTGAAGGTTCACGTCGTCGGCGGTACGTCCGCAGTCGCTGACTCGGTGATGACCTCGATGGACAACGTCGCAGGCGTCGACCAAGTCGAGCGCGTCCCGATGATGTACGGCACCAACCGCTATGCCACCGCAGCCGGCGTCGCGACTCGGATGAAGGCCGTCCTCGGTCCTGACTTCCCGACTTCGACGATCATCGCTAACGGTGCCGAGTCCACCTACTTCTTCGACGCGCTCTCGGCTTCGCCGGTGGCTTCGAAGAAGCACTTCCCGATCCTGCTCGTGTCCTCGACGTCCGTGCCTTCGCAGACCACCAGCGCCCTCAGCGCACTCGGCCTGACGAAGCGCTACATCGTCGGCGGCACGAACTCCGTGAGCGGCACTGTCGCCACGCAGCTTGGCGTCGCGCCAGCGGACAGGATCTCGGGCGGCAACCGCTACGCGACCGCTGTCGCTGTGGCCAACCGCGCGAAGACTGAAGGCTGGCTGGCGTTCGGACTCGTCGGTGCATCTTCGACGATTCCCGACTCGCTCGTCGGTGGTACCACGCTCGGTACGCTGGGAGGCCCGCTGCTGCTCACAAGCACGACGACGCTTCCCACAGAGACCCGCAACTTCCTCACGGCCAACAAGGCTGAGGTGCAGCAGGTCTACGCGTTCGGCGGTACGTCCGTGATGCCCAACTCGGTCATCGCGGCGATCAACACCGCGCTGCAGTAACCATCACTTCCATGTGATGACGAGCGCCCCGTCGGCACAACCGGCGGGGCGCTCTCTTCGCAGGCCGAATCCGTGTTATCCTACGCGGGTTCCCCCCACAAGTCGGCGCTAGCGAGGATCCAACAGCGATGACTGATCACCCCCGCGAGGAGCTCCTCCTCGCTGATCGTCCCGAGAAGCCGGAAGAGGCGTGCGGCGTCTTTGGTGTGTACGCGCCCGGTGAAGACGTAGCCAGGCTCACGTACTTCGGACTTCACGCACTGCAGCACCGCGGCCAGGAGTCGGCGGGAATCGCTGTGGGCGACCACGAGACCGTCACTGTCACCAAGAACCTCGGCCTGGTCTCCCGTGTCTTCCGCGAAAGCGACCTCGACTCGCTCACCGGCGACGTCGCCATCGGCCACACGCGCTACTCCACCACCGGCTCGTCGACGAGCTGGGAGAACGCCCAGCCGCACCTGTCGACCATCGGACGCCAGGTCATCGCGCTCGCCCACAACGGCAACCTCGTCAACACGACCGAGCTGCGCGACAAGCTCAAAGACGACGGCATCCGCTTCCGCTCGACCACCGACTCCGAGGTCATCGCGACCCTCATCGGAGCGTTCACCCTCAAGCATCACCACATCCGCGAGGGCATCTGCCAGACCATGGAGCTCATCAGCGGCGCCTATGCCGTCGTGCTCATTACTGAGGAAGCCGTCTATGCCTTCCGAGACCCCCACGGGGTACGCCCGCTGGTCCTCGGCAAGCTGTCGGACGACCGCGGCTGGGTGGTCGCGAGCGAGACCTGCGCGCTCGACATCGTCGGCGCGGAGTTCGTTCGCGACGTCGAGCCTGGCGAGGCGCTGAAGATCTCGGCCAACGGTGTCGAGACGATGCAGGCCGTCCCCAAGCAGAAGTCCTCGCTGTGCATGTTTGAGTTCGTCTACTTCGCTCGCCCTGACAGCGAGATCCTTGACTGCACCCTCTACGAGGCGCGCCGCCGTATGGGCGAGGCGCTCGCGCGCGAAGCGCCCGCCGACGCCGACTTCGTCATGGGCGTGCCGGACTCGGGCATCCCCGCCGCCACCGGCTTCGCTCACGAAAGCGGCCTGCCGTACGGTGAGGGGCTCGCCAAGAACCGCTATGTCGGGCGTACCTTCATCTCGCCGAGCCAGACGCTTCGCCAGCAGGGCATCCGCCTCAAGTTGAACCCGCTCAAGCACGCAATCAAGGGCAAGCGCCTGGTGGTCGTCGACGACTCGATCGTCCGCGGCAACACCACTCGCAAGCTCGTCCAGCTGCTGCGCGAATCGGGCGCTGCCGAGGTCCACATGCGCATCACCTCGCCCCCGGTGAAGTGGCCGTGCTTCTACGGCATCGATACCGACACGCAAGAGCAGCTCATCGGCGCGACCAACACGGTCGAGGAGATCCGCGCCCATATCGGCGCTGACTCGCTCGCGTACCTGTCGCTCCCCGCGATGGTCGCCGCGACCGGCGCGAGCGCCGACGACTTCTGCCTCGCCTGCTTCGATGGCAACTACCCCATCGAGATTCCCGAGGCGATTCGCAAAGGCAAGATGGTGCTGGAGAGCTGCGGCTAAGTGAGCGACCTGCTCGCTGCGCTTGTCATCGGCGGATCTCTGGCGCTCGCATTCAACCCGCTCGTCGCCCTCGTTGGCTCGGTCGCCGCTGCCTGCATCCTGACCCGCCGAGGAGCTCGCCGAGCATTCGCCGGGTGGAGCGTACTCATCGCGGCATGGCTTGTCGGCGACGGGCTGCGCGTTCTCGCGCGGGCGCGCGACCTCGTCGATGGCGCCGGCACCCTGCTTCCCGGTCCCGAGTGGACGTCATGGGTCGCGCTGGTTGTGTGGGGCGCCGGAGGCCTCGCGCTCGGCTACGTGGCGCCCGCGCTCGCCGGAGCTTTCGTCGGCCGCCGGGTCACCTGGGGTACCGGCTGGCTTGCCGCCGGTGCCACCGCCGTCGCGGTATCGCTTGCGCTGGCGACGATAGTCGCCGGACTCCGCTAGAGACTCCTCAACAACGCCGAGAAGACCCACTCAGCCGTTTCCTGATGCCCCCAACTAGGCATCTTCGGCAAACGACTCCTCAGAGGGCGACCGTCCGCAATGAATCAGGGAAAGACCTGATTTCTCGCGCCCTTGCTTCTCGGTACCTTCTTGTTGAGGCCCCCGCCGTCCCCGATGCGGCTGGGGCCTCCTTCAGTGCAGACCCATACCATGAGGCTTCCTCTCGGGGGTATCATCGGGCAAGCCAATTCTGAGGGGGGCGTTATGAGGGCGTTCGCACACCGCATCCTGTCGGTCCTGCTCGTTTCATCGCTGGTCGTTCCGACCACCGCGATTGCGTCTGCGGGCGCGATGTCACCTCCCACAGCAGAGACGCGCCCTTACGCGCGATTCGAGAGCGCGGGTCCCGTCGGCTTCGCCCGCGCGGCTCTGGCATCCGACAGCGTGAACGTCAGGTGGCGTCCCGGCGTCTCGGCGGGCCAGGTCGCAGCTGCCGCTCGAAGCATGGGCTTCACGGTCGAGGGTCGGGGCGCGAGCGGATGGACGAAGGTCGAGACCCCGGCGGGTGTCTCGGCAGAGGTGCTTGCGACGAGCCTTCGACGGGCGGGCCTGGTCGAGAAGGCCACTCCGGCCAAGCCGCTCCAGCCAGCTGACCTCCCCATCCCCAACGACCCTCTCTACCCGACGCAGTGGGCGCTCGAGAACACCGGTCAGCCGGGCACGATGGGTCCGGGCACGGCCGATGCTGACATCGACGCACCGGAGGCGTGGCTGACGACGACCGGCTCAAGCGACGTGGTCGTTGCGGTGGTCGACACAGGGATCAACTGGAATCACCCTGACCTCAAGTCCAACATCTGGACCAACCCGGGTGAGATTCCCGGGAACTTCGTGGACGACGACGGCAACGGTTACGAGGACGACGTCCACGGCTTCGATTTCTACAACTACGACGGCTCCGTGTTCGACGCCTACGACGGCGATCAGCACGGCACCCACGTCGCGGGCACGATCGGCGCGAATACCAACGACGGCGCGGGCGTGGCGGGGGTCAACTGGAACGTCACCATCATGCCGGTCAAGTTCCTCGGCCCGTACGGTGGCGACGACTGGTCGGGCGCTGAGGCGATCTACTACGCGGTTGATAACGGCGCCGACGTCATCAACTGCTCGTGGGGCGGCTACGGCGAGAGCGAGATCCTTGAGGAGGCGATCGCCTACGCCAACGACAATGGGGTCCTCATCTGCGTGGCGGCCGGCAACGAGGGCTCAGACGTCGACGCGGAGCCGTACTTCCCCGCGATGTCGGACAGCCCCAACGTCATCACCGTCGCGGCGACGGACCGTAACGACGAACTGGCGTACTTTTCGAACTACGGAGCCACCACCGTCGACATCGCCGCCCCGGGAGACGAGATCGTCTCGACGCTCCCTTGGGAAGCCTCGGCGGTGCTGGTCAACATGCCGCCCTACAAGATCGCCTACCTCCCGTTCCAGGCCGAGAGTCTCGAGCCCGCCGTCCAGCGTGACGCGATAATCGCGCGTTCGGTGGCCGCTGTGGGTGGCGTGCCTGGCAGCACCAAGTTGCTCGTCGTGGACGACTCCGCGCCGGTGATGACCGAAGAGACTCCCGGGGATCGACTGAGCGTCTACACCGAGGCGCTTGCGGCCGCGGGGTACAGCGACGTCACCACGTGGAGCACCGAGGACGACGGAGCGCCGACCGCTGCCGCCATGCGCGGGCGGGTCGTCGTCTGGTTCACCGGCAAGACGTCGTGGGGCTGGTACCCGGACCCGATTCTGAGCGAAGCCGACATGGCAGCCATCGGATCGTATCTCGACAACGGTGGACGCCTTGTGATGGCATCGGGTGAGCTGGCGAGCGACGCCGAGTATTTCGAGAACAACCCCGAGTGGTACTGGCAGTACTTCCAGTGCTACCTCGTGGACCTGACCACGTGGTCGTCGCAGTTCCGTGGCAAGTCCGGAACCACATTCGAGGGTATCTCGGCCACGCTTCCTGAACGCTTCTCGATCTACGATGAGGTCGCTCGTGATTGGCCGACCGGCTCGGACGCGATCGCCGTGATCGACGACTGGAGCACCACAACGCAGATGCAGGTCGGCGGCCATGGCACGCTCTCTGGCACGTCCATGGCAACACCTCACGTGAGCGGTGTCGCGGCGCTGCTGAAGGCGCAGTCTCCGAATGCGAACGTGAGCGAGCTCGTCGCGCGCCTGACCAGCTCTTCCGACCCCAAGCCATCGCTTGAGGGCGAAACCGTGTACGGCGGCCGTCTCAACGCCGCCAACGCATTTGGCGACTACGTCGGGCGCCCCCTCATCAGCGCGCCCAAGCCGGGCGACCGCTGGCAGGCCGGATCGACAGCGACGGTGCGCTGGACCCTGCCGACCGGCGCCGTCGCGGCCGCGGCGCACGAGGTCGAGTTCGGCGTGCCGGTGGAGTCGATGTCAGAGGACTTCGAGACCGGCGACCTCGGCGACGTGACCCTGTTCACCTCCGGGGACGCCACTCAGGACTGGGCGACGACCAGCGATGCCGAGTGGGTTCACGGGGGCGTGTACTCGGCGCGCAGCGGCACCGTTGGCGGCGGCACGGATCTCGGTGACGGCTGGGTCGAGGCGGCGTCCTCACAGATTCAGAAGACCATCACGGTCCCGGATGGCGGCGCCACACTCACGTGGTGGTGGAAGTACACAGGCGGTTTCGACACCGTGGGCGAAGTGTGGGTCGACGACACGAGCGTCGCGTTCGCATGGGAGGACTCGGACTGGCAGCAAGCCTCGGTGGACCTGTCTGCCGGTGAGCACACTTTCTACGCATCGATGACGAACTTCTCGCTGACTGCGGCGCCATCTACCGCCGGCATCGCATTCGACGATATCCGGCTTGTCTCGCACAACTTCATCCCGGTCGCGACGGCTGCATCGGGCTCCGGCATGGCGACGTTCACTGTGCCGCCGCTCGACACCGACGACGCCTGGCTACGTGTCAGGGGCACGGATGGCGCTCGGACTGGCGCGTGGGCGTACGTCAAGGGCATCGGTATCACCACCGATTTGATCGCTCCGGCGGCTCCCGGCGCGTTCGCGGTCTCGCCGACCGCCGACGGCATGGCCGACGTCACCTGGATCAACCCTGTCGACGCCGACTTCGACTTCACGAGAGTGCTCTGGCGCACCGACAGGATGCCAACGGGCCCCAACGATCCCAACGCCACCGTGGCGTATGAGGGAACAGGCTCCGCGACTTCGGTGGGACCGTGGCGCAATGGCCGCATGGTCTACGCCGCAGCCTACTCGGCCGACCTGGGGGGCAACTGGTCGCCTGCAGCCACGGGCTCCGCGGTGATGGTCGACACGACGGCCCCCGAACCGGTCGAACTGCTCAATGGACAGCTCGAGGGCGAGGCCGTGTGGCTGAGCTGGATGTCGCCGGACGCCGGGACGTACGACACCATCACGGTGCTGAGAAGGACCGACGCCACGCCGACGGTGAACGACCCCGCGGCGACCGTGGTCTTCCAAGACCGCGGCGCCGTCGCCCTGGACTTCGATCTCGGTGCTGCTGAGGCGGCGTACTACACCGTCTACGCGAGGGATGTCAGCGGCAACACGTCGGAGGTCCGCTCGATACGGATCGACCTCGATACGGCAGTACCCGAGGGCGCGATCGTGCTTGCGGGTGGCGCCGGCGTGGTGGCCAACCCGGAGGTCTCGGTCGCATGCAACGTGACCGGCGCGACCCAGATGCGACTCTTTGCCAACGGTGAGGTGGACGACGAGCAGCCGTGGGTGCCGTTCTCGGCGGCCGCGGCCGTGAGCCTGCTACCGATCGACGGCCTGCAATCGGTGCTCGGGCAGTTCCGGGACGCGAATGGGACGGTCGTCGAATTCACTGACGAGGTGTACGTCGACCTTCTGGCGCCCATGCCTCCGACGGCGGTCGACGCCGACAACTGGAACGGCGGCGTGAAGGTCGCGTGGCCGAAGCCGGACGACGAGACGGTTTCGACCTACCGGGTGTTCATGGCGACTAACTCGGAAGGCCCGTGGACCGCGGTGAACGGTGCGGGCTCCGCGTGCGCCGGCGGCGGATACTACGTCGGCGGCCTGCCGGCAGGGGTCAAGCGCTGGTTCGCGGTCTCGGCCGTCGACACGTGGGGCCGAGAGGGCGAGAAGTCGGCGCCCGCAAGTACCATCGTGGGCGAGGGGGTCGTTCGCGTGGCGGGCGCGAACCGCTACGCGACCTCGGTTGAGATCAGCAAGGCGCACTACACCACCGCCGGCACGGTCGTGATCGTCTCCGGTTCTGCGCCGGCCGACGCTCTGGGCGCCTCGGCGCTCGCCGGCTCGCTGAATGCACCAGTGCTGTCGACCGCAGTCGGCTCGCTTCCCGATGTCGTGGCCGCTGAGATCGACCGACTCGGCGCGACCAAGGCGGTCGTCATCGGCGGCGTGAACTCGGTATCGGCTGCGGTTGTGGCCCAGCTGGAGGCTGATGGCCTCGCCGTCGAGCGTCTCGCCGGGCGCAGCCGCTACGGCACCGCAGCTGCAGTCGCGTCGCGGGTCGTCGAGCTCGAAGGCGATGCGTGGGACGGTCGGGTGCTGCTCGCCAACGGCGAGGCGCTGACCGACGCGCTCGCGGCGGCTCCCTTCGCAGCGGCGTCGAAGACCCCGATTCTGCTGGCGACCGCGTCCGGGCTGCCGGCGGAGACGCTGCTGTTCCTTGACGACGCCGGCGCCGGCACCACCGAGACGCTCGCTTTGGGCGGCATGAACGTGCTGCCTGAACCGGTCGTCACGCAGATGTCCTCCGCGTGGCGCCGACTGGGTGGCCGCAACCGCTATGAGACCGCCGCGACGATCGCAGCGTTCTCGGTTGCGGAGGGCGACTGCTCCTGGGCGCTTGTCGGCGTCGCGAACGACCAGGCGTTCGCGGACTCGCTTGCGGCTGGCGCGGCTCTGGGCAGCGACGGCGGCGTGATGCTGCTGAGCTCGTCTGACGCAGTCCCTGCGGCCACGAGTGCTGCACTCACGATCCACGCGGCCTCCATCGGTCGTGCGGAGGTCTTCGGCGGCCTGAGTGTCTTCCCAGCGTCGGTTGTGGACGCGATCGAGGCGCTCGTGGATGCTCCGAGCGGTGACCTGCCCTAGGGGCGCACCACGCACGCTGACTGCTAGAATCGCAGGGCGGTCCCACACGGGGCCGCCCTGTAGCGTTCCCGAGCACGGAGCAGCCATGAGCGACGAAACCCGCCAGCCCATCACCTACCGCGACGCCGGAGTCGACACCGCCGAGGGTGCGCGCGCGGTCGACGCGATCCGCGCGTCGGTGCGCTCGACCTACCGGCCCGAGGTCATCGGCGACATCGGAGGGTTCGGCGGCCTGTTCTCGGCGGCCGCATTCAAGGAGATGGCCGATCCGGTCATGGTGTCGGGCACCGACGGCGTGGGCACCAAGCTCAAGCTCGCGCAGCTGCTCGAGAAGCACGACACCGTGGGCATCGACCTGGTGGCCATGTGCGCGAACGACATCCTCGTCGCCGGCGCCGAGCCGCTGTTCTTCCTCGACTACGTCGCCATCGGCAAGCTCGATTCGGCGCGCGTCGCAGCCATCGTCGAGGGAATCGCCGAGGGGTGTCGCCGCTCCGGCTGCGCGCTCATCGGCGGCGAGATGGCCGAGCACCCCGGCGTGATGGCCGACGACGACTACGACCTCTCAGGCTTCTGCGTCGGCGTGGTCGACCGCCCCAAGATGATCACCGGAGAGAAGGTCAAGCCGGGCGACGTCATTCTGGGCTTGGCGTCGAGCGGCGTGCACTCCAACGGCTTCTCGCTCGTGCGACGCGCCGTCGTCGACGGTCACGAGGCCGAGCTCATCCTCCCGCGCGTAGACCTCGAAGGCCGCACGCTCGGCGAGGCGCTGCTCGAGCCCACACGCCTGTACGTGAAGCCGATCCTCGAACTTCTGCGGTCCGGAGCCGACGTGCACGCGATGGCGCACATCACCGGCGGCGGCATCACCGAGAACCTCGACCGCGTGCTGCCCACGGACTGCGACGCGCAGGTCGTGCGGGGCTCGTGGCCGGTACCTCGCGTCATCGAGACGGTCGTGGAGGCCGCCGGCCTGCCGGTGGACGAGGCGTACCGCACCTTCAACATGGGCATCGGCTTCGCGGTCATCGCCGATCCCAAGGCCGCCCCCGCGATCGCCGTCGCTCTGCGCGCCTCGGGCGAGGCGGTCTTCGAGATCGGCGAGATCGTCGAGGGCACGGGCGCGGTGACGTACCGGTGAGCACGCTCAAGATCGGCGTCCTCATCTCGGGATCGGGCTCGAACCTGCAGGCGATCATTGATGCGATCGAGAGAGGCGCGCTCGACGCCGAGATCGCCGTCGTCATCTCAAGCCGCGAGGACGCCTACGGACTCACCCGCGCCGAGAACCACGGCGTGCCCGGCGTGTGGATCGACCGCAACGCGTTCGACGACGCATCAGCCTTCAACTCGGCCATCCGAGACGAACTTCAGGCGCACGGCGTCGAGCTCGTGGTGATGGCGGGCTACATGCGGCTTCTGGGCGTTGAGGTGCTTGACGCCTTCCCGATGAAGGTCGTGAACCTCCACCCTGCGCTGTTGCCGAGTTTCGCTGGCGCGCATGGCATCGCGGACGCCTTCGAGTATGGCGTGAAGGTCACCGGCATCACCGTCCACTTCGCCGATGAGGTCTTCGACCGCGGTCCCATCATCGCGCAGGCGACGGTGCCCGTTGCCGAGGATGACACGCTCGAATCACTCGAGGCGCGCATCCACGACGCCGAGCACCAGCTTCTGCCCGCTGCGCTGCAGCTCATCGCGCAGGGTCGCGTCACCGTCGAGGGTCGCAAGGTCCGCATCTCCTGACAGCTTCCTGCCGCTGCGCCGGCAGGAACGCTATGCCACGGCATAGGGAAATTCCCGATGCCTGCTGTCGCCTAGTCGACTCAGCCGCCCCAAGATAGGGGTTTCCCCTGATACTCGCGCATTGGGCCATCCTTGAGACTCTCCTTAGGATGCAGTCGCTCACGCGACCGCGACTCACGGGGAGAGGTGCAGAAAGATGTTCGAGACAACGTTGCGTTCGATTCTCTGGCCGATGCACATCGGCCGCAAGGCGCGAATCGGGGCCCATGGCTCCGCGGTCGTGCTGGCAGTGTCATTGGTGGTGGCCCTCGTAGTTGGCCAGGCGGTCGCGCAGGCGGAGCCGCAAGCAGGCGATCCCGCCAGTGGCCCCCCGGTCGCGATCGGCGACGGACAGCCGCGCGAGCGCTTGGAACTGCTGGCACCCGCCAGGGCCACAGGCGACAGGTTCGGCTACTCAATCGCGATCGATGGCGACACTGCCGTGATCGGTGCGCCCGGATACGACCGTAACCGGGGCGCGGTGTACGTCTCGACCTTCAGCGATGGCGCATGGGGCGCCCCGGCTCTCGTTGCGTCCGGTGTCGCTGTGGGCGACGAGCTCGGGTGCGCTGTCGACATCGACGGCGGCACGATGATCGTGGGGGCTTGGGGCGCGAGCGCCTTTCGCGGCGAAGCCTACGTCATCGAGCGCCAGCCCGATGGCTCATGGGGACCGCGCACGTTCATCGCACGCGGCGATGTGGGCGCCTACAACAGCCCGACTGAGGGTCTCGGCAAGGCGGTCGCGATCGATGGCGACACGGCGCTCATGAGCGCGCCCTGGGCTGAACGGACGCCTGGAGACTTCCAAAAGATCAACACGGGCGCTGTGTACAGGTGCACTCGGGACGCTGCGGGATCGTGGGGCTCGACCACTCGCGTGATCACCGGTCCGGAAAGCGGCGTCCACATGGGCATGTCGATCGCACTGCAAGGCAACACGCTCGTGTGTGGCAACTCTGCTGACCAGACGGCTGCAGGCGCGAACGCGGGCAGTATTCACGTGTACGAACGCCTCGGAGCCGCGTGGGTCAGGACCGCGCAGTACAACGGGGCAACGCACTCGCAGCTCGGTAGCTCGGTGGACATTTCTGGCGACACCATCCTGTTCGGCGGGCGCTTCTACGGCGGCGGCGGACGGGTCTTCGCCATTGACCGAACGGGATCGGCGTGGACCGCCTCTCCTGTCGCGGTGGCGTCGGGTACCGGCGACGATCAGATCGGCTACTCCGTCGACATCGAGGGCAACCGGGCGGTCGTGGGTGCCATGAAGGCAGACGGGAGCGTGCTCAACGTCGGTGGGTTCAAGGTCCTGACGCGCCGCAATGGCGTCTGGAGTGCCAGCTCGATGATTCGGACGGGAGACGCTGCGGATGACGCCTACGGCTCGGCCATCGCGTTGCGCCGCGGCACGGTGCTTATCGGCGGTCCTGCCGCTAACTTTGCGGGCGTCGCAGACACCGGTGCCGTACGGGTGTTCGACGGTAGCGCGTACGCCACCACGGAGGACTCCTCGCTCGGCATCGGCTCTGAGCTGGGCCTTCTCTTCAACGACTATGACTCCGAGAACGCGACGCTCACGCCGACGCTCGTCGACACAAGCGCGCTGCACGGCACGATCGCCCTCGGATTGGACGGCGCCTTCACCTATGCACCGGACAAGGACTTCAACGGAGTGGCCACGGCGACGTACCGCGTCTCCGACGGTGCCGCGGAATCAGGTGTCGCCACGATCACCATCACCGTGGCGCCGGTCAACGACGCGCCGGTCGCTTTGGACGATACTGCCACCGTGCTGTGGCGGCAGACGCTCGTGGCTCCAAGCGTCCTTGTCAACGACACCGACATCGACGGCGATACCCTCGTCGCCTCCATCGAGACCAGGCCCGCCCACGGCGCCCTGTCAATGGCGCTCGACGGCAGCTACATCTACATCGCGCAGGCAGGCTTCATCGGCACCGACACCTTCACCTATCGAGTTACCGATACGAAGGGCGCGTACGATATCGCCACCGTCGCTGTCGCCGTGACCCGCTCTGCGGACTCGGCACCCGTCGCGCGCAGCGACGAGACGACCGCCGCCGAGGACGGCGTTCTTGGCCTCGATATCCTGGCGAATGACACCAAGGATGAAGCAGTCGGCTCGCTCGAGGCCACCGGCTTCTCTGAGCCGGCTCACGGCTCGCTTCAGATCTCGCCTTCCGGCGAGGTGACCTACACGCCGGATGCCGACTGGAACGGCGAGGACACGTTCACGTACCGCGCTTTCGACGGCGGCATGTACTCGGAGTTCGCCACCGTAACGGTCAACGTCGCCTCGGTCAACGACCGGCCGTTCGCGCGCGATGACAACGCGGGCTCAAGCCGCAACCAGCCGATCACGATCTCGGTGCTCGGCAACGATGCCGACGTCGACACCGAGCACGCCTCGCTCGTGATCGGCGATCACTCGACGGCGACGAGCGGCACAGTGACGGTAGCCTCTGCCACGCGGCTCACCTACACGCCGGTTAGGAACTTCGTCGGCACCGACACCTTCACCTACCGCGTCTTCGATGGTGAGCTGTACTCCAAGCCGGCCACCGTGACCGTGACCGTGAGCGACGCGAACCAGGCGCCGGTACTTACCCCCGCCGCGCCCGAGATCGGCTCAGGTGCCGCAGGCACCCAGGCGGTGCCGGGTGGCGGCGCGACGGTGGCCTCGGTGCTCGGCGGCTCGGTCGCCGATGCCGATGGTGACGACGTGGGCATGGCGGTCTATGCGATGAAGTTGCGCTCGGGCGTGTGGCAGTACTCGCTTGACAGCGGCTCGACCTGGGCCGACATGGTGAGCGCCTCGACCGATGGGGCCCTGCTGCTCGGCCCCACTGACAAGATCCGGTTCCTCAGCTACTTCAACACCGGCTCGACGCAGCTGTCGTACCGCGCTTGGGATGGCACCTCCGGCACGGCCGGCACCCACGTGGCGATCGACGCCACCGGCGGCAACAGCGCGTTCTCGACCCAGACCGACATCGGCGCCCTCGACGTCGATCTGCCCTGGGACGACAAGGTCGGCCGGCTGTGGGGACGCGACCGCTACGCCACGTCCGTGGCCACCGCTCGCTACGCCTCCCACGACTGGACCGACATCACCGACATCGTGCTCGTCTCGGGCGCCGACGCCAACGCCTCGGACCCACTCGCGGCAGCAGGCCTCGTGTGGGCCTACCGCGGTGCGCCGATGATCCAGACCTCACCCAAGACGCTGCCTTCCGCACTTGCGGCTGCACTGCACGAGATCGCCGACAAGAACGACACCGTGCGCCTGCACGTGGTGGGTGGCAGCAACGCGCTGCCTGAGACCCGCATCGCAGAGATCGAGGCGCTGCTCTCCTCGCGCGGCGTGACCGTGTCGCACGACCGTATCGCCGGCGCTAACCGCTACGACACCGCCGCGCGAATCGCCGCCGCGATGGTGGAGCTGCGCGGCAGCGAGATGAGCGGGGACGTGCTCGTGGCACACGGTGCCGACCGCACCCGCTTCTTCGACGCGCTCGCGCTCTCTCCGATCGCGGCCACCCAAGGCTCGCCGATCCTGCTCACGGCCCCGGCCGCGCTGTCGGCCGAGACCTCCTCGGCGATCGATGCGCTCGACCCGGACCGCGTGATCGTGGCCGGTGGCACCGCGGTGGTTTCGCAGGCCGCCTTCGACCAGGTCCCGGCCGCCGCCAAGGTGCGCTGGGCCGGTACCAGCCGCTTCGACACCGCGATCGTGATCTCGGACCATGCGATCGAGGAGGGCATGCTGTCGGCTCGCACCGTCTCGGTGTGCTCGGCCAGGCCTGACGCCTCCTCGCTTCCCGACGCGCTCGCAAGCACCGGCGTGTCGTCGCGTGACGCCTCACCGCTGCTGCTCACGCAGACCTCCGACACTCCGGCCGCCACCTCGGCGTGGCTTGCGGCCAACAAGTCCGGCATCCGCCACATCTGGCTCGTGGGCGGGCCCAATGTCATCACCTACGACCAGGAGGGACGCATCGGCGACCTTCTGAAGTAGGGACCCATTCCCCGTGGGTCTGGGGCCCTTCCGGCCATGCACCGGCCGGAAGGGCCCGCTACGGGGAGCGCGAGATCCTTGGGTACTAGTCGGACATCACGATGCAGGGCGTGTTCGAAACGAGGCCGCACCCGTAAGGAGAAACCTGACGCAGTGGGCCGACGCGCACCCGCGCGATGGCCGCTGTTCAGGGTTATGCCTCATTTATCGTGCCGCTCCTCACGGTCAGAATCAGCACTAGGGCGGTATGAGCGAGTGCTCGAAGCCGCGTGTGACTGGGAAGGGGCCCATACCGTGTCAGATTCCATCTCCATGCATGCGCGCAAGCCGTCATTGCAGCCGAGGATGACTGGGCTGACTCTGATGGTTGCAGTGGTCTTCATGGTGGTCGCGTTGTTCTCTCCTACGGTCGCCTCCGCGTCGCCGCCGATAGCGATGAGCGACGGGGATATGCAGCAGCTCAAGCTGGTCGCGAACGGCGGCGAGTGGGGTGACCGTGCCGGCTGGTCTGTGGCGACGGACGGCACGACGGCGGTCGTAGGCGCTCCGAACGCCGAGGTCGAGGGTGTGGTGACCGGCGCTGTGTGGGTCTACACCCGCGGCGGCGGTGCGTGGGTCCAGCAGGCGAGGCTCGTCGCCGGAGACGGCGCCGCTGAAGATGGGTTCGGCTGGTCGGTGGCGGTGGATGGCGATACCGTTATCGTCGGCTCACCCGACGATCAGGATCGGGGCACCCGCTCGGGATCGGCATACGTGTTCCTCCGAGGCGACGAGGGCTGGTCGTTGCAGCAGAAGCTGACCGCCCCTCTTGGCGGGCCCTACGAGCATTTCGGGTGGTCGGTCGCACTGCAAGCCGACGACGCCCTGATCGGCGCATGGGGTGACAGCACGCTCGGTGCACTCACTGGCGCGGCATACGTCTTCACGCGTTCCGAGGGAGCATGGTCCTCATCAGCGAAGCTCATGAGCCCCTCAGTCTCCGAAGGCGCGGCCTTCGGCTACTCGGTCTCAATGGCATGGGATACCGCTGTGATCGGCGCCATAAGCGACATAGAGAACGGTGCGAGCACCGGGTCTGCGTACGTCTTCACGAAGGAGGGGAGTGAATGGACCGAGACGATCAGGCTCGTTGCTTCAGACGCCTCAGCCGAGGACTCCTTCGGCTGTGCGGTCGCGACGGATGGTTCCTCAATCGTCGTGGGGGCGTACGGGGAGGACTCTGAAGGCACGGACGCCGGAGCAGCCTATGTGTTCCGACCGTGGTATGGCGGGTGGAAGGAGACCGCGAAGCTGACTGCGTCTGACGCCGCAGAAGGGGCGCAATTCGGCTACTCGGTGGCCGTCTTCTGGGACAACGTCATTGCGGGCGCGCCGTATGCACCCGATGCCGATGGGCTGGCATCGGGTGCCGTCTACTCGTTCCTGCAGGATGGGAGCGGGTGGAGACAGCAAACGATTCACGCCACTATGGACATCTTCAACGATGTCTTTGGCTGGTCGGTCGCTCTCGATGAGCGGGTCGCAGTCTGTGGCGCATGGCGCGATTGCGACGCTGCCCCGAACGCCGGTGCCGCCTATGTTGGCCCAGTGTCTCCGTACGCGACCGATGAGGACACAGCGTACTTTGTGGACGCCGGAGTGGGATTGATGGCCAATGACTGGGATGGAGGCATCGATCCCCGTTTGGAACTGCTGGACACGGCCGCGCTCCACGGCTCCGTCGATCTGCACGCCGACGGTTCTTTCGAGTACGTACCGGAAAAGGACTTCTCCGGAACCGCGACTGCCAGCTACAGGCTCAGCGACGGTTCGGAGTCCGATGTGGCAACGATCGCCATCGAAGTCAGGCCCGTCAACGATGCGCCAATCGCGCACCCCGATTCGTTCTCCATGCGCCGCGGGGGCGTGCTCTCCTGGGACCCGTCCTCGAATGACGTCGATGTTGACTCGCCTCGGAGTGCACTGGTCGCGGTGGACTTCTCTCAGCCCGGTTACGGCGTCGTCTCAGCTTCGCCGTCGGGTGGCGTGACGTATCGGCCCCCTGCTGGCTTCACGGGTACTGTCTGGTTCACCTATCGCGCGTTCGATGGCGAGCTGTACTCCGAGCCAGCCACGGTGACCATCACGGTCGAGACCGCGAACCATGCTCCGGTGTTGACGCCGTGCGAGCCCGCGAACCCACCGAATGCAGCAGGCACGTCGGGGTCACCCGGGACCGGGGTGACGGTGGATTCGGTGCTTGGAGAGTCCGTCATGGACACCGACGGCGACGACGTGGGCATGGCTGTCTTTGCGCTTGGGCTCGAGTCGGGCGCATGGCAGTACTCTCTCGACGGCGGCACGCGGTGGACTGACATGGCCAGCGCCTCGAGCCATAGCGCATTGCTGTTGCGTCCCAGTGACCGCATCCGCTACATGAGCCATTTCAACACCGGCGCGACGCAGCTGTCGTACCGCGCCTGGGACGGCACCTCGGGTACAGCCGGAAGCCACGTGGCGATCATCGAGACAGGCGGGCAGAGCTCGTTCTCGGAGGCTGCCGACAGGCTGGCCCTCCAGATCGACCTGCCGGATACAGACAAGGTCGGCCGGCTGTGGGGACGCGACCGCTACGCCACGTCCGTGGCCACCGCGCGCTACGCCTCCCACGACTGGACCGACGTCACCGACATCGTGCTCGTCTCGGGCGCCGACGCCAACGCCTCGGACCCACTCGCGGCAGCAGGCCTCGTGTGGGCCTACCGCGGTGCGCCGATGATCCAGACCTCACCCAAGACGCTGCCTTCCGCACTTGCGGCTGCACTGCACGAGATCGCCGACAAGAACGACACCGTGCGCCTGCACGTGGTGGGTGGCAGCAACGCGCTGCCTGAGACCCGCATCGCAGAGATCGAGGCGCTGCTCTCCTCGCGCGGCGTGACCGTGTCGCACGACCGTATCGCCGGCGCTAACCGCTACGACACCGCCGCGCGAATCGCCGCCGCGATGGTGGAGCTGCGCGGCAGCGAGATGAGCGGGGACGTGCTCGTGGCACACGGTGCCGACCGCACCCGCTTCTTCGACGCGCTCGCGCTCTCTCCGATCGCGGCCACCCAAGGCTCGCCGATCCTGCTCACGGCCCCGGCCGCGCTGTCGGCCGAGACCTCCTCGGCGATCGATGTGCTCGACCCGGACCGCGTGATCGTGGCCGGTGGCACCGCGGTGGTTTCGCAGGCCGCCTTCGACCAGGTCCCGGCCGCCGCCAAGGTGCGCTGGGCCGGTACCAGCCGCTTCGACACCGCGATCGTGATCTCGGACCATGCGATCGAAGAGGGCATGCTGTCGCCTCGCACCGTCTCGGTGTGCTCGGCCAGGCCTGATGCCTCCTCGCTGCCCGACGCGCTCGCAAGCACCGGCGTGTCGTCGCGTGACGCCTCACCGCTGCTGCTCACGCAGACCTCCGACACTCCGGCCGCCACCTCGGCGTGGCTTGCGGCCAACAAGGTGGGCATCCGCCACATCTGGCTCGTGGGCGGGCCCAATGTCGTCACCTACGACCAGGAGGGACGCATCGGCGACCTTCTGAAGTAGGGACCCATTCCCTGTGGGTCTATACGGCCCTCCGGCCAGTGCACCGGCCCGGAGGGCTGTACTACGTGGTACGTGGCGCGATCCGATCAAGCACCAGTCACCCTTTTGGTGCGGCGAAGCTCTGGAATCCCGGCCCCGAGGTGTCTATAGTGCGACGCACGGGGAGGTCGGGTCTGGCCTTCGCGCACCAAGACGACATCAGGTAGGGGAGCGTCTCGCGCCGGCCGGCACCGGGCACGCGAGACGACGCGCGCCCGGACGTTGCGCGCGAACAGAAGGGACCGCGCGTGCCCGACGCCGCGCACAACAGTGACCCGCGCTTCACTTTCACTCGGGACGAGTTGTTCCCGTGGCTCGTCGCGCTGTCGCTCATCGCGAAGCTCTTCTTCGCGCGCTACCTGGTCTTTGGGCAGGCCTTGGGCCCTGGCGCACCCGCCGACGCGCTCATGGTCTTCGCGCTCATGGGCTTCGCCTCGGCGATCGGCGGGCGGTGGGGCCGCGGACTTGCCGCAATCATTGCGGTCGTCGTATCGGTCCTCACCCTCGGGACCGTCCTCTACACCGGCTACTTCAACCAGGTGCCGGGCTTGGGCGTTCTTGGTTCGATCGGGCAAGCAGGAAGTCTCGCCGAGGATGTCGCGGGGCTCGTCGCCTGGCAGCACGCGCTCTTCGTGATCGACCTGCCGTTCATCGTCTACGCCGGCTTCGTGAGCGCGGCTCCGCGCCATCATCCCTCTCGTCGGGTCCGATCGGCGCTGGTGGCCACGAGCGCCCTCCTCGGCTTCTTCGCGTTTTCGGTGGGGGCATATGCGGACGCATCAGCGGTGGACAGCCTGCGCGCGTCGTACACGCACGGGATAACCGCGTTTCAGTTGTCGAGTATCGTCGAACGCCCCGCGCCGGTGGTTCGGGCAAGCACCTCACCGGACGCCGAGGACAGCATCCAGTCGCGCATCGACGAGCTTACTCGGCATACCGAGGGCCTGCGCAAGGACGGGGCCCCCGAGCCGGGTGCAGCCAAGGGTTACAACCTGATCATGATCCAGGCCGAGGCGCTCCAAGACGGACTCATCGGCGCGCGGGTGGCGGGTCAGCCGGTGATGCCCGAGCTCGAGAAGCTGGTAGGCGAGAGCATCTACTTCCCCAACACGTACTCACAGTGCGGAAGGGGCAACACCTCCGATGCCGAGTTCATCGCCAACACCTCGTTGTATCCGGGCATCGACCAGCCGGCGTCACTCGCGTACGCACGCAAGGAGGTCCCGGGCCTTCCGACGGTGTTTGGCGAGGCGGGATACGAGAGCTACACGTTCCACACCAATGACGCGCGCTTCTGGAACCGCTTCCAGCTCTACCCCGCGCTCGGCTTCGACAAGGTGTACGACAAGGAGTGGTTCGGCGAGGAGGACTTCACTCGCTACGGCGCGAGCGATCGCGTGCTGTTCAAGAAGACCTCCGCCGAGCTGCTCGACGAAGCACTCACCGGAACCCGCTTCTACGCGCACGTCATCACGCTGTCAGCGCACTACCCGTTCACAGAGGTGGCCGGGCGGGGGAAGCTGAATCTTCCCGATAACGTCGCGGATACCCCCACCGGTCGCTACCTGCAGTCGCAGTCCTATTTCGACGAACAGCTCGGCCGATTCATGCGCGACTTGGGCTCGGCCGGCCTGCTGCAAAACACGGTGGTGGTCGTCTACGGCGATCACCAGGGGCTGAGGTTCGGCGAGGAGTCTCCTGCCGAGATCGCGCTTCGCCGCGAGGTCTTCGGCCACGGCTACAACCGGGCTGACTTCCAAAACGTCCCGCTCGCAATCCGTCTTCCGGAAGGCGCCGGCGCGCGGCGTTACGAGGAGGTGCTCGGCCAGGTCGACATCATGCCGACCATCGCCGATCTGTACGGGCTGGACATCTCGGGAGTGCCCCACTTCGGGCGTAGCGCATTCGTCGATACGCCCAGCGTGATGACGCGAGGAGGCGACCCTGCGATATACATCGACGGGGATGCTTTCTTCATCGCGGGGATCACCGCCGATAAGGACCGCCACTACGTTGCGAGCAGCCAGGAGAAGATCGGCGCGGGCGCCCGTCCGGAGGCTCTGGAGTCGACCGCGAAGCTGCTGGAACTCTCGCACGCGTACGCGTCCTCGCTGCCGGAACGCCCCGACGCGACCGACGAGGTCGGCTACATCCCGACGGCTAAGAACCGGGGCAAGGGCCAGTAGGCGGGTCCGCTCGGGGCGCACCGCTACCCGTGCATACGCGCCCCTGATATATTCATATGCCATATGCCGCTCGTGAGCGGCAGGGACACTTAGGGGAAGGGAGCCAGCATGACGCTTACGGCTCGCAAGATCGTCGCCCTCATGGCGGCGCTGATGCTGGCGGCCTCCGCCGTCGGCTGTTCGCAGGCCGAGACGCCAGAGGCGGAGTCTCCCGCCGAGGTCACCAAGGTCAGGATCGGCTACGCCGCACCGCTCACCGGCGATAACGCGCTGTGGGGCGAGGGCATGAAGCGCGCCGCGGAACTCGCGATCAAAGAGGCGAACGAGTCTCAGGAGGTCAAGGACGCGGGCTTCGAGTTCGAGCTCGTCCCCAACGACGACCAGGGCGATCCCAAGCAGGCGGTCAACGTCGCGAACGCGATCGTCGCCGACCAGGGCATCGTCGGTGTCATCGGCCACTTCAACTCAGGCTGCTCGATTCCGGCGTCGACGGTCTACAACGAGGGCGGCATGCCGATGATCTCGGTGTCGTCGAACCCGCAGCTCACCGCGCAGGGTTACGAGAACGTGTTCCGCATTGTGGCCAAGGACGACGCGCAGGGTGCGTTCGCCGGTGAGCTCGTCTACGACAAGCTCGGCTTCAAGAACGTCGCGCTCATCGACGACTCGACCGCGTACGGTCAGGGTCTCGCCACCGAGTTCGAGGCGGTGTTTACGGGCAAGGGCGGCAAGATCATCCTCAAGGAGAAGGTCCAGCCCAAGGACGTCGACTTCAGTGCGCTGGTCACCAAGCTGAAGAGCGCCAAGCCTGAAGCTGTCTACTACGCCGGCGCGCTCAACGAGGGCGCCCTGCTGTCGAAGCAGATGAAGGAGGCCGGCCTCAAGGTGCCGGTCATCGGCGGCGACATGATCTACACCGCCGACTACGTGAAGCTCGCCGGTGCGGGCAACGCCGAGGGCGACGTCGCCACGGCGCTGGGTCTGCCGCTCGACCAGCTGCCCAAGGGCGTCGAGTTCAAGGAGAAGTACGCCGCCGAGTACGACGGTGCCGCTCCTGAGGCCTACGACGTCTACGCCTACGATCAGGCCCGGATCTTCGTCGCCGCAGTGCTCAAGGCCGGCAAGGCCGATCGCGCTGCGGTCACCGCTGCCATCGCCTCCGGTACCTTCGAGGGTGCGACCGGTGCCGTCGCCTTCGATGAGAATGGCGACAACAAAGAGCAGGCTATCTCGTCTTACAAGGTTGAAGCCGGCGAGTGGAAGCAGATGGTCGAGTAGCTTCCCGCCGCACAAGCACACACAGAGGGCCCGGGCTGCGCGAGCGGTCCGGGCCCTTCTTCTTACTCGCCAACCAGCCTGCGGATGCGTGCGCGGGTGCGCCGGCGCGAGCCCCACGCGTACGCCGCGCCGGTGAAACCGACCGAGATCAGGTACCCCGAGAGGGTCAGCCGCAACAGGCGTCCGCCCAGCGCCGGTTCGAAGATCACCAGCAGCGCGATGGTGATGCCGAGCACGCCCTGGAACCACAGCAGCCACCTTGGGACCGCCGGGTCCGGGACCGCGCGCACGCTCCACAGCCCCGCGGCTCCAACGGCGATCGCACGTGCGGCGACGTAGAGGCCAATCACGAGGTTGCCGAGCTCGGGGCTGGAGAATACGAGCCAGCCCACGGCGAGCGTGAGCGCACCCATCAGGAAGAACACGAGCCACGCCTTCTGCGCTCGTGCGAGGCCGATCGCGCCCACGAGCGTGGAGCCGCCCTCGGCGAGCACCCAGCCGCCGAATGCGAGCCGGATCAGCGCCTGGCGGTCCACCAGGTCCGGCACCAGCAGCGGCAGGAGCAGCAGAACCAGCCCGGCGAGCATCGCCAGCGAAGCGCGCCCGAGCTGTGCGTTGTCCGCCGAGATGACCATGTCCGAGAGCCGCACGCTGCGGTGGTGACGGTGCGGCTTGGCCCTGCGCGCGGCGTTCCGAACCGCGTCGGATGCGTACGGGTCGACCAGGTCGACGGCGGCCACCGCATCGCTCATCGCGAGCGTCACCGACCCCTCGGCGACGACGACCTCGAAGTCGTCCTTCTCGGCGGCTTTGCGCTGCAGGTACTCGGTGGGGGCGTTGACCTCGTCGGTGCCGATGACTATGCGCACGGGGACGTGTATGCGGGAGAGCAGCGCGTCGGAGTCGGTGTCGAGGATCGCGTTGTCGAGCGAGCGGACCAGCGGGACGCTGCGCTCCTCGAGCCGGTCGGCGGCGACGCGCGCGCGGTCGTCTCGGAGGGCGGAAGCGTAGGACTCGCGCGCGGCGAGGATGTCGGCGATCGCGGGGTTGGCAGCCCGCGCATCGATGTCGCCCCCCGGCTCGACCATCGTGGGCGAGAACGCGGTGACGTCGGCGACGAGTTCGGGCGCCCACGCGGCACACCCAAGCGCGACCAAGCCGCCGAGCCCCTGCCCCACAAGCCTCACGGGCCGGTCACCCACTTCGCGCCGGATGGTGCGAGCCACAGCGGCGACGTGGTCCTCCAGCGTGTAGAGCAGCGTGAGCGACACGGGCGAGTCGCCAAATCCGAGCAGGTCGAACACGAGCGCGCGCTGCCCGTGCGAGAACGCCTCGGCCGTCGGCCTCCACTGATCAGAGGTCGTCTGGAGCCCATGGAGAAACACGACGGGGTCGCCCGCGCCGGAGCGATACGCGACGTGGAGCCCGCGGATCTCGTCGCGCATGATCTCGTGCGCGACCTGCTCGGGCAGGTTCAGCAGCATGAAGTGATCGGCCGAGAGCCCTACGATGCGCCGGATCTCGATCTCGGGCTTCAGGCGCTTGAGCGCGGGCGTCTGGTCGGGTCGCACGATGGGGTCCTTCACGCCGAGGGCGAAGGTGACCGGCATGTCGAGCTTGGGCAGGTCGTCGACGAACGTCGCGGCCGCGATGCAATTCTTGAGGTTGCGGCCCATGATCTCCCAGTGCTCGGAGACGTCGTCGGTGCGCAGGAACCCCTTCGCGAACTCCTCGCCCTGGCCATTGGCGATCTGGTAGGCGAGCGTCTTGGACTCCTTGCCGCGCGCAACCCAGCCCCACACGGCCTTGAGCAACGTGGCCGTCGCGTAGTCGCCCGAGAAGCCGCGGGCGGAGTACTCCTCGCTGGGAAGGTAGAACGGGGTCGAGAGCAGGAACAGCCGTCGGATCTTGCGCGGGTAGGTCGCCGCGTAGCGGATCGCGATGTCGCCCCCCAGCGAGTAGCCCACCAGCAGGAAGCGCTCGTGTATGCCGAGGGACTGCAGCGTCGCGTCGATCGCTTCGGTGTGGTCGTCGGCGGTGTAGTCGAGGTCGAGCGGCTTGGGCGACTCCCCGAAGCCGAGAAGGTCGAGCGCGATGCAGCGGTAGCCGGTGCCGATGGTGTCGATGACCTTGCGCCAGTCGGCCGCATCGGCGTTGATGCCGTGCAGCAGCACGATGACCGGCCCCGAGCCCTCGTCGTAGCGGACGTAGAGCGGGTAGTCGCGCGTGCTGCCGGTCACGAGGCGGCTCCCTCGGCGAGCGACGGCCGGCCGTCGGAGGCGATGCGGCCGCCGGCGGTGCGCTCGGCGAGGTCGAGGGCGGCGAGGATGACGTCGGCGACCTCCTCGGGCTCACCGTGGTGCGAGCCGTCCGGGTCGATGAAGTCGTGCCACCAGCCGAGCTCTTTTGCGAGCGCGACCTCGGCGACCGTCTCGGCCACGCCGTCGAAGGTCCGGTGCATCAGGCGCAGGGCAGGACCCTTGCGGACCGCGAAGTCGTTGGGGTTCGAGAGCAAGATGGCCTGCCGAGGAGCGGTGATGGGTCGCACCTTGCGATCGCCGAGCAGGTTGGCGAGGTGCAGGTAGGGGATGAGCCCGGGCAGCGGGAAGCCGGGGTAGACGTAGGGGCTCTCGCCGAGGTCGGCCTTCTTGCGCGGGTCCCACCACCAGTAGATCGCGGGCACGAAGCGGCGGAAGCGCACCAGCAGCCGGGCGAGGGGGACGGGGATGCCGGTGGGCGAGGCGCTCGGCGAGGCGGCGACCACGTGGGTGAGCTCGGGCCGCAGCGCCGCAGCCCAGTACGCGAGGATGCCGCCGCCTGACAGCCCGATGACGCGGACGTCTCCGTCGAAACCCGCTGCGATGTCCATTACCGCGTCGACGTGATCGGTGAGCTCGCGGCTGGTAAGGCCCGCGAGCTCGCGCGTGAGTACGTCGGCGAAACCGTGACGCGGCTGTCGGGGGACGAGCACGCGGTAGCCGCGCGACGCGAGCACGTCGGCGGCAGCGCGGAACTGGTTGGGGCAGTTCGTGAAGCCGTGGAAGTAGACGATGGTCGCGAGCGCTTCGCCCTGGGGCTCGATGAGTACGGTGCGTCCCGCGTCGGCGACCTCGGGGCCGTCGAGAGCCTGGAGTTCGCGGAGGCGAGCGAGCGCTTCATCGCGCCCGGACGCGGGACGCGGCCGGCGCTTCGGGGCCTCAGGGGTCCCAAGAGCGCCGACCGCGACGAGTATCACGTAGCCTGCCAGCGCCGCGACGGCGATGGCGAGTGCGTAACCGAGCAGATCCACCCGTTGCTCCTCTCACAGCCGAGCCGGCGGGTGGGACCCACCTACGGCGCTACGACGACCAGGACCCCCGAACCGGGCGCTGCCTGTGTCTTTCCCGCAGGGAACTGGAAGTACACGGTGCCCGGCGTCGCAGTGTCGTTCGCGACCGGCTGCACAGTCGCGACAAGGCCGGCTGCTTCGAGCGCCGCGACCGCGTCCGCCTCGGTCATGCCGCTCACGTCCGGCACCTCGACGCTCGTGCTCTCCTTGCCGAGCGACACCTGGATGAGCGCCTCGGAGCCCTTGGCGGCGGTGGTGCCGGCGTCCGGGAACTGGGCGATGACCTTGCCCTTGGCGATGGTGTCGCTGAAAGTCTTCACGACCACAGGAGCCAGACCTGCCGAGGAGATCGCGCTCTTGGCGTCGGCCTCGGACTTGCCCACGACGTTGGGCATCTTGATCGAGCCGGTGCCCGGGCCGAGCGAGATCAGTACGTCGACCTCGGAGCCGACCTTGGCGGTGGCGCCGGAGGCCGGAACCTGGGCGATTACCGCGCCGTTTGCGACCTTGGAGTCGTAGACGGAGTGCGGCGCCATCACGAAGCCGGCGGACTTGAGCGCCGAGTCGGCGTTGGCCTGGCTCTTACCGGTTACCGAGGGGACCTTGGCCTTCGCGGGCTCCGCGCCCTTGGAGACCACCATCACGAGCGTGTCGCCGGTGACGACCTCGGAGCCGGCGGTCGGAACCTGTTCGAACACGGTGCCCTTGGGCGCGGTGTCGCTGTACTGCTCGGCCACGACGCCCGTGAGTCCGAGGGTCTTGGCGATGCCCTCGGCGGTGACCTGCTCCATGTCGCTCACGTTGGGGACGATGACGGTCTCGCCGTCGGCCAGGTTGACGGAGACGTCGATCGCGGTGCCTTCTCGGGCGCTCTCGCCGGCTGGCGGGTTGGTCGCCGCGACGGTGTTGAGCGGCACGTCCTTGGTGGCGACCGCGTTGACGTTGCCGAGCTTGTAGCCGGCCTCCTCGAGGGCGCGGACCGCGTCGGCCTGCTTCATTCCCACGATGTCGGGGACGGAGGGTCCGCATCCCGTGATGAGCGCGGCGAGCGCGAGCATCAAGACCAGCAGTACAGCGACTCGGCTTCGGAACATGTCGACCTCCTGGTGGGCACCGGACTCGATGACGCTATTCGTCTTGTATGAGGTTCCCATTTTCGAGTACCGCTATGCTCGTTTGCGTACTCTGACGCACGCGGAGGCCATCGCTGGGTCGGAGTAATCTACAGTGGGTGCAGGTTTCCCCCTCTCGCACGGCAAGGAATCTACAGTGACTGTAGATTTTGGGTGGGCGTGGAGATAGAATCTACACATGACTGTAGATTCAGCAGACAACAAGTTGGTTCGCATAGGTGCTGTGGCAGAGGCGTTGGGGGTCTCAACGTCTTGGATTCGGAGCCTCGCGGACAGCGGAGAGATCCCCAGTTTTCGCACTCCCGGTGGACACCGGATGTTCGACCTGCCGGATGTCCTGGCGCAGTGGGAGCGGCGCATAGTGGAGCTGCCGCCTGCCGTTGAACGCGGACGCGCGGCGTTCGATGCACTCTACCCGTTGCCCGGTCTCGAGGAGCACACGGTGTGGGAGCGCGTGGCAGACAGCGTCGCCGTGGGCGCGCAGTCTCCCGCCCACGGCGTGATGCAGTACGTGCTGACCGAGATGGTCAACAACGCCATCGATCACTCCCGAGGGAGCCGGGTCCACGTGACGGTCACCGAGGATGCGGCGAGCTTCGAAGTCGTCGTTGCCGACGACGGGATCGGCATATTCGATAACCTGCGGGCACATCTCGATCTGCCCGACGCATACTCGGCGGTGCTCGAACTCACGAAGGGCAAGCGCACAACCGACCCTGATCGGCATACCGGGGAAGGCATATTCTTCTCAAGCCGTGCTGCGGAGGTCTTCGGGCTGGCCGCGAACGGGGTCGAATGGATCGTCGACAATCGACGCGGCGATGAGGCCGTCGGCTCCTCGGTGGTGGAGCAAGGGACCGTGGTGCGATTCGTGGTTCCCACGCACGGTGGGCGCGAGATCGAGCGGGTCTTTGCCGAGTTCGTCGATGAAAACAACAGGTTCAACCGCACCAGACCGTCGGTGAAGCTCGCCGAGATGGGGACCCTGTTCATATCCCGCAGCGAGGCGAAGCGGCTGATGCAGGGACTCGAGAAGTTCGAAGAGGTCGAGCTCGACTTTGCTGGCGTGACGCGGGTGGGTCAGGGCTTCGCCGATGAGGTGTTTCGCGTCTGGCAGCGACTCCATCCTCACACGCGCCTGATCCCCGTGCGCATGGTGGAGCCCGTCGCCTTCATGGTGCGTCGATCGGCCGACTTCCCTCCACGCGGCTGAGCCCTGCTCCGTTCGCCATCAAGCGCGCTCGCACGGAGGCGCACAACGGGTGATGCCACCTAAGGAATATCCTTAGTTTCCCGCGGGTGCGCAGTCGTCACCGCCGCGGATATCAGGGTTTACCCCGATGTCGCATGCCGAGCCCCCGCCCGAAACTAACCATAGGCAATCGGAACACTCCGATGCCGATGCGGCCGGGCCGCATGAATCGGGGGCCGCGGGAGCGGTCGAAGGGAGTGCATCAGCATGAAGAAGTCGCTCAAGAGGGTTTCGATCGTTGGGGCTCTAGCCTGTGCGCTAGTGCTCGCATTTGCGGGCAGTGCGTTTGCCGCCACCACGTCGAACATGGCCGTGGTCAGCCTGAACAGCACCACGCCGAGCACGTCGCTCACCAAGTGGGTTGCCCCCGGCGACACGTACAAGATCGTCATGCAGGCGCTGATGGCACCGATGACGCTCGAGATCAAGGACTCCGTCACCGGTCAGACCCTGTTCACCCGCACCGTCCAGCCCAACGAGGCCGTCGGCCCTACCATCGTGTACTCCTACACGCAGCCGGCGAAGAACATCGTCGGTGCCCTGAATGCCCCTCGCAAACTGCAGGCGACCTACAAGCTGCCGACCGGTGCGTCCTTCTCCTCGGTGACGAGCACTCGTACCTTCTCGGTCCTCACTGTCAAGCCGTTCACGGTCATGAACAATTCGCAGTTCGCGATGGGAGGAGTTTATGTCGACCCCGGTAAGGCGGTCGCGCTTTGCGTCACCAGCGACGCACCTTACTACGCCGAGCTCTACAACGTGGACGCTAACAGAGTCGTGTGCACGCTAGGCGCATCCGTGCCCCAGGGGCACTATTCCACCGTGAACGCCATGTGGAAGAACGCGATCTACTCCCCCGTGCAGACCATGCTCAAGATCAAGACCGGAGCATCGAGCAATGTGACTGGCGAGCTGCTGATCTACTAGCAGCACCGATCACTGGCTAGCTGCTTGGCGAATCAAACGATTGCGAATCCGGCGCGGCGTCCCTCGGGGCGCCGCGCCTCACGTACTCAGCTACAATGACCCTGTCCCGTGTAGCCGCCCGGAGGGGGTCGCATCCATGTCTGAGGTCGCCATCAAGCGCGCGCTCGTCTCGGTCACCGACAAGTCCGGCGTCGTGGAGTTTTGCAGGGCGCTTTCCGAGGAGTTCGGCGTCGAGATCGTGTCGACCGGCGGCACCGCCAAGGCGCTCGCGGACGCCGGCGTGAAGGTCCGCCCGATCGACGACCTCACCGGCTTCCCCGAGATGATGGACGGCCGAGTCAAGACGCTGCATCCCCGCGTGCACGGCGGCCTGCTTGCGCGCCGCGACGTGCCCGCGCACATGGCTGCTGCCGAGGAGCACGGCATCGGCATGATCGACCTGGTGTGCGTGAACCTCTACGCGTTCGAGGCGACCATCGCCAAGGAGGGCGTGACCGAGGAAGACGCGATCGAGAACATCGACATCGGCGGGCCGTCGATGCTTCGCTCGGCTGCGAAGAACTTCGCGAGCGTCACCGTGGTCACCAACCCGTCGCTGTACGACTCAATCCTCGCCGAGATGCGCGCCAACGGCGGCGCGACCACGCTCGAGACCCGCAAGGCGTGCGCGACCGAGGTGTATCGCACCACGAGCGCGTATGACTCGGCAATCTGGATGTATCTGTCGGGCTACCAGCAGACCAAGTTCCCCGAGGAGGTCCGCTTCCGCCTCTTCAAGCAGCAGGACCTGCGCTACGGCGAGAACCCGCACCAGGCCGCCGCGGTCTACCGCTTCATGGACGCCAAGCCCAACACCCTCGCGCTCGCCGAGCAGCTGCAGGGCAAGGAGCTCAGCTACAACAACTTCCTCGACACCGATGCGGCCTGGACCGCAGTGCGTGAGTTCACCGAGAAGCCCGCGTGCGTGATCATCAAGCACGCGAACCCCTGCGGCACGTGTGTGGACGATGACCTCACCACCGCGTACCAGAAGGCTTGGGCGGTCGACACCATCAGCGCCTTTGGTGGCGTCATGGCGTTCAACCGCACGGTTCCGGCCTCGCTCATCGAGCGCATCTTCGCCAACGAGCAGTTTGTCGAGGTCATGATCGCGCCGGACTTTGAGCCCGCCGCACTCGAGCTGCTGAAGCAGAAGGAGAACCTGCGCGTGCTCAAGACCGGCGGGATGCGTCCCGTGGGCGGTCACTACGAGTCGCGCGCGATCGAGGGCGGCATGCTGATTCAGGAGTCGGATTCCGTGAGCGAGGACCCGACCACCTTCACGGTCGTGTCGAAGCGCCAGCCCACGGCAGACGAGATGGAGCAGATGCTGTTCGCCTGGAAGGTCGCCAAGAGCGTGAAGAGCAACGCGATCCTGCTCGCCAAGGACTACGTGAGCGTGGGCGTGGGCGCTGGCCAGATGAACCGCGTGAACTCCGCACGCATCGCGGTTGCGGCCGCGGGTGAGAACGCCAAGGGCGCCGTGTGCGCTTCCGACGCGTTCATGCCGTTCCCGGACTCGCTCGAGGTCTGCGCCGAGGCCGGCGTGACCGCGGTCATCCAGCCGGGTGGCTCGATGCGCGACGACCTCACCATCGAGGCGGCCGACAAAGCCGGCATGGCGCTCGTGTTCACCGGCGCCCCCAACCGCCACTTCCGTCACTAGCCGAGAGGGACGCGCATGGCCTGGGTCTACGCGTTCTGGGCTCTGGCCGCACTCGCGCTCGCGGGAGTCGTCGCCGACATCGCGTCGTTGGTGCGCGGGCGTTCGCGCGGGCTGGCGATCACCTCGCTCGTGCTCAAGGGGCTCACGGCGGCAGCGTTCGCAGCGTGGTTCATCGCCGAGAGACAAGACGTGTTCAAGCGGCTCGGCGAGTGGTCCGACCTGACGACGCTCGCGCTGGTGATCCTCTTTGGGTGCGGCGCTTTGGGCGTGGCGCTGGTGTGCGACTTCGTGGTGCTGGTGCGGATGGGGAGCGCTGAGCCGCGTCTGCAGAGTGCCGGGCGTGGTGGCCGCGGGTCTTCCCGGCGTCGCTCGCGCGTTTAGGTACGGTTGTACCTAAATGGCTGAGCCAAGGCGGAACGAGACGCTCGGGTCCACGGCAGGCGCCCGTCTCGACCTGCGGCCCTCCTCACAGCGCGGCTGGTTTGGCGGGCGGCGGATCGAGGCGTCCGGGGCGGAGTCGGTCGTGGCTGGCGCGTCGCTGGCGGAGGCCGCTGAGGCGCTCGAGGCCGCCTACGCGGGTGACGGCGCGCTCGTCGCGGCACTTGCCGCCTACGACGGCACCTGCACGGTGATGCGCTTCGCCGAGTGGCGCGAGGCACCTGCGCCTCACGCATCTCCCGCGGGGTCGGCGCCGCTGCTTGCGGACGCGACTTGGGACCTCTCGCCGCACCAGTACCGCGACCGGGTGCGACTCACGCGCGACGCGATCGCCGCGGGCGACGTCTACGTGCTCAACCTCACCGCGCGGCTCTCGGGCCGACTCGCGGCGCCCACCCCTGAGGCGGCATTCGAGCAGCTCGCAGGCCGCGCGCCAGCGGACATGGCCGCGCTGCTCACCGGCTTGCCGGGCGCGACTCCCTGGATCGCGAGCGTGTCGCCCGAGCGGTTCGTGCGCGTGCGGCCAGGGGAGGCGGGTTCTCGGCTGGTCGAGGTCTGCCCTATCAAGGGGACGCGGCCCCGCGGCGACTGTGAGGCGGCCGACGCAGCACTCGCGGAGGAGCTCTCGGCGGACGCCAAGGAGCTCGCCGAGCACGTCATGGTGGTGGACCTCGAGCGCAACGACATCGGCGTGGTGTGCTCGACGGGGACGGTGCACGTGGATCCGCTGTACGAGGTCGTGGGCGCGCCGTACTGCCACCAACTCGTGTCCACAGTCCGCGGCACCCTGCGACACGGCGTGACCTTCGCGGAGCTGCTCGCTGCGACGTTCCCGTGCGGGAGCGTGACCGGGGCGCCCAAGCGCGCCGCGATGCGCATCATCGGCGAGCTGGAGGAGTCGCCGAGGGGCGCGTACTGCGGGGCGCTGCTGGTCGCCATCCCCGGGGAGCTCGACTCCAGCGTGCTGATCCGCACCCTCGAGGGCGACTCGGCCGAGGAGGGTTGCGCGCGCTGGGGGGCGGGCTGCGGCATCACGCACGACTCGGATGCCGCCGCCGAGTACCTCGAGCTGCTGCTGAAGGCGTCGCCGGTCACGGGTGACGCGCCGCCGACGGTTGCGCTGCGCGAGACGATGCGCGTCGCGCACGGGCGCGTGCCGCTGCTGGATCTGCACCTGGCGCGGCTTGCCTCGGGCGGTACCGGGCCGAGCGTTCTCGCGAAGGTGCGCGCCGAGGTGGCGCGGGTGCTTTGCGAGGTCGATCCGGCGCTGGAGTACGCGCGGCTGGGCGTGACGGTGACGCCCGATGGCGCGGTGGCTGCCGGAGTGACTTTCGAGCCCTCGTCGCTTGAGGTGCGTCGAGGCTTGCGGATTGCGCCGGTCGAGATCGAGGCCGCGAACGACTTGCCGCCGAATGCGGCCAAGCCCGCAAGCCGACGCTTTTGGGACCGCGCGCATCGTGCAGCCGAGCTCGCCGGAGCGCATCAGGCGATCCTGCACCTGCCCGACGGCACGATTGTGGATGGCTCGACCGCCAACGTGTGGCTGGTGCGCGAGGGCTGGCTGCTCACGCCGCCTGCGCCGCCCGCGGTGGCCGGGGTGGCTCGGGAACGCATCTTCGACCTCGCCGCCGAGCTGGGCATCTCAGCCGAGGAGTACACGCTCACGCTCGACGACCTGGTGCTGGCCGAGGAGGTGCTGCTCAGCAACGCGGTGGGAGGGCTGGTGGCCGTGCACGGCTGCGCAGGGCCGGTGGCCGAGCGGCTGATCGCGGCGTGGAGAGCGGCTACGGAGTAGCTGGTGCCGCCCCCAGGCGCGCGACCATGGGGATCTCGATGCCCTCGGCGTCGAAGGCTGCTTTGAGGGCCTTGATGAAGTCGTGGCGCACGGCGAAACGGTTTGCGTACGCGTCGGCGCGCAGCGAGACCTGCATCGAGATGGCGGACTCGGCGAAGGCGGTGTAGCGCAGGACCGGCTCGTGCTCCCGGATGGCGAACTCGTGCGTGGCCTGGATACCGCGCGCGATCTCGAGGGTGAGCGCCTCGATCCGCTCGAGGTCGGCGTCGTAGGCGACGGGGCAAGGGACCCACAGCACGTGCTGGTCGTCGTTGGCGGTGAAGTTGGTGATCAGCGACTTGCCGATGGTGGCGTTGGGCACGATGACGAGGTCGTTGCTGAGCAGCTTCACGGTGGTGTTTCGCCAGGTCACGTCCTCAACGTAGCCCTGCTGCCCGGTCTCGAGCTGGATGAAGTCCCCCGGCTCGATCTGGCGGCTGAGCAGAACCTGGATTCCCGAGAACACGTTCTCGAGCGTGGGCTGCAGCGCGAGACCGACGGCCAGGCCGCCGACGCCGAGCGCGGTGACGAGCGGGGCGATCGACACGCCGAGCGCCGCGAGCACCGATATGCCGCCGATGACCCACACGAGCGCGCGGGCGAGGTTCACGAAGATGCTGCTGGAGGGGAGCTTCGCGTTCTCGCGCGACATATATGACGTGACCATGCGACCGGCGATCCGGGCCGCGAACGCCGTCATCACGATGATCGAGGCCACGGCCAGCGCCCTGTTCGCGAGGACGGTCGCCTCGGCCGAGAGGTCGACCTTCACAAGCGCGATCTTGATGCCGATGAGGAGCGCGGTGATCGTGATCAGGCCGGCCATCGACTGGACGACCGCGAGCCCAACGCGCCAGTGACGCGACTTGGCGCGCGCGGTGAGCAGCCGGTTGATGACGAAGTCGATTGCGAGGCCGATGGCGAGCGCGATGAGGATCGTCCCGGCGGCGGGCGCCCACAGTGCGACGAGCGATTCGATGGTCTGGATCAACGAGGTACCTCCCTTGGGCACAATCGTAGCATCGTGCGAGCGTGTTCGCGTTGACCCTGTTGGGAGGCGACGGCTACACTACGCGTGCTTCGGGCCGTTAGCTCAGCTGGCAGAGCAGGGGACTTTTAATCCCAAGGTCGTGGGTTCGACCCCCACACGGCCCACCATGTGTTCAAGAACGCCCCTTCTGAGTCCATTTCCAGGACATCGAAGGGGCGTTTCCACTGGTAGACACTATGCGACCCACAGATCGCCGTCCCCGCGCCCCCGCGCGCCGGGTGCGCGGGGGCGCTCGGTGTGATGGACAACTCAGCGCCGCTCGGCGAGCATGTGGACGGGCGACAGTGCGCGCCACACGATGCGCTAATGGCGGCCCTGCAGACTACGCTGTCCTTGTTCGATGGATGCACCATCAGTCGTTCTAAGCGCTGGACGGTGCTGGTGCTGCTTGGAAACGTCAATCCTGAGGGGGATGCAATGTGGGAGTCGCTCGGCTTTCGCGAAAGCCCGTACAACACCAGTCCGCTGGCATCTCGTCCGGAGGACGTGGAACTCCTCGTCGGCAGAACCGATGAGGCGACCGCCCTCATCACGAATTTGGGAACCGCGCACAACGGTGTACTCGTGCTCTCGGGCGCGCCTGGTGTAGGAAAGACGAGCTTCCTAAATATTCAGCAGTACCGCCTAGAAGCCGGTCTCGCGCCATTCGGCCCCACCGTTCTGAGCGCTCGCCAATTGTGTCCCGTCCAGCCAGGCGACGATGTCAGGAAGATTTCCATTCGTGGCTTGGATTCGTTGTGCAAGTCGGTCGTCGCGTGGTGTTCGGCCAACAACGCCTCTGTACCGTCGGAGACCAAGAAGGTACTCAAGTGGTTGTCCGGCGCGGGCGCCTCGGGGATTGATGTCGGCATTAGCATCTTGGGTTGTGGTGGGAGCTTTGGTCGCGACGTTGACCTCCCTAAGTTGGCGGACGCGTCGTTCGAAGCGATTACGGATGCGGTGGCGGCCGTGTCGGCCGAGGCGGTAGCCTCCCTTGGTGTCGACAGCTGCGTGATTGCTCTAGATAACCTAGAGAACCTTACCGAGCCCGAGCTTGGAACAATGCTCATATCATTCCGCGATACGCTGTTCAGCGTGCCCGGGGTGTGGTGGGTTCTCATTGGCCAAAGCGGTCTTGGGAGTCTCATTCAGTCTTTGGATTCACGCGTCTTCGAACGCTTGACCGGTTCGGGTATCGAGATTCGCCCGGTTCCCTTCGAAGAACTCGACGAGGCGATCGCCCTACGCGTTGGCAGGTTTCACGCGTCAGGAGCTGGCAAGTCCCCGCTCTCAACCGACACACACCGGCGTCTGTTTGACGCCTCCTTTGGCGAGATGCGATTCGTCTTCAAGTACAGCAACAGCATCTGCGCGAAGTTCGTTGAGAATCTTCGGTCTTCGGTTCTCGACGACCTGCCCGGGGGGTTGAAGTCCAAGGACTCAGTGCAGCGCGCTGTGGATGAAGCGATTGCGAAAGTAATGATCAACGATCAGATTCCCGATCGCATTGCGGAGGGCTATCTTCGGCGGATTGCCACTGATGAACTTGCAGGTCTTCAGCTCAAACCAAAGGAGCTGGCGGCACTTCGCACAATCGGCGAGCATGGCGGCGCAAGGGCGAGCGACTACAAGGTGTTCGGACTGAAGTCCATGCAGGACTTTTCCAGCAACTACTTGACGAAGCTCTACCACCAGAACCTCCTCGTACGCGAACAAGAAGGGCGTGCTGTCAACTATCGCTTGCGGGGCGTAGCACAGCTTGCCTATGTGTATGGCTTGCTGGAGCCGACGAAGACAGAAGCGAAGTAGGGGTCAGGACGGCCACCATCGAACAAACGCATCGACCTGACGCGCCTGAGCGCGTCACCGCGTCGCAGAGAGTGGAGCGGCGCGCAGGTCCTGCGCAAACATGTTAGTTGGGGTGATGAGATTGGGACTCGCAGCTTCAGACGGCGGACGAGGCGGCGGCTCTGATCGCTGCGTTTCCAGATGCCTCACGTGGGGCGATTGCCCGCTTCTTGGATAGAGTCCAATAGTGGGGCCTTTCAGGTCCAATAATCAGTTGGAGCATCTGGCATGACCCGTAGCTTCTCCAAGGATGTCCGTCGCCGCTGGCCCGGCTTGGATTACGCCACGCTTGAGCGTGCTCTGGAGAGATCGCAGACTGCGCTGGTCTCTCGGGTGGTCATGGACGAGGCGTTTCCAACTCACAAATGCCCCGGGAAGATGTTCAGTCTGTTGCAGGCAGGTCTGAGGCGAAACCTTGAGCTCTCAAGTGCGTTCATTGACGCATTCAACGCGCATTTGTGCTTGCCGACGTTTGTCCTATCTAGAGCGATACTGGAAACCGGCTGCCTTGTGTTCGACGCGTGGGAGAGACTCGAGCATGCGGTGGAGGCTGGGGGCCGTGACGAACTGCTTGCCTTTGACGATCACATCATGCGGGCGATTCTTGGCACTCGTACCTCGATCGATGGAAGCGAGCCAGATGAGTACAGTGCACCGAACATCCTGAGCATTATCGACCGGCTGGAACGAAACGGGATTTCCCATCTGCGTGACCACTACGACTTCATGTCAGAGTACGTCCATCCCAACTATCCCGGCCTAATCAGCGCGTACACGCAGCCTGACACGTCGGGCTACGGCGTCACCTATCTTGAGCGCCCAGCGGAGGAACAACCTGACCTGCTCGCCCACCCGTTGGTCGGCGCTACCGTCGGCGTCGGAATTCTGATGATTGCCGCCGACGGTTTCCAAGAGATGAAGTCTGAAATCATCAGCTTCTGCGCTCGTGTCGACCCCATGCCGTAATGACGTGCCCGTCTAGCAAGTGCTCCCACCCCGACGCGCAGGAAGTTGTCATATCTTGTGAAATAGTGACGCGCAGGTGAACCGCCAAAGACGATAGGCGTGATTGGGTGGCTCAGTTCGCAGCGAGTCGGGGAGCCGCGTAGATTGGAAGGGAAACCGGAGGCTCTAGCTCAGTCAGCTGTACTGAGAATGGGGCCGGCCAGGTAGTCGCTCGATTGCCTGTGAATCAGGTCTATGTGGCGGATTCCATCTCATGACTTTCGTCGTTTCATTGGTCGCGGGGGCTGGCGAGAAGCACTCGAAATGCACCAAGATCGCGGCAAACCGCGCGGTGTAGGCGTACATGTTTGACTCTCCAGTGATGCGGGACGACGACTGCCGGCTGATTCTTGGTCTTTGGCGTGCGAACTTCAACGGCGATTCCACTCTCCTCAATGGATTCAGTGTTCACGCCTTTGATTCGTTGAACTTCGAGAAGCTGCACTTCTTCCTGTCGATGGTTCGAGACTTCCCATTGTCGTGATTCCGTGGTCGCCCTGCCCGCGCTCTAGCGAGCGCTCGTAGCGATCCGTGGACAGAACGGTAGCGCCCTTCCAGGAGCCCCGTCATCTGGCCGAGCGGCAATCATTTCTGACACCGGATCTGGCTGAGAGTGCGAAGAGACCCCACTCAGACCGATTTGGATGGGGCGTGAGAGCAGTAGATTGAACTCAGTCGAAGCGTGGATTTCCCCGACTGCACCAGCGGATCGCCGCAAGATCGTCGATCAGCCATCCGTAGCAGAGCTGCGTAGCTGGGCGCTTGCCCCAAACGTCAACCAGTGTGTGGACAACCGACGAGGCGGTTGCCTCGGCAAGGTCGGGACGTATCTGGCGTGCGGCTTCACTCGCGGCCCAAAGCTCCTCTGCCGTGGGCTCGTCGTCGACTATCTCCACGCACGCTCGCGAATCCTCGCCCTCGGGCAACGGCACGACATGCCAGGTGCCCACAGGGTGTGAGCCCCATCCCTCTACTTCCGGGAATCGCAAGTAGAATCTCAGTTCGATTGGGGCCAGAGTCCACTGCCGAAAGTGCGGAGCCAGCGGTTGGAACACCCCCAACGCCAGTGACTCGTACGAGTTCAGGGCGGTCCCGTAGACGTGTTCGATGCGTCTCCTCAGCTGCTCGCTTGAATAGAAGTCCCACACCCAAGCGCTTCCGCCGTTGCCGGTCGGCTTCACATCCGGCATCGGCCAAGGTGGAACCAGCTCGTGGTGGCCTGCCGCACGAAGCTCAGCGATTGCGGGGAGCAGGATCGACAGTGGTTTCTCGAGTCCCTTTGGGGCTCCAGCGAATCCGATGTCCTCGAGGCGACAGCCAACGATGTCACCGAAGAGCGCCTCGATTCGGTCAGTCAGTGCGTTGAGCTGGATGCTGTCGCGTGGAGCACCCCTTCCGAGGACGATGTTGGCGCACGTCCAGACCGCTTCCTTCATGACTTCGTTCGCATCGGGAATAGGGACGCCGGCGGTCAGCAGCCCCGACAGGCGGTCACACAACTGCTCGTGCGCGAGTCGCCATGGCCACGCCGCCGTTCGGGCGGGTTGAATGGTATGCAAGCGCGTCCAACGATAGCGACTGGGACTACCATCCCAATTGATGTCGCCCGCCAGGGTCTCGATCACGTCGCCGTCACTAGGTCGCTCAGCCAGCCAAGCCAGTTCCAGTCGCGATTCCATCGTCCGAACGCCGAGCGATTGCACCATGCCATCTGGTGCCAAGGGGGCCAGGAGGCTTCCAAGATCGCCTAGCGCATCACGAAAACCGACCATGGCATCTCTGACGAGGCTGCCTGCGGTGATTGCATCGGGGAGGAGCAGTGGACAACCTCTGGCCGCAAGCGGAGAAGCGGCCTCCGCGACCAACTCGCCGATCAGGCCAGGATCGACTGGAACCAAGTTCGTGAGTAGCTCATGGACGAACTCGGTCGGCGCGATCTCAAGCAGTACACGCAGGGCGCCTCTCCATCGGGACAGGTGGCGCGGCTGTGACACGAGCGTATCCGTGCTTACCACGCCTTGCAGCATCGCCTTCGCCGCGAACCATTCCTGCAACAACGCCAGGACGAAGCCGACTCCCTCGTCCCTCTGCTCGACCAACCCCGATTCCGTTAGAGCCGTGATGTCGCCGGTGTGAGGGAGGTCTCGGGCAGCGACAGGACGTCCGCTGGCGGTGGTTATAACCGCGAGCCGCATGAGCCATTCGGTCGCGTCCGAGTGACGGCCTTGGTTTCCAGGGAGCGATCGGCGGATCAGGTGCTCGACGAGCTCGCCGGTTGTCGCAGGGGCCGTGGGGTTCTCTCTGAGCCAAAGTCCGGTAAGTAGGGCGAAGATGGGAAGTTGTGTCGCCTCGCGAATACTTGAGTGCCAGGCGGACATTTCCCATGACTTCACTTCCCGCTTTGCCGCGCGCGATACGAGGGTTGATGTTTCGGTGGGCGCGAGGCGCTTGATTCCCATTCCCTCGCCCTCCTCGAGCCTCAGGGGGAGCGGCCTCGTAGTCAGGACACAAGTACAACGGTCGATGGCCGTGAGCGCGCGCGCTTCATTCACCAGCCGCTCCGCACGCGGGAAGTCGAGCTCGTCCAGACCGTCGACGATGATGATGAGTCCGCTGGGCTCATGCTCTGGAAAGTCCTTCGTGTGGTGTCGGACCTGTTCGTGGAGCGGGCTGGCTGTCAGCGATACGGCGTCGAGCCACACCGGCGCCACGGTCGCGTCTTCTTGGGCGAGATTGACGGCCTGCTGAAGAACGCTCTCGGCCAGTGTGCTCTTGCCCGCCCCAAGGGCGCCCGTGATGATCTTGAGTGCGTGCGAACTGACGATGTCGCTTGCCGCTTCGGCGTGGAAGGATGCAAGCATAGACGCGAACGCCGGCGCCTCGGCGGATTCAACACCGGCAGCAATGCACCGCGCGGTCATTCTCTGGTGCGAGTCACGCATCAAGGCATCGAGTGCTTCTGTCCGAGCTGGCGTGACGTACGCAGCGATCTTCTCAGCCGTTCGAGCCGCCTGCGTTGCGGCTCGGAGAGTACTCAGCGAAAGATCAGTACTGATCGCCGTTCGGAATGAAGCCAGGTATGCCTCTGCATGTTCCGGCGTGTCGTTGGGGCGCTCATCGAACCGCGACAGATCGAGTTGGCCGGCGGTGAGGGTGTCCTGTCTGATGCATAGAGCCTCTTCTATGATGCTCTGCCAGTTGGAGGATCGAGCGAGGAAACTCGCATCGATGGGTTGAATTGAGCTGAAGGTCGCGTGAGTTGACATCAGCTCAGCGACCGCCGCGTCATGGGCGGCGACGACACGCGCTTCTGCCTCGGCCCTGGGCGTCGATGACGGGGAGATCAGCTGGATGGCTGACAGTGCCAGGCCGATGGCTTCAATGATGGTCACATGACACCTGCCCAGCGTAGTGTGAACGTCACAGTCGAGCGGACGTCTTCCGCTCTGCCCCAGACTAGCGGGTAATCGCCGACGGGCAAGCGGGCTGCTGCCCTTCTTCTGCTGGGCTCGCATCGCAGGGGCGTCACAACCATTCGGATTCGTACGTGCTGGCCAGCGAATCGCTCCGGACTTTCAATCCCAAGGTCGTGGGTTCGACCCCCACACGGCCCACAATCGAGCATGAGAGGCTGGTTCACGATTTCGCGGGCCAGCCTCTGTGCTGCACCATGGCTGCGCGTCACCCGCGTAGTACCCAGCTCACCGCGCGAAGCACGCCAACGCTGAAGTGCGCCGGGCTGACGCGCTTGTTAGCCTGCGCGCGAGCAACTACAGTCGCACCTGGGGGGCGCGGACCCGTGCCCTGGTTCGCGCCAGTGTCGAGCGCGTTTGCCTATGGGGGTGTTTCGATGACGGAAAAGAAGTCCATCGCCCGATTGCTCCAAGAGAAGAGTCTTGCGGCAAAAGAAGCGGTAGTGAACAGCGCGCAGAGCATGAGCGAGGAAGTCCAAGAGCGCGGGGCCGCAGTAGCGAGTGCCGTTGGTGAGGGAGTCCAGAAAGGCGCGCAGGCGGTAGCGGACGGTGCCCAATCCATTGGCGAGGGCGTCCAAGAGCACGGAGCCGCGGTGGCGAGTGCCGTTGGTGGGGGTGCCCAGAAGGGCGCACAGGCGGTGGCGGACGGTGCCCAAGCCGTTGGCGAGGGGATCCAACAGCACGGTCCCACAGTAGCGAGAGCCATCGGCGAGGGTGCCCAGAAGGGGGTCCAGGTAGTCAAGGAGCACCCGAAGGAGGCGGCTATTGTAGCGGGGGCGGTCGTTGTCGCGGCTGCCGCACTGCCGTTCGTTCCGGGCAGCCCTGCAGTGGCTGCCGCAGTGGTGGCCTCGGTTGCCAAGGGCGCGATGAGCATCAATGAAGCATTGGAGGACTGTGACGGGGATGAGCAGCCTTCAGAGGAGCGGGGCATATCGTCAGCTTCTGGATTCATGACCGCGATGGCAGCTGGGGCAACGGCGGCTGACAATGCACTCGACAATGCCTGCAAGTCGCAGACCACGAAGTGACCGTCTGGCTACCTTGGAATATGCAATAATCGCTCGGCTTCGTCTCACGAAGGAGTCTCCTGGCGCTGCCCGAACCCCGTCGCTTGCGCGACACCCACATCAAGACCACAATCGGTGGCAGCCCACACCCCGCGACGCAAGACACCCGCAGATGCCGTCAGAGCCGTGCTCGGCAGATGCCGAATACGAGAGTCGAAAGCGGGTGCAGTGATGGACGCGTCGGATCCCGACGGCAAGGCGGCCAGCAAGTACGTCACGTCGACGGAGTCGTGGACACGGCGTGGCCGTATCACGTGGACATACGTCGGCATCGCCATCCTTGTTTGTGGTGGGCTCTTCCTCGTGCACATCGTGCTGTCTTCGATCTTCACGTTCATCATCGGCGGAACGATGGCGTTTCTGTTGCGCCCGGTCGTGTCGCTGCTGATGAGATGGAAGCTTTCACGTGGTCTGGCCGTCCTCGTGACTTCGCTGCTGCTCATCGGACTCATCATCGGGGGCCTCGCGTTCCTCTTGCCGCAGGTAGCCGCAGAGGTGCAGGCTATTGCCGCAGACCTGGCCGTGACCGCGCAGAACCTGAAGGCGGACGTCGCGGATTCTGCCGACCAGCTGCCCGCATCGTCTCAGGCGTCGTTCGCCGCTGCACAGGAGCAGTTCGCGGCGAAGGCTGCGACTGCCGCAAAGGGGCTGGTGGCGTCGTTGGCGGCCGCGCTGGGCAACGTGGTCAGCATCGGCTTCGACCTGTTCCTGGGCTACATCGTGGCTATCTGGTTCATGCTCGACGGAGCGAAGGTCGCTCGGTGGAGTCTGTCGGTGCTGCCACCGGCATGGCGAACCGATGCCGCGGAGGTCGGGCACGCATTCGACTACGCATTCGGCGGTTTCATCCGAGGAGCCGCCATCAGCATGGCACTGATGTTCACGGGTATGGCGATCGGCTTCAACCTCATCGGTGTGCCCTATGCGACTGCGCTGGCAGCGCTGTGCGGAGTGCTTGCGATCGTGCCCGTGGCCGGCGGCATCGTGGGAGGCATCGTCGCGACACTGGTCGCGTTGACGGTCAGTCCGCAGCTTGCGCTGATGACCCTTGTAGTCGTGCTGATCGTGGAGCAGACGGTGGACTCCGTGATCGAGCCGATCGTGATGGGGGAGGCGGTCCGTCTGCACCCGCTCGCGATCCTGTTCTCGCTCGCGATCGGCGGCGCGCTCGCAGGAATCGCCGGGATGATCGTCGCAGTGCCTGCCGCCGCGGTGATCAACACTCTGTATCTCTACTTCGCTCGCAAGTTCGGCGTGCTTGAGCCGGCAGCGCCGGTCGCTGCGGCCGATGCGGCGTGACGACGCATGGTTACCGCTCGCCGGCGCCTGCTTCGTACGACACCAGCTCCACGACCTCACTCCCGCCGCGCGTGACCTCTCCCATCACGACGCCGATGTCGGCCGCATAGTACTTCAGCTCCACCGTGTCTGGTGCGAGCGCGTTCCACTCCTCGACCACCAGCAGGTCGGTGTACTCACCAAACGGAACCGACGCCGTTCCGTCTACTCTGATGTCACGTCCAAGATCCTCGGCTTCGCCTTGGTAGAACTCCTGGTAGTAGGGGGCGCCACCCACTCGGGGCTCGGCCCAGACCTTGATGCCCGGCAGCGCGCCGTCGACTCCCGCTTCCCACGAGCCGGCGGTGCTGCTCACAAGGCCGTTCTCGTACTCCTTTGAGTCCTCGCCCATGTACCAGACGTTGCCATCGACATCTTGCGCGTACCAGTCGTAGGTGTCCTCGATCAGCTCGGCATCGAGGGTCACCGTATCGCGCACCACGACGCACTCAATGCCGGCGGCGGTGCGGGTCTCCTCCAGCACGATGACTTCGATGCGCTCCAAGCCATCGGCGGTGTCCGCCTCATAGACTCAGCGTGACCCAACGGAGAGCGGCCAGTACTTGTTGTCGACACCGGTCACGAAGTCCGCAGGATCGGGGAGCTCGGTGGTTGGCATCGTCCAGTTGTCGGGGGTGTCCCAGCCTTCGGGGGCATTGGCGGAGGATGTGCTGTCGCCGGAGGCGCATCCGCCCAGCAGGAGGGTGGCGGAAACGAGCACTCCCACCAGCATCTGCGTCCTGGCCCTCATCGCTCACCTCGGCTGGCTCATTGACCCCTCAAGGGCATATACCCGCGCTCTCGACGCCGCGGCACGCGCGTTGCTATTCTCCGAGCATGCCCGGCATCGTACGACTCACCGCCATAGCGCTCTGCTTCCTGGTCTTCGCGGTCGTCCTCTCCATCTGCGGAGAGGCGGTTGCGTGCGGGGGCTGCGTGCATGCCTGCTGCGTGAAGACGGACCGGAGCGAGCGGCGGCGTGACGTTGTCGGCCAGATCGCTCGCGCGTGCAGCCGGTTCGTGCCGAACTTCTCGGCAATGGGGGGCGTTCGGGCGCTTCCGGCTTTCGACCTCTCCCGAGACCGCATACCTCTACCACTCCTCACATCCACGGTGGCCCAACTCAGGATCTGACGCGCTGGGATTCTTCTGCGTCGTCTAGTTGGCAACCCTGGCGAGGAGTCTCTATGTCCCGAGTAAGTCGTTTCCTGATGCTCACTGTTGTTGTGGTCGCGCTGTTCGCTCAGGCGTCGGTCGCGTTCGCTGCCCCTGTCGGCTGGAAGACCGTCGACGTGACGGTCCATTCCGAGCAGGATCAGTCCGTCCTGCTGGTTTCGGGCGAGTTGCCCGCGGACGCCAAGCTCCCGTACGAGACCGAGTTGGCCGTGCCCACGGGCACGCAGCTCAGCTGGATCGGCGAGATTCTCGGCGGAGATCCGGCCGATGACCCCGAGCTCCAGTACACCAAGACCACGGCCGAGGGCATGGATGTCTACCGATTCACCCTGACCAAGGCCCGAATCGCGCAGGTCGAAGGTACGGTGCCGGCCGTCACCGCATTCGATGGCACCAACTACGCGACCTCGCTCACGTGGACCGCGTGGCAGCCCGTGCCGGAGGTGCGCATCAGCCAGCGCATTCCTCAGGGCGCGCAGGTCGTGCAGGCGGCGCAGGGCGCCACCGTGCAGCCCGGCGGTACCGGTTACAGCTACTACACCAAGACCGTGACCTCACCCAAGACCGGCGACGTCCTCGACCTCACGTTCTCGTACGCTCTGCCCGCGGCCGGGGCCGCCGGGGCCGGCGCCGGCAGCGCGGGCGCCTCGACAGTCGCGCCGATCATCCTCGCGATCGTGGTTCTCGGCGGGCTTGCACTGCTGTTCGTGAACGTGAACAAGAAGATGGCTCAGAAGACGGCCGTCGTTGAAGCGGCACCGACCAAGAGCCGCAAGGCTTCCGCCCGAGTCGCCGAGGAGCTCGAGCAGGCGGAGCAGGAGCAGGACCCGGAGTCCGAGTCCTCGCCGAGGAAGCGCATGAACCCAGCCATCCCCATGTGCATCGTGATCGGCGTGCTGGTCCTCGGCTTCGTGATTGCCGGATCAAAGGGGACGACGGCGGCGGTTGCCAACGGCCAGATCTCGAGGGACTTCGGCTCCACGAGCCCGTGCCAGTCGGCTTCACTGTCCTACACCGCGGCCGGAGGCGCTGACCTCGCCCAAGACGGGGAGCAGATCCTCAAGGGCTTCGAGGGCATGGAGGGCGTCGGTACGGTCACCATCAACCTCGACCAGTCCACCATCGACATGGAGTGGTGCGAGTCTTCGCAGACTGAGGAGTCCATGCGCCAGGTCCTGTCGATGACCGGCCTGATCACGCTGGGCGGCAGCTCCGCGGCAGCGGCGCCCTCCGCACCGGCCACGGCGACGATCGATGCGGATGGCAAGCTGCAGACCGCCACCGTCGACACCAGCGCCGGCACCTTCTCGCCCAACGCGATCGTGCTGAAGGCCGGCGTACCGGCTGAGATCGCGTTCGGTGCCGCCGCCGGTTGTGTCACCGAGGTCGTCAGCGAGAAACTCGGCATCAACCAGGACCTGAGCAAGGGCCCCGCGACGGTGAAGCTGCCGGCGCTCGAGCCGGGCACGTACGACTTCTCGTGCGCGATGGGACACCAGAGCGGGCAGTTCGTGGTCGAGTAACCTCGGCGGCGCCCCTTGCCCTGGGGTGTGGATAGCATGCTCGGTGGCACCCGTTTTGGCCGGTCCTCCGACCAGCGGGTCTAACACGGGTGCCACAACTCGTCCCGATTATCCACAGGCGGACGGTCGCTGTGTGTACTCCCTGGACCCCGGCCGACCCGTCTGACGTGCGCGAATACGGGAAGGCCGGTCCTGGGAGGCAGACTCAGGACCGGCCTAGGGAGGGGCGAATTGTGCCGCTGGCGCTACTATGCCGCACCTTCGGTCGGCGGTGGTTGCAGGTATGCGACGGTCTCGTAAGGAGCCAATGAAACGGGCTGCCGCTCGAGCGCATAGGTCGAACGGAGCACCGACAGGTCCGTCGTGGGTCGCGCGATGAAGTAGCCCTGGGCGAAGTCGCACCCGATCTCTCGGCAGGCCGCGAGCTCGGCGGCGGTCTCCACACCCTCGGCGATCACCTGGATTCCGAGCGCACGCGCCGTCGCGACCAGGTGCTGGATGAAGACGAACTTGCGCGTGTCGGAGTCGATCTTCGAGATGAAGAACCGGTCGACTTTGATGTAGTCCGGCTCGGCATGGTAGAGCAGTTGCAGTCCCGAGAAGCCCGCGCCGTAGTCGTCGAGCGCGACGCGAAAGCCATCGGCCTGGTAGCGCCGCAGGATGCTTGTTGCATGCTCGACCGAGTGCAGCTGGTGCCGCTCGGAGATCTCGAGGCAGAAGTCGGCGGGCGCGATGCCGAATTCGCGTGCGAGGGCGGCGGTGTAGCCGGTGCGGTAGTCGGGCATCTCGAGGACGCGCGGATCGAGGTTGTAGAAGAGCCGCACGCCAGGCCGTCGTCGACACGCAGCGAACTTCTCGCAGGCCTGGCGCCTCAGCCGGGAGTCGAGTCGGTAGAGCGCACGGTCGGCGTACGCGGCGTCCAGGAGCTCGTGGATACTCGCGAAGCCTGCCCTCTCGTGCCCTCGAAGCAGCGCCTCGACCGCGGCCACTCGGCCGGTCTTGATCTCGACGATGGGCTGCAGCGCGTACTCCATCTGGTCGGCAACGCGGTCCCAATCACGCATGCGTGTCGCCTCCTCTCACCTCGCCATCATCCGCTCCCGCAGGCTCTTCAGGGGTTAACCGCGCGTAACTTCTGGCGGCGGTTTCGAGGCGGTTGCGTCACGGCTGTGACACCCGGGTCAACTCTCCGTTAACTCCGCCCGTGACCCCTTCACTCCCACCCTGAATCAGCCGAGACTCCGACAGACGTCGATGAGAAACTCCGCGGGAGGTGTTGGGTGTCACAGCTCTACGAGATGTGCCAACAGGCGAACAACCAACTCGAGCTCATGCATGTGGGCGATGCTCTGGGGCTTATCAGGGCCAAGGGGATGCTCGCCACGCGAACGGGCTTCCTGGTGAGCCTTGTCACGCCAAACGACCCGGACGACGCAGGTAAGCGGCAGGCGCTTCGTGACGCCGCCGAGAGCATCGGTATCAGGCTGTGAAGACGAGGAGTCACGCACACATGAGCATCAAGCGACGGATCACCCTGGCCATGGCCGCACTCGTGGCACTGGCCGCGCTGAGCGCGGGCGCCTCCCAGACGATGAGCGCCAAGGCCGGCACCACCGCAGATGCCGCACTCAGTGCAGCCCGGCAGGCGGCGTGGGCCTCCGAGATGCGCGCCCAGGTGCGCGGATTTGTGAGCGAGGCCGTTGACGTCGCGCTCGCACTGAGGGAGGGCTCCTCGGCTGAACTATCCGCCGAGTACGGTGACCTGCGCGGTGCCGATATCGCTGTGCGAAGCATGCTCACGCGGGGATCGGCCATCGTCGACGAAGCCGAGCTGGAGCAGGTGGCCGAGGGCTACGAAACCCTGCGCCTCGACGTCACCGACTGGGTGAACGCCGAGTCTGCGTCCGCCCGCAGGCCGCTGCTGCTTCTCGCGAGCGACGACAAGCTCATCGCGTCCGCAATCGGCGCGGGCGCCGTCGTGCCAGGCGCCGAGACCGTGGCCGCCGAGCGGATCGCTATGCGCGCCCACGCCGAGGCTCTCTTCGACGGCGAGTTGCGCCTGATGGTGCGTGGGGCGGAGGAGGAGGCGAGAGCTGCGCAACTCGCAGCGGACGCCGCCCGCGGGCGTGCTGCGCTGTCCACCACCGCGCTGATGGCGCTCAACATCCTGGGCGCGGCGGTGGTCGGCATCTGGCTGTACCGCACCATCGTGACGCCTCTCTCGGCCGCGCAGGCGGTGGCCAGCCGGGTCGCCGCAGGCGAGCTCGACGCCGAGTTCCCGGAGCCGGGCGAGGATGAAGTCGGTGTTCTGGTCGCGACGATCGAGCAGATGCGCGATGCGGTTATCGGCAAGGTCTCGGCGATGCGAGAGGTCGCGGGCGCAGTGCTTGTCACCTCCGAGTCGCTGCATGCCACCGTGGTCGAGGCCGCCGGCTTCGAGCCCGGTGATGCGGGGTTGGCAGACGCCTTCGAGGAGCTGGACGCCTCGTCGAGGCTGCTTAACCAGCTGGCGACCCAGATGATCACGGACTGAGCCCACGCCCTCTTCGAGCCGGTTCGGGGAATATGCGGAGTACTCGGATCGAAGGGGTGCGCCGTGAGCGACTACATCGAGGTAATGAGCGTCGACGGAATTGAACCTGGCACGATGCGGGAGGTCGAGGTTGATGACCATCCGCTGCTGGTGGCGCGCATCGGCGATGAGTTCTACGTCACCGACGCGCGCTGCCCGCACCTGGGTGGTCACCTCGCGAGAGGCCAGTTGGCCGGCTCGGTGGTGACCTGTCCGAGACACCACTCGCAGTTCGACGTGGCGGACGGCACCTGTCTGCGTTGGACCGACTGGACCGGCGCCGTACTCACGGTCGCCGAGCTTGCGCGTCACCCCCGACCACTTCGCGCGTACGAGACCAAGGTCGATGGCGGCGCGCTCTGGGTGGGACCACAGAAGCCGCCGGGCGGAGTGCCGGAGTAGGACGCCCGCAACTGTAATGTCGGTCACGTGCAGGATGTGAGGTGCGCGGGCAGACGAGTATGCTCGTCTCGGCGGGCCCCCAACACGGCGAGGATGGCCAATGCGCAGCTCGGTCTACACGAAGCATCTTGAGCACGCGCCTGCTACCGTCTCGGCATTTCTTGCCGACCTTCGCAACGACCCCTCCTGGCGACAGGAGGTCACGGGCGCCACGTTGGTCTCCGGCGCTCCCGGTGATGAGGGCTCGCACTATGTGGAGCAGGTCGCGTGGGAGGGCGTGCACGCCGAGGCCTCGCTTGCGGTCACCGAGGTGATCAGCGGTTCTCGGCTGGTTGTGGTTGCGCGTGACCCGGGCTACCAATCGGAGTTCGAGTACACGTTCGCGCCGTCAGAGGCGGGCACGGACCTCAAGCTGGTGATGTCGATCGAGACCCTTGGACCACTCCAGCTGGTCGAGCCGTTCATGTGGGCGCTCATCACGCGCTGGGTGGAACGGGACCTGGATGCCCTCGACTCGGCACTGTCTCGCGCGGTCGCGGGCGAGCCCTAACGCACCCGCAGCAGCCGCGCGTTTACCGCGACGATCACGGTCGATGCCGACATCAGCAGCCCGCCCATCGCCGGGCTCAACAGAATCCCCTGCGCCGCGAGCACGCCAGCGGCGAGCGGGATCGCGATGATGTTGTAGCCGGTCGCCCACGCGAGGTTCTGCACCATCTTGCGGTAGGTAGCGCGCGCGAGCGAGATGACCGCCGGGATGTCGCGCGGGTCGCTGCGCACGAGCACCACGTCGGCGGTCGCGACGGCCACGTCCGTGCCAGCGCCCACGGCGATGCCGACGTCGGCGGTCGCCAGCGGAGGAGCGTCGTTCACGCCGTCGCCCACCATCGCCACCCGCTTGCCCTCGGCCTGGATGCGCTTGATGGTCGCGGCCTTCTCGGCAGGGAGGACCTGGGCGAAGTAGCGCTCGATGCCCAGCTCGGCGGCGACGCGCGCGGCCACGATCTCGTTGTCACCGGTGAGCATGATGGGCTCGATCCCCATCTCCTTGAGGCGCGCGATGGTCTCGGCGGACTCGGGGCGGATGACGTCGGACAGGCTGATGGCGCCGATGAGCGCGTCGTCCTCGAGCACGAAGACGACGGTGCGGCCGCCGGTCATGAGCTCAGCTGCCGAGGCGGGCGGCTCGGTGCCGGATTCGCGCAGGTAGCCGGGGCTGACGACCGCGATGCTCGCGCCGTCGACGCGGCCGCGGGCGCCCTTGCCGGGGATCGCCTCGAAGCCGTCGACGGCGGCGTGATCGGGCGAGGCCTGCGCGATCGCCTGGGCGATGGGGTGCTCGGAGAGAGCCTCGACGGAGGCCGCGAGCGACAGCGTCTCGGTCTCGGAGCGCGAGCCGAGCGCGAGCACCTGCTCGACGCCGAAGCGGCCCTCGGTGAGCGTGCCGGTCTTGTCGAACACGACCGCGTCGAGGGCCCGCGAGCTCTCGAACGCGCTGCGGTTGCGGACCAGCAGACCGGAGCCGGCTGCAAGCGACGTCGAGATCGCGACCACGAGCGGAATCGCGAGTCCCAGCGCGTGCGGGCAGGCGATCACCATCACCGTGACCGAGCGCTCCATCGCGTACGCGAGCGTCTCGCCCGCGGCAAGCCACGCGGCGAACGTGAGCGCGCCTCCGCCGAGCGCGACGAGCGTGAGCCACATCGCGGCCCGATCGGCGAGGTCCTGGGTCTGCGACTTCGACTCCTGCGCCTCCCGCACGAGCTCGATGACCTGGGAGAGGAACGACTCGGCACCGGTGCGCGCGACCTCGACCACGAGCGCACCCTCGCCGTTGATCGACCCGCCGATGACGTCGTCGTCCGGATGCTTGCCCACAGGCACCGACTCGCCCGTCAGCATCGATTCATTCACCGCCGAGGACCCCTCGCGCACGGTTCCATCGGCCGGAACCTTCTCGCCCGGCTTCACGACGACCTGGTCGCCCGGTTGCAGGTGCTCGATCGGCACGTCCTCGATCCCGCCGTCCGGCGTGCGCCGGTGGGCCTCCGAGGGCATCAGCTTCGCCAGCGACTCGAGCGCCTTTGACGCCTCGCCCACCGACCGCATCTCGATCCAGTGCCCCAGCAGCATGATGTCGACCAGCGTCGCGAGCTCCCAGAAGAACGGCATCCCCTCGAGCCCGAGCACGGTCGCGGCGCTGTACAGGTACGCCACGCTGATGGCGACGGCGACGAGCGTCATCATCCCCGGAGTCCGCGCGCGCAGTTCTCGGACGAGGCCCTTGAGGAACGGGGCGCCGCCGTAGACGTACAGGAAGGTCGACAGGCCGAGCAGGACCCAGTCCGCGCCCGGGATCTCGAGCATGCGCGCGTCCTCGGCGAGCCAGGGGAGGCCGGGGGAGAGCGCGATGACGGGGACGGTGACCGCGAGACAGACGAAGAAGCGACGGCGGAAGTCCGCTACCGAGTGGCCCGCGTGCCGGCCGCCTCCGGAGTCGTGTCCCTGGTGGCTGTTGTGATCGGCGTGCTGCTCGGCATCCACGTGCGGCCCCCGTTGCTCGGCGCGTCGAGTCCTCGCGTAGTAGTATTCCACCCGCGTCCTAGTTGCCACTTTCGCCTGAGCGTGGCATAGTGCGTCGGTGCATATTCGGGCGACCGAAGATGCGTGAGCCCCCATCGTCTAGTGGCCAAGGACTCCGCCCTTTCAAGGCGGCAACAGGGATTCGAATTCCCTTGGGGGCACCAGAGCATACGTAGACCCGTCTGTGAAAACAGGCGGGTCTACCTGCGTCTTTACGGAAGTTTCCAGCGGCCGAGGCTGCGCCGAAAGAGCTACATCGGCTCTCGCCGGCGTCAATGTCAGAACAACGTCCTATCATGCTCACATGATGATTTCAGCTATCACCAGCGAAACGGTTGAGGGCGCGTGGCTCGTCGCTGAGTTCTTACAGGCTCAGGAAGATGGGGTCATGGCTCTGATGTGGCGTGAGTATCCGCTGCTCATGCTTGCCTGCGGCTCTATCAGCGCATACTTGTTTGTGGCGAGGGTGCATCGCTCGGATCGAGGGAGGCGCCGCGGCGCACGACGGCGACCACGTTGAGCTGGTCTGTTGAGGTGTGAACCGAGCCTGCCTCGAGCAGCGATGAAGGGAGACCCCCTGTGGTGTCACGCGCGAAGGCGAACGCAGATCCGGCTGTTGTTGCAGACAAGATGCGACGTTTACATGAGCCCCACATCGAGCCCATCACCAAATTCGTTGACGACCTTCGAGACCAGAAGCCGGGCGCATATATCCCCTACGTCGATCCTGATCTCGGAGGCATTGACGCGCGGGTGTTGATGTTGTTCCAGGATCCTGGCGACAAGACCCGGCCCCCACAGGGGAGCGGCATGCTGTCGGTCAGCAACAACGATCGCTCGGCGTCCAGGCTACACGAGGTGCTCGAGCTTGCAGGGATACCCTGGGGCGAGCTCATGGCCTGGAACGCTGTCCCGTGGCACACGGGCGGTACGAATTCGGCAGAGGACATCAATGCCGGTTTGCGGACGCTCTCGCCGCTCGTCAGCTTGCTCCCCCGACTGGAGCTTGTCGTCTCCTTCGGGAATGTGGCGACCAAGTCCTGGGCTCGGGCGCTGATTCTGACACCGAGTCTTCAGAAGCACCGTCACTACTCCACTCGGCACCCCAGCCCGTTGGGGCAGACGCGAGGTGGGCGTGCGATTCTTGAGGAGAGCATGCGGCAGGTGAGGGCAGATCTCGGGTGACCGTCCAGACCGCAATTGCGCTGGCGTTTTGGAGCCACCGAGGCGAAACGAGGGGGATTGTGTCGCTTACCTCGATCATCAGCGGTAGGGGCAAAGGGAGGCAACTACGGGAGCTGCTCCGAGAGACGCGTCCAGAGCGGTGTCTGTTCAGGACAGAATCCGGGAGGACGCCTTTTGCGTCAGACGAGTACCGGATGCTGGTCCCGTATCAGCTGACCAGACGGGGTCACTCCGGAATCGTGGGAACGGCATTCGACTATCTGGCGCGTGCTCTGATTGCGCGATACATACAGGCGAACAAGAGGGACTTCTTCTACTTGAGCTCCGTCGCCAAGGGCCTCGACCGTCTGAAGCAGTTCCCTGGAGTCGAGAGTGACGCCGCCGCCAAGATCCAAAGGCGGTTCGAGGAATCTCTTCAACAGGTGAGTCGGTTCATAGAGGGAGAGGACGGGCTTAGCCCTCGCGACATCGCCACAGCCTGTGGTCACTTGGCGCGACTCGATCACGTTGCCCGCCAGGGGCTTGCAGAGCAGCTGCGGATGCTTGAGTGGACATTAGACGTGCTGACATCCGACGAACTCCCGGAAATCGTTGACGAACTCGATGGGCTTGCGCGGGTATTTCAGAAGGAGTTCATCGATTCAGACGCGGTCAGACCCGACAGCGCGGTCGTCTTCAATCCATGCTTCCGCTCGTCGCCTCTACTCAAGGGTGCAGACGCAGACATCGTAATCGACGGCACCCTTTACGATTTCAAGACGACCAAGGACCCGACTTACCTGTGGCAGGATGCAGCACAGCTGTGGGGCTACTACTTGCTGAGTGTGGATCACGGCCTTTGGGTGGAGCCGCTCATGGCCCAGTACTTCGACGGCAGTATCGTCTTCGATCCCCGTGCAACCCGAATTGAGCGCATCGCCTTCAATAAGGCACGGTTCGGGGAGATCGAGTACGTCGACGTCGACGACATCGACAAGACCGTGAAGGATGATGCGGTCGAGCGGTTTGACGAGTATCTCAGGGAGACCGCGTGGTTCTAGCTGGGGTGCAGGACCGAGAACGTCGCCCCTTCCCGCGGCCGGGCGCCAACGATAGCCAGGCGCCCGCGGTATCCTTTCTCATCCGGAAACGCTACTCAGTCGCAGACACGAAAGGCGACGCGATGGTGCGGCGGCAGAAGACTACCTATTCGACGCCTGCGATATGCTCGGTTCGCTCAAGCTAATGCAGCCGGTGCTAATCTCCACATAGCGGCATGCAGTGTGTCTCTCGAACGCAGGGCGATGGGGACGGGGGGTCTCTTGTACGACCTGATACGAGCCATTCGAAGCGGTCGGGCCACGGTGCTTGTGGGGTCGGGGCCCTCCACGGAAATCGGCTATCCCGGTTGGGCTGGGCTGTTGGGCGCGCTATGTGAGTCGGTGGCCCGCTCGGATCCTAAGAGGGCTGAGACGGCGAAGGCCTACATTGCCAACGGGTCGTACCCTGAGGCAGCTTCGACGATCGAGTCCGTCCTAGGACGTGACCAGCTGGTCGAGCTCCTGTGCCAGCGCTTCAGCGACAATGGGCGACGCGGAGAGCTATACGAGCTTCTGGCGTCGCTTCCATTCCTTGTGTACCTCACCACCAACTTCGACACGACGCTCGAGCGCCATATCCGCGCGGCCGGAACAGCGCCGCTCAGGTATGACAACACCCGTGAGTCACTAGCCACATTCGACACGGCTGCTGCTGAGAAGAGCTTGGTCTACCTGCACGGGAACGTCGCAGGTGAGGGCCAGGTGATCATCACGAAGGAAGACTACGATCTACTGGACAGCTCTGAGTCGGACTACTACCAGGGGCTCCTGTTCGCGCACCTGATAAGTCATCCGATGGTGATCGTTGGCTACTCGCTGTCGGATCCGGAGATTCGCGACATAGCCAGATTCGTTGCAAAGACTCTCGCTCTACGGACACCTGCTATCGCGCTCGTCCCGGACGCGGATTCGGAGACTCAACGAGCCTGGCGTGATGACTTCAACATCGTCGTCCATTCATATTCATCTGCCCGTGGCCATGAAGCGCTCAGACGGCTGCTCGACGTGGTGGTTCGGGCACTGTCGCTGTCGGGGAGTGCCGGAGGGTCCGACCGGCCAATTGACGAAGACGGCCTGCAGCTCGCGCAGGCGCTGCATTTGTGGCGATCCCTAGACCCATCCGGAGATATGGGTGTGGATGCCATCAAGTCGGTCGTTATCGCCGTCTTGGCATCATTAGAGGATTCGGTTCCTGTCGTTGACCTAGCGGGCCTGGCCGCAGCGGCCGTTTCGGCCGATGCGGGTGGGCTGTCCGAGACCACTATTGAGGCGATTGCCGCCTTGGAGAGCGCCCAGTTAGTGGCTGTCATCGACGGTCGTGCGTCGCTCACGGCTGAAGGCTCCGGCCTGGCGACTATCTCGAATCGGAAGTACGAACAAGTGTGGGGCGTATTCCATGACCAAGCGGATATTGATCTCGGGCTGACGGCAGACCCGGAGAAGGCTGCTCAGGTACACACGGTCATGGAAGGTGCCCTCGCGGATCTGTTTACAGCTCGGGCCCATGACATGTTGTCATTCGCAGTGAACGAGCAGTCTCCTGAGATTGGCATCAGGAAGCTGTATGAGGTTCTGTCTGAGCATGCGGGCGTGATCTCTGACGAGTCCCTTCGCTATCGAACAATGGACTACTTCTTGTGCATGCTGCAGGCCCCTCGTCCTCAGCAGAAGTACCTACTGGAGCATTTGGCGAAGACCTTCTTCTGCCTTCAGGCCTTGAGAATCGAGCCTCAGACCAATCGATTGGTCGCGCGGTTCGTTGAGAGCAGGGCTCTAATTCTCGACTCGAACGTGCTCATTTCGATGCTAGCCAGGGGCAGGGATGCCCAGCCACTGATCCAGGCCGTGATCGAGCGCGCCAAGGCGGCGGGCATCAGCGTTGTGACCACAGAGGGCTTCGTTCGCGAATTGCTTGATCACATAGAGTGGCCGTCTTCTCGAATCACCAATGGGCTGAGTGGGCAGGAGTTGCTTGATGCCGCGAGCGGCGTCCCCCCGTACACAGGAAACGAGTTCCTTGATGGGTGGATTCAGCGAGGTGCAGACGAGGGGACGGTTCCCTTCAGCGCGTACATCAAGAGCTGCCTTGGCGGAAGCCTTCCAAGCCTCGACGGGGTGTGCACCCATCTGCGACAACGCCTGGGGATTGAGGTTCTGGATGAGCCGGAACTGCGCGAGTCGGACACCTACAAGGTGGCCTACAAGGCGGCTTGTGCTGCGGAACAAGAGCACCCGCAGAAGAAGGCCTCCCGTGTCCACGCAGAGTGCCAAGCGTATGGGGCTCTTCGGTCATGGGCAGAGTTGCGTGGCGGTCTTGAGCCACACAAAGAGCCGTACGTCTTGAGCTTTGGCAAGTACCTAGATTCTCTGGCTCGGGCTGCGGAGCAGAAATTCGACCGAGCTGTCACCGTGTCCCCGTCGACGCTTGCTGCCTTCATCGATGCAGTCTCCGTGGGCGGTCTAGAGGGCAGCTTCACCGAGATCATGAAGAGCGAGTACTTTCGGCTGGCCGACGGGTTCATCGATACGAAGAAGTACGAGAAGTTCTTCTCTGGGCTCGTGCGTGATGCCGAGCGGCTATACGAGACCGAACTCCTCCCACAGCTGCGGGCCATGGAGGCCGTCTACGCGCCCGACTCGCTTGGCGAGATTCCTCCCCTGGACAGGCCCGCTTTCGTTCGTGTTGCCGAGTCGCGAGTCCGTGGGGCAGAAGCGGCACGGGTCGAGCGCGCGCGTCGGCTGGAGGTCGAAGGCAAGCTCGTGGAGGAGCGCGAGGCAAGACAGAAGGCGGAGAGGAAAGCGGATCTCGCGGAACGCAAGCTCTACGGCAAAGCCAAGTACGAGCGAGCGGAAGCGCGACGCAAGCGCAAACCTGGTTCCTAGCGGGAGGGCCTTGGCAGAGAACATTCGACGGCAGGGCCCACTCTCGTCCACGGCCTTTCGGCTCCCCGTTGTGGCGTTCTTCCGATAGATGAGATCACGCATTCTCCAACAACGCCGAGTGCGGTTCGTGCTCAGTGCGGAACGAAACCTATTCCCGAGCTCGTGGTTCGCTGTCGGCCCAGCGCTGCAACGCCATATCTCCCTGGGTGTCAGCAACGTGTGCTATACCTTCAACGACACTGTGGCCAGCAGGGTGATTCATCCATGATCGATAGTGAGTGGCACAGACGGGTCTCTTCTGGGGGGAGAGAATGGACGCTGCTACTTCTACTGCCTTGGAACGAGTGATTCGTTCCGCTGGCGTGACTCCCGGGCAATACGATGATGATCGCATCATCGTATTGTTTGTGAGGGCAGTCGCTGAAGGGAATGTGTCCGAGCACCACCGAATCTCGCGCGTCATCACTGGCGATAGGAAGGCTCAGGCCATCCGTCTTCTTGAGCGGGAAGCTGAAGGAGGAGACATCGTAGCCATGCGCAGTCTCGTCTTCTTGATTCAAGAAGAAGACCGGGGTCGCGCCACGGAGCTCCTGAGAATTGCCGCTGAAAGCGGCGATGCCGAAGCCTTGTACGATCTAGCCAAAATGGCCGAAGGGGAGGACCACGGTCGGGCGCTCCTGCTTCTGGAGCAAGCTGCCGAATCCGGCAACTCCCTGGCCATGAACAATCTCGCCATTTTGCTCGGACCGGAGGACCGCAGTCGTGCACGAGACCTCTTGGAGACTGCCGCAGCCGCCAGGGAGCCGTCGGCTCTGTCCATTCTGGCCGATGAAGTACAAGGCGAAGACAGACAGCGTGCGATAGAGCTCAATGAAGAGGCGGTCGCCCAGGGCGACCGATATGCGAAATGGAATCTCGCCCGCCTGCTCGTCGGTGAAGACCGGAACAGGGCAATCGAACTATTCGAACAGGCCGCCGATGAGGACGATTCTATGGCGCTCAACTGGCTGGCCTATCTGATCGAAGACGAGAATCGTCCGCGGGCAATTGAGCTCCTTGCGCGAGCAATATGGCTGGGCAACGACTTCGCGATGCTTGGTCTCGCTAGGCTGATCGTCGAGCAAGACCGAGACGCCGCCATCTGTCTCTACGAACTGGCAGCCGAGCATGGTAATGCCGACGCTATGAACGACCTGAGCGACCTCATCTACAGAGAGGACCCTACACGCGTAATACATCTCTACGAACGGGCAGTCGATGCGGGCCACATCAGGGCGATGGTTGGCCTGAGCGTCGTGATCTGGGATGAAGACCGTAGTCGCGCCATTGACCTTCTTGAACAAGCGGCGAGCACGGATGACGCGTACGCCGTTCGGCGATATGCAGATCTAATCCAAGGCGAGAACAGACAGCGTGCCATTGAGCTTTACGAACGCGCCATCGAGCTCGGCAGCGACGTCGCGGTTACGAATTTCGCAATCCTGCTGGTGAGCGAGGACCGGGACCGGGCAATCGAACTATTCGAACAGGCGGTAGCCCGGGACGATTCAACGGCCATGAACTGGCTCGCTTGTCAGATCGAAGACGATGATCGTCAGCGTGCGGTGCAGCTCAACGAGCAGGCGATAGAACTTGGCAACACCAATGCGATGTACAGCCTCGCCCGTCTGGTCGCCAATGATGACCGTCAACGTGCCATTGAACTCTACGAGCAGGCGATTGAGCTCGGCAACGCGGCGGCGATGTACAACCTTGCCCTCCTGCTGCGCGACGAAGACCGGGACCGGGCGATCGGACTGTTCGAGCGAGCAGCGGCCCATGGCCATTCGAGCGCGATGGACTGGCTTGGCTTCTTGATCAAGGAAGATGATCCGCAGCGCGCTGCTGAGCTCTACGAGCAGGCGATAGAGCTCGGCAACACAAGCGCGATGAAGAACCTCGCCCGTCTGGTCGCGGATGATGATCGTCAGCGTGCCATCGAGCTCTACGAGCAGGCGATTGAGCTCGGCAACGAAGTCGCCCTAACGGACCTCGCCATTCTGCTAGTGGGCGAAGACCGGGACCGGGCAATCGATTTGTTCGAACAGGCGGTGGCTCGAAACGATGCAACGGCCATGAACTGGCTGGCATATCAAATCAAGGGGGATGATCCGCAGCGCGCGGCGGAACTGTACGAGCGTGCGATAGACCTTGGCGTGACGGACGCCATGGTGAATCTCGCCGACTTGATTGTTGGAGATGACCGAAGACGCGCCAGACGGCTGCTTGTGCGGGCAGCCGAACTCGGAGATAGCTCGGCAAAAGGCAAGCTTGCGGCAGATCGGTCGACCAGAATCATATTGCTGGACTTGGACCAGACGCTCGTCCTATCCGAGTCCCTGGCTCCGTTGCGACAGCAAGGCGCCTGGAATCGAGTGTACGACGCCCTTCATCTCACGCGAGTGCCCGAAGGCACGAAGGAGTTGCTCGACGAACTGCGAGCATGCTACTCGATCGGAGTCGTGACAATGGCTCCCCGAGCATACGCAGAACGACTGATCGAGCATCACGGACTGGACATAGATGTTGTGGTGGCGTTTCACGACACTCAACACCACAAGCCCTCGCCCGATCCGTTGCTACTAGCAGCGAATAGACTGGGAGTCGATCCCAGAGAGTGCCTCTACATCGGTGACGATGATCGCGACCGCCAGGCAGCCGTTGCTGCAGGCATGAAGTTCATCATGGTCGACTTCTGCGACTCCGGCCCTGCAGATGCCCTGACTACCTGGGGTGAGGTGGACCGGGCCATACTCGAGGGCTACGGCAGGGCGTCGGGGACAGTCGTGGCCGTGTGCGAGTTCACCAACCTTGCGAGCGACGTGTACTACGAACTTGTGTTCGATGACGGGTCGTTCATTCATCTGCCCAAACTGGGGGCCGCGGACGCTGGAGGGTCTCTGCCTGCAGATGCGCATGGTGGAGAAGCGGGCGGAGCTGGGGCCGTGTTCGATGCCGAAGCCTCGATCAAGCGGCTTACGTCACAGGTTGATTCGCGCGCACTCGCGGAGACTGCCAGCATGTTCTTTGAAAGGTCAGACGACCAGGGCCGCAGGGTCATCCGTCAGACTGACGGCAGGCTCGGGGCGACGAACAGCGACCCTGATGTCTTCCGAGTGGACCCCGACACCGGAGTCGTCACGTTCCACAATCCCGACACGGGCCGGCCGTTCAGTGGCGACAACCCGCACTCCCAGGCGACGCAGTGGATGGAGGGCTACAACGCTGAGCTGTGGGACACGTTCAATCGGGTCGTCGAGAACCGACGCGCCGCACTTGAGAAGGAGCTCGGCCCTGTCATCGAGCGACTGAAGTACACCGCGGCGTGCGAATCGCTCGATCCGTTGCGCCAGAAGATGCTCGACATCCTCATCGAGGAATACAGGGCATACGACAGCGCGGGCAATCACATCGGCTTCAACTGCGACCTGAACGCGGCTCTCGCCGAGATGAATAGGCAGGCCGCCGCCATCGAGGTCAGACGGGGGGTGAACGCTCCGACACCCCCCGGCGGGTGGCCCCGTGTGGAGGTCATTGCCGGGCATGACTGCACTGCTGAATGGAAGAACGGGGAACCTGAGGTTCCGCAGGGTCTCGAGACCGAGGCGCCTGCGTTTCCAGGCACGGATGCGGTCCTGGCGGACCTGGTCGAGAGATCCATGGGCGCAGATACGGCCTATCTGAGGTATCGCCCATGGGGATCGGCGGGCCGCAACGAGACAACCTACTTGGTATTGGATTTCAAGAACGGTCACGAGTACACGTTCGATTGCGCTAGATTCGTCTTCGACCACGCCATTCGCTCAATCCAGAAGCAGGTGCCGGGGCGTCCACTCGTCTTGGTCGCAATGCCATCTAGCCAAGAGGACAAGGGCAATCCTCCGGTGAAACGTGTGCTGGAGGACATTGCCCCTCGGTTCAGTGGTGTGGAGCTCGTACCGAACGCCCTCGTCCGGACGAAGAGCGTTCAGAAGGCGGCGACCTCGGGCGGCTCTAGGCCGACGGCTATGACACACAGGGGTTCAATCGAATGGCGCGGCCCGCGACTCTCTCAGGGCAGTGTCGTGGTGATGTTCGACGATGTGTATACGACCGGTGCCATGGCCAACGGATGTCGAGAGGTGATAGAGACTTCAACTGGCTGCAAGGAGGTGTACGGGGTGTACCTGGCCCACACGTATCATGACGATGATGCCTATGCCTTCTGAGGACGCCGTACTCATACACGCCCTGCTGACGCTCTCCGAGGTGGGGCCCAAGAAGGCTGTCCCCTGGGCTTCGCGGTACTCGGTCGATTCATTTCCGCAGACAGAGGAAGAACTGGTCGCAGCGTTCGGCAAGTCGCTCTTTGAGCGTAATCGCCAGCAGTTGCTCTCCTTTGAGAAGACGGTACATGAGTCGGAGCGCGTGCTAGACGCGTACGCAGAGGCAGGAATCGCGACAGTCTGCTACCGAGACACGGGATACCCGGCGCGTCTTCGAGACATTCGCGACTGGCCCGCAATCCTGTACGTGAAGGGGTCAATTGACGCGTTGTCAGCGCATTCGGTGGCGGTTATAGGCACGAGATCGCCCCTCCCTCGGTCAGAGGAGGTCGCACGTCGTGTCACCGAGCAGTTCGTGACCGCCGGCTTCTCGATAGTGAGCGGTCTCGCACTGGGAATCGACACCTGTGCTCATGAGAGTGCGATCGAAGCGGGCGGCATCACGGTGGCGGTGCTCGGCAATCCAATCGACCAGGTCTATCCGGCGTCCAATGCGGCGCTTGCGAAGCGGATCCTCGAATCCGGAGGTTCGCTCGTTGCCGAGATCGAGCCTGGACAAAAGAGCGGACGTCATCAGTTCGTCCAGCGCGACCGAATTCAAGCAGGTCTTGCGGAGGCGGTTGTACCGGTGCAGACGGCTTCGGGCGGAGGCACCATGCACACGGTTCGTTTCGCGGAGCGGTACGGACGTACGATCCTGTGCCCAAGGATCACAGACGACTTGCTCCAGCTGGAGAGCTTCTCGGGCAACAGGGACTTGATTTCCGAGGGCCGCTGCCAGGAGTTCGACAAAGCGGACTATTACAGACTCCGGAGCTTGGTGGCGTCCGATTGCATCGCCGCCGAAGGTGACGCCGAACAGCTTCAGCTGCTTGGCGACGAGTAGTGGATCCTAGGCACCGCCGACGAGCGAGTGGCTGGGCGCCCAAGTTGACTGTTATCAGGGGCTGGATCCAATAGCGCGTGCAGCCAGGAAGTAGCCTCCTTCGTACAGAGACAATACGTATTCGCGTTCAAACTTCGCGCACGCGTGTGCTGCCCCAAGGAAGTGACACACTCCCAGGGCATGCACCCCCACCCGTCGAGAAGACCAATCTCTGTGTGGCAGGAGTCTGCCATCGCTGGGTTACGCTGCCTACATATTTGTCGTTCGACGCACATCCTTCTGGCGGAGGGAGAATCCGTGGGCAAGTTCAGCTCCGCTGTCTTCGCCAGCGCGAGTTCATGCGATCAGGGGGTCGCTGCCCGATTCCCCGGAATCGGGCAGGCGCTCGAGGCATCTTCCAAGCGAGCGCTCATGTGATTTCTGGGCGGGACTTCTGCTTCTATGACATATCGCCGCCGCTCCCCGGGCTTCCTGCTCGCGATTCTGGCCGAAGTCTGCATGGGCCGAGAGCGTTTCTGCACAAGAGGCATCGAACAAAGGCCTCGAGCGGACGGCGTCAGCGTTAGACTGATGCGAGGCGAGGGCCGACGCTCATGCCTAGTACGTTAGCGAGACAGTGGGACCGGTAGGTTTGGGCCGGCAGGGGTCGTGGGCTGGGGTTCGATTCCCCAGATGTGGATTTGCCTCGTGGTCTTCGTTCTCATGGTTGCGGTTCGAGCCGTATTCCGTGCTGGTTGGGCGCCTGCCGCCGAATCGGACAACAGAAGGGAGTCGCGTATGAGGGGAATCCAGCTCTTGGTCGCGTGTACTCGCAAGACAATGCTCGGTGTTTTCACGACCATTGGGGCGAACTACATGGCTGGAGCCCTCTCGGCCCAAGCTCACCGGGCTTCCGCAGTGCCCGCTAGCAAGCGCATCGAGCGGACGGCGCAAGGTAGAACCGCAATGTACGCGCTGGGGCGCTGCCCATGCGCAAGAATGTAAGAGGGAGCCGGTGATCGATCACAGCGTAGTGGTGCCCGTGTTCTCATTCGCGAAGTCCGGGCGCGACAGGCTGGCCCTAGTCGGAAGTGGTGTCGCGATCGAGACGGCGGGCCAGACCTTCCTCCTCACGGCCGCCCATGTGGTCGAGGACCTACCGTCCGACGCGGCTGTTGCCATCTTCGTCGGCGGAGAGTTCGTCCCTATGCCGTCGTTGATTGCGATGACGTCCCACCTGCCGACCGGCACGTCACGGTCTCGGGACAAGCTCGATCTGGGCGCGATCTACCTGCCGCTGCCGGTCAGCCTGCTCCAGTCACTCTCGCCGCTCACGCGAGCTGATATTGTGCCTGGTCTTGCCAGCTCGAAGATGGTTGCTTGGGGCTACCCGCACAAGAAGAATACGCGACTGGCCAACCAAGCGTCGCCGGGCATTGAGCTGCTCGAGCTCGTCTTGGATGACGCGACGGACTCATTGCCCAATCGGCGGTTCATTCCAGAATTGCACGTTGCTGCCCGCTTGAAGCGGACGGGGCGGCGGGCCGGCGGAACCCACCAGCAGGATCTGCCGGACCTGCGAGGTACGAGCGGCGGTTTGCTGTGCTGGGCCATCGGCGAACGAAACCCAGACGATCGATACGAGATGCAGGTGCCGGCCGGAGTACTTATAGAGAAGTCGGTGAGCCCCAAGCTTGTCTATGCGGTTAGGCTGATGTTGCATTCGAATGGCTGCAAAGACACGGCGATAAGTTGGCGGCGACGTCCCTTTAGCAAGCGCATCGAGCGGACGCCGCTAGCTGTATCATCCAGTCAGCGCCGGAGTACGGCTCATGCGCAGCACGTTAGGAATCCGCCGAGGCAGGGGGGCAAAGTGGAGGCCCATGAGGTCATCGCTAGAGGGTCAGACCTCAGCACTTTTCTCGTTCATCTGACGCGCCACACAGGCGATATCTCGGCTCATGACCGGTTGCTCGCCATTCTTGATGAGTGGCTCCTACGGCCAGGCTGCATGTTCGGCTCGGCTCGACTCAAACTCGAGGCGGCCGGGCTCGAGCTAGCGTCCCAGAAGTGCGTTTGCTTCACCGAAACGCCACTTGAGTACGCCCACCTCCTCACTCAGCAGATGGACAATCGGGACGTCCATATGCAGCCCTATGGGATTGCGTTCCCCAAGAAGCTTGGACGACAGGTGGGCGTCAATCCGGTCTGGTACTTGGACATCACTCCCGGACACAACTGGCTCACTGGGCCGGTCGATGAACTCGTCGATGCGGCTCTTGCATCCGGCGACTTCGACTCGCATCAGATTGCGAGGCTCGCGCCATTCATTGAGCAGATGGGCACACATCGGGACGAAACTGGGACTCTCAAGTACCGGAAGGAGTTCTGGTGGGAGCGCGAGTGGAGGCACGTAGGGCTCATGCCGCTCCCGAAGCGCGTCATCGTCTTGTGCCCGGAAGCGGAGATTCCGGAGTTCAAGGCGAAAGTGGATGAATGGAAGGGCGGCTATTCAGCAGCGTTTGCTGATCCGATGTGGGGGCTTGAGCAGATCATTTCGCGGCTTGCCGGGTTCGCAGCAGCCGATAGCGACATTCTCTGAGGGAGATTCCTCGCATGCGCATCCAGCGGAGCGCCAAACAGTAGACTGACCTGAGAGTGCACGGGTGGCAGCTCATGCGCAACGCGTTAGCCAGAATCGGGGGACTCGTGGACGACAGCGATTCGATACTGCGCATAAAGCCCATCTCGCTGATCGAACCCGACTATATGCCGGAGTCTTTCGTATGGTGGGACGGGATCACGCAGGACGACGTTGACTCTCTGCAGGCCGTGCTGGATGACTCCAGTTCAGAGGCGCCTCTGCAGAAGTATCTCGAGTCCAACCCTCAGTTCTTGATTCAGCACCTTGGCGGTGGTCACGGCCGCTGGGTGATTCCGCAGAAGCGACTGGGCTCCGAGTTCGTACCTGACTTCGTCATCGGCGAACGAGACTCCATGGGGTACCACTGGCTTGTCGTTGAGCTCGAAAGCCCCGATGCCATGGTCTTCACCAAAGCCGGAGATCCAGCGAAGTCCTTGAATCACGCGATTAGGCAGGTTACTGATTGGCGCGCCTGGCTCAGGCACAATCGGGACTACGCAAGCCGCGACAGAAATAGCCATGGACTCGGGCTCGTGGATATCGACTCTGATGTGCGGGGCCTGATTGTTATCGGAAGACGCGAGTCGCTCGACCCGTCGAGTAGGGAGCTTCGTCGCCAGTTGTCGAAGAGTCTGGACGTCGACATTCACACATATGATTGGCTAGTGGATGCCGCACGCGGCAGGGTTGCGTCCCTGTCCGCTCGCCGTACACAGGACGCGGCATCTGGCTAACCCCGGCACCGGGTGGACGGCAATAGCGCAACCGACGTTTTGCGGCTTGCTGGCAGATGCAAAGGCCGATGCGAGACGCTCGACCGGTGGTATGTAGCCAATCTCATCGTGAAAGGCTACGTATCAGCGCCGGGACTCGACTCGCGCCCAGGAGTTGGTGCAAGCGCTACGTAGTTGCAGTCACCCCGAGCTATTTGCCGAATCTGCGCGACATAGCCTCGCGGCGTGCGTGTCGCACGCGTGTGCATATATCTCCATGGTGGTTCTCAGGCTCCGGTGGCCTAGTACCCGCTGGACCCCGATTGGCGGTGCGCCGTTCGCGAGCATCTCTGTAGCGGCCGAGTGCCCCAGCATATGTGGCGTTACATGCCCGATTCCGCTCCGGCGGCCGTAGAGTTCCATAGACCGCCTCACAGCGCTGGGCCTTAGCGGTTGACCAGTCCTAGTGGTGAACAGCAGGTCGTCGTTGGCCCAATTCGCTCGGATGGTAAGCCACCGGGATAGGTCCAAGGCCAGCGCATGTTCATCCGGGAGCGGCACTACCCGCTCACCCGTCTTACCTCCAGTGACGTGGACCTTGAGGCGATCGAGATCGACGTCCTGCACGCGGAGGGCCAAAGTCTCGCCAATCCGAAGTCCCGTGAGGTACGTGAGGTAGAGCAGGGCATGATTCCGGGCCGCGGTGGGAGAGCGCGTTTGGATGCAATGGAAGAACTCCGCCCATTGTTCGGGGGTCTTGGTCTTTGGAAGCACAGTCTTCCTGCTTCTGGACATTGGCGCCCTCCCGCCCGTTGAGGTCAAGCTGCAGCTGGGACACTAGCTCGGATGTGAGTGAATAGCCACAATTCCGTCCTCTATCGCGCTCATTCTCTGGGTGCACATCACCTGAACTTGCGACTTGGCGCATAATGGAGGGGTGACATTCAGCCTGGGGAGACGGTTGATTTGCGCACAATCAGCCGGCATTCGAAGGGACTACTCGCCGCATGGCGCAAAAGCCTCAAGCACTGATATCCACGCTCTGGGATGCGGCCAATACACTCCGTGGCTCTGCAGTTGACCGCACGGACTGGAAGGGCTATATCCTCCCGCTCCTCTTCTTCAAGCGAATCAGCGACTGTTGGGATGAAGAGACTGCCGAGGCTGTCGAGCTGTACGGCGACGTAGATCCCGGGCATTTCGAGGAGATCCACCGCTTTCAGCTTCCTGACGGCTGCCACTGGAACGACGTTCGCAACACGTCCCAGAACGTCGGAGCTGCGCTCAAGCATTCGCTGCAGGAGATCGAGCGCGCCAATCCAGACACGCTCCACCGTGTGTTTGGCTCCGCCGACTGGGGTAACAAGGAGAAGTTCACCGACGAGCTACTCAAGGATCTGATCGAAGGATTCTCATCGATCGAGCTCGGCAACAACGCCGTCGACACTGACGTTCTCGGTGACGCGTACGAATACCTCGTCGGCAAGTTCGCCGATGTCACCCGCCGCAACAAAGCCGGCGAGTTCTACACCCCTCGCAGCGTGGTCCGAATGATGGTCGAGATCCTCGACCCCCATGAGGGCGAGTCGATCTACGACCCCGCATGCGGCACAGGTGGCATGCTGCTCGCCGCCATCGACCACGTGAAGAGAAGCGGCGGTGACCCGCGCACCTTTTTCGGCAAGATCTATGGCCAGGAGAAGAACCTCACGACATCCTCGATCGCCCGGATGAACCTTGTCCTCCACGGCATCGAGGACTTCCAGATCGCCCGCGAGGACACCCTCCGCGATCCCGCCTTCACCGACGGCACTGGCGGCCTCGCCACCTTTGACTGCGTAATCGCAAATCCACCTTTCTCGCTCAAGGAATGGGGGCGCGAGATCTGGGAGAACGATCCATGGGGCCGAGCGCGCTGCGGCTTGCCGCCCGAGAAGAGCGGCGACTTGGCATGGGTCCAGCATATGGTTGCCTCGATGGGATCGTTCTCTGGCCGCATGGCAGTGGTGGTCCCAGAAGGCGTCTTGTTTCGTGGGGCTGCCGAGGGCCGGATTCGAAAGGGCTTGTTAGAGGCCGACCTGGTTGAGGCCGTCATTGGCCTCGCACCAAATCTCTTCTACGGCACGCCGCTAGCCGGTTGCGTGATGATCCTCCGCCGGAAGAAGCCAACTGAGCGGAGGAAGAAGGTCCTCATCATTGATGCATCAAGCATCTTTAGGGGGGCTCGTGCCCAGAACTTCCTCGATCCCGAACACGGCGAGCAGATCGTCAAGTGGTTCAAGGCCTTCGAGGACGTCGAGGACCGCGCCAAGGTCGTCAGCCTCGAGGAGATCAGGGATGAGGGCTGGACGCTCAACATCTCCCGCTACGTCCTGCCGCCCATCGACGAGGAACTTTCGTCGCTGCCCGAGGCCGTCGCCGCCTTCAAGGAGGCACTCGCCGAAGCTCGTGCTGCCGAAGACCACGTCCGCGCCGTCTTGGCCAGGGGAGGATGGTTGGAGTGAGCGACCGCCTCACACAGAAACAACTCGAGTCCTATCTCTTGGGCGCAGCCACGCTACTGCGCGGGCTCATAGATGCCAGCGATTATAAGCAGTACATCTTCCCGCTACTCTTCTTCAAGCGGCTGTCGGATGTGTGGGACGTGGACTACCACGAAGCCTTCGAGGACTCTCAGGATGAGGGCTACGCGACTGCGACCGCCAACGACCGATTCACCATTCCCGAAGGTGCGCACTGGAAGGATGTCCGCGATGCCTCGCGCGACGTCGGCCGGGCCTTGCTGAACGCCTACCAGGCCATCGAGGCCGCCAACCCGAAGCGGCTTCAGGGCGTCTTCGGCAGCGCCGCCTGGACCGACAAGGCCCAGATGCCCGACGAGACACTCAAGAACCTAATCGAGCACTTCTCGAAGCACACCCTGAGCCTCGCCGACGTGCCCGAGGACGAGCTGGGAAACGGCTACGAGTACCTCATCAAACACTTTGCCGACGACAGCGGGCACACCGCCCAGGAGTTCTACACCAACCGCACGCTCGTACACCTGATGGCCCAGATGCTCGAGCCCAAGGCGGGCGACTCCATTTACGACCCGACATGCGGCACCGGCGGCATGCTCATCTCTTGCCTGGCCGAGGTGAAGCGCAACGGCGGCGACACCCGCACCATAGGCCTCTTCGGGCAGGAGCTCATCAACATCACCGCGGCCATTGCACGCATGAACCTGGTGCTGCATGGCGTGTCCGACTTCGACATCCGTAGCGGAAACACGTTGCATGAACCCGCGCTGATCGAGGGCGACCGGCTCAGGACCTTCGATGTGGTCCTGGCGAATCCGCCGTATTCCATCAAGACGTGGAACCGCGAGGCGTGGCAGAGCGACCAGTGGGGCCGCAACTTCCTTGGCACTCCGCCTCAAGGCCGCGCCGACTACGCCTTCTTCCAGCACATCTTGAAGAGCATGGACCCTAAGACGGGGCGCTGCGCGATCCTGTTCCCACATGGGGTGCTCTTCCGAAACGAGGAAGGGGAAATGCGGAGAAGGCTTGTCGAGGCCGATCTGCTCGAGTGCGTGCTCGGGCTTGGAGGTGGTCTGTTCTACAACTCGCCCATGAAGGCGTGCGTGGTCGTTTGTCGCACGTCCAAGACCGCGGACCGCCAAGGGAAGGTGCTGTTCATTGACGCGGTCGACGAAGTCGCACAGGAGCGGTCGCAGTGCTTCCTGCGAGCCGAGCACCAAGTCAGAATCACAGATGCGTACAGAGCCTTTGAGAATCAAGATGGTTTTGCGCGAGTTGTCGACAACAGAGATATCCTTGCCCTTGATGGGAGCCTGTCCCTTGCTCGCTACATTCAACGCTCATCTAGCGGCGAGCATGATCTTGAGCATGCGGACCTCGATTCTGTATGGTCCGCATTTGAGATTGACGGGCGGGACTTCTGGTCCGAGATGGACGGCCTAGCCTCGATGCTGGACGCCGTCGCGGGAAAGGAGGCTGGCGATGTCTAACGCCTCAAGACCCAACTGGAAGACGTACCGATTCGACCAAATGGCCACCGAAATCAAGGACCGGGTCGAAGTACCTCGCGAATCAGGCTTCGAACGCTACGTGGGACTGAAGCACCTTGACTCCGGGTCTCTTAAGATCTGGCGCTGGGGATCAACTGAAGACGTGGAAAAGCAGAAGATGCTTTTCAAGTGCGGAGACATCATCTTCGGCCGGCGAAATGCATATCTGCGCCGTGTCTCTGTCGCAGACTTCGATGGGGTTTGCTCGGCGCATGCCATGGTGCTTCGCGCGCGCCCTGACGTCGCGTTGCCAGAGTTCTTGCCGTTCTTCATGCAAACTGAAGCGTTCTGGCAGGCGGCGCTTCGCAATTCGGCAGGCTCACTCTCTCCAACGATCAACTGGCCGAACATCGCGAAAGAGGAGTTCAGTCTGCCGCCCTTGGAGGAGCAACAGCGGATCGCGGAGGCGCTGACATCCACCGTGAAGCTGTCAGAGAAACTGAGCCTGTGCGAGGCATCTTCTCGACGCCTCCTGAAGTCGTCCATCGAGGCAGAGGTCGAGAGGCTAGCGGGGCATACAATCAGACTCGGAGATCTCGTTGATCGGGGCGTCATCGCACCACCTCAAGACGGAAACCACGGGGAGATTCATCCTAAGGCAGCTGACTATGTTGCGGAGGGCATCCCCTTCCTCATGGCTGCTGACGTTCGGGATGGCATGGTCGACCTGGTCCGGTGCAAGTTCATTTCAGAGGACCAGGCCCGCGCTCTTCGCGTTGGCTTTGCTCACGAGGGAGACGTGCTGCTCACGCACAAGGGCACCGTCGGGGAGACAGCGATTCTGCCTAGGCTCGACCATCCGTTTGCGATGCTTACCCCTCAAGTGACGTATTACCGGGTTGAAGACGACTCTCAGCTTCACTCTCGGTATCTCTATTTCGTCTTTCAATCCGGGAGTTTCTATCGGCAGATGCTGTCGCGAGGCCGCCAGTCGACGCGATTGTTTGTTGGCATCACAAAGCAGCTAGAGCTTGAGATCCCTTTCCCCAAGATTGCGGTGCAACGGCGGCTCGTTGAGCAATGGTCGAGGATCGAGTCCTCCGCTCACGAGTTTGTGGAGCGCCGAGCCGTGGCGAATGCCATCGGCAGCTCCTTGCGCAATAGTGTATTCCCGGCCGGAGGCACCAGATGACTTTCAACGAAGCCAACACGGTCGAAGCCTTCGTCCGCGACCTGCTCTGCGGCGGCGTTGCCCATCACTCCGCCGTCGGCCCCGGCCTGGCTCGCCGCGCCGGCCAGATGTCCGGCCTCGGCTGGCACTACCTCTCACACGAACACCTTCCGCGCCAGCCCCAGGAAACACTCGTCGAGGACCATCTCAGTGAGGCCCTTGTACGCCTGAACCCCACCATCGCCGCCCAGCCCGATCGCGTCAACGACGTACTCTACCGGCTGCGGGCGATCATTGTGGGCGTCCGCAGGGACGGCACGGTCAAGGCTAACGAGGAGTTTGCGACCTGGCTCAACGGTGAGAAGTCGATGCCCTTCGGCGAGAACGGCGAGCACGTCACCATCAGACTCATCGACTTCGATGACCTCGAGCAGAACCAATACGTTGTCACGCAGCAGTACACGTTCCGCGCTGGCAAGACAGAGAAGCGGGCCGACCTCGTCCTGCTCATCAATGGCATACCGCTGGTGCTCATCGAGGCGAAGACCCCCGTCCGCTCCAGCCAGAGCTGGCTCGATGGGGCGCTGCAGGTGCACGATGACTACGAGCGCAACGTCCCCGAGCTCTTTGTGCCTAACATCTTCTCAGCTGCTACTGAGGGCAAAGAATACCGTTATGGTTCGATCCGTATGCCCGTCGAGCTGTGGGGTCCATGGCGGCTCGAGGACGATGATGCTCTGCCCTCGATGGGTCAGCTCGAGAAGGCGGTCACCTCGATGCTTCGACCCAAGGTCATTCTCGATCTGCTTGCCAACTTCACGTCGTACGCGACGCATAAGGGCAAGCAGCGCATCAAGATCATCGCTCGTTACCAGCAGTACGAGGGCGCAAACAAGCTCGTCGAGCGCGTGGTGGCAGGTCACCCCAAGAAGGGGCTAATCTGGCACTTTCAGGGCTCGGGCAAATCGTTGCTTATGCTCTTTGCAGCCCGCAAGTTGCGGCTGCACCCGGCGCTCAAGAATCCGACAGTGATGATCGTTGTCGACAGGGTCGATCTCGATACTCAGATTTCCAGTGCATTCTATGCAGCAAATGCCGCGAACCTGATCAAAGCCAATAGCCGCAAAGAACTACAAGATTTGTTGGGCAAGGACGTCCGAAAGATCATCATCACGACGATCCACAAGTTCGGCGAAGCTGGCGGCGTGCTTAACGAGCGTGACAACATCATCGTCTTGGTTGACGAGGCACATCGCACTCAAGAAGGTGACCTCGGCCGCAAGATGCGCGAGGCTCTGCCAAGCGCTTTCCTCTTCGGTCTGACCGGAACGCCCATCAACCGAGCAGACAAGAACACTTTCTATGCCTTCGGGGCACTGCAGGATGCCAACGGCTACATGAGCAAGTATGGTTTCGAGGACTCGATCCGTGACGGGGCTACCAAGGAGCTGCACTTTGAGCCCCGGTTGATCGACCTCCACGTAGACCAGGCTCAAATCGATGAGGAATTCCGGGCGCTCACCGCAGATCTCAGTGATGAGGAGAGGGATCAGCTCTCGAAGCGCGCCGCCAAGATGGCAGTCTTGCTCAAGTCACCGGATCGTATACAGGGCGTGTGCGCCGACATCGCCCGGCACTATCAGGAGAAGGTGGCGCCGAACGGTTTTGGCGCGCAGGTTGTCACACTCGATCGCGAAGGGTGTGTTCTCTACAAGCAGGCGCTGGATCAACATCTTCCGCCCGAGACATCCGATATCGTGATGTCGGTGAACAGTGGCGAGGATCACTACGCCCCTTATCGTCGCGATCGGGATGCGGAGGAGAAGCTCCTTGATCGTTTCAGGGACCCCAACGACCCACTGAAGATCATCATCGTCACGTCTAAGCTACTTACCGGTTTCGACGCGCCGATTCTGCAGACCATGTATCTCGATCGGCCGCTAAGAGACCATACACTGCTTCAGGCGATCTGCCGGACAAACCGACCGTATGGACAGCAGAAGACCCACGGCCTGATCGTCGACTATCTCGGCATCTTTGACGACGTAGCCCAGGCCATTCAGTTCGATGAAGAGGGCATCACGCGTGTGGTGACGAACATCTCAGAGCTTGTCGATAAGCTGCCGGGTGCGGTTCAGAAGTGTTTGGAGTACTTCCCGGGAGTCGATCGAACGATCGGCGGCTATGAAGGGCTCATGGCGGCTCAGGAGTGCTTGCCCAACAACGATGCACGCGATCGGTTCGCAGCAGACGTGGGCTACGTCGCACGGTTGTGGGAAGCGATCTCCCCCGATCCCATCTTGAGCAAGTACGAGACCGACGTTCGCTGGTTGGTGCAGGTCTATGAGTCGGTGAAACCTCCGACGGCGGGGGGTCGGTTGCTGTGGCATCGGTTTGGTGCGAAGACCATCGATCTCATTCATGAGAACGTGCATGTTGATGCCGTTCAGGATGATCTCGAGACCCTAGTGGTTGACGCGGACCTCCTCGAAGCCGTACTTGGTTCCCCTGATCCCGCGAAGAAGTCGAAGGAGATCGAGATCAAGGTGGCCCGCCGACTCAGGCAACACTTACATGATCCTCGCTTCAAAGCTTTGGCTGAGCGGCTCGAGGACTTAAAGAACCGGCACGAGCAGGGCCTTCTATTAAGCGTCGACTTTCTCAAGGAGATGCTGCGGCTCGCGCATGATGTTGTGAGGACTGAGCGAGAGGTTCCACCAATTGAGGAAGAGGAGCGCGGAAAGACTGCGCTTACGGAGCTGTTCGAGGCGGCTCGGAATAGGGACACACCCATCATTGTCGAGCGTGTTGTCGCAGACATCGACGAGATTGTAAGAGTCGTTCGCTTTGACGGCTGGCAGACAACGCACGCGGGTGAGCGAGAAGTCAGGATGGCTCTGCGCAAGACGCTCTTTAACTACAAGCTGCATCAGGACGGGGAGCTGTTCGATCGGGCGTATGGATACATCGCGCAGTACTACTAGGTAGACCCTCGACGGTGGGGGAAGTAGAGAGGCCGCGCGCAGTATCGGCGTCAGGACTGACCCCTGGCTGAGATATCCAGTCTGTGCGAATGAGTAGCCTTATGCGCCTATCTGGCCCTATTGCGAGCTGGATGCGCGGATAGGTAGCCGTTTTGCCGTGAAAAGGCTACACAGCGCCGCGATACTGGGGGTGCGGTGATCCCCACATGGAACTTGTCAGACCCCACTGGCAGACTGGTCGTGTTCCCCGGAATTGAGGCAGCAGTTGGACTTGGCGGAGTTCGCGATCATCACACTCGATTGGATACGACTGCCCGAGGGCGAGCTTGGGCCTGAGGTGCCGGGCGTTTACCAGGTCTACGGCGACTCGGCAATCTACGGTCGTGACTGCCTTCTGTACATCGGCCAAGCGGGCTCTCTCGCAGGTCGCTTGGCACAGCACTTCTCAGTGTCACCAGTAACCCGAGTGAACAATCGTCATGTTCGAGTCGCGAAGTGTGATCGGCAGTTGCTCGACGTGGCAGAGTCCATCCTCATTGCCACCCACAAGCCGAGCATGAACGCCGAGTACATTCACGCGCCCAAGTCGCCCGAGGCCACGGCACGCCACTTCTTGATACAGAATCATGGCGAACGCGGTGCGCTGACTCTGCAGGTGACGAACTCCTACTGGACACAACCATAGGGTATGACGCGTTTGCCCGTTTTCGTGATGCGTACGGGGGGCTAATTGGACATTCGTGCTTCAGTTGTAGCGCAGGTCTGCGATGCGTTGACTGCCGGCGAACGCGAATGTGCGACCGACACCCTGAGCCAGACGTATCCGTTCCTCGGGAACAAGCCCACGCCGCGCCGCTACGGACCTCGTGAGGCGACACGCGTCTTCATAAGAGACGGGTTCATTGACAGGTACTCTGGGTCGCGAGTCGTCTTCCCGCCCGTACTGAGGGTGATCTCCGTGATGCTCCCGGAGGCCTTTCCGTACCACCCCAACTGGAAGATGGAAGTCACGCACCCCGCCTACTGGGAGCTGACGGCGACCGTAGATCACCTCGAAGCGGCGTCCCGCGGCGGTGCTGACGATGAGTCCAACTGGGTGACTACGTCGATGGCTCGCAACAGCGCTAAAGGGAACCACTCGCTTGAGGACCTCGGGTGGTCGCTGCATCCCGCTGGAGACCTCGATGAGTGGGATGGACTGTTGAGCTGGTACCTCGCGATCACCGGGTCCAATCCGGAACTGATCGTGGATGCATCCATGAAGCGCTGGCGTCAGGCCGCCATCGAGGTGGCTACGCGCGAGGACACCTGGGCAAAGGCCCAAGGCGAGGTGTCAGGGGCTCGATGTAGACTGCTGGTTGGCTGGCGTTGCGGTGACGCCATGGGGGCCAATATTGAAGTCGCTGCAGGGGCGACTCTTCTATCGGAGGGGGCTCAATGAAGTTCAGACGTGTTGTGGTCTTGCTGATCTGCCTGCTGGCGATACTTCCGCTCTTTGGATGTGCACCGACCGAGCAGGAGAAGGTTTGGACGGCGTTTACGGATGCCGTCGCGGAGAAGCGCGTGGACGATGCCATGCAGTATGTGGATTTCAGCAGAATGGTCCAGAAGACCATGGGCGATGACTCCGAGGCCCAGGCGGCTCTGGCGCTGTTCGGCGGGCCAGAAGGCATGAGCAGCATCCTTGAAGGTGCATTCCGGGAGGCGCTCTCGGGTGCCAAGGAAGATGCTGACTCATCGGGTTTGATTGGCATGAAGAAGCCGGTTCGTGTGGAGACCGACGGCGATTTCTCTACACTAGTCTTTGAGGTCGATGGAAGCGAAACGACCGTTCAAATGGAGAAGATCGACGGCGAATGGAAGATCGTCGACTTTGGCGACGCGCTGGGTGACGACGCCGAGGACGCCGAGGGCGATGAGAATCTGCCGGGCGGTCCCGGCACTTACACCTTCGAAGAGAACGGGACGCGCATCACAGCGCAGGTGCCGGGTCCCGAAGATGACGCTGTGGTCGCGGAAGTCGAGGCCTACCGCAAGAAGGTGGGCGCCGATCCGGTGAGCTACATTCTTGTCGAGGTCGACAACACTGACGGCAAGGAGCAGTCGTACTTAGGTGCCATCAATGTGGTCACCGAAGATGGTTCGCAGATTGAGTTCTCGAACGTGTCCAGCGTGATGGGGGACTGGTATACCGATGAGCAGAACAGCGATCTCTACAACGCCGGGGTTGAGCTGAGCAACAAGTACTTGAACGCGACCGACACTCTTCCCGGCGCCAAGTCGAAGACTCTCTTCGTCGCGACCGAAGAGATCCCGACGATCAAGTCGGTCTGGCTTGATGGTGAGCGCATGGCCAAAGAGGAGTAGAGCGACTCAAGACATCCGAAAGCGGGCTCGATCACGCGCACTCTAAGGACCTTCGGGGGGTGCCGTTGTTGACTCGCCGACGCGTGCCATACGCGTGCCACATAGCGGTGAAACGCGATGAAACGCCCTGACAGCCGCCAAGACTCGGCGAGCGGGTCTGGCACCGGACTAAGCCTCTGACCTGCGACGATGCGACACCTCGCGGTCCTCGCCGACACCGCCCGACACCCCCATCTTCGATTTCGAATTCCCTTGGGGGCACCAGAGATTACGCGAGCCCTCCTGCGGGTGCAGGGGGGCTCGCTTCTGTGTTGGGGCAAGCGATCTTGTCCTTGTCGCTCGCGCATGGTTGGCATAGTCTGCCATGAGGGTTGTTCGATCACGTGGGGTCGGTGCGTGTTCGTGTAGGTGTTCATCTGTGCGGGGGCACGGAGACGGGGGCTGTGTGAATCGTTGGAGACGAGTTGGGTCCAAGGCGGACTTCGGACGACTCAGGACGCATATGCGCCAATTGACTTCAGTCGCGTTGGCCATGCTTCTGCTCAACATGGTCTTTCCGTACGCGGCGTTCGCTGGCGGGCTTGAGCCCGAGTTCAAGGTCGCAGGCCCCGACGCTAGGCGCGTCACAGGGCTGCTCACCGCTCAGAGTTCGGCGGTTGCCGCATCCAAGCGCGGCTGGCCCGGGGGAAGCTCAACGCTAGTGCTGGTGGACGAATCTGACGTCGCCTACGCGGCTGCAGCGTCTCCGCTTGCCGCAGCGCTTGATGCGCCCGTGCTGCTCGCTGGGAAGTCGCTTGGTTGGTCAACCGAGAGAGAGATCGAACGGCTTGGCGTCGAGAAGGTTGTGCTCGTGGGGTCGCGCATGACGTTGGGCGGAGTCGTCGCATCGGATCTGGCGCAGCGGGGGCTTTCCGTGGAGTCCCTTCTCGGCAGCGATCCGATTGACACGTCGGACTTGGTCGCTAGACGAGTTCATGAGATTTCGGATGCCTACCGAATCGTCATTGGGACGAGCGCAGACGACCAACAACTCCTCCTCGCCGCTGTCGAGGCGGCTCGGACGCGTTCCCCCCTCCTGGTTCTCGATGGTACGGAGCTGTCACCAGAACAGCTGGGCACCATTCGATCCCTCGGGGCACGTTCGGCGGTCATCATCGGCTCGTCTCGCTACTTCTCACCGGCTGTGCGCACAGCGTTGGAGTGCGAGGGGCTCGCTGTTGCGGTGATGGGTGGGTCTGTTGATGACATCACAGCGCGCTCGTTCGAGGCGGCGACAGACGGCGATTATTCCGTTGGGACGACCATGTTGCTTGGCACCCGTGTCGAACAGGGTCTCGCAGCACCCGCGCTATCCGCAAGGCTCGGCGCGCCAGTCCTAATGAGCACTGCGCCTTCGGGGTCGGAGTCGGCGCGTCAGTCGCTGCTGCGGAATTGCTCGATGATTGAGGATTTGTTGGTGATGGGCGACTGGCGCTCGGTGTCATCGAGCGCCATGAGCACACTCACCTATTCTGCCAGCACCGTCTATCGTGCATCCACCGTCATCGTTCGCGAACAGACCATCGATGGCAACGTGGTCGCCGTCACAGGTACGGCGATTACTACGAAGTCAGAGCTTCGGGACATGACCGCTGACAAGCTCACCCGCAAAGTAGCGGCTGGCGACTACGTGGTAGTCATGCCGAGCGCGCAGCGTCCTGAAGGCGCGTATGGGAAGGTCACAGGGATCGCATGCAGGCCGTTTGATCCTGGCTACATCTACTGGATAGCCCCGGTGGCCATCGGCGAGATTATTCAGCAGGGAGGAGTGACGGCGCGACAATCCGCCGCTCTGAAGCAAGATCAGACGGGTGACCTGAATTGGGACGGTGGCTTCAAGCAGGAGATAGGTGTCACTCTGGGCCTTGTTGCCTCAGTGCAGTCCGACGCAGGGTTCAGCGGAAAGTGCAAGGCGGGCCTTACGGGCGAGGCGAAACTATCTTCGGAGCTCGAGTTCCATCTAGCAATTGAAGGTGGCAACGTCTCGGCGTTCGAGTACTCGTTCTCGAATACCGCGACTGCGAAAGTCAGTCTAACGCTCGAGGGCGAGTTCAAGGTCAAGTCGACTTCGAAAGCGTTCAAGAAGACGATGAGAGGCCGTCCAATCTTCGTGACGCTGCCGCTCTGCCCAATCCCAATCGTGTTGATGCCCACCATCGAGTACTCGGCCTACATGAGCGGGAGCTTCGCCGGCAGTCTTACGGCATCGTATGAATGGAAGTTTGAGAAGACCCAAGGGCTTCGGTTCGAGAATGGAGTGCTTTCCGAGCAGATCGACGGCGGAAAGAAGCCCACCGCGAAGCCAAGTGCGTCATCACACGCGAAGGTGCAGGCCGACCTGAAGCTGGTGTTCGGCGAGGTCAAGTGCGCCATCAAGGTTTGGGGCATTGCTGGACCGAAGTTGACCGTGACGGCATTTGGCAAGGTGTCGGGCTCCATCGATCGAAATTTCAGCACTGGCGTTCTGACCGGTGGCGGGTCGGTCGTCGTCGGCGTCGAGGTTAGTGCCGGCGTGGAGTTCACCGTGCTCAAGCTCGTGGAACTTGAGCTGCTGGACATTCGGCTCTTCTCTTTTGAAATCACATTGCTGACGCTCGGGAAGACGACGGCCGGTGGGGCTGCGAAGCGAAGCGGACTCCTTCCGCTGCTCGCTCATGCGAACGGAGCACTGACCCATCCGTCAATCTCTGCGGACGGAAAGTACATATGCTTCCGTTCGGTTGCGAGCAATCTGCTGCCCGGCGTTCCGGCGAATCAGGCATACGTGCTGGAGCTGTCAACCGGGCGTCTTGAATGCGTAAGCCTCGACTCCCGAGGTCGTGCGCTGGGCAGTGCTTCCTACAGCCCTGTTGTGATATCCGGCAATGGCCGATACGTCGCGTTCCTGTCTGACGACGCCGGGCGACCTGGAACCATGGTTCGGGACCGGCTCAAACGGACGACGACTGTTGTCGATGTCTCTACTTCAGGCATTCAGTCCACTCAGCCTTCTCTTGATAGGGCGGTGGCGATCAGCGCGGATGGCTCCGTGGTGCTGTTCAGGTCCTACGCATCCAATCTCGTTCCCGGAGCCGGCACTGATCAGCTCTACGCGAGAGACTTGGTGCGCAAGACCACTCGTTGCGTTTCCGTGGATGCTGCGGGCAGGCCGATCGGCATCTTGAGGGGGAGAGATCCAGAGACGCTGGCCTTTGGAGATGTCGGAGTCGATCTGTCAGCGGACGGACGATTCGCCGTCTTCTGCGCACCCTACGACCAAGCGGGGGGAACTTCGCAAATCTGGCTGCACGACCTGGAGACAAGGCGCAGCCGTGTCGTTTCGGTGACCAAGGGGGGATCGCCCACAAGCGACCGGAACTTGGCGCCGACATTGTCCGCCGACGGCAGGTATGTGGCATACCTGGGGGACAACCTGTGGTTGGGTGCATCTTCATCGCCCTACCCTGGGATTGCGAGGCAGAACGTCTCAACGCGCACGATGGGCTATGCGAGCCGCTCGAACTCAAACAAGCCACTCAAGGGGCTGGGTGACGAGTGCTACGTCGACACAGATGGTTCGGGCGATCGAGTCGCGTTCACGCTTCGTACTTCGGAGGGTCAGCGCCTCTACGTGCGCGATTCATCAGCGAGCAAGACGTACTTCATCAGCGCTGACCTGCCTCGCGCATGGGCGTATCGAGTCACGGAGTGTGCGCTCTCCGATGACGGCACCCGTGTAGTGTTCCTCGCTAACAACGGTCGTAGTACCAGAATCTACCTGTTCCTATCGTCTGATTCCTGGATCGGGGATGGTGCGCTGTGATGCGGTTGTTCTCGTCCGGGCGTATGCTTCGCCCACGTCGCGCCTTCGCGCTCGTGATGGTCGGCGTTCTCGCTGCCGAGATTCTGGCTTTGCCCGTTGTGGCCGGCGCGGGTGTCCTGGGCGGGGTTGTGTCTGATTCCATGGGAAGGCCGATCGCGGGGGCTGAAGTCGCCGCGTACACTACGGTCTTCGACGGGCAGTCCGAGTACCGGTGCGTGGAAGCGACGACCACGGATGCAGATGGTCGATACGCGCTGACGGCTCTTGCGCCAGGCGACTATCGGATCGCAACCTCGAGTTCTTCGGGCGCAGTTGAGCTGGATTGGCTTGGAGGCGTGTCCTACGACAGCGCGAGCGATCATGAGGTTGGCGACGGCCGGACCGATCTCGACATCACGCGGACGCTGGTCTCAACCGTCTCGGGCGAGGTGCGGGATGCCGTCGGTGCTCCTATTCCTGATGCCACCGTCTCGCTTCTCCCAGCCGGCGACCCGCAAAATGAGCTGGGGCTGGGGGTCTTGGTTAGTACCGATGCGAGCGGCACCTATGCTTTCGACGGGGTCACCCCCGAAGACGAGTACGTCCTTCAGGTGGCCGCAACTGGCTTCCAGCCACGCTTCTACACTGTGGGTGGCGCAGAGCCCACAGTCATCTTCCCGGAAGCCGGCAGCGCGCTTGAGCAGATCGATGTCACTCTCTCGCAATCGGGACTGCTCTATGGGCGCGTCGTGCATGGGGAGATCCCTGTTCAAGACGCACGGGTCGACCTCTGGCGGCTGAACGGTGAGGTATACGAACCCTTCGGCTCACACGGATTCACGGACGTCGATGGTGCCTACGAGGTCCTGGACGTTCCCGAAGGTGTGTACAGAGTCGCGTTCACTGCGCCTTGGGAAGCCGGGTTGAGACCGGTCTTTTCGGGCGGCGCGGCATCGCTTGGTTCCGCTACGGATGTTGCGGTGACCGGCCCCGCGGACTCCGTGCGCGTTGATGCCGAGTTCGCAGGTGACAGCTCCCCCGGTGCATTGATGGGTCAGTTGTTGGACGGTTCTGGGGTTGCAATCGTCGGGGCGACAGTCGACGTGTATGTCTTGTGGCGCGGTGAGACTGTTCTTGCTGCAACGGCGACGACCGACGCCATGGGCGGGTACGCCGCCGCGTTGCTGCCCCCGGGCGACTATTGTCTTCAGGTCACGCCGACGGCGCTGACGCCGCAGTGGATCACTGATGGTGATACTCCGCTCGCCTCCGTTTTCACTGTCGCCCCGGGTCAGACGGCGGTCGTCCCCGACTATGCGTACCGGGTGGGCGGCGCCATTGCAGGAGTCGTCAGCGCCCCGGACGGCTTGCCGGATCACGCCGGGGAGCTGAGTGCGCTGCTGTATGAAGTCCGACAGGATATGGGCGAGACGACATTCTCGGAGGCCGCAGAGGTCGTTTGTGAGCCCGGCGGAGGGTATGCAGTCGCGGGCGTACCTGCCGGCACCTACGTGCTGGCGTTCGAGTCCACGGATCCGCGGTGTGCCACCAGGTTCTGGCCCTCCGTCTCATCGGCGGCGAGCGCAACGCCTTTGACTGTTGCAGACGGCTCGGTGCTCGCCGGATATGACGGCGCAGTCGGGGTTCTCGGATCGCTAGGTGGAGTCGTGAGCGACGCTGCAGCCGGGCCGCTCGAGGGCATCTCGGTTATGGCCCACGGAATGCGAGGTGTGGTCACCACCACCACGGTAACCGACGGCAGCTACAAGCTCCCGCCCTTGGAGTCCGGTGAATACCTACTCGAATTCGTCGATCCCACGGGCCGGCACCGTTCCCGCTTCTACACCAATCCCTCCTCGACTGAGGAGACGGCAACGCCGATCGTCGTTCACGATGGCGTCGATGCAAGCGGTCTCGACGTCCAAATGACCATGGCGGCAACGGTAGTCGGTCGCGTGCAGGATGAAGGCGGCGATCCGGTGGACGAGTGCGAGGTCTCACTCTACCGATCAGCGGAGGCGACCCCGGGGTTCGTTGAGACACTGAGACCGAGCCCGTCAGGGGAGTTCTACTTCTATGGCTTGGACGCCGGTGAGTACACGGTGGAGTTCAGTGTCCCGGAGACCAGCGCACTGTTGCCGCAGTACTACGGTGGCAGTTCTGTGGCCCCTGGGTCGGCGGTGGCGCTTGCCGACGGACAGCAACTGCAGTTGGAGACGACCACGCTTCTGAGCGGTGCGGGCATCGAAGGCACGGTCTCGGACTCGGTCGGCGCGCCCATTGCAGGGGCCAGGGTCGTTGCGTCGGGCGATCGCGTTCTGTCACGTCAGACTCTCTCGGCGCTCGATGGTTCGTACCGGCTGCAGGGCTTGCCGTCGGGCCAGTACGATGTTGTCGCCTCGGCGCCATCAGACGCCGCGGTCGCGCATACCGGGGGATTTGACCTTGCCACGCAGTCGACACAGGTGACCGCCGGCGATCTCTACGAGACGTTGGACTACGTGTTCCCGGTGGCTGCGACCATCTCTGGCCGGGTGATCACAGAGGACGCTTCAGCAGTTGTCGGGGCAGACGTTGTGCTGTACGCAGACTACGTTCCTGAAGGAGCAGGTGAAGTAGCGGATTTCCTCGCCGAAGGAGTGGTTGCCAGAACGGACGAGGATGGACGGTTCGACTTTGGTGGACTTGCGCCGGGGCGGTATCGCTGCCAGGTTGTGCCAGCGGAGCAGAGCGGGTTGTCTTCGCGGTTCTGGGGCGGCCTCGCCCTGGATGATGCCGAGACGCACACCGTGGTTGCCGGTGAGAATCGGGACCTGGGCGAGGTCATCGTCTCGCGCGGCTCGGTGGTCGAGGGTGTGTTGCTCGATTCGTATGGCGAGCCCATGCCGCCCTCGCTTGTTGACGTTGTCGCATACGCGTCAGACGGGTCGAGTTGGCGCCCCGTATCCGTGGCGATGGTCGATGACGTAGGCAACTATCGTTTCGCGAGCCTTCCGCCGGGGGTCTACAAATTCAAGATGGAGGCCCTTGGCTACGAAGAGTGCTGGTTCGAGTCAGGTGGAAGTGGAAACGGCGCCTCCGAGGTCAGCGTTGGCACCGATCAGCTCTCGCTTGGCGTGACAATCATGCGACTTCTGCCGCAGACGGTTTACGTAGCCGAGATCGTGCCGGTGGGGCAGGGGCCCTCGGTCGTCGTCGGCTCCACTGCACAGCTTGTGTGGGAGGTCGCACCTCTTGACGCTACCGATGTCCGGGTCGAGTGGTCGTCTCAGAATGCGAACGTCGCACGCGTCACGAGTGCTGGCCTTGTGACAGGGGTGAGCCAGGGATCTGTACGCCTGGTCGGCACCGCGGTGGATGGTTCTGGCTGCGCTGTGGAGTTGACCGCCACGGTCCTGCCTGGGGGCCTCACCATCGAGCCGATCGCTGGCACCTCGCGCTACGCCACTGCCATCGAAGCATCCAAGAAGGCGTTCCCTGACGGCGCACCCTGCGTCGTGATCGCCACGGGCTCCAACTGGCCCGACGCGCTTGGCGGAGGTGCGCTCGCCGCGGCCAAGGGCGGCCCGATCCTGCTCACGCAGGCGAGCGTGCTGCCGGCGGACGTCCTCGCCGAGATCGAGCGCCTGGGTGCGACCGATGCGGTCGTGCTCGGCGGCGAGGCGGCGGTCGGCAAGCCGGTGTTCGATGCGCTGAAGGCCGAGCTCGGCGCAGGCAGCGTCACCCGGATCGGTGGCGCAGGCCGCTACCAGACCGCAGAGATGATCGCCGAGGCGTCCGTGGCCGAGCTAGGTGCCGCGTACGACGGCACCGTCTTCATCGCTACCGGCTCCAACTTCCCCGACGCGCTCGGCGCATCGCCTCTCGCTGCCGCCAAGGGCTGGCCGCTGCTGCTGTCCGGCCCCGGGGGTCTGGGTGCAAGCACGCTGTCGACCCTCAACGACATCGGCGCGACCAAGGCGCTCGTGCTTGGCGGCACCGCGGTCGTGCCGGACTCGGTGATGGGCCAGCTCGCCGGCCGCTCTCCCGAGCGGCTCCAGGGCGCGGGCCGCTACGGCACGGCTCGCGTGGTCGCCGAGTACGGCATCGCGCACGCGGGCCTCGGCTGGGACAAGGTCGCCATCGCCACCGGCGAGAACTTCCCCGACGCGCTCGCGGGCGGTGTGCTGCAGGGCCTCGACGGTTCGGTGATGCTCCTGACCCCGGGCGCCTACCTGCACGCGGAGCCGCAAGGGGCGCTCTCGGCGAACAAGGCCGACATCAACACCGTGCGATTCCTCGGCGGTGATTCGGCGGTGAAGCCGGCGGCTCGTGCGCAGGTGCAGGGGGTGCTGGAGTAGGAGAGTATCACCAGTTCCCATAGTTTCCTATAAAGCGTACAATCGTCCCCATGGACGAGCTTCTCACAGTCACTGAAGTTGCCGAGTACCTCGGCGTCACCGAGCGCACCGTCTACAACTGGGTGCGTGCAGGCAAGCTGCCTGCCGTGAAGGTGGGCCGGCTGTGGCGCGTGCGCGAGTCCGATCTCGCGTCGTGGCTGACGCCGTCGACCCGTGGCGCGATCGCCGGTCCGTACCCGATCCCCGACGCGGCCCTCGTCGCCCACGAGGCCATCGGCGCGCCCACGCGCACGGACCTCGTGCGATTGCTGGCTCCGCTGTCGGATCAGCTCGAGCGCAGGCTCGCGTTCGTGGGGCTGCTGAGCGAGGCCGTTGTCCAGGCGGGCTGGTCGCCGCCGGTGGTTGTGGGCGGGCACGCGGTCGAGTTCTACACCGCGGGCGACTATCCCACCGTCGACATTGACCTCGCGAGCGCCTCCGAGCCGGTCGCCGAGGTTCTCGGCGCGTGGGGATTCAGCAGGCAGGGGCGGCACTTCTACGACGATGCGCTCGGCCTGGTGGTCGAGGTCCCGGGCGGGCAGCTGGCGCCCGAGCAGCTCACGCACGTTGCAGGGGTGCGCGTCGGATGGGTGACGGCGTTTGTCCTCGGAATAGAAGATCTGATTGTCGACCGGCTGTGCGCCTGCAAGCGCTGGAACGATCGCGAATCCTGCTCGTGGGCACGGGTCCTGCTCGCCGGTGCCGATGAGCTCGACGCGGCCTATCTCGACGAGCGTGCAGCGGCCGAGGACGTGTGCGACGTGCTCGAGCGACTGCGAGGCGAGACGACGTGAGCCGCATCTACGACTACGGCGAGTTCATCGCCGCGCGCCGGGCCACGGCTGCCCGGCGCATGGCATCCGTCGCAGAGAGTCGCGGCGTCGGCCGACGTCGGTCGCGCCCGCGCACGGATGAGGAGTACGCCGCGATAGAGCGAGCAGCACTCGTGCGCATGCGTCAGCGCCGGGAGTCGGGCGAGCTCGTCGAGATCGCACCGCGGCTGTACGTGCTGCGGTAGTGCGGCGTCTCAGCCTCGCCCGTGCAGCCGCTGGGCGAGCCCGGTCAGCACGGCATCCCGCTGCGCTACGTTATCCCCTGGGGCGCCGGCCCATCGCGAGTCGAGCTCGGCGTTCTTCGTCACGAGTTCGTAGAGCGCCGGAGCGGCAACGTAGTGCGCGCTGCGCCCGGCACCCCGGGCCTCCAGCGCGCCGGACGCGACGAGCTTCGCCAGGTCGTGCGAGGCGGTCACCTCGGAGACATCGGCCATTCCACGGTAATAGCGGTTCGTGACCTCGCGCGCGAAGAAGGCGTCGTAGAGTGCATGGGTGGCGCGCTCGTTCAGGCCCATGTCGCTCACCGCGACGTCCTGGAGCACCGTCCACAGCGCCCGCTCCGTTGCGTTTCGCAGCGACAATGCCTCAACCTGCGCGACCTGCGCGCCGATGTGGGCCTCAAGGAACGGCGTGACGTCCGCCGTGGGATCCCACGCTTCGCCTAGGCACTCGAACGCGGCGTAGTACTCCATGATGTGATGCCCCCACCACTCCTCCAGGCTCGTGAACTGGGGAGATCGATAGCCTGCTCGGTACATTGCGAGTGACGCGACGATGCGCGCGGTTCGGCCGTTGCCGTCGCTGAACGGGTGGATGCCTGCCACCGACACGTGGGCGATCGCCGACTTGACGGGCCCGGGCTCATCGGAGATCTGAAGCCACGACATCAGATCGTCCACCAGCCCGGGCACCTGCTCCGCAGGCGGCGGAAGGTAGACCTGGTTGCCGCTTGCGGCGTTGGTGAGCCAGTTCTGGGTCTCTCGGAACCGACCGGCGCCCTTCGCGTAGGAGCCGCCCAGCACCAGGTGGTGCAGCGAAAGCAGCAGCTCGCTCTGCCACTGGAACGCGTCAGCATCGGCGCGTGCCAGCACGAAGCGCATGGCATCTCGGTAGCCGTCGACCAAGCTGGCATCCTCGGCCGAGACGCCTGTGGGCTTGTCGCCCGCGAGGATACGGCGGGCCTCGTCGACGGTGACCGCGACACCCTCCATGATTGCCGAGGCCGCCACGGCCTCGGCCTCGAGGTCGCGTCGGGTGCGGCCAAGCCAAATGCGGGGGAGCGGACCCTGCGCATCCAGCTGGGCGCGAAGCTCCGCTATCCGGTGGACGCCGGCTGCGACTCCCTCTGTGATCTGGAATGCATACACCGCGAGCCTTCCTGATTAAACACATAAACACTAACGTGATTATATGATTAAGCGCGAAGTGCTGGCAAGGACCCCTCCTGCAGCCCGCCCACCGCGCCGTTTGTGGTATAAACGCACACGCCCCTATCGTCTAGTGGCCAAGGACGCCGCCCGCTCAAGGCGGAAACGGAGATTCGAATTCTTCTGGGGGCACCAGACAGACTCCGGCCCTGCCAGTCGGCGGGGCCGAGCCGTTCGAGGAGGCCTTCCATGGCTCGCCGAGAACACGCGCTGACCCTCCGGGTCCGCATCGGCATCCTGGCCGCAGCGCTCACCGCGCTCGCGCTCCTCGCCGCGCCCGCCTCGGCCATCCCCGCATCCGGCATCGCCGGCTCCACCCGCTACGGCACCGCCGCGGCCATCTCGCGCTCCGCGTTCCCGAGCGGCGCGCCAGCCGTCGTGCTCGCGGGCGGTACCGCGTGGCCCGACGCACTCGGCGGATCGGCGCTTGCCGGCGCTGCGGGCGGCCCGGTGCTGCTTACCGAGTCCGAGCGCCTTACCGCCGAGACGCGCACCGAGCTCCGGCGTCTCGCGCCCACCCGCGTGTACCTGCTTGGCGGCACCGCCGCGCTCGCTCCAGCGGTCGCATCCCAGGTCGCCAGCGCGCTGCCCGGCGCCGAGATCGTGCGCCTCGCGGGTCGCTCGCGCTTCCTCGTCTCGCGCGCAGTCGCCTCCGAGGTCGCATCCGTCTCCGGGTCCGCGCCCGAGCGCGCGTTCGTGGTCACGGGCCGCAGCTTCGCCGACGCGCTCGCGTGCGCCGCTCCTGCCGCCGCCGAGGGCTGGCCGGTCGTGCTCGTCGACCCGCTCCGCCCTGCCGAGACGACCGCCGCGGTCGCGGCCTCCGGCGCCTCCGAGTTCGTGATCGTCGGCGGCGTGAACGCCGTCCCCGCCGCGATTGAGCAGCGCCTCGTCACCGCCTACGGCCGCGCCGCCGTGACCCGCATCGCCGAACGCGACCGCTACCGAACCGCCTTCGCGGTCGCGCGCTTCGCCGAGGCCCAGGCCGGGCTCTCGCTCGCCACTCCGGTGCTCGCTTCCGGCGCCACGCCCACCGATGCGCTCGCCGGCGGCCCGCTCGCAGCCAAGCGCGGCTCGGCGCTCGTGCTGACCGCGCCGTGGACCCCGGAGTCCGTCGCCGAGGAGCTCTGGGGGCTCCGCGCCCGAGTCGACTCGTTCACGTTCCTCGGCGGGCAGGGTGCGCTGCCGGATCGCGCTCGCATCGAAGCCCAGCACGCGCTTAGGGCACGTCCTTTCAGCCGCAGCCGAGCGATGTCGCACGTCGAAGCGATCGCCGGATTCGGTCCCCGTGGGGCCGGGGGCACCGCCGAGCGCAACGCCGCCAACTACGTCGCCGCCCGCCTCCGCGACTACGGCTACGCGGTGACGGTTCAGTCAGTGCCGATCCCGGGCGGGCGCTACTCGCGCAACGTCGTCGCCGAGCTGCCGGGCACGGCACCCGGCACCATCGTGCTCGGCGCGCACATCGACTCGAAGCCGCCGAGCCCCGGCGCGAACGACAACGCGTCCGGAGTCGCCGTCACCCTCGAGCTCGCGCGCATCATGGCGGAGGCCGAAGGGTTCGTCCCCACCATCCGATTCATCGGCTTCGGCGCCGAGGAGATCGGCGGCCCGACCCCCAATGACCACCACTTCGGCTCGCGTTACTACGTGGCGCACATGTCGCCGTCGCAGCGCTCGGCGGTGGAGGGCATGGTGTCGATCGATATGGTGGGCTACGGAGACGTGTTCAACATCCGGAATCTGCGGGTCGCGCCGATGACGGTCGTAGGCTCGCTGCAGTCGTTCGGGAACCGCAGCGGGGAGCCGTTGCCGTTCCTCAAGGACTTCGGCCGAAGCGGCTGGAGCGATCACGAGGCGTTCGAGTTCTCGGGCATCCCGGTCGCCTGGCTGGAGTGGCGCGAGGACCCCGTCTATCACACGACGCGCGACACCGCCTCACACGTTCAGGCCAGCCGAGTGGACCGGACCGGACGGCTCGTGCGCGGGTGGCTACTCGACTTCACGCCCGCCGAACTCTCCGACCTGCGCTAAACTTACCCGCAGGTTATCCAACAAAGGAGACACACGTGTCGGTCGGTAGCGTGACGACTGAAGTCCTCGAACCACTCGTCGGCAGAATCCTCGCCGATACCTACATCAGGGCAACCGCGAGCTCCATCGGCAAGTCGGTGGATCAGCTCGGCCCTGAGGACCTCCCGGTCATCGAGGAGCGCGTTCGGGGCCTTCTCGCGCCGGTAGCAACCTCCGCCGTAATCGACAGTGCACTTACAAGAATCCGAGGGGCTGCCTGATGACCGCAACAGTCATGTCACGCCGGACCGTCACGCTCGCGGCGGCCATGGCGGTGCTGATCGCCGCAATCTGGATCGCTGTTGCCGCCGGCGTCGGCGGCGAGTCGGTCGCTGTCGCGATCTCGGATCTGGGAAGTGTGGCCGCGGTGGGTTTCTCGGCGGTGCTGTGCCTGCTGACGGCGTTCTCGTTCGAGAGTGGTGAGCGGGTGCGTACCGCGTGGACGCTCATCGGCGTCGGAGTGCTGCTGTTCGCACTCGGCGACGTCGTGTGGAGCTACTACGAACTCGTGGTGGGCGAGGTGCCCTATCCCGGACTCCCGGATGCGTTCTATCTCGCCTCCGTGCCGCTCATCGGCATCGGCATGTCCGTCTATGCAGCGGGTTTCCGAACGCTCGTCGACTGGAAGCGCGCCGCATTCCTCACGTGGACGGCCGTATTGGTTGGCCTCCTCGCCGTTTGGGTCTTCATCCTCGGCCCCACCGTGTTTGCAGACCCCGACATCTCGCTCGCCGAGAAGCTCGTGAGCGCGGCGTATCCCGTCTTCGACGTAGTCGCCGCCTTCGGGCCGGCTGTGTACCTCATCGTGACCATCTCGGCGCTGGGCAGGGGCCGACTCGGGTGGCCGTGGTGGGCGGTCGGCGCTGGCGCGGTTCTGCTCGCGATCACAGACACCGCGTTCGCGGTCCTGCAAGCTTCCGACGCCTACTACTTCGGTCACCCCGTCGACTTCGGCTGGATGATCGGGTTCGCGCTCATTGCGCTCGGAGCGCTCATCCAGCGCGACGTTCTCTCGACCTAGACGCGGCGCGCTACAATGTTCGAGCCGCTCTCGGGTGGGGAGTGGCGTACGGGCGATTGGCGCAGCGGGAGCGCAGGTCCCTTACAAGGACAAGGTCGGGGGTTCAAATCCCTCATCGCCCACCAGCAAAACCGCAGGTCGCAGGGCTAAACGCTCTGCGGCCTGTTCTGTTTCAGGGGCGCTTGTGCGCACCGCGTCATCGCGCCCGACGGCGATCGGCGCGTTTAGGAACGGCCCCGCTTCGGTAGGCAGATACGGAAGTTCATTCCGCACGTACGTGCACTCGGGTAACAGTCTGAGGAATGGGGAAACCGTGTCGTACAGGAGCAACGGGAGAATCGTCCGCGTCGGGCTCGCGGTGGCGTTGATGGTAGCGGTCGCAGCTTCAACGGGCTGCGCCCCCACGTCGAGCGCGCAGGATTCAGCGCCGCAGAACCAGATGGGCGCGGAGCCCGCGGTCGAGATGACGTGTCGCATGTGCGGCGAAGGCGCGCCGGCGGTGGAGGCGGGCTCGGCGACCGAGGAGGAAGGCGTCCAGGTCGTCAGGGTCACCCTGAAGGATGGCTACTATTCGCCGAACGAGATAACCCTCAAGGCCGGAATGCCTGCGAAGCTCATCTTCACGGGTGACGCCAAAGACTGCGCAGGCAAGCCAATGATTGCTGATCTGAATGCGCAGGCCGACTTCACCGAGTCAGGCGAAGCGATCATGGACCTCGAAACGGTGAGTCCGGGCACCTACGAACTCACATGCGGCATGGGCAGCGATGGCGGAAGCGTCATAGTCCAGTAGTCCGCCGAGCTACGCCGCGCGTCTGCGGTCCACCGCGGTCATGATCGACGAGGCAATCAGTCCGGTCAGCCCCACGGCCAGTGCGACGCCCCACTCCTGGGGCCCCAGCGGGTCGGTGCCCAGGATCGTCTCGGCGGTGGGGCTTGAGACCGCGATCCACTGCAGCGCGATGCCGGCGACCATGCCCACGACCAGGCCGGGGTTGGAGAACGGCGGCAGCTTCCACACAGGCACATTCCAGGAGCGGCTGCCGATGGCCTGCGCCCACTCGAAGGCGACCAGCGTGGTGAAGGCCATGGTCTGCGCGTGGATGACCGTCGAGTTCCCGTAGAAGTAGCCGAAGACGAGCAGAATGCCGACGGCCTTAAGCGCCGAGCCCACCGCGATGCGCCATGCGGCACGGCGGTTGATGATGCCCTCGGAGGGCGAGCGGGGCGCCCATGACAAGACGTCGTCGTTCTTAGGCTCGATGCCCAGGGGGATCGTGAGCGTCGAGGCAACTACGAGGTTCGCCCACAGGACCATGACCGGCGTGATTGGCAGCGGCCAACCGATCACCAGACTGCCGGCGATCGCGGCGACCTGCCCCAGCGCGACCATGACCAGGAACGCTACCACGCGTTGGAGGTTGCCGTAGATGACGCGGCCCTCTTCGACCGCACTCACGATGGTCGCGAAGTTGTCGTCGGCAAGCACCATGTCGGCGGCCTCTTTCGAGACCTCGGTGCCGGTGATGCCCATCGCAACGCCGATGTCGGCGCGCTTGAGGGCCGGCGCGTCGTTCACGCCGTCGCCGGTCATCGACACGACCTCGCCGAGCCCCTGCAGAGTCTCGACGATACGCATCTTGTGGCGCGGCTCGACCCGCGAGAACACCGCGATGTCGCGCACTCGAGCGGCAAGCGCCGCGTCATCAAGCGCATCCAACTCCACGCCGGTGACCACCGCGTCGCGACCGGCGTCGGCCGACAGGATCCCCACGCGCCGAGCAATCGCCGCTCCCGTGGCCGCGTGGTCGCCCGTGATCATCTTCACCGAGATGCCCGCGCGCTGCGCCGCCGCGACCGCGTCGGCGGCCTCCGCCCGCGGCGGGTCCATGAGGCCCCACAGACCAACGAAGATGCAGCCGTGCTCAGCGTCCTCACGCTCGGCCTCGCGGGCCTCGGCAGGCATGGGCTTGTAGGCGGCGGCGACCACCCGCAGGGCCTCGTCGGCGAATGCATCTTGCTGAGCGCGCACACGAGCACGCAGCTCGTCGGTGAGCTCGACTTCCTGGTCGCCCACGATGATGCGGTCGCAGTAACCCAGGACCCGCTCGGGCGCGCCCTTCACGTGCAGCCGCATGCCGTGCGCGGTCTCATCGAGGGTCGCCATGTACTTGAACGCGCTCGAGAACGGAATCTCGTCGACTCGCCCGCCGTCGCAGCGCGCAGCGGCGCGGCGATGCCCGGCCTTCTCGGCGGCGGCGAGCAGGGCGCCATCAGTGGCGCTGCCCTCGACCATCCAGCGTCCCTCGGCGTCCTTCTCGAGCACTGAGTTGTTCGCCGTGCACGCGATCTCGCTCAGCAGTTCGACGGGTCCGTCGTCGTCGCGTCGTGGGGTGAGCACGGTCCCGTCGGTGCGCAGCACCTCGCCCTCCGGCGAGAACCCGTCTCCCGTTACCGAGAAGGCCTCGCCGCCCGCCCACATGCGCGTCACGGTCATCTCGTTTCGCGTGAGCGTGCCGGTCTTATCGGTGCACACGACGGTACAGCCGCCCAGCGTCTCCACCGCCGCGAGCCGGCGCACCACCACCCGACGCTTGGCCATGCGCTGGACGCCCAGAGCGAGCGACACGCTGACTGCGGTGGGAAGACCCTCGGGGATCGCGCTTACCGCCGCAGCAACGGCGAACAGCAGCATGTCGACCACGGGCTCGCCACGCAACACGCCCAGGCCAAAGATGACGGCGGCGGCGACCACAGACAGGATGCCCAACCGGGTGGAGAGCACGGCGAGACGCGACTGCAGAGGAGTCTCGGTCCGAGCGGTGGAGCGAACGTCTCCCGCGATCTGGCCCACGACCGTGTTCATGCCTGTAGCGACCACGACAGCGGTCGCGCGGCCGGCCACGATGGGCGTCGAGGCGAACACCATCGACGTGCGGTCTGCGAGCGTGATGTCGGCGGCGACCGGATTGGGCTCCTTCTCGACCGCCTCGGACTCGCCCGTGAGCGCCGACTCGTCGGCGCGCAGGTCGCTCTCGGTGACAAGCCGCGCGTCGGCAGCTACGCGGTCGCCGGTCTCGAGGACGAGCACGTCGCCGGGAACGATGTCAGCGGCGTCCACCACTCGCACCTCACCGTCGCGTAACACGCGGGCGCGCGGGCTCGACAACTTGCGAAGCGCATCGAGCGCTGCCTCGGCGCGGTACTCCTGGAACACGCCGATGATGACGTTCGCGATGACGATCAGCAGGATGACGGCGGCATCGAAGACCTTGCCCGCGAGCAGGGAGACAAGACCTGCCCCGCCGAGCAGGTAGACCATGGGGTTCGCGACCTGCTCGAAGATGAGCTGCAAGACGGTCGGCCCGCTCTCGAGCGCCAGTTCGTTGCGACCGCTGATCTCCAGCCGTTCGGCAGCGTTTGCGGCGGTCAGACCGTAAGCGTCCGACGACAGCCGCTCAAGGGCCTCGTCAGGCGAGAGCGCATGCCAGGCAACAGGCTGAGTGGATGCGGGGTCTGGGGGCACGCGCGGTCCTTTCGGTGGGTTGCATGTTGAGTACCCATGCAGGCCTCGCCTCCTGCACGTGACGAATTCAGGGTTTCCCCTGATTGAGACGGCGCATGGTTCCCGACACCATAGATCGTGCCGGGCCCACCAGCTGAGGGGCATCGGGACCGGCGCAGAGGTTGTCAATTGACAACCTCTGTTCACGTGGGTGTCTCACGACTGGAAGTGGGTCAACGTGTCCAGACAAGGCCATTCCAACGCGGTGATTGAAAAGGCGCTTCGGCATGCAGAGCGCAGAGGCCGGAGAGTAGAGCCATCAGGAGCGAACGATGAGTGAGTATGAGTTCACCCTGCGGTTCAGGCTGCCGCCGGGCGAGACGGATTCAGATGCGCTGGTTGATCGTCTCTACGAGGCCGGATGCGACGATGCCCTCATAGGGATCGGGCGTCCGGGTCGTATTGCCGTGGACTTCATCCGAGATGCCGGCTCCGCGCTTGACGCAATATCGAGCGCGATTTCGGAGGTGATGCGCGCGGTACCCGGCGCGACCTTGGTTGAGGTCACTCCTGACCTGGTGGGCGTGACCGACGCCGCCGAGATGGTCGGGTGCTCACGGCAGAATATGCAGAAGCTGCTTGCGCTTGGCGGCTCCAAGGTCCCAGCGCCACTTCATGAGGGCGCGTGGGCCATCTGGCATCTGTCGCAACTGCTCCAGTGGTTGGTGGCCGAGAAGCGCTACCACGTGAGCTCCGACCTGCTGGAGCTCTCTGATGCCGCCATGCGAGTGAATGTCGCAGTCGATTCGCTTCAGATTGACGCAGAGTGCCAGGAGAAGATCCGCGCGCTACTCGCACGCTGACCGCACACTGATGCGCCCTCCGAAACCGATCCCGGAGGGCGCATGAAATGGTTGCCGCGTGAAGCGGCTAAGCGTGGCACCGCATGCAAGCTGCGGCACCGCCGTTCATGCCGCCGGACTTCATGAATCCGGTGTGAATTGACCCCATCGGCTTATCCGCGGTCTTGTGGCAACCGCAACCCTGGCCCTTGTCCACGCTCATCGGGTGGGCCATGGCCGGAATCGCCACGGCGAGAACCAGAACCGCGATGAGGACGATCAGCGCAATTCTCCGCATGATGGTCACCCCCTCTCGTGCTCGCCCCTCCGCCAGAAATGACTATGTACCGCCGCGTGCGGGCGTTGCAGTTCGGAGGGAGGGATGATTGCGACGAGAGGGGTGCCGTATGGCTCCATCGGGCGGTCGCGCGCGACGAGCGGCAGCTATGCGCTCTCCAGCGCCGCCAGCACCTTGCGGTACTCGCATATGTGGTGGTCGATGATCGTCGCCGGCGTGCCACGCAGGTGCGACTCCCGCGACAGGTGCTCGACAACCATGCGGCAGCTGGCGGCGTCCGGCTCGTTGAAGTCGTAGCCAAGGTCCGAGAAGGCCGTGCGTACGATGGTGCTTGCGATGTCGTGCAACGTGCGCGCGTCCATGGACCCCGCGGTGACTCCGCTTCGGGCCTCGAAATTGTGCCGATGTGCGACCGCCAGGCACTCGATGATCAGGTCGCGCGCCAACTCGGCGGTCATGTGCTCCAGGTAGTGCGGGGCCACACTCCACGCGTTGTAAGCATGGTCTTCCACGCTGATGCCTCCCCCAGGCCGTGCGGCGTCCCCCCAGACGCCTCCACTTGCGGTATCGGCGGGTGAGACCGCGGGCATTGTGCCCGTCATCACACCGCCTCAGGAGACCCTACACGATGCGTCTGACATAGGCCGACGTGCTACCGGTCCTCCGAAGGGGGGCGGCGCATCGACTTCTTTGCCGACGTGCGTGCCTTCGAGTCCAGGCGGCGCTTGACCGCGGTGCGTGACGGTTTCGTAGGGCGCCGTGGCGGCGGTGGGGGAGCGAGCAGCGCCTCGATGCGCTTCCTCAACCGCTTGAGACACAGCTGCTTGTTGCGATGCTGGCTGCGCTCCTCCCGGCACACAACCACGATGCCGGTCGGCCGATGCGTGAGGCGCACCGCGGAGTCGGTCGTGTTGACGCCCTGGCCGCCGGGGCCGGACGCGCGAAAGACGTCGACGTCACACTCGGCCAGCAGCGCGTCGTCGCTCTCGGGAAGCTCGTAGTCTTCGGGGGCCTCGGCTGTCATTCCTCGATCGAGATCGCGTCGACCGGGCAGGAATCGCACGCGTCGCGCGTGCAGCCGTAAAGCTCAGCACCGGGGCTTTCGACAATCACGCGGGCGATGCCGTCGTCATCGAGGCGAAAGACCTCGGGGCAGGTGTCCTCGCAGTTGCCGCAGCCGATGCACAGGTCGGCGTCAACGACAGGCTTCATGGGGTCTCCTCGGCCGGGGGTGTGGTCTAGTCGGATAGTACCCGCAGAGCGCGCGTTCATCGGCGGTTGTGTGGAATCGTCTCTCCGCGGGCTTGCCGGAGGCTAAATGGTAGCCAAACGCACTCCAATTCGTTATTCTGTTCACTAGCGTGGGGGGCACGAGAATGGTCTGTGTCACTAGGAGGCAGTGTGAACGTCAAGCAAGTTGCCGCGATGATCGTCGTTGGACTGGTTGCCGGAGTCGTTCTCGGCAGCTTTGGTATCGCTGGTGCCGCGGACTCACAGCTCCCCGCTGCCGCTGCGAGCTGCCCTCCCGGGATGGACTGTGGAGAAGCGGCCGCGACGGACTGCGGAGAAGCCGGTGCGATGGACTGCGCCGAGCCTGCAGCGGCCGGAGCGCAGGCGCCCGCTGCGTGTGCTGACTGCGAGTAGCACTCTAAAGACATCGATCGTCAGCGAAGGCCGCCTCCGGGCGGCCTTCGTCGTGCTCGGGTAAAGTCCCTCCAAAGGAGAGGGGAGCTGGAGTGGGCGACGTCGTCGTCGGGACGTGTTCGTGGACCGACAAGACCATGATCGAGCGCTGGTACCCGGCGGGCGTGAGCACCGCCGAGGAGCGGCTGCGCTACTACGCCTCGCGATTCGATACCGTCGAGGTCGACTCGTCGTTCTACGGCATCCCGCGCCCTGAGTACGCGCGGGCGTGGGCGGCACGGACTCCGCCCGGCTTCACCTTCCACGTGAAGGCCTTCGGGATGATGACCGGGCACGACGTCGACGAGCGGGCGCTGCACCCCGAGCTGCGCGACCAGTTCGAGTACGAGGTCACCAACCGTGGTCGGGTACGACACCCGGACGAGCGCATGGTGGAGCGGTCGTTCGAGCTGTTCGTCGAGTCGATCTCGCCGCTCGTCACAGCCGGCAAGATGGGTGGGGTCCTCATGCAGTACCCGCCGTGGTTCACCGCCACTGACGCCGAGCAGCGCACCGCGAACCTCACCCGCATCGATCGCGACGCCGCGCTCCTGCACCCGCTGCCGATGTTCGTCGAGTTCCGTCACGCGAGTTGGGTCGAGGGCCCGCACCTCGCGCAGACGATGCGGTTCCTGTCCGAGCGCGGCCTGACCTACGTGGCCGTCGACGCACCCCAGATCGGGAGCGCGCTGCCGCCGGTGACCGCCGCGACCGCACCTCTCGGCTACGTTCGGTTCCACGGCCGCAACCGCGGCACCTGGAACGCGCGCACCGCCTCGGCGGCCGACCGCTTCGACTACCTCTACGAGCACACCGAGCTCGAGGAGTGGCGCGACCCGGTCATCCACCTTTCCGAGGAGACCGACCGCACCTGGGTGATGTTCAACAACTGCAAGTACGACTACGCTCCACGCAACGCTCGCGAGATGGCCGAGATACTGGGGGATATCGTGGCTCCGCGCCCCGGCGGGATGCCGACCGGTGTGCCCGCAGACGACGCGCGCGAAGCCGGCGAGCCGGACCTCGACGGGCGCGGAGAGCAGTTGGGCTTCAGAATCTGAGGACCGTCCGGTCACGGTAGGGTTATCATCATCGGTGAATTGGCCGCTGTTCGAAGGGATCACGTGCGCCTGCTCAAGAACATCTTCCGACGCAAGCTGCGGGCGTTCCTCACGATCTTCGGCATCTCGATCGGTGTGTTCGCGCTCGTCGTGATGGGAGCGCTGGCCGAGAAGCTCACGCTTCTGGTCGACGGCGGCGTGCAGTACTACGAGGGCAAGGTCGTGGTGAGCGCACCCTCGCAGTTCGCGGGGCTGTACTCCTCGCCGCTCAAGATGAGCACGCTTCGCGAGATCGAGCACGTCACGGGCGTCTCGCGCGTATCCGCGTCGGTCTCCGCGCTCGTCGACGAGGAGATCCCGACCGTCAGCATGGGCAACATCCCGACCCTTCAGGCCGAGGACGGCCGCGCGCGCGGGTACGAGACTTTCATCATCCGCTACGCCGAGGGGCGCGAGCTGCGCAACGCTGACGTGGGCAAGGTGGTGCTCGGCTCGGACCTCGTCAAGAGGCTCAACGGCAACCTGGGCGGTCACGTCGAGATCCGCGGCGAGCGCTATGAAGTTGTCGGCATCCTCGAGAAGACGCTCACCGCGCCCGACACCGCCGTCATGATGACGATGGAGGACGCGCAGACCATCGTTCACGAAGACCTGCCGGACGCGGTCAAAGACTCGGTGGACCCGCACTCGATCGTGTCGAGCTTCGCGGTGTACCTCAACGAGGGCGAGCGGCCCGAGGTCGTCGCTCGCCGCATCGAGCGCCAGGTCGACGGCGTCGAGGCGATGACGCCGCTGGACTTCGAGCGGCAGGTCAAACAGCCACTCTCCATCTTCACCTCGATCATCTACGCGATCGCGCTCATCTCGCTCCTCGTGGGCGGTTTGTCGGTCGTCAACACCATGACGATGTCGGTCGCCGAGAGGACGCGCGAGATCGGCGTGCGCAAGGCAATTGGCGCCTCAAGCGGCCAGATCATGGTGCAGTTCATCGCCGAGTCCGCGGTCATCGGGCTTCTCGGAGGGCTGGCGGGACTCGTGTTCGGATTGCTGATCACGACCGTTGGCAACGCTGCCGGGGAGATGAGCGGTAACGCGCTGTTCCTGGTCACGAACCGGCTCATCTTCGGCGCCGTCGCGTTCGCGGTGGGCCTGGGCGTCGTCAGCGGACTGTATCCCGCGTGGCACGCCGCGAACCTGAATCCTGTGGAGGCGTTGCGCTATGAGTGAGCGGACGCACGAGGTCGTGGACACGCTGTACGGCGGGACGCCTCAGCCCCACGCGGACGGCGAGTGGATCATCCAGGCCCGCGGGCTTGCGAAGCGCTACCAGCTGGGCCGCAACAACTTCGTGGACGCGCTGCGCGGGGCGACGCTCGACATCCGCCGAGGCGAGATGGCCGCGATCATGGGTCCGTCCGGCTCGGGCAAGTCGACCTTCATGCACATCGCCGGCTGCCTCGACGTGGCCGACGGTGGCGAGATGTGGCTCAACGGCCGCCGCGTCGACGGGCTCGCAGCGCGCGACCTCGTAGGAATCCGTCGCAGCGAGATCGGCTTCATCTTCCAGGGCTTCAACCTCATCCCGACCCTCTCGGCCGAGGAGAACGTGGCCCTGGCCGCCGAGTACGCGGGGTTGGGTCGTGGACATGCGCTCACCCGCGCGCGCGAACTGCTGGACCTGGTCGGACTTGGTGACCGCATGCGTCACGTCCCGAGCGAGCTGTCCGGCGGCCAGCAGCAGCGCGTCGCAATCGCTCGCGCGCTGGTGAACGATCCAGGCATCGTGATGGGTGACGAGCCGACCGGCGACCTCGACACCGCAACGAGCGAGGAGATCGTGGGCATGATGCGCACGGTCAACCTCGAGCGTGGCACGACCTTCCTCATCGTCACGCACAACCCCGAGGTGGCGCGCTCGTGCGACCGCACCATCGTGATGCGCGACGGAGTGGTCGTGGACGACGGAGACGGCACGCCGGCGGGAGCGAACTAGCCGACCGCCCCCAGCGACTCCGGCCCTCCGCCGTATGAGTTTCGGATGTCCTGCACGAGCGCGCCGTCGGACACCTCGAGAACCCGGTCGGTGCGCTGCGCGACGTTGCGGTCGTGGGTGACGATCAGAAACGCCGTCCCCGTCTCGATGCTGATGCGTCGGAACAGCTCGTAGACGAGGTTGGTGTTGGTGGTGTCGAGGTTGCCGGTGGGCTCGTCGGCAAGCAGGAGCGCGGGCCGGTTCATCAGTGCGCGCGCGATGGCGACACGCTGCTTCTGGCCACCTGACAACTGGTTCGCGTTCTTATCGGCCAGACCGTCGAGGCCGAGAAGGCCGAGCGTCTCCTCGACGCGCGAACGAATCTCGGGCTGAGGCATGGTGCCTGCGACGAACGCCGGCATCGCGATGTTCTCGTAGACGCTGAACTCGGGCAGCAGGTAGTGGAACTGGAAGACGAACCCGATGAGCTGGTTGCGCAGGCTTGCGCGCCTCTTCTTGTCGAGCGAGCCCGCGTCCTCACCCTTGAAGCGGATGGTGCCCGCGGTGGGGCGGTCCAGCAGGCCGATCATGTTGAGCAGCGTGGACTTTCCCGAGCCGGACTGCCCGATGATCGAGGCGAACTCGCCCTCTTCCAGCTCGAAGGAGACGCCCTTGAGTGCGTGGGTCGCCGCTTCGCCCTCTCCGTAGACCTTGTCGAGCGCGTCAGCCACGAGCAGCTTGTCAGCCATTCTGGATCACCTCGATCGGGTCGAGCTTCGACGTTCGCCGGGTTGGGATGATGCTCGACGCCATCGCCACCAGCACGCCCACCGTCGCCGAGCCGAGCACGAACAGCGGCTGCGGCGTGATGCTGAACGTGAGCGGTGCCAGCGCGAACAGCGCGAGCAGCCCGTAGGCGAGTCCGATGCCGGAGAGCGACCCCGTCATGCCGAGCATGAACGCCTGCCACGCGAAGATCTGGCCCGATCGGCCGTCCGAGAGACCCATCGCCTTCAGGATGCCGATCTGGCGGGTCTTCTGGACCGCGGCGATGGCGAGCGTGGACGCGATGCCGAGGGCGACCGCGACCAGCACGAACGTCTGGATAAGGTAGCTCGACGATCCCTGGCTCTGCAGCGCGACGAGCAGGTCCGCGTTTTCCGCCTGCCACTCCGTCACGTCCACGCCCCGCAGCTGGTCGCGCCAGTCCTGAGCGACCTCGGCCGACTGGAACGGCTCGTCGAGCTGCGCCTGTATCGCGGAGTACTCGTTGCTCGCCCAGCCGAGTAGTGACTGGGGCACGCTGCCGTCGACGAACGCCTGCCGCTCGTTGAACGCGGCAGCGCCGAGATCGAAGACGCCGGCGACGGTGAAGGTCGCGCGCGAGCCGCCCTGCAGCACGAGCGCGACGGTGTCACCCGGGTTCACGTCGAACTTCTCGGCGAACTCCTTGCCTACCATGATTTCGGAACTGCGCAGCGAGGCCTCGCCTTCGATGACGCGCTCGGAGACGCGGTAGATGCCGTCGAGCTCGTTGAGGTCCCCGCCGATGAGGTTGAGCGGCGCGCTGTCGGAGCCGTCGCTGTAGAGCGAGGTCGCGAAGCGGACTTTGGCGAGCGCGCCGGCCTTCACGCGGTCGTCGGTCTCGACGACGCCGGCGATGCGATCGGTGTAGCGTACCGGGTCGCCCTCGTCGGGTGCGGCGATGGTGACCTGAGGGGCCGAGCCGATCGTCTGGTCGACGAGCGAGGCCTGCAGCGACTGGATGAGCGAGCCGACGAACACCTGCGTGGCGATGCCCACTGCGATGCCGCCGATGATGAGGAGCGATTGTCCCGGCGAGGACCTAAGGAACCGCCAGGCGATGCGGATCGAGAGCATGTCCTCAGCCCTCCTCGGCGGCCGAAGCCGCGTCCAGGGGGAGGCCGAGGTCCGCGAGCGAGAGCAGCTCGTCTGCGGGCCAGTGGCGGTCGATCGCGAACGCCGGACCGCCGACGCCGATGTGCGCGTCGGGCAGCTCGCGCTTGAGCTCGTCCATCGTCATGCGAAGGCTCATGCGGTTGAAGTGCGTCGCGACGGACAGCGCGACGAGGTCGGCGTTGACCGCACGCGCCGCGCTCACGATCTCGGGCGTCGGCGTGTCGGCGCCGAGGAAGTAGGCGTCCCAGCCGTGGATCGACATCCGGTCGGCGAGCATGCGCATGCCGAGGTCGTGCGACTCGCCGGCGGGGCAGGCGAGCACCACGGACTTGCCGAGGCGCGGGTGCTCGGCGGACTCAGCGACCACCTCGGGGTACAGCGCCTCGACGATGGTGCGCACGATGGCGGTCGCGAAGTGCTCCTCCCACACCATGGTCGCGCCCCGCTGCCACGCGGCACCGGTGTCGCGTAGCAGCGGCGACAGGACGAGGGTGTAGAGATCATCCACGGTGATGCGCCTGGCGCGCACCGCGTCGAGTGCGGCGGCGACAGCGCCCGCGCGGTCGCGCTCGGCAAGCCGCGCGTCGAGTGCTCCGCGCACCTCGTCGGCGACGGTGGTAGGCTTGGGGTCTTCGGTCATCGGGCTCCCTCCAGGTTTCCAGATTGTAGGTACCCGAAGTCGCAATTTCGGGACGAGAACCAACCGATGTCAGGAGAATCGGGCCCACGTATGGACAACGGCGCGTTGGCTCGGTAATATTCCGTTCGCTGTCTGCTCACGCGGACACCCCACGCGGGGGTATAGCTCAGTTGGTTAGAGCGCTGGCCTGTCAAGCCAGAGGTCGCGGGTTCGAGCCCCGTTACTCCCGCCACATGAATACGAAGAGCCGCCCCTCGGGGCGGCTCTTTTTGATTCGTACCTATCGGCACACGCGCTGCCTATGAGGTCAGCTTGCGGCCCAGTGCCTCGGTGATCTCGTGGACGATCAGTTCGCCCGAGCAGGCGAGCGTGTCGCCCGAAATCGCGAACGGGAGCTCCAGCCCGGCCGCGAGCGCGTTCAGCGCGGTGTCGCGCTCGACACCCTGGAGCCCGTAGAGGGTCGCTTCCTCGAAGCGGACGGTTGTGCCCAGCGCCGTGCTCACTCGTGCCCCCAGAACCTGGAGGCGCCACTGCAGCGGGAGCTCTCAAGTCGAACCTTCGGCGTAGCCGGTGAGTTCGTTCTCGAGAGGGTCACAGCAGTCGCCGCCGCCTCAAGCACAACTCTGGTCGATCACCTTCACTACGATCTCATCCACTGCGTTCTCCTTTGGTCAGGCCAGCCAGACCAGATACGCTCCGGCTCCGATGATACCGACGCCCCCCACCTTGGTGAGAGCCGGGGTGATTCTCGACAGCGACTTCATGAGCGACAGGGATCCCGACGCCACGCCCAGAAGCAGGAGCGGTACTCCCTTGCCGAGCCCGTACACGAACAGCAGCGCCGCGCCCTTGGCCGCGCTCCCGGTCGTCGCGGCGATCGCGGCGATGGCGGCAAGTATCGGCGTCGAGCACGGCGACGCGACGAGCCCGAACAGCATCCCGAACAAGAGCGCCCCCACGAAGCCTCGTCGCTCCGGGCGCTTCATCGGCAACAGGCTGTTCAGCCGGTCGATCGGCAGGCTGATGACACCGAGCATCTGAAGGCCGATGACCACGCAGATCAGCGCCGCGCCGTAGTAGGCCCAGTCGCCCAGCACGAGTGCGCGCCCCAGAATGCCCGCGATCGCGCCGATGATCGCGAAAACCGTGCTCATGCCGAGGACGAACACCGCCGAGAGGGCGAGTCCGCGCGTCACTGGATTGCGGACCTCGCTCTCGGCGACTGTGCCCGTCACGTAGCCGAAGACGGCCGGCAGCATCGGCAGCACGCACGGCCCCAACCCAGCGACCAGGCCGCCGATGAAGGCGATTCCGAACGCGACAGGCCCCCAGGCCCCGCCAGCGCCTATCTGCGCGGCCAGTGCCTCGACGTTCACTCGGCCACCAGTGCGTCGAGCCGGGACCGCATCTCGGTCTCGGTCAGCGGGCCGGTGTAGGAGTCGACGACGGTCCCGTCAGGTGCGAGGAAGAACGACGTCGGTATGTACTGGTACGAGAACCGGCTCGAGAGCTCCTGGGCCGAGGCGTCGTCGGTGATCGCGTTGACGAACACCACGCGGTCCTCGTACTCGGGCATGACCGTATCGGCGACCGCCGATATGTCGAGACACGACTGTCAACTCAGCGAGTGAAAGAGCACGTAGATGGGCTTACCGGTCTGGAGCGCCGCCTCGTAGTCGGCGACCGCGTCGTTTTTGACCGAGGTGATCGAGTCGCCGGCAGCAGGCTGCGTCCGAGTGTCGAGCGCCTTCACGGCGAACAGTCCCGCGAAGATCGCGATGACCACGAGGACGATCGCGGTTCGTGAGGAGATGCGTCTCGGGGTCGGCTCTTCGGCCTCGGTCGGCGTCGTCATGTCATCCTGATCGGTCATCTCAGTCCTCGCTCTTCAGCGGCACCAGCACCACCGGAACCGTGGAGCGGCGCACCACGCCGTCGGCGACCGAGCCGATGATGGCGCGCTTCAGCCCGGTGCGACCGTGGGTTCCCATGACGATCGCGTCGACAGACTGCTCGGCCGAGACGCGCAGGATGCCCTCGACCGGCGACTCGGCGTGTACGACGAGTTCCTCGGCGAGGATGCCCGCCTGGCGGATGCGGGCGGCCTCCTCGGCGACGGTGGTGGCCATGAACTCCGCGACGGCCTCGTTGACCCCGGAGCGGTCGTCGTCAGGGAGCGACGCGGCGACTCCCAGAACCACGATCACGTCGCCCTCGGAAGCCGCGATGTCCTCGGCAAAGCGCGCCGCGGCCTCGGCTGTCTGTGAGCCGTCCACCGGAAGAATGATGCGCCTGGCTGGCATGCGGGGTGACCTCCTGGTTCGCCGGCTAGACGAACAGCCGTTGGAAGGCATTGAACGTGTAGCCGATGATGATGATTCCGGTGACCACGATGGTGAAGAAGGTCGCGAGCAGTGGCGTCTTGACCACCTTCTTGAGCATCACCAGCGAGGGGAGGGAGAGCGCCGTTACGGCCATCATGAACGCCAGCACGGTGCCGAGCCCCACGCCCTTGGACACGAGCGCCTCGGCGATCGGGAGCGTGCCGAAGATGTCGGCATACATCGGCACGCCCACAGCGGTCGCGATGATGACGGCGAACGGGTTTTGCTCGCCGAGCACGGTCTCGATGAACCCCTGAGGGATCCAGCCGTGGATGATCGCGCCGATCCCCACTCCGATGAGAACGTAGAGCCAGACCTTGCGCACGATGTCGGCGACCTGGCCCCTGGCGAAGTCGATCCGGTCGCGCCGCGTCAGTTCAGGCAGTTCCGCATCGGCCAGATGGGTGCCGTAGACGAATGGCTCGACGTAGTCCTCGAGCTTGAGCCGGCTGATGATGAAGCCGCCGATCACTGCGAGCGTGAGTCCCACGACCACGTACGCGATCGCGGTGGTCCAGTTGAAGATGCTCGCGAGCAGCATCACGGACGCCAGGTCCACCAATGGCGATGAGATCAGGAACGCGAACGTGACGCCGAGCGGCAGTCCCGCGGACGTAAAGCCGATGAACAGGGGAATCGACGAGCATGAGCAAAACGGTGTGATCGTTCCCAGGAGCGCACCGAGGACCATCCCGGTGAAGCCGTTGAAGCGGCCGAGGATCTTTTTGGTGCGCTCGGGCGGGAAGTAGCTTTGCACGTACGAGATTGTGAAGATCAACGCCGAGAGCAGCACGAAGATCTTGATGGTGTCGTAGATGAAGAACTGGATGCTCGACCCGAGTCTGCCGGCGAGCGAGAGTCCGAGCACGTCCTCGACGAATCGGCCGGCCAGATCGTTCAGCCACGTCATCTTGAGGAAGTTCTCGTTCATCCACGCCAGAATGTTGCCCAGGGCTTCGAGCACGGCTGGTTAGCCCCTCTGAAGAAGCGCGACGACCTGATCGAGGGTCGGCACGCGACCCGCGAGGCGCAGCTCCTCGTCGATGACGAGCGCGGGCGTCGACATGACGCCGTAGGACATGATCTCCTGCATATCACTCACCTTGACCACCTCGGCGTCGATGCCCAGCTGGTCGACGGCCTTCTTCACGACGTCCTCGAGCGTCTGGCAGTTCTTGCAGCCGGGACCGAGCACTTTGATAACCATGGTTCCTCCAACGTTGAGAGTCTTCGAACACCGACAACTACAGGCGACGCAGCTCCGCCGCGGCCTCTTCGAGCACGTCGCGCCGCAGCGTGTAGTACGTCCACAACCCGTCCTTGCGACCGTCGACGAGACCGGCGTTGCGCAGCACCGACATGTGGTGCGACACGGTTGAGGCAGACAGGCCGAGATGATCGGAGATCTTGCACGCGCATACCTCGTCGACCGCGCAGCAGGTCTTACCAGCCGCGGGGGTCGAGATGCTGAGGACGCGGAGGATCTCCCGCCGGTGCTCGGATGCGAGAGCCTTGAACACCTCATCGAGCTGCGTTTTGGCGGTGACTGTGCTCATGACCATCCCTAACTTCGAAAACATTCGAACTAGTCAACCAAAGGTACCCCTGGGGGCATCCGAGGTCAAGCAGCGGTTGACAGCGCCGTCGATCGGTCGCAGAATGTAAGCAAGCACTTGCATACATAGTGAGGTGGGAAGTGGTGAATACAGCAGTTCCGCGCAGGCTGTCTGCGCTGCTGGCGGGCCTGATGGCGGCCCAGGCGGCGCTCGGGCTGGCCTATAGCGACCAGTACCGTGACGTCGCGTGGATCGTCGCGACATGGTGGGGCAACGACCTGGTCACGCTGACGCTCGCCGTGCCGTTGCTCGTCGGGGGCCTCGTCTTGTCCCAGCGAGGATCGACTCGCGGCACGCTGCTGTGGGCCGGCATGCTCGCCTACGCCGTGTACAACTATGCGTACTACCTGCTCGGCGCGGCGCTGAACCGGTTCTTCCCGCTCTACGTCGTATGCGCGGTGCTCGCGGCCGCAGCGCTCGTCCGGCTGCTGGTTGCACTCGATCCCGACGCCATCGCGGCGCGATTCAGCGGACGGACGCCCGTGCGAGCGATCGGCGGCTACTTCGTCTTCGTGGCCGTGGGCCTGTCGGTGATCTGGCTGGGCACGTGGGCTGCGTACGCATTCGGCGGGAGGCCAACGCCGATCGAGACCGAGGCGTTCAAGCTCGTCGCGGCGCTCGACATGGCGCTGATGGTTCCCGCGCTGGCTATCGGCGGGGCGCTGCTGTTCAGGCGCCGGGCGTGGGGCTACGTCATCGCGGCGCTCGCGGGAGTCCAGGCGTCGCTGTACTTGCTGGTGCTGACGGTGAACTCGGCGGGCGCGATCGTGCGCGGCCTCGCCGAGGCGCCCGGCGAGCTGCTGACGTGGGGCCCTCTGCTGGCGGCGACGGCACTTGCGACCGCGGTGCTGTTCGCGTGCGTGCGAGATGATCGCGGATGAGGACGGGGAGACGCATGAACGTCGCGCTGGTGATCGTGTTTGTAGCGCTCGCGGTGGGTTGGCTCGGGTTCCAGGTCGCGCCTCGGGCTTTCAAGCCGTACCCGCTGGAGAGCGGGGTGTCGACCACGGTCCCGCTGCCGGCAGGACTTCCCGAACCGGTCGAGAACTACTACCGGTCCGCGTACGGCGACACCGTGCCCGTGGTCGACTCGGTGGTGATTACCGGACGTGGGCGGATTCGGCCGTTCGGGATGTGGTTGCCGGCTCGGTTCCGCTTCACGCACGACGCGGGACACGGATATCGGCACTACATCGAGGCGACGTGGTTTGGGATGCCGCTGCTGAAGGTCAACGAGCGCTACGTCGACGGCAAGAGCCTGATGGAGCTTCCGTGGGCGACATCGGAGGGCCCGAAGGTCGAGCAGGCGGCCAACATCGGAATGTGGGCCGAGTTGTCTTCCTCGGCGCCGTCGGTTCTGGTGACCGACCCGCGGGTGAAGTGGGAGCCGGTCGACGCGGAGACGGCGGTGCTGGTCGTTCCTCTCGGAGAGGACGACGTCGACCGGTTCATTGTGAGGTTCAACCCGGAGAACACCCGGATCGAGTCGCTGGAGGCCATGCGCTACCGAGAAGCCACGAGCGAACGCAAGATCCTGTGGATCGCGTCGGGCGTGGGGGAGAAGACGATCGGGACCGCAAAGTGCCAGGCGGTGGGCGCGGCGACGTGGCTCGATCAGGGCAGGCCGTGGGCGTACTTCGAGGCGGAGGACATCCGCTACGACGCGGACGTGACCGAGTACATTCGGGAGCGTGGCATCTAGCGGTACAAGCGAGGGGCAAGTTCGCGAAGGATCGCGCGGTGTCGTTCTTCGCGTCCGACTCGGCTGCGTCGCATCGCGCGCACGCGGGAGCACTTGAGGCGTTGGCGGCTACTCAGGGGCGGTAGCAATGGCTCAGTCAGCAGGAACCTGGCATCAGCAGCACCAGGAGCGCATGACCACCGGCGAGCGCGTGGCCGACTCTTTCGCTCGGATCATTGGTTCCTGGCCGTTCATCATCACACAGACGGTCTTCGTCGCGGCATGGATGGCGCTCAACGTCGTGGCGCTCATCAACCACTGGGACCCGTACCCGTTCATCCTCCTGAACCTGTTGTTCTCCATCCAGGCCGCCTACGCCGGGCCTGTCATCATGATGAGCCAGAACCGCCAGTCGGAGCGCGACCGGCTCCAGGCGGAGGCAGACTTCGGCACCAACGTGAAGGCCGAGTGCGAGATCGAGGAGATGCAGGCGAGCCTGCGCCGAATCGAGGCCGCGCTCGCCGAACTCACGCAACGCTGAACCGACCGACCCGATCGAAAGGCGACCCGTGCGCACCCTCTCGTACTCTGCGAACGACCCCGCGATTCGGCACGTCGCCACAGTCGACCCCGTGCTCGGCCGCGTCATCGACGCCGTGGGCCCCTACTCGCTCACCCTCCGAGAAGACCGTTTCGTCTCGCTGGCTCGAGCCATCGTCGGCCAACAGCTTTCGGTCAAGGCGGCGCAGACGATCTGGGGCCGCTTTGCCGACCTCGCAGGCGAGCTCGAGCCCGCCACCATCGCGGGTCTCGACGACGATGCGCTCCGCGGCGTGGGGCTCTCGCGCGCGAAGGCCGCCTACGTGCGCGACCTCGCACGCAGCGTCGCGGATGGCAGCGTCGACCTTGCCGGACTCGACGAGCTCTCCGACGACGAGGTGATAGCCGAGCTGACGCGCATCAAAGGCATCGGTCGATGGACCGCCGAGATGTTCCTGATCTTCTCTCTCGGAAGGCCCGACGTGTTCGCCGTAGACGATGTGGGCCTGCAGCGTGCGGTGCGGATGCTGCACGGCCTGCCCGAGTCCGAGCCGCTCAAGGCGCTCGCGGCACTCTCCGAGTCGTGGAGCCCGTATCGGACGGCCGCCTCGCTCTACCTGTGGGAGGCACTCGATCAGAAGCTGCTGGGTGAGTGAGCGCCCGGAGCGTGGAATACACAGGGTATGCGCGGACGGATGGCGCTCAGGCAGAGCGCTGACGATGATGCGCGGCTGAAGGAGTTGGACCGACGATGATGGGCCGAGGGTACGGCTACGGGTACGACATGATGGGTGGCACTGGCTGGTTCGGATTCGCGATCATGCTCTTCTTTGGCGCACTGGTGATCGCGGGCATCGTTCTGCTGATCGTCTGGGCGGTGAAAGCATCCTCCGGGCACGGCACCGCCGCAGGCCCGCCGCCTCAGCCGGGTGCACCCGGTCACGATGAGGCGGTCGCGATCGCCAAGCGACGGCTCGCCAGCGGTGAGATCGACGCCGAACAGTACGGGGCGATCATGCGCGCCCTGGGTGAGTGAATCGCCCCAATCGTGGGTAGATTCTATACATGAGCGATTGTGTCAAGATTGGCATCCGAATCGCTCATGGAGTGGCACATGTAAGCGAGAGCCACCAAGAGGGAGCCGCACATGAGGAAGCTCGTAACCATGCTCGCACTGACCGTCGTACTTGCCATGTCGGCCGCGCCGGCATTTGCAGCAACCGGACGTGAGTTCGGCAGGCATCACGCCGAGCACGCGACCGAGATGGGTGGCTTCACCGGGGGGCACAATCCCGGAGTCGATCACCGTGGTTACTCCGACTGGACGATGGAATAGCGAGCAAACGAAACGCAGGGGCCGCTTCCGAGAAGGAGGCGGCCCCTGTTGCGTTCTGTTGGCGAGCTGGCTATTCCAGGTCGACGTGCGCACCCGAGCAGTAAGGCGGGCTTGTAGTGAGTCCGCAGTTGCAGATCGCCTGAGTGATCGGCTCGGTGATCTCGAACGCCAGGGGCGTCACATCGGTGCCGGCATGCGACCCGTCGCAGTAGGGCACCGTGCGGGTCTTTCCGCACTGGCACCAGTAGTAGGTACCAGCACCGAGTTCCGTGACCACCGGGTGGCTCTTGGCCTCATCGTTCTCGAATCTGGGCATCCTCGGTCCTCCTGACGTCTTCAGGGACATGGCGCGAGTATTCCCACATTCGGCGTTACGCCCGCCGCAGGGCATCCGCGAGTGTTGCCGGCAAGCCCACCGCGACCACGGCGGCCGCGACCGCCTCCACGTCGTACTCGACTCTGTGCACGATTGCCGAGATTCTGTCCGCGGATTCGACGGTCAACTCGACCCAGCATGCGCGGGGGTCGCCGTCCTTGGGCTTGCCGACCGACCCGCTCGACACGTAGGTGACGGCGCGGCCGTCGGCTGCCGTCAACGTACGCAGGTACGGGATGTGGACGTGGCCTACGCACACCAGGTCCGCACCGGCCGCGTCCGCGAGCCGCGCCAGCTGCACGTCGCTGCGGTCCGGGAGCAGGTACTCGTTGATCTTGCGCGGGCTGCCGTGCGCCAGCACTACTCGGCATCCTTCGACCTCGAAGCGGATCTCGTGCGGCAGACCGAGAAGCCAGTTGGCGTCCTCATCACCCACGGCTGTCTCGGTGAACGCATACGACGCCTCACCGTCGACTCGAGCCTGGTCGGTCGCGTAGTAGCAGCCGCAGTCGCCGCGGCGCTGAGCCACGCCCTCGTCGTAGTTGCCGATGATCGTGGGGATGCCTGCCGAGCGGATGCGATCGATCACTGCCGCCGGCTCGGGTCCATAACCCACGAGGTCCCCCAGGCAGTAGCGCTCCTCGACACCGGCCGAATCCATGTCGGCCAGCACCGCGTCGAGCGCCACCACATTGCCGTGGATGTCCGAGAAGATCGCGAAGCGGTGCACGTCTACCCCTTGTCGTCCGGGAGGGCGCACGCCGCGCCCGCCTCGTTCAGCAGTGCAGCACCGCTCGGGACCGCTTCAGGCCACCACCGTCCGCGCAGCCAGAAGGCGGCGTTGACCAGCAGGATCAATGCGGGCACCTCGATCAGCGGGCCTACGACAGCCGCGAACGCTTCGCCGGAGTTGAGGCCGAAGACCGCGACCGCGACGGCGATCGCGAGCTCGAAGTTGTTGCCGGTGGCGGTGAACGAAACCGAGGTGCTCTTGGCGTAGTCCGCCTTCACCCGATGCATCATCCAGAAGCTCGAGAAGAACATGAGCGCGAAGTAGATCATGAGCGGGATGGCGATGCGTACGACGTCGAGCGGGATCGTCACGATGAGATCGCCCTTGAGCGAGAACATCATCACGATCGTGAACAGCAGCGAGATGAGGGTGATCGGCGAGATTCTCGGTACGAACTCGGAGTCGTACCACGCGACGCCTTTCGCCCGGACCAGGAAGAAGCGCGTGGCAGCGCCTGCGATGAATGGGATGCCGAGGTAGATGAAGACGCTCTGCGCGATTTCCCACGCCGAGATGTCGACCGCGCTGCCCTGCAGGCCGAACAGCGGCGGAAGCACCGTGATGAACAGCCACGCCATCGGTGCGTAGAAGATGACCTGGAAGATGGCGTTGAGCGCCACGAGACCCGCGGCGTACTCGCAGTCGCCTCGCGCGAGGTCGTTCCACACGAGCACCATGGCGATGCAGCGGGCGAGCCCGATGAGGATGAGGCCGGTCATGTACTCCGGCTGGTCGCGAAGCAGCGTGACTGCGAGAACGAACATGATGATCGGGCCGACGATCCAGTTGAGGAACAGCGAGATCCCCATGACCCGCTTGTTCTTGAAGACGTCCGGCAGCTCTTCGTACTTCACCTTCGCGAGAGGCGGATACATCATCAGGATCAGTCCGATCGCGATGGGGATGTTGGTGGTCCCCACCGAGAGACTCTCGATGAACGCCGGCACCTGCTCGAACAGCGCGCCGATGGCGACGCCCACTCCCATCGCGAGGAAGATCCACAGCGTGAGGTAGCGGTCGAGGAACGAGAGCTGTTTGGAGACTCCCTGCGACATCGGTCGGCCTTTCGTCGGCTAGTCGGTCAGTGCGTCAAGCGAGGCGCGGAGCACCACCAGGCGTTCGGGCACGAGGCAGTAGCAGTTGCGCGTGCCGTTGGGGGTGGACTTCACGAGCCCCGCGTCACTCAGCACTCGAAGGTGCTCTGAGATGGTCGACTGAGCAAGATTCAGCGCCGAGAAGACCTCTGAGCCGGTGCACGAGTTGCTCGCGGCAAGCAGCCGCACGAGCTTGAGCCGGGCCGGGTGGGCCAGGGCGTGGAGCGCGCGGGCCAACTCTTCGTCGTCCGCGATCGGGCACGCGTCGCCGCTTGGAGAGGGCGCTCCGATGCAGTAGGTGTCGCTCACGGTTCCGTCCTCACCCTGAGCCCTGCGGTCACACCGCTGGGGTTCGTTAATCGGCGATTGACGATAAATGGTGAGCGCCGTGCTGTCAACGAAGTCGCCGAGGTTCTGTCAGGCTTGGCCGCGCATCTGCCGATGTAGTTCGGTGACGACCGAGGGAGGCACATTGAGTCCGATCACCGACAGGCTGACCGACGAGCAGCGCGACGCACTGTGGAAGTGGCGATGGCTGGGATGGAAGGGGAGCACCCCGGCGTTCAAAGCGTCGCTCCTGCTCGCAGCGCTGGCAGCGGTCATCATCGCAGCTCGAGCGCTGTGATTCATCGGAATGAGTAGATACTAAGAAACCACGTTAGAGTGTCCTAATGTTGGGGACAGTAATGACAGAAGGGTTTGTAAACGCCGACTCGGGGAGGCGAGAACGATGAAGGCCAACACCACCACACGGGCGCACCGCACACCGATCCACGTTTGGAGGAGCCTTTGCAGTCGCTCTCGCGCTGATCACTGCACTGGCGATGGCGACCGCGGCCTACGCGGCGACCTCCGTATCACTGCACGGCCCTCACGTAGGGGCTGAAAGCCTGACCTTCCAGAAGGAGAGCGACGCGGGCGGACTCACCGATCCGGTCGTTTGGCACTTCATCCTCAACGGCCTCGACAAGGACACCCCCGCCGGAACGCTGACCGCGAGCTTTGAGGGCGCCGGCACCGTCACGGTCACGGGCCAGCCGGTCGGCAACGGCATGACCCAGCACTTCTACGTCGGCACCGGCAGCCACGACACGCTGCTCGGAGCGACGGCAAGCGTCGAGAGCACCGGCTTCGGCAACCTGGTCCTCAGCCATGTGGCCTGGACCGAGGTAGTTGACCCCGAGGACCCGGTTGACCCCGAGGACCCCGTCGACCCGGAAGACCCGGTTGACCCGGAAGACCCCGTCGACCCCGAGGATCCGGTTGACCCGGAAGACCCGGTTGACCCCGAGGATCCGGTTGACCCGGAAGACCCGGTTGACCCCGAGGATCCGGTTGACCCGGAAGACCCGGTTGACCCCGAGGATCCGGTCGATCCTGAGGACCCCGTCGACCCCGAGGACCCGGTTGACCCCGAGGACCCGGTTGACCCCGAGGACCCCGTCGACCCGGAAGAGCCCTTCCTCCCCTTCACTGAGGAAGAGCCCGCGGATGAGAACGCCGAGGAGTTCCTCCCCTACACGGGGCTCGCAGGCGAGGCCATGGCCATCCTGGTGGCAGGCTTCATCCTCCTGGGCGTCGGCTCCAAGACGTGGGCTTGGGCGCACCAGCGGTAACGAGTGGCACGATCGCAAGGGCCGCCTCCGGGCGGCCCTTCTGCGTGGCAGGTGGTGGCTAGGCGGCTGGCTCCGGCGCGACCTCACCGGGAGTCGGCTGCTCGGCGAAACTGTCCTCGACAGCCGTCTGCGCGAGCGCTCCCAGAGCCAACAGCGAGTAGCCGACTATCCACAACGCGTCTATGAGCCCGCCTGGCTGGTACGTGGCGTTCCAGGAGGCCCACGAGTAGACGACGTCGCCCAGCGACAGCGCGATCATGCCCGCGGATACGGGAATCCATGGCCAGCCAAACCGGCCGCCCTTCAGCGCCATCGAGAACACGACGAGCAGCGCAGGTAGTACGCCGAGGAAGATGCCGGCCAGCGGCCGGTACAGATCGAGCGCCTTCTCGAGCGGCGGGAGCGTGGGGTCGACCAGAATCTCAGCGAGGAATCCGGCGCTGAGCGCGAGAAGCGCCAGGCACACGAGCAGCGACATCACCAGCGGCGCGATTGCGCTGCCGAAGCGACGGACGCTGAGCGCGGCATCCATGATCCCGATTGCGAACGCCAGCCGAGACGCCACGAAGAATGCGTCGGCGAGGCCGGGGTAGGGCGGAAGGGTTTGGAGAGCAACCAGGTAGTAGCCGACGATGAGCTCGCCGATGACGTAGGTCACGATGCCGAGGCCGATGACGGCCCATCGCGTCCTGAGCGCCTCGCCCTTGGGGATCCCGGCAGCGGTCGAGAGGATGATGCCGCCGGCGAAGCACGCGACGATGACGTTGCCCGCGACGGCGATGGTCGCAGCCATCATGGGGTCGGTGATGATGCGTCCAAAGAGGATGACCAGAACCAGAAGCAGGACGCACGCCAGTCCGGTCGCCTTGAGCTGGCGATCGACGCTCATCACAAGGCCCTTGCCTGGGTCTGGATCTCGACGACCGCTGCGTCTATGTGTGCAGACGTGGCCACGCCCGAGAGCATCTGGCGTGCGCGCTCGATAAGCACAGGCAAGTCGTTGGAGTCCAAATCCTCGCTCGACTTGCCGAGCGAAATAGCTGTCGCACGAACCGTCATCTCCGCGAGTGATGCCCCCACGCGCGGAGTCAGTACGGAACGGACGACGCCGGCGACGCCTTCCATCTCGATCCCCCTGATGCAGTTGCATTGCGGCCCCACCCCGACCGCAAAGAGTCGTGCCCACACGACCTTGCGGGGAGTATACGCGCTGGCTGTGACGCGCGCATAGGGCTTTGACGCGCTCACCTATCAGACGTGATGCGCGAGCCAAGCCGGCTCTGCCATAATCGGCATGCTGTGAACTGACTCGGAGGGGGACGCACATGGCTGACGACGCCCGTATCGGCGCGAAGATCACCACGCTCAGGGAGTCTCTGGGCCTCTCGGTAGAAGACCTTGCCCAGCGCTGCGACTGCGACGCCTCGGTCATCACCGGGCTCGAAGCGGGAGACATCGCGCCCTCGCTTGCGCCGCTCATCAAAGTGACCCGAGCGCTCGGAGTCCGACTGGGGTCTCTGCTCGACGATGACACCAACGTCGGTCCCGTGATCACCCGGACGGGCCAGGCCGACTCGGTCGCGCGCCTCAAGGGCCTCGAGACCGCTGTCGGTACCGGCCGGCTGGACTTCCTCTCGCTTGCCGAGGGCAAGACGGCCCGCCATATGGAGCCGTTCCTCATCGTGGTGAACCCCTCGTCCGACCGCGAGCTTTCGAGCCACGAGGGCGAGGAGTTCATCTACGTCCTCGAGGGCCTGATCGAGATCGAGTACGGCAAGGATGTCCACGTCCTCCACCCGGGCGACAGCATCTACTACGACTCGATCGTCCCGCATCAGGTGCGCGGCGGCAGCCCGTCTCCCGCGCGCATCCTCGCCGTCGTCTACGCACCGGCCTAAGGGGGCCGCGATGGCTGAATTCATCGAGACCACGATCGGCGGCATGCTCGAGCAGCGCGCCGCCGAGCAGCCCGATCACGACTTCATCGTCTATCCGGACCGCGATCTGCGCTGGAGCTACGCCGACTTCAACGAGCGCGTGGATCGGCTCGCGAAGGGCCTGCTTGCGATCGGGCTCGACAAGGGCGACCACCTGGGCATCTGGGCCCGCAACGTGCCGGACTGGATCACGTTCATGTTCGCGACGTCGAAGATCGGCGTCGTGCTCGTCACCGTCAACCCGGTGTACAAGAGCCACGAGCTCGCCTACGTGATCAAGCAGTCGGACATGAAGGCGCTCGTGATCATCGACAGCTTCCGCGATGTCGACTACGTGCAGATCGTGCGCGAGCTCGTACCCGAGTCGCTGAAGCAGGAGCGCGGGCATCTGGACAGCCCCGAGTTCCCGCTGCTCAAGTCCCTCATCTACATGGGTCCCGAGAAGCACCGCGGTTTCTACAACGTTCCCGAGCTGCTCGTTCTCGGCGAGCACGGCGACGATGCGAGGCTCCGGGAGCTGGGAGCCTCACTAGACGCGCACGACGTCATCAACATGCAGTACACATCGGGCACCACGGGGTTCCCGAAGGGCGTCATGCTGACGCACCACAACATCCTCAACAACGGCTTCTTCGTGGGCCAGCGCCAGGACTTCAGCAAGGACGATCGCTTGTGTCTTCCGGTGCCGCTGTTCCACTGCTTCGGCTGCGTCATGGGGGTGCTTGGCACCCTCACCCACGGCGCGACGCTCGTGCCGGTCGAGAGTTTCGACCCGCTGCTCGTGCTCGCCGCCATCCAGAAGGAGCGCTGCACGGCCGTCTACGGCGTGCCCACGATGTTCATCGCCGAACTCGACCATCCCATGTTCGACATGTTCGACCTGAGGACGCTGCGCACCGGCATCATGGCTGGCTCGCCGTGCCCCATCGAGACGATGAAGCAGGTCATCGACCGCATGCACGCCTCGGAAATGACGATCTGCTACGGGATGACGGAGACGTCGCCGGTGTTCACTCAGACGACTACCGACGACAGCCTCGAGCACAAGGTCGAGACCGTGGGTCGCAAGCACGACGTGGTTGAGGTTCGCGTGGTCGATCCCGAGACCGGCGAGGACTGCCCGCCGGGCGTTCCGGGCGAACTGCTGTGCCGCGGCTACAACATCATGAAGGGCTACTACAAGATGCCCGAGGCCACGGAGAAGGCCATCGACAAGGATGGCTGGATGCACTCGGGCGACCTGGGGACCGTCGACGAGGACGGCTACTACCGCATCACCGGTCGCATCAAGGACATGATCATCCGCGGCGGGGAGAACATCTACCCGCGCGAGGTCGAGGAGTTCCTCTACACGATGCCCGGGGTCAAAGACGTTCAGGTCATCGGCGTGCCGGATGCGAAGTACGGCGAGGTCGTCGGCGCGTTCATCAAGAAGTTCGAGCGCTCCGACATCACCGAGAGTGACGTGCAGGAGTACACGCGCGCCCGGCTGGCTCGCTACAAGTGCCCCAAGTACGTCTTCTTCATCGACGAGTTCCCGCAGACCGCCTCCGGCAAGATCCAGAAGTACAAGCTTCGCGAGCTGGCAGCCGAGGCGATCGGCGTTGCTGACGTGAAGGTGTTTGCGAGCGACGCTGCGGACGGCGCCGGCGAGTAGGGGGGTTCGCGGGCGGCCTTCGCGTCCAACGGCGTGCGCCGTTTAGGTACACCTGTACCTAAACGAACTACTGCTTCCGATGAGGGCGCCCTTCCCACGGCGCCCCACCCGCTGTTGCGTATACTTGCCTTACGGACGAAGGGTGGGTGGTCCCTGTGGGTGGCACAGGTGTCGAGTACGAGATCCGCTGGCACGGACGCGGCGGCCAGGGCGCTGTCACGAGCGCGAAGTTGATGGCGGACGCGGCCTTTCGCAGCGGCTTCGAGGGCGTCACGAGCATGCCGAGCTTTGGCGCAGAGCGCCGAGGAGCGCCTGTCACGGCATCCACGCGCCTCGCGCACGAGCCGATTCGCGTCTACTCCCAGGTCCTCACGCCCGACATCGTCGTCGTGCTCGACGAGTCGCTCGTCGAGGTCGGCGGCGCGACCGCGGGCCTCAAGCCGGACGGCATCCTGCTCGTGAACACGCCTCGCGCGGCTGGCGAGCTCGGCGTGCCGGCAGGCATCCGGGTCGTGACCTCTGACGTCACCGGCGCCGCGGAGGCGGCTGGCGTGCTCGTCGGCGGCAACCCCATCGTGAGCGCGGCGGTGCTCGGCGCTGTCGCGAAGGCCACCGGCCTCATCACCATGGAGTCCGCCGAGGCCGCGATCGCCGAGATGTTCCCGCCGGGACCGGCCGCCAAGAACGTCGAAGCGGCCCGTACGGCGTTCGAGTGCACGGAGAGGGTGGGGTCGTGAGCAACCGCAGCGAAATCTCAATGTCGACGCCCGCCAAGGGTGAGGCGGGCCGCACCGGCGACTGGCGTTCAAAGCGCCCGGTCATGGAGGCTGCCACGTGTCTCGCCGTGAAGAAGGGCGAGGTCACCTGCCAGCTGTGTTGGGCCTACTGCCCCGATGCGTCGGTCGCCAAGGGCGTCCCGCCCGTCTTCGACTACGACTACTGCAAAGGCTGCGGCATCTGCGCCGAGATCTGCCCCAGCGGCGCTATCACGATGGTGCCCGAGGCCGAGCACGGCGTGTGTGCACTCGGCGAGAAGGAGGCCGAGGATGCCTAGCATCACCAAGACCGTCATGACCGGCAACGAGGCGGCGGCCACTGCGGCTAAGCTTGCTCGCGTCCAGGTCATCGCCGCTTACCCGATCACCCCGCAGTCCCCGGTCGTCGAGACGCTTTCGAAGTGGGTCGAGACCGGCGAGCTCCCTGCGGAGTTTGTCGCCGTCGAGTCAGAGCACTCGGCGCTCACCGTCTGCATCGGCGCCTCGACCGTGGGCGCCCGCGCCTTCACGGCCACCAGCGCCAACGGCCTCGCCTACATGACCGAGCAGGTCTGGTGGGCCGCCGGCGCGCGCCTTCCCATCGTCATGTGTATCGCGAACCGCGCGATGGCGGCTCCGTGGAGCGTCCTGAACGACCAGCAGGACTCCATGAGCGTCCGCGACGCCGGTTGGGTCCAGCTCTACTGCCGAGACAACCAAGAGATCCTCGACACAACCTTGCAGGCCTTCAGAATCGCCGAGGAGCTCTACGTCCCCGTGATGGTCTGCTACGACGGCTTCCTGCTCTCCCACACGATGATGCCGGTCGAGGTCCCCTCGACGGCCAGCGCCGACGGCTTCCTGCCGCCGTATGAGCCGCTCCCCATCGTCGATCCCGCTGACCCGCGCAACGTCGGCCCGGTCACCATGGCCGACCCGCGCGCCAACCGCGAGGGTGACGTCTGCGGCGGCTACATGGAGTTCCGAGCCAAGCACCAGCAGGCGCTTCTCGAGGCGCTTGAGGTCATCCCGAAGGTCGACGCCGAGTGGGCGGCGACCAGTGGTCGCGAGTGGGGCGGTCTGACCTGGGAGTACCTGCTCGACGACGCCGAGATCGTGCTCGTCGCCGCAGGGAGCATCGGCGTGCAGCTCACGCTCGTCGCCGAGGCGCTGCGAGCCGAGGGCGTGAAGGTCGGGGTGCTCGGCGTGCGGTGTTACCGGCCGTTCCCGGTCGAGGCACTGCGCGACAAGCTTGCTGGCCGAGATCTCGCGATCGTCTTCGACAAGGCACTGAGCTACGGCTACGAGGGTCCCATCGCGAGCGACCTCAAAGGCGCGCTTCTCGGCGCGGATGATGCCCCGGCGGTGTTCGGTACCATCAGCGGTCTTGGCGGGCGCGACACCTCGCCCGACGACCTCACCGACGCCACGCGTCGGGCGGTCGCGGACTTCCGCGACGGGATTCGCGACCGTGCACCCGAGTGGATCAACCTGCGGATGGGAGGTGCCGAGTGACCCGCATCATCGACATTCCGGACGCCGGTGTGGTGCTTCCCGGTAACCGTGCGTGCGCAGGCTGCCCGCTCGGAATCGCGCTTCGCCCGATCACCGCCGCACTCGACGGCAAGATGGTGCTCGTCAATCCGGCGAGCTGCCTGACGGTCCTGGGCGGCATGTATCCCACGAGTTCGGTCGCCGTGCCGTGGGTCAACGTCGCGTTCCCCTCGACCGCGGCTGCGGCCGCCGGTATCGCCGCAGGCCTGCGGGCCACGGGACGTGCCGACGAGATGACGGTGCTCGCCATGGCCGGCGACGGCGGTACGGCCGACATCGGCATCCAGGCGCTTTCCGGAGCGGCCGAGCGCAACGAAGACATCATCTACGTCTGCTACGACAACGAGGCGTACATGAACACCGGCACGCAGCGATCGGGATCCACGCCTCCGGGCGCGCGCACCACGACCACGTGGGCAGGCAAGCGCGAGAACCCCAAAGACATGCCGGCGATCATGGAGGCGCACAACGTGCCTTACGTCGCGTCGACCTCGGCCGTGTTCCCCGACGACCTCTACGACAAGGTCGCCAAGGCTCGCACTATGACCGGCCTTCGCTACATCCACATGAACCTGCCTTGTCCCAGCGGGTGGACCTTCGATCCCAAGGACTCGGTCAACATCGGGAAGCTCGCGGTCGACACGGGCCTCGTGGTGCTCTACGAGATCGAGAACGGCGAGTTCCGTCTCACCGGCCGCAGCAAGGCGCTCGCGAAGGCCGGGCTCAGGGCCACCGTCGCCGACTACGTCGCTACGCAGGGTCGGTTCAAGGGCATCTCCGAGGAGACCGTGGCGCACGTTCAGGCATGGACCGAGGAGCGCTGGAAGCGCTTCGTCGAGCGTGACGAGGCTGGCCGCTAGGGGCTGAGGCCGTGGACGGAGTCACCTTCGCGCTGCTGACAGGGCTCGTCGCTTCGGTGAGCCCGACCGGCAGTGCCGCTGCGGTCGTCTCGGTAAGCATCGGCCAGCGCCCGTGCGCGGCGCTCTGGGCGGGCACCGCTGCAGCCCGCGTCATTCAGGGCTCCGTGGCCGCGGTGGCGGCGCTCGCGCTGCTCAGCAGGTTCGGTGCGGGCGCGTTCATCTTCGCTCCGTGGCAGTACGTCGTCATCGGCTCGGTCGGCGTCGGACTTGTCGTCTCGGCGACCCTGAGCCTCGTGAGAGGCCGCGGGCGGGTCAGGGAGTTCTCGGAAGACGAGCTGCACGAGCCGGCGATGGCGTTTGCGACCGGCTTTGGGATCGTCATCTCTTCGACCCGGCAGTGGCTCTTCGCGACCGCGGTGGTCGCTCGGCTTGGCGACGGCAGGGCCGAGCCCGCCGTCACCGCGCTGGTGTTCGGGATCTACATCCTCGCTGCCAGCTGGGTCACGCTCTCACTTCTGACCTACCGCTGGGTGCGGCCGCACGGCGGCGAGGAGACCTTCACGCGTATCCATGATCTCGTGATGCGACATGCGCACCAGCTTGGACCCGCTATCGTCCTGGCCTTCGGGCTCCTGTTCGTGGGGCTCGCTATCGACGGTTACGCACGCCTTGGGGTGGTCGACCTTCTCGGCAATCTGGTGATGTGAGCAGGCTAGTACCAGATTAGGGGTATTGTTCCTGTGTGATTTCATCCAGTCGCCCGGAGGTGCCGCATGCGTCGCTCGATTGCATTGCTGATGGCTGTAGTCCTTGTCTCGCTTTCAGGATCCCTTGTCGGCTGCACAGGGGATCAGCCGGAACCGGATCCGGCGGCACCCACGCCCGAGCCCGCGGCGACCGGACTTCCGTTCGAGGGCACCATCTGGCAGGTCACCAGCTACAACTCCGGTGACGGCGCCATGACCGATGCCATCGAGCCCGCGCCGACGACCCGCTTCATCGGTGGCGAAATGACCGGCACGACCGGCGTCAATCAGTACGGCGGTACCTATGAGGTCGACGGCAGTTCGGTGAAGGTCACCCTCGGCCCGACCACCCTGATGGCAGGTACCCCCGAGGCCATGGATCAGGAGAGCGCGTTTCTAGCCGCTCTCGCGACCGTCGCCTCGTACTCGATCGAAGGCGAGGTTCTGACGCTTGCCACCGAGTCGGGCGAGCCCGCGCTCGTGTGCACCTCCGCTCCGCAGGATCTGACCGCGGGCTCGTGGTTGCTGGTCAACTACAACAACGGAGAGGGCGCCGTCGTCTCGGTCCTGCAGGGAACCGAGCTCACCGCTCAGTTCGCCGAGGATGGCGCGCTCACGGGCAGCGGCGGCTGCAACACATTCACCGGTGCGTATGAGGCGTCAGGTGCTGAGTTCACGCTCACGAGCCCGCTCGCGTCGACCAAGATGATGTGCGCGGAGCCCGAAGGGATCATGGAGCAGGAGGCCGCGTTCCTGGCCGCCTTCGACAAGGTCACGAGCTTCGAGGTTGAGAACGGTCAGCTGGTCATGTTCGACGAGAACCGCGCGCGCCAGCTGCAGTTCATCCAGAAGTAGTCTGAGAGGAGACACCCGATGTCCAACGGGCAACCGACTCGAATGACAGGCGCGGCAATTCCTTCGGGGTCGCGAGTCATCGCGATCGTGTCAAAAGGTCCCGATCCGGGGGCGAGCGGCGCGGTCGTTCCCGTGCCCGAAGTGCTCCGCGCATCGCAGGGTGACGCGCTCGGCAAGATCCAGGAATCCGGGCTCAATGCGTCGGTCGTCAATGACTACAGCGCAACCGTGCCGCGAGGGAGGGTCATCGCGCAGACGCCTTCGGGGGGCATGGGGGCGCCGTCCGGGGGTGACGTGCACCTCATCGTGTCGAGCGGGGAGGCGCCGACACAGCGGGCCGAGGTTCCGCTTCCCGACGTGGTCGGCCTGAGCGAGGCCGACGCGGTCAGCGCGCTCCAGGCTTCCGGCTTCTCTCCGCAGGTCGCGTACGAGACGAACGCCAACGTGCCTGCCGGCTTCGTCATCGCCCAGCTGCCCAACCGTGACTCCGTCGCGATGCTCGCGGCCAAGAAGTCGACGGCCTGGATGTGGGTCGTCGGCGCGGTTGTCGCGGTCATTCTCGCGTTTCTCGCCTTCTACTTCCTGCTCGGCGGGACCGCCGCGGTACCCGACGTCGTCGGGCTGACCCAGGCTGAGGCGACCGAGGCGATCGTGGCCGCGGGGTTCGTTGTCGGCGACGTCGTACCGGCCGACCCGGGCGACTCCGAGGCGGGCACCGTACTCGAGCAGTCTCCCGCCAAGGGCGAGCAGGCTCGCGAAGGCACAGCCATCAACCTCGTCGTCGCTGGCGAGCCCGCTGACGTCGCGATGCCCAACGTCGTCGGGAAGAGTGAGGCCGAGGCTACCGAGGAGATCGAGGCGCTCGGTCTCACGGTCACCGTCACCCGCGCTCCCAGCGCCACCATCGACAAGGGCTTCGTCGCGAGTCAGGCGCCTCAAGCTGGCGCCAAAGTCGCTCCCGGAACCGAGGTCGGCATCGTCGTCTCGGAGGGCCAGACCGTTGAGACGGTGAACATTCCCGACGTGACCGGTATGACCGAGGCAGAGGCAGTCAAGGCGCTCGCCGATGCGGGACTCGAGGTGTTCAAAGCCGAGTCCCCCAGCGACAGCGTGCCCGCAGGCACGGTGATCGAGCAGGCCCCGGCTGCCGGCGCCAGTGTGTCGCCCGGCTCGCAGGTGGCCATCATCATCTCGACCGGCCCCGCCGCGAACCCGGACGAGGTCCAGGTTCCGGACGTGATCGGACTCGAGCTCGCCGACGCGCAGGAACGACTGACCGAGGCAGGCTTCCAGGTGTTGCCCGTGAAGACCGGCACCACCGGGGACCTCGGCACGGTCGTCGCGCAGGCGCCGGCCGGCGGGGCGATGGCCCAGCGGGGGAGCGCGGTTGTCGTGTTCCACGTAGCGCCCTAGCGCAGACAGTACCTTCGAATCTCCGCGATTCCGGGACGCGGGTCAGAATATTGACCCGCGTCCTGAGCGCGGTTACCATACAACGGCACTCAGCATGGCCGGGTAGCTCAGTTGGTAGAGCAGCGGATTGAAAATCCGCGTGTCGGCGGTTCAAGTCCGTCTCCGGCCACCACATGACATGAAGAAGGGGTCGTCCCACATGGGACGGCCCCTCTTGTGTTTCCAGACTCCAGGCGCGCCCAGAGCTGACCGCGGTGGTTACTCGACGCCGACCATCACGTGATCGGCCTTGATGATCGCCACGGCCGGGCTGCCGACGCTCAGTCCGAGTTCCGCTACTGCGTCCATGGTGACGACCGCGGTCAGCATCTGGCCGCCGACGTCGATGGTGACCTGGGCCTCGACGGCGCCTTCCTTGATCGCCGACACGGTGCCCTTCAGCTGGTTGCGGGCAGAAAGCCTCATGGGTCCTCCTTCGATCGGTGGGTACCAAAAGTACCTGCCCCGATAGCGCGGAGCCTTATCAGGGCCCGCGCGGTCGCGCCCTCATCACCCGCCTCCGTCCAGCGGCTGATTCGCCCCTCATCCGCGACCTCCGTTGGGAGTGGATTCTGCCGCGGGGCTCCTGCCCTCATCATCCTGATGGACACCCCGTCAGCGCCCCTACCTGCGGGAACGCTAATAGCATCCGCGTTCCATTGGGGGGGATAACGATGAGGAGGAAAGAGCCACTCTATCTTGCCGCGCTCGTTTTCGCGGTCAGCATGATGTGGGCAACGGTCGCCGCCGCGGGGGTGGCGGTGTCTGGATTGCCCGCGAACGGCGCCACCCTGTCAGACTCGGTGGTCACGCTGGGGCTTGAGTCCGACGTGCCGGGGGTCCGCCTTCTGGTGGATGGCGTTGACGTCACTCCCGCGTCCATGCAGACGCGGGTGCTGATCGAAACGCCGATATGGACCGACGAGGGCGGCTACGACGTCGAGTATTCGTACGTCTACCGATCGACGTACAAGTCCGCGCTTCAGGACGGACGGCGCACGATCCAGGTGGTGGATCCATCGGGTCCGGTGACTGCGAGCACGTTCAACGTCCTCGCACTGCCGACTTTCGTTTCGGCATTCTATGACGGGACAGGAGCAGTGGTCACGTATCGGGACAACGGCGGCCAGCTCGAGTTGCATTCGCACGCCTACTGCGACCCGACGCAGCTGCTTTGCAGCTACCGGCAGATGGCCTCGACGATCACGACCGACACGCTCGGGATGTGGACGTTCAAGTTCGAAGTGCCGCTGTGCCAGTGCCAGTGGATCAACCCGTCCTTCTGTTGCGATGTCTACGGCATCGCGATCAACGCCACCGAGAAGATTCGCAAGGACGTCTATGAGTCTCCGCTGGTCATGACGCAGCTCATTGTTCCGGCATGCGAACACTACGGTGACCCCGATCCGGACGCCAGCCATTGGACGGACTGCCCGCCCGAACACCGTTAGCACGACCGGCAACCATCGATCGGAGCACGCGGCGCGCCCACTCGGTACGCCGCGTGCTATCTTTCTGGTCGCTGGAACCGTGTCTTTCGGGGCGTCGCCCCACACGCGAACGGGGTCGGATGCGCATCGTCGCCGGACATCGCTGGCTCAGGGTCGCCGCGGCAGTCGCTCTGTGTGCGTCGCTGCTCGGCGTCGCCGTGCCCGCGCATGCCGAGCCGACCTCCACCGTCGAGGCCATGACCGCCGAGCAGGCGGCCGCCCAAGGCGACCTCGCGCGGATGCAGGCCGACCTCGAGGCCGAGGTCCAGCACTACGTCGCGCTGGGTCGAAGCATCGCCAAGATCCGGGCCGAGATCTCCCAGGTCACCACCGAGGTTGCCGAGATGGAAGCGCAGCTCATCGTCGCCCAAGCGACCTACGTCGAGCGCGCGCAGCAGATCTACCGACGTGACCCCGTCGACCTGCTCAACGTCCTGCTGACCGCCGACTCGGTCCAGGACCTCTTCGTCCGGGCCACGTACCTCGTGAAGATCACCGAGTACGACGTCCGAACCATGAACGACGTACGTCACGCTCGCTCCGAGACCCTGTATCTCCAGGCCCGACTCGAAGACCGTGTGACGCGACTGAGGGCGCTTCAGACCGAGGCGGATCAACGGCGCGAGAAGATCGAAGCCGACCTTGAGCTGCAGCAGAAACGCGCTGCCGAGATCGGTCAGGACCTCGCTGCACTGCTCGTGTCCCGGCAGTTCGTCGGGGGCGAGCCCAACAGCAACTTCAATCCTGAGACGGTCATCTCGGAGGCGAACTACCGCGCTTCAGGGTCGATGACCGCCGAGCAGATCCAGGCGTTTCTCGATGCGCAGCCGGGCACGCTCAAGAACTACGTCGGGTCCGACCACGCGGGGAAGCGCAAGACCGCCGCGCAGATGATCGCCGAGGCCGCGGCGAACTGGGGCGTGAGTCCTGCCGTGATCATGACGACGCTGCAGAAGGAGCAGTCGCTCCTGGTCCGCTCGAACCCCACCCAGAACGCGCTCAACTGGGCGATGGGCTGCGGAAAGGCCGAGAGCTACACGGCCTACCAGTATCAGGGTTTCGGCAAGCAGATCTGGTTTGGAGCCGAGAAACTCGCGCGCAACGGCGACGCGTGGAAGCCGGGATGCACCCTCAAGATCGACGGCAGCGTCATCCATCCGAGCAACCCCGCCACCTACTCTCTCTACCGCTACACCCCTCACTTCCGAGGAAACATGTCGTTCTGGCTCATCTACTGGCGCTACTTCGGCGACCCGTTGGCCTGACGCTCTCGGGGGGAACATTCTTCCTGTATATCCCTGCATCAGCGTGGAGAGAAGGCGACGTCATGGCACCTGACAGGCAACGGAACGCGCTTCAAGTCATCTACTCGTTCTTCCTCGGCCTGATGATCACGGCGTTCATCGGCGTGGGCGTCTACACCGCCTATCCTTCGCCGGATCAGGTGAACCAGGATCAGCTCCAGGAGCTGTATCGCCAGCAGGAGGACGTCACCGGCTTCAAGGGCGAAGTCGGACTCACCCCCGCCGAGAAGGCGGAACTCACGAAGTTGCGAACCGAGATCCGGGAGCTTGAGGACGACCAGCAGGCGTACCGCGAGCGCTGGACCCAGAACACGAGCATCATCCTCATCGTGTTCGCGACGGTCGTCATGGCGATCTCGCTGGTCCGAGCCGAACAGCTCCGCATCCTCAGCAACGGCCTTCTGCTGGGAGGCCTCTTCACGATGGTCTACGGCGTGGGTTGGATCATCGCCGGAGGCAGCTCGTGGGCGCGTTTCGGGGTGATGACATTCGCCCTCGTGGCGACGGTCGGTCTGGGCTACGCGAGGTTCGTCACCCTCCGGGCCGAGGACGAAGCGCCTGCGGGCGCGATGGCCGCCGGTGCCGCTGACGCGTCATCGCTCGAAGCGCGAGTCACCGCGCTCGAGCGGCGCGCCGCAGCCGCCGCTGCCGCGCTTATGCCGGAAGACGAGCAGTAGAGGACCCTACAGGTACTGCCAGACGTCGTCGACGCCGGCATCGGCCGCGGGCACGCACTCCGTGATTGAGCGGACCGCCTCACCGGTGTGGTAGTCGACCACGCGCAGGTCGATGACCTCAGGCGTCTCGTTCCAGCGTCCCGTCGGATCCGCGAGCACCTTCACGCGAGGGTGCAGCAGGTCGTCGTTGTTGACGCGGTACACGACCGCGGTCGACCCGTCGTCGAGAGTGACTACCGCGCCCATCGGATAGATGCCGAGCATCGCCACAAGCGCCTTGGTGACGCCCGGGTCGTACGCCTTGCCGCGACCCTGCATCAGCACCGCGAGCGCCTTGTCGGGGCGAATCTCCCGGCGGAAGGGGCGCAGGGTGGTCATGGCGTCGTAGGCGTCGCACACCGAAACGATCTTGCTGAAGATGTGCTGCTCGGCGCCTGCGGCGGGATCGGGGTAGCCCATCAGGTCGTGACGCTGATGATGCTCGTAGGCCACGATCATCGGCATCTTGTCAGCGAGCTGGAGTCGCTTGAGAAGGTCGGCGCCCTCCTCGGAATGATGCTTTACTACGTGCCACTCGTCGGCGGTCAGCGGACCGGCCTTGCCCAGGATCTCCTCGGGAATACGCACCTTGCCGATGTCGTAGAGCAGCGAGGACAGTCCGAGCGAGCGCAGCTCGTCAGGCGAGAGCCCAAGGGCCGAGCCAAGCGAGAGCGAAAGGATGCACACGTTGATCGCGTGGTTGAGCGTGTAGTCGTCGTGTCCCTTGATAGCGGTCAGGCCGAGAACCGCCGCGGGGTCCTGAAGCAGGTTGTCGAGCAGCGACTCGACCACGCGCTGCAGCGAGCCGACTTCGCCCACCTTGCCGAGCTTCGCGCGGTGCTCGAGGTCGCGCATGGTGGCGACACCGCTGTCGTAGCTCGCACGTGCTCGCGCCCGGATCTCCCGGTTGCGCTCTTCGTCGCCGGATTCGTCGAGCGTCGAGGTCTCGGCGACGGTGATGTGGCTGACCGTGCGCGCCTCGAGGTAGCCCTTGGCCGCGTCGATATCGGTGACGCGCGGCTCGGCCAGCAGTTCCACGAGCACGCCGACCTCCTCGGCCTTGATGTCACGCGCGAACGTGATGGCCGAGATGCCATGGGCGAGGATGTCCTCGATGAGCTTGCGGTAGGTGACGCTTTCCTCGGGAAAGACCTGGTTCTCGACGAACAGCGTGCCCTTGTAGATGTTGACGGTGACCTCGGGGAAGCCGAAGCCGCCGAGCGCCGAGACCGACTCGACGAGGTCGGAGAGCGACTGCGCGACCAGAGGATGCGTGGTCGGGTACAGCGCAGCGTTGGTGTGCGCGACTGCGAGCGTACGCACGAGCTCACGCGCACGGGCGAGCTTCTCGGGCGTCGCGAACGGCGCGGCGACGGCCACCATGGGTGGTGTGGCTGCCTGGTCGGCGGCTATCTCCGCGGGGCTCGCGAGCGGGCCTTCGTTCTCAGGGCGATAGGGGGCGTCGTCGGTCATGTGCCATCTACTCCTCGGCTCTGTGCCAGCTGGTCGGCCACCTGGATGGCCAGGCTCCGCAGCTCACGTGTTCTCTTGCCCAATCCGATGGACCTCGCCGCGAATCCGCGCAGCGCCTTCTCGGCCTCGGGCGTCCCGATCTGTTCGAGCGTCCTGATGATCTCCTTGCGGGTCTCATACGTGCGGGACAGCACGTTGATGTCTTCGAGTGCGCGCGAGAGCTGGGGCACCGCCGAGGCGGCGCGGGCCCGGCCAATCTCTCTGACCGCGTAGCGCTGCGTCTCCGGCTCGCGGTTGTTGAGCGTCTTCACGAGCGCGACCTCGGCCTCGGGCAGCGGAATCGACGCCAGCGCGCTGATGGCGGCGAAGCGGACCTGTTCGTCGAGGCTGCCTGTTGCCTCAGCGATGACGGGAACGGCTCGGCGGTCGCCCAGCAGCGGCAGGGTGCGCAGGATCGCGACCGCCTCCTGGGTGTCTGCGGCACGCAGGCGCGAGCGAGCGACGCCGAGCAACGATTCGCTCATGCCGCGCAGGACCGGTCGCAGCAGCGAGCGCAACGGCTCGGCGGAGCGGATGTAGCAGTCGAGCAGCGCCTCGGCTCCGACGGTGCCGGCGGCGTGCATGATCTCGCCCGCGATGGCGGCGTCGGCGTCCCTCACCGGCGCGCGGCACACGTCGCGCAGCACGAGGGGATCCGCCAGTGTCGCGCGGGCGCTCGCCACCGCGTCGATGTAGGTGGGGTCGGCGGCGATCTCGTCGAGCCTGCGAAGCGCCTCGCGCACCGTGACGAACGCACCGTCCCGGGCCGCCTGGGGCAGCACCTCGCCGATCGCGACGACCGTGTCGGGCTCGAGGCTCGTGCGCGACAGTGAGACCGCGGTCGCGAGCGCTCTGCCCGAGGTGAGCTGGGGAGAGGCGACCGCGATCTGCCGGTCGAGATCGCTCGTGTCCTCCTCGACCGCCATCTCCTCGGCGAGCGTGGCCGCTTGGGTTGTGTCGGGGACTCCGAAGTCGGGGTCGATGCTGGGGGTGGGCGCGAGCAGCGCGGTCAGCAGCTTCGCGGTCTCGGGCGGCATCTTCAGTGCCGCCGCCAGACGCGGCGCCTCGGTCTGCGCCTGAGTCGCGACCAGTGTGAGCAGCCGCGCGAGCGCAGAGGGCTTCATCCGCGCGATGGCGTCGAGCATGCCGTCCATGCGCTTGCCCTCGCGGTCAGCGGTCAGCGCCCAGCCCAGCACGCGCATGCGCGTGGGCTCATCGAGGCGCATCATAGCCGCGGCGACGCGCTCCATCGCAAGTTCGCGCGTCGCCTCTTCGAGCCCGCCGATCACGTCGGCCATCTCGTCACCGGCGGCGCCCTCGAGCGCTTCGATACCGCGTCGCTCCGCGGCGGCCGCGACTTCGACCGCGATCTCGTCGAGCGGCGCGGTTGTCAGGTCGAGGCCTGCGAGCCCCGATTCGTCCGAGGCGCGCAGCGAGACCTCGATGACGGCCAGGTGGGTCACGCCCGCAGCGACGAGGATCGCACGCGGGCCTCCCTCCGCGCGGACGTCGGCCGGTTCGGAGTTCGCAAGGCGGATGAAGGCCCCGGTCTCCTCGGCGGTGATTCCGGGAGCGAGCACGAGCTGTCCGACCTGCAGTGAATGGAGTGCCTCGGCGAGCGCGACGATCTGCGCCTGACCGGCCGCGATGGGGGTGTCGCCGATTCGGAACCCGTGAGGGTCCGCCACGTAGCGCATGGCGCCCTGGGCCGCCGTCAGCTCGGCGTTGCGCTCGACGAACTTGGTGATCGTCTCGGCCGGGATGGGCGACGTGACGGGATACAGGCGTGCGGCTCCAACGGCTGCTGCAAGCAGCCTCAGGGCCTCTTCGGCCCGCGGGAAGCCTTCGGTATCCACGTCTTCGCACCTCCCATCGGTGGGCGCACACTCCATCTATATCTGTATTGTCCACCAGTCGCCACCATGACTTGTGCGCTCGCGCACACGTAAGGTGTCACACTGGGGCAACATCTCTGTACAGTGTACGTGGCGCGACCACCCCGACAGGGAGCGCAGGTGGCACTTAAGACCGACGCATACTTCCGAGAGGTGGCTGCGGCGGCCATCGATCGAATCGGCTGCTACGAGCCTCCGATACCGGTCGAGGCCATCGTCGCGTCGCTCGGTGTCCCCATCCGCCCGGTCAACCTGCCGGCGTTCTTCTCGGGTGCCGTCATCTCCGAGGACGGGCTCCCGGTGATCGCTCTGAACTGGGCGAAATCCGAGGCGGAGCGCCGAGAAGCGCTCGCCCACATGCTCGGTCACATCCTGCTCGTCATCGACAACGCCGAGAACAGGTATCCGCGCGAGGACCCCGACCACCGCGACGCCGACCTCGTCGCGCGCGAGCTCATCACGCCTACTCAGATGGTCGTCGACCAGGCGAAACTGTGGTTCAACGACTACCGATACCTCGCGCGCCTGTTCGCAGTCGACGAGACGCGGATGCTCGATCGGATGCGCGATCTGGGTCTCATCAAGGGTCCCCAGGGCGTGATGTGGGACTTCTAGCGTCTCGCAGCGCTCGCCAGCGGTATCATCGACACTGAGGCGGCCTCGCGAGGGGTGATGGCCGCCCGCGGATTCTCTCGGAGGGGAACATGCGAACCAGCTACGCGATCGGCGTGGACGTCGGCGGCACGCGCATCGCGGCCGGCCTCGTTGAGCGCAAGGGCCGCATCGTCAAAGACGCCCGGGTACTGACGCCCAAGAGCGGGCCGTTCGCGGTTGTGGACGCCATCATCGACTTGATCGACGAGGTCTCGGGCGGCGTACACCCGTCTGAGGTCGCGGGGGTAGGCATCGGCCTGCCCGCCCAGGTGGACTTCCTGCGCCAGGAGGTCGAGTTCTGCACCAACCTGCCGCTCGCCGGCGTCGACGTGCGCGCACTCGTCATGTCGCGCGTCAAGCGCGAGGTCACCATCGACAATGACGGTCACAACGCGGCTCTGGGCGAGGCGCGTTTCGGCGCCGCCAAGGGCGCCCGCGACTTCCTGATGATCACGCTCGGAACCGGCGTCGGCGGCGGACTGTTCCTCGGTGGGGAGGCCTTCCGGGGCAGCCGCGGACTCGGCGGGGAGGTCGGCCATATAGTCATCGATCTCGACGGACCGCCGTGCCCGTGCGGCGGCAAGGGGCACCTCGAGGCGTACCTCGGCCGACCTGCGATCGCGGCCAAGGGCAAGGAGGCTGCCCGCAACTTCCGGGGCAGCAAGATCACGGCTGCCGCGGGCGGGGACGTCGACAAGATCACCGCCGAGGCGGTCGTCATCGCCGCAAACACCGGCGACCCGGTCGCCAAAGAGATACTGCTCGAGGCGGGCGAGATCCTCGGTCGAGGGCTCGTCGGCCTGGTCAATATGCTCAACCCCCGGCTCATCTGCATTGGCGGTGGTATCGGCGAGGCGTGCGACTTCCTCGTCGAGCGAGCCACCGAGGTGATGCAGGGTGAGGCGCTGGCAGGCAGGCGCGACGTGAAGGTCGTCCAGGCGGTGCTCGGAAACGACGCCGGAATCCTTGGCTCGGCCGCACTCGCCTTCGATGAGAACGACAACCGAGAAAGCATGCACCGCTAGGAGGAGCGCATGTCCGAGGTGCGGATAGACAGCGTCGAAGAACGGATCTCGTTTCTGGCCGAGAAGGTCGAGCGCGAGGGAATGCGCGTGCCTTACGAGGTCATCGAGTACATCGCCGAGCGCTGCTACACGGCGCAGAGCCTCAAGAGCTCGCTGCTGACGATCGCCACTGTCGCCCGCCGCAACAACGGCGAGGTCGACCTGCGCACCGCGCGCACGGTGGTCGAAGGCTTCGACCCCGAGGACCCCGAGGCGGTCGCCGCCGCCGAGGCCGCGGCAGCCGTGGCGCCGGTGCAGACCGGCTACCGCTCGCCGCTCACCGGCCCCTCGCAGGGCGCCGGCCACGCGGCGGCAGCCGGGCCCGCGGTCGGGGACGTCGAGCCCGCACCCGGCTTCGCGTCTGCGCCGGTCCGCGCGCCGCAGCCCGCGCCGGTCGCGACTCAGCCGGAGCTCGCTCCCGAACCCGAGCCTGAGCCCGAGCCGCACGCCGTCGAGCCCGAGCCGGAGGACGAGTTCTCCGAGTTCGTGGCCGAGGCCGAGGCCGTGGTCGTGGTGCCCGAGCCCGTGACCGGGACCCTGTTCGCCGAGGAGGCCGCCCCGGCACAGCCCGCATCCGGCGGGCAGCCCAAGGCGGTCGTGTGGTTCGCGCCGATGCGCACCACCAAGAAGGAGTCGCTGGTGAAGCGGGCGGGCAAGCTGCTGCAGCGCGCCGGCCTCGCCGAGGCCATCGACGAGGGCGACCTGGTCGCCATCAAGCTGCACTTCGGCGAGGAGGGCAACACCGGCTTCGTGAGCCCCGTGTTCCTGCGCGAGGTTGTCGCGCGCGTTCGCGACGCCGGCGGCAAGCCGTTCCTCACCGACTCGAACACGCTCTATCGCGGCAAGCGATTCAACGCCGTCGATCATCTCGCCTGCGCGATCCACAACGGCTTCAGCTACGCGACCGTCGACGCTCCGGTGATCATCGCTGACGGCCTGGATGGCCGGGAGGCCGTGGACGTGCCCATCGAGGGCTTCATGCACTTCGACAGCGTGCGCATCGGCGCCGCGGCGGTGCATGCCGACGCGATGGTGGTCGTCACGCACGTGAAGGGCCACGAAGCGACCGGCTTCGGCGGCGCACTCAAGAACGTCGGGATGGGTCTGGGGTGCCGCAGCGCCAAGCAGCGCATGCACTCGGACTTCGAGCCGCATCCTTCGGCCGAGAAGTGTACCGCGTGCGGACGCTGCGTGAAGTGGTGTCCGGTCGACGCGATGACCATCGGGCCAGACCGCGTTGCCGCCGTCGACTACGACGTCTGCTACGGCTGCGGCGAATGCGTCGCGGCGTGTCCGTACGGGGCGATCGCAATCAACTGGAAGACCACGCCCGAGGCGATCCAGGAAAAGATCGTCGAGCACGTGGCCGGCGTGGTGAAGGACAAGGCGGGCAAGGTCGTCTACCTCTCCTTCGTCAAGGACGTCTCACCCGACTGCGACTGCTGGCACTTCTCTGACGCCTCGGTCGTCCCCGATATCGGCGTGCTCGCCTCCACCGATCCCATCGCCATCGACCAGGCCGCCTACGACCTCGTGGTCAAGGCCGAGGGTCAGGCCGGGTCGCTCGGCGAGGGAATGGCCTCCGGGACCGACAAGTTCAAGGAGATCACCGGCATCGACGGTACGGTGGCGATGGTCTACGGCGAGATGACGGGGCTCGGCACGCGCGACTACGAGCTCAGGACGCTCGAGTAGCCGATGAAGATCGACTACATCGGCGTCCTCAAAGAAGCGTGGGTCGTTGTCCGCGCCAATCGCGGTCTGTGGGGCCTCGGCCTCGTACAGATGGCGTTCACCTTGGTCTACGGTCTCGTGATGCTCGTCGCGATACTGCCGATAGTCTTCGGCGCATCGATGTACCAGCAGGCGCAGATCCAGCCCGAGATCTCATCCGAGCTGCTCGCCTTCGCAGACCTCTACTCCGAGAACTACGCGCTGATCATCGCAGTGACGGTGATGCTGTTCATGCTCATGATCGTCACGGGCATCTTCCAGGTCGCGGCCTACGGCGGAACGATAGTGCAGGTCGACCGCGCGCGCGATGGAGCGAAGGCATCTTTCGCCGACGGGATGCGCGAGGGCATGCAGCGCTGGTGGCGGACGGCCGGACTGCTCGCCATCTCGGCGATTCCGAACCTCGTCTACATGTTCGCGCTCTCGCTCGTGGGCTTCTTCACCCTGTCGCTGCCGGCGATTCGCGGTGGCGCACCCGATATGGCCGGGCTGATGCTCGGACAGACGATCATCTCGCCGCTGGCTGTGCTGTCCGGCCTGGTCTCCATCCCGCTCGCACTGGTGGTCCAGCTGTCGTTGCGTTACGCATTGCTGGTCGGTCAGGACTGGAAAGCGGCGCTCAAGTCGGGTTGGCAGCTCATGAAGGCCCGGTTGGGAGCGGTTGCGCTGATGTTCCTGAGCATCTACGTGGTCGCTCTGATCGCGTCGTTCGGCGTGCAGATCATCATGGTTCTGGTGTCGCTTATCGCGGTCCCGATCATCGTATTCTCAGCGGTCTCTCAAAGCGCCGCGGGTATGGTTGTGGGCGGAGCGATCGCGGTGATCGGAGTCAGCGCGGTCATGCTCGTCTACGGGATGCTTTTCGAGCCCTTCAACTCGGCGGTGTTCACGATCTTCTGGCGACAGCTCACGCCTGGGTACGTATCCCAGGTGGCGCCGTCGCCGTCAGAGCCCGTCATGGCCACGGTACAGCCCGCATCTTCTTGGACGGAGTGACTCATGGACTACGGCGATATCCTCAAGCGATCGTGGCGGATCACGTGGCGCTACAAGGCGTTGTGGGTGCTCGGAATCTTCGCCGGCGTCTCCGGCTGCCAAGGCAGCAGCGGCAGTAGCGGAAACAGCGGCTCAAGCTTCGACACGGGTACGGGTGCCGGTGATCCCTTCTCCGGATTCGATTTCGGAGACATCGAGCGCTTTCTCGTGGCCATACTCGCTGTCGGCTTCGTGCTGTTCATAGTCGGCATCGTCTGGTGGGTGCTGAGCCTGGCCGCGAAGCCGGCTCTCGTGCACGCAGTCAACGAGATCGAGTCGGGCCGAGAGGCGCCGCTGGGCCAGGCGTGGAGCGTGGGCTGGAGCCACTGGGGCGGCGTGTTCGTTCTGCGGCTCCTGCTCGGACTGCCGGCGTTCATCATCGGGGTCGTGTTCCTCATCGCCATCCTGACGCCCATCGTGGGGCCGCTGCTCAGTGGCGGGGAGCCCGGTCCCGAGGTTCTCGGACCCATCTGCGGAAGCCTGGTGTGCGGGCTGCCGCTCATCCTCATCATCTCGATCGCGGTCGACCTCATCTACCTCGTCGCCCTGCGCTACGTAGTGCTCGGCGGTCACGGGGCGATCGACTCGATCAAGCTCGGCTGGAAGACGATTCGCGTGCGCTTCAAGGACCACGCGCTGATGTACCTGATCAACGGCGCCCTCAACATCGGAGCGTCGCTCGTGCTCGCGATTCCGATCGTCATCATCACTATCGTGGCAGTCGTCCCCGTCGTCGTGAGCATTGGCGATGGAGGCGGCGAACTGCCGTGGCCGACCATCATTGCGGCTGTGGCGGCGGCTTCGATCCTCGGCATCATCGTGAGCATCCTCTACACCGGAATCTGGGGCACCTACACTTCGGCGCTGTGGACGATCTTCTTCCGCAAGACGACCGGGATGGAGCCGCCTGTCGCCGCGCCGGTCTTCGCTCCCGCCGGCGGCTATGCACCTCCGCCGCCCGTGTACCCGGGCTCCGCGCCCGCTTATCCCGGCGCTCCTGAGACGCCCGCGAACCCGCCTGTGGGCCCGCTCGTCTGATGGGGGAGCGCCCGCGCCTCATCGTCTGCGCCACGCCCATCGGCAACCTCGGTGACGTGACGCTGCGCGTGCTTGAGGCGCTCAAAGAGGCCGATACGGTGGTGGCCGAGGACACGCGGGTGACCCGCAAGCTTTTCGCGCGCTACGACATCCACGCGCGGCTCGAGCGCTACGACGAGGCAACCGCCGATCGACGCACGCCCGAGCTTGTCGAGCGGCTGCTCGGAGGCGAGACGATCGCGCTCGTCTCCGACGCCGGCACGCCGGGCATCAGCGACCCGGGCGCGCGGTTGGTGGACGCGTGCATCGACGCGGGCGTCGCGGTCGACGTGCTGCCGGGCGCCAACGCCATCGCGACGGCGCTCGTCGCGAGCGGGCTCCCCACGCACGCGTTCTACTTCGGCGGCTTCATGCCGCGCAAGGCGGGGGAGCGCACTCGGCTCCTCGAGTCGCTCACCGCACTCGATGCGACGCTCATCTTCTACGAGTCGCCCAAGCGCACAGCGGCGTCGCTCGCCGCGATCGCGCAGGTGTTCCCGGGCAGGCGAGGCGCGATGGCACGTGAGCTCACGAAGCTGCACGAGGAGGTCGTCCGTGGCCCGCTTCCCGACATCGCAGCCGATATAGGCGCGCGCGAGACCCTGAAAGGCGAGGTCGTGCTGCTGGTGGGTCCGGCTCCGGCGGGCAGCGCAGACGCCATCGACGAAGAAGCGGTCGCGCTCAGGGTGGCCGAGGTGGTCGCTTCAGGCGTCAGCCGCACGGCTGCGGTGAAGCAGGTCGCACGGGAACTGGGAGTCCCGCGCAACGCTGTCTACGATATCGCGCATCGAAGCTGAGGGCGGGCCGAGTCAGCCCTTCTTGACCGCCGAGACGCAGTCGGTGCAGACCTGACGGTCCTTCACGTCGACCATGTCGACGTCGACCGCTCCGCAGATCGCGCATGCGGCCCGGTGCTTCTGCAAGATGATCCGGTCGCCTTCGACGAAGATCGCCATCGGATCCTTCACCTTGATCCCGAGCGTGCGGCGAAGCTCCATGGGGATCACGATACGGCCGAGGTCGTCGACTCTCCTGACGATGCCGGTGTCATGCATGGCACTACCTCTCGATCGTGTGTGAGTCTGATGCGCGCGGAACGGTTAGAATCTCACAAGTGACGCCCTCGCAGGCGTCTATTTCCAACATTACCCTGCGCAGGGAGTCCCGAAACAGATGTCATCTCAGTCCTTCTACATCACCACCCCCATCTACTACGTAAACTCGGTCCCTCACCTGGGGACGGCGTACACGACCGTCGCCGCCGACGCGCTCGCGCGCTACCGCCGGATGACCGGCCACGACGTCATGTTCCTCACGGGCCTCGACGAGCACGGCCAGAAGGTGGAGCAGGCGGCCACCGAGAACAACATGTCGCCGCAGGAGTGGGTCGACTCCATCGCGCCTAAGTTCGTGCACGCGTGGGAGATGCTCGACATCACCAACGACGACTTCATCCGCACCACGCAGCCGCGCCACGAGCGCGCCGTGCAGCAGCTCGCTCAGACCCTGTACGACCGCGGTGACATCTACAAGGGTCACTACGAGGGCTGGTACTGCGTGCCCGACGAGACCTACTGGGCCGAGGGCGATCTCGGCGAGGGCAACACCTGTCCCCAGTGCGGCCGTACCGTCGAGTTCGTCCGAGAGGACAACTACTTCTTCAAGCTCTCGGCCTACGCCGATGAACTGCTCGCCTACTTCGAGGCCAACCCGGACTTCATCCGTCCGGAGTCGCGCCGCAACGAGGTGCTCTCGTTCGTGAAGGGCGGGCTGCGCGACCTGTCGGTCTCGCGCTCCAACGTGAAGTGGGGCGTCCCGCTGCCCTGGGACGCCGAGCACACCATGTACGTGTGGTTCGACGCGCTCATCAACTACATCACCGCTGTCGGCTACGGCGATCCGACGCGCGACGCGACCTTCGCTCACCGCTGGCCCGCCGACGTCCACTTCGTGGGCAAGGACATCATCCGCTTCCACTGCGTCATCTGGCCGGCGATGCTCATGGCCGCCGGGCTGCCGCTGCCCAAGTCGGTCTTCGCTCACGGCTTCCTGCTCACCAAGGGCGAGAAGATGAGCAAGTCAAAGGGCAACGCCCAGTCACCGCGCGACCTGGTCAACCGTTTCGGCGTCGACGGCTACCGCTACTACTTCTTGCGCGACGTTCAGTTCGGCACCGACGGCTCCATCTCGATGGAGGCGATGGTCCAGCGCTACAACGGTGACCTCGCCAACGACTGGGGCAACCTGTGCAGCCGGCTGTTCAACATGGTCGGCAAGTACTTCGACGGCGTCGTCCCGGACCCGTCCGGCGCGCCGGAGGTCACCGCCGAGGACGGCGTGCTGCAAGACATCGCGCTCGGCCTGCCTGCGATCTACGAGGAGCGCATGGTCGCCCTCGACTATGCAGGCGCGCTCGAGGCCACCTGGGAGCTCGTGAAGGCCACCAACCGCTACATCGAGGACTCAGCCCCCTGGAACCTGGCGAAGTCCGAGGAGACCCTGCCCCGCCTCGCCGCCGTGCTCTACAACGCGCTCGAGGCGGTCCGCATCGCTGCCCTGTTCTGCGCGCCGGTCATGCCGATGACGTCGGTTGAGGTCTGGCGCCGCATGGGGCTCGACAACGTCTTCTCGGTCACCGATATCGCGGCCGAGGCCGCGTGGGGCAGGCTTCCGGTGGGCAACACCGTCGTCAAGGGCGACCCGCTGTTCCCGCGCATGGTCGACGAAGCCGAGTAGGCGCGATGGCCGACCCGCTGTTCACCGACGCCAAGGGTCGTGAGGTCGCCGCTCCCCTGTTCGGCGGTCCCATCGCCGATACCCACGCACACCTCGACATGCTCGAGGACCCGGCGCTCGCCATCGCGCGCGCGGCGCGTGCCGGCGTCGGCTTCATAGCGACCGTCGCCGACGTCACCGAGGACGGCTGGCGCACCTATGACTCGCTGACGAGCTGGCTCGCCAACGCCCGCGAGCTGCTCGACGCCGAGGGGCTCGGAACCATCGAGTTGCCGCGGATCCGCGTCATCCTCGGCGCGCACCCGCACAATGCGAAGGACTGGGACGCCGAGTCCGAGTCCGAGTTCCGCCGACTCGCCGCCGATCCGCTCACCTGCGCGGTCGGTGAGCTTGGGCTCGACTACCACTACGACCACTCGCCCCGCGACGTGCAGCGCGCCGCGATGCGCTCCCACCTGGCGCTCGCGCACGAGTTCGGCCTGCCCGCGGTGATCCACCTGCGCGAGGCTCACGACGACGGTGAGGCGATCCTGGCCGAGGTCGGCGTTCCCGCTGCCGGTGCGATCTTGCACTGCTACAACCTGGGCGCCGACGAGATGCGGCCGTTCCTCGAGATGGGATGCCACGTGAGTTTCGCCGGTCCCGTCACCTTCAAGAAGGCCGAGGAGGTCCGCGAGGCCGCCGCCGCCGTCCCGTCGGCCCGCATCCTCACCGAGACCGACTGCCCGTTCATGGCGCCGGAGCCGTTCCGGGGCCGTACCAACGAGCCCGCGCTCGTGGCGTTCACAGCCGCGCGCATGGCCGACGCCCGAGGCGATGCGGCCGAGGAGTTCGCGCGCGCAACCTACGCCGCGGCCGTCGCGCTGCTCGACGGGGAGCGTGCCCGATGAGCCAGCCACTCTCGTTGCCGCACGTGCTGTGCATCGCCGGAGGCCCTCGCCGCCGCGGCAACTCCGACGCCCTGCTGGACGCCTTCGTCACGGGCGTCTCGGACGCGGGAGGTCTGCCGATACGGCTCATCGCCTCCGAGGCGGGCGTGGCGCCGTGCAGGGGCTGCAACTCGTGCTCCAAGACCGGCTTCTGCGTGATTCGTGACGGCATGGACGACGTCTACGCGCTCATCGACTCCGCGCACGCGATCTGCGTTGCGACCCCCGTGTACTTCGCGACCGTCCCCGCCGTGCTCAAGACGCTGTTCGACCGTTGTCAGCCGTACTGGGCGCGCCGGCACGTGCTCGGCGAGGCCGCACCGGCGGCGAAGCGCCCAGGGATGGCGCTCGTGGTGGGCGGCGGGGGAGACCCGTTCGGCGCCGGGTGTGCGATCACCGCGGTCAAGAGCGTCTACGGCGTCCTCGGCGTGGAGTGCATCGAGGTACTCGAGGTGACCGGTCCCGATAAGCCCGGCGACATCGCGCATCGTCCCGAGGACCTCGCCCGCGCCACCGAGCTCGGGCGGCTGATCGTCGCTCGGATCGGCAACGGCCGACCCTGACGCCCGGCCCGCCGCGGGCCGCCCCGTGGCGACCTGCGCGTTTGCCACCCCAACCCCGTAGAGCTACCATCGTAGGTCCCCGTCGTTACCTGACGGTTGACAGTCCGTTGATTCAGCGAGGTCTTTATGAGGGGTTTGCCGAGGGGATTGGCGACGCACTCAAGGACCCACTACTTCGTCGCAGCCATCGTCCCAGCACTTATCGTCGTCTTGAGTGTCTCCGGATTCATGTGGGCCCAGAAGCGGGTCACCGTCGTCGTCGACGGGGAGCCCGTGCAGATCAGTACCCACGCGACCGACGTGTCTTCCGCGCTGGCTGACGCCGGCGTCGACATCCGCCCCGGCGACCTCGTGGTTCCTTCCGATGACGCCCCGCTCACGCAGGACATGACCGTCCTGGTCCGCCATGCGGTTCCCGTCACCCTCGAGATCGGCGGCGAGAGCATCGAGCTCGACGTCGTCGGCGAGACGGTGGCCGACGCGCTCGTCGCCGCCGGTGCCGACCCCTCACTCAATACCGCGATCAGCCCCGCGCTCGAAGCTCCGCTCCGAAGCGGTATGACCATCTCGGCACCCGAATCGTTCGTGCGCATCGAGCAGGAGGAGACCACGGTCTCGCCCGCAGTCGAAGAGCGTCCCGATCCCACGCTCCGCGAGGGTCAGCGCCGCGTCGTCATCGAGGGCTCCGAAGGCCGCGTCCTCAAGGTGTTTCGCCTGATGGTCTTTGGCGGCCTCGAGTCGACCCGCGCGCTCACCGCCGAGCACGTCGTCAGCCAGGCCGAGACGCGCGTGGTCGCGGTCGGCACAGGCCGCGCCTACTCCCCGGTGTTCGCCGCGAACCCCGGGAAGGCCCCGACCCACGGCCGCCGCGTGCTCGTCGAGACGACCGCCTACTCGCCGCAGCAGCCCGACCTCGACTTCACGACCGCGACCGGCGCTCGCGCGCAGTACGGCGTCATCGCCGTCGACCCGCGCTTCATCCCGCTCGGCACTCGCGTCTACGTGCCCGGCTACGGCTATGCGGTCGCCGCGGACACCGGTGGCGCCATCAAGGGCGCTCGCATCGACCTGTGCTTCGACACGGTCGCCGAGTGCATCCGGTGGGGTCGGCGCTCGGTCACGATCATCATCCTGGACTGACGTGGAGCACTCACCCCTCGCGTCGCCCTCCGCGACCCTGGCCGTGCTCAAGAGCCACGGCCTCTACACCAAGAAGTCCCTCGGGCAGCATTTCCTCGTCGATGACAACGTCATCGGACGCATCCTCGATCTCGCCGACATCGACCCCGCCGAGGTGGTGCTCGAAGTCGGTCCCGGCATCGGCACGCTCACCGTCGCGCTGTGCGAGGCGGCCGGCGCCATCGTCGCGGTCGAACGCGACAACGACCTCGAAGCCGTCCTCGCCGAGACGATCGCCGAGTGCGACCGTTTCGCTCTCGTCCACGCGGACGCCGCCCAGGTCTCCGTCGCCGAGGTGAGTGAGGCGTTCGGGGCTCCAACGGCACTCGTCGCGAACCTGCCGTACGCGGTCGCCGCGACCGTGGTGTTGCGCTTCTTCGAGCTCATGCCTTCGCTTCAGCAGGCGACCGTGATGGTGCAGTCCGAGGTGGCCGATCGCATGGCCGCCTCACCGGGCACCAAGGCGTACGGCTCCTACACCGTCAAGCTCAGGCTGCGCGCGCTCCCCGCCGGCCGGTTCCAGGTGGCGCCCGGGTGCTTCCTGCCGCCGCCCCGCGTCGACTCGGCGGTCATCCGCCTCGAGCGCCGCGAACCGCTCGCCGAGCAGGCGCTCATCGAGGCCGCTTCGCGCGTCGCCGACGCCGCTTTCGCGCAGCGCAGGAAGACCGTGCGCAACTCGCTGAAGTCCGCCCTCGGAATCGAGACCGGCAGGCTGGACGCCGCGCTCGCCGAGGCCGGAATCGACGGCTCCGCGCGTGCCGAGACACTCGAGCCCGAACGGTTCGTCGCACTCGCTCGGGCGCTCGGCTAGATTCGGTCTTGCGATACGTGCGTTGTTATGCATAGTCGCTGGTAATCGGCACATTAATCCGCTATAATCCTCCCCTGACCCAGAGGAGGCTTCTTATATGGACCTTGCACGTCAGGCCGAGGTCGTCGGTCGCATCCGTTCAGACCTCGAAGAACTGACCGGCAGTAAGATCCGAGTCAAAGCAAACATGGGGCGCTCCAAGATCGTGGAGCGTGAGGGGATCTTGATGCAGACGCATCCCGCCCTGTTCGTGGTCGAAGTGCAGGAGAAGCGCGAGCGCACCGCGCGTGCCTCCTACCAGTACGTCGACATTCTCACGGGCACCGTGGAGCTCTCCCATCCTGAGAGCGGCGAGAGCCTCTTCCCGTGGTTGAACTAACTCACACCACACATACCGGTCTTGAATGAGCGCGGAGCCCGCAAGGGCCCGCGCTCTTTCGTATGATGGGCACATGAACGCAGTGCGGGTACAGGCGCCGGCGAAAGTGAACCTCTTCCTGGGTGTGGGGGAGGTCCTCGCCGACGGATACCACGAGGTCACCACGGTGATGCACGCCATCGACCTGCGCGACGAGGTGGTGCTCAGGACGGCCGGGGTACTCTCGCTCGTCTGCATCCCCGACGTCGGCGTTCCGGCCGAGCGCAATCTGGCGTGGCGAGCTGCACAGGCGCTGGGGGCGGAGTTCGGCCGAGAACCCCGTGTCGAGATCACGCTCACCAAGCGCACTCCCCACGGCGCGGGCCTGGGTGGCGGCTCCTCAGACGCCGCCGCAGTCATCGCGGGCCTCGCGCGCCTGTGGGGCGCCGACAGAGACGACGAGCGCTGCGTCCGAGCGGCGCGCGCCATCGGCGCCGACGTCGCCTTCTTTCTCGGCGAGAGCGGCTGCGCGCTCATGACGGGCCGCGGGGACGTGCTCGATCGGGAACTCCTCGGACTCGACGCGCCGATGCTCGTCGTGCGGCCCCTGAAGCCGGTGCCTACGGCCGCCGCGTATGCAGCCTTCGACGCCGATCCGGTCGAGCCGGGCGCACCCGGTGAGGTGTTGGCCGCCCTGGAGGCCCGGGACGCGACCGCAGTGGCGTCGGCGCTCTCCAACAATCTCGAGAAGGCCGCTCTCAGCGTCGTCCCCGCAATCGCGGACGCGCTAGCATACGTGCAGGAACTCCCCGGGGTGCTCGGAGCGGCGGTGTCGGGGTCGGGATCGGCGGTGTTCGCCATCTGCGACTCAAGTCACGCCGCCGAGAAGGGCGCGGAGCTGGCGCGCAGCCGGGGATGGTGGGGTCAGGCGACTCGGCTGAGGCCTTCAGGGGTCGAGGTCGTGGTGGAGGAGCTCGCGTGAAGGTCGATGCAGTCATACTCGCAGGCGGCTCGGGTGAGGTCATCGACCCGACCGTCCGCATCAAAGGACTCGTTCCGGTCGCAGGCAAGCCGATGGTCGAATGGGTCGTGGAGGCCCTGAGAGCCTCCGAGACGGTCGAGGGCATCGCTGTGGTGGTACCGACCGCCCAGGGCCTTGGAGACTGGGTCGACAAGGCTGACAAGATCGTCGTCTCCGACCAGCGCTTCGCCGACAACATCTTCGCCGGCGTCGACTCGTTCAGAAACGACCGCCCAAAGCTCATCGCGACCGGTGACATCCCCGCCCTGACGCCCGAGGCGGTCGATGACTTCGTGACCCGCAGCATCGAGAGCGGTGCCCAGTTCAGCTATCCGCTGGTGCGCGAGGCCGACATGATCGCGCAGTTTCCCGGCTCCAAGCGCACGTTCGTGCGCATCGTCGATGGCAACGTCACCGGCGGCAACGTCACTCTGATCGACCCGGAGCTCGTCGAGCGCAATCGGGACATCGGGCAGCGCCTCTTCGAGACCCGCAAGAGCCCCGTCGCCATGGCGCGCGTCATCGGCTTCCGCTTCATCGTGAGGCTTCTCGCCGGCAGGCTCCGCCCCGCCGACGTCGAGCGCAAGATGGCCGAGCTTCTCGGAGGAAACTGCGTGGCGATATTCACCCCGCATGCATCAATCGGGGCCGATGTCGACAAACCAATCGATGTTGTTGTCGCAGAACGCGTGCTGTATGAGAGAGAGAAGAGTAGGATTTAAAGGAGACGCGTCGAATGATGTAGACGCGTGCCGGTACTAAGTGGGATGTTTGGTACTGCACGAGCGGTGGGGGCCGCTCGCAAGTAACGACCCGCAAGGGGGGAGATCATGAATATCACCAAGGTGACCCTTCGTCCCGTGGCCATGAACAAGGTCGTGGCCATCGCAAGCATCGTGATCGACGACTGCTTCGTCATCCACGATCTGCGTGTCGTCAATGGCGACAAGGGGCTGTTCGTCGCGATGCCTTCCCGGAAGTTGCCCAGTGGCGAGTTCCGTGACATCTGCCATCCGATCAACTCGGATGCGCGTTCGCACATCCAGCAGGCGGTCCTCGACCAGTTTCAGGTCGATGGCGGCGTGGACGCGTTCCTCGCCGCGGCCGCCACCATGCCGATGGTTGCAGAGGCATAGAAACCCGGTAGATACGCCCTCAGGGTGGCGGTATCGACGCGCCCGCGGTTGACCGCGCCTCGGGCACTTCCTACACTGGCGGCGCACCGGGGTGTCCGGTGCTGCTTCATTGGGGCATCGTTCAATGGTAGGACTCGGGATTTTGGTTCCCGTAATCCAGGTTCGAATCCTGGTGCCCCAGCCACTTCAATCTCACGCGCGGCCCGCCGATCTCAAAGGCCGCGCCCACGGCGCCCGTCGCAGGGCGCGGACATGAGGGGACGAGCCATGACCGCAACCGCCCTGATCCTCGCCGCAGGCGAAGGCACGCGCATGAAGTCCGACAAGCCGAAGGTCGCCCACGAGGTGCTTGGCGTGCCGATGGTGCAGCTCGTCGTGGAGGCCGCTCGCGAGGCCGGCTGCGAGCGCGTGGTCGCCGTCACCGGCCACAAGGCCGAGGCCGTCGAGGCGCTCATCGGCGGCGTTCCCGCCGTGCGGCAGGACCAGCAGCTCGGAACCGGCCACGCCGTGATGTGCGCCCGTGACGAGCTTATGGGCATCACCGGCTCGCTCGTGGTTCTCTCGGGAGACACCCCGCTTCTGCGTGCCGAGACGATCGCCGGCCTGATTGCGATGCGCGAGTCGTCCGGCTCGGCGGTCACGGTGCTCACCACGCACCTGCCCGACCCCACCGGCTACGGGCGCATCGTCCGCGGCCGCGATGGTGAGGTCTCCGCCATCGTCGAGCACAAGGATCTGGCACCGGGGCAGCACGACATCGACGAGGTCAACACCGGCACCTACTGCTTCGACGCCGCGGTGCTTTTCGCGCACCTCGACCGCCTGAGCACCGACAACGCACAGGGCGAGTACTACCTCACCGACATGATCGCGGTGTTCAACAACGAAGGCCTCGGTGTGAGCGCGATGGCCACCGACGACCCGCTCGAGACGCTCGGCGTGAACTCTCGCGTCCAGCTCGCCGAGGCCAACGCCGTACTCCAGCGCCGCATCAACACCGGCCACATGCTCTCGGGCGTCACGATGACCGACCCGGGGCTCGTGTGGATCGGCCCGCACGTCGAGATCGGCCGCGACGTCGAGATTCTGCCGATGACGTTCCTCATGGGCTCGACCACGATCGGCGACCGGGCGCTCATCGGCCCGGGCACCCGTATCACCGATTCCGTGATCGCCGAGGGTGCGACGGTCGACTCGAGCGTCGTGATCGGCGCGAAGGTGGGTGAGGGGGCGAGCGTTGGACCGGTCGCCTACCTGCGTCCGGGCGCGGTGCTCGAGGCCAAGGCCAAGGCCGGCGCGAGCGTGGAGATCAAGAACTCGGTGGTGGGCGAGGGCAGCAAGGTCCCGCACCTCTCCTACATCGGGGACGCGACGATCGGCAAGGGCGTGAACGTGGGCGCCGGCACGATCACCTGCAACTACGACGGCGTGAACAAGCATCCGACCGTGATCGAGGACGGCGCGTTCGTCGGCTCTGATACGATGCTGGTTGCGCCGGTCCGCATCGGCAAGGGCGCGGTCACGGGAGCTGGCAGCGCCATCGCCCGGGACGTACCGGCCGGATCCCTCGCGATCGAGCGCTGCGAGCAGCGCGTGATCGAGGGGTGGGCCGAGCGCAAGAAGCGCAAGGACGAGTAAGCCGCCGCGGCGGCGAAGGGACGATTCGGCATGGTTGAAAGCGGTAAGCGTATGTTGCTCTTCTCCGGAACGAGCAATCCCGAGCTGTCCGAAGACGTCGCTCGCCACCTGGGTGTGGAGCTCGGCAACGTACGGATCCGCAAGTTCGCCAACGGTGAGATCTACGTCCGCTACCTCGAGAGCGTCCGTGGCGCCGAGGTGTTCATCATCCAGTCGGCGTGCTCGCCCGTGAACGACATGCTCATGGAGATGCTCATCATGGTCGACGCCGCCAAGCGCGCCTCGGCCAAGGCCATCACCGCGGTCATCCCGCACTACAGCTACGCGCGGCAGGACAAGAAGAGCGCGGCGCGCGAGCCGATCACCGCGAAGCTCGTCGCCGACCTGCTCACCACCTCGGGCGTCGACAAGGTCATCGCGATGGACCTGCACCAGGGTCAGATACAGGGTTTCTTCAACCAGCCCGTGAACCACCTGACCGCGCTGCCGATCCTCGCCGACTACTTCGAGTCGCTGAACCTCGACAACTGCTGCGTCGTCTCGCCGGACGTGGGCCGCGCCAAGGCGTGTAAGAAGCTCGCGGACATGCTCGGCGCACCGCTCGCGATCATGCACAAGGGCCGTCCCGAGCACAACGTCGCCGAGATCACGCACGTCATCGGCAACGTCGAGGGGCGCACCTGCATCATCGCCGACGACATGATCGACACGGCCGGCTCGGTGACCGAGGGCGCCAAGGCGCTCATCACCGCCGGTGCCGAGAAGGTCTACGTCACGGCGACGCACGGCATATTCTCGCCGCCCGCGTACGAGCGCATCGAGGGTTCTCCCGTGGTCGAGGTCGTGGTGTGCAACACCATCCCGGTTCCCGCCGAGAAGCAGCACGGCAAGATCAAGATCCTGTCGGTCGCCCCGCTCATCGCGGCTGCAATCGACAACGTGTTCAACGACGAGTCGGTCTCCGAGCTCTTCGACCCCGACTTCCAGCTCTAAACCGGGTCGGCAACCCGCCGACTCGTCCGCGTGCAAGGGTAGGAAACAACCGAAGCACACCATCGAAAAGGAGCACTACATGACCGCCTCCAGCGAAATCAACGCGGCACCTCGCGAGGTAATCGGCAAGTCGTCCAAGCGTCTGGCGCACGTCGGCAAGATCCCGGCGGTGCTCTACGGCCTTGGCCGCGAGCCGCTCTCCCTCCAGGTCGAGCGCCACGACTTCGACCTGTTCGCCGCGCACCACGCGACAGGTTCGACGCTCGTCTCCCTCAAGCTTGAGGGCGAGAAGAAGCCGATCAACGCGATGATTCGTGAGGTCCAGCACTCGCCGGTCAAGGGTCACGTCACTCACATCGACTTCCTCGAGGTCTCGATGACCGAGACGATCCACGCGGTCGTCACGCTCCACCTGATCAACGATCCGGCCGGCGTGAAGGCGGGCGGCGTGCTGAACGTGAGCCTGCACGAAGTCCACATCGAGGCCCGACCGGGCGACATGCCTGAGGCCATCGAGCAGGACGTCTCGGCGCTCGAGATCGGCGACAACCTGCACGTGAGCGACCTCGTCGCCCCCGAGGGTGTCACGATCCTCGACGACGCTGAGCTCGTGGTCGCGTCCGTCACCACCCCGACCGTCGAGGCCGAGGAAGAGGTCGTCGAGGAGGCCGCCGAGCCTGAGGTCATCGGCAAGGCCGCGACCGAGGAGTAGGCAGCTCGTGAATCATGACCGGAAGGGCCGGGCGGTATGAGCCACCTGGTCGTGGGTCTCGGTAATCCGGGGCCGCAGTACGAGCTTACGCGTCACAACGCCGGCTTCCTCGTCGTAGACCTGCTCGCCGAGAACCTGCGCGCCGCCTACTGGAAGGACCAGGGCGGAGCGAAGGTCGCGGCGGTGCGGTTCGGGGAGGGCGAGCTCGTGCTCGCCAAGCCGCAGACGTTCATGAACCTGTCGGGGAGCTCGGTCAAGAAGTTGGCCGAGCTCCACGATGCAAACGCCGACCAGATCATCATCGTCCATGACGACATCGATCTGGCCCCGGGCCGCGTGCTATGCAAGAAGGGCGGCGGCCACGGCGGGCACAACGGGCTCCGCTCGATCCACGAGAAGCTGGGAACGGACGAGTACCTGCGCGTCCGCATCGGCGTGGGCAGGCCTCCCGGGCGGATGGATCCCGCCGACTGGGTCCTGCAGCAGCTCAAGGGAGAGTCGCTCGAGGAGCTCTCGGCGTCGATTCCGACGGGTGCCCAAGCGGTCATGCATATCCTCGAGCACGGAGTGGTGAGCGCGATGCGGGAGTACAACGCCGGCTGATATTTTCGCCGCCGGCACCACGGCGGCACGGTTTGTGCGGCACGCTGTGGCGTACCGCACTCGACTTCGGGACGTGAGGCACGGATGCACCGACTTGCACGCACTTCTGTCGCGCTGACGCTTGCGGTTTCTCTCGCGCTCGGCGTGGCTGCACCCGCCGCCGCCGGGTCTCGAAACGCATCCGAGCCCGCCCCTCAGTCGCGGCAGCCCAAAGCCAAGGCAGGCGAGGTCATCGTCGTCTTCGAGCCCGGGGTAAGCGCGAACGCGCGTCGCGACACTGCGGCGCGGGTGGGCGTGGCCACCTCGGAAGAGGCGAAGGTGGGTCGTCAGCGGGCGCGGCTCGTGCGCCTGGGCAAGGGCGTCACGGTCGACGAGGCGATCGCCAAGTACTCCCGGATGCCCGGAGTCGCCTATGCGCAGCCCAACTTCCTCTACGACTACGCGAGCGTCATCCCAAACGACCCGCACTTCCGCCATCAATGGGGGCTGCACAACGACGGGAAGTTCACCGTCGACAATCCCAACACGCCAGCGCCGCTGGTGGACGCCGATATCGACGCGCCCGAGGCGTGGGATACGACGACCGGGTCGCCCGACGTGGTGGTCGCCGTCCTGGATGGCGGCGTCGACTACCTGCACCCGGACCTCCAAGACAACATCTGGGTCAACGTCGATGAGATACCGGCCAACGGTATCGACGACGACCACAACGAGTATGTGGATGACATCCGCGGGTGGAACACCTACGGCGCCGGCAACAACGATCCCCAAGACGCGGACCCGGACGTTGGCCACGGCACGCACGTGGCAGGCATCATCGCCGCCTCAGGAAACAACCTGACGGGAATCTCGGGAGTCGCTCCCGGGGTCAAGATCATGCCGGTCCGGATCTTCCCGGCGGGTGACGGGCAGGCCAGCTCCATCGACGCGATGGAGGGCATCGACTACGCGATCACAAACGGCGCGGACATCATCAACGCGTCGTGGGGCGCGCCTTGGAACAAGGATCCCAACACCTACGAGGACATCGCCTTGCAGGAGGCCATCGAGGAGGCGGATGTCCTGTTCGTAGCCGCGGCCGGAAACGACCACGTCAACAACGACGGATCGACGGCTTTCTGGCCTGCGACTTCGGACAGCCCCAATGTCATCTCTGTTGGCGCGATGGCGAGAAACGAGCGGCGCCTCTGGTTCTCGAACTACGGGCGCTACACCGTCGACGTGTTCGCGCCCGGTGAGTACATTGCAAGCACTATTCCCCTTGGCAGCCACGCGTTCAACTACACGTACCAGTACGCATACATGAACGGCACGTCGATGGCCGCACCGCACGTCTCTGGTGTGGCGGCGCTGGTCCTGTCGGCTAATCCCTCGCTGTCGGCGCGTCAGGTGCGGCGGGCGATTCTCGAAAACGTGGACTACAAGACCGAGTACGCCGCCTCCTGTGCATCCGGCGGTCGGCTGAACGCCGACAGGGCCGTCAGGGCGGCGGCCACGGTTCCGCTCGTCGCCGACGTGGACCGGCTCTCCGGCGCCGATCGCTACGAGACGGCTGTCGAGATCGCGCGCGGTGCGCACCCCGGATGGACGGGCGTCACGCACATCGTGGTTGCGTCCGGGGAGGACCGGTTCGCCGCCGACCCCCTCGCAGCGGCAGGGCTCGTGTGGGCCTTCGACGACGCACCGCTCATGCTGGGGTCGTACTCGACCGTGCCGCAGAGCGTGCGCACTGCGCTGCGTGAGATCGGGTCCGCCAACGACAGCGTGCGGGTGCACGTCGTGGGAGGCACCAACGTCATCCCCGACGCCCGCATGCCGCAGATACTCGCTGAGCTCCAGGCTGGTGGCGCGACGGACTTGGAGTGGGATCGCATCGCCGGTCGCTCCCGTTACGAAACCGCCGCCGAGATCGCCCGCGTGATGCGCGAACAGCGTCCCGGAGAGGTGCCCGCGGTCGCGCTCATCGCGAACGGCGCCGAGTCCTCGCACTTCCCGGATGCCCTCGCGCTGTCCGCGGTCTGTGCCAACACCGGCGCCCCCATTCTGCTTACCGGCCCGTCCAGCGTCCCCTCCGAGACCGCCGCGGCTATCGCCGCCCTTCCCCAGCCCACTCGGGTGATCGTGGGTGGCGGAGAGGCGAGCGTGTCGGACGCGGTCATCGTGTCGCTTGGTGCCGAACGCTGGTACGGAGGGAATCGCTACTCCACCGCTGTCGCCATCGCGAACCACGGAATCGCCGAGGGGTGGCTCGAGTCCGACGCGATCTCGGTAGCCTCCTCGCTTGCCGACGCGCTTTCGGGCGCCAACATCGCAGCCGCCTCTGACGGTCCGGTCCTGCTCACGCAGTCGACCGTGCTGTCGACGGAGACGAAGACGTGGCTGACGGCGAAGTCGGGCACCGTCTCGGCGGGCTGGGTCCTCGGCGGGACAAGAAGTGTGTCGCGGTCCGTAGCCACCGCTGTGGAGTCCGCGCTTGACTGGCAGCGCCAGTAGGTCGATAGCGGGCGATCTCTACAGGTAGCTGGCCGGGCTCTTCGCCTGGCCGTTGACGCGAACCTCGAAGTGCAGGTGCGGACCGGTCGAGTAGCCGGTGCTGCCGACCGTGCCGATCCGCTGGCCCTTGCTGACCTTCTGGCCGACCCCGACCTTGATGCCGCCCGACTGCTGGTGCGCGTACAGGGTCACGACCCCGTTGCCGTGGTCGACCATGACGGTGTTGCCGTAGCCGCCGCGATATCCGGCATAGATGACTGTGCCGCCGCCGGTCGCGACGATCGCCGCGCCGTTGATGGCGGTGCCGTCAGCCTTGCGGCCGATGTCGATGCCGGGGTGGAACTCGCGCCCGTGGAAGGGGCAGATGCGCCAGCCGTACGGCGAGCTCACGCGCGTGAATCCGGGAACCGGCCACGCCATCTCCCCATCGAAGTAGCCTGAGCCGCTGCCGGAGAGTTCGGCTTCGATCCGGGCCGATTCGCGCTCCTCCGACTCCGCAAGCGCGCGCAGGCGCTTGGCGTTGGCCTTGTTCTCGGCCATGAGGTCGGACTTCTTGTCGTAGATGGCTTCCTGCGCGTTGACCGCGGCCTGTCGCTCAGACTGGAGGCCGACGAGCTTCTTCTGGACCGCCTCGGCTTCTTTGCGCCTGAGGTTCACGGCCTCGAGCGTGCGGTCGAGTTCGACGCGGGAGCGGGTGAGGTTGTCGCGCGTATCGGCAAGGCCGGCTGCGATGTTGTTGTTCGACTCGATGACGCGGGTGACGAGCTCGGTGCGGCTGATCAGGTCGTCGAAGTCCTGGGAGCCGAGAAGGATGTCGAAGTAGAACCACTGGCCCTGCTTGTAGCTCGCTTCAACCCGGTCGGCGAGCAGGCCCTGCTGCACCTTGTACTCGGCCTGGGTCTCGTCGATCTCACGCTGCAGCGCGGTGACCTCGCCTTTGAGGCCGTCGACCTCAGCGCGCAAGCGGTTGGTGCGCGAGGTGGCGTCGTTGATCTGGGGCTCGAGCGCATCCGCCTTGTCCTGGAGCGCGTCGATCTGCTTGTCGAGTTCCGCGGTCTCGGCCAGGAGCTTGTCGGCGGCTTCCTCAGCAGCAGCAGCCTTCTTGCGCGCCTCGGCGGCGTTCTGCTGGTGGGCATCGGCCTCGGACTGGGTAGCTGCGCCTGCGGGCGCGGCAAAGCCGAACGCCATGACGGCGACCAAGAGGAGAGCGATGATGCTGCGGCTACGTTTCACTGTTGTGGTTCCTCCGGCGGACTGCTGCGTCGTATAGGGTAGATGCCTCCGGAAGGCGCTATCACCGAGAGGAATCATAACAGTCAGGCGCATCGGTGAGCAATCCGCGCGCCAGCGTCCTATAATCTGGGCCTCGGTGACGCACGCTTTGCGTGCGCGTCGAGGCCGGTGGAGCATCGAGCTGACGCTTCGTGCAGCTCATGCTCCAGGGGGCGTCGCCTCACCGTGGCGATCGTGTTTGTATGACTCGGAGGTATCGGTGTTCCGCATAGTCCACGCTCGGCAGCTCTCTGACTCCGTCTTCGAGATGGGTGTCGAAGCGCCCCGTATCGCCGCGAAGGTTCAGGCCGGCCAGTTCCTGATGGTGCGCGCGGTCGAGGGCGGCGAGCGCATCCCGCTCACGTTCTCCGACTGGTCCGCTTCGGAGGGCTGGGTCCGCTTCATCTTCATGCGCGTTGGCAAGACCACGCACCTTATGTCGCACCTCACGGAGGGTGACGTGCTCGCCGACGTGGTCGGTCCTCTCGGCACGCCCACTCACGTGGAGGGGCTCGGGCGCGTGGCGGTCGTCGGCGGCGGCGTGGGGGCTGCGGTCGCCTACCCGGTCGCGCGTGCGATGGCTGCGGCCGGCAATGAGGTGCACGTGGTTCTCGGTGCGCGAAACGCCGAGTTGCTGGTTCTTGAGGACGAGCTGCGGTCGCTTCCGCTCGCGAGCTTCTCGGTGATGACCGACGACGGCTCGGCAGGCGATAAGGGGCTTGTGACGCATCCGCTCAAGGCGATGTGCGAAGCAGGGACACTCGACCACGCGTTTGCCGTGGGACCCGCGATCATGATGAAGTTCTGCGCCGCCACGACGCGCGATTTCGGGGTGCCGACCACGGTGTCGCTCAACCCGATCATGGTCGACGGCACCGGCATGTGCGGCGCCTGCCGCGTCTCGGTGGGTGACGAGCTCAAGTTCGGGTGCGTGGACGGGCCCGACTTCGACGGTCACGCCGTGGACTGGGAGGAGCTCATGAGCCGCCAGCGCATCTACAACGACGACGAGCGTCTCGCCGACGCCGACTTCAGCAGGAGTTGCTCGTGCCACACATAGACGACACCACCCCGGCTCCCGCCGAGAAGCCGCGCCACAAAGCCAGCCGTGAACCCCGCACTCCGATGCCGGAGCGCAACGCAACCGAGCGCGCTCAGGGCTTCGACGAGGTCGGGCTCGGCTACAGCGAGGCCGAGGCGCATGCCGAGGCGATGCGGTGCCTGCAGTGCAAGAACGCCACCTGCATCGGCGGCTGCCCGGTCAACATCGACATCAAGTCGTTCATCGGCCACATCATCGATGGCGACTACGACGACGGCATCCGCGTGCTCAAGGAGCGCAACGCGCTTCCGGCGGTATGCGGTCGCGTCTGCCCCCAGGAGGAGCAGTGCGAGGCGTCGTGCGTGCTGGCGAAGAAGGGCGACCCTGTCGCAATAGGCCGCCTCGAGCGCTGGCTGGGCGACCGCGACCTGGCCTGCGACCTCGATCACCGCTGCGTCCCTGAGATCGCCGACCCGAGCGGCTATCGCTGCGCCGTCGTCGGCAGCGGGCCCGCGGGTCTGGCGTGTGCCGGCGAGCTCGCCAAGCTCGGCCACGACGTCACGATCTTCGAGTCGCTCCACGCCGCCGGCGGCGTGCTCACGTACGGAATCCCCGAGTTCCGGCTGCCCAAGCAGATCGTGCAGTCCGAGATCGACAACCTCGGCGAGATGGGCGTGAAGCTCGAAACCGACTTCGTGGTCGGGCAGATCGCAACCGTCGAAGAGCTCATGTCCGAGGAAGGCTTCGACGCCGTCTTCATCGGCAGCGGGGCCGGCCTGCCGGTGTTCATGGGCATACCGGGTGAGAACCTCAACGGGGTGTACTCGGCCAACGAGTTCCTTACCCGCGTGAACCTGATGCGCGCCTACGAGTTCCCCAAGGCAGACACGCCGGTGTGGCGGGGTCGCAAGGTTGCGGTGGTCGGCGGCGGCAACGTCGCGATGGACGCGGCTCGCACCGCGCTGCGCCTGGGCGCCGAGGAGGTCTTCCTCGTGTACCGCCGGACCGCTGATGAGATGCCGGCGCGTCGTGAAGAGGTGCACCACGCCAAGGAGGAGGGCGTCGAGTTCAAGATGCTGTGCTCGCCGCTCGAGATCCGGGGACACGACGGCTGGGTCACCGGCATCGTGGCGACCCGTATGGAGCTCGGCGAGGCGGACGCGAGCGGACGCCGCGCGCCGGTGTGCGTGATGGACTCGGATTTCGTCATCGACTGCGACACCGTGATCATGGCGGTGGGCACCCGAGCCAATCCGCTGACCGCGAAGGCCGCTCCCGAGATGGAGATGTCGTCACGCGGCTACATCATGGCCGACGACGAGGGCGCGACCAGCCTGCGCGGGGTGTTCGCCGGCGGCGACATCGTGACCGGCGCGGCGACCGTCATCCTCGCCATGGGGGCGGGCAAGAAGTCCGCCCAGGCGATGGACCGCTGGTTGAGGGCCGGTAAACCCTAGTCGCGATGCAGCCCGCGAATCTGTGCCCAAAGTGACAACCCGAGTCACCTTCTGTTGGGTACAATCAGAGACGACGAACGGTTCCCTGTGGGGCTTTTCGGCAGGAAACGCTTCCCAATCGGTGCCTCAAGGGGTGTGAACGGTGTCTGACGAACCCATCTCAGTACTCGTCATCGACGACGATCAGGCGATCGTAGAGATGATCAGGATGGGGCTCGAGTCCGAGGGGATGCGAGTCCATTCGGGAGGCGACGGCGCCGAAGGCATCGAGGTGCTCAACCGCGAGTCAGTCGACGTGGTGCTGCTCGACATCATGATGCCGCGCGTCGACGGCTGGATGGCGCTGATGGACATGCGCAACAACCCGGCGACCGCCGACGTCCCCGTCATCATGCTCACCGCCAAGAACCAGGACCTCGCCAAGATCCTCGCGTTCAAGCAGGGCGTGCAGCAGTACGTCACCAAGCCCTTCAACATCCTCGAACTGGCCGCGCGGGTCGAGAGCCTCGCCCGCGGCCGCAAGCGAATGAGCGGCGAGGCGCTGAACGGCGGCGAGCTCGAGTTCCGCAAGCTCGCGGTCCGCAAGGGCGGGCGTACGGTGCTGCTCACCGTCGACGAGATCGTGTATCTCTCCGCGCGCAACAAGTCGACCTACGCGCACACCTATGAGAACCAGTACCTCGTCGACATGACGCTCGGCGACCTCGAAGGCCGGCTGACGCGCGACTCGTTCGTGCGGGTCCACCGTAGCTTCCTGGTGAACCTCAACAAGGTGCGCGAGATCCTGCGCGTCGACGGCTCCTACGTGGTGGTCGCGGGAGATCGCGACGAAACCCACATCCCGGTGGCGCGCCGCCAGGTTCGCGAGTTCCGCGAGGCCGTCGGCATCTAGGACGCTGATTATGAATCTTGCACGCTTCCGGTAATCCCGAAGGCGCAATTCTCCGTTGCGTGAGCTCGAGTTCGGTGCACCGCCACGGCGACCGTCTCGTGCTCCGAGGTCTCATCGTGTGGTGTACGCCGTTTAGGTACAGCTGTACCTAAACGCCATAGCGGACGCATCACAGGCCAAGGTTCCCGCGGAGACGCCTTCGTTCCGGGGCAGGTCCGCCGACAGTCGCACATGTGAGGGGAAGGTGTGAGTCCATGCCGAGACAGCCACGGTCGCTGCTGGAGAGCCTATTGGGGTCGGGCGCTCGGGCGCTCGTTCTCGACAGACTCCTGTCCGCCCCGTCCGGGCACTACTGGATGCGCGAGCTTGTGCGGCACACGGGGGTCGGGATATCGAGCGTGCAGCGTGAGATCGCGCGGCTCGAGGCCCTGGGATTGATCTGCATGGGACGCAGTGGGCACGGCATCTACTTCGAGTTGAATGAAACCCACCCGCTGTACGAACCGCTCATCTCACTGGTGGCGGCATGTCGCGCGATTGACGGGCCCGTTCCGCTTGCCGACCCTTCGGCTGCACTCGATTTCCGGACGTCCCTGACGCCCGATGTCCACACACTGCTCAGCCAGATGCCGGTCCGCGCGAAACGTCCCGCCTCTCCTCCGCGCTGCTAGTTCTTCAGCGACTGCAGCGGGGCGGGGAGCCTGCCGCCGCGGTGCGCGAAGACCGTGCCGGCCCACTGGTTCACCGGCATGACCGGCGCCTCGCCGAGCAGGCCGCCGAAGCTCAGCCGGTCGCCCACGCTCTTGCCGATGGCCGGGATGATGCGCACGGCCGTCGTCTTCGAGTTCACCACGCCGATCGCGCACTCGTCGGCGATCACGCCCGCGAGCGTCTCCACGGTGGTGTCGCCCGGAACCGCGATCATGTCGAGCCCCACCGAGCACACAGCCGTCATGGCCTCGAGCTTCTCGAGCGTCAGCGCTCCCGACTCGGCGGCCCGGATCATGCCGGCGTCCTCGGAGACGGGGATGAAGGCGCCCGAGAGGCCGCCCGTGGACGAGGTGCCCATCGCGCCGCCCTTCTTGACCGCGTCGTTGAGCATCGCGAGTGCGGCGGTGGTGCCGGGTCCGCCGCAGCGCCCCACGCCCATCGCCTCGATGATCGCCGCGACCGAATCGCCCTCGGCGGGCGTCGGAGCCAGCGAAAGGTCGACGATGCCCATCTCCACGCCGAGGCGGCGGGCCGCCTCGCGCGCGACCAGCTCACCCATACGCGTGATCTTGAACGACGTTCCCTTGATCGCCTCGGCGACGGTGGTCAGATCGGCGTCCTCCGGGAGCGCGGAGACGACTGCGCGCACCACGCCGGGTCCCGAGATGCCGACGTTGATGACCGCGTCGGGCTCGCCCACACCGTGGACCGCGCCCGCCATGAACGGGTTGTCCTCGACCATGTTGGCGAACACGACGAGCTTCGCGCAGCCCAGGCAGTCGCGGTCCGCGGTCGCCTCGGCGGCGGCCTTCACGGTCTGCGCCATCAGCAGCACGGCATCCATGTTGATGCCCGCGCGCGTGGTAGCGACGTTGACGGAGGCGCAGACGCGGTCGGTGGTGGCCAGCGCCGATGGGATCGAGTTGATGAGACGTCGCTCGCCGTCACCGATGCCCTTGTGCACCAGCGCCGAGAACCCTCCGATGAAGTCGACGCCCACTTCCTTGGCCGCCCGGTCGAGAGCCTCGGCGAAGGGCGAGATGTCCTCGGCACGGCAGGCTGAGGCGAGCTGTGCGATCGGGGTCACCGAGATGCGCTTGTTGACGATCGGGATGCCGTACTCGGCCTCGATCTGCGCCGCGACCGGCAAGAGCTTGTCGGCGGCCGAAGTCACGCGCTCGTAGACGCGGCGGACGGCGACGTCGATGTCGGAATCGGCGCAGTCCGAGAGGGACAGGCCGAGCGTGACGGTACGGATGTCGAGGCTCTGCTGCGTCATCATGAGCAGCGTTTCGACGATCTCCTCGGGAGTGATCTGCACTTGGGTGGCCTCCGGGTCGGGGGTCGGCGTGAGTGGGTGGTGTGGGCTAGATGCGGTGCATGAATCGGAAGACGTCCTCACGCTGCAGCGTGATCTGGAGACCGAGCTCGTCGGCAGACTCGGCAAGGCGGGCCTGCAGCACGTCGAAAGCGACCTGTTCCTCGTCGACCGTCACGAGCATGGTCATCGAGAAGATGCCGCCGATGATGGTCTGGCGGATGTCTTCGATGTTCGCGTGAGACTCGGCGAGCACGCGGGAGACGGTGGCGACGATGCCGACACGGTCTTCGCCCAGTACTGAAAGGATCGCGGGGGTGCGCATGGTTCCTCCTCGGTGGCGGGGCCCTCAGGCGAGGGGGCCCCAAGCGTATACACTGTTATACCGCAGGCGCGCCGGGCGAAAGCGCCCCCGCACACCCGTCACCACGATCGCCGGGAGGCGTACATGGCTGTTCCCATCACACCCGTGCACGTTGGCAACGTGGTGAAACTCAAGAAGCCGCACCCCTGCGGGGCCAACGAGTGGGAGGTCACGCGCGTGGGTGCCGACATCAAGCTCAAGTGCCTCGGGTGCGAGCGCCAGGTGATGCTCGAGCGCTACGAGTTCGACCGGCGGTTCCGTGGCTTCATCGAGCGCGAGGACTCCGCGGAGGACTAGGAGCCGCCCACCGCGATCGCACCCTTGAGTCCCTTGTAGCGCGAGTCCTTCGCGTTGTTGAGCTGGAAGTGCACGTGGTCACCGCCGCCGGTGGTGTAGTCACCCAGCTGATGATGGACCCTGTCCGAGAGGTGCCTGACCGCAGCCATCCGCGTCACCCCGGCGATGACCTCGTCGCCCGGTTTCACGGTCACGTCGTCCACGTGGATCATCACCGCGTCTATCTCGGGGAAGCCCTTGGGCTGGATGTGGATCTCGTAGTCGTCGTATCGCCCATAGAGCTTGTAGGCCTTCACCTTCACTACGGTGCCGCTGACCGGCGAGTACACGTCGGTTCCGGCGGGCGCGCCCACGTCGACCGCGCTATCCGGCTTGCCCGGGCGATTTCGCCACATCCTGAGGACGGTGCCGTTGAGCGTCGCGGTGGGACCGTCCTCCTGGTTCGCCTTGTCTCGGTGAGTGGACTTGTCCTTCTTGGCCTGCTTCATGTCCGCGTCATCGAGCGAGGTCGACATGTGGAGCGCGTACGTGTAGGACGCCTGATGGAAGCCGACCTCGGTGAGGTTCTCTACCGAGACGGGCAGGCGAAGCTGCATCGATCGGTACGAGGCGAAGAACGGCGTGGGGTCCTCGGCCGGAGCGAGCGCACGCATGACCGCGGTGCCTTCGGGCGGGGCGCTCGCGCGAACCCAGGTCGGCGGCGCCGGGGTGATGGTGCCTGTCGTCTCGGCGAGAGGATCGGCCGCGGCGCGCTTGTCGGAGGTGGCGCGCCACCCCACGAGCATCGCAGCGACCACACTCACGAGCGCGACCGTCATCGCGATGCGCTGGCGACGCATCCGCTGCTCGCGGCGCTGCTCGCGGGCCTGCCTGCCGCTGAGGGCCAGCCCGGCGTCACGCGCAGGTCGCAGTCGGCGCGCGTCGGGGCCCTGCGTCTGGCTCGCGCGCGGCTCGACGCTGTAGAGGTCGACGCCGGGATAGCGAATCTGGTCGGTACGGATGCGCTTGACGGTGCTGTCGCTGTGGCGGGCCGAGCGGGCCGGTCTGCGGCGCGGCGTCGTCACGGCAGGATCCTCGCGCTGTCGCCGTCGATGTCGATGGTGGTGCCGTGCGGCGCCGAGATGTCGGAGAGGCGATCGAGAATCACGCGCGCCTCCTTGCCGCTCACGTACTCGGGGCGGCCGTACTCGTCGAGGTAGACGGGCTTGGCGGTCGCGTTGGCGACACCGTCGGGGCCGAGCTCGGCCTCCAGGATGAAGGATTCACCGGTTTTGCGAGAGTAGTGATCGAACACGAAATCTCCGAGTGAGTAGGCGATGAGCCTGCCATTGTAGAACTCGACGCCCTGAATGACATGGGGATGATGGGCGAGCACCATGTCGGCGCCCGCGTCGATGACCTTGTGAGCCTTTGCGACCTGGTCTCCGTTGGCGTAATCCTCGTATTCGACGCCCCAGTGGAACGAGACGATCACGTAGTCGTGGGTCTTCTTGGCCTCACGGATGGCGTCGGTGATGAGGTCCATGTCCATCTTGCCGCTCGCCACGCCGGGCCGCTCCTCGCTCGCCAGGAAGCCCGGCGGCAGGATGTGGGTGTAGGCGAGGTAGGCGACCGTCGCGCCGCTCTCGGTCTCGATCGTCGCGGGCTTCCATGCAGCCTCGGTGTTCTCGCCGACCCCCGAGTGGCCGATGCCGGCCTCGTCGAGGCTCGCGATCGTGTCGCGCATCGGGTCCCAGCCGTAGTCCATCGCGTGGTTGTTGGCGAGCGAGACCGCGTCGAAGCCGGCGAGCTTCAGGCCCTGGATGCCGGCGGGGGCTCCTCGGAAGGCGTACTTGGGCTCTTTGACCGGGTTGCGCTCACCGCTGTTGGCCAGCGTCGTCTCGAGGTTGCCCACGGTGACGTCGGCGGCGGCGAGCCGGGACGCGACCGGCTTGAGCGGGGCTTCCCCGCCCTGGGACTCGACGAGCGCCTTCACCTGGCGGTCGAAGAGCATGTCTCCGACGCCGGCCACGGTGATGGTCGGCACGCGCGCGGGCTCGGGAGCGGCGACGGGGGTGGGAGTCGGTTCGGCCGCCGCAGCCGTGGTCTCGGCCGAAGACGCAGGGGTCGCGGGTGCGGGCGCGGGCTTTTGGGGATCGGCCACGGCGAACCACACGGCGCCCGCGATCACGGCGACGAGGACAACCGCTGCGAGCCCCCATCCGATCGCGCGCCGACGAGCCGCGCGGTGGCGCGACTGGATGACGCTGCGTCTATAGGTACGAAGGGGAGAGGGCATCAGCGACCTGTCATGCAACAAGCGTTCCGACGTTGCGCAGATTATACGGCGCGAGAGGGTTTTCCATGCGCGCAAGAGGAGTATACTGTCGCGGATTGCTCCCGTGGGTGGGGGCGCGTCAGCGGGGGTGGCATGGAGAAGCTCGAAGACATCATGCGTGCCGAAGAGGCCGCACGGCACACGGTCGCGGACGCCCGCGAGCGTGCCGAAGCGCTCGTCCGCACCGCCGAGAAGGACTCGCGGGAGCGGGTCGCGACGGCCCGCATCGACGCCGCCAAGGCAGCCGACAAGCTGCGAGCCGATGCGGTCGCCCGCGCCGAGGCCGAGGCCACCGCGATCAGGGGCGCTGCCGAGGGCGACCTCACGGCTGAACTTGCCGCATCACGTGCCCGGCTCGATGTAGCCGCTCAGGCGGCCGTCGCAGAACTGCTGGGGTAACTCGTGTCAGTAGCCCGCATGTCGAAGGTCACGGTCCTGGGTTACGCACCCGTGATGGACGAAGTGATCGACACGCTCCAGCGGGCAGACGTCCTCGAGATCGAGGCGCACCCGTATCAGGAACTCGCCACCGTCGACGTCGCCCCTGACGACGCACGCCTGCGCGATCTCGACGAGCAGGCCGCCGATGCGCATTTCGTGCGCGACTTTCTGCGCCGCTACCACAAGAGCGAGCAGCCCTTCTCGGCGTTCGTGACCGAGAAGTTCCACCTGGATCGCGACGAGTACTTGGGACTCCACTTCGACACCCGCTTCAAGCGACTCTACCGAGAGACGGTCGACATCTCGAACCGGATGGCTGCAGCCGAGCGCGAGCGAGCACGCCTCGTGGCGCTGGCGCACGACCTCGAGCCCTGGGCGGACTTCCGCCTGGAGATCGGCCGCTGGAAGGGCACCGACCGCACGACGCTGTTCACCGGCACTGTGCCCGCCTCCGAAGGCGTGAAGATCCGTGCTGCACTGCGCGACGAGCTCGATGCCGTGACCGTCACCGAACTCGGGCCGGTGGGCGACCGCCAGGCCTGGGTCGTCATCGCGCACAAGAGTTGCGCCGAGGAGGTTCGCTCCTTCCTCGCCCGCACCGACTTCACCGAGGTGTCGTTCCCCGGCCTCATCGACTACCCGGCGGAGGAGCGTGCGGCCGCATTCGAGCACGTCGCCCGCATCGACGCGGAGGTCGCCGAACTCGCCGAGAAGGGCGCCGCGCTCTCCGAGGAGAACTACCTGCACGCGGTCGCGCTGGTGCAGGCAATCGAGTCCGAGCGCGACCGGCTGCTCGTCCGCCGCGACTTCGCCTCGACCGAGCGCACATTCGTCATCTGCGGCTGGGTCCGCGAGTCGAGGTCGGCCGAACTCGAGGCAGCACTCGCGCGGTTCGCCGTCGCCGTTGACCTGACGCTCGCGGCTCCCGGAGAGGACGACCGGCCTCCGGTCGAGCTCGACAACCCGCGCTGGCTCAGGCCGCTCGAGGTCCTCACCGACCTGTACGGGCGACCCGCCTATGGCGACCTCGACCCGACGCCGCTGCTGGCGCCGTTCTTCCTGCTGTTCTTCGCCATCTGCATCAGCGACGTCGGCTACGGGGCGATGCTCATCGGCGGCGCATGGGCTGTCAAGTCGAAGCTCGACGTCACCGCGGGCGTGAAGCGCTTCTGCACGCTCCTCCAGTACGGCGGCGCGGTCGCGATGTTCGTAGGCGTGCTGTTCGGCTCGTACTTCGCGCTCCCGGTCGACGTTCTCCCGCCGTTCCTGCAGAGCCTGCAGGTGCTCGATCCGCTCGGCGAGCTCACGACCTTCCTGCTGATCACGATGGTGCTCGGCGTCATCCAGGTCTTCTTCGGCGTGTTCATCGCCGCCTACGACGCGTTTCGCCGAGGCGACCCCTCGGAGGCAGTCTTCGGACAGCTCTCGACGATCTTCCTGTTCGCCTGTATCGCGGCGATGGTGGTCACCGGTCAGGGCGTGTGGCTGTCTGTGGGCCTCGTTGGCACGATGCTGATGCAGGGCCGAGCCATCCAGGCCGCCGTCGGAAGCAGCGAGCGTCCCACGTGGGATCGCGCCCTCGGCGTCCTGTGGCTGCTCGTCGCACTCGCCGCCGCTTTCATGATGGGCCTGGCGAGCGTGTGGACGTGGCTCGGCATCCTGGCCGGGGCCTCGATCGTGCTCGCTATCGTCTCGAAGTCGGCGCGTGCAGCGGTTCTCGGCCTTCTTGGCGGGGCGTATGCGGTGTACGGCATGAGCGCGTTTGTGGGCGACATCCTGTCCTACACCCGACTCGCGGCGCTCGGCCTTTCCGGCGCGCTCGTCGGCTACGTGTTCAACCTGCTTGCCGGACTGGTCATGGCGCCGGCGATGGAGCTCATGGGAGCCGGCGGCGTCAACATCCTGTGGGGCGTTCTGATCGCGGCCTTCTCGGCCACGGTCTTTGTGGTGGGACACACGTTCAACGTCGTCATCAACCTGCTCGGCGCGTTCGTGCACCCAGCGCGCCTGCAGTTTGTCGAGTTCTTCAGCAAGTTCTACGAGGCTGGCGGCCGGGTCTTCCGACCGTTTGGCCGACGCACGGAACACCTGGTGCTGGAAGCCGGCGGTGCCGGCTCGGAAGGAGGAGCAGGATAAGGATGGAGACGTTTCTGGGAATGGCCGGAACGGACTGGGCGCTCATGGGGGCCGGGTTCGCCGCGGTGCTCGGTGGCATCGGTTCGGCAATCGGCATCACCACTGCATCGGGCACGGTCTCTGGCGTCCTGAGTGAGGACGACACCAAGTTCGGCCAGCTTCTGCCGATCGCCGCGATGCCGGGTACGCAGGGCATCTACGGCTTCATCGCCGCAGTGCTCGTCGTTGTGTTCTTCAACCTGCTCGGCGGCGAGGTCAGCACGCTGTCAGGCACGGCGGGCTTTCAGATCTTCCTGGCGTGCCAGCCGGTCGCGTGGCTGTGCCTCATGACCGCGATCTACCAGGGCCGCACGGGCTCGAGCGCGGCGGGCATCGTCGCCGCTGGCAAGAGCGCGCCGGCGCTGGTCTTCCCGGCGCTCGTCGAGACCTACGCGATCCTGGCGCTCATCGTCACGATCCTGATGCTGCTCGGCCTCCAGGCCGCCTACGCGGGCTAGGGAGCTCGCTGTGGCGCTTGCCGACATCATCGAACGCATAGACGCCGACGCTGAGTCCGAGGCGGCCGAGCTGATCGCCGACGCCGAGGCCCGCGCAGCCGCGCTGAACGCCGACGCCGATGCGGTCGCCAAGAAGATTCTGGCCGACTCGCACGCGGCCGCCGAGCGCGAGGCCGGGCGCATGGCCGACACGATCGTCGTGAACGCGCGTCTCGCGGCGCGCGACCGGGCGGTCACCGCCCGCCGCGTGCTCGTGGACGAGGCGCTTTCTGCTGCCGCCGAGAAGCTCTCGGTGCTCTCGGACGCCGAGTACGCCGCGTTCCTGGGCGCCAAGATCGCAGCCGCCGCGCGCGGTGGCGAGACGCTCTCGCTCGGCTCGGCCGACGCCAAGCGTCTCGACGCCATCGTGGCTGCGGTGCGCGAGATTGCGCCGCATCTCGGGCTCATGGTGAGCGATGCCCCCGCGCCCTTCGAGCGCGGCGCCATGCTGCACGGCGAGCGCGTCAGCGCGGACCTGTCGCTGCCGGCGCTCGTCGCCGAGCGACGTGACGACCTCGAGCTTGTGATCATGCAGGCGCTGGCGAACAGGGAGGCGTAGGGAGCGGCGATGGCACTGTTCCTCGACGAAGTCAGGCTCACCCGTGACGCGCTGCGTTACGGCTTTGCCGTGGGCAAGGTACGGGTCCTTGAGACCCGCGCGCTGGACCGCTCCGCAAGCGAGCGGCTCCTCGACGCGCCCAGCTTCGCCGAGCAAAAGCGGCTGCTCTCTGACACCCCCTATGGCCGTTACCTCGAGTCTGCGACCACCGCCGAGGAGGTCGAGGAGGGTCTCGACGCCGCACTCGACGGCTTCTACCGCTTCCTGAAGGACGCCGAGCTCCCGCCGGCAGTCGTGCGCTTCTTCCGCGTCCGGCCGGACTTCCGCAACCTCAAGGGAGCGCTGAAGGCCCGCGTGGTCGGGGCGTCGCTCGAGGGCCTGCTGGTGCCCCACGGCACCGTGCCGCTCGAGGCGTTCTCGCGCGATCTCACCGAGCTGCCCGAGCCTCTCGGCTTGCTCGCCCAGGAGCTGCTGGCCGATGAGGACGCCGGTCCGGCCGAGCTCGACCGGGCCGTCGACGCTGCGCTCTTCGCCGAGCTCGGAAGGCTCGCGCGCGAGGCGAGGAGCGCCTACCTGGCAGAGATCGCAGCGCTCATGGTCGACCTCGCCAACGCCAAGGTCCTGATCCGCACCCGGCTCGCCGGAATGGACCCGCGCGACATAGCCGTGCTGTTCTTCGACGGCGGCAAGGTCCCGGTGTCCCGCTTCACCGCGATCGCCGAGATGCCCGCCTCTGAGGTCGCGACGGCGCTGCAGCGCGTCGACGTCTTCAAGAGCGTCGACCCGGCCGCGCTCGCATCGGCCGACACGCTGGACCCGGCGACCGACGGGCTGCTCTTCACGCTTCTCGGCCGCGGACGACGCGGGCCCGAGGGTCCGGAGCCGGTCATCGCATACGTGTTCGCGCGCGAGACTGAGGTGGCGACGCTTCGGGTGCTGCTGCTGGGCCGACTGTCCGGAATCGATACCGAAACGCTCCGCGCGCGTCTGCGCACGGGGCTCAACTAGGGGCGGGGCGCATGGCTCGGATCGCGATTGTCGGAGATGCGGTGAGTGTGTCGGGGTTCCGTCCGCTCGGCTACGCCGTGTTCGCCGTGGAGCGACCCGAGGACGCCCGCGCCCACTGGGCCGAGCTCTCCGGCGGCGAGTACGCCGTCGTGTTCGTGACCGAGCCGGTCTACACCCAGATCGCCGACCTCGCCGCAGAGGTGGCCGATAAGCCCGTCCCGGCCGTGACCGTCATTCCCGGAGTGGGGAGCGCGGGCGGCGTGGGCGGAGCGAAGCTCGAGCGCGCCATCGAGCGCGCGCTAGGCACCAAGATGCCCGTCAGGACCGAGGACGAGTAGCCCCGCCGCTAGGGCGTGGGTCGTACCCGTACGAGACGAAGGACACCGAGGTATGGAGCAGGGCAGGATCATCAAGGTCGCCGGACCGCTCGTCGTGGCCAACGGACTTGGCAACGCGAAGATGTTCGACCTCGTGAAGGTCGGCACCGAGGGTCTCATGGGCGAGATCATCGAGATGCGCGGCGATCGCGCCTCGATCCAGGTCTACGAGGAGACAGAGGGCATCGGCCCGGGCGACCCCGTCGTCCCCACCGGCGCACCGCTCTCCATCGAGCTGGGCCCGGGCATGCTCGGCGCGGTCTACGACGGCGTGCAGCGCCCGCTCGACGAGATCGAGGCACAGGCCGGCGCGTTTCTCGCGCGCGGCGTCTCGGCGCCGGGACTTTCGCGCGACAAGCGCTGGGAGTTCGTGGCGACCGCGGCCGCCGGCGATCAGGTCGCCGTCGGCGACATCATCGGCACAGTGGCCGAGAACGAGGTCATCGAGCACCGCATCATGGTGCCGCCGGGGATGTCCGGCGAGCTCGTCACCGTTGCGGGCGGCACCTTCACCGTCACCGACACGGTCGCGACCCTTCGCGACGCGAGCGGCACGGTGCACGAGATCACGATGCTGCAGAAGTGGCCGGTCCGTAACCCTCGGCCTTACGGCAAGAAGGTCTCTGCGAGCGAGCCGCTCGTCTCGGGCACGCGCGTCATCGACACGTTCTTCCCGCTGGTGAAGGGTGGCGCCGGGTGCATCCCGGGGCCGTTCGGCGCCGGCAAGACCGTCACCCAGCACCAGGTCGCCAAGTGGGCCAACGCCGACATCGTCATCTTCATCGGCTGCGGCGAGCGCGGCAACGAGATGACCGACGTCCTCATGGAGTTCCCCGAGCTCACCGACCCGTACTCGGGCTACCCGCTCATGAAGCGCACGGTGCTCGTCGCCAACACCTCGAACATGCCGGTCGCGGCGCGCGAGGCGAGTGTCTACACGGGCATCACGATGGCCGAGTACTTCCGCGACATGGGCTACGACGTCGTGCTCCAGGCCGACTCCACGTCGCGTTGGGCCGAAGCGATGCGAGAGATCTCCGGCCGCCTCGAGGAGATGCCGGGCGAAGAAGGGTACCCGGCGTACCTCGGAACCCGACTTGCGGCGTTCTACGAGCGGGCAGGCAAGGTTGAGTGCCTTGGAAGTGGGGTGGGCGGGGCTTCGGCGGAGGCTCCGTCAGGGACTCCGCAGCCTTCCTCCGCCTCCGCCGAAGCCCCGCTCGCCGCTGCCGCAGGCGAAGCCTTGGCGCGGCTTGGGTCCGTTTCGGTCATCGGGTCCGTGTCGCCTCCGGGCGGTGACCTGTCTGAGCCTGTTGTTCAGAACACGCTTCGCGTGGTGAAGGTGTTCTGGGCGCTGCAGGACACGCTTGCGTTCCAGCGGCACTTCCCGGCCATCGACTGGCTCACCAGCTACTCGCTGTTCCTCGACAAGGTCGCGCCGTTCTGGGCCGAGAACGTCAGTCCCGACTACCGTTCGCGCCGCGACGCGGCGATGTCGATCCTGCAGCGTGAGAGCGAACTGGCCGAGATCGTCCGGCTCGTCGGCCTCGAGGCGCTCTCTGCGGACGAACAGATTCTGATGGAGACCGCCAAGACGCTTCGCGAGGACTTCTTGCAGCAGAACGCCTTCCGGGAGGACGATCAGTTCTCCAGCCTCAAGGAGCAAGACGCCCTGCTCGGAGTCATCCTGCACTTCCACGAGCGCGCTCTGGCGCTTGCCGCCCGCGGCGGCTCGCTCAAGGCGATGTTCGCCGCTCCCGTGCGTGAGCGCATCGCCCGCGCCAAGTACCTGTCGATCGAGCAGTTCGGCGAGTACGCCAGCATCACCGATGAGATCGACACCCAGCTCGTCTCGGACGCGCCTGCGCCGGCCGCCGAGGTCATGGAGGTGAGCGCGTAGCATGACTCGCGAATACATGACCACACGCGACATCGTAGGACCGCTCCTGCTGGTCGAGCACGTCGAGGGCGTCACGTACGGCGAGCTCGTCGAGCTCGAGTTCCCCGACGGCACGCAGTCGCTCGGCAACGTCCTCGAGGTCAACGGCGACGTCGCCCTCGTCCAGGCGTTCCAGGGCACCCGCGGCTCGAACCCCTCCGAGACCAAGGTCCGCTTCCTGGGCCGCGGCCTCGAGCTCGGCGTCTCGCGCGACATGCTCGGCAGGATGTTCGACGGTCTGGGCCGCCCGCGTGACGGCGGACCTGAGATCATCCCCGAGAAGCGCGTCCCCATCTACGGCCAGCCGATCAACCCGGTCAGCCGCGACTTCCCCGACGACTTCATCCAGACCGGCATCAGCTCGATCGACGGCCTGAACCCGTTGGTCCGCGGCCAGAAGCTGCCGATCTTCTCGGGATCGGGCCTGCCGCACAACGAGCTTGCCGCACAGATCGCGCGTCAGGCCGCAGTGCTCGAGCGCAGCGACGACCCCACCAAGGTGGGACCGCCGATGGAGGGCGAGTTCGCGGTCGTCTTCGCCGCGATGGGCATCACCTTCGAGGATGCCGACTACTTCATGACCGAGTTCCGGTCGACCGCGGCCATCGAGCGCGCGGTGCTGTTCCTGAACCTCGCCGATGACCCGGCCGTCGAGCGCATCGCGACCCCTCGCATGGCGCTCACCGCCGCCGAGTACCTCGCGTTCGAGTGCGACATGCACGTGCTCGTCATCTACACCGACATGACCTACTACTGCGAGGCGCTGCGCGAAGTCTCGGCTGCGCGCAAGGAAGTGCCCGGCCGCCGCGGCTTCCCGGGCTACCTCTACACCGACCTCGCGACCATGTACGAGCGCGCCGGCCGCATCAAGGGCAAGAAGGGCTCGATCACCCAGGTGCCGATCCTGTCGATGCCCGACGATGACAAGACGCACCCGATCCCCGACCTCACCGGCTACATCACCGAGGGCCAGATCATCCTCGACCGCAACCTGCACCGCTCGGGCGTCTATCCGCCCGTCGCGGTTCTGCCGTCGCTGTCACGCCTCAAGCAAAAGGGCATCGGCGCGGGCAAGACGCGAGAGGACCACGCCGACCTCTCGAACCAGCTGTTCGGCGCCTACGCTCGCGGCATCCAGGCCAAGGAGCTCGCCGTCATCCTCGGCGAGGCGGCGCTCTCGGACACCGACCAGGCGTACGTGAAGTTCGCCGATGCGTTCGAGCAGCGCTTCATCCGCCAGGGCAAGTCCGAGGATCGCAGCGTCGAGGAGACCCTGGCACTTGGGTGGGAGCTCGTCGCGCTGCTTCCGACCACCGAGCTCAAGCGCATCAAGGACGAGTACATCGAGCGCTATCTGCCTGTTGCTGAGAAGCAGGGATAGGGCGCGTGTGGCTGTACCTACTCATAGCGGGTGCGCTCCTGGCCGCGATTGCGGTGCAGGTGTACTACGCGCGCACGTACTGGGGACAGGCGAACGGGTGGGCCAAGGGACTGTGGATCGCGAACATCGGCCTGCTCGTGGCCCTCACCATCGGATTGACGTGGCTCGCTTTCACGCAGGCGGGAGGGTGACATGGCACAGCTGCGCGTGAACCCCAACCGCATGGAGCTGCTCAAGCTCAGGCGCCGTCGCGACACCGCGAAGCGCGGCCATAAGTTGCTCAAGGACAAACTCGACGAGCTCTTGAAGGAGTTCATGGCCCGCATCTCCGAGAACCGCCGACTTCGCGGTGAGGTGGAGCGGGAGCTGTTCGCCGCATACGGTCTGCTCGCGATCTCGCGCGCCGAGGCCGGCGCACCGGTCATCGCCCAGGCTCTCCTCGCCGGAGCGCCGGCAGATCTGGTCACCGCCGACAGCCGCAACGTCATGAGCGTTCACGTCCCGGTGCTCACCATCACTGACCTGCCGACGCCGGAGGGATACAGTTTCGCGACCACGCCGGCCCTGTTGGACGGCGCGCTCGCGAGTCTGTCGGGCGTGGCTCCCAAGATGATTGAGCTCGCCGAGCGCGAGAAGGCCATCGAGTTGCTGGCAGCAGAGATCGAAACGACCAGACGCCGAGTGAACGCGCTCGAGTACGTGCTCATGCCGCAGCTGGACGGAGCCATCCGAGACATCCGGATGAAGCTCGACGAGTCCGAGCGCAGCGAGCGAACGCGGCTCATGAAGGTGAAGGACATGTTGGAGGAGCAGCAGTAGTGAGTTCGAGTTCTCCCGATCGTCGCGCGGGCCTCTTTGGCCTGCGCCGAGTCATCGTGGTGGCGGCCGTGGGCATGGCCGCGACGCTCCTCACCGGATGCATCGCCCCGGCGCTCCCGCCATCCGTCCTGGACAGCGGCCGAGAGGGCATTCCCGAAGAGGGATGGCACCCGAACTTGAATGACGCGCAGGCCGCAAACTGCCGCTCGTGCCACAAAGAGGGGCCCGAGGCGACCACGCCGTAGGGTCCGGTTCCGCTCAAGCCGCGCCCGTTTCGCGCCGATAATCCAACTAGTCAGGATTCGGGAAATGTGTGTCCTGACCTGGAAGCGGAGATGCGTGACGTGGCGCCCCTCCACCAGCGACGACCGCTTTCGAATCGGGCTCCGGCGTGAGATGATCGCCGGGGCCCGTTATTCGTTCGTGGGGACGAGCGATGATGGAGGGACGAGGTTGGTGTCGACGGGGGATAGCGCGTTTGCGGCGACCGGAGTCCCATCCTGGACCGGCGCCTTCGAGCTGCTCGTCATCGGAGCCTCCTTTGGCGGCCCCAAGGCGATCGAGACGCTTCTCGGCGCAATCCCGAAGGACTTCCCGGTCCCCATCGCCATCTGTCAGCATATCGCGACCGGCTTCACCCAGCAGTGGGCGTGGCGCCTGGGCACCTGCTGCCAAGTCGAGGTCGTCGAGGCCGAGAACCGCATGCGGATGAAGCCCGGCGTCGTGTACCTGGCTCCCGCCGGCGGGCGGCACATGCGGTTCATCCGCGCGACCGACGGTGTGCCCCAGATCCGCCTCGACGCCGACTTCGCCGACTCGCTCCACGTGCCCTCGATCGACATGATGATGTCGTCGGCGGCCCATACGTTTGGCTCGCGCGTGCTCGCGGTGCTGCTCACCGGACTCGGCAGCGACGGAGCGATCGGCATGCTGCACGTCCGGCAGGCCGGCGGCTACACGCTCGCCGAATCCGAGGAGACCGCGGCGTCCTACAGCATGCCCGGCTCGGCCGTAGGGCTGGGCGCGGTTGCCGAGGAACTGCCGCTCGGTCGGCTCCAGCAGCGCATGGTCGAGCTGGGTTCGCGCCGCTAGCTACGCGGTTTAGGTACAGCTGTACCTAAACCGCGTACACCGCTCGAACTGATTACGCGCCCCTACGCCGTCTGCCCGGTAAAGGCGAAGCGGCGCAGCATGACGCCCGGCACGAAGCTCGCGCCCTCCTCGGTGCCCACGAACCGCCGCTCGGCGGTCACTCCCTCGCACGAAGCGAGCGCATCGACCGCGCTTTGGGTGAAACGCAGGTTCTTGAGCGGTCGTGTCAGGCGACCGTTCTCGATGAGGAACGTGCCGTCGCGCGTCATTCCCGTGAGTGTGACCGGGACCGGGTCCTCGACGTTGGTGTAGTGGAAGCGCGTCACGTAGACGCCGCGCTCGACGCCTCCGATCAGCGACTCCATCGTCGCGTCACCGGGCTCCATCGCGAGGTTGAGCGGCATCGGGCCGTAGGAGTTGGGGGCGGGGAGCGCGTGCCCGGTGTTGGGCCTCCCGGCGCGCGCGGCCCAGTAGGAGTCGTAGACGGGCTGCATCGCAATGCCGCGCTCGATCAGCGGCACCCGCTGCTTGGCGACGCCCTCGTAGTCGAACGTGAGCCCCATCGCCCACGGCGAGAGCGCGTCATCGGTGATCGTCACGAGCTCGTTCATCACCATCTCGCCCAGCTTGTCGGACAGAAACGACGTCCCCTCCGTGAACGACTTCGCCGAGAACCCCACGTAGCCGAGGAAGTCCATCAGGTCGGCGACGCACTCGGGGGCGAGCACGACGGGGTAGACGCCGGGCTCGAGATCGGTGGGGTTGGCCGAGCGAACCGCAAGGTGGGCCGCCTCTTCGCCGAGAGCCGCCGCATCCAGCCGGCTCGCGTCGGTGTCGAGGAAGCTGCCCCATCCGCTGCCGGTGTCGCCCATCGAGAGCACGGTGGAGCGCAGGCCCGTCATCGGCATGCCGACGTCGACCCCACGGCTGTTGGCGACCGCGATGCAGTGCTCGGCCGCCTGTACGGTGCCTGCCGCGGTCAGGCGGAGGGAGAGAGAGGGTTCGACGATCGCGCGCACGGCCTCAGCGCGCGCCTCGGCACCGAATGCGCGGGTCGCGTCGCTCGCGCGCACGGCGGCGGCAGGCGCCTCGCCCGGCTCGGGGAGGCCCGGGAAGCCCGGGTCGGCGGGTGCGATGCGCGCGGCGGCTACGGCGGCGTCGCAACAGGCGGCGAGCGAGGCGTCGTCGATGTGGTTGGTCGAGGCGACGCCTACGCGGGTGCCCACGACGGCGCGAACGCTCACGGTGACGTTGTCCTCGGAGACGTTTTGGCTGATGCGGTTGTTGGCGAAACGGGTGAGTGCGGTCGACTCGGCCGAGACGAGGGCCTCGGCTTCATCGGCGTGGGTGAGAGAGACGGCGCGGCGTGCGAGATCGCGTGCCTGATCGGAAGTCAGCATCAGCGACCCACCCCCACCTGAACGCCGCGGAAGCGCGTGGGTGCGGCTCCGTGGGCGACGTGAGCGACCTGCATCGGCTCTCCCTTTCCGCAGTTGGGCAACCCATACACCTGCCAGTGATCCCTGGAGCAGATCGCGTCGCACGACGCCCAGAACTCCGGCGTGATGCCGGTGTAGTTGGGCATGCGGACCATCCGGCCGAGCTCGCCGCCTTTGATCTCCCAGCCGATCTCGCAGGCGAACTGGAAGTTCAGCCGCTTGTCGTCGATCGACCACGAGTTGTTGGTCTCGATATAGAGCCCGGTGCCGGTGTCGGCGACGAGGTCGTCGAAGTCCCAGTAGCCCGGCTCGAGTGACACGGTCGTCATGCGCACGAGTGGCACGCGGTTCCAGCCATCCGCGCGCATGCAGCCGTTTGAGACCCGACCAACCGACGGTGAGCTTTCACGCGAGCCGAGGAACCCCGCGAGCATCCCCTCGCGCACCAGGTAATCGCGCTGCCCCGGCACCCCCTCGTCATCCCACCCAAAGCTGCCGAGCGAACCGGGCACTGTCGCGTCGGCGGTGACGGTGACGTGCTCGGAACCGTAGCGGAGTGTGCCGAGGTCGCCGAGGCTCACCCACGAGGTGCCCGCGAACGCGGCCTCCTCGCCCAGCACGCGGTCGAGCTCGGTGGGGTGGCCGATCGACTCGTGCACCTGCAGCCCCATCTGGGAGCCGTCGATGATGAGGTCGACGATGCCGCTCTCGCACTCGGGGGCTGTCAGCAGCGCCGCGGCCTGCTCGGCCACGCGCGCCGCATTGCCGATGAGGTCGAGGCCCTCGACGTACTCCCAGCCGGCCTGCATCCAGCCGCCGCCGTGGGAGTTGGGGTAGGAGCGGACGACAACCTCGCCGTCCTTGACCGCGTAGGCGACGATGCCGGCGCCCGTCTCGGTCCAGCTCTGTTCGAGGAACGCGCCTTCAGATGAGCCGAACCACTTGCGGAAGCGGTGGGCGCCGCAGTGGGCCTTGGTGATGGTGACGGCGGGCTCAGCGCGCAGGACCTCGTCGGCGGCGAGGAGGAGCGCGAGCTTGTCCTCGAGCGGCACGCCGAACGGGTCGGTGGCGCAGGCGCCGGACCAGGTGCCGACTTCGGGCTCGACGGGGGCGAGCCGCACGGGCTCGCCGATCACGAGCGCGGAGGCGCGGGCGATGGCGACCGCCTGCCGAGCGACCTCGGCGGCGGTGGTGGCGGTGACGTCGCGGGTCGAGGCGAAGCCCCAGGCGCCGTCACAGAGCACTCGGACGCCGATGCCGAAGCTGTCGGAGCGCTCGACGGCCTCGACGCGGCCGGAGGCGACCTGCACCTCCTCGTGGGAAGCGTCGACGACGCGGGCGTCGGCGTAGCCGGCACCGGCGAGTCGGGCTGCTTCGAGTGCGGACTCGATGATGTCTCTCACGCGTGGATCCTCTCGGAAATGGAAACGAGGACGCATTGGCGTCCCCGTCTGTTGTACCCGAGATGGAGGTCGAGGCCTAGAAGCCGCTGGTTCCGAGTGCTGCGGACGGCGTGGTCACCGCGTTCTTGGGCGGGACGGTCCGGTACTGCCAGTCGTAGCGGCGGGCGCCGGCGTAGTCGCGACGGCCCGAGAGCTTCGAGATCTTGACGAAGTCGCCGGTGCGCGGGGCGTGGATGTAGTAGCCGCCGCCCATGTACATGCCGACGTGGTGGATCGGGGAGCCGAAGAACACGGCGTCGCCGGGCTGCAGCGCGGCGGGCGCGACCTTCTCGCCCATCTGGAACTGGCTGCCCGAGTAGTGCGGGAGGCTGACGCCATGCTGGCGGTACACGTAGAGCAGCAGGCCGGAGCAGTCGAACCCGCGCGGGGTCTCGCCGCCCCAGAGGTAGGGGACGCCGTGGTAGGCGAGTGCGGTCTCCACCGGCGAACCGGGCTCGACGACGATGCCCTTGGCGTTCGCGCCCGTGAGGATCTCGGCGAGAAGCTGGCGCTCTTCAACCGAGCGGCGCGAGGACTCCGAGTCGAGGAGCTCGAGCAGGTCGCCCTGTGCGTCGGCGAGCATGGTCTGACGCTCCTGGATGCGGAGCATGATCTCGATCTGGCGGGCCTTGAGTTCGAATTCGAGCGACTCGGCGGTCTGCTTCGCGCCCTGGAGCTGACGCGCCTGCGCGTCGAGCAGATCCTTCTGGCCCTTGAGGGAGGCGGCGATGTCAGCGTCGCGAACGCCGATGGTGTTCAGGAACTTCATGCGGGCCACGAAGTCTCCGACCGACTTGGAGTCGAGCAGGACGCCGATCGTGGCGAACGAGCCGCCATCCTTGTAGATCGAGGCGGCGCGCTTGTCGAGGATCTCGGTCTGGATCTCGTAGGCGGTGGTGGCCTTCTCGAGGTCGCCCTCGACGAGGTCGACGCGCTGCTTCATCTCGGAGAGGCGGTCGATGGCCTTGTTGTACTCCTCGGTGGCGAGTTCGAGCTCGCGGTCGAGGGCGTCGAGCTGAGCCTGGAAGTCATCGAGGCGCTTCTGGCGCGCGGCGAGTTCTTCGCGGAACTTCTCGGTCTTGGTGTCGACGTTGACGTCGATCTCGGAACCGGAGGTAGCGGGCTTGCGAGGGGTGGTGGGCTCCGTGGTGGGGCCGGTGGGCTCCGTCGTCGGCGTGGTGGTCGACGAGGGCGCGGCATAGGCGACAGGCGTGATGAGAAGCGCCCCCACGAGGGAGAGCACGACCGCTCGCTGAGCGAGCGTTGCGAGCCTGTAGAAGGTCATGCAATGCCTTTCATACCGGATGGACTCCGTAGCGCTGCCTACTAGCCTTACCCCTAAGACCGTGTGTAGGCGAGTCCAATGCTCGATTCTACATTGAAAGCACAGAAACCGCGAGGTAAGACGGCCTGGGCGACCTGGTTTGGCGACCCACGTGACAGTACGCAAAACCGATGCCGATTGATGCGGTGCCCGCCGCGGTCCCTCAGGAATGTTTATCGGCAGGTTGTCCTATTGGGTTGAGTGCCGAGGATGGTTCGATCGGCTTGCGGGAAAGTTGCCCGGAGCTTACCTGGCGGGGAGGGCGTGCGCTCGGAGCGCCTGGGCGATCTCGGGCTTTGTGGCGCGGCCCTCGGCGGTGGCGATGACGAGGTCGTATGCCGCGTCCTGGGGCAACCCCAGGAGGAAGCCGTTCAGCGCGCAGAACGTAAGCGTGAGGAATCGAGGCGCCTCCATCGCTACTTCGAGAGTCTCTCGAAGGTGCTGCCGTAACGCTTGAGTGCCTCCTCGGCGGCGTACTCAAAGGCGAGCCGGCGCTCCTCTTCCTCGGACTTCACGGGCGTGATCGTGAGGGAGCGGCCGTCCGTTGTGATGGTGAACGACGCGTCCTCATCGGCCCCGATGATCTCGAGGATGGGACGGTCGATGATGAGGGCGCGGCTGTTGCCGTGCTTGACGAGCTTCTTGATCATGGCGGCCTCCGGGTGGCGCGGTGTCACGATAAGTGTACCAGGGGATATACGCTATGAGCACGAAAGGAACAACCATGGAATACGAAACCGACGGCAGACGCATTGAGTTGGTTTGCAGGTCGCTGAGACCCATTCGTGGATTGAGGCGGCATGGCTGCTGATCGCGGACGGTGAGATTGGGCTGGAGGTGGTGCTCGCCGTGCTTCCAGCGGTTGCTGCGGATGTAGCGTCGACAGTGGACCTGCAGTCCGAACTGCTTGAACAGCTGTCCGATTCGGTCCCTGCGTGCGAGGTCGAGGTGGTGGTCTTGCCGACGCCGTCCATCCAGCTGGGTTACCGGATAGTGACCCGGGGCCTTCTTGTTAAAGGCGAGGACAGCAGCCGTGCGGCCGAGGCGACCATCCGTGCGCTCGGTGAGTACTTTGACTTCACCTATGAAGCGCAGATGCACGGTCGGTGGGTGGCTAGGGAGTGAGGGCTCAGAGAGTCCCACTTACACTCGTCGTGCGCTTGAACGCAGTGACAGCGAATGCAAGAAGGCAGCTTGTTGCAAACCCCGGTGTGGGTATGTTACTTTGTGCGTCCGCCATCTAGGCGAACTGAACATTGCGGGGTGGAGCAGTCTGGTAGCTCGTCGGGCTCATAACCCGAAGGTCATCGGTTCAAATCCGGTCCCCGCGACCAAGAAACTAGCAGGTCAGAGGCGTAGTCGCCTCTGACCTGTGTTGTCTTTCGGGTTCTTCACGAATGATTCACCAGAAGTCGTTGCATATCGCCAGCCGCAGGTAAGGGGTCAGGAGTTTCTATCGGCCTGCTTCCGGATGCGGCCGTAGGGCAGGAAGTCGGGCTTAGTTCACTCGCTTTCGACCTCGAATCCTGCCGCAGTCACTGCTGACAGGATCACGTCCGGCTCTGCTTGAGTTTCGTCATACATGACCGATGTCGTGCCTCTCTCGAAGTTCGCGGTGACTCCGATGACTCCAGCTACTCCACTGAGCGCCTTCTCAATGATTGTGGTGCAGCTGTTGCACATCAATCCAGGGGTCTTGAGGTGTATCGCTTTCATGCGGTGCTCTCCCTTCTAGTCCGGTTGACCGTTCTTGCGGGCGATGATCTCAAGCACCATGGGTGTAATCATCAGCGTGCCCGAATCATTATGCGCGTCCCGTAGCTCCACGCGAACCAAGTCCGCCCATGCCGGTTCGCATTGCTCAAGTTCGACGAGTCGTCTTAGGTTCGACTCCACGAACGTCGAAATCCAGGTCCAGAGCGGATGCTTTGGGCCGACGCAATAGACACGCGGCTCGACCAGTTCGAGGGCAAATCCTCGCTCTGCCAGCGCCGCCGGGATAGCGGTCGCGACATCCGGTTCTCCGCCAGCCGCCCGCCAACTGCGCATCACCCGCCCGATGTACTCATCCAGCAGTGGCCGGGACGGTGCGTAGCGCCAGGAGCCGTAGTCGGCGTACTCATGGAAGACGGCCACGCCACCGGGGCGCACGGCGCGGGCCAGCTTGTCGACGAGTGTGACAGGGGAGTCCACGAACGATGCCACCCAACGGCACCACGCGAAGTCTTGGGTGTCGACCGGCAGTTCGTCCGACATGAGGTCCAGCTCGAGGAAGTCGATGTTCCTGATTCCACGCCCACGAGCCGTCTCTTCTCCGGCGCTGATGAATCGGGCCGAGCGCTCGATTGCTGTCACGTGCCCCGCTTCGCCGACAATTGAGGCGAGGTCGAGCGCCGCGAATCCGGGTCCGGCACCCACGTCGATCCCGCGTTGCCCGGCCGAGATTCCCGCTCTCTCCCAGCAATCCCTGGCGATGGGAAGCCAGGATTCATGCTGAATGCCGAGACGCAGCGTCTCCTGGTCCGTCGTGCCTAGGATGTAGTCGCGGTCGACGGTGCCCCTAGGCACGACGTGCCGCCTCAAGAGCTTGATCGATATCGACAAGGAGGTCTTCGATATCCTCGATTCCCACAGACAGGCGCACGAGGGCATCGTCGATGCCACGACGTGTCCGTTCCTCTTCCGGCACTGAGGCATGCGTCATCGCAGCCGGCAGGCTGGCAAGCGACTCTACGCCGCCGAGACTCTCCGCGAGTGAGAACAGTTTCATCTCGCCGAGAAATGCACGTGCGGCGGATCCGCCACCGGCCAATCGCACGGACACCATGCCACCAAAGGAGTCCATCTGCCTCGCGGCAAGGTCATGCCCCGGGTGTGTCGCCAAGCCGGGATAGTAGACCGACTCGACGGCCGGATCAGCCCCGAGCCTCTCCGCGATCGCGGCGGCATTGGAGCTGTGCGTGCGCATCCTCAACGAGAGCGTCTTGAGACCCCGAAGCACCAACCAGCAGTCGAAAGGACCAGGCACGGCACCCGCCGCGTTCTGGTAGAACGCGATCTTCTCAGCGAGATCGTCGTCGGAAGTCACAACCGCACCGCCAACGACGTCCGAGTGTCCGCCCGCATACTTCGTGGTGCTGTGAACGACGATATCCGCGCCGAATTCAAGCGGGCGCTGCAGGTAGGGGGTCGCGAACGTGTTGTCCACGACCAGCGGAGCGCCAGCTTCGTGGGCGATGGCCGCTGCTTCACAAATGTCGGTGATGTTCAGGAGCGGGTTGCTGGGCGTCTCAACCCACAGCATTCGGGTGCTGGGCGAGATGGCCGCTCTCAATGAGTCGAGCGAACCGGCGTCAACGAATGTCGAGGAGATGCCCAAGGGCTCGAAGACGCGCCTCAGAAGGCGGATGGTGCCACCGTAGAGGTCCTCCGCCGCCACGATATGGTCACCCGGGCGCAACAGCGACAACACGGCCGTCTCAGCAGCAAGCCCGGAAGCGAACGCAAGCCCATGCTTGCCGCCCTCCAGAGAGGCAAGCACCTTCTCGAGTGCAGTGCGGGTAGGATTGCCCGAGCGTGAATACTCATATCCCAAGTGCTCGCCAGGCATGGATTGCGTGAAGGTCGAGGTCTGATATATCGGCACGATGGTGGCGCCAGTGGTCGCATCGGGCTCTTGCCCCACGTGGATTGCGGCGGTTGAGAACCTCATGCCGTCACTGCCCTTCGCTCTGCGTCGAGAACGTGGCCGAACCCGAACTCGCGCATCCACTCGTCAGAGTGGAACTTAGAGAGATAGTTGCGCCCGGTGTCTGGCAGCAGCACAACGATCACGGATTCCCGGGGCATTCGTTCGGCTAGCACCAGGGCGGCATGCAGTGCCGTTCCCGACGAGCCCCCAGCGAGCACGCCTTCCTCTCGGGCGAGCCGTCTGGCGGCCGCGAATGACTCGGCATCAGTGACGCGCACCCATTCACTCACCAACCCCGCGTCGAAGGTCTCAGGGAAGAAGTCCTCGCCGATGCCTTCCACGATCCATGACCCCGGCTCGTCCCCAGACAGTATCGAGCCGGCGGGATCTGCCCCTACCACGCGCAGCGCGGGATTGCGTTCACGAAGGTAGCGGGCTATGCCTGAGAGCGAGCCGCCAGTGCCAACGCCTGCGACGAGGGCATCCACCCGGCCGTCAGCGTCCTGCCATATCTCGGGACCAGTGCTGGCATAGTGCGCCGCAGGGTTCGCCTGGTTGGAGAATTGTCCCGGCCGCCATCCGCCCAAGTCTCGAGCGATCCGATCCGCGACGCCGTTGTAGCTGTCCGGTGAGTCCGGCGGAACGGCGGTGGGCGTCGATACGACCTCAGCGCCATATGCCCGAAGCAGGCCCACCTTCTCGCGGCTCATCTTGTCCGGCACGGCGAAGATGCATCGGTAGCCCCGAACAGCTGCAGCCATTGAGAGCCCGACCCCTGTGTTGCCGGCCGTTGCCTCCACGATGACGCCTCCGGGTCGTAGGTCACCGCGACGTTCCGCCTCGTCGATCATGGCAAGTGCGATCCGATCCTTCTGGCTGCCGCCGGGATTGAGCAGCTCCAGCTTGGCGAGAATAGTGACTGGCAACCCGCAGCCGATTTGGTTCAGTCGCAACATCGGGGTGTGGCCCACGGCTTCGGAAATGCTGTTGATGTAAGGCATTCTGAACTCCTATGTGCGGTTCAATCGGGTGGTGCCGACAACATCGGCCGCTTGGCATCCAAGGTCAATACCGCATACCGCACCAATTGCAGGTGGAATGTGCGGAATCAGAGTGGAACGTGCGCAACACGCATCGCACATGTGCGGAATTGGCCGTGGCTTCAGGGCAGCGACGCCGCGTTCTGCGCCGCGAGGGGGACAGCGAGTCTCCTTCGCTTCCTCGAGACCCTGGGATTTCCGACGGTACCGATTTCGGGAGCCGGCCTAAAGTGTGTAAGTCGTGGATTTGGGTGTTGTGGCACGTGCATTGCGTAATGTGTGGCAACTGACGAGTTGAGGAGTTCTGTGAATCGACAGCGCACATCGAGTAGGTGGGTTTCACTTTCCGTGATCATCGCCCTTGCGGCTGTCACGGTTCTGATGACCTGTGGTGTCGCGCTCGGCTCGCCGGCAGACGGCAACGGAATGCCGGGCACGGACGCCTGTGGTCTGGGCACCCATGTGTCTATGAGTGCTACAAGAGCATCTGCCGAGGCCCCGAAACTTTCGGTCGAGCTTCTGGCGTTCGGGTCCGCTCCGGCGGTGTTCGCTCCCGCTCGCGAAGCAGGTGCTGGCGACTACTCGCTCGTGACCCGCGAATTGCCGTCCCCTCCGGACCCGAGGCACGGCGTAATCAGGGTCTAATCGTTCCTTCACGACGTGCGCCCGATTCGACTTGAATGGGATGCACCGGTCATGTGCTCCGCAACCCGTGTGTGTTGCGTCGAGCAGTCTCACTGACATGACATTTGCGCCTGCGTTGGCACGGCGCCGTGAAAGGAACAGAAATGAACGCAGTACACATTCGGACGGATGGGATGCATTGCGACGCATGCCCGCCGCTGATTGAAGCCGAAGTCGAGCAGCTCCCAGGTGTGAGGGCGGCGAGGGCCTATCGGTCCATGCACCTGACGTCCGTTCTCTATGACCCCGAGCTCACGGACAGTGCAGCGATCAGTCACAGGATCATGGACGCCGGCTTCAGGGCGCATGTGCTATCAGGGGACCGCCATCACTAGGTCGGGACCCACCCCATACCAGCAACCTCGCCCATCGGGGCGAAGGAATAAGGAGACCGTCATGAACACAAACATCAAGATCGCCACCGGCATGTTCGCTGGCCTCATCGCCGGCACGATGCTCGTGGGAACCGCTGTTGCAGCACCCCGAATGATGAACGCCCCAGACTTCAGTGGGTACGGCATGATGCGTTCGGCCAGCGCGTCGGGCACATTCGATGAGCCGACCATCGCCGAGATGAACCGGTTCATGGATCAGTACCGGACGGCCGGCGGATCCGTCGACGTCAACCGGATGCACGCCGACGTGACGAGCGGCAGGGTCACTCCGCCGCACATGCGTGGCGGGTTCGGCAACAGCAGCACTTCCAAGGCGCAGGGCGGACGGACTTCCTATCGCGGTCCCGCAATGATGCAGGGCGTATCGTCCAACGGCGCCCCGACCGGATACAACATGATGGGTTCGACCTACTAGGACATTCTCTCGCGGAGCGGTCGCAGCCCTGGGCCGCTCCGCATGCTCGGCCCCGTCGTTCAACAACCATTAGGAGTGAATTCCGATGATGTTCTTTCTCTGGCTTCCCTTCCTGCTTCTGTGCCCGCTTGCGATGTTCCTGATGATGCGCTCCGGCAACGGTATGGGTGGCCATGACATGGGTCACGCAGGGCACGCTCAGATGCCAGCTGCGAACGGTCCCGACCCCATCGAGATCGCACGTCAGCGACTCGCTCGAGGTGAGATCGACTCCGCTCAGTTTGAGGAGATCCGACGGGCCATAAGCTAGACGCCCGGGCATCCGACCGCGACGACGGCCCGATGAGGGCGAGGTGACACAACATGTCCAGAACATACACGAACGAGGACGCCGAGCCAGGCAAGCATCGGCTCGAGACGCTGACCGACGGCGTGTTCGCCATCGCGATGACGATTCTGGTCTTCGGCCTGCACGTCCAGCGTTTCGCGGGCGCGGTTTCGGCGCCGGAGCTGACACGGGCGCTTCTGAGTCAATGGCCCGGATTGGCGGCATTCGCGCTCTCGTTCGTGGTTCTGGGTCAGTTCTGGGTCTCGATGCACGGTCAGTTTCGCGCCATCCGAAGTGCGGACCACTGGTTCATCTGGCTCAACATCGCCTATCTGCTGTTCATCTCGCTCGTGCCTTTCACTGCCGACCACCTTGGGCGCTACGGGGCGGTCGGCCCCGTGGTGGTCCTGTACGGCCTCAACCTGCTCGCACTTTCGGTTCTGCAACTAGGCATGTGGCTATGGGCGACAGGGCAGCGCCGCCTTGTGGCTTCCGATCTGCCCTCACAGCTGATCCGGCATGGCCGCGACGTCACGCTCTTCAATGTCGTGGGCTATGCTCTCGCCACGGCCATAGGCCCGTGGGTCCCGTTCGTGAGTGCGGCGGTCTTCGTGCTGATTCCATTGGTCAGTATCACGCGCTTCGATCACTGGCTCGTGATGGCGCGTGACGGGAGGCGTCATGTGGCCGGATCGCCCAAAGGCGTGAACGAGGCCAATCGCGGCCGGAATGCCGCGTAGGAACAAGTGATTACGAGATTCCAACAACACGACTGGAATGGAGGAACGACATGGATGCGGTACACGCTAAGACCCCCGGCCTCATGTGCCACGAGTGTACGAGTAAGGTGGAAGCGGCGGTCGGAGGGCTTCCCGGAGTGGTGAGCGTAACGGCGGCCCTCTCCGGGGGAACGACGTCTGTGATGTTTGATGAGAAGCTGGTCGCCAGGGAGACCATCATCAGCGCGATTCAGGCGGCGGGCTTCGATGTGGAAACGGAATCGTCCTCCGGCAGTGCCTAGAGACGATCAGCTACGGTCATGCCGGTGACACCGTTCAAGCCGCTCAGCAGCAGCGTCGACTCCGCAGACCATGCCCGCTATCCGGGAATCGGGTACAGACTACCCAGGCCACCAAGGAGGGACAGTCATGCGCAGAATCGCCGTACCAGTGACAGCGGTAGCCCTTATCGTGTTCGGCTTTGTGGGCATGGTGGCGACCGTTGTCTACACGCAGTCAGTCGGTTCCTCTGGAGTGACTGGCGGCGGGATGGACGCGATGTTCATCGAGCAGATGATTCCGCACCACGACGACGCAATCGCAATGGCAGAACTGGCCCTCACCAAAGCTGAGCACCCAGAGATCAGGCAGTTGGCCGAGGACATCAAGCGGACGCAGACCGCTGAGAATGCCCAGATGAGGACGTGGTACCGGCAGTGGTTCGGCGTTGAAGTGCCGGACGCACGGGGGTCGTTTGGAATGATGGGCGGAATGATGGGCTCCGGAACGACGAACATGGCCGATCTTGAGGTCGCTGAACCCTTCGACAAGGCGTTCATCGAAGCGATGATCTCTCACCACCAGATGGCGATCAGGATGTCCCAGATGGCCGGCGGTGCATCCGGCCGGGCTGAGTTACGTGGACTCACATCGTCCATCATCGAGGCACAGAGTGCCGAGATCACCAAGATGCAGACATGGTACGAGGAGTGGTACGGGCGCTGACGGTATGGTGCGCCGACACCACACGACCGAAGGAGTTGAACACCCGTGATGGGTCGAGGTTTCGGCTACGGATACAACATGATGGGCGGCTACGGTGGGTTCGGTGCGTTTCTTATGCTTCTCTTCGGGGCACTGATCATTGCAGGAATCGTTGTGCTCATCGTCTGGGCGGTCAGGGCATCCGGCGGACATGGAACGGCCGCACTGACGCCCCCTCCAGCTGGTGCGGTCGGTCATGACGAAGCCGTCGCCATTGCCAAGAGACGTCTTGCGGGCGGCGAGATCACGAAGGATGAATATGAGGAACTCATGCGGACGCTGGGGGTCTGACGTGCGTTTCCGACTTGGACCTGGCTTCCACGCCAACAGCCGCCAACCCGCGACTTGGAGGGTGACTTGATTTCGGAGAAGCTGCTTATGGGAACGCTGGCCGTTACCGGAGTCTTGCTGCTTGCCGGTATCGTGCACCAGGTGTGGAGCGGCACAACTCGGCATCGACGTTCCCCGGTGTCACGTCGCGCTCACAAGATCATCGGCTACTCCGTTCTCGTGGTGGCTCTCGTGCACCTCCCGATCGGCGTACTCGATATCATCGAGACGTTCGTGGCGTAGATCGGTGTGCGCCGATGGGTATGCACCCAACTTCCCTGGGTGAATTCGAGACCTTCCCGGACTGGCTGAACAGTGAATCCGGCTTGGGCGTTGCGGCGGACGAATAGGGGTGTCACATGGATCACTCGGCTCATCAGGCCACGGACCAGCATGCGGGGCACGTGCAGCCAGGGGGCGATGGTGGTGAGCATGATGAGCACGAAAGCGGTCGGCACGAAGGCCATTCTGTAGCGGACTTTCGCCGCCGCTTCTGGATTTGTCTCGCCGTAACAATCCCTGTCATTCTGATCTCGCCAGGGCTACCGTTCGTTCCGGGCGGCCGGATCCTCGACATCCCGGGGGCCGACTGGATTCTGCTCGGGCTCTCCACCTTCCTCTACATCTACGGCGGCATGCCGTTCCTCAAGGGCTTCGTTCGGGAACTGCGCGAGCGCAAGCCCGGCATGATGACGCTCGTCGCCGTCGCCATCACCGTTGCCTACTTCTACAGTGCGGCGACGGTCTTCGGCCTTGAGGGCATGCCGTTCTTCTGGGAACTGGCCACCCTCATCGACATCATGCTGCTCGGGCATTGGATCGAGATGCGCTCGGTGGGCGAGGCCTCCAAGGCCCTGGAGTCTCTCGCCAAGCTGATGCCGTCACAAGCCCACCGCCGCAACGAGGATGGCACTACGACGGACGTGCCGCTCGACGAGCTGCAACCGGGCGATCTGGTCCTCGTCCGGCCGGGCGAGAAGGTGCCGGCCGACGGGTCGGTGACTGAAGGCGCGTCCGCAGTCAACGAGTCGATGCTGACTGGCGAGTCCGTCCCGGTCTCGAAATCGGTCGGAGATACGGTCATCGGAGGCGCGGTGAACGGCGAGGGCGCTCTAGTCGTCGCAGTGATGCGGACGGGAGCCGAGTCGTTCCTCTCCCAGGTCATCGATCTGGTGCGCGAGGCGCAGCAGTCCAAGTCCAAGACGCAGGACCTCGCCGACCGCGCCGCGATGTGGCTCACGATAGTCGCACTTGTCGGCGGTGCCTCCACATTCGGCGTGTGGATGGCGCTGGGCGAGACGCTGGCGTTCGCGATGGAGCGGGCTGTCACCGTGATGGTCATCGCATGCCCTCATGCGCTCGGTCTGGCCATCCCGCTCGTCGTCGCCGTATCGACGGCCCGGGGTGCTGCGAGCGGATTGCTGGTGCGCAACCGCATGGCGTTCGAGCATGCTCGGCTCATCGACGCAGTCATCTTCGACAAGACCGGAACGCTGACGCTGGGGCGCTTCGGCGTCGAGGATGTCACAACATTCACGGACATGGATCGAGACGAGATCTTGGCCCTCGCGGGTTCTGTCGAGGAGCTTTCGGAGCACCCGATCGCACGGGCGATCGCGGACGCAGCTCCATCCAAGAGGCCAGTGGACGGGTTTGCCGCCATCCCTGGAAAGGGTGCTCGGGGAACGGTCGGAGAGCACGACGTGCAGGTGGTCAGCCCGGGTCACCTCGCGGCATCCGGAGTTACTGCGCCGATAGACGTCGCGACGCTCACTGCCGGGGGACGAACCGCAGTCTTCGTGCTTGTTGACAACGACCTGGTGGGGGCGATTTCCCTCTCCGACGTCATCCGACCCGAGTCCGCCGAAACCGTGCGCCGGCTCATCGAGATGGGCATCGAGCCCATCATGCTCACCGGTGACAACGCAGTGGTCGCCGAGAGGGTGGCAAACGAGCTGGGCATCAAACGCTTCTTCGCCGAGGTCCTTCCAGCCGAGAAGGCTGCCACCATCCAGAAGGTGCGCTCGGAAGGCAAGGTTGTGGCGATGGTCGGAGACGGCGTGAACGATGCGCCGGCTCTCGCGTCGGCCGATGTAGGTATTGCCATCGGAGCCGGCACCGATGTCGCCGTGGCCACCGCCGACGTGGTCCTGGTGCGAAGCAACCCCGGTGACATCCCGATAGTCATCGCGCTCGCCCGCGCCACCTACGGCAAGATGGTGCAGAACCTAGCGTGGGCGACCGGCTACAACGTGATCGCCATACCATTGGCGGCGGGGGTGCTCGCGGGTGCCGGAGTTCTGCTCAGCCCGGCGGTCGGCGGTGTGCTGATGTCAGCCTCCACCATCATCGTCGCCATCAACGCTCGAATGCTGAGACTCGAGTAGCTGCAGTCCTGTTGTCGGCTTGATTACCAGGATCTCTTGAGAAGCGAGGACGCCCCGCCCCCTCTCGGGGACGGGGCGTCCGTCATTGCGTCGTTGCCTGCTACGGTGCCGTCCAACCAGTGAAGCCCCGGTGCATGCCCGGGTTCTCGGCACCCGTGAAACCGCCCATCTCCTGAGCGTGTGTCGCGTGGTGCTGGCCGAACGCTGCACCCGCTCCATCTGCACCCGTGACGGCGAACGCCGGAGCGGCAAGCGCGAGCGCAAGTGCTGCTGCCAACGCGAATACGGTTAGAGTCTTCATCGTGGTTCCCTTCTCTGTGCTACCAACGTCACTTTAATTCTTACCCTTTCTGTCAGGATTAGAAGCATGGATCGTGCCAAGGATACGGAGCTCACACCAGGGGATTACGCCTAGAGGGGCCGGCGACGGCGGCCTTCGTTCTGGCGGACGTTCATTCACCAAAAGTTTCACCGAAAGTCATTGAGCGTGGGTGCGTAGACTCTCCTCGAGGCTGGAGTGGCTCGGGAGGCAAAAACTGCAGGTAAATCGGTGTATTCTTCGCGCAAAGAGTTGACAAGTTCAAACTCATAACCCGAAGGTCACAGGTTCAAATCCTGTCCCCGCGACCAGTAAATACGCAGGTCAGACATGGTAAACGTGTCTGGCCTGTTTTGTTGTGTCAGAGGTGACTTCTAACATCCTTCTAACAGGCAAGCGACCTCGGTCTGCTGGGGGTGGCTGCCTGCAATCAGAACACGCGCGCGAAATCGTCCTTCATGCTCGCGACGGTCCACCCTCGGGCGACGGCCTCTCGCGTTACCTTCTCGGCCTTCTCGGTGTAGGCAAACTCCCGCTCCGCATCGTCATGACGTATCAGCAAAGGAAACCGGGCGATCTGCAGCATCTCGGTGTCGCCATCCGCATTCCCGCAGGCGAACAGGGGTTTGCGCCCTGTGCGTCGCCAGATGTGAACCGGCTTGCCGGGTCCCTCGGCCAAGGGCAGCTCGAGGCCCTTCTTGCGATAGATGTCGCCGTCGCGATACTCGAGCGATCCCGCCGAACCGATGACCCTGTCTCGCGCAACGCCATAGACCTCCTCGGAGATGACCCGAACGAAGTCCCGTCCTCCGGCGGTGCAGATGTAGACGTGGAAGTCCTTGGCTTTGAGCAGGTCGATCAACTCAAGCATGGGGCGGTACGCGAGTCGCGTATAAGGAACCCCGAGGGTGGGGTGCGTCGCGGAATCAAAGAACTCCCGAACGAGCAGCTCGAACGACTCGGTGGTGACGCCCCGCGCGACGTCAGCGAGGCCGGCAGCGACGTCTGACAAGCGATCGAGGGACTCCGCAACTCGGCCACGGGTTCGCGATCGGTCGCCTGGCTCGTGCGCACTTGATTCGGCACCGCCGCCGGTTCCCTGGTCGCGACGGCGCATGATGAACTCGGCCTGAACATAGCGCGGCTTCTCGCACCACAGGGTGCCGTCGTTGTCGAAGGTCGCTATGCGTTCTTCGATCGGCACGAACGAGTCGCCGGCCGTGGTGACCGACTCTACGAAGGCGAGAATCGCTGCTTTCGCAGCACCGTCGTTCCAACTTCCGAGCATGGCTCCACTTGCATCGTCGAGTACCGTCATCGCCGGGCCCTCCTCGGGCAATAACACCGTCGCGTCGTGTCGGCGCGCGTGCTAGTCGAGCACTTCCACTTGCGAGACTGTCTCGCCGGTGGCCGCCAGGGCAGATCTGAGGAAGAAGGGACCGCTTGCCTCATTGAGCACGATGGTGCCGATGATCATCGCGGACAGCACAGGTCCCCCTTCGGGAAACTCGAGAGCGATCGTAGATGCGAGTGCCAACGCTATACCCGCTTGTGGCACGAATGCGCGCCATGCGACTCGTTGCACGACCGGCGGTTCTTTTGCGAGAGCCATGGCGCCCTTCGATCCAGCCCATAGACCGCCGATTCGGAGAATCCACAACACCGCTGCAGGCGCGGCGGCCGCGACGAGCGTCTCAACGTGGAGTCCCAAGCCCGTGAGGGTGAAGAAGACCACGTAGACCCAAGGCGCGAGCCGCTCGAGGATTGCCGCGAAACGCCCGGAAGCCGAGGACAGGTTGGCGACGAAGAGCCCGGCAATCATCGCGATCAGCAGAGGCTCGATCTCCAACTCAAGGGCGAATCGTGAGTGCGCCCATGCCCCGGCCTCGGCTGCGAGCCACACGGCCAGCGCCGCCAGCACGAAGATGAGTACCCCCGCGACGGCGTCAGAGGCCAGACGCTGGACGAGCGCGCGCAACAAGATCCCGACGAGCAGTCCACCAAGGACCGCGAGGCCGATTCCGAGGACAATGGTTGCCACCAGCGTGGCGGCTGATGCCTCGCCGCCCAGCAGCGCCTTCGAGACCGTGAGCGTGACCGAGAATGCCGAGACCACGACCACGTCCATGACGACAGTCGCCCCAAGCACGAGTCCCGTGAATGGGCCCACCGCTTTGGACTCGGAGATTATTGCGATCGCCTCGGGGGGCGAAAGTGCGAGCATGACCGTGCCCGCGAGAATCGCCGCAGCCAGCCGGGCTTCGGGAGGGACGTCTGCGGGCAGCAGCATGTAGACCGCTGTGCCTACGATCAGAGGTACCGAGAGCGTCATCCCCAAGACTTGGAGCGCGATGGGCTTGAGTCGCGTCTTGATGGTGTGCCAAACCAGATGACTCCCCGCGATGAATCCGATCACGCACAACGCCACCGGGCTCAGGATGGGAAACGTGAGATCGGCCGTCTCGGCTGCTGACGAGATCAGCAGGCCGGACGCTGCACCAACCGCCAGGTACACGGGAAGGCGCGGAACGTGTGCTCGGGACAGGACCTCGCCGGCAACATAGGAGGCCGCACAGATCGCAGCCAACACCGCCAGTCGCGTGAGCTCCAACTCGTTTCCTTTCCACGGTGCCTACGGGCGGCCTGTCGCGCGGATGCCATCCCAGAGCATGCGGTCGAACTCCAGCAGGGCACCATCGGCCGTGAGCCCGCATTCCCTCAGTGCCTCCTCGTCGCGGACGACGATTGCTGCCTGTCGGACAACAAGTGCGACAAAGCGGCTGTTGACCGGGTTGACCTCACCGGCCTTGATGGCGTCATCAATCAGCTCTGCGAACCGGTCAATGAACCGATCGGAGATTGCGCGGTAAGCCATCCGCGATGACTCGAAACGTTCCATGTCAACGCGGAACTCATGGGACAGCGTGCGCAGGCGCACGACCGCTCCGAACCAGTAGCCGCGCGCTTTGTCCGAGGCAGTCTCACCCTTGCGGGCGCGCGCCTCGCAGTACTCGAGCGTTTGTTCGCCCCATCGACCGATAGCGAGTACCACCAAGCTGTCCTTGTTAGGTGCGATCTTGTAAAGCGTCGCGACCGAGCAGTGCAGCTCTTTCGCCATTTCCGCGATCCGGACGTCAGAGAACCCACGGGCCGCGATGATGTGCATCACGCCGTCCAGCAGTTCTTCGCGGCGACCGCCCGCGAATCGTTTCTGCACCGATTGGCCTCCTCTGGATTGGGGGTCCAGCCATCCCAAGGGCCCGCCCGCGTCCCTGCCTTCGCGCGGCGCCTTGGCTTCACCGCGTCTGCAGAGTAACACCCTCGAGAACGTTATTACGGTAATCTAACGGGTATGTAGTTACTGCATTGGTGACTACCCAACCACTGATCACTGGAAACACCAGCAAGAGCTGCTCGGCAGCGGTGCGCTCCACAACACGGACAGCCGTGGACCGACGACGTAGACCTGAATCTACTGTGACTCGACGAGGAGGGTGACGAGGATGAGTGAAGAGAGAGTCAGTACCACCGTGCCGTTGAACTGGAACGAGGTGTGGTTCACGAACTGCCCGATGGTGTCGGCGAACAACATCGACCAGGAGCTCGGGTGGTGTCGCGAGGAGTTCAAGAAGATCGGCGTCGAGTACGCCTACTTCCGTCACGCGCCGGAAAACAACTGGTACCCGCACTACATCCACAACCTGGACAACCTCATCCGCTTCGGTGGTCTCTATCCGCCGATTCACGTCAATGCGGACATCCGCCGAACCGTGCTGCTGGGTGCCACGTGGGTTTACGAGGGTGGCTGCATGGCCGTCCGAGCCGACGATAAGTTGTTCAAGATGTCGGATCTGAAGGGCAAGAAGATCGGCATCTCGAAGAGCCTGAACACCATCAAGAATGACTGGTGGCGTATCCAGGAGCACATGGGCATCTCGAACATGCTGATGCTGAACGACATGACGATGGACGACATCGAGCTCGTCGAGTTCCCGTACCCGGATGACTGGTACGACAAGCCCGAGATGCTCACGCCGCCGATGAACAATCCATCCGAGTTGTGGATGCGCCGCGACCACAAGCACGACCTGGCCTTCCGTCCGCTCGAGATGGCGCTGCTCAAGGGCGATGTTGACGCCATCTACACACAGAGCAAGGTGTTCCAGCACCTTCAGGAAGCGACCGGCAAGATCGCGATGATCGAGGACCTCTCGAAGTACCCGGACTGGCGAGTCCAAGTGGCCAACACGCCGGCCGTCATCACGTGTACCGACGTGATGGCAAAGGAGCACCCCGAGCTTGTTGTCGCCTACATGAAGGCCATGATCAAGGTCGGGCGCTGGGCCAACGAAAACAAGCACGCTGCAGGAGCGATTCTCAACCGGCAGACGTTCTACCTGGACGCCGAGGACACATATCAAGGAATCAAGGACGTCGACATGGTCCCGAGCCTGAGTGCGCAGAACCTGCAGTGCATCAAGATCGGCAAGGACTTCATGTTCAAGAACGGCTACATCAAGAACGACTTCGATGTCGACGAATGGGCCGCTCCGGAGTTCCTGGAGCAGGCTGCTACCGAGGTGCTCAAGGAAGAGTGGCAGAGGCGCAGCTGGAGCAAGCTGCCGCAGGGTGGCGGGCTCGAGGCCGAGGGCACTCGGCTGGGCTAGTGCGTACTGCGCTCGCCCGCGTCACGTGGCCAGCCACAAACTTGAGACAAGGAGATGAGCCGATGCCGACAGTGACCACGCTGCACGGAAACCACGAGGTGCCCGAAGCCAAGTTGACCAGCCTAGGGCTGTACGTTACCGCCGCGGAAGCCTACGAGATGTGGAAGGCCGACCCGGAGAGGGTCAAGGTGCTCGACGTGCGCATGGTCGAGGAGTACGTCTTTCTCGGCCACGCGGAGGCGGCGGTCAATGTTCCGGTCGCCTTTCCCAAGTACGAATGGCACGCGGACGCGCGGAAGTATGGCTTCGAGCTGAATCCCGACTTCGTCGACCACGTCATGCAAGTGCTCAAGCCCGGTGACACCATCGTGGCAATGTGCCGATCGGGCGGACGTAGTGCGTTCGCCATCAACATGCTGGCCACAGCTGGTTACGCGACCGTCTACAACATCATCGATGGCTTCGAAGGCGACACGGTCGACGATCCCGAGAGCGTCTATCACGGCAAGCGCATGAAGAACGGCTGGAACAACTCCGCGCCCTGGACCTACGATCTCGATCCGGGGCTGGCATGGATGCCCACTGGCGAAGAGCTGGACAAGCTCCGCAGCACTCTGGATGTCTGAGCCGATGGCTGAGGGGGAGAGACTGTGACCACCAGTGAGCTGATTACCGTTGTTGCCCAGGTGGCCGGTCTGCTGGGAATCGTCGGTAGCATGCTTGGAATGGGCTTGGGCCTGACCATCTCGCAGATCGCCGAACCGTTGAAGAACGTTCGTCTTGTCGTGTTGGCACTCCTCGCGAACTTCGTGCTGGTACCGCTGCTCGCCTACGGGATCTCGCTGGTCATCCCGCTCGACGATGCGCTGAAGATAGGGTTGATGGTCTTGGCGTTGTCTGCGGGCGCGCCCTTCCTCGTGCTTGAGGCGCGTGCCGCCAAGGCGAACTTGGCCCTTGCTGTCGGGCTGATGACCCTGCTGATGGTCGTGACCATCTTCTACCTGCCTCTGGTACTGCCGCTGCTCCTGACCGGGATCGAAGTGGACGCGGCTGCTATCGCCAAGTCGCTGATCGTGTTGATGCTCATCCCGCTGATCCTCGGCCTGCTTGTGAGGTCCGGCTCTCCCGAGACGGCGCAGCACTGGCAGCCGACGATGAACAAGATCGGCAGCCTGGGCATCATGATCCTGCTGGTGGTCGGGTTGGGACTGAATGCCGCCAACGTGATCAGCCTCATCGGCACCGGCGGCTTCCTGGCGCTGCTGCTCTTCATCGCCGGCAGCCTGTTGATTGGCTTCGTGATCGGCGGCGGTGATCAAGGCACCCGAACGGTAACGGGGCTCGGAACGGCCCAGCGCAATGTGTCGGCTGCCATTGTGGTTGTGCTGGCGAACTTCGCTGGCACGGATTCGGTCACGTTTGTGCTGGTGGCGTCCATTCTCCTGCCGCTGATTCTGCTTACGGTGGCTAAGCGGCTGGGGGCACGCATCGACACGGCGAGTGGCGATGGGGGCTAAGTTGAGGGGCGGCCCCATGTCCTCCAGGGGGAGCCGCTGATCGAAGGGCACAGGTTCAAAGCCTGTCCCCGCGAACAGCAACTACGCAGGTCAGACACGGTAAAGGTGTCTGGCCTGCCTTGTCTCTCAGACGGGTGGGATTCGAAGCGGGTACATACACGGTGCCGGCTCAAGAAGGGAGTGCCATGCGTAAGTCAGCGCTTCCCATCGCCGGGCTGAGCCTCATCGCCGTCGGCCTGGTGGGCATCAGCGCGGTGCTCTTCTACTCATCGTCGGCCGGTCCCTTCTCCGAGATGACCGGCGGTGGAATGGACGCCATGTTCATCGAGCAGATGATTCCGCACCACGACGACGCGATCGAGATGGCGGATCTGGCGCTCACTCGTGCCGAGCATCCCGAAATCAGACAGCTTGCGGCAGACATCAAGCGGACTCAGACCGCCGAGAATGCGCAGATGAGAAGTTGGTACCGCGACTGGTTCGGCACCGCCGTCCCCGACGTCGGCGGTTCGTCCCAGATGATGGGCGGCGGCATGATGGGCTCAGGAGCTAGGGACATGGCCGACCTTGAGGACGCCGAGTCGTTCGACAAGGCGTTCATCGAGGCGATGATTCCACACCACCAGACCGGGATCATGATGTCGCGGATGGCCGGCGGCGCGACCCGCAGGCCTGAGCTGCGTCAGCTCACTTCCGACATCATCGAGGGGCAGAGCGCAGAGATCGACGCGATGCAGCGGTGGTATGAGGAGTGGTACGGGCGGTGAGCTTTGGGGGCGGGTTGTGCGTCGAACCCCCGCTTTCGCCGCGCTGGCAGGCGGGAGTCTCCCTTACCCCTCCCTGCCTTCTGCCAGGTTGGGTCGCGTCTGGCGTTGGCCTGCGAAGTGTGGTGTTGAGTATGCCGGGCTTCGGGATTCCGACTAGATGTGCCCGAGTTGGTGCAGCTGTCGCACGAGTTGGACGTCCGCCGGGGCCAGGGTCAGTCGACTGACCTCGGCGTAGTCTGCCCACCGGATTTGGTCATGAACGCTCAGCTCGAATGCCGATGTGCGGCATGCACCGACAGCAAACATCTCGAACTCGCCATGGTCGTAGTGAAAGACGGTTGTCGCCAGCACTTCCCCGGCTTCGGCGATCATCGACAACTCCTCCAGCAGCTCGCGCTCAAGGCACGCCTGCACTGTTTCGCCGTCTTCGATCTTGCCGCCCGGGAGCTCCCAGTATCCAGCAAGCTTCTCGCCCGGGGCTCGTCGTGCGAGAAGCAGCTTCCCTTCTTCCACGATGACAGCGGCTGCGACCTGACGCATGAGCACTCCTCGGCTATCCTGGTCACTGGGGGTGATCCTGCTTGTCAGTCAAGTATGACCTACCGGCGTGGCACGTCGCTGCTCTTCGCTGGTTCGAAGTGAACGCCGGATGCGACTTCGCGCAGCGGCCATTCGACGTCGGCCTCCCGATCAAGGTGAGCTCACTTCAGAAGGGCATCTGGAAGCCTGCGGGGACCGAGTACGCCGTCAGCGTAGTTCAGACGCGCAAAGGCATATACGACGACCGCGACCCCATTTTCGACGATGAAGGCACTTGGAGCTACTTCTATCACCAGCAAGGCAAGACGCTGGAGGACCTTCGCGAACCGTCAAGACACTACGCGAACGTTGGCCTGATGCGCTGTGAGCAGGACGGCATTCCTGTCGGTGTCATCATCCCGTCGGACGAAGGCCGCGGATATCGCGTTCTCGGACTAGCGTTCGTTGAGAAGAGTCACACTCCCGGATACTTCAAGCTCGTCGGGCCTGTTTCGGTCGGCGCGCCTGCCCCAGCGGAAGGGTCCGCAGAAGAGCCCTTGTCAGTCTCGGCGGCGTTGATTGGGCTGCCGTTTGGTGAATTTGACCCCGCCGCCGTCAAGGACCATCGCCTCAAAGTGATCGCCCAGGTACATCGCCGACAAGGCGGTCCGCTCTTCCGGCGTGCCCTGCTGCGGGCTTACGAAGGGCAGTGTGCCATAACTCGGTACGATGCCGCGCCCGCGCTCGAGGCAGCGCACATCGTTCCGTACCGGGGGCCGCAGACCAATCATCCGGCTAATGGTCTTCTGCTCAGGGCCGACATGCACGACCTCTTCGATCTAGGACTCGTCGCTGTCGATACCGACCGGATGTGCATCCGCCTCGCGGATGAACTGGAGGGCACCAAGTACGAGCCCTACGAGGGACAGCGACTTCTACTGCCTGCGGATCCGCAGGTCAGACCCAGCGTCGATGCACTGCAACTACATCGCATTCAGTCGGCCGTCGCCTAACTGATCACGAGGTCAGCCGCTGATGGCTGCACCCATGGCCGCGCCCACTCCAGGCTACTCGCCGCTGATCCCAGCCAGCTGACCCGTTTCATCCAGCGAGACAGAGATGCGTCGCACTTGCGCGGCTCCCGCCCCTGCCTGCTCCACGTACTCCCAAGTGTAGGTCGCGTAGCCGTTGGCCTCTGAGAGCTCGGGGGACTGCTTGTTGGATACCGCAGTGTAGACGTCCGGAGCTGCCTCTTGGAGCCGGCTGAGCGCGAGCGGAACGTCGTAATGTTCGGCCGGCACTGAGGTCGTTGGGATTTGCGTGGCGCCAGGCACGAAAGTCGATGGCCGTACGGCGCTGCGCACCCACACTGCTGCCATGGACGAACAGCAGCATGTGAGCAGCGCAATCAGGACTGCAGCCAGCGCGAGCACGAACGGATGAGGCCGACCGGAGACGTCTTGGCGTTGAGCGTGGGTGTTTCGCGGGCCGACGGTTTGGCGGTCAGTGCGCGTCCAGGGACGTGGTGCTGGCTGTCCGCCACTTCTGCGCACCGACCCAGAGTGAGTGAGTCGAGATCCGCCTCCGACAGCGTGAACGGTTTGCGCGTGTCTTGCCTGCACTTCCCAGCTGGAGGCCCGGTTTAGCGCTCGCAGCCAGTCGGCGTACACGGCGATGGTCTCGGGAGTGAGGCCCCCAGGGTTCGGCATGAACTCGTGCCTGGTTCGCAGGTGGGCCAGGAACTGGTCTGCGGTCATCACGCGTGCCTGGTCCGCGTCACTGAGCTCGAGGGTGTCGATTCGTCCCTCAGCGAAGACGATGACGCTTTGGAGGTACTCGGCCGGTACGTGGACTTGGCTGTCTCTTAGGAGGGCATGCAGCTTCTTGCGATGCTGCTCGTTTTGCAGGATGGGATTGTAGACCCTCTCCTTGCGCTTGCCCCGGTAGCAGGCCGTCCAGAAGGCGTCTTCGGACCGCCCCTTGAGGAGCGCGGTGTAGGACTTGGTCTCAACAAGTAGGAGCCCGAACTGATCGACGACTATGTGGTCGATCTGGGCGGTGCTTCCTGCGGCCTCGAAAAGCGCGTCGTGAACGACCTGGTCTCCGGGATTGAGACTGGCCTGGATGATGTCAGCTACCCGCGCTTCGCCCAGGTTGCCGATCTGTTTGGCTCGACGGTAGTCCACGTCTGCGCTGGCGCCAGCGTGGCTAGGTCGTCACGCGAAGGCATGACGGCCGGTCGACGCGGCTTCTGCGGAGGAGGCGAGTCATCGAAGTCCCCGATCATCCGTTGGTGGGCAACCGCCATGTTGCACGAAGTCGGCGCAAGACGCATCGCGGATGCACCACCCGTCCAAACTCGTCGCAGGTCCCTGCGAGCGTCATCCATGATTCCCTTGATCCTGCGAGGTCCTCTTCCAACTCCATGAGCGCGTTCCTCGACAACAGAGGCGCGGTTTGGTCCTTCGGCCGTGCCAAGTCTTTACTCCCGCACTCCCTTCGCCGACTATTCCATCTAGACTTTGGCGTCTTGGGCTTGGGGGAAACATGGCGCGGTGCTGGACTTGCGGCAGTGAAGTGTCCGACTACACCTATCGGTGCCACCACTGCAGCACCATCGAGGCGGTCGACAGGGTCGGGCGCGTCATCTCGGATAGTCAGACCGGTCTGAGCCAACGGCTGGACAGCCTCGAGTCGCTGAGCTCCGACGGGCTTTGGACATTGACCGAGAAGATCGATGACCTCTCCAGCACGGTCGAACGCGGCTTCGTCGGCGTCGCGCAGATGCTTCGCTGGGCCGCGACGGACATCACCTGGCGTCTCGAACAGCAGACGGATCTGCTGCGCGACATCGACCACACGCTAAAGACACCCTCACAGACGCAGGCGAACGAGTGGCGCGAGATGGCCGAGGAACTCCGTGAGCGCGGTGTGCTTGACCAGGCAACGGACTTCTTTAGTCGCGCGGTCGATACGAACCCCCTGGACTACAGGTCCTACGTCGGCCTCGCGCATACGTGTCTGCGCTCCGGCGACCTCGACCGGGCCGAGAAGATGCTACTTGCGAGCCTCCCGCACGCGCCCAAGGATGCTACCCGTGACATGAAGGCATACTCGATGTATCTGCTTGCGCGCGTGAGCGCGTGTCGTGATGACTTCCCGACGGCGTGCGAACGCTCGGAGCAGGCAATCGTGCTCGCACCGACAGATCCTGACTACCTTTACGAGGCCGCGCTCTACCACGCACAGAACGGAGCGGCGGACGAAGCGCTGCGGCTGCTGCGAAGCGCAATCGGCCTGCGACCCGAACTGCACCGGCTCGCGTGGTCAGAGAGCGCTTTCATCGCGATTCGCGGACCGGTCGTCGCGCTACTCGATGACCTGCTCGAGGCAGAGCGCGACTCGGCGCGCACCGCAGTCGCCGCTACGGAGATCCGGCTTGATGAACTCAAGGAGCTCACAGCGGAGGCATCGGCGATCGCGGACGAACTCAGCGGCACGTACGTTCCCGCGTCTGTCGGGTTCCTCAGTGAGGCATCCGCCAACCTCGAGCGTGCGCTCGAGAACATCGAGTCGCGCGACCTGGTTGAGCTTCAGGAGGCTCGAGCGTGTGCGGACAAGGCCGACGCGGCATCCGCGCGTGGTCTTGAGGTGGCCCCCGCGGACATCACCGTGGCCAAGGAGAAGGTTCAGCGAGAAGCGGATGACGCCGCGGCCGCTGCCAAGGTGAAGCGTGAGGCGGAGGAGCGTGCCGCCGAGGAACGAGCTCGCAGGGCGGAGCGCGAGCGGGAGGATCGACAGGCGGCGGCCAACGCTGAGGCGAAACGCGTGGCTGCGATCAACCGATCGGCTGCTGCCAAGGGCGTGGTCGCAGGCATGTTGGTGTTCGTGCCGGCATGGCTGGTGTCAAGCTTCGCCGGATGCGTGAACCGCGTGACCTCTGGCAGCGCGGACGCCGATCCCATGAGTGCGTTTGGCGCATTCTCGGGGGAGGGTGTCGCCTTTGGCGTACTCGCAGGCTTCGTCGTCGGCATGATCGTGTTCTTGCGAAACGCTCGGTGACGCTGCCCTAAACCCCCAGCCGCAGGTTCTCTCCCACCGTCTCACGCAGCGCCGGCGGCACGCCGTGCTGCTCGGCCAGGTCGTTCCACCGCGACACGTGCTCCGTGGTCTCGGCGATCACCTGGTCGATTGTTCGCCTGCTGAACAGCGGACTCAGCTTCTCGAGGCTGTGGAAGTCGTCTCGGACGAAGTGGTCCCGCTTGCCATTGAGCGTCATCCAATGGCTGCTCACCCACTCGCTTCCGGGCTTGTAGCTGTAGGCCAAGTCGTACGCGGGAGCCAATCGCCAGCGGTTCTGACTATCGAGCATGAACGCGAAGTTCTTCGAGTGGTCATCATGGTTGCGGGCGACGATGTTGAAGACCATTCGCCTGAGCAGCTGCACCGCATCATCGGGGCCCAGCCCGAGAACTCGGGCTGTCGCGAATAGCTCGGCGTACGAGTATGTGCCAGGCCGTCTGTAGCTGATGTGCGCCAGGGCATTCAGTGTCTGCACGTGGCGCCTGTCGTTGCCGACTCGGTCGAAGCGCTGGGTGATGAAGTGTCGCCGGTCGCCTTCGTCGAGTAGGCGACAGGGCATCATGTCGATCCCGCAGGCGGTGGCTATGAGGTGATACACGTACTCCATTGCCCCGTAGCCCATGGGGTCGCCAAAGGTCTCCTTGTTCCGGTTGTGCTCGCTGACGCCGTCGAACTTCATGATGAAATGAGTGAACCCGTCCGGCGCGTCCACCTGCCCCGATCGCACCTGGGTGAAGTCGTCGTTGAATGCGAGCACCGCCTTTGGCCGGGCGCCGCCTGCGCTGACGCCCACGGACAACAGCGCCAGCATCGCTTCCTCGTCCTCTCGCCCCTGCGTGCCCAGACTCACTTCAAACCGCGTCCGCGCATCCAGGACTTGTTGGGCAACAGAGACGAGTGATTCGATCTCGACGTGCCGAGAGGCGCCAAGGCCCCTCATCCGATGCGCGGGGTGATACGTCAGCGCCCCCATGCCACGCTCTCCTGTGTACTTGAGGCGCACCAAAGGCGTGATGTCAGCTGTCGGCCGGCCTTCATTGGCGAACCAGGCATCGAGCACGGCGTTGCCGAAATCGTCAGGCAGAGAGTCCGCCACCATCCCGGGCAACCCGAAGAAGACGTCCCGATCGGCTTCCGGGAACGAGTAGACTCTCCGGGACAGAGGCATCTTCAGCGGTGAGAGCTCGATGCCGGTCTTGACGAAGCTGGGTTCGAACTCGAACGAACCGATGCCCGTCTCGGTGTCATGGCTGACCGCGCCCACGGCGTGCCCCTGATACTTGACGCTGGCGACATCCATCACCATGCGGGTCTGTCCTCACTCGTGTGGGTCGGCTTCTGCGCGGTTCTCGATGCCCTTTGCCGTTCGTGGCCCTTGAGCTTGGCCAACTGCAGCGGCGAGATCTCCTGCACGGGCAGAAACACGTTGAGCTGGCTCACCATGTCCATCGCTGCCAGGATTGCGACGAAGTGCTCCAGCTGGACTCTTCCCCGCTCAGCGTTGATGACCGTGCTTCTGCTGACGCCCGCGCGAGTGGCCACCTCAGCTTGAGTCAGGTCGGCGTTGAGCCTCGCTCGTCTGAGCCGATCGCCCAGCTCCTCGGCAACGGCAGCTGGAGTCATCTTCTGAAGTTCCATAATGTCACTCATTTCACACATTAAGTGGCTATATGCATCATAATGTCGTCAAGTACATACATTGTAGTAGATGATGAGATGCATGGCGAGACACGAGAACTGCCTGAACTCCGGGTGGGCGGGCCCCCTTCAACCGCCGGATGGTGCCCTTTGAGTGCTACTTGCTCAGCGCAGCAGCAAGACGCTGCAATTGGCCGACGGGCACATCTCCCATGAGGACGTAGTGAACGTAGGGGATGTCGGCCTCACCTGCCTCCTGCCATTCGACCACTGAGGGGTACCGATAGGTGAGGCCGTCTTCCCACTTCATCAGACCTCCCTGCGCAGCGACACCCGGTACGCCTCTGATGGTGGCGCGGCGGTACAGCCGTGTTTCGCCACGGGTGTTCGGTGCGCTCTCGCGTGCCAGGGCCGCCTCGATGTCGAACGGAACGTCGGAAGGCGTTACCAGGAGCTGAATTCGGTCCGAGTACTTCAGTGAGTAGCCTGTGACGACGCCTGCAGTGAGCTCCTGGTCGACCTCGACCGCCCACTCGGAAGGCATCGGCGCACCCGATGCGCTCCTCCTCATGAGGAAGCTGTAGCCAGAACGACCGTCCTTGGCACCGCTGGGAATGTCACTGACGCTGACGGTGGTGTCGTTCGACGATCCGACCCCAAACCAGTCCCCCGACTCCTGATACGTCGAGGGAATCGTGGGCGAGCCGGCGTTGATGAACTCTTTGCTGGAAGCGCGATGTTCGGCGCACCCCATGAGTGCGAGCACCCCTCCGATTACGGCCACAATCGCGGCGACTCGGGCAACGCGACACATGGCAACCATCCTTCCTGTTTGCACTGGCAAGAAGGACCACCGCGACCTCTGGCCCACCTCAGTAGCGACACTAGGCTGAGTGGGGCGGTCGCGGTATCGGGAGACTCCTGTATTTCGTCGTGCGAATGACGGGCCCGAATTGCGCAGGCGGCGCCTCGCAGGACTCCCCTCACGCGCGTGCAACCCACAAATCAGGGGTTTCCCCCATATGCTTCCGCGTCCCCGAATGAGACTATCGGTCCCACAGAAGGAGTCATGGTGCGTTTTCTGGAGTCAGTGGGCGCGTCCGAGGAGGGCAAATGGAACCCGAATGTCGAAGGTAGCACTCGCCTGTCTCGCGGGCGCGCTCATGGTCGTCGTAGCCGCAACGGGCTGCACCGGAGTTGCGCGCGAATCAGACCAGGCCGCTGCGCGCGGGCTGGAGCGGCTGCCCGTCGCGCCACTCGATCCGACCGGCTCAGGAGGCAACTTCCGCTCACTCAAGTCGGTCGCAGATACGTCCAGCGCACCTGGGCGGCTACCCGTGTACAAGGTGGTCCCGGCGCGCATCACTCGGCAATGGGTCGGGCAGCGAGCCGAGAAGCTTGGGCTGATCGGGCCAGTACAGGACGATGGCGCCCGATTCTCCGTGCGCGGGGCGGCCGGCACCCTTGAAGTGGATGCAGGAACGGGATCGTTCGATTACACCACTGATGCCTTCGCTGCGCAGACCGAGTCGATTCGCACGCTACTATCGGACGAGGAGTATCGCCGGAGGGCAGAGGACTTCCTCGCGCGGACGGGGCTGATGCACCCGAAGGCGAGGTTCAGGGATGTGAACCGCGCGAACGTTACCGCAGTCTACGATGGCGGGGAGTGGCTCGAGCGGCCGTATCTTGTCGAGGTTCGCTTCAGCCACATTCCCCTTGACGGCGTGCCCTTCGACCAGGGGGTAGGGCCCAAGATCATCGTGCAGTTCGGTGAGGACGGCCAAGTACTCGGCGCGCTGTCGGTCTGGCGAGAGATCGAGCGCGCGGGCGACTACACGCTCATAACGCCTGAGCAGGCCATCGCGTCACTTCGCAGGGGCGAGGGGCAGCTGTTCGAAGTCGACGTGGATGCGGACGGAACTGCCGACGAGATTGGGCTGAGTTACCTCAACGATCCGCTCGGCTACGACCAGCAGTACGTGATCCCCTCGTACGTAATCCGCGGCAAGTCCTCTTCGTCCAACGGGAGATTCGTGGGGCTGGTCAGGGCGTTGCCGCCAAGCGCACTCCGCGTCGACCCGTCGATCGCCCGTGGGGTGGCTGCGCCCGTCAGCCGCGGACCCAAGTAGTGGTTACCGCTTCCGATACACGTCAGCGCGATGGTCGATACGGACCACGAGCACTCTGCCCGGGTCGTCGATGCGGTACACGATCCGGTATGCGCCGCGCCGAGCACAATGGTATCCGGCGAGATCGAGGGTCAGCGGCTTGCCAACCCGCTGTGGGTTCTCCAGCAACGGACCGGTGAGGAACTCGACGATTGCTGCCGCGGCGAACTCGGGGAGACGCGCGAGGGTGCGCTCGGCGGAGGATGCGACCTTGAGGTCGTAGGCCGCCACGCCTACTCTCCGGTGAGATACTTGGCGCGAAGCTCCGCTGCTGTGAGGAACTTGCCGGTGTCGATGTCATCCTCAGCGGCACGAATCTCGTCGAGCGCGCCGGGTGTCGCGAGCAGGTCGAGCGTCTCCTCGAGGTTTTCAAGATCGCTCGGACTGATGATCACGGCTGCCGGTCGCCCATTGCGCGTGACGATGACACGCTCGTGCTGGCTCTCGACGAGATCGACGATCTCGGAGAGATGGGCCTTGACGTCGGCGAGTGAGCGAGTTTGTGACATGACCAGAATTATAGTCACCTTGCCGACGGGGTCAACCGGCGTACGAAGAATCTCCTCTGTCAGACCCCTGTGCGACACTATCTCTCGGCAGTCAGGCCTACCGAGGGGGACTCGTGGGACAGGCAACGTACGCATCGCGACAGCTCGACGACCTCGTCATGAGGGCGGCCCAAGACTGCGGTGCACATATGCTGCGCAACGTGCTCGTGGACCTCAAGACGCACACCGCGCACTGCTCTTACCTGTGGATCGATCGGTACGGCATCCTTGCCATCGATGTTCAGGAGTGGCCGGGTTCTGTCGTCAAGGGGACCGAGAAGGGGCGCCAGTGGGCGGCCTCAGACCAATCCGGCCGCCACAAGTTCGCCAACCCTGTGCTTGCCGCCGCGGCACGGCATGGCGCGCTAGTCGATGCGCTTCTGGCCACCGGGCGTCGTCTCGAACCGGACTACGTCCAGGATCTCATCGTGTTTATCGGCGCTGACACCGCGCCCCTGCGCATTGACAACCTAACCCGGGCGCGATGCATCAGTCACGGTGAACTGAACGCGCACCTGCGCACCCGCTCGGACTTCCCGCCGAATCACGGGATTCTCGAACCGCACGAGGTGGCCGATCTTGCGTCGCTCTTCCAGGCGTTGGATCGCTCGGAGGACGCCGAGGTCGTGGGTAGGCACGCCCAGGCGACCGCTCCTCGGCGGCCGAGCATCTTCTCGCGACCGAAGCCCGCCGAGGTGGCGGTTCGTAACTCGGTCGCGGGAGTCGCACCGATGGCTTCTCGGCTGGACGATCGCTACCCCACGACTCAGTCGAAACCGAGGCGCAGCCTGATTCCACTGCTCCTGCTGACCATACTGTTCGCTCTGGCTGTGTGGCTGGTCGTGTTGGATGGAACCGCCTGGGTCACTCAGGGATACGAACTTCTGGCCGACCAGTTCGCCGGCGCGAACGCTGCGGAGTTTTCGCCGCAGGCCCAGCCCGGCGATGGGCCTGGAGTTGATCATGCCGTCCAGGTCTTCCAAGAGAGCGCGCCGGGGTTGGCCGCGCAAGTCCCGGACCTGTACTCGCCAACGGTGTCCAGCAACGGGGCGCAGACGTCCTACACATGGGTCTACGCCTCGACCGATCAGGCGGGCGCGTCCAGGACCATCACGCTCACGTTCGACGCAGGCGGCCAGCTGGTCGGGGCGACGGAGTAGCCCCTACCGCCCCACCCCGGGATGGTCCCGCTCCAGCCGCTCCTTGAGATCCGGTGCCGGCATGAACACCATCGCTCGGTTGCGCTTCTCGACGGTGAGGTACCCCTTGTCCACGAGCCCGAGCAGGTCGGCGCGCGCGGTCGCGTAGACCACGTTGTGGGTCGTCTTGTGGTACGCGATCCGGAACTCGGCGTCCGCGTTCCGGAGCGCCCGGCCGAGCACCGACCTCTGCCGATGGTTGATCAGCGGGTCGGCCTGCAGCATGTCTCGGAGGGACTTGTCTCGCTCGCGAACCCGACGCAGATTCCCCTTCAGGTCGAACAGCGCCGCCGAGGCCATCTGCGCGACCAGCGTCATGTACGGCGTCAGGTCCTGCTCGGTATGGCGGCGAAGCTCGTGGTAGGTCGGCCGGTCGAATCGGATGAACGGGGACTGCGCGAGGTCCTCCCACTGCAGCTTCATGCGCGAGATGGGGAGGATGCCGAGGACCGGCAGGTTGTGCTTGGCGCAGTACAGCTTGAACGCCAGCCGGCCCACCTGGCTGTTGAGGTCGGGGAGCGGCCGGTAGAAGCGGACGACGTCGATGAGCAGCAGCGCGCGCAGCGCGGGATGATCGTGGGGGGCACCCGTCTCGTGGTTGGCGTACGCCGAGATGTGCTTCAGGTACTCCGCGCTGTGCTCACGAACCTGTCGGTCCGTGTAGTCGGAGGGAAGCAGACCCATCCGCGGCTCCACGTCGCGGAGCTCGTGCATGTCGACACCCTCGACCAGCAGGTCGTGCAGGTGCATGAGGAGCTCCGGCGAGAACGGCTGGTCCACCAGCGCGTCGAGTTCGTCGATCGCGGAGAGGGTGTTGGCGACGAGTCTCTCGGTCGAGTCTCTCGGCGTGCGATCGAGCCGCAGCAGCTCGGACCCCTGCTTCCAGGAGATGTCCAGCCCGTCGAGCAGGGCGGCGGCGATGGTCTCCTCGATGCGCGATCTCACCAGCACGCGGCGGTTTGGCGAGGCTGACAGTTCGCGAAACAGCTGCGATTCCTCGCCGCACTCGCACTGCAGATTGGTGACCAGGTCCGCGAGCTCGTGGGTGCGCAGGTACCAGTAGTTCCTGCCCTCGAAGTCCGGGATCGTGAGGTCGATGCCGGTGGCCCGGTTCATCGCCATGAGCATCTCCCACGACTCCCTCGGGCTCATCTCGGGCGGGAGCAGCATCGACAGGAACTCGTCCCACGGCAGGTACGAGTCGTGCGCACGACGCAGGATCGCGTAGAGGCCGCCGCCTTCCTCGAGCAGGCGCAGCGCACCGGAGTACAACCGCGGGCTGTGCTTCGTCTCATGGCGCGCCATCGTTTCCCCTTCGTCGCACGAGCGAAATCTCAATCTCTGAGAAATGACTATACCAAGGGTGTCATATCGCACCGCGAACTATCAATTATTGAGAGATTGACAGTTTACCCATACGGTCGCTGAATGTAACCAGGGTGTCGCCCCGGCGAACTACAGGCGGCTACCCGAGCAACCACATAGGGAAAGGGGTGTGCGCATGACTAGACGCGCGCTCGTCGGCATCATCACGATGCTGCTCTTCATTGTGGGAATCGTGTACGCGGTCCGGATGGCCGCCGTGGACGGATCCCAACTCCTGTTCGATTCGCTGTGGTGGATGGTGCTCGCCACGCCGTTTCTCGGAGTGTTCGCGGCGGCCTTCACCACGCGCCAAGATCCGCGCATCGAGGGTTCGAGGGTTCTGCGGCACGATGACGCCGCGATCCTCGAGCACTGGACGCACGGAGTCGGCACGGCCGTCCTGCTCGCCTCCGGCATCGCGCTCGGCTTCCTGTTCGTGCCGCGTCTGATCCCGGAGCAAGTGCCCGTGTGGAGCGCCATGAACATCCACTTCGTGGCGGTCATCATCTTCCTGTTCGGCACGTTCTACTACGCGGCGAACACCCTCCTTGCAAGGCATCGCTTCACCGAGCATCTCCCGACCAAGAACGCGTTCTCGTTCACGGTCCAGCACTACGGCCACCTTCTCGGCGTGAAGAAGTACCACATGCCTCCCGAGGACAAGTACTTCGAGTCCGAGAAGATGGCGTACGTGATGGCGCTCGTTGGCAGCGCCGCGATCATCCTCACCGGTTTGCTGAAGGCGCTGGCGCACGTCGTGGACATTCCCGGCGCGGTCATGGGACCCGCCACGTACCTTCACGACCTGGCCAGTCTCGTGATGCTTGCGTTCTTCGTCGCTCACGTGTTCTTCGCGGCGATCCTGCCGGCTTCGTGGCCGGTGCTCGGCTCCATGTTCACCGGCTATGTGAGCGAGGACCAGGCGAAGCGGGAGCACGCGGGGTGGTACCGGCGCCTCGTTGGTACCGACGAGAGCGACATCGTTGATGACGACGACACGAGCGAAGCCGCTTAGAGCCACGTCACTCACGAGCGGAATTCTTTCGAAAGGACAGACAGACATGACGGATTCAGAAGACAGGAAACTCGCGTCGATCGAGGATGAGGCGGATCGGACGATCTCCCGCCGCAACTTCATCGCAGGCGTCGGCGGACTTGGACTGGGCGCGATCTTCGGCGGCCTGATCGTGAAGGGACTCATTCTCCCCGACAGCGTTATCGCGATTCCGGCGTCGGAGGGCTACCTGCTCATCGACACCAAGAAGTGCGGCGGCTGCGAGACGTGCATGCTCTCGTGCTCGCTCGTCCACGGCGGCGCCGCGAACCCGGCGCTCTCGCGCATCCAGATCACCAAGAACCCGTTCGGCAAGTTCCCGGACGACATGGAGCAGGTCCAGTGCAGGCAGTGTCCCGCGCCGGCGTGCGTCGAGGCGTGCCCCACCGGCGCCCTGCACGCGGACACGGAGAACGGCGGAGTCCGCACGGTCGACGCGCAGAAGTGCATCGGCTGTCAGAAGTGCGTGTACGCGTGCCCCTTCACCCCCTCGCGCATGCTGTGGAATCACGAGGAGAAGCACGCGCAGAAGTGCGACCTGTGCGCCGACACTCCCTACTGGGACAAGACGGGCGGCCCCGGCGGTAAGCAGGCCTGTGTCGAGATGTGCCCGCTGCGCGCCATCACGTTCACGAGCGAGACGCCCATCCAGCAGGAGACCGGCTACATGGTCAACCTGCGCAACAGCCACTGGCAGTGGCTGAGCCTCGACACCACCGACCTCGGCCGCGAAGCCGACTTCAAGCTGCCCACGATGCCGGCTGCCCCAGCCCCTGCTGAGGGCTAACCAGCCACTTACCCGAACCTTAACCCTCAACCAGGAGGAGCAACTAATGGCAACAGGCGGATACGTCGGCAAGATTCTGTACGTGAATCTCACCGACGGCACCACGGAAGAGATCCCTACCGAGAAGTACAAGCAGTTCGGCGGCGGTCACGGAATCGGCGCGGCCCTGTTCTGGGACAGGGTCCCGGACAAGTCCATCGACGGGTTCGACCCCGATAACCTCGTCACGTTCATGACGTCGCCCCTGTCGGGCACCGGCGCGCCGTCGGCCTCGGGCCGCACGGAGATCACCGCCATCGGCGTCCAGCAGTACCCGATCGGATGGTTCACCCGCTCGAACTTCGGCGGCCGCTTCGCCGGCATGATCAAGTACGCGGGCTACGACGGCATCGCGGTTCAGGGCAAGGCCGACAAGCCGGTCTGGATCAACGTCATCAACGGCAAGGTCACCATCGAGGACGCCTCGGACCTGTGGGGTCTCAACACGCACGAGACTCAGGAAGAGATCTGGAAGACCATCCTGGGCGACAAGGACAAGCGTGACTGGTGGGACACGGGCAAGACCCGCGACTCTGGCCGCACCACCGCCAAGCCTGCGGTCGCCTGCATCGGCCCCGCCGGCGAGAACCTCGCGCGTCAGGCGATCGTGCTGCACGACGCCGGCAACGGCGCCGGGCAGGGCGGCATGGGCGCGGTGATGGGCTCCAAGAACCTCAAGGCCATCAGCGTTCTCGGCACGGGTAGCGTGCCTGTGGCCGACCCGGCCGCACTCCTCAAGATCCGCGAGGAGATCAAGGAGAAGTTCGCCTACAACGTCGACGACCCCAAGATCGAGTCCCCGGTTCCCGGCGTGCCGATGTACGGCGTCATGACCGCCGCCCCCGGCTACGCGACCCTGCTGTGGGCGCCACAGGAGCCTGCGCGTCCGCAGGGCTGTCTCGGCTGCTTCAAGAACTGCCGTTACAACACGGCATCCGGCAAGGGCAACGGCGACATCTGCGTCGAGGCCCTGTACTGGATGGCGAGCGGCAAGCAGTCCGAGCAGCTCGAAGCCACCACGCTTCTCGACCAGCTCGGCCTGAACGTCTACGACGTCATGGCGCATAGCAACCTGCTCGCGCTCTACAAGATGGGCATCCTCGGCAAGGGCAAGGAGATCGACACTGACCTGCCGTTCGACAAGTACAACACCTACGAGTTCATCGAGAAGTTCACCAAGGCCATCGCGTACCGCGAGCCGGGCATTGGCGACGACATGGCCGAGGGCCTCACCCGCGCGTGGGTGAAGTGGGGTCGCTACGAGGAGGACACCAAGTCGGGGCTGCTGAACCGTCCGCAGTGGGGCTACATGGAGCACTACGACCCGCGCCTCGAGGTCGAGTGGAGCTACGGTTCGCTCTTTGGTGACCGCGACATCAACGAGCACGGCGTCAACTGGCACGTCCACTGGATGCCGCTCGTCGCCGGCGCCGTGGGCGAGGAGCCGATGATGTCTGCCGAGGAACTCGTGAACCATCTGGCCGAATCCACCGGCGTGGGCGATCCCGATGGCTGGGACTACAGCCCCGAGGGCATCTACTCGGACGCGAAGCTCAAGGCCGTCTCGTGGCACCGCCACTACTCGCGCTTCTGGATCCAGTCGATGCTCTTCTGCGACTGGGCGTGGCCGATGCTCGTCTCGTACAACAACGAGGGCAAGGGTGCGACTCCGGACTACGAGGTCCGCATCTACAAGGCCGTAACCGGTGAGGACCTCACCTACGAGCAGAGCCTCGAGATGGGTCGCAAGATCTGGAACCTCGGCCGAGCAATCTGGACGCTGCAGGGCCGCACCCGCGAGATGGAAGTGTTCACGGACTACGTTTACGACGTGCCGACCTCGGCTCCGTACCCGCTGCCCATCAAGGACAAGGACGGCTGGAAGTATGACGTCTGCCTGGGCCGCACGCTCGATCGCGAGAAGTTCGAAGGCGTGAAGGACCGCTTCTACGAGCTCGAAGGCTGGGGCGTGGAGACCGGCTGGCCGACACGCAAGGGCCTCGAAGCCATCGGACTCGACTACGTCGCCGACGAGCTCGAGAAGAACAAGAAGCTGGGGAGCTGATCGGAGATGACCGTTGATACCGCGACCGCGGTGGCCTTCGCGCCTCCCTCGGCCGAACTCATCGAGCACGCGATGCGCGAACTCGACTACCAGGAGCGTCTGGTGGGCTACAAGATGACCCCGAGCGCGGGAAACGCCGCGACCGACCTGTACAACCTGCCGCAGGCAGTGCTGTTCTTGGTCGGCACGCCGTGGGACGCGCCCATGCTCAGCCCCGGCTTCAAAGGCGCGCTGAACTGGGTAGACGTCGCTCGGCTCGTGGCGTGGCTTCGCGACACGGTGGGCGATGCCGACCTGGCCGACGCCATCGCCGAGCAGGCGCTCGAGCTGCCGTCGTACAAGGCCCAGAGTGACGTGATCGTCTCCCTGGTGTCGGAGCGCATGCTGCAGTACCAAGACGTCACGAAGGCGCTGCGCGATGCCGAAGCCGCTGCCGGCGGCGAGGATGCCGAGCAGCCCCCTTCGGAAGCGTAGACAACGTCACAAGAACCGTGTCGGGGGGCATTCTTCCTGGTGGAGGATGCCCCCCGCGCACCCGGAGACACTCATGCGAATCATGCTCATCAACTCACCGGTTTCACGAACCAGCGCACACGCCCGTGTGGCGCCGCCGCTCGGCGTGGCGTACCTGGCGGGACACCTCGAGCGCGCGGGACACACCGTCGAGATCCTCGACCTCAACCTCACGGGGCTCAACCCCCAAAGGGTCGCCCGTTCGCTCAAGCGGTTCCAGCCACAGATCGTGGGCATCTCGGCGTTCACCGAGACCTATCCCAACGCCCTGTCGCTGGCAGCTCAGGTCAAGGAGTTCAACGCGTCGGTGCCGGTCGTCTTTGGCGGGGCGCACCCGAGCATCGTGCCGGGCGAGGTGATGGGGGAGGCGGCGGTCGACTTCGTCGCGGTCGGCGAGGGCGAAGCCACGATGGCCGAGCTGGCCGAGGTGCTGTCGTCAGGCGGCGATCTGGCCGCGATCCAGGGGCTCGTGTGGCGCGACGGCGACAGAGTCGTCACCAACGCTCGGCGGGAGCCGCTCGGCCCGGACTCTCTGGGGTTGCCCGCTCGCGACCTGCTCTCGCTCGAGTTCTACGCGGACCCGTTCAACGTGTTGACCGCGCGCGGTGGTTGCCCGTACCGCTGCCCGTTTTGCTCGGCGTCACAGATCTGGAGCGGGAAGCACCGGCCGCGCAAGCCCTCGGCCGTCGTCGACGAACTCGAGGGACTCGTGCGCACGTACGGCGCGAACTACGTCTTCTTCGTCGATGACATCTTCACGCTGCGCCGAGACTGGGTGCTCGAGTTGCTCGGCGAGATGGAGCGGCTTGGCGGTGCCATTCAGTGGGGCTGCGGCACGCGCGTCGACAAGGTCAACGAGGAGTTGCTGCGCGCCATGGCCGCTCACGGCTGCGTGGGCATCCAGTTTGGGGTGGAGTCGGGCGCGCAGGACGTGCTCGACTCGGTGAAGGGCATCGACAAGCAGGCGGCGCTGGATGCGGTTCGCTGGTCCGTCGGAGCGGGAATCTCCACCACGTGCTCGTTCATGGTGCCGTTCCCCAACGACACCGAGGCTACGCTGCGCGAGACCTTCGACTTCATGGAGCAGCTCAAGCACCTCGGGGCGGAGATCCTGATGTCGTACACGACGCCGTACCCCGGAACCGCGTTCTACGAGGACGCCGATGAACTCGGCATCAAGATCCTCACGCGCGACTGGGGCGAATACGACGCCAAGCACCTCGTGATCGAGACCGCGAATCTGTCTGCCGAGGCTATCGATCGGATCGTGGCTGCAGAGGTGTCGCGACTCGGTATGAACAGGACCGCGTGAGGTAGCTGACGCTCGATCCTGTTCGAGAGTCATCCCAGAAGCGTTCGCGGAGGGGTCGGTGGAGTATGAGTGCCCCGCCCGGTCATTCCAGTTCGGCGTCTAAGCCCTCTCGCAACTCGTCCAGTATCCACCTGGGTACGCGGGCGGGTTCGGGCTCTTCCTCGCGAGGTGCGACGGCGCTCTCTTCGACCGCTTTCGCACTCTCGGTGGCGGCGGAGGGCGGTGCCCCAGTGTCAACCTCGGGCATCAGGTGTGCGAGTTCGCTAAGTATCCTGCCCACGTACGCTTCGACGAGGGTGCTCGCGTGGTTCTTGGCAGGAATCCGCATCCGACTGAGATGGTCGAGGAGTTCCTTGCTCGTCATTCCCAGATGCTTGGATAACTCGTGAACCCGGTACACCGCGGCAGGAAAGGCCACGAGCGTCCTCGAGTCCGGTTCGCGAACGATGTACGCCGCCACGCGCTCCCCGGGCTCTGGCAGTGGACCGTTGAAGTAGGCGGCCGGAATCACCGCATCGTGGTGTCGGGTCCCCTCGAGTGACTTTGTGAGCATGATTCGCACCGCGCCGGCGGTGCTGTACGCGACCACGCCTTGCACCCTGGTTCCTGACAGGCGGATGGCTGCCGTGTGCGTCCGTGTCGGCGCTGCGGTAACCGGTGGGGAGACGATGGTGTATTCGGGCTCATCGGCAGACTGAGCGTCACACTCGGCGTTGTCGGCCTCCGCCTCCAGCATCATGCGGTCCCACAGCCGCTCCTCATTCTCGCGCTCGGCTTGTTCCAGCCACGCGTCCGAATCGGCGATGCCCCACTCCTCCTCGCTGGAGCTCGAGACGGGGTCCGACGCCACTTCGGCGTCGACCACCGCCTCCCGAGGCTCCACAAGGGTGGTCATCCGGGAGGTCAGTTCCTCCAGGTGCTCCTGGAGTGTTGGCGTGATCGCATCGATCCAGTGCGTCGTAGCGAGGTGGTACTCGAGCTTGCCTTCGTACCGCACGTCCTCGATCCGGAACGGGACCACCACCACGTCCCGGTTCATCGCGACGAAGACTTCCTTGGCAACGTCCTTCGATTGGTTTGCGTGTCCCGAGAAGATCAAGACCATCGCACGGACTGAGGAGATGCCTCTAAGGATGGCGGTGTCCCAGTCCTCACCGGGCAGTATGTTGCGGGGTGCGATCCAGCATCGTATGCCGGCGTTCTCCAGAGCGGCGCACGTCGCGGACGCGACCTGGTGGTCCTTGCTCGAGTGGCTGATGAAGACGTCAAATGCCATGGCGGTGGATGCCTTCCTCAGTCACGGCTCGTCGGGGTCACGCGCTCCAGCCGGAACCCGGCTCGCGCGACGACCGAGGGGATGCTTTCCACAAACTGGTAGGTGGGGCGCCGCGCGTCATCGTGTGCCTTGGTCGCGTCGAGCGACTCCCACTCCGTGATGTGCCAGCCCGATTTCGATGCTTCATCCTTTGGGTGATCCGCGTAGGTCCATCCCGAGGCGCGTTTGCCCGCCAGCCAGCGGTTGTGCTCCGTTGCGGCGATGGTCTCGAGCTCCTCGGCGGTGAACTGGAATGCGGACGGCGTCCAGCTCATGAGTGACACGAGGTGGATGTTGGCACTTCTGAGTTCTTGCTCGATGCTGTGGACCGCGGCGACATTCTGTTCCCGTAGCGAGTCGTCAAGTTCGGACCACGGTCGCATGCTGCTGTCCGAACCCATCGAGTCGCTCTGGGCGAGTCGCGTCCGCAGGTACGCTTGGTGCAGCGCCCGGGCGAGGCTCTCATCGGAACCGTGAAACACGAAGCGGGGTTCCTTGATGCCGTCGGTCCAGGAGAAGAAGCGCAGTCCTCGAGACATGCAAGCGCTGTAGGAGTTGTCGATGAGGGCGCCGAAGCCCCGGCTGTCGCTCAGGCACGCGACAACGGTGGAGGTCTCGGACAGGGGACCCGCGGCCAATGCGAGGGCAGCCTTCACGGTCGTGGAGTCCTCGGGCGTGGTGACGAACGCGATGTCGAGCGCAGCCGAGGTCAGCCCGATATCCGCGAAGTCGAGGAGCTGGACGCTGCGGTCGTCCTCGCCAGATTCGATCGCGCGCACGTCGATCAGCGAGTCAATCCCCCGGTAGATGCCGCTGGTGACCGACCACCACTGCTTCGCGCCCGCCGCGATCAGCACCACGATGGGCCGCGGTGACCCGGGCGCACGCTCCAGCTGCGCTCGCTTGGCGAGGTGCACGAGCAGCGTCTCGGCGAGCTGGTCGATTCCGAGCATCCCGATGCAGGCCTGGCCGCCTTCCTGCACGGACGCGAACGGGTCGAACTGGTTGAGCAGCGCGGCCGCCGTGCTCTCGAATGAGCTGAAGAAGTCGACGTGCCCGGTCGACGTCCAGCCAGGCATCGTGACGGACTCGAGGTGCCTGCACAGGCCCAGATCGCTCACGTGCACAAAGCAGGACAGCCGCTCCGAGCCTTCAGCGGACTCGCCGATTGCGACGCGGGCGACCTCGGCGTTGAGCTCGTCACGACCACACACGGCGACGAGGCGCCGTGCCCTGTCGACACCCGCGCGTTTGAGTACTTCGGGGTCGGTCGCGTCGCCGATCACCGCCGGTATCTTCGCCTGCGTCATGCCCTGCGAATCGCTCCGTGCCTCCGAGATGTCGATGGCGGCAACGGCTTCGCCTCGAGCCGCGAGCTCCAGGGCGATGGCGAGCCCCTGCTGTCCGAGTCCGCACACGACTGTGTGATCGCTCATCGCCGCGATCTTCAGCTCGTTGAGACTCCTGCCCGCGAGTACCGCGTAGCCTTTCACCAGAGCGAGAACGGTGACCGCCGGCGCGAGGAAACGCGCAATTTGAAGCGCGAGAGGGATGTCACCTTCGACTGCGCCGTTGTTCAGGCCAAACAGCCCGAGGGTCAGGTAGAAGTAGCTGAGGACGGATTGGAGTGACCAACGCTGCGCCTGCGGTACCAGGTGAGCGAAGCCGATCACGCCAAGCGCGAGCGCAATCAACGCGAAAGCGGCCGCCAGCGACCAGTCCGCATCGCGGACCTGGCTGAGCAGAAGTCTGAGCCGTCGAATCAGTGATTGAATCGTCCCTCGCATGCATGCCCCCTCGCCGCCTGCGCTGCAGGTCAGTATAGTCGAGCAAGTCAGTATCGAGGGGGGTGCGCGTGAACGACGAAACGATAGACCGCCTTGCTCGGCGCGTCCATGAGGACTACGTGGCGCGTCAGCTCGAGCGTGGCGAGGCGATGGGGGACCGTGTCGCCCTGCGCGGCTGGGAGGACCTGACCGAGGATGTGCGCGATGCCAATCGGGCTCAGGTGCGCGGCTATTCGCACACTCTCGCGGGCCTGGGGCTCACGATCGTAACGGCACACGGAGATGCCGGGATCGAGCGGTTCTCGGCCGAGGAGCTTGAGGCGCTCGCAGAGGGCGAACATCGCCGCTGGTCCGACGACCGCCTTGCCGCCGGCTGGACGTACGCGCCGGGAGACCCCTCGGACAAGCTCAAGACGACGCCGTGGCTGGTCGAGTACTCGGCGCTTCCCGAAGCCGAGAAGCAAAAGGACAGGGACGTGTTCCTCCGGCTGCCGCGGTTGCTTGCGGCGGTGGAGCTGGCGATCTCGCGAACGGGGACGGAATGAGTCGTGATGCCGCTATCGAGCGTGCTGTCCGCGTGTTCGTCTCGTCCACGTTTCGCGACATGGCTGCCGAACGCGAGCGGCTCGCGAGCCATGCCTGGCCGGCGCTGCGGACGCTGTGCGAATCCCGGGCGGTGACGTTCACCGACGTCGACCTGCGCTGGGGCATCACCCGCGAGCAGGCCGAGCGAGGCGACGTGCTCCCCATCTGCCTGGCGGAGATCGACGCGTCTCGGCCGTACTTCATCGCGATTCTAGGCGAGCGCTACGGCTGGGTGCCCGATGAGATCCCCGAGCACCTCGTGACTCAGATGTCGTGGCTGGAGGAGCAGCAAGGCAAGTCGGTCACGGAACTCGAGATTGCGTATGGGGTGCTCAACGACCCCAGCATGCACTCGCGCGCGTTCTTTTACTTCAGAGATGAGTCGGCCTCTCACGCTGCGGGCGCGGTCGAGACCGACCCTCGAGCGGTCGAGATGCTGGCGGCGCTCAAGGATCGAATCAGGCGCTGCCCCGGGGTGCGGCTGCGGGAGGGGTTCAGGACTGCTGAGGAGCTTGCGGTGCAGGTCGTGGACGACCTGCGGACTGACATCAATTTGGAGTTCCCGGCCGATACGACGCCCGATGCGACTAAGCGGGACCGTCTCGCGCACGCCGCATATGCCGGGGCGCGCTCGTATGCCTACATCGAGCGCCCCGAGGCGTACGGCGCGCTGGACGAGTACCTCCGTGGCGGAGGGCAGCCCCTCGTTGTGACGGGTGATAGCGGCAGCGGCAAGAGTGCGCTGCTTGCCAACTGGGTGGCCCGTGTTCGAGGGACGCGGCCGGACGTTGCGGTGGTTGAGCACTACTGCGGAGCGGGCGCGGACGCCGCCGATTGGGCCGCCATGTGCCGGCGCATCGGCGGGGAACTCGAGGCCGCTACGGGAGTCGAACTCGAGCTGCCCTCGAACCGCTCCGCGTTGCTCCCCGCGTTCAGGGGAGCTCTCCATAGGATTCCGGCAGCGCACAAGGTAGTGATCGTCGTCGACGGCCTCAATCAGCTTGAGGACCGAGAAGCAGCGCCGGACTTGAGTTGGCTGCCCGACGAGCTTCCCGACAACATCCGGCTCGTCATCTCGACGCTCCCCGGCAGACCTCTCGCAGAGGCCCGGCGACGCGGGTGGGCGGAGTCTAAGGTGGGCCCACTGCAGCAGCCCGAGACCGCTGAGTTGATCCGGCGGTATCTGTCGTTGTACCGGCAGGGTCTCGACGAGGGCCTGGTACAGCGCATCGTTGCGACACCGCAGACCGCCAACCCGCTGTTCGTCCGAATATTGTTGGACGAGCTGCGCGTCGTCGGCAGCTTCGAGCGCCTCGGCGAGATCATTGATCGGTACCTGGAGGCATCCGGTCCGGCCGAGCTGTATACGCGCGTGCTTGAGCGCTGGGAGCGCGACTACGAGAGCGTGAGGCCCGCGCTGGTTGCCGACCTTATGTCCGCGCTCTGGGCCGCACGCAGGGGTCTGTCGGAAACGGAGCTCCTCGCGCTTCTCGGAACCGGTGGGCTCCCGCTACCCCATGCGCACGCGTCTCCGCTGCTGCTTGCAGCCCACGGTTCGGTGGTCGCTCGATCGGGATACCTGGGATTCGGCCACGACTCGCTCCGACAGGCAGTCTCTCGCCGGTACCTGCCGGATCCCGAGTCCCAGAAGCGCGCGCATGCGTGGCTGGCATCGTGGTTCGAGCAGCAGGGCGGCCTGTCGGCCCGAAAGGTCGACGAGCTGCCGTGGCAGTGGATGCAGGCCGAGCGGTGGGATCGCCTCCACGCGATGCTGAGCGATATCGGAACTCTCACCGCCATCGCCAAGGCGAACGACAACGACGTACAGACCTACTGGGCGGGTCTGGAGAGGCGGGGCTACCGGTCCTCGGATGCGTACGCCGATCTGGCACCGGGACCCGAGCTGGATGTGCCGCTGCGCGTGCTCCGGGGTCAGGGCCATCACGCGGCCGCGTTGCGTCTTGCTTCGCGGTGGCTCGACCATGCGCGCACCACCGGACGCGCCGTCGCGCCTCAGCTGCTCGTCGATACCGCGATTCTGAGCATGCACGCGGGAGAGACTGCGCAGTGCGATGGGCTGCTCAATGAGGCCGAGCGTCTCGCCGGTGCCGCAGGTGACCGCAGGGCACTAGCAACCGTTCATGGCACACGAGGCAATCTGCGCGAACGGGAGGGCCAGACGGGACTCGACGCTGCGCTCGAGGAGTATCAGACCGCCGAGCGGCTGCTCCGTGCCGAGGGGGCGATGCGCGGTGCCGCGGCAGCGATCAACAATCAAGCCTGGATAGTGTGGCGCCGCTACGATCCATCTGCGGCACTCCGCCTGTTCGGCGAGGCACGGGTGCTGTTCCGGGACTGTGGCGATCTCCACGGCGTTGCACTCGCCGAGATGGGTATGGGTCGTGTCCAGGCGGTGACCATACGCGACTACGAGCGCGCCGATGCCCACTTTGCGAGCGCGGAGTCCCTGCTCCGCCGACTTGGTGATCGGCATGGTCTGCTCAAGGTCGCCGGGTTCATGAAGGACTCGATCGAGTTTCGTGGGGCGTCGGGTAGTGAGGCGCTTCCGCACCTGCGGGACTTCGCCGATCTGTGCCGGGAGCTGGACTTCGTCGAGGGGCTGGGCTCGGCGGTCGAGCAGATGCTGCCGCACGTGGCGGAGCCGGAGCGCGCTGAGCTCATCGCCCAGTGGGAGAGCGCGTGTCGTCGCCGTAAGCACGTCGCGGGCCTGCTCTCGGTGCTGCAACGCAAGGTCCGGATCGCGTTCGAGGCGCAGCGCGATGACGAGTGTGTCGGTCTTATCGGCGAGTGGGCGCAGCTCTCGGTCGACCCGTCGTTCTCGCGCGCTTCGATGGCGCCCTTCTCGTACGACGGCAGCGACCTGGATCTGAGGGGGCCGCGCGTGACCGGGACCTTCTCTCACGACGCGCTGAACCTCGGCGACTTGGCCGAGCCAGACCGGGCCGTGTGGCTCGGCGCGCACGTCGCCGGGATCTGCCTCAAGCATGGCGATCTTGACGGGTGGTCCGATGCGACGATGCGCATCGCCAGGACCGTGCCGGAGGAGCCAGACGCGGCCGCCATTCTCGCAGAGCATGAGCGGGAGTGCGAGGTGCGAGGTCATTGGTACGGGCTGATGGGATGCCTGTGCGCTCGCGCATTCGTCCTGTCGTCTCGGGGGCGCTTCGTGGAGGCTGATGAACTGCTGACTCGCGTAGAGAGGATCTGCGCCGATAACGGCGATGCGTCGGGTGCGACGTCTTTGGCTGAAAGGCGACTGGGGCTGCTGCGCGAGGCGGGCGAGTGGGAGCGAGTGCTTGACGGCACGGAGCAGCACGTGCGGCGCTGTCGCGAGGCGGGTGAGGCGGAGAAGCTCGCCTGGAGTCTCATGGACGTCGCGGATATCTGCGCGCGACGACTTGTGACGCCTCGGATAGAACGCTCTGTGGCCGCGTTGGAAGAGGCGCAGCAGTTGTGGGTCACGCTCGGCGAGCGTGACGAAGCGCGGACATGCCTTCACAAGCGAGCGTCTCACCTTGCGGAACTGGGTCGGCGTGAAGAGGCAATGGCGTTGCTCGGAGACGACGAAGCAGACTGCCGCCGGCGAGGTCTGCAGCGCGATCTGGCTGAGTGCCTGCTGGAAGAGGCGAAGATCTTGGGCGAGTCCGAGGGCCTGGAGCGCGTCAGCCCCTTGCTGGATGAGTACGATCGAATCGCACACCAGCAGGACGCATCGTACCGGCTGTTCAGCTCGATGGAGGTGCGGTCACAGATCGCCGAGCGCCGTGGTGACCCGGCTGCGGCCGCGCAACAGCTCGAGCTCATGGAGCGATGGTGCCGCGAGTCTGGAAACGTCGGGAATCTGCCGAAGGTCCACAAACTGAGGGCTGAGTTGGCTGAGCGGGAGGGGGACTGGCGGGGTCAGCTCGAGGCACTTCGGCGGCAGGAGGAGGCGTTCCGCGAACGTCACGAGCATCCGGACGAGGAGCTGGTCGAGTGCCTTATCGCGCAAGTGAACGCGAGCGGGCGCCTGGGCATGGGCGATGAGGCGGCGCGGGTCGGGGGGATCGCGGCGATTGCCATCGACGGCTTGGGCTGGCCGGACCACGCACTCACGCGAATGCGCGCGTCCGTGGCGGCTGCGCTGGATGCGGCGACGCGCGAGGACTGAGCGCAGGGCTCGCCAAACGGGGGTAGCCCTCTCCACCCCTCCAATGCGCTAGAGTAGGACCCGCACATCATCGGGCGGGGCCGAGGGTGCCCTTCTCGTCGTGCACGGGTTTTCACGCATCGAGAGGGGACATGCTATGACGAGCCGGACACTCGGACGCATTCTTTCGCCGCTACTTGCGGTACTTCTACTCACTTCGGGCGTGATGCCCGCATTCGCCGGAGACGCGCCGGCTGCCACTAATCCGCGTCCCACCGCGGTCAAGTTGGCGGTCGGCGACGGTCACACCGTCCAGATCAGGAGCGACGGGTCTCTGTGGGCCTGGGGCACCAACACCTACGGACGGCTCGGCTTGGGTGACTCCGCGACTCGCAGGCTCCCAACTCGGGTGGGGACCGATACGGACTGGGTCTCTGTGGCCGCCGGCGGTTCGGGGCAAACTCTTGCGCTCAAGAGCGACGGCACCCTGTGGGCCTGGGGCAGGAACTACAGCGGTCAGCTCGGCCTGGGCGACACTACGGATCGTTTCGTGCCCACGCAGGTCGGGACTCGCACGGACTGGGTGTCGGTCAGCACCGGCATGTACAACTCATTCGGCATCAGGAGCGATGGCACGCTCTGGGCGTGGGGCTACAACCTCAAGGGCGAACTGGGCGACAACACCCAGACCCAGCGCACCAGTCCCGTGCAGGTACCGGGCACCGGCTGGGTCTCAGTCGAGCCGGGCTTCTTCTACACGCTCGCGATTAAGAACGATGGCACGCTGTGGTCGTGGGGCCTGAACGACAGGGGCCAGCTCGGCCTGGACGACACCACGGACCGCCATTCGCCCACGCAGGTCGCGGGCACGGGCTGGAGCTCCATCGCCGCCGGTGACTACCACGGCCTCGGCGTGAAGACCGACGGCACCCTCTGGTCCTGGGGCGACAACAGCAACGGGCAGTTGGGCCTGAACGACAACGCTTCACGTCCGGTTCCCACGCAGGTGGCGGGCACCGGGTGGACCACGGTCGCGGCGGGCATGTATCACAGCCTCGCGCTCAAGTCCGACGGAACCTCATGGGCATTCGGTGACAACGGTTACGGGCAGCTGGGCGTCAACGACATGAACGATCGGCTGGTCCCGGCGCAGGTCACGACCACGGTCGACATGGTGGGCCTTGTGGCCGGTGCGCTTCATTCCGGCGCCGTTGCGAGCGACGGTTCGGTGTGGAAGTGGGGCTACAACCTCGGCACCGGCAATCTCGGCCTGGGCGACGTCGGAGGCCGGGTGTTGATTCCCATGCGGATAACTCCCGCGGCCGACTGGACGCAGGTTGACGGCGGGTCGTTCCATACCGTCGGACTCAGGTCTGACGGCTCGCTGTGGTCATGGGGCAACGGCAACGGCCCGCTCGGTCATGGCGACAGCGTGATGCGGGTCGCTCCTGCGCGGATCGGCGGCGACACGTGGAAAGCCGTTTCGACCGGCAACGACCACACGGTGGCGGTCAAGGCCGATGGCACACTTTGGGCATGGGGCAGCAACTACTATGGTCAGTTCGGGAACGGAGCCTCAGGCCCCGCGGCCAGCAGCGCCTCGCCGGTGAAGATCGGCACGGGGACGGACTGGGCTGCAGTGTCGGCGGGCAACGGTTTCACGCTTGCGCTCAAGAGCGACGGCACCATCTGGAGCGCCGGGCGCAACCGCAACAGCGAGCTCGGGCTCGGGTTTTCGAGCGAGGATGAAGACCCGCAGTCGACGCTTGCACAGGTGGGCGCGGACACGGATTGGGTCCAGATCAGCGCCGGCAACAACCACTCGATGGCGCGCAAAGCCGACGGAACGCTCTGGAACTGGGGCGCGAACTACTACGGTGAGGGCGGCCAGCCGAGCGTTGGCTCGAAGTACAACGAGCCCACGCGGGTCGGAAGCGACTCGAACTGGAAGACGGTCTACGCCGGCGGGTATCACACGCTCGCCATCAAGACGGACGGCACGCTGTGGGCCTGGGGCTACAACTCCAACGGCCAGACCGGCAACGCCGGCGGCGGGACGGTCGCTCAGGTGGGAACTGACTCGGACTGGGCGTCGGTCGCCGCGGGCGACATGTTCTCAGTGGCGTCCAAGACCGATGGAACAGCCTACGGCTGGGGCTTCAACGCCGCCGGCATGGTGGGAGACGGGTCTGGCACCGACAGAAGCGCACCGAGCCTGATCGCCGATCACGATGACTTCAGCCAGGTGTTCGCGGGCATGCAGTTCGCGTTTGGCACCAAGGCGGACGGCTCGCTATGGGGCTGGGGCGACAACGGCGTCGGCCAGCTCGGCGACAGCACTCAGGTAACGCGGCTCTCACCGGTCTTCGCGGCGCACGGACGTGCCCAGGGCACAGGCGGCGTCACGCCGGTCGTCTCGGCGGGGGCGTCACACACGCTCGCGGTCAGGGGCGACGGCTCGCTGTGGGCCTGGGGCGCCAACGACTACGGCAAGCTCGGCGTGGGCGACAAGGCGGTTCGCACGACGCCGACCCGCGTCGGCACCGATAACGACTGGCGCGCGGTCGCGACGGGACTCAACTTCTCGCTCGCGCTCAAGAGCGACGGCACGCTGTGGGCTTGGGGCCTGAACGACCAGGGACAGGCAGGTCTCGGCGGGACGTACGAAGCGCTGACTCCCACGCAGGTCGGGAGCGACTCGGACTGGGTGACCATCTCGGCGGGCAACGGGCACACGCTTGCGGTCAAGAGCAATGGCACGCTGTGGGCCTGGGGCAACGGAGGCATGGGTCGCCTCGGCCGAGGAAGCACGGAGGACAGTAACGTGCCGGTGCAGGCGGGGACCGATACCGACTGGAAGACCGTATCGGCCGGCGGCGTGCACTCGCTCGCGATCAAGGACAACGGCACCCTGTGGTCGGCCGGCTACAACGTGTTCGGCCAGCTTGGCCTGGGTGATGTCGATGACAGGTTTGTCTTCACGCAGGTGGGTTCGGCGACGGACTGGTGCAGCGCGAGCACGGGCGTGTTCCACTCTGCGGCCATAAACACCGCCGGCGAGCTGTGGGTGTGGGGCGCCAACGATTCCGGGCAGCTTGGCTTGGATGACAAGATCATGCGGCTGAGCCCCAACCCGCTGGGAACGGGCACGACGTGGACTTCGGTCGTGATGAGCTACTACCACACGCTCGGCACGCAGTGCGACGGCACGCTGTGGGCATGGGGCAGCGGCTCGAGCGGCCAGCTCGGTCTGGGCGCCGCGAGTGAGGCCCTGGCGCCCACGCAGGTACCCGATGACGTCGACTGGACCTCCGTGTCGGCGGGCTACTCGCACGCCGTGGCCATCAAGAGCGACGGCTCGCTGTGGTCGTGGGGCCGCAACGATGCCGGCGAGCTCGGGACCGGCGGCGAGGCGCTCGACGTGCGTAACCCGGAGCTCGCGTGGGCGCCTGGTGACACGGTGACGCCGATGCAGCCGGTGGTGCGCTCGACCACGCATCCGTTCGTCGCGCCGGTGGGTTCGGCGGACTTCGACGCAGCGCTGTTCGCGCTCGACAGCGAGTCAGACGTACGCGGCTTCTCCTGGACAATCGACCAGGCCGCAGACACCGAGCCGGACGACACGCTGGAGTCGGACGGCGCGGATGCGACCGTCTCGGAGAGTATGGCGAGCGGCACCTGGTACCTGCACGTGCGCGCGCAGGACCTCGGTTACAACTGGAGCGAAACCACGCACTTCGCGTTCGTGGTCAACGCCGCACCGCAGGCGGTCGACGACGAGTTCACCTCCGATGAGGACGTCGTGCTCGAGGTGGATGCCGCCAACGGTGTGCTCGCCAACGACACCGACGCCGATGACGACGATCTGACGGTGAGCCTCGTCGACGACGTGGCCCACGGCACGCTCGATCTGTCATCGGACGGCTCGTTCACCTACACGCCCGACGCGAACTGGTTTGGCGAGGACACGTTCACCTACAAGGCAAACGACGGCACGGCCGACTCGGCTGCAGCCCTCGTGACCATCACGGTCAACGACGTCAATGATCTGCCGCCGGTTATCGCGGTAGAGGGCAAGAGCCGTTTCGCGACTGCGGTCAGGGCCTCCGAGGAGGCATACCCCGACGGGCTCGATGCCGTGGGAGACAAGACGGTGGTTATCGCGACCGGCATGAACTGGCCCGACGCGCTGGGCGGCTCGAGCCTCGCCGGCGCGCTCGACGGTCCGATCCTGCTGGTGGAGACGAACAGCGTTCCGACCTCGGTGACCGCTGAAATCACCCGCCTCGGCGCCGATAAGGCCGTCATCCTGGGCGGTACCGCAGCAGTCGGCGCCGGCGTCGAGACCGCGCTCAAGACCCAGCTCGGTGCTGGCGACGTCAGGCGCATCTCGGGATCGAACCGCTACGCGACCGCCGATGCGATTGCCGAGGAGGTCATCGCGCTTGCAGGACCGGGCTACGACGGCACGGCCTTCGTTGCGACGGGAGCGAAGTTCCCTGACGCCTTGGGCGCAGCTCCGCTGGCCGCCGCCAACGCATGGCCGCTCTTCCTGGCCGATCCCGTGACGGGTCTCTCGGCAGGCACCAAGGCGGCGATGACCGGCGTGGATGAGGTTCTGGTCCTCGGCGGGACCGCCGTGGTCTCGACTGGCGTGGAGACGTACCTGAACACGGAGTACGGCGACGCGAACGTCGAGCGTATCAGTGGCGCCAGCCGCTACGAGACCGCGGCGAAGATCGCCGACTGGGGCGTGGCCAACGCGGGTCTCGGCTGGAACCGCGTCGCGATCGCGACGGGAACCAACTTCCCGGATGCGCTCGCCGGTGGGGTGCTCCAGGGACAGGTGGGCAGCGTCATGCTGCTGACGACGCCGGACAAGCTCGACGCGTATCCGGCCGCAGCGCTGACCGCGAACAAGGCCGAGATCACCACGGTCACGTTCTTTGGTGGCACCGGTGCGCTGCCGCAGGTGGTGCGCGACCAGGTGGGTGCTGCACTGCAGTAGCGACACGTTCACTGAGTAGAGGGCGGCGGCTGCATAATCGGCCGCCGCCCTCTGTATATCCAGAGGGCAATGTGCGACAATGACACTCACATTTCGCGCGGCGGTAGCCGGATCTGCCGAGTGCCCCCGCGATATGGCTTTCCCCACGCTTACCAGCGTCCTTTTCGCGCCTCCGGCGCGCGCTGGTCGTGAAGTGACCTACGAAGGGATCGGTGGTCATGAGTCAGATCCACGCACTCCGTTCTGCATACTCAACGTATTCCTCGCAAGCCCGCCGCGGTGGTCTCAGCCTTGTGCTGGCTTCCGCTCTGCTTATCCAGGGCATGATCGGTTTTGGGCAGCTGGCCGCACCGGCCGCTGCGTTCGCGGCGGGTCGCACCGTCAACGTCGCCACCGCCGCCGAGCTCATCTCGGCCGTGCGTGACCTGCAGGACGGCGACACCGTCGTCCTCGCAGCGGGCACCTACGACGTCGAGCGCCAGCTGGGCGACATGAACATGGGTGGCCAGACGGGCTGGTACTTCCCGATCTGGAAGAATGACGTCACCGTCCGCGGAGCCGGCGTCGGCCAGACGACTCTCACGAGTTCGGTCGACTCGCCCAACGGCGCGTGGGCTTCTCAGGACTTCATCTCGGTGTGGGCCAACGGTGTCACGATCGAGGGCATGACCGTCGTGTCCAAGAACCAGACCAACAAAGCCATCGAGATCATGGGCAAGGACTGCACCCTGCGCGGCCTGGAGTTCCTCACCAACCCGCTGCAGTCCGATGCCGGTGAGTTCTACGAGTTCAGCGGTTCCGTCTACTTCAATCCCATGGCTTCCGTGACCGGCGCTGCCGGTGACGTGGGCGCTTCTCGGATGGAGGACGTGTTCATCGAATCGGCGTGGGTTTCGGCGCCGCTCGCTGTCGTCACCACCGGAACCATCGACCTCAGCGGGGTCACCCTCGACTGGGTCGAGGGCGGCTACGCGCCGTACAACGGCTACGGCATGATGAGCTCCAACCCGTGCTTCCGCGTCGAGCAGGACGTGACGTTCGTGGTGGATAACACGATGTACAGCATCGCCACGCAGGCGAGCGCACGTCTGCCCATCGGCGCTGCGCTGCAGTATGAGGGCCCCGTCGGCCCCTCCGACGAGGTCACCTCCAGCGTATTCACGAGCCTCAAGCGCGGCGGCTCCTACCCCGCGTCCGGCACGGTCGGTTTCGCCTACGGTGATCCGATGCGGTACGCGTGGACCTTCCCGATCGGCACGCTGGATCCGTCGTTCGACGCCACGTTCTTCCCCGGCATCGCCGTGCGCACGACTCTCGACACCGCGGTGGGCGACATGTTCGCCTCCGCCGAGCTGCCCGCGTCCGGGCACGACGTAGTCGAGGTGTCGCTGGCTCACGAGGGCGCGCTTCCCGGACTCGCGCAGCTTGAGCTGCTCACCGATCCGGAGCTCGCAGGCAAGACGTTTGAGCTGTTCACCTTCGGTCCCGAGGTCGGTGGCGGCCCGCTCGCATCCGCAGGCCAGACCGTCATCGTGGATGAGGACGGCTACGTCACCATCGACGTGGACACGGGCGATGTGTGGTACCTCGTCGAGGTTCCGGCCGAGGTCGCCTTCATCCGCCACGCCGGGGCGAACCGCTACGACACGGCTATCAAGGCCGCCGAGGAGGCGTTCCCCGAGGGCGCTGACGCGGCCATCCTCGCGTGCGCCAAGGACTTCCCAGATGCCATTGCGGCCTCCACGCTCGCCGGCGTCATCGATGGGCCGATCCTGCTCACCGATACGGCCGTGCTGACCCCGCAGACTGCCGCGGAGTTGAACGCGCTGGGCGTCGAGACCGTCTACATCGCCGGTGGCCCGAATGCCGTGTCGAACGCGATCCAGAGTGATCTCGACGACACCTACGACGTGGTCCGCCTCGCTGGCCGCAGCCGCTACGAGACCGCCAAGGCAATCGCCGATGAGGCGGTCCGTCTGGGCGCGAGCGACACCGAGGCATTCCTGGTTCGCGGTGACGACTTCGCAGATGCCCTTGCCGTCGCTTCGATCGCCACTCAGCGTCAGGTGCCGGTTCTGCTCACCTTCTCCGGCGCGCTTGCCCCCAGTGCCGCAAGCTTCATCGAGTCCAACTCCGTTGGCGACGTCTACGTCGCCGGTGGCACCAACGCCGTGTCGAACGCGACCGCGAACTCGGTCACCTCGCTCGGCTCAGCGGTGACTCGTTGGTCGGGCGGCAACCGCTACGCGACGGCCGCCACGGTCGTCGGCGAAGCTGTTGCCCTGTGGGACATGGACGTCACCCACATCGGCCTGTCGTCGGGTGCGAACTTCCCCGACGCCGTCGCCGGTGGTGCCGCCATGGGCGCCAAGTCGGGCTTCCTGCTGCTGACCGATCCCAAGGCGCTTTCGCCGGAGGCCGAGACGCTGATCTCGGGTAACACGGCCACCATCGTTCAGGTCGAGTTCTTCGGCGGCGTGAACGCGCTGGCTGCCGATGTCTCCGATGCTGTGATGGACCTGTTCGCCGAGTAGCAGCAGGCACAACACGCGTTATTGGGAAGGGGTCGCCAATCGGCGGCCCCTTCCTTGTGCACACAGCCGCGGCGTGGACACCACGGAGCGGGGGGTATACATTGGGTATACACGAAGTTCGGAATCAGGGAGCAGCGATGAAGGTCAAGACGCGCAAGGTTGGCAACAGCCTGACCGTAACGATCCCCAAAGAGCTGGTCAGCGAGATGGACCTCTCGGAGGACACCGACATGAACATCTTCGTGCGCGAGGGCACGGTCGTCCTCGAGCCGGTGGTATCTCGCTGGGACCGGCTCGTGGCTCGTGTTCGTGATCAGGCAGCCGAGCGCGGGCTGACCGAGGCAGACGTCCGCGCAGAGGTCAGCGCGTTGCGCGACAGGCTCTCCGACGCTGACGGCGACTGCGTCGAGTGATTCAGCCACGGATTCTCATCGACACCAATGTGCTGATCTCCGCCATCATCTTCGGGGGCGCGCCTGGAGAGCTGCTGGATGCTGCACGCGCAGGCCGCGTCCACGGGGTGGTCTCGCTCCACATTCTCGGCGAGTTCCGAGATGTGCTGACGCGACCGCGCTTCGGATTCGATGCTGCCACTGTCGACTCCCTGATCGAGGAGATTGCAGCGCTCTGCGAAGTGGTTCCCGTTGAACATGCCGTGCGCAGCTGGACGGTTGACCCCAAGGACGATCCCGTCGTCGAGGCCGCGATGGCGGCGCGTGTCCAGATGGTGGTTACAGGCGACCAGCACCTGCTCAACTTGAGTCTCGCTGCGTTTCAGACACTCTCGCCGGCGGAGGCGCTTGCCAGGCTCTAGCGCCCCCGCGCCCCGACCCCCGCAGCCGCCTCCAGCACCAGCAGCGCCGCCAGCCGTACGGTCCGCCCGTCGGGCGCGTCGATCGCCGCGTCGATCTCGGTGAAGTCGAGCGCCGCCACCCGCGGGTCCTCGGCGAGGCAGCCCACCAGCACCCGCAGCTCGTCGGCTGAGATCCCGCCGGGGGCCGCAGAGGGGCAGCCCGGCACCTCGGCGCGGTCGCACACGTCGACGTCAACGTCGACGAACACGCGGCGTCCGCCCGCACCGGCGACGTCGAGCGCCTCTGCGCACACCGAGCGCAGATCGGCTCCGCGCAGCGCCGATCGCGCCACCACCGTGATGCCGGCCTCGCGTGCGCGAGCCGCATAAGCGGCCGAGTTCGAGAAGTCCGCGATCCCTATCTGCACGACGTTGCCGCCGGGCAGCCCCGCCTCGAGCAGGCGGCGCACCGGCGAGCCGTTCGAGACCCCATCGCGCAGGTCGTGGTGCGCGTCGATCGTGATGAGCCCCCAGTCCTCGAGCCCGCCCTCGGCCAGCCCGCGCATGACGCTGTAGGTGAGCGAGTTGTCGCCGCCGATCGCCAGCAGGACCCGCGAGCGCCGCCCCGCCTCGGCGACCGCCGCCTGCGCCCGGTCCTCGCCGTCGGCGCCGTCCGGCTCGGCCACGTCACCGAAGTCGAACGCGAGCAGCTCGGCGACGTCGAACCCGCGGCTGGCCGAGTAAGTCGAGTAGAAGCGCAGCGCGTCTCGCACCGCACCCGGGGTCGCGTGCGCACCGGTCGGCGTGATGGAGGTGCGGTGAGTCGGTACGCCCAGCACTCCGATGTCGGCGATGCGCTCATCGGCAGGCTCGGCCGGAAGCAGCCAGTGCGCGGCACGCGGCCACAGCGGATCGGCGGGGAGCGGGTTGCTCGGCATGGGACTCCTCAGGTTCGGCTGCTTGGCGGGGCACACCATCTCGCTGGAGTGGTGCACTGCAAACCCGCGCGTCTACACTCGCGGAGTTGTCCGCAAGGGGGACATACCCAAGAGTATTCGCGATTTCGGCGCGACGCCAATCCGCCGAGGTCCATCCACGAGGAAGTGCCGATGACCGAAACCGCCGTAGTCTCCACCGGACCGCTCTCCATCGCCGACGTCGTGAGCGTCGCCCGGGCCGGAGCGCAGGTCCGCATCTCCGAGGAGTCGCTGGCCGCGATCACCGCCTCGCGCGCGTACGTAGATGACATGGCGTCGTCGGGCCGTCCCGTCTACGGCGTGTCGACCGGGTTCGGCGCGCTCGCCACCACCTACATCGAGCCGGCGATGCGCGCGCAGCTTCAGCGCTCGCTCGTCCGCTCGCACGCCGCAGGCGCAGGTCCGTGCGTCGAGACCGAGGTGGTCCGAGCACTCATGCTGCTGCGCCTCTCCACGCTCGCGACCGGGCGCACCGGCGTGCGCGCATCGACCGCCTCGGCATACGCTGACTGCCTCAACGCGCACATCACGCCGTGCGTCCCGGAGTTCGGGTCACTCGGCTGTTCGGGCGATCTGGCGCCGCTCGCGCACTGCGCGCTCGCGCTGATGGGGGAGGGGGAGGTCTTCGACGCGAGCGGCACGCGGATGCCTGCCGCCGAGGCGCTCGCCGCGGCCGGCCTCACCCCCTTCGAGCTCGCCGAGAAGGAGGGCCTCGCGCTCATCAACGGGACCGACGGGATGCTCGGCATGCTGTGTCTCGCGATCACCGACCTCAACATGCTCGCCAAGGTCGCCGACATGACCGCCTCGATGAGCATCGAGGGCCTCATGGGCACCGATGCCGTGATGGCTCCCGAGCTCCAGGCGTTGCGCCCGCATCCCGGGCAGGCGGCGAGCGCGCGCAACATGCGACGGCTGCTGCACGACTCGCCCATCGCCGAATCCCACCGCGACGGCGACGTGAAGGTGCAGGACGCCTACTCGCTACGGTGCGCGCCGCAGGTGGCGGGCGGCGTGCGCGACACCATCGAGCACGCGACGCGCGTGGCCGAGCGTGAGCTCGCAAGCGCCATCGACAACCCGGTGGTGCTGCCGGATGGCCGGATCGAGTCCAACGGCAACTTCCATGGGGCGCCCGTCGCCTACGCGCTCGACTTCCTCGCCATCGTGACCGCAGACCTCGCCTCAATCTCGGAGCGCCGCACCGACCGCATGCTCGACGCGGCGCGCAACCACGGCCTCCCGCCGTTCCTCGCCGGTGACCCCGGCGTCGACTCCGGCCACATGATCGCGCAGTACACGCAGGCCGGCATCGTGAGCGAGCTCAAGCGGCTGGCTGCGCCGGCGAGCGTGGACTCGATCCCGTCCTCGGCGATGCAGGAGGATCACGTCTCGATGGGCTGGAGCGCGGCGCGCAAGCTGCGCAAGAGCGTGGACGGCCTCGCGTACGTGCTCGCGATCGAGCTGCTGACGGCGGCCCGGGCACTCGACCTGCGAGCCCCGCTCACGGCTGCCGCGGGCACCGAGGCGGTTCGCGCGAAGCTTCGCGAGCACGTGCAGGGCGCCGGTACCGACCGGTACCTCGCGCCGGAGATGGAGCTCGCGTACCGGCTCGTCATCGACGGCAGTGCGCTTGCGGCGGCCGAGGCCGTCGTCGGCGAGCTCGAATAGGAGACCCTCATGACTTCTGGACCCCGCCCCGTACACGCACCGCGCGGCACCGAGCTCTCGGCCCTGAGCTGGCAGACCGAGGCACCGCTGCGGATGCTCATGAACAACCTCGACCCCGACGTTGCCGAGCGACCCGACGACCTCGTGGTCTACGGCGGCACCGGCCGGGCGGCCCGCTCGTGGGAGGCGTTCGACGCGCTCGTCCGCACGCTGCGCACCCTCAAGGCCGACGAGACGATGCTCGTGCAAAGCGGCAAGCCGGTCGGCGTCATGCGCACGCACGAGTGGGCACCGCGGGTGCTGATCGCCAACAGCAATCTCGTCCCCGACTGGGCCGCCTGGCCCGAGTTCCGCCGCCTCGAGCATCTCGGCCTGACCATGTACGGGCAGATGACGGCAGGCAGCTGGATCTACATCGGCACGCAGGGCATCGTCCAGGGCACCTACGAGACCTTCGCCGCGATTGCCGAGAAGCGCTTCGGCGGCACGCTGGCCGGCACCCTCACAGTCACCGGAGGCTGCGGCGGCATGGGTGGCGCGCAGCCGCTCGCGGTCACTATGAACGGCGGCGCGGTACTCATCGTCGACGTCGACAGCTCCCGGCTCGAGCGGCGCGTACGCGAGCGCTACCTCGACGAGTGGACGAGCAACCTCGACGACGCCGTTGCCCGCGTGCTGGCCGCGAAGCGCGAGCGCAGGCCGCTGTCGGTGGGGCTCGAGGGCAACTGCGCCTACGTGCTGCCGGAGCTGCTGCGCCGCGGCATCGAGGTCGATATCGTCACCGATCAGACCTCGGCCCACGACCCGCTCTCGTACCTGCCGCTCGCGGTGCCCTTCGAGGAGTGGCACGCGTTCGCCGAACGCGACCCGGAGGGCTTCACCGAGGCCGCTCGCGAGTCCATGGCCCGGCACGTCGAGGCGATGGTGGGCTTCATGGACGGCGGCGCCGAGGTCTTCGACTACGGCAACTCGATTCGAGCCGAGGCAGAGCTCGGCGGCTTCGACCGCGCATGGGCGTTTCCCGGCTTCGTGCCCGCCTACATCCGACCGCTGTTCTGCGAGGGCAAGGGGCCGTTCCGGTGGGCCGCGCTCTCGGGCGACCCGGCCGACATCGCCGCCACGGATCGCGCGGTGCTCGAGCTCTTCCCGGACAACGAGCCGCTCCACCGCTGGATCAGCCAGGCTTCCGAGAAGATCGCGTTCCAGGGACTACCGGCGCGCATCTGCTGGCTCGGCTACGGCGAGCGCGACAAGGCGGGCGCCCGCTTCAACGAGATGGTCGCGAGCGGCGAGCTCTCGGCCCCCATCGTCATCGGCCGAGACCACCTCGACTGCGGGTCGGTCGCGAGCCCGTATCGCGAGACCGAGGCGATGCTCGACGGCTCCGACGCGATCGCTGACTGGCCGCTCCTGAACGCGCTCGTCAACACCGCGTCCGGCGCCACGTGGGTGAGCATCCACCACGGGGGCGGGGTTGGCATCGGGCGCTCGATCCACTCGGGCCAGGTCACCGTCGCCGATGGCACTCCGCTCGCCGCCGAGAAGATCTCGCGCGTGCTGACCAACGACCCCGGCATGGGTGTAGTCCGGCACGTGGACGCGGGCTACGACCGCGCTGTCGAGGTCGCCGAGGAGCGCGACGTTCGGATCCCGATGCGCGAGAACGGCCCGGCATGAGCGCGACGCTCTTCGACAACATCGGCGAGCTCGTCACCTGCGACGCGCGCCTGGGCGACGAGTCGCCGCTCGGCGTGATCCGCAACGCCGCCCTCATCGCTGAGGACGACCGCATCGCCTGGGTCGGTACCTCCGCCCAGGCGCCGGCTGCGGACGCGCGCGTCGACCTCGGCGAGCGGGCCGTGGTCCCGGGCTTCGTCGACTCGCACACGCACCTCGTGTTCGCGGGCGAGCGCTCCGCCGAGTTCGCTGCGCGGATGGCGGGCGAGCCCTACACCGGCGGCGGCATCGCCACGACCGTCGCGGCCACGAGGGCCGCTGGCGACGACGCCCTGCGCGCGTCCGCGGCCGTACGACTCGCCGAGATGCGCGCGTTTGGTACCACCACTGTGGAGGCAAAGAGCGGCTACGGGCTCGACGTCGACAACGAGGCGCGACTGCTGCGCATCAGCTCCGAATTCACGTCCGAGACCACCTTCCTCGGCGCGCATGTCGTCCCACACGAGTTCGCCGAGAACCGCTCGGGCTACGTCCAGCTCGTGTGCGGCCCGATGCTTGAAGCCTGTGCGCCGTTCGCACGCTGGATCGACGTCTTCTGCGACCAGGGCGCCTTCACCGCCGAGGAGACGCGCGCGGTCCTTGCAGCCGGCGTCGCAGCCGGCCTGCTCCCGCGCGTGCACGGCAACCAGCTCGCGTACGGGGCCGGGGCGCAGATTGCTGCCGAGTTCGGCGCCGCGAGCGTGGACCACTGCACGTTCCTCTCGGACAGCGACGTGGCTGCGCTGCATGACGCTGGAGTCGTCGCCACGCTCCTGCCCGGTGCCGAGTTCTCCACCCGCTCGCCGTACCCGGACGCGCGGCGTCTGCTTGATGCCGGTGTCACCGTCGCGCTCGCGACCGACTGCAACCCCGGTAGCAGCTACGTGACCTCGATGGCGTTCGTGATCGCGCTCGCCGTGCGCGAGATGCGCATGACGCCTGCCGAGGCGCTGCTGGCGGCGACGGTCGGGGGAGCGGCCGCGCTGCGGCGTGACGACATCGGTCGGCTCGCGCCCGGCTCCCGCGCCGACTTCTCGGTTCTCGACGCGCCGAGCCACCTTCACCTGGCGTACCGGCCAGGGTCGCGGGTTGTTGCGGAGACGGGGATCGGCGGGTGCAAGTGCGTGGGGTGATGCGACGGCCCCTGGATTCGGCAGCCTGCGGGCTAGCGTGCGAGCGGCCTCGCAAGGTGCAGGAACAACCGTCCGCCGTCCGCGGCTCTGCGCTTTTCGCTGCCGCGCTGTTCAGAAGCCTGCTGCATCGGATGTGTCCCTTCTTTGCTCGGATACGTGCTGTGCAAGATCAGCGGCCAACGCACAGAGGGACTCGGCGACCGCGCTCAGATCTAGGACGTGGTCGACGCAGCCCTGTTCGATGGCGGCCTTGGGCATTCCCCACACGATTGCGGTGCGCTGTGATTCAGCGATCGTGATACCGCCCGCGTCCTTCACGAGGCGCATTCCATCGGCTCCGTCCGCCCCCATGCCCGTCAACAGGACTGCCAGGGTACCTGCGCCGTAGACGGCGGCCGCATCAGACATCGTCACATCCACCGAGGGCATGTGTACCGTGTCCGGCGGACGGCGATCTAGTCTGACGATTCGGGTGCCGTCACCCGTCTGCACGACGTGCATCTGCTCGCCCGCACGCGCCACGAGTACTCGGCCGGGGCGGATCACGTCACCGTCTGCGGCTTCCTTCACTGCGAGTTCGCTGAGGCCGTTGAGCCGCCTCGCGAGTTCGGTGGTGAACCTTCTCGGCATGTGCTGTACGACAAGGATAGGCAGAGGAAAGTCACCCGGAAGCGATGACAAGATGCTCGCCAGCGCAGGCGGCCCACCGGTGGAACAGCCGATAACCACAAGGGAGTCGCCTTGGGACGGACACGACCCTGAATGATGGGGCTTGGGTGGGGCCGCGTGCGGCCGCTCCGCCGCACGCGAGGCGAAGTGGGAGGGGTCGACGCCGGCCGCGATGCGGACCTTGTCCAGAAGCTCCTCGCCAATCGCTGGGATGTTCATGTTGGGGTAGAGCGTGGGTTTGGCAACGACATCGATCGCGCCGATGCTGAGTGCCTCGACCGACTCATGTGCATTCGAGGTGGTGAGCGCACTCACCATGACGACCGGCAGTGGTGACTCCGACATGATCCGCCGCAGCGTCTCGAGACCGTCAGCACCCGGCATCAGCACGTCGAGAGTGATTACGTCGGGGCGGTGGAGCGCCACGGCTGCGAGTGCTTCTTCGGATGAGGCCGCGCTCGCCACCACCTGGATGTCGGGAGCGGCATTGAGGATGCGTGTGAGAGCTTTGCGGACGAATGGCGAGTCATCGACCACCAGCACCCTGATGACGAGGTCGGCAGTCGCATTCATGCACGCCTCGCGGCTGCCACATATCCGGCTACGGGAGAATCCGCGCATGCCGGCACTACCCCTGGGGCTTGGTAGGCCAGACATCCACCAGGCCGTACGACGCGCATGTCGTCTCGGATGCCGAACAGCGACTCCGAGTGACCGAGAAACAGGAGTCCTCCGGGTGCCATGCGCCGAATGAGGTTGTCGATAACCACGCGCTTGTGCGCTGCATCGAAGTAGATGAGCGCGTTTCGACACATCACAACGTCGAAGCCGCCGCCAGCGGCTGCTTCAGGGCTTTCGAGCAGGTTCGCCCGCTCGAAACGCACGGCATCTCGATAGCGTGACGCGAGGCGCAGTGCCGAACCCTCAGGGCTGAAGTGCGTGTCGAGGTACCGTCCCTCGACGCCGCGGAATGAATGCTGCCCGTACACTCCTCGCCTTGCCCGATCGAGCGCCCTGGAGCTGATGTCGATGCCGGTGATGTCGCACCGATCGAGCACTCTACGGTCATCGAGGACCATCGCAAGCGAGTACGGCTCCTCGCCGCTCGAGCACGCCGCGCACAGAATTCGCAGATGCTCCCGCGACTCGGCCAGGTCCGCGATGGCGTCGAAATGCGCAAGCTCTCTGAAGAAATAGGTCTCATTGTTCACGACCGCGTCTATCAATCCTTGTGCGAGCAGCCCGCCTTCGTACTTCACGCGCTGGTAATAGTCGAAGAACGTCTCGCACTCCGTCTCGGCTAATTGGGGCGCCAGGCGGCCCGCGAGCAGGAAGGTGCGCTCGCGGTCAAATGTCATGCCCACGAGGCTACGGACCAGCTCGGCAAGTAGCCGTCCTTCTGTCTCCGACATTTCCGGTCGTCGCATCACGCGTGAGCGCCGTTCGTGCCTAGCGCGAACTCCATCGGGAAGCGGATGCCCGGGTCGGCGTCCAGTGTGATGGCCGTGATGATCTCGGCCGCCTCGGGCGTGTGGCAAGCGCACAGCGCCAGTGCCGAGAGGAGCGCATTGTGGGCGCGGCCTGCTCTGATATCGCACTCCAGGATCGAGTAGCCCGCCGGGCCGAGAGTGGCAAGCGCAGCGCGGGCATCGCCGCCGACCTCCGGGTCAGTCAACAGTTGTTCCAGGCCAGCCAGAGTCTCGCTTGAGCAGCCGGGTTCAACGCCGCGTGTGGCGGCCCGTCGTACCGTGGGATCGACATCGCAAAGTGCCTCGGCGACAACGACGTGCATGTCCGAGGGGGAGACGGATGCCACAAGCTCGACCGCAGCCGCGCGCACGTTCCAAGCCGAGTCCCCGAGCGCCGGCAGCAGGTACGTGCAGGCCTCGCGGCTCATCGCGGTACGGGCGCACGCGCGGACGACGGCTTCCCTCACTTCGCTGAACTCGGATGCCGCAAGTCGCGCGAGTTGTCGGTTCAACCTGTCGTGCACCGGGCCGTCCAGTACACGCAGCGCGGCCACGACCACGCGCGGGTCCTCGTCGCCGAGCAGGTAGGCGACCAGGAAGTCCCCGCTGTGGGAGTGATCGTACGCGTGCCGGGCGACAGCGGAGCGCACGAGCGCACTCTCATCTTCGGCCCACGTCGCGACAACGTCGAGCTCCGGCTGCTGAGTCGTCAGTGCAAGATCGACAGCGGCAGCACGCACAGCAGCATCAGGGTCGCAGAGAAGCGACTCGGTCACCGTGTGGGTTGCGAGCGCCGGTGTCGCTCGGAGCGCGCGCGCCACGGCTGCGCGAACCTGCGCAGACTCGTCGCGCGCACACGCTTCGGCCAGCCGCATCGCGCACGGTGAGGGGCTGCACGCAGCGAGCGCACGGGCGGCCGACACGCGCGTCGCGCGGTCGCCCGTGCGGATCAGCGTCTCAAGCCAGCCGCAGTCCTCGATGCCGTGATCGAGCAGCCAGTCGAGGGCGGTCGCTCTGACGCCGGCGTCCGGATCGGTCAGGCAGCCGATGACGCCGGTCACTGCCGTGTCGGCTGAGAGCACACCGGCGAGCGCCAGGCCACGCACCCCTGCGTCAGTGTCATCGATGAGCCCGAGAAGCAGGGAGCCCTGCAGCGGGCGCCGGCACGCTTCGTGTGCCGCGAGGAGCCTTCGGGTTACCACCGGGGAATGCGCGGCGTGGAGGATCACCGACTCCTCGGCCGGAGGGGTGCAGGCAAGGACCTCGGCTGCGAGGTCGTACAATCCGGGCTCGTCGGCGACATCGAACAGTATCTCGGCGAAGCGCGCATCGTGAAGGTGGCTGATCACGGTGAGTGCCGTTCGGGACGACTCGCCACCGCAGCGCAGCATGTGGTGGAGCGCCGTGAAAGCGTGATCGCCGACTGGTGGCATCGGGGCCATGAGCGACCGCACGGCGCTCTCAAGTGACATGGGCGCTGAGGCGAGCAGCCGACCGACGCTGATGACGAGCGCACCGGCGGCGGCCGGACCGCAGTCTGCCAGCGCCGCGCACAGTGAAGGAAGCGCTCGCAGATCGCCTATCAGACCCAGGGCGTTGATGGCGACTCCGCCTAGGAGGTCATCGTCGACCATGGCGAGCAGCGGCTCCACGGCATCGCGCGTGCCGAATCGTCCCAGCGCCTCCGCGGCAGGCGCGGCGAGCCAGCGGTCCTCTTCCAGGGCACGCAGCAACAAGGGTGTGACTGCGGGACCGCCGATGCGCCCGAGCGCCTCGACGATCATGTACCTGACGTTGAGGTCCTCGTCGCGATCGAAGAGATCCCGCAGGAGCGGGACGGCAGCATCGGAGCCAGTCTGACCGATTGCCACGGCGCACAGGATGCGTACGCGCTCATCGCCGCTCACGAGACCGTCGACCAGCAAGGGGAGCGACGTGTCGGCTCTCTTGATGAGGGCCTTGAGCGCGGCATTGCGCGTGCCGGGGTCGTCGTGGGCCACAAGCGCCAGCAGCCTGGTGTCTATCTCGGTGTCGCCCAGAGACGCGATGATGGCCGTGGCGTGACGACGCCCCTGCCAATCATCGCTGCTGAGCTCGGCTAGGAGCGTTTCAGGGCACGTTTCCGACCCCTTCAGCCCATCGGCGAGTGTTCCCTCAGGCACAGTGCGATCCCCCTTCATCGGTGAGCGAAATTCCCCCGGGCTTGCGGTACAGGACCGCTCCCCCGAGATCGACGACTTCGAACCTGTGCTGCATGACGTGTAGTAGCTCGGCGTCCCCCAGGAATAGCCAGCCACCCGGGCGCAGCGCCTCATAGAGCCGCTCGATCAGGGCGGGCTGAGACGCGAGCGGGAAGTAGATCATCACGTTGCGACAGAAGATGATGTCGAGATCAGCGTCGGGCGCCGGCAGTCGAAGATTGTGCCGCTGGAAGGTAATCAACCGGCGGACGCGGTCACTCATACGCACTGTGAGTGCGTCCGCGGGCTCCGTATACGCCTCCAACGTGCGGGTCCACCCAGGTGCCACTCGCGCGATAGCGGATTCGCTGTAGATACCGTTGGCCGCGACCTCGAGCGCATCCGCTGAGATGTCGGTAGCAAGGATGCTCACGACCCACGCGCGAGGGAACTTGAGAGCATCCAGTAGCGCCACGCCGATGGAGTACGGTTCTTCGCCCGTCGAGCACGCGGCTGACCACACCCGCAGCCGAAGTGGAGTGAGTGGCGAGCGTGAAGCTGCCCGCTGCGCCATCTCCACCTCTCGAAGCACCGGTCCGGCGAGCAGATCGAACTGCCTCGGGATTCGAAAGAAGTACGTCTCTTTCACGGTAATCGAGCCGACCACGTCTTCGATGAGCGACTCGCGCTCAGCCTGCTGCATGCACTCAGCTGCCTCGATCAGCGAGGCGAGCCCGTCGTACCCTCGCTGACTGGCTGCCCGATCTATTGCGCGACTGCGGACACCCGGATCGCGCAGCCCCGAAGCGCCCCCCGTGACTGCGAGAGCCAGTCGGTCGAAGCGAGTCAAGGCCTCACATCCATCGGGCGTGCGCACTGACACGTCTTGACGCCGTTCTATTCGGGGCCGGCGGACGGGACCTCAAAGTCCCGTCCGCCGGCCGAGGCTAACCTTCGTTGACGACGAATCCCTTGACGAGCTCGCGCAGCGTCTCCGACTGCGACGCCAGGTCGTTCGACGATCTGGTGAGCTCGCCGAGGGCGTCGACGTTCTGACGCGTCGTCTGCGAGATGTTCTCCATGGCGATGACCATCTGCTCGCCGCCGCGCTTCTGCTCGCCAGTCGCCGACACCACCTGCACGACCAGGTCATTGGTCCGCTCCACGGCCTCGACTATCTGCTGGGTTCCGCTCGCCTGCTCGCGCACGGCGTTGTCCACCTGCGAGTGGAGGCTGCTCATCGATTCGACGGCCTGAAGTACCTGTCGACTGCCCTCCGACTGCTCGCGAGTGGCGTTCTGGATCTGGCGCATGACGTCCTCAACCTCTGTGAACGCCTCGACAACACCCGCCAGTGCTTCCTGCGCCTGCTCGCCAATGACGCGTGACTGAGCGGCCTCCTGTGCTCCGTTGAGCGTCGCGGTCACGGCGATCTCGGTGTCTTGCTGAATGGCCGAGATGAGCGATGCGATCTCTTTGGTCGACGAGGTGGCCCGCTCGGCGAGATCGCGCACCGCGTCAGCCACGACCGCGAATCCACGTCCGTGTTCCCCTGCACGCGCCGCCTCGATTGCGGCGTTGAGCGCGAGAAGGTTGGTCTGCTCGGCGATATCGTCGATGACCTCGGTAATCTCGCCGATCTCGCGCGACCGCTGGCCGAGTGACTTCATGACGTCCGCGGTGTTCTCGATCGCACCTGCGATGGAGTCCATCGAATCGGCCATCGCGCCCACGGACTCCTGGCCCACCGACGCCGCGCTCATGGCCTTGCTGGTCAGATCCGACACGCCTCCGGCCCGCTCCGCGACCTGGTCGATCGACGCGGCCATCTGGTCGATCGAGGCGCTGGTCTCTTGCACGGCGCCACTCAGGCCGTCCATGTTACGGGCGACCTCTTCGATGGAGGCAGCCATCTGGGAGATGGTTGCGCTGGTCTCGTTGGCGGCGCCCCCGAGCTGCTCGGCGTTGGATGCGACCTGGTCGATCGAAGCGGCCATCTGCTCAATCGAGGAGCTCGTCTCGTCTGTGGCAGCGCTCTGCGCTTCAGCCCCGACGTTCATCTGCCTTGTGGTGACCGAGATCTCCTCGGCGGCCACGGCGAGTTCGTTGGCCGCCTCGGTGACGGCGCGCGCGACCGCGTTCAGGTTATCGAGGTTGGCCTTCTCGACCCTGATGTCTCGGATGATCTCGAGTCCGCCGATGGTCTCGCCGTTCGCGTTATAGATGGGTGCCGCGCTTGCAAGAATCGGAATCTCCTCGCCCTGCCGGTTCTTGATGGCGACTTCCGCCCCCCGAATCGCCGTGCCCGACGACATGCACGACTTGATGGCGCATCCGTTCTCGCAGATATTCGCGTTGAAGATGTCTCTGCACTGACGACCCATGGCTTCGTCCACGCTGAAGCCGGTGAGCCGTGCCGCCGCTTCGTTGAAGTACGTGATCCGGCGATCTTGGTCGGCTACGAAGAACGGGTCCGAGATGCCCTGCATGATCGAGTCGGACCGCTCCTGCTGGTCCTGGATGTCGCGAATCCGGGCGCCGATGTCGTCGGCCATCTTGTTGAGCGAGGCGCCGAGTGCCCCGATCTCGTCGCGGGACTTGATGTCGAGTCGCTGCGTGAGGTCGCCTGTTGAGATCGCCTCAGCGAACGCGGTCGCGCGAACGAGGGGACGGGTGATGGACAGCGAGAGCAGGATGCCGAGCCCGAGCGCTGAGACGACGCCGATGACAAGCACCACCACCAGCGCCGTGGTTGACTGAGCCGCCTGCTCGTCGGCTGCCTCCGCACTCTGAGCCGCCGCAACCGTGTTGATATCCACGACCTTCGAGAGCGCAGCATGCGCTGCACGCTCCGCGTCGCGCTCGGAGCTGACGTTGTGGTTGTACGCCGCGGTGAGGTGGGCCTGCTTGCCGCTGGCCATATAGACTCGGTAGAGCCTGATGAACTCCTCGTGCTCAGCCTTCCATGCGCCGCCGAGCGGCTCGTACTCCTGCCAGGCGACCTCCTCTTCGTCGGTCTGAGGGAGAGGCAGGTAGGTGCGCTGGGCCGCTTCGAACTCGGTCCACAGCGCCTCGGTCTTTGCCAGGAGCTCCGTGGTCTCAGCGGCGTTCGTCGACAGGAGCATCGCGCGCTCCTGCGCTTTGATGTCAGCCTGAACCATGCCCATCTGCTGCAAGGCGACGATCGACGGAAGCCGGACGGCCGAGATGTCCTCCTCCATCGCCTCGACCTGCTTGACTCCCACGTAGCCGACCGCTCCGATCACCGCGGCGATCACCGCAACGCTCAAGAAGCCCGCAATCAGTTTCGCTCCCACCGTGAGACGCAACTTCACTGCGCCACCTCCACTTCTGCTGTGCCGGCGGCGCCGGCGAGATTGCCCATTGACTCGTGCTCCGCTGAACTGAACATTTCGCGGATATCAAGTGCGACGATCATGCGTTCATCGACGCGAGTGATGCCCTGGATGAAGTCGCTGTCGACGGTGGTTACCAGGTCGGGGAGCGTCTCGATCGACGAACTGGGCACCCGGACCACTTCGACCACTGCGTCCACGATCGTGCCGACGGTGCGATCGCCCGCATTCAGCACGACAATCCGACTGGTCCGCCCCTTGTCCTGTGCCGGCAGACCGAACCGGGTGCGCAGGTCCACGACCGCGATCATTCGTCCCCTGAGGTTGATCACGCCGAGTACGAAACGGGGAGCGTTAGGAATCTCCGTGATGCGCACGTTGCGCATCCGGATGATCTCTTGCACGTCCACGATCCTGAAGCCGTACTCCTCGTCAGCCAGCATGAAGGTGACGAGTTGGATGGTCTCATCGCTCTCAGCCTGTGCGACAGGCGTCCCTGCTGCTGCCATGGTGTTCTCCTTTCTGCTGTAGGCGATGCGTCCCGGACTCAGCCGGTTCGCATGCGAATTCATGACGTGAGTTGCGCGCCCCGGCCAGCCGGGCTATGCGCTCGACGTCGAGAATGGGGGCGACGGAACCGTCGCCGAGGATCGTTGCGCCGCTGATCCCCGGCGTTACTCCGAGTGCGTCCTCGAGGTTCTTCACGACGATCTCCTGCCTGCCCGCAAGCTCGTCGACGAGCAGACCGACACGGTGCCCGGATACGTTCACCTCGACCACGAAGAACTTGGCGGCGTCGCTGTCGTACCCGGCGACGTTCAGGAGCTGCCCAACACTGATGAGCGGAAGCGTGTCCCCTCGGGAGTCAAGGACTCTCACACCTCTGACCGATGAGCACTGGTCCGCACGTACGCGCATGACCTCTGACACGACGGACAGCGGCACGCAGAACAGTCCGGCGCCAATGCGCACCAGCAGAGCGGGCACGATTGCGAGCGTCAGCGGGAGGCGAAGGCGAAACGAGGTTCCATGCCCGGGGCTGCTGTCCACCTCGATGGTTCCGCCGATTTCGACGAGGCATCGCTGCACCACATCGAGACCAACACCGCGTCCGGAGACGTCGGTCACCTGGTCCGCCGTGCTGAACCCCGGCTGCATGATGATTTCGGCCAGGAGTTCGCTGTCGCCGCCTCCGGCATCGAGATCGACGCCGGGCGCATGCGCGGCGATCGCCTGCAGGTCAAGGCCCTGTCCGTCGTCGGAAACGTCGATCACGATATGGCCACCCTCGTGCACGGCCGAGAGGGTCACGGTTCCGTGTCGGGGCTTTCCCGCAGCCACTCGGTTATCGGGGGGTTCGATTCCGTGGCCGCACGCGTTGCGAAGAAGATGGAGGATCGGGTCTTCAATCTGTTCGATGAGCCGCTTGTCGAGTTCGGTCTCCTCGCCCGAGAGGCACAGCCGAATCTCCTTCTTCTCGGCACGTGCTATGTCGCGAACCGCTCTCGGATACTTCGCGAACAGCTGACCCACAGGGACCATACGCATGCGCATGACGCGCTCTTGGACCCCGGCGAGCAGAGCCGACATCTCCTTGACCGAGACGGTGAGCTCGCTGACGGTGTCGTCTCTGGGATAGCGGTCGTGCAGGCCCGCCGAGAGGTCGACCAGCCGCGTTCGCGCGGTGACTAGTTCCCCCATCAGGTCCATCAACGTATCGAGGCGGCGTATGTCCACGCGGACCGCCTGTGCGCTCACCGACGTGCCCTGGGCGGGATCGCCCAGCCGGAGCACGTCCGTCAAGGGGTTCGACTCCTCCCGCCGGATTCTCGATGCCGCGAGACCCAATGCGTCGGCGATTGACTCTGTCGACAGCTGAGTGAGCACGAGGACCTCGACCGTCACATCCGCGACATCCACGTCCAGTGACTCGAGGGAGCCGCCGGACTCAGGACGGGCTCGTATCTCCACGATCTCGCCCTCGATGGCGCGCTCCACCGATTCAGGCGATAGGGAGCCCTGACGCAGCTCGATGCCCCATCGAAGCGAGAGGACGAGAGCGTCCAATTCCGCCGATGTCTCGCGGAGCCGGTGGAGCGCGTATTCGCTCCAATCGGCCCGCGGGTGGTCGGACGAGCGGCCGCTGGCCGCATCACTCATGCCGCCATCGAGAAAGCGGCTCACCTCTGCCAGCGTTGCGGCGGCCGATGCGCACGATACACCTTCACCAGCTTTGGCGGTGGCGAGCTTCAAGGTGTCCACGCATGAGAACAGGACGTCGAGCGTGGATGAATCGAGCGCGAGCGCCTCTGACCGGAGCCGGTCAAGGACGTTCTCACAGGCGTGCGCGAGCTCCTTGACCTCTCTAAAGTCGAACATCGAGGCGAGGCCCTTCACCGTGTGCGTGGCCCGAAACATCTCGTCGACCCGCTCGCGAGACATGGGCTGACCCGCTTCGCACTGTCTCTCAAGCTCCAGGAGGTCTCGTTCCAGAACTCGGAAATGCTCATCGGCCTCGGCAAGGAACTCGCGAAGCATCGCTTCGTCGGAGTACTCGTTGCTCACAACCTGACCGCCGGATCTCCAAACATCCGCTCGACGACCGCATGCAGTTTCTGCGGCTGGAACGGCTTGACGAGATACTCGGTCGCACCCGCCTGGATGCCTCGACGGATGTCGTCGTCGCTACCCTCGGTGGTGATGACCACGATGGGCAGTTCGCGGTGCCGCTCATCAGCGCGTATGTTCCGGATGAGTTCGAGCCCGTTCATCTCCGGCATGTTGATGTCGACCACCACCAGGTCGAAGGCGCCGGTTCCAAGCGCCTCCAGTGCCTCGACTCCGTTGCCGGCCTGGCCGATGGAGCAGCCCCAGTACTTGCCCAGCGCGAATGCGATCAGCATCCGCATGGTCGGGGAGTCGTCGACGACGAGCACATCGTTGAGGGTCATCGGAGCCCTCCGGAGTCGAGATGGTGACGCGCTTCGTCAGCGCTGGCAAACGTCGACCAACCGGTGTCGATGCGCCAGGCGTCGAGAGAGGACTGAATGGGGGGTGGCACGACGAGCGCGTGATCTGAAGGGTCGAAAGCCTGGTGCTCGCTTGCGACCATCAGGACCGCCACGATGGCGCTGCCCATCGCGCTGAGTTCGGAGCAGTCGGCGATCATCTGCGCTCCGGGCGCCCTCAGCGACTCGCGCACATACTCGCGAAGAACCTGTGCTTGTTCCGTTGCCGAGGAGGCAGCGTCCAGCACTGCCTCAATGCGCCCGCCTTGTGGCGGCGCATAACTGTGTCGTGCCATTGGTTATCCACCCCTGCTGTGTGACCCCTCACGGATTACCCCACCCATATTCATTAACGGCTGAATGCGGTTAGAGGTGATTAGGAAACCGAGGTTCCCGAAAGTACCAATCCGGAATGTAGGGTGAAGAACCGGCGCGGCACCGGGCGCCCGGACGCTTCGCTAGGCCGAGAGGACTCGACCGGCGCCGACCAGGTTTCCCTGGACGCAGTCGAAGCCAAGCTCCCCGGCCAACTCGAGTTCGCGCTGCGTTTCCACAAAGCAGGCGGTCGCCAGCGCGCCGCTCTCGTGTGCGGCAGACACGATCGAGGCCAGCGTCGTACGTGCGTGGGATTGGGATGCCGCATCTTTGAGCATGAGACCGTCGGCCTTGAGCTCGCCAAAGCCCAACTTCGCCAAGAGCGACGCCTGTGGCTCGGATGCGGTGCGGTGGAGCACCAGAGGGCACCCGAAGGAGCGCAGCTCGCTGAGCCACTGTGAGACGCCGTCGATTCCGAGGTGCCTCGCGCCACCCACTTCGAAACGCAGGCGCGCGGGGTCCACGCCGTGTTCCAGCAAGGAGTGCTCGATCATGAGCAGCAGCCCCTCGTCCAGAAGGTCCTCCGCGCCGAGGTGAACCGAACAGGAGGCGAGCTCATCATCGGCGAGGGCCCTGATGGCCCTGCTCACCACGATACGGGTCACCCCCGGCATGAGCCCAACCCCTCGTGCGGCGGGAAGGAACGCTGAGGGTCGCAGGATACGGTCGCCGTGGCTCAGACGCACAAAGCACTCGTGGTACTCGGTCACGCCGGACGCCAGGCGCATGACCTGCTGCGCCTCGAGTCGCAATGTGCCGTGGGCGACCGCATCCCTTACCGACGCCAGAAGCTGTTCGCGGGTCAGCTCGGCGGAGCCCTCGGCTGTGACGGCGCAGCCGCCGCCTCGGCCCTTTGCGACATACATCGCGCGATCAGCCGAGTGCAGCGCCTCGTCGACGTTCTGACCGAGCAGGGGAGTCACCCCGGTGCTGAGGCTCACGGACACCGGCGGCGAGGCGACTGGAATTCGGAGGTTCTTCATGCGACTGCACAGCTCCTCGGCGAGGGCCAGCGCTTCACCCAGGTCGTGCTCTGGCAGCAGCATCGCGAACTCATCACCGCACACACGGAAGACGCGAGCACTGCCCGGAGCTGCCGAGGAGAGGCATATGGCGACCGAGACCAGCACCTCGTCGCCCGCCTGGTGTCCGTGGGTGTCGTTCACGCGCTTGAAGTCGTCGATGTCGATGAACAGCAGATTGCCCCGACCGCACAGGTCCGCGCCCTGCAGCAGTTCGACCACCGCTGACTCCAGGCTGCGGCGATTGGGCAGTCCCGTGAGCGGGTCGTGCGACGCCAGGTGTGCCAGCCGGTCGTTGATCTCCCGAGTGTCCGTGATATCGATCGCGCCTCCGATGAAGCCGGCGAAGACCCCGTCGGTGGTCTCTACAGGACGGCCGCTGTCACGGAGCCAGCGGTACTCGCCGTCTCGGCGTTGCAGGCGGTACTCGATCTCGAATGATCGCCGTCTTGCGAACGCATCACTCACGGTCGATCTCACCAGTTCCAGGTCGTCCGCATGGATGCCGGTCGACCATCCGCCGTGCATCTCGCTGTCGGTTCCGCCGCCGGTGAAGCGCAGCCACTCCGCGCTGAAGTAGTCGCGCAGACAGCTCTTGCTGGTGGCCCAGACCATGACCGGCAGTCCCTCCAGCTGTCGCACCAGTCTGTCGCGCTCGCTCGCGAGGATCTGTTGCGCCCGCGCGAGTTCGGTGATGTCGTCTAGCGTCAGCACCAGACCCTCGGATTTGCCGCTGATGTCATTGAGGCGCCGAATGCCCATGCGGAATCGCCGCGCCGGACCTCTCGCGAATGAGATGTCGTCCTCGAAGCGGTCCTCTTCGACCGCCGATTTGAGGAAACGCTCAACATACGGGTCCAACTCCGGCACCAGCACGGGAAGGATGCCCTGCGCATAGTAGGTGGCGCCCGCGCGGTCCGTCAGCCCTGCGAGTACAGCACCTTGCCGGTTCGCGTGCTGAACCTTGCCGCGTGCGTCGAAGATGAAGGCCGCAGCGGGCGTGGCCTCGAATGCGGTGAGCAGATTGTTCTTCTCGTTGACCGCGTCACGCACGCGAGCAGCCATCCGCTCATAATCGACCGGCCTGTCAGTGGCCGTCCACTCACGAATGAGCACAACCTCTGACAGATCGAAGAAGCGGGTTACGAGATTGTGACACCGCGAATTCTCTCGGGTGGTGGGGTCCCGCTCCAACAGGCCCACAAATCCGTCGCGCATGAACTTGAGTAGGGCCACGTAGTCGGCGAGCGGGATTCCGCGGTCTCGGTGGAGGCGCGCCTCGCCGATCGCGAAGGCCCATGTGGCGTCCTCGATCATCGGCGGCCACCGCTTGTCGATCGGAGAGTGCTCGGCAAGCTCGGCGAAGTGGATGAACGACTCCGTAATGCCCTGCACTCCCAGCCGCCACGCCTCAGAGAGGGTCGAGGTGTAGGCCGTATAGCCCCCGCGTGCCGAGAGGGTCAGCCAGGTGTCGAGGAGCTCGCACTCGTGCTCGCGCAGGACTCGCCGGAGCTCGCCCTGGTCGATCATGGCGACACCAGTCCCCGCCGGATCGCTTCGACCGCAGCCTGGCCTCGGGATGAGACCCCGAGCTTCTGGTAGACGCGGTACAGGTGATTTTTGACCGTGCGGTCACTGATGTCGAGGCGCTGGGCGATCGCCAGGTTCGTCAGCCCGTCGACGACATGGCCGAGGATCTGAAGTTCGCGCACGCTCAGACTTGGATTGAGTGCGCCTCGCTCGCGCAGGGAGCGAGGACGGCCTATCACCCTGCGTGCAGCCTTGCCCGCGCTCGCGGACGGGTTGGCAACCGTCGAGACGAGCAGGCTCGCGAACCCCGCCATCCTGAGCGGATTCTCCATGGTCGTGGCGCCGAGCGCGGCCATCTGAATCGAGATCGCGGGATCGCTCAGCATGCATCCGAAGACCACGACCCCTACGCCTGGAAACATCCGCTGGCAGTCGGTCACGTCTGTCATCAACTGCTGGGCGCTGCGGTAATGGGCGCTGATCGCCACCACGTCCGCAGTGAAACCTGACTCGGCGCAGCGGCTGAGCTCAACCATCGTGGACGCTCGTCCGACGCACGTGGTCAGGGGGCTGTCGTTGAGCGCGAACTCGGCGCCATCGACGCAGAGCGTCGACTGCCCGTACAGGAGCACCTTTGTCGGCATTGTCTTGACCCTCGCTTGAGATTGCATTCTTTGCAGCCCGCCGCTTGTCTCGGGCACCTCAGGGTACCATCGTGAGGGCGAGACTAACCAATACGGTGCGGGCTACATACCCAGTCGGCTAGCCCTCGGCATACCCGCAGGGGTATACTTCCCGCAGACCAGAACGCCCGGTCCAATCAGCAGGAGGCAATACGGTATGACGGCACACAAGATCGCAGTCCCCACCCACGGCGAAGGCGGCCTCGACGCCCAGCGCTCGGCCCACTTCGGCCACGCCGACTCCTTCACCATCATCGAGCTCAACGACGGCGAGATCCTCAACGCCGAGGTGCTCGTCAACCCTCCGCACGAGCACGGAGGCTGCGGCCTGACCGTCGCGCTGCTCGCGCAGGCCGGTGTGGACACGGCGATCGTCGTCGGCATGGGCGGCGGACCGCTCGCGGCGATGAGCTCGCACGGCATGACGCCGCTGTTCGACGACCAGTCGCCCACTCCGCGCGAAGCCGTCCTGGCATACATCGCCGGCCAGCGCGTCGAGTTCGGCGGCAATCACACCTGCCGAGGCCACTAGCACCCTGAGGAGATTTCGAATGGATATCGTCACCACACGCTGGACCAAGAACCGCCAGTTCGTCGGCTGGGACTCGATGGGTCACGGCATCGTCATGGACACCCCTGCGAGCGGCACCGGTGAGGGCACCGGCTGGCGGCCCGTCGAGCTGCTGCTGCTCGGGCTTGCCGGCTGTACCGGCGTCGACGTCGTCTCCATCCTCGAGAAGAAGCGCGAGGATGTGCGCGGGGTCGAAATCCAGGTCAATGGAGAACCGTTCATCGACGAGTTCCCTCACTACTACCAGACCATTGAGATCGTCTACAGGGTCACCGGTGTCGGCATCAAGCCGGGCTCGGTCGCCCAGGCCATCGAGCTCTCCGAGCAGAAGTACTGCTCGGTGAAGGGGAGCCTCGGCCCGCAGTGCAACGTGATCACCAGCTTCGAGGTCATCGAGTTCGAGCCGCAGATCGGCCCGAAGGACCGGTCTTAGTGTTCGGCTTCGGCGCCAAGACCATCACCGTGGCAGAGCTCGCCGAGAAGCTCGCACACGGCAAGCCCACTCTCATCGACGTGCGCGAGCCCTACGAGTTCAAGGCCGGTCACGTCAAAGGGGCGGTGAACGTGCCGCTGGGGACGCTCGCAGGCAAGCTCGGCAAGTACAAGCCTGAAGCCGAGATCTACGTGATCTGCCAGTCGGGGCACCGAAGTGTGACCGCGGTCAAGACGCTGAAGCGCGCGGGGTTCGAGCACGCGTACAGCGTCAAGGGCGGCACGTCGGCGTGGAAGGGCAAGCTGGCGAAGTAGGGGCGGGGGCTAGCTCCTGCCAAGGTTCCCCAGCCCCTTCGCCACCAGAAGGTGCCAGACGATCATCAGCAGGCCGCCGGGAATCGCGATTCCGGTCACCAGCGCCTCCGAGCCCGACCCGAACGTGTAGGCGGTCGTGTAGACAGCGAGGATGCTGATGCCGACGATGCCCGTGAGCGCCGTCTTGCGGCCGAACACGCGGCCGCGCAGCATCGTCACCGCAATGACCAGCGTGCCGATCTCGGAGACCAGGAAGCCGAGATAGGCGCCCGCGCTGCCGTGCGCGCCGCTCGCGAGCAGCGCAGCAGCCGCGGGCTCGAGCAGCGCCTGCCCGACAGGTGCGGCCGAGGCCCACTGGCGGCCGAGCTCCAGCATCGGCAGTGCCGCGCTGTTGGCCGCGAACACCGCGGTGCCGGCGGCCACCGTCACCAGACCGAGGATGGCCAGCCCTGGCTCCGTCTTGCGGTGCGCCCCGAAGAGCGCGGCGTACATCGGAAGGCTGATGAGCGCCAGCACCACGTTGAGGAGATCGAGGTTGCGCAGGCCGAGCAGCGGGTTCTCGGCAAGTTGCGCGAGCCACGCCTCCGCCGTCGCTGGAACGGTCTCGGGGCCCCATCCGGGAATCATCGTAAGCACGATGTCGAGGAGCATGCCGGTCACCGCCACAAGCGCGACAACGCCGCCCGCCCGATACAGGAGGCGCCACCCCGCCTCGCTCGCGGTCGGCTCGTTGCGTGCGACTTCGGTGTTCATGGTTGCTCTCCCCGCAGGTGTGGTAGTAGCCTAACGGTGTTAGATTGTTGCACCTAACAGCGTTAGGGTCAAGTCGCCTTCCGATGAGGAGCTGTCCATGGCCGTGCCCGGCACAAGCGTCCGCGTTCTTCGCATTGTGGGCTGGATCGTTCTCGGTGTGCTGCTCGCGCTCTACGTCGGTTTCCCGACCGCTATGGCGATCGCGGCGATCTATCCGTCGCGCTCTGAGGTCGGGTCGCCACCTGATGGATTCCGCGAGATCACCATCACCACTGAGGACGGCGTGGCCCTGAAGGCGTGGTACAGAGAGTCCGACAACGGCGCCGCCATCATCGTCGTGCATGGCGCCGGCGGCTCGCGCGAGTCCATGCGCCGCCAGTCCGAGATGCTCGGTGAGAACGGCTATGGTGTGCTGGCCCTGGATCTGCGTGGGCACGGCGACAGCGACGGCTCCACCAACCGACTCGGCTGGGAGGGAACCCGCGACATTGCAGCAGCTGTCGCGTTCCTGGGCGAGCAGCAGGGCGTGCGGAGCATGGGCGCGCTCGGCTCATCGATGGGAGGCGAGGTGCTGCTCGGCGCGAGCGGGGAGTGCCCAGAGATCGTGGCCGTCGTGGCCGACGGCGCGACCCGTCGCTGCACCTCTGAGCTGCTTGCGCTCCCTTCTGAACGCCCACTCGTGCGCAACTTCACGGCGCGCGTCATGTACACCGCGGTGCAGGGATTCACGCGCACGGCGCCGCCGAGCCCACTCCTGGACGAGATGCTCGGAGCAGACTCGACCGAGTTCATGCTCGTCGCCGCGGGTAACAACCAGCTTGAGACTGCGTTCAACGCGTACTTCGCCGAGGCGCTCGGAGAACGTGCGGAGCTGTGGGTGGCTCCCGGGGTCGATCACACTGGAGCCTTCACGCGCTATCCCGACGAGTACGAACAGCGCGTCCTCGGCTTCTTCGCACGCGAACTGTCCGCCGCCCCGGTCTCGGAGTAAAGGACGCCACCATGCCGCTTATCGACCAGCCGCTCGACTGCGGCCCACTGAGTCTCAAGAACCGCCTGGTGATGCCGCCGATGGCGACGTCGAAAGCGCACCCCGACGGGCGCGTGAGCGACGAGTTGCTCGCCTACTACGACGAGAAGTCGCGCAGCGGTCTGCTGGGGCTGGTGATCACCGAGCACTGCTTCGTGAGCGAGCAGGGCCGCAACCGCATCGGCCAGCCCTCCGTCGCCGAGGACTCCATGGTCGAGGGGCTCGCTCGCCTCGCGAACGTGCTTCACCGCAACGGCGTGAAGGCGGTCGTCCAGATCAGCCACGCGGGAGCCTCATCGATGGTGCCCGAGCGGGAACTGGTGGGACCATCCGACGTGGCGACCCCGCTGGGTCTCGGCGCCGCGCCGCGCCCCCTGACCAGCGGCGAGATCGCTGACGTGGTCGCGCAGTTCGCGCAGGGAGCGCGGCGCGTGAAGGAGGCTGGCTTCGACGGGGTCGAGATCCACTCAGCCCACGGCTACCTGCTCAACCAGTTCTTCTCGCCCCTGACGAATAGGCGCTCCGACGAGTACGGCGGCGACCTTGCGGGCCGAATCCGGTTGCATCTCGAGGTCATCAGCGCGGTCCGTGCAGCGGTTGGTCCCGAGTTCGCCGTGCTGCTGCGCCTCGGCGCCAGCGACTACCTCGATGGCGGCTCCGAGATCGCCGACAGCGTCGCCGCCGCGCGCGAGTTCGAGCACGCCGGGGTCGACGCGCTCGACATTACCGGCGGGCTCTCCGGCTACGTGCGGCCGGGGCACAGCGAGCCCGGCTACTTCTCGGAACTCTCCGAGCCCATCAGGCGAGCGGTGAAGGTCCCGGTCATCCTCACCGGCGGCGTCACCGACCCCAGTCATGCCGAGCACCTACTTGCCGAGGGGGCGGCCGATCTCATCGGCGTGGGGCGTGCGCTTTTGAAGGACTCGAACTGGGGGATGAACAACGATGTTGAGTAGCGGCAGCGCCGCAGTCAGTCACCGACCTGCGAGGGGAACCGTCATGAAACGCATCGCCCTGGCCGTCACGATCTTGGTCGCAGCGCTCGCGCTCACCGCTTGTGCACCGGATGCCACTGGCGCCGGCGGCGGCCCGGACGCCGCCGGGTTCCTGACCGGGTGGTGGCAGGGGTTCACGGTGCTGTTCACCTTCTTGTGGTCGCTGTTCAACGACAACGTCGCGATCTACGAGGTCAACAACAGCGGCGGCTGGTACGACTTCGGCTACCTTCTCGGAATCATGATGTTCTGGGGCGGCGGCGGCGCGGGCTCCCGCGGCCGCTAGCCGTCTCGCGTCACCTGACCCGGTTCGATATCTGAGTCTTCACGCTGTCGCTCACCACGCCGGTGCCGCCGAACACGTCCACGCGCCCTATCTCATACGCGCGTCGGGTGAGGAAGGCGGTCACTCCAGAGGGCACGCTCGTGCTCGGCGTCAGAAGCAGCGGGCTCCCGTAGTAGCCCATGGCCGCGCCGCCGCCGAGTGCGTCGGGATAGTTGGTGCCGACCGCCACGCCGAGCGTGTCGAGGTCGATCCAACCGCGCTGGAGGCCCCTTTCGATGACGGCCACGCCGGTGTCGTACCGGCTGGGACCGGCGAGGCGATCGAGGGAGGACGAGGCGTGCTGCGCGACGAAGATGTCGATCTCAACGTCATGGCTGATCGCCGACTCGCTGCCGACCACGTAGCCCTCCTCGGGATAGTACGTGTGGATGAAAGCGTAGGTCTCCGCCGGGAGAGCGTTCGTCTGCACCAGCAGGATCGGCGCGTGCGCGCCTGCTGCAACGGGACCGGCTGCGAGCGCATCGGGGAAGTTGTCGCCGCGAACGTAGAACGCGACCGGGTCGATGCCGGGAGGCGCCAGCTCGTAGACCCGGGCTCCAACCGCCGCGGCTGTCGCGTAGCGGTTCGCCCCCGAGATTCTCTCCACGTCGAATCCGAGACCGATCAGCTGGTCGTAGACTGGGTCCGAAACCGCTGCCGTGCCGCCCACGATGTAGACCGTCGTAACGCCCAACCGCGTGAGCTCATCCCTCGTCAGCGCGTTGAGCGAACTGGGATCGGTCAGCAGGAGCGGGCCCTGCAGCAGCCGTGCGAGCGGGGTGGCGCACAGTGCGTCCGGATAGTTGGTTCCCGAGCACAGCACTGCGGTCTTCGCCGCCGAGAAGTACTGCTTGCTCGCCTCGACGGCGGTAGCATAGCGGCTGTTGCCGGCGGTGCGGTGTGACTCGACGGGCCCGCTGACGATCTGGATGTTGTCGTCGGCCGCGCCCACGTTGATCTCGAAGGCGACCTTTCGGCCGAACATCGACGGGTCGCTCTCGTCAGCAGCGACACTTGACGCGGCCTGGGCGTCGAACCCCGAAGCCTGGTACCACAGGTCAGTGTCGCCGGCCCGGTTCTCCCACGCCTTGTTCTTGTGGAAGACGGTGGGATTTCCGTTGTCGTTTCCCACTGTGCTGTAGCTGATGTAGGAGACCGCTTTAGTCCGCAGGTCGATCGACTGCGCGTCGAGCATGCCGTCAGCGTTGGTCCGCGTGGTCATCACCGCACGGTCGCCGTGCACCTGCAGCGACATGACGTCGCGTGACGAGGGCACCGTGTACACGAGCTCGCTCGTCGCGCCTGCGATGCCTGGACGCCACATGCGGATCTGCTCCTCCGCGAGCGACGTGACCCAGACGATGCGCCCGTTATCAACGTCGTAGTAGTCGACATCGGAGGCGCCGGGAACCGCGATGTTGCTGCTCACGCCCAAAACGCTGCACCTGAGCGAGTTGCTCGTGACGTTCTCCCATACGACGACGATGCCGTCGACGCGCGGATGGACCTCCGGCCCTGCCGAGACATCACTTGCGACCGTGGTGACCCCTTCGGTCACCGGGTCGTACATCCTGACGCTCTTGCTGCCGCCGTCGGTCTCCTCCCAGACGGCTCGGCCTCGCGACACGTCCGGAAAGCGCTGCTCCAGTGCGTCGGTGCCGCTTGCGCTGAACGCCGTGGTGTTGCTGAGGAACCGCATCATGATGTCGCTATCAGTTCCCATCAGCACGTTCTTCGCCGTCCACACTACGGCGCCGCCGCTGAACTCCGGGTCGTACTGGTTGGTGTTGCCGCTGGCGATGGTGTCGACGCCCAGTACGCACGTCGCCGCCGTCGCGGAACTCGGCGTCAGCGCGAGCAGCATGATGAGCGCAAGAGCGAATCGGAAGGAGCTGGAGCGTTTCATGACGTCCCCCCGTCACGTGAGTCTTCCTCCTTGAACTCTACCCACGTCCCAAACGAGACGAGGTCAGGCGCTGTGCGTCGCCTCGCGGGTGCGCGCTAGTATGGGGGCCATGAGCACACACACCGACACCGCCCGACTCCGCGCCCTCACGGGCATCAAGTGGCGACGCTACGACGACGACGTCATCCCGGCGTGGGTCGCCGACATGGACTTCGCCACGAGCCCCGCCATAACCGCCGCGCTGCGTGAGATGGTCGACGCGAGCGACTTCGGCTACAACATGGCGTCTTTTGGTGATGCGATCCCCAAGGCGTGGGCCGCGTGGTCGTCTCGGCGGTTTGGGTGGGAGCCCGACGTCGAGCGCATCAAGGTGTTCTCGACCTCGCTGCAGGGGATCGCGGCCGCGCTGTCGGTGGGCACCGCGCCCGGCGACGGCGTGGTGCTGCTCACCCCGGTGTACCCGCCGTTCTGGGGCATGGTCACGGACTCGGGCCGCCGCATCGTCGAGTACCGTCTCGACGAGTCCGGCTGGCGCATCGACCTCGAGCGCCTTCGCGAGGCCGTGGATCCGGGCACCCGCGCGCTCATCTTGTGCAACCCGCACAACCCGAGCGGGCGTGCGTTCGACGCCACCGAACTCGCGGCGATTCTTACCGTTGCCGAGGAACGCGACCTGCTCGTCATCAGCGACGAGATCTGGCAAGACATCGTCTACCCGGGCGCCCGCCACATCCCGTTCGCCTCGCTGTGTGCCGAGGCGGCGTCCAGAACCGTCACCGTCACCGCCGCGAGCAAGAGCTTCAGCCTGGGCGGTCTCAGCTGCGCTGTCGCACACCTCGGACATGCGGCCGTCGCCGAGGCGATCCGCGCGCTCCCGCCGCACCTGCTGGGTGGGGTGAACGCGCTCGGAGCGCGCGCGACGCTGGAGGCGTGGACGCACGGCGAGCCGTGGCTTGCTGACACCGTCGCGACGCTGCATGCCAACCGCGACCACCTGATCGCGCGCCTGCGCGCCGAGCTACCCGAGGTCCCGGTCGACACCCCGGATGCCACCTACCTCGCGTGGCTCGACTTCCGCGCAACCTCGCTCGCCGAGGACCCCGCGGCAATACTGCTGGATCGCGGGCGGGTGGGACTGTCGGCCGGACCTGACTTCGGCGCGGCGGGAGCAGGGTACGCTCGGCTGAACTTCGCGACGCACCGCGAGGTGCTCGGCGAGATCGTCGACCGCATCGTGCGTACGGTGCGCGAGACCGGCTAGCCCCTCGCTCCCGGGTGCCGTCCGCGGCCGCCCATGAGCGCCGCGAGTCCCGGAACCGCCGAGGCGACCATCAACACGGTGCTCAGCGTGGGGTCGCTCTCTCTCAGCAGTGCGCCCGCGATCAGCAGCCCCGCGAACACCACTGCGCTTGCGATGCGACCGGTCGTGCGTTCGAGCTTGCGGATGCGGAACTCCAGCATCGGAGTCTGCACGTTGAGCTCGCCGCGCTCGATCTGCGTGAGCACGCGGTCTGCTCGGCCGGGAAGAGCGATGGCTGTCTGGAGGAGTTTCGTGCCCTCGGCCAGGATGGTGTCCCAGGTCGATCCGCCTTCGTCGGAGATGAGCTCGGAGGCGTAGGGTGCGATCGAGGTCCACACGTTGAACTGCGGCTCGAGCCCTGTGCACATGCCCGAGAGGATCGCGATGGTCCGGCCCAGCAGCAGCAGGTTCTCGGGCAGCTGGAAGGGCATGTCGAGCATGAGCTCTCGGAACTGCAGGCCAAAGTGCATCATCTCGGCGTGGTCGATGTTCTTCAGGTCGCCCATGCTCATCCCGCCGAAGCGGTCGAAAGCCTGCATGCTCGCCATCTCGATGAGCTTGAGGTCCGCTGAGGGCAACAGCACGTCGAGCGTCTTGAACGCTTGGATCATGCGTGCGCCGTCGCGCGTGCCGATTGCCACGAGGGCCTCGCGCAGACCCGCGCGCAGGTTCTCGGGAACGTGGCCCACCATCCCGAAGTCGATGAAGGTGAGTTGCCAGTTGGGGTTGCCGTCGGCGTCGGTGCCGGCTACCGGGGTGACGAACAGGTTGCCCGGATGCGGGTCGGCGTGGAAGAAGCCGTCCTCGAAGATCTGCTGCATGTAGGTGTCGAGCAGCACCTGCGCGACCCGGGCCCGGTCGATGCCTGCCGCAGTGATGGCCTCGTAGTCCCCGAGCTTGATCGCCGCGACGTCTTCGAGCGTGAGCGTGCGCCGCGTAGTGAGGCTCCACACAACCGCGGGCACGTGCACGCGCGGGTCATCGGCGAAGTTGAGGCCAAATGTCTCGGCGTTGGAGCCCTCGGCGAGGTAGTCGATCTCCGCGCGCGTGGTGATCGCGAACTCCTCGACCAGCCCCGGCACGTTGGCGCGGCTGCTGACCGGCTTGTAACGCTGCAGCCAGCTTCCGACGCGACGCAGGGCGGCGAGATCGACCTCGACCACCTGCTCGATGTAGGGGCGCTGCACCTTCACGACGACGTCGGTGAAGCCGAGCTCCTCGGCATCCTCCTCGCGCAGCCGCGCGCGGTGCACCTGCCCGAGGGACGCAGCAGCGAGCGGCGTCTCGTCGAACCACTCGTAGTGCGCTGAGAGCGGCTGCCCCAGCTCGGCCTCGGCAAGGGCACGAATAGCCGAGAACTCCTCGGCGGGGACCTCATCTTGGAGGCCGGCGAGCTCGTCGGTGATCTCAGGCGGCAGCACGTCAAGGCGTGCCGAGAGGAACTGGCCCACCTTGATCATCAGGCCGCCCATGCGGATCGCGAGCGCACGGAAGCGCACGGCGATGCTCCTGCTCCGCTCGGAGCGGGTCCGGCGCGACCAGCCGCCGAGCCCGATCCGGGGGAACAGAATCTCCCACATGATGAAGCCTGCCGTCACGCGCGCGAAGAAGAATACGATGCGCCAGTATCGAGCGCGCAACTGCGACCGATTCATATGACCTCCGAGGTCGTTCGCGAGAATATGCCCGTGTGGGCCGAACTAGTCCTCGGCGAGGATGGCGTAGAGCTTCTTGCGCGCGTCGGCGAGGATCTCGACGGCGGCGGCGCGCTGCTCGGGAGTACCGCTCTTGCCGAGGGAGAAGACGACCTGCACGAGCTTGCCCGCGGCCTCGCGGTACTCGCCGATACCGGAGTCGCTGCTCGCGGCCGCGGCTTCCCACGGTGCGGGCTCGGCGGTCATCTCGGCGACTGCGGCAGTGCCTTCGTCGGTGAGGCTGAAGACCTTCTTGCCGGCGGTCTCCTCGGAAGCGATGAGGCCTTCGTCGGCGAGCAGTTGCAGGGTGGGGTAGACCGAGCCGGCGCTGGGGTTCCAGGCGCCCTCGCTACGGGCCGCCAGCTCCTGGATGATCTGGTAGCCGTGCATGGGCTGCTCAGCGAGCAGGCGCAGGATGGCGACGCGCATGTCGCCGCGGCGCATGCGGTGGGTGGCGGCGACGAAGCCGTGAAGGCCACCGGGGCCGAATCCGCCCTTGTGGCCGCCGTGGCCGCCGAAGTTCGGGTGATGGGCGCGCGCGCCGTGGCCGCAGCGACCCTCAGAACCGTGGTTGTGTCCGTGCATGGGAGACTCCTCTCGAAGTGTGATAAAGGCGATATATCGCTATCTATCGCGATACAAGCAGAAAGCGTGCCGAATCGTGTGACAGCGGCTGGCGCTGAGGCTCCGACCTGCTGTCGTTTGCCTATCGTCCGAGGCTGGGAATAGCCCACTTTGTGAGACCCTCGGGGAGGATCGTCTTGGCTCTTTTTGCTGAGCCGCCGCGCGCACGCGCAAGAATAGGGTCGATCGAACACGCGCTACGGCTCCCATTGTCGGGGGGCAGTCATGGGCGCTCGAGAAATCGCCGGTAGGGTTCTTCGCTGGCGGGTCCTTCTTTGCGTAGGGATCGCACTCATCACAGCGGCGGCGCTGCCTTCGGTGGCCGCCGCTGCCACGTTCTCGGTCAGTTACGAGAACCCGCCTGACTTCATGTGGGCGAACGGCTTCGCTCCCGACGCCCCGGTCACCGTGACGCTCGATGACCCCTCCACCGGGCCAGGGGTGGATCAGACCTACTTCCCGACGACCGACTCCACCGGCTTCTTCAGCCTTGGGCCGATCATCGACTTCGACGCGGGCTGGACCATCACGATGAACGATGGCGTGACCACCAAGGAACACGTGGTCATACCCATGGGGTTCGATGAGGTCGACCCTGTCACCGACACGTGCTGGGGTTACGCCGCTCCCAACTCGACGGTCCACGTCGGCTTCGAAGACTACGACCTCGACATCGTCTACTACCGAGACGTCACCACTGACGGGACGGGCGCGTGGCAAGCGGACTTCAGCGTGCCCGTGCTCGACGGGCTGGGGGGCAACGCCGCAGGCGATATCAAGATCACGACGGGCGTGAACCTCACTCAAAGTGACTCTGACGGCGACGCGACTCAGACCAACGGGCAGCCCGACAACCCCCAGATATGGGTCAGCCTCAATGACGACAACATCTCGGCCCATGGCTGGATCCCGGGTTCGAACGTCGAAATATACGTCGATGATCCCGCTACGCCCGAGCCGATTGACTACTCCACCAACTTCGCAACCAACTCGCAAGGCACCTTCTGGCCGACTGGCGCACTTCCCTACGACTTCAAGGTCGGGGATGTGGTCAGCGCGGTCAGCGGCATGCAGACGACCGAGCTGACGATCGAGTTCGTCCAGATCGACGGCGTCGACCTGGACAACGATTCCGTGTGGGGTCTCGCAGACCCCGGCGCCTCGGTGTGGGTGGATTCGAGCGTCGGCGACCATGGCGAGGCCATCGCTGACGAAACCGGTGCGTGGGTGTACTTCTCGGGCAACGACTTCGCCCAGGGCACGTTCATCACCGCGCACCGGGCCGATGAGGATATGGATCGCTCGCAGGTCAACCACGCTGTGCCCAACCCTCGCTTCGGCGTCGACCCGACCATCGATCATGTGATGGGATGGGAGTGGCCTGCCAACACTACGGTGTCGGTATACGTGGATGCGGGCTACGTGGGCAGCACCGGCACGGATGACTGGGGCAACTTCAACTTCAATTCCCTGGTCGACGTCACCGAAGGTTCGGTCGTGATGGTGACCGATGGCATTCTCGAGAAGACGACCATCGTCACCGCGCTCACGCTCACCGACGTGAACCCCGAGACGGACACGATCTCGGGTACCGCGGCCCCGGGCAGCTACGTGCACGTGTGGGTACACGGGATGAATCCCGCGCACCGGCTTGCCGCGGTCGACGGCGAAGGCAACTGGGTCGCCGACTTCTCGGTCGCCTTTGGCGAGGACATCACGCGGGACCTCGTCCCGGGCGACAGCGGAAACGCGAACCAGGAAGACGCGGACGCCGACCAGACCGTCATCCACTGGAACCTCACCCGTCCGAACTTCGGCGTCGATCCGGATACGGATGAGCTCTTCGGCGCCGACTGGGCGCGCGGTTCCAGCGTGACCATTTCGATCGACGATCCCGGTACGCCCGAGGAACCTGACTTCCAGACCACAGCCGATACCGATCCCGGATGGGGCAACTTCGGCGTGTGGCTGGGGGACCAGTACGACATCCAGCCCGGCTTTAACATCACTGTGACCGACGGCGACAAGACGGCTCTGCACACCGTTGCCGCACTGACGATCACGAGCGTCGACCCTGATGCCGACACGGTCTCAGGGACCGGACCCGTGGGCGAGTGGCTGTCGGTGTATCCGTGGGACTCGCCCACCAGCCGACAGGTCCAGGTCGACGGCGAGGGGAACTGGCTCGCCGACTTCTCGGTCGCGGGTGATGGCGAGCAGGTTGTCGACATCGTGCCCGGCGCGATGGGAGAAGCCGATTGGAATGACGCCGAGAACGACTTCACGCGCGTCATTTGGAGCGTGCCGAATCCGACGTTCGCGGTCGAGTACGACCAGGACGAGATATTCGGCGGCGACTGGGAGCGTAATGCTCAGATCTCGATAACCATCGACGATGCCTCGAACGGCGTCGGGGTGGACTTCGAGACGTCGGCGACGTCTGACGACTGGGGCAGTTTCGATTCCTGGTTCGGAGGCGAGTTCGACGTCGATGTCGGCGACACGGTCACCGTGAGCGACGGCGTGCGGCAGAAGGACCACCTGGTTCTCCACGTCGACACAACCGGCGCAGATGCGGATCTTGACCTCGTCTGGGGCTGGGCGGACCCGGGTGCAGAGGTCCGCGTCGCGGTGTACGACTACGACGTGAGCAAGACGGTCACTGCTGATGGCGGAGGCTACTGGTATGCCGACTTCGCCACCGGCGAGCCGTGGGAAACCGCGGATCTGATGCTCGGCAACACCGGTGCAAGCAACCGGATCGATGAAGACGGTGACTCGTCACAGTCGTCCTTCAGAATCGCCGCGCCAAGCTTCGCGGTGAGGCCGGAAGAGAACGCGATCAATGGTTGGGACTTCGCGCCGAACCAGGTGGCCCACATCACCATCGACGATATCTTCATGCCTGGCACGGTCGACTACGAGCAGTGGGTGCCGGTCGACGATTGGGGCGGGTTCGAGTGGTGGTGGGATCCGGCCGAGTTCCAGGTCGCTGCAGGCCAGGTGGTGACCGTTGAGTGCGACGGTGTGACCAAGACCCACATCGTGACAGCCGTGGTAGTCACCGAGCTCAACGCAGATACCGACGTCGTCGCGGGCACGGCAGAGCCGGGCACGTGGGTGGACGTCTACATATACGAAGGCGCTCATCGCTACGTCGAGGTGGACGGGGCCGGCAACTGGGCCGCGGACTTCACCGAGCCGGACGGCGAAGAGAACGCATTCGATCTCGCACCGGGCAACAACGGCGTTGCACAACAGGCCGATGAAGATGGCGACCAGACGCAGGACCAGTGGCACATCGCCAACCCGATGCTCGGGGTCGATCCCGACACTAACGAGGTGTTCGGCGGCGACTTCCAGCCGGGCGCGCTCGTGAACATCTCGATCGACGATCCGGGCACGCCTCAGTCTCCCGATTACGAAGCCGGCGTAGACGCCGACTGGGACTGGGGCAGCTTCGAGACCTTCACCGACTGGTTCGACATCCAGCCGGGCTTCGTTGTGACCGTTTCTGACGGAGTGAGCGTGCGAGAGCACGTGGTCGCGGCGATAGCGGTGACAGCCATAGATACCGAGCTCGACACGATCTCGGGCACGGGACCTGCGGGTGAGCCCGTGGTCGTCTGGTTCTGGGACGACGGCGCAACCCGCTACGTGGTGGCTGACGGCGAAGGCAACTGGACCGCCGACTTCAGTGTCGCGGGTCCCGACGAGTGGGTCGTCGACCTCCAGAAGGGCTCGAGCGGCGAGGTTCGGTGGTCGGACGGCGACGGGGATTACACGCGTCATATGTGGCACGTGCCGAACCCGAACTTCACGGTCGAGTACGGAAGTGACGCCCTCTGGGGCGGCGACTGGTTGCCGCTCTCGACGGTGACCATTCAGGTCGACGTCCCTGGCGTCGGCACTGACGTCGATTTCGAGACGACCGCCGAGGTGAGCGACTGGGGTGACTTCTGGGCCGGTCTCGAGGGTGAGTTCGACCTCGATGTCGGGCACATCGTGACCGTGACCGACGGGACGAACACCAAACAGCACGAGGTACTGCACGTTCAGATCACGAACGTGGATGCGGATCTCGATACCGTCACCGGCACCTCCGATCCAAACGTGTGGGTGCGAGTCGAGCTTGAAGGTTGGGGCATCGGCCGTGACGTCTTCTCGGATAGCAACGGTGACTGGATGGCCGACTTCTCGGCAGGAGAACCGTGGGAGATAGCCGACATCGCGCCGGGTATTGAGGTCGGTGCGTACCGCTGGGATGAGGACGGTGACTCTTCGCGCGCGCTGTTCTACCTGGCGAACCCTTCCTTCGTGGCGAGGCCGCTGGACAACAGCATCGGCGGATGGGACTTCCCCGCGCTGGGCGAGGTCTACATCACGGTCGACGATCCGGACACTCCCGACATGCCTGACTTCGCGCAACTGCTCCAGGCAGACGAATGGGGCTCCTTCGAGACGTGGTGGGATCCGGCCGAGTTCCAACTCGAACCGGGACAGCTCGTCACCGTTGAGGCTGACGGCATCATGAAGCAGCTCATCATCGCCCCCCTGTCGGTGACCGGGCTCGATGTGGACGCCGACATCATGACCGGGACGGCGGACCCCGACGCCTGGGTGAGCATCATGCACTGGGGCTTCGATGACTATGGAGTGCCGGCTGACGGTCTGGGTGACTGGGTGCTCAACGATATCCCGCTCCACGCGGGCTCTGAAGGCAACGTCATGGAATGGGACCAGGACGGCGACGCCACTGAGGTCTACTGGCGCATCGCCGACCCGACGATCGCAGTCGATGTCGTCAACGGTTCGATCTGGGGCTGGGAATTCACGCCGATGGCCGACGTCACCGTGACTCTGGACGATCCGGATACGCCGGCATCGCCCGACCAGACGCTCATACGTCCCACCGACGAGGGCGGCTACTTTAACCTCGATGACGTCACCTACGAGATGCAACCTGGGCTCACCATCGGCGTCACGGATGGTTCGCTCGTCAAGGAACTTGTTGTTGTTGACCTCGCGGTGACTTCGGTCGACCCGGACACAGACATCGTGGCCGGTACCGTGTCGCCTGATTCGACCGTCTGGTGCGATGCATGGACGAAGTTCGACGGGCAGAGCCGCAGCGTGCTTTCGGCCGGGGGCCAGTGGGAGTTCGACTTCTCGCAGCCCGATGGTGACTTCGGTCCGCTCGATCTTGAGCCGAACAACGACGGCCAGGCGTACGTCGATGACGCCGATGGCGACATGACCATCGCGCCCTGGCATATACCGCGGGCGATGATCCGTGCGAATCCGGCCTACGAGGAGTTGTCTGGTAGCGATTGGCCTGCTGATGCGGAACTGATCGTGACCTACGACGACCCTGCGACGCCGGCGAATCCCGATCTCATCGAGGCAGTTCAGGCCTCACCGATAGGGGACTTCGTACTGCCGCTCGGCCCGCTGGGCGTGGACATCAAGACGGGTGACACCATCTTGGTGTCTGACGGCGAGATGCTCAAAGGGCTCACCGTTTCCACTCTCCGGGTCAACGGCATCGACGTCGGCGCCGACCTCGTGTTCGGCGAGGCGACGCCCGACAGTACGATCTGGGTCAGCATCGATGACTCGATGGCCGGACTCGACGTGCTCGCCGATGGGGCGGGCGGCTGGACCGCTGACTTCACGTGGTTCGACGCCTGGGACATCCTCTCCAGCACCACCGGTCAGGCGACCGAGCCTGACGAAGACGGCGACGAGACGGTGGTGCCGTGGAACGCGGCCGGCCCGTACTTCACCGTGATGCCCGAGTCCGACTCGATCATGGGTTGGGAATGGGCGATGCCTGGTGTGGCAACGGTTAGCATCGACGACCCTGGGACCGTTCCGAATCCCGACTGGACGCAAGACGTGCCGACCGCCGAATGGTGGGGCACGTTCAATCTCGATTCGATCGCATACGACATCAAACCTGGTGACGTGGTGACCGTCGACGACGGCACCACCGCGAAGACGCACACCGTGACCGACGTGCACGTCCTTGGCGCCAACATCGCGACCGAGGTCGTCTACGGCACAGCCAGCACCGGTGACGTGGTCTACGTCGGCTACTTCAATTCGGGCTGGATGGGCTTCGTCGAGGTTCCGATCGTTGGTGGTGAGTGGGCGGCGGACTTCTCGGTGAATGATCCGCCTATCGACCTCACCCTCGGCATGTCGGGTGCGGCGAATCAGCCTGATGCAGACGGGGATACCACGGAGGTCGGATTCACGATCTTGAATCCCGTCGCGGTCGACGACAGTGCGACCGCCACTGAAGACACACTCCTGAGTGTCCCGGCGCCTGGCGTCCTGGCGAACGACACCTACAACCCGGGCGAGACCTACATCTCGGTCCAGACCCAGCCTGCGCACGGCGAGTTGACAATCGATGTCGATACGGGTGCGTGGACCTACACGCCTGACCCGAACTACAACGGTGCGGACTCGTTCACCTACGTCCTCGCACAGGATGACTACGAGACCGAGGCTGCCACGGTGTCGATCACCGTCACGCCGGCCGACGAGACACCGGTCGCGGTCAACGACAGCGCCACCGCCACCGAAGACACGCAGCTGAGTGTCCCGGCGCCTGGCGTCCTCGCGAACGACACATACACGGCTGGTGGGACTGAGATCGTTGTCGACACGCAGCCGACACACGGCACACTCATACTCAACTCGACCACGGGTGCATGGACCTACATGCCTGACGCCGACTACAACGGCGCAGACTCGTTCACCTATCACCTGAGTGAGGGCGCGTACGACTCGCCGACGGCAACGGTGTCGATCACCGTCACGCCGGTGGCCGAGACGCCTGTCGCGGTCAACGACAGCGCCACCGCCACCGAAGACACGCAGCTGAGTGTCCCGGCGCCTGGCGTACTTGGGAACGACACGTACACGGCTGGTGTCACCACGATCGTGGTCGACACGCAGCCCACCCACGGCACGCTGGTGATGAACACCACCACAGGAGCGTGGATCTACACACCGGCCGCGAACTACGCCGGAGCGGACTCGTTCACGTACCGTCTACACGAAGGCGCGTACGACTCGCCGACGGCAACGGTGTCCATCACGGTCACTGCAGTCAACGACGCACCCACGGCGGTGCCGGACAGTTACGCTGTCGATCAGGACGCAGTGCTGACCGTTTCGACCCCGGGCGTTCTCGCGAACGATTCGGACGTCGAAGGCTCGTCGCTCACGGCCGCTGTCGTGACCGATCCGGCACACGGTGTCCTCAACCTGCTGGCAAACGGCGGTTTCACCTACACGCCGAGCGCAGGTTGGTCGGGAACCGACACGTTCACGTATACGGCCTCCGACGGATCGGCGAGCTCCACGCCGGCGCTGGTTACTATCACGGTCAGCCCGGCGGGCGTCATCGAGGTGCCGATCAACGGCACCACACGATTCGACACGTCGGTTGCCATATCGCAGCAGGCATTCCCTGAAGGCGCCGATTGGGTCGTGGTCGCAACGGGCCGCAACTGGCCTGATGCATTGGGCGGCAGCGCTCTCGCGGGCGCTCTCGGTGGACCGATCCTGCTGACCGATACGAGCGCACTGCCGGGCAGCGTGGTCGACGAAATCGACCGGCTCGGTGCTACGGACGCCATCATTCTCGGCGGCACGAACGCGATTCACGCGAGTGTCGAGGCGGAGCTGAACCTGTTGCTGGGTGACGCGAACGTCGAGCGGATCTGGGGTTCCAGCCGTTACGCCACGGCCGACGCGGTCGCAGTTCGGACGATCGCCGAGCTGGGCGAGGCGTACGACGGGACGGCCCTGATGGCCACGGGCACCAACTACCCGGACGCCTTGGGCGCCGCACCACTTGCGGCGGGCCTGCACTGGCCGCTGTATCTCACCCAGGCGACCGGCATCTCGGCATCGACCGAGCTGGCGATGGAGGGCGTGGACGAGGTGCTCGTGCTCGGCGGAACGTCCGCGATCCCGGCCAAGATCGAGTCCGATCTCGTGCTGGAGTACGGCGATCCGAACGTCACCAGACTCGCTGGCGGGAACAGGTACTCAACCGCGGTTGCAATCGCCACGCACGGTGTGGCGAACGGGCTCGGATGGGATCGACTCGCCATCGCGACCGGCATGAACTTCCCGGATGCGCTTGCAGGAGGCGTGCTGCAGGGTCGTGACGGTTCGGTGATGTTGTTGACGCCGTCGAACTCGCTCGACATGAGCGTCGCTGCGGTTCTTGAGGCGAACAAGGCCCAAATCAACGAGGTGCGCTATCTCGGCGGATTGAACGCCATCAATCAGTCTGTCCGTGACGACGTCATGGCCATTCTGGAGTAGCGCGAGAACGATGCGTGTTGCACGGCTCAAAAGAGCCGGCGTCGGTGAAGCTGCCGACGCCGGCTCTGACTTTGTCCCGGTTCAAACTCGTGGGCGCCTCGATGGCGCGTCCGTAGTAGGATTGCCTGCGGGTCGCGGCCGGGGAGTCCGGCCGCGCATTGCGCCCGTCATCGGAGGGGACACTCGAATGAGCGACAAGACCACGCCTGCAACGACCGGTCGCGAGGGCTTCAGCTCGACCCTCGGTGTCCTGGCTGCCACGCTTGGCTCGGCGGTGGGACTCGGAAACATCTGGAAGTTCCCGTCGATGACCGGGCAGAACGGCGGCGCGGCGTTCGTGTTCGTCTACCTCATCTGCGTGGCGCTGATCGGCCTGCCGGTCATGATCTCCGAGTTCATCATCGGTCGCAGGGCCGGCGCAAACAACGTGGGTGCGTTCAAGAAGCTCGCCCCGGGCAAGCCGTGGTACCTGACCGGCGTCTTTGGCGTCGCGGCCGCGTTCCTCATCATGTTCTTCTACACCGACGTCGCCGGGTGGGTGTACGCCTACGCGTTCAAGGCGTTGACCGGCACCTTTGGCGGGGTCAATGGCGCTGAGACCTCCGAGATCTTCTCGGCACACATCGGCGGAGTCGCCGGACCACTCGCGTGGCAGTGGATTGTTCTCGTTACCATCAGCGTCATCATCATCGCGGGTGTGACCAAGGGCATCGAGCGGATGACCAAGACGCTGCTGCCGATCTTGCTCGTGCTGCTGCTGATCTGCGACGTTCGGGCGCTCACGCTTCCCGGTGCCATGGAGGGAGTGAAGTACCTCTTCCAGCCGGACTTCACCAAGATCACCGCGTCGGTCGTTCTGGCTGCACTTGGGCTCGCGTTCTTCAAGCTGTCAGTGGGCATGGGCACGATGACGACCTACGGCAGCTACATCGGCAAGAGCGAGAACATGCCGGGCAACGCGGTCAAGGTGGCGCTCTCGGACACGATGGTCTCGCTGCTGGCCGGCCTCGCGATCTTCCCGGCGGTGTTCGCGTTCGGGTTCGAGCCCGACGCCGGGCCCTCGCTGCTGTTCATCACGATTCCGGCCGTGTTCGAGACGATGCCGTTCGGCCAGGTATTCCTGACGATGTTCTTCCTGCTTGCGGCCATCGCCGCGACCGGGGCGATGATCTCGCTGCTCGAGGTTCCGGTCGCCTATCTCACCGAGGAGAGGAACTGGTCGCGCGTGATGGCCACGGTCTTCTCGGCGGGGCTGATGGGTGGGGTGGGCGTGCTTGCGACGCTTTCGACGAGCACGCTCGCCGAGACGCTGATCGCCGGCAAGACGTTCTTCGATCTGTTCGACTACGCGTCATCCAACATCCTGCTGCCGGTGGGAGGCATCCTGATCTGCCTGTTCGTGGGATGGAAGCTCGGACCGGCGGTCATCACCGATGAGGCGTCGAACGCGGGTGCGCTGAACAACGCGGCGTTGCTGAAGGTCTTCACGTTCTCGGTGCGCTACGTGGCACCCATCGCCATCCTTCTGGTGCTGCTCAACGGGTTGGGTGTGCTCAAGTTCTAGGAGGTGCTGCGCCGTTTGGGTACAGCTGTACCTGAACGGTATAGTCCGCCTCCACCAGGACGGTGCTTCCCAAGTGACTGACTCCGCCAGGCAGCAAACGTGCGTCACGGTCCGCGTCTTCTCCAGCCTGCGGCCGATACTGCAGGCGCGGGGGGTCGACGAGACGACGCTACTGGTGGAAGTTCCTGCCTGCGGCGTGACGGGTCACGAACTCGCCGAACTCATGGAGCTGCCTGCCGAGGCGATCGAGGGCGTCTTCGTCAACCACGTGGTGCACGGGATGGGGATCCACATCGATCGGGGCGACCGCGTGGCGTTCGTGCCACAGGGCACGCCAGGACCGCATCGCGTGTTCTTGGGGCTGTACCGCGCCGGCAAAGACGAGAACGCGTAGGCGGTAGCGCCTAGGGCTCCGGGTACCCCAGCAGGATCCGCACTGCCGCATGCGCCTCGTGAGCTGCTGCCGCAACCACACGGCTCGCGAGCAAGGGCAGATTCGCGGTGACATCGCTCGTGTGGTCGCCGGCCATGTAGTACGTGTCGGCGAGGCGCTCGGTGGTTACATCGTTTGCCGAGTCGAAGCCGGCCAGCCCGGATGCGCTCACCACGGGCAGGTCCGGGCGCTCCTTGAGCAGAACGTTCGCGATCATCGCCTTTGTCTGCGCGGTGTCGACCGCCTCGATGACCACGTCTGCGCCTTCGATGAGCTCGAGCACGTTGTCCGCCGTCGCTCGTACCTGGTGGAGCAGCAGCGTCACGTCGGCGCGGATTCGCAGCAAAGTGTTGGATAGCGCGGAGGTCTTGAGCTGCCCGATCTGGTCATAGAAGTACAGCTGCCGGTTGAGATTCGAAGGATCGACGGTGTCGAAGTCGATCAGAGTCAGCGTCCCGACCCCCGAGCGCACGAGCATCTCGGCGACATGGCTGCCAAGACCCCCGCAGCCGATCACGGCGACGTGGCTGCCGGCGAGCCGTACGCGCACGCCGGCGTCGTCGTCAGGCGCAACGGGAGCGAACTCGATGGGGCTCACGATCCGGATCACCCGCCCGCGACCGGCGGGAAGATCGCGAGTCGGTCGCCTTCGGCAAGCACGCGGTCGTCGTCAGCGTGGCGACCGTTGACGAACACCACACGCGGTCCCTCGGGGATACCCAGCCTTTCGATCACGTCGCCCACCGTGGCGCCGTCGACCACCTCGAGCGGGCGCGCGTGGCGGCCGCCCATCCCGTCAGGCTGGTAGGCGGAGAGGTATGCGAAGAGCGCGACCGTGATCGTCATGGGGTTGGCTCCAGCGATCCCGTGCCGCCGGACGAGTTGCCGGCGGCACGGGAGTGCGCGTGGGTAGTGGTGTTACTGCAGGCCCATCTCGGCAGCCGTCTCGGCCACGAAGTCGAAGACCGAGTCCAGATCCTCGTCACTCACTGAGAACACCGCGTCGTGCGGCGGCAGCTTATCCTCGTAGAAGAACTTGGGCAGGCGGTCGTCGGCGGCGGTGAAGCCCGCGCGTGTGTTGTACATCCGCTCCATGGTCAGGACCTCTCGGCCGAGCTGCATGAGTGCGGCGGCGTCCCACTTCTCGCCGGTGTGCGCTTCGACCATCTCATGGATGGCGACGAACGCCTCCGGGATGTCGAGAACCGGGAAGGCCACGAAGATGCACAGTCCGAGCGAATCGAGCATCGCCGTCGCAATCTGAAGGTTCTTCGACAAGACGGCCTGGCCCTCGGTCTTGAGCGGGTCGACGTCGCCGCCGACGCTCAGGATGTTCGAGGTGATCGTGTAGCCGGCGGTGTGGTCCGCTCCCATCGTCGAGGTCGCGTAGGTCACGCCGATGCCCTGGATCGGGCGCGGGTCGTAGGCCGGGAGCGCCTGATGCTTGACGACCGGGATGCGGGCAACGCCGTACTTGATGCCGGTTGCCTCCGCGCCGTCCCACAGCACGCGCAGCTCGTTATCCGGATCGAGACCCGCCTTGAGCGCGGCGAGCCCGCCCTCGGCGTCACCGAACTGCAGCGCGCCGGAGTCCATGTAGACCGCCAGCGTGGCGCCCATCTCGATGGTGTCGAGGCCCAGATCGCCGCACGCGCGGTCCAGCTCCGCGATGGCGTCGAGGTCGCCGATGCCGCAGTCCGCGCCAAAGGACCAGGAGGTCTCGTACTCCGGACCCTTGGTCTTGTAGTGGCCATCCTTGTCGACCCAGTAGCGCGAGCACTGGATCACGCAGCCCGAGTGACAGCCGTGGCTGGCGTTGCCGCCGCGCGCGAGAATCGTCTCGCGCTGGGTCTCGCCGCCGATGGCGTCCGCGAACTCGAACGTACCCGCCGAGAAGTTGCGCGTCGGCAGGCCGCCGGCCTCGTTGAGGATGTTGGTGAGGACGTTGGTGCCATACATCGGCAGACCCGTACCGGAGACCGCATGCTCCTTCAGGGCCGTCGAGAAGCGCCTCGTTGCGGCCGTGAATGCTTCCTTGTCGGCGTGTCCGAGCGAGGTCGTGCCCGCGTAGGAGACGACGATGCCCTTGAGGCCCTTGGAGCCCATCACCGCGCCGAGTCCGCCGCGACCGGCGAATCGGTTGGGATAGCCCTTGGGGTCGGATACGGCGATGCCTGAGGCCTTCGCGAGCGCCTCGCCGGCCGGGCCGATGCTGATGGTCGAGTACTTGTCGCCCTCGGGACGCATTGCCTTGATCCCGTCGGCGACCTCGTAGTTGCCGAGACCCGCCCACTCGTCCACGCGCTCGAGCCGCGCAGAGCGATCGGCCTCGATAACGAGCAGGTAGCGTGCGTCCGGGTCGGACGGCACGCCCTCGACGACCACTGCCGCAAGCCCGATGCGCGCGAGCGCGTGGGCCGCCTGGCCGCCCGAGTTCGACTCCTTGATGCCGCCGGTGAGGGGGCTCTTCGCTCCCACCGACAGGCGTCCTCCATTGGGGGCGGTGGTGCCGCCGAGCGTGCCCGGCGCGAAGACGAGCTTGGCCCCCGGGCCGAGGGCATCGCAGTCCGCAGGAACCTCGTCGTAGATGATCGCGTCCGTAAGCGCGCGACCCCCGTAGCGCGCCCACGAGTCACGCACCGGCTCGATGGTCGCGGTCAGGTCCGTCATGTTGACTCGGAGTAGCTCTCTCATCGGTCCTCCCAACAATGGAGTTGCTTTGCTACAGGTACGTACCACCGACGGGCTCATTAGTGACGGGTATGAACCTCCTGACCCGCCACCCCTCGCCCGGGAGACCCGATGAACCCGACTCTGGACCTCATTGCGCGCCGCACATCGACGCGAGCGTTCACACCCGAACCCATCACCCCCTCCGAGAAGGACGCGATCCTCTCGGCCACGTTTCGCGCGCCCACTGCGGGCAATCTGATGCTGTACTCGATCATCGAGGTGACCGATCAGGGCATCAAAGACCGGCTCGCCGAGACCTGCGACGACCAGCCCTTCATCGCGAAGGCTCCGTGGGTGCTCATCTTCCTGGCCGACTACCAGAAGTGGACCGACGTGTTCGCGCATTCGGACGTCGGGGCGCTCGAGGGGGTGGCCCACCGTTCGGCGCTTGGGGCGGGCGACCTGCTGCTTGCCTGCTCGGACGCGCTGATCGCCGCGCAGACTGCCGTCATCGCCGCGGAGTCGCTCGGCATCGGATCGTGCTACATCGGCGACGTGCTTGAGAACGGCGAGGAGCATGCACGTATGCTGGACTTACCCGAGCATGTGATTCCCATCGCCATGCTGTGCTTCGGGAGAGCTGCAGTGGAGCGCGAGCCGGTAGCCCGCTACACGGAGGGCGTGGTCCACGTGAACCACTACCACCGGCTCGACGTCCAAGACGTGGTGCACACGAATGCGGCACTCGAGGCGACGCATGCGCCGCACGGCTTGCCGCCCGGCGTGGCGAACTACGGGCAGCTGGTTTACAGACGCAAGTTCACGGCGGAGTATCAGGCTGAGATGAACCGATCGGCGGCATGGTGGCTGGAGCGTTGGCAGTCCGGCCCGATCGAGGGGAGGGACCGATAGTGAGTTCAGCCCCATGACGTCGACACTTATGGCCGGTCCGCAGGAAGCCATGGACCAGGAGGCGAAGTTCCTCTCAGCACTCGAAAAGACCAAGCGGTTCGAGATGCTCGACAGGAAGCTCGTTCTCATGGATATGGGCAACAACACGCTCGTCGTAATGGTGCCGAAATAGCGCGCAGGCTCTCGCGCTCGACAGGAACGCGCGGTCGCACAACATGATCAACCTCAGGGAACGCACGCGGCTCAGCAGGGCTCTGAACGACATCGACATCCGGATCCACTCGAATCTCGGGTCGGACGAGATCCTTCAGTCCGCGCTCGACGGGTTTGTCGAGGCGCTTGATGCCGATGCCGGTGACATCAAGCTGTTCGAGGGCGACGAGTGGGTCGTCCGCTACCAGCGCGGATTCAGCGCCGATGAAGTGGGTCTGACCCTCAGCATTCCCAACGCGCCCGTGGCCGAGGAGGTGAGACGGCTCGGAGAGCCCGTGGTCATCTCGGACTATCTGGGGCAGGACGTGATCCCCTTCGTCGGCTTCCCTGAGCGCCACGGCTTGCGCTCCACGATCGCCGTGCCGTTGGTCGCGCGAGGGAAGGTGACCGGCGCCCTCTTCGCGTGGATGCGCGAACCCCATAAGGCCACAGAGGCCGAGGTCGACTTCGCGAGAAGGATGGCCGCGTCGGTTGCGCTGGCGCTCGAGAACTCCCGGCTCTACGAGGCTGAGCGCGCCGCGCGCGAGCGCGCTGAGGCGGCCGAGAATCGGCTGGAGCTGCAACTCGGACGGACCCAGGTGCTGCTGAAGGCGTCCGACGAGCTCACGAGCACCATCGACACCGACGAACTGATGGAGCGCCTCGCTCACGTGGTGCTGGAGGCGACGGGCATCTCCCGCGCTTTCGTGAACCTGATCGACATGGGCAGGGGCGTGCTGATTCCCAAGGTCGCCACCAGCGGACTCAATGCACTCGCGGGTGAAGCGATCCCTCTTGAAGACCTGAGTTGGACGTCGTTTCGGGCGATACAGAAGAGGCGGACCTCGCTGCTCGACTACGACGAACCCGAGATTCCCGTGCGCGATCGCGAGATTGCTAACGCGAACCAAGCACGACTCGTGCTGTTCGTCCCTTTGCTGCACCGGGGCGAGGTGACAGGCCACATCTCCCTGGACGAGCCGGGTGAGCGCTACGAGTTCACCCCCGAGCAGGTCCGTACCGTCGAGGGCATCGCGGCAATCGCGTCGATAGCGCTCGAGAACTCGCGACAGTACGCGCGGGAGCATCGAATCGCCGAGACGCTCCAGCAGGCGCTGATCACTCCGCCGGAGCCGATCGATGGAATCAAGGTCGCGACCGTCTATCAGCCGGCGTCAATGAGCTCCCGTGTGGGCGGTGACTTCTACGACGTGGTCGAACTCGACGGCGGCCACCTGGCGCTCGTCGTGGGTGACGTCGCGGGCAAAGGCATCGTCGCTGCCCAGGTCACCGCGCTGATGCGCGACGGAATCCGCGCTTACCTCCTCGAGTCCTTCGACCCCGCGATGTGCTTCACCCGACTTAACACGCTCGCGTTCCGGTTCACGCCGGTGGGCAAGTTCGCGACCGCGTTTCTGGGAGTGCTCGACCGGTCCGACGGTGCGTTCCAGTACTGCAACGCCGGTCATCCCAGCCCGCTTGTGGTGGGAGAGGGCGGCGTGCGGATGCTGGGACAGCACTGCGCGATTCTCGGTGCTTTCGAGGAAGTCCCCTATGACGTGAGTGTCGAGTCGCTCGCGCCCGGCGAGGTGTTCGTGGCGGTCACCGACGGCGTGACGGAGGCGCGACGCGGATCCGAGCTGTTCGGTCACGAGAGACTCGCCGACGCCCTGAAGCGCTTGCACGGCACCCCTCTCGAGGAGCTCCCCGACGCTCTTCTTAGCGAAGTCCTCGAGTACGCGGGTGGTCGCCTTCACGACGACGTCGTCATCATGTGCATCGCGCGCGAGGACTGACGCGCCGCATTCGCCCACATGTCGCACCCCTCAGCTACACTGCCCCAAGTCGACTGACGAGAGGGCCCGCGTGACCGTGCGCACCACCACCATCGATACCACGCTTGCCGAAATATTCGGCTACGACAGTTTCCGCCCGCATCAGCGCGAGATCGTCGAGCGCGTCGTGGCGGGCGGAGACGCGTTCGTGCTGATGCCCACCGGCGGCGGCAAGTCGCTGTGTTTCCAGGTGCCCGCACTCCATCGTGACGGCATTGCTGTTGTGGTCTCGCCGCTCATCTCGCTGATGAAGGACCAGGTAGACGCCCTGCGGGCCAACGGAGTGTCCGCGGCCTGCCTCAACTCCTCGCTTTCCGCCGAGGAGGCGTCCGCCGTCCTGCACGACGTGCGCTCGGGCGCGCTCGACCTGCTGTACTGCGCCCCGGAGCGCCTCATGCTGCCGGGCACACTCGAGCTGCTTCACGGCGTGCGGGTCTCACTTTTCGCGATCGACGAGGCGCACTGCGTCTCGCAGTGGGGCCACGACTTCCGCCCCGAGTACGTGCAGCTCGCCCGACTTCGGGAGCTCTTCCCCGGCGTCCCCTTCATCGCGCTCACGGCGACCGCTGACGACACCACGCTCCAAGACGTCCGCGCTCGCCTCGGCCTGCTCGACGCGCCGGTCTTCTCGGCGGGGTTCGACCGGCCCAACATCCGCTACACCGTCGTCGAGAAGCACGACGCGATCGGGCAGCTCAAACGCTTCGTCGCCGAGAAACCCGGGCAGTCCGGCATCGTGTACTGCCTTACGCGCAAGCGGGTCGAGCAGGTCGCGGCGAAGTTGAAGGCCGCCGGCGTGAAGTCCGGTGCGTACCACGCGGGGATGAACGCGGATGCTCGGACGCGCGTGCAAGACGCGTTTCTCGGCGACCGACTCGACGTCGTAGTGGCCACCGTCGCCTTCGGGATGGGCATCGACAAGCCCGATGTGCGGTTCGTGGTCCACTTCGACTGCCCCAAAAACATCGAAGGCTATTACCAGGAGACCGGCCGAGCCGGGCGCGACAACGCGCCTGCCGAGGCGCTGCTGCTCTTTGGTCTGCAAGACGTCGTCACCGCACGAAGCCTCATCATGCGCAGCGGCAATGCCGACCAGGTACGCATCGAGACCCACAAGCTCGACGCTATGGTGGCGATGGCCGAGGCCGTCACCTGCCGGCGACGCGTGCTGCTCGGATACTTCGGCGAGCCGCTCGAACAGGACTGCGGCAACTGCGACGTGTGTCTGGACCCGCCCGAGGTCTACGACGGTACGGTCGACGCCCAGAAGGCGCTCTCAGCGGTCTACCGGCTGAGGGAAAGCTTCGGGATCGCCCACGTGATCGATGTGTTGAGGGGCGCCCAGACCGAGAAGATCGTGCGACTCGGGCACGAGGCCCTTTCCGTCTACGGGATCGGCGCTGAGCACTCACACGACGACTGGAGCAGCATCCTGCGCCAGCTCATCCACCGCGGCTACCTGATGCAGGACATCGCTCGCTACAACGTGCTGCGCCTCACGCCCAAGGCGACGCCGGTCCTGCGCGGAGAAGAGCCGGTGGAGCTTGCCCGGCCGCGAGCGAAGGTCGCGAAGCCAGCCGAGCAGAGGAAGGCGAAGGGCGCCGCGGGGTTCCAGCTCGCTGCCGAAGACGAGGAGTTGTTCGATCGACTTCGCGAGATGCGCCGCGTTATCGCCGCCGAGATGAGCGTGCCCGCGTACGTGGTGTTCGGCGACAAGACGCTCGCGGGAATCGCTGCGGCGCGGCCGACGTCCCACGAGGAGCTGCTTGCGGTCAGTGGCGTGGGTCAGGCGAAGCTCGATCGCTACGGCACGCAGGTTCTGGCGGTCGTGGGGGAGTAGCCTTTCGGTGGCGCACGGCCAGGGCCCGGCGACCACATTCGGTCACCGGGCCCTCTGTTCGTGCGATGCGGGCGGATCAGCGCCGCGGAAGCAGCGTGAACAGCACGCTCTCGGCGGGCGTGTCCACGGTGAAACGCACCGGCACGGCGCGCTTGAACCCGCGGGCGGAGGTGCTCACAGAGTAGGAGCCGTACGTCAGGCCAGTGAAGTCGGCGGTGCCGTCGGCCTTCGTCTTGATTACGTAGTTGGTTCCGGTGGTGAGGTTACGCAGCACGACCTTCGCGCCGACCACGGGGGTGCCGGTGACCGAGTTGACGGTGATCTCAACGTCGCTCTTCGTGCTCACAGGCGGAGGCGGAGGTGTTGCGATGGAGACGGGGATCGAGGTGTTCGCCGTGAGGCCGGCACCGTCGACCGCCACGACCTGGATCGTGTGCGAGCCGGGCGCGGCGCTGGTGGCGTTCCACACGCCGCTGTACGGGGCGGTGGTGTCGCTGCCGACGAGCACGCCGTCGACCTTGAAGTCCACGCGGGCGATGCCGCTCATGTCATCGGTGGCGTTCGCCGAGATCGTCACGTTGCCGGCGACGGTCGCGCCGCTGGCGGGCGAGGTGATCGTGACCACCGGGACAGTGCTATCGACGGGAGGGGGAGGCGGCGGCGAAGCGATCGAGACCGCAATGGAAGCGGTCGACGAGAGACCCACGCCGTCGAACGCCTTCGCCTGTACGGTGTGCGAGCCCGGTGCGGCGAGCGTGGCGTCCCACAGGCCCGTGTACGGGGCGGTGGTGTCGGTGCCGACGAGCACGCCGTCGACCCTGAACTCGACGCGGGCGATGCCGCTCATGTTGTCGGCGGCGTTCGCGGTCAGCGGAACGAGGCCGGAGACGGTGGCGCCGCTAACGGGCGCGGTCACAGCCACGGTGGGAGCCGTGGTATCGGCGGGGGGAGGGGGAGGAGGAGGGGGAGGGGGAGCCGCGGGGCTCACGGTGATGGAGTTGGAGCCGTTGCCACCACTGCCGGCGGCGCCCCACACGGTGTAGGTCTTGCCTACGGCGACCGTGAAGGAGCCCGCGCCGTAGCCGTTGCGTACGTTGGTGGCGCCGTCAAAGACGGTCCAGCCGGTGACGCCGTCGTTCCAGGGATTCGAGACGCTCACGCTGTAGGTGGCATTCACGCCGTCGTTGGCGGTCTGGGTCGCCGTCACGACGATTGCGGTGTTGCGATCGTGGCACCCGGTGCAGGCGCTCGTCCTACTGGGGAACGCTGATGCGACGGTTGCCGTGCCGACGATCGCCGCTGCGGCGATGCCGGCGACAGCGAGCGTCGCTAGTCTTCGAGTCGTACCGGTCACAGTGGACCTCCTTGCATTGCAGATCTCATTTTGTCGGTACCGGAGCCGGCCGGTGCGTCCGGTAACCATGTCTTGGTTATCTTCGGTGGCTAGCATTAGAGGAACATGAGAGCCACGTGAGAGAACCCGAGTGAACGGGGCAGGCCGCCAACCGCCTTGGTGTCAGCCGGTTCACACTTCGCGACGACTTGGCGCGCCTCGCGCTACACTCTCCCTCGATGTGACCGCTCCGCCCCCACGCCGGGCGTCTTACGAAAAGGCCTCTTCGCATGCCCGATCCCGACATGCCCGAGTTGAGAACCGCCCGCCGCCGCGGTGCGCCGAAGCGCGCTCCCAAGCGAGTTGCCGGGCGTCGCCGCGGCGTCATCGTCGCACTCGTGGCGCTGCTCGTACTCATCGTCCTGGCCGGCGCTGCTGCCTTCGCGGGTTGGTACCTGCTCCTGGTTCCTGACACCGAGATTGCACCGGGCGAGCCGGTCGAGGTCACCATCGCGAAGGGCTCGGGCACCGAGGCCATCGGCGAGCAGCTGTCCCGCGCAGGCGTGGTCCCCAACGCACTCATGTTCCGCGTGAAGGCGCGTCTCGACGAGACCGACGGCCAGTTCAAGGCAGGCACCTACGAGCTCACGACGGGCATGGAATACGAAGACGTCTTCGCCAAGCTCGTGAAGGGCCCCGAGATCGCCTTCTTCGATGTCCCGATCCCGGAGGGCTTCACCGGAAAGCAGATCGCCGCCCGCTTCGCGAAGCGCGTGGGTGTCTCGGAAGACGAGATGCTTGCGCTCGTGAGCACGGGTGCACCGCAGTTCGCCGAGGAGCACCCGTACCTCGCCGATGCGCACGAAGACTCGCTCGAGGGATACCTCTTCCCCGCGACGTACCGCGTCAAGGAGGGCGTCACTCCCGAGCAGATCGTCGAGATGATGCTCGACAAGTTCGACGCCGAGATGGCGACGATCGACCTCGACTATGCCGAATCCAAGAACCTCACGCTGAACGACGTGCTCACGATCGCGTCGATCATCGAGCTCGAGGTGAAACTCGACGAGGAGTACCCGCTGGTCTCCTCGGTCATCTACAACCGTCTCAAGATCGATATGAAGCTCCAGCTCGATTCGACGGTCTTCTACACCCTGCCCGAGGGCACGAAGGTCCTCACCAAGGCCGATCTCAACAACGGGCACCCGTACAACACATACTCCAACTACGGGCTGCCGCCCGGACCTCTTGGCAACCCCGGTCGCAAGGCGATCGATGCAGCCGCACATCCGTCCGAAACCGAGTACCTCTACTACGTGCTCACGGGTGAAGACGGCTCGCAGACGTTTGCCACCAACTACACGGACTTCATGAAGGCCGTGAAGATCTACCGGGAGAAGTTCGTCAACAAGTAGGCATCTTTCGGTTCGCGTTGGGGTGCGCGCTTTCGCGCGGGCGACATCCTATAATGAGCGTACTGCCACCACGAGGGGAGTGCGCGTGAATCCGCTGGTATCGGTCGTCGTCCCCATGCATAACGAGGAGGAGAACGCCGCCGACACGCTCGGCGCGCTCGCCGCCATCATCGAGGGGCAGGGCTGGCCCTACGAGCTCATCCCCGTCAACGACGGCAGCACCGACTCGACAGCGCAGCGCCTGGCCGAGCTCAGCGAGGGCGACCCTCGCATCCGGCCCGTCTCCTACACCGTGAACCGCGGTCGTGGCTATGCGCTCCGACGCGGGTTCGCGCAGGCGCGCGGATCGTTCGTCGCCTCGATGGATGCGGATCTGAGCTACACCGCCGACACCGTCGTGCGTATGGTGACCGCGCTGCTCGAAGATGCCGAAGCCGACCTCGTGCTCGCCTCACCCTACATGCCGGGCGGCGGCGTCGAGGGGGTGCCGTTCATGCGGCTCGCGCTCTCACGCGGCGGCAACTGGGTGCTTCGCCGCTCGCTGCCGCAGCCGGTGTGGACCAGTACCGGCATCGTAAGGGCCTACCGCCGAGAAGTGCTCGACTCCCTCGCGCTCGAAAGCGACGGCAAGGAGATTCACCTCGAGATCCTCTCGGAGGCGATGGCCCTTGGGTACCGGGTCGTAGAGATTCCGGCGATCCTCGCCACCCGGCGCAAAGGCACCTCGAAGTTCCGACCCGGCTCGACGATGGCGAGTCATCTTGCGTTCAGCCTCCTCGAGCGCTCAGCGTGGCTCTTCGCTGCGGGCGGGCTGCTGCTCATGCTCGCGTCGATCGTGGTCGCCGCCTATCTGCTGTTCGAGTTCCTCCTCGGTGAGCTCAACCCCGAGCGCCCTCTGATGACCGTCATGGTGCTGTTGGGCCTGGGCGGCGCGGTGGGCCTGAGCTTCTCGCTTCTCGCGATGCAGATGCTCGAACTGCGTCGCAACATGGTGCGCGTTCAGGCCGACATCCGCCGCATGCGCCTCGATCAGCTGCGGACTGCGTCGTTCGCCGAGCAGGCCGGGGACGATGCCTGACGCGCCCCGCTCGCCGCGACCCTGGCTGCGATGGATCCGCATCGCGGTGGCTCTCGGGCTCGTCGGGTTCCTGGGCTGGCAGGCGGGGATCGGCAACCTCGCCGCAGGGTCGATCGACTGGCGCCTCGCCGCGCTTGCCGCGGCCATTGTCCCGCTGTCGATCCTCGTGCGTGCCTACAACCACGCGTTGCTGCTCAACCAGCCGACTCGGATTCTGAGTCTGGGTCAGGCGTACGTGCTCACGCTCGCCGGAATCGGAATCAACCTGGTGGTACCCACCGGCGCTGCCGATCTCGCCAAGGCCCACTGGGGCTGGCGCATCCACGGGAATGCCGAGGCGATGGTGGTGTCCTCTGTCCTCGACAAGCTCACGTCGCTGACCGCGCTCGCAGCCATGGGCATGCTCGGAGCGCTCGTCGCCGAGACGCCCGTGCTCGCCGCAGGGGCCGCTGTGCTGCTGGTACTGACCCTCATCCCCTTCGTCGCGCCACACCTGGTTCCATGGAAGACCGCGCTGCGTTTCCTCGCCCCCGGCGCCGATGTCGACCCTGAAGCGATCGCGTCGACGGCTCGCCCGCCGATCGCGCTGCTGCTATGGGTCTATGCGGTTTCGAGTGCGGCGTGGATCGTCACCTACGGAGTCATGTGGCTGTGCTGCCTCGCCGTGGGCGCGCCGGTCACTCCCGCCGAGGTGCTCGCCTTCGCGCCGCTGTCCAGTCTCGCTCGGCTGATTCCCGTGTCTGTGGCGGGCATCGGCGTGGGCGAGGTAACGATGGCTGCCATGCTCGGACGAGTGGGCGTCCCGAGCGATGAGGCCGCGCTGGCGGTGCTGCTGTCGATGGTGCTGATGGTGCTGGCGCCCGGCGCAGTCGGGGCCGTGATCGTCGCTCGCGGCCGGCGCTAGCGACGCACCTCGGCAATGAGCCACGGGATCGAGCGTTCGACCGTCACCTGCGAGTAGCGACGCGTCAGAAGCCGGCTGAAGCCGCGCTTGGACCAGTGGTGGATGTGTCCCGGGCAGTTGCCCAAGGTCGACAGGTACTTGCCTCGCACGAGGTTCGCGCCCCAGAACAGCGGCTCATCAGGCACCGACAGCACGGCCACGCCGCGGCCGACGCGATCGATCTCGGCGAGCACCGCATCCGGGTCGTCCACGTGCTCGAGCACCTCCGAGCAGACCACCAGATCGAAGCTGCCGTCGTCGTAGGGGAGCCGCTGGCCGTCGCCCACTACGAGGTTGGCGGTCGGCACGAGCCCGCGGGCGACCTCGATGGCTTCGGCGCGGATGTCGAGGCCGGAGAGCTCGGCGTCGGGCAGCGCCTCGGCGATCAGCCGCAGCAGCCACCCCTGGCCGCACCCGACCTCGAGCACGCGAGCGGGCTTCTCGGCGACGATGAGCTCCACGACGCGCGTGCGAAACTCGGTCACGAGCCGCTGGCCCCGCTCGGAGAGGTGCGAGTAGTCCTCGGCTGCCATGGGTGTTGTGCGCTCGTCAGTCATTGCGGCTCCTGTGTGGCGGGTTCGTCACCGGTGCCGGTCGCGGCTTCGGCGTGTGCGATCGCGTCGTCGAAGACGGCCCGGATGAGTGCCGCTTCGCTCTCGTTCTCCTTGCTGAACGCGTGGAATGCGAGGTTGTAGCCGATGAAGTAGATGCGACCGCGACCTGCGTCGCGATAGGCGATGACGGGCTTATCGCCGGCGCGTGCGATGACCTGCAGCGGCGGAGTGCCCGGGCGCTCCACGTAGGACGCACCGGCCCAGACGCCGCCGCCCTCGTCGACGAACTCGGACGAGACGACCGGGTCGAGTTCGTGCCTGGCGAGGAATGCCGGGTCCACGGTGAGCTCGGTTGTCGGGTCGAGGACGTCTCGGCGGATGATCGCGTCGAATGCGACCGTGTCGGCCATCGAGTACGCGACCCCTCCAAGGTTGTGCGATGCATCGAACACCACCGAGCCGCCGCGCTCGACGTACTCTCGCAGCGCCGCCTCGCCATCCGCGCGGGAGCGCCACTTGGTGCCGTAGACCGCGACCGCGGGGAAGCCGGACAGGTCCTCGGACGCGTAGCCGTCCAGAAACGAGCTTCCCTCCCAGCCATAGCGGCCGGCGGTGCTCATCAAGTAGAAGTCGAAGCCGGTGAGCTGCTCGAGGTAGTTGTCCCACGACTTGCCGAGGTACTGGATGCGCGGCAGCGAGGCGCTTGTCTCGGAGCTGCGTGCAAGCACCGTCGCAATCGGCGCTCGGTCGACCTCCGAGAACTCATCGAAGCGCAGATCGGAGAGGGTGACGAAGTAGTCGGCGTTGCTCTTCGCGAGTTCGTGCCCGTAAGCCGGCAAGGTCTCGAACGAGGGCATCGGCTTGATGTCGTCGCGCAGGTACCACGCGGTCAGCGGCCACAGGTCGGAGTAGATGACCGAGTCGCGCGCACCGGGTTGATCGGCCAGGTAGGCAGCGGTCTGCTCGGCCGAGATGACGAGCGCGTCAGGCTCCGTCGGTGTCACGGCCATCGTGACGATGAGCGATGCTGCGACGAACGCCGCAACGAGGACGCCGGCGCCGTGGCGCAGGAATGCGGCCCGGCTCGGGCGGTCCGGTGAGGCGGCAGCCGCCAGACGAGCCCCGGCGATCTCCCACCCGCGCAGCACGAAGTAGATGATCGGTAGCGCCATCGGGATGAAGTAGCGCGGTACCAGGATCGCCTGGTGGCCGTGGAAGTCGACGTAGATCGCGAGCCAGGCGAGCATCACGGCATCGAGCGCCGCGTGAGCGGTGGTGCGCCCGTGCTCGTCGCGGGGCGCGAGCATCCGCCATACCGAGAAGACCGCGACGGGGATCGTCAGCTGGCGGAGCATCATGCCGCCGCGAAGCTGCGCGAACAGGGCGGGCAATGCGCCCAGCACCGCCAGCGCGATCCGGCGCGCGCCCGGCCGGTTGGACTCGAAGTATCCGCCAGTCGCGGTCACCAGCGCCGCGACCGCCACGAGAAGCACGAACACCGTCAGGATCACGAGCGGCTCGGGCGCCAGGAACACCGGCATGCGCGAGAGGTAGTAGAGCGCCGAGCTGGTCGCGCCCTCGCCGCCGGGCGTGGTCACATTCTCGGAGAAGCCGAACGCGACGATGAAGGGGAACAGCGCATCGCCGAAAGTCCGGTGGTAATACGAGCCCGCCGGCAGGTAGACCAGTATTCCGAGGAACGCCGAGACCGCGATCGTCCAGGCGTGCCGGAAGAACGAGGCCCTGAACGCGAGCCAGACCAGGCACGCGAATGCGAACAGGATCGCGGTGAATCGGGTCATCGTCGCTGCGACAAAGAGGGGGCCTGCAAGCAAGAACCATGCGGGGTTGTCCTCGGTCGCCTTGATGAGCACGAGCAGCAGCCACGTGCAGATTGCGATCGCAGCGGAGTCGGTGTAGCCAACGCCGACGTACTCCCACAGCGGGGCGACCGCGAGTATCGCGAGGGCGCCTGCACCCGCGAACACGACGTCGAAGCGGCGCCGAAGGAGCCAGTAGAACGCGAGCACCCCCGAGAGCGTGAGCGCGCCATCCACCCACTGGATGACGGAGGTGTCGAGTTCGCCGGTCACCCGGAAGACCCACGACACCAGCAGGGGGAGCGCAGGCGGGCGATGCGGCTCGATGTAGCCGAAACCCTTGCCCGCGAAGTCGGCGGCGTTGGCGAGAAACGCATAGGTATCCCAACCGGGCCCCACGTGCACCGCGATCGAGACCTTCCATGCGATGAGACCGACGGCCGCGACCACTACCACGGCCGCACCGATCACGCCCGCGAGCATGCGCGGGCTCGGGCCTGTCCGAGCTGGATGCACCTAGCCGTCCCTCCGGGTCTGCAAGACCACGCGGACGAACACGGCGATGGCGAGCATCAGAGGCAGAACCACCGCGGCGATCGCGCGCGTCATGCGCATCAGCGAGACGCCCACGACACCGAACATGCCGGCGAGCAGTTCGACCGAGCGCAGCCTGAGCATACCCGCATCGCGTCGCGCGGTCTGCATCGGACCCTGGGTCGTCCACTGCTGCTTCTCGGTGAGCGCCATCAGGAAGCCCGAGAAGCGGAAGTGGAACACGATGAAGCGGTAGATCGGGAGAACCAGGATCGCCCACTCGCTGTGCTCGATGCGGGCCCGGGTCTGCCGGTCCGAGATCGTGTAGGCGACGAGTGAGTTGATGGCCTCGATGATCAGGTAGAAGGCGTAGATCGCGATCAGGGCGATGGCAAGCAGGCGCCACGAGTAGCCGATCAGCGGGAAGCATGCGATCAGCGGCATCCAGATGAGACGTGGGAACGCGAGCGTGTGATCGAACAGCATCATCTTGGGGATGCCGAAGCGGCTGAAGCTGCCGGCCTCATCCGATCCCACCAGGTCCTCATGCATGCTGACGACCTCGATCTGACCGCGGGCCCAGCGCACGCGCTGCGCGTACAGGGCGTCCCAGTCGATGACCGGCTCGAGGTGGATGCGAGCGTCCTCGACGAAGCCGATCTTCACGCCCCGGCGGTGCAGTTCGAAGGTGAGCAGCGTGTCCTCGGACACGGTGTCGTTGCGATAGACGCAGTCGCCGTCAAAGACCGAGCGGCGAAACGCCGAGCACGCGCCCGCGAGCGAGTACATCGTCCCGGTGATCGACTGCGAACGGCGGCCGAGGTCGAACGCGGTCAGGTACTCGAGGAACTGCGACTTGACCATGAAGCGCTCGAAGAACGAGAGCTTTCTCGGAATGAGGTCGCCGTTGTCGTCGAGCACGAGTGTGCCTTCGCGGTCACGCTCCTCGATGATGTCCCAGTCGACCTCGATGTTGCCCGTGGCGGCGCCGATCTCGGGGTTGCGCACGAAGTACTCGGCGATGCTGCGAACCGCCAGCGGGTCGAGCACCACGTCGGAGTCGATGTTCATCACGATCTCGCCCGTGGACGCCTCGAGTCCCGCATTGAGCGCATGCGCCTTGCCGGCATGTCCGTTGCGGATCAGCGCCAGCGTGCCCTTGAAAGGTCCGACCTTGATGGGCCGGCCGCGCAGCAGGTAGCCGCCGGGTGCCGGCGTGCCGTCCACGTGCTCCTCGACTCGGTCCGCGGTGCCGTCGGTGGAGCCGTCGTCGATGACGATGATCTCGAGCCTGTCGTGGGGATACGCCTGCATCTTGACCGAGTTGATGCAGCGGTCGATGACCTCGACCTCGTTGTGGGCCGGGATGATCACCGAGACGGTCGGCAGTGCATCGTCCAGAATTCGGCGCTCGCTCTTGCTCCGCCGGCGCTTGTGCGTCCATACCGTCGCGAGCCGCGACACCGCATCGACGCCGTCGACGAGCACCGGCGTGATGAGCCACACACCCCAGATAAGCAGGAAGCTCCACAGACTGCTCACGCCGCGGCCCCTTCCTCGAGGCGCCTACGGGTGAAGCCGATGGTCGGCCTCGTCATCAGGAACCAGTACAACGCGACGGTTCCGATGAAGAAGAAGATGCGACCGAACACCGCGTGGGCGGCGAATACCCAGTCGGTCCCAAAGGCGTTGATGATCGCGACTATGAGCAGAATGCGCCCGATGTTGATGACGTAGGTCATCAGCGCGCCCGTGATACCCAGTATCGCGCGCTTGCCCGGGCGAAACGCCGGGTAGAACGCGGTGAGTCCCACGATGGCCGCCATCTCAAGGATCGCCGAGCACTCCAGGCCGATGTCGAACACGGCCCAGCCGGTGTGGTTGGGGATGGCCAGCCCGGTGCCCTCGACCACGGTGACGCCGATGCCCATCAGGCCCGCCAGCATCGCGACCTGTGCCGCCTCGACACTCTCGATGACGGTGTCGATGTCGAGCGCTGCAGCGCCGAAGGCGAGCAGCAGCACGAATCCGAACGCGCCCACGAGGTAGAACAGCAGCCAGCGGCGCAGGCGAAGGAGGCCGAAGGTCACGGCCGCCCAAACCACGATCGCCAGGAGCCACGCGGTGATCTGCGGGTTCATCGGCGATCACCCGCCTCAGCGAGTGCGGGCGCCAGGCGCCTGCCCATCACGATGCCCACGAACAGAAGTCCGAGGACGAAGACCGGCCAGCCAAGCGCCGGTATTGAGTAGAACTGAGTGGTCTTGACGTCGATGACGCGGCCGTTGGGCTCGGTCCACGTCGCGGTCACGTTGTAGTCGCCCTGATGCGGGAAGTCGCGGTTGTTGACGGTCCACGGGGTCGACTCGCTCCAGCTCGCGCCGCCTGCTACGTCGATGCCGGTCGTCACGTGCGAACTCACCGAAGCCACGCCGTCCCAGGTGTGCGGCAGCCCGGCCGAGTCGATCCAGGTGTCTCCGCTGTTGAAGGCCCCGTCACCGTTGTCGTCCCACCAGATGACGTAGGTCATCGTGGTGTTTGCGAGCGTTCGCGTGTTGTCGTTGACCGCCGAGGAGGTGACCGCGACGTCGCTGCCGACCCCGGGCGCATCCGTCGCCGAAAGGCCGGTGATCTCGGCGTTCCAGGAGACCGTGAACGGGTTGGTCTCGAGCAGCGTCAGTTTGTTGCCTCCGGCGCGGCTCCACAGCTCGACTGTCCAGTTGCCGGTGAGGTCGGTCATCTTGGTGTCGTACGCGTCGAACGCCATGCCGGTCGTGTCGACGATCCGGTCGGGGCTCGTGCGCACGACCGTGCCGTTGCTGTCTTTCCACACGAAGAACACCGAGCTGCCCGCCGAGAGCCCGGTCCCTCTCGCGAAGCCGGTCTCGCCAAGTTCGAAGCGATCCTCGGTGGCGGTGTAGCCCTCGGAGTCGAAGAGCTGCAAGGTGCGGACCGTGGTGGTGTCGATCGCGGTCACGGTCGTTGCGCCCGTAGTCGCGCGGATGGTCGTCACATCCACCGTGTTGGCCGCCGTACCGACGGGCACGGCGACTCGAACGACGATGTCGCGGCTCTCACCGTTGGGGCCGAGGGTGATCGACGTGACGGGCGTGACTCCATCGCTGTCAAACACCGATACCGGCCAGCCGCGCGACGAGAGCCCGGTCAGAGTGATGGTCCGGGTCGTGGGCCAGCTGTTGGTGACCGTGTGGCTGTAGACCATCGTGGAGCCGGCTCCGCCAAAGCCGGTGTTGCTCGGCGTGATCGCGAGACCCGCCGCCACCCGGGTGGTGGCCGTCGCGCTGGCACGCAGCGCAGGTGCACCCTGCACCGTTGCGGTCAGCCGCGCAACATCTTGCAGGCCGATAAGGGCGACGGCCGGCACAGAGACGTTCACGCGCACCTCGGCAGACGAGTTCGCGCCGATGTCGATAGTCGTGATCGAGTTCCCGTTCAGGTCGGTGATGGTGTACGGGAATCCGAGCGAGGTCAGCACCGACAGGTCGAATGTCTCGGCGGCGTCGGTGTTGTTCTGGACGGTGAACGTGTACGCGGCGGTCTGACCGGGCGCCATCGTCGCACTCTGGTCGGGGAGGACCACCACGCGTCCGCAGGTCGTGGTATCGGTCGCCGTGTCCTTCACCGTCGGGTCGCGTCGTGACGCGGCGGTCATCGACGTGAGGTCGTCGACGCCCTGCGGCGTACCCTCCGGAATCGCAACGTGCACCTGCACCGTCGTTGAATCACCGCGGTCGAGCGTCACGGCGTCGGAGGCGAGCGGGTTGCCCGCGAGATCGGTGAACCAGACGCTCCAGCCCCTGTTCGAGATGGCGGAGAGGTCGATTGTGTCTTGCTGGTTCGACTCGTTGGTCACTGTGTGCAGATACGTGACGGTCGAGCCGGCTTCGCCGCCGCCCTGTCGGTCAGGACTGATGGACAGGCCTCTTGCGACCAGCCACCAGATGTCGTCCACGTTGTCCTCGATCTGGCCGCGGTTCTCCTCGAGGTACTGCGGCGGCTGCCCAATCCACTTGCGCGTGTTGCTCGGCACCCATTTCGTGCCGAACGAAGATCCGTTGGCGTTGACGAAGTGGATCGCGATAGGGCTGCCGGGCGCGAGGCCGAGGTCGCTCCAGGCGACGCGTCCCTCGAACTCGACGCCGTTCGAGGCCATCCAGCCGTCCATCGGATCCTGCGGCAGAGTCTGCCCGCTCTGGACATCCGCCCAGCCGTCAGGAGTCTCGCCGTCGTGACCCATGGGGTCGCCGGCCGGATGCAGGTAGGGTCCGTCCTTGCCGATGATCGCTTGGTTGTAATTGTAGATGCCGGCGGTCGGGCTCGGTGCATGGGCGTCTGCGAAACGACTGGAGTCGCTCTGCCCGACGCTCCACCACACGACGGCGTCGGTGTTCTGCAGCAGGCCGTCGCCGCCACGGTCGATGTAGGCGGCGAAAGTGACCGCCTTCGTGCCTCCGGATGTGCGCCGGTAGGCCAGGTACAGATACTCGTCGTCCCACGTGGCGTTGACCAGATAGACGTCGCGGTCGGGCTGGCCCGGGTAGTCGGGGTCCGGGTCGGTGATCTGCGTGTCATGCGAGGAGTTGTCCTGGTCGGCGCGCACGCCGGTCCAGTCAGCCAGGTCTCCGTCGATGTTTATGGGCGAGCTGATGATTGCTGCGGAAGGCGAGGCGGGGAGGCAGACGATGGCGAAGATGAGGGCGCCAAGGAACGCACGAAGGACGCGGTGCACGCGCATACCGCGTGCACGCGTCCCGGGATCCCGGTCCGGCGTGTCGTGCCCCCTGCCCACTCAGCGTTCTCACTTCCGTTTGAGTCTCGCGTACCGCGGCTGCCCGGCCACGTCCTGGTGCACGCGCGACATACATATGTGCATTAAACATCGGGTCTTTTGATAGGTGACTGTAGCGCATGCCTTGCCTCGTACCGCGAACGGCTTGATTTCGGCGTGCGAATGGTTTCATACGGTGTATACCCGATGATGAGCGGCAACCAATCGGTCGAAAGTGAGCGACGAACGGCGAAGGTGTGACGGCCGTCGCTAGCCCTCGTCGATGGGCTGGAGCACCGCCTGGGTCGCGACCACGCCGCCCCATCTGACCACCCTCGTCGTCGCCAGGACGTGAACCCTGGTCCCGTTGGGCGACACGATCTCGATCGGCAGCCCCGGAACGGGCGACTTCGTGAGCAGAACCTGCTTGCGGGCCTCTCGGACGGATTTGTGGTACTCCGGCGCGATGAAGTCGTAGGTCCTGGAGCCGATGAGTTCGTCGGGCGAGTCGAGGGACAGGAGCCTCGCGACGGCGGCGTTGGCGAAGACGACCCTGTCGTCAACCACGACGGTGAGTCCCTCGGGAAGCGCGTCAACGAGGTTGCGGTACCGTTCCTCACTGTCCCGGAGCTCCCGCATCACCTGCTCGCGTTCGGTGACTTCGGTGATGAGGCTCAGCATCGCGGGCTTGCCCTCGTACATGAGTGGTACCGATGCGATCTGACCGTCGGCAGTGCCGCCGTCGAGCCGCTTGAGGTGGTACACGACCGGGGGAGGGCTCTGGCCCAGCGCGACCGCGGCTATGTCGCGTAAGGCGACCCCATGCTGAGCAGGCTCGATGAAGTCGAGGATGCTGCGACCGATCAGCTGGTCGGGATGGGAGGCGCCGGCCAGCTTGATGTTGTGCGAGTTGGTCCAGATCACGCGGCCGGAGATAGGGCTGGCCACGACCGCCGATATCGGCAGCCGTTCAAGGATCCGAAGCACAGGCGCAAGACGCTTATCCAATGTGGCAGCTCCCCGAGATACGGCCGACCCTGCCGAGTGTAGCGCGTGTGACCTGTGATTTCGACGCACAAGATGCGGCGGCGGGCCGCTTCGGTGTATGCTCGTCGGGCCGACTCGCAACGACTACATCGAATCGAGGAACGCGTCGTGGCCATCACGTGGCGCACTGACTACGCGATACGGATCATGTACGAGCTTGCCTGCCTTGGTGCGGGCGAGCGCGCGACCGTACGCTCGCTCTCCGAATCCGCGAACGTCCCCTACGACTTCGCACGTGTGATCTCCCACGACCTCGTCCAGGCGGGGCTGCTCAACTCCCGGCGAGGCGTCGGCGGAGGGGTAGAGCTCGCCTCCTCTGCGGAGTCGATCACGCTCAGGGAGATCTTCTCGGCCATGGGGGAGCCCGCTTCGATGGCGCTGTGCACCACGGGCGAGGTCCCGGTCTGTCCGCGCACCGGGACGTGCGCGATGCATCACGGCGTGTGGACGGAGCTCGACCGCCGTATCGACGATTACCTCTCTTCGGTAACGCTCGCCGATACGGTCAAGAACGGCGTGAGACTCTCCGCCGCCGCGAACTCCTAGTACCTACGCGCTCGGCTCATCCTTCTTGAAGAGCTCGGCGATGCCGCCGATGCTGCCCATGATCGCGCTGACCTCCATCGGCAGGAATACCTTGTTGGCGGGTCCGTTGGCGATGGCCTGAAGCGCCTCGAGGTAGCGGATGGCGATGAGCTCGTTGTCCGGCTTGCCGTCGTGGATGGCGGTGAAGACACTGGTGATGGCGGATGCCTCACCCTCGGCGAGCGCGATCTTTTGGAACTTCTCGGCCTCAGCTACCGACTTGATCGCGGTGGCCTTGCCCTCGGCTTCGAGAATCGCCGACTGCTTGAAGCCCTCCGCGCGGGTGATGGCGTACTGCTTGTCGCCGTCGGCCTCGAGGATCTTGGCGCGGCGGTCCCGCTCGGCCTTCATCTGGCGGTGCATAGCGTCGGTCACGTCGACCGGCGGCTCGATGCGCTGCAGCTCCACGCGGACGATGCGCACGCCCCACTTGTCGGTGGCGTCGTCGAGGATCTGGCGAAGCGCGGCGTTGATCTTCTCGCGGCTCGTGAGTGACTCGTCGAGCTGCATCTCGCCGATGACGTTACGAAGGTTGGTCTGGGCGAGCTTGGTCGCCGCCAGGTAGAAGTTCGCGACGTTGTAGATGAGCTTCACGGGGTCGGTCGCCTCGTAGTAGACGACCGCGTCGACTGTCACGACGACGTTGTCCTTGGTGATGACCTCCTGCGGGGGCACGTCAACGACGTTCTCGCGCATGTCGATCTTGGTGAGCCGGTCGATGAACGGGATGATGAAGTGAAGTCCCGAGTCGTAGGTGCGCTGGTACTTACCGAACCGCTCGACGACGCCCTTCTCGTACGGGCGCACGATCCTGATTGCCGATGCGATGTAGACCAGCAGGAACAGGAAGAGCAGCAGACCCAGGACTGTGACGGTGATGACGCTTTCCATGCGATCCTCCTGTGCTCAGGCGCCTACTCGGCGTCCTCTTCTGACGTGTTGATCGGCCTGACGACCAGATGCGTTCCCGAGACCGACATCACCATCACGGGCGTGCCTACCGGCAGCGGACCGTCCTCGTCGGTGTCGGCGCGCCACTCCTCGCGGTTCACGCGAACGCGGCCCTCGGAGGAGTGCGGCAGCAGCGCCTCGATCACGACGCCTCGCTTGCCGATGAGCCGGTCGACACCGACCTTCTGCGGCGGCTCGTGCGTGAGCTTGTCGGCCACGCCGCGCAACGCGAGGAAGAAGACCGCCGAGGAGCCCAGGAACCCGACCCACTGCCACACGAGCGCGACGTCGAACCACGCCAGAACGGCGGCAACCGCCGCGCCCAGGCCGATGGGGAGCATGAAGAACCCTGCGGTGAAGATCTCGGCCACCGACAGCAGAACCGCCGCGCCGACCCAGATCCAGAACCAGTAGTCCACTGCGCCCTCCCTCGCCGTGAGCCTGTGTTGCCAGCGTATCCCAATCGAAGCGCACGGGACAGGACGCTACCGGGATTCTTCCCGCGGGAGGTGTACTGGACCATGCCGGATGGTGTGACGAATATCACGTGCACATGCAGGCGAACGGTTGAGGTGGGCCTGATTGAAAACGATGATGCTGGTGGAAGGTAGCCCAACAGGGGGTGTTGATTGTGCGCAAGTCAGTAACCGTACTAGTCATCGCAGCACTCGTAGCCGCGCTCGCTCTCCCGACCGCTGCCCTCGCCAAGTCTTCGAATGGCCAGGGCAGCGGTAAGGGCACCGAGCAGGCACGCGGGAACGGTCAGGGTAAGTCCGCCGAGAAGGCAGCCGCCAAGACCGAGAAGAAGACCGAGAAGAAGGCCGAGAAGGTCGCCGCGAAGGAAGTGCGCAAGGTCGAGCAGGCCGAACGCAAGTCCGTGAAGAAGGCCGAGAAGGCAGCCGAGAAGGCCGCCGCGGCCGCAGCGTTGTCCGCTGACGCGAGTGGATCGATCGAGCCGACCGTTCCGGTCGACTCCGATGAGGCAAGTGGCACGCCCGACGTGTCCAACGCTTTCACTCGTATCACGGCCAACATCGAGAAGTCCCTCGCCAAGGTTGCAGAAGGCAAGAAGAAGCAAGTGCCTCCTGGCCTCGTGCGCGTGTGGCTTAAGTTCGCAGCTTGGCTTGGTGTCGATCCCTCCACCATGCCGGGCTCTGATGACGGGTCTTCGGGCGAGGAAACCTCGACCGTCGAGCCGACATCGACCGTGGAGCCTACCGGGACCGTCGAGCCCACTCAGACGGTCATGCCCACCGGGACGGTTCTTCCGGAGGTCCCTCAGCCGTAGTCCGGCACGGCGGGACCACATAAGCACCGGCCCCTGGGTCGGTCGAGCGGCGCGGGACGCGGGGTCCCGCGCCGCTTGCTATTCCGCGAGGTCTATACGGCGCCAAGTGACCGGCGACGACAGCACGATCGACGTGGTCGTCTGGCCGTAGGGAAGCAGCTTCACCACGACGCTCTCGAGATGCTCCACCGAGGTGACCGCCATCTTGGCGACGAAGCCCTCGGTGCCCGTCACGCGGTGGAACTCCAGGATCTCCGGCGCCTCTGAGGCTATGCGCTCGAGTTGAGGCGCGAGCTCGGGGGGCGAGGACAGTCGCACGAAGGCGACGAGCCCGTATCCCGCCTTCTTCAGGTCGACCTTCGCGTGGTAGCCCACGATGATGCCGGAGGACTCCATACGGCGTACGCGGTCGGCGACGGCGGGTGGAGTAAGTCCCACTTCGCGACCCAGATCGGCGTAGGAGCGGCGGGCGTCATCCTGAAGCGCCGCGAGCAACCGACGGTCGATGTCGTCCATATGCTTTCCAATCGTTAGCATTTCGCATGCAGAACAACAGTATCGAAAGGCATTCGAGCAGCAGACCGCATGATACCGCTTCAACGCCAGCCGAGAACACCCTAGACTTCGTCCACACGTCAGCGACGAACGCGCGGAGGCTCCCGGATGGTCAGAAGGTACGGTCGGACGACGATGATCTCGGTGGGCGTCGTGGTGCTCCTATGGAGTACGACGTTCGCTGCCCTCGTCGCGGCCCTTGACCACTTCGCCCCGACGCAGCTGCTGTTCCTGCGCTGGACCCTCACCTCGCTGCTGTTCCTGGCCTTCGGTGCGGTGACCCGTATGCGGCTGCCGCACCGCGCCGATCTCCCCAAGATCGCGCTGGCTGGCGTCCTCGGATTCGGCGCCTACCAGATGCTGCTGGTCAATGGGCAGATGGGCGTCAGCGCGAGCATGTCCGGCTTCCTCATCAACATGAGCCCGGTGTTCACCATCGGCATCGCCGTCGCCCTCGGGCGCGAGAAGGCCACCGGCTTCACCTGGGCCGGAGTCGCGATCTGCATGGCAGGGCTGGCGCTGATGGCGCAGGCGCGCGGGGGCTTCGGCTCGATCGGGCCGAGCGCGGCGCTGGTCGTCGCCGCGGCGCTGTGCTTCTCGCTCTACACGCTCGTGACCAAGCCGCTGCTCGCGAAGTACAGCCCGCTGGAGGTCACCGCATACGCAACGGTCGCCGGCTCGATCCCGTTTCTGGTGTTCGCGCCCGGCTCCTTCGGAGCGCTCGCGACCGCATCTGCCGCCGATATCGCGACAGTCGTGTTCCTCGCCGTGTTCCCCGGCGGTCTGGCCTATGTGCTGTGGTCACGCGCGGTGAAGGGCCTTGCACCCGGTCTCGCCGCGCGGTTCTTGTATCTGATCCCGGTCCTCGGCATCCCGGTGGCGTGGATCTGGGTGGGCGAGGTGCCGCACCCCCTCGTCGTGATCGGCGGGCTTGCGACCATCGCGGGCGTCGCCGTCTCGACCCTCAAGCCCCGCCGAGGCTTCTCAGTCACGGTTGCACCGCACACCCCCGAAGTTGCCACACCGGCGGTCGAGGCGGCCTGACGCGGCGCGCCGCTTGCTAGACTGTGTGCGCCTGATCCGCCTACCGACTTCGGAGTGAACCATGCCCCAGCCCGCTGACCGCATCCCTCGCTGGCTTCCGCCGGCTCTTGTCCTCATCGGAATCGCTGGCGCGTTTGCGTTCACGGCGTCGTTCCCCGCGGTCGAGGGACTGGGCGACAAGGTGCGTCTTCCCGTCTTCCATGGCGCGATGACCTGGGTCAACCTCATGTTGTTCTCGGTGCTGGCGCTTGCGGCGGTCGCGTTCCTGATCACGCGCAAGGAGGGCTTCTACCGAGCCGAGGAGGCCCTGCGCTGGGTGGGCATCCCGATGTGGATCCTCGGAAGCGTCCTGGGGCTCCTCGCGGCGATGAACACGTGGGACTTCACGGGCTCCAAGGCTTCTCCCATCAAGGTCGCGATGAGCGATCCGCGCCTCGTCGCTCAGTTCTGGGTGCTCCTGCTCGCCGCTGCGATCATCGCGCTCGGGCTGCTCATCGAAGACAAGCGCTGGCTCGCCGTCGGTGACATCGGTTTCGTCGGCATCACCTGGCTCGTGCTCATGAAGGCGATCCTCGGTCCCGGTCGTGCGCTTCATCCCGACAGCCCGGTCATGAACTCCGAGGAGATCGGCATCAAGTTGATCTTCTTCGGCATCGTCGGCAGCATCGCTCTCGCGTCCTTCGCGGGCGCGTGGATGATCGCGAGGATGCGCGCTCGTACCGCAACCGATACGGCGCTCGCGGCGCCTGCCCCCGAGGCCGCCTAGACCGGCGCCGAACGCCGTCCGGCGCGTGACGCGCCGCATGGCGCCGCAGCGTGAGGTGCGCTAGACTGCACGCGTTGTCAACCGAACAGGTGTCGCATGGTGCCCGCCGCCGCAGCTGCTCGCAGGAGCAAGCCCGGCACGGGAGAATAGGGAACCCGGTGAGATTCCGGGACGGGACCCGCCACTGTAGATCGGACGGCCGTACAGCGCCGCCGAAAGTCAGGAGACCTGCCATGCGATGCGCGACGCGGCCTTCGAGGTAACAAGGCTGGCTCGCGGCGTCCGCACAAGGACTCCCCGAACCGCACCGCACCCGAAGACCCGCACCGCCCAGATGGCGGAAGCGGGTCTTGTCGTTTTCGGCGGGGCGCGTCGATCTACCGAAGGGAGTTCTGCGCATGACCCGTATCACCCGACTCACCCTGGCCCTCGCGCTCTTTACGAGCCTCGCCCTCACGGGCTGCTCAGCCGAGAAGCCCGAGGCCACCGAGGCCGAGCCCGAGCCCGTCGCCGAGGCGACCTTCCCGGTGACCATCACCGACGACGCCGGCCGTGAGGTCACCGTCGAGGCCGCGCCCGAGCGTATCGTCTCGCTCGCGCCCGGCAACACCGAGATCCTGTTCGCCATCGGCGCAGGCGATCGGGTCGTTGGCGTCACCTCGCTCGACGACTATCCGGCCGAGGTCGCCGATATCGCGAAGGTCGGCGATTTCGCCGGCCCCAACGTCGAGGCGGTCGCCGCGGCCGACCCCGACCTGATTCTGGCTACCACCGGAGTCCAGGCCGACATGATCACCAAGCTCGAGGAGCTCGGCGCCACCGTCATCGCGGTCGACCCGACCACGCTCGCGGGCCTGTACGAGGACATCGACGAGATCGGCCTCGCCACCGGTGAGATCGAAGGCGCTGCGTCCGTCCTCGAGGACATGGAGGCTGCGGTCTTTGAGGTTGAGGCCGCGGTCGGTGGTCTCGAGCCCGTCACCACCTTCGTCGAGATTGCGCAGAACCCGCTGTTTACGGTAGGCAGCGGCACGCTCATCGACGAGATGATCACAATCGCCGGCGGCAAGAACGTCGTGACCGAGCCGAGCTACGTTCCGTACTCGGTCGAGCAGCTCGTGAAGTCCGATCCGGCCGTCTACCTGGCGACCAAGGGCTCGATGAGCGATCCGGCCGAGCTCGCCAAGCGGCCGGGCTACAAGGACCTGTCCGCCGTCAAGGCGAGCCGCGTCTTCGTGCTCGACGACAACCTGGTGTCGCGTCCCGGACCGCGTGCAGTCGAGGGCCTGCGCCAGATCGCCGAGGCGCTGCATCCGGACGCGTTCGCGCAGTAGTGTCTCGCGCCCACGACATACGTCCGGGTCGCGCGTTCGCGATCCTCGGGGCCGCCCTGGCGGTCTCGGTGATCGCGGGCGTCGCGTTCGGCGCTGTCTGGGTCACCCCGGCTGACGTCGTCGCCGCGGTCGGGCGCGGGCTCACGGGCACCGCATCCGGCCTCGGCGACACGCTCATCCTGCAGGTGCGTCTGCCGCGCGTGATTCTCGCGGTGTTCGTGGGTGCGTCTCTGGCCGGTGCGGGCTCGATCTTCCAAGCGCTCTTCCGCAACCCGCTCGCCGACCCCTACATTCTCGGCGTCTCGAGCGGCGCCGGGCTGGGCGCGGTGCTCGCGCTCACCGCTACGGCCGGGGCCACGGCGCTGCGCTACGGGCTCGTCCCGGCGGCGGCGTTCGCGGGCGCGATCCTCACGATGCTGCTCGTCACGCGGCTTGCGGCGTGGGGCGGGCGGCTCGACACGGCGTCGCTGCTGCTCGCGGGCGTCGCGGTCTCCTACACGCTTGCCGCGCTCACCTCGTTCGTGCTCGTGTTCGCGCGCGAGCAGATGGCGGTCGTCGTCTTTTGGATGATGGGTGGGCTCTCCGGTGCGTCGTGGCCCTACGTGGTCGCCATCGGCATCATGACCGCAGTCGGCTCGGCCTTCGCGCTCGGCTTCACGCGCGAGCTCAACCTGATGCTCCTGGGCGACGAGCGCGCCGGTCATCTCGGCCTCGACGTGCACCGCTTCAAGATGATCGCGCTCGCGACGGCTTCCCTGCTGACGGCTGCGGCGGTTGCGGTCGCCGGCCTCATCGGCTTCGTGGGGCTGATGGTGCCCCACATGGTGCGGCTGTGGCTCGGCCCCGATCACCGCCTGCTCGTGCCCGCGTCGCTCATCGGCGGCGGCATCGTGCTCGTGCTCGCCGACCTCGTGGCTCGCGTGGTACTTGCTCCGGTCGAGCTGCCGGTGGGCATCGTCACCGCACTCATCGGCGGGCCGTTCTTCGTGTGGCTTCTCATCCGAGGGGAGCGTCTCCGATGAGCGACACAGTCCTGCTCGCATACCGCGACGCGGCGCTTGGGTACGGGGCGACCCGAGTGGTCTCGGGCGTCTCGATCGAGGTGCGCGAGGGCGAGGTCCTCGGCCTGGTGGGTCCCAACGGCGCGGGCAAGTCCACGCTTCTGCGCGCGGTCACCGGCGACAGCGACGTGCTCGGCGGCTCGGTCGAGGTCGCCGGCGCCGACGTGACGACCCTTTCGGCCCGGGAGCGCGCCGCCATCGTCGGGGTCGTCCCGCAGCAGGTGCTCGCCCCGTTCTCGTTTCCCGCCGAGGAGTTCGTCGAGATGGGGCGCCATCCTCACCTGCCGCGCTTCGGCCGTCCCGGTCCAGACGACAGCGCCGCGGTCGAGCGCGCGATGCGTCTCACCGGCACCGCGCACCTCAGCGGTCAGGCGGTGGACGCGCTGTCCGGCGGTGACCTGCAGCGGCTTGCGTTCGCGCAGGCGCTCGCCACAGAGCCGCGCCTGCTCCTGCTCGACGAGCCCACGAGCCACCTCGACCTCAACCACCGGCTTCAGGTCCTCGACCTGATGCGCGAACTCGCCGACGAAGGCATGGGCGTGCTCGCCGTGTTCCACGACCTCGATCTCGCCGCGCGCTACTCGGACCGCCTCGCCATCGTCGCGTGCGGCGCCGTCCGGCCACCCGCGCGTCCCGAGGAGATCATCACCACGGAGACGCTGCGCTCGGTGTTCGGCGTGCGCGCCGTGGTGGGAACCGACCCGGTCACGGGCACGGTGACCGTCACGCCGGTCCTTCGCGACAACGCGGTGGCCGAGCGAGACCGCGGCCGCGTGCTCGTGGTGGGCGGCTCGGGTGTGGCCGCTCCGCTCATGCGCCGGCTCGTCCTCGGCGGTTGGACCGTCACGGGGGCCGCGCTCAACCAGGGAGACGCCGACGCCACGCTCGCCGAAGCGCTCGGGATCGAGTACGCGCGCATCGAGCCCTTCGCGCCGATGAACGCAGAGGCTGCCGTACGAGTCGCGAAGCTCGCCGAGGAGGTCGACGCGATCGTGGTGTGCGAGGTCCCGTTCGGGCACGGCAACGTCGACAACCTGCTCATCGCGGTTCGTGCCGGACGCCCGCTCGTGCTCGTGGGAGACATCGAGGGCCGCGACTACGCTGGCGGGGCGGCGGCATCCTACTGGATCGAGGCGGTCCGGGACCGGGGTGCGGTCGTCGTGCCTTCGCTCGATGAGGTGCCGGCCGCACTCGAGGAGCTTCTGGGTCGCTAGTGCGACCGGAACAGCTCACCCTGCGGCGGCGCCGTGTCCAGGGGAGTGCGTTGCGACGCCACCGATACCGTGATGCGCACGCCCAGCCGGTCGAGCCGGGTCTGTAGCGCCGAGGCGGCCAGATTCGCGGTGTTGTTGGTCTCTGAGCGGTGCATCGCCACCACCTGGGTCAGCCGGTCGTGCAGCAGCCTCTCAAGTGCATCGGCCGCCGCCGCGTTGCTCAGATGCCCCTCGTCCGACAGGATCCTGCGCTTCAGGAACGAGGGATACGGCCCGCGCTCGAGCATCTTCACGTCGTGGTTCGACTCGAGCGCCAGGACGCGACATCCGGCGAGTCCCTCGGCAGCTTCGGCCGTCAGGTGACCGGTGTCGGTCGCGAGACCCACGCAGTCCGATCCGCTGCAGACCCGATAGCCCACAGGTTCGGCAGCATCGTGGCTGGTCCGAAATCCGACGACGTCGAGCGAGCCGATCCGAACCGCCTCGCCGGGCGTGAGCTCGAGGACCTCGTCGCGCAGCCCGAGCAGGCCCGCCGCGCGCAGCGTGCCGTGCGTCGCGTACACGTTGCAGCCAGGCGCGTGCCTGCGGCAGAACACGTCGAGCCCCTTGAGGTGGTCGGCGTGCTCGTGAGTCAGCAAGATCGCCGAGACGCTCGCCGCTTCGATGCCGGCGCTCGCTAGCCGGCGTGCCGTTTCACTCGCCGAGAAGCCGCAGTCGACGAGTACGGTTGTCGAGCCGTCGGTGATCGCGGTGGCGTTGCCCGAGGAGCCGGAGCCGAGGACGATGAGGCGCAGTGTGGGGGAGTTGCTCATGCGGCGAGTGTACACCGCTGCTGCGACACGGATGAGGAGACGAAGAAGGCGAGCCCGTGGACTCGCCTTCATCAATCCCTCCCCACATCGCGAAGAGCTCAGCTTGTTCGATCGCAAGCGTCCTCGCGCGGGTGGGTTTCCCACGGACGAGTATAGCCCACCAAACCGCGTCCACGCACGCCACTCGGTGAGCGGTGCGCATCCGCGTTCCGTAGGCGGCTACTTGCCTCCGGCCAGCTTCTTCTCGGCTGCGATGGCCTTGACCGCGTCGGCGCGCGCCTGCTCCATCGAGGTCATCGCCTCGTCGAAGTTGTGGAAGCCCATCGAATTCTCGGACACGGCGAGGTTCTCCCACACCGCATGCGCACGGCGATGCGCTTCAAGCGCCTCGTCGTAGGTATTCTGGTCGACCTTCGCGCCACGGCTGCGCGCCTGCGCAATTCCGCCGAGGCGGCCAACCGACTCAGCCAGCAGTTTCTCCACTTCCCCCTGCTTCGCGTAGAACGCCTGCTGCTGACCTATCCCGCGAGCGGTGCGATTCTCGTGGCACGCCTCACACGGGTCGTTGGTGTGCTTGCCGTTGATGCCCGTTCCCTCGGCAAACGCGGCGAAGAGCTTCGCGTCCCCGTACTTATAGGGGCTCGTGAGCCAGTGGCTCCTGAACGACCGGCCGTTGCCGTCGATGAGTTCCGGCATGTGGCAGTCCGAGCACGACGCACCCGCGTTGTAGTGGACGCTCGACCAGTACAGCTCGGTCTCGGGATGCTGGTTCTTTATGAGCGGCTGGCCGATGATGGCGTGCTTCCAGTCCTGCGCGTAGCCGAACTGCGCGTCGTAGACGTCGTGCAGGTCACTCGCCTTGGTCCATCCGTAAGCGTCGCGGTCCACCTTGTCGATGCCGCTCTTGCCGCACGTGTACTCGACGTGGCACTGGGCACACGACAAGATCTCCTTGTCCTTGTCGGAGGCCTTGTCGAAGCTCTTTGGCGACCCTTCGAGGTAGGGGTTCGTTCCGCCGGCACCATCCGGCCCGCCGGTATTCTCGATGGACTGGATCATCGCCTGGCGCACCACTCGGGCCTTGGCGGAGTGCGGGTCGTGGCAGTGGTTGCACCCGGCGCCGTACGGCCAGGTGTCCTTGATGGCCGCGATCGTCGAGGCCCACAACATGTTGTTGGACTGCGTCGCGTCCTCGCTCGCCTCCGGGATCGACCGGTAGACCGTCCCGTCGGGCATGGTGGCCTTTGCGTCGACCTGGCGGGTAACCGGATCGGTCGAGAAGACCAGCGTGGTGCCCTTGGGGATGTTGACTCGCTTGGCGGGAACGGTGCCGGTAGCGGTGTGGGTCAGCTCGATCTCCTGGTCTTCGGCGACCGTGATCGGCTTGCCGTAAAGCCAGGAGTAGGCCACCTTCGTCGACTTGCACTGCACGCACGTCTCGAACTTGCCGCGAAGGATCTCGTAGTGGTCCTGCACCATGTACTTGTGCGCGCCCTCTTCGTTGTAGTCGCGAGCGAACGCGTGTCCCGCGACGATGGTGTCGTACTTGGGGAACACGTCGTCCTTGGGCTGCGGGGGAGTGCGCTGCGACCCGCCGAACGGTCCGGGCTTCGCGTTGTCGTCGTACAGATACGTCCGAGCCTCTCCCTCGTGGCACGTCGAGCACGCGTCGATAGTCCAGTCGATCGCGCCCACGGAGGTCTTGGGATCCTCGGCGTGCGCGTCTCCGGTTCCCTCGTGGCACACGACGCACTCGAGCGAAGCGTGCGGACCGGCGCCAGCAGCGGTGACTGCGGCGTCGTGACACTCTTCGCCTCCACAGGCATCAGCGTTGGCTACCTCTTGCCTGAACACCACCGTGGACTCGGAACAACCGGTGATCGTGAGCGCAGCGGACAGCGCGATCGCCGCCGACACGGCGAGAAGCGTGGTGCGTGACATCTGATCTCCCCCTCGCGACCTGCGGGTCATCCACTCCCGAAGAGCATTCCCGTATTTCGGCAGGTACGGGTCGCCAAACGGGAATAGAACCAACCAGCACCGCTTTGAGACGCGGAAGAGAGCCTGCGCCCCCTTAAGGAGCGACCATGGAGATCCACCTGTACGCACTTTCGACGTGCCCTTACTGTCGCATGACCAAGCGGTACCTCGACGAGCACGCGATCACCTACGATCTCATCGAGGTCGACCTGCTCGACGGCGACACGGCCGACGAGGCCACGCCCAAGGGCGCAGCGGTCGCCGAGGTCAAGCGGCTCTCCGGCGGCACGTCCTTCCCGGTGCTGGTCGCGGACGATCAGGTTGTGGTCGGCTTCAACAAGACCCGGATGGCCGACGTTCTCGGACTCTGACGAACACTGAGAGGAGTCCGTAGTGCGGCGCTTATTCGGACCAGACGTCACCATCGAGGACCTCAAGGCATACATGGTCCCCTTCGCCGAGAAGCTCGGCTACAAGCTCAACACAGAGACCGACTTCGTCGACGAGGTGCTGCAAAGCGAACTCGAGATCCTCGAGCGCGACGGCGACGTCTTCTGTCCGTGTCGCATCCGGACCGGCGACCCCAAAGAGGACGCCAAGATCGTCTGTCCGTGCATCCCGTTTTACCGTGACCAGTTCGCAGCGATCGAGAAGTGCTGGTGCGGTCTGTTCATCCGAAGCAACGTCGAGGACGGCGCGGACCTGATCGGCGTGGTTGATGAGCCCGAGGCGGGAACACCGGTCGATGTGCCGGTCGCGCTCGTTGCCGACATGCCCCCGGGAACCGCGCGTCACGTCAAAGTCGGCAAGGTCGATATCGCCCTGGTGCGGACCGGCGACGAGTTCTTCGCGCTGTCCAACGTCTGCCGTCACGCATTCGCACCGCTCTCCGAGGGCTATGTGACCGGCCACGAGCTCGTCTGCCCGTGGCACGGTTGGCGCTACGACGTCCGCACCGGCACAACCGATCACCCCAACGCGGACGTGCGTACCTACCCCGTGATTGTTCGGGACGGCGAGGTGCTCGTGACCGTGCCCCTGGGCCGCTCCCGCTGACGCCTGCCTTACCGCGAGCGCTGTGGTCGCTTTCCGCCACCGTCGCATACTGTGTCTCGCGCGCCCGCGCGAGGGCGTCCCGGCACTCATTATCGGCCGATTATTGGATTGTGCGTTCATCGGCGTCGGCGCGGCGCTGTGAGGCGCGCGAGCGCAAGTTGAGCACGAGGCGTAGGGCTTCTTCGCCGACGCGCGCTGTGTCGGACCTCGCCAATTATCCGATAAGCGCGGGGTCGTTGCGCTGCGCGCTCGACAGTCGACACCCGTATCTGATGCAGATTGGGTCAGACGGGGCGGGGGCGAGGCAGGTAGCGAGGGGTATCACAGCGCGGTCCGGGCCCCAAGATCAGCCGGAGCGTCGAATGCGCCGCTGGGCGATCACGAAGATGACGCTCGACACCCCGACGAACACGCCCCACTGCCACCATATATGTACGCCGGCGAACTCGAGGGCGGCGGCCAGCGCGGCCCCGATCGCCCAGGGAAGATACAGCCATCCGGGCTGAACCACTTCCGCGACGGCGAGGATCACCGCGAGCCCCACCCAGACCCAGACCCACTCGTTCATACAACTTCCCCCCTCATGCTATTCAGCGTACAGGATGCTCGGGTATTGGTGGACCTGATGCATAATCCGACACAAATGGCGTATTTTTCGTGCTTGCGTGCGGTTGGTTGCGCCTCCTGCATTGTGCTACGCTCCTTCAGTCATGCGGTGGGATGACCGTATGATTCGCGACGTCGCGCAGGCGCCGTGACAAGTTGGGTTACCAGAGGGTCAACGGGAACAAGGGAGGAACTATGAAGGTGCGCAGCAACAAGCGCCTCATCGCAGTCCTCGCAGCGATGGTCGCGATCTCCATGATCGCAACTGGCTGCGGTGGCGGCGGTACCGACGGCGAAGAAGCCGCCGAGGGCAAAGTCATCAAGATCGGAATCGGTGCTCCGCTCACCCAGGGCGCAACCGCGCTGGGTCAGGGCATGGAGCGCGCTGCACTTCTGGCCATCAAGCAGGCCAACGAGTCTGACAAGGCCAAGGAGCTCGGCATCACGTTCCAGGGTGTTCCCGGCGACGATCAGGGCGACCCGAAGACCGGCGTCACGGTTGCCAACACTTTCGCCTCGGACCCGAACCTCGTCGGCGTCATGGGCCACCTGAACTCGGGTGTCTCGATCCCGGCCTCGACGGTCTACAACGACAACAAGCTCGTCCAGGTCTCCCCGGCCTCGACGAACCCCGCTCTCACCCAGCAGGGCCTCGACAACGTCTTCCGTACCTGCGCCACGGATGACGTTCAGGGTCCCGCCGGTGCTGAGGCTGCTTTCACGACTCTCGGCTTCAAGACCGCCGTCGTCATCGACGACTCCACGCCGTACGGCGAGGGCCTGGCGGCCGAGTGGGCCAAGAAGTTCGAGGCGCTCGGCGGCAAGGTTCTCTTCACCGAGAAGACCGCTGACAAGGACACCGACTTCAACGCCCTGGTCACCAAGATCAAGTCGCAGAATCCGGACGTCACTTACTACGGCGGCATCTACAACGCCGGCGCTGTGCTCTCCAAGCAGCTCTCCGACGCTGGCGTGACCGCTCCCCTGATGGGCGGCGACGGTCTCTACGACGGCGAGTTCATCAACCTGGGTGGCGCCGAGGCGACCGAGGGCGACTACTGCACCTCCGTCGGCCTCCCCGTCGACAAGCTCCCCAACGGCCAGAAGTTCATCGATGACTTCAAGGCCGAGTACCCCAATGATGAGATCGCTGCGTACGACGCCTACGCGTTCGACGCCACGATGGTCATCATCGAGGCCGTGTTCGCGGTCGCCGAGGCCGATGGTCTCGACGCCGTTACGACCCCCGAGGGCAAGCAGGCCATCATCGACGCCGTCAAGGCGACCGATATGGACGGCGTCACCGGTTCGGTCAAGTTTGACGAGAAGGGCGACACCCTCAACAAGGCCATCACGACCTACAAGGTCGAGGGTGGCGCTTGGGTGCCGTCAATCGTCCCTGAGCAGTAGGTTCGAACCCGAACACACTGTGACGTGAGACATTCCGGGCGGGCACCGCGTGTGCCCGCCCGGATTTCACGCCCGAAGGTGGCTGCGGGTTCCGGGACCCGCGCGGATAAGGACAGGAAACCCCAAAAGTGTCTGTAGACGTCATCCTCCAGCAGCTCGTGAACGGAGTGACTCTGGGCGGTATGTACGCCCTGATCGCACTCGGTTACACGCTGGTCTACGGCATCCTGCTGATGATCAACTTCGCTCACTCGGAGATGTTCATGGCGGGCGCCTATGTAGGCCTGGCTACGTTGCTGCTCCTCACGGACGAGGAAGTGATCGCAAAGGTCACGTCCGCACTCCCCGCACTAAGCTTCCTCGAGACGACCCAAGTGTTCTTCACGGGAAGCACGTTTGGTTTGGTTGTGCTCTTCACCATTGTGTTCGCGATCGCTTTCGTGGTGGTCGGCTTCCTCGGAATGCTGACCGAGCGCCTCGCGTATCGCCCCCTGCGTCACGCGCCGCGCCTCGCGCCGCTCATCTCAGCGATCGGTGTGTCGATCTTCCTGCAGAATGCGGCGCTCCTGTGGATCAGCTCCAAGGCGCTGCCGTTCCCGCAGGTCTTCCCCGTCGAGACCGTCATCTCGGTTGCCGGGGCAAATGTGAACTCACTGCAGCTCACGATCATCGTAACGACCGTTACGCTGCTTATCGTCCTTGATACGTTCGTCTCTCGGACGCGCATCGGCAAGGCAATGCGAGCGACGTCGCAGGACCGTGAGGCCGCGGGTCTCATGGGTATCGACATCAACTACATCATCGCGCTCGCGTTCTTCATCGGCCCCGCGCTCGGCGCCATCGCCGGCATCTTCTGGGGCATGAACTACGGCACCGTCATCTTCAACATGGGCTTCGTACCGGGCATCAAGTCGTTCACCGCGGCCGTCCTCGGCGGTATCGGTAACCTGCGCGGCGCGATGCTTGGTGGGTTCGTGCTCGGCATCGTCGAGTCGCTGGCGGCAGGCTTCCTGTCGACCGGCTACAAGGACGTCGTCGCCTTCGCGATCCTTATCCTCGTCCTCATATTCCGACCGGGCGGTCTGCTCGGCGAATCTGTCGTGGAGAAGGTGTAGCCATGGGCGGAAGCAAGATGGACATCAACACGCAGGTCAGTTCCGGCAAGATGACCCCGGCAAAGATCGCGCTGTACTTCGCGATTGCGTTCGGCGTCGTCATCCTGCCGATCCTGTTCCAGGGCTTCGGCCAGATCTTCATGGTCCGCATCCTCGGCGTCGTCGGGCTCTACGTCATGCTGGCGCTGGGTCTGAACATCGTCGTCGGTTACGCCGGACTTCTCGACCTCGGATACATCGCGTTCTACGCGATCGGTGCCTACACAGGCGTGCTTGGCGGTCTCGCAATGTCCGAGTGGCTTGCCACGACCTTCCCGGGCATTCCTTGGCTGCCGGGTATGTCGTACTTCTTCATGATTCCGTTCGCCGCAGCAGCCGCTGCCGCTGCCGGCATCATGCTCGGCACACCGGTCCTCCGCCTTCGCGGCGACTACCTGGCGATCGTCACGCTCGGCTTCGGTGAGATCGTGCGTATCGCCATCAACAACAACGTGTTCGGCCTGACCAACGGCGCTGCGGGTCTTCCCAAGGCGGGCGAGACGATGCCCAAGCCGGCTGGTCTCGTGTGGCTCATGGACAACGTCTACTTCTCGATCCCGGGGTTGGGCGAGAACGGATTCAACTTCACGGTCTCGAGCAACCTGTACTGGTATTTCGTCATCGTCATGCTGTGCGTCTTCACCATCTTCGTGGTGCGCAGGCTCGACGACTCGCGCCTCGGCCGCTCATGGGTCGCCATGCGTGAGGACGAGGTCGCCGCATCCTCGATGGGCGTCAACATCACCGGCGCCAAGCTCTGGGCCTTCTCGCTCGGCGCTCTGTGGGGCGGCATCGCAGGCATCACGTTCGCGAACTTCCAGGGCTTCGTGAGCCCCGAGTCGTTCACCTTCATGGAGTCGGTGTTCATCGTCTGCATCATCGTTCTGGGCGGCATGGGCTCGATTCCGGGTGCGATCGTCGGCGCCCTCATCATCCAGGGCGTGCCTGAGATCATCCGCGGCCTCGCGGCTTCCGGTGTCATCGACCTCACCGCTGCTCAAATCTCGGCTATCTCGAACTACCGCTACCTCGTTTTCGGCCTTCTCATGGTCGTGATGATGGCGTGGAGGCCTCAGGGCATCCTGCCGTCGGCCCGACGTGCCCGCGAGCTCCATCCGGACACCGAGAAGATGGCCGACGACACCAACCAGACACTCTACGACGCCCAGCACGACCAAGCGGTCCCGGGCGAGGACCTTTAGGACGGGGACGGCAATGGCCACGTTGGTAGACGCACAGAACGTCACTATGCAGTTTGGCGGCCTCAAGGCCGTCAGCGACGTGACGATGCACATCGACGAGGGAGAGATCGTCGCGCTCATCGGCCCTAACGGCGCCGGTAAGACGACTTTCTTCAACCTCATGACGGGCATCTACACGCCCACCGAGGGCACCTTGACCTTCAATGGCAAGCAGGTTGGCGGCATCAAGCCGCACAAGATCTGCACCATGGGCATCGCGCGCACATTCCAGAACATCCGTCTGTTCCAGAACATGACGGCGCTCGAGAACGTCATGGTTGGCAGGCACACTCGCACAAAGGAAGGTCCGATCGGCGCGGTCTTCCGTACGCCGACCTTCCGCCGTGAAGAGAGCAACACCGAGGGCGAGGCGGCCAAGTGGCTGCGCTTCGTGGGTCTCGACAAACTCTGCAACGAGCTCGCGAAGAACCTGCCCTACGGCGACCAGCGCCGTCTCGAGATCGCTCGCGCGCTTGCGACCGAGCCGACGCTGATCCTGCTCGACGAGCCGGCAGCGGGCATGAACCCCCAGGAGAGCCAGGCGCTTAACGGGCTCATCCGCAAGGTTCGCGACCTGGGCATCACCGTCCTGCTCATCGAGCACGACATGAAGGTCGTCATGGACATCGCGGATCGCATCTACGTGCTCGACTTCGGACAGCTCATCGCCGAGGGACTTCCGGCCGAGATTCAGCGCAATCCCAAGGTCATCGAGGCGTATCTCGGCAAGGACGCCGACGCGGCGCTCAAAGCTGAGCAGGCGCTCGAGGCCGAGACGGTCGCTCAGGCTTCCGGGGCCGCCGACAGTGAAGCCCCCGCTGAGGGGCAGGAGGACTAACGTGCTCAAGGTAACCGACCTCAAGACCAACTACGGCAAGATCGAGGCGCTCAGGGGCATCTCCATCGAAGTCAAAGAGGGCGAGATCGTCACGCTGATCGGCGCGAACGGCGCCGGCAAGTCGACCACCCTCAAGACCATCTCCGGGCAGCTTGCCCCTGCGGGCGGGACCATCGAGTTCCAGGGAACGAACATCGGCGGCATGCCGGCGCACAAAGTCACCGAGATGAGCCTCATCCAGGTGCCCGAGGGACGTCGGATCTTCCCGCGCATGACCGTTCTCGAGAACCTCGAGATGGGCGCGTTCCTGCGTGACGACAAGGCGGCCATCGCCTCGGATCTGGACCACGTGTTCGAGCTCTTCCCGCGCCTCAAGGAGCGCATCGCCCAGAAGGGCGGCACGCTCTCCGGCGGCGAGCAGCAGATGCTCGCGATGGGTCGGGGCATGATGGCCAATCCCAAGCTGCTCATGCTCGATGAGCCGTCCATGGGTCTCGCGCCCGTTGTTGTCGAGACGATCTTCGAGATCATCGAGAAGCTGCATGACGACGGGATCACGATCCTGCTCGTCGAGCAGAACGCGAATCTCGCCCTGTCCATCGCGGACCGCGGGTACGTCCTGGAGACCGGTGAGATCAAGCTCGAAGGCACCGGTCAGGGCCTGCTCGCCAACGAGGAAGTCCGAAAGGCATACCTCGGCGAGAGCTAGTCAGGCGCACCACATCGTTCGAATCGGAGGCGCCCCAACCGGGGCGCCTCTTTCGTAAGTGCAGGTGCCTCTTCGCTTTCGAAAGACAAGCAAGATGTGCATCAAATCATGCCTACAGTGCATCAATCCACCCGAGTGGAGTGCTATCGTTCCCGCCGTTGACAACAGCGGCACACAGGCGTGTCGCTGGGCGTTTCCCAGTGCCTTACGGCACACGACAATGGAGTCACAAGGGAGGCACGTATGAAGGTACGCAGCAAGAAGGTCGCAGCGGCGCTCGCAGCGCTGCTGGCCGTCGCGCTCATGGCCACCGGTTGCGGTGGCGGCGGCGAGTCGGCCGAGGGTGGCAGCACCGAGGGCACCGTGGTGCGCATCGGTATCGGCGCTCCGCTCACCCAGGGTTCGGTCGCACAGGCGCAGGGCATCGAGCGCGGCGTTCAGCTGGCGCTCAAGAAGGCCAGCGAGTCCCCTGAGGCCAAGGAGCTCGGCATTACGTTCGAGGGCGTCTCCGGCGACGACCAGGGCGACCCCAAGACGGGCGTCACCGTGGCCAACCAGTTCGCGAGCGACACGAGCATGCTCGGCGTCGTCGGCCACCTGAACTCCGGCGTGACCATCCCGGCCTCCAAGATCTACAACGAGGCCAAGCTACCGGTGGTTTCCCCGGCCGCGACCAACCCCGCGCTCACCACGCAGGGCTTCGACAACGTGTTCCGCACCTGCACCATCGACTCGGTCCAGGGCCCGACCGCGGCAGTCGCCGCCGCCGGCACTGAGATCGGTGCCAAGACCGTCGTTGTCATCGACGACTCGACCCCGTACGGCGAGGGCCTCGCGGCCGAGTTCGCCAAGGAGTTCGAGGCCAACGGCGGCGAGGTCCTGTTCTCCGAGAAGACCTCGGACAAGGACTCGGACTTCAACGCGCTGTCGACCAAGATCAAGTCGGCCAACCCCGATCTGGTCTACTACGGCGGCACCTACAACGCCGGCGCGCTGCTCGCAAAGCAGATGAAGGGCGCGGGCGCGACTGCGTCGCTCATGGGCGGCGACGGACTCTTCGACCTCGAGTACATCAACCTCGGCGGCCAGGAGGGCGACCTGTGCACCTCAGTCGGCCTCCCGCTCGACAAGCTCCCCAACGGTCAGGCTTTCGCCGCTGACTACGAGGCCGAGTTCCCCGGCGTCGAGGTCGGCGCCTATGACGCATACAGCTATGACGCCGCCACCGCGCTCACCAACGCGATCTTCGCGGTCGCCAAGGAGCAGGGCGTCGACAAGCTTGCGACCCCTCCGGGCCGTCAGGCGATCATCGACGCTGTTGCGGCGAGCGATTTCGAGGGTGTCACCGGCAAGGTGGCCTTCGACGAGAACGGCGACACCCTGAACAAGGCGATCACCGTCTACCGTGTTGAGAGCGGCGCCTGGGTGCCGTTCATCATCCCGGAGCAGTAGTTCCCGGACTCTCATCCAGTCCGTCTGTGCGGGCGTCCCATAAAGGGGCGCCCGCACTGCGTTTGGGAGGAGTCAGCCCTGCAGGGCCTCGAGCGCGCGTGCTGCGATCGTCTCGGCCTCTCTCAGGAGCTCGCTTCGGTCGGCCAACAGCTGCCGATCGCGCACGCGCCAGACGCCGCCGGTCATGACCGAGTCGAGCGTTGACGCGCCTCCGAGCGAAACGACGTCGACTTCCGGATCCGCGGTCGCGCCGACCCTGAATGCGGCCAGGTCGGCTTGCATTCCGGGCTCGATGAGGCCGAACCGGTCTTCGAGTCCGATCGCGGTCGCCCCGGCCACCGTGGCCATGGCAAGCAGTTCACGAGCCGACAGTCCCGGCTCCTCGGCGCGCAGAGCCCGGATGTCCTCGAACAGGTCGAGGTCGCTGTTGCTCGCGGTGGAGTCTGTGCCGATACCCACGGGGATTCCCGCGGCCTGCAGTTTCGCCACGGGAGCGACGCGGTTGTGGAGGTAGTGGTTGGACCGGGGGCACGTGACCGCTCCCCGGACCGTCGAAGCCAGACGGGGCGCGTCGCCGGGCGCGAGTTCGCCGAGGTGGATCACGGTCGCGCCGTCCAGTGCGCCCAGCCGGTCCAGGTACTCGACCGGATCGGCGCCGACAGGTTCGAAGCCGCCGATCACGCGCTCGGCGACACCGGCGAGCGAACCGGTGCCGTCACGGGTCAGTTCGACCTCGGCTGCGGACTCGGCGACGTGGATCGCGACGGGCATGTGAGCCTCGGCAGCGGCCTTTCTGACCGTGCGAAACAGGTCGGGGCCGCTCGTGTAAGGGGAGTGCGGTGACAGACCGCACCTGATTCGGCGACCGTAGCGCGCCGTGCAGTCGAGAGGAAGCTCAAGGCGTTCCATCTCGGCCCAGAGAGCCGGTCCGGGCACGCCGAGGATCTCCCAGAAGAACGTGCCGCCAAGGCCCGCCTCGTTCGCGACGTCTGCTGACTCCGGACCGTAGGCGATGTCTCCGACCACGGTGACGCCGCTGAGCAGGCACTCGGTGACCCCCAAGGCCGCCGAGACCCTCCGGTCATCAGCGCTCATCGTCCGGGTGGCGGGCACGAGCTGACGCAGCCACGACACGAACGGCGCGGGCTCGACCAGCCCCACGAGCGCGCTCAAAGCCAGATGCGTGTGGGCGTTGACCAAGCCCGGCATGAGTACGCAGCCGGGCAGGTCCACGCGCGGGTCCGCGAGGGGAGACCCCGACAGTTCGGCTACCGGCCCGACCTCGGCTATCCGATCGCCGTCGATGAGCACGCCTCCGTCCCTGATGGGGCGGCGGGAGATCGGTAGTACCCAGTCGGCGGTGACGAGCATGTCAGCCCTTTCGCACGTCGGGGATGCCGAGCAACGACGGCTTGCGGTGGTCCATACACCCGCATGCGGCCGAGAGATCCGCGCTCGCGACCGTCTCGAGTACGATTCGGGCGATCGTCTCGGACTCCTCGAAGAAGACGGCCTTCAGTTCGGCGTGCTGCCACTCTCGCACGACCCCCTCGCCGTAGTTCACCACGATGTAGACGCCCGCGTAGCAGGCGCCGATGTCGCGCGCGAGGAAGACCTCAGGTGCGAAGGACTGGCCGATGACGTCGCCGCCGAGGCGCTTCATGTAGTCCACCTCTGCGATGGACTCGAAGCGCGGACCATCTGTGACGAGGTAAGTACCGCGGCCAAAGACTCGCGGAAACTCCTCGCTCGCGCCTGCGTACAGGTGCGAGGACAACTCCGGGCACACCGGCTGGCGCATGATCAGCAGGTGGTCTCCTCGGACGTATATGTCCTGCTTCATCGTCAGGTCGATGAAGTCGTCGGGAACCACGACGTCACGCGGGTCGAGCAGGTGGTTGAGCGAGCCGACGCCGCCATCCGCGACGATCTTCTTGACCCCCGCCTCCGAGAAGACCCAGAACGTCTGCAGGCTCGCGTCGGCGCGCTTAACGCCGCGGCGCCAGCCATGCATCTTCACCGCGAGTGCCTCGCGTGGGCCATGCGGACCTTCGACGCGGAAGTGGGTGAACGCCGGCGAGGTGCCAAACGGCGTCTCGAAGACGAGATCGGTGGCGAGTACGGTCACGCGCGGGTCGTGAAGCGCTCCCGGGAAGTCGAACGAGAGCGAACCGCTCCCTCCGCAGACGCCGAAGTCGGCGTGGGGCACGAGAATATCCGGCATTGGGCATTCCTCCTTGCCAGAAGCGTACCCGAGCGCGCGGCACGCCGCCACGCGACGTATCAGTAGCGGTGCATGCGCATCATCTGGAGCGTGCGCCTCCACGCGAGTCGCACGGTGCCCACCTCAAGCCAGTACATGATGTAGGTGAGGCGCTTCATGATGATCGCGAAGAAGCCGCTGACCGGGATTCGAAACATCCACCCCACGCCCCAACGCGGCCCGACGCTCACGAACTCGCCGTGCATGTGTGGCTCGAACGGTCGCTTGGGCTGGTTGCGGACCTCGGCCACCAGGTTCGTGGCGCAGTGGGCTGCCTCACGAATCGCGAACTGCGCGAGCATCGGTAGAACCCGGTTGTCTTTTGGGTCGCGGAAGGCCGCGATGTCGCCAACGGCGTACACGTCCGGGCATCCCTGGACCGTGAGGTCGGCCTCCACCACGAGCCGCCCCGAGGCATCCACGGCGAGCCCCCAGCCGACGGCGTCGGGGTCAGCTTTGGCGCCTCCGCACCAGACCACGGTTCGGGCGTGCACCTCCCGGCCTGAGTCGGTGCGCGCGATGCCGTCGTCGACTGAGGCGAGCAACTCGCCCATGACGAGCGTCACCCCCATGCGCTGCAGACGGGTCTTGGCCTTCTCGCGCTCGGCGGGCCGCAGGTCGTACAGGATGTCCGGGCGGCCCTCGAGCAGCGTGAGGCAGGGATGCGTGTCCTTGTATCCCAGGTGTTCGATCAGGCGGGGGAGGACATCGGCGAGTGTGCCGATGACTTCGACGCCCGTCGCTCCGCCGCCGACCACGCAGATCGACATCGCGGCACGCCGGGCCTCAGGGTCGGTCAGCATCACCGCCTCCTCGACCTGGTCCTCGACCCGTCGCTGCAGCTCAAGTGCGTCCCGCACCGACCACATGGTGATCGCGTTGTCGCGAAGTCCCGGGACGGGGGGTAGATAGGGAACCGCGCCCGTTGCGAGCACGAGGCGCCAGTAGCCGAATGAGCCGGTGGGCGAATCCTGCGGCCCCACGAACACGCGCTTAGCTTTGACGTCGACGCTGTCGAGCCGGTCGTAGACGACCTTGACGTCGAGCCCCCTGAAGATGTCGCCGTGCCACAGTTCGGCCCACTGCGGCCGAGGCGTACCGGCGGCGACGAGGTCGAGTTCCGAGAGGGCCTGCTGGTAGGGGAGCGGGGCAACCAAGACGATTTCGAGGCCGTCGGCTGGCTTCGATCGGTGCGCCAGTGTCACAACCGCGGTCATGCCCGCATAGCCGCTCCCCACGATCACCACGCGTCGTGGATGATCGCCTGAGAGTTCCTCCGGAGTGACGATGCGCATTCACGACCACCCTTCGCACATGGGACGGCGATCGCCGTCTCCGCATCAGTTAGTACCCGACCTGCATAGTCGCGGCGCGGGTCCGATGCTCGGGGATTGCGTGTGAGCGCGGGTGGAGCGTGCGCTACCTCAGCCGAATGTCGTACTTCCTGACCTTGTATCCGAGCTGTCTGGGAGTGATGCCGAGCACGCGTGCCGCCTTGGCCTGCACGTACCCGCAGTCGTGAAGCGCGTCGATGATTCGCCGCCGCTCCAAGGCCTCGACCTCCTCGGCGAGCGTGGGCTGCTCAGTGCGGTCGAAGCGCACGAGGCCGGTGGTCAATGTGGCGGGTCGGTTCTCCATAGACACATCGAATCATCGACGTGTTTCGAGTGTGTTGCGGCTCGCTGATGAATCAGGCAAGTGCGGCGGGAAATCCCGGGCGGAGGTTTGGGACTTGCATTTGAGTGATATTATCCATTTAGGGTCCGCGAGGGGCCCGTTGTTTGCGACGTGACGGTGGCTTCGCCTTCGTAGACGAGCAACCTAGCGTCCTTTTTTGTTTGCCCCCACAGAGGGGCAGGAGAGTGAGTAGAGTATGGCTACTGGTACCGTCAAGTGGTTCAACCCGGACAAGGGCTACGGCTTCATCGAGCGCGAGGGTGGCAGCGATCTCTTCGTCCACTTCTCGGAGATACAGTCTGAGGGCTTCAAGACCCTCGACGAGGGTCAGGCTGTTGAGTTCGAGGAGTCGGTTGGCCAGAACGGCAAGCCCCAGGCTGTCAAGGTTCGCGCCGTCTAGTTCGAGCTGACACGCATCTAAGAAGGGCGGTCCCGAAAGGGGCCGCCCTTCTTCATGTTGTGAGTCCCTCGAAAGAGCGGCGACCGGCCGGCGATCAGGCGAGTGGCAGCGTGAAGCCCACGGACGCCCCGCCGCCGGGCGTGTTCTCGGCGAACACAGCGCCACCGTGGTCCTCGACGATCCGACGTGAGATCGCCAGACCGAGGCCCGCGCCGCCGGTATGGGCCGCCCGGGCGCGATCCGCTCGGTAGAACCGTTCGAAGACGTAGGGCAGGTCGGCCTCGGGGATGCCTTCGCCGGTGTCGGTGACGCGCACCTCGACCTGCCCGCCGACACGTCGGACGTCAACGGTGATACGCCCCTCGGCCGTGTGCTTGAGGGCGTTCGCGAGCAGGTTGCGCAGCACCTCGGACAGCCTGATCTCGTCTGCGAGCACGACGACGTCGGCGTCGAGCGCCCCTATCGAGACCCGCACCGCGGGTGGCGCGCTCGCGGCCGCGCGGGCCGTGTCTTTCGCGGCGAGCTCGGCGAGCGCCACCGGTGACATCGCGTACATGAGCCGGCCCGCGTCCGCGACCGCCAGGTCCTGCAGGTCGTCCACGAGCGCCGAGAGGTGCGAGACGTCGTCTTTCAGGGACTCGAGCCGCGGGTTGTCGACTGGCAGGATACCCTCGGCCATGCCCTCGACCTGGGCTCGGATCGCAGCGATGGGGTTGCGCAGCTCGTGCGCAACGTCGGCGACCAGCCGCTTGCGGAGCTCCTCGGCCTCCTCCAGCGAGTCGGCCATGCGGTTGAACGCCTCACCCAGCGCCGCCACCTCAGCGGGTCCCACCGCGTCGACGCGGTGGGCAAGGTCGCCGGCCGCGAGTCCCTCGGCGGCATCCTCGAGCTGTCGCAACGGGCGGGTGAGGTACCGGGCGATCAGGTAAGCGGCCACTCCGGCCACCACTGCGGCGATGAGCGCACCGATGAGCACTCCTCGGTTGACACCTGCGACGAGGCCCTGCTCGGCCGCTCCGAGGATGGCTCGGCCCATCATGCGCGGGCGCTGCGCGGTGCCCGGCATGCGGGCGAGGTAGTCGCCGATCTGGGTGTCGATGACGCGCCGGGTGATCAGGCCGACAGTGAGGACCGCCCCAAGGGCGACCGCCACGACCGCGAGGAATATCTCGAAGCCAAGTCCGAGGCGCTTCATCTCACGCCTCCAGCTTGTAGCCGACGCCGTAGACCGTCTTGATGTGCGCCGGGTTCTTTGGGTCCTCGCCGAGTTTGCGGCGGATGTTCTTGATGTGCGCGTCGACCGTACGCTCGTAGCCTTCGAACGCGTCTCCCGAAGCCGCCTCGAGCAACTGGAGGCGCGTGTAGACGCGGCCCGGATGTCGGGCCATGGTCGCGACGATGTCGAATTCGGAGCGCGTCAGCTCGGACGCGACGCCCGCCACCGAGACGGACCGCCGGTCGGGATCGATCTCGAGATCGCCGACGGTCATCGTGATCGAGACGTCCTCATCGGCGGTCCGGCCGCACCGGCGCAAAACGGCCTTCACGCGCGCTACCACTTCGCGCGGGCTGAACGGCTTGGTCACGTAGTCGTCAGCCCCGAGCTGCAGCCCCACGAGCCGGTCGACCTCATCAGCTCGTGCCGTGACGAGAATGACAGGGATGCCGAGCGCCTGGAACCGCCGCGTGAGTTCGAGTCCGTCGATGCCGGGGAGCATGATGTCGAGCAGTGCGAGGTCGGGGCGGTCCCGCTCGGCGGCGGCTGCGGCCTGAAGGCCGTCGGTCGCCACGATCGGGGTGTAACCGTCGGCTCGCAGATACTCGGCGAGCACCTCGACGATCTTCTCGTTGTCGTCCACGACGAGGATGGTCGGCATCACTGGCTCCGTTTCCGGGGGCGTCGCTACTGAGTATCCCACTCAGATGCGCGTGTGAGGCGGACCGCCGAGTGCGATCCGCCTCACGTCGTGCGCGGGGTTGACTACTGGGTGACCGGTGCGGTGGTGCAGGTACCGCCACAGGCGCCGGTTCCGCCGGTACCGCCGGCACCGCCAGCGCCGCAGCCGCCGCCCATGCCGCCGCGACCGCGACCGCCGCCCATGCCGCGACCGCCCATCTCGGTGGAGGTGACGCGATCGTTGATGCGCGTGGACATACGGTCGTATGTGGCGTCAGCCTGATCCTGCGTGATCGTGCCCTCGGCGACGGCGTCGTCGAGCAGCTGCTTGCGGATCGCGAGCGTGTCGCTCACGACCTGGTCGGAGTCGACGCCCTCGGCCTCGGCGATGTCGGCGATGGTCCTGCCGTCAGCGCGCTGGTCGTGGATCTCGTCGGTGCTCAGACCGGTGAGCTTCGCGAGCACGTCGACCATGCGGCCGCCGGCATCGCGCATCGTCGCGCCCATGCGCAGACCGAGCCCGGCCAGGGGGCTGGCTGCTTCGGTGGTCGCGGTGGTCTCAGGCGCGGGGGCCGCGATACCCGAGACGACGTTGCCGGCTACCAGGCCGACCACGAGGGCCGCGGCGAGCGCCGCGAACATACGGGACTTGCTCATGAGAGTGCCTCCTTCGGTGAGTGGGTTGTTGCTCTCTCACTGGTGATGATGCGCGCGAAGTGTGAACCGCCTGTGAATGCGGGACGCGCGAGTGTTGAAGCCGGCACGGAGAGCCGAGCTAGAAGCGACGCACTTCTCGGTAGAGGGTGTCTCGCTGGACGGGGGTGAAGCCCGCGTCGGAGATGAGGCGCACGAGCTCGTCGCGGGCCAGCATGAAGCGCGTGCCGGCAGCGGCGACGACGTTCTCCTCGATCATCGTGGAGCCCATGTCGTTCGAGCCGAACGCGAGCGCGATCTGGCCGATCTTGCCGCCCTGGGTGACCCAGCTCGCCTGGACGTTGCGCACGCTGTCGAGGAAGAGGCGCGAGACCGAGAGGGTCCGCAGGTAGTCGTATCCGCTCGCGGCTTCGAGTTCGACGCCGCGGCTTTTGTACTCGTCGGCCGCGAGCTCGGTGTTGCCGGGCTGGAAGCTCCAGGGGATGAACGCGCGAAAGCCCACGGCGCCATCCGCGACAGCCTCGTCCTGGACCTCGCGGATCCGCCGCAGGTGCTCGACGCGCTCCTCGAGCGACTCGAGGCCGCCGAACATCATGGTCGCGGTCGTCGAGATGCCGAGGCGATGTGCTTCCCGCATCGTGTCGAGCCACTGGTCGCTCGTCGCCTTCTTGGGCGAGACGTGACCGCGTACGCGGTCCACCAGGATTTCGGCCCCGCCGCCGGGAAGCGAGTCGAGGCCCGCGTCGCGCAGGCGCGTGAGAACTTCGCGCTCGGTGATGCCCGAAAGCTTCGCGATGTGCACGATCTCGGGGGGCCCGAAACCGTGCACGTGGATGCCGGGGTTGTCGGCCTTGATGTCGCGCAGCATCTGCTCGTACCACTCGATGCCGAGGTCCGGGTGCATGCCGCCTTGGAGCAGGATTGCCGTGCCGTCCAGCGCGATCGTCTCGGCGACCTTCTCGGCGAGCTGTTCGCGGGTCAGGACGTAGGCGTTCTCGGAGTCGGCGGATGCGTAGAACGCACAGAAGCGGCACTCGGAGACGCAGACGTTGGTGTAGTTGACGTTGCGGTCGACGATGAAGGTGACCTCGTCGCCGGGGATGAGCCGGTGGCGCATGACGCTCGCCGCCTGGCCGAGGGCCAGCAGGTCGGCGTGCTCGAGCAGGAGGAGTGCCTGCTCAGCGTCGAGTCGCAGGTCGCCCTCGGCGGCTCTGAACGCCAGGCCGTTGGCGTGATCGCGCAGGGTGGCGACGGTCACGAGTCCTCCCCGAAGATGCGGACAGCGGGCGGGTTGTCGAGCTGTCCGATATCGGCCGCCTCGGCGAGGTAGCGTTCGAACCCTTCGCGGTAGCGGGGCTCGAATCGGAACTGGAGGGCGTCGAAGTAGCTACGGAACTTGTCGGGACCGAAGCTCTCCCACCGTGCCGCGTACTCCGAGATTTCGTCGAGATGTGCGCGGCAGTAGGCGAGCGACCGCCCAAGGGCGTCGGCGACCTCACGGACGGAGTCGGGTGAGGCCTCGGCGAAGTCACGCCGCACCGCCCAGACCGCGAACACGAACGGTAGTCCGGTCCACGCCTTCCACTCGGCGCCGAGGTCGTAGACCTCGAGGTCGGCCGGCGGCTCCCAGTAGGAGCGGATGGCCTCGTCGCCGATGAGCAGGGCGGCGTCGGCGTCGCGCAGCATCGCCGGCAGGTCCGGCGGCATCTGCACGAAGTCGGCCGAGACGCCCCACCGCTTGGCGAGCAGGATGCGTGCGAGCACCTGGGAGGTGCGCGAGGTGTTGGTGAGCGCGACGGTGCGGCCGGACAACTCCTCGGCGGGCACCTTCGAGATCAGGAGGATGGACTGCACCTCGCCGTCGCTCGATATGGCGATATCGGGGAGCAGCACGAGGTTCTCGGCGTTGCGCGCGTACTCGATCGCGGGTACCGGCGCGACGTCGAGGTCGCCCGCGATGAGCATTCGCGCGAGGTCCGCCGGGTTCGCTCGCACGAGGTCCACGTCGAGCAGCACGTCGTTCTTGACCATGCCGTAGTACAGCGGCAGGCAGTTGATGAACTGGATGTGGCCCAGGCGAGGTCGCATGAGTCGAGTTTACAGGAGTGGGAGCGCATCCGCCCTGCGCACGCCCGCTACAATGGCATCGGCGGACGAGAGGGGAATCGTGCAGACACTGCTCTTCGACATCGTGGTCATCTTCGCGCTGTCGGTGGTCGCCGCGCTCGTGTGCCACCGGCTTCGGGTGCCGACCTCGATCGGCCTGCTCGTCACCGGAGTGCTTGCCGGTCCGCAGATCTTCGGGCTGGTGCGCAACGTTCACCAGATCGAGCTGCTCGCCGAGATCGGCGTGGTATTGCTGCTGTTCGTCATCGGCCTCGAGTTCTCGATCGCCGACATCTCGCACCTGAGGCGGCAGTTCCTGCTCGGCGGGTCGATTCAGTTCTTCGGCACCGCGGCTGTCGTCGCGGCAGGCACACTGCTCATGGGCTCGACCACCCAGCAGAGTGTCTACATCGGATTCGTGGTCGCGCTCTCGAGCACGGCTATCGTGCTGCGCATGCTGCAGGGCAGGGCGGAACTCGACACGCCCCACGGGCGAAACGTCGTCGCCTCACTCATCTACCAGGACATCGCGGTCGTGCCGGTGATGCTGGCGGCGCCGCTGCTGGCGGGCGGCGGTCTGGAGTCGGGACTCGGCTCCGTGGGTGCGATGGCGCTTCGGGTCGCGGGCGTCGCGGTGTTCGCGTACGCGGCCTACAAGTGGGTCGTCCCGTGGATACTCGAGCGCATCACCCGGACCCGTAGCTCCGAGGCGTTCCTTCTCGGAGTGATCACGCTGTGCATCGGCATAGCCGTGTTCACGCAGTCGGCGGGACTTTCCCTCGCGCTCGGCGCGTTCCTCGCCGGCCTGATCATCTCGGAGTCCGAGTACTCGCACCAGGCGGTAAGCGTGATGCTCCCGTTCCGCGACGTGTTCATGAGCCTGTTCTTCGTCTCCACCGGCATGCTCCTCGACGTCGACTACCTGCTGGCCGACCCCGGGCGCATCGCGCTGCTGACGCTTGGCGTGCTGTTCATCAAGCCGGTGATCGGAGCAATCTCAGCGCTCGCAACGGGGCTTCCGCTGAGGAGCTCGGTGTTGGCGGGCGTCGCGCTCGGACAGGTGGGCGAGTTCTCCCTCGTGGCCACGACCGCCGGCGTCACCGCGGGGCTGTTCGGTCAAGACGTCTTCCAGACGGTGCTCGACGTCGCCGTGCTCAGCATGATCTTCACGCCCGCGCTCGTCGCCGTCGGTCCGAGGCTGGCCGAGGCGCTGTGCAAGACGCCGCTGGTCCGCATCAACCGAGGCGCGGGAGCGCCCGAGAGCTCGACGGTGGGGGCTGCGTCCGGCCACATCGTCATCGTGGGCTTCGGGGTCACCGGCAGGAATCTCGCGAGAACCGCGAAGCTGTCGCAGGTCCCGTACGCGATCGTCGAGATGAATGCAGCCACCGTCCGAGAAGCCCGCGCGGCGGGCGAGCCGATCTATTACGGTGACGCCAGCAGCGAGCCGATCCTGCGCCACGTCCACGCGGACAAGGCGCGCGCGATCGTCGTGGTGATCGACGACCCGGCCGGTGCTCGCCGCATCGTCGAGCTGGGGCGTCGGCTCGCCCCGGACGCCTTCATCCTGGTCCGCAGCCGCTACCTGCGCGAGGTCGAGCCACTGAGCGCGCTCGGTGCCGACGAGGTCATCGCCGATGAGATGGAGGTCTCGATCGAGGTCTTCTCGCGGGTGCTCACGCGCATGCTGGTGCCGCGCGAGGACATCAAGCGGCACATCGGCGAAGTGCGCGGGCAGTGGAGGCGCATGGCGCGCAGTCTCTCGAAGGAGTCCACCTCGGTTGCAGACCTGCGCGTCGATATCCCGGACCTGATGACACACACGCTGCGCCTCACCGAGAACTCACCGATCGTGGGTCGCACGATCGCGACGAGCGGGATGCGCTCCGAGCACGGCGTGACGGTCCTTGGCGTGACCCACGAAGGTACGACCGTCGGCAATCCGCACAGCAGCACGGAACTCGCCGCCGGGGACGTGCTCTTCGTGATCGGCCCTGTCGACTGGGATCCGGCGCTGTTGGCCTAGCGGCTACGAGCCGGTCGCGACGGTGCCGCTGGCGACTCCGGCAAGCGGAGGCGCGCCGATGGGACCTGCGTTCCAGACCGGGGCGGCGGGCTCCTCGGCATACGTGTGCACGATGCGGTAGAGGGTGTCGCGCTCGACAGCGACGTGTCCCGTCTCGGCGATCATTGCGACGAGGTCCTCCTTGGAAAGCGCCTCGGGAGTGGTGGCGCCGGCCATGTGCGTGATCTTCTCCTCGACCACGGTGCCGTCTATGTCATCGACGCCGAAGCAGGTCGAGAGCTGCGCGACCTTCAGGCCGACCATGATCCAGAACGCTTTGACGTGCGGGATGTTGTCGAGCATGAGGCGCGAGATGGCAAGCGTCTTGAGGTCGTCGAAACCGGTCGTGCCGGGCAGGTCCTCCAGCTCGGTGTTGGCCGGATGGAAGGCGAGCGGGATGAACGCGAGGAAGCCCTGGCTCCGGTCCTGCTGTTCGCGCAGGCGGATGAGGTGGTCCACGCGCTCCTCGGCGGTCTCGATGTGGCCGTAGAGCATGGTGCAGTTGGTGGCTATGCCCAGCTCGTGCGCCTCCGCATGAATGCGCAGCCAGGTGTCGCTCGACGTCTTCTTGTCCCAGGCCGCTGCGCGCGTGCGTTCGCTGAAGATCTCGGCGCCGCCGCCCGGCAGTGCGTCGAGGCCGGCTTCCTTGAGGTCGGCGAGGACCTCCTTGGTGGTCTTCTCGCCGATGATCGCCATGTGCTCGATCTCAACGGCGGTGAACGCCTGGACTATGACGTTGTCGGGCACCGACTCGCGAGTGCGGCGGACCATGTCGACGTAGAAGTCGTAGCTCCAGTCGGGGTGCAGTCCGCTCACGATGTGGATCTCGAATGCGCCGTCCGCCGCACCTTCGGCCGCCGCCTCGGCGACCGAATCGAGCGTCATCTCGTAGGCTCCCTCTTCGCCCTCGCTACGTGCGAACGCGCAGAACTTGCAGCGATTGCGGCAGATGTTGGTGGGGTTGATGTGGCGGTTGACCATGAAGTAGACGCGGTCGCCGTTGATGCGGCGCCGTGCGAAGTCCGCCATCTGCCCGATGCCCAGCAGGTCGTTGCTCGCGTAGAGCGCGATGCCGTCTTCCCGGGTGAGACGCGTCCCGGCGGCGACCTTCTCGGCGATGGGGTCCAGGGCGGTGTCGATCAGACGGAAGGGGTGCACGCGCGATTCGCCTCCACAGACGGGTTTTGAGGACAACGACGACCAGTCTATGCCCGACGGCGGCGTCGCGCCAGCGCCCGACGCCGACCGTCACGCGACAGGTTCGACCTTCAGCTCGCCGGGTGAGGTGAGCAACCGGTCGAGCAGCAGCGCGAGTGCGATGGCGGGGAGTGCGCCCTCGAGTATGAAGGCGTCGTTGTAGTCGTGGAAGCCCGCCAGGATCGGCATGCCGAGCCCTCCGGCCGCCACGACCGCGCCCATCGTTGCCGCGCTGACGTTGATCACGAGCATGTTCTTGATCCCGCCCGCGATCACCGGCATGGCCAGAGGAAGCTGTACCGAGAAGAAGCGCTGCAGCGGCGACATACCCATGCCTACCGCGGCGTCGAAGGCATCGGGTGACACGCCCTCGATGCCGGCGATGACGTTGAGCATGATCGGCAGGATGCTGTAGAGCACGAGCGCGAGGACGACCGGCTCCGCGCCGTAGCCGATGACGGGGACCGCGAGCGCCATGATGGCTACGCTCGGGATGGTCTGTGCGAGGCTGCCCATACTTACGATGATGTCGCGGAAGGGGCGTCCCACCCGTGAGAGCGCCAGGCCGCCCAGCGCCGAGCCGACGATGAGCGCGAGCGCGCTCGCGATGGCGACCAAGACGACCTGCTCGGCCATGAGGGTCGACAGCGGTTTGGTGGGGTAGATGACGGTCTCGGCGTCGGGGACGAGTGCGGAGAGCAGGCGTGCGAAGCCCTCGGTGTCGAAAGTCATCCACAGCGTCGCGCCGGCGAGGATCGCGATCGTCGCCCAGTGAACCACCATTCGTGTCCGAGACACCCTCACGCCTGTGCGCCTTCCGGGTCCGGCGTCTCGCAGCCGCTGCCGTCGCCCTCGCTGTGGTTGAGCGCGCGCATGAGCGCATCGAACCCGAAAGTCCCGAGCGCGCGCTCGCCATCCACCACGACCACCCGCTCGGCTCCCGCTCCGACGAGCTCGGCGAGGGCCTCCTTGAGGGTCGCGCTCGCGTCCACCCGCGGGAGCGACCCGGCGTCGAGTCCACTGGGCAGCGGGTCGAGCGGAACCGAGCTCAGGCAGTGGCGCGCCATGATGCGCAGCCCCAGGTTCTCGCCAAAGAAGCCGCGAACGAAGTCGTTGGCCGGCTCGCGCCACATCGCCTCGGGCGTCGAGTACTGCTGCACGACCCCGTTCTTGAGCAGCGCGATGCGGTCGGCGAGAAGCACGGCCTCGTCGATATCGTGGGTCACGAACAGGATGGTCTTGCGCACCTTCTCCTGCAGCCGCTTCATCTCGTGCTGCAGCCGCTCGCGAGTGAGCGGATCGACGGCGCCGAACGGCTCGTCCATCAGCAGGACGGGAGGGTCGGCCGCCAGTGCGCGCGCGACGCCGACCCGCTGCGCCTCGCCGCCGGAGAGCTGCGAGGGCCGCTTGGGGCCGTAGACGTCCGGGTCGAGGCCCACCAAGTCGAGCAGTTCATCCACGCGCGCGTCGGTGCGCTTGCGGTCCCAGCCGAGCAGTCTGGGGACCGTCGCGACGTTCTTGCTGATCGTCATGTTGGGGAACAGGCCGGTGTTCTGTATCACGTAGCCCATTGAGCGCCGGAGTTGCTCGGGCTTGAGCGTCGAGGTGTCCCGACCGTCGATGCGCACCGTGCCGCTGGTGGGTTCGATCATCCGATTCACCATTCGCAGGAGCGTGGTCTTGCCCGAACCCGACGGGCCGAGAAGCACCGCGAACTGGCCGTCGTCGACGTTTAGCGAGACGTTGTCGACGGCGGTGAAATCCTCGTAGCGCTTGGTGAGTCCGGAGATCTCGATCATGTGGTGGTGTCCCAAGGTTGTAGTGCCCGCTGAAGCGCGAGTACCGACCGGTCAAAGAACAGCGCGAGCGCGACGATGGGAATCACGCCGAGCAAGATGAGGTCGGTCGCTGTCTCTCCCGCGCCGAGAAAGACGAACGTGCCCAGGCCCCCGCCGCCGACGAGCCCCGCGACGATGGCGCCGGCGGTCGTCTGGACGAGCGCGACCCTGAGTCCGGCGACTATCACCGGCAGCGCGAGCGGGAACTCGATCTCGCGCAGCATGCGGCTGCGACCCATCCCCACGCCGCGGGCCGCATCCAGCACGCCGGTATCGAGACTCGAGAGCGCCGTGTACGTGTTACGCGCGATCGGATAGACCGCGTACGCGGACAGCACGATGATGACCGGCGCCCACCCCACCCCGCGCACGCCGAGCTGATCGAACAGGGCGACTCTCTCGGAGAGGCCTGCGAGGATCGGGTTCATCAGTCCGATGAAAGCGAGTGTGGGGAAGACCTGCAGCACGTTGAGCGTGCCGAACACTGCGGGCTCCAGCGACCGGCGTCGCACTGCGAGCAGCCCTAGGGCGAGCCCGGCCGTCAGCCCGATCGAGACCGCGCCGGCAACGTACGCGAGGTGCAGCCGCAGTTCCCGTGCGAACGATTCCGCGTTGTTCGCGTACTCGCGTGCGACCGCGAGTTCGGAGAGAGCGCCGGTCGCGATGAGGACGAAGACGCCCATGATCGGCAGGTACGTCAGCGCGCCGCGCAGCCAGCCCGGCGGGACCCAGGCCGTCGTTGCGAAGATAACCACGTAGGAGGCGAACAACGATAGCCACGCGGCCCACAGAAGCGAAGTCCTGGCGATGTCCGAGCTGGTCACGACCCACTGCGCCGCGGCCGCTCCGGCACTCCACAGCATGAGCACGGGCGCTGCGCCGCCAAGCAGTGTCCCGACGACGCCACGGACCTTGTCGGGCAGGGGGCTGAGCGCCACCATCGCGATGGCCAGCCACACGCCGACCAGCACCCACCCCCACACGCCGAGGCCGTAGACCAGCGACGTGGGTTCGCCGTCGACGATGCGGTTCGCGTTGAAGGCGATGCCATGCGAAGAGAAGGCCGCCGCGGCCCCGAGGAGTGCCCCCGTGACCGCGACGACCTTTGCGTGCTCTCGTACTGTGCCGACGTTCGGTGTCACCCGCTGGCTTTCTACTTGAGGAACCCGTTTGCGGTCAGGTACTCCTCGGCGACGTCGGCTCCCGACTTGCCGCCGAATGCGACCTCGCGGTTGAGCTCCTGGAGCTTCTCGGTCGTGAGCGACTCGAAGACCGGGGCGAGGATCGACTCGATCTCAGGGTACGACTCGACGATCTCCGTGCGGAAGACAGGCGTCGGAGCGTAGACCGGCGGGACGTTCTTGCTGTCGGTCAGGATGACGAGACCCTGCTCGGCCAGGCCGCCGTCGGTGGCGTACACCTCGGCGACATTCGCGCCGTCCGTGCCCTTGACCACCGCTTCTATGAACTGTGCCGTCACGCCGTTGGACAGGCCGATCTTCTGGTCGTCCGTGAGGGTGAAGCCGTAGGCCTTCTCGTAAGCCGGCAGGCCCGCCGGGTTGTCCATCCACGACTGGTCACCCACGAGCTTGGTGGCGCCGCCGCCATTCACATACTTCGCGAAGTCCTCTATGGTGACGAGCTTGTTCGCGTCCGCGAACTCCTCCTTCACCGCGAGGTACTCGCCATTGTTTGCCGGTGCGGGGGTGAGCCAGGCCAGGCCGTTCTTGGCGTCCTCGGTCTTGATCTGCTCGTAGCCTGCGACGGGATCGTTCCACATCGGGTCGCCTTCGGGGCCGACGTAGTACTGGCCCGAACCGGTGTAGTCGATCGACGCGTCCACGTCGCCGGCGAGCAGGGCCTTGCGCACGACGTCCGGCGTTCCGAACTTGGTCTTGTCGACGGTCACGATGCCGTCGGCCTCAAGCATCTTGATGATCATATTGCCGAGAACGACGCCTTCGGAGTCGAGCAGTGATGCCACGTTGACCTCGGGCCCCTCCTTGACCGCAGGTGCGGCGGGCTCGTCCGGTGTCTCGGCCGGCTGCGAACAGCCGACGAGCGCGAGGCTGAGCGCCAGCATGGCGCCGAGCGCGATCCTCAGGTAGGTGCGATACATGAACGGTACTCCTTCCTTCGGGTCGCTCAAGGCGAACCCATTCGACGGGGTCGTGCAGTGTTCGCACGCATCCCCATGCAGCGTAAGTGTTCCCATTCGTGCTCCCGTGCTGCCATCCGACACGGGAACGGCGTGGTATTCGCTGTCGGAAGTGCGTGAACTAGTGATATTGTAGATAAGTACCGCTGATATGACTAGCGAGACCGTGAGGACCCATGGCGAGCATCCCTCAGATACCTGCCGCCAGCAGGGCACTGCAGCCTCTGGGCGCGGTGTCGCGCGCCGATGAGGCGGAGTTCGCCGCGTCTTCGTACTACGAGGCGGGCTACTGGTGCGGCGAGTCGGTCCTCAAGGCCGTGAACGAGGTTCTCGGCCATCCGATGCCGCCGGAGGTCTACAAGATGGCGTCGGGCTTCTGCGAAGGGCTCGGCGGATCGCGCTGCATCTGCGGCGCGCTCGCAGGCGGCGTGATGGCCTCGGGCCTCCTCACCGGCAGGACCGGCCCCGAGGATCCGTGGGAGCCGAGTTACGACTTCGCCGGTGAGCTTCGGCGCCGATGGGTCGACGACCAGGACGCGATGAGCTGCGAAGAAGTCGTCCAGCGCATCGGCGGCATGCACCTCCCGGAGCGATGGGCGCACTGCACGATGCTCGTCGGGCGCACCGCCCGATGGGTCGTCGAGATCGCCGAGGAGCAGGGCTCGCTCGACCGCCCCTGACACGCGCGGCCCCGATTACACCGAGACTCCACACGGATGTCGGCCCACTCAGGTAACCTCGTTGCATGGGATCCCTCACTGACACCATGGCGGCCACCGTCGCGCGGCACACGATGCTTCCCGACGGCTGTCCCATCCTGGCCATGGTCTCGGGCGGCGGGGACTCGGTCGCACTGCTCCACCTCTTGGCCCGCGGGGTTCTCGGCGAGCATCCCTTGCGCGTCCTGCACGTGAATCACCTTTTGCGGGGCGCGGATTCGGACGCTGACGAGAGGTTCGTACGCGGCCTGTGCGATGAGCTGGGAGTCGAGTGCCGAGTCGTTCGCTTCGAGGTCGCCCCGTACGCCGAGTCAGAGCGGCTCAACCTCGAGGACGCGGGCCGTCGGGTCCGCTCCCGTTTCGCCGCCGATGAACTCGACGCGTGGTGCGTCGAGGCGGGACTCACCATCTCTCGCGGACGCATCGCCATCGCGCACACGCTCGACGATCGCGTCGAGACGTTCTTCATGCGCGCTATCGCCGGCGCGGGGAGCGGTGCGCTCGGCTCGATCGCGCCGACGCGCGGTCGCATCGTCAGGCCGCTGATCGAGGTTTCGCGCGACGAGGTTCGGTCGTGGCTGCTGGCTGAGGGACTCGAATGGCGCGAGGACGCCACCAACGCCGACACCGATCGCACCCGGGCTCTCATCCGGGCACAGATCGTGCCTGCCGCGGAGAGCCTGAACCCGTCGTTTCGCGCGTCGCTCGCGCGCACCATGAATCTGCTCGCCGATGACGACGCCTTGCTCTCGGCCATGGCCGGTTCGTTTGCCCGCGACTTCGCTGCCGAGGTCAACGGCCGCCTCGAGTTCGCCCGTGATCTGATGCGCACGCTGGACCGCACGATGGCGCGGCGGACGGTGCGCGCAGCGCTCGTCAGCGCGTTTCCCGAGGCGTCGCGGCTCGAAGCTGCACACGTGGAAGCGCTGGTCGACGGGATGGCCGTCGACGGCTTCGCGCGCGACCTTCCGGAGGGACTGCGGGCCGAGAACGAGTACGGTACTATGGTCGTCTCTCGCACGGGTGAGCGTCTCGCGATGGTGGCACCCGGGTTGCTCACTGTTCCGGGTATCGCCGACCTCGGCGAAGCCGGAGAAATCGTGGCGCAGATCGCCCCCGTGGACGACACGACCGGCGGTCCCGACACGGTGGTCATCGATGCGGGGGCCGTGGGCGCTGAGCTCACTGTTGACGGACCGCGCCCCGGTGACCGGATCAGACCGCTCGGCATGGACGGATCCCGCAAACTCTCGGACCTCCTTGTCGACGCCAAAGTGCCCCGCCGCATGCGTGGTGCGGTGCCCGTCGTCAGAGACGGTGACCGAATAGTGTGGGTCGCGGGCATACGTATGAGTGAGGACTACCGGGTCGGACCTGACACGCGAGATGCGGTCAGACTGACCTGGCGACGAAATGAGGACGTCGCCCGCTAGGGCGACATGTTCGAACGGAGCGAATGGAACCGATGCACCCCGACGTCTCAAGCGTGATCATGACCGAGGACGACATCCAGCAGCGAGTGCGCGAGCTGGGTGCCCAGATCAGTGCCGACTACGGTGACGAGGGTGTTCTGCTCGTCGCGGTCCTGCGAGGCGCCGCGCTCTTCGTCGCCGACCTCGCCCGCTCCATCACCTGCCCGGTCGAGCTCGACTTCATGGCGGTCTCGAGCTACGGCTCTTCGACCAAGAGTTCCGGCGTCGTGCGCATCCTCAAGGACCTGGACGAGGACATCGAGGGGCGCAACGTCTTGGTGGTCGAGGACATTCTCGACACCGGTCTCACGCTCAAGTATCTGCTTCGCAACCTCGCCTCGCGCAAACCCGCTTCGCTCGAAGTCGTCACACTACTGAGCAAGCAGGGCAAGCAGCGGGTACCTATCGATTGTAAGTACACGGGTTTCGATATCCCCGACGAGTTCGTCATCGGGTATGGACTCGACTACGCGGAGAAGTACCGCAACCTGCCCTACATCGGGATTCTCAAGCCCGAGGTATACAGCGACTAAACGCGCCAACCCAGGCGCCGGGTCAAGGAGACCACGCTCGTGAACAGAAACTTCAGAACAGTCGTCATCTACCTGGTCATCCTCGCGATCGCCATCTGGTTCGTGACGACCCAGGTGACCGAGAGTACTCAGAAGCCGGCCGAGCTCACCACGAGTGAGTTCGTGACCGCGGTCGAGAACGGGCTCGTGAAGGAAGCCACGTACTTCCCGCGCGACGGCGTCGTCGAGGGTCTGTACTGGGCTGACGAGGCGGACAAGACCGCCAAGAAGGACCCCGCGGAGTTCGCCTCCACGTTCGTCGGTGACGACTCGTTCTACGAGCTGGCCGAGACCAACGACCTTGTCTACACCACCAACGTCGATCCGCCGAGCCCGTGGGTGACCATCCTCACCTCGCTCCTGCCGATCCTGCTGCTCGTTGGCGTGATGATCTTCTTCCTCAACCAGATGCAGGGCGGCAGCTCCAAGATCATGAACTTCGGCAAGGCCAAGGTTAAGCGGATGACGCGCGACCAGCCGCGAGTCACGTTCAAGGACGTGGCGGGCGTCGATGAGGCCATCGAAGAGCTCCAGGAGATCAAGGAGTTCCTCGCCAACCCCGGCAAGTTCCAGGCCCTGGGAGCGAAGATCCCCAAGGGAGTCCTGCTGGTGGGCCCTCCGGGCACAGGTAAGACGCTGCTGGCCCGGGCGGTCGCCGGTGAGGCCGCAGTCCCGTTCTTCTCGATCAGCGGTTCCGACTTCGTCGAGATGTTCGTCGGCGTCGGCGCCTCTCGCGTGCGCGATCTGTTCGAGCAGGCCAAGGCCGCCAACCCCTGCATCATCTTCATGGACGAGATCGACGCGGTCGGCCGCCAGCGCGGCGCCGGCCTCGGCGGCGGCCATGACGAGCGCGAGCAGACGCTCAACCAGCTGCTCGTCGAGATGGACGGTTTCGACATCAAGGACAACGTCATCCTGATCGCCGCCACCAACCGTCCCGACATTCTCGACCCGGCGCTCCTTCGTCCGGGCCGCTTCGACCGGCAGGTCGTCGTCGACCGTCCCGATCTCAAGGGGCGCCTCGCGATCCTCAAGATCCACACGCGGGGCAAGCCTCTGGCCGAGGACATCGACCTCGAGGTGCTGGCTCGCCGTACGCCGGGATTCACCGGGGCGGACCTCGCGAACCTCGTCAACGAGGCTGCGCTGCTCGCGGCCCGTCACAACAAGAAGCGCGTTGACATGAAGGAGCTCGACGAGTCCATCGAGCGGGTCATCTCGGGTCCGGAGCGCAAGAGCCGGCTCATCTCGGATGAAGAGAAGAAGATCATCGCGTTCCACGAGGCGGGTCACGCGCTCGTGGGTCACGTGCTCCCTCATACCGACCCGGTGCACAAGATCTCGATCATTGCCCGAGGCCAGGCGCTCGGTTACACGCTCTCGCTGCCGACCGAGGACAAGTTCCTCACCAGCCGTCAGCAGATGCTCGACCAGATCGCGATGATGCTCGGAGGGCGCGTCGCCGAGGAGGTCGCCGTCGGCGACGTCACCACGGGCGCGAGCAACGACATCGAGCGGGCAACCAAGCTCGCGAAGCAGATGGTCACGCGATTCGGTATGTCCGAGAAGCTCGGACCGCAGACGTTTGGCGATGCCAACCACGAGGTCTTCCTCGGCCGCGACTTCTCCGCGAACGCGGATTACAGCCCCGAGATCGCCTACGAGATCGACAAGGAGATATCGCGTCTCATCGACGACGGCTACGAGAAGGCTCGTGCCATCATCTCTGAGCGCCGCCAGCAGCTCGATCAGATGGTCGAGGTGCTGATCGAACGCGAGACGGTGGACAAGGAAGAGCTCGAGGCGCTGCTCGCCAACAGGTGGCCTGAGTTCGTTGCGCAGGAGAAAGAGCGCAAGGACAACGAGCCTCCTGCCGAGGAGGCCGCCGAACCCGAGGCCCCTGTCGTCGAGCGAAGCAGCTCACCGGAGCCGCCGCCCGCCGCGCCGCCCGTCTACAACGCCTGACGCGCAGGGTGGATCGAGACGTCCACTACACGCGCACGAGGGCGTGGGCGATCGGCGAGGGCTTCTCGGAAGAGGACGCCGAGGCGATCGCTGCGGCTGATTGGGCCGTGGATCGGATTCACAGCGTGCGCGTGTGGCGCAACAAGGGGTATCACTTCGCCTGGCTCGGCGCTCGTCGCCGGGCCAGGCGTCTCTTTGCGGCCGCAGTCTCGGACGGGGACCTGGTCTCGCTCGGCGAGGCGCTTCATTGCACGCAGGACGCAATCGGTCACGGGTTCTGGGGCCACCTATGGCACTGGGATGGCATCGATCGGTGGGACCGGCGGAGGGAGCCGGTGCGGCTGCGACTCGAGTCCGAGTCACGTCAGCTGCTCGCCGCGTACCGTTCGTCGCGCGCCATGGCGTGATTGAGGAGCCTCGCGCTATACTTCGGGGGATGCTGACGCCGTTAGTGGGAACGGTCTTGGGGGAGACCAGCGGCTAGGCGAGTGGGGATCACAGTGAATACGAACGAGCCGGTGTCGAAACTCGCCGTGGGCACGGCGAAGACCACGAGCTCTGCTGCATTCATCGACCGCGTGGGCGCGGTCTTCGGGCGCAGCGAGGGTGTTGAGCGCGCTGTGCGCTCGGAGCTCATCGCGACTCTCAACGAGGTGGCCGACGCCGTGTCATCGGCCATCGGCATCGAAGAGACGCTGCGGATCATCGTCGAGCGCGCAAAGCGCATCACCAACACCGACAAGGCAGTACTCGTACTCACCGACGAGCACAGCGGGCACGTCGACCTCGACACCATCGTCGTCCGGGGCCGTCGCGACCAGCATGCCCAGAGCTGGTGGGAGAGCCGTCTTGATGCGCTCGGTGAACGGGCGTTTGCGGCCGACGAGCCCATCCTCGAAGACCATCCCGCTGACGACGCATGGCTGTTGTGCGGGCCGGTACGGGTACAGGACCATCCGATCGGGCTGCTGTGCGCGATCAACACCCACTCACACCCGTTCACGCCCGACCAGATCGGCTTCATCGCCGTTCTCTCGGCGTTCGCCGCGTCCGCCATCGAGAACGCGCGCCTGGCCGAGCAAGGGCGCTATGTCCTCCTTGCCAGCGAGCGCGACCGCATCGCGCGGGAGATGCATGACGGAGTCGTGCAGTCGCTCTTCTCGATCTCACTGGGCCTCGAGTTGTGCAAGAAGCAGGTCATGCGCGACCCCGCAGGGGTGGCGGTCCGGCTCGACGAGCTCCAGCGCCACCTCAACACGTCGATGACCGAGCTTCGGCGCTTCATCTACGACCTGCGTCCGATGAAGCTCGCAGAGCTCGGGTTGGTGGGAGCAATCGACTACTGGGTGTCCGAGGTTACCGCGGACCGCCACGTCAGGGGGCGCGTGGTGGTGGAGGGATCACCCCACCGGCTGACGCCGTCGGAGGAGGCATGCCTTTACCGCGTCGCCAAAGAGGCGGTCAGTAACGCGGTCAAGCACTCCAACGCCGAGTGGGTGATAGTGCGCATCGATGCGAGCCAGCCGGGAGTGATCGGCCTCACCGTGAGCGACGACGGTGACGGGTTCGACGCGGACGCCGTCATGGAGCATGAGACCAAGGGGCTCGGTTTGAGCAGCATCAAGGAGCGCGTCCGAAGGGATGCGGGGTCGGTCGTGGTCGATAGCGAGCCCGGCAGGGGTACCATCATCAGAGTGAGCTTGCCCGTTGGGGGGGCGGTATGACGGGGACCGGAATCCGGGTGTTTGTGGCCGATGACCACGAGCTCGTTCGCTACGCGCTACGGACGATGCTCGAGGCTGAGGGAGATATCACCGTGGTTGGTGAGGCCTCCGACTGCTCAGGCGCTGTCGCGGGATGCAAAGACACACTGCCCGACGTACTGGTTCTGGACATGCGCATGCCCGGTGAGGGCGGTGTGGAGGTCTGTCGCCAGGTACGGGAGTCCTCGGCGGACACGCGGGTCCTCATTCTCACGAGCTTCGATGAAGACGAGGAGCTCTTCGGCGTCCTGTCGGCCGGTGCGTGCGGCTACTTGCTCAAAGACACCCAGCCCGAGAGGATCGTGCACGCCATCAGGGCCGTCGCCGATGGACAGGCGGTCTTCGACTCCGCCGTCGCCGATCGCGTCATCGCCGGACGTGGCCGAGATGCCGACCGCCTCGCCGAACCTCTCTCGGATCGCGAGACCGAGGTCCTGCAACTGATGGCCAAGGGCATGTCGAACAAGGAGATCGGCCGTGCGTTGTGGATCGGTGAGACCACGGTCAAAACGCACGTGAGCCACATCCTTCGCAAGCTCAGCACAGCGGACCGCACCCAAGCGGTGCTCGCGGCGGTCAGAGCCGGAATCGTGCGCCTCGGGCACTGAGCTCCACCGCTCATACCTGTCCCCATCCCGCATCCTCCAAAGGGTGGAGTGCGCCCTCACACAGAAGGTGCACACACTCCGACGCATCGGCCGACAGGCACTCACCCTGGTCTTGGTGAAACTATCACTATGAGCCGAGTACGGCCGTCGGATGGGAGGCTCAAGTCGCGCAGATGCGCAACCGGCGGACAGGGGAGAACGTACGGGTCTCCTCAGGGGGGAGGTGTCACCGACATGCTGCAGGCACTGTATGCACGTTTCGCCGATGACGAGGGAGCGACCGCTCTCGAGTACGGCGTCCTCGTCGCCTTGATCGCGCTGATCATCGTTGCGGGTGTGGGTCTCTTTGGTGGTGCGCTCAACACGTTCTTCACCGGCATCGCCGGCCGCGTCCCGTTCTGATCCGCCAGGTACGCAGTCAGCACATCTTGCGCAGAGGGGGAGCGGCGTCGCCGCCCCCCTCTCGTGCAGGAGGGGGAGTGTGGTGTTTCGATTCATGGACAGCAGGAGAATCCGCCGCTCGGCAACCGGGGATGCCGGCGCCGCCGCGCTGGAGTTCGCAATCCTGCTGCCTGTACTGCTGCTGATGATCTACGGATTCATCGAGGGCGCTCGCATGTACCAGGCGCGAATGGCGATGAGTTACGCCGCGCGCGAGGGTGCGCGGGTTCTTGCCGTCGGTACGCACGATGCCGCCGCGGCGAACGCGACCGTCTACGACCGGGCATACCCGCTCGATCCCGGACGGCTGTCGGTCTCGACGGGTGTGGACATGGGAGCCGACCGCGTCACGGTCTCGGTCTCGTACGCGTACGAGGCGCTGTTGCTCCCGGATCTGCCGTGGGTGATTCCACCCGTCACCGTCGAGATGAGAGCCGAGTGAGGGCTCGGCTGACGAGGGGGATTCGACATGGGGATGGATACTAGGCGCTTTCTGGCCGACGACACCGGCGCGACCGCGGTGGTCATCGCGGTGATGTTGGTGGTCCTGCTCGGCCTTGGTGCGTTCTATATAGATGCTGGTGCGCTGTACTCGGAGAGGCGCTCGCTCCAGGGCGCTGCCGATGCTGGCGCGCTCGCGGGGGTACAGGAGCTTCCGACCAACAGCGCGGCCGCGGTTGCGGCGTCCAACGACTACGCGGGCCGCAATGCCGGCGCTCTCGGGCTCGCATCTCCGCAGATCGAGTCCGTCGTGCAGGGCAACGACACCGTCGTATGCACCGTGCGCGATCCCGAGCGCACGCTGATGTTCGCGCGCTTCCTCGGGCGCGACACCGGGCGCGTTGGGGCCACCGCGGTGGCCAAGGTACAGTCGCCCGCCGGCTACGGTCACGGAGTGATGCCGTTCGGGATCATGTCGGCCGAGCCGTCCGGGACGTCGCCGTTCGGCTATCCGTTCGGCTACCCGATCCGGCTCAAGCAGCCGTCGCAGCAAGGCGAGGCGGGCAACTTCCAGTTCATGTCGCTCACCGACCCGCCTCTCGGCCACGTGGGCAACAACGAGATCACCGGTGCACTCAGCGGTGGCGGCGTACCCAACCCGGTCTATCTGAACACGCTGTACAACACCCGGCCCGGCATCAACGGCAACACGGTGGTGCGCAGCCTGGATGAGTGGATCGCCGGCGACGCATGCGCATTCCAGGACGTCGCGGTGCAGCGCGAGGATGGGTACGTCGACATCCTCGACCCCGACTGCCACCGCGTCATCGTCTGCCCGATCATCGTCGATCCGGGTCCGCCGATCGTCTACAACTGGACCGGCCTTAACGGCGCGACTGATGCGTTGGTCATCGGCTTCGCCTACTTCTACATCGAGAACATGGGCACCGTCGGCAACGATTGCTACGTGGACGGCAGGTTCATCAAGCCCGTCGGCGTCGACGACGACGTGCTGATCTGGGGCCCGGTCAATCCGTACGGAGCCATCGCGTATCGCCTGGTTGAGTAGCTATTCCGACACTCGGGGGGAACATCATGCGCACCAAGATCGTCATACTCGTCGTCGCTCTCGCGCTCGGAGTGTTCGCGGCAATCGCCGTGGGCGGCTACCTCGACTCCGCCCGGCGGCAGTTGGAGGCCGGAACTCAGCCCATAGCAGTGCTCGTCGCCGAGAAGTCGGTCCCGGCAGGGACCACCGCCGAGCAGGCGCTCGCCGACGGTGCAATAGTCAAGCGCGAGGTTGCACGGCAGTACGTCGCCCAAGAGGCCGTCTCGTCGTTCAACAAGATCGACGGGCAGGTGTGCGCGGTCTCGCTCACGCCTGGCGAGCAAGTGACCCAAGGAGACTTCCGCTTCGCTGCCGAGGCCGGCGCCGCGTACGCACTGCCGGAGGGGCACCTCGCCGTCTCGGTCCGCGATGATCCGGTCCGAGGGGTCTCGGGATTCCTCAAGCCGGGTGACTACGTCGCCGTGATCACCACGTTCGAAGAGAAGTCCGGCGACATCACCACCGCGATCACTCGCACGGTGCTGTCACGCGCCCGCGTCCTGGCGATCGGTCAGTCGCTGACGTCGATCGAGACGACCGGTGAGGTCACCACCGCCTCCTCTGGCGGCGCGCTCATGGGCGCGGGTGCTCCGACCGATCAGGGAGCGTCCATCAATACGGTCACGCTCGCGGTCAAGCCCGCCGAGGTAGAGAGACTCGTGTTCGCCGACGACGAGGGCATCTTGAGGCTCGCCCTCATCGGCACGGCGGACTCCACTCCGGTCAAGACCACCGGCGTTCGCTGGACCAACATCAAATAGCCGACGGACGGGACACTCACGAATGAACACGATAGTCGTCGTCGACCAGAGCACCGAGTTCGCTTCCAAGATCGACTCGTTGCTCGCCGGAAACGATGTTCGCATCGAGCACGCACTCAGCGTTGGCCAGGCTGACGAGCTCGCGTCGCGCGACGCGGCGACCGTCATCGTCGTCGGTCCGTCCGTTCCGCTCGAAGACGCCTCGTTCCTCGCGGGCTGGGCGACTCGGTCCGACCGGGCCGTGGCCGCAGTCGCCGTGCTTCCCAGCGTGGACACCGAGATCATGCGCCGCGCGATGCGCGCCGGCTTCCAGGATGTCTTGTCTGCCACCGCGCAGACGTGGGCCGAGGTCGCGAGCGCGGTTCTTGAGGCGCACCGTTCGGTCCTCGTCCGACGCAGCGGGGCCAACGACCCGAGCTGCAACGTGAAGCGGGGAAGGGTCGTCGCCGTGATGGGGACCAAGGGCGGCGTCGGCAAGTCGGTCATCGCGACCAACCTGGCCGCCGCGCTCGCCTCGGAAGGTCAATCGGTCGTCCTTGTCGATCTCGACCTCGCATCCGGAGACGACGGAATCATGATGAAGCTCGAGCCCGCGCGCACGATCCGGGACGCCGTCGCGGCCTCGGACAGGCTCGACGTCGAGCTCCTCGAGGGCTTTCTCACCCCACATTCGAGCGGCGTCCGCGTTCTGCTCGCGCCGGCCCGCCCTGAAGATGCCGAGACGGTCACCGCGTCTCGGGTCGCGCGGATCCTTGAGCTCCTGCGCGAGACCGCAGACCTCATCGTGGTCGACACCCCTTCGGCTTGGGATGAGGCGACACTCGCGGCGGCCGACGCCAGCGACTCGATACTCGCCGTCACCGGCATGGAGCTCACGAGCATCAAGGACACCTCGGTCATGCTCTCTCGGCTTGCGCAGCTTGGCCGGGGCAATGGCACCGTGAAGGTCGTGCTCAACCGAGCCGACAGCAAGGTGCTCATCGAGGAGAAGGATGTCGAGCGGGCGCTGGGTCGAAGCATCGTCTCGCGCGTCCCGAGCGACCGGTTGGTTCCGCGATCGGTCAACAAGGGGACGCCGCTCGTCATGGACGCCCCGCGGTCGGGCGTCGCCAAGGCCGTCATCGATCTGGCTCGGTCGATCACGAAGAACGGGGTGAACCGATGAGCGTGACTCAGGGACATCCGTCCGCAGCGACACCGTGGGCCGGCGACACCATCGCCCCCGGCGGACTCGCCCAGTGGAGCAAAGACGCGGTCAAGCGAAACCTCCACTACCTCGTCATCGAGGAGATGGGTACCGAGATCGCGGACGCGTCGCGCGATGACGAGTCGGTACGCGCACGCATCAAGACCCTCGTCCTCGATCATCTGGGCAAAGAGTCCACCCCACTGTCGGCGCTCGACCGCGAGGAGATCGTCACCGACGTCATCGACAACATCCTCGGATACGGTCCCATCCAGCGCTACCTCGAAGACGATGAGATCACCGAGGTCATGGTCAACAACTTCGAGACCGTCTACATCGAGCGTTTCGGCGTCATCTACGAGACGGACGCCCGGTTCCTCGACGAGGCGCACCTTCTGCGCATCATCGACAAGATCGTCGGCGAGGTCGGCCGGCGCGTGGACGAGTCCTCGCCGATGGTCGACGCGCGCCTCCCCGACGGCTCGCGTGTCAACGCGATCATCTCGCCGCTCGCCCTCAACGGGCCGATGCTCACGATCCGGAAGTTCTCCCGCGAGCCGCTGAGCGTCCAGGACCTGGTCGGTTTCGGCACGCTTACGCCGGAGCTGGTGGACCTGATCCAGGCGTGCGTTGCCGGCAAGCTCAACATCCTGATCAGCGGTGGTACCGGTACCGGTAAGACCACCCTGCTCAACGTGGTCTCGCAGTTCATCCCGCACAACGAGCGCGTCGTGACCATCGAGGACGCGGCCGAGCTCCGCTTGAGTCAGAAGCACGTTCTGCGACTCGAATCCCGGCCTCCCAACATCGAGGGAAAGGGCCAGGTCGCCATCCGCGACCTCGTGCGCAACTCGCTGCGTATGCGCCCGGACCGCATTGTTGTCGGCGAGGTTCGTGGCGCCGAGGCCCTCGACATGCTCCAGGCGATGAACACGGGCCACGAGGGCTCGCTCTCCACGATTCACGCGAACTCCCCGCGCGACGCGATGTCGCGACTCGAGACGATGGTGCTCATGGCCGGCTACGACCTTCCGGTCCGAGCCATCCGCGAGCAGGTGACAGCCGCCCTCGACGTCGTCATCCACCTCTCGAGGCTCCAGGACGGCACGCGTCGCGTCGTCGAGGTCTCCGAGATCGAGGGACTCGAAGGCGACACCATCGTCATGCAAAGGATCTACTCGTTCGACTACTCGATGGGCAGGGACGAGGAGGGCCGCTTCCTCGGTCGACTCAAGCCGACCGGCATCCGGCCCAAGTTCACCGAGAAGCTCGAGCACATGGGCGTCACGCTGCCCGCCGAAGCCTTCGCGCTCGCGCCCGTGATCCGGGGATGAGAGCGATGAGCCGACGACACGCCCTCGCCGCCGCGCTCGCCTTCGCGCTGGTCTTCGCCGCCCCGGCCGTCGCCGGCGCGTCCGACCTGGTGCTGCAGTCGGTGAACGCCTCGGGCTTTCCCGGGGTTGAGCTCATCATCGCGCTGCCCGCCAGCATGGCCGGCGGCGAGACACCGAGCTTCACGGTCACCGAGAATGGCGTGAAGCGCCCCACGGAGTTGGTTGAGCCCGTGAGCGCCTCGTCGCGCGAGCCGATCGACGTCGTGCTCGTGCTCGACACGAGCGGCAGCATGAAGGGGGCGCCGATGCGCGCCGCCACAGAGGCGGCAGACGAGTTCATCCGTGCGATGGGGCCGCGCGACCGCATCGCGGTCATCGCATTCAGCGAAGAGTCCGAGCGTCTGTCCGGATTCACGAGCGACCGTTCGCAGCTCGCCTCGGCCCTCTCGAAGCTCAAAGCGGGGGGCGAGACCGGGCTCTACGACGCCCTTCTGGACGCATCGAAACTGATCGGGACCTCATCGGCGGGGCAGCGCTATGTCGTGCTCCTGTCTGACGGCGGCGACTCCGTGAGCGTGACTTCACTGGACTCGGCGATCAAGGGGCTGCAAGACGTGGGCGCACCGGTCTACGCCATCGCGCTCACGTCGCCGGACTACGACCCCGAGGCGGTCCGAGCGGTCGCGCGCAGCACCCAGGGCAAGATGCTCTCGGCCAAGCAGTCAGACCTCCTGACCGATCTGTTCGCGGGCATCGCCGAGGAGATCCAGGGCACGTGGCGCGTCGTCTACACGAGCGCGAAGCCCGACTCGCCCGATCTCGAAGTGAGCGTGCGAGCCATCGACGGCGAGGAGCAGGCTTCCGTCATCACCGTGCTCGACAACCCTGAGTTCAAGTCCGGCGGCGAGGCGCTCGCGGCGAAGTCGCTCGGCACGCTGTTCGCGGCCGGTGCGTGGAACATCGGCGTCGCGGCCGGGCTGGCCGTTGGCCTGGGCGTGCTCGGCCTCGCGCTGCTTCTGCGCAAGGAAGGCCCCGCAGTCGATCAACTCGACTACTACCGGACGCTGCGTCAGTCCGAGGTTGCGCCCGGCGAGTCACAGAACGCGGGGCAGGCCGGAATCCGGGCGAAGCTTCGCGGCGCTGTCGACCAGGTCGCGGGCGACCGCGGCTTCAGCGCCGACTTGAAGGTCCGCATCGAGCGCGCGGGCCTCAAGATCCGCCCTAACGAGCTCATCTACTTCCATTTGCTGTCCGTGGTCGTCGCAGGCGTAGTGGTCCAGATCGCGTTCCGCCAGCCCTTCATCTCGGCTGTGGTCGTGATGATCGGCGCGTGCGTCCCGTTCCTCTACCTCAACTCGAAAGCCTCTCGCCGTCGCGCCCGCTTCGAGGAGCAGCTTCCCGACGTGATCACGCTTATCGCCGGCTCTCTGCGTGCCGGCTGGGGCCTCCAGCAGGCGCTCGAGCTCATCGTCCAGGACACCGCCGAGCCGGCAGCGGGCGAGTTTGCTCGCGTGCAGTCCGAGACTCGTCTGGGCCTGCCGCTCGAAGAGTCGCTCTCGAGGATGGCCAACCGGCTCGACAGCCCCGACTTCCACTGGGTCGTCTCCGCGATCGGCATCCAGCGCGAGGTGGGTGGCAACCTCGCCGAGGTCCTCGACATCACCGCGGGAACGATCCGCGAGCGTGCCGAGCTGCGCCGTGAGGTCTCGGCGCTCACCGCCGAGGGCCGCTTCTCAGGAATCATCCTCGTGCTGCTCCCGTTCTTCCTCTTCGGCGCGATGATGTTCGTTTCCCCCAAGTACCTGAGTTCGATGACGGGATCGCCTCTCGGCTGGGTGGCGTTCGCGATGACCGGCGTCCTGTTGACGCTCGGCAGTTTCTGGCTGTACCGCATCACGAAGGTCGAGGTGTGAGATGGAACCTCTGATCACTCTGGCAGCCGCGGCCTGCATCTCGCTGGTCACCTACGCCACACTCTCTCTGGTCTTCTCGGAGGAGCGCACGGTCAGCAACCGCGTCCGCGAGCTTTCCTCCTACGAGGCGAACCAGGCGCTCGAGGCCGAGCCGATGCTGGCGCCGTTCTCGTCGCGCGTTCTCGCACCGTCGATGCGGCGCGTTGGCAGGATGGTCGGCGCCATCACCCCGGTGTCGTACCTGCGCAGCGCCGATCGGGCACTTGTTCTCGCAGGTTCGCCGAGAGGGATCGACTCCGGTCGCCTGCTCGCTGTGCAGACCATGTTCGCGGGCCTTCTGGCCGGCCTGGTCTTCATACTCCGGCTCCTCGCCGGGCAGACGTTCCTGGCGTCACTCGCCGCCGCGTTCATAGTGGGCGCTGCCACCTTCTTCATCCCGCGCATCTGGATCAGCATCCTTGCGGGCAAGCGACAGGACCGGATCCGCAAGGACCTGCCCGACATGCTCGACATGCTGCTGATCTCGGTCGAGGCGGGACTCGGCTTCGACGCCGCGGTCGCCAAGATCGTGCGCCGTGTGCCCGGGCCGCTGGGGGAGGAGTTCGGCCGAATGCTGCAAGATGCGCAGGCCGGTCTTTCCCGCCGAGAGGCCCTCAAACGCCTCGGCGGACGCAACGACGTCCCCGAGCTCTCGTCGTTCATCATGGCGATGGTCCAAGCCGACGTCTTTGGCATCAGCGTGTCCAACATCATGCGTGCGCAGTCCCACGAGTTGCGCGTGAAGCGCCGCCAGCGGGCGCAGGAGATGGCGCAGAAGGCGCCGGCCAAGATGGTCTTTCCGCTGATCCTGTGCATCCTTCCGGCGACGCTGATCGTGGTCGCGGGCCCCGCCGTCTACGCCATCGCGAGGGCCTTCGGCGTGCAGATGTGATGGTGCGCACCTAAGGATTTCCCTTACTCGGTGAGTGGCGGTCACTTTCCGCAATATTGCTTTATCATGTGCGTTCGTGAACGAACGCCTCCTTTTCGTGCCCTGCGGTGTACCCGTTAATGTGCGTAAAGTGTCGGTCGTCACATGCCGATATGAATTTTCGGGTACCCGTTTCGGGGGGAGGTGTTTGTGGTGCTTACGAAACTCTACGTTCGAGTCCAGTCCGCTTTCGCCAGTGATGAGGGCGCGACTGCCGTCGAGTACGGTCTGCTGCTCATCGTCATCGCCGCGGTTGCCGGAATCATCGTGTCGATCCGGGGTCAGATCACGCCGGTCTACCAGAGTGTCCTCACCGCGCTGTCCGCGATTCCCTAGCGTCAGATGCGACTCGGAGGGTGTCGGCGCGAAGTGTCTTCGCGTCGGCATCCTTCTGTGTCTCCAGCACCGCACGTCCAGAAGGGGGAACCGAGTGCGTCTCGCCGGGCCGCTCTCTCGTCTCAGAGCCGATGACGGCGCTTCCGCCATCGAGTTCGGGCTGATCGCGCCCGTGCTCTTCCTTCTGGTGCTCGGAGTCATGCAGTTCGGTCTCATCTTCATGAACGTGATCCAGGTCGAGCACGCCGCTGCGGAGGGTGCTCGAATCGGAGCACTTCGCTACTCGGGGGCCAGCGTTGCCCAGCGGGTCCGCGAGGCGGCGCCAGCCGTCGACCTGACGGGCGCGGGCGCGGTCGTCGTCACCCCAGCCGATCCGTCGAATCCCGCAGTCGCGCAGAACTCGATCGTGTCGGTGCGGGTCGCGTCACAGGTGCCTGTCGTCCTGCCCTTCTTCGCGAGCACCATGGATGGCGACGGCGACGGGCGCTACGACGTGGTCGCCACGGCCTCGCAAAGGATCGAGTGATCATGTCCGGCGATGCGCGGCGAGCGTGTCTACGCGATGAGTGCGGCGCTGTGGCCATCTACGCGGCGCTGTCTTTTCTGGTGATCATCGCGATGCTCGCTTTCATCGTCGACGTAGGCATGTCCGCGGCCACCAAGCGCAAAGTCCAGGCCGCCGTCGACGCCGGCGCTCTCGCGGGTTGCGATCAGCTGATCGAGACGCCCACGCGGCCGGATCTGGTGCAGCAAGCTGCTCGTTCAGCGGTGCTCGCGAACGCCGTCGGCACGCTGGACGGGCTTACCGCCGCCGACGTGACTGTCGACATCGAGGGCGGCGCTCTTGCCGGCGGCGCCGGGGTCACCCCCAGCGTGAGGGTTCGCGTCGACACTGTTGAGCCGCTGATCTTCGGGGCGGCCATGGGTCGTGCGAACGTCGCGCTCTCGGGCGACTCGACCGCAGCCGCCCAAAAGGTCAAAGGCGCGCGCTACGTCGCGCCCTTCGGCCTCCCCATCCTGGGAACACCCTCTGCCGTTCGCTACGAGGTACGCACTGGCGCGGGGGCCGTGGTCGCCGCGGGGCCCCTCACCGCCACCTCGGCAGATATGTTGACGTGGGGTGCGGACATCACCGCGCCTGCCGCTCCGGGCGGCTACGACGTGTACGTTATCTACGCGAACCGGCACGGCGCTGAGGACACGCTGTACGACACGTACCGGAGGCGCCAGGCACCGGCCGCACGGCTGATCGTGCGCGGTGCAGGCGTCCCCGTGACCGATGTGACCGCAGCCGGTCCGCTGTTCTTGCAGATCGACTCCTATTCGCGCGGGGCGCTCCTTCCCAACGTCCGGGTCCTGACCCCGACGGGCAACTTCGGGGTTCCCCTGACCATCCATGCGGATCCCCTTGCGTACCAGCTGATGGCAGGCTACCCCGCCATCTATTCGGGATTTCCGGTGGCCTACGTATACGTGACAAGTCCGGACAACCCGGTCCGGTCGGTGTCGCTCGTCGCGCCGGTGGTCAACGGTGGGCAGACAACGAGACTCACCGCGTCCTTCTCGGGATACGATCCGCGCGACTGGACGTTCACTCGACCCGGCGGAGTCGAGAAGACGTACTATCTTCGGGCCGACGGTAACGGAGAGTTCGCCGGCGACGTACTGCCGCTCACTCTCGCTTCGGTCAACCACGCGTCCTGCGGGGGGCAACGGGTCCCGGCTTCGTCGATTCCCGGGTCGGAGGCCGACTGGGCGCTCCACGGGTATCCGGGTTCGCTTCACGCTGGCGACGTGGTGAGCGCTGCGCCGAGCAGGTATGCAACCGGCCTCAGGGGATTCCTGGGCACCGGCCCTCGCGGCAGTTACGCCAACATGCCGGTGCTCATGCGGTCGCCGACCGGCGGCTGGCGCGTGGAGGGTTTCGTCACGGCGTTTACAGCGTCCAACGCTTTTCTGCCTGTCACTCAGGTGACGTTCCCGGGGGACTATGTGGCAACCCCCCATGAGTTCGAGGATGGCGTACCCACGTCGGGTACGAATGCGGTCTTTGCCGCACGGCTCGTGCGCCCCTAGCGGCGCCCAATGGAAGGAGCACGACAGACGTGCGTAGGAACCTGATACTGCTCGTGGCCGCGATCGTCGTCGGGGTCGTTGCCGCCATCGCGGCGGCGGGATACCTGCGAAGCGCTCGCACCGACATCGTGGCAGAGAACCAGCCGGTCCAGGTGCTCGTGGCCCAGCAGGACCTGCCGCAGGGCATGTCGGCCGAGGAGATGATCTCGAAGGAGTACGCGAAGCTCGAGGAGGTGCCCGACCGGTTCGTACCGGAGGACGGGCTCTCATCGGCGCGTCCCATCGAGAACATGGTGCTCGCGGTGTCCGTCTCAGCGGGCGAACAGCTCACCGCGAGCCGGTTCACCTTCCCGAATGAGGCCGGACTGTCCTACACCGTGCCGGAGGATCTCGTGGCCGTCTCGGTGGAGGTCGACGACGTGACAGGTGTCTCGGGGCTGCTCCGCCCGGGCGACAGTGTGATCGTCTTTGCCAGCTTCAAGCCCGAGGGCGGGATGGGGGCTGCGAGAACCGCGACGCTGATTCCCAAGGCGCGCGTGCTCGCGGTGGGGCAGAGCCTGAGCGCTCTGGCCCCGGAGGGCGGTGGCGAGGAGGGCGGCGACATGCTGTCGACGCGCTCGGCGGACGCCGGTGCGTACAAGGCGGTCACCCTTGCGCTCACGCCTCAGGATGCCGCCCGTGCGGTGTTCGCGCGGCAGAACGGCCAGCTCCATCTCGCGCTCATCCCGCAGACCGCGCCCGATGGCGCGGCGCCCAAGGCGGTCCTTCTCGACTCGGTCACGGAGTAGTCTCACATGAGCATCGTCATCATCGCTGAACCCAACGCCTCGACGGCCGAGCGCCTCCTCGAAGCGGCCGCTGCCGCCGGAGCGACGGAGCTGTCGCGCACCAACACTCTCGAGGATGTGCTCGACCTCGCCGAGCAGCGCGACGTCGCCGTCGTCGTCATCGGACCGGATCTGATCGATGACCTCGCCTTCACTCTCGCCCGGCACCTGGGCGCGGGCGGTACCTGCTCGACGGTCATGGTCACGCACCAGATGAGCGCCGACCTCATGCGGCAGGCGCTTCGCTCCGGTGTGGCCGACGTCGTCGAGGAGGGCGAGTCGCTCGGCGACATCACCGCCGCGATCGAGCGCGCGTTCGTCGCCTCGGAGAAGGCGCGCCAGGCCGGCGCGGCCCAGGCGAGCTGCAACGACGCCGAGCGGGGCAAGGTCGTCACGGTGTTCTCGGCCAAGGGCGGGGTTGGCAAGACAGCGGTCGCCACGAACCTCGCTGTCGCGCTGTCGACGCAGGGGCACGGACGAGTCGCGCTCATCGACCTCGACCTGGAGTTCGGCGATGTCGCCATCGTGCTCGGCATCAAGCCGCGCCGCACGATCTTTGACGCGGTGCAGGTGTTCGATCGGCTCGACGGCGAGATGCTGGAGGGCTTCCTCGAAGAGCACCAGTCGGGACTCCGGGTGCTGATCGCCCCGGTCCGCCCCGAGGAGGCCGAGACGATCGCGGCCGCCCATATCGCTCACATGATCGAGCTGCTGCGGTGCCGCTTCGACTACGTCGTCGTCGACACCTGCCCGTCGTTCTCGGAGGGCGTGCTCGCGGCACTCGACCGCAGCGACGAGATATACTTGGTCGCGTCCACCGACGTGACCGCGATCAAGAACGCGCGCGTCGCTGTCCAGAAGCTGCGGCAGCTGGGCTACGACTCAGGACTCATCAAGGTCGTGCTCAACAGGGCCGACAACCGGCTCAACATGCCGACCCATGAGGTCGAGGAGGCGATCGGGCTTCCCATCGCGTGCCGCGTGCCCAGCGACATCGTTGTGCCGCGAAGCCAGAACAAGGGCGTGACCGTCATTCAGGACGCGCCGAGAAGCGACGTCGCCAAGAGCCTCATCGGCATGGCGCGTATGACGAGTGTCTCGAGGGAGTCAGCGGGCAATGTCGTCTCTTAGGGAACGTCTGGTCAGAGCCGGCGAGGTCAACAACCCCGCTGAATCCGTGTCGAGGACGAGTCGCGACGAGGTCGAGCGGCGGCTGCACTACATCCTCATCGAGGAGCTCAACGAGGAGCTCGACGAGGAGGGTACGGACCGCATGCGCCTCAGGCGCACGATCGAGTCCCGGCTGCAAGTCCTGCTGTCGACGGAGAGCGCGCCGCTGTCCGCGGCCGACCGCGCCGAGATCGTCGCCGACGTCATCGACAACATCCTCGGCTACGGACCTATCGAGCCGCTCCTGCGCGACCCGGGCGTGTCCGAGATCATGGTCAACAACCCGGACCGCATCTACATCGAGCGCGCGGGCCGCATCTACCGCTCGGATCGCCGCTTCGTCGACGAGGCACACCTGCGGCGCATCATCGACAAGATCGTCGGCGAGGTCGGCCGGCGCATCGACGAGTCCTCACCGATGGTCGACGCGCGCCTCCCCGATGGGTCGCGCGTCAACGCCGTCATCGCACCGCTCGCGCTCAACGGCCCCATGCTCACCATCCGCAAGTTCTCCGAGCAGTCCTTTACGGTCGACGACCTCATCGGATTCGGAACCATCACTCGCGAGGTTGCGACGGTGCTCGAGGCGTGCGTCCTCGGCAGGCTCAACATCCTCGTCTCGGGCGGAACCGGCACCGGCAAGACCACGCTGCTCAACGTGTTGTCGCGCTTCATCCCGGAGGAGGAGCGCATCATCACCATCGAGGACTCTGCCGAGCTCAAGCTCCACCAGGACCACGTTCTCAAGATGGAGTCGCGCCCGCCCAACATAGAGGGCAAGGGCCAGATCACCATCCGCGATCTCGTGCGCAACTCGCTGCGTATGCGCCCGGACCGCATCGTCGTCGGCGAGGTTCGCGGCGCCGAGGCGCTCGACATGCTCCAGGCGATGAACACCGGTCATGACGGCTCGCTCTCGACCGTGCACGCCAACTCGCCGAAGGACGCGCTCTCGCGCCTCGAGACGATGGTGCTGCTTGCCGGCTACGACCTGCCGCTCACCGCGATCCGCCAGCAGGTGGGCTCGGCGCTGAACCTCGTCGTGCAGATCACGCGAATGAAGGACGGCACCCGCCGGGTCACCCAGATCACCGAGGTATGCGCCTTCGATGGCACCGACATCATCACGCGCGATCTCGCGAAGTTCGACTACTCCGCGGGCGCCGACGATGACGGCCGCCTCATGGGCGACTTGCGGTTCACCGGCGAGAAGCCCGGCTTCCTCGAGCAGCTGTTCGAGCAGGGCGTCGACCTCGATCCCGCGACGTTCACGGCGGTGGATGCGTGAGTCGGTTCCCTCGCACAGCCCTCGCCGCTCTCCTCGTTCTGGCCCTGTGGGCGGGTTGCGTCTCCGCGGCTCTCGCCGAGGAGGGGGCGCCCCCTGCTGAGCTGTCGGTCCAAGAGATCGACACTTCGGCGTATCCGGAGGTCTCGCTCACCGTCTCGATGCCGGGCGTCAAGTCCGGCACCGCTCCCGACTTCACCCTCGCCGAGAACGGCGTGACCGTTGACGACTACCACGCGGCCACCGCTGCCGAGTCGGTGCCCGTGCGCGTCGTGCTCGTGCTCGACACGAGCGGCTCGATGGCCGGGAAGGCGTGGTCGGATGCCCAGCGGGCGGCCGCGGCGTTCCTTACCGCGCTCGGCCCCGACGTCCCCGTGAGCGTCATCTCGTTCAACGAGCGCGCGGTCGAGCGGGTCGCCTTCACGACCGACCGCACGGCGACCGTCGCCGAGCTCGCGAAGCTCAAGCCCGCGAAGGAGACCGCGCTCTACGACGCGGTGGTCTCGGCGGTGCGCAGGCTTCCGGCGAAGGGAGGGGAGCGGCGGCTGATCGTGCTGCTCTCCGATGGCGGAGACACCGTGAGTGCGACGTCGTTCAACTCGGCGATGTCGGCGCTCAAGCGTTCCGGCGTCCCGCTCTACGCGGTCGCGCTCAATACCGACGAGCAGAACCCGCAGGCACTCAAGCTGCTCGCCGCGCGCTCGGGCGGCAGGCTCGTGCCGGCAGCAAAGTCCGAGGAACTCGCGCCGCTGTTCACCGGAATCGCCGAGGAGATCATCGGCACCTACGAAGTGAAGTACACGAGCCTCCGTCCCAGAACCAAGGACGTCGAGCTCGACGTGAATGCGAGCACACGCGCCTCGAGCGCCGAGGCGCACGTCTCCTATCCCAACCCGATGTACCTGACCGCCGCCGCCGAGTCGGACCTCAAGATCACCTCTCCCGCCGAGGACGTCGCGCGCCTGATCGGCGCGGTGAGCCTCATCTTCCTCGCCGTCGCGCTGCTCGCCTTTGGTGTCGGTCGCGCAATCTTCCGCGAGCGAAGCATGCTCTCGCACGTGCGGCTCTACGACCAGGAGGAGCGACGCGGACAGTGGCGCGGCAGGGGCGGTCGGTTAGGCGACGTTCGACGCCGGGCTGCCGAGGTCGTGGGCCCGCTGATCGAGCGTCTCGGCATCCAGCGGTCGCTGGCCCCGTTGTTCGAGGCCGCGGGCATGCCCAGGCCTGCTGCGGAGTACGCGGTCAACTACCTGGTCGTGGCGCTCGTCGCTCTCCTCGGCGTGCAAGTTCTCCTGGGCGACATCCTGCTGACGCTGATCGCGCTGGTCGTGCTCGCGGTCCTGCCGAGGCCGCTGCTTGGCATGGCGATCGACAGGCGGCGTCGGACGCTGGAGATGCAGCTTCCCGACACGCTCGCGATGCTTGCGACGTCGATTCGCGGCGGCTGGCCTCTCGAGCGGGCGATCGAGCTCGCCGCGTCCGAAGCTCCCGAGCCGATGAACCGCGAGTTCGGCAGGGCGGTCGCGTGGATGGGGCTGGGTATGCCGATCAACGACGTGCTCGAGAACATGAACCGCCGCATCGGCAGCAAGGACTTCGAGGCGGTCGTCAGCGGCGTCGCGGTTCAGCGCGAGGTAGGCGGCAATCTCGCCGAAGTGCTCGACATGGTTGCCGACACGATGCGGGAGCGGGAGGCGCTGCGGCGTCAGGTGCGGACGCTCACCGCTGAGGCGCGGTTCTCGGCCTACATCCTCGTTGCGCTGCCGTTCGGCGTCGTACTCATGATGTTCATCACGTCACGCAGCTACATCACGGAGCTGTTCACCACGCCGACCGGCATGGCGATCACCGCTGTGGCGTCGCTGATGATCGCCGGCGGCGCCTGGTGGATCTTCAGACTCGCGAAGGTGGAGGTGTGACGTGTACGGAGAACTGACCATCGCGCTCATCTTCGTGTCGGCCACCGCCGGGACGTTTGCCCTGCTCCGCGCGTTCTTCGGGCCCGAGCGCCGCATGGCGTCGCGCCTCAGGGGCGTCTCCGACTACGTGTCCCCGGAGGCGACGCACCCGGGAGCCACGGGTCCGACCGCCGGCCGTTCGGTGCTGCGCAAGCCGGTCGACGCGTCGTCGTGGCTGTCACGCACGAGCCGGAACCTGTGGCCCGTCGAGTACCGGGAGAAGTCCCGCCGCCTGCTTTCAAGCGCTGGCAGGGTGACCACCAAAGACGTCGACGCGTTCCTGAACTCCAAGATCATCTACGGGGCGGTGGGCGCCGTTCTCATGGCCGTGCTGGGACTCGCATTTGGTTGGGGTATCGGCTTTCTCGCGATCTTGGCGCTGGGTGCCGGCGCCGGCGGATTCCTGCTGCCCGACTCCCGGGTCAAGGACGCCATCAAGGACCGTCGTTACCAGATCGTGCGCGAACTCCCCGACGTGCTCGACATGCTCACCATCAGCGTGACGGCCGGCCTCGGCTTCGAGGCCGCGATCGCCAAGCTGGTGAAGAACAGCCGCGGCATGGTCGTCTCGGAGTTCGAGCGCATGCTCAAGGAGGTCAACGCCGGGTCGTCACGCAAGCAGGCGATGCGTGCGATGGCCGAGCGCATCGACGCTCCCGAGATGACAGCGTTTGTCTCTGCGATCACGCAGGCCGAGTCGTTCGGCACGCCGATCGCGTCGGTGCTGCGAGTCCAGTCCGGCGAGCTCAGGCTCAAGCGACGCCAGCGTGCCGAGGAAGAGGCGGCCAAGGCGCCGGTCAAGATGACGATCCCGCTCATGCTCATCATTCTGCCGGCGACCATCCTGCTCCTTCTCGGTCCGGCGATGGTCAGTCTCGCCACCGCGTTCGGCTAGGGAGTACGCTATCCTCTACGCTTCACCGATGGGCCAGGGAGTGACGGATGGATCGCGACAAGATCGAAGCCGGCGTCAGGTTGATCCTCGAGGGTATCGGCGAGGATCCCGGGCGTGAGGGACTGCTCGAAACGCCACGCCGCGTCGCCGACATGTACGGCGAGATCTTCGCGGGACTCGAGCAGGACGCCGCCGAGCACTTCTGCGTGACCTTCAACGAAGGCCACCAGGAGATGGTGCTCGTGCGCGACATCCCGCTGTATTCGGTGTGCGAACACCACCTGCTACCGTTCCTTGGCAGGGCGCACGTCGCCTACATCCCGGGCAAGCACGGACGGATATGCGGGCTGTCGAAACTCGCACGTGTGGTCGACGTGTTCGCGAAGCGCCCTCAGGTGCAGGAGCGGCTCACCTCCCAGATCGCCGACACCATCGTCGAATACCTCGACCCCACCGGCGTGATCGTGGTTATCGAGGCCGAGCACCTCTGTATGTCGATGCGGGGAGTGCGAAAGCCCGGCGCCGAGACGGTGACCTCGGCGGTCCGGGGTAGCTTCGAGCGCAACGCCGCAACTCGCGCGGAGGCGATGTCACTCATCACCGAGCGCGGGCGCCGCTAACTGAAGTCGGCCTACACAGCGGCGTGACCGTGATGGTGGCCCAGGTGCCGGATGCTCTCTTCAACGGAAACAGCCGCTCCGATGAACATCGATCCGATGAAGCCGAGTATGTATACTGCGGCGCCTGCGACGACCAGGCCGACCGTCACCACGAATCCTGTGTACAGGAACTCGGTCATGACTACGCCCCCAATCGTCACTCGTAGTAGTCGTATATACATTTCGTACCCTCATTGATACAGCGACCCGTTACCGCTCACCGGACTGGGGCGTGTAGACTCCGACTATGAGCATCGAAGGTCCCATACCAGTGTGGCGGTGCGGTCGATTCGAGCTGCGGCTCGACCGCCCGCTCGTGATGGGCATCCTCAACGTGACGCCCGACTCCTTCTCTGACGGCGGAGAGCACGACGATCCGGCCGACGCCGTCGCATGGGGCGAGCGGCTGGTCGCCGAAGGCGCTGCCATCATCGACGTGGGCGGCGAGTCGACGCGCCCCGGTTCCGCCGAGGTCACCACCATCGCCGAGATCGCCCGTGTGAGGCCCGTGATCCAGCGTCTTGCGGCCGAGGACGTGCCGGTGTCGGTGGACACGCGCCACGCCGAGGTGGCGGCGAGCTGCGTGGAGGTCGGGGCCAGCATCATCAATGACGTATCCGGATTCCGCGATCCCGCGATGGTGGAGCTGGCGGCGTCGTGTGATGCCGGCTGCATCATCATGCACATGCTCGGCGACCCGGAGACGATGCAGGCGGAGCCGCACTACGACGACGTGGTCGGCGAAGTGGGCGGCTACCTGCTCGCGCAAGCGACCACGCTCGAAGCTGCCGGCGTCGCACGGGAGCGCATCGTGCTCGACCCCGGCATCGGCTTCGGCAAGACCCGCGAGCACAACCTCATGCTGATCGCCGGACTTCCCCGGCTTGCAGAACTCGGCTACCCGTTGCTTGTCGGGGCCTCTCGGAAACGGTTCATCGGCGAGATCACGGGCGAGGAGCTCCCACGCGAACGCATGGGCGGGTCGATCGCGGCCGCGCTGGAGTCGGCGCACAGGGGCGCGGCGATCGTCCGGGTCCACGACGTGCGGGCCACAGTGCAGGCGTTGGCCGTGGCCGAGGCCATCGATCGACGAGGTCAGCAGGCCAAATAGGGGAATACCCTCCTCAAGGAACGAGACAGACTCGAGGAGGGGTTCGTGATGACGACCGCCTACGTTGGCGCCGGCAGCAATCTCGGTGATCGCATGATCAACCTGGCGACGGCGGTCAGGGAGCTCGAGCACCTCCCCGAGACCCATGTCGAGTCGATCAGCCACGTCTATCGCAGCGAGCCGGCCTATGTCGAGGACCAGGAGGACTTCTTCAACCTCGTTCTGTCCCTCGAGACGACCATCCAGGCCGACGCGCTGCTCGAGTATCTCCTCGATATCGAGGACCGTATGGGGCGCGAGCGCGAAGTCCCCAAAGGTCCGCGCGTCATCGACCTCGATCTGCTGCTCTACGGCGACGAGGAGTGGAACAGCGAGAAGCTTGTACTGCCGCACCCGTTGCTGGCCGAGCGCGACTTCGTCGTGCACCCGTTGCTCGAGATCGCGCCTCACGTGAGGATGCCCGACGGATCGAGGATCCACCGAGATCGTGCCACGATGGGGAAGGTCCTCTCGGACGAAGGTGAGCTTCCCGACATCGCAGACGAGCACGATATGCCGATCGACGCTGACGACTGGGTGGCTGTCGCTCAGACCGAGTCGGCGGCCGACGCCATCGTCGGGTTCGACGCATCGCTGCAGTTCAAGAAGGCCGTCTTGGAGGAGGCTGGGATTCCGCTCGCGTTCGATCCCTACGAGCCCGGCACCGAGGTGGATCCGTTCGGAATGAGCGTCACCTACAAGATCATGGTGCCGTCCGACCGCGCCGATGAAGCGCGTGCGCTGCTCGCGCAGGCCGAGGCCGCACCGACCGACATCCCGCTCGACACGGAGTGACACGCGCTGTATCGGTCAGGCGAATCACCGCACGTCAGCGGTGATATACTTGGCGTCCCTTGTCGGCGGAGCCGCGTGGACCCCGATGGGCTGCGACGGTAGACCGGGAGGAGTTGCCATGAGCGCACAGCCACAGCGCACCGCGAACGTGACAGTCACGTCGCTGCGCGAACTCAAGCGGGCCGGTCGGCCCATCGTCATGATCACCGCCTACGACTTCAACTCCGCACGCCTCGTAGAGGCCGCCGGCGTCGACGTCGTACTGATCGGTGACTCACTAGGGATGACCGTACTGGGCCATTCCTCCACGCTTCCGGTCACCATGGACGACATGGTGAGCCATACGCGTGCGGTCTCTCGTGGATGCGAGCGCGTGCTCGTCGTCGCGGATATGCCGTTTCTGAGCTACCAGGCGGGACTCGACGACGCTGTCAGGAACGCCGGACGGCTGCTCGCCGAGGCCGGCGCGCACGCAGTCAAGATCGAGGGCGCCTCGGAACGCATCCTCGAGGTCGTGCGCGTGCTCGTCGATACGGGGATCCCGGTGATGGGCCACCTCGGCCTCACCCCCCAGTCGGTCAACGCGCTGGGAGGCTACCGCTCGCAGGCCAAAGAGGCTCCGGCGGCGGCCAAGCTCATGCGCGACGCCCTCGCACTTGAGGCGGCCGGCGCCTTCGCGATAGTGCTCGAGTGCATCCCCGGTGAGCTCGCCACGCGCGTCTCGGAGCTGCTTGAGGTGCCGACCATCGGCATCGGTGCCGGACCCGGATGCGACGGCGAGGTCCAGGTGTTCCACGACCTTCTCGGCATGGGTGAGTTCGTGCCGCGGCACGCCAAGCGATACGCCGAGGTGGGCGAGCTGATCCGCTCCGCGGTCGAGGCGTACGCAGACGACGTGCGCGACAAGCGTTTCCCCGGCGCCGAGCAAACCGTCTCGGCCGATCCCGAGATGCTCGCCGAGGCGGAGCTGCTGTTCGGCGCCGAACTCGAGGAGGACGCCGAGTGATCGACATCGCCCGCAGCAAGGCCGAGGTGCGCGGTGCCGTCAGCGCCGCTCGCCGAGAGGGAAAGCGCATCGGCTTCGTGCCCACGATGGGCGCGCTGCACGAGGGACACCTCTCGCTCGTGAGGGCGGCCTGTTCGCGCACCGACTTCGTGATCGTCTCGATCTTCGTGAACCCGACGCAGTTCGGCCCGGGCGAGGACTTCGAGCGCTATCCGCGTGACCTCGACGCCGACGTGGCGCTTCTCGCCGCTGAGGGTGTCGAGCTCGTCTTCGCGCCCAGCACCGAGACCATGTACGCGCCCGGGACGCAGGTTGCGGTCGATCCCGGCCCGCTCGCCGACCGGTGGGAGGGCGAGATACGGCCCGGGCACTTTCGCGGTGTGGCCACCATCGTCACCAAGCTGCTCAACGTCGTGGGCGCGGACCTCGCATTCTTTGGCGACAAGGACTTCCAGCAACTCGCCATCGTCCGCCGTCTCGCCGAGGACCTCGACGTCGCCACGGGTATCGTCGGCTGTCCCATCGTGCGCGACGCCGACGGGCTGGCGCTGTCCAGCCGAAACGCCTACCTCACTGCCGAGCAGCGCGCCGCCGCGCTCGGTCTGCCCGAGGCGCTCGAAGGCGCGGCGCAGGCGCTCGCGTGGGGCGAGCGATCGGGCGACGCGCTCGTGGAGGCGATGCGCGCGGCGGCGCTCGGAGGCCGCGAGGACGTGGTTGAGCTCGACTACGCGGCTGTCGTGGACCCCGAGACACTGGAACCGCTCGTCACCGTCGACCGGCCTGCCCGCGCGATCATCGCGGGGCGTGTCGGTGCGACGCATCTGATCGACAACTGCAGTCTCGTCCCGCCCACACAGGCCCGTTAGCGAGGGGAGCACGAGTGCCGACCGACGTCGCAGCGCTGTCAGCCGAGATCCGCGAGCTCGTTGCCGAGAAGGATGCGGTCCTGCTCGCCCACAACTACCAGCGCGCCGAGATCCAGGACGTCGCCGACTTCACGGGTGACTCGCTCGGGCTGTCTCGGCAAGCCGCTGCCACCGACGCGTCGGTGATCGTGTTCGCAGGCGTGCACTTCATGGCCGAGACGGCGTACCTGCTCGCGCCGGACAAGACCGTACTGCTGCCCGAGAAGGGCGCGGGGTGCCCGATGGCCGACATGGTCACCGGTGAGGCACTCGCCGCCTGGAAGGCCGAACACCCCGGCGTCGCGGTCGTCACCTACGTGAACTCCTCGGCCGAGGTGAAAGCCGAGAGCGACGTGTGCGTCACGAGCGCGAACGCCGTGGAGGTCGTCCGGGCGCTCGGCGCGGAGCGCATCCTGTTCGCGCCCGACCGCAACCTCGGCTCGTGGGTGGCGCGCTCGCTGCCCGACGTCGAGGTGCTGCTGTGGGACGGCTGGTGCCCCACGCACGACGAGGTCACCGTCGACCAGGTGCTCGCCGCCAGGGCCGAGCACCCGGGTGCGCCGATCATGGTGCACCCCGAGTGCCGCCCCGCTGTGGTCGACCTCGGTGACGCCGTGCTCTCGACCTCGCAGATGCTGCGATTCGCCGCCGAGAACCCCGCCGGCGAGTTCATCGTGATCACCGAGAGCGGACTTGTGCACGCGCTCCGGAAGGCAGCGCCCGGCAAGGTGTTCCACGAGCTCTCGCCCAGGATGCTGTGCCCCAACATGAAGGTCACCACGCTTGCGAAGGTGCGTGACGCGCTCCTGTACATGCAGTACCCCGTCACCGTAGAGGACGCGATCGCGAACCGTGCGCGCGCGGCGGTCGAGCGGATGGTCGCGATTGGCTGACCGCCGCCTGCCCGACGCGCTGACGCGCCGCTGGCTCCTCGACGCCGACACTTCGCGGCTTGAGGAGCGGTTCGTCGACGTGCTCGTGATCGGCAGCGGCATCGCCGGGCTCACCTCGGCGCTGCATGCCGCGAAGTCCCGGTCGGTGTGCCTCGTGACCAAGGGCGAGTTGGCCGAGACCAACACGTGGTACGCGCAGGGCGGCATCGCCGGCGCGGTGGGGGAGGCCGACTCGGTAGAACTGCATCTCGCGGACACCCTGGTCGTCGGCCAGGGCTTGTGTGACGAGACCGTCGTGCGTGCGGTGGTCGCCGAGGCGCCGGTCGCGCTCGCCGCACTGAGCGAGTTGGGCGTGGAGTTCGACCGCGCGGCGAGCGGTGAGGTCGCACTCGCGCGCGAAGGCGGCCACTCGCTGCCGCGCGTGCTCCACTCGGGCGACACCACCGGCGCGGCGGTCCAAGACGCGCTCACCGCGGCGGTCCGCTCGGTAAGCTCGATCGAGGTGCGCGAGCACCGGTTCCTCGTCGACCTCATCACCGAGGGTGGCCGTTGCACGGGTGCGTTCGTGCTCGACACGCGAAGCGGCGAGCTCGAGTGCTTCAGGGCGCGAGCCGTCGTACTGGCTACCGGTGGAGCAGGCCAGGCCTTCCGAGTCACCACCAACCCGCTGATCGCGACCGGTGACGGCGTGGCCGCCGCATGGCGTGCGGGCGCCGAGATCGCCGACCTCGAGTTCGTGCAGTTCCACCCCACCGCCCTCGACCACGAGGCGGCACCGCGCTTCCTCGTGAGCGAGGCGTTGCGCGGCGAGGGCGCGCTGCTGCTCGACTGCGACGAGAATCGCTTCATGGTGGGCGTCCACCCGCTCGCGGAGCTCGCGCCTCGCGACGTCGTGAGCCGCGAGATCGAGCGCGTCATGGCGCGCTGCGGCCGCGACAACGTCTGGCTTGACGCGCGTCACCTGGGCGAGGAGTTCTTGCGTGCGCGGTTCCCCAACATCTGGCGTGCGTGCCTCGAGGCAGGCTACGACCTGTCGCGCGATCTGCTCCCGGTCGCACCTGCCGCGCACTACCTCGTGGGCGGCGTGAAGGTCGACGTGGACGGCCGCACGAGCCTGCCGGGCCTGTACGCCTCGGGCGAGGTCGCCGCAAGCGGCCTGCACGGAGCCAACCGCCTCGCATCCAACTCCCTGCTCGAAGGCCTCGTATTCTCGCGCCGCATCGTGAGGGCGCTCGAGGACGAGGCCGCCCCCGCGCCCGGCCCGGTGCACGCCGTCGCTGACGGATGGAGCGCACCGTCGCCCGCACCGCCGCGCATCGGCGAGCTGCACGCGGCCACTGCGCGCTGGGTCGGCATGAGCCGTACCGCCGAGGGTCTGGAACTCGCGGCCGAGACGCTCGGCGCGCTCGCGGAGTCCATCGCCCCGAACCGCGATGTCGCGCAGCTGGAGTTCGCGAACCTGGTCACCGTCGCCACGCTGATCACGCACGCCGCGCTCGTTCGCGAGGAGAGCCGGGGCTGCCACTCGCGCCTCGACCACCCCGAGCGAGACGACGCCGAGTGGCGCGTGCACACCGTGTGGAGCCGCGGGGCCGAGATGCGCGTCGCCGCCGTCTCCGAGCCGCCCGCCTGAGAGGAGTCGCCGTGTTCGATCTGCCGCCGGTCGACAGGATCGTCATCGAGGCTCTCGCCGAGGACCTCGGCGTCGACGCGTCCGTGATCGCTGACGGGTCTCTCGGTCAGGCCTTGCTTGCACAGGATGTGACCACTGCCGCGGTGCTGGCTGAGGACGCCTGGTTCACCGGCGTCATCACCGCGCGTGAGTCGTGCACCATCGCTGGCCTGCCGGTCGCCGCAGCCGTCTTCGAGAGGCTCTCGTCTGCCGCCGATCTGTTTTCGCCGATCGACTTCTTCCCGCTCCTGGCCGAGGGGGCGCGCGTCACTCCCGGAACGCCGGTCGCCGAGATCGAGGGACTCGCACTCGCGGTGCTGTGCGCCGAGCGAACCGCGCTCGACTTCCTGATGATCCTGTCCGGCATGGCCACCGAGACGTCGCTGTGGGTGGACGCCGCCGCAGGCCGTTTCGACGTCTGCGACACGCGAAAGACCCTTCCGGGGCTGCGTGCACTGTCGAAGTACGCGGTCAAGGTAGGCGGCGGCACCAACCACCGCGCCGGCCTCTACGACATGGTGCTCGTGAAGGACAACCACCTTCTGCATGCCGACAGCATCACAGAGGCCGTGTGGCGAGCCAGGGAAGCCCACCCCGACCTGCTCGTCGAGATCGAAGCGGACACGCGCGAACAGGCGGTCGAGGCCGTTTTGGCCGGCGCCGACCTCGTGCTGCTCGACAACATGGACGACGCTGCTCTCGCCTCGGCGGTTGACGTGTGCCGAGAGGCCGCGGCCGAGCTCGGGAGTCCGGTACTGCTCGAAGCTTCGGGCGGAATCGGGCTCGATCGGATCGAGAGCCTCGCGGCGAGCGGTGTCGATCGGGTGTCATCGAGCCGACTGACGCTTGCCCCGCCGGTCGACTTCGGGTTGGATGAATCCTGACATGCAGACTGGATTCCCCCTCATCGACTGGTTTCTCGCGCTGCTCGCCGAGTGGGGCTACCTCATCGTGTTCGGCTTCACCGTCTTCGAGAACCTCTTCGTCGTCGGGTCGCTCACTCCGGGCGAGACGGTGGTCATCGCCGCAGCAGCTGTAGCGTCCAACGACCAGCTGCACCTCACCGGTGTGTGGATCGCCTCCCTGCTCGGCACGGTGATCGGCAGCAACGTCAGCTACCTCATCGGGCGCCGCGCGGGGCTGGAAGGCGTGCGCGGGTTCGTCGACCGATTCGCCGCGACACGGACCGGCCGCATCTTCCGCGTGTCGGCCGAGAGTGTCGACGACATGCACGACCACTTCCACACGCATGGCTCCAAGACGGTGCTGGTGTCGCGGTTCGCCGTAGGCGCGAAGAACTTCGTTCCGGCGGTCGCGGGTGCCACCCGCATGCCGGTGTTCTGGTTCGAGCTCTACACGCTGTTCGGCGCGATTCTCTATACGTCCCTCATGTGCGCGATCGGTTGGTTCCTCGGCTCGAATCTCGATCGGGCACTCACGTTTGCTCGCGGCGTCGGGATCGCAGGGCTCGCGCTCTTCGCGGTGATGCTCGGAGTGCTGTGGTTCACCGGGCGCAGGATTCGCGACAGGCGCCGGCGCAGGGCCGCGGGGGAGTCCCAGGAGTGAGCACCCGCGAGCACGTGCTCGAGTCGCTGCGCGATGCCGGCGCCGCCGGTGTCAGCGGCGAGCATCTGGCCGTGCGCCTCGGCGTGAGCCGGGCGGCGGTGGCCAAGCACGTGGCCGCACTGCGCGCTGAAGGCTACGAGGTCACCGCGGTCCCGGGCGCTGGCTACCGGCTCGTCTCGGCGCCCGATCTGCCGCTTCCCTCGGAGGTCAGGCGCCTGCTGCGAGACCCGTTCTGGGCCGAACTCGATGGCGGCGGCGTGACGGCGTCCACCAACGACGACGCGCGCCGGCTGGCCCGTGAGGGGGCGCCGCAGGGCACGGTCGTGCTGGCGGCGCGACAGACGGCCGGGCGCGGAAGGCTCGGCCGCAGTTGGGCGAGTCCTGAAGGCGGCGTGTACCTCTCGGCGGTGCTGCGCCCTCCGATAGCGCCTTCGGAGGCCGGTCCGTTACCGCTCGTGATCGCTGTTGGCGTTGCCCGGGGGCTGGATGCCCTCGGTGTCGACTGCCGCCTCAAGTGGCCCAACGACGTGTACCTCGACGGTAGCAAGATCGCTGGAATCCTCCTCGAGATGTCGGCCGAGGGCGACCGGATCGACTGGGTCGTGGCGGGGGTCGGCGTCAACGTGCGCCCACCTGCGGAGCGTCCGTCGGGTGCCGCCTACGTCGCCGACCTGGTCGCCGGGGCGCGCCTCGCCGAGGTGGCGGCGGCCGTGCTCGATGGCATAGCGGGCGCCTATTCGCTGTGGCGGGAAGACGGCTTTGGTCCGCTCCTGGAGGAGTACGAGCGTCGCGCCTACCTCACCGGTTCCGACGTGGTCGTGAGCGACATGACCGGAGCGGTGCGGGCAGCGGGCCGCGTTCGCGGCGTGGACGGGGAGGGGCGGCTTCTGGTCGCAGGCCCCGACGGCACCCGGACCGTCTCCTCTGGCGACGTCACCCTGCGACGCTGATTCACGCGGACCGTTGACGGCAGGGACCCTCCCCGCTACTGTAAACCACCATTCAGGAATCGGTTTACAGAGGAGCAGCAGTGCCCCAGACCCGCAATCGCGAACTCGTTTCAGCCGCTCTCATCGCCGCGCTCATGGCCGGCACTGCCTGGTTCACCGCTTCGGTGCAACCGGTGCCCTTCTCGGTCCAGACGTTCTTCGTCGTGCTGGCTGCACTCGTGCTGAGCCCGCCGTGGGCCGCATCCTCGATGGCGGTCTACGTGACCCTCGGCGCTGTCGGACTGCCGGTGTTCGCCGGGGGCAAAGGCGGCGTCGCCGTGATCCTCGGCCCGACCGGCGGCTATCTCATCGGCTTCATCGTGGGTGCGCTCGCCGGCGCACTGGTCCGAGAGGCGCTCGAGCGCCGGAAGGTGCGGCATGCCGTCGCTGATGCTTTGGCCGCACTGGCGGTGATGGTCGTCGTCTACTCGCTCGGCGTCCTGCAGCTGTCGATCGTCGCGGGCATCGGCCTTGGCGCGGCGGTGCTCGCCGGGCTGGTGCCGTTCATCGCAGGAGACCTGGTGAAGGCGGCGGTGGCCGTCGCTGCGGCGTCGCTGATCAGGCGGGCGCGAGGCGCGAGGGCCTAGCGGTCCTCGTCGTCGAGGGCGGGAAGCCGGACGATGAACCGCGAACCGCCCTCGGGCTGGTTCTGTGCGTCGATGCTGCCCGCGTGCGCTCCGACGATCGCGCGCACGATCGCCAGCCCCAGTCCCGCACCGCCGCTCTGCCGCGTGCGGCTGGAGTCCGCCCGATAGAACCGGTCGAACAGGTGCGGCAGGTCGGCTTCGGGGATGCCTGGGCCGTCGTCGATGACTGCGAGACGCGCGAACCCGGCCTCGCGGTCGAGCTCCACGCGCACGTGGCCGCCTTCTCCGACGATGCGGCTCGCGTTGTCGATGAGGTTCGCGACCACCTGCTGCAGCCGGTCCCGATCGCCGAGGACCACGGGCGCGTGCCCGGACACCTCCAGCTCGACGCCCCGGTCTTCCATGAGCGGCTCGAGCATCGCGGCTGCCCGGTCGACCGCGTCGCGCAGGTCGACGCGGCGAAGTGGCAACTCGCCGGTGGCGCCCTCGATGCGCTGCAGGGTGAGCAGGTCGTTCGCCAGTCTTGAGAGCCGGTCGGCCTCGGTGGCGATGGTCGCGAGGAACCGCTGCTGGTCCTCGGGGTCCACGTCGCCGTCGAGCAGCGTCTCAGCGGCCCCCTTGATGGCGGTGAGCGGCGTGCGCAGCTCGTGGCTCACGTCGGAGACGAACTGCGTCTTGCGCCGTTCCTCCGCCTTGAGCTCGCTGATGGCCCGGTCGACCTGGTCGGCCATCTGGTTGAGCGCCTCGGCGACGATGCGCACCTCGCGCGGCCCGTCGACCGCGGCGCGCACGTGGTGGCTGCCGCTCGCGAAGGAGCGCGCGGTCGCGCCGAGCTGCTCGAGCGGGGCGGTCGTGCGGCGCGCGGCGAAGCGGCCCGCGGGCCAGGCGATGAGCGCGCACAGCCCCGCCGCCGCGAGGCCATAGAGGGCGCCGGAGGCGGGTTCGCCGTCCGAGATGGCGACGAAGCCGACTGAGACCGCGGCGCCGCCACCGACTGCGGCAGCGACGATGACTGCCCGCGTGACGCTCGATCTGAGCGTTCCGCGCATGCTACTCGGCCCTGAAGCGGTAGCCGTAGCCGCGCACCGTCTCCACGAGCGCGGGATCGACGCCGGCGGCTTCGAGCTTGTCGCGCAGGCGCTTCACGTGGGTGTCGACGGTCTTGGTCTCGACGAGGAACTCCCAGCCCCACGCCTCGCGAAGAAGCTGGTCGCGGGAGAGGACCTTGCCCGAATGCCTCATCAGGCAGGCCAGCAGTTCGAACTCGCGGGGAGTGAGGTCGATGGGACGACCGTCCGAGGTGGCCGTGTGGGCTGCATCGTCGAGCTGGATGCCGCTCGCCTCGATGCGCTCGCCGAAGGTCTCGCTCTCGCGGGTGCCCGGAGTCGCGCGGCGCAGCAGTGCTTTCACTCGCGCGGTCAGTTCTCGTACGCCGAACGGCTTGGCCAGGTAGTCGTCGCCGCCGATCTCGAGGCCGACCACCTTGTCGAGTTCGGTGTCGCGCGCCGAGAGGAACAGCACCGGCACGCTCGAGGTCGCCCTCAGGCGCCGGCATACCTCATAGCCGTCCATGCCGGGCAGCATCACGTCGAGGACGACAAGGTCGAACGTGCGAGCGGCGGCTGCTTCGAGAGCCTGGTCGCCGTTCTCGGCGATCTCGACCTCGTAGCCCTCCTTCTTGAGGTTGTAGCCTACGAACTCGGTGATCGACGGCTCGTCGTCAACGACCAGGATACGGGCGGGAGCCTCGTTCATCTGGTGCCTCCCCACAGGGAATACTGGCTGGTCAGAGGCTTCGTTCCGGCGCGCAGGGTTGCGGCTGGGCGGCCTCGGCCCGATGATAGCACCGGCACGTCGCACGCCCGACCGGGCGTCACCGTGCCGTCACAACCGCAGCGAGAGGGGACCGCGATGCTGCTTGCCGTGGACGTCGGCAACACACAGACCGTGCTCGGCCTGTTCGAGGGAGAGACGCTCCGGGGTCACTGGCGCATGTCCACCAACCCCGCCACGACCGCCGATGAACTTCGCGCCGCGGTGAGCGCCCTGCTCGCGCTGGACGCCCTGACCTGGTCCGAAGTCAGCGAGATCATCCTCGCGTCCGTGGTCCCGCGCATGACCGCCGCCTGGGAAGAGCTCGCCGAGAAGACCGGCGTGCCCGACCCGCTGATCGTCGGGCCGGGCCTCAAGACGGGCATGCGCATCAAGTACGACAACCCCCACGAGGTCGGCGCAGACCGCATCGTGAACGGCGTCGCCGCGGTCGAGCGCTTCGGCGGACCCGTGATCGTGGTCGACTTCGGGACCGCGACGACCGTCGACGTGATCGACTCGGAAGGCGCGTACCTGGGTGGCGCGATCGCCCCGGGCGTCGAGACGAGCGCGGAGGCGCTGTTCTCGAAAGCCGCGAGGCTGTCGAAGGTCGACCTCGAGGCGCCGCTCGCGGCCATCGGCACCAACACCCGCGCAAGCGTCCAGGCGGGGCTCATGCTCGGCGAGGCCGCGATGGTCGACGGTCTCGTTCGCCGCGTGTGGTCGGAACTCGGCACCGAGACCACCGTCATCGCGACCGGCGGGCTCGCACCCCGTATGGCGCCGCTGTGCGAGACCATCGGCTACGTCGACGAGGATCTCACGCTGACCGGCCTGCGCATCATCAGGGACCGCAACCGCTGAGGCGTCGCAAGCCCTATACTCGCTGTGTACATTTCCGTGCACACGGGGAGGAGGGGCTGTGAGACTGTTTCGCATCGGCGACAAAGTCGTGAGCCGAGAGAAGCTCCACGATGCCATCGACGCGATCCTTCAGGACCGCGAAGCGGGCGCGACTCAGGAGGACGCCGCGCGCCACGCCGGTGTCCAGCGCAGCTTCGTCTCCTTCCTTGAGACTCTGGGAGAGGTCCGTCGAGGACCGCGCGTTGCCCTTGTCGGCATGCCGGTGGCCAACTGCGCAGAGGTCCGGGCGGTTGCCGATGAGTACGCGCTGGACTTCACCCTCGTCGTGAGCCAGGAGGACCGCGAGGGCATCGAAGGCGGTGACGCGAGCGAGGTGTTCAACCGCCTTCTCGATACCCTCGCCGTGCTGCGGGACTTCGATACGCTCGTTCTGCTCGCGAGCGACCAGCGCATCCGCACCATCGAGAAGATCCTCGGGACCGAGGTCGTGGGAATCCCTCTGGGACACTCGCCTCTGCGGGCGGACGTCGCGGTCGACCTCGACGGACTCAGATCCGTGCTCGAAGGCGTCATGGAGTCGCGGCGCGGGCCCCGCGGGAGCTCGAGCCGCGTCGCCGGCGCACTGCGCGAGGCAGCCGAGCTCGCCGGGAGGTGGACGCAATCAAAGAGGTCGTAGGCGTGAGCATCGGCTCGTCGAAGCGCGATCACGAGGTCGAGATCGAGCTGCTCGGCGAGACGTTTCGCATCAGGCGCGAAGGTACTGACGGGGACATGGACCGGGCGGCCGCGCGCATGCACCAACTGGACGGGAGCGTCGACGCCTTCGGGCTCGGCGGCATCGACCTCTTTCTGCGCGCAGCCGGCAGGGACTACTACTTCCGCGACGCGAGGCGCTTCCGTGCCGCGGTCAGCCGGACCCCGATCGTGGACGGCAGCGGGCTCAAGGGGGCGGTCGAAGCTGACGTCGTCCGGCACCTCTCGGAGGACCTGGGGCTCGAGCTTGTCGGCAAGAACGTCTTGGTCACCTCGACGGTCGACCGATGGGGCATGACCGAGGGGTTCTACGACGCCGGGTGCCACGTGGTTGCCGCCGATCTGCTCTACGCGCTCGGTGTACCGATCATGATTCGCGACCGCAAGACGCTCGAACGCGTCATCCACCTGATAGCCCCGGTCGCCGCGATGCTGCCGTTCGCATGGCTCTACGAGGCCGAGGCCGACCACACGACCGAGGTCGCCTCGGAGAGCAAGCACTCGAAGCTGTACCGCGACGCCGACATCATCGCGGGTGACTACAAGTACGTGCGCAAGTACATGCCCGACGACATGTCCGGCAAGTGGATCATCACCAACACCACCACCGCCGAGGACGTCGAGTTCCTCAGGGCGCGCAGCGTCGAGCTCCTCGTGACGAGCACTCCGAGGCTCGAGGGCCGGTCGTTTGGCACCAACGTGATCGAGGCCACGATGGTCGCCTTGGACGGCGGCGGCGCTGCGCTCTCACCCGAGCGCTACACGCAACTGCTCCGTGAGACCGGCTTCTCGCCCGACGTGCAGTGGCTGCAACGTTGATGTCGAGTCGCGTCGTGCCGCAGGCACGGGACTTGCACAGCGGGCATCGAATGAGAGCCTCCCTTCTACATCTGGCCGCGGCGCTCGCCGTCGCGCTGCTCGTACTCGGCGTGCCCGTATACCCCGAGTCGTGTTCGGCGTGCGGCACCCACAGCATCGGTCCGCGCGCCCAGATGCAGGTGCAGTCGGTCCGCATGACGGGAACCGTCGCCGCGCGAGCGGCGGCGCCGGTCGCTCAGGATCCTCTCAAGTCGAGCGCGGGCACATTGCCGGCGCCGCCCGACGCCCCGAGTTCGACACGGGGAGTACTTCCGCTCAGAATCTGAGGCCGACCCGTCGCGCCTGGTCCTGTGTTCATCTGATCTGGAGGTCTTTCCATGTGTCCTGGAACCGATACCGACGTGCCCGCTGCTGAAGAAGCGGCCGGACGTCCTCGCATAAGCCCGCGCGCCATCATCTTCGCGGTGGTCATCCTTGTGGTCGGCGTCGTGCTCGTGGTCTCGACGATCGCGCGTGGGGACGTCGGCGTGCTAAAAGTCGATGACACCGGCGTGAGTAAGGTCCTCAACGGGGTCGACGCCGACGCGTCAGTCACCTTCCCGCTCATTTTGGCTGAGGGCGGGGACGTCGTGCACGAATCCGACCACGTCTTCAAGTCGCTCTTGAGCCTCATGGGTGTCGGCAAGGTTCTCCTCGCCACGGACGGCTCGACCGTCACGGTCGAATACGAGTCGGCAGTGATCACCGAAGCCCGGATCCAGCAGGCCCTCGCCGAGGCGGGCTATACGCAGCCAGCGGCAGGCGGAACTCCCGCACAGTGACCAGCCGGAAAGTCACCTCCGCAAAACGCGCCGTTCGGCATGCGCGTTGCATTAACGCGGATAAGCGCGTACGGGCGGTCAGGATTGTCGCCCCGGTACGCGCGGTGTAGTATCTGACTGTTCAGGCAAGCAGTCGAAGGAGCGGTGCGTTTCCCGCGACGCATTCTCGCGTCATGCCCTCCCTTCGACCGTGCGTCGCGGCCCGTGGCCGCGCTTACGAAGGAGTGATTGCACGTGAACAAGCGGGCCCGCAACAGGCTCATCGGAGTGACCGCGATCATCTTGATCGCGGTGGCAGCCGTGTTCTTCGGCCTCTCAGGTCAGACCGCCGCGTACTACAAGACAGTCGATGAGGCCGCGAAAGACGCGACGCTCGTCGGCGAGAGGGTCAAGGTCGGCGGCTCGGTCGTCGACGGCTCATGGGATCGCAAGAGCAATCCCATGAAGTTCGTGATCCGCGGCGAGGAAGACAAGGACGGCACCGGCAAGACGCTCAAAGTCGTCTACAACGGGCCCGTGCCCTCGACCTTCGGTGACGGCGTGACGGCCATCGTCACCGGGCCGCTCACCCAAGACGGCACCATCGAGGCCGAAGAGATGATCACCAAGTGCCCGTCGAAGTACGAGTCGGCGCAGGGCGCTCAGACCATCGAGCAGGTGCTCGTCTCCACCGCTCCCACCACCAAGGCGGTCGGGTTCGTCAAGACCGGCAGCATCGTCCCGCCGGGCGGCGAATCTCGCTTCGTGCTCACCAACGAGCTCAATGCCGGCTCCGAGGTCGCGATCGTGTGGGAAGGCGCCCTGCCGAACGGGATGGTCGACGGTTCGAAGGTCGTCATCACGGGTTCGATGGAGGACGGCGTGTTCGTCGCCTCGGACGTGGCGTTGGAGCAGGCCCAGAAATAGCTTGAGAACTCGCGTACCCCGGAGCGCCCGGGGTACGTTCATGACAGTACCGTGACGGGAGACAACGAATGATTGTTTTCGCACAGCTCTTCCTCGGGTTGGGCTTCATAGCCTCACTCGTGGCAGTCGGCGCTTTCTTCTGGGGGCGCAGTCTCGGCAAGGACGGCGAGGGCGTAGCCAACGTCGGCTATCTCGCCACCTTCGCGGCGATGGGCGCGTACACCGTGTCCGTGTTCGTGATGGTCGCGGCATTCTACCGCCTCGACTTCTCGTTCCTCTACGTGGCCGAGAACCACTCGACCGACGCCTCGAGCCTCGCTTGGCTCTATCAGCTGTCGGGCCTGTGGGCCGGCCGGGAGGGCTCGCTGCTCTTCTGGGCATGGCTGCTCGCGATCTTCGCGGCCTACGTCTCCTACCGCCGCATGGAGATCGACGACGACCTCTCGCGTGTCGGCATCGCGATCACCAACATCGTGCTCGCGCTGTTTGGTGCCGCCATGCTGTTCTCGCAGCCCAACAACCCGTTCAAGGCCACTCCGCCCGAACTGATCGGCGCCAACGGTGAGCTCCTGGGGACTTTGGCGAACTCGGCCATGAACCCGCTGCTCCAGCACTGGGCGATGATCCTGCACCCGCCGACGCTCTTCATCGGCTATGCAGGTCTGACCATCCCGTTCGCATTCGCCCTTGCGGCGATCATCGTCAACGATGGCTCGAAGAAGTGGGTCGAGATCGTCGATCGCATCACCGTGTTCTCGTGGCTGTTCCTCGGCGCGGGTATCGGCCTTGGTTCGGTCTGGGCCTACGTCGTCCTCGGATGGGGCGGCTACTGGGCCTGGGACCCGGTCGAGAACGCCTCGCTGCTTCCGTGGCTCACCGGCGTCGGACTGATCCACAGCTTCACCGTGTATCGCCGTCGTGACGGCTTCAAGAAGTGGGCGATCGTCAACGCGGCCGCCACCTTCGCGCTCGTCATCCTCGGTACGTTCATCACCCGCTCGGGCATCGTGCAGTCGGTCCACGCGTTCCAGCAGGACCCGGTCTCGATGTACCTGTTCGGCTTCATGATCGTGGCCCCGATCGTCGCGGTGGTCGTGGGCATGTTCATGCGCGGCAGCACCTTCGACGGCAACGACGACTTCGAGTCGCTCACCAGCAAGGAAGCCGCGTACTACTTCAACAACCTGCTCATGCTCGTCGCGGCCATCCTGGTCGCCTACATGACGGTCAGCTCGGCGCTTCCGACGTGGCTGCCGTTCGGCGGTCAGTCCATCGGCATCACCGCGTATGACTACCTGGCCCGTCCGATCGGCATCCTCTACGCGCTGATCCTCGCGGTCTGCCCTCTGCTCTCGTGGCGCCAGACCCCGGCTCACGTGTTCTGGAGCCGCTTCAAGTGGCCGGCGGTCGTTGGCTCGGCGATCTTCGCCCTGCTTATGGCCGAGTGGGCTCTGAGCCTGCGTCCCATCTACGACGCGATGGTCGCCGCCGGTGGCGAGGGCGCCCGCAAGTTCCTCGCGTGGGGTCCTGCCGGGCTGTACCACGGAGTCGGCATCGTCGGCCTGTTCGCCGGCGCGTTCCTCATCGCCACGACGCTGTTCCTCTTCATCGAGGGCGCTCGCAAGCGCTCGGCAGCCAAGGGCGAGAGCTTCTTCGCGGCGCTCGGCAACATCATGCTGAAGGCGCGCACCCAGTCGGGCGGCTACCTGTCCCACATCGGTATCGGTCTGATCATCATCGGCCTCGTGGGCTCGTCGATGTTCGTCCTCGACGTCCGAGCGATGGTCGACGACAAGCCGGGCTCGACCTTCACTGTTGACGACTACACCTTCACGTATCAGGGACTCGAGGAGAACGAGCTCGCCAACGGCGACATGGACGCGCGCGCGGTGTTCGCGGTCACGCGCGACGGCAGGGACGTCGGCACGATCAGGCCCGGCTTGCTGCAGTTCGCCAAGCAGCAGCAGACCAAGCTAAACGCGGACGTGAAGTCCGAGCCCCTGCGCGACATCTTCGTGGTGTTCGAGGGTCTGCAGGGCGAGCAGTTGTCGATGAACGTGAAGATCAACCCGCTCATCTGGTTCGCCTGGGGCGGATTCGCGGTCCTCATGATCGGTTCCGCGCTCGCCGCGTGGCCCAAGAGCCAGCCGCAGCTTGAGGCCGTCTCGGCCAAGAGCGGCTCCAAGAGCAAGACGCGGTAGTCGATGACCGACACCGTTCGCACAGATCTCGCGCTGGAGGTCCGGGAACTCTCCCGGACCTTTGGCGCACGCAAGGCGCTCGACAACGTCAGCATCGAGCTGCCCCGTGGATCGTTCCTGTCGATCTTCGGTCCGAACGGCGCCGGCAAGTCCACGCTGCTCAACGTGCTCTCCACGCTCACCGTGCCGTCAAAGGGCGAGGTTCGGGTGTTGGGGAACCACGTGGTCGAGGATGCCGTACCGCTGAGGGAGAAGATCGGCTTCATCAGCCACAACCCTCTGCTCTATCCGGACCTCACCGCGGGGGAGAACCTCGAGTTCTTCGCGGAGCTGTACTGCATCGAGGACCCGGAGAAGCGCATCTCGGAGTTGCTGGCCGCCGTCGAGCTCGACCACCGTCGTCTCGATCTCGTGCGCACCTTCTCTCGCGGTATGACCCAGCGCCTGTCGATTGCCCGCGCACTTCTGCCTGAACCGGAGATCATCTTCCTCGACGAGCCGTACTCGGGCCTCGACCCACACGCGATGGACATCCTCGACGGCCTCATCGCTCAGATTCGTGAGCGTCACACCTTTGTCATGGTCAGCCACGACCTGCAGAAGGGTCTGGAACTGTGCAGTCACGCGCTCATCCTCGCGAAGGGCAAGGTCGTGCTGTTCCAGGAGAAGGAGTTCATCGATGAGTCGGAGTTCGCGGCGACCTACCGCGGCACCGTTGGAATGGGGGTGAGCTAGGTGGCCGAGAACGCCGTCGCCCAGTCTCCCCGCATCTCGTCGTGGCGCCAGTTCAGGGCGATTCTTCGCAAGGACATCGTCATGGAGCTTCGCACCAAGGAGATGCTCACATCGATGGGCCTCTACGCGATGCTCGTCCTGGTGATCTACTACCTGGCGCTGTCGCAGGCGAGCAGCGGCTTTGACGTGCAGAACATCGCGGCCGGTCTGCTGTGGCTCGCGATCGTCTTCACCTCGTTGCTCGGTCTCAACCGCTCGCTGGTGCATGAGAAGGACCAGGGTTGCCTCGAGGCGCTCCTGCTCTCGCCGATCGACCGTCCGGTGATCTTCTTCGGCAAGGCGGTCGGCAACCTCATCTTCCTGCTGCTTGTCGAGATCCTCATCGTCCCGCTGTTCTACTTCTTCTTCCTCGTCGGCAAGGACATGGCGGGTCCCCTCTGGATGCTCGCGCTGCCCCTGTTCGTCGGGTCGGTCGGAATAGCCGGAATGGGTACGATGCTCGCTACTATGTCGGTGAACACCAAGGGCAAGGACTTCATCCTCGCGGTGTTGTTCGTCCCCGTGATGTTCCCGCTTCTGCTCGTGTGCGTTCCCGCCGTCTCCGCCGTGTTCCTCGGCAGTGCGGCGTATGCCGACTGGCTCTCGACCTACTGGACGATGACGGGTCTCGCGGCCGGATACGATGCGATAATGCTGCTCGCGGCCTTCGGGCTCTACGAGTTCATCGTCGGCGCCTAGGCGCTTCAGACGTCCATACCCGGCGCTTGAGCGCCGGCGACCGATCAAGGAGGACATGGTGGCGGACTCGGCCAAGAAGGGTGGGTTCCTCGGACTCTCCGAGAATACCTGGCTCTTCGGCATGCTGGCTGTGGGCACTGCGCTCACGCTCGTCGATCTGTTCATGGCGTTCTTCGTAGCCCCGCTCGTCATCGGAGCGGGCGTCGGCGGAAGCGCAGACATCGGCGGGGCGATCGTGGCCAACCAGCTGCTGTTCAGCCAGAAGATCTTCTACTTCCACGTTCCTGTGGCCATCTCGTCGTTCCTGGTCTTCTTCTTCACGGCGTTCTACGGCGTGAGGTTCCTGATGACCAAGGACAAGACCTACGACACCAAGGCCAAGATCGCCACCGAGGTGACGTTGCTGTTCGTGCTTCTCACGCTCATCACGGGTGACATCTGGACGCGTTACGAGTGGGGTGTCTGGTGGGTATGGGAGCCGCGGCTCACGACCTACTTCATCATGACGCTGCTCGTCATCGCGTACTTCGTGCTTCGTAACTCGATCGAGGATGAGGAGCGCAGAGCCACCTACGCGGCGGTCTTCGGCATCATCGCGTTCCTGGACGCGCCGATCTCGTTCATGATTACGCGCCTGGTCCCCAACGACCTGCACCCGGTCGTCCTCCGTGAAGGCGGCGGACTGCTATCGACGCAGCTGATTCCGTTCCTGTTAGGGCTGTTCGGAATGCTCATGATCGCGTGGGTGGTCTTCCGCCTCCGCATGCGCGAGGAACTCGTCAAGGAACGCATCGAGGCGGTCAAGGCCGCTCTCGAGGGCTAGAGAGGGAACACACATGCAACTCGATCCGATTCTCACCGAAATCTACCGTACCGTCCTCGGCGCTGCGCCGTGGGTGCTCGCCGCCTACGCACTGCTCTGGATCGGCCTCATGGGCTACATCGCTTTCATGGTTCGCCGTGTCGCCGGGCTCGAGAAGCAGGTCGGCGTGCTCGAGGATGTCGTTGCTCGCCGCGGCGGTACCGCGTAAAGACCGTCCCCTCGCCGTGTTCTCGCCGTATACTGGCGGTGAGTGCACCGGCGGCGTGACCTAGGAAAGGGACCACACGGGCAGTGGATACCGCTTCTCTCGAACTCGCAGCACGCGTCTTGTTCTGGTTCACGTACGCGCTCTATATCGGAGCGACGGTTCTGTACGCGTACCAGTTCCTTCTGCGCCGTCAGCAGGTCAACTGGTGGGCCCGCTTCCTCACGGGCGCCGGCTTCCTGTGCCACACGCTCTCTATCGGGGCGCACTCGATGGCTACCGACGGCACCAAGTTCAGCGGCGGTAACCAACTGGTGCTCGCGGCGTGGGCGGTCATCCTCGTCTACCTGGTCATCGAGCACGTGTTGCGCATCCGCGTCTACGGAGCGTTCCTCGTGCCGGTCGCGGTAGTCATGCTCACCCTGGCGCAGTTCATGGGCTGGGAAGGGAATGTGCCGCTGCCCGCCGAGACCGAGGCGCTCATCAACACCACCGGCATCGCATTCCACGTCGCGCTCATCGTCTTCGCGAATGCGGGCTTCGCCTTCGGCGCCGTCTCGGCCGGGCTGTACCTCTATCAGGACTCCCAGCTGCGCCGTCACAAGTCGAGCCGGGTCGGTCGACGCCTGCCGTCGCTCGCGACGCTGCAGACTGTCGCCCGCCGCTCGATCACCCTCGCGTTCCCGATCTACACCGCCGGTCTGCTGCTCGGCATGGTCAGAGCGATTCAGGTCGACGTTGAAGGTTGGTGGGCAGATCCTCGCATCATGATGTCGGGCCTGGTGTGGTTCACCTTCGGGCTCTATCTCGTGCTCCTGTACCGTCACGACGTATCGACGCGAACGGCGTCCAAGGTCGCCCTCGTGGGCTTCGTGTTCGTGGTGATCGTCGCGATCATCGCTCGCACGGTCCCGGTCGGCTTCCACGTCTTCGGCATCGCCAGCTGACGAGACTCACGTGAAGCGTCCCGCCATCGACCTCGCTCGCTCGTTCGCAGTCGTCACCGGCGGCAGTAGCGGTATCGGGCTGGCCTGTGCCAAGGACCTTGCGCGCAAGGGCACTCGAGTCGCGTTGGTCGCGCGCACGCCCGAGAAGCTGGAGCGCGCCGCCGACGAGGTGCGCGCGGTGGCAGCCGCCCCGGATTCCGTCAGCGTCTGGCCGTGCGACCTCTCCGATGCCGCAGCGACCCGCCTGACCTTCGAGCGCATCTTCGAGCAGGTCGGCGTGCCCGACGTGCTGGTCAACTCGGCTGGCGTCATCATCCCGGGTGAGTTCTGCTCGATGCCGGACGACCACTTCGATGCGAACATGGACTGCGGCTTCTGGTCGGTCGTGAATCCGTGCCGGGCAGTCGCGCCCAAGATGGCCGAGCGGGGGAGTGGCCACATCGCCAACGTCTCCTCGGTCGCCGGATACCTGGGCATCTACGGCTACACGGGCTACTCCTCGGCCAAGTTCGGCATCATGGGCTTCACCGAGGCGCTGCGTTTCGAGATGCGGCCGTCAGGCGTGGGCGTCTCGATCGTCTGTCCGCCCGACACCGACACGCCGGCTCTCGCGCACGAGCACACGCTGCGCCCCCGGGAGACCGACGTCATCGCGGGCAACATCAAGCCCATCGCTCCCGAGAAGGTCGCGCGCGCGGTCGTTCGGGCCATCGAGCGCGACACGTACCTCGTGATTCCGGATGCGCTTTCGGCGTTCTACTTCCGCCTCAAAGGCGTCTTGCCCGAGGTGTTCTTCGCCATCGTCGACGGTGACATAGCCAAGGCTCGAGGCAGGAGAGCTGAGTCGCGAGGCGGTCCGCGGGGCGGAGCCGTCTGATGGCATCGTCCTCGCTTGCGGGATGTATGTGCCCGAGGTTAACGGAGATTGTCCCAAGAGGGTCCCGGGTGATAGAATCCCGGTGTTCAGGCAAAGCGCAGTGGTGCGTCATATGCGTGTATGAAACCGCCCTCGCCGGGCCTGCTTGCCTGAACAACAACGCACCGCTTTCGGCGAGGGCGTACCTGTGTCCGGACGTCGCTTCGGCGGCGACACCATAGATGTCGTGAGGCGAAAAAGACCGCAATGCATCTGACGCTTGTCGGCTTGAGCCACAAGACCGCACCGGTCGAGATCAGAGAGAAGCTCACCTTCCCCGCCCAACGGCAGGAGGATGCGCTGTCCCGTCTTCTCGAATCGGACGCGGTATCCGAGGCGGTCATCGTCTCAACGTGCAACCGCACCGAGATCTACGCGGTCACGTCGAGCGGTTATGACGGTCCGGCCGCGATCATCGACTTCATGGCGGACTATCACGAGCTCGATCGCCACGAACTCGTCCGCTATCTCTACATCTCCGAGGGCGAGGCGGTCGTCAAGCACCTGTTCCGGGTGGTCGCATCGCTCGACTCGATGGTGCTCGGCGAGGCCCAGATTCTTGGCCAGGTCAAGGAAGCCTACGAACACTCATTCACCAACGAGGCCTCCGGCCGCGTGTTCAACAAGCTGTTCCGCCAGAGCTTCGAGGTCGGCAAGCGCGTGCGCACCGAGACCGAGATCGGCGAGAACGCCGTCTCCATCAGCTACGCAGCGGTCGAACTCGCCAAGCGCGTGTTCGAGAGGCTCGACGGTCGCTGCGTCATGATCCTGGGCGCCGGCAAGATGAGCGAGCTGACCGCCAAGCACCTCGTGTGCAACGGCGTCGAGCGAGTCATCGTCGCGAACCGCACCTACGAGCGTGCCGAGGAGCTTGCCGAGCGCTTCAACGGCGAGCCGATCCGCTACGAGGACCTGTTCGACCGCATGGCCGAGGCTGACATCGTCATCTCCTCGACAGCGGCTACCCACTACGTCATCACCAAGGACCGGATCGCGGCTGCCGCAAAGCACCGCCGCGACCCGCTGTTCCTCATCGACATCGCTGTCCCTCGCGACATCGACCCCGCATGTGCCGAGGTCGCCGACGTCTTCCTGTACGACATCGATGACCTCAACGGCGTCGTTTCCTCCAACCTCGAAGAGCGCATGCGCGAAGCCGAGGCAGCAGAGGTCATCATCGCCGAGGAGATGCAGGAGTTCGAGTCCTGGCTCGAGTCGATGGAGGTCGTTCCCACGGTCGCCGCGATTCGCGCAAAGGCCGAGGCGATCCGCCAGGAGGAGCTCCAGAAGGCGCTCAAGCGCCTCAATGGCCTCTCGGAGAAGGAGCTCAAGACCGTCGAGATGCTGACGGGCTCCATCGTCAACAAGATGCTTCACGGCCCCACCGCCCGCCTCAAGCAGGTCGCGGGCGAGAAAGAGGGCTACAACTACGTCGAGGCAGCCCGGTTCCTTTACGGTCTCGACAGCAACCCGGAGGGCAAGAATCCGCACCTCGGGCTGATGATCAAGAACATCCTCGGCAGGGCTGAGAAGTCGTCTGCCACCAAGAAGGAGATGGGAGATACGGTTGGCTACTAGCCGCGAAAAGCTTGTCATCGGTACGAGGGGATCGAAGCTCGCCCTGTGGCAGTCCGAGTACATCAAGTCTCTGGTCGAGGGGATCACCGGTCTCCCCGTTGAGCTCAAGATCATCAAGACCACCGGCGACAAGATCCTTGACGTTCCGCTCGCCAAGGTCGGCGGCAAGGGTCTGTTCACCAAGGAGCTCGAGGTCGAGCTGCTGGCCGGCACCGTGGACCTGTGCGTCCACTCCATGAAGGACGTTCCTACCGAGCTGCCCGACGGCTGCATCATCCTGGCGATGCCGGAGCGCGTCGACCCTCGTGATGTCATGGTCTCGGGCGCCGGATACGACCTCGCGACCCTGCCGAAGGGCGGCAAGCTGGGCACCTCGAGCCTGCGCCGCCGCAGCCAGGTTGTGGCGATGCGCCCGGACCTCGAGATAGTCGATGTCCGCGGCAACCTCGACACCCGCATGGGCAAGGCCGAGAACGGCGAACTCGACGCGGTCATCCTCGCGGCCGCCGGCATCAAGCGTCTCGGCTGGGGCGATCGCATCTCGAGCTTCATCCCGACCGAGCAGATGGTCTCGGCCGTGGGCCAGGGCGCCATCGGCATCGAGGTTCGCGAGAACGATGAATTCATGGCCGAGGTCTGCGCCAAGATCGCGCACGCCGAGACCGTCACCTGCGTCACCGCCGAGCGCGTCGTGATGCGCAAGCTCGAGGGCGGCTGTCAGGTGCCGATCGGCGCCTACGCACGTATCGAGAACGGCGAGCTCGTGATGGACGCGTTCGTCGGCTCGGTCGACGGCACCGAGATCCTCCGCGACCAGCTCACCGGCAGCGTCGACAACCCGGTCGAGCTCGGCGAGAAGATGGTCGCCCGGCTCCTCGACATGGGAGCGCACGAGATTCTCGCCGCCATCCGTGAGGCCGACGACGTCGACGGCCTCATCAAGACCTGACGCTGTTGTCACAGACCAGCGAACACGCACTTAACGGAGCGCCCCTCATGGGGCGTTCCGTCGTCGTGACCCGGGCGCGTCATCAGGCCAAAGCGCTCACTGAGCCGCTGGAGGCCCTCGGCGCCGAGGTCGTGGGAGTCCCTGTCATCGCCATCGTCGAGCCGCCCGATCTCGGGCCGGCGCGGGATGCGATCGAGGTGCTCACCGACTACGACTGGGTCGTGCTGACCTCCACCAACGCGGTGGACCGCTTCTTCGCTCTGCTGGCGGAGTCCGGAGTTGTCGGGCTGCCTGACGGCGTCAACGTCGCGGTCGTGGGCTCTGCGACCGCCGAGCGACTCGCCGTACACGGCCTTGCCCCCGACGTCGTCCCGACCGACTTCCGCGCCGAGGGGCTCGTCGACGAGTTCACGGCGATGGGTGCCGGGGAGGGGTGGCGTGTGCTCGTACCGCGCGCCCTCGAGGCACGCGAGATCCTGCCGGACACGCTGCGCGAGCTGGGCGTGCACGTCGATGTGGTGCCGGTCTACCGCACCGTCGCGGCCGCGCCTCCCGCCGACGTCATCGAGCGCCTGGCTCGTGGAGTCGATGCCGTCATCTTCACCAGCCCGTCGACGTTTCGCCACTTCCGCGCCGCGCTCGAGTCTGCGGGCGTCGACGCCATCGTCTTCCTTCGCGGAACCGCCATCGCGAGCATCGGGCCGGTGACCAGCGACGTCGTGCGCGGGGCCGGTCTCGAGGTCGCGGTGGAGCCCGCCGAGTCAACCGTGCCGGCGTTGGTAGCGGCCCTCGGCGAGTACTTCTAGCTCACCGGTGACCCGTCCACCGCTCTTTGTGTCTCCCTACGTCGTTTAGGTACAGCTGTACCTAAACCCCACAGCACGCCCTTGCCGCCGCGCCGCAGGCCGTGCGATATCATGAGCCCGAGAATCACTCGCGCTTGGGGAGCACATGGCAGACGAACCGCAGCAGGTCGACCCGAATCCCGCCGCACGGTCGGCAGAAAGTCCCGCAGAGGCCATGCGACGCGTCGACCGCCACCAGCAGAGCCGCCGGTCGCGCCGCATATGGCTCGCGGTTGCGGGGCTCGCTGTCATCACCGTGGTCGTAGTGGCCGGGTGGGGAGCCGTCCGCCTCTACCAGGATGCCCAGTCGGCTCCGCCCGAGCGCATCGTCGTGATCGGCGAGACGTCCCTTGAGGATGGCACCATCGTCGCGGGCCCGGTCGTGGTGATCGAGCCCGACGGCACCGCGCTCAAGGTGACCTCCATCGACGCCGCGCGGTCAGCGGCGATCCCCGGCACCTCCTACGACCGCCTTTCCGATGCGTTGCCGATGGGCGGGCCGGAGCTCGTCTCCCAGCTCGTGCTCGGTGAGGACGCCGAGAAGGCCGGCTGGATCGTGCTCGAGCAAGACGGCTGGGCCGCACTGATCGATGCTGCAGGGGGCGCAGACGTCGAGGTTCCCGGGGAGACCACCGTCTTCACCGGCGACCGGCTGTTCCGCTTCGAGGAGGGCCTCAAGAAGCTCACCGGAGACGAGGCCGTCGCAATCGCGCTGGGAGCCGAGACCTTCGACGGGATCGAGACAGCCGCCAAAATACGGCTGGCTCTGGGAGCGGGTCTGGGAGACGCAGCGATCTCGGCGCCCGATCGGCTTGTCGAGCTGATCGAGTCGGGCCAGGCTGAGAGTTCAGAGGATGCCGAGACGCTCACGGAGTATCTCGGAGGGCAGTGATCGGAGTCGATGGCACTCGAACTGCTTGACTGTTCGGGTACTCGTGCCGATAGTAGTAATGCTGATTGCCGACTCCAACCACGAATCGTAGCCGTGGCATCAGGGGGATTGAAGAATGACAGGTACTCGTTTGTTCCGCATCGCAGCGCTCTGTGCACTCGTAGCAGCAGCCGTTGCAGTCGTCCCGACCTTCTCGGGCGCCGCTGAGCTCAGCCTCCCCACAGGGGTCGATGAAGAGCTCGCCTACCGCATGTACACAGAGCAGCAGGATTCCAGCCGCAACATCAACCGTCTCGTCGCTGGTGAGCTGCGTCAGTTCCAGGTCACGCGCCGCACGGTCACCTCGTCGACGGCCGAGCTCGCTGTGAATCTCACCGATAAGCGCAACATGAAGCTCAACGGCACGATGGTGCTCGTTCGCGGCGGCGACGTCTGGTACTTCGAGACCATCACCAACCGCCAGAACGAGGTCAACGACGTTCTTCCCAGCGACCCGGACACCACTCCGGACGTGGGTGTCCTCAACACCATGCTCGCCGAACAGACCTCGAACAGCGACATCACCGCCAAGCTCGTTGACGGCAGTTACAGCAAGGTCCAGCTCGGTACGCCCAAGCGCGGCTATCGGTCGGTGACCGTGCCGATCTCGCTCCAGGGCAAGAGCGGCACCAAGACGGTCCGCGGCGAGATCACGCTGGTCCAGCGCTCCGAAGGCGGCCGGACGTACTGGTACGTCGTAAGCTTCGCGGAGAAGAAGTAGTCGGCGACAGACGGGCGCTCCGGTGGATCTGAGGGACTTCCTGCGCATCGTTCGTGCGCGCATGTGGATCATCATCATCACCGTCGTCGTGACGGTAGTGACCGCGCTGGCCGTGAGTCTCGCCCAGCCAGCGGTCTATGAGGCCGAGGCGAACCTTCTCGTATCCGAGAGTGACGCGCGCTCGGCGTTCATGAGCGCCGCGGTCGCGGGCTTCTCGACGCAGCCCGAGCGCAGCCTCCAGACCCAGGTGCGCATGTTCAGGATGCGCCCTGCGTTCGAGCGCACGGTGCGCAGCCTCGACCTGAGGATGCACCCCGACGAGCTCATCGCGGTCACGGAGATCTCGGCCGAGGGCCAGACCAATATCATCACCATCAGGGTTCGCGACAACGATCCCGAGCGCGCGGCCCTGATCGCGAATACGCTCGCTGCCGAGTACGCGGTGTGGGTGCGCGACTTCAGTCGCGAGCGCATCAACGCCGCAGCCCAGGAGGTCTCTGCGGAGCTCGACGACCTGCGCGCGGAGCTCACGGAGCTCGGCGAGCAGGCGGGCTCCAAGCCTACCGAGCGCGAGCGTGTTTCGCTCCAGATCGCGAGCCAGGACTACGCGGCACTCTCAGAGCAGCTCAGGCAGCTGCAGATCCAGGAGCAGATGGAGATCGGACCCGTGCAGGTGGTCAACACCGCCGCCGTGCCCGAGAGCCCCGTCACCCCCAAGCCGCTGCGCAACACGGTACTGGCGCTCGTCGTGGGCCTCATCTTCGGGCTCGGCATCGTCTGGGTCGTGGAGACGCTCGACACCAGCATCAAGACGGGTGAGGACCTCGCCGAGATCACCGGCGCGCCGGTGCTGGGCATCGTGCCCCTTCAGCGCGAGGATATCGCGGGCGGAGTCGTGCTCAACCGCACCGCTTCGACTCCCGTGGCCGAGTCTTTCCGAGGAATCCGGAACTCGCTGGACTTCATCAACTTCGAGCACAGCATCAAGACGCTGCTGGTCACCTCGGCCGCTCCGGGCGAGGGCAAGTCGACAGTCGCCGCGAACCTCGCGGAGGGTCTGGCTCGCGCCGGGCGCCGCGTGGTGCTCGTCTCGGTCGACTTCCACCGTCCCAAGTCGGCGGCCTACCTCGGCGTGGGCGAGGCGCTCGGCCTCTCGCACGTACTCTCCGGTCAGTACTCGCTCGAGGCGTGCCTGCAACCCACCGGCGAAGGCGGTCCCGTGGTGCTGGCGTCGGGCAAGGTGCCGCCGAACCCGTCCGAGCTTCTCGGCTCCGAGCGCATGGGTGCGCTCATCAAGCAGCTTGAGGCCCGCGCCGACTGGGTGGTCCTCGACGGACCTCCGGTTCTCGCGGTCGCCGACACCACCGCCGTGGCGAAGTGGTCGGACGGCGTGCTCGTGGTCGCGCGCGCCAACAAGACCGCGAAGGACCAGCTCCAGAGGGCTGTACAGATGCTCGCGGGTGTCGGCGCCAAGATCGTCGGCTCGGTCCTGCTCGGTGTGCCGGATGGCGGCGGAGGCGCGGGAAGCTACACGTACACGTACAGCTCGTACTCCGCGCGGCGTCACAAGGGCGGTCCAGAGTAGCCGAGAAGCCCGGTCACCGGCGTCGATGAGGGCCTGCGCGTGCGGCCGCTCGTTTGACACCGGGGCCTGCGCTTGGCATCATTACCTTCGCTCTGCGGCCCCTGGTCGCGGGCTCACTCGTGGGGACGTGGCTCAGTTGGGAGAGCGCTGCCTTCGCACGGCAGAGGTCGGGAGTTCGAATCTCCTCGTCTCCACCAACGGGTAGAATGTCGGGGCGGACTGTCATCGTGCAGGCCGCCCCGACTTTTCATAACAGGACGCCTTGATGGCGGTCTCTTGAAGGAGGATTCGCATGGGAGTCGACACTCAGCAGGCCACCGGTCTCGTGGGATGGGTTCTGCAGTACGGTCAGATCGTGGGCTTCTTCGCCCAGATCATGTTCTGGACTGTGGTCGCCGCGATGTCGGTGTGGGCAGCGATGACGTTCAAGCGCCTCGTTGATCACATCACCGGCGCCAGCGCCGCGAAGTCGGCCGTCACGGCCGAGCCGGTCGCCGTCGAGGAGTTCGTCGAGTAGTCGCTTCCCTTCGCAAAGGAGTGAGCACGATGCAGTTCCCAACCTATCGGCCGCGCCGTCTGCGCGCCAATGAGACCATTCGCGCGATGGTGCGCGAGACGACGCTCTCGCCCCAGGACTTCATCTTTCCGCTCTTCGTGAAGCCCGGTACCGGCAGGCGTGACGAGATCTCGTCGATGCCCGGTCAGTACCAGCTGACCCTCGACCAGCTTCCGGCCGAGATTGACGAGCTCAAGGCACTCGGAGTTCCCGCCGTCATCCTCTTCGGCCTGCCGAGCTCCAAAGACGCCATCGGCTCCGAGGCCTACGACGAGCACGGCATCGTGCAGGAGGCCATCCGCGCCATCAAGGCCCACGATCCCGAGTACTACGTCATCACCGATGTGTGCATGTGCGAGTACACCGACCACGGCCACTGCGGCGTGCTTGACGACAGCGGCTGTGTCATCAACGACGTGACCCTCGAGCTTCTCGGCAAAGAGGCCGTGAGCCACGCCGAGGCCGGTGCCGACATGGTCGCCCCCAGCGACATGATGGACGGCCGCGTCGCCGCCATCCGCGCGGCGCTCGACGCCGAAGGGTTCGACAACATTCCGATCATGGCCTACTCGGTCAAGTATGCCAGCGGCTACTACGGCCCGTTCCGCGAGGCCGCCGACAGCACGCCCTCGTTCGGTGACCGCAAGCAGTACCAGATGGACCCGGCCAACGCCGAGGAGGGTATGCGCGAGGCCGCCCTCGATATCGACGAGGGCGCAGACATCGTCATGGTCAAGCCTGCGCTCGCCTACATGGACATGATCCGTCGCGTGAAGGACGAGTTCGGCTTTCCGACCGCCGCCTACAACGTGAGCGGCGAGTACGCGATGGTGAAGGCGGCCGCGGCCAACGGCTGGATCGACGAGGAGCGCGTTGTCCTCGAGACCCTGCTCGGCTTCAAGCGCGCCGGCGCTGACCTCATCCTGACCTACCACGCCAAAGACGCGGCGAAGTGGCTGGCTCGCGGGTAGAGCCGCAGACCTCCGACCCTTCGAGCGCCGCTCCGCGTGACCTCGCGCGGGTGGCGCTCTGGGTCGTCGCGGGCACGGCTGCCGCGACGGTGCTCGTCACCGGGAACACGACCGTCTACGGCGTCACCCAGCTCCCGACGTTCTACGACAACTCGCTTCCGCGGCTCATCGTTGCGGTGCTGGGTACGCTTGCGGCCCTGCTCCTGCTCGCGCTGCACGCCGCGCGCGGACGCGCCTGGCGCATCCACCCTGCGATGGTGCTCCTGGCAGTCACCGCGCTATTGGCCTTCGTCTCGGCGTACGCTGCGGCGGACGCGGGGCTTGCGATCATGGGGATCGTCGACCGGCTCGAAGGCGTCTTCACGTGGCTGCTGTATCCGATGGTGGCTCTCGCGGGCTGTAATGCGGTGCGTCGCGCCAAGGATCTGCGGACGCTCGCTGTGACCATCACCGTCGCCGCTGTCATCTGCGCGCTCTACGGGCTCCTGCAGTGGGCCGGCGTCGAGTGGGCGAACCTCACCATCGAGAATCCCGGATTCGACCCGCGCAGGGCATTCGCCACCTTCGGCAACCCTAACTTCCTCGCCGGGTTGATGGTGCTGGTCCTGCCGATCGGCGTGGGACTCGCGTTTTCCGAGAAGAGCGAGGTCGCCGCGGCGGCGTGGTGGACTGCGGCGGTCGCCGTTGGTGTCGCGCTGTTCGCGACGTTCACCCGCGGAGCGTGGATCGGGGGCGCGGTCGCGGTAGGCCTGCTTGTGGTCCAGCTTCGTCGTCGGGTGAGCCTGCGCCACGTCGACCTGTTCGCCTTGGGGATGTGCGCCTTCGCGGCCGTCGGTGCGCTTGTGGCCAGCCTCGCGGCGGACGGCGAGGTCAACATCATCGCTCGCCTGACCGCCAACACGTCCTCTGTCGGCAGCCTCAGCGAGAGGTTCCTCACGTGGGAGGCCGCGGTCGCATCGATCGCGCAAAAGCCGCTCTTTGGATGGGGGCCGGACGGGTTCCTGACCGCGTTTCGGCTGCATCGGCCCGAGCAGATCGCCGAGGTGTTCGGGGGCGCCTACCTCAACTCCAACGCCCACGACTGGCCCCTGCAGGCGGCCGCAACTCTGGGCGTGCCGGCGGCGCTGGCGTTTTGTGCGGCGATCGTCTTTGCGCTCGTGGGTGCGTGGCGCTCGGGCGACGGGGAGGGCGACGTGCTCGCCGGTGCAGTTGCCGCAGGGTGCGTGGGCTTCTCGGTACACATGTTGTTCAACGTCGCGGTGCTTGGCGCGACGGTCCCGTTCTTCGCGCTGCTGGGAGGCGCTCTGTCGCCGGTCGCGCGTAGGGTCGCGCTCCCGCGCATGGCTTCCTGGGGTATCGCCGCGGGTCTGGCGGTCATGGCGATTGCGGCGCTCGCGTTCTTCGTCCCCGTGGTGAATGCCGATCACGACTACCTGGCTTCACGGCTCGCGTATCGCGGCATCGCGGGCGGCGACGCGGTTGCTCTCGCGCGCGCAGCCGCCACCGGGGACCCCACACGCGTCCGATACAGCCGCGGCGCGGCCGAGACGCTCGCTGCCCGCTACTACGAGTCCGTTCCGGTGGCCGGCGCGGGTGCCCGCGAACTCTTCGACGCCGCCGACGCCGCGTTCGTCGCGCACAACCTCAAGTACCCCGCCGATTACCCCGGTGTTGCATGGCACGCGGCATTGCTGGCCGCCGGCGCCGAGAGCCTCGGCGACGAGACGCTGGCGCGACGCGCTCGGGAAGTCGCCGGGCGGGCGATGGAGCTCGACGCCCAAGGTACGCAGGTGGAGGCCCTTGCCGATGGCGAGACCGGACGGGCGGCGAGGGCCAGCGCGCTGTCGGTGCCCGGAGTGCCGTAGTCTGCGGCTCGGTTCTTGCTATCCTGCGACGTACGCATACAACATGGCCGTCGCGCGCCTGGCGCGGCGAATCGTGATGAAGGAGATACGAGTGTCTGAGAACGTGGGAGACAGCAGCGCCCGTCCCGATCTCGAGCTCGAAGAGGAGTTCGGGGAGGACGAAGGCACCATTACTGAGCAGGAGATGGCAGAAGCTGAGGCTGGATGCGGGCAGGCTGCCATCGGGATTCCCATAGGGGGTACGCCGGCGGCGCACCCCTTCGGAACGTCCTCGGGTGCTGCGCACCCTGCGGGGGTTCCTTCGGGGCACCCCGCCGGCGTACCCGGTGGGCCTGGGGGGCATCCTGCGGGCGTTGAGCGTCAGCGTCATGGCGGGGCCCGAAGTGTGGGCTTTCGTCCGGGTGGCGGGCCGGAGGCTATCGCTTACCAGGAGCGCACGGGCATCAAGGCCCCTCGCATCATCGCTTGGGAGATCACCCGCTCTTGCAACCTGAGCTGCGTGCACTGCCGCGCGGCCGCTGAGTTCGGCCACTATCACGGCGAGCTGTCGCTCGATGACATCAAGGCCACCATCGACGACATCGTCACGATCAGCAACCCGATCATCATCCTCACCGGCGGCGAGCCGCTCATGCGCCCCGACATCTGGGAGATCGTGGACTACTGCCACGAGAAGGGCGCGATGCCGGTCATCGGCACCAACGCGACGCTGATCACCGAAGACATCGCCGCCAAGATGGCCGAGCACAAGATCCCGCGCATCAGCGTGTCGATCGACTTCCCGACCGCCGATGGCCACGACGAGTTCCGTGCGCAGCCGGGCTGCTTCGATCAGACCATCGCGGGCATCAAGATGGCCAAGGCCGCCGGCGTCGGTGTGCAGATCAACACCACCGTCACCACGCGCAACGGGCACCTCATCAACGAGATCCACGACCTCGCCGAGTCGCTCGGCGTCGACGCGTTCCACATCTTCATGCTCGTCCCGACCGGACGCGGCTCCGAGATTCTGGCCGAGGAGCTTCCGCCGGAGGAGTACGAGAAGGTTCTTGCGTGGGCCTACGAGCGCCAGAAGACCTCGCCGCTGCACTTCAAGCCGACCGATGCGCCGCACTACTACCGCATCATCCGTCAGCTCGCCAAGGCCGAGGGCCGCAAGGTCACTCGCGAGGAGTACGGCCTCGACGCAATGACGCGCGGCTGTCTGGGCGGCATCACCTTCTGCTTCATCAGCCACGTCGGTGACGTCCAGCCCTGCGGCTACTTCGACATGCAGTTGGGCAACGTCAAGGAGCAGCCGTTCAGCCAGATCTGGACCGAGTCCAAGGTCTTCAACGACCTGCGCGACTACTCGCTGCTCAAGGGCAAGTGCGGCGCCTGCGAGTACAAGGCCGTCTGCGGCGGCTGCCGCGCCCGAGCGCTCGAGATCACGGGCGACTACCTCGAGGCCGAGCCGTACTGCATCTACGAGCCGCCGGCGTGGAAGGGCGAGTGCTCCGTCGAGGAGGCCGCCGCAGACGTCGGTGTCTCCACCACGAGCCACGACTAGGCGCAAAGAGGCCACGTGTCCGAGACGAACGACAACACCGGGGCGCCCACTGAGGCGCCCCGGCTCGTTCTCCGCAAGGGCGGCCTGGATGCCTACGAGGCCGTGATCGCAATCTTCGCTCTGCTCGGCGGGGCGGCTTCACTGCTGGCGGGAATCGCCGTGACGATCGCGCTGTTGCTGGGACTGTCGTCTCGCGCCGGCGTCGAGTTGCCCGGCGCGCTTGGCAACCCGGCGTGGTTGGGCTACCTCGTCGCCTGGCTCGCGGCATTCACCTTCACGCCGTTCGGCGCGATCGCGGGCGCGATCTCGGGTGGCAGGTGGGGGAGGCTTGCGGGGAAGTGTGGCATCGCGTGGTGTGTCGGTCTGCTGGTGATGACGATCGCGCCACTGCTGGCGGGCGTGACTGCGGGACGCTCCGGGGGGATCCTCGCCATCGGACCCACGACAGGCGCGTTCGATATCGCGTTCTTCGCGGTGACGGTCGCGGTAATGGCGGTCCTGCCGACAATCATCGGTGCGGCGGCGCTGGCATCAGGACTGGGACGCGTCGCCACGACCCCGACCGCCGAGGGCTGACGCGCTACTCGGCGCCAGGCGACGTCGGCGCGCTGGTGTGAGGCGAGACCGGCGAATCCATGTAGCTTCCCATGTGCCTCGACAGCGGCTTGAGGTACCCCGGCACACTTCCGGTCACCGCGGGGAACAGCAGTGCCGAGACAAGCGTCGCTACGCCGAGGTAGGCATAGACCGCCCGGGCCCCGATTCGCTCGGAGAGGTCCGTGGCGGCGAGCGCGACGAGTGCGAACGCGAAGGGGACGACTATCACCGAGGAGAGCAGCCACACCGGTCGTCCGCCGAGCGCGAGCGGCAGATACGTCGCCCAGAACAGAACCTGGAACACGACGTCGGCGCGTCGCGTTCGGCGCTTCCACAGCGAGTAGGCCACCGCCGGGAGCACCGCGAACCACACGAGAGGGTTGCCCACGGTGAACGAGATCGTCGGAGTCCGGGTGTAGAGCACGTCGGCCCACCCCATGAACGGCTGGACGAACCACAGCGCCGGCCTGTTGAACCGCAGGTGGTTCTGGGGCGGCCGCATATGCGTGGTCGTGGCCTCGATGAGCCGTAGCTGATACGCGACCCACTCGGCGGGAGTGTGCCCGTTCATCATCCACGGGACAAAGGTCAGCACGTACACGAGGAGTGAGACTCCGACGATCGCGCCGACGGCGAAGACGGCCTCGGGCCAGCGCCTGCGCCGAACTGTCGCCCACAGCACCATGCCGATTGCCGCGAGCTCGACCGGTACCACGTAGAACTTGGCCGAGACGCCCAGCCCGAAGAGCAGTCCCGCGAGCGGCATCAGCCAGCCCCAGCCCGCGGTCGACCGCCGCTGGAGCGCGATGACGACAACGAGCACGCCTGCGAGCGCGAAGCACGCGGTCCAGACCTCTTGGATCGACTGGCGCGAGAAGTAGATGCTCACCGGGTCGATGGCCAGCAGCACGGCCGCGATTCCGGCGGCAAGCGTGCTCTTGCTCAGCCGGTGCACGAGGACTCCCAGCAGGGGAACGCAGGCGGTGCCCAGCAGGATGCTCGGGAGCCGCGTGGTCACGCCGGCGCCGAACAGCGAGGTCCACGCGCCAAAGACCACGTCGCGCAGGTGGGGATGGAACGGCATGATCGGTCCGGTCGCGCCGGTCGTCAGATAGCCGAGTGATGTGGGTCCCACGAGCAGGTCCTCGACCGTGAATGGCTGGGCCCAAAAGCCCCACGCGCGAAAAAGGAGCGCGAGCAGCGTAGCTCCGCCGAGCCAAATCAGCAGTGGCCGCTTCACTCAAGCACCCCCGCTTCGACGTCTTCGAGGAAGCGGAGCATCTGTTCCCGTGCGCCCGCGGGCACATCGGGGTTGTCGTCATCGAGGGAGGCGACCACGAGCACCACGTTGGCGTCGGTACTCTCGAAGGACGACACGAGATCGGCTATCGTGCCGTCGATGAAGTACGAGGCGTTGACGAGCAGCACGACGTCGCCTGTCGTCGCCGGCAGTGTCGAGTGGATCTCACGCAAGTCCCCATCCTGGTTGATGACGACGCTCTGCCCATCTTCCGAGATGCCCGGCATGCCCTGTGCGCGCCCTTCGGCGACGCGGGCCTCGAACGACTTTGCCGACATCAGGTGGGTGATGCGTCGCACCAGCCCCAGGTGCGAGGCCACGTAGAGGTAGTTCTCGGAGTCCATGTTGTCGCGCAGCAGCTGGGAGACGGGGACGACCCCGGTCTGCTCGGCGGCGTCGGCGCTGAGTACTGCTTCCAGGGCGGTGACCCGGTACCCGAAGTCCCGGCTCGCCTGCACGAGATGGGCGCCTCGGACGCCTTCCTGCTCCATGAGCAGCACGGCCGCCGGACCCGAGCTCGCGACGATCGATGCGGGCGGTGTTCCCTCGGCGAGCTGGGGGGCGCGTGCGGCGACTCCGCCGGAGCCCAGCGCCAGCAGGGCGACCACGGGGAGGAGGAGCGCGACCGCGGCGCCTGCGATGGCGAACGGCCAACCGAACGTGGCCGAGCCCACCAGGGGCAGTCCTGTCCGAGAGTCGATCCGGTCCACCCAGGCGCCTTTCTCGGCGAGTCGTTTCGAGTGGCTCCATAGTACCTGCAGCGGTTGGCCCCCGCACCTTGTCAGGACACGCGTTCGGGGAGGACAATGAGGCACAGACACGGGCTCGTCGCACTACTGGGGGGTAGCGCATGCCGGGACAGACGCTGTACTTGGTCCACGTGGATGAGGAGACGCTGGAGCAGATAGGCGGTCCACTCGTCTCGCAGGGGTGGGACGTCAAGACGATCCAGCCCGACGCTCCAGACCTCACGGACCTCTTCGCATCCGAGCTGCCCGTCGCGGCCGTCTGGTGTCTCGAGGGCGACTGCGCCGACCAGGTTCGCATGGCTGCCGCCGGAGTGCTCGCCGATGAACGCATCGTGCGGCCGCTCATGATCTTCATCGGAGGGACTCCCGAGGCTATCGCGCAGGCGCGCGCCTCGGTGCCGTACGGCGTGTTCGTCAATGCTGCCGAGCTTCCGTGGGTGCTCAAGCGGATGGTCTACAAGGCGTAGCATCACCTTCCGGCGTCCCTTGACGCTGCTCGCCCCATGCCCGAACCTGTGCAAGGACCACGACGGTCCCGCCCGGCTCGTCGCGAATGCCCGGGCAGTACCCCACGGTATCCACCCGAGCTTGAAGGGAATCGCGTTGTCCGATGTAGCGTCTCAGACTGGGCGACGCACCCGATGGATCGCGCTCGCGGTCCTCGTCGTGTACGCGGCGTTGGCCGCACTCCTGGTCTACGACATAGCAAACCCGACCGACTCCGGGTATCAGGTCATTCCGGTGAAGGCCCACAGGCTCGTGGATGTCACGGCGAGCATCGGCAGAGCCCGCGGCGTCAACCCGATCATCGCGGTCGCGGCGCGCGAGAGTGGCGGTTCGAAGACCACGCTGGAACTCCCGCCGGGTTTCGGTGAGCTGCTCGCGAGGGAGCCGGACACGTTCACCCGCGGCGTCGTACCTACGATCAACAAGGGACTCATCGATCCGTTCCTGGGCGGGCGGGTGCGCGAAGCCGACTACGATCCGGTGCTCGACGCGGCGCAGGCCGCAGCCGTCGACTCCGATCCGGCCTCAGTCGAACTACCGATGGACGTCTGGTTCGTCTCGGACACCGAGGGTGCTCAGGTCGTCCGTCTCTATACCGACCCCACCCGTATGCGCATCTACATCCTGCCCGAGGGCTACGCCGAGGGGGCGGGACGATGATGTATGTGAGCGGGATGCTGCTCGCCGGAGTTTCGACGCTCGCCGGCTGGGTGGGTCTCTATCCGCTGCGGCGACACCTGGGTCCGTCCGGGTACCACCTCGCGGCGTATCCGATAGGGCTCCTGCTGTGGCCGCTCGCAGTCGCGACAGGCTCCGTTTTGAGGGCGGGATTCAACCCGCTGCCGTACTACGCGGTTCTTGTCGCGCTGCTCTTCTGCGCATCACTGTGGCTGCGGCGCACTCTGGAGGACTCGGCTGTCGTCGCGGTACCCGCGTGGTCGTATCTGGCGTGGGGTGCCGCTGTCGTCGGGCTGGCGGGCGTCGTGGACGCCACCGGATACACCTCGGCGCTCTACGACAGCGTGTTCCACTTCGAGCGATGGGGCACGTGGCTCACCGTGACGGGCTCGCTCCATCGGGAGATCGTCGAGTCATACGGGGTGTTCATCCCGTCGGTGCACGCGGTCAACCGGTACTTCGGCGGGGACTGGGCGTCCACGCCGTACCCCGTGCTAAGCCTTCACGTTGCAGCGGTGTTCGCCGTCGCGGTGCGTTCGTGGACCAAAGCCCGCGTGGGCCGCGTCGCGTCGTGGGTCGTCACGGTGCTGTCGGTCGTCCTGCTCGTGGCCACGCCGCGCTACCTGCACCACTCTCTCTACGTGCATGGGCACATGTTCACGGCCGCGTATCTCATGCTCGCGGTCTACGCCACGCAGCGAGCGTATTTCGCCGATGACGGATCGTCTCGGCCGCTGACCGCTCCTAACCGCGGCGCCTGGCTGCTCGTCGCGGGCCTCGCTGCCGGCGGGGTGGCGCTCACGCGCGCCGACGGCATCGCCTACGTGCTCGTCCCGGCGCTCACCGCCACGCTCGTGTGGTGGGAGGGCCGCCACCCCAAGCGGGACCAGGCGCTCTACGTCGCCGCGCTGGCCGCGCCGGTGGCGCTCGTCTACGGGTCGGCGTTCCTGCGACTGCGGTTCTGGCGCGGCGGCAAGCTGAGCGGCAAGCGCGCCGCTGCGGTCCTCGGCGTACTCGCGGCGACCGCGGGTGCGACGCTGCTCCTCGACCACCTCGGTCCGGTGACGTCGTGGCTTCGCCGAGGGCGAAACGCGCTGTGGCTGATTGCGGGCGGTGAGGTCGCGGTGCTGGCGGCGCTGTTCGCGCTTCGGCCCGAAGACTCACTGCTGTCCTCGCGAAACATGATCACCAACCTGCTGTTCGAAGGCGGCAACGGCCACCTTTGGTTCTTCCTCATCGGCGCGGTCATCGTCTCCCTGCTCTATCGCGGGCAGTGGCGAGACAGCGCGTGGCCGACCTACCTGCTCTTCGCGATCGGGCAGTTCTTCTTCATCGCGGTCGTAGTGCACAGCCTGTCGCACGTGGGACGGCTCAGCCCCAACGACAGTTTCAACCGGACGTCGTTTCATGCGGTTCCGCTGATACTCTGGTACGCGACCACCGTGGTGACCGCGGCGATCGCAGACTACACAGGCTCGAGAGACGGGGCGTGACGATGGTTAAGGTGATCATCCAGATCCCTTGCTACAACGAGGAAGAGACACTGCCGATCACACTCGCGGAGCTGCCGAGGCAGATCGAGGGCGTGGATGTGGTGGAGTGGCTCATCATCGATGACGGCAGCGTGGACGCGACGGTCGACGTCGCGCTGGCCAATGGCGTGGACCACGTCGTCTCGATGAAGCGCAACAGCGGTCTGGCCAAGGTGTTCATGGCCGGCCTCGATGCGTGTCTGCGCCTGGATGCCGACATCATCGTCAACACCGACGCCGACAACCAGTACTGTGCCGCCGACATCCCCAAGCTCGTGGCGCCGGTGCTCGCGGGTCGCGCCGACTACGTGATCGGCGCGCGCCCCATCTCGGAGATAGCGCACTTCTCGCCCATCAAGAAGATGCTGCAGAAGCTCGGCAGCTGGGCGGTCCGTGTCGCGAGCAACACCGAGGTCCCGGACGCCCCCAGCGGCTTCCGTGCGATGTCGCGCAACTGCGCTCTGCGCCTCAACGTCTTGTCCGAGTACACCTACACCATCGAGACGATCATCCAGGCCGGTCGCGCCAACATGGCGATCGAGAGCGTGCCGATCCGCGTGAACGGCGACCTTCGCCCGTCTCGGCTGGTCAAGAGCATCGGCTCCTATGTCAGGCGCTCGCTCGTCACCATCGCGCGCATCTTCATGACCTACAAGCCGATGAAGTTCTTCATGGTGCCGGGGATGGTGTTCCTCGCCGTGGGCCTGCTCGTGGGGCTTCGCTTCGTCTACCTGTTCGCGGTCGGTCAGGGACAGGGCAACATCCAGTCGCTCATCCTCACGGCGATCCTCATCCTGGTCGGTGCCCAGCTCGCGCTGTTCGGCCTGCTGGCCGAGCTCGTCGGCAACAACCGCAAGGTGCTCGAGGACATTCAGTGGCGCACGCGGCGCATGGAGCTCGACTCGAAGGTCACGGTGGCCGAGGAGTGAGCGACTCCCGCGGATCGTGGGTCGTCTCGAGCCTGCGGAGCCGCTCCGGGCTGCTTCAGTGGGTCTCGATCATCGCGTCGCTCGCGTTTGTCGGATGGCTGCTCGCCAGCCGGGGTGACGAGTTGCGGCAGCTGCTGTCGCTGACGCCGCTGCTCTTCACGCTGATCTCGGTCTCAGCGCTGCTCACGTTCGTCGTCAACGGCATCGAGCTCAAGGTGCTGGCCGAGCAGTTCGGCAACAAGATCCCGGTCAAGGACGCCTTCTTGCTGGGGCTGATGGTCAGCACGCTCAACTATCTGCCGCTGAAGATGGGAACCGTTCTCAACGGCGTCATCCTCAACGTGCGGTACCGCCTGAAGTGGTCGCACTTCGCCGCGCTCGTCGCCGGCAGCAGCGTGATCCACCTGTGGGTCGCGCTGACCCTCGCCGGCATCGCGCTCATCTTCACGGCGCCGGGTCCCATGGGCTGGGCGCTCGCCGGCATTCCGACGCTCGTCGTGGCCGCGCTTGTGGTGTGGGGGCGCAGCCGCCGGGAGGGCCGGCTCGAGAGCCACTCCTCGAAGTTCGTGCGCGCGGCGGGTCGCGCGGTGGACGGTCTCGGACTGATCTTCTCGAACCCCAGGCTGCTCGCGATCGAGACGGTCCTGAACCTCATGCTCATCGGGCTCGCCTCGCTCCGGATGATGTGGTCGTTCATGGCGCTCTCGACCCAGGTCACGTTCCTCCAGGCGCTCGTGGTGACCTCGGTGAGCATCTTCGCCGCACGGCTGTCCGTCATCCCCGGAGGCATCGGCTTCAAAGAGGGTGGTGCCGCCGCGGGCTCGGCGATGGCCGGGCTCGACGCCGGGCTCGGGCTCGCCGCATCGGTGATGGATCGCGCGGTCACCCTCGTGTGGCTGATCCTGCTGGGCGTGCCTGCGGCGATCTACCTGCAGCACAAGACGGGAATCGATCTCGACGATGCCCGGCGGCTAAAGTCCGACGGGGATACCGGGGAGGAGGGCTGAGATGTCGGCTCTGACCTCGCTTGCCGAGCGCCTGACCGCCAAGACGTGGACGCCCGAGATCGTTGAGAGCTACCTCGGGCCGCTGCAGCGCTGCGCGGTCACGCATGCCGCCGATGAGGCCGGCCGCGCGAAGGCGGCATCCGGAGGGGCGGTGAGCGCGCTGCTCATCCGAGCCCTCGCGACGGGAGCCGCCGACGCCGCTCTCGTGACCCGCACGGTGGTTGAGGACGGTCGGGTGCGCGCACGCTACGAGATCGCAACCACGGCCGACGAGGTACTCGCCGCGCAAGGCAGCACATACGTGCTCGGGGACTTCGTTCGCGATGCGATTCCGCTCATCGCGCAGTACCCGGGCAAGGTCGCGGTGGTGTGCCTGCCGTGTGAGGCGACCGCCATCGCCCGGCGTGCCAATCTCGCCGAGAAGGTCGCGTTCGTGATCGCGCTGTTCTGCGGTCACGCGTCGAGGCCGGAGCTGGTGGACCAGGTGGTCGAGCGGTTGTCCGCTGACGTCGATTCGCCGCTCTCGGCGTTCCGGTTCCGCTCCGGTCACTGGCGCGGCGTGCTGACCGCGACGTTCGCCGATGGCACCGTGGTCGAGCGTCCCTTCTCCACCTTCGGCACGTATCAGAACCTCTACTACGCGTCGGCCAAGAAGTGCATGTTCTGTGGCGACCACTTTGGCTACAACGCCGACCTCTGCGCGGGAGACCTGTGGTCGTCCAGGTACGCGAACGACCCCGTCAAGCACACCGCGGTGGTCGCGAAGACGGAGAGGGGCGAGAGCGTCCTCGCCGATGCGGAGGCGTCCGGAGCCCTCGTGGCCGAGACGGTGGAGCCCGAGGTCATCCTCGAGGGACAGCGGAGAGTCGCGCCGTTCCACTACAACACCTCGGCCCGGGCCCGCGCCGCTGCGCGCAAGGGCATGCGCATCCCCGACCCGGGCTACAAGGTCGCATGGCATGAGGCGCTGGCGGCTCGTATCGTGATAGGAAACTACCTCGCGACGCTTACCGAGGAGGACTTGCGCGCCGTGCTTGCCCGACCCGCATGGCGCCACAAGTTGATGCTGTACGTGCTCAAGGGACTGGAGTCGCTGTCGTGAGAAGATTCGCGATCATCGCCGCTACCGTGTGGGGCAACCGCGGTGCGGAGGCCATGCTCGAGACGACCGTCGGCCGGATCCGGGACCGCGTCCCGGGAGCGCGATTCGTGGTCTACTCCTACCTCCCCGAGGTCGACCGCGCGCTCATCAAGGACCCCGACGTGGTGGTGCGCTCTTCGACCCCTGCGCACCTCGTGTTGGTGCTCTTCCCGTTCAGCCTGATACTCGGCCTGTTCCGGCTTGTGGGCCTGGGCAAGCCTGTATCGGCCATCATGCCGCCGTCCGTGCGCGACCTGTACGGATGCGAGGCGCTCCTGGATCTGGCCGGCGTCTCCTTCATCGACGGGCGAGAGAAGTTCCTGCCGTTCAACCTGCTGACGATATGGCCGGCGATGCTTCTGGGCGTACCGGTGTTCAAGCTCTCGCAGGCGCTCGGACCCTTCGAGCATCCGGCAACCCGCCTCGCGTCCAGGACCCTGGCCCGCTGCCGCATGATCGTGCCGCGCGGCGAAGGCACTCTGCGCCATCTGCGTGACGCCGGGTTTGCCGAGGCGCTCATCTTCCCGGCACCCGACGTCGCGTTCGGGTTCGAGCAGCGCGACGCCCTGTCAGCAGAGGGTGCCGAGGAGACCGCCGCATTGCTCGGCGAGATCGAGGCGGCTCGCGGACGGGGCGAGACGGTGCTCGGTATCTGCCCCAGTTCTGTCATCGCCGGCAAGGCGAGCGAGCAGGGGTGGGACTACATCGGGTTCCTCGCAGACGTTGTGTCCTCGACGTTGGCGCAGGGCCGAACGGTGGTGCTGTTCCCCAACGCGACGCGGGCCGCCGCCGGCGAGAAGCTGCGCAACAATGATCTGCCGGTCATCTCGGCCGTCGTCGCCCGACTGCAGGGTACCGACGGTGTCGAAAGGCTCCACGCCGTGCGCGGCGACGTCAATGCCGCGGCCATCCGTGACGTTGTAGCCGCATGCGACGTCGTCGCCGTGTCCCGCTTCCACGCCATGATCGCGGCACTGACGGCACACGTCCCGGTGCTCGTCTTGGGATGGAGCCACAAATACGCCGAGGTGATGAGCCAGCTTGGGTTGGAGGAGTGGGTCTTCGACTACTCCGATCACGACCCGGTCGCCTTCGTCGATCGCTGCTCCGAGCTGTTCGATCGCAGAGCCGAGGTCGCCTCGGTCATCGAGAGTCGTCTGCCTGAGGTCAAAGCCGCCTCCGTCGCCCAGTTCGACGAGGTCGTCGGTCGGCTGTAGGAACCGTGCTCGGGTTCGCTCGCGTGCGGTAAGATACCGTAGTTGTGCCACAGGCCCGTTGGACGGCGTTCAGGGCATCGCCACCGTCTCGGCCGCGTCAGAAAGGGCATCGCCACCATGACCCAGTCTTCGCCTGAGTTCTTCTCGGCTGCATGCAACCTCATCCCGGGCGGCGTGAACTCGCCTGTCCGTGCGTACAAGAGCGTTGGCATCGAACCCCGGTTCGTCGACCGCGCCAAAGGCTCCCGCATCTGGGACATCGACGGTCGCGAGTACGTCGACTTCGTCGCCAGCTGGGGCCCGATGATCCTCGGCCACGCGCCTGAGGCCGTGCTGGCTCCGGTGCGCGAGCAGATCGAGCGCGGCACTTCGTACGGCGCGCCCACGTGCATGGAGGTCGCTGCCGCCGAGGCTGTCGTCAACGCGGTCCCGAGCGTCGAGATGGTTCGCTTCGTCTCCAGCGGCACCGAGGCCACGATGAGCGCCATCCGCCTCGCCCGCGGCTACACCGGACGCGACAAGTTCATCAAGTTCGACGGCAACTATCACGGCCACAGCGACGCGCTGCTGGTCGCCGCCGGATCCGGCCTGCTGACGCTCGGCATCCCCGGTACGCCGGGCGTGACCGAGGGCGCGGCCAAGGACACCATCGTGCTGCCGTACAACGATCTGGGTGCGGTCAAGGAGGCCCTCGAGGCCAACGCCGAGCAGGTCGCCGCGATCATCCTCGAGCCGATCGCCGGCAACATGGGCGTCGTGCCGCCTGCGGAGGGCTTCCTCGCCGGGCTGCGCGAGCTGTGCGACGCGCACGGCGTCGTGCTCATCTTCGACGAGGTCATCTCGGGCTTCCGCGTGGCGCTCGGCGGCGCGCAGGAGCTCTACGGCGTCACCCCGGACCTGACCACCCTTGGCAAGATCATCGGCGGCGGCTTCCCGGTGGGCGCGTTCGGCGGCAAGGCCGAGATCATGAACCAGCTCGCGCCGACCGGCCCGGTGTACCAGGCGGGAACGCTCTCGGGTAACCCGATCGCGATGGTCGCCGGTATCGCCACCGTCGGTGCCCTGTCGCAGCCGGGCGTCTACGACGAGCTCGACCGCAAGGGCGCGCGCATGTCGGCCGGCCTCACCGCCGCCGCCAAGGACGCAGGCATCCCCGCGTTCGGCACCCGTGTCGGTTCCATGACGTGCCTGTTCTTCACCGAGTCCGAGGTCTACGACTGGAACAGCGCCGCGACGAGCGACACCGAGCGCTACGCGAAGTACTTCCGCGGCATGCTCGACAAGGGCTTCTGGCTCGCGCCGAGCCAGTTCGAGGCGTGCTTCGCTTCGCTCGCGCACACGGATGCCGAGATCGACAGCTTCGTCGAGGCCGCCGCCGACGTCATGAAGACGCTCTAGCTCACCAAGCCTGCCGAGAAGGCCGGGTAGCCGCCGAGGAGGCGGGTACCCGGCCTCCTTGCTATTGGTTGCGACAATATGACAAAGGTGTCATATTGTCGCTATGAGATACGAGGAACTACTCGAAATCGTGGGTGATGAGCCGGTATTCCGCTCATCCCTCCTCAAGGCGGGTGAGGTCGATCCGGTCGATGTCGCCAGCCAGTTGTCGCGCTGGGTCAAGTCGGGGAAGCTGCTGGGACTGAGGCGGGGCGTATACGCGCTCGCCGAACCATATCGCGCCCGCGACCCACATCCGTTCGAGATCGCCAACCTGCTCGTCAAGCCGTCGTATGTGAGCCTCGAGTCGGCTCTGAGCTTCCACGGTCTGATTCCCGAGGCGGTGTTCACGGTCACCAGTGTGACCACCGCTCGGCCGTCGACGCTTGAGACACCGCTGGGCCGCTTCGACTACCGGCATATCAGTCCGGATCTCATGTGGGGCTACACTGCGACTGCCGTGGTGCAGGCGGACCGCGCGCTCACCTTCGTCGCCCGTCCGGAGAAGGCTCTGCTCGACCTGTTCTACTTGCGCCCGAGATCAGACACGCCCGAGTTCGTTCGGCAGCTGCGCCTCGACCGTCTCGACGAACTCGATATCGATCGCCTCATGCGGGATGCCGAGAGGACCGGCAAGCCGAAGCTGATGCGTGCGTCTCGACAGGTGGCCGAGTTGGCCGCGGCGTACTCGGAAGAGTGGGTGAGTCTGTGAGAGACCGCGCCTTAGAGGTTGTCAGGCGCCGTCCGGCGGCCATCGACGGAGTGAACATCCTGCGCGAGTACGTGCAATCACGCATCTTGGGTCAGATGCAGGAGGCGGGGGCGTTTGTCCCTCTCGCCTTCATGGGGGGCACGGCTCTGCGATTCCTGTTCAGAATCGGGCGGTTCTCCGAGGATCTGGACTTCACTCTGGAACGTGGGCAGGAGTCGTTCGATTTTGGGGCGCTCGCTTCGGTGCTGAATCGTGAGCTTGCCCGCGAGGGGTACAACGTGCGCGTTCGAGTCAACGAGAACACGGCCGTCAAGAAGGCGCAGATCGGGTTCAGTGGGCTCTTGGCCGATGCCGGCTTGTCGCCGCACGCGGACCAGGTGCTGTGGGTGAAGCTGGAGGTCGACACGGACCCTCCTGCCGGCGCGGGCCTCGCGGTGAGCACCATCGACGCATTCGGCCCCCTACGCGTGCAGCACCATGACGCGGCATCGCTGATGGCCGGCAAGATCGCGGCGGTGCTCGCCCGGGAGTACACCAAAGGCCGGGACTTCTATGACCTGTGGTGGTATCTGACCCGCGAACCCGCGCTCACTCCCAATCTCGAACTGCTGGCAGCGGCGCTGCGGCAGACGGCGCCGCATTTTGAAGCTTCGGCGGTTGGGGACTGGCGAGGCGCACTGTCGGACCGACTGGATTCAGTCGACTGGGATGCCGCGCGTCAGGACGTTGAGCCCTTCTTGGAGCAACCGAGAGACATTCTCATCTTCGAGCCGCAGACGTTCATGGACTTACTCGCCGAGAGGTCCTAGCGCTTAACCGCGACGGCGTTGAGCGAAGTGCAGATGCTGTGGAGCACGGGAACCCGGGCTGCTAGTCGATCGGCATCGTAGATGCCCTTCGCGTGCCTCGTTATGAAACGGTTCGCGCGCGGGTAGCTCTGCAGGTTGCGAGGCACGAGGTAGCGGTAGTCGAACGACTCCGGTTCGAATCCTGCAGCCTCGAGCGAGTCGAGCATCTGCCGCTTTGTCCAGCGAAGATCGTGCGCCGGCTGTCCGATACGGTCTGCGAGGCGCTCGGTCCACGAAAAGCGGTTGGGAAAGTGGTGGACAAAGAACAGGCCGCCGGGTCGCAGAACTCGGTGAATCTCGGCGAGCGAGAGGGCAGGGTCAGGCACGTGCTCGAGGACTCCGCACGACGTGACCGCGTCGAAGGACCCGTCCTGAAACGGCATCCGCACGGGATCCTCGATGAACACCTTGTCGCCCTTGAGTTGGCCCAGGACGAAGGCGTAGGAGGCCGATTCGTCCTTGAACTCGTAGTAGGTGGTGTCGACTCCCTGCGATTCGAGCAGGTACGAAAGGAAGCCCGGACCGGCACCCCAGTCGAGCACGCGGGCATCTTTGGCGGCGGGATGAGTGGCCAGCCGGTCCACGATCTCGGAGACAATGGCCTCGTAGCCGAAGCACGTCAGGTCTGTGGCTTTGAGCCACCAGCCGTCGGGCTCATACCCCCGAGCTTGGTCACGAAGAGTCAAGAATCGCTCGTGAATCTCGATTGCCTGCTCTGAGTCAAGTACTCTGTTCTGCGGTGACATAACGGGAATGCTACATGAAGCATTCTGGTGCCGCTATGAGATGTACCTCGTTCGCGCAGTCTCAATGGAGGTCCGCTGCATGAAAGCCATCATTCCGGCCGCTGGTCTGGGCACACGCTTCCTGCCGGTGACGAAGTCCCAGCCCAAAGAGATGCTGCCGGTCGTCGACAAGCCGGTCATCCAGTACGTGGTCGAGGAGGCTGTCGCGGCCGACGCCGGCGACATCCTGATCGTCACGGGCCGAGGAAAGCGCGCGATCGAGGACCACTTCGACCGCTCGATCGAGCTCGAGAGTCTGCTTGAGAGCTCCGGCAACCTACAGCGCCTTCGCGCCGTCCGTGCGATTTCCGAGCTCGCCGAGGTGTTCTACGTCCGCCAGAAGAAGCCGCGTGGCTTGGGCCATGCGGTCATGTGCGGCGCGCCGTTCGTGAAGGACGAGCCGTTCTACGTGCTTCTCGGCGACGTTCTCGTTCCCGAGAACTCCATCCTTCCGCGTCTCAAAGAGGTCCACGACCGCACCGGCGCCAGCGTGATCGCCGTGATCCCCGTCCCGGAGTCGATGGTGTCGCGCTACGGCGTAATCGCCGGGCACGAGGTCGAGCCGGGCGTGTGGAAGGTCTCGGGACTCGTCGAGAAGCCTCCGGTCAACGAGGCGCCGAGCTCGCTCGCGATCTTTGGCCGATACCTGCTTACACCCAAGCTCATGGAACTACTGCCGCACGTGCGTCCGGGTCGGGGAGACGAGATCCAGCTGACCGACGCGCTCGTCGAGCTGCTCGAGACCGAGGACATCTACGCCGTTGTGGTGGACCCCGCCGAGGGATACGACACCGGCAACGTGCTGTCGTGGCTCGAGGCCAACGTCGCGCTGGCCCTCGAGAACCACGAGTATGGTGCGGCGCTGAGGGAGAGCCTCGCGAGAATCCTCGGCGAAGCTGACGGGGATCGGTAGTGTCCGTATCCCGGGCTCGAGTCAGGCGGAGTTTGATGGGGCGAATGGCGTGATCGATCGCATCGTCGAGTTTCTGAACGAGTACCTTCGAATCAACGCGATTCGCAGGGTGTTCACGCTTGTCGAAGTGCGCTGGACCGAGGTCGCCGGACTCGTTGCGTTGGCCTTGGCCTTCGCGCTGTTCGAGGGCATCGGACTCTCGATGCTGCTGCCGATTCTCCAGTTCGCCGAGAGCGGGCAGCCGCAGGTGCTGGAGAGCTCTGGCGCAATCTGGGTGGCAGTCTCCGACGTCATGGCTGCACTGAATCTGCCGCCGACACTGCCCGTGCTGCTTGCGTTCGCCTTTGTGCCGGTGCTCATGCGCCAAGTGGTGTTCTACGCGAACGCGTGGTATTCGGCTGTCGTGGCCGGCCGCATCGGGTTTCGGATGCGTACGCGCGCGTTCGACGCCGTGATGGACGCCGACCCCGAGTTCTTCACGAGACACGCGCTCGGACGCATCGTGGGCGTGGTCGTGACGCAGACCGGCGCGGCGGGACAAGCGATTCTCGCGGTCATGAGGCAGTTCTCGTTGGCGCTCCTGATGATGCTGTACGTGGCGATGCTCTTCGTGCTCTCGGCTCCGCTTACGCTCATCATCGTGGTGTTCGCGGGGATCGTCTCCGTCGCCATCAAGGCGGCCGTGGCCAAGATCAGTCAGTTTGGCACTGAAGCGGCCGCGGTGAACCAGAGTATGACCGGCAAGATCGTCGAGCGACTGGCGATGGTCCAGCTGATCAAGCTACGGGACCAGAAGGCCGCGGAGTCGAGTCGCGTTCAGGGCTTCTCCAACCAGATGCGCGACATCTCCGTGAAGCAGGCTCGGCTCGGCGCGAGCATAGAGGTCACAGCGGACCCGGTGATGATGCTGGGCATCTTCGTGACGCTCTACATCGGCATCACGAGCATGGGGATGTCGCTTGCGGAGCTGGGCCTTCTGCTGTTCGTGCTCAACCGCCTCAGCACCAAGCTCAAGGAGTTCAACGCGGGGCGCCAGGCGATCTCGACGAACATGGCTGGACTCGTGTTGGTGCGTCAGATGGTGGAGGAGGCCGAGGAGTCCAACACCATCAGGCGCGGACCCCTCAAGTTCACAGGGCTGACGCAAGAGATCCGGCTCGATGACGTTTCGTACGAGTATCCGGACACCTTCGCCCCCGACGGCACGCTGGAGACGCCCGGCAAGCACGTTCTCAAGGGCGTGTCGCTCACGATCCCGGCGGGCTCCTTCACGGCGCTTGTCGGTCGTTCCGGCAGCGGAAAATCGACGCTCGCGGAGCTGCTCCCGCGGCTGCGCGACGCATCTTCTGGTGCGATCAGTTTCGATGGTGCGGACATCAAGGAGTTCGACGTCGGCACCTTGCGCAAGGGCATCGGCTTCCTCACTCAGAGTGCGCTGCTCTTCAACGAGTCCGTGAGAGACAACCTGGTCTACGGTCTGGACTTCGAGCCCACGGATGACCAGATTCGAAGTGCGCTCGAGCGGGCCCATGCCGCCTTTGTGTACGCGCTGCCACACGGGTTGGACACGATGTTGGGTGACCGAGGGGTTCGCTTCTCAGGCGGCGAACGCCAGCGCATCGGCCTTGCACGCGTGCTGTTGGAGGACTGCTCGGTCCTGGTGCTTGATGAGCCGACCAGCGCGCTGGACTCCGAGTCGGAGTCCTACATCCAAGATGCGCTCACCAAACTGCACGGAAAGAAGACGATCATCGTGATCGCCCACAGGCTTGCGACGGTCAAGCAGGCCGATCAGCTCGTCGTGCTGGACGATGGCCGCATCATGGAGCGCGGCACGCACGATGAGTTGGTGGCAAAGGGTGACGCGTACCAGCGGCTCTTTGAGAGCCAGTTGCTGTAGGCATCTACACGCTTGGAAGGACACCCTCCGCATGAACCTGAAGGGCAAGAAGATCCTCGTGACCGGCGCCGATGGTTTCATCGGGAGCCACTTGGTCGAGGCACTGATAGCACACAGCGCCGACGTGAAGGCGTTTTGCTACTACAACTCGTTCGGGTCGTGGGGATGGCTGGATACGGTGTCGGCCGAGGTGATGTCCGAGGTTGAGATCTTCATGGGCGACGTGCGCGATCCGAACGGGGTGCGCACGGCCATGCAGGGGCAAGACGTGGTGATGCACCTGGCCGCGCTGATCGGCATACCGTTCAGCTACCACTCGCCTGACAGCTACGTCGACACAAACGTCAAAGGCACGCTGAACGTACTCCAGGCGGCGCGCGATCTGGGGACCGAGCGAGTGGTTGTGACGTCGACGTCCGAGGTGTACGGAACGGCGCAGTACGTGCCCATCGACGAGGCGCACCCACGCCAGGGGCAGTCGCCGTACTCGGCAACCAAGATCGCGGCTGATGCGATGGCCGAGTCCTTCTACCGCAGCTTCAACCTGCCGGTGGTCATCGCCCGTCCCTTCAACACCTACGGTCCCCGCCAGTCGGCCCGGGCCGTCATCCCGACGATCATCACTCAGTTGCTCTCCGGAGTCGCTGAGCTGAAGTTGGGTTCAGTGCACCCGACTCGTGACCTGACCTACGTGACCGACACAGCGCGCGGGTTCATCGCGCTGGCCGAGGCGGACGAGGCGCTCGGTAAGGACGTGAACCTCGGTGTGGGTGCCGAGATCAGTATCGGGGACCTGGCCGCCCGCATCATGCGCGTGGTGGGTCGCGAGGTGCCGATAGTCTCGGATGACGAACGTTTGCGTCCCGCGTTGAGCGAGGTGGAGAGGCTGCTTTCCGACAACACCCAGGCGAAGACGGTCGCTGGGTGGGAGCCGCTCGTCTCGTTGGATCGCGGCCTCGAACTCTCGGCCGAATGGTTCTCCAGTCCGAGCAATCTCGCTCGGTACAAGGCGGATATCTACAATGTCTGACGCGGCTCCAGGCAAGCGCATTCCGTTGTCCGTGCCGGTGATTGCCGGCAACGAGCGGGAGTACGTGCTGGAGTGCCTCGATTCGGGCTGGATTTCCGCCGCCGGCGCCTACGTGACCAGGCTCGAGACCGACATCTGTGAGTTCACCGGCGCGGCGCACGGCGTCGCGTGTACCAGCGGCACGGCAGCCCTGCATCTGGCGCTCGAACTCGCGGGTGTGGGCGCGGGCGACCTGGTCCTCGTGCCGACGATCACCTTCATCGCCTCGGCCAATGCGGTGCGTTACTGCGGGGCCGAACCGGTTCTGTTCGACTGCGATGATCACCTCAACATCGACGTGCGGCAGCTCGCCGAGTACCTGGAAGGCTGCCAAACCGATGACTCGGGCGCGACGATCGACCCGCTCACGGGGCGTCGCGTCGCCGCCATCATGCCCGTTCACGTCTACGGGGTTCCATGCGACATGGAAGCGATCATGGAGCTGTCCGAGCGTCACGGGGTTCCCGTGGTCGAGGACGCCACCGAGAGCCTGGGCTCCGTCATCACAGCGGGACGCTTCGCCGGGCGCCACGCGGGCACGGTGGGTCTTCTCTCGGCGCTCTCGTTCAACGGCAACAAGATCATGACCACCGGCGGCGGCGGAATGATCCTCACCGGTGTTGGGGAACTTGCCGAGCGGGCGCGCTACCTCTCGACCACCGCGAAGGATGATTCACTGCGCTACGTGCACGGGGAGGTCGGCTACAACTACCGGCTGTCCAACGTCCTGGCGGCGGTGGGAGTGGCTCAGCTGGAGCAGCTCCCGGGTTTCCTGGAGGTCAAGAAGCGCAACTGGACGCGGTACCGGGAGGGGCTTGCCGGCGTGCCGGGGCTCGTGCTCCAAGACGCGCCGGAGGGCACTGATCCTAACCGCTGGTTCTACGCGCTGGAGGTCGACGCCGAGGTGTTCGGCATGGACCGCGAAGCGCTCATGTTGCGACTTATCGAGGCCGGAATCGAATGCAGGCCGCTCTGGCTGCCCATCCACATGCAGCCGCCGTATCGCGAGTGCCGTGTCGTGGGTGCTGAGCGTGCGGTATGGTACTGGGAGCGGGTCCTGAGCCTGCCGTGTAGCAGTGACTTGGATGTCGAGGACGTCGACAGGGTCGTTGCTGCGATCCGGGCCCTTGCGAGGAGTTGAGAGCCAGTGCGGCCAGAGGTATCCACGCTGATCGTGTCGCCTGACACCCCCATCCGGGAGGCGTTGGGTGTATTGGACAAGTCGGGCGGCAAGATCCTGATGGTGGGTGACGCCGTCGGCACTCTTCTCGGCGTCGTTACGGACGGGGATGTGCGCAGGCACATACTGTCCGGAGGAGACCTCGCTGCCGCCGTGTCGGAAGCGATGAACGCCGAGCCGGTCTGGGTGCCACAGGGATACGCCGAGGACCACGTGCGCGACGTCCTGGTCTCGCGCAGGATCGACTGCGTGCCCGTGCTTGACGATGCTGGTCACGTGGTGGACGCCGTCTGGTGGACCGACGTTTTCGGCACCGAAGGCGTTCCGCTCCCCAAGATCGACGTGCCGGTGGCGGTTATGGCCGGTGGAAAGGGTACGCGTCTCGAGCCCTACAGCCGCATCCTCCCCAAGCCGCTCATGCCCGTGGGTGACACACCGGTGCTCCAACTCATCATGGAGCGCTTTCACGAGCAGGGCTGCAACGACTTTCACGTCTCGCTGAACTTCAAGGCAAGCCTCATCCGCGCGTACTTCAACGACGTCGACTTCTCGTACAACGTCACTTTCGTGGACGAGGATCAGCCACTCGGGACGGCGGGCAGTCTCGGGCTCATGAAGGAGTCGCTCACGGACACGTTCATCCTCACCAACTGCGACACGATTGTTGAGGCCGAGTTTGCCGATGTGCTTGCGTACCATCGCCAGTCTGGCAATGTGATAACCATTATCAGTTCAATGAAGCATCTGGTTCTGCCCTACGGTGTGTGCGAGGTGGGCGAGGGCGGCGTGCTCGAGGCGCTGAACGAGAAGCCCCGATTCGACATGCTGGTATCGACCGGGTTGTACGTGATGGAGCCAGAGGTGCTTGCGGACATCGCGCCGAACGAGCCGACGGACGCCACGGACTTGGTGTCGAGAGCACTCGCCTCGGGCAGGCCGGTCGGGGTCTATCCGGTTCCCGAACGCGCATGGCTGGACGTTGGTCAGCTCGAGGAGTTCCAGCATGCGCTCGACCGGCTGGGAATCAGGTAGGTGGCGGCCATGCCATCCACTGGGCCGAGCGGGAGTGCGGGTGGCGCGCTGCGAGCGCTTGCGGTCATTCCTGCGCGAGGTGGTTCCAAGCGTGTTCCGCTCAAGAACATCCGGGAGCTCAAAGGCCGGCCGCTGATCGCCTACACGATCGACGCGGCGCTTGAATCAGGGGTGTTTGAGCAGGTCGTGGTGAGCACGGACAGTGACCACATCGCCGAGATCGCCCGCGCGTGCGGGGCGGAGGTCCCGTTCATGCGCGACTCATCGATAGCCGACGACCACACACCGGTGTCTGCCGCCACTGCGGACGCTTTGGTGCGCCTTGACCCTGGAGCAACACGCTTCGATTTCGTGGCTCAACTAATGGCCAACTGTCCGTTTCGGACGGCCGAGGATGTTGTTTCCAGCCACGACTCGATTCAGAAGTCAGGCGCCGAGTCGCAGATATCCGTGTGCAGATACGGGTGGCTGAATCCGTGGTGGGCTATGACCATGGCAGTTGACGGCGCGCTGTCACCGCTCTTCGAGGAGCAGATGGCCTCGCGAAGCCAGGACCTGCCCGAGGTCTTCTGCCCCACGGGCGCCGTCTGGTGGGCGAGGGCGGAGGTCCTTCGCGAGAAGCAGACATTCCACGTTCCCGGGAGGACCGGGTGGGAGATTGTCTGGGACCACGCGCTGGACATCGATGACGAGGACGACTGGCGCATGGCCGAGGTACTCGCGAACATGGCGAGGGAGACCCGGCATCGTGGGTGAGCATCCCACGGTTGTGTACACCACGGTTCATCAGGCTGTGATGCCCTACCTCCGCGAGTGGGCAGACTCCGTAGCAGTCCAAACCGTCTCGGACTTCGATGTCTGGGTCGCCATCGACGGCGTGAGCGTCGACGATGTGAAGGCGGAGATTGACGCGCTGCCACATGCCTCGTTGAATGTGGCGCCCGAGGGCTCGACCCCCGCGCAGGTACGTGAGTGGGCCTTTGCGATTCTCTCGGCCGAGTACGATCGTGTGGTACTTGTCGACGCAGATGATGTCTTGCTTGGCTCACGAGTAGAGGCGGCGGTCAGTGACTTGGCGGTCGCGGATGTCTCGGTCTGCGCACTCAGGCTGATTGGTGAGCAGGGGCAGGACCTCGGGCGCGACTTCTGCGTCCTTCCGTCCGACACTGATCCATCCGACATCCTCCCGCGCTGGAACATGGTTGGTGGCTCGAATTCCGCGTTCCGGGCTCCGCTTCTCGCACGGTGCCTGCCCTTGCCCGCTCACTGTGTTGCGGTCGACTGGTATCTCGCCACGGCGGCCTGGGCGATGGATGCCCGGTTCATCCTCGATGGCGCGGTGCGGATGAAGTATCGTCAGTACGCCGACAACACCGCGAAGGTGGTAGCGCCATTTTCGGCAGATACCGTCAGGGCCGCCACACGACTCGTGATGGAGCACCACGAGATGGTGCTGGGCACTCCCGGACTTCTTGGCTCTGATCGTCGACGAGCGGTCGAGCATGCGGCCGCCGAGGTCAGACGTTTCGCGGCCGCAGTTTTGGATGATGAGGACCGGCTGGAGGCATACGTTCGCTCGCTGAACGGAATGTCCTCACCCGATATCTGGTGGACCATTGTTGCCCACCCCGATCTGGAGGCGCTATGGAGAGCGTGACGCTTGCGAACGGACGCGTTGTGGGGGTCGATCACCCGCCGTATCTCATTGCGGAGATCGGCGCCAACCACAACGGCGACATGGACCTCGCACGCAAGCTGATTGACGCAGCCAAGGCGGCAGGTGCTGACGCAGCCAAGTTCCAGTCCTGGACCGTCGACTCGCTCATCTCCAATGCCGAGTACGACCGCAACACCTCCTACTCCGATCCGGAGCGGCACTTCGGTTCGCTTCGCGAGATGGTTGAGCGCTACCAGCTATCCGAGGAACAGCACCACGAACTCGCCGCCTACTGCGCGTCTGTCGGCATCGATTTCCTGTCGACCGGTTTTTGCCCTGCCGAGGTGGACCTGCTGGACTCGCTGGACGTCCCGGCGTTCAAGATCGCCTCAATGGACATCAACCACCTGCCTTTGCTCGAGTACGTCGGGTCGAAGGGCAGGCCGATCATGCTGTCCACCGGCATGGCGACCATGGCAGAGATTGGACGCGCGATCGACACGCTGCGGGCAGCGGGGGAGCACCGCATTGTGGTTCTCCACTGCGTGTCGATCTATCCGCCGGACCCGTCGATGGTCAACCTTCGCAATTTGGAAGGGCTGCGAACCGCGTTTCAGCTACCCGTCGGGTTCAGCGATCACTCAAGCGGGACCGCTACCGCCGTGGCATCCATCGTGATGGGTGCGTGCGTCATCGAGAAGCACTTCACGCTGGACAAGCAGATGCAGGGCTGGGATCACATGATCTCTGCGGATCCCGGAGAGTTGCGGGCGATAGCCGACGGAATCGCTGAGGTCCATGCCAGTCTGGGTACTACTGAGCGCGTCGTTGGTGGCGCGGAGATCGCAAAGCGGGCCAAGTTCCGCCGAAGAATCGTGTTGCGGCACGCGGTCGCCGCGGGGCAGACCATCACGACTGAGGACATCGACTTTCTGCGACCGGGAACCGGCATCGGACCGGATGAGGCTCGATATGTTGTCGGGCGCACGGTCGCACGCGATCTGCCTGCGGGGGCGGAGCTCGAGTGGGAGGACTTGCGGTAGGCGTGCGACGCCTGACGTTCCTCGCCCATCGGCAGAGTGGCGTCTAGCAGTTATCCCCAGCGGACAGCCGGCTCTCCCACCAGCGCATCGCCGCTACCGCACCCTCTCGCTGCGCTTCCCTTGAGAAGGCATCAGGCGGGTACTCCTGCTCGTTGATCTCGAACGGGAACGTGGATGCCACGAATGTTCGCAAGTACTCGCTCTCTCGCTCCTCGGAGACCCGGGGCATCGACTCGAGCGAATGAAGCAGATCGCGGAGCGTCGCAAAATCGCCCGCGAAGTGGGTTCCCGGATACCCCTCATACCACGTGTGCGCCAGGTGGATCCCGGGGATGCCGTTGATAGCGCCTTCCCAGCTGGCCGTGCCGGTGATTGTCACCGTCGCTCTTGAGCCCCTGACGAGTTCTGAGCTGAGCATGCCCATGCTGGCGAGCCTGACTCGTGGTAGTTCAAGCAAGTCCCGGTAGTCGACTGCGTCGCGTACCTTTGAGCTCGCGAACACAGGGTTGGGGTTGAACTCAGTGGGGTGCTCTCGCACGTAGAGCAGCCAGTCCGGCGGCATGGCATCGTGGACCGCAGCAATCGCCAGCAGCTGATCTCTCAGAAGACCGCCCTCGGGGTTGGTGGTCCGCTCCGGCTGGAAGTGCATCGGAAAGTAGACGTATGCCACGCCGTCAGTCTCGAGTTGCTGAGCCAGGGCCGAATACTCGGACTCCAACTTGCGCTTGAACTCCTCCCGGAGACGGAGCTGCCGGAGCACCTCGCGGTTTGTAATCGACCGCTTGGCGGTGGGCGGCAGATAGAACATCTCGTTGTCGGTCGGAGCATCGAGGGAGAGCACATCCTCTACCTGGCTCGCTGCGGTGTTCCATGCGTGCGCGGCATACAGGTGCCACTTATGGATGTTGACGATCTTGCCCGCCTTGCCTGCGACCTTCAGCGCCAAAGGCACTGCGCGACGTGCCTCTTCACCTCGCGCGAAATCGTCTTGCTTGTGCATGTACCAGTGTGAGAATTCACCCTCGTTGCGCAGGGAGCGTACGCGCTGCATGACATCCTCGGGGACCGTCTCCGGCAATGGGGAGACTGCCGGGCAGTCGTTTGCGTACAGGTGCCCGAGTGGCGTGGCGCCGATGGTCTCGCTGAGCAGGTTGCGCCCGGGAAATCCGGTTGGGGCGAACCAGACAGTCGGAATCCCACGACGTTTGCACAAGAGGTAGATGACGAAGTAGACGACGCCGTGCGGCGTCTCATCGAAGTGAACCACGTCGGGCTTCAGGTCGTCGAGCAGGCTACCCCACTCGTGAGCCAGCCGCCGCACGTAGCGCATGCGCTCACGAAGCGCGAAGTCAGCGTGCATCGCGAAACGGTTCATCATGAACAGGATCTGCGAGAGGTACGGGCTGATGAACTCCATGTCATCCAGCAGGTTTGAGGCGTTCAGTTCATGTGGCGCGAGAGGAGAGAAGCTTTCATTGAACTGCCGTCGATCGTAGATCGGCACTGAGGGGTAGAGTTCGCGCATCCTCGGCTCTCGCGCTGCGCACGTGATGATCATCACCGGGTGCCAATCGAGCTCCTCTTCGAACGCCTTCACTCTTTCCGGGGCGTCCGGCTTGGTGCAATAGGCGTAGAAGACCCGTTTCATGGCTACCATGGCCCTCTCGCATCGTCATTCCCGACGGCACCGTGGGGGGCGTATCTGTTCGCGTTCCACCACGTCATCGCCTCGACGAGCCCGTTCAGCTGGTTCTCGGGAGTCGCTGGCTGGGGATCCAGAGTCCAGGCGTTCTGGTAGTAGCGAAACGCCGCTACCCCCAGTGCTGCGAGGAATCGCTCCAGGTCGTCAGCGTCAGCCACGTGCTCCTTGGGAGCGTTCAGCACGGCGGCGACTTCCTCGGCTGATGTGACCCGAGTGGTGCCTGGGCAACCCATGAACCATGGATGACCGAAGTACATGGCCGGACGCCGGTTGAGTGCCGCCTCCCACGCGATAGTGCCGGTGATGGTCGCCGCGGCGCGCGAAGCGAGCAACAACGACTTGCTCGACGTCTCAGGTGCGATGAACGTGACTCCGGCAAGCGCGGCGATCTCATCGTAGTAAGCGGTGGTTCGGCCGCACTCACCATTCATCGTCATGTTGAGCTGGGACGGATGTTCCTTGACGTAGATGCGCCATCCGTCCGGCAACGCGTCGCTGATCAGCGCGAGTGGGATGATCTGGTCGTAGAAGACCCCGCCGTCCGGGTTACTCGTCCGTTCGGGACGGAAGTGGAGCGGGAAGTAGACATACGGCTCGGATCCGAGCTCAGGGTCCTCGCATCGGCTCATGTAATCGTCGCGCAATTCTGACTTGATGTCGCGTGCCCGACGCTGGTAGGCCGCGAGCTCGGAATAGGTGAATGTCTCCGAGCCGATGGGAAGTCCGGGCTTCTTCAGCCACACGCCTGAGACAGGGTTGCTCCTCGCGCGGTAGTTGCGGATGAAGAGTGGCCATTTCGCGACGTTGAGGCCCTTCAGGCCCTTGTCGGCGACCCACTTGGCTCTTGCGGCGGTTGAGTCCGGCGGAAGGGCCGACCTGATCCTCGCGTCCGATTCATCCTGGACAACCATGTATCGGTGCGTGAACTCCGGCCGTTCAGTGAGTGCCGCAACGGCCTCGACGATGTCGTCCGGAATCGTTCGCGGTTCCGGGGACTCTGCGATTCCCGCGTACGCCTCTCTCAAGCCCAGGGGACCGTCTTCAAGGTTCTCTCTCACAAGGGCACGTCCGGGAACGGAGATGGCGTTCATGTAGACCGTCCGGATTCCCAGTGCCGAGCAGAGCATGCTTATCGAGTACCCGTAAGGTGAGTTCGGCGGCTCCTCGAAGAACACCAGATCGGCTTGGGAGGCCACGAGTACTTCACGCCACTGGGTGAGCAGCCGTCGTGCGAAGGCCTCACGCTCGTCGTAGAGGAAGTGATTCGGAGGGCCGAACCGGTTCATCTGGTCCAGCAGGCGCGGCATGTAGGGCTGCAGTCTCAACAGCAGCGCTTCATCAAGAGAGGGGGGTTGCGCCGTGTTGAGCCCAGGCACGGGCACGCCGATGAATGCCTCTTCGAGGTCGTGCCAGACGGCAACGGGGAAGAGGGTACGAACCTGTTGCTCCTGTGAGGAGTACGAAATCCAAACGACCGGGTTCCAGCCGATGGACTCCTGAAGCCTGCTGGCGACTTCCGGCATGTCGGGGAGGCCGGCCCATGCGTAGATGACCCTCGTCAACCGTGATCCCCCAGTGGGTTCGCTTCGGTTAGGACACGCCGAATCTTACATGATGCCGGTGCACCCTGGGTGGCGGGTCGACGGCTCGATTACGCGGACATCGCCTCGTACCTCTGCGCGGCTGTTGAGCATCGCGCTTGACTCCATGCAGGTGCGGTACACTTTGTGCGCACTTCTCGACTACTCGGAGGCCTTTCATGTCCAAGCTTTTCGAAGGTCAGCGCATCCTCGTCACCGGCGGCACCGGCTCGCTCGGCCAAGTGCTCGTCAGGCGGCTCATGTCGGGCGTCGAAGGCGTTCCCGAGAGTGTCACCGTCTTCTCTCGTGACGAGGCCAAGCAGCACTACATGCGCCTCGACTTCATGAACAAGAAGACGGCAACCGACGAGGTCATCTTCGAGAACGCCAAGGCGCGCCTCAAGTTCATGATCGGCGACGTGCGCGACTACCCGAGCGTTGTGCGGGCCGCCCGAAACGCCGACATCGTGTTCGCCGCCGCCGCTCTCAAGCAGGTTCCCAGCTGCGAGTACTTCCCGTGGGAGGCAGTGCGCACCAACATCGAAGGTGCCGAGAACCTCGTCCGCGCAATCGCCGAGAACGACACGTCGGTCCACACGGTCATGGGCATCACGACGGACAAGGCCTGTAAGCCGGTCAACGTGATGGGCATGACCAAGGCGATCCAGGAGCGCGTCTACATCGATGGCAACCTCCGCGCACCGGACACCCGCTTCATCTGCGCCCGCTACGGCAACGTGCTCGCGTCGCGGGGCTCTGTGGTCCCGCTCTTCCTCGACCAGATCGCCGCAGGCGGCCCGGTCACCATCACCACCGAGGACATGACGCGATTCCTGCTCACCCTCGAGGACGCTGTTGACACCATCTTCGCCGCTGTCCGCGCCGGCGCACCGGGAGAGACCTACATCCCGCAGTGCCCGAGCGCCAAGATGACCGACCTGGCGGCCTACCTCATCGGTGATCGCGATATCGAGACAGTCATCACCGGCATTCGCCCCGGCGAGAAGATCCACGAGATCCTCCTGTCCGAGGAAGAGGCGACTCGCACGATCTTCGGCCACGAGGGCTACTACGCGCTACGGCCGATGCTCCCCGAGCTCGCCGACCCGGTGAAGGAGCCTGCGCTTGTAGGCGACTACTCCTCGGCGAACGCGCTCATGAGCCACGACGAGCTTGCGAACTTCCTCGAGACCAAGATCCCTGACGTCATCGGCGCGGGCTACCTGGAGGCGTAGGTTGCAGCCGCTGATCGACGGTCGAATGGAGCGCGCGGCGTGAAGAAAGTTGTGATCATGGGCGCCGGCGGCTTCGCCCGCGAGGTGGCCGACATCATCCGAGATATGGGCCCTTCCGGCGGGCTCTCGTTGCTGGGCTACGTCGACCGTGACTCGAGTCGCCGGGGTGAGGCGGTCAACGACTCCGTGGTATTGGGCGCCCTCTCGGACATTGAGGAGCCTTCAGCGCTGTTCGCGGTCGCCGGTTCAGGTGACCTAGCGATACGTCGGCGCCAGATTGCTGAAATCGAGGAATCCGGTATGGACTTCCTCACGCTTGTCCACCCGAGTGTGATCATGTCCGCATTTGTGCAAATTGGGCAGCATTGCGTGATTTGCGCAGGTTCGATCCTCACCAACACGATCACAATCGGCAGTCACGTTGTACTGAACCTCGGAGTCACGGTCGGCCATGACGTGACAATAGGCGACCACTGCGTCTTGAGCCCTGGAGTGCATGTGTCGGGCAATGTCACCATTGAATGCGGCTGCACGATTGGAACCGGCGCGGTCCTGCTTCCGGGCGTGACTCTCGGCGAGGGGACCGTGGTTGGAGCGGGGGCCGTCGTAACGAAAGACGTCGCTGCAGGGTCGACGGCCGTGGGAGTTCCCGCACGGCCGCTCGCGCCGAGGTGATCGGCGAGTTCGAAGGGACACAGCGATGGCTTTCGTCGTAGGTGTGGGAAAGACGCGCTTCGGGCCGACCAGCAAGAGCACGCCTCAGCTGATGCAGGAGGCGATGCTAGACGCGCTCACAGATGCGTGTGTCACGCCAGAGGAACTGGATGCGGTGATAGTGGGCAACTTCCTCGGCGGGCCCAACGAGCAGCAGCTGCACCTCAACTCAGTGGTCGTGGGACTGCTGCCTGGAATCAACCTCCCCAGTTGGCGTACTGAGGCTGCATGCGCCTCCGGCGGAGTGGCCATTCACCAGGCAGTCTTGGCGCTCGCACGATACTCGACGGTTCTGGTGATCGGCGTGGAGCGCATGAGCGATGTGGTGGGACTTGAGCTCACACGAAACATCGGAATGGCAGGAGATGTCAGGCTCGACCAGGCGGTGGGGCTGAACTTCCCCGCGAACTACGCACTCGTTGCGCAGTCCCACATGACCCGCTACGGGACGAGCACTCGCGACCTAGAACTCGTCAGTCTGAAGAACCATGCGAACGCGAATCTCAATCCCAAGGCCCACTTTCATCTGAAGAAGGTTTCTCAGGCTGACATCGATGCTGGCCCGACCGTCGCCTCGCCATTGCGACTGTTCGACTGCTGTCCGGTTTCCGACGGTGCGGCCGCCGCGGTGATTGCTCGCGAGCCTCGCGACGATCGGAGTGTGCGCGTAATGGGCAGTGCCGTATCGAGTGATGTGATTTCTCTGTCGCAGAGAAGAAGTCTGACAAGCTTCGCCGCTTCGGTCGATGCCGCCCGCCGCGCGTACGCCGAGGCGGGGCTTGGTCCCGAAGGCGTCAACTTCGCGGAGGTTCATGACTGTTTCACCATCGCCGAGATTGTGGCGATTGAAGATCTTGGACTCGCCCGCGTTGGCGAGGCGGCTCGGTTGACGCGTGAGGGAGAGACCTCAATCGGAGGCAGCATCCCCATCAACGCGAGCGGTGGGCTGAAGGCCGGAGGCCACGCCATCGGCGCGACGGGCGTCGGTCAGATATATGAGGCGGTCACGCAGCTACGGGGCGAAGCGGGGGCGCGTCAGATCAGGACTCCTCGGGTGGGTGTAACTCACAATGTCGGCGGCGTTGGCGGTACCTGTGCGGTCCACGTTCTTGGGAGGCAGTGATGGCTCGCTGGACCTGCCCGTCATGCTGTCGTGACTACGCGTACGAGCTCGCTGAATGCACGTGGTGCCGAGTCGCGCTGGAAGCCACTGCTCCCACCTGCGGAGTCGTTGAGGCGATTGCCGAGGTCAATGCGGGAAGCATCGGTCACGAGGACGTGCCGTACTGGTGCGCCCTCGTGGGAGCACCTGATGGATCGCGGGTGATACTTAAGCTCGACCAGCCTGCACTCCTGGGAGATACAGTCCACATCGGGACGGAACCGATGAAGCATCTGGCGAGGGTCGGGGTTCTCGGCACTGGGACCATGGGACGCAGCCTGACCGAGCTCCTGCTTGAGCGCGGTCACCACGTGGTCTGGTGCGGCCGTGATGGTGCGCGCCTCACCGCGGCGCGTGACCGGCTCCTGGACCGGTTGGGCCGTGTCATGGACTCCGGTCAGGTTGCGGATGCGAGTGCGCGCCTCGTGACCAGCACTGAGTATGCGGTTCTCGGCGAGTGCGATCTGGTAATCGAAGCCGTCGTGGAGGAGTTCGATCCCAAGCGGGCGGTACTGCTGGAGGCTGAGGCCAGCATGCGAGCAGATGCGATCCTCGCCACAAACACCTCCGGGCTGCCTGTCGATGGGCTCGCCGAGGGTCTTGCGCGGCCGGACAGGTTCGGCGTGCTCCACTTCTTCAATCCGGCGACACGCATGCGTTTGGTCGAGACTGCGGTGGGGAGCAAGACCTCCGCCCAGACCGCCGAGCACTTGGATGCGTTCGCGGTCTCACTCGGAAAGACCCCGGTTCGCGTGGCCGCCACCCCGGCCTTTGCGGTGAATAGGGCGCTCATGCCACTGCTTAATGAGGCGGTTCGAGAGCTCGAGGAGGGGGTCGCCCCGGCCGAGTCCATCGATGAGGCCGTACGGCTGGGGCTTAACCACCCGATGGGCCCTCTGGCGCTTATCGACCTTATCGGTGTCGATGTCGTGGTCAGAATCATGGACAATCTCGCGGAGAGGACCGGGGATGCCACATATGCTCCCCGGCCACTCCTACGCGAACTCGTCGCATGCGGCACACTGGGACGCAAAACGGGCCAAGGGTTCTACACCTACCAGCCGAGGCCATCGGCCTAGAACGGCGCCAGTCATCTACAATGTGTTCAGAGCGTCCAAGGGAGCTGGAACGTTGACCAAGGTACTGACCCTGCTGGGCACGCGCCCGGAGATCATCCGCCTCACGCGCGTCATCGACGTGCTGGACCAGACGTGCGACCACAAGCTGGTCCACACCGGTCAGAACTACGACGACCGTCTCTCCGGCGTGTTCTTCCGAGAGCTCGGCGTGCGTGACCCCGACGTCTACATGGGCATCCAGGGTGATGGCTTCGCCGAGCAGATCGGCGACCTTCTCGGAAAGACTGAGGCGCTGCTTCGCGAGGAGCAGCCGGACTCGGTACTCATCCTGGGCGACACCAACACCGGAATCGCCGCGTTCGTCGCCAAGCGCCTGGGCATCCGCGTATGCCACATGGAGGCGGGCAACCGCTGCTTCGACGACCGCGTGCCGGAAGAAGTCAACCGCCGCGTCATCGACCACTCCTCAAGCGTGCTCATGCCCTACACCTACCGCAGCGCCGAGAACCTCGTGCGCGAGGGCATCGAGCGCCACCGCGTCTTTGTCACGGGCAACCCCATCAAGGAAGTCCTCGACCACTATGCGCCGCAGATCGACGCTGCCGACCCGTTCACGGAGTTCGGTGTCGAGCCCGGCAAGTACTTCCTCGTGACCGCGCACCGCGCCGAGATGACCGACGTGCCGGAGCGACTCCAGGCCCTCGTGGGCGCGATCAACGCAGCCGTCGAGAAGTACGGCATGCCCGCGGTCGCATCGCTGCACCCCCGCACCGCTGACAAGATGAAGCAGTTCGGCGTCGCCGAGGGGGCGATCAAGTTCGTTCCGCCGATGGGCCTGTTCGACTTCGTCCGCCTCGAGAAGGAGGCGTTCTGCGTCCTCTCGGACAGCGGGACGGTTCAGGAGGAGTGCTGCATCTTCGGCGTTCCCACCGTCACCATGCGTGACGTGACCGAGCGCCCCGAGACCATCGAGTGCGGCAGCAACATCCTCGCCGGCGTCGAGGCCGAGCGCATCCTGCCCGCGATCGACGTCGCCGTGCGTTCTCGCGGCACGTGGACCCCGCCCGCTGAGTACCTGGCCGAGAACGTCTCGGACATCGTCGCGCGGATCGTGCTGGGGATCGCGTGAGCGAGAGCCGCATCCTCGTCGTAGGCGCGAGCGGCATGCTCGGCCACGAGGCGATGCGCGTGCTCGCGCCCGACTTCGAGGTGTGGGGATCGTGCAGGCGGCCCGAGGCGCTTCCGGCCACGGGCGTGCAGGCGAGTCGGATCCTGGGTGGGCTCGACGCCACCGACCCCGACTCCGCGTACGCGCTCATCGAGCAGGTGAGTCCCGACGTCGTCATCAACGCCGTGGGCATCGTGAAACAGCGCGCTGACGCGAAGGCCGCGATCCCCTCGATCGAGGTCAACAGCCTGTGGCCGCACGTCCTCGCCGATGCGTGCGAGCGCGCCGGAGCCCGGATGGTGCACGTGAGCACCGACTGCGTGTTCAGCGGCTCGCGAGGAAGCTACACCGAGGCCGACGTCCCGGACGCCTTCGACCTCTACGGCCGCTCCAAGCTCCTGGGCGAGGTCGCCGATCGCGACAACACGGTCACGCTGCGTACGTCGATCATCGGCTGGCAGCACGGAGAGCCCACCGGACTCGTGGGCTGGTTCGCCGCACACCGTGACGAGGCCCTGCGCGGCTTCACCAAGGCGGTCTTCAGCGGTCTGACCACCCACGCGCTCACCGACGTCATCCGTGACGTCGTCATGCCGGACAGCTCGCTCTCGGGTCTGTGGCACGTCTCGGCCGACCCGATCGACAAGTTCACGCTGCTCACCAAGCTCGCCGGCTACCTGGGTTGGGACGTGGACCTCACGCCCACCGATGAGCTCGTCATCGACCGCTCGCTCGACAGCACGCGCTTTCGCGAGCGCACGGGCTGGACGCCGCCGAGCTGGGACGCGATGCTCGAACAGTTGGCGCGCGAGTATCAGGAAATCACCTAAGGGAGATACCGGTGCCCCGCTTCTCCATCGTGGTTCCCGCATACAACGCCGAGGAGACGCTCGCCGAGACGCTCGACGCCGTCTTGGCGCAGACCCTCGACGACTGGGAATGCGTGGTCGTCAACGATGGCTCCGTGGATGGTACAGAGGCGCTCGCGGAATCATATGCGGCACGGGATCCACGGTTCAGGGTCGTGAGTCAGGAGAACCGGGGATCGGCGGGCGCGTACAACACGGGCGTCAGTGAGGCTGCCGGTGAGTTCGTTGTGCTGTGTTCCGCCGATGACGTGCTGCTGCACGAGCACCTCGCCTCGATGAGCGGGTTCATCGACGAACAGCCGGGATTCGATATCTACTCAAGCAACGGCTACTTCTGGCGACCTGAGGCTGGTGTCCGCGAACTCGTCTACGACGCGAGGCGGCGCGGGAAGATCGAGTCTCTGACGCTGAGCGATGTGATCACGCGGTGTTTCTACAGCGTCGGTGCGGCCTATCGTCGCGAGTGGTTCGATCGGGTGGGCGGCTACCGCACCGACGTGTTCGGCGAGGACTACGACTTCTGGCTCCGAGCAATGGCCCAGGGCGCCAAGCACCGCTACCTGCCCCAGGCACTCTCCCTACACCGGGTCAGCGCCACTCAGAAGTCGGCGAACCTCGAGCGCGCATACCTCTCCGATATCGCGCTGGTCACTCATCTTCGAGACACCGCATCACTCTCACCCGAGGAGTCTGCGGCCGTCGACGCGACCGTGGCGGAGCGTCGGCGCCTGATCGCCGGAATCGGATCGGCCGCGCCGAGGTCCGTACGCTCAGTGGTGAGGGGCGCTGCGATCAGGGTCCTTGGACGCCAGCGGGTGGAGCGGCTGATTTCACGCATCCGCGGTTCGCGGGGGCGCTGACCGTGGATGATGGGCAGGTCAGTCGGCCGGAGCGCACGACGCCCCACCTCACGGTGGTCGTTCCGGCGTACAACGCGGCCCACACCATCGCGCGTGCGCTGGATTCGCTCGTGCGCCAGAGGGACGAGCACTGGCGAGCCGTCATCGTCGACGACGGTTCGTCCGATTCCACCGCCGATATCGTGGGGAGCTACGCAGCCCTTCACGACCGGATAACCCTCGTGCGTCAGGACAACCTCGGCGTGTCCGCCGCCCGAAACGCCGGTGTCGCCGCGTCTAAGTCGGAGTACATCGCCTTTCTCGATGCCGACGATGAGCTGGCGCCCTCCTACGTCGAGGAGATGCGTGAGTTCATTCACGCCCATCCCGGATTCGAGATATACCATCCCAACCTTCGAGTGATCGCGCCGGACGGGACCGTTTCTCGGTTCACGGAAGTCGACGAGATTCGCCAGACGGGCTTTGAGGCGCTTCTTGAATCGTGCGCGATCGCAGTGGGCGGCGCCGTGGTCACGCGTCGGCTGCACGACGGCCTTGGCGGGTTCAAGTCCGGAATCCTGTGTGAGGACTACGACTACTGGTTGCGCGCGACGGCGCAGGGGGCTCGGGCGCTCCACAACCCGCGTGAGTTGTACGTGTACCACCAGGAGGGCCGGGGACGTAGAAGCGACGATGCGGTCGCCGGCATCGGTGACGCGATCACCTCACTCGAGGGGCTGCTCGATGCGGGCGCGTTGTCAGCGACCTTCAGAGAATCCGTCGAGGGAGCCATCGACCTCAAGCGCGAGGAGCGACTGCAGGCCGCGCGGGAGACGGAGATGGCGGCTCAGGCGCAGCGCGTGAGTGGAACGCTTGAGCGTCTTATGGGCGCCAGGCTTGCGGCCCTCGCGATGCCCGCAGTGCGGGGAGTCGGAAGGATGCTCCTTCCCCTCAGGCGTGCGCAGGCTGCCCGTCGAGCGGGTGCCCCTGTTCAGGCGAACGGGCGGCCGCTGAAGGTTCTGGTCGTACCGAGCTGGTATCCGAGAGCAGACGAACCCACTGCGGGGATCTTCATACGCCAGCAGGTCGACGCGCTCTCCAGCGTGTGCGACGTCGCGGTCCTCCACGTCTTCACCAGCGAGGACCCCATAGATCCGACTCTCACGCGTGAGGGCGGTGTCTGGGTCGCTCGCGCAGGCATACGTCCCGGACGCCTCCACATCCTCACCGGCTACCGTAGCCGCGGCCTTGCGGCTTTTACCGCGCTACGGGACGAATGGGGCCTCCCGGACGTCATTCACGTGCAGGCCTTGTGGCCGGCCGGGCTCCTGGGGCGCACGCTTTCGCGACGCCTGGGAGTGCCCTACGTGGTCACCGAGCATTCGGAGGAGTATCTCGCGCAATCCGATCGCAAGCTCGTGCGCACGCCGGGCATGGTGCCGTTCGTTCTGAGACCTCTGGCTCGAGGGGCGTCAAGGACGATTGCCGTGAGCCGGTTCCTCCTGAACCGTCTTGACGAGCTGGGGCTCGCCGTCGACCCGGTGGTCATCCCCAACATCGCTCCGATGTGCGAACCCACGCGGTCGCCACGCGAGCAGCCTATGAGCATCGCTCACGTTTCCGTGATGGGGCCCGCGAAGAACTTGCCCGGCCTGCTCAACGCCGTGTCCTTGTTGAGCCAGCGCCGCCGCGACTTTCGCTTGATCCTGGTTGGTGAGGGGGAGTGCCGATCCCAAGCCGAGGAACTCGCGAGTACACTGGGTCTGGGTGGTCTCGTTCACTTCACCGGGCGCCTTGGTGCTGAAGAGGTACGAGCGGTGCTCTCGGATTCTATGTTCGTGGTCGTCTCCAGCACGCATGAGACATTCTCTGTCTCGGCCGCCGAGTCGTTGATGTGCGGGCGACCCGTCGTATCGACCCGGTGCGGTGGACCGGAAGAGTTCATAACGCCCGAGGTGGGCGTGCTTGTCGCGGTCGACGACGTGCCTGCGTTGGCGGATGGACTTGACTGGATGCTTGATCACTGTGGCGAATACGAGCCGTCTAAACTCCACCAGTACGCTGTCTCGAGGTTCTCGCCCGATCAAGTCGCTTCGCGGATCTTGACGGTATATCTGGAGGCTATCCATGCCTGAAGCCCCGCGCTTCTCGGTCACCATCCCCGCATATAACGCCGAGGCCACGCTCGCCGAGACGCTCGACTCGGTGCAGGCGCAGACCTTCAAGGACTTCGAAGTCGTCATCTGCGACGACGGCTCGACCGACACCACCCTCGCCCTCGCACGCGGCTACGCGTTGGAGGACCCGCGCATCACCGTGGTGTCGCAGGAGAATCGAGGGTCGGGGGGCGCGTACAACACCGCCGTGCGTGCGGCGAGCAGTCAGCTGATCGTGATGCTCTCCGCGGACGACCTTCTGCTCCCGGGACACCTGCGCGAGATGGACCGCTTCATCTCCGAGCACCCCGAGGCCGGCATCTGCACGTGCGATGGCTACTACCAGTACGAGGACGGCACGCGCGAGCGCGCCAACTCGAACGCGCGCTGGAGCGACCCGTCGGGAGCCACTCTGAGCGACCTCATGGTCGCCTGCTTCTACGGCATCGGCGCTGTCTATCGGAAAGAAGTCTTCGACAAGGTCGGTGGATTCCGAGAAGACATCTACGCCGAGGACTACCCGTTCTGGCTGATGGCGCTGGCCACCGGGTTCACCCACCGCCACCTCGATGTCCCGCTGTCAGTGCACCGACGCAACTCCGAGCAGAAGTCGGCCGACGCGCTGCGGGTTCGCCGGGCGGATGTGGCGGCCATTCAGCACGTCATCGATTCGGGCCTCCTGGACGAGAAGCAGCATGCCGTGGCAACGGCGCAGCAAGCGAGGCTCAGGCGAGGCATCCGGATGCGGGCATCCCTTACCTGGCTTCTCGGCCAGCAACGAGCCGAGCGTCTGATCGCCCGCACTCGCACCAGAAGGATGGCTCGGCAGTCCGCAGCTGCGAAGCGCTCGGCTGAAGGTGGACGCTGAGCCATGCATATACTGCTTGTGGACAACTACCCGGGCACGCAAATCGGCGGGGGAGAGCGTCACCTGCTTACCGTCGCCGAAGGGTGTCGCGCGTGGGGTCATCGCGTGGGCATCGTTTGCCTGCCGGACTCAGGTCTACAAACGGCCGCCGAGGAAGCCGGGTTCGAGGTCCATCGTGTAGGTATGCGCCGCGGCGCGCCGGGCGCGCGCACGCGACTCGCTCGGCTCTTTTCGGAACTCCGCCCTGACGTGGTCCACGTGCACGGTTTCCACGCCTCGTTGCTTGCCTGTCCCGCCGCCCGTGACGCCGCGGTGCCCCGAGTGCTCGTCACCGTGCATAACATGCCCTCCGCGCCGATCGACCTTCATCCGGGTCTGCGCGGGCGACTCGAGTTCTGGCTGCGTTCGCGGATGTATCGTTCAGTCGCGCGCTCGGTGGACACGTTCGTGTGCGTGGTGACCGCGGCGCGTGACGAACTCATCGGAATCGGGCTCGACCCGGCTCAACTCGTGGTGATCCCCAATGCGATTCCCGACCCCGCGCTCTCTGTGGGCGCCGGCAGAGGATCCGCCGAGGGGGCGCTTACCGTGGGATCCGTTGGCCGGTTGGAGCTGCTGAAGGGATACGTCTACTTCGTACGCGCGGTGGCGCTGGCGATCGCGGCGAGACCGGACGCGCGCTATCGCCTGGTGGGCGACGGAAGACTCCGGGGGGAGCTGCAGGCGGAGGCCGGTCGTCTTGGCATCTCGGACTCCCTGGAGTTCGCCGGATGGTCAAATGACCCGCTCGGTGAGATCGCCGCGATGGATGTCTACGTGGTGTCTTCGGTGACCGACACCACGAATCTCACCGTTCTCGAAGCGATGGGGCTGGGCCGACCGGTCGTGGCCACAGATGTGGGTGGGATCGGCGACGCGGTCATCGACGGTGTCACCGGGTATCTCGTTGCACCGCGAGATCCAGAAGCGCTCGCAGCGCGTATCGTGGCGCTCCTGGACAGCGAGGACCTGCGCGCGACCATGGGCCAAGCGGGCCGACGACGGTGGGAGTCACACTTCACCGAGGAGCGCATGCTTGAAGCCCACAGGGCGCTGTACGGCGAGCTGCGTGGCTGACGAAATGGGAAGACTCGTTGTGCACGGGTTGTCTGTACGCCGGTGCGGCTGTACGACTCCTTCGACCGTCACAGGACTCAAGGTGCGACTGTCGTGAAACCCTGGACCGAGTCCACGTTCGTGTTCATCTCGACCAACCCCGTCCACGATCCGGGTGGAGTCGAGGAGCGCTGGCTCGACGTCATGGCCGATCTCACCCGCCGAGGATCGACCGTTCGGTTCCTGTGCCTGATGGGCTCCCCGGTCGAAGCGCGTGCGCGCGCCCTGCGAGGGGTACAGGTCGACCCCTACATACTCGACAAGTGGAACGTGATCCGCTCCCGCTCGCGCCTGCGCAAGTACCTGCGGCGCTACGATCCGGTCTGCGCGCACTCGACCGGGGTCGAGGCCGACCTGCTTCTGCGATGGGCCGCGCGCAAGGTTCCCGGCACGCGCATCGCACACACTGTCACCGACGACCCTCAGCGCACGCGCCGGCTCGGCCCCATCGACGCGCTGATGCGCCGCTTCGACGAGTTCGGCATGCGCCGCTCGGACGCGGTGTTCGCCGAGACACCGGAGCTCGTCGCCGAGATCGTGAAGGCTGGCGTCGCCGGGGAGCGCGTTGTGTTCGATCCCGACATCGAGGTCGGTGGTTCGACGCGGGAGTCAGTCGCCCGACACGTGGATCTCTACCAGGGGTTCATGCACGCCTAGGCCCGCGCTTCACCGCACAATCTCCACACTCTCGGCCGAGGACTACTTCTATACTCGGCATGCAGCATGCATTGAATCGGGGCGCAGCCACTGGCTGTGCGAGAAAGGAATCCCCTCGATGGGTCGATTCTCCACCTTCGTGACTAAAGCGGGCATCGCGCTGGCACTGTGCGCAGTGCTCGCCGCGCCTTTGCTGCTGGTGGGCTGTTCCGGTGGCGAGGCAGGGCCTCAGGCCGATCGTCCGCGCAGCAGCGAGCTGACCCCGGGCGAGTTCCCCGACGACGTTCCGCCCGTCGCTGAGGCGCCGCCCCCTCCGATGCTCCGAGACCCCGAGACTGCCGTCTACTCATATCTCCGGTGGATCACGTACGCGTACCGCGTCCTGAACTCCGACGTGGCGACGCACGCATTCAGCGTGTACGAGGAGGTTCGCGTCAACTCCTACGTGGAGCTCAACCGCCAAGAGGGTCGGGCCATCGACCAGCGCCTCCTGGACTTCCAGGTCAAGGACGTTCAGACCGTGGGGGAGACTGCGACCGTCGCGGTGGACGAGACGTGGACCTACCGCTACATCGACATCAAGACCGTGAAGTATTCGAGCCCCATCCACACGGTCACCTACGACACGACGTACACGGTCGTGAACACCGAGGGCAAGGGCTGGCTGGTCGACAAAGTCGAGGCGTCAGCTCGCGGAGAGGCGCCCAAGTAGTCCGCTCGTCGTGCCACCGGTGACATTCGTCACGAATCCCCGAAAATCTCCATTAATTAACCTGAAATCAGGTTAGTTCACCTTGACCTTGACCCCCTGTCTGCCGATACTGCATGAGAAGTCTCATAAATTGGGGCTCACTGTGTGTTGTATCGGGTCGATCGTGTGTTGGCTGGGGCGGCTGACGAGAAGCGAGAGGCTCTGGTACGTCGAATCGGTTGCCGGAACCGGAGTGGGGATTGGGTATGCGAAGCAGAAGTCTGCTAGCAGCGATGTTCGTGATGGTGGCCCTAGCGATAGCGGTGTTTGCACCTGCCGCGGCGAGCGCTGCACCTCATACGAACTACGAGTGCCTCCTGTGTCACGACAGCCTGTGGGGGATCAACTTCGACGTTGGCGCGGTCAACAAGGCCACCGCCTGTCGTAAGTGCCACCTCGACTCGCTCGCGAACACCCACCCTTCGCACCAGGCGGGCGCCAACTGCGGAGCTCAGTGCCACCCCGGCTGGGGTAGCAGCCTGCTCGCCAACACCCCGACTAACGTCTACGCGAGCGGTTCGTTCGCTGCGCCCGGCTCGGAGAACAGCGCTGCCTCGATTCTGCACCTGATCCACGCGAACCCCCGCTGGCAGGCAGGCGTCACAAAGGACGGCGTGCAGTGCGGCAGCTGTCATGCCGCAGCCGCGTGCACTTCGTGCCACGACAACCCCGATCCGTCGCACTCTGAGCACACCAGTATCGACGAGACCACGGCGGTCTTCCCGGCCTGGACCGGCGATCTCGCACCCGGCGTCACGGGCGGCGACATCACCCAGAACACCATGCAGGTCAGCACGACCAACACATGCAACTCCTCGACCTGCCACGACATTGATGGCATCGGCAGCGTCGCTCCGTTCATGCTCGATAGCTTCGTCCACCCTGCGGACGCCGCGAAGGACATGGGCAACAACTCGGCATTTATCAAGTCGGGCACGTGGATGAACCAGAGCGGTTCTACGTTCTCGTACATGAAGCAGATACTCAGCAACTCGCCCAGCGCGTACGCCCAGTACACCTTCACCGGTGAGGTGTTCGTTCTGATCAGCGATCGCGACCAGTTCCGCGGCATCGCCGAGATCATCGTCGACGGCACACCGATTGGTACCGCCGATCTGTACAGCGCGGTGACCAAGTACCAGCAGCCCGTGTACACCAGCCCTGAGCTTACGTACGGCACCCACACCATCCGGATCCGGCCTACTGGGACCAAGAACGCCAGCGCGCGAGGCAGCTACGTCTCAGTCGACCAGCTGCGCGTCTACGCGACGGCTCCCGGCTCTGTCGCGCCTGACTGCGGATCGTGTCACCCGGCAACGGTTCCCGATGCCCACGGCGGCGCGGTACATCCCGAGGGCGGCACCTCGTTCTCGCACGACGCCAGCCAGACCGCGGACAACCTGTATGCCACCGCTTACGGCAGCTACCGGTGCGACCTGTGCCACGAGATGCGTCTGCACACGGAGCATCAGGACCGCACCAGCTCGAGCGTCTACGGCATCCAGTGCACGTCGTGTCACGAGACGTACGCGCCTCGCACGTGGACCGGAGCGTGGTCGAGCGGCGATGGCTGCAACTACGACGGCTGCCACACCACCACCCGCACCGCGCACACCGCCGAGGCCGCTGCGCACACGCCTCTGAGCGACGCCGCGAACCTGGAATGCCGTTCGTGTCACGCCGGCAACCTGGCGGCCGTTCACAACAACCCGTTCCCGGGCAATGGCTACCTCGAAGACGCGGCCAGCACCTGCGCCGCGTGCCACACCAAGACGCTCTACACCACCCAGAAGAGCTGCGTCTCCGCCGCTTGTCACGTCGCGTCCGGCACCCAGTCGATGGCGACCCACTACACCACGGGCGCGCACACCGCCACAGGCACCAACCTGAGCGCACCGATGGGCGCTGGCGGCACCGCGAGCGCCACCTGCAACAACTGCCACAACGGCGCGATCGGCGGACCCAGCACGGGTCTCGTCAACCAGCACACCAACGTGGCCGCCGCCGTAGGTAGCCCCTACGGCACCACGGTCGACTGCCTTGAGTGCCACGACGACACCCGCAGCTACGGCGCTGTGGAGGTCGGCACGAATTGGGTCGCACGTACTTGCGAGGCATGCCACAAGGTTGGCGGTTCCGCTCCGATGCACGCCGCTGCGTCCGCGCCGGTCACTCCGGGAACCGGCCCCGAGGGCTGCGGCTCCACCGGTAGCAGCTGCCACACGAGCAACGATCTCCACGGCCTGCACCGCAACGCCGCCGGCGGCTGCAACCTCACCGGTTGCCACGACTACACGCTGCAGGCCAACGTGCCGACTCTCACCGGTTGCGGCGTCGGCTCGAGCGGCTGCCACGCTACCTACACCAACACGTCGCACGCTCACGCTACTGACGCGACCAAGCACGCGCCCACGGGCACGCAGCAGGCGGTCGACACGAGCTATTACTCGACCCAGTGCGGTGCGTGTCACGATGTCCAGACCAACGGGACCTCGCTCACCAGTGAGCACGCTCTCGCGTCATCCGCCAGGACCGGCAATGCGAACAACTGCCTGAACTGTCACAACCACGCGAACTCCACCACTGCCGTCGGCAACAACTGGACGGCGAAGAACTCGACGACCGCGTGCGCGGCCTGCCACACCGGCGGCCTTGCGATCCACGCCGACAAGGGTTCCGCGGCGCACTCGGATGTGACGAGCGCGGGTTGCTCTGACTCGGGTGTCGGCTGCCACAACTCCGCGGACCTCTCGAACGTGGGTGCGACCAACGTCGTCAACACCAACATCCACGCCAACTGCCTCAAGTGCCACGACCGCGCAGGTGTCGCCACCTGGACGGCCGCCGGACAGGGCAACATGAAGTGGAATCCGGCGCTCGACACCTGCGGTACCGGCCGCGAGTGCCACAGCACCGGCTACAACACCACCACCTACGTACACAACACGGTCACCGGCGCGGATGCCGGCAAGCACGGTGCATCCGGCATGGCGACCGAGATCGCGACCGGCGCCGGCGATGCATGCAGCGACTGCCATAGCAGTGCACTCAACACCGCACACACGGGTACGACGTCAGCACTCGGTTCTGGTAACCCGGCGTGGACCAACACCTGCACCGGATGCCACAACACCAACACGGGCATCACCTCGGCGGCGGTCGTCAAAGCCGGCTGGGCTGCTCGCACCTGCGACGCCTGCCACGTGACAGCCGGCCCGGGCAAGCACGACCGCTTCGTCCCGGCCAACCACTCGGCTACGCCGTTCGGTGCGAACACTTGCGACGAAGCCTGCCACCCGATGTTCACCACGTTTGAGTTTGGTGACATCCACGACGAGACAGTCCTCGGCTGCAGGCTTTCGGGCTGCCACGACGTGCTTGACAAGGGCATGGGCTCCGCCGAGAGGACCTGCGGCGGCACCTCCACCTGTCACAACGGTTATGCCGACGGCAGCCACGGTTCGGCGACGGCGCACACATTCACCGCCGCGTCCGACTACGTCGCCGCGACGGAGACCGGGTGCACCAACTCCGGTTCCGGCTGTCACGGTACCGACGCCACCTACGGCAACTACGGTCCGGACTACCACCCGTACTCCGGCTGTGTCTCCGGCATGTGCCACGCGCCGGCCAACCCGAGCTACGTCAAGCTCGGCACGCCTCGTGAATGCACCAGCTGCCACAGCGGCACGTACACCTACGCCGGTGATCAGATTCCGCTGACGGGTGCTCCCGCCAACGGCCATTACAGCGAGACGACCCACACCGCGACCGCCGAGAACATGAGCGTGCAGATCGGTTCCGGTACCGCGAAGGCCACGTGCGCCAACTGCCACAACGCCACAATCGGCGGTGCCGGCAACGGTTACATGAACCAGCACTCCAACAACGGTGTGGCCGGTTCGTCGTACGGTCCCGCCATCGGTTGCGGCGAGTGCCACAACGACACGCGCAGCTACGGCAACGCCGAGGTCATCACCGCTTCGCGCACCGACCAGTGCGCCGACTGCCACAAGGCCGGCGGCACCTCGGTGTTCGATCACGCTTCGAGCGTGCCCGCGGTCGCTGGTACCGGCACTGCAGGCTGCGGCTCGACGGGCTCCGCGTGCCACAGCAACAACGACCTGCACGTGGTTCACGAGAACGCTGCCGGCGGCTGCAGCCTCACTGGCTGCCACAACTACGCCCTCCAGGCCAACAAGCCGGTCGAGACCACGTGCGGCACGGGCGCTGCGGCGAGCTGCCACCCGAGCTACACCAACACCACGCACGCTCACGCCACCGACGCGACCAAGCACGCGCCGACCGCGCTCACGCAGGCAAACGCCACCACGTACTACTCGACGGCGTGCGGCGCCTGCCACGACATCCAGACCAGCGGCATCTCGCTCACCAGCGAGCACGCGCTCTCGACGTCTGCGAAGTCCGGCAACGCCAACAACTGCCTCAACTGTCACAACAACGCCAACTCGGCGACGGCGGTGGCCAACAACTGGTCCGCCAAGGACACCGCCACCGCCTGCTCGGTGTGCCACACCGGCGGCCTGGCGATCCACGCCGACGCCAATGCCGCGGCCCACACCGACGTCACGAGCGCCGGCTGCGGCGCGACCGGCATCGGTTGCCACAACTCCAACGACCTCTCCGCGGTCGGCGCGGTGACCACGGTCAACACCAACATCCACGCGAGCTGCCTGCGCTGCCACGACCGCACGGCGACTTCGCCCAACGTGGCGTGGAACCCGGCCAACGACACCTGCGGCTCGGGTCGCGAGTGCCACGGCACGGCGGGCCAGTACAACACGTCGACCTACGTCCACAACGGCGGCACGGGCGCGGGCCTGGCCGACGGTAACGACGCGGCGCACCACGTCGACCCGTCGATGACCGGCACGGTGGGCGCAGGCGCGAACAACACCTGCGGCACCTGCCACACGGGTGCGCTGGCTAACGCTCACGCCACGACGATGACCGGCTGGGCCAACACCTGCACCAGCTGCCATAACTCGACGCTGGGCTCGAACGTCTCGGCCAACCAGGTCAAGGCGGGCTGGTCCACCGACGACTGCATGGACTGCCACACCGCGATCGGCGGCCAGCACTCCAGGTATGGCACCAGCAACCACAACGGTATTCCTGCCGGTGCCTACACCTGCGACGAGGCGTGCCATAGCTCCTACAGCACCATGGATCTCGCCGACATCCACGACGGCACAGCCAATGGCTGTACCGCAACCGGGTGCCACGCGCAGAACAAGGCGATGACCACCGCCGACAAGACGTGCGGCACCGGCGGCGCTTGCCACACCGGCCACACCGATGGCAACCACGGCTCCGCCACGGCGCACAGCTTCTCGACCGCGTCGAACTACAGTGGCGCGACCGAGGTCGGCTGTACCAACTCGGGCGCGGGCTGTCACGGCACCGAGTCCGGCTACACCAACTATTCGGTAGCGCAGTACCACCCGATCGGCGCGAGCACGTGCCTGAGCGGCGGATGCCACACCAGCCCGAGCAAGGGCTCGTTCACCGGCGATCAGACCGAGGAGTGCGTGGGCTGCCACGACGGCGCGTTCTCGCTCGCCGGTGACGTTGTTCCGCTGACCGGCGCTCCCACCAACGGCCACTACAGCACGACCACGCACGACGCTTCGGCCGAGAACATGTCGACCCAGATCGGTTCCGGTAGCGCGAAGGCCACCTGCGCCAACTGCCATAGCGCCACCATCGGTGGCGTCGGCAACGGCTACATGAACCAGCACAGCAACGTGTCGGTTTCCGGCTCGAGCTACGGCGCGGCCCTGGGTTGCGGCGAGTGCCATAACGACACCCGCAGCTACGGTCAGGTCGAAGTCACCAACGGCACGCTCACCGATCAGTGCGCCGACTGCCATAAGGCCGGCGGCACCTCGGTGTTCGATCACGCCGCGAGCGTGCCTGCGGTGGCCGGTTCCGGCACTGCGAGCTGCGGCTCGACCGGCATCAACTGCCACGCCAGCAACGACCTGCACGCCCTGCATGAGAACGCCGCGGGCGGCTGCAACCTGAGCGGCTGCCACGACTACGCGCTGCAGGCCAACAAGCCGACGGCCACCTCGTGTGGCACCGGCGGTGGCGCGTGTCACGGCGCCTACACCAACACCACGCATCTGCACGCGACCGATGCCACCAAGCACGCGCCGAGCACCACGACGCAGGCGGCCTCGACCACCTACTACTCCACCGCGTGCGGCGCCTGCCACGACATCCAGTCCAACGGCATCTCTCTCACCAACGAGCACGCGCTGGCCACCTCGGCCAAGACCGGCAACGCGGGCAACAACTGCCTGAACTGCCACAACAACGCGAACTCGACGACGGCGGTCGGCAACAACTGGACGGCGCAGACCGGCACCACGGCGTGCTCGGTGTGCCACACGGGCGGCCTGGCGATCCATGCCGACGCCAATCCCGCGGCTCACACCGACGTCACGAGTGCGGGCTGCGGCGCGACCGGCATCGGCTGCCACAACTCCAACGACCTCTCCGCGGTCGGTGCGGTGACCACGGTCAACACCAACATCCACGCGAACTGCCTGCGCTGCCACGACCGCACGGCGACCTCGCCCAACGTGGCATGGAACCCGGCCAACGACACCTGTGGCTCGGGCCGCGAGTGCCACGGCACGGCGGGCCAGTACAACACGTCGACCTACGTCCACAACGGCGGCACGGGCGCGGGCCTGGCCGACGGTAACGACGCGGCGCACCACACCGACACTGTCATGACCGGCACGGTGGGGGCGGGCGCGAACAACACCTGCGCCACCTGTCACACCGGCACTCTGACCAACGCGCACGCCACCACGCTCACGGGCTGGGCCAACACCTGCACCAGCTGCCACAACTCGACGCTGGGCTCGAACGTCTCGGCCAACCAGGTCAAGGCGGGCTGGTCCACCAACGACTGCATGGACTGCCACACCGCGATCGGCGGCCAGCACTCCCTGTACGGCACGGCGAGCCACAACGGCGTGCCGCAGGGCGGCAACACCTGCAACGAGGCGTGCCACGCCAACTCGACGACCATGGACCTGGGCGACATCCACGACGGCGTGGCCTCGGGCTGTACCGCGACCGGATGTCATGCGTCCAACAAGGCCATGGGTTCGGCGGCCAAGACCTGCGGTGGCGCAACTGGTGCCTGCCACGTGAACTACACCGACACCACCCACGCTCACACGAGCGACGTGACCAAGCACGCGCCGAGCAACACCACCCAGGCGGTCTCGACGACCTTCTCGAGCGTCGCATGCGGCAGCTGCCACGACATCCAGTCCAACGGTATCTCGCTGACCACCGAGCATGCGCTCGCGACATCAGCCAAGACCGTCAACGCCGGCAACAACTGCTACAACTGCCACCTGAACGCGGCTTCGACCACAGCGGTCAACAACAACTGGAGCGCGCAGACGACGACCGGCGCATGCGCCGCGTGCCACGGCGTCGCTACACTCGACGTCGCTCACCCGAGCGGCGTCAACGCGACCGCTCACACAGTGGCCACCAACACCAACTGCGGCAACTCCGGTGCGGGTTGCCATCCGACCAACGACCTGTCTCAGGTCGGCACGCCGAGCACCACGGCCAACATCCACCTCAACTGCCTGAAGTGTCACGATCGCGCTGGTGTGGCGACGTGGACGACACCTGGCCAGGGCAACATGAAGTACGACCCGGCCAAGAAGTCCTGCGGCCAGAACACCACCTCGTGCCACAGCTCGACCTACTACAGCACCACGACGCTGCGCCACAAGATCGGCACCGGCTCTGAGGTCACCGGCAACGAGGCGAACCACACTGATACCGTCATGACCGGCACGGTCAGCACGGGTCCGAACAACACGTGTGCGGCGTGCCATAGCGGCGGCCTCGCCACCGCGCACGCCACGACGCTCACCGGCTGGGCCAACACGTGCACGAGCTGTCACAACAGCACGCTCGGCACCAGCGTTTCGCCGACGCAGGTCAAGAACAGCTGGTCCACCAACGATTGCATGGACTGCCACACCGCAATCGGCGGACAGCACTCGCGCTTCAATATCACCAACCACGCCGGCGTCCCCACGGGCGTAGGCAACACCTGCAACGAGGGCTGCCACGCCGACTACACCACCATGGACCTGGCCGACATTCATGACGGCACTCCGAACGGCTGCAAGACCGCCGGCTGTCATAGCCTCGACACCCCGATGACCTCGGGCGTCAAGGGCTGCGGCGGGACCGCGGCATGCCACACCGGCTACGCTGACGGCCACTACGCGGTCAACCACGACTCGGTCGACATCTGGAAGACCAACTTCCCCAACCAGGACACGTTCGTGTGGAACAGCATCACCTACACCTACGGCAAGGACGTCGGGTGCGGCGGATCGCAGTCCGCAGGTTCCTGGACGTGCCACTACTCCGACTTGGTGAAGGAGCACGCAACGGCTGCTGCCGGTGGCGCTGGCCGTTCGATGGACCTCGGCGGCGTCGGTTGCGGTGTTTGCCACACCGACAAGGGCGGTACGGTCGGTACCGGCGCGAACCGCTCGGGCGTCATCGCCACGATCGCCGCGAACGACATGCGCTGTACCAGTTGCCATACGGGCAACCTGACAACCGGCGTCGATGCTGCTCACCAGGGCGTCGCCACGCGCACCGGCAGCATCGTCAAGGGCCAGGGAGATCCGCTCAACGAGTTCAAGGCCTATCCGCAGACAAACGGTGTGGACGCCTCCGGTGGACACCGCGCCAGCCCGGCCAACCCGGTCTGGCCGCGCACGACGTTCACCGGCACCGTCAACGGCGTGACGCCGGGCACTCTCGCATGGGCCGGCACGTATACCGGCACCAACCCGCGCACCAGCGCGACGTGGAAGAACGGCGACTTCGTGATGTGCGAGGACTGCCACTACTTCGCTGCTGGCGCTACCGGCCCGCAGGGTGCAAGCGTCCCGTTCTACTTCGACGGAGCCAGCGCCTCCGGCGGTTCACCCACAGGCATCGCGGCAGGCACTCACTGGTACGACTCGAACCCTTCGAAGACGACGCCTGCGCCGTGCAACAAGTGCCACCTCACTCTGTCGTCAGCGGTGCACGGCAAGTCGAAGCACGCGATCGCTTGCGCCTCGTGCCACATCACCATCCCGCACGCCTGGAAGCGTCCGCGCCTCCTGCGCCGCATCACGGGCGGCACGCTGCAGGGCATCACGCAGGACGCGGCGCCGTATACCTCGGCGACATACCCCAACGGCACGACCGCATACAGGGTCACAGCCGGGCAGACGAGCTTCGGGTCCTCAGGCGACTGCGTCACCGCTGGGTGTTCCGGACACTCAGGCGGCACGCCCTACTGGCCGTAAGCACGACCATCGGATAGGGTGAAGAGGGTCCGCCCGTCGGCGGGCCCTCCTCTGTTCGGAAGGCAGGATTCCACATCGACACGCTGTACAGATTCCTGAGGTCGCGCCGCAACGCCGTCGGGCTGATTGCGGGCATAGGGCTGTACGCAATCGTCGTCACCACGATCGACAAGTCGGGCGATGCGCCGTCGTGGTTGGAACCCTTCGGTGGATTCTTCGCCAACCCTGTATTCCTGCTGGCAGCCGTGTGGCTCGCTGCCTCCACCGCGGCGTGCTCGTGGGAGCGCACGGCCCGCGCGCTCGGGCTGTGGCGTGCCGCGCGACAGGAGTCTGGCGACAGCGTTGGCCCCGGCCGCGTCTTGGTCGAACTCCCCGAGTCCGAAGCGCTGACGACCGAGGTCGTCTGCCAGCGAATCGAGTCCCTCGGGCTGAACGCTCGCGAGGACGACGTGGCGGTGGTCGGGCACTCGGGATTGGTCGGGCTGCTCGGCAGTCCGGTCTTTCACTGGGGGCTCGTCGGCGTCATGACGTTTGCGCTCCTGGGCCAGATGACCCGCTCCGAGGGCATCATCGACGTTGCGGAAGGCACGTCTGTGGTCGAGTCCGCTGACGCGTACTCCGGCTCGCTCGACAGCGGACCGCTCTTCCCAGGCAGGCACACCGGTCTAATAATCGCATTGGCCAGTGTCGAAGAGACGGTGATGGTCGGTGAGGTGAACATGGGCCGATCACCGCTGATCCAGCTTTACGACGATCTGGCTTTCGTCGCAGAGGGCCTCGTGTATCCGAACAGTCCTCTGAAGTACGGTTCTCTCACCCTGCACCGTACTGACGTGGGTCCCGGCGCCATGATCGACCTCACGTTTCCCAACGGGGAGGATGTCGATGACTTCCCGATCCTGTTCGCGCGGATCGAGGGCGCGGTGCAGCCGGCATATGCGGAGATTTCGGGACCGGGCGGCGCCAAGACGGTCTACTTCACCGCAGAGTCCGGCGTGAAGGTCGCCGCGCGCGAGGGCTCGATGGACGCGAGCGCAACCGTGTTGGCCGAGGGTGATTCCATGACCCTCTCGGACGGAACGGTTCTCGCCTTTGACCGGGCCGTGCCGTACGCACGGCTGACCGTGGTCAACGACTGGACGCTTCCCTGGATATGGGCGAGCTGTATACTCGCGGGCCTCGGCTTTGCACTGACGCTCGCCGTACCCACGAGGATCGTGTGGGTCGGGATGACGGACGACGGGATGCAGAGCGTCTTCGTGTACTGTCCGCGTATGGACCCCGCCTTCCCGCTGTACGCGAAGAGGGCATTTGGTGCCTCGGAAGAGGAGAGCGCACACGCATGACCGATCTCGAACTGATCCTTACTTGGGTGGCCATCGGAGCTTACGCACTTGCGTCGGCCGCGATGATACCCGCGTTCATTCTGGACAAGCCGCGCCTCCTTCGAGTCGGCATGACTCTGGTTGTGGTGGGGGCGGTCGCACAGTTCGCCGCTCTCGTGTCGCGTTCGATCCGCTCGGGACATCTCCCGATGCTCGGCTTCTTCGAGGTCGCTTCCGGACTTGTCTTCGTCATGGTCGTCGGCTACCTGCTTCTGTCGTGGCGGTACCACGGGCTGACCATCGCGGGCGCGGCGATAATGCCGGTCGCCTTCATGTTGCTGGGGGCGACTCTGCTGGTTGATCCGGCGGTGCAGGAGATCAGCGGCAGTCTCGCGAGCATCTGGCTGGCCGTCCACGTGCTGTTCGCGAACCTCGCCTACGGCTTCTACGCTGCGGCATTCGTGATGGCGTCGGCCTACCTTATGCGGCAGAGCCGCTACGCCGAGCGATGGAAGACATGGCTCGACCGTCTGCCTCCACAGGAGGTGCTCGACGAGCTCCAGTTCAAGATCGTCGGTGCCGGCTTCCTGTTTCAGGGCATCATGATCGCCACGGGCGCGATTTGGGCAAACGAGGCATGGGGTCGCTACTGGGGCTGGGACGCGATGGAGATATGGTCGCTCATCGCGTGGGGCGTCTACGCGCTGTATCTTCACCTCACGCTGACGATGGGGTGGAGGGGGAACCGCGCGGCGTGGGTGCTCGTCATCGCGCTGCCTGTGATAGCGTTCTCGCTGCTCGGGGTGCCGGTGGTATACGACTCGATACACGGCGCCTATCTATCCTTGTGAGTTGTTTATCTGGCGTGCTTCCTGCTTAATGTGAAGGGTGTCACACATCAAGAAGTGGAGACTGCAGTAGTCCATGACCGACGATGCCGACGAGCTCGAGCCGGTAGGGGATGACTTCTGGGCCCCGGATGATGACGGCGCCACCGACGGTGACGCCGATTCTGTCGTTCTCGGACAGCGTGTCGAGGACTCCACCGACACAGAATCCCGCCCCCCGGTCGATGACACCGGAGACGGAACCGAGGACGACGACCTGGGTGATGCGGACCTGGATCACGACGTCGATGACGAGGACGCCGAGATCGAGGACCTGACTGCGGCGAGCCCCGTCGAGGAGCATGAGGAAGACGATGCCGACGCGTGTGCGCACGCGGGCGAGGCGGCCGATGATGACGAAGACCTCGGAGATGATGAAGTCGAGGAGCCGGCGCCTGCATTCAGGCTCGACCCGGTGTCCCGATGGCTTCTGGGTGTTTCTTTTGGGCTGATCGTCGTGCTGCTTGTCACCACTGGCGCGATGCTCTACTACCTCACCACTCTCAACCACGCGCCCCGTACGGCGATTGAGCGCGAGGTGGTCGTGTGGGAGACCGCCGTCGTCGAGCGACCCGGTGACGCGCAGGCATGGGGGCAGCTCGCGTATGCGTATGCCGCGGCGGAGCGTTGGGGCGACGCGCTCGACACCGTCGATCGCGGAATCAAGACCACCGATCAGAAGGCACTAGTTGTGGTGGAGGCCGACATCCTCCGTTTCGCGGGCCGCTACACCGAGGCGCGGGCTGCGTACGACAGAGCAGAGACAGAGATCAAGAACTTGGTCGCGCGGGTGAAGGAAGAACAACAGAAGAAGGGCGTCTACGTGGAGCAGACCGACCAGTCGCTCACGGGTGTCTTCTACGGTCGCGCACTCACGCGGTACGAGTTAGGCGATCTTGATGGTGCCATCGAGGACGTCAAGAAGGCGATTGCGCTCGCACCCGAACAGGCCTCGATGTCGGTGACGCTCGGCGAGTACTACTTGGAGGCCGGGGAGAAGCAGAAGGCGCGCGAGATGTTCACCGCGGCGCTGAAGTACATACCGGACTACCAGGAGGCGCTCGATGGCCTTCAGCGCGCCGGAGGGGCGGACAACAGTGGTCAATGACGCGCCGGCTCCCGGTGCCAATCGCACCCGGACAGTACTGCTTGTGGCGGTCGTCGTGCTCATTCTTCTTCTGGGTGGGCTCGTGTACCTCTTCTTCACACTGTTGCAGCCATCCGGATTGCCTGACCAACTCAACAGGCCGGTCGAGCGCGAAATGCAGTGGGTTCGCTCGCTCTACGGTTTTGGTCCTTCTGCCGATGAGCAGTTGCTGTCTCCGTCCTCGGTTGCCATCGCGCCCAACGGCGACACATACGCGACCGATCCGACCCGCGCACGAATCATGGTGTTTCGCCCGGACGGTACCTTCAAGGAGCTTATTCACACCGGAGCAGGCGGCGTCGAGCGCGGGCAGTTTGTCCGGCCCGAGTCCATCGACATCGACGCGTCGGGCAACATCTACATCGCGGACAGCTGGGCCAACAAGATAGTGGTCCTCGATTCGACGGGCAGGTTCGTCACCGAGTGGCCCGTCGACCAGCAGGCGCGAGGCGTCTACGTCGACGACGGCAAGGTGTACGTACTCGATGTCGGCAAGATCATCATCTTCGATACGCAAGGCACGCGGTTGTCCAGCTTCGGGGTCCGAGGCAATAAGACCGGGCAGATCGACGCTTACCAGGGTGTCACCGCGGCAGACGGCAAGGTGTTCTTGGCCGATTCGTTCAACAAGCGGATGCAGTCCTTCGACGAGAGCGGTGCCGTGCTCTGGGCGATCCCTTCCGGCGATGCACCCCGGTCGGGCCCGGCCAGCAGAACCGCGTCGGGAAGCGATGAGTCTTCCTCTGCCGCGGTTCCCGACCACCGGTGGGATCTTCCGCAGGATCTCGTGTTCGACGGACGCGGCCGGCTTGTCGTAGTGGACGCTTTCCAGTTCGAAATGGCGGTCGTGGATCCGGAGACGGGCAAGGTCGATGCCACCTATGGCGCATTCGGTCGTGAGGATGGCCAGTTCTTCTACCCGACGTCGATAGATTACGATCCGGTCCGCGACTGGTTCGCAATCGCCGACACCAACAACAATCGTGTGCAGATCGTGCGGATTCCTGCATCTGGCGGCGGGCTCGCCGAATCGGTATGGCGCCTCGCGTCGAGCCCCTACAGGTACCTCGCCATACCAGCGGCTTTGGCACTGATTGCGCTAGTACTGTCGTTGTGGGCGGGACGTCGAGTGATGCGGCGCAGCATGCAGGCGGCGCAGGAAGTCACGCATGAAGTTTCTGCCTGAATATGCCGATATAAAGATTGATTTACCTTGCATAAGATTGATATTGTACTGAGGTGGTGGGTTTAGTTCGCTTCGGCGAACGGGCGCATTCACCATGTAGGCTCAACGGGAGGGACCATCGTGAGTAGGACACGCAAGCTGTGGCTGGTCGTGGGGATCGCCGCGGTTCTTATGCTCGCTTCGGCTTCGGCCGCCATTGCCGACACCGGGAGTTCGGGCTATCAGGCGTGGTCGACGGGTCTTCCGGGTAACCTTGGCTCAACTTCGCCGCATGGCGGCTACTCGACGACGACCGTGAAGTGCGCGGTGTGCCACGCCGTTCACAACGCTGGAATCTTCAACGCCGGGTCCTCTGGTGGAGCGGCAGAGATCCTGCTTCAGACCAACGTCGCGGATGCATGCGAGTACTGTCACATGAATCTCGCCTCCGGCTACTCCCAGGTATATGGCGGAGTCGCATCGAACTACAATGGCGGCGACGTGAGCAACGCCCACAACTGGTACGAGGTTTCGCCGGGTGTGTGGTCGGGCGTGACCTGCAACAAGTGTCACCAAGTTCACGCGGCTAATCAGGCAATGACTCTTAACCCCTACCTGACCCAGAAGCTGCTGCGCGGATCGAAGACAACGAGCGCGCTTGATCCGAAGTACGACGAGCTTGCCGGCGCACCGACCGCATTGGACTCGCCCGACACGGCACTCACGAAGTGGTGCACCTCGTGTCACGCGACGAGCATCCCTACGCCGTACACCTACTACAACAACGAGTACAACACCGGAGCGGCTCAGAGCCACATCATGACGGCTGCTCCTGCCGCCTATGGCAACACGTCGGGCTCCTACAACGGCAAGGTGGCATGGCTCGACTCGAATCAGTGCTCATCGTGCCATGCTGACGGATACGGTACCTCTGCGTGGCCGCACTTCACGCCCGGTGTGCGCTTCCTGGTCACGGCGGCCAACTCGACCGCAGCGACCGCTGCTGCCACAGCCGGCAGCGTTGACGGCATCTGCACCCGCTGCCATCGCACCGCAGGCGGCTCGGGTATCGGTATCGACTTCTAGATCTGACGATTCCGGACTACAAGAAGGGCGCCGCATGCGGCGCCCTTCTTCTTTGTTGGCCTCTGGTTCCGCGCTGTCCCGAAGCTAGCGCCCCTCTTCGGTCCTCGGAATGACATGACCTTGGGCGCCGTGACACGTCTTGCAGGTCCTCTCCCGTGACATCACCATGCCGTGAGTGAAGAGCCCACCGTTGCGGCCAACGATCGTCTGCGTCTTCAGACCCTCGTGGCACTGCAGGCACGCTTCCTCAGGCACGGGTCTCGGAGTGGCGCTCGTCTCGGTCAGCTCGTAGTACAGACTGCGCGAGCGAGCAACGAGCGCCGTAGGCATGCTCACCCACGGGGGGCCTTCGTGACAGCGAACGCAGTCAATCTCGGCATGTGATGAGAACCGCCAGTTGTCCGCCGGCTTACTCATCGCATGGCACGTCCTCGTGCAATACTCGTTTGACGATGTCGTGTGGTACCACGTCGCACCCGCTGCCAGCAGTCCGATTGCCAGGATCGTCAGTGTGACGAGTATGCTCTCCCACCGCTTTGCGAGGCGACGGCGGTGGGCGAGCCTCGCGAGGAAGCCCAGATCAGCAGAAGCCTCCTCCGGCTCGGGCTCAGGCACAGGGGTCTTGGCCCGGCGGCCGGGAAGAGCGATCGCGATCAGAAGCAGAACGAGAACGATGGCCAGTAGCACCACGATGGCGATGGCCACCCCGACTGCCTGGGGGTTCTGCTGTGGCAGCCGGATGAGCTCTCTGAGAGCGTCGAGGCGGTCCTGCAAAGCCAGATCCTCTTCTCTGTGGTCGACCGTGCCAATGGTATCACCGGGCGCGCGCCTGGCCCTGCCGCGGGTCTCGGCATCCCGATTGCTTCAGACCAGAGGTGTCCGCACCGATGATAGGATAGAGCGGTTGTACCCGCCGCGTGCGTTTCTAGGAGGAGCTTGGTGCGCAACCTTTCACACTCTCGCCCCCGGCGTCTGGTCGTCGTGGTGGTACTCATGCTCGCGCTCCTGCTGACCGCCTGCGGTCGCGGAGACAAGGAAGCGAACCTGAGGCTCAAGGATGCGAATACCGGCGCTGGCGTCACTCAGGCCGGGCAGAGCCCGACTGAGTCGGTTGAAGCGACGGCTGGTCAGCCGAAGTCGGAAGCCCCGGCCGCTTCAGCAGGCGGGTCGAAGGGCGATTCCGCCTCGGGAGGCAACTCCTCCGGCGGTACGTCCTCCAAGGGCGACGCGCCCTCGGGCAACTCCTCTGGGTCTGACAAGGGCGCCACCCCCCAGAGCGGCATGAAGGTTCGGATCATGTTCTGGAACGACACCAACTCCAAGGATCCCAAGGGCGCGGAGATCATCGTCGGCCCCACAAGCTACAAGCCCAACACGTCGTCCAAGTCCGGCACAGGGGTCATCGGCCCGTGTGCGTACGGCAAGACACTGACGCTGGTCGTCTACCCGGACGGCCGGGATGGCAAGAAGATCGAGGTCCCATTCAAGGTGACCACGTCCATGGAGGCGGCCTCCGAGAGGGACGCCGTCCACGTCTCGATCTCCGACGACAAGGTCAGGGTGCTTGGCAACGCGATCGACAACTTCGACCAGACGTTCAACCGCTTCTAGGGGAGCGTTCCTCCTTCTCCTGGTGGCGCTTACTGTGGCGGTCGGCCCTCGGCCGGCCGCGGGTTTGAGCGTGTCCCTCCCGTGGGCGCCATTCCTCGTCGCTCCCGACGTTCCCGGTGACGTCCGTGGACCGGTGGACGTCACCGTCGCCCCCCCGGGCTCTGACGGGCGCGTCTATGTGGTCGACAGCGACCATGACCGCATCCGGGTTCTGAGCGCCGCCGGCGAGCACCTCCTCACGTTTGGCCGGACGGGCGCGGGCGCTTCTGACCTGCTCGAGCCGCAAGGGGTGGCTGTCTCCGCGTCATCGGTATACGTCGTGGACGCAGGCAACATGCGAATCCAGCAGTTTGACCTTGCCGGCGCGTGGGTGAGGTCGTTGAATGCGCCGGGCGGTCTGCTCGGCGCCAAAGGGGTCACAGTCGACGCCGTCGGCAACGTCTATGTCGTGGAGTCGGCCGCTGACCGCATCGCCAAGTTCAACTCGAGTGGCGCCTACATGACACGCTTTGGCGGCACTGGGGTGGCACTCGGCGACTTCGCCAATCCCTCCACCGTCGCCTTCGCCGCGAAGGTTCGGCTCAATCAAGGCGGCACCCAGCCGTGGGTCGATGCGACCAACGTCTTGCTCGTCTCCGACACCGGCAACAGACGAGTCCAGGCCATCAGCACGGTCAACGGCGCCGCCGTGGGGCAGTACGACAGCTTCATCGCGCACACGGAGGGTGCCATCACGAGCTATGACTCGCGTTTCATCGCGCCCTCCGGCATCAAGGCGGTAGGTGCGGCGAGCGGATACTCGAACTTCCTGCTGACCGACATCGTGCTGGGGACGGTCGAACTTTGCGAGGGCAGGTTCTATCCGCCCGCGTTCGCAGTCGGCAACAACATGCCCGCCCTGACCCCGCCGGGGGTTCTCTCGGGCGAGTCGACGACGAGTGCGTTTGTCGCGCCTCGTTCCGCGGCGCAGCTCTCGGACAATACCTACCTGGTAGCCGACACGGGCAACGATCGCGTCTCCCGCTACAACGGCGCGTGGCTGCGCTCGTGGGAGGCGAGCGGCACGGGACCGGGTGAGCTGGCCGGGCCTGGATCGGTTGCCACCTCCGCACAAGGCATGACGGCGGTTGCCGACACCGGTAACCATAGAGTCAACGTCTATGACCGGGACGGGCAGTTCGTCAACTCATTCGGGTCGTTTGGCTCTGACTACCACCACTTCGGGCAGCCGACATCGGTGGCGCGCTCCGCCGATGGGCTGTGGTGGGTGTCGGATCCGGGTCGCCCCGGCATCGCGGTGTGGGACGACAACTTCGATCTGTACGACTACTACGGTGAGGGAATCGTTATCGAGCCGCGTGGCATCGCCTTCGACGCGGACGGCAACCTGATTGTGGCCGATTCGGGTCGCGACCAGATTGTCAGGATCGCCCGCAGCGGCGCCTACCTCGGCTCGATCGGGACGACCGGCTCGGCGAACGGGGAGTTTCAGGACCCGTGGGATGTCGCGGTGGACCGGCAGGGAAACCTGTGGGTAGTCGATCGCGGGAATCATCGCGTTCAGAAGTTCAACCTGACCACCGGGGCCCACATTACGTCGTTCGGTGTTCAGGGTGGAGGGGAAGGTCAGTTCGAGTCGCCGTCGGGCATTGCGTTCCTCTCCGACGGTTCTGGTCTTGTAGCCGACACCGGGAACGACCGGGTCCAGCGCCGCGGGCTCAGCGGGTCGTTCATGCAGTCGATCGGCGGACCCGGCGACTATCCCTCGCGGCTGTATCGACCGGTGGATGTCGCGGTCGATGGAGAGCGGTTCTGGGTGGTCGAGCGCGATGGTGACCGCATCCAGGCGTTCATTCAGGACGTGACGCCGCCGCAGTCCGTCGCGACGGGCGTCCCGTCGATACCCACATCTTCGAACGTCACGGTGACACTGACCGCAACCGATACCGCCTCCGGCGTGAGAGACATCTACTACCGGGTCGGCGCAGGTGCGCCGCAGCTCTACACCTTGCCGGTGATCTTCACGACGGCGAAGGCCGAGACCATCGAGTGGTGGGCGATCGATGGTGCGGGTAACGCCGAGACGCCGCAGTCCGCGTCGTTCGTGATCGACCGCACCCCTCCCACGGGAACGATGGTGGCCGCGGCCGGCGAGTCGTGGCAGGCGACCACCACCGTCGATGTAGCCTCCTCGGTTGCCGAGGCTGTCGAGATGCGCGTGGGCTACGACTCGGAGTGGGGCGACTGGGTTTCGTACTCCGCAGTCACGTCGGTGACCGTTCCCGCCGAGGAGCGCGCCTTCACGATTCGAAGCCAGTATCGAGACGTGGCCGGCAACGTGCTCGAGCGCACCGACATCGTTGGCTACGACGCATTCGGGCCGGCGGCGCCGATAGTGACGTCACCGTCGCACCCTGCCGGCGCAGGACTCGTCCGCAACGGCACAACCCCACTGTTCACGTGGCCCACGCCCGTGGACTCTTCGGGAGTGGCGGCCTACTCGTTGTTGCTCGACCGAGCGCCGGGAACGATTCCCGATCCGGTGGCTGGGCTCAGCAACATCAATGAGATGGGTTACACCGACCTGATCGGCGGCACCTGGTACTTCCACATACGGGCGGTGGACCGCCTTGGCAACTGGGGCCCCGCGTCGCACTTCAAGATCGAGCTGACGTCCAAGCTGACGCTGACGCGGCCCGAGGTGCGGCTCGCGCCCGGGAAGCCGAGGACCATCAGCGTGACCGGGTCGGCGAAGCCCGCGCACGCGCTCGGCGTGGGCGGGACCGTAAGGGTCACGGCATTCAACACCGCCCACGGCGCTCCGGTGGTAGCCGTGGTTCCTATCGAGTACTCGTCGCGGGACGGTAGCCACTACCATGCGGAGATGCGACTGCCCGAGGGACGCTGGCGCATCTCGACGATTCACCTCTACGACGGCCGCTTCGAGTACTCGGCCAGTCCGTTTTCGCGCACGATCTCAATCCGCTGACGCGTTCGACTGGTCGCGCGCGGGCCTGATGGGGCATCATCACCCCTGAACGACCACACCCGTATCGGGGGGAGCCACCATGTCTGACATCCGTTTCGGCACCGACGGCTGGCGCGCCGTCATCGCTGAGGACTTCACCTACTCGTCGCTTCGCCGCGTCGCCGACGCCGCGGGCCGGGTCTTTGCCGCCGACAGCCCCGGCGGGCGCGTGATCGTCGGCTACGACACCCGCTTCGAGGCCGGCGCGTTCGCGGCCGCGGCCGCGGAGGTTCTCGCCTCGCACGGGCTCGACGTGGTGGTCTCGGACCGCTACCTGCCGACGCCGGCGCTGTGCTGGTCTGTGGCGAGAGACGACACCGCGATCGGCGGCGTGATGCTGACCGCGAGCCACAACCCGAGCGAGTATCTCGGCTTCAAGCTGCGCATGTCCGACGGCGGCGCGTCGCCGGTCTCCTTCACCCAGCGCGTCGAGGAGGCTCTGCTCGCCGAGGAACCTGCGGCGAGGGGGGAGTTCGCCCAGGTCGACCTGGTGACTCCGTACCTGGATACGCTGAGGCTCTCCGTTGACGCCGCGGCGATCGGCCGCGCAGGGCTTCGCGTCGTCGTCGATCCACTCTATGGCGCCGGGCAGACTTACCTTGCCGAGGTTCTTCGCGACCTCGGGGTCGACGTCCACGAGGTGCACGGAGAGCGCAATCCCGGGTTCGGCGGTCTGCACCCCGAGCCGATTCCGCCGTGGATCGACACCACCGCCGATGTGGTTCGTGACGGCGGCTACGACGCAGCATTCGTGACCGACGGCGACGCGGACCGCATCGGTGCCATCGATCGGTCGGGGACGTTCGTCAACCCACACCGAATCATCGCGCTGGTCGCGCGGCATCTTGTCGAGGACAAGGGGATGAGCGGACGTATCGTCAAGACGCTCTCAACGTCGGTGATCGTGGACCGGCTCGCCCAGCGCCTGGGCCTCGAGGTGGTCACTACGCCCGTCGGCTTCAAGTGGATCTACGAGGAGATGGTGAAAGGCGGCGTTCTCATCGGCGGGGAAGAGAGCGGCGGTATCGGCATCCCGGGACACGTGCGCGAGCGCGACGGCCTGCTGATGTCTCTCATGCTTGCCGAGATGATGGCCCAGCGCGGGCAGGGACTCGGCGAGCTCGTGGACGACCTGCTGGCCCTGACCGGCCCGATGGAGTACAACCGGGTGGACCTCAGGCTCGACCCGAGCGTTAAGGATGCCTTCCTCGCGAGGGCACCCGAGCTGGCGCCCGATCAGGTGGGCGGTCTGACCGTGCACGACATCGTGAGGACCGACGGCATCAAGTTCCTGCTCGATGACGACGCGTGGCTGCTGCTTCGCCCATCCGGCACCGAGCCGCTCGTACGTGTCTACGCCGAGGCCTCCTCGGCGGGGGTCGTTGACGAGCTGCTGGCCGCGGGACGCATGCTGGTCGAGGGTCCCTAGGCATCCGGCGCTCTGCGGTACCATGGTTGCGCTCAGTCAAGTGAAACACGGAGAGGCATGCGCGTGACCGAGCGGCCGATGCGCGTCACGATGGTGAACAAGTACTACCCCCCGCACCTCGGAGGGGTTGAGTTCCATCTGCGTGATCTGGCCGAAGGGCTCGTGCGCGAAGGCCTCGCCGACGTCCGGGCACTCGTGTGCAACGGCGAGCCCGAGCCTGCCGAGGAGACCATCAACGGCGTTGACGTCGTCAGGCTTCCACGCATGTTCGAGGCATCCTCGATGCCGGTGGCCCGCGGATTCGCGAAGGCGATCGCTGCCGAGGCCGCCCGAGATCCCAGGCCCGACGTCCTCCACCTGCACTTTCCGTACCCGTGGGGCGAGGTGTCGTGGCTGCGTGCAAGGCCCGCGGTCCCGACGGTCGTCACCTACCACAGCGACATCGTGCGCCAGAAGACCGCGCTCACCGCGTATCGTCCGATGCTCGAGCGGTTCCTCGACCGCGTGGACCTCATCATCGCGAGTTCCCCCAACATGATCGAGCACTCCGAGTTTCTCGCCCCACGCGCCGAGAAGTGCCGGCAGATCGATTTCGGCCTCAACGTCGAGTCCATCGCCGAGAACCCGGCCGCCATTGCCCGCGGCGCCGAGTTGCGCGCCGAGCACCCGGGACGTCCGATCGTGCTGTTCGTCGGCCGTCTCGTGTACTACAAGGGCGTCGACGTGCTGGTGCGCGCGATGGCCGAAGTCGACGCTGACCTGGTGATCATCGGGCGGGGCCCGCTCGAGGGCGAACTCCGCGAGATGGCGTTCGCTCGGGGAATCCACGAGCGCATGCGCTTCATCGGCCCCGTCGACGACACCGAGCTCGCGGCCTGGTATCACGCCGCCGACGTCTTCTGCCTGCCGAGCGTCGCCCGCAGCGAAGCATTCGGGCTGGTGCAGATCGAGGCGCACGCGGCTGGCACGCCAGTCGTGTCGACGAACCTCACGACCGGCGTGCCCTACGCGAACCTCGACGGCGTAACCGGCCTCACGGTGCCCGTTGGTGACAGTGCCGCGCTGGCGGCGGCGCTCAACCGGCTCCTTGGGGACGATGAGCTGCGAGCGCGCCTGGGTGCGCAGGCGAAGGAACGTGCGCTGAGGGACTTCACGATTCCGCGCATGTGCGCGCAGACAGCCGAGGTGTACGCGGAGGCGGGCGATCGCTTCCGCGCCGGCAGGAGCGCGCGGTGAGACGGATGTCGCGTGCGCGTTTCCGCGCCATGTCCATCGTCCTGGACGCGCTGTTCGTCAATGCGGGCATCATCCTGGCCTTCCTCGTCCGATTCGGCGGCGAGCTCCCTGAGTACAACTTCGACGCCTATCTCGTGGTGGCGCCGATCTCCACGCTGCTGTATCTGGGCGCCGGGTGGGTCTACGGGCTCTACGACCCCGAGCGCACCGAGACGGCATGGGGTGTCACCCGTGCTGCGACGGCGACCGTCCTCATCGGCACCATCCTCACCGCTGCACTGCTGTTCCTCGGCGGGGAGCGGACGCAGTCGTTTGCGCGACTCACGTTCTTCATCAGCCCCGTCATCGACATCGCGCTGCTTATCGGGTGGCGCCTCATCTTCCTGCGGTTCGCGGGCGTCAAGTGGCCCGAGCAGCGGGTCGTACTCGTCGGGCTCGGTCCTACCAGCATCGAACTCGCCGAGGAGCTCACCCGGCGCGCCAGGTGGGGATGGAAGGTCGCAGGGCTGCTTGACGCGGCGACCGAGCCGGCGGGCAGCCTGCCGGTCGAGGTCGGTGGGTTCCCGGTCTTGGGTTCGGCACCCGATGCGGCGCGCATCGCGCGTGAGACCGGCGCGAACCGCATCATCGTGGTGAGCCCCGTCGCGCTGCGCGAGCTGGTTGAGTCGCTCGTGTTGGCCGACGAGCTCAAGGTGCGCGTCGACGTCGTGCCCGAACTTTACGAGATCTTCATCGGCACCGTCGATGCGCTCGTGGGTGACATCCCGCTCATGCAGATCACCAGTTCGAGCGTGCCGAGGTATCACGCGGCTGCCAAGCGAGCCGTCGACGTCGTTGGAGCGGCGCTTCTGCTCGTCGTGCTCACGCCTGTGCTTCTGATCGCCGCGCTCGCCATCCTGCTCGAGGACGGGGGGCCCGTGATCTTCAGTCAGGAGCGCACGGGCAAGGCGCTCAAGCCCTTCTCGGTACTCAAGCTCAGGACGATGGTCAAGGACGCCGAGAAGCTTTCCGGTCCCGTGCTTGCCGAGGACGAGGACCCGCGCATCACGCGCGTCGGTCGTGTTCTGCGCAACTATCGGATCGACGAACTTCCCCAGCTCGTCAATATCCTGAAGGGGGAGATGAGCTTCGTCGGTCCCCGGCCCGAACGCCCGTTCTTCGTCGAGCAGCACGTGGCTCAGATTCCCGGATACCGTGAGCGCTTCAGCGTCAAGCCCGGCGTGACCGGCTTGGCGCAGGTCAGCGGCGGTTACGCCACGACCCCCGAGCGCAAGTTGAAGTACGATCTCATCTACATGTATCATCAGAACATCGGGATGGACCTTCAGATACTTGCCGAGACGATCAAGGTCGTTCTCACGGGACGTGGCGCGCGCTAGTCGGGGCTGCCTGTTCCAACCCGTGAATCCTCCCGAGATGTGCCGCTCGTCACACCCGTCTGACCCCCTGTCCGTGTTAGACTCCTCAGACCCTCAGACGGCGTGAACGTACCTTGCGGTTTTGCGGAGTTCCTATGGAACTTCGTGTCATGGCGAGTACCCGTTGTGCCGATGTTTAGGGGTAGACTCACCTTTCTTCCCGGGCGAGGTGAGTTGACCGGAGATCGGCTGCCAGATGTCGCGGACGCGCGGGGTCGAACAGGGTCCTTCCGGTACATGCAATCGGGTCGGACGCGGAGGCACTTATGAATCGACTTCGAGGAGTCAGGGCGACCCTCGCTGTCATCGCTTTGGCGGGTGCGATGTTCTTCGCGCTCGCGACTTCGTCATTCGCGGCGGAGGTGAACTCCGAGTGTCTGGCATGTCACAGTTCGATGCAGACGTGGTCAGTAGGCGACGTCGATCGCAACACCGCATGTCAGAAGTGCCATCTCGACAGCCTCGTCGGCACGCATCCGTTCCACTACGCCGGCGCCAACTGCGGCGCCGTGTGTCACGATGGGTTCGACAGGGGTTACGGCAACTCGCTCTACTCGGCGGTTCCCAATTGGCGCGGACCCCAGGGGTCCTTCGCAACCGCCGCCTCTGCTGAAGCGACTCCGGGAGTCCTTCATGTCATCCACACCACGCCTCGTTGGGCCGGGACCGCCGGCGAGTGCTCTTCGTGTCACGCAGCGGCCTCATGCGAAGCGTGTCACGAGACTCCGCCGAGCGCCGACGACCACGCCACCCACGCCTCCAATGGCATGTCGTCGACCGGTGCGGACTACAGCGAGTTCGCGCAGACGCCCTGGGTCGGAAATGTGGCCCACGGTGATGGGACCGGAATCGCCACGCCCAACACGAGTCTGTGCGGCGCATCCGGCTGCCACAGCTTCCAGGGGCTGCAGGATGTCGACGAGTACTACAAAGAGGACTTCACCGTCGCGGCAGATCCCAGCCTCGACTACGACTTCGACACGATCATCACCAAGACCGGCTCGTGGATCGTCAAGCGCGCAACAATGTACAGCGCAGGCAAGGCGAGCATCACGAACGGCACCGGCGCGACGCTCTCCACGACGTTCACTGGGCAGAGAATTGACCTGATCGCCGACTTAGACCCGTATCGCGGTCGCGCGGAAGTACGCATTGATGGCGTGCTTGCCGGCACCATCGACCTCTACGCGCCGATCACCATGTATCAGCAGACGGTCTTCACAAGCGACACCCTCACGCCCGGGTCGCACACGATCCAGGTCCGAGTGCTCAACTCGAAGCAGGCCGCTGCGCGGGCCACGTACGTGCTGGTCGACCAATTCCGGGTCTACCCGGAGATGACCGGCACCGTCTCGCCCAAGTGCGACTCGTGCCACGCGGACAAGACCGCCGCCCACGGAACCACGTTCAGCCACGAGGCGTCGAACACGGCGGGGCTGTACTCGGGCTTCGGTTGTACCTCGTGTCACAAGACCCTCATGATCGACGAGCACCGACGCACCGGCGCCTCCACCAACGATGGCGGCTCGGTGTGCGAGGAGTGCCACACGACCTACGCACCCTACGCGATCGATACCTACGACGGCACATGCGGTTGGAGCAGCTACGGGCCCGGTTGCCACGTCGCAGCCAGCCCGCGCGAGCCGCACACGGCCAAGGACGCGAGCCACACCGTCACGCCGGTTCCGGCTACGCAGGACTGCGTCGATTGTCACGGCGCCGACCTCGGCGTCATCCACGACGACACCAATGCCTCTCGGCCGCAGCACGCTTCGCTGGTCGGCGCGGGTTCCAACGGCCTCGCTTACGCGACGAACTGCCTCACCTGTCACACGGCCACGTCGTTCCCTGCGACCAAGGACTGCACGAACGCCGCGTGTCACGCCGCTTCGGGTGTCGTGTCGATGGCGACGCACCCGGCCCCGCTGCATCCGGCGAACCCCGGCTCGGGCGAAGCGCTGCGCACCGGCGGTTATGCCTGCGTGACGTGTCACGACATCGAACTGACCGATGAGCACTTCAAGACGGCTTCGAAGACCTCGGGCGCCGCATCGATCACGTGCGGCAGCTGCCACGGCGCCCCGTACTTCCCGGCTGGCTGGCTCACGCCGCCCAACAACACGTGCGTCGCGTGTCATCCGAGCGACGCGAGCAAGGGCGGCGCGCCCCATGAGGCCGCCGACTACGCAACCAAGCACGACTTCTCGGTCGATGGTGCCAACAACGCTACGTGCGGCGCCGGCGCCGGCCTCTTCTGCCACACCTCGATGAGTACGGCCGACACGCTGCACTCCGGCGCCGCAGGCAACTGCACCTCCTGCCACACGAGCAACGCCTCGGTGCCGGCGATCCGCACGTGTACCACCACGTGCCACTCGGCGACGCCGCACAACATGAATCTCCACCTCGCTCCGGCCAGTGCCGAGTGTGTGGACTGCCACGAGACCAACGACGTCCGAACGCTGCACCCCACGTGTGAGACCTGCCACGCCAACGGTTCGTGGCCCGGTATCACCACCGGCAAGACGACTGAGTGCGTCGGGTGTCACAACCCGACGGGTGTGGGCGCCAAGGACTACACCCCCAACAGCTCGCACTACTCCGGCACCGAGGCCGGCCATACTGCGACGGGCAACGCCGCGAGCACCTACGGCGGCTTCGCATGCACGCAGTGCCACTCGCTCGAGATGGAGCAGGCGCACATCGGACCGACCGCCATCGCATTCAACACCACGGGTTACGACGATCGCTGCGAGACCTGCCACGAGGTCCGCGTCGACTCGCTCGGCGGCTGGGACACCACGTGCGCCGACTGTCACGCCGTGACCCACGGCGATACCGCCACCAAGCACAACGCGACGACGACGCAGCTCTCGGCGCTGCTTGAGACGCAGACTGTCCTCTCGGAAGACCTCGAGTCGAACAGCTATGCGACCAACAGCTGGACGCGCTCCAACACCACTCGGGTCCGCATCGTGACTACGACTCCTCACGCCGGCACCTATACGGCCGAGTTCTACAACACGAACACCACGCGTCAGACCGACTACTTCGAAAAGACGCTCGATCTGTCGACGTACACCGACCCGCGGATCGAGTTCTGGTACAGCGCCGTCGCCGTCGAAACCGGCGACATCGCGCGCGTCAGCTACTCGACCGATGGCGGCGGCGCCTGGACCGACATCCTGCCGGCCACCGCGACTCCGGTCGGTTGGACGCAGATCTCCGGCGCACTGCCCGCGCAGGCGAACGTGCTCGTTCGCTTCTGGGGCAGCGTCAACACCAACAACACCGAGTGGATCCGCTTCGACGACATCCTGCTCACCGGCAAGGCGCCCGGCGCCTCGCCCGGCACCGCGGACGCGAACTGCGGCGGCGGCAGCTGCCACAACGTGGCCGACGTCGCGTTCATCCACAACGACTCGGTCCCGGCCAACAGCATGAACCCGGACTGCGCCACCTGCCACACGAACGCCTCGGTCAACCCGACCAAGGACTGCTTCGCAGCGGGCTGTCACGCCGGCGGTCACGGCCTGGGCTCGCACACGGCGAACTCGAGCCAGCTGTGCGTGGACTGCCACGAAACGGGCAACGTCCAGACGATCCACCCGACGTGCGACACCTGTCACGCAAATCCGAGCTACCCGGGCATCACGGCGGCCAACACCGCGGAATGCACCGACTGCCACAACGGTCTCGAAGTGGGCGGCCACAACTACGCGCCGACCAACCCGCAGCACTATGCTGGTTCCGAGACCACGCATACGGCATCGGCTCAGGCCGGCACCGAAGCCGGCTTCGCCTGCTCGAGCTGCCACAGCCTCGAGATGAAGCCCGAACACATCACGAAGACGACGACCGCGTTCTCCACGGTTCCGGGAACTCACACCGACAAGTGCGTCGCCTGCCACGAGATCGAGGTCGACAATCTCGCAGGCGCCTGGAACGACACATGCGATGCCTGCCACGCCACGAAGCACACAGCGATGCCCACGGCCCACAACGGTTCGGTCGTTGGAGCGGCGTGCGGTACGGGCGGCTGTCACGACGTCACCGACGTCCGCGCGCTGCACAGCAACTCGGTGACCTCGAACGCCACCGTCACCACGTGCGTCAACACCTGCCACACCTCGGCGACCGCGGTCCCGACGACGATCGACTGCGATTCGGCCGGATGCCACGACGGCACGGTTCACCCGAGCGAGGCCGAGGCGCACACCACGCTCGCGAGCACCGGCTGCTCGGTCTGCCACGAGTCCGGCGACCTCAAAGCTGTCCACGCGAACAACTGCGCGACCTGCCACGGCAACGCGACCTATCCGACGCTGCCGGCCGGCAAGCTCGAGTGCGTGAGCTGCCACAACGGCACCGATGTGGGTAGCCACGTCTACACCCCGTACGATCCCAATCACTACACCGCGCTGCCGCATACGGGCGACGGCGTCGAAGCCGGCATCTCCAACACCGGCGGCAAGACGTGTGCGACCTGCCACAGCCTCGAGATGAAGCCCGAGCACGACAAGACGAGCACGAGCTTCGCGCTCGGCATCTACGCCGATAAGTGCGCCGCCTGTCACGAGCTCAATGTCGACACTCTCGGCGGTGCCTGGAGCAAGGACTGTCAGGCGTGCCACACGACCGTCTCGGTACACAGCGCTTATGCGACGAAGCACGACTACAGTCTCACCGCGGCCAACGTCACCGCATGCGGCGGCGCCAACTGCCACAACGTCGCGATGGCCGACGTCATCCACTCCTCGGCGCTGCCGGGTGCGGGCGATTGTACGAGCTGTCACATGAGCCCGAACTCGGTGCCGACGCAGACGCTGTGCACCAGCTGTCACAGCGCGCATCCCAACCAGACGACGGTTCACACCAGCACTGAGACCGAGTGCCTGAACTGCCACACGGGTTACAGCAACGTCACGACCCACGTCGGCGGGTGCGCTGGCTGCCACAGCAACGCGACGCTCGTGGACTACCTCAAGAACAACTACACGCCGACCTGTACCGGCTGCCACAACGGCACCGTGCTCGGGTCGATCTACACGCCGTCGGATCCGAACCACTACTCCCTCGCGCTGCATACGCCGGCCGACTTCACGACCGCGGTCCAGGGTGCGGGCGGCGACGGCACGATCGAGACCGAAGGCGAGGAGTGCGCGACCTGCCACACCTCGACGCTCAAGATCGCGCACGCGACCACGACCACCAGCGGTGGCTCGGTAACCTGCGTCGAGTGCCACACCAACACAACGCTCGGTTCCGCGACGGTCGTTGCCGGGAGTTGGTCGGGCGACAAGTGCAAGGACTGCCACGACACCGGGGCGGCCACCACACACGACACGTATGTGACTGCGCACACCGTGAGCACCGCGCGCGGCTGCGCGGGTTCCGGCGCGAGCTGCCATGGAACCACCACCAACATCGCGACGTTGCACGGCGTTTCGCAGGTCGGCGGCGCGCCGAAGTACAGCTCCTGCTCGAACAGCGACACCGGAGAGAGCTGCCACGTCACCCTCGATGACCGGCCGGCCAAGGTCTGGACCGGTACGGACTCGTGCGGTGAGGGCTCGACCGGCTGCCACACCGAGAAGAACACCACCAACCACGGCGGCGGCCATGTGCTCGACGCGGCGGGAAGTACCTACAACAACACCACGGTGACGGGCTGTACCGCAGCAGGCACCGGCTGCCATGGCGCCTCCACCGGCACCAACTACCAGGGCTATCACCCGGCCAGCGGCTGCACCGCGGGCCCGTGTCACACGGCCACGAACCATAACGACGCGCAGTTCAACGACCCGAACAACTGCCAGAACTGCCACGGCGGCGGCGCGACGCAGTACGACAACGCGCCCGACGTCGTGGGCCTGACGGACGCTTCGCCGGCCGGCCACTACAACGAGACCACCCACACCGCCTCCGCGCTGACCACCACGGTCAACGGTGGGGCCGGCGGTACGGTCACCGCGACGTGCACCAGCTGCCACGCCAGCGTCGGAGCCGGCATCGACGGGCTGTACAACCAGCACCAGGCCCTGCCGTCGCCGTACGGAAACACCACGTGCGCGGATTGCCACAACTACAGCGCCGGCGTGACCGCCGAGATCAAGACCAATAACTGGACGAGCAACCTGTGCGCGGATTGCCACAACGGCACCGACATGCCCGGCCTCGCTCAGCACGGTACGACCGCCCCGGCCGTCGCCGCCACGCCTTCGGGCTGCTCGGCCGGCTCCGCTGGTTGCCACTCGGACCTAAACCTCCACGAGATCCACAAGGGCAAGAGCGGTGGCCTGGTCAGCACCTGCGCCATCAGCGGCTGCCACAACTACTCGGCACAGGGCCTCAAGCCGACCGCCAAGACGTGCGGTACGACCGGCGCCTGCCACACCGGCGCCGTTCATGCCGGTGAGGCGGCTGCCCACACGACACTCGCGAGCTCGGTGTGCGTGCAGTGCCATGAGTCCGGTGACCTGAGCACGGTCCACGCCGACGCCTGCGCGACCTGCCACGGCAACGCGACCTACCCGACGCTGCCGACCGGCAAGCTCGAGTGCACGAGCTGTCACAACGGCACTGACGTGGGGACTCACGTCTATACGCCGCACGATCCGAACCACTACACCGGCAACGAGCTGGTTCACACGGCGGACGGCGTCGAGGCCGGCATCGCAAACACCGGTGGCAAGGCGTGCAACACGTGTCACCTGCTCGAGACCAAGCTGGAGCACTTCAAGTCGACCACCAGCTTCAATCTCGGCGGCCACGCCGATCGCTGCGTCGCGTGCCACGAACTGAAGGTGGACACCCTCGGCGGCGCCTGGAGCAAGGACTGCCAGGCCTGCCACACAACCGTTTCCGTTCACAACAACTACAGCGCGGCCCACGACTTCGCCGCCTACAACGCGAGCAACACGACCTCGTGCGGCGGTGCGAACTGCCACAACGTGGCGCTGGCCGACGTGGTTCACTCGTCGACTCTTCCGGGCGGCGGTGACTGCGGAAGCTGCCACAGCAGCAGCGAGTCAGTGACCGAGCGCCTGTGCGTCGACTGCCACCCCGCCTCGCCACACGCGACGGCGACCGCGCACAACTCGGTCTCGTATGGCGCCACCGCTGAATGTCGTTCGTGCCACACCGCGTACAGTGACATCACGGTTCACGCGGGTGGCTGCGCGAGCTGTCACAGCAACGCCACGCTCACCGACTACCTCAAGAACAACTACACGGGTAACTGCATGGACTGCCACTCGAGTGGCGTTCTCGGCGGTACCTACACCCCCGCGGACCCGAACCACTACGTCGCGGCGACCCACACGGCTGATATCGCGGCCGATACGGTGAACACCGGCGGCAGCGTCGTCACCACCAAGGCTTGCACCGCGTGCCACAGCACGCCGCTCGCCGCCGAGCACAACGTGACCGTGGGCGTCGGCAACGTGTCGTGTGTCGAGTGCCACACGGACACTACGCTCGGGTCGGCGACCGTCGTCTCCAACAACTGGCCCACGAACAAGTGTGCCGACTGCCACACCGCCACCCACAACACCATGGGCGCCGATCACGACATGACGGCCACCAGCGCTTCGTGCGCCGGGGCCGGCTGCCACACGGTGGCCAACATCTCGGCGATCCACGCCGACACGGTCCTCACCGGCCAGCCCACGATCACCTCATGCAGCGTCTGCCACATCAGTGCCGACGAAGGTCGCGTCAACGGCGCGACGGCTGCGCTGTCCACCGCGACGGCATGCTCCAGCTGTCACCCGGGTCTGCCGCTGCACGAGTCGCTGCACCTGGCGCCGAGCAGCACGGCATGTACGAGCTGCCACGAAACCAACAACGTCCAGACGCTGCACGGCGCACTCGGCGACGGCTGCAACGTATGCCACGGCGGCGGCGGATTCACTGACGTGACGCCTCCGGGCACCACGACCGCGTGCATCAACTGCCACGCCTCGGATTCGCCCGCCGACCCGAACCACTACACCGGCACTGAGGCCATGCACACCGCATCGGCCCAGACCGGACTTGAGAGCGGCTACGCCTGCACCCAGTGCCACAGCACGCAGATGAAGCCCGAGCACATCACCAAGACCACCTCCGCCTTCTCGACGGTGCCCGGCACCTACGCCGATAAGTGCATCGCGTGCCACGAGGTCGAGGTCGACACACTCGGCGTGTGGAACGACACGTGCGACGCGTGCCACGCTGTGAAGCACACCGAGAAGACCGCGAAGCACGATGCGACGGTCGCGGGCGCCGGTTGTGCCGGTGTCGGCGGCGAGGCCACGATCGTCTCGCTGCACTCCGAGAACTTCGACGCCGTCACGGCCCCCGCATGGCCCGCGACCTGGACCAAGGGCGGCACCGACAGCGCGCTGCTCGTGACCAGCAGCTCCACTGCGAGCAGCACGCCGAACGCCGCATCCTTCGCGAGCGACGCTTCTGCCGCCAAGAGCGCGTTCTTCCAGCGCACGATCGACACCTCGGGACGCACGAACCCGACGCTGTCGTTCGCCTACAACACGTCACTGCCGTCCGCGACCGGAACGGAGCGCATCGTTCCGAACTCCACCGTCTCCAATGCGACGTACAGCATCGTGGGCGGCTCGGGCAGCATCCAGGCGTCGATAGACGACCCCGACCCGCACGACACGACCACGTATGCGAGTGCGGCATCCGCGGGCCAGATCTTCGTGGTCGGCCTCGGCAACCCCGTTGCCGCGAGCGGCACGATCAACTCGGTCACCCTGTACGCACGTGTTGCCACCGGCGAGCGCTTCCGCTGGGTCTACAACAACGGTGATGGCCAGGTCACGGACGCGACCAACCGCACCTCTGCGGCGTACACGACGCTGAGCCAGTTCACCGTCCCGGCGCCGACCGGCGGCTGGACTCCGACGGCCCTTCAGAACTTGAACGTCGGCATCAGCTCCGTGGCGAACGGCGGCTGGACCGGAACCTGCGACGTCACGCAGATGTACGTCGAGGTCAACTACACCGCACCGGCGTCAGCGGCCACCAACTACCTCAAGGCCGAGTACTCGACCACAGGTGTCGGCGGTCCGTGGACGCAGGTGTTCACGACCTCGACGACGTCGGGCTGGGCGACCTCGACCTCGGCGGTGCCGCAGTCGGCAACGCTGCTCGTGCGCTTCACGGCGGCTTCCGATGCTGCCACCCGCATCCTGCGTGTGGATGACATCGCCGTCACCTACGAGCAGGCCGGTGGACCTTCGTGCCACGCTGTCAACGACGTGTCGGCAATCCACAACAACTCGATCCCGACCAACTCGCTGAACCCGAGCTGCGTGACGTGTCACGCGTCCGCCGCTGCGGTACCCAGCACGCTCTCGTGCACCACTGCGGGCTGTCACCAGGGTTGGACGCACTCGACGCTGCACGAGACCACGCTCAGCCAGGACTGCACGAGCTGCCACGTCGAGACCAATGTCCAGCCGCCTCACAGCGCGCTGGGCGATGGCTGCAACGTCTGTCACGGTGGCGGGGGATACACCGACGTCGCCGAGGGCAAGTCCTCTGAGTGCGTGAGCTGCCACGCCAGCGAGTCGCCGTCGAACGCGACCCACTACGTCGGCACCGAGACCTCTCACACCGCCGGCGCGCTTCAGGCGAACGCCACGCTCAGCTACGCGGGCAACCCGACGTGCGCGGCGTGCCACAGCATGGAGATGAAGCCCGACCACGAGCGGACCACCTCGGCGAAGACCACCTATCCCGGTGACATCTGCACGAACTGTCACCTGAGCACGGCGCTTCCGTCGGCGCAGACTGTCGCCACCAGCGGCGGTTGGACCGACCGGAACACCGCGAGTGCGTGCGCCGCATGCCACCCGGCTGCAGGCATCACCACGCAGCACTCGCAGGCCGCGGTCACCGGCAACCACGGTGTCACCAACGATACGCAGAGCTGCGCGAGCAGCGGACCCGGCTGCCACCCCGTGAGCAACGTGTCGCAGGTCGGCGCACGCACGACAACGGCCAACATCCACCTCGCGTGCGCGTCGTGCCACGGTACCGGCGCTCGCGCCAACCTCACGACGCCCGGCGCGCTCGCTCAGGGCTGCACCGGCAACACCAACTGCCACGCGATCTACTCATCGGCGAGCCACAACGGCATGAACGGCAACGAGGTGATCCACCAGGCCACCAACATGGAGGCGGACCTCGGCGTCGCGAGCTACCAGGATCAGTGCAATGACTGCCACGACGACGGTGACGGCAACGTGACCACCGCCGGCCTGCGCAACGTTCACGTCACGCGCGCCGGCTGGACCGGCAGCTACTGCACCGACTGCCACAACGCCACGACGCCGATCAACTCCGGCGCGGTCATCAAGGGCACGTGGAACCAGTCATGTGACGCCTGCCATGCCACCAAGCATACGGCGTTCACCGCAGCGACCCACGACTCGACCGCCGGCAGCGGCTGCACCATCGGCACCTGCCACGGTGCGAGCGGCGGCGTCGCAGACATCCGCGCGATCCACGACACCGCCGCCCAGGGCTGCACGGCAACTGGTACGGACAGTGAGGGCTGGGCCGGCGCGTGCCATGATCTGAACAAGCAGATGTCATCGACGGCGATGAGCTGCGGCTCGGGCGCGACCGGACAGGCCTGCCACACCAACCATACGCACCTCAACCACGGACCGGCGCACAACTACAGCACCGCGAGCAACTACACCGACGGCTCGGGTCAGGGCCTTGAGTCCGGCTGCTCGAACTCGGGCGCCGGCTGTCACGGCACGGATGCGACCTATGCTGACGCCATCGCCACATACCATCCGCAGGGCAGCATCGACTGCATGACCTCCGCGTGCCATACCAGCCCGTCGATGACTGCAGGCTGGAAGTCGGCGAACGACGACTCGGACTGCGCGAACTGCCATAACGGGTCGTTCGTGAATGCTGTCGATGCGATCAACCTGTACGACCTGAATCCGGCGGGCCACTACGGAGAGACTACGCATACGGTCACGTCCGGCCTGGCTGTACCGGTGACGGCCGGCGGCACCGCGACTGCATCGTGCGGCACCTGCCACGACATCGGGCTTGCGACCGCGCACAGCGGCGCAGGCTTCAACTCGAACCGCGGCACGTCGCTCGGCACCAAGATCACGTGCGCCGAGTGCCACAACAACTACAGTGCGGTAGTGACCAGCGGATGGGCGACTCCGGCGTGTACCTCATGCCACGTGGTCGGTACCTACGCCCACATCGACGGAGGCGCGGACGCTCCTGTGGTCAACGCGACCTCCACGGCCGCATGCGGCGCGTCGGGTACCGGCTGCCACACGACCTACAACGTCCATGAGCTGCACAAGAGCGCCTCCGGCGGCTGCACGCTGGCGGGCTGTCATGACGCCAAGAACAAGGACATGACGGGGCTGGCCGGAACGTGCGGCCAGGCGACCGGCTGCCACCTCAGCACGATCTACACCGCGACGCTGCACAACGGCGTTCCTGCGGGCCGTGCCGACGGCGTCGATGCCGACCACCACACCGCTGGGGCGACGCTGGCTGCTCAGACGTACACCTACAACAGCAAGTCGGCCGCATGCTCCGCGTGCCACAGCATGGTCCTTGGTACCGAGCACGGGCGCACGACGTCCACGCTGTCCGCCGCAGGCGCGAACAACTGCCTCAAGTGCCACAACGACTCGGCGACGGTGAGCAACATCGTCAAGACGAACTGGCCGAGCAAGAACACTGCTACCGGCTGTTCGGTCTGCCACGCCAACACCGACGTCACGTCCGCGGCTACGGCGCACGCCAACTCGGCTAACCACGCGGTGGGCACCTCAGTCACCGGCTGCACGGGCCTGGGTGCGGGCTGCCACGGCGTCGCTGCGACCCCGGATCTGACGACCGTCCACGCGACCGGTTGCGCGCTTACTCGCGCCTGCCACAGCCCGACGGTGTTCAACCCGACCGCGAAGACCTGCAACAATGCCGCCTGCCACAGCACCACCTACAACACCACTACCGACTACACGCACCGCGTGGGCACGCAGAACATCAACGGTACCGAGACGACGCATACGGTCGCTGCTGGAAACCTGACGACCACGGTCAATACCGGCGGTACCGCGTCCGCGGCATGTTCGGTCTGCCACAGCGCGGCTCTGAAGACATCGCATAACTACGCGGTTGGCTTCTCGACCGCCTCGCTCGGCTGGACCAACGAGTGCACGGGCTGCCACAACGCAACCACGCCGATCAACGTAGCGACGCTTGTCGCGGCCAACGGCACGTGGACTGACTCCTGCACGGGCAACGGCTGCCATACGATCGCGCAGAAGGCGCACGTCGACGGTGGCGCTGATGCGCTGGCGGCCACCGGTTCGTCGACCGCGAGCTGCGGCGCGTCGGGCAACGGCTGCCACAGCACCTACGACCTGCACGTGCTGCACAGGAACGCGGCCGGCGGTTGCGCGCTGACCGGCTGCCACGACGTGGCGAACAAGGACAAGACGCCGACGACCGTGACGTGCGGACAGGCGACCGGCTGCCACCTGAGCACCACATACAACGGCACGAGCCACAACGCGCTCACCGGCGACGACGTCACCAAGCACCGGGCATCGGGTAACGCCGCGGCGAGCATCGGCGGCTACACGCAGAGCACGGCCTGCACCAACTGCCATTCGCTCACGTTGAAGACGGCCCACGGGACGCGTGCCGGCTGGACGACTCCGTACTGCGCTGACTGCCATAACGCAACGTCGCCGAACAACTCGGTGAACATCATCAAGAACACCGCGTGGAACAACGGCACGTGTGAGGCGTGCCACGTCACCAAGCACAACACCTACGCGAACCACAACTCCACCGGCAGCTCGGGTTGTGCGATCAGCACCTGCCACGGTGCAAGCGGTGGCACGGTCGACGTGCGGACGCTGCACGACAAGGCTGCCTCTGGCTGTACTGCTACCGGAGCTGACGGTCGCGGCTGGAGCGGTGCGTGTCATGCGCTCAACACCGGCATGGCGACGACGGCTATGAGCTGTGGTCAGGGTGCGACCGGCCTGGCGTGCCACACCAGCACTACGCCGGGTAACCACGGTGGCTCGGCTGGTGGAATGAACTGCCTCACCGCCGCGTGCCACGGAAGCGCATCGGTTGAGCGTCTCGACAAGATGGTCAGCGACACGACCAGCTATCACCACGTGCTTGATGCTGCGGACGCGGGTGTCGCGCCGAATACCGGCAACTACCCGACCGACCCGGCGGCGCTGGCCTGCGTGAGCTGCCACGTCGACCACAACGACTTCAACGCGAACAAGGGCGCCAACCTCAGGCCGGACATCTCGACGCTCAACCCGGCTACAGGGTCCAACACCGACTTCAGCAGCACCGCTCCTTACGGCATCTGCGTGAGCTGTCACAGCACCGCCCGGGCGAAGAACACCACCGGACAGAAGACCACCGGCGCGTCGACCAACACTCCGATCGTCTCGGGTGCGGACTACGACGTGTCCAAGCACGATTACGTGGTGGGCAGCACGTTCGGTAGCTCGACGTTCAACGCGAACTGCTCGAAGTGCCATGATGACGAGCTCGACCTGACGAAGACGTACCAGGGCAGCACGTATAAGTTCGGCACGCACTACTCGGCCGATAAGCGCATCGCCAAGGCGCTTGCGGTGACGCTCGTCGGTGCAGGCACGGCCTCCGAGGAGAACCTGTGCTACAAGTGCCACACGGGTGCTGCGGTCGGTAACGACGCCTATGGCGCCACCGCAATGACAGCGCGCTCGCGCGGCATCCAGGCCGAGTTCGCGAACACGAGCCGTCACGACGTGGCCAACGCGACGTGGACCGGTCGCCACAAGTCCGACGAGTACAATGCCGCGCCGACGTCAATCATCGGCGAGACTGTCGCGACCGCCGGCTGGTGGGGGACGACGAACGCTTCCCTGCACGTCGAGTGCGAGGACTGCCACAACCCGCACGAGTCGACCGCTAGCAGCTACACCTTCCCCAACGACAACGCGTCGATGCGCGGTACCACCGCTGTCCCGATCTCAGGCGCGAACAAGGGCGTCTGGGGCGTGAACATCACCGGCCCGACCAACACCGCCGCGAGCGGCAGCTGGGCGGGATCGGGTACACAGGGCACGGGCGCGCCCAAGTATCCGACGTACTCCAAGGTCACTTACGCTGCCTACGAATGGCAGATGTGTCTCAAGTGCCACAGCCGCTACGCGTGGGGCAACGGCACCCCGCCGAACTCGATCACTGGCGGAACGGACGGCACGGCCGCACAACTGACCGACGTCGGACGCGACTTCGACCCGGCCAACTACGCGTTCCACCCGCTGTTCGCGACCGGCCTCAACCAGCCGAGCCCGGCAGTTGCAGGCAACGTGTGGAACACCAGCGCGGTCCGTCGCCTCATCAGTGGATCCAGCAGCGGCAACGGCCTGTCGAACACCTTCGTGGACGGCTGGTTGTCGACAAGCCGCGTGACCTGCTCTGACTGCCACAACAACGACACATGGGGCACCACGCAGGGCCCGCACGGCTCGGCGAACAAGTGGCTGCTGCGAGGCGTGAACACAGGCATCAAGGTCACGCTGCAGGGCGCCTCGAACATCATCTATCCCAACACGGGCTACAGCGCGAACTCGTACTGCCAGAACTGCCACCGTGGCGACGTCTACGGTCCCGGTTCGGGCGGCGGCGGTGACTCGACCGCGGGCGACCTCGGCCGAGTTAACCACGGCGGCGACTTCAACAGCTGCATGGACGCCATCAAGGTCCCCAACCAGGTCAACGGCTGCAACAACTGCCACGGCGGTCGTCCCAACGCCGCGGGCACCGGCACGGTGAAGAACGGCTTCATGCACGGCACCAACTCCGCTGCCGGCCCTGAGGGCGGCGACCCGCTTGGCAGGCGCTTCTGCAACGGCGCGTCGTGGGACGCACACACCCTCGGCACCGGTGGTACCGTCGGCTGCAGCACGATCAACGCGGTTGACAACTACAGCCAGTGCACGCAGCACACTTCGTTCAACAAGAAGACATTCACGAGCCAGTACAACTACTAGTCCGCACGTCACAGCATCAGAGAAGGGCGGTGCCGGCGGCACCGCCCTTCATGTTCCTCCGCTGGGCTGCCGGGCAGTACGACCCAGCCAAACTGCTACGATGACGACGCCGCTGTCGGCGGTGTATGGGATGGACGTGAAAGAGGCTCATGACCGGATTGATCTCAGGCGGTAAGGCCGCATTCAAGGTCGCCTACCGCTTCTTGGCGTCGCCGACGCTCGCGACCACGCTGCTCATTTCCTGGGTGGGTCTGCTTGTCATCTGGGTCATCCCGTTCCAGTTCTATGGTCTGCCCAGCGAGCAGTTGCAGACCATCATGACCGAGCCCTTCTTCATCGTCGTGTATGTGGGGCTTCTCATCGCCACGGCGGCGTGCATGCTGGCGCGTCTAGGTGGCGTGATTCGTGTCATGCGCCGCTCACCCTCAGCGACTTCTCAGCCCAGAACGCCCGCAGACGCGGAATCTGTTCCGGGGGTCGCATGGGACGCCGGAGCAGTCTCGGACTCGATATCCTCGGCCGGCTTCAAGCGCCTTGTGGCTGGCGACGGCTGGGTGTGGGGTGTCCGCAATCGGTTCTCGCCGTTGGGCACCGTCATCTTCCACACAGCGTTCTTCGTTGTGGCCGCCGGCGCGCTGATGGCGAGCCAGCCGGCTGACGCGTTCATCGGCAAGTGCGTTGTGGCCGAGGGGGAGACCTTCTCGGCGGTGGACGGGGAGTACGCTGATGAACTCACGCCGGGCGCAGTGCGACCCGACGTGACGTTCACTGCCGTCGACATCGAGGCCGCGTTCCACCAAGACATACTGCTGTTCACCAAGCTCGATGCTGAGGTTCTTGATGAGAACGGTCGAACGCACGGTGTGCGCCTTGGCTCCCCGTGGCTGGTTTCGCCCACCACGATGGTTGGAATCGAGGACTTCGGCTACTCCGTCGAGGTGACCGGGACCGCATCGGACAGCAAGCCCATCGCATCGCAGGTGTTCAAGCTCAAGGTGTTTCCGTCGGGCCAGCGAGACTCCTTCGCCATCAGAGACGTCGCCACGCAGGACTACAACGTCGACGTCACCATCTACAGCGACTACGTCGATCGTGACGGCAGGCCGGGTAGTGAGTCGTTCAACCTGAGCGATCCGCGCCTCCTGGTCACCGTCTCACGACGGCTCACCAACGGCGGAAGCATCGAGCGCGTCACCGACCGCCTCGTCAAGGTGGGGGAGCCCATCGAGTGGGATGGCAACACGCTGATCATCACCTCGATTCCGCAGTACGGCGTGTTTCGGATCACGCGGTTCACGAGCGCGCCGTTGTTGTTCGCGGGGCTTGTTCTCCTGATCGCCGGCACGTCGCTGCGTCTCGTGTGGCCCCGCAGTCAGGTGCTCGCGTTCAGTGGGGACGCCGGAGAGACGCGACTGGCGGTCACGAGCGACACCTACCGAGACGGTCGGCTGCTCGAGGCCCGTCTGCACGAATCGCTCACCTCGGCCTCGGGGGGTGAGACCCGATGACCGCTGTGGCCCTCGCCCACACGGTGACCTATTGGATCGCCATCGCACTGTTTGCCGGCGCGATCGCGAGCACGTGGATCTCGGCTTTCGATTCGCGAACCAGGCCGCTTCTGCTCGCTGGCTTCGTGGTGCTGAGCGCTTCGGCCGTGATGCGATGGGCGGTGACCGGCCATCCGCCCATCTTCGGCACGTATGAGAACTCGATCGCCGCGGCGTGGTCCCTGGTCCTGTTCCTGCTCCTCCTTGACCGCGAGGGCTCGCGGATGCCGCTCCCCGAGCCGCTTGGGCGCTATCTGCTCCTGTGGATCGTGCCGATCTTCACGATCGGGCTCTTCTTCGATCAGACGCCGTTCCCGCTGACCATCTCGGAGCGAAGCATTGTCGTCGACGTGCACGTTCTCTTCGCCTGGCTCGCGCATACGCTTCTGTTGGCCGCCTCAACCGCAGCGATTCTCGTGCTCGCACGCAAGACCACGGGCGAGCAGCGCACCTGGGATGACCTCATGTTCAGGGGCGCCGGACTCGGATTCGCGACTTTGACCGTAATGATCGCTGTAGGTTCGGTCTACAGCTACCTGCTGTTCGCTGAGTGGTTCAAGTGGGAGATAGTCGAAACGTTCGCCGCCGCTGCGTGGCTCGCGTACTCCCTGGTGCTGCACGCTGCCATGATGTTTCGATGGAGAGGCCGCAAGTTGGCGTGGGCGGTGCTTCTGGTGCTTCCGCTGATGCTTGGCCTCTTCTGGGTGTGGAGCTTCTACTCCGGCACGTACCACTACTTCGAGATACCTGCGATCAGAGCGGAATAGGGGAGCGGAGTTGACGGGCCCTCAGACCGACGCACGCCGAGCGTTACTCAAAACCTACGGACCATGGGCGGTGGCGATTCTCATCATCGTCATGGTGTTGCCTGTCGTCACCTTTTTGCGCAACCGGACCTTGCAAGGCGGGCCTCCGTCCGAGCGGACCGTCGAGTACGGTGAAGTGCGTGCTGGCGGAGCGGTCTACTCGGTGGAGCCGGGACCCCTCTTCCCGGCGAACGATGAGGGAATTGAGCTGTTCGAGCTCGAGCCCGGGGTCTTCTCCTCGAACCTCAAGGTGATCGCACCCTCGCCCGACGGCACGCTGACCTGGGTGGTCGAAGGCTCCACCATCCGGGTCTTCGACGACGCGGGGCGCCGGGTCTCCGAGTTCGAGACGCCGCCCCGTTCCGCACTTCACGTGCCCGGTTACAACCGGGATCTGTGGATTGACGCGACCGCAGGCGTGGATGGCACGGAAGAGCTCATCCATCTGGACATCAACGGCAAGGAGCTCGATCGAATCTCGCTGCCCGAGGGGCTGTTCGCGCGCAGTGTCCAGCCGGCCCCCGACGGCTCCGTCTGGGCTCTGTCGGAGGAGTGGGTCATCGACTCCGAGCAGAAGGTGGCCATGTACCAAGGGACCCTGCTCCCCATTGTCGCCGCTGATGGCTCCGCGGTAGCCGACCCCGCAGCGGGAGCCAAGCCGGGCACATTCATCGGCGCGGACGGTCGAATCTACTCGCTCTCCGGCCAGGGCGGCATCCAGCTCGAGGAGTACCCGGCCTTCACCGTGACTGCGAGGGACGCCGAGGGCACGGTGCAGCAGTACCGTTTCCCGAAGGGCGTCAGACCTTACGCGGCCGATGCGTCCGGCCGGGTCTACGCCGAGCCGATCGCGCCGGCTGGCGTCGAGGGCGCTCCCGGCGTCTCGACTCTCGGTGACGTCGCCGAGGAGAACGTGGACGTACTCGTCTTCGACGCCGACGGACTCAGCGCGAGACTCCCGTTCCAGCGACATCAGGGTTTCAACATCTGGGCACCCGCCGCGTGGCCCACGTCCGATGGCGAGCTGGTTGCCTCGGTGTGGGGGGACGATGGACTGCGGGTCATCACGTGTGCGCCGCAGGACTCGGTGAAGCCCGTCTCGGCGTCGGGCGAGCCCGGACCGGCGGATGCTCGCGTGTTGATGCCGTTCGACCCGCCGACGTCCGGCGACCCGTACATGTCACGGGATCAGGGCGAGCGCGACCTGTGGCAAGCCGTCTACTCGCCGCTCGTGTCCTTCGACGCGTCCCTCAACCCCGTGCCGGAGCTTGCAGCATCGGTGCCGGCTCCCGGAGACGGGGTCTCGAAGGACGGCCTCACCATCGAGTGGAAGATCGTCGCGGGCAAGAAGTGGCACGACGGCAAGCCGGTGACGGCGAACGACGTAGTCGAAACATGGAAGCACCTCAAGCAGCGGCGCACTGTCCACCCGCCCGAGCCGTTCCCCGGGTTCGATCTCATCACCGTGGTCTCAGCAGAGGGAGACACCGTCCGGGTGAAGCTCTCGAAGCCCTTTGGGCCGGCGCCCGAGGCATTCTTCCCGTTCGTGCTGCCTGCGCACGTCGTCAGCGACAGCGCAGCGCAGGCGAACGGCGGGCTGGCGTACGCCCCGGTCGGGAGTGGCCCATACCGCCTCTCACGCTGGGAGGACCGTCGCTGGATGCTCGAGGCTGTTGAGGGTGGGCAGGACTCGCCGCTGATAGCTCGTCTGGATGTTGAGTTCGTTGCCCACGACGAGGCCAAGGCCGACTACATGAGCTCACCGATTCCCACTCTGTGGACGTGGATCAAGGACACGGACAGGACCGAGATCGAGCGCGACGCCGTCGGCGAGGTCTCGACGTCGGCGACCGGCCGCTGGTGGGGGCTGCTCCTCAACTCGGAGAACCCGCTGCTCGCGTCCGCCGAGCTTCGCAGCGCGTTCCTCATGACGTATCCGGCATCCACGGCGCTCGAGCTCTACGGCGTGTCCGCTGACACCACCCAGGGTGCGGAGCCCTTCGCAGGAGTCATGGTTCCTCCCGACGTGGATCTCGCGGTCGGGGACCAAGGCGTCAAGCCGGGCACAAGGATCCTTCGTGATGCGGGCTGGAGAGATACCGACGGCGACAAATTCCGAGACAAAGACGGCGTCACGGCCGAGCCCGTGTACACGCAGACATTTCGTAACGGAGCGCACGAGGTGCTCGCCGAGATCGGCGACGAGCTCATCCCCACGTGGAAAGAGATGGGGACCAAGAGCTCGTGGGCCTATGGGCAGAAGTACTTCTACGGCCCCGTGTATCAGGACGGAAAGCTGTCGCGCGGGGACTATTTCATGGCGACCGGGGTCTTCCCCGGCTTCGAGGATCCCGCGTGGGGTAGCGTCTTCGATCCCGCCGATACGCCGTCGTGGTCGAATCATCGGGGAATGTCGGTGACTCGCACCCAGGATCCCGAGCTCCGTCGCCTGCACCAAGCCGCTCGCACGAGCGGCGATCCGCAGGAGCGGACCAAGGCCGCCGAGCAGATCATCGCGCGGGTCCGTGAGCTGAACCTCGCGTTCTTCGAGCGCCCGGAGATTCGGACCGCGGCGTCGCTCGGCGTGGAAGGGTATGAGCCCGGTGCGTACCCGGCCGGCGACTTCTGGAACGTCGAGGCGTGGCAGGTGGCAAAGTGAGCTCGCGTATCGGCAAGGTCATCTTGGCGACTCTGGTGGCGGGCATCGTGATCGCGCTCGGTGTCGTGGCGTTCACGCGCGTGGACGAGCGCCGCGACGCACAGCGCGCCATAGCGGACTACAACGTGGCGCTCACCGCCGCAGTCAGCGCGCTCGATCCCGATCAGCTCGCACCGGTGGCCTCCGAACGCGAGAGCAGCCGGGTTGCCAGCTACATCACGCTCCTGTGGGGGCGGGGCGTCACGATGGACGCCGAGCTGCTGGAGGCCGACGTCGTGACACTCATGTCTGCCGAACCCACCGTGACTGTGGTCATGGATGAGAAGTGGAGCTACATCGAGCGGGACCGGGAGTCAGGCCAGCAGATCGGGGACCCGGTCGAGGAGGACCAGCAGATTCGATACACCCTTGTGCGCACACCTGACGGGCGGTTCGTCGTGTACCTGACCGAGCTTGTGGAGGGTGCAGAAGGGTCCGAGCCCAAGTGAGGGACTCCCGACTTCTGGCCCGTCTCTCGTCGCCCAGGCTGGCGGCGTGGCTGATCTCGATACTCATCCTGATGAGCCTCGTCGCGGTTCTGATTCCCCAAAGCCGCTACCTGGGTGCAGCGTTCGAGCAGTTCGAGGCAGATAACCCGGCGCTCTCGACCGCGATCGTCACACTCGGCCTCGACCGTCTGTTCGAGGGCTGGATCATGATCATCGTGGTCGCCCTCCTCGTCGTGAACGTCAGTGCGTGCAGCCTGCGGCGCATTCTCAGGCGCTCCACGGCGCCACGCCCCGCGGTTCTAAGGGATGCCCGCATCGTCTCGCTGCCGCCTGACAGGGACCTCGAGAACGCCTTGGACGACGCTCAGGGGTTGTTGCGGTCGTCTCGGTGGAGTGTCGGTCCGCGCGACGAAGGCGGCTTCGCAGTCGTGAAGGGCACCAGCGGGTTTTGGGGGAGCATGCTCCTGCACGCGAGCCTCCTGATCCTCGTTGTCGGTGGAGCCGCTACCGCGGTCACGTCCTTCCGGGGCGAGCTCGCCATCGCCGACGGTCAGACCGTCGTGGATGAGCCTGCGGCATACATCAGCGTGAAAGACGAGCCGTCGTTTGGCACGGCCTACAAAGGCACCCGCATCTCGCAGGACTCGACCGAGGTGCGATACGACGACGGCACCATCATTTCGGCGGTCGCGCGAGTCAGGGCGGTTGATGCTGCCGGGCGCATAGTCACGCACGGTGTGCGCGTGAACCATCCGCTGGACGTCGACGGGAAGTCCTACCTTCTGCTCAACAGCGGGTACTCGGTATCACTGCTGCTTGCGGTGCCCGGCGCTACGCCGCAGCCAATCACCGTCAACCTCGCCGAGCGGGTCGACTCCGGCTGGAGGGACACGCTTGCGTTCACGATGCCGGATGGCACTCCGCTGACGCTGGACATGACGGCGACGCCGGTGCCCGTGGCGCCGGGGGAGCCCGAAATCGTGGAGCTCTATGACCTCAAGGACCCTCGACTCGCGGTTACCGCGACGCTGGACGGACGCCCCACCTATACGGGTGTGCTCGTCGCGGGGGACACGGCGACCCCCTTCGAGGGCGCCTCACTGACTTTCGAGCGGCTTGGTCTATGGAACAGGTACCTCGTTCGAGGCGAGCCGGCGCGCTGGGTCACCTATCTCGGTTTCTGGGTCGCGGTCGCTGGTGCGGCGTGGCGCTTCGCGGTGCCCGAGAGGCGCATCTCGGTCGTCGTGAAGGGTGAGCCGGGGGAGGTCCGCGTGTCGTATCGCGCTCGGCCCTGGGCGGGCTTCGAGGGCGACCGGGACCGCACCTTGCTTGAGCAGGTCGTCGCACGTCTCGAGGGGCATCCCGAATCACGGGGGTCCGAAAGTGGAGGAACAACCGAATGACGCAGGCCGAAGCATGGGCGTACTGGATCGCGATCGCGCTCCTTCTTGGGGCGACCGTGAGCATCTTCGCTGGACTCGTCTGGGGTCGTCGCGACTGGGTTGAGCGCTCGCGCTATCTTGCGGTCGCGGGACTCGTCGCCCAAGGCGTCGCCATAGCGGTCAGGTGGAATGTGAGCGGGCACTTTCCGTACATCGCGAGCTACGAGAATGTTTTGGTCGGTGCCTTCGTCATGGTGCTTGGCTGGATCCTTCTCACCGTCAAGCTGCCGCAGTTCACCATGACCGGTGCGCTCGTTCTGCCGGTGGTTCTGCTGACAATGGGGTACGGCGTCACACAGGCGGGTCCGGCGGGTCCGGTCACGCCTCCCTACCAGTCGATGTGGCTGGTCGTGCACGTCACGTTCGCGTGGATCACTTACGCGTGCTACTCGATCGTCGCCGGACTGGCGCTCGCGGTCCTTGTCCGCGCGCGAGCCGAACGGCGCGGCATTGAAGCGCGCGGCGTACCCAGCTGGATTCCGCCGAGCGAGCGCATAGACGACATCTCGCTCAAGCTGGTCGCTTTCGGCTTCCTGAACAACGCGGTCATGATCGCCTCGGGCGCCATCTGGGCGTATCGGCTGTGGGGTTCGTACTGGAGTTGGGACCCGGTGGAGACCTGGTCACTTCTGACGTGGCTGGCCTACGGGCTCTACATGCACGCCCGGCTCACGCTTGGGTGGCGCGGCCCTAGGTTGGCGTGGATCGCCATGTTCGCCTTGTTCGGCGTCCTGATGATGTTCTGGGGCGTGCAGCTCGCACCTACCAGCTATCACCTGTTCCGCGACCTCGGGAACGGCATGATGGGGACCAGCCGGCCGATGTAACCTCAGGCTGCCTACTCGGCGCCCGCGAGCTGGGCCGTGTGCGCGTTGACCAGCGACCATGGCACATGGAACTCGAGCAGAGGCCGGTCGTCCGTGTTGAGCGGGATCGACGGGTCACTGACGGCTTCTGCGAGCAGTGCCTGATCCGGAAACTGGCGGACCACCGCGTTGGTGAGTCCGATCTTGTCGAGCTGCGCTCGGATCTTCGCCTCGACGTCAGCCTCGGATGCCTGTCCGTCGCCTTTGACTCCCACGAGGAAGAGGTCCGTGCTGCGGACGCCGTCCACCTCGACGATCCATACGCCCGAGTTCGGGAAGACGCTGTGAAACGTCTTGTACATCATCATGAAGTCCTCGCGCGGCAGCAGATACTGCGGCAGCCACTGGCAGAACACGCCGTCTTCGTTCAGGCGTGACTCGACGAGCTCGAAGAACTCCAGAGTGAACAGCGGCGAGACCGCCGACGCCAACGGCCAGCTGGGCTCTGACGTGATGATGTCGAACGTGTCGCCCGACACGAGCAGGTGGTTCCGTGCATCGGCGGTCACGAGCGTCCATCGCGGATCGGACTCCAGCGTCTCCCCGACGAACTGCTTGCTCGCCTCATTCATCGCGGGGTTGATCTCGATTGTGTCCACTCGGTCGAGCGGCAGGTCGAGCATCGAACGCGTGGTGAACCCGGTTCCCAGCCCCACGACCGCGCCGGTCTCAGGGTCCTGCGCGTGGGCATATGGCAGCAGCGAGAGCAGACTCGTCGTCGCGAGATCACCCGAGTCGTTAGCCCCCTCCAGCAGCGATCCATTCGCGAGGAACCGCACCGCGCCCATCTCGTCGTCGAAGACCACGACTCGGCTGTAGGCGTTCTCTTCCTGCCAGATCACCGGGGCCTCGTCCACGACGGCCTTGTAGTCGTCGTACGAGCCAAACCTGCCGATGATCCCGAAGCTCAGGGAGACGGCCGGTTCGGACAACAACGCGACCCATGTCGCGACAAGAGCCACCACGAGAAGCATCACCGACGTGCGGGTTCCCCACTTTCGCCCGCTCGCATAGAGCACGAGCGCCGAGACGGTCAGGTTCAGGACCGCCGCGACGGCGACGGTGAGCTTGACTCCGACGAGTGGGACGAGAATGAATCCGGCGGCCAGAGAACCAACGACGGAGCCCAGGGTGTTGAGCGAATACAGCCCCCCGATGGTGCGCCCGGTATGACCGCTGTCGAGCATGCTGATCTTGGAGACGATCGGGAAGGTCGCGCCCATGAGGGTCGTGGGAATGAGCATCACCAGGAACGCCATGAACATCTGCATCAGGAAGAAGAGTCCCGGCGGCGGTGTCAGGGTCTCGAGCAGTGCAAACTGCAGCCCAGGGAGTGCGCGAACGACAAGTAGGCTCAGGATGCCAAACAGTCCGATTCCCATCTCGATGAGCGCCAGGTCCTTGATGTGGTCCGCGTCGGGGTTGTCCGCGCGCCGTCCTCCCAGCCAGCCTCCGAGCGAGAGCCCGGTCATGAAGGCCGCGAGCATCGCAGATACCGCGTACACAGTCGAGCTGAAGACCAGCGAGAGTTCGCGCGTCCACGTCACCTCGTAGATGAGCGCCGCCGCCCCTGAGAGAGTGAAGCCCAGCGCGATCAGCCTGCGCGCGGAGGTCGAAATGGCGCGCGTCTCGCTCGGCGCATCCGCTTCCGGCGTCGCGTCGTCGGGTGTGGCTTCGGGGGAGTGGCTCACAGTGCGGCTCCGTAAAGGTCGGGTCTCGATGCACGCATTCTACTCCCACGATTGGCGCCGGACCCAGTGTGCGGGTCCCGTGGGCGGCGCCCCGACGTATAATCGACGGCAGCGTCGCTGACACGAAGGGATTCCATGCCGCGTGCGTACCTGACATTCATCATCGCCGCCGCTTGCGTCGTGGCGGCGCTTACCGGTTGCGGTTCGCAGCCCGAGCAGGTTGACGAGCCTAAGCTTCCGGCGCCCGCAGCCGCGGTTGAGGGCCTGCTCGACCTCAGGTTCGAGGGGTCGGCGGACGCCTCGGCATATGCCGAGTTTCTCGCGAGCGAGGCGCTTGCGGCCAGTGCCGCCGAGGAGGACAGTAAGCGCGAGGGCGACGAGGCGCCGATCCCCGAGTGGGAGACTCCGAAGGTGACTCAGGAGGGAACGTCGACAGCCGAGGTCACCGTCGTGTGGAAGCCTTCTGCCGAGGACACCGCCTGGCCGGAGACGACCGTGTTCGTCCTCGAGCTCATAGATGGTTCCTGGAAGATCGTCGACGCTGCCGAGTAGACACGCGCGAGGCGAGTCAGTCCATGCGCGCGCTGTCACAGACCAGCGGCTTCATGTTCGCTAAACTGGCACGAGGCGTGCATTGTTCCTCGGCGGAGGTGGTAGTGAGACGGCCAGCCCGATCGGTGTGGCGCGGCCGCGCATTCAGTGCGTCGGTCTTACTACTCCTGTGCCTCACTCTGGCATTCGCGCCCGCCGCGCTCGCGGAGGGCTTCTACGGCGGCTCGGTGTGGCCCGCGGACGTGCGCTCCATGTGGGAGCCCAAGGACGCGGCCCGCGCGCTCGACGGCCTCGTCTACACGGCAGACTCGCGCGCCGGACGCATCGCGATCTACGACGCGAACGGCGCCTACGTCGGGCAGTTCGATGGCTCGGACGCACCAGCCGGTGAGGAACTCTTGACGCCCGCCGGCGTCGCCATCGGACCCGACGCCAACCTCTACATCGCCGATCTCGACGCGGATCGCGTCTCCGTATTCACGCCGGCAGGCGAGTTCGTCCGCTCGTGGGGTGGAAGAGGTGTCGCGAACGGGCAGTTCTTCGGGCCCTCGGACGTGCGATTCGATGGTGCGGGTCTGCTCTACGTCGCCGACCAGTTCAACGACCGGATTCAGGTCTTTGACACCCAAGGCGCGCACATTCGCAGCTTCGGTACATCCGGAAGCGCCAACGGCCAGCTCAGCAGGCCCGACGGTCTTTCCATCACCGGTTCCGAGATATACGTCGCGGACGCGCTGAACAAGCGGGTTCAGGTATTCTCGCTTACCGGCGGCTACCTGCGGCAGTGGGGCTGGACACCAGGGACGAGCACCAACCCGACGTGGTCTCGGTACGGCGCGCCTTCGGGCGTGCTCTCAGGTGATTCGCGCGTATTCGTCGCCGACGCCGGTCGCCCGATCGAGCCCGCGTTGGACCGGGCAAGCGTGGTGGAGAGTTGCACCGTGGGCGGCGCGCTCACCGGCACATACGGTGGCCTGGGTTCGGCCGTCAACCAGCTCAACCAGCCGGCGGGAATGATGCTCGATCCGGCAGGTGTCCTGGTCGTCGCAGATCAGGGCAACGACCGGCTCTCCCGCTTCAACACGCTGAACGCCACGTGGCTCACGCCGTGGTTCTACAACGGGTCGACGGCGACGGAAGGCATGACGGATCCGCAGGGCATCGCAGCCGATCCCGACGGCAGCGTATGGGTCGCCGACTCCGCTAACGGGCGCATCCAGCACTTCTCGGCGACGGGCGCCCACATCGCTACGCTCGTCACCGGGCTGAGCGAGCCCTCAGGCATCGCTGTCGCGGCTGACGGTGCGCGCATCTGTGTTGTCGAGGCCGGCGCACACCGTGTCAGCGTCTTCGATCGGACCGGGGCCCTCGTCGTCCGATTCGGCTCCGCCGGCTCCGCTGCCGGACAGTTCTCAGCGCCTCGCGGCGTGGCGATCGCGGCCAACGGCGACATCGTCGTCGCAGACACCGGTAACAACCGGCTTCAGCGCTTCACCGCCGCGGGCGGGCATCTCCAGACCATCGGTAGCGCCGGGGGTCTCCTCGGACAGCTAAGGCAGCCGCAGGACGTGAGTATCGCTGCGGATGGGAAGATCTGCGTCGCCGACACGGACAACCATCGCGTGCAGGTGTTCGATGCGGGTGGTGCGGTGATCCGCGCGTTTGGGTCGATCGGCTCGACAGCTGGCCTGCTGCGCGAGCCGGGCGGCATCTCGTGGGACCCGTCGACCGGGCGAATCGTCGTGGCGGACACCGGCAACTACCGGTTCCAGATATTCGACGAGGACGGCGCCCCGGTGACGTTGGTCGGGGGCAGGGGCGCATCACTCGGCGAGTTTCGGCGCCTGAGCGGCGTGGCCGTCACCGCAGCGGGCGGCATCTACACGACAGACACGGGGAACGACTGCGTGCAGCGCTTCCTCTACGACGCCGTGCCGCCCACGACCACAGCGACCGGCATCGTAGCGGGGTGGGTGAATCATCCGACGACCGTCACGCTCACGGGCTCAGACGCGGCCTCGGGTGTCGAGGCGACGTACTATCGCATCGGCAACGGCAGCACGGTGCTCTACGAGGGCCCGTTCGTCGTGGATGCCCAGGGCGTGACAGCCATGCGCTACTGGTCCGTGGACGCGGCGGGCAACATCGAGCCCGAGACGCTCGCCTCGATCCAGATCGACTCGGAGCCCCCCGCGGGGACGATGGGCCTTGTCGGCCCGTCTGTCGTCGCGACGACGCAGGTGCAGATCTCATCGAACGTCACCGGGGCCAACCGCATGCGCGTCAACGGCGGTGCGGGCTGGTCCGGGATCATGGGCTACTCGGCACTCGCGACGGTCACGGTGTCAGGCGAGGGCGCGCGGACCATTTCGGCACAGTATCTCGACGCGGTGGACAACACCCTCACTCTGAGCACGGATGTGCTCGTCGACCTCACCGGTCCGACGACCACCGTGACCGGCGCACCGGCTTCAGGATTCGCGCCCGGAAACGTGACACTGACCGTAAGCGCGACCGACGCGCTGACCTCGGTGGCGGCGACGTACGTGAGCGTTGACGGCGCCCCCGAACAGCTCCTTGTGGGTTCGTCGGTGGTCGTGTCGGGCCATGGCGCTCACACGGTCAGTGCTCGCTCTGTCGATGCCGTCGGCAATGGCGGGCCGGTCGCGCAGACGTCCTTCGAGATAGACACCGTGTTTCCGTCCGGCACTATGACCGTCCAAAACGGCGCCGCCGTCGTTGGATCGTCGGCGCTGAAGATCACCAATACGGTGGCCGGGGCGACCCTGATGCGCTACGACCTCGGCGAGGGCTTTGCCGCGTGGCAGCCGTACGCGTCGATGTTTGAAGGCGCGACGCCGGGCGACGGGCATTTCGTTGTGCGCGGACAGTTCAAGGACGTCGCCGGCAACACTCTCGAGCTCGCGAGTGAGCTCGACGTGGACTTCGAGCCCCCGTTCGTCACGCTCGACGGCGTGCCTGCGGGCGGCTCGGCGGACGTGCCGCCGGTGACACTCACGCTCGAGGCCACCGACACGCCGGCTGGCGTGGCTGCGATCTACTATTCGCTCGACGGGGCGCCCGACCAGGCCTACGAGGCCCCGATCTTCATCGCCGAACCCGGAGATCACCGCATCGTCTACCGGGCCGTGGACGGGGCGGGAAACGAGTCCACTCCCGTCAGTGCCGACTTCCATATCGGCTGGCCCGTGCCGACGGGGGAGGCATCCCTTGCGGGCGGCGCAGCGGCGGTTGCGGCGACGTCTGTCGGCCTCCACATCGAAGCGACGGGCGCATCTGAGATGCGGGTCGACGTCGATGGGGCTCTCGGCGCATTCGTGCCCTTTGCCGAGGACTCATCGGTTGTGTTCGGCGGTCAGGGCACTCGGAAGGTTGATGTGACCCTTCGGACTCCGGACGGGAAGACCTTCGTCACGTTCGATACCGTCGTGGTCGACACCAGCGGACCTGCAATCTCACTGCACGGCGCTCCGAGCGCACCTACGTCATCCACTGTGATGCTCAGCCTGGATGTAACGGACGCGCTCACCAGCGTCGCGGCCGTCTACTACACGCTCGACGCAGCCGCCGAGATGCCCTATACGGGAGCGGTTGTTGTGGGGACGGATGGCCCCCACGTGTTCAGCTATCGTGCGCTCGACGCGCTCGGCAACGAGACAACGGGCGAGTCGGTGTTCGCCGTGGACCGCACACCGCCGTCCGGGTCCATGACGCTTGCCCATGGCGCGTCGGTCATCGCGACCACCACGGTGCACATCGATTCGGGCTTCGTAAACGGGGCCGGCGATATGTGTTTCGATGGAGGTACGGGCTTTGGCGAACGCGTGCCGTACTCGGCGTTTGGTAGCGTCAAGGTTTCCGGCGAGGGTACGCGTACCGTCACGGCTCGGTACTTCGATGCGGTGGACAACGTTCTCGAGCTGACAGGGAGCGTCTTTGTCGACGTGAGCGCACCGGTCGTCACCGTCACGGGAGCGCCGTCACAGCCGGCGACCGGTACGGTCACTCTCCTCGTCAGCGCGACCGACGCGTACTCCGGCGTGGCGGGAACCTGGGTGTCCGTTGACGGCGCGCCCGAGTACCTGCTCGTCGAGCCGGCGGTCGTGGTCTCCGGAGCGGGAGCCCACACGGTGTCCGTTCGCGCAGTCGACGCGGCGGGCAATGAGGCCGATCCGGTCGTCTCCGAGTTCGTGGTCGACCCCTTCACCCCGGGTGGGACCGTGTCGCTCGGCGGTGGTGCAGCCGCGGTCGCGACATCCACCGTCTCCCTGCTCGCGGACGCGCACAACACGACGGATATGCGAGTCGACGTCGATGACGTGATCGGCTCGTTCGTGCCCTACGCGCCCCACGGCACCGTCACCTTCTCCGGCGACGGTGTTCGCCACGTGGACGTCGTGCTGCGCTCGGAGATCGGGAGAACGGTCATCGCGTCGGACTCGATCATCGTCGATACCACCGGGCCGTCAGTCTCCCTGTCGGGCATTCCTTCCGAGACAGCGCCTGAAACGGTAACCGTGACCATGAATGCGACTGATGCGCTGTCCGACGTCGAGGCGCTCTACTACGTGCTCGATGACGACGGTGAGGTGCCCTATTCGGGTCCGGTGAGCGTCGGGACCGAGGGGGAGCACGCGATCTCGTATCGCGCTGTGGACGCGCTCGGAAACGAGACGACCGGTCAGGCGGCATTCACCATCAGTCTGTCCGCACCCGTCGGCACCATGGACCTCGCGAACGGCGCGGGCACCGTAGGCACGACCCAGGTGACGATAGTCTCGAACGTTGTGGACGCGACCACCATGCGATTCGACACTGGCTCGGGCTTCGGACCATGGGTGCCGTTCTCTCGTGACGCAACCGTGACACTGCCGGGCGAGGGCGCGTTCCTCGTGACCGCCGAGTACCGCTCGGCGGGTGGCCTTACGATGACCGCGAGCGATTCGGTCGCCGTGGACCTGACAGGGCCGGTCTCGGATCGGGCAGGCGGTCACGTGACCAGACTCAGGAGACTCGACGCGCTGCGCTGGGCATACGGCACCACGGTCGAGTGGCGCGTGCGTGACCTCGGCGTCGTCGAGAGCGGCGTGGGCGGATACCGCTATCGGCTGCAAAACGGGGTGCCGACAAGCACGCCGACCCCCCGCGCGAACCTCGGAATGCTACGCACGTCCACTGCCGTCGAGGTAGGGGGCGTGGACCTTATCGGCAACGTAGGCGCGTGGAGGCCGTACGCTCTGAGATTCGGCACGTTCGCCTCGCCGCGCGTGCCCAAGACGGCTGCCGCGAACGCTGCTTTCACCTCGAGGATTCCAGGGGTGTCCGTGCGGGCCGGCGAAGCGTACAGCCTGCGTTGGTACTGCAGGCAGACAGACGGGACCTATTCCTTTGCCCGCCGCTTCCCGATGACGCAGGCGCGCGTCGGCTCCACTCCCGGACTCACAGCGACCGCCCGACTCCCGCGCGGGGTGTGGGTGGGCGCGGTTGAGCGTGCGACCCTCGGCGGGATGGATCTCGGCGTGCCTTCGTCGCCTGTGGTCGTCCGCTGACGGTTCAGCGGTATCGTCGCCGTGCGGGATGCGGCACAATGTGGGCGCATGGCACGCCCGCACATTGGGCATGCACGGATGGTCCTGAACCACGCGAGAGAGGCCGAGATGGCTAAGCGCAAGAACCCTCAGAGTCGACCTGAGCCGCAGGTTCGTACCGTCGAGCCCACGGGCCTGGCGATGCGGATCTCATGGTGGGCGCTTCTGGCCATGATCGCGATCGTTCCGGTCATCATGAGCAACTGGACACCGCTCAACCACCTCGGGTTCCAGATCACGCTTCCGGTCACTTATGACCAGTTCGACGTGATCAAGGTCTTCAGCCAGCGCATTCTCATCCTGGTGTCGATCGGTGCGTGGGCGTGGGCGATTCTCACCAAGGGCGGCAAGATCCGCGTGACGCCCGTCGAGTGGCTCGTGCTCGCGTTTCTTGGCTGGGTCACGTTGTCGGCTGTCTTCTCCATCCACACGCCGACGGCGCTCTTCGGCAAGTACCGCCGTTTCGAGGGCCTGTTCTCGATCATCACGTACGCGGTCGCGTACTTTCTTGTGATTCAGCACGCCGACCGGCCCTCGAAGATCAAGACGATTGCCCAGACCCTCTTCTGGTCGGGTGCGATCGTAGCCGGCTACGGTGTCTTGCAGAGCCTCGGCCTCGACCCCGCGCAGTGGGGGCAGCTGCCGTTCGAGAACCGCCGTGCGTTCGCGACGTTCGGCAACCCTGACCTGCTCGGCGGATTCCTGATGTTCTCGACCTTCGTGTCGCTCGGACTCGTCTTTTCCGAAGAGAGAACCAGGTGGCGCGCGATCTACTGGGTCGGAGCGCTGCTGAACTTCTGGTGCCTGATCGTGGCGTTCACCCGCAGCGCATGGGTCGGGACCGTCGTCGGCTTGATCTTCCTCGTTCTCGCCGCAGTTATGCGCCGCCTCAAGTTCCGGGCGGTCGACTGGGGGTTCACGGGAGCGATCGCTGCGTTGTCTGCGGCTGTCATAGCGCTCAGTCTGCGCAATCCCAACGTCGTCATGAACTTCGGGGCGCGTCTCGTCTCCATCTTCGAGTTCAATGAAGGCAGCGCAAAGACCCGGTTCCAGATCTGGCGAGCCGCGTGGGATGCCATTCAGGATCGGCCGGTGTTCGGTTTCGGTGCCGATACGTTTCGGCTCATCTACCCGCGGTACAAGGTGTATGACTACGTGAAGGATGCCGGCTACTTGTCGGTGGCGGACAACGTGCACAACTATCCGCTGCAGCTCGCGGCGGGCGTGGGCGTGCCCGGCATGCTGATGTTCTACTCAGTCTGCGGGTGGGTCGCCGTGCGGACCTTCCGGCTGGTCTTCAGCCGCGAAGGCGGGCTCAACCGATGGGTGCTCGTGGGGTTCTGGACGGCGTGCGCCGCTTACGTGACACATCTGTGCTTTGGGCTGTCAGTGACGGGTGCGTCGATCTTCCTGTGGATCTCCATGGGTGCCCTCCTTGCCCCGACGGCCCGCGAGATCGATGTGCGCCCGTTGTCTGGGGGGATCTTCGCCGCAGTCATCATCGCCGCGCTCGTCGCCGTGGGGATCGGGTACCACTGGGTGTGGATCGTGGCGGACAACGCCTACCTGTATGCCCGCGTCGGCGCCCAGGGCGCGGACCGGGTCGCGGCTGCCGAGCGTGCGGCGGAGCTGAACCCCTACAACGACATCTACCGGGCAGAGATCGGCATGGCCTATACGGACGAGTTCATCGCCCGCATCAACGACGTATTCACCGCACAGCAGAGCGGTGGCGACACGCAGGCATCGATGCTCGCCGCACAAAGCGCGTTCACCAGCGCGGAGCTGTCGCTGAAGGACACCATCAGATTCGTCCCGTGGGAGTACGACAACTACGTGTTCCTGGCGAACCTTTACAACATGGCGGGTGCGTATCTCGATCCGCGCTACTACGAGGATGCGCTCGAGATCGGCAAGCAGGGCATTGGGGTCGAGGAGTACGGCCCGGCGATTCGCCTGCAGTATGCGCGCGCCCTGTCCGAGACCGGCCGTGAGGCAGAGGCCATCAAGCAGCTCGAGTACGCCTTCCGGATGGACCCCGCTTACGTCGAGGCGGCTATGTTCCTCACGGACCTCTATGTGGCAGACGGTCGGACCGACAAGGCCATCGAAGTCCTGCGTGCGGCGCAGGCGTGGCGTCCGGGACAGCCGGGTGTCGCGGAGAAGCTCGCGTCACTCGAGTCCTCAATCACCACGCCCTAACGGGATGACGCAGAAGTCCGGGAAGGAGCTCCATCGGGCATGACCGACGATGCGGGCACGATGATCGACTCCCAGTACGACGTCGAGTACGACGCCGGTCATGACGAACGGCCGGAGCGCCGCCGTGAGGTGCCCCGATGGGTCTGGATCGCGGCGGTCGTCTCGGCGGTGATCGTCGTTGGGCTGGCCGGATACTTCGTGCGCGGTGTGATCGAGGATCGCGGTGTCCGGCGGACTTCCGACGCGCGCATCGAGCGTTGGTCCACCGAAGTGAACCAGAACCCCACTAGCACGCTCGCGCGTATCGAACTCGGATACGCCTATCAGGCCGCCGGGCGCCTCGAGGAGGCCATCTCGCAGTACGATGCTGTCCTCGACGAGGACCCCAACAACGTCGCCGCCCTGTACAACAGGGGAGCCATCCTTCTCGACCTCAACCTCGAGGACGAAGCCGAGAAAGCGCTGTGGCGCGCGCTTGAGGTCGAACCCGACCACATCCAGGCCGCGACCGCCCTCGGCAGGATGTATGAGGCGCGCGGTGAGTACCGCTCAGTCCTTGCTGCTGTGCGTCCCGTGGTCGGAGCGCATGCGGACTCGGCGGAGCTGCAGTACCTCACCGGTCTCGCTTACGAGAACACCGGGCATCCGGATTGGGCTGCCGCGCGCTACCGCCTCGCTCTTCAGGCGTCGCCCGATCACAAGGAGTCGCGTGACGCGCTACGCCGGTTGGGTGAGACCCCGTGAGCGGCATCCCGGACGACCTGAAACGGATCATCCGCGCGCTTGAAGATGATGGCGGCGCGATCGGGGATACGGAAACGCCCGACTATAGTGGGCTGCCGCAAGAAGATCCGACGGATGGTGAGACCCCCGGGTTCGCGACGGCACTGCAGTCCGATCCATGGTCTCCCGCCTACCTGAAGATGGTGTTGAAGGAGTGGGAGCCCACGCCGCGCGGGATCGCGGTGCTGGTTGCGTTCGTCCTTGCGACGATCGCGCTCGTACTGCTGATCGTACTGCTGGTGATGCTCATGATGAACAACGACGAAGCCTCAGTGACAGACACGGCCGGCATCGAAGCCCAGATCATCATCCGCGGCCCGGGCAGGGGCGCCCATCCGCAGTTCGATCGCCCTTCGGGCGTGGACATCGGTCCTGATGGCCGTATCTACGTCGCCGACTCGGGCAACAACCGCATCGTGGTCTTTGATCGAAACGGCGAGTTCGAGGCCGAGTTCGGGGGCCTGGGCGTTGCCAAGCCGCTTCCGGGCGCGAGAAGGACCTGGGAGCCCGGCAGGTTCAGCTACCCCGTCGACGTAGTGGTCGACGACCGGGGACGCATCTACGTCGCCGACTTCTACAACGATTCGATCTCCGTCTTCGACAAGGACCGCGAGTTCATCACCCGTTTCCCCGATCCGAGCAGCGTCGTCGGTAAGGGTGGATCGGGCCAGGAGGGCACCGGCATCGCTGTCACGGCAATCGACGTTGTGGGGACGACAGTCTACGCCACGGACACCTACCAGGTCGTCGTCTTCGCCGACAACGGAGAGGTGCTGCGGCAGTTCGGCATGCCGGGGGAGGCGAAGGGCTCGCTGGAGCATCCCAACGGCATCGCAGCCGACGCCGTTGGAAGACTCTTCGTCTCGGACTCGAACAACAACCGGATTCAGGCATTCGAGCCCGACGGCAGGGTGCTTTGGACGCTCGGCGAGCGCAGCGCCGAGCTGCAGTCGGAGACCGACGCCCCGCTCGCACTTCCTCGGGGGCTGGCGCTGCAGGTCGATGGGACCTTACTCGTCGCAGACCCAATTGGGCAACGGCTGGTTAAGATTGGGCAAGACGGCAGGATGATTGCTTCATACGGGACGCGAGGCCAAGCACCCGGCCAGCTCTCTTTCCCCAACGATGTTTCCGCAGATGGAGACCGTGTGGTGATAGCCGACACGGCGAACAACAGGGTGCAAGTGGTACGCCTTACAGGACGGTAGGGCAAGTAGAACTGAAGCCTTATGGCTGATAAACTTACAAGCAGCCTACATACTCAGGAGTGGTGCGTGCCTCAGGCGTTCGCACGTCTACGATCCCCGCAGCGTGGCGTGTTGGCGATGGTGTTGTTTGCCATCGTTTTCTTCGGCTTGTTCGGGGCTCCGGCGTTCGCGTATGACGAGGCTGTTCCTCCCACCGGCAGGACCTGTCCCGAGTGCCACGGACCCAACTCGGTCGCGCCCGAAGGTGCGGTCGATGCCGGGCGCAAGGGGCCGCATGGCGGCTACACGACCGGAACCGCGCGCTGCGAGACTTGCCACACGCTTCACGGCCCTTCGCCCTACGCCTTGGCGCTCGTTGAGGTCATCGATGATCCGTACGGCCCCACGATGTCGGACACCTGCCTGGTGTGTCACGATGGCACGGGCGGGCAGGGCGTCTACGGCGCCATCTACCAGCGCACCGGCGTGGACCCGGGTGATCCTGCAATGCCCGGCGGAGCGCATCGTCTCGACGTGGGCGCCGCGGGAATCATGGTGCCCGGCGGCAATGCCGACGGCAGCGACGCGATGGTGCAGTTCAGCGGCCGGGACGGGGGGCTGAGCTGCGGTGACTGCCACAGCCCGCACGATGGCGGCACGGTGGAGCCCTTCGTGGGAGACCGTATCCGCACAAACGACGACACCACTTCCGCGACTGCTACGAACCGGCTTCTGCGCAAGCAGCCGACGTCGAGCATCATCGCGGTGAGCGACTACGGTTCCGACTGGTGCGAGTCGTGTCACAAGGGCCGCCACTCGCAGGGCGGCAACTCGGGCAATCATTCGGCTGCCGACACCGTCACGGCCCCCGGGTGGTTCTACGACAACGTCGAGCGACTGAACGTAGCCGGAACCGCGCGTGACGCGGTGCCCGGGCCGCTCGGAGGCAACAACCGAGGCTACATCATGCCGGAGCCGCGGGGCAGCCAGGCATACCCGATCTGCCAGCAGTGCCACGAGGACGCGCGGGACGTGGGCAACGTCACGCAGTTTCAGCTGGATGCAAGTGAGACCTTCTCGGTGTCCCTCGATGGCGGGGCCGCCGGCAATCCTCAGTTCCAGAACTTCCCGCACGAGGCGTACAACGATGGGATGCTTGTAGAGGACCCCACCGTGTTGTGCACCAACTGCCATGTGTAGGCGACACCACCGATGAGTGACGGGCAGCACACTGACTTGAGCAACGTAGACCGATACACAACACGGGCACCCCGTGCCCTCGTGGCTCCTTCGCGAGGAGTTGGTGTGCGGCGTACGTTCGCATCGCTGTCAGCGGTTGTGGCGGTCTCACTCGTCGGCGTCCTTTCGGTCGCAAGCGCTGCAGGCGCTGCTCCTGACTCTGCGTTCGGACACATCGCGACCCTCGGGTCGTTCGACGGTGCTGCGGTGTCCGCCGGTCGTGTCGCATACAGCGATGCGGTAGGCGGTGACTGGGACGTCTACGTCCGCGGTGCGTCAGCCGAGCGTCCTGTTCGAATCACCGGCGAGGGCGATCAGATGACGCCCGACATCTCCGGCAGCGTTGTCGTGTTCGTCGACTACTCTCGCGGGGATGCGGATATTCGCGGCTACGACCTCATACAGCGTCGTTCCTTCGACATCTGCAACCAGCCCGGAAACCAGGTGCGTCCCAGGATCTCGGGCGACTGGGTCGTGTGGCTCGAACTCGGAAGCGGCTCGACGGGCAAAGTCAACGCGCTCAACATCCGCACCGGGGAACAAGTGGCGGTCGCCGCTTCCAACGCCTCCAACGCCGCAATCGGCGGCTCGCTGGTCGTCTACGAGGACTACTCCGATACCGGCGCTGACATCAGGGCGTTTGACCTGGAGTCCGCAACAGCGCAGGTCGTCGCGGCCGACGCTCAGCCCGAAGTGCTCCCGAGCACCGATGGCGACTGGGTGTTCTGGGCCACCACCGGCAAAGACGGCACCTTCGACGTCAAGGGCGTACAGCTTTCGACGGGTGGCACCGCGCAGATCGCCGGCGCGGGAGAGCAGACGTCGCCGGTTGTCGAGGGCGGCCGCGTCTACGCCATCGACCGGACCGACGGCCGTGCGATGCGGGTCGTCGCCACGCCGCTCCCGGGCTCCTCGGCGGTTCGTGAGACCTACTCGCGCTCAGGGGACGTTGTCGCGTTCGACGCCGAGGGCGACAACCTTGTCTGGGTCTCAGGCACGCAGGGCGAATGGCGGATCAGCGCCGAGATCGGTCTCTCCCGATCCGCGCGTGTCGCCGAGTGGCTTCGCGGTGCGTGGAGCAGAATCGCGCCGGTCGAGTACGCATCGTGGGCCGATACCGAGCAGAGCATGGCCGGTGCAGTGAATGCCGAGAAGATCGGCGCTATCCGCGCCCCCGGTGCCGTCACTGCCCGGATCATCACGGATTCCCAGGTGAAGGTCGCCTGGAGGGCGCCCTACGCATCGGTCGGGGTGGCCAACTACGACGTCTATCGCTTCGGTCGCCCGATCAACACCGGAAATCTCGCGTCCGCCACCAAGATCGCGAGCGCGATAACCACCATCACCTACACGGACACCATCTCGCCGAGCACTGACACCACGATCAAGGCCGGCTCCTACTACTATGCGGTCGTTGCCCGTGACAACGAGGCCATTGAGAGTCCCATCTCGGCCAGCGTGTCGCCCAACCCGCATGGCGCGACCGTCTACGGCGGCGCCGTGAACGGGTGCCTCATGTGCCACGACCTGCACGGGAGCACAGTCGCGACCGAGGGCGCACTCGGGGCCGCATCCGCCGCCGGATGCTACGACTGCCACGGCGGTACCGGGGGCACCAGCGCCTACGGTGCCGGGGCGCTCAACGACATCCAGGCCGACTTCGCCGAGGATTCGGCGGTCGCGACCCAGGGTCCGAGCACGCCGAGCGGCGGCTCCATCCACCGCAACACCACGATGGTGCAGCGTCAGAACGAGTGCTCGGCATGCCACAACTCACATCGGCGCTCGTACACCGTCACCGCGGCGGGTGCGTACGACGCGGCGGCCTCGTACTCGAAGAGCCTTCGCGCACAGCTCACCACCACCCCCGCCGACACGTTCGCCGAGTGGCCCGACACGGCTCCTGCCGGCAATGCGATATGCCTGTCGTGTCACGGCTCCAGCGCGACGCCCATGTCGATAGCCGGCGGCGCAACCGCGTACTCGCAGTCGGGCGGAAACCACGAGTCGAGCGGCGGGCGCACCTACAACGCATCGGCGCACGGTCCCTCGACGGTGACCAGCACCACCGCGATCCCGGGGACGCAGTGCGAGGTGTGCCACAACCAGCACAGCTCCGCGACGGCGCGGCTGGTCGACTATCGCAACAGCGGGACCACGAACCCCAATGCCAACAAGCAGGGCAACCTGTGCACCAACTGCCACAACTCGACGACGCCGGCGGCGTGGAACGGACGAGTGGTCCCGACCGAGTTCACCAGGGCCTCGTCGCATCCGTCGGTCGCCACGACGGCCGCAGGAGTCGCCTCGGCAACATGCGTGTCGTGCCACAACACGCACTTCGTGCAGACGGGCGGCGCCGGGTCGTGGGCTACGGCACGTGTCTCTTCGCCCACCAACACCGGAGCGACGGCGACAGACTCGACAACGTTCTGCCTCGGTTGCCATACCGGCTCTGCAGGTGACGGAAGCATCACCATCGCCAAGAGCTGGAGTTCGTCCACGCTGATTCCGTATCAGGTCTTCATGCGGCCCTCGACCACGTGGCCGTTCTTCAGCGGCTGGAACAAGGACTCGGTCGCCGGCGGTGCGATCACTTTCACCGGCTCAGGCCACTACAACGCCACGGCGGCCAACGGTAAGGCGCTGTGTGAGACATGCCACGACCCGCACGGTTCCGATTTTGGCAGTCTGACGGCGTGGTACAGCGGAGGCCAGTCGTGGTCGGCGGGCACTCCGAACGCCGCGCTGCGCACCGGCAACCTGAGCACGAACGCCTCGAACCGCAGCGCCGCCTTTGGCAAGTCGGTGTCGTTCGAAGAGGCCCTCTGCCTCCAGTGCCATGGTGCTGCCGCGGCCGGAACTTCCAGGACCATCAAGGACGAGGCCGCTGCCAACGTGACGGTCACCGTGAAGAAGTCGCCGGGTGCTCAGAACATCGAGACCGGCATGTTCTCGACGGTGTACGTCCACGGGATCCAGAGCTTCGGCGGCCGTCACTCCAACACGGAGACGGCGGCGAACCTCGTGGGCAACCAGGCGAGCCGCCACGTCGAGTGCGGGGACTGCCACGACCCGCACGCCGCGCGCAACAATGGGACCCCCGGTCAGGCCTACCACGTTGCCGGATCGAGCATCGCCGGCAACGCGCTGCGCGGGGCCACGGGCCTCATTCCCGCGTGGACGTCAACCAAGTACGACGGCACCAACGGAGCTGTCCGAGCCGCTGACGGTACCCCCAAGCGATTTGACGGCACCGCTGCCGGCAGCAACGGCGACTACGAGGCGTACCTGTGCTTCAAGTGCCACGCGGGTGATGCAAACGGCGGCCGGTACACGGTGACCACCGGATCAGGTCTCCATACCGCGACCAACGTCGCAGCCGAGTTCAATCCGGTCAACGAGTCCGGTCACAACGTGCTGGGCGCTCAGACTACGTGGCCCAAGACGAGCGTCGCGACCGGCATCCTGCTGAATAACTGGAACTTCCCGACGACCAACGTGTTCCGTACCGGCTGGACGGTCACCTCGAAGGTCACGTGTACGGACTGCCACACTTACGAGGCCGCTGGCGGCCGAGGGCCTCACGGCGGGGCCAACGCCTACATGGTTCCGAGCGTCGACGGTGCCTACGTTCGCTACTACAACAATGCGTTCCTGGTGGCCAACACCTACGGAATGTCCCCCGGAACCATCTGCTCGAAGTGCCACGATCTCTACGACGGGGCTACGTGGGGCAATACGGTGCATGCCGAGCACGTCGGCCGAGTCGGCAACAACCAGTGCTCTGACTGCCACACCAAGATCCCGCACGGATGGCGACGCCCGCGTCTTCTCGGCTACACGAGCGATCCCGCGCCGTACAACTCGAACAACCTCACGGGCTTCACCCGGACAGTGAGTGGTACGGACCGCAACTACCCGGAGGATTGGGCCGTGAAGGACAACTGCGGTCAGTCAGGGTGCGCGAGCCACAACGCGACACCACAGGGCACCGCGTACCCCTAGGCCGTCGTGCAGCGATATCATCTCGAGGGGCGGGCCAGTGGCTCGCCCCTTCGCGTGAAGGATCGAGGATGAGGGTCACCGTATGAGTGGTGCGGCGGTCAAAGTCGGCAGGTTTCTGCGCTCGCGCAAAGTCGCGGTGTGGCTGCTGCTCACGTGCGCGGCCTGGTCGGTGGTCGGCACCTCGGTGCCTGCGGCCTTCACCTCGCCGGTTTTCATCGTTCTCCTGGGCTGGCTCACCACGTCGACAGCGTGGTGCGCGTGGGAGCGGACCCGCTCGGCGTTTCGCGCACTGAGGGCGCACGAGGGCGTGCCCACGGCTACCATAGCCCGGCTCGAAGCCGCTTCGGTGATCGTCACGATTCCTGGTGACGTCGAGACCGCTCGCACAGCCGTGACCGGCGCCCTGCGATCGATCGGACTCAAGAGCCGTGCGACTCCGAGAGTGGTCGAGGGTCGCTCGGGGCGTCTGGGTCTTCTCGGCAGTCCGCTCTTCCACTGGTCGCTCGCGCTGTTGTTCCTGGTGATTGCGGCCGGTCAGCTCACGCGCTCCGAGGGGCTGATCGGAGTTCCGGTCGGCGGCGCTGTCGACAATGTTCCGCCCGAATACGGCATCTACTCGCAAGGGCCGATGCGCGGCGCCCGCAACCAGGACCTCGCAGTCGCAGTCACGGCGATGAGCCTCGAGAACGTCGTTGACGGGGTCGACCGTGGACCGACACCGACTGTTCAGCTCCGGCGATCGGGGCGGACGGTCGCGCAGGGCGCCGTATATCCCAACAGCCCGCTTCGCTACGGGTCGGTGCTGGTACACTTCGTCGATCGGGGGTTCGTCGCCGTATTCGCGATATCGGACGCTGACGGCACCGTCGTGGACCTCGAGCGGGCGTACTTCGACTTCGACGAGGGTACGGAGCTCGGCCTGGGCTCGGGTTCAATCGACCTTGCGGCGACCGGAATCGCCGGAGCCGCCACGGTGGCCCCCACGCGCCGAGACGATCCTGCGGACGCGCCGAGGGTGCGCATCACGATTCCCGGCTCGGCAGGCGTGGAGCCGGATCTCGAGATGGCGGTGGGCGACAGCCTCAAGGTAGGCGAGTCAACGCTGACGCTCGAGTCGGTCAGCGAGTATGCCCGGCTCTCCGTTGTCGACGATTGGTCCGTCTACCTCATCTACCTGCTCTTCGGGTTGGCGACTGTTGGTGTCACGCTTGCAGTGTTGGTGCCGACCAGGACCACATGGGCCCTGCTCACGCAGGTCGGTGATGACGTCGAGGTGCGCGCTTTGACGCTGCGCCCGGGCCGCGACCCCGCGTTCGAGGAGTCGGTCCTCTTGGAACTCGGCAGGCTCGGGTCCGGCAACAGGCAAACAGGGAGCGACGACTGATATGCAGTCTCAGACTGTCGAGATAGTGCTGATGTGGGCCGCGGTGACGCTCTACGCGCTCTCCGCCATCTTGTTCGCGGTCGGTTTCGTGTTCGGGAAGCCGAAGGTCACTCGCGCTGCGATGTGGCTCGCATTCGCGGGTCTGGTGCCGCATGCGCTCGGCATCGCCGTGCGATGGATCCGCGTAGGGCACGGACCCTACCTCGGCTTCTACGAGGTCGTGTCCTCGTACGCGTTCATCGCGGTGGCCATGCTCGCGGTGGTGGTGCGGCGTTCTCGAGCGCTCTCCGTGGCCGGCGTCGTGGTGATGCCCATCGCTTTCCTCATGCTGGCGGCCTCGATGCTCACTTCGAAGGCGGAGCTCGAGATCACGGCCTCGCTTGCATCCTGGTGGCTCGCGATTCACGTGACCTTCGCCAAGCTCTCGTATGCGGCCTTCATCGCATCCTTCGCGCTCGCCGTGCTCTACCTGCTCCGGAGCCGGCTCGAGTCAGGACGCTTTGGAGACGTGTTCGCCAAGCTGCCGTCGCAGGCGGTGATCGACGACCTTTCATTCAGGTTCGTCGGGGTCGGGTTCATCTTCCTCGGAATCATGATCGCCGCCGGCGCGATCTGGGCGAACGAGGCGTGGGGCCGGTACTGGGCGTGGGATCCTATCGAAACGTGGTCCCTCATCGCCTGGATCATCTACGCGGTCTACCTCCACCTCCGTCTGACGATGGGGTGGAGCGGGCGCCGGGCCTCGTGGGTCGCCGTTGCAGCACTCCCCGTTATCGTCTTCGCACTCATCGGCGTGCCCTTGGTCTACCAGTCGATTCACGGCGCTTACCTGCTTGGGTATTAGCCGTTCGGTCGGCGTGACAAGGGACCAAAATGGCGGCATTTTGCCACTCGTTCTGTGCGCTATGACCTCGTTAAGGGGTCTTCAGCGTGCTAGAATGAACGCTGGTTAACAGTGCCGCCGAACCCCGCATAATGCCTGACGTATCGGCGCGGCACCAAGGAGGGTCGTTGAGCGATCCTGAGGCCGTCTACGACGGCCAGGACATCGGGCCAGAGGAGCAAGAGGACGACCAGCGACGCAGGCGCCGTTGGTGGGGGCTTCTTGCCGTCATCGTCCTCCTCCTGCTGCTCATGTGCTGCATCGTCACCACCGCACAGGTGTGGGTCAGCGGGGGCCCGGAGCAGGCCCGGTTCGTCGCGCGCAACGTCGAGTGCCTCCAATGCCATACCGAGCTGATTCCTGACTTCAACAAGCCGGCGGTTCACAACCCGTTCGCGCTCAAGGAATGCACGGCGTGTCACACGCCGCACGGCAAGAAGATCGAGGTCACGGTCACCGAGGGGCCCGCGCAGGCCTGGAGGCGCTTCCGAACCGGCATCCAGTGGCTGCCGCTTCGCTGGTGGTTCTCGCTGTATGAGACGCCGGCGGTGTCCGTCGGCGATGCGGCGGAGGGCGGGGGAGGCACCTCCACCGCTGGCGGTGACGAGGTCAAGGGTCCCGACTCAATGCTCGTCATGCCCGAGCAGTCGCTGTGCTTCTTCTGCCACGGAAGTATGGGCGCGAAGCTCTCCGAAGCCTATCCGCACCAGCCATTCATGACTGGCCGATGCACCAACTGCCACGATCCGCACGCCTCCGACTATGGTTCGCTTCTGGCGATGGCGCCCGACGAGATCTGCTTCACCTGTCATCCGATGGGTGAGCAGCTCTCCCGCGACCAGGCTCACGAGCCGGCCAAGGACGGCTGGTGCATCGACTGCCACGATCCTCACGCATCGGACTTCAAGGGCATCCTCGTCACCAATCAGCGTGCCCTGTGCTTCCGCTGCCACCCCGACATCGCGACGATGGGCGGCCTTCCCGTCCAGCACCAGCCCTTCCTGAACGATCAGTGCACCGGATGCCATCAGCCGCACGGTTCGGATCACGAGCCGCTGCTGAACGCCGAATCTCCCAAGCTGTGCTACAACTGCCACCCGTCGATCGAAGACCAGTTCGCGTGGCCCAGCGCCCATCCGGTAGGCGTCAAGATGACGTGCAGCAGCTGCCACGACCCTCACGCCGCGCAGTACTCGGCGTTGTTGACGGCCAAGGACAACCAGTTCTGCTACCAGTGTCACAACCAGATCCGCGCGGTCTATGAGGGGTCGCTTCATAACCGCAGCCTGTGCGTCGGTTGCCACACGCCGCACGGCTCGAAGTGGGAGCCGATCCTGCGCGACAGCAACCCCGAGCTGTGCTTCCGGTGCCACGTCACGGACGACTATGACGAGTCCAACGAAGCCGTCTACCGCAACAAGCATCCTGTCAGGCCGGTGAGGTTCGACGTCAACGCGAACAAACCGCTGACCTGCACAAGTTCGTGCCACAACCCCCACGGGAGTCCGTATCCCGGCATGTTCAGGTACTATTCATGGCCTAGAGACGGAAACTGCGTGATCTGCCACAAGGTGACCGAGGGCAACATGGTCGGAGTCGACTACTAGGGGACGGAATTCGGGTGCCACGTCTTTCTTTCGCAGGCTTCAAGGACCCCGTGCGCCGGCCACGCTACATCGTGTGGACGTTCACGCTGGTGCTCGCGATGGCTGCGGTCATGATCGTCGCGCTCGGCGCCACGTCGACCTACTGGTTCTGCGCCGAGGCGTGCCACAAAGTCCAGGACGACACGATCACCGCCTACCAGCACTCCTCCCACAAAGAGATCGCCTGCATGGCGTGCCACATGCCCGTCAACGCCGATCCGGTGACGTTCATCCTCCACAAGGCCGAGGCGCTCGGCGAGCTGTACCTGACTGTCACGGACAACTTCGAGCTGCCTCTCAACGGCGAGAGCCACGTAGCTCTCACCATGCCCTCCGAGCAGTGCACCCAGTGTCACGAACTCTCACTTCGGGAAGTCACGCCGAGCGAGGGCATCGTCATCGATCACGATGTCCACAGTGAGGCGGGCGTCACCTGTGCGATATGCCACAACCGCGTGGCTCACCGGGAGGACTTCGCCCTCACGCTGACCGACCCCAAGACCGACGAGCCCAACAAGCCGCACACCGACTTCATGAGCATGACCGCGTGCTTCCGCTGCCACACGCAAGAGACCGCTGTCGCAGAGTCGGACGGCGAGACGCAGTCGGCGTCTCCGGATGAGCAGCTCACCGCCCCCGGCGCGTGCGACAAGTGCCACACTCCTGACTTCTCGCTCAAGCCCCCGAGCCATAGTGGGGAAGGCTTCTACCCCGCGGGCCACGCGATATTGGCCACTGAGGAGGCCAGCCGCGTCGCCGCGGCCGAGCGTGAAGTCAAGGAGGACGCGGTCGAGGGTGCCGCGGAGTCCGAGGCGTCCGAAAGGCAGCACGGCGAGGAGGGCGAGGGCATCGGCCCGAGCCTCCCCAAGGTCGAGTCCCTCAACATCTGCGAGACCTGCCATTCCGAGGAGTACTGCTCGGACTGCCACGGGTTGCCCATGCCCCACCCGGAGGAGTTCCAGGAGGAGCATAGCGAACTCGGCCAGAAGAACCCCGAGGCCTGCGTGAACTGTCACGGCGACGCGGACTTGTTCTGCGACGAGTGCCATCACGGAGGAGACCCGGCATACGTCTACGTCGTCGGGAGGCCCTGGTTGTCGCAGCACCCTGAGGCCGTGAAGATCACGGGCGCGAATGCGTGCTTCGACGACTGCCACGACCCGACGTACTGCGCCGTGTGCCACGTCACCGGCAGTGCGCCATAGCCGGCTCGTGAAGGACACCATGAACCCTCGCTCGCACATCCCGGACGCGTCCGCCTATAGGCTGTCGCTCTACCACTGCTACCTCGGTGAAGTGCTCAGGACCCACGAGTCCGGACGCATCACCTCTCGGCAGCTCGCCGAGGAGCTCGGCGTGAAGGAGGAGACGGTCCGGCGCGACCTCTCGTTCATCGGCGGGGTGGGTCGGCCGGGGGCGGGGTACGAGGTCGAGCTTCTCTTCGATTCGCTGCAGGAGTTCTTGGGCCTGCGAGCCGAGTACCCGATCATCGAAGTCGGCACGGCTCAGATGCTCGAGGCCCTGACGGTCGTCTTTCCCGCGAGCTCGTACGGCGTCAAGCCGGTCGGGTACTACTCCGAGAAGCGCGAGGATGTCGGCGCGAGCATCAGCGGCATTGCGGTGAGACACATCGACGAGATCGCGTCGCTCGACCCGGCCCTCGACGTCAAGGTGGCGCTGGTGGCGTGTTCGCCTGCGGTCGTTGAACACGTCCTTGCATCGCTGGCGGCTGCGGGAGTCGAGGGCGTGCTCCTGCTGACGCCCAAGGTGAAGCTCACCAAGCCCGAGGGGATGACCGTCACCCACGTGCGTATGCCGTGCGATATCAAGTCGCTCGCGTGCCGCTGTCAGGTCGGTTAGCCCGTACGGGGTGTTATAGTGAGTCACTGCGCGAAAGCGCGGGCGCGGCTGTGCCGCAAGGGGTCCGGCAGACCTTGATCCGAGCAGTTTGTGAGAGGACCTATTCGGCATGCCGCAGACCGACCTTGTGCTGATTCACGCACCCGCTGTCTATGACTTCCGAGAGCGCTCGATCATGTTCGGACCGGTCTCGGACATGGTCCCCTCCACTCCGATCTTCGAGATGTACCCCCTCGGTTTCACCACGATGGCCGAGTACCTCGAGCGTCACGGCCTGAGGGTCCGGATCGTCAACCTCGCCGTGCTGATGCTCACCAAGAAGGACTTTGACGTCGAGGCGTACCTGCGCAAGCTCGACGCGCGCATGTTTGGAATCGACCTCCACTGGCTGCCTCACGCACACGGCTCGGTCGAAGTCTCCCGCATCCTCAAGCGCCTCCATCCAGACACCCCGATCGTCTTCGGCGGTCTGTCGTCGAGTTACTTCCACGAGGAGCTCGCGTCCTACGACAGCGTCGACTTCGTCATGCGCGGCGACTCCACCGAGGAGCCGATGCGCCAGCTGATCACCGCCGTGAAGGGCGGGGGAGGCTACGGCTCGATTCCCAACCTGACGTGGACCGACGCCTCGGGCGACGTCGTAGTCAACGAGCTCGCATGGGTGCCTGCGGACATGAACGCCATCTCGCTGGACTACTCGTTCAACATGAAGACGGTCATCCGGTACCGCGACATGATGGGGGTCGTGCCGTTCAAGGACTGGCTCAAGTACCCCGTCTGCGCGTCGCTCACCTGCCGGGGGTGCACGCATGACTGCGTGACCTGCGGCGGATCGGCTTATTCATTCCGCGAGCACTTTGGGCGCGACAAGATCGCCTTCCGTGACCCGCAGCTGTTGATCAAGGACATCTCGCACATTCAGCGCTACATCCCGGGCCCCATCTTCGTCCTGAACGACTTCCTGCAGGCCGGGCGCGACTACACGCGTGAGTTCATCCTTGGCCTTGAAGGCATCGACCTGAAGAACCCGATCGGCTTCGAGTTCTTCAAGCCGACCAACGAGGACTTCTATGAGTTCATGGGTGCTCATCTGAAGGACTGGTCGATCGAGATATCGGTCGAGAGTCACGACGACGAGGTCCGCGCCAAATTCGGCAAGCATCACTACACGATGGAACAGGTCGAGCAGAGCATCAAAGACGCGCTCAAGCACGGCTGCTCGCGCTTCGACCTGTACTTCATGACCGGCATCCCCGGTCAGACCGCCGAAAGCGTTCGAGAGACCGCCGAGTACATCCGCGGCCTCTACCAGCGCATCCCGGACAAGCGTCTTCTCGCGTTCATCTCTCCGATGGCGCCGTTCCTCGATCCGGGTTCTCGTGCCTTCGACAACCCGGAGCAGCACGGCTACACCCTGCGCGCCAAGACGCTCGAGGAGCACCGTCAGCGTCTCGTCCTGCCGTCGTGGAAGCACATCATGAACTACGAGAGCGACGCGATGAGCCCTGACGAGATGGTCGATGCCACCTACGACGCCGGACTGGTGTTCAACCAGGTGAAGGCCGAGATCGGCATCATCGATGAGGCCACCGCCGTGCGCACGGAGATGCGCGTGGCCGAGGCCCGCCAGACCATGAAGCGGATCGACGACATCATGGACGGCCCCGTCCAGTCGCGCGACCTGTCACTGTGGGCGCTCAAGGAAGAGGTCGAGCGCCTGTCACAGTCGACCGTGTGCGAGAAGACCGAGCTCAACTGGCCGCACAACGCCACCATCCGGCACGTCGCCGCTGCAGGGGATTTGTGGGTACGCGAGAATGTCGCTAACCTGTTCGCTCGTGGACGCGGAGAAGTCTCGCCCGCCACGTCCGATCAACACCCGCGGCCTACGACGCCCGCGATAGAAGCCCCGGAGGCGTAACACAAGCATGTCCGAGAACAACGTCGCACCAGGCCAGCCGACCACCGACCGGGTGCGGGGCATCTTCTCAAACATCGCGGGGCGCTACGACGACTTCAACACGCTCGCCAGCATGGGCATCGACCGCATCTGGCGCCGAGAGCTGGTGAAAGCCTGCCGCCTGACTCCCGAGTCCCGGGTGCTGGACCTGTGCGCCGGCACCGGCGACGTTGCGTTCGCGATAGCGACCAAGGGCTCACCCGCCGAGATCGTCGTGACCGACTTCACTCCGGAGATGCTCGAGATCGCCGAGCACAAGGCTGCGTCGATCGACACGCGGACGGCGCTCTCGTTCGAGTGGGCTGATGCGCAGGACCTACCGTTTGAGGACGAGTCGTTCGATGTCGCGACGGTGGCTTTTGGTGTGCGCAACCTGCCTGAGCGTGAGCGCAACTTCGCTGAGGTCCGACGTGTCCTCAAGCCGGGCGGACGCTACGTGATCCTCGAGTTCTCCCGACCGCCGTTCGCGCCGTGGCGCGGCGTCTATCATGTCTACCTCCAGCACGCGATTCCCACGATCGGCGGGCTGCTCACGCACGACCGCGAGAGCTTCGTCTATCTCAACGACTCGATTCGCGCGTTCCCGACGCAGCCCCAGCTCGCCGCCGAGCTCAGAGACGCGGGCTTCTCGGCCATCACGTGGAAGAACATGACCGGTGGAATCGTCGCTCTGCACGTGGCCGTCAAGTAGAGACGGCGTTCTCGGCGGGCCATCCTGCGGTAGAATCCGGGTGACGGCACCTACCCGGAGGCATCGATGCTGCTGACAGCCCGCTACGTCCTTCCTGTCGCGACTCCGCATATCGAGCACGGCGCCGTGCTGGTGCGCGATGACAAGATCGTCGAGATCGGCGACTTCGAGCACCTGCGGCAGCTGCACCCCGAGGAGCCAGTCAAGGACTTCGGACTGGCTGCGCTGATGCCGGGCTTCGTCGACCTGCACACCCACCTCGAGTACACGGCGATGCGCGGGCTCGTTGATGACCTGCCGTATTCGCGCTGGAAACTGCAGCTTCTCCAGAAAGAGCGCCTGTTCAGCACGCAGGACTGGGACGATTCCGCGCTGCTCGGCGCCATCGAGTCGCTGCAGTCCGGCATCACCACCGTGGCCGACATCACCGAGACGGGCGCGTCCGGTCACGCCGCCGCCGCGGTCGGCCTGCGGGCGATCGTCTATCGCGAAGTCGCCACCATGGAGAAGCGGCGTGTGGCCGAGGTGATGGCGCACGCGGCGGCCGACATAGAGGCGTGGCGCGCGACGACGGACTCGGACCGCCTGAGCATCGGCATCGCGCCTCATGCACCCTACTCGTGTCACCCGGAGCTGTTCCGTAAGGTCGCGGAGTTCGCCGCCGACGGAACCCCCGTCTCCATCCACCTCGCCGGTAGTCGCGAGGAGTACCAGTTCGTGAAGTACGGCTCCTCGATGCTCGCCAACGACGTGCGCGACACCTTCGATGCGGAGGCCCCGCTCTGGCTCCCCACCGGGGTGAGCCCGGTCCGCTATGTCCTCCAGTGGGGGCTGTTCGACGTTCCCAACATCCTCGCCGTTCACTGCACACAGGTAGATGACGAGGACATCGAGATCCTTGCTGCCCACGACGTGTCGATCGCGCACTGCCCTCGCTGCAACGCCAAGCTGGGCATGGGCATCGCGCCCGTGCAGAAGTTCCTCAACGCCGGCATCACCGTCGGGCTCGGCACTGACTCGCCGGCCGCATCAAACTCGATGGATGTGTTTGAGGAGATGAGGCTCGGACTGCTTCTTCAGCGAGCGCTGCTCGGCGAGGAGCACTTCATGATCGCGCGTGAGTACGTGAAGATGGCGACGCTGGATGCTGCACGCGCGATTGGAATCGACGACAAGGTCGGTTCGCTCGAGCCGGGCAAGCAGGCCGACATCGTCGCGGTCGATCTCTCGAAGTCGCATCAGGTACCCACTCACAACCCCTACAGCACGCTCGTTCACACGGCAAACCAGGAGAACGTGCTGTGGACGATGGTAGCCGGGGATGTCGTGTATGAGGGCCGCGAGTGGCCCTCGGTCGACCAGGAGCGGGTCTTCGCTCGGGCCGAAGAGATGCGCATGAAACTGCGCGCTTAAGAATCTTCAGGGTTGGCGCAGGGGTTGCTTCCGTGTGCGGTTAAAGGGGCGTGCGCGCCGTTTTGCGCATGCTATACTACGCGAGGTTCAGGCAGGCATCGGGACCACCTTTCTAAAGGTCCCACTCGAATAGGAGGACGTACACGTGAGCGACCAGGACTTCTTCTTCGACGAGGACGAACAGCCCAAGGAAGCCGAGAAGAAGCCGGCGCCCGCCAAGAAGAGCAGCTCGACTGTCTCGAAGGCGGCCCCGGCCACCGTGACTACGACGGCTCAGTCGGTTTCCATGACCGTTGCGGTTCTCATCGGCGTTATCGCGCTGCTCCTCGGCGTCATCGTCGGCATCATCATCCCTGTCGGCGGCGGCACCACGACTCAGCCGCCCGCTGCAACCACCACCGTGCCTGGCGCCACCAACGCGCCGCAGCTCACTCCCGAGCAGCTTGAGGGTGGAGAGCTTCCCGAGGGTCACCCCGCAGTCGGCGGCGGCACCGAGGCGCCTGCGGGCTCCACGGAGACCACCGGCAAGTAGCACCGAGAAGATCAGTAGTCGGCGGGCCCGGCACACGGCACAGACGCCGTCACCGGGCCCGTCGCGTACGACATGACAGGAGGTTGAGCCGTGGCGCTCAACAAAGCCCAGACCTCGGTCGGAGTGAAGATCGTCCTCGGGTTCATCATTGTCGCCTTCGTGGTGAGCCTGATCCCTTGGAATGGATGCTCCAGCACCACGACAGGGACTCCCACCGGCACCGGCACCGATGCGGTGTCGCAGGTCAACGCCCAGTATCAGCCTACTGTCGCGGCGCTTACCGCGCAGTTGCAGAGTGACCCGACGAGCTACACCGTTCTCGTCAACCTCGGCAACAGCTACTTCGATTGGGCCATCGGCGTGCAGGGCGCGAGCCAGGGTTCGACCTCCACGGTCGGCGCCGACGCTCCGCTGTGGATCGCCGCGAAGGACGCTTACCGCAGAGCCGTAGAGGTCAAGGCGGACGAGGCATCGGTTCTCACGGACTACGCCATCGTGACGTTCTACTCGGGCGATACCGTGAATGCCATCAAGATCGCCGAGGGTGTCACCAAGACCAACCCCGACTTTGCGCCTGCATGGTTCAATCTCGGCGTGTTCTACTCGGCGCTGGGCCAGAACGGCAAGGCGATCGCCGCGTACGAGAAGTCGCTGGAGATCGACCCGGACGGAACGCAGTCCGGTGGCAACCCCGACTACGCCAAGAGCGAGATCGAGCGCCTCAAGAGCGCTCCGGCGACCGCTACGCCGTAGGCAGCGGACGTTCATTAATGAATGACCACGGGCGCCCCCAGGGGCGCCCGTTTTGGTTCGCGGACCGATGGCGTACAGCGGCTACACGGACTGTGCGAGCTCGTGCGCCTCATCGAGGTTGTTCGCAGTGGAGAAGATGCCGCTCAGCCGCGTGAGCGACAAGATGTTGTCTACGGTGTCGTTCGTCACGAGGACGAGACGCCCGCCCTGAGCTCCGTACTCCTTGGATAGGGCGAGAAGCAGACCCAGTCCCGAACTGTCCAGGTACTCGAGCCCGGAGAGGTCGACGATCGCTGCCGGTGGCTCCGATTTGAGGATACGGTCGATATTCATCCTGAAGGAGGCGCACTCTCCGTAGTCGAGATCTCCGTGGAGGGTGAGTGTCCAGTAGGACGGGTCCTGTGCAAGATCGATCGTGAGGGCCATGTCATCCTTCCGCCGTGCCAGACTCATCATGCTTGTACCCATCGGCGCCACTCTCATCCACGCCGCTCGTCACACTCGGTGCTAGTGGTATCAATCACGGTCGCGCGTTACAATCCATCTACTGTCTGCACTCTGCAAGGGAGCTTGTTCGATATGGAACTCGACATCCGCAGTGAGCGCGAGAACGACATGTGTGCGGTCTCTCTTGATGGCGAAGTCGATGTCTACACGGCGCCGCGACTCAAAGAGGAGCTGGTGTCGGTCATCGACGCAGGGTGCGTGAACGTGATCGTCGACCTTGAGAAGGTCGGCTTCATCGATAGCTCAGGTCTGGGCGTGCTGGTCGGTGCCCTGCGTCGCGCTCGTGAGCGCGACGGGGTCGTCCGCATCGTGTGTACGCGTGACAACATCCTCAAGATCTTCCGCATCACCGGTCTGGACAAGGTCTTCCCGATCTTCTCCGATGCCGAAGAGGCCAAGCGCTTCTAGCCCATTCGTACGGCCGGCACCGTCAGGGCGCAGTGCGGAGCCTGTTCTTAGAAAAGGTGGGGTTGTGTTCGGCATAGGCGGCACCGAGCTGGTTCTCATCATGCTCTTCGTGCTCATCATCTTTGGCCCGGATAAGCTTCCGGAGCTCGCCCGGACCGTCGGTCGGGCGATAAAGATGTTCAAGGACGCGCAAGAGGACATGCAGCGCCTCATCAGTGCCGAGGCGTTTGCTGAAGACCGCCGCACCGCGGATCGTCTCGCGGGAGCCAAGGCGGCAACCACCGGCACTCCTGCGCCCGAAGTCGCCAAGCCCGCACCCGCACCGGTCTCCGCCGCGTCCGAGATCTGGTCCGACGAGGACGAGGAGGAGGGCGAAGAGGAGTAGCTCTCCTCGCCGACGACTATGCCGATCAGCCCAAAACGACTCCCGTTCCTCGAGCACATCGCCGAGCTGCGCAAGCGGCTCGTGATCGTTGTCTCCACCCTCGTGGTGCTCTCCCTCGTGCTCTACACGTGGGCGTGGCAGATATACGACTTCGTGCTCGCACCGATCATGCCGATGCTCGAGAAGGCCGGGGTCGAGCGCCTCAACGTCCTCGGCCCGTTCGGCGGTTTCACGCTGCGCTTCAAAGTGGCGTTCTATGCCGCGATCGTCATCGGTAGCCCCCTGATCATCTGGCACGTCATGGCGTTCTTCCTCCCGGCCCTCAAGCCGCGTGAACGTCGATACGTGATACCGACGTTCATCGCCATGTTGGCGCTCTTCATCGGCGGTGCCGCATTCTCCTACTTCATCATCTTGCAGCCGGCGTTCGAGTGGATGATCGCGCAGGCGCAGTCGAGCACCGTGGGCGTGCTTCCTGACGCCGCCTTGTGGTTCCAGGCGGTCATCTTGCTGGTACTTGCCTTCGGCATCGGTTTCGAGCTTCCGGTCGTCGTGTTCTATCTGATGATCTTCAACATCGTTCCGTACGCCAAGCTGCGCAAGAACTGGCGAGTCGCCTACGTGGTGATCGTCACAGTGGCCGCGATGGCCACGCCCGACTGGTCGCCCGTAACCATGGGCGCACTCGCCGTGGCGCTACTCGCCCTCTACGAGATCAGCCTGGTCCTCGCCCGTATCGTGCTGTCGAAGCGGATTGCCGAGGTGCAGCGTCGTGAGGCGCTCGAGGCCTCCGGCGTCGATCCCGACGCAGCCTGAAGGAGTAGTTAGTCCATGCATGAGATGGGAGTCACCCAAGGCATTCTCGCGTCTGCGTTTGACGCGGCTCACGACGCCGGCTGCACTCGGATCACCGAGATTCGCATCAGCGTCGGGGAGATGACTGAGGTCGTTGACTTCGCGCTGCAGTTCGCCTTTGACGCGCTTACGCCGGGAACGATGGCCGAGGGTGCGACTCTTACGATCACGAACGTGTCGGCCAAGTCACGCTGCCGTGAATGCGACCTCGAGTACGAACACGACCGGTTCCAGATGATATGTCCGTCCTGCGGCTGCCTCGACATCGAGATGCTTCAGGGACGGGAGCTGCGCATCGACAGCATCGACTGCGACGACGGCACCGAAGCCGAATCCGAGGGGTGAGCATGGCGACGATCGATCTTTCGAAGCCGATCCTGGACAAGAACGAGAAGCTGGCCGCTGAGAACAGGGCGCTCTTTGACGAGAAAGGGATCTTCGTTCTCGACCTTATGGCTTCGCCGGGAGCGGGCAAGACCTCGACGATCCTCGCGACCATCGCCGCACTGAGGGACCGATACGGAATCGCTGTCATCGAGGGCGACATCGCGAGCAAGGTCGACGCCGAGAAGGTCAAGGCGCACGGCATTCCCGCCGTGCAGATCAACACCGGCGGCGCTTGCCACCTCGAGAGCGACATGATTCAGCGCGCGGTCGCGGCGCTCGACCTCGACAGCCTCGACCTCATCATCGTCGAGAACGTCGGGAACCTGGTGTGCCCCACCGAGTTCTACCTGGGAGAGCACGCCAAAGTGATGATCCTGTCGGTGCCCGAGGGTCACGACAAGCCGTACAAGTATCCTGGCATCTTCCAGATCTCCGAGGCGGTCATCCTCAACAAGGTCGATACCATGCCCGTCTTCGACTTCGACGAGGCCGAGTTCGAGGGCGTCGTGCGCTCGCTGAACCCCGCGGCGCCGATATTTCGCGTGGCCGCGACAAAGGGGCTGGGCGTGGACGCGTGGGCGGAGTGGCTGGCCGGTCGCATCGAGGTCGTGCGCACCGCAGCAGGCAAGGATCCGCGATGATGACGCGAGACGAGGCGTATGCACTCGTCACCGAGCGAATCCCGCAACGCAACCTGATCTCGCATTGCGTCGCGACTGAGATCATCATGCGCGCTCTGGCCGAGCGTCTCGAGCTCGATCGGGCCGATCAGGAGCGTTGGGCACTCGCCGGGCTGCTGCACGATCTCGACTATGCCGAGACCGCCGATGACCCCGAGCGTCACGGTCTCGTCTCCGCGGCCGAGCTTGAGGGACTTATCGACGACGAGATGATCCATGCGATTCTCGCTCACGCCGATAAGACGCCGCGGGAGAGCCGGTTGGATCACGCGCTGTGGTGCGCCGATCCCACGACCGGCTTCATCGTCGCCGCAGCGCTCGTGAAGCCGGAGAAGAAGCTGTCCGCCGTCGAGGTCTCCTCGCTGAAGAAGCGCTGGAAGGAGAAGGCGTTCGCTCGCGGTGCGAACCGCGAGCAGATGGCCGGACACGAGGCGCTCGGGCTCGAGCGCGAGGAGTTCCTGGCGCTGTCGCTCACCGCGATGCAGGCGCGCTCCAACGAGCTCGGTCTATAGCTCACGCCCACCTCGGGTGGGTCGAATCGCGCCTCATCCCGTGGACACCGAAGGCTTCTCGGCAAGGTTCTCGCAAGGAGTGGTCAAGCCTCGCGTTCTATATAGTGGCTTGACGGCCGTGTGTATACTCGGCTCCTGAATCGCACTCCGCGCGAAAGGCGTGAGTCTTGAACCTCGTTATCACCGAGAAGAACATCGCGGCGAAGAAGCTCGCTGAGATCCTCGCCGTCGGCAAGCCTAAGGCCGACAAGGTCTACAACACCCCCACCTACTCGTTTCGCCGCGATGGTGAAGACTGGGTGTCGGTCGGTCTGAAGGGTCACGTCCTTGGCGTGGACTTCCCGCTGCAGATCGTGTTCACCGATCCGGGCTGGAAGGCCGTGTGGGAAGACGACTCCGTCACCGACGCGCCGATCCCGGTGACCCTCGCCACTCCTCCGTGGCCCAAGAAGAAGCCTTTCACGGTCGACGGCGTCGACCTCAAGACCTGGAAGCTCGCATCGCTCCCGTACCTCGTGTGGGCACCCATCGGAAAGACGCCCGCCGAGAAGGAGATCATCCGCGCGATCAAGACGCTCGCGAAGAAGGCGGACAACGTCGTCATCGCGACCGACTTCGACCGCGAGGGCGAGCTCATCGGTAGCGACGCCCGCTCGATCGTCTTGGGAGTCAACCCCAAAGTCCCCGTCCAGCGTGCGCGCTTCTCGGCCATCACCGCCGAGGAGATCGACCGTGCCTTCTCGGAGCTCACCGCTGTGGACGACTGCCTCGCGCAGGCCGGAGAGTCGCGCCAGGATATCGACCTCGTCTGGGGTGCCGTACTCACGCGCTATCTGACGATGGCCAAGTACTCGGGCTTCGGCAACGTGAAGTCCGCGGGTCGCGTACAGACTCCGACGCTCGCTCTGGTGGTGGAGCGCGAGCGCGAGCGTGAGGCGTTCGTGCCCGAGACGTACTGGCAGGTCGCCGGTCGTTTCCAGGCGGGCGAGACGGAGTTCGGCGCCGGACACGCTTCGAACAACTTCAAGGTCCAGGCTGAGGCCGATAAGGCGATGGCTGCGATAACCGGGGCATCGAGCGGGCGCATCATCTCGGTGGAGACCAAGCGCCGCACCGTCTCTCCGCCGACCCCGCTCAACACCACCGAGCTGCAGACCGCCGCGGCCGCCGAGGGACTGTCGCCCGCGCGCACCATGCGCATCGCCGAGACCCTCTACATGAACGGCCTCATCAGCTACCCGCGTGTCGATAACACGGTCTACCCGGCGTCGCTCGACATCAAGGGCCTCCTCCACGCACTCGCGGACGTCGCGGTCTACCGCGAGTACGCCAACAAGCTCGCGAGCCAGGGCACGCTCACCGCGACCCGCGGCAAGAAGGAGACGACGGACCACCCGCCGATCCATCCCACTGGCGCGGGGGACCCCGACAAACTGAAGCCGGAGGAGTGGAAGCTCTACAACCTGGTCGCCCGCCGCTTCATGGCGACGCTGTCAGGTCCGGCTACGATCGAGGGCACCAAGGTGAGCATCGATGTCGCGGGTGAGCCGTTCACCTCACGCGGCGACGTGCTCGTCAACCCCGGGTTCAGGGCCATCTACCCGTACGGCCTCAAGAAGGACGATCAGCTCCCCGCGCTCACCGAGGGCGACGAGATCGCCTTCCTCGGCGCCGAGCTGGCCGAGAAGCAGACCGAGCCGCCCAAGCGCTACACGCAGGGCGGGCTCATCCAGGAGATGGAGAAGCGCGGCCTGGGCACCAAGGCCACGCGCCACGCCATCATCGAGCGCCTCTACGAGGTCAAGTACGTGCAGAACGAGAAGTCGATCGAGCCCACGTGCCTCGGCCGCGCCGTCATCGACGCCCTCACCGCGCACGCGCCTCGTATCACGTCACCGGACATGACCGCAGAGCTCGAGGCCGAGATGGACGGCATCGCCAACGGCCGGGAGTCGCGGACAGAGGTCGTCGACCACTCTCGCGAGCTCCTCGCCCGCGTGATGGAACAGCTCATCGACAAGGCCCCGGAGGTGGGCGAGTCTCTCAAGGCCGCCTCCACCGAGGACTCGAAGCTGGGCATCTGCCCCAAGTCGGGACATGACCTGCTGATCAAGTACTCCAAGTCAGGGCAGTTCGTGGGCTGTGCCGGCTGGCCGGACTGCGACGTGACCTATCCTCTGCCGCAGGGCAAGATCGTGCCGGTCGAAGAGCCGTGCCCCACGTGCGGCAATCAGCAGATCACGGTCATCCAGTTCCGTCGTAAGCCGCTGACCCGCTGCCTCGACCCGCAGTGCCCGTCGAACCAGGAGCCGGAGCTCATCATCGGCCAGTGCCCGACGTGTGCGAAAGACGGTCGCGAGGGCGGCAACCTCATGGCTCGCCGCTCGCCTAAGTCGCTCAAGCGGTTCGTCCGCTGCGCCAACTACGATGAGTGCGGTACCTCATATCCGCTGCCTCAGAGCGGTGAGCTCGAGCCCACGGGCGAGGTCTGCGAGCCGTGCGGCGCCCCGATCATCGTCGTGCACACGCGCAAGGGCCCTTGGCGCATATGCGTCGACCCCGAGTGTCCTACCAAGGAGGAGTCGGCCAAGAAGCCGGCCACCAAGGCCAAGACCGCCGCGAAGAAGGCCCCGGCCAAGAAGCGCGCGCCAAAGAAGTAGCGCGGCGAGGGCGAGGCGTGACTCTGCGGGCCGTGACGGGCATCTACATGGTGCCCCCGCGACCGCAGGAGGACCGCCGTGAAGATCGCCGTCGTACAGCACCGGCTTCGTGAGACGCCGCTCGAAGACGCCCATGCGCTGGCCGATGCCGCCAACCGTGCATCCTCGCGCGGAGCTGAGCTCTGCATCCTCCCCGAGGTCTTCGCGCTCCATGACGGAGCGGCGCGCGACGTGCTTCTCGGCCTGCTTGAGGAGCTGCCCGGCGCCCGAGTCCTGCTGCACGCGGGAGCCGGCACCGTGTCGCTCGCATTCGTGGGCGAGGTCCTGCCCGGCCTCGAGGCGCTCGGTGCACCGGCGGTCGCAATCGGTGACGCGTGCTTCGATCGGGGGACGTGGGTGAGCATGCTCGAGGGCGGGCCATCGTACCTCGTCATGAGTCCGCGCAGTGAGAGCGACCTGCAGGCGGAGGCGGCGATCGAGCTCGCGATCGGGCTCTCGGATGCGGTCGCAGGACTCGTACTCATCGCCGAGTGTGACGGGGCCGTGCCAGGTGAGGCCGGTCACGGCGGCAGCGCCATCGTGCTGCTGGGTGAGGTGATGGCCGAGGCGCTCGGCGGAGACGACGTGCTCATCATCGACGTGATGGTGCCGGTGTCAGAGCCCGAGCCGCGCGAGCCGGTTCCCGCAATCCCCACACTGCTCCAGCAGCGCCTTGCGAATCACGAGGGGCGCCACCTCGACATGGGCTATCTCGCCGACCTTTCCTAGGTCCGCGCAAGCGCCTTCAGCCTCGGGGCTCCGTGCTAGAATCGAGAGGCTGTGCGCCCGCCTAACGGGCGCATTCGTTCACGCGAGAGGGGTCTCATGTCCTATCCCAAGGTCACGGTCGTCGGTGCCGGTCAGGTCGGTGCGACGGCGGCTGAGCTTATGCTCCTTCACGGCGTCGCCGACGTCGTCATGATCGACGTCGCCGAGGGCATGCCGCAGGGCAAGGCGCTCGACCTCATGCACATGCGTTCGGTGGAGCGGTTCGGCCCCACCGTCGTCGGTACGAACGACTACGCCGATACCGCAGGCTCAGACATCGTCGTGGTCACCGCCGGTCTTCCTCGCAAGCCGGGCATGACGCGCGATGACCTGCTGGCCGCGAACCGCGCGATAGTGTCGAGCGTGATCGGCCAGGCGGTCGCCGCCTCGCCCGATGCGATCATCCTGTGCGTCACCAACCCGCTCGACGTCATGACGTACCTGGCGTGGAAGGAGTCGGGCCTGCCGCACACCCGCGTCTTCGGCATGGGCGGCGTCCTGGACTCGGCTCGCTTCGCATTCGCGGTAGCCGACAAGACCGGCGCCGATATCTCCGACGTCGACGCGCTTGCCTGCGGCGCTCACGGCGACGCCATGGTGCCGATGCCGCGCTTCACCACCATCAAGGGCACTCCCATCACCGAGCTTCTGCCTGACGAGGACGTCGATGCGCTCGTGAGCCGCACGACATTTGGCGGTGCGGAGGTTGTGGCGCTGCTCAAGACCGGCTCGGCGTTCTATGCGCCGGCGGCCAGCGTGGTCCGCATGGTGCGCGCGATTCTCGGCGATACCGGCGATGTGCTTCCCAGCTGTGTGAGGTTGACCGGCGAGTACGGCATCGACGACGTTTACATGAGCGTTCCCGCTCGCCTCGGCCGCGAGGGTGTGGTCGAGGTTGTGGAGCTGCCGTTCGACGATTCCGAGCTGGCCGCGCTCCAGGGCTCGGCAGCGACGGTCGCCGAGGCGATCGACTCACTCGGTCTTCGGGGGTAGGGTGCTGCACGCTCGTGCCATCGGCGACGCAGTCCGCGCCGCCATTCCCATCGCGGCTACCGAGCTTCGGCCCGACGTGGCCGAGGCCATGGTGGCCGCGGCGCTGTCCGAGCGCTCCGACAGGGGGAGGGCGGTCCTCGACCAGCTGGTCGCCAACGCCCGCCTCGCGAAGGAGGAGCGCGTCCCGCTGTGTCAGGACACCGGCACCGTGTGGGTCCAGGTCGTCCTCGGCACGGAGCAGCCGCTCGTCGGTGACGTGCCCGCCGAGGTGAACGCTGCGGTGGCAGAGGCCTACCGGGCCGCCGGGCTGCGCATGTCGCTCGTCGGAGACGCGCTGCTCGACCGATCCAACACCGGGGACAACACCCCTGCATTCATCGACGTGGCGTGGCGACCGGGTACAGGTGCGACCGTGCACGTCATGCTCAAGGGCGGCGGTTCGGACAACGCGAGCCGCGTCGTGATGCTGTCGCCCGGCGCGGGGCCCGATGCGGTCAAGCGCGCGGTCATCGAGACCGTCGAGGCCACTGCCACCGGCGCATGCCCGCCGTTGCTGGTGGGCGTCGGGGTAGGAGCGACCTTCGACAAGGTCGCGAGTCTCGCGAAGAAGGCTCTGTTGCGGCCGATCGGTACCGCACCGGCGGACCCGAGGCTCGTCGCGTTCGAGCGCGAGCTGCTCGAGACCGTGAACGCTCTCGGCATCGGTCCTGCGGGGCTCGGCGGAGACACAACGGCGCTCGCAGTACACGTCAACACCGCGCCGTGCCACATCGCGGCGCTTCCCGTGGCGATCAACATGGGCTGCTCGGCGGTCCGAACCGCGACGGTCGAGGTGACTCCGTGAGCGAGCTCGAGGCCGTCAATCCGGTGGAAGTCGCCGCCAACACCGGAACGGGCGCATACCGACGCCTACTGCGCGACGGGCGCTTCAGAAGGTTGTGGGTCGCGCAGCTCGTGTCCGGCATGGGCGACTGGCTGGTCATCGGCCTGCTGATCCCGATGGTGAGCGCGCTGTCCGGCGGCTCCTCGTTCGCGGTCGCGGGCATCCTCATCGCCAAGATCATCCCGGCGCTGTTGCTCTCATCGGTCACCGGCGTCCTCGTGGACCGATTCGACCGCCGTAAGGTGATGATCACCGCCGACATCGTCCGCTTTGGACTCGTGCTCCTCCTGCTGATCACCAACCAGCTCTGGGTGATCTACCTCGTCGTCCTGCTCATGGAGACGGCGTCGCTGTTCTTCTGGCCTGCGCGAAACGCCCTCATCCCGCACGTCGTTGAGGAACGTGACGTCACCGCCGCAAACGGCGCGATGTACACGACCCAGCAGGCAGCCATGCTTATCGGCCTGACTGCGTCCGGCGCCATCCTCGCCGGCTTCGAATGGGCGGTAGGCCTGCTGACAGAAGCGCAGCTGCCCATCGTCGACGAGTTCGTCGGCCTGCTCGCACCCGCGCTCCTCGGCCCTCGTGCAGGCTTCTTCCTCGACGCGCTGACTTTTGTGTTCTCGGCGACGATCGTGTGGAGCATCAAGGTCAACGCCCGGTCGGCGGTGGCGAGCGGCCAGCCGTTCGACATGACGCTTCTGGGTCGCGACGTACTGGACTCGTTCCGGTTCCTCAGGGCCCACCGCGAGCTCAGGGCTCTCCTCGTGACGCTATTCTTCGCGATTCTCGGCGGAGGGGCCATCATCCCCGTCGGTATCGACTACGTGAACTCGCTGGTCGGCGGTGTCCCGTTCGCCGACCGGGTCGCGTGGCTCGAGCAGCTCGCGGGCTCTCCGCAGACGTTCATGCTGGTGTTTCTCGCGCTCGGCATGGTGGCTGGCGCGCTCGTGGTGCCCCGTCTCGAGCGCAACCTGCCGCTTCAGCTGCTGTTCGCCGGCAGCGTGGCTGCGTTCGGCGTGTCGATGTTCGGGTTCGCGAGCGTGGAGCGCTACTGGGTCGCCGGCGTGTTCGTCATCCTCGCCGGCGTCTGCATCGCCACCCTGTCCGTCGCGGGCAACAGCTACGTCGTGCACACCACCTCCGACGACATCCGCGGTCGCGTGTTCACGGCGCTTGAGAGCGTCGTCCGCGTTGCGCTGCTGCTCTCGATGATCGTGACCGCCCCGCTCAACGACGCGGTCGGCGGCATGGTGCTGCGCTTCGCCGAGCAGAGCAATCTGGTTCCGGCCAACGTCGTGCTGACCGGCCCGCGGCTCACGCTGCAGCTCTCGGCGCTGATCGTCATCGGCGCGGCGGTATACGGTTTCCGCGCGATGCGCTGGCGCGAAGTCGTCGAGGACATGAACGAGGGGGAGGGTATCGATGGCTGAGTCGCGACACGTCTCCCTGCCCGCGACGCGAGAGGCTCTCGCCCAGCTTCGTGCCGGAGATGAGGTTCGTCTCTCGGGTCCGGTCTTCACCGCGCGCGACGCGACGCACGTTCGCCTCGTCGAGGCGCTCGGGCGTGACGGGGAGCTGCCGTTCGACCTCACGGGTCAGACGCTGTTCTACGCCGGTCCCACGCCCCCGGCACAGGGGCGCCCTGCGGGATCGGTGGGGCCCACGACCGCCAAGCGGATGGACGCCTTCACCCCCGCGCTCATGCGCGCCGGTATCGTGGCGACCATCGGCAAGGGCACCCGTTCGGCCGAGGTGCGCGACGCGTGCGTCGAAACCGGCGGCGTCTACTTTGCGGCCGTAGGAGGCGCTGCGGCGCTCCTGGCGACCTTCGTTCGCGACGCCGAGACGGTCGCCTGGCCCGAGTTGGGCACCGAGGCGCTCGTGCGCATGGAGCTCGACGGCTTCCCGGCGTTCGTCGCAATCGACACGCTGGGCACCGACCTGTACGCCGAGGCGCCCGCCGAATGGCGCGAGAAGGGCGGTCTGCGATGAGCGGACGCGGCGTGTTCATCACCTTCGAGGGGCCTGAGGGCTCCGGCAAGTCCACGCAGCTGAGGCTGCTGGCTCAACGGCTGGAGGCGGCCGGCGTGCGCGTTCGCGCCCTGCGCGAGCCTGGCGGAACAGCGGCCGGTGAGGCCATCCGCGCGATTCTGCTCGACCCCGCGAGCGAGGGCCTCGACGCTCGTGCCGAGCTGCTGCTTTACGAGGCCAGCCGCGCGCAGTTGGTCGCCGAGGTGATCGAGCCTGCGCTGGAGGCGGGTGAGGTCGTCTTGTGCGACCGCTTCTACGACTCGACGACCGCGTATCAGGGTTTCGCTCGCGGTCTGCCGCTCGATGAGATCGAGTCGCTGAACCACACCGCGACGGGCGGCCTCGACCCCGACAGGACGCTCGTGTTCGACATCGACCCGGCTCACGGGCTCACGCGAGCGACTCACGCCGGCGCCGACCGCCTCGAAGCCGAGGACCTCTCGTTTCACGAGGCCGTCCGCAACGGCTTTCTCAAGATCGCCGAGTCGCACCGCGATCGCGTGAGGGTCATCGACGCGTCAGGCACGATCGACGAGGTCTCCTCCCTGGTCGACCACTCCTTGGCCGATGTGCTCGGGTTGGAGCGGAGCGGACTGTGACGCGCTGCGTGTGGGATGACATAGTCGGTCAGAAGAAGGTCGCCGACTTCCTTCAGACCGTGGTCGACCGCGACAAGGTCGGTCACGCGTACTTGTTCGTGGGGCCTCCGGGCTCGGGCAAGCACACGGCGGCCAAGGCTCTCGCCTGCGCGCTGCTGTGCGACGACAACGGCTGCGGTGCGTGCGGCGCGTGCGTCCGCGTCAAGCGCGGGGCGCATCCCGACGTCCACTCCGTGAGCCCCGAGGGAGCCGCGGGTTACCTCGCCGAGCAGGTCCGCGACATCATCCACGACGTGAACCTCCATCCGGTCGAGGGCAAGCGCAAGGTGTACCTGCTCTCCGGCGCCGACGTGTTCAACGACTCGGCGGCCAACGCGTTCTTGAAGACGCTCGAGGAGCCGCCCGCCAACGTGGTCATCGTGCTGATGTCGCACTCCTACGACGCGGTGCTGCCCACGATCGCGTCGCGCTGCCAGGTGGTCCGCTTCCGGCGCATCCCGCCTTCGGAGTCCACCGCGCTGCTCGTCCAGCGCACGGGGGCCGATCCCGAGGCCGCTGGTGCGGCACTCGCCGCGGCGGGGGGAGTCGTCGCACGCGCGGCGGACTTTCTGTCCTCGGCAGACCGCCGAGAAGCCCGCGACGTGATCTTGCGCACGCTCAAGGATCTCGCGACCATGGACGAGCTCGACGTGCTCGAGGCCGCCAAGACGCTGCTGGCCGCGGTGAAGGCCCCGCTGGGCGAAGTGAAGCGCACCCAGGAGGCGGAACTGGTGGAGCGTGCCGAATTCCTCGGAAAGGCGTCCACCAAGGCGCTCGAGGAGCGCCAGAAGCGCGAGCTGACCGCACGCGAGCGCGAAGGCGTGGCCGAAGTGCTCAACGTGGCCGAGAGCTGGCTTCGCGATTGCTTAACCATCTCGCAGGGCGTGGGCGATCTCGCGGTCAACAGAGACGCGCTCGACGCCATGGAAGAGGTCGGCGCGGTCATCACGCCGGCGGCCGCCGCGGCAGGAATGTCGGCAGTTAACGAGGCTCGCCGCCGTATCTCGTATAATGTCAGTCCCCAGCTGGCCATCGAGGCCATGTTGTTTACAATCCGGGAGGTCTTACGATGCCCACGGTAGTGGGAGTGAGGCTCCGGTTCTCGAAGACCCTTTGGTTCGACCCCGCCGGCACTGTGCCTGTGGAGGGCGACACCGTTATCGTCGAGACCGAGCGCGGTACTGAGGTCGGCACGGTCGTCCAGGCTCCTCACGAGGTAGCGGACGCCGACTTGCCGGCGCCTTTGAAGCCTATCAGCCGCATCGCTGACGAGGAGGACCTCGCATACGTCGAGGAGCTCCTCGCCAAAGAGCGTGAAGCGATGCCGATATTCCGAGAGCTCGTGCTTGAGCACAAGCTCGATATGAAGCCGGTGGACGTCGAGTACCTGTTCAGCGGTGACAAGGTCGTCTTCTACTTCTCCGCCGAGGAGCGCATCGACTTCCGCGAACTCGTCCGCGACCTGGCTGCGCACTTCCGAGCGCGCATCGACATGCGCCAGGTCGGAGTGCGCGACGAGGCCCGAATGGTGGGCGGTATCGGCCACTGTGGGCAGATGTTGTGCTGCGTGCGCTTTGGCGGCGAGTTCCAGCCGGTTTCGATCCGGATGGCCAAAGAGCAGGACCTGCCACTTAACCCCTTGAAAATCAGCGGGCTGTGCGGCAGACTCATGTGCTGTCTGCGCTACGAGTTCGACGCCTACAAGGACTACAAGTCCCGGGCGCCGAAGCGCGGAGCGATTATCGACACCGCGGCGGGTCTTGCCAAGGTGGTCGATCTCGACACGCCTCGGGAGACCGTCACCATGCGGTTCGAGGACGGCAACCGGGCCACGGTGCCACTCGCACGTATGGAGTGCGCCAAGGGAACCGGATGTCCGTGCTCGGTGGGACGCGAAGCCCTCGAGGAGGCCGGTGCGATCACGCCGGTCGCCGTTGTCGAAGAGCCGGAGCCTCTCACCCCGCGCAAGCGGTCCGAGAAGCCCCCGGCGCCGAAGCCTGAGCGGCGCAAGCAGCCGCAGGGTGGTGGAGGCGAGCAGGAGCAGGCCGCCGAGCAGCCCACACGCAGCGGCAGGCGGCGCAGGCGGCGTGGCGGCGGCAAGTCGGGCGACGAGCAGGCGGCCCCGAAGCCGCAGCGGCAGCCCAAGGCGCAGCAGGCTAAGGCGCAGCAGGCTAAGGCGCAGCAGGCGCCCAAAGCTCAGCCCGCACCGGCGGAGTCGTCGGGCGGCGCGCAGGAAGGGCAGCCGGCGAAGAGCACGCGTCGCAGGCGGCGTCGCAGGTCCGGATCGGGCGGCGGCGGGACGAGCTCGGAAGGCTCGTAGAACTGAATATGCCAACGTAGCTCAGCTGGTAGAGCAGCGCACTCGTAATGCGCAGGCCAGGGGTTCGAGTCCCCTCGTTGGCTCCACGATCGCAATCGAGGACGGCACCACTGGTGCCGTCCTCGTCGTTTCCCTCCAGTGCCTCATGCAGGATTCTCGTGGATGCGGGCGAAGATGCGGCATAGCATCGGATACCGGACGGCCGCGCCAGAGCACAGTCCTCGTTCTCCCGCCGTTGGCGGCGGCTAGACAACCGTTCACCGATAGCCGATGCCGTTCGGCTGGTTGGGTGGCGGTCGGTGTGTGGTACTGTCCAGCCACGCCATCCATCAGTGCTGGCGCAAGGGGATCGAAACACTCCGCGACCGGCATGGACGGAGGGCCCGCAAGGGTGGAGCTCGAACGAATCGTCATCGCAGCCTTCGTGCTCATCGGCATCGCGTTCTTTCTCGTGGTGCTCGGCTCGTCATGGCTGCTTTCACCCAAAAAGCCCACGCCCGAGAAGGGCGAGACCTACGAGTGCGGCGTCGCGCCCATCGGCGGGCCGTGGGTCAAGTTCCGCTCGGGCTACTACGTCTACGCGTTGCTCTACGTGATATTCGATATCGAGACCGTGTTCCTGTACCCGTGGGCTGTCACCTTTGGCAGGCCGGGAGTGGGCTGGTTCGTCTTCTTTGAGATGCTCATCTTCGTCGTCATCTTGGTCGGCGGCCTCGTGTACGCATGGAAGGAGGGGGCGCTCAGATGGCGCTAGACAAGCTGACCGGAGAGAATTCGATGGTCTTCATCCGTAGCGAGCAGCTCTTTGACTGGTCGCGCCGTCACTCCCTCTGGTACATGGCCTTCGGCATCGCCTGCTGCGCCATCGAGGGCCTCATGCACGCCTCGGGCCCTCGCTTCGACTTCGACCGGCACGGGGTGTTCTTCCGGGCCAGCCCGCGGCAGGCCGACGTGATGATCGTCGCCGGCACCGTGAACCATAAGATGGCGCACACGGTGAAGCGGCTTTACGACCAGATGCCCGAGCCCAAGTGGGTCGTGGCGATGGGCGCCTGCGCCAGCACCGGCGGCCCCTTCCGTGAGTATCCCAACGTCGTTCTCGGCGTCGACAAGGTCGTTCCCGTCGATGTCTACATCCCCGGGTGCCCTCCGCGGCCCGAGTCGGTCCAGTACGGCTTCCTCCAGCTCATGGAGAAGATCAAGAATCAGACGGGAGAGCGGCTTGCAGCCCGACACGACGCAGATAGCTAAGCTCTTCGCGGCCGCTGGAGTCGAGGCGACGTCCGAGGAGATGGCTCCGGCGGGCATGTTCTGGCGCGTGCGCCCGCAAGGCCTGCGCGCCGCCCTCACCGCTCTCAAGGACTCCGAGCACGATTTCGCCTTCATGGTCGACCTCTTTGGCGTGGACACCACGGAGAACGTCGACGTCGTCTATCACCTGCGCTCCTTCACGCGTGACGAGGAGATCCTCGTCAAGTCCGGGCACGCCTACGGATCCGTGCTCACCAGCATCTGGGACATCTATCCCGCCGCGCTCATGCCCGAGCGCGAGTGCGCCGAGATGTTCGGCCTCAAGCTCGCCGGTCACCCCAACCCCAAGCACCTGCTGCTCACCGAGGACGTGGAGCCTCTGCTCCTCAAGTCGGTCGAGATCCGCGGCGCTGAGGAGGTGCGCAACCGGTGAACGACCCTCGCGACCTCGTGCAGCACGCCGGGTGGATCTCGGCGGACGTCCACACCGAACCCGTCACTCTCCCTGTGTCGCTCAAGCGCGCACCGAGCGGCGTCGACGAGGTCATGACCGAGCACCTCGTGCTGAACATGGGACCGCAGCACCCCTCGACCCATGGAGTGCTGCGCATCCTCCTCGAGCTCGACGGCGAGGAGGTCATCACCGGCGAGGCGTGCATCGGCTACCTGCACCGCGGCATTGAGAAGCTTGCCGAGCACCGTCGCTACAACGCGGTCGGCACGCTGATGGATCGGGGCGACTACGTCTCGGGCATCATGAACGAGCTCGCATTCGCACTCGCCGCCGAGAAGGTCGCCGGCATCGAGGTGCCGCGCCGCGCCAACTGGCTGCGTGTGCTCTTCTCCGAGATCAACCGCATCGCGAGCCATCTCGTGTGGTACGGCCCGATGGGTCTCGACACCGGCGCGATGGGGCAGTTCCTCTACGCGATGCGCGACCGCGAAGACCTCCTCGACATCCTTGAGGACGTGAGCGGCCAGCGCATGATGTTCAACTACGTGCGCCCGGGCGGCGTGGTGCGCGACATCACGCCCACCGCCGAGGCCAAGATCCGGAAGTTCCTCGAGACCTTCGACAAGTATCTCGATGAGCACGATGCGCTTCTGGGCGGTAACGAGATATTCCAGGCCCGCATGAAGGGCGTCGGAGTCGTCTCGCGAGAGATGGCGATCGGCTTCGGCCTCTCCGGCGCGAACCTGCGTGCGAGTGGTGTGAGTTTCGACGTACGCCAGGACCGGCCTTACGCGGCCTATGACGAGATGGAGTTCGAGGTCCCGGTGCAGACCGCCGGAGACTGCTACGCGCGCTACCTGGTCCGGATGGAGGAGATGCGGCAGGCGGCTCGCATGGTGCGACAGTGCATCGAGGGCCTGCCCGAGGGCGACTACACCGCCAAGGTGCCCAAGGTGCTCCGGCCGCCCGCGGGCGAGGCATATGCGGCCGTCGAATCCTCGCGCGGCGAGCTCGGAGTTCACCTGATCTCGGATGGCACAGAGAATCCATACCGCATGCGCTACCGCCCGCCCGCGCTCTACGCGCTGCAGACGGGCGAGGCGCTGCTTCCCGGCGTGCTGCTTGCCGACGCCGTCGTCACGCTCGGCAGCTTCGACCTCGTGCTTGGGGAGGTCGACCGATGAACGTGTGGCTCGAGGCGATTCTGCGCGTCTTGCTCGCGGTCGGGCTCATGCTCGCCAACGGCGTCGTGCTCATCTATATGCTCCGCAAGGTCCTCGGCCATCTGCACCTGCGCCTGGGGCCGATGGAGCTCGGCCCGTCCGGCATGTTCCAGACGCTTGCCGACGTCATGAAGCTTCTCACCAAGGAAGACCCGACGCCGACCAACGTCGACCGGGCGCTGTTCTTCGTGGCGCCCGCGATCGTGTTCGTCCCCGCGCTCATGGCTTACGCAGTGATTCCGTTCACTGACACCTTCGCTATCGCTGACCTCAATCTCGGGCTCCTGTACTCGTTCGCGGTCGTGTCGCTCGTGCCTCTTGGAATCGTGGCCGCAGGCTGGTCGAGCGCGAACAAGTGGTCGCTTCTTGGCGGTATGCGCTCGGTCGCACAGCAGGTGAGCTACGAGGTGCCGATGCTGCTCGCGGCCCTGCCGCCTGTGATGATCGCCGGCTCCCTGAACATGGGCGATATCGTCCGGGCGCAGAACTACGTGTGGTTCGTCATTCCGTGCTTCCCCGCGTTTCTGATGTTTCTCATCACCGGTCTCGTGGAGTCGAACCAGACCCCGTTCGACATGTCCGAGGCCGATTCCGAGCTCGTCTCAGGTTATGCGACCGAATACGCTTCCATGAAGTTCGGACTGATGTTCCTCGCGGAGTTCAGCAACATGTTCATCCTCGCGGCCCTCATCACCGCGCTCTTCCTGGGCGGCTGGCGCATCCCGTTCGTGCCGGTTGACGCGCTCGGCGGATGGGCGGCGGTGGTCTTCATGCTCAAGGCCTACCTCGTCATCTTCTGCCTCATGTGGATCCGCGGAACGATGCCCCGAGTCCGCATCGACCAGCTGCTTGCGCTCGGGTGGAAGATCCTTCTGCCCGCATCGCTTGCCTGGGTCATGATCACCGCGGTCGCCATCAAGCTCGCTCCCATCGTGTTTGGGGGTGCCTGATGAAGATCTGGGGCACCGGCATCCTCAACGGGCTGCGAATCAGCATGGTCAACATGTTCCGCGGCCCCATCACCGTGCAGTATCCGCACGAGAAGCTCGTGCTTCCCGAGCGCGCGCGCTGGGCGGTCACGCTCACGCCGGACGATGAGGGCAACCACAAGTGCACCGCGTGCAGGGCGTGCGAGAAGGCCTGCCCGGACTACATCATCCGCATCGACGTCACCACAGGCGAGGACAAGAGCAAGCACATCGACCACTGGCACTACGAGCTCGGGGGCTGCATGATGTGCGGCCTGTGCGTGGAGGCCTGCCCGTTCGATGCGATCCACATGGGCCACGACTACGAACTCGCTGTCTTCAAGCCCGAAGACCTCCAATACGACCTCATCACCGATTCGCCCTCGGCCAAGCCCAAGCGCAAGGCGGCCGATTGCCCGCCGTCCGCGCCGGCGCCACAGGAGGGGAGCGCAGATGCCTGATACCGTCAGCGGAATCGGCTTCGCCGTGCTCGGCCTCGCTGTACTTGGCGGCGCCGTAGGGATGCTGTCGTCCAAGAACGTCGTGCACGCGGCGTACTGGCTGCTCGAGGTCTCGGTGGCCGCGGCCGGCATCTACTGGCTGCTCGACTCCGAGTATGTCGCGCTGGTTCAGCTGCTCGTGTACGCGGGCGCCGTCGCGATCCTGCTCATCTTCACCATCATGATCACCATGCGCCGCCGAGAGGACGCTATCCGCAATCGCGACTTCTCATGGCTGGCGGCCCTCATGGCGGCGGCGTTCTTCGGGCTCGTCGCGTTCGCGGTGCTCGGCACCGAGTTCGCGCCGGTTGCGATGCCGGATGCCGCACCGGACCTGGTTGCCCTCGGCAAGCTGCTCTTCTCGCTTGAGGGCTGGGTGCTGCCGTTCGAGATCGCGTCGCTCGTCCTCACGGCTGCGCTGGTCGCTGCCGTCTGGTGGTCGCGAGAGGGGGATGACGAGTGAACGTCGGACTCCCCGCATTCCTGCTGCTCGGCGCCGCGCTCTTCGCGCTGGGACTCTACGGCGCCGTGTCCAAGAAGGCCGCCGTCCAGGTGCTCATGTCGCTGGAGCTCATGTCCATCGCGGTCAACATCAACCTGATGGCGTTCTCCCGGTTCGTGACGCCGGCTGTCATGACCGGTCAGTTCTTCACGCTGTTCGCCATGGTCATCTCGGCTGCCGAGGTGGGCCTGGGCCTCGCGCTCATTCTGGCCATCTATCGCTCATCTCAGTCGTCTGAGGTCAGCGGTCTGACGGAGCTGAAGGGGTAGCCATGGCGTGGATAGCGCTCATACCTGCTCTTCCGGCTCTCGCGTTCGTCGTGCTGCTGCCGATGTCGCGCGTGTTGCGCAACAAGATGATCTGGCTCTCGGTCGCGGCCATGTCGACGTCGACCGCGCTCTCGATCGCCGCCTTCCTGCAGGTCTGGCCCCCGGTCGAAGCCTCCGAGCACGGCGCCGAAGCGGTCTGGTCGATGTCGTGGCCCCTCGGAATCATCGGTGGTCAGGCCATCGAGCTTGGCATGGCGCTCGACGCCTTCGCGGCGATGACCCTCGTCACCGTCACTATCGTCGCGACGTGCGTGCAGGTCTTCTCGCTCGGCTACATGCACAACGACAAGAGGGTCGGCTGGTACTACGCGGTCCTGTCACTGTTCACCTCGGCGATGCTCGCCCTCGTGCTCTCCGAGAACCTCCTGCTCACGTTCGCGATGTGGGAGATGATGGGCCTGTGCAGCTACCTGCTCATCGGCTTCTGGTACGAGCTTGAGGGTCCGCGCAAGGCGTCGCAGAAGGCATTCCTGACGACGCGCGTCGGCGACCTCGGCTTCCTGGTGGCGCTGTTCGCCATCTTCACCACGCTTGGAACGTTTGACCTGCCGGTCGTGCTCGAGAGCATCCCCGAGTTCAGCTCGGCGGCGATCACCGTGACCGCGCTCGGGCTCCTGTGGGCGGCGATGGGCAAGTCGGCCCAGCTGCCGCTCCACGTGTGGCTCCCGGACGCCATGGCGGGCCCCACGCCCGCATCTGCGCTCATCCACGCCGCGACGATGGTTGCAGCCGGCGTGTTCGTGCTCGCGCGTACCCTGCCGATCCTGCAGGCGGTCCCGTGGGTGATGTCGGCGATCCTCGTCATCGGCGCCGCTACGGCGCTGGCCGCAGGTCTGATGGCGGCAGTGCAGCACGACATCAAAAAGGTGCTGGCGTACTCGACGATCAGCCAGCTCGGGTACATGTTCATCGCGTTGGGCGCCGGCAGCGCCGTGGCCGCGATGTTCCACCTCACCACCCACGCGTTCTTCAAGTCGCTGCTCTTCCTCGGCGCCGGCGTGATCATCCACGCCGCGCACACGCAGGACATGCGCGATATGGGCGGCCTGGCCAAGCATCTGCCGGTGACGACCGCGACGTTCACGATCGGTGCGCTGGCACTCGCAGGCGTGCCTCCATTCGCCGGCTTCTTCAGCAAGGACGAGATCCTCGCCGTTCTGATCCACGAGCATCATTACGTTGTCTTCGCCGTCGCGGTACTCGCCTCGGCCATCACCGCCTTCTACATGACGCGCCTGTGGTTCAGGGTCTTCACCGGTCCGGAGCAGACCGAGCACATGCACGAAGGGCACAAGACGATGGTCGTGCCGATGGCGGTCCTGGCGGCCATCACGACCGTCGCGGGATTCGCATCGACCACCTACGCGTCACTGATGGGCCACGAGGGTGAGTGGCCGTCGATTCCGTTCATCGCGCTGTCGGTCGGAGTCGCGGGTGTCGGCATCTTCACCGGCTGGTGGTTCTACGGACGCCGCTCGGTCGTGGTGAACACGCGCGTATGGAAGGAGCGCTTCGGCTACGCCTACTCGGCGCTCTCGCTGAAGCTGTACTTCGACCTCACCTATGACTACCTCTTCGTCCAGGGCTTCATGTCCCTGTCCGAGAAGCTCGCGGTCTTCGACCACCGCGTCATCGACGGCGTGGTCAACGGGGCGGCGCGCGGCTGGGTCATCGCATCCGGCGGATCGTGGCGCTTCGACCAGTACGTCATCGACGGCGCGGTCAACGCGCTCGCAACGGTGTCTCGCAAGGCGGGCACCCAGCTTCGCCGAATCCAAACCGGCCGACTCCAGAGTTACCAGCGTCTGGTGTTGGCAGCGGTCGTCCTGCTCATGGTGTACCTCGTGTCGAAGGGGGCCTGAGGGTGCTCAGTCTCATCGTATTCATCCCGCTCATCGGTGTGCTCGTGTGCGCGCTGCTGCCGAAGAGCCGTGGGGAGTGGGCCCGATGGGTCGCTCTGGCAGTCACCCTCGTCGACCTCGCGCTCGCCGTGGCGATGGTGGCCGGGTTCGACAAGGCCGGTGGCATGCAGTACGTCGAGCGTTTCGACTGGGTGCCGCAGGCCGGCATCCAGTATTTCCTTGGCGTTGACGGCATCTCGATGCCGCTCGTGGCCCTCTCGGCGCTCCTGTGCGTGCTCGCGGTACTCGCGAGCTGGAACATCTCGTCCAAGCCCACGTTCTACTTCGCCATGCTCCTGCTGCTCCAGGTCGGCATGAACGGCGTCTTCTCGGCGCTCGACTTCGTGCTGTTCTACGTGTTCTGGGAACTGGTGCTCGTCCCGATGTACTTCCTCATCGCGCAGTGGGGCGGTCCGAGACGCGAGTACGCAGCGATCAAGTTCTTCCTCTACACGCTGCTCGGCTCGGTGTTCATGCTGGTCGGCATCGTCGCGCTGTACCTGACCACGGGGACCTTCGACCTGGTCGCACTGGCCCAGGCCGAGCTCGACGCCGGGTTCCAGTTCTGGGTGTTTGCCGCGTTCTTCCTCGGCTTCGCGGTCAAGGTGCCGATGTTCCCGCTGCACACGTGGCTGCCTGACGCGCACGTCGAGGCTCCGACCGCCGCGTCGGTGCTGCTCGCCGGCGTGATGCTCAAGATGGGCACTTACGGCTTCATTCGCGTTTCACTGCCGATCCTGCCCGACGCGTTCGCGCAGTGGCAGTGGGTTATCGGCCTTCTCGCCGTCATCTCGATCGTCTACGGCGCGTCGGTGGCGTTCGCCCAGGCTGACGTCAAGAAGCTCGTCGCGTACTCGTCGGTGTCCCACATGGGCTTCGCGATGCTGGGTATCGCATCGGGTACAGCGGCAGGCATCGACGGCGCCATGGCCGTCAACATCAGCCACGGCCTCATCACCGGCATGCTGTTCCTGATGGTCGGTATGGTCTACGAGCGCGCGCACACTCGTCAGATCTCCGAGCTCTCCGGGCTCGCCGGCCAGGTTCCGGTGCTCGCCGGCCTGCTCGCGTTTGCATCGTTCGCGTCGATGGGCATCCCCGGTCTCTCGGGATTCGTGGGCGAGTTCCTGTCGCTGATGGGCGCCTGGCAGTCGACGGTCATTCCCGCATGGATGGTCGTGGTCGGTGCGGTGGGCGTGCTATTTGGAGGCGCCTACATGCTGTGGATGGTTCAGCGGGTCATCTACGGTGAGCCGAGTGGCGCGGTGTCCGGGATCTCTGACGCCAACGTGCGCGAGGTCGTGACCGTCATTCCGCTCATCGCCCTGATCGTCATCATTGGACTCTACTGGAGCGCCCTTCTTGACTACGTGGATCCCGCAGTGCAGGTCATCGTCGCCGGGCTGGGTGGCTAGATGACGGGTTACGCCGCCATACTCCCCGAGCTCCTCGTTCTGCTCGGCGTCGCGTGGGCGCTGTTTGCCGACAGGCTGCCGGGCGGAGATCGCGGTGCCGCGTGGTTCGGCGTTGCCTGCATGTTGGCCGCCGGAGTAGCCGCGGCGTTCGTGCCGATCGATGCGAAGCTCTTCGGCGGGCTGCTCGTCTTCGACGCGGTCGCTCGTTTCGCGCGAATCGGTATCGCGGCACTGGCTACCGTGTGGCTGCTGTGGACTGCGGGTCGCGGCGAGGGCAGGACGCGCGAAGCGGTCGTGCTCGCGCTGTTCTCGGTCATCGGCTGCATGTTCATGACCGAGGCCCAGGACCTCATCACGCTCGTCATGGCCATCGAGCTCGCCACGATGCCGGCCTACGTGCTCGTGGGATACCGGCGCCGCCGTATCAACGGTCTCGAGGGCGCGCTGAAGTACTTCCTCCTGTCGATCCTCACGACCCTTGTGATGCTCTACGGATTCTCGTTCCTCTACGGTGTCACGGGCACGACCTACTACATCGGTCTCGACCTCAACGAAGCCGGCATGCTCGGCACGCTCGCGGTGCTGCTCTCGCTCGTGGGTCTGTTCGCGAAGCTCTCGGCTGCGCCGTTCCACTACTGGGCGCCTGACGCCTACGAGGGTGCCGAGCCGTGGTCCGTTGCGTTCGTCTCCACCGTCCCTAAGGTCGCTGGCGCCGTCGCGCTCGTACGCCTGGTGGGTGCGCTCGCCCCGACCGCGCCGTCGCTCCCGTCCGTCCTTGTGATCGCCGCAATCGCCTCGATGGTGCTCGGCAACCTCTCGGCGCTGACCCAGGGCGACGTCAGGCGCCTGATGGCGTACTCCGGCGTCGCGCATACGGGCTACCTGATGTTGGCCGCGGCCGCAGTGACGCCCGCGGGATACGGCGCAGCGGTGTTCTACGCGCTGGCGTACTCGATCCCGTCACTCGGCGTCATGCTTGTCGCCGCCGAGGAGGGCCCGGCGCTCACGGCGTTCGGCGGGCTCGCCCAGCGCAGGCCGTGGGCCGCGTGGTCGGTCGTGATCATGCTGCTCTCGCTGATCGGAATCCCGCCGCTCGTGGGCTTCTTCGGCAAGCTCTACCTGTTCAGCGCAGCGCTGAGCGCGGACCTCACGGTGGGTGTGCTGATCGCGATCGTGGTCAGCGTCATCTCGGCAGGTTACTACCTGCGCATCGTGCGCTCGATGTTCTTCGGGGAGGCTCCCGAGGGCGCGGGTGTCGTGCATTCGATTCCCGCGACGGTCGCCGTTGCAGGAGTGGCGCTTCTCACGCTTACGCTCGGACTCGCGGCGGGGCCGCTGCTCTCGCTGCTGGGAACGCCGATACCCTAGGCGCTGAGCAGGCTGTCCATCGCCTGGTGCAGCGCGTCAGGGCCTGCGCCCTTGGTCACCACGCGGCTGAGACTCGGCAGCTCGCGATCCTCGGTGGGGCGACCCGTGAAGATGAGGATCGGGGCCGAGGTAAGCGCGCGAAGATCGAGCACCGTCTTGCCGGAACCAAGCCCGTAACCACTGATGACGAGCCGTGCTCCGCCTTCACGGATGACGCGCGTCGCATCCTCGAAGTTGGTGCAGACGGTGACGTTCGCGCCGGGGAAGTGCTGGCGGACCGCATTTGCAGCGATGGTGGCGAAGACAGGGGAGTCCTCGACGACGAGGTAGTCGGAGCCGGTGCCGGTGTTCGCCCGGGCTGCGGGGCTGCTGCTGCCCGTACCGGCATAGTCGGCGCGTGCGCCGTCCGGAAGCAGGTCGCTTGGCACCGTCCGTCCGTTGGTCATCAACACCGAGATGGCGCAGTCGCCGTTACGACCGCCCTTGCAGTACGGATACGACGACGCGTACCTCATCTTCAGGACGATGCTGGGCTCTATCGTGCTGTAGAACACGCACGAATCGTGCAGGGGACATGCGGCCATCTTCAAGACTCCTTTGCCGGAAGGAATCGCAGGGTCGGATTACTTCAAGCCATACCGAGCGATTCATGTGCCTATTGTAGGGATTGGTGTCGAGGGTCACAAAGCTGTTTTGCGGTCACATTTTGTGTGCCGCGCCTGCGCGTGGGGTGATGATTCTGTGAATCCGCGGACGCGAACGCACTCAGGGGTATCATCGTTGCTGGTCACACCGTCAACGCTGACTCCGATTCCAGGGGTGAACTGATGACTTCAGAGCACGACGATCTTCAGCCGGAACACGCCGCCGCACCGGATGCCGCGGACGCCGCTCGCATCGCCGATGAGGTGGCGCACACCGATTGGCAGGTTTCCGGAGAACCCGAGCCCCTCGCTGCCGAGGGCGACTCCATCGCATGGATGGCCGACTCCGAGACCCATCTCGCCGACGTCGAGCCTCACGAACCGCAGGTCGTCGAGGTGTCGGGCCCGCTGCCCGTTTGCGACTACACGGGCGACGACGATGAACCGTGCGAGGAGCCCTCTGTCCAGCGCCGCTGGTCCGGCGCGGCAGTCATTACGGCCGCCACGATGGGCGCGGTGGTAGGTGGACTGTTCGTGGCCGCCGGACTCGTGTGGGCATTCGGCTACCTGCCTGTTGGGCGACCGCTCGCGAACAATCCCGTCGGAGTCAAGAATGGCGATTCGCCGGCCATTCAGATCACGCCGGGCGGCAGCATGGCCGACGTTTCAGAGGCCGTGGCTGCCAAGGTCGTGCCTTCTGTCGTGAACGTCACGGTGGTACAGGATGCGTTCGACCCGTTCAGCGGCAGCGCGGTAACGCGGGAGGCCGGCAACGGCTCGGGCGTCATCGTGCGCGAGGACGGCTACATTCTGACCAACAACCACGTGATCGAAGGCGCCGATCGCATCGTCGTCACGGTGGGCGTCGAGGACATCGAGGCCAAGGTCGTCGGCACCGATCCTTCGAGCGACCTGGCTGTGCTCAAGATAGAGGGATCGGGCTATCCCGCAGCCGATCTGGGCACGAGCAAGGACCTGAAGGTGGGGCAGTACGTGATGGCGGTCGGCAGCCCCTTTGGTCTCGAGAAGACGGTCACCGTCGGCATCGTATCGGCGCTCAACCGCTCCGAACTGGTCGAGGGACCCAACGACCTGACCACCTACACCAACCTCATCCAGACCGATGCCGCGATCAACCCGGGCAACTCCGGCGGCGCACTCGTTGACGACGCGGGCGAGCTTGTCGGCATCAACACCCTGATCCAGTCACCGTCGGGAGCCGTCGGCGCACCGCAGTCCGCAGGTATCGGCTTTGCGATCCCTATCGACTTCGCCCAAGACATCGCCCGCCAGATCATCGAGACTGGCTCCGCCACGCATCCGTACATGGGCGTCAGCACCGAGACGGTCGACCCCAACGTGGCCGCCGAGTTCGGCCTGCGTATCGACAGCGGTGCGCTCGTGCGTTTCGTCCAGCCCGACTCGCCCGCTGACCGCGCGGGCATCGAGCGCGGCGACATCATCGTCGCGATCGGCAAGCGCCCGGTCGAATCGGTCGAAGACGTCTTTGCCGCCATCCGAGAGAACCGCGTGGGCGACGAGGTTGGCGTGGACATCGTCCGCAACGACACCCGCCGCACCGTGACTATCGTCCTCGGCAGCGACTCGGACCGGCAGTAGCGTGCGAATCACCGTAGTCGCGGTGGGCAAGCTCAAGGAGCGCTTCTGGCGAGAGGCCGCCGAGGAGTACGTGAAGCGGCTCGGTCCCTATGCCGACGTGCGCATCGTGGAGGTCGCCGACCGTGACTCCGGGCGTGACGAGGTTCGTGCGCGCGCCGAGGAGGGGGCAGACATCCTCAAGGCCATCCCTGAGGGAGCCCACGTCTTCACGCTCGAGATCGGCGGACGGCAGCACTCCAGTGAGGCGTTCGCGGCACGGATCGCGGACCTGGGCGTCTCGGGCCGCTCCAGCATCGTCTTCGTCATCGGTGGGTCGGTCGGGCTTTCGGACGAAGTCCTTGCGCGCGCCAGCGAGCGCCTGTCGCTCGGACCGATGACGCTGCCGCACAACCTGGCGCGGGTGGTCTTGCTCGAGCAGGTCTACCGCGCATTCAAGATCCAGCGCGGCGAGCCGTACCACAAGTAGAGGCTACAGCGGCTCCACTCGGACTGACGTCACCTTCAACCCGGGAATCTTCGCCTGGGGGTCGAGTGCCCCTCCGGTGAGCCGGTTGGCTGGAGCGTCCGCGAAGTGGAACGGCATGTAGACCACGCCGCGCTTCGTGGGGTGTTCCCCGCCCGTCCGCGCGACGACGTCCACCGAGCCGTGCTGGCTTGTGACCCGTACTCGCGCGCAGTCGTCGATGCCGAGTTCGGCAGCGTCTCCTGGGTGCATCGTCAGGTACGCGCTATCCGCCAACTCCGACAGGCCCTGTGACCGCGACGTCATCGTGTTGGTGTGGAAGTTCCACAGGTCGCGGCCGGTCGTGAGGATGAGCGGGCGCTCGGGGCGTGGCTGGTCCGGGGCGGGGACGTGGTCGACGGCGAGGAACACGCCGCGGCCGCGGGTGAAGCGCTCGGTGTGCAGGATCGGGGTGCCGGGATGACTGTCGTCGGGGCACGGCCACTGGATGCCGCCCTCGCGTTCGAGGCGCCGGTAGCTGACTCCGCCGTACTGCGGCGTGACCGCCGACATCTCGTTCATGACGCCCGAGGGCGAATCGTACTCAGCCTCCACGCCGAGACGGGCGGAGAGGTCCAAGATGATGTCGAGGTCGGTGCGAGCATCCGCCGGGGGCTCGACCACCTTGTTCACCCGGTTGATCGTGCGGTCGGTGTTGGTGAAGGTGCCGTCCTTCTCAAGGAAACACGCCGCCGGCAGAACCACGTCGGCGAAGGCTGCGGTCTCGGTGAGGAAGATGTCTTGGACCACCAGGAAGTCGAGCGCTTCGAGAGCGCGGATGACATGCTCCTGGTCCGGGTCGGCCACAACGGGGTTCTCGCCCATGACGTAGAGCGCCTTGAGTTCGCCTTCGACGGCGGCATCCATCATCTCGACGAGTGTCAGTCCCGGTTCCGTCGGGAGCTCCAGATCCGTCTCCCACAGCTCGCAGACCTGGTCGACGTTCTCTCGATTCGAGAGGGGTTGGTACCCGGGAAGGCAGTTGGGGAGGCACGCGAGGTCGCATGCGCCCTGGACGTTGTTCTGGCCTCGCAGCGGGTTCACTCCGGTACCCGGGCGTCCGATGTTGCCGGTGGCCATCGCGAGGTTCGCAAGCGCCCGGACTTGGTCGGTCCCCGAGACGTGCTGGGTGACGCCCATCGCAAACACGATTGAGGCGCGCTCGGCGGTGCCGTACGCGATCGCGAGCTCCCGGATGTCGTCCACGGTGATGCCGCAGGTCTCGGCGGCCCATTCGAGGTCGTAGTCGGCGACGAGCGTGCGGAGCGCCTCGAAGCCCTCGGTCCTCTCGGAGATGAAGGGTTGGTCGAGCAGGTCCTCGTCGATGATCACCTTGAGCATCGCGTTGAACAGCGCGACGTTGGTACCCGGCGTCACGGCGATGTGGCGCTCGGCGTGATCGGCGAGCCCGATGCGCCGCGGGTCGACCACGTAGATGCGTGTGCCGCTCTTGGCGGCCTTCTTGAGCTCCACGCCGATGATCGGGTGGGCCTCGGTCGTGTTCGAGCCTATGCACAAGACGACGTCTGCCTCATGAAGATCGGCGATCGAGTTGGTCATCGCCCCGCTCCCGAATGCTGCGGCCAGACCGGCCACCGTGGAGCTGTGTCAAAGACGTGCGCAGTGGTCGATGTTGTGCGTGCCGATGCCGGCCCTCATCAACTTCTGGAACAGGTAGTTCTCCTCGTTGGTGCACTTGGCCGAGGCAAGCGCACCGACCGCGTGGGGTCCGGCGGTGTCACGCACCTCGGCCAGCTTCTCGGCCACGAGGGCGAGGGCCTCGTCCCACGTCGCCTCGACCAGGTCGCCGTCGCGGCGCACGAGCGGCGTTGTCAGGCGGTCGGCGTGGCCGGCGAAGCTCCAGCCGTACCGACCCTTCGCGCACAGGTTCCCGAAGTTGGGACCCGCATCGAGGGGCGCGCGGGTGCCGACGATGCGGTCGCCCCGCTTAGCGTACTCGATCGTGCACCCGACTCCGCAGTAGCCGCAGGTGCTCCGGACCCAGGTGACCTCCCAGTCGCGCCCCTTGAACCGGCTCGGCTTGTCGGTGAGCGCACCCGTGGGGCAGGTGGAAACGCACTGGCCGCAGAACTCGCAGCCGGCGTCGAGCAGCGAGACCCCGAAGGGGGTGTCGGGGAGGGCCTCGAAGCCACGGCCGGTGAAGCCGTAGACGTCGCAGCCTTGGACCTCGTGACAGATGCGGACGCAGCGACCGCACGAGATGCACTTCGCGTAGTCGCGTTCGATGAGCGGGTTGTCGTCATCCGCGACGACGTGATGCTTCTCGCCGGCGAATGACATCATCTCGATGCCGTGCTCGTACGCCGCGTTTTGCAGGCCGCAGCGCCCGGTGCTCTCGCAGGTCAGACACTCGACCTTGTGGTCCGAGAGGAGCAGCTCTACCACGGACTTACGCAGCTCGAATATCTCGGCATCCGTGGTGGTGACCACCATCCCGTCGCAAGCCGCGGTGGTGCACGACGCCGGGAAGCCGCGGAGGCCCTCGATGCGTACGATGCACATCCGGCAGCCGCCGAACGGCTTCAGGCGCGGGTCGTGGCAGAGCGTGGGGATGTGCGCCCCCGCCTCACGGCACGCTTCGAGCACCGTCGCGTCCGGCCTCGCCGAGTGCTCGACGCCGTCGATGGTGATCGTGATGCGGTTGTCTGCTGTCCGGGTCACATCTTTCCTCTGCGCAAGACGCGGACCTCGCCCTCGACCAGCACGCAGTCGATGAGCTCCTTGGTGAACGCGGCGATGTCGGAGGTTGAGACGATGCCGACTGGGACGCCGTTTTCGACGACGGGCAGCCGGCGCATCGCGAGCCCTCTGAGGACACGCACGGCCTGGAGCAGGTCCATGTCGGGTTCGAGCGGGACGAAGTCGGTGAACATGATCTCGCTCACGAGCACCTTGTTAGGGTCCTCTCCGTCCGCGATCGCCGTGTGGGTGATCTGGCGGTCGGTGATGATGCCGACAAGTTCGCTGCCCCTGGTGACGAGGATCGAGCCGACAGCCTCCTCGCGCATGCGGCAGGCGATCTGGGTGATCGTCGAGTCGCTGGGCATGGCGACGACCCGGGCGGTCATGATGTCTCTGACCTTCATCTCGGCCTCCTCGGCTTACACGCGTTCGATCGCGTGGAACGGGCAGCGTTCCATGCAGATGCCGCACTTGATACAGATGTCCGGGTCGATGTGGTGGATCTCTTTGGTCGAGCCCGTGATGGCGCTTGCCGGGCAGGCCTTCTTGCACACGCCGCAGCCACGGCACTTCTCGGGGATGACGACGTAGCTGGAGAGCGCGGCGCAGGCGCATGCGCGGCACCGGCGGTCTCGGATGTGCTCCTCGTACTCCTCGCGGTAGTAGCGCAGCGTGGTGAGCACCGGGTTGGGGGCCGTTCCGCCGAGCGCGCAGAGCGATGCGTTCTGCACCACGTGGGCGAGCCGCTCGAGCTCCTCGATGTCGCCCTCGACGCCCTTGCCCTCGGTGATGCGGGTGACGAGCTCGAGCATTCGCTTGGTGCCGATGCGGCAGGGAACGCATTTGCCGCACGACTCCTCCTGGGTGAACGCGAGGAAGTAGCGAGCGAGCTCGACCATGCACGTGCCCTGGTCCACCACCACGAGGCCGCCCGAGCCCACGATCGCGCCGGCCGCCGAGAGGGCGTCGTACTCGATGGGGGTGTCGAACAACTCATGCGGGATGCAGCCGCCGCTCGGTCCACCGATCTGGACCGCCTTGGCCGGGCGCCCATCGGTGCAGCCTCCGCCGACCTCGTCGACCATCTCGTGGATCGTGAGGCCGAAAGGCACCTCGACGAGCCCCGTGTGCTTCACGTGTCCGGTGAGCGCGAAGACCTTGGTCCCGCGGCTCGTGCCGGTTCCTATCGCCTGATACGCGTCAGCTCCGTGCCGGATGATCCAGGCGACGTTGGCGAGCGTCTCGACGTTGTTGATACAGGTGGGTCGTCCCCAGAGCCCCTCGGTGGTCGGGTACGGGGGACGAGGACGCGGCATGCCACGGTGGCCCTCCACCGAGGCGATGAGCGCGGTCTCCTCGCCGCACACGAACGCTCCGGCGCCCTCGCGCACCTCGACGGTGAAGTCGACGCCGCTCCCCATAAGGTCGATGCCGAGAAGCCCGCGCTCCTCGGCATCGCGGATCGCCTTGCGCAGCCGCATGACCGCGAGGGGGTACTCCGCGCGGACGTAGACGTAGCCTCGGGTCGCGCCGATGGCGTACGCGGCGATCGCCATGCCTTCGAGCACCGCGTGAGGGTCGCCTTCGAGCACGGCCCGGTCCATGAACGCACCGGGATCGCCTTCGTCGGCGTTGCAGATCATGTACTTGAGGTCGGCCGCCGACTCCCGGGCCAGCCGCCACTTGAGGCCGGTCGAGAAGCCGGCACCGCCGCGACCCCTGAGCCCCGACGCGAGCACCGTCTCGATCACCCGGGCCGGCTCCATCGAGGTGACGACGGTGCGCAGTGACTCGTAGGCGTGCGCGCCGAGCGCGGAGTCGAGATCCTCGGGGTCGATCACGCCGCTGTTACGCAGCACGATGCGCTGCTGGCGGGAGTTGAAGGGGACGTCGTCGTAGCGCACGATCGGCTCATCGCCGGCGTCTTCTCGGTAGAGAAGGGAGTCGACCGGCTCCCCGTCGCCGAACAGCGAGGCGATGATCCGGTCGGCGCCGTTCACGTCGGTGGCCGGGTAGAAGACGCCGTCGGCGCCCACGACTACGACAGGTCCTTGCGCGCACAGGCCGTGGCAGCCGGTCCTGATGACTCGCATCGTCTCGCCGGCCGAGTGCTCGGCAATCGCGGCCTCGAAACGCTCGGCAATCTCCACCGACCCGTTGGCCATGCAGGCCGAGCCCGTGCATACGCGCACCTCTGTCACGCCGGTGACGGCGGTGATGTCGTTCATGCGCGTCATCGGGGCGCCTCACGCATCAGCTGCCTGCCGAGGCGGCGCGCGGCGCTCGCGTCGAGCTGGCCGTGGACCTGCTCGTCGATCACGACGACCGGCGCAAGTCCGCAGCAGCCGACGCACGCGACGCTCTCGACGGTGAAGCGCAGGTCCTCGGAGGTCTCGCCCACGCCGACCTTGAGTTCGTCAGTGACCGCGCGGGTCACTTCGGGCGCGCCGGCGACGTGGCAGGCGGTGCCGTGACACACGCGGACCACGGTCTTGCCGCGCGGTGTGAGGTGAAACTGCGTGTAGAACGTGGTGACGCCGTAGACCTCGGCCGGTGGCAACCCCCGGCGCTCGGCCACGTGCATCAGGACCTCGGCGGGGAGGTAGCCGTAGACGGCCTGGGCCTTCTGGAGCACGGGGATCAGCGCGCCGGGGTCGCCGGCGTACTCCTCGAGCACGGGGTCCAGAAGCGTCAGGTCGATGTCGGGGCTTTCGCCGCTGTGGCAGGTGCATTCGTGCATCGGTGAGGTCGCGGGCTAGAAGAGGCCCACGACGTTGCCGTTCTCGTCGAGGTCGATGGAGTCGCCCGCCGGGAACTTGGGGAGTCCCGGCATCGTGCGCATGTCGCCGCAAAGCGGGTAGAGGAAGCCGGCTCCGACGCTTGCGCGGACGTCGCGGATGGGGAGACGCCAACCGGTGGGGCGACCCTTGAGTGTGGGGTCGTGCGAGAGCGACAGGTGGGTCTTGGCCATGCAGATGGGCAGGTGCGCGTAGCCGAGGTCGGTGTAGAGCTTGATCTTGGCCTCGGCAGCGGGGAGGTAGTCGACCCCGTCGGCGCCGTAGATCTCGGTGGCGATGGCTTCGATCTTCTCTTTGATGGAGGCCTCGTCCGGATACAGGAGCTTGAACTCCTTGGGGAGCTCGCAGGCCGCGACGATGGCCTCGGCGAGCTCGGCGCCGCCCGCGCCGCCCTCGGCGTGCACCTTGTGGGTGACGGCGAAGTCGGCACCCGCGGCAAGCGCACGCTCCTTGATGAAGGTGTGCTCGGCGTCGGTGTCAGTGGGGAAGTGGTTGACCGCGACGACCACCGGGACGCCGAACTTCTTCATGTTCTCAATGTGCTTCTCGAGGTTGACGATGCCCTCGCCGAGCGACTCGAGGTCCTCGGTCTTGAGGCGCTCGTCCATCGGCTTGCCGGGGGTGACCTCGAACTTGCCCGAGGCGGCCTTGAGTGCGCGGACCGTCGCGACGATGACAACGCAGTCCGGGGTGAGGCCCGAGGCGCGGCACTTGATGTTCATGAACTTCTCGGCACCCATGTCGGCTCCGAAGCCGGACTCCGTGACGACGTAGTCGGCGATCTTGAGCGCGATCTTGTCGGCGATGATCGAGTTGTTGCCCTGCGCGATGTTGGCGAACGGACCCGCGTGTACGAAGACCGCCCCGCCCGCGAGGTTCTGCATGAGGTTGGGCTTGATCGCGTCCTTCATCAGGACCGCCATCGCGCCGGCGCACTTGAGGTCCTCGGCGGTGACCGGCTGACCCGAGCGGTTGGTGCCGATGACGATGCGCCCGAGGCGCTCGCGCATGTCCTTGAGGTCGGTGGCCATCGCGAGCACCGCCATGACTTCCGAGGCGACCGAGATGTCGAAGCCGGTCTCACGGGGCACGCCGTCCATCTTGCCGCCGAGGCCCACCACGGTGTTGCGCAGCGCGCGGTCATTCAGGTCCACCACGCGGCGCCACGTGATCGAGTACGGGTCGATGTCGAGGTCATTTCCCTGGTAGATGTGGTTGTCGATGTAGGCCGAGAGCAGGTTGTTGGCCATGGTGACCGCGTGCACGTCACCGGTGAGGTGCAGGTTGAAGTCCTCCATGGGGATGACCTGCGAGTAGCCGCCGCCCGCCGCGCCGCCCTTGATGCCGAAGACCGGGCCGAGCGAAGGCTGCCGAATGCAGGTGATGACGTTCTTGCCGATGTGCTTGAGCGCCTGGCCGAGGCCGACGGTGGTGACTGTCTTGCCCTCGCCGAGCGGGGTGGGGTTGATGGCGGTGACGTCGACGTAGCGACCCTGCGGGCGGTCGGCGAGCTTGTCGAGCACCTCGAGCGAGACCTTGGCCTTGTAGCGGCCGTAGAGCTCGAGGTCGTCCTCGGTGATGCCGATCTCGGCGGCTACCTCGGTGATGAGGCGTGGGGTTGCCTCCTGGGCGATCTGCAGGTCCGACTTCATCGGGCACTCCTCAACGTGGTCGCGTCGGTCAGGTGCGCATACCGCAAAGATGGGTCGATTCTACTTTCCGAATATGCGGTCGCGGAAAACGAAAAACAGACCATCTCGGCCTCCTTTCGAAGAGCCCAGACGGTCGGCTCTTGCGTAGGAGGCTTCCCGATGGTCTGTCCATCTTGATTCCGTCAGAAGCCGGCCACCACGGCGTCGAGGGGACGCGTCGTGGCCCGATATGTGGTTGCTGTCATGATGTCAGGGAGTGGCGCAGACTGCAATCGGGGGAAACGAAAATGGTACCCTGTACGCCCGCATCGTTCGCGCGTGATGAAAGGTTCCCCCAGTCGTGAGAGAAGCCATCTCCCAGCTCGTCGAACAGGCCATCAAGTCGGCTGTCGACGCAGGTGAACTGCCCTTGTCCGAGATCCCCGATCCCGGCCTCGAGCGTCCGCGCGACCCGTCCCATGGCGACTGGGCGACCACGGTCGCCCTGCGAAGCTCGAAGGCGGCGGGCATGAGCCCGCGCCAGGTCGCGGACATCGTCGCGGCGCGCCTGAGCGAGTCGGCAGACATCGCCGCCATCGAGATCGCCGGCCCCGGCTTCATCAACCTGCGCCTGTCTCCGGGCGCGCTGCAGCGCGTGCTGCGCGCGGCGCGCGAGGCCGACCGCGACTTCGGCCGCTCGAACGAGGGCGCTGGCAAGCGCGTACAGGTCGAGTTCGTCTCGGCAAACCCCGTGGGGCCGATGCACGTGGGTCACGGCCGCTGGGCCGCTTTGGGCGACGCGATCGCGCGCCTGCTCGCCCACACCGGATGGAACGTCGAGCGCGAGTTCTACATCAACGACGCCGGCGTTCAGATGGACACCTTCGCCAAGTCCGTCGCAGCCCGCTACCTCGAGCTGTGCGGTGCTGAGGTCGTGTTCGCCGACGACTGGTACCAAGGCGCCTACATCGCCGAGATCGCGCGCGAGATCTTCGAGGACGAGGGCACCTGCTGGCTGGACGCGACCCCCGAGGCTCGCGAGCACCACTTCAAGGAGAAGGCTTACGTCCAGGTGCTCGAGCACCTCAAAAAGGTGCTGCACGGCATGGGCGTGGACTTCGACGTGTGGTTCAGTGAGCGCACCCTGCATGCGCGCGCGGCCGACGGCGGCCCGAGCGAGGTCGAGCAGGCGATCGCCGCGCTTCGCGAGGCCGGCTACATCTACGAGCTCGACGGCGCGACGTGGTTTCGGACCACGGACTTCAAGGACGACAAGGACCGCGTCCTGAAGAAGGCCGACGGCGACTACACCTACTTCGCGGCCGACATCGCGTACCACAAGGACAAGTTCGACCGCGGCTTCGACCGCGTCATCAACATCTGGGGCGCCGATCACCACGGCTACGTCGCGCGCATGCAGGCTGCCGCGTCCGCACTCGGCCACGCCGGTCAGCTCGACGTGGTCATCGGCCAGCTCGTGAACCTCTTCCGCAACGGGGAAGCGGTCCGCATGAGCAAGCGTACCGGCGAGATGGTCACGTTCGAGGAGCTGCTCGACGACGTCGGCCCTGACGCCGCGCGCTACTGGTTCCTGCGCCGCTCGACCGACCAGCAGGTCGACTTCGACATTGAACTCGCCCGCCAGCAGAGCGCCGATAACCCGGTCTTCTACGTGCAGTACGCCTACGCGCGCATCTGCTCGATTCTGGCCAAGGCCGGTCGCGAGAAGGGCATCTCCGAGGAGCTCGACGCCGATACGCTCGCCGGTCGCATCGTGGCCGCGGACGCCGACCTCTCGCCGCTGACCGAGGATGCCGAGCTCGCACTGATGCGCAAGCTCGACGAGTTCGCCGACGTCATCGAGGTGGCCGCGCGCGACCTGTCGCCGCACAAGCTCGCTCGTTATGCCGAGGACCTCGCCGCGGTGTTCCATCAGTTCTACACGCAGTGCCGCGTCGTAAGCGACGACGCAGCCGTCACCGAGGCGCGCCTGTACGCATGCGACGCCACTCGCCGAGCGCTCCGCTGCGCGCTCGCGCTTCTCGGAGTGAGCGCTCCGGAGCGAATGTAGGCGGCGTGAGAATAGCGTTGACGAACCGCAATCGTTAGCAGATACTAACTCGCACGCAGCACACCACACGAGGGGAGTCACCATGGGTAGGCCTTCCGCGCCCCGACCGCCGGCGACGCCGGACCTGAAGACCGGGCACGATCTTGCCGCGGTCCTGCCGATGACGGCCGAGATCAAGGGTGGCCACCTGTGGATCGGCGGCATCGACACCGTCGCTCTGGCCGAGGAGGCCGGCACCGCGGTCTACGTCATGGACGAGGCCACCATCCGCCACCAGCTGTCCGAGTACGTGAAGTGGACCCGCTTCCACTGGCCGAATGTCGATGTCGTCTACGCCGGCAAGGCGTTCATGTCTCTCGCGATGGTCAAGATCGTGGCCGAGGAAGGCTGCTGCCTCGACGTCTCGAGCGGGGGAGAGCTCGCCTTCGCGCGCCGCGCGGGCTTCCCGATGGAGCGCATCTACGTCCACGGCAACAACAAGACGCCCGCCGAGCTCGTCGAGTGCCTCGAGGCAGGCGTCGGCCGCATCGTGGTCGACAGCTTCGAGGAGATGGAGCGCCTGAGCGCGCTCGCCGCCGAGCGCGGCGTCGAGCAAAAGATCCTGCTGCGCGTCACCCCGGGTGTCGAGGCCGACACCCACGACTTCATCATGACCGGCGCTGAGGACTCCAAGTTCGGCTTCGGCCGCAACCAGGGGCTTGCGATGGCGGCCGTGAAGCGCGCGCTCGAACTTCCGGGCATCGACTTCGACGGCCTGCACATGCACATCGGCAGCCAGATCTTCGCGCTCAACAGCTTCGCCAAGGCCATCGAGGTCATCGTCGAGTTCATCGCCGAGATCAAGGCCGAGACCGGCGCCGAGGTCCGCATGCTCGACACGGGCGGCGGGCTCGGCATCGCGTACGGCCTGCCCGACGAGCCGTCCACCATCCAGGACTATGGCAAGGTCGTCGTCGACGGCATCAAGGAGGAGTGCGAACGTCACGGGCTCACCGTGCCGTCCATGGCCGTCGAGCCGGGCCGCTCGATCGTCGCCAACGCCGGCGTCACGCTCTACACGGTCGGCTCCATCAAGGAGATCCCGAACATCCGCACCTACGTCGCCGTCGACGGCGGCATGTCCGATAACATCCGCACCTCGCTTTACGACGCGCACTACGAGGCGCTCATCGCCAACAAGGCCGAGCGTCCCCGCGAGATGGTCGCCACCGTCGCCGGCAAGCACTGCGAGAGCGGCGACATCGTCGTCAATGACGCGCCGCTTCAGTGCCCCGAGGTCGGGGATATCCTGTGCGTCTGCGCGACCGGCGCGTACTGCCAGTCCATGAGCAGCAACTACAACAAGCAGGTCCGTCCCGGCGTCGTGTTCGTCCGAGACGGGCAGTGGCGCTGGGTCGTTCGCCGCGAGACCTACGACGATCTCATGAAGTGCGAGGTCGAGTAGGCTCGTGAGCGACGCCGCGTACGACGAGGTGGCCCTGAAGGCCGCCTTCTGGAACTCGGAGACCGTCAACGCCCGGCTCGCCGAGATGTTCGCCGACTGCCTCGCGGAGGCCGCACTGCTGGTCTCGACGCTGGTGGGCGAGGACCCGGCCGACCCCGAGTGCTCGGATGAAGCGTCGTGCCGGCTCATGCTGGCGGCCCTCAAGGTCAGCGACGGCGATCTCGTGAAGCTGCGGCTGTGGGTGGCCGCCGCCCGCATGGACCCGCGAGACCTGCTGGCGGCCGCGGAGTATCGCCGCGAGCTGCAAGGTGGAGGCGACGCCGAACGCGAGGCGGACCTCGCCGAGTACCTCGACTGGGCATCGGGGGCCGCACACGGCGGCGTCTGAACGCTCGGGTACAATTAACCGCACCGCTCTTTCGCGGTGACGTCAGATCTCGAAAGGGCTTCTCATGCGCACTATCCGTGTCGGACTCATCGGACTTGGCACCGTCGGTTCCGGCGTCGTGGAGATCCTCTCCCGGCACCGTGAGGACTTCCGCCGCCGTGCGGGCGTCGATATCGAGCTCACCAGGTTCGCCGATCGCAACACAGCGCGCTTCGCCGATCTCGGCCTTCCCGCCGAGGCGTGCACCCAGGACGCCGCCGACGTGATCGCGGACCCGGACGTTGACGTCGTGATCGAGCTCATCGGCGGTACGGGCGTCGCTCGCACGGTCGTCCTCGACTGCCTCAACGCGGGCAAGAGCGTCGTCACCGCCAACAAGGCGCTGATGGCCACCAGCGGCGAAGAGGTCATGGAGGCCGCTGAGAAGAACGGCGTCGACATCGCCTTCGAGGCGAGTGTGGGCGGCGGTATCCCGATCATCGGCCCGCTCAAGCACTCGCTGATCTCCAACGAGGTCACCAAGGTGATGGGCATCGTCAACGGCACCACCAACTACATGCTCACCCGCATGGCCGAGAACGGGCTCGACTACGACACGGCGCTCGCCGAGGCGCAGGAGAAGGGCTTCGCCGAGGCCGATCCCACCGCCGACGTGGACGGCTTCGACGCCGCCGCCAAGATCGCGATCCTGTCCTCGATCGCCTTCAACAGCCGCGTGGTGATGAGTCAGGTTCCCAACGAGGGCATCCGCTCACTCGCGCCGGCCGACATCGGCTTCGCCGAGCAGATGGGCTCGACCATCAAGCTGCTCGCGATCGCCGCACGCACCGACAGCGGCGTCGACATCCGCGTGCATCCCACCATGATCCCCAACGCCCACCCGCTCGCCAGCGTGAACGGCGTCTACAACGCCATCTACGTGGTCGGCGACTCGGTGGGCGAGACCATGTTCTTCGGCGAGGGGGCCGGTTCGCTGCCCGCCGCTTCTGCGGTCGTGGGTGACCTGATCGAGGTCGCGCGCCGCATCCAGGGAGGCTGCGCGCCGCTCGTCGGCTGTACTTGCACCGAGCAGCTGCCGGTGCGCGACATCGCCGACCTCGAGACCCGCTACTACATCCGCCTCATCGTGGCCGACAAGCCGGGCGTGCTCGCCGCGACCGCGCACGTGTTCGGCGACAAGGGCGTCTCGCTCGCAAGCGTCATACAGCGCATCACCGAGGAGGGCGATACCGCCGAGCTCGTCTACGTGACGCATACGGCACGCGAGTCCGCCGTGCGCGCCGCACTCGACCAGATCGCGGCCACCGAGTCGTGCGAAGCGACTGTGGCCGCCGTCATCCGCGTCGAGGATCTGTAGAGCTGTGGGCGCCTCGGTCCTCGTACCCGCCACCTCGGCGAACCTGGGGCCGGGCTTCGACAGCTTCGGGCTCGCGCTCGACCTGCACAACCGGTTCGACGCCGAGCTGGCGCCCGAGTGGGAAGTCACCGTCGAGGGTGAAGGCGCCGGCCGTCTGAGCACCGGCGCGGACAACCGCGTGGCGAGCGCCATGGCGCGCCTCTTTGCCGAGGTCGGTCGTCCCGAGCTCGCCGCGCGCATCCACAGCGTCAATCTCGTGCCCACCGGGAGCGGACTGGGCTCGTCGTCCTCGGCGATCGTGGGTGGACTGCTGCTTGGTCAGGAGCTCGCGGGCGTAGAGATCGGCGATCAGAGGCTGCTCGAGTTGGCGGCCGAGATCGAAGGTCATCCCGACAACGTCGCGGCCGCCCTCTTCGGAGGATTCACCGTCTGCTGGTCGGACGAGGGACGCACGCGTTCGGCGCGATTCGAACCCGCTCGCGGGCTGGCGGTCGTCGTCGTGCCTGCCACCACCGAACTCGCCACGTCGACCGCTCGCGGCATGCTGCCGGACGCGGTCCCTCACGAGGACGCGGCCTTCAACGTCGCTCACGCGGGGCTCCTTGCGGCATCGATTGCCACCGGCAGGCCGGAGCTTCTGGGCGCGGCGCTCGAGGACCGGCTTCACGAGCCGTATCGTGCCCCCGCCGTGGCCGATCTGCAGGCCGTGCACGACGCGCTGCGCGACGCCGGAGCCGCGGGTGTCGCCCTGTCCGGCGCCGGCCCTACGGTGATTGGGCTGGTCGCCGCCGACACCGATGAGCTCGCTCACGCTCAGGCCGTCGAGGTCGCAGAGCGCGCCGCCGACCGCATCAGGGAGCTCGGCACGCGCCGCGCCCCCCAGGCGCTACGCATCGATCGTCAGGGCGCCCGCTCGCTGTAGTCGCTCGCGTGGTTGACCTTGTCCCCGGTTATGGGAACAATCGAAGCATCCCCGGGCTCCTCCACGATCCGCGAGAAGCCTTCCCCCGTTCGAGAGGCCACGCATGTCCGAGCCCGACGTTCCTGCAACCCCTGCCTACGACGGTGCACCGCAGCCGCAGGTTCCGGCACCGTACCAGCCGCAGGCTTCGTGGCCCGGCGATCCCTCGGCGGGAGGGCCCACCCTGCCCGAGCAGCCCAAACGGCGGAGCAAGGCGTGGATATGGTGGACGATAGGCATCGTCACCGCGGTTCTGCTCACCGTGGGTGCGTGCGCGGTCCCGTTCTACTACTTCTCGGATTCCGCGATGCCCTCTGTTGGCTTCGGCGACTCCATTGCAGTCATCTACGTCGACGGCGTCATAGCGGGCACCGGCGACTACTACTCCGGCTACATCACCCCCGAGTACTTCAACGACCAGCTCCAGCAGGCCGTTGACGACGAATCGGTCAAGGCGATCCTGCTGCGCGTCGACTCGCCCGGCGGAACTGTCGCCGCAAGCGAGGAGATCGCTCAGTACGTCAAGGAGTGCCCCAAGCCGGTGGTCGTCTCGGTAGGGGACGTCGACGCCTCGGGCGCGTACATGATCTCGTCGCAGGCCGATGAGATCTGGGCGATGCCCGGCTCGGCGGTCGGCAGTATCGGCGTCATCGCCGAGATCCCCAACGTCGCGGGGCTGCTCGACAAGGTCGGGGTCGAGTTCACGGTGATCACGGCAGGCGAGTACAAGGACGCGGGCAGCCCGTACCGCCCGCTGACCGAGGAAGAGCGCGGGCTGATCCAGGGCTCGGTGGATGAGGCATACGACCAGTTCATCGACATCGTGGCCGAGGGCCGCGGGATGAAGCGCACCGAGGTCGAGGAGCTCGCCACGGGTTGGGTATGGGGCGGCTCGACCGCCCAGGAGCTCGGCCTGATCGATGAGCTCGGAACGTTCGAGGACGCTCTGGATTCGGCGGCGGATCTCGGCAAGATCGAGGGCGAATACGACGTCGTGTACTTCGAGCCGGAGCTGGGGTCGCCGCTCGACCTGCTGCTCGGTCTCACGAGCCGCTTCCAGGGCGCGGACGCGCTCACCGACGTGCGCGGGGAGATCACGAGGCGTTCGCTGCCGCGGTAGACGAAGAGGGTGCGGATGATGTCTGACTCGACCGTCATCGCTCACATATCGGACCTGCACTGCGGGTCTCGGTATCACATCCCGTCGTTGGCCAAGCGGGTCATCGACGAGATCAACGACGAGGTGCGCCCCGACATCGTGGTCGTCACCGGTGACCTCACCGACATGGGGTTTCGCCAGGAGTTCAAGGTCGCCAAGCGGCTGCTCTCGGGGTTGCGGTGCGAGCGAGTGATCGTGCTGCTCGGCAACCACGACGCCCGCAATGTCGGAGACGAGCACTTCACCGAGATGTTCGGCGAGCGCAGCCAGGAGCTCACCCATGCGGGCATCCACATGCTCGGACTGGACTCGAGCGAGCCTGACCTGGACTCAGGGCGTATCGGACGAGGCCGCTACAAGTGGATCGAGGAGCGGTTCGCGGACCCGGACGAGTTCAAGATCATCGCGATGCACCACCATCTGGTGCCGGTGCCTGGCACCGGGCGCGAGCGCAACATCGTCTACGACGCGGGGGACATGCTCAGGGTGCTCGCCGACAACGGCGTCGATCTGGTGCTGTGCGGTCACAAGCACGTGCCCAACGTATGGCGCCTCGAAGACATGCTCATCGTCAACGCCGGCACCTGCTGCACGCATCGCCTTCGAGGCCGGGTGCGGCCCTGCTACAACGTCATCGAGATCAACGACAACAGCCACGTCCGGGTGACCCTCAAGGAGCCGTACGTCGAGGGTGAGATCGTCGCCGACTTCCGCGACGTCAACCGCCGCTACTGCCGCTGGCGCCCGGGCGAAGAAGGTGCTGAGGACGGCATCGAGCCCGTGGAGGTCAGTTCATGAAGCGCACCGTCGCGCTCATCGACGGCGAGCACTACCCGCCGGTCGTCCGTTTCGCGCTCGACGAGCTCTCGAAAGAGTGCGACGTCGTCGCTGCCGTATTCGTTGGCGGCACCGAGAAGGTGGATCTTGAGAAGGGGTTCGACGTCTACGGAGTGCCGGTCATCTCGGCCGAGAACGCCGAGGCGGCGCTGCGCGACGCGATCGGGCAGTTCGCTCCCGATGAGATGGTCGACCTGTCCGACGAACCGGTTCTCTCGGCTGCCGACAGGATGCGGCTCGCGTCCATCGCGCTGTCGGCGGGTGTCGCCTACCGGGGTGCCGACTTCTCCTTCACGCCGCCTCGCGACAAGGTGGTCACCACTACGCCGACGCTGAGCATCATCGGAACCGGCAAGCGGGTCGGCAAGACCGCGGTCTCAGCCTACGTCGCCAGGCAGCTCAAGGCCGCGGGACGCGACATCGCCGTGCTGGCGATGGGCAGGGGAGGCCCCGCTGAGCCCGAGGTGATCCACGGCGAGCTGGTCGAACTCACGACGCCGGACCTGCTCGAGCTCGCCCGTCAGGGGAAGCATGCGTCGAGCGACAACTACGAGGACGCGGTGATGAGCCGCGTGACCACGGTGGGGTGCCGCAGGTGCGGCGGCGGCATGGCCGGTGAGACGTTCTTCAGCAACGTGCCCGAGGGCGCCGTGCTCGCCGACTCGCTCGGCAAGGAACTCATCGTGCTCGAGGGCTCGGGTGCGGCGATTCCGCCTGTGCACTCGGACGCCACCATCATCGTAGTGCCCGCGGGGAAGGGGCTCACGCCGATCGAGGAGTTCTTCGGCCCGTACCGCATGTCGCGGGCGGATCTCGCGATCATCGCCTTTTCCGAGGAGCCCATCGCCACCGATGACGACGTGCGCGAGATCAAGGATGCGATCGCACGCCTGCGCCCCGACCTGCCGGTGGTCGCCACGACCTTCCGGCCGCAGCCGATCCAGCCGATCGAGGGTGCGCGCGTGCTCTACGCCACCACGGCTCCGGCCGAGGTGGCCGAACGGCTGGGCGTGCACCTGGCCGCCGAGTACGGGTGTGAGGTCGTCGCGACGAGCCCCAACCTCTCGAACCGAACCAAGCTCCGTGCGGACCTGCGAGCCCACGAGGGCGCGTTCGATATGCTCGTGACTGAACTCAAGGCGGCTGCGATAGACGTCGTCGCTACTGCGGGACAGGAGGCTGGTGTGCCCACGGTATTGTGCGACAACGTGCCGGTGGCGGTGGACGGCCACGATCTCGATCGGCTGCTCATGCGCGTCGCCGACCAAGCGGTCGAACGGGCGGCAGCAAGGGGAGGCGGGGCCGATGCCTGATCGTCCTCCTGTCATTACCATCACCGACAAAGCGCACGGGCTGCCGTTCTCCAAAGGGCTGCTCGCCCAGTCCTTCATGGGCACCGGCCTGCCGCCGGCCCGCTCGTTCGACATCGCACAGGTCATCCAAGAGGACCTGCGCGAGCGAGGAGAGCTCCAGATCGACACCCAGCGCCTTCGGGGGATCGCGGCTGCGGCGCTCGAGGAGCACGCCGGAATCGAATACGCGCGCCGCTACCTGCGCCTGCGCGAGGTGGTCAAGCTCGATCGGCCCCTCATCGTTCTCATCGGCGGCACGACCGGCGTCGGCAAGTCGACCATCGCGACCGAGGTCGCGCACCGGCTCGGAATCACGCGCATATCCTCGACTGATTCCATCCGCGAGGTCATGCGTGGTATATTCACAAAGGACCTCATGCCGGCGATCTATGAGAGCGCGTTCAACGCGTGGCGAGGTCTGCGAGTCCCGGTGCCGCACGGCGCCAATCCCGTCATCGTAGGCTTCCGCGAGCAGACCGCTGTCGTGACCACGGGCGTCAAGGCGCTCATCGACAGGGCAGTGCTCGAGGGGATGTCGATGGTGATCGAGGGAGTGCACCTCGTTCCGGGCTACCTTGATGCGAGCGCCTTCAAGAACGCGCGAGTGGTCCAGATCGTCCTGGGGGTGGAGGACGAAAAGTCGCACCTCAGCCACTTCTACATCAGGGACGTCCAGACTGAGGGGTCACGTCCACTTGAGAGGTACCGGTCGAACTTCGAGAGCATCAGAGTCCTCGGCCGCTACATCGAGGATCTTGCTCGCGAACATGACATCCCCGTCCTGTACAGCTATCAGCTCGACAGGACCGTAGCGGACGTACTCGAGTACGTCGTCAATGCTGCGATAGAGGACAAGTAAAGCGCCGGGTGAGCCCGGCGGGAGAGTAGGAGGGTCACACAAAGTGAAGTTCTTCCTGGATACGGCGGACATCGCCGAGATCGAAGAGGCAGCGAGCTGGGGTGTTCTGGCCGGCGTCACGACCAACCCCACCCTGTACTCGCGTGTTGGCGGTAAGCTCGCCGACTTCCACGGTCACATCAAGCGCATCTGCGACATCGTAGAGGGCCCCGTCTCTGCCGAGACGGTCGGTCTGCAGCGCGACGAGATCATCCGCGAGGGCATCGAGCTCGCCGAGCTCGCCGAGAACGTCGTCGTCAAGGTCCCGACCATGGTCGAGGGCCTCGCCGCAACCAAGGCGCTCTACGACCGCGGCATCAAGGTCAACATGACGCTGTGCTTCTCGGTGCCGCAGGCGATGCTCGCCGCGCGTTCCGGCGCCGCGTACATCTCGCCGTTCGTGGGCCGCTTCGACGACATCTCGGAGGACGGCATCGCGCAGCTCTCCGACGTTGTCGCCGCCGTCAACAACTACGACTTCGGGCACGACGTCGAGATCATCGCCGCTTCGATCCGCTCGGCGAACCACGTGACGCAGTCCGCGCTCATGGGCGCCGACATCGCCACGGTGCCGTTCAGCGTGCTGAAGAACCTCGTCAAGCACCCGCTGACCGACCGCGGCCTGGAGTCGTTCCTCGCCGACTGGGAGAAGGTGAAGAACGCGTGAGCGCGCGTCCTCGCAAGCGCGGTCGTCGAGGCAGCGGCGGTCAGCCCGAAGCCGCTCCTCAGCCGTCAATCACCCGTGCCGACCTCGAAGGTAAGACCGTTGCCGAACTCAAGGTGATGGCCACGGAACTCGAGCTCGACACCAAGACGCTCAAGAAGAAGGACGAGATCATCGAGGCGGTCCTCGAGGCCAAGGTAAAGGCCGAGGGCTTCATCGAGATCTCGGGCATCCTCGATGTACTGCCCGAGGGCTACGGCTTCGTGCGTACCGGCGGTTATCTGCCGGGCGACCACGACGTCTACGTCTCGATGTCGGTCGTTCGCCGCAACGAGCTTCGTCGCGGCGACATGATCCGCGGTCAGGTCCGTCCGCCGCGCGACAACGAGAAGTACCCGGCGCTGCAGCGGCTCGATGCCGTTAATGGCATGCCGCCGGAAGCGTCGAAGGGTCGGCCGAAGTTCGCGGACCTCACCCCGGTCTACCCCGACGAGCGCTTCCGCATGGAGCACGGTCCGCAGTTCCTGACCGCGCGCACCATCGACCTTGTCGCGCCGATCGGTAAGGGCCAGCGAGGCCTGATCGTGTCGCCGCCAAAGGCCGGTAAGACCACCGTGCTCAAGGACATCGCTGCGGCCATCAGCGCCAATAACCCCGAGGCCTACCTCATGTGCCTGCTCGTCGACGAGCGCCCTGAGGAAGTCACCGACATGGAGCGCTCGATCCATGGCGAGGTCGTGTCATCGACCTTCGACATGCCGAGTGAGAACCACATCGCCGTCGCCGAGCTCGTTATCGAGCGCGCGAAGCGCCTGACGGAGAGCGGCATGGACGTCGTGGTCCTGCTCGACTCGATCACGCGACTCGCCCGCGCCTACAACCTCGCGCAGCCGGCGAGCGGACGAATCCTGTCCGGCGGCGTCGACTCCACGGCGCTGTATCCGCCCAAGAAGTTCTTCGGCGCGGCGCGAAACATCGAACACGGTGGCTCGCTCACCATCCTGGCCACCGCGCTCATCGAGACCGGGTCCAAGATGGACGAGGTCATCTTCGAGGAGTTCAAGGGCACCGGCAACATGGAGCTCCGACTCGACCGAGGTCTCGCCGACCGCCGTATCTTCCCGGCGATCGACGTGATCAGCTCCGGCACCCGCAAGGAGGAGCTGCTCCTCGAGGCGCAGGAGGCGCCGTTCGTCTGGGGCGTCCGCCGTATCCTTCACGGCATCGACAGCCAGGAGCGCGCCATGGACATGCTCATCAAGGGTCTCAAGCAGACCCAGAGCAACATGGAGTTCCTCGCAAAGATGGCGCGCAAGGCTGGGGAGAAGTCCAACGGCATCGATTTCTAGGGTACAAACCGCGCGTAGCCACTCGGCATGCGCTGTGCTACTATTGCGCGGCTGTCCTCAGCCCTGGTCGGAAACCAGGGCATCAACGGAGGTGTAGATAGTGAAGCACGATATTCATCCCGACTACGTGGAGACGACCATCGTCTGCTCGTGCGGGAACAAGTTCCAGACCAACTCCACTGCCGGTGGCGAGCTCCACGTCGAGCTCTGCAACCAGTGCCACCCGTTCTTCACGGGCCAGCAGAAGTTCGTCGACACCGGTGGACGTGTCCAGCGCTTCAGCGACAAGTTCGGCTCCGCCGCCTCGGCAGTCCTCGAGAAGGAAGCTGCCGAGAAGGACGCCCGCCGCAAGGCCGCCGAAGAGGCTGCCATGCAGGCGAAGCAGGAGCGAGAGGCCAAGGAAGCCGAGAAGGCCGCCCGCGCCGCGCAGTACGAGGTCAAGGCCGCCCGTGGCGCCGCCAAGGCCGAGGTCGTCGAGGAGACTGCTGCCGAGGAGGCCCCCGCTGCGGAGGCCCCCGCCGAGGAGAGCGCCGAGTAGGTTCGCCGCTTTCGGCATCGCACGACTAGAATGGGGAGGCGCGAGTGCGCCTCCCCATTTCGTATCGAGAGGCGCCAAGGCCATGGAGAGGGGTTTCGCATCATGGACGTACGGCTGCTGAATCACACGCCCGATCCCGAGCGGGCCGTCGCCGTCGCGGCACGGTTGTGCTACGCGCCGGTCGGAGCCGCGGAGCTCATGGACCACATGAGCGACGAGGCCGTCCGTAAGGTTCTGTACACGATCATGTCGAGCGGCCACTTCTCCGCGCTCGAACACGCGAGCTACACGTTCGCGGTCGACGGAGTGTCCCGAGCACTGACCCACCAGCTCGTCCGCCATCGGCTCGCGAGCTACAACCAGCAGTCGCAGCGCTACGTGAGCTATGCCGAGGACCCCGCGTTCATCGTGCCGCCGGCAGTCGACGCCGACCCTGACGCCCGCGAGGCATTTCTCGAGGCGTGCGGGTCCGCGTTCCTCGCGTATCGAGCGCAGATCGAAGCGGGAATCCCCGCCGAGGACGCGCGCTACCTGCTCCCCAACGCCATGGAGACCAAGATCGTCGTCACCATGAACGTGCGCGAGCTGCTGCACTTCTTCGAGCTGCGTGCGTGCAAACGCGCCCAGTGGGAGATTCGCGAGCTTGCGCTGCTCATGCTCGAGATCGCCGAGCCCACCGCGCCCTACATCTTCATGGACGCCGGGGCACCGTGCCGCCGCGGGCCGTGCAAAGAGGGCAAGATGACGTGTGGCGAGCCCTATCCAAAAGCACCGAAACGGGAGACTCCGTGAGCGATACCGCAGTCCAGACGATCAGGCCCACCCACATCGGCGGACAGGCCGTCCTCGAGGGTGTCATGATGCGCGGCAAGTACAACTGGGCCGTCGCCGTGCGCACCCCCGACGGCTCGATCCACACCGAGCAGCACGACCTTCATTCCGCAGCCGAGAAGCGCGGCTGGATGCGCAAGCCCATCATCCGCGGCGTTGTCGCGCTCGTGGAGACTATGTCGCTGGCGATGAAGGCGTTCTCCGTGTCCGCATCGCTGGCCGGCGAGACCGAGGAGGAGCAGCTCACCCCCAAGGAGGTCACCTTCTCGCTTGTCGTGGGTGCCGGTCTGGCGATCGGGCTGTTCATCGTGCTCCCGGCGGTGCTCACCAACCTGTTCGTTTCGGCGACGGAGTCGCCTTTCGCGTGGAACATCATCGACGGCGTGCTGCGCGTAGCGGCCTTCTTCATCTACATCTGGGCGATCAGCCGTCTGTCCGACATTCAGCGCGTCTTCTCGTATCACGGCGCGGAGCACAAGACGATCCACGCCTACGAGCACGGGCTTCCGCTCGACGCCGATGAGATCCAGCGTTTCGGCACCATGCACGTGCGCTGCGGTACCTCGTTCCTGCTCATGGTCATGGTCATCGCCATCCTGGTGTTCTCGCTCGTGCCGGTGAAGGCGATTGCGGCGTCGATGGGCGTCGAGAGTCGCCTCGCCATTCTCGGAATGCTCATCCTGTCGCGCCTGATCCTGATTCCGCTCGTCGCGGGACTCGCCTACGAGGTGACCGTCAAGTGGGCTGGCACCCGGGCGAACAACCCCGTCGTCCGCGTGATGCTGTGGCCGGGGATGCAGCTCCAGCGGCTGACCACCCGCGAGCCCGACGACAGCATGGTCGAGGTCGCCGTCGCGTCGATGAAGCTCGTGATCGAGCGCGAGGAGATCGAAGAGGCGAAGGCCAGGGGCGAATACGTCGAGCCCATGCCCGAGATTCCCGGGGCCGACCTGACCTGAATGCTACGATTGCCCGGCTGAACCACGATAACCAAGGAAGAGTCGAACCATCATGCGCGCCAAGCTCAAATCACTCCTCGCCGCGTTCGAGGATCTCACCGCCAAGCTGGGTGACCCCGAGGTTCTTGCGGACCAGAAGGAGTACACCCGCCTCGCCAAGGAGCAGCGCTCCCAGAGTCCGCTCGCCGAGAAGGCGCGCGAGTACCTGAGCGTGCTCGACCAGCTCGACGAGGCCCGCGAAGTACTCAAGACCGAGACCGATGCGGACATGAAGGAGTTCGCCTCCGAGGAGGTCAAGGAGCTTGAGGCCCGCGTGCCGGATCTCGAGGACGAGATCAAGGTGATGATGCTCCCGGGCGACCCCAACGACGATAAGGACATCATCGTCGAGATCCGCGCAGGCGCCGGCGGCGACGAGGCCGCCATCTTCGCGGGCGACCTCTACCGTATGTACACGCGCTACGCCGAGCTTCAGAAGTGGAAGCCCGAGGAGATCGACGCCTCCGAGAGTGATAACGGGGGCTTCAAGGAGGTCTCGTTCCGCATCAAGGGCGACAAGGTCTACTCGAAGATGAAGTTCGAGTCCGGCGTCCACCGTGTCCAGCGCGTTCCGGTGACCGAGTCGCAGGGCCGAATCCACACCTCGACCGCGACCGTCGCGGTGCTTCCCGAAGTCGAGGACGTCGAGGTCGAGATCAACCAGAGCGACCTGCGCATCGACGTCTACCGTTCGAGCGGGCCCGGCGGCCAGTCGGTCAACACCACCGACTCGGCGGTGCGCATCACGCACCTGCCCACCGGCCTCGTGGTGCAATCGCAGAACCAGAAGTCGCAACTCCAGAACCGCGAGGCGGCGATGCGCGTCTTGCGCGCGCGCCTGTACGAGCAGGAGCTTGAGAAGCAGCAGGCCGAGCTCGGCGCCCAGCGCCGCAGCCAGATCGGCTCGGGCGATCGTTCCGAGAAGATCCGGACCTACAACTACCCGCAGGACCGGATCACGGACCACCGCATCGGGCTGACCGTGCACAACATCCCGGCGGTGATGGCCGGCGAGATCGACAGTCTCGTCGAGGGCCTCGTCGCCGCAGACCGCGCGGAGCGCCTCGCGGCGTTCGCCGCGGGCTAGGAAGGCCGGCGTGGCCGAGCAGGTCTGGACGGTCCGCGCGGCGCTCGACTGGACACGCGAGTACCTCGAGGGAAAGGGTGACGAGCACCCTCGGCGAAGCGCCGAGTGGCTGCTGTCCGCCGCGACGGGCCTCTCCCGCATCGAGCTCTACGCTTTCCACGACCGTCCTTTAGCGCCCGAAGAGCGCGCCGCCCTGCGCGACAGCGTCAAGCGCCGTGCCACGGGCGAGCCGCTTCAGTACGTGACCGGCGACGTGGCATTCCGGCACATCGTCGTGCGCGTGCGCGCCGGCGTCCTGATCCCCAGGCCTGAGACCGAGGTGCTCGTCGACGAGGTGCTCGGCGCCGTCGACGAGGCGATCGCGGCCCGCGGCGAGGCGCTCGTCGTCGATGCCTGCACGGGCTCCGGCTGTATCGCGCTCTCGATCGCCCACGAGCGCCCCGGCGCCCGCGTGTGGGCCACCGACATCTCGCCACAGGCGTGCGAGCTGGCCGCCGAGAACGCCGAGAGGCTCGCGCTGACCGCCCGCGTTCAAGTCCTCGAGGGCGACCTTCTCGGCATGCTGCCCGAGGAGCTGCGGGGGAGGGTGGACGTCGTCGTGTCCAACCCGCCCTACATTCCCTCGGCCGACGTCTCGACGCTGCCGCAGGAGGTTGCGGGCTTCGAGCCGCATCTGGCGCTCGACGGCGGGCCCGACGGTCTCGATTTCTATCGGCGCCTTCTGTCCGATTCACGCTCGTGGCTGCGGCCGGGAGGGCTTTTGGCGGTCGAGCTCGACGAAAGACGTGTCGGGAAGGCGGCTGAAGAAGCGCTAGAGTGGTATCAAGGAATCAGGGAGGTGCGCGACCTCGCAGGTCGCGACAGGATCGTGGTAGCGCGGAGAGCGGACCTACCCTGACCACTCACCGGTGGGCACTCGACGACAGGAGGCGGTCAACGATGTCCAAGTGTTATCCGATCGACCAGGAGGCCCCCAACGCAGAAGTGATAAATCTCGCCGCCACGGTACTCCGTGACGGCGGTCTTATCGTCTTCCCGACCGAGACCGTGTACGGCCTCGGCGCGTTGGCTGACTCGAAGTTCGGCCCGCACGAGATCTTCGAGGTGAAGGTTCGGCCCGACCACATGGCGATTCCGTTGCTCGTGGAGACCGAAGACGCGCTCGACACCTGGGGAGTCGACGTTCCCGAGTGTGCGCACCGGCTCGCCCACGCCTTCTGGCCCGGCGCGCTCACGATCGTCGTCAAAGCCTCGGAGCGGGTCCCCAAGGAGTTTCGTGCCGATGACGGCACCATCGGGCTTCGCAGCCCCGACCACGAGGTCGTCATGGAGCTCATCCAGGCCGCCGGCGGACCTATCTTCGCCACCTCGGCCAACACTCACGGCAACCCCGCACCTGGCTCGTTCGAGGACATCGAACCGCGCATCATCGCGGCAGTCGACGTAGCTCTCGACGCGGGTGAGACCCACCATCAGATGGCATCGACCGTGGTGCTGTGCACCGGCGACGAGCCGGTCATCGTTCGCGAGGGCGCCATCCCCGCCGACAAGGTCCTGGCGGTCGCGCACGGTGATTCAGGCGACGCGTAGAGACGACCAGCACGACTCTCGAGAGGGCGGTGCCCAGGCGGCGCCGCCCTCTTTCTCCCGGCCCCCGGGCACCTGTCGCGAACGCTCACTTGCGGTACAATCACGTGGCTTATCTCGCCCTCGCAGACTGGAGGCATTCACATGCGCGTAGTCATCGGCAGCGACCACGCCGGCTACGACCAGAAGGAGCGCCTCAGGGCGTATCTCGAGGGGAAGGGCCATCAGGTCACAGACGTCGGTACGTCGTCGGCTGACGAATCGGTCGACTATCCCGACTTCGCCCTCAGCGTGGCGCACAACGTGGCCGACGGTGACTCGGAGTTCGGAGTCCTCGTCTGCGGGACCGGTGTGGGCATGGCGATCGCTGCCAACAAAGTCCCCGGAGTCCGCGCGGCCAACGTCACCGACCCCGAGTTCGCCTCGCTCGCACGCCAGCACAACGACGCCAACGTCGTCGCGGTGTCGGGCAGGTTCGTCCCGCTCGAGGTCAACGAGCAGATCGTCGACGCCTTCATCGAGACGGCATTCGAGGGCGGTCGGCACGCCGGACGCGTGAACAAGATCAACAAGGCCGACGGATCCGGCCCGACAGAGTAGGTCGTAGGCGCCGGTCACCTCCGGCATCGCGGTTGAAAGGACACGTACTCAATGGCGCTCAAGTACATCCCCGCGCAGGACCCCGAACTCGCCGCTGCGATCGATGCTGAGCTCGGCCGTCAACGCGAGTCCATCGAGCTCATCGCTTCCGAGAACTTCACCTCGCTCGCGGTCATGGAGGCCGTCGGCTCGGTGCTCACCAACAAGTACGCCGAGGGTGTTCCCGGCAAGCGTTACTACGGCGGTTGCGAGAAGGTCGACGTTGTCGAGAACCTCGCCCGCGACCGCGCGTGTGAGCTCTTCGGAGCCGATCACGCCAACGTCCAGCCTCACGCGGGCGCCCAGGCCAACCTCGCCGTCTACTACGCGGTCCTGAGCCCTGGAGACAAGGTACTCGGCATGGACCTCGCAATGGGCGGCCACCTCACGCACGGCTCGCCGGTGAACTTCTCCGGCAAGTGGTTCGACGTGGTCTCCTACGGCCTCGACATGGAGACCGAGACGATCGACTACGAAGCCGTTGAGCGTCTGGCGCGCGAGCACAAGCCCAAGATGATCATCGCCGGAGCGAGCGCGTATCCCCGCGTCATCGACTTCGAGCGCTTCGCCGCCATCGCCAAGGAAGTCGGCGCGGTGTTGATGGTCGACATGGCGCACATCGCCGGCCTCGTGGCCACGGGCGTTCACCCCAGCCCGGTTCCTTTTGCCGACTTCGTGACCTCGACGTCGCACAAGACGCTGCGGGGCCCGCGTTCGGGCTTCGTGTTGTGCAAGCAGGAATGGGCCGCCGCGCTCGACAAAGCGGTCTTCCCCGGCCTGCAGGGAGGTCCGCTGGAGCACGATATCGCCGGCAAGGCCGTCGCGTTCAAGGAGGCAATGGACCCGTCGTTCAAGGACTACATCGATGCCGTGGTCGAGAATGCGGCCGCGATGGGCGAGGCGATGGTCGAGTGCGGCCTGCGTCTGATCTCCGGCGGCACCGACAACCACCTGTGCCTCGTCGATCTGCGCTCTGCCGAGATTACCGGCAAAGATGCCGAGAAGCTGCTCGACAGCGTGGGGATCACCGTCAACAAGAACGCGATTCCCAACGACCCCGAGAGCCCGTTCGTGACGAGCGGCATCCGCGTCGGCTCGCCCGCGATGACGACTCGTGGGTTCAGCCGCGGCGAGGCCCACACCGTGGGCTGCCTGATCGCCCAGACACTGTTCAACCGCGACGACGAGTCGGTGCTCGCCGACATCCGCCTGCAGGTCGAGGCGCTGCTCGCCAAGCACCCGCTCTACCCCGAACTGTAGAAACCGCCGAGAGGAGCCCCCGCGAATGGCTGACACGCGCACCTTCCCGTCCAACGTGGTGATCGTCGATCACCCGCTGGTCCAGCACAAGCTCTCGATCCTGCGCGACGTTCGCACGGGGGCCAAGGAGTTCCGCGAGCTCGTCAAGGAGCTCGCCATGCTCGAGGCCTACGAGGCCACCCGGGACTTCCAGCTCGCCGAGACGACCGTTCAGACGCCGATCACCGAGACCACCACCAAGGTTCTCGCCGGCAAGAAGGTCGCCGTGATCCCGATCCTGCGTGCGGGCCTGGGCATGGTCGAGGGCATCCTCGAGCTCATCCCGGCCGCCAAGGTCGGGCACGTGGGCCTCTACCGCGACCCGGAGACGCTGCAGCCGGTCGAGTACTACTGCAAGCTGCCCGAGGACATCGCCGAGCGCGACGTGCTCATCGTCGACCCCATGCTCGCAACCGGCGGCTCGGCCGCCGCAGCCGTGCAGTTCCTTCGCCAGAAGGGTGCCGGTGCGATCAACCTGCTCGTCCTGCTTGCGGCGCCCGAGGGCATCGAAGAGGTCCTCAAGTGCTGCGACGACGTGAAGATCTACTGCTGCGCCGTCGACTCGCACCTCAACGATCACGGTTACATCGTTCCGGGCCTCGGTGACGCGGGCGACCGGCTTTTCGGCACCAAGTAGGGAGCCGAGCCGATGCCCCGCCCATCCTGGGACGAATACTTCATGGCGATCGCCGGTCAGGTCGCGGGCCGTTCCACGTGCCTGCGCCGCCACACCGGCGCGGTGCTCGTGAAAGACAAGCGGATCCTCGCTACCGGCTACAACGGGGTGCCCAAAGGCCTTGCGCACTGCGAGGAGGTGGGGTGCCTGCGTGAACAGCGCAACATCCCGTCGGGGAGTCATCACGAGCTGTGCCGCGGCATCCACGCGGAACAGAATGCGGTCATCCAGGCCGCCAAGCACGGTATCGCGATGGATGGCGCCACCGCGTACTGCACCCACCAGCCATGCGTCCTGTGCGCGAAGATCTTGCTCAACGCCGGCGTCGTAGACATCGCCTACCGCGATTCGTATCCCGACCCGCTCTCCGCAGAGCTGCTCGCCGAGGCTGGGCTCACGCCGCGCCGCGTCGAGCCGGCGGTCACTGTCGCCGAGCCACCCGGTGAGGCTTCATGAGCGTCCAGCACTACCTGGGCCTGATTGCGATTGCGGCGCTGGTGACGCTGCTCGTCACACCGATCGTGCGCGCCGTGTCCACCCGGTTCGGGCTCGTCGACCGGGGCGGTGGGCGCAAGGTTCACACCACGCCCATCTCGCGTCTCGGTGGCGTCGCCCTCTTCATCGGCGTGAGCGCGGGTATTGCCGCGCAGGTGCTGGGCGAGATGTACCTCGGCTGGGGCGGCGAGTTCCTCCAGTCTCGCGGAGGGGCCGTCGATCTGCGGGGGGTCTTCGCAGGTATCAGCCTGATGTTCGCGGTCGGGCTGATCGACGACATCATCGACATGCGGCCGCAGTGGAAGCTGCTGGGGCAGGTCCTGGCGGCGAGCGTGGTCGTCTTCTCCGGGTTGCGCATCGAGTTTGTCGGCCACCCGCTGGGCGGCGGGCTGATACTTCTCGGGCTGCTGTCGGTGCCGGTCACGATCATCTATCTCGTTGGATTCGCCAACGTCATCAACCTCATCGACGGTCTAGACGGTCTGGCGGCCGGCGTATCTGCGATCGCGGCCACGAGCCTTCTCGTGCTTGCGGCCCAGGGCAATCAGCTGGTGGCCGCCGCGCTTGCCGCGGTCGTGATCGGCGCGTGCCTCGGGTTCTTGCGATACAACTTCAACCCGGCGTCGATCTTCATGGGTGACTCGGGCGCGATGTTTCTGGGCTTCACGCTGGCGACGATCTCACTGTTGGGCGTGATGAAGACCACGGCGGCCATCGCCCTTGCCGTGCCGCTCATCATCATCGGGGTGCCGATCTTCGACACCGCCTCGGCGATCGTGCGGCGGCTGCGTCACAAGCGCCCGATCCAGGAGGCCGACAAGGGTCACATCCACCACCGTCTTCTGGGAATCGGATTCAACCAGCGTCAGACCGTTCTGATCATCTACGCGTGGTGCATCGCGCTGTCGGTCGGAGGCTATGCCGTGCGCTATGCGCCCGGGCCGGTGAAGCTGGCGGCACTCGTCGCGCTCTTTGTCATCACGGCGTTCATGGCGTACTGGCTGGGCCTTTACGAGGCCGCGCACCAGCACGCAGACGAGGGCGGCGAGTAGGGGCTCGTTTCTCCTTGTCCGACCCTGAACCTTCCTGTACGATAAGTCCGCCTTCCGAGGCCCCCCGGTCCGGACCCTCACGCACGAACGCTAGGGCAGTGCGAGTGGGTTCGAGAGGATGGTCCTTTCCGGACCGTCCGGCGGTCTTGGAAGCGTCAAACGAGTTGGGTCGCAATAAGAGGGGTAAGGAACACTGACTCCCACGCCGGTCGATAGTCTCGTCGCGCTGCTTTCGCATCCTGTCGTTGCCGCCATTCTGGGCCTCGCATGCGGGCTTGGTTTGTTGGCGATGTCGCGCAAGAGCTTCTTCTCCATCGACTCGGACGATCCCACTCGCGGCATCCTCATCGCTGGCATCGCACTCTTCGGCCGTCTGTTCGTTGCGACGGTCGTTCTGTTTGTCTACAGCAAGTACGTCCCCGCGGGCTTTCCCGCTTTTGGTATCGCGCTCGCGGGTTCGTTTCTGATCGGTTATATGGTCGAGCTGGTCCGGTACGCCGGCCTGCACAGGTACGCCCGACCTGAGGTCGGGCACCGGGATGGGAGGTAGATAGCAGCGTGAACCCCTTGGATCAGCTACCTGGAAAGATCGAAGAGCTCGTCCATGAGCTCTCGGTGCTGCCCTACAACGACATGCATACGACTGAGCCGGTGGTTTCGCCGTTGGTGCTCACGAACTATGTCGTGTGGGGCCTGTTCGCCGTTCTCGTGATCGGGACGCTGTTCTTCATCGTCGCGAGCAAGGAGCGTCGTCAGCTCAAGATGGTCGCCGATGGCGGTGCGGCCACGACGGCGCTGGCGCCGGCGGGCAAGCTTGTGGGCATGTTGGAGATGGGCGTCGAGTTCATCCGCAACATGGCCGTGGAGGTCATCGGTGAGAAGGATGGTCCGAAGTACGTGCCGCTTCTCGGCGCGTTTTTCTTCTGGATCCTCACCGCGAACTTCCTTGGCCTGATCCCCGGCGGCAAGTCGATCGGCGGCGCCTTCGGCGCTTCCGTGGCACTCGCCCTCATCTCGTGGATCGTGTTCGTCTGGATCGGCTTCGCTAAGAACGGTGCGTTCGGCTATCTCAAGAGCCTGATTCCTTCGGGCGTCCGTGAGATGCCGCTCGCTGCGAGCATCCCGCTGGGAGGCTTCATCTTCCTGCTGGAGTTCATCTCGACGTTCCTCGTTCGACCGCTGACGCTCTCCGTTCGACTCTTCGCCAACCTGTACGCCGGTCACATCATCCTCGGCGTCTTCTCGGCGTTCGTCGCGCTGTTCTGGCCGATCCTGGAGAAGAGCCTGGGTTGGTCCGTCGGCGGAGTGGCGGTGGGCGCGGTCTCGCTCGTGTTCTTGATTCTGATGTACGCCTTCGAGGTGTTCGTGGCCGTAATCCAGGCCTACGTGTTCACCATCCTCACGGCGGTCTACATCCAGAGCTCGGTCCACGCGTCCGAGCACTAAGCACGGTAGTCTCCGGCACCCGCCGGTTACAACGACGGTTTGCATAACCTGACGAAACAGGTTTACGAAAGAAGGAGGATCACGCAGTGGAAGGCAACATCGAAGCCATTGGTAAGGGTCTGGCCTACGGTCTCGCGGCGATCGGCCCGGGTGTGGGTATCGGTATCGTCGGCGGCAAGGCCCTCGAGGCCATGGCCCGCCAGCCCGAGATGGCCGGTCGTATTCAGACCACCATGTTCATCGCCATCGCGTTCACCGAGGCGCTCGCGCTCCTCGGCTTCGTCCTCACGTTCCTGATCTAGCACGCCGACACGCGGACGGAGGTTCGAAAAGTGTTTTCATTCGTTGAATACGCGTATGCGTCGGAGGGCGCCACGGAGGCAGCGGCCGAGTCAGGTCTTGCCGGCACGCTTGGTTCCGTGTATCCCAACCCGGCCGCACTGTGGCCGACGTGGGTCGCGTTCCTGATCCTGTTCGTGCTGCTGTGGAAGTTCGCCTTCCCGGCCATCACGGCCATGCTCGACAAGCGTACCGACGCCATCCGGGAGTCCCTGGAGAAGGCCGAGGAGACCAAGGTCGAGGCCGAGCGCATGCTCGAGGAGTACAAGCAGCAGATGGCCGAGGCTCGCACCGAGGCCGGCAAGGTCATCGAGCAGGGCCGCAAGGTCGCTGAGACGATGAAGGACGAGATCGTCGCCAAGGCCAAGGAAGAGGCCGACCAGGTCGTCGCGAAGGCCCGTGAGGCCATCGTCGCCGAGCGCCAGGCCGCCATCGCCGAGCTGCAGACTTCGGTCGCCGATGTTTCGGTCGCCGTCGCCGGCAAGCTCATCGGCGAGAAGCTCTCGGCCGCCGATCACGCCAAGCTCATCGACCAGTACCTCTCAGAGGTGGGTGGCCTGAATGACAACTAGCGAGATCGCAGGGACCTACGCAAGGGTCCTGTTCGACCTCGCCGCAGCTGCGGACGCCGTTGACGCTACGGACGCCGGCATCAAAGCCGTCGCCGAAGCTGTCCGTGGTCATATCGACCTGCGCCAGGCGCTCACCGACACGAGCGTCCCGGCCGAGAAGAAGCGCGACATCATGCGCGAGATCTTCGGTGACTCCGTGTCGCCCGAGGTCCTCGCGGTCGCGGGTCTCGCGGTCGATCGCGCCCACACCGAGCTCCTTGGTGAGGTCGCCCGCACGTTCGGCGAGATCGCCGAGAGGGAGCGTGGAATCGTCGTGGCCGAGGTCACGACCGCCATTGAACTCGATGACGCCACGCGCACCTCGATCGTCAACAAGTTGTCCGCCGCGCTGGCTCGGCCCGTCACGCTCCGTGAGCGTGTCGACGCCTCCATCGTCGGTGGCATCGTCATCAATGTCGCGGGCCGCGTGCTCGACGGGAGTCTTTCTTCCCAGCTCGACTCCATGCGCGCCACGCTCTCTACGACTCTGCAGGGAGGTGAGGCGTAGGTGGCTGAGATCACTGCTAGCGCCATTAACGATGTACTGAAAGCGCAACTGGACAAGTTCGTCGCAGAGGTTGACGTGCGTGAGGTAGGTACCGTCCTGCAGGTTGGAGACGGAATCGCACGCGTTGACGGACTGCGTGGAGCCATGGCTGGTGAGCTTCTCGAGTTCATGGCCGAAGGTGGCCAGGTTGTGTACGGAATGGCCCTCAACCTCGATGAGGATGAGGTCGGCGCCGTTCTTCTGGGCGGCCTCCAATCGATCAAGGAGAACGACACGGTTCGCACCACGGGCCGCGTCGTCGAAGTGCCGTCCGGCCGCGCCATGCTGGGCCGCATCGTGGACCCGCTCGGCCAGCCGCTTGACGGCAAGGGCCCGATCGCGGCCGAGGGCGTACGCCCGGTCGAGTTCCGCGCTCCCGGCGTCATCGAGCGCAAGGGCGTTCACGAGCCGCTCCAGACCGGCATCATGGCCATCGACTCGATGATTCCCGTCGGTCGTGGCCAGCGCGAGTTGATCATCGGTGACCGTCAGACCGGTAAGACGGCTGTCGCCATCGACACGATCATCAACCAGAAGGGCAAGGACGTCATCTGCATCTACGTCGCGATCGGCCAGAAGGCCTCTACGGTCGCCGGCGTGGTCGAGACGCTTGCCCAGCACGGCGCGATGGACTACACGATCATCGTCGCCGCCAACGCGTCCGACCCTGCGCCGATGCAGTACCTGGCCCCGATGTCGGGCGCCGCGATCGGTGAGTACTTCATGTACAACGGCGAGGACGGCAAGCCCGCGAACCAGGACAACCCGGGTCGCGCGGTCCTTTGCGTCTACGACGACCTGTCCAAGCAGGCTGTCGCGTATCGCCAGATGTCGCTCACGCTGCGCCGCCCGCCGGGCCGCGAGGCTTACCCGGGTGACGTCTTCTACCTGCACAGCCGCCTTCTGGAGCGCGCGGTCAAGATGTCTGATGTCGAAGGCGCCGGTTCGCTCACGGCCCTGCCGGTCATCGAGACTCAGGCCGGTGACGTGTCGGCCTACATCCCGACCAACGTCATCTCCATCACCGACGGCCAGATCTTCTTGCAGTCGGACCTGTTCTTCCAGGGCGTACGCCCCGCCATCAACGTTGGTATCTCCGTCTCTCGGGTCGGCGGTAACGCACAGGTGAAGGCGATGAAGCAGGTCGCGGGTTCGCTGCGTCTGGACCTCGCGAACTACCGCTCACTCGCGGCGTTCGCCCAGTTCGGCAGCGACCTCGACAAGTCGACGCAGGACACGCTCGCTCGTGGTGCGCGTCTCGTCGAGCTCCTCAAGCAGGGGCAGTACGCCCCCATGCCTGTCGAGCACCAGGTCGTCGCGATCTTCGCGGGTACGAAGGGCTTCCTCGACGATCTCGATCCTGCCAAGGTGCCGGCGTTCCGCGACGGTCTCATCCAGTTCGTGGGCAGCGCGTATCCCGAGGTCGGCAAAGCGATCGTGGACACCAAGACGATCTCCGATGAAACCGCCGAGGCTCTCTCGAAGGCGATCACGGAGTTCAAGGCCCAGTTCACGGCCGGGGAGTAGCACATGCCCAACCTGAGAGACATCAAGCAGCGGATCGACAGCACGCATAGCACGCGTCAGATCACGCGCACCATGGAGATGGTCTCGACGGCCAAGATCAAGAAGGCGCAGGAGCGCATCGAGGCGGCACGTCCGTACGCCCTCTCGATGATGGAGGTCCTCGGCAACGTCGCCCGCTTCGCGGTCGGCGCCACCCACCCGCTGCTCGCGGAGCACGAGAAGCGTGAGCGTGTGATCGTGATCGCCGTGACCTCGGACCGTGGCCTCGCCGGCGCGTTCAACTCGTCCATCATCCGTCTCGCCGAGACGGCGATGCGCGACGAGACCGCCGCGGGTGCCAAGGTCGACCTGATCACGGTGGGCAAGAAGGCCGGCGCGTACTTCCGCTACCGCGGAGTCGAGCCCGTCGCCACCTACCGTGACATCTCTGACAAGCCCACCTTCGGTGACGCGAAGGCGATTGCCTCGAACTTCATCTCCGCCTATTCGGCCGAGGAAGTCGATGCGGTCTACATCGCCTTCAACAGGTTCAAGAACGTCGCCGAGCAGCTCCCGGAGATGCACCAGCTCCTGCCCATCGAGCGTCGCGTGATGACTGAAGCGGCTGAGGAAGTCGAGTCGCACAAGGTCAATGCGGAGTACCAGTTCGAGCCGGACGCAGAGTCCGTTCTCGAGATGCTGCTTCCCACGTACGTCGAGACGCTCATCTACCGCGCCCTCATGGAGTCCGCGGCCTCTGAGCACGGCGCACGCCGCAAGGCGATGAAGTCCGCCACCGACAACGCCTCCGAGATGATCACGACCCTGACGCGCAGCTACAACCGCGCACGCCAGGCCGCGATCACCCAGGAGATCGCCGAGATCGTCGGCGGCGCGGCGGCTCTGGAGGATTAGATGGCAGCCACTGAAACGAAGGATATGCGCATGAATGTCGGACGAATCGTGAGAATCGTCGGACCGGTCATCGACGCGGAGTTTGCCCCGGACGCCATCCCGGCGATCTACACGGCGCTCAAGATCGACGTCGAAACGCCGGTCGGACACCTCAAGACGATCGCTGAGGTGCAGCAGCACCTCCCCAACAACCAGGTTCGCGCGGTCGCCATGAGCTCGACCGACGGTCTGACCCGCGGCATGGAGGTCATCGACACCGGTGCCCCCATGCAGATGCCGGTTGGCCCGTCGACGCTCGGCCGCATCTGGAACGTCATGGGTGAGCCGGTCGACGGCCAGCCCATGCCTGAGGTCGAGGCGTTCTACCCGATCCACCGCCCGGCCCCCGAATACGCGGAGCTGGAGCCCAAGACCGAGATCTTCGAGACCGGCATCAAGGTCGTCGACCTGCTCGAGCCCTACATCAAGGGCGGCAAGACGGGTCTGTTCGGCGGCGCGGGAGTCGGCAAGACGGTCATCATCATGGAGCTCATCAACAACCTCGCCATGCAGCACGGTGGTACGTCCGTGTTCACCGGCGTGGGCGAGCGTACCCGTGAGGGTACGGACCTGTACCAGGAGATGAGCGAGTCAGGCGTCATCGAGAAGACCGTTCTGGTCTACGGTCAGATGAACGAGCCTCCCGGAGCGCGTCTGCGCGTGGGTCTGGCCGGTCTGACCGCCGCGGAGTACTTCCGCGACCAGGGCCAGGACGTTCTGCTGTTCGTCGACAACATCTTCCGCTTCACGCAGGCGGGTTCCGAGGTCTCGGCGCTTCTCGGCCGTATGCCTTCGGCGGTTGGTTACCAGCCCACGCTGGCGACCGAGATGGGCGACCTGCAGGAGCGCATCACGTCGACCAAGACCGGTTCGATCACGTCGGTCCAGGCCATCTACGTGCCTGCGGACGACCTTACCGACCCGGCGCCGGCCACGGCGTTCACGCACCTCGACGCCACGACGGTTCTGTCGCGTTCGATCTCCGAGCTCGGCATCTACCCGGCCGTGGACCCGCTCGCCTCGACCTCCCGCGCCCTGTCGGCCGAGGTCGTCGGCGAGGAGCACTACCGTGTCGCGCGTGAGACGCAGGCCATCCTGCAGCGCTACAAGGACCTGCAAGACATCATCGCGATCCTCGGTATGGACGAGCTTTCCGAGGAGGACAAGCTGACCGTCTCGCGCGCACGCAAGATGCAGCAGTTCCTCTCGCAGCCGTTCTTCGTGGCCGAGACGTTCACCGGTATGGCCGGCAAGTACGTGAAGCTCGAGGACACGATCCGTGGCTTCGACATGATCGCCAAGGGCGAGTGCGACGACATCCCCGAGCAGGCCTTCCGCTACAAGGGCGGCATCGAAGAGGTCCTCGAGGCTGCTAAGCAGATGGCCGCGACGGCGTAAGGGAGCGATGGAATGGCACGCACACTACTGTGCGAGGTGATCACCCCGGAACGCATCCTCCACTCAAGTGAGGTGAGGATGGTCGTCGCCATGACGACCGCCGGTGAGGTCGGCATCCTTCCGCTGCACGCGCCGCTCGTGACCACGCTCGCTCCGGGCGAAGTCCGGCTGCAGTACGGCGAGGCGGCCAACGAGTGGGAGGTCTTCTCGATCGCCGGTGGCTACATGCAGGTGCACGAGGACAAGGTTATCGTGCTCGCCGATCAGGCGATCGCCATCTCCAATATCGACAAAGCACGCGCCCTTGAGTCCAAGGAACGCGTCATGGCCGAGCTGGCCGAGCTGCCCGTCGATGCTGAGGACAGGCGCGCCGAGTGCGAGCGCGAGCTCCTGTGGTGCGATCTGCAGCTCAAGGCTGCCGAGAAGCGTTCGCGCTAGACACGAACGCATGTCGATAGAGGTTCGGAAGGGGCGGGAGCATATCCCGCCCCTTCCTCTGTTCACGGTGGGGTGACGGCCAAGCACGCCCGGGGCGGTGGTGGGGTATCCTCTCGGGCATGGAATCCATCATTGTTCGTGGAGGCAACCGCCTCGAGGGGGAAGTCAAGGTCGAGGGCGCAAAGAACTCCGCGCTCAAGCTCATGGCGGCCGCACTCCTCGCTCCGGGAGTCTCGCGCATCACCAACGTCCCGGACATCGCCGACGTCGACATCATGTCCGAGGTCCTCGGCGTCCTCGGCGCACACGTGACACGCTCAAAGCACGCCCTCGAGATAGACGCGACCGGCCTTACCGGCGCTGATACCCCCTACGAGCTCGTCGCCAAAATGCGCGCCTCGATCGCAGTGCTCGGCCCGCTCGTGGCCCGGCTCGGCGAGGCTCGGGTGGCATTGCCGGGCGGCTGCAACATCGGGTCCCGCAAGATCGACATGCACCTGCGCGGCCTCGAGCAGCTTGGCGCCGAGATCACATTCGGGCACGGGTTCGTGCACGCGAAGGCGCCGGATGGCGGGCTCGTCGGCACGCGTGTCACGCTCGAGTTTCCCAGCGTGGGCGCGACTGAGAACCTGCTGATGGCCTCGGTCCTGGCTCACGGCACCACCGTCATCGAGAATGCGGCGCGAGAGCCGGAGATCGTCGACCTCGCCACCATGCTCATCGGGATGGGAGCGCGCGTCACCGGCGCAGGCAGCCCGTCCATCACCGTCGAGGGGGTGGAGTCGCTCCACCCCGTTGAGCACCGGGTCGTAGGCGACCGTGTCGAGGCCGGTACCTTCATCGTCGCCGGCGCGATCACGAAGGGCCGGGTCACCGTCCGCGGCTTCGACCCGGCTCACCTCGAGCTCGTGCTCATCAAGCTCGCCGAGACCGGCTGCCACGTCGAGCGGCTTGCAGACGGCGTCACCGTTGACTGCCCCGACGGTCCGCTTCGGGCCATCGATATCCAGACGCTGCCGTTCCCGGGCTTTCCCACGGACATGCAGGCGCAGTTCATGGCGCTCGTCGCACTTGCCGAGGGGGGCTCGATCATCACCGAGAACGTCTTCGAGAACCGGTTCATGTTCGCCGACGAGCTGTCCCGCATGGGCGCCGACATCCGCATCGAGGGGCATCACGCGCTCGTCAACGGGGTGAGGGCGCTGTCCGGCGCGCCGGTGCGCAGCACCGACCTGCGCGGGGGAGCGGCGCTCGTCCTGGCCGGACTCGCTGCAGAGGGTGAGACGGTCGTGAGCGACGTTTACCACATCGATCGGGGCTACGAGCGCTTCGTGGAGAAGCTCGCCGCGCTGGGCGCCGACATCAGTCGCACTCAGGCCGCCGGTTCACCGGCAGCCTGCTGAGCCGCATCCGAGAAGGGGAGTGACCATGCTCGACCGTGAGGCTATCGAAGCCATAATCCCGCACCGCCACCCGTTCCTGCTCGTCGACCGCGTCGAGGAGTTCGAGCCGGGTGTCTCGGCGGTGGGGATCCTTGAGGTGACCGACCAGATGTTCTGGGTGCCCGGGCACTTTCCCGAGTACGCGGTCATGCCCGGCGTGCTCATCGTCGAGGCGCTCGCCCAGGCGGGGGCCGTCGCGTTGCTGAGCCTGGACGAGAACAAGGGCAAGCTCGCGTTCTTCGCCGGCATCGACAAGGTGCGATTCAAGCGGCAGGTGGTGCCGGGCGACACCCTGCGACTGGAGTGCAAGATCACTCGCATGCGCGGCCCGATCGGCTTTGGTGAAGCGACCGCAACGGTCGGTGGTGAACTCGCCTGTTCTGGCGAGTTGATGTTCGCGATAAAATAGCAAGGTTGACGACCGGGGCGGGAGGTCCACTTCCGCCGCGCTACGAATAGGACTGGAGCCCATGGGACTCGAAGAGCGTTTGCGCGACGGTAGTGCGGTGTTCGGCGTTGTCGGACTCGGCTACGTCGGACTGCCCCTGGCCGTCGAGATGGCCAAGGAGGGCAACCGGGTCATCGGCCTGGAGGTCTCGCAGGGCAAGACCGACGAAGTCAATGCGGGTCGGAGCTACATCCCCGACGTGCCCACCGAGGAACTCGCCCCACTCGTGGAGCAGGGTCTGATCAGCGCGACCACGGACTTTTCGCGTGTCGCCGAGTGTGATGCGGTCGCGATCTGCGTCCCCACGCCGCTCAACAAGATGAAGGAGCCGGACGTCTCCTACATGGTCTCGGCGACCGAGGCGCTCACGCCGTACCTGCGTCCCGAGATGCTCATCACCATGGAATCGACCACGTATCCCGGCACCACGGACGAGATCGTGCGCCCCATCCTGGAGGCCGGCGGCCTGAAGGTGGGCACCGATATCTACCTCGCCTTCTCCCCCGAGCGCGTTGATCCGGGAAACCCCGTGTACCAGACCAAGAACACGCCCAAGGTCGTCGGCGGTCAGACCCCGCGATGCACCGAGATGGCGGTCGCGTTCTACGAGAGCTTCCTCGACACCGTGGTCCCGGTCTCCTCGACCCGCGCGGCCGAGATGACCAAGCTCCTCGAAAACATCTTCCGCTGCGTCAACATCGCGCTCGTCAACGAGCTGCTGATGCTGTGCGAGCGCATGGACATCAACATCTGGGAGGTCGTGGACGCGGCCAAGACCAAGCCGTTCGGCTTCATGCCGTTCTACCCGGGCCCCGGTCTGGGCGGTCACTGCATTCCGATCGACCCGTTCTACCTGTCGTGGAAGGCTCGTGAGTTCGACTTCCACACCGAGTTCATCGAGCTGTCCGGCAAGGTGAACGAGAACATGCCGTACTACGTGGTCACGCGCTTGATGTCGGCGCTCAACACGCGTCGCAAGGCGCTCGCGGGCAGCCGGGTACTGGTGCTCGGAGTCGCCTACAAGAACGACATCGACGACATGCGCGAGAGCCCGGCGATCAAGATCATCGACCTGCTCCTCGACAACGATGCCGAGGTCGTCTACCACGACCCCTACGTGCCTGAGTATCACGAGGACGGTCGCACGGTCCCGTACGTGGACCTGACCGAGCGAGAGCTCGCCGATGCCGATGCCGTGCTCATCGTCGCGGCACACCGCAACCTCGACTACGACCTCGTGGTGCGCTCGGCAGATCTGATCCTCGATACGCGTAACGCCCTCAAGGACTTCGCGAGCGATAAGGTGGTTCGCCTGTGAGCGCTCCCATCGGAGTTGGTGTCGTCGGGTTCGGTTACTGGGGCCCAAACCTCGTCCGCAACGTGGATAGACTCGGGGACGCGCGCCTGCTGGCGTGCTGTGATCTGTCCGAGGACAACCTCAAGCGCTTCTCGGCGGCGTATCCGGAGGTCGACGTCACGAGCGACCTCGGTGCGATGCTCGCCCGGGAGGACATCGGAGCGGTTGTCGTCGCGACGTCGGCACCGAGCCATCACGCCATCGCCAAGCAGGTCATCGAGGCCGGCAAGCACTGCTTCGTCGAGAAGCCGCTGACCCTGACCTCAGCGCATGCCGAGGAGCTCGTGCGCCTCGCCGACGCCAAGGGCGTCACGCTGATGACCGGGCACCTCATGGTCTACCACACCGCCATCAACTGGATTCGCGACTACATCGCCTCAGGCGAGCTCGGCGACGTGCTCTACGTCTACCTGCAGCGTCTGAACCTGGGCAAGGTTCGCACCGAGGAGAACGCTTTCTGGTCGCTGGCTCCTCACGACGTCTCGATCGCGCTCTATCTGCTCGGCGAGACGCCCGACCGCGTCTCGGCCAACGGCGCCGACTACGTGACGCCGGGTGTACACGACACCGTCTTTGCGAACTTGCACTTCCCGAGCGGTCGCATGGCCAACATCCACGTGAGCTGGCTCGACCCCCACAAGGTCCGCAAGCTCACCGTCGTCGGCACCAAGAAGATGCTCGTGTTCGACGACATGGAGGCCACCGAGAAGATATGGATCTACGACAAGGGTCTCGGTGCTCCCGAGGACGCGATGTCGTGGAACCAGGACCTCACACTGCGCTTCGGCGACATCACCGTGCCGTTCGTGCAGATGAAGGAGCCTCTCTCCATCGAGGTCCAGCACTTCCTCGACTGCTGTAACAACGGCGAGAAGCCGCGCAGCGACGGCCGTGACGGTCTTGCGGTCGTTCGCGTGCTGGAGGCCGTCGATGAGTCGATGGCCGGCGGCGGCGCCCCGATCGACATCGCGCTGGAGGTCTGAACATGAACGACTTGGTCACCATCGACGCCGGCGCTCGCATCGAGCCCGGCGTCTCGCTTGGTAGCTTCGTGGTGGTCGAGGCGGGTGCGGTGATCGGATCCGATTGCGTCATCGGAAACCACGTCACCATCTGCGAGGGCGCCGAGATCGGAGCCGGGACGGTCATCTCGGACTTCGCGATCGTGGGTAAGCGTCCCAAGCTGTCGCCGCGCTCGACCGCCAAGGGCGGCCCCCTTCCGGGAGTCGTGGTGGGCGAGGGGTGCGCGATCGGGTCGCACACGGTCGTCATGGCCGGGACCACGCTGGGCAACGGCGTTATCGTCGGCGACAACGCCGGCATCCGCGAGCGCTGCTCGGTGGGCGATTCGGCGGTCGTGGGCCGCAGCGTGACGGTGGAGAACGACACCTCGATCGGCGCTCGGACCAAGATTCAGAGCGGCGCCTACATCACCGCCTACGTGACGCTCGAGGACGACGTCTTCATCGCGCCGATGGTCGTCACCACCAACGACAACTACATGGGCCGTACCGAGAAGCGCTTCGCCGAGCTCAAGGGCTGCACCGTGCGGCGCGGCGCGCGTGTCGGCGGCGGGTGCCACATCCTCCCCGGCATTGAGATCGGCGAGGAGGCGTTTGTCGCCACCGGTTCGGTGGTCACCCGCGACGTGCCCGCAGGCAAGCTCGTGATGGGCGTGCCCGCGAAGGTCATCAAAGACGTGCCCGCCGACGAGCTGCTCGAGAATCAGGCCCGGTAACGGCTCGGTACCGCGCCTGGCGTGTGTGCCCGGGCTGCTTCACACTGAACGCAACGACCGTAGATGAAGGAGAGCGAAAGTATCCATGGGTATCCCGCTGCTGGACCTGAAAGCGCAGTATCGCGACCTCAAGGACGAGCTCGACGCCGTGTGGTTCGACGTCATGAGCAACGCCTCGTTCATCGGCGGACCGCGCGTGAAGGCGCTCGAGGAGCAGGTTGCCGAGTACGTGGGCACCGAGCACTGCATCGCCTGCGGTAACGGCACCGACGCGCTCTTCCTGATCATGGCCGCGCTCGGCATCGGTAAGGGCGACGAGGTCATCACGACCCCGTTCACGTTCTTCGCCACCGTCGAGTGCATCGCTCACGTCGGTGCGACCCCGGTCTTTGTCGACATCGAGCCCGGCACCTACAACATGGACATCTCGAAGGTCGAGGCCGCGATCACCCCGCGCACCAAGGCCATCGTCCCTGTCCACATCTTCGGTCAGTGCGTGGACATGGACCCGCTCATCGAACTCGCCGCCGAGCACAACCTCGAGATCGTCGAAGATGCCTGCCAGGCGATCGGCGCCACCTACAAGGGCAAGCGCGCCGGCTCTCTGGCCCGCGCGGCCGCCTTCTCGTTCTTCCCGAGCAAGAACCTCGGCTGCGCCGGCGACGGCGGTTGCGTGACCACCGACGACGCGGTTCTCGCTGCGCGCATGCGCAAGCTCGCGGCGCACGGCACCACCAAGAAGTACTTCCACGACACCTTCGGCGTGAACTCGCGCCTCGACTCGCTGCAGGCCGGGATCCTCTCGGTGAAGCTGCCGCACCTCGACCGATGGAACGCCGAGCGCCGCGCCGCGGCCTCCGTCTACGACGAGCTGCTCGCCGGCACCCCGGATCTCGAGCTGCCGGTCGTGCGCGACTACGGCGAGGCGGTCTACCACCTCTACATCGTCAAGTCGGACCGTGCGGGCGACGTGATGGCCGCACTCGGCGATGCCGGCATCGGCACCGCGCTCTACTACCCGATGTCCCTGCACGAGCAGGAGGTCTTCGACAAGCGCGAGGGATGGGTTCGCCCGTCCCTGCCTGTCACCGAGTCCTGTGACGGTTCGACGTTCGCGCTGCCGGCCTTCCCCGGCATCACGCGCGAGCAGATCGAAGAGGTCGTCTCGGTTGTGAAGGGTGTGCTGAGCTGACATGAAGGTCATCTCGGTCGTCGGGGCCAGGCCCCAGTTCGTCAAAGCGGCACCGGTCTGCCGGGCTCTCCGCGCGCGTCACGAGGAGATCCTCGTGCACTCGGGTCAGCACTACGACTACGAGATGTCCGACGTCTTCTTCGAGCAGCTCGGCATCCCGAAGCCGGACTTCAACCTCGCTGTCGGCAGTGGTTCGCACGCCAAGCAGACCGGCGAGATGATGGGACTGCTCGAGGAGCTGTTCATCGAGCAGAAGCCCGACGTCGTGCTCGTCTACGGCGACACCAACACCACGCTGGCCGCGGGACTCGCGGCAGCCAAGGCGCACATCCCGGTCGCGCACATCGAGGCGGGTCTGCGCTCGTTCAACCGCTCGATGCCCGAGGAGACCAACCGCGTCCTGGTCGATCACCTGAGCGAGCTGCTCCTGTGCCCGACACGGGCGGCGGTCGCCAACCTGGGTGCCGAGGGCATCGTCCACGGCGTCCACCTCGTGGGCGACGTCATGCTCGACACCGCGCGCTTCTTCGCCGATCAGGTCGACGCGTCCGATGCGCTCGAGCGCTTCGAGGTCGAGCGGGGAGAGTACTTCCTCGCCACGGTCCACCGCGCGGGCACCTCGGACTCACGGGCCAGGCTCGAGTCGGTCATCCGCGCGTTTGGCCAGCTCGACAAGACCGTCATCTGGGCGATTCATCCGCGTACGCGCAAGAACATCGAGTCGTTCGGCCTCGACGCCCTGCTCTCGACCGCCCGCAACGTCGTGGCGGTGCCGCCGATCAACTACATCGACACCGTCTCGCTCCTCCGGTGCGCGAAAGGCCTGCTCACCGACTCGGGCGGCATGCAGAAGGAGGCCTACTTCTTCGGCGTCCCCTGCGTCACACTGCGTGACGAGACCGAGTGGGTCGAGACCGTGGAGCTCGGCTGGAACCGCCTCGTGGGCACCGACGAGTCCGCGATAATCGCTGCGGCGGGCAGTTTGGCAACTCCTTCGCTCCATCCTGATGTCTACGGGGACGGTCGAGCGGCCGAAGCCATCGTCGTCGCGCTCGAGCAAAGGTTCGACTCGAATCGCGTCGGCGAGTAGTCACGCACACTATCTCGGAGGGTCATGGGTAAGCATTCTTCAAGTAATGGGTCGGGTCCGTTCAAGCGTGGCGGGTCTGACCGCCAGGGTTCCGGACTTCCGCGCCCGGCGAAGCGCTCCTCCGCAGGGGCTCGTCGCGGCACGCCCATCCCCAAGAACACCAAGCCCCGTGTTCCCGATGAGACGTACTCCCTGTCGGATGCATCGTCGCGCCGCAAAGGCCCGCTGGAGAGCGCTCCGGCCCGCCTTCGCGTCGAGCGCGAGCGTCGTCGTTCCCGCACCAAGCGCTACGCGGCCATCGGAGCCGTTGCTCTCGGCGTGCTGATCGTGACCGCCGGAATCGGTGTGTTCGCGTACGCCAAGCACATCGAGAAGACGATGCAAAAGACGATCTACAAGCAGGAGAAGGTCATCGCTCAGCTCGATAAGGCAAAGCCGATGGAGCCGTACAACATGCTCCTCGTCGGCTTCGACCGCCGACCGGGCGAGACCGTGTATCGCACTGACTCCATGCTGCTCGCACGAGTCGATCCCAAGACCAAAGAGGTCTGGCTTCTGTCGATCCCTCGCGACACCAAGGTCACGGTGCCGGGTCACGGGACCCAGAAGATCAACAACGCCTACGCGCTCGGCGGGCCTGAGCTGACCATCGAGACGGTGGAGAAGTTCACGGACGTGTCGATCAACCATTACATGGCCATCAACTTCGAGGGCTTCGAAAAGGCCGTCGACGCGATGGGCGGCGTGTGGGTCGACGTCCCGCAGGAGATCAACGACATCAAGGCCGACCGCAGTCCCGGACACCGGGCCGCACACGTCGATGCCGGCTACCAGCTTCTGGACGGCGAGCACGCACTCACCTTTGTCCGCAGCCGAGACTATCCGGACGCCGACATCACCCGCATGAAGAATCAGCAGTCGTTCTTCATGGCGATCGCCGATCAGGTCGCCGAGCGCACCAGCATGGCCAGGATCCCCGGCATCGTTTCGGGCGTCGCACCCTACATCTCGACCGACATGTCGCTGATGGAGATGCTCCGCACCGCCCAGGCGCTTCGCGGGGCCGGCAGCAAGCGGGTCTACACCTCGACCATCGGTGGTGACTGGGTCTCGCCCTACATCGTCACCGACGAGGAGGCCAAGGCAACGCTTCTCGCCAAGTTCAATGCCGGCGAGCCCTTTGTGAAGCCCAAGGCATCCGAGGGGGACAGCTCGACTCCCGACGCAGAGGAGACCGAGGCGGAGTCCACGGTCGACCCGGCCAAGGTGACGGTCACCGTGCGCAATGGTGCCGGCATCGCGGGATGCGCGAAGCAGGCGTCATCGATCCTCAAGGCGCAGGCATTCCAGGTGCTCGACGTGGGCAACGCCAACCAGTTCGTCTACCCGGAGACGCTCGTGGTCTTCAAGGGCGACAGGAGCGCGGCCGAGCTGGTCGCCAAGGCGCTGCCGCCGGGAACCAAGCTCGTTGAGAGCCGCGGGATGTATGCCTACTCCACGGAGGTACTCGTTGTCGTCGGGCGGAACTGGGACGTGAGCAAGGTCCCGGTCGCGCCGATCAGGACGAACTAGCGTCCCTCGACCGCACTCTCGAGTACGTCAAAGACGCGCGCTGCGAGCAAATCTCGTGCGAACTCACTCTCAGCAAGAGCGCGCGCGTTCGCGCCCATCCGGGTGCGCTCGCCCTCGTGATCCGCGAGCCGCTCGATCGCGTCGGCTAGCGCCGCTCCATCCTCGGCGGGGAAGTAGATGCCGCACTCGTGGTCCTCGACCAGCTGCCGCGTCCACCCGTCCGAGTTCACGATCATCGGCCGTCCGGTGGCGAGCCCGTCGAAGAACTTGTTGGGCGAGTTGGTCGCAAGGATCGGCTTGTCGGCGAACAGCGCCATCAGCGCGTCAGCGGTCCGCGTGAAGCGCGGCACCTCGGCCTTGGGCATCGAACCGGCGATGATGACGTTGGGCAGGCCCTCCGTGCGCTCAGTCAGTGCGGGGACCGACTTGCCGTCACCGGCGACCAGGAATACGACGTCGTCGCGTCCACGCTCGTGCAACAGGCGCGCAGCCTCGGGGACGTTGTCCTCGACGGCGTTCGAAGGTCCGATCGCGCCGGCGTAGCCCACCACGAAGCGCTCGTGAAGCCCGTAGCGCTCCACGAGCTCCGGGTCCTTGGGTCCGGGCCCAAACAGGTCGAGATCGCTCGAGTTGGGAACCATGTGCACGCGGTCGGGGTCCACGCCCTCGCCGATGACGCCGGCTACCATGCCGGGCGAGAGTGCGACCACGTGGCGCGCACGATGGTAAAGGAACCGCTCGAGCATCTTGCCGATGCGTCCCAGCAGGCCGGTGCGGCTGATCGCACCCATCTGAATCGCAGCCTCAGGCCACAGGTCGCGCACCTCGAAGACGAACGGCGTGTTGTGCAGCGCCGCAGCGATCCATCCCGGGATGCCTACGGTGAGCGGCGTGGAGGTCGCGAAGACGACGTCGTGACGGCCGGCGGTCGACGCGAGCCAGGACGCACCGAACATGAAGGTCGCGAACGACACGATGCGCCGCCAAGTCCCCATGCGGTTGTCGTAGTTCACGCGCACGCTGCGGATACGGATGCCGTCGATCTCGCCTTCCGAGTAGAGCTTCTCGGAGAACTCCGCGGGCAAGCGCGAGGCCGAGGTGATGACAGTGACTTCGTGGCCCTGCTCGACCCACCGGCGAGAGAACTCGTAAGAGCGGATGAGCCCGAGCGAGCTGTCGCGGGTGGCGAAGAACTGGTGGACGTAGAGGATGCGCACGCGAAGCGGTCCCTAGTGCCGGTGCGAGCCGTCGCGGCCCACTGCCATGTACGTGCAGCCAGCCGCTTCGATCGCCTCGCGGTCCAGAGCGTTGCGGCCGTCGAAGATCACGGCCGGCTCGGCCATGACCGAGCGGACGCGCGCCCAGTCGAGCTCGATGAACTCCGGCCATTCGGTCACAAGCACCGCTGCCGAGGCGCCCTCGAGCGCGTCCCACACGGAGTCGGTACGCGTCGCGCCGTCCAGCTCGATGGGGCCCGCGATGGGGTCGTAGCACGCGACCTCGGCGCCCTCCTCGATGAGCAGGGGAGCGATGTCGAGGGCCGGGCTCTCGCGCACGTCGTCGGTGTAGGGCTTGAACGACAGGCCGAGGAGCGCGACCTTACGGCGGTGCAGATCGGGAAACGCCTTGGACAGATGGATCACCGGCAGCAGACGCTGGCGGTTGTTGACCTCGATGACGGCCTTGAGCAGGTCGAACTGGTAGCCGTTCAGCATCGAGATGAAGTCGAGCGCTCGCGTGTCCTTGGGGAAGCAGGACCCGCCGTAGCCGATGCCGGCCTGCAGGAAGTGCGGGCCGATGCGCTTATCGAGGCCCATTCCCTCGGCGACGGCGCCGATGTCGGCTCCCACGCAGTCGCAGACGTTGGCCATCTCGTTGATGAAGCTGATCTTGGTCGACAGGAACGCGTTCGAGGCGTACTTGATCGTCTCGGCGCTCGCCACGTCGGTGAGGACCACCGGGGCGTCGAGGGACTCGTAGAGCTTCGCGACGCGCTCGCCTGCCGCGCGATCTTCGGCGCCGATCACCACGCGGTCGGTGTGGTACCAGTCTTCGATGGCGTGACCCTCGCGCAGGAACTCCGGGTTGGAGACGTAGGAGATCTCGACCTCAGCCTCGCCGAGGATGCGGTCGAGGGTGGCGCGTCCGGTGCCCATCGGCACGGTCGACTTCATGACGAGCGTGAAGGGCTCGGCGGCCTCCGCGGCAAGCGAGGTGGCGACGGCGCGGACGAACGAGAGGTCGGCGGCGCCGTTCTCGGCCATGGGCGTGCCGACCGCGACAAAGACGACGTCGCCGAGCAGCGGCGCCCATCCGCCCTCGGGCGTCTCGAAGCGCAGACGGCCGGAGTCGATGCCGGAGCGCAGCAGCGCGTCGAGACCGGGCTCGTAGATGGTGGGCTCGCCGCGGCGGAGGCGCTCGACCTTGGAGCGGTCGATGTCGACACAGGTGACATCGTGGCCCACATCGGCGAGACACACGCCCTGGATGAGACCGACGTAGCCCGTTCCGACGACTGTGACCCTGGCCATTAGCTCTACCTCCCCGGCTCGCGTTGAGCCCGTGAATACATACATAGGGGCGCGTGTTGGCGCCACACGGCAGGTTAGCACAGCGGGTACGTGCCACGACGCGTCGTCACGGGTCCGTTACGGGGCTTGCAGCCCGGTCGCCCGACCCGTGGTTAGGCGGGCGGGCAGGGTGGCCCGTGCGGTATCCTGTGAGCGCATTGCGTCTGCATGTGACGACGACCGAAGGACGAACATGGCACAAGACACGGACACCTCGGCACGCAACACGCTCATCGCCGCTATCGCGGTCTCAGTGCTGCTGGTCGCGTCGATCGCCGTTGCAGCGGTTCGCGGCCCGGCTGATGAGCCCGTGGGGCAGGCCACTGGCGAGTCCACGATGACGGGCGAGCAGTCCGGCGCAACGGGCACGCCCGATAACGGCACGCCCGGCGAGCCCGGGGACACGTCGGGAGGCGGTCAGACCGCGCCCGGGACCACCCAGGATCCGACGGACGACGAGGGCAAGAACCTGCCCTCAGGCAATCGCGCCGGCGCCCCGACCGCACCCGCACCGGAGGGAAGCAGGCTCACGACGCTTCCTGCGCCGCCGCTTAAGACGATCGGGCTCATCAAACTGCCGGACAACTTCAAGGGCGCCACGTACGCGATCACATTCGAGCCCTACGGCTGGGGGCCTTCGGGAGTCCAGGGCGGACGGCTGGTTGCCCGCATCAAGACGTCGAAGGCCGCCGATGACGGAGCCAAGGCGCTGAACCGCGACTTCACGGATCGAAACGCGACACTGTGGTGCACGCCGGAAGTGGCGCGCATCGTCAAGATCGGCGGCGAGTACCAGGCCAAGCTCGTGGTCAGGCCCCAAGGTGACGCCGGGGTGCTCTACATCGAGAACGTGAAGGCGGTCGAGTAGCCGCACTCTTCAGGTGTTTTGCGCTGGGCGGCAGGCCGCGCCGGCGTTATGATTCGTAGGTACGCTCGGAAAGGCATTTCAGGGGGGACGACCGGCATTCGTGGCGGCGTCCAGGGAACGCGATGCCGTCTGTCATGGGCGGCACGAGCCAAGGAGGACGTGTATGTCAGGCCGATGGCGCGCAACACTGTTCGCGCTGGTGCTCGGAGTAGCGCTCATGCTTGCTCCGACCCTCGCAAGCGCAGCTCCGGGTGTGATCACCGGAATGGTTACCGACGCAGACACGGGTGAGCCCGTCGCGGGCGTCGATATCTATGCATGGTGGTGGGACGGCCTGTGGGAGGGTCCCGACGGCTACGCCACCACCGATGAGAACGGCGTCTACACCTTTGACGCGCTCCCTGCGAATGGGACGTACGACCTCGAGGCGTACCGTGACGGCTACGAGGACTTCTACTACGGTGACGGCCTCACGACCACCGAGAACCTCGACACCACTTTCGACTTCGAGATGTTCCCCCTGGTCCCGATGGCCTCCGGCAATGTGCGCGCGTCTGACGGCGGTGCGGGCATCCCCGTCGATGGCGCCGAGGTCACGGCCTACACCTACGACGCCGACTGGGGCGAGTGGTGGACCGAGAACTGGGCCTACACCGACGCGGAGGGCGACTGGTCGATGTCGGGCAGCTCGGGCGTCTACCGCTTCGGCTTCACGGCTGAGGGCCTGCGCAGCGAGTTCTACGACAACCAGGCCACGATCGAGGCCGCCGATAACGTCACCATCGTGACAAGCGACAGCGATCCTCGCCCGGCGACCGGCATCGACGCGGAGCTGGACCCGGCCACCGTCGCGATCAGCGGCGTGATCATGGAGGAAGACGGAGTCACTCCCGCCGACTGGGCGCCCGTCGCCCTGTGGGCGTGGGACGACGAGTTCAGCGAGTACGTCCAGGTCGACTGGACGATGACGAACATCGACGGTTCGTACGCCTTCTACGACCTGCCCGATAACCTCTACCTCGTGCAGTTCGAGGGCGGGATGATCGACTGGGATCCTGAGACCGGCGAACCTGTGGGCACCGTGTGGCAGGAGCAGTGGTTCGAGGCGGCAGCCACGATGGATCTGGCGACCGAGCTCAACTACGTGGGCGTCGAGATCGGGGGCGTCGACTTCGCCTTGACCCCTTCAGAGATCTCACTCGGCGGTGTCGTGTACGCCGAGGACGGAGTCACCCCGCTTCCGGGTGTGTGGATCGACATCTGGGGCTCCCTGGACGGCCTTGAGTTCTTCTGGGTGGACGGCGCCGAGAGCGACGAGGCCGGCGAGTGGGAGGTCTACGACCTTCCGGCAGGTCTCTACATCGCGGGCTACACCGGCGAGAACCCCCAGTACATCGAGGAGAGCGACGACCAGTTCTACTACCTCCCTGAGTACTTCAATAACGTACCCGCCGCGGACCTCGCCGAATGGCAGTTCCTGCCCGGCGGCGAGCGCACCGACATGAACTTCACTCTGGCTCCCGCGGGTCCTCAGCTTGAGGGCACCGTCACGCGCGCCTCGGACTCGGCTCCGGTCGAGGGCCTCGAGGTCAGCACGTTCGTGTACAACGCGGACGAGGAATACTGGGAGAACACCAAGTGGGACATCTCGGACGCCACCGGCGCCTACGGCATCGGCGGTGTTGCGCCGGGTGACGTGAAGCTCGGCACCATGGGCGGCGCTCCGCAGGTCGAGACCCCGCTCGACGGCTACTACAATGCCGCGTTCTGGGATGGCGCTGTCGACGTCTCGCTCGCCGACACGGTCACCGTCGACCCCAGCTGGGCCGACCCGCAGACCGGCTTCGACCTTGAGGTCACGCCGACCGAGCCCATGCTCACGGGCAAGCTCGTCAGCGCGACCGCTCAGCCGATCGCTGACGGCGCTGTCACGCTCTACCAGCAGGGCGGTTGGGGCGAAGGCAGCACCTGGGATGTCATGGCGACTGCTTGGAGCCGCGCCGACGGCACCTTCGAGGTTTACCCCGACTATCCCGGTCAGGAGCTCACCGGCTCCGTCGCCGTCGAGTTCGACGCCGGCTGGGAGTACTACCGTGAGTACTACAACAACAAGCGCCGCCTGGCGGACAGCAACCTGGTCACGATGACGCCCGGAACCCCCGTGGGACTTGGCAACATCGTCATGGATGACTACACGGCGGTCTCGACCCGTCTGTCGGCGACGAGCCGCTACGGTACCGCGGCGACCATCGCCAAGAAGCTCACCAACGGCTACGAGAACGTGAGCCACGTCATCATCGCCTCCGGCACGAGCCCGGCCGACCCGCTGGCCGCTGCAGGCCTCACGTGGGCCTACGACGGCGCTCCGATGCTCCTGACGGTCCCGACGTTCGTGCCCGACGAGACCATCGCCGCGCTGCGCGAGATCATCGACGTGAACGGCGACATCGAGATCCACTTCGTCGGTGGCGTCAACGCTCTTCCTGAGGCTCGCTACGCCGAGATCAAGACCAAGCTCGGCGCCGACGCAGCCCACCTGATCGATGACGCCGGAGTCGTCGACCGCATCGCCGGCGGCAACCGCTTCGCGACTGCCGCTGCGATCTCGCAGCGCATGGGCGAGGTCCGGCCCGACATGCCCGAGATGGTCCTCATCGCCAACGGCGCCGAGGAGACCAAGTTCGTGGACGCTCTCGCGCTCTCGACGGTCGCCGCGTACAAGGGCGCTCCGATCCTGACCGTGAGCCAGACGCTGGTTCCGCAGGCGACGATCGATGAGATCGACCGTCTCGGTGTGAGCCCGGACAAGATCTACATCGCGGGTGGCGTGAACACCGTCTCCGAGAGCGTGCGCAACGCCCTCGGCGTGGCTCCTGCCAACCGTCTCGCGGGCAACAACCGCTACAACACGGCCATCGCCGTTGCCGACTGGGCCGTCCAAAGCGGCCTGCTCGTCGGTGACTCGTGCGGTGTTGCGGCCAACATCCCCGACGCGCTGACCGGTGGCGCGACCGTGGGTTCGCAGGGCGGCACATTGCTGCTCACGACGAAGGACTACCTGTTCGGCTGGGACGACTACACCTCGACCACCGAGTACATGGGCGACGTGGTCGTGCCGATGGTGGACCTGGGCGACGGCTCGCTGCCGAAGCTCTACATCTTCGGCGGCGCGAACAGCGTCTCCGAGAACACGCGTCAGCAGATCGACTCGCTGTTCGAGTTCGGCGCCTTCTAGCCGGTACTCTCGGTTCAGCGTTCGCGCCCCCGTCCGGATACTCCGGGCGGGGGCGCTCTTTGTTTTGGCGACAACGGGACATACAATGCACCCAGGTTCATAGGGCCAACCGGGGGGTTCACGTGTCGTCGATCACCGCGCCAATCCGTTCGTTCATCCGCGCCTCGCTCGCAGTGGCGGTCCTGTGCTCCACGCTGCTCGTGGCCCCTGTGGCCACGCCCGCCGCCGGCGCCTGGCCCTCGGGCGTCACCAAACTCTCGATCCCCGCAGTGCGACTCGCGGGCGGCGATCGCTTCGCCTCCGCGGCTGCCGCGGCACACGACGCCTACCCGGGCTGGGCCGGCATCGAGCACGTGGTGGTCGCCAGCGGTGACCAGGCCGGGCTCGTCGACCCGCTCGCGGCGTCGTCTCTGTGCTGGGCCTACGACGCGCCCCTCCTGCTTACCTCCGCGAAGACGACCCCTGCCGCCACTCGATCGGCCCTGCAGGCGATCGTCTCGGCGAACACGACCGTCACGGTTCATGTGGTCGGAGGCACCATCGCGGTCCCGTCGGCGCGCGTGAGCGAGATCCGCTCACTCGTGGGCAGCGGCACCGTCGAGCAGCCGTGGAAGACCGGTGGTCGCTACGCGACCGCAGCGGGCATCGCCAATCGCGTGCGCAAGGTCGCTGCCGAGACGTCTCGCACGGTCCCCAACGCGGTGTTCGTCGCCAACGGCGCGGAGGCCAAGCGCTTCAGTGACGCGCTGGCCGCCTCGGCGGTTTCGCGCGCAACCGGCATCCCCGTGCTGCTCACCGCACCCGCCGGCGTTCCGGGTTCCACCGCAGCAGTCATAGCCACCGGCACACCCGAGGTCATCGTCATCGGCGGGTCGCAGGCGGTGAGCGCCGCGCAGTACGGCGCGCTCAGCGGCGACGCGCGCTGGTGGGGCGGAAACAAGTACTCGACGGCAACCTCGGTAGCGCGCAACGCGGTCAACCGCGGCTGGAGCACGGGAGACCGGGTCGGCATCGCATCCTCGATCGCCGACGCGCTTGCAGGCGCCTCATCGCTGGGTCGCTCGGGCGGCGTGGTTCTGCCCACTGACTCCGTGCGGCTGCCCAAGGAGCTGTTCACCTACCTCACCAACCCTCCGGCGCCGGTTTCGCAGGTCGTCGTCCTCGGCGGCTCCAGGGCCGTCGCCGATCATCAGCTCGCCGAGGTCCAGGGCGCGCCGGGCCGTCCGCGTATCACGGCGCCTTCGGGCAAGTGGGTCGGCAAGACCATGCGCGTGAAGGGCTCGGTCAACTCCAATACCACGCGCGTCGCGCTGTACGTGGGCGGCGTGTGGAAGATCACCAAGAGCGTGCTGCCCTACAGCAACTACGACTTCGGCGACGTCACCTCGCCGTCGAAGTCCGGAACCATCGAGGTCCGCGCGCTCAACCCGGATGACAAGCGCTGCTCGGCCACGATGACCGTCGAGAGGCTCGCCTACCCGTACCCCACGTGCATCGTCATCGACAAGTCGGACTTCAAGCTCTACTGGGTTCGTGACAACAAGCTGGTGAAGAGCTACCCGATCGCCATCGGCGCCCCGGGCATGGAGACGCCCACCCGGACGTGGAAGATCCTCGCCAAGTACCACACCGATCCGAGCAGCGTGTACGGTCCACGCAAGATGCGGATGTTCAAGCAAAGCGGGTCGGGCTGGGAGTTCACCGCCTACGCCATTCACGGCACCAACCAGCCGTGGGTCATCGGCACCAAGGCGAGCCATGGCTGCATCCGCATGTACAACACGGACGTGCTGGAGCTGTTCCCGCAGGTACCGCTCGGCACCTACGTGATCACCCGCCAGTAGCCGCACTCACTCCCTGATGCGCGCCACGTCGCCGCGGACCTCGTCGGTGATGGCGTTGCCGCCGCCGAGCACCCACACCCGGGTGACATTGTTGCGGTGCGTCTCGAGGAAGTGCGCCGGCTCGGCCGACAGGTCGCTGCCTACCGAGAAGACCAGCACGCCGCCGTCGCGCCCGACCGCGGCTCCGCCGGCGAGTGCATCCGGCAGTCCCGACGCGATCCCGACGGTCCCCGTGTCGAGCCAGAGCTGCTCCACGGCTTTCTCGGCGACCGCGACCGACGTCGCCATGCGGTTTGCCCCCGCGAGCCGGTTGGCCTCGCTGATGCCCAGCGCGGCGAGCACCGCGGGGTCGAGCGACACGGGGCCGCCGGCGGCGTAGCGCTCGGTGAGTCCCAGGTCGTCGGCGGTTCCGGAGGTCGTTGCGGGAACGCTGGCGGTCGCGCACAGCAGGATCGGCGAGCCGGTGGCGCGCGCGATCGGAGCCAGTGCGAGCGCGTCGGCGAAGCGCGCGGAGTCGCTGCCGTTGGCGAACAGCGCGCGGCTCGGGAAGTCGCCGGGTCGCACCTGCCGCATCCGGTGCGCGATAGCGGCCGCGGTCTCGTAGCGGTCCCCGCTCGCCAGCACCCTCTCGGCGGTAGAGCCCGCGCCGGCCGCGCTCACCAGTGCCGCCAGGCGGCTGTCGGGCAGCGCTGCGGACCCGCCGACCACGTGCAGCGTGAGCGGCCCGCCGGTCGCGGCCCGGATCGCCTGCAGGGCGGCGACGGTGTCGGGAGGGGTGTGGGTCGCGCTCGCAAGGAGCAGCGGCGCGTCGTAGGCCCAGCACAGGCCCGAGGCCGCGAGCGGGTCGACCAGTCCGCGGTCATCGCCGCTCGCGATTACCACGTCGGTCACGCCCGCCCACCCGGGGTATGACTCCTCGGCGGTCACCGCTGCGGTGGCGAAGCGGTTCTGCCCCGAAAGCCGGTCCGAGAAGGTCTCGGCGTCGCCCAGCTCGTAGACTGCCCCGTTGGCCCACGAGACGAGGTAGAGGTTGTCGGCGTCGTCAGTGCCGAACGAAGTGATGAGATAGTTGGTGTCGGCGAGCACCGGCGCGTTCCACGTCGCCGAGGCGCTCTTGCGGGTGCCGTAGATGGTGCCCATCACGAAGTCGCCGAACACGTACGTGCCCACCATCGCCGGATGCTTGGCGCCGCGGTAGACGTATCCACCGGTGATCGACTCGGCCGCCGGATGGCTGAACTCGGCGACGGGGAAGGTGATCCCGCTTGACGACGGTGACGTCGCGGCGGGGTAGGGGTGCCGGCCCTCCCAGCGGTTCCAGCCGTAATTGCGCCCCCCGGTGGCCGGCGGTTCGAGGTTGAGCTCCTCCCAGTCATTCTGGCCGACGTCGGCCACGTAGAAGTCGCCGTTCACGTCGAACGAGTTGCGCCACGGGTTGCGCAGCCCATAGGCCCAGACCTCTCCCCGCGCTCCGGCAACCCCCACGAACGGGTTGTCCGCCGGCACCGTGTAGGTAGTCGGCGAGCCGGTCTCGGGGTCGATGCGCAGCATCTTACCCAGCAGCGACCCTCGATTCTGCGCGTCACCCTCGGGGTCGCCCGAGCCGCCCCCGTCGCCCACCGCGACGTACAGGTAACCGTCGGGCCCGAACGCGATCCAGCCGCCGTTGTGATTCCCGGCCGAGGAGTGCTCGATGGTGAGTATGGTCTGCCGACTCGCCGGCAGCGCGAGATCGGGGTTGCCGGGGTCGCGAAGGTAGCGAGCGAGCACAATGTCGCCCCCGGTGTCGGTGTAGTACACGTAGAACCGCCGGTTCGACGCGTACTGAGGCGAGAACGCCAGGCCGAGCAGGCCTCGCTCGGAGGTGGTCGTCGTGAGCGTGGTGATGTCGAGGAATGTTGCGAGCGCGCCGCCGCCGGCGGGCGCGACCTTGATCATGCCGCCCCGCTCGACCACGTAGACGCGCTGGCCCGTGCCGTCCCCGGTGAAGAAGAGGGGGGACGACAGCCCGGTGAAGCGCGTGGTGAGGTAGGGAACCGGCCATCCGGCGGGCGCAGTGACCGCAGGCGCCACCGACGGCGCCGCGAGCGCCGCCACGATCATCGCCGCGAACAGACGGGTCACGCGAAGTCGGGGTAGCCGCATCGTCACTCCAGTCACCGGCGGGTGTCACGCTGTTCATACCCGTGCGGTGCATGGCAGGGTGCATGCTAGAATGAGCGCGCGGCGTCGCCGGGCGCCACCGATCTGCAACCTTCCGGCGCGAGGTGCCACATGCAGCCCATTCGTCGACACGCCCTCGCATCGCGCGCGTTCGCCCTCGTGGCGGTCGCCGTGATGTCCCTCGGACCCGTCGCCCCCGCTCCCGCAGCTCCCGTCAAGCCTGTCGCATTGCGCGTGGCGGTCGATCCCGGGCACGGTGGCGGTTACTCGGGCGCCTACTACAGCGGCACCGCCGAGAAGAACCTCAACCTCGCCATCGCCAAACGGCTCGTCGCCGAGCTTCGCCGCCGAGGCATCGACGCGTCACTCACGCGTTCCTCGGACACGAAGGTCTACACCGGTGGAGGCCTGCGCACCTGGCGCTGGATCGAATCCGCCAACGCGTACCGCTACGCCACCTATCCGGCCGAGGACGCGGGTGACCGGTTGACGCTCGACCTGCAGGCTCGCGCCGACCGCGCGAATGCGGCAGGCGCGGACCTCTTTGTCTCGATCCACTGCAACGCCGCGGGCTCCACCGCTCGCGGCATCGAGGTGTGGCGTGCGCCCAACGATCCGCTCGGCCAGGCGTTCGCCACCGACGTGCTCGCGGGCCTCATCGGCAGGACCGGCGCGACCAATCGGGGTGTCCACGAGGCCAACTTCTACGTGACCCGCTGGTCGAACATGCCGGCGATCCTCGTCGAGTCCGGCTTCATGTCGAACTCGACCGAGCTCAGCAGACTCCGCTCTTCCTGGTACCAGGAGCGCCTGGCCGATGGCATCGCCGATGGAATCGAGTCGTTCTCGGCCGATGCCGTCGCCGAGCCCTACGATCGCATCGCGGGCTCAGATCGCTGGAGTACCGCCACCCAGGTGTCCAAGCGCAGTCATCCTTCCGGCGCCCAGGCCGTTGTTCTCGCGTCCGGCGAGGGCTTTGCGGACTCGCTCGTGGCCGGTCCGCTCGCACGCTCGATGGACGCGCCGGTGCTCACGACCGGCGCCGCCACGCTGCCGCCTGCGATAGCCGCCGAGATAGAGCGCCTGTCGCCGGCCCGGCTCGTGATCGTGGGTGGCGAGAACGCGGTGTCCTCGGCGGTCGCGACTGCGGCTGCGGAGGCGGCCGGCATCCCGGTCGAGGACGTGGAGCGGCTCGGCGGGCGCACTCGCTACGACGTGTCGCTCGCGGTCGCCCGCCAGCTCGAGAGCGCGGATACGTCTGCGGTCGTGGTGACAGCCGGCGAGTCGTGGGCCGATGCACTGAGCATCTCGGCGAGCGCGGCCGATCGCGGCGAGCCTATCGTGCTGTGTCCGCCTTCGGGCTTGACCACCAGCCAGGTCGCCTTCATCGCTTCGGGCGACTCGACGCGCGCTGTCACGGTGGTCGGCGGCACGGCAGTGGTCCCGACTTCGGCCCTGCGCGGGCTCGCATTCAAGCGGCTCTCCGGCTACGGACGCTACGACACCAACTGGGAGGTGCTCAAGGCCCGCTACACGGAGGCTCAGAGGCTCTCACCGATACTGGCGTCGGGCGAGCGCTTCAACGACGCGCTCGTCGTAGGTCCCTACGCCGCCACCCTCGACCGGCCGGTGATGCTGGTGGGCAAGTCCACGGTGTCGGCCGACGCGCGTCCCTGGCTCTACGATCGGCGTAGCAAGGTCTTCTCGGCGACGGTGGTCGGAGGTACCGCGGCGGTCACCGCCTACGCCGGTCCCTCGCACGAGAAGTGGCGCATGCGAAGCTACTGAGATACCCGCCCGTGTTAGACTGAAGTGACGTACGAGCCCTCTTTGGCTCGCCATGTGCAGGGAGTCGTAGCATGAGTCGTAGCAGCCTGACATGTCGTCGCGCCCTTAACGCGGCGCTCGCCCTCTCGCTTCTTGCGAGCCTTTTCGTGGCACCGGTCAGCGCCGGCGCTGCGTATCCTTCGTTTCAGTTCACCGGTGCGGGCTACGGCCACGGCATCGGCCTGTCGCAGTACGGATCCAAGGGCTGGGCCGAGCACGGCAAGACCGGCTCGTGGATCGCGACGTACTACTACCCGGGCAGCAAGATCGGCACCGCCGACACGCGCACGATGTACGTGAACCTCGACGCGGACGCCAACTACCGCAGCACCTCGTCCGGCTACAACTCCGGGTACACCCGCTCCACCTGGCGCATCCGTCCGGGGTTCGTCGGCGGAAAGCTCAAGATCAACGGCGTCGAACGCCCCGACAGCACCTACACCTTCACGGCGACCACCTCTGGTGGAAGCCCCGCGATGAAGGTGACCAATAGCGGCGGCACCGTGATAGGCACCTACACGGGGACCTTGCTGGTCGAACCGGCCAGCACGTCTCAGTGGCTGCTACAGGTCGTCGACGCCAGCGGCGCCTTCGACCACACCTACGTTCGCTATCGCGGGCGCATGCAGGTCAGGGTCAACAGCAGCGGAAAGCTCAAGCTGCTCAACAAGCTCTCGATGAGCGAGTACCTCAAGGGAGTCATTCCTCGCGAAACCCCGGCATCGTGGCACATCGAGGCGCTGAAGGCGCAATCCATCGTTGCCCGCTCCTATGCGTACGTGAGCAGCGGTGACCTCTACTGCACAACGTGGAGCCAGGTCTACAACGGTCACTCCCGAGGAGACCGTGCCGCTCCCACGATGCACGAGGACGATCGCTCGAGCGCGGCCGTCGATGTCACGAACAACCAGTACGTGACCTACAACGGATCCGTCATCCAGACCTACTTCCACAGCTCGTCGGGCGGCCATACCGCAAACATCGAGGACGTGTGGCCGGGCACCGGTCAGCCTTCGAGCTCGTACCCGTACCGCAAGGGCGTCTCGGACCCGTACTGCGCAGGTCCGTACGACCCCTGGTCCGATGCGCCCACGTACGACGGCATGGTGCTCGCGAACAAGATCAAGGGCTACGTGAGCGGCGAGCCGTCCGGCGCGGGCAGCACCGTGTACGTGAAGTCCCTCGCGCTCGAACGCGTGTGGCCCTCGGGCTTCGTGAAGACCGTCGATATCACGTGGTCCAACGGGGCGGTCACGAGCAATGTCGCCGGCGACACGTTCCGCTCGGCGCTCGGTCTTCGCAGCACCAAGTTCTTCGTCAACGGGAAGTTCAGCAGGATCGCCTTGGGTGATCGCTACGACACTGCTGTGGCTATTTCGAAGCAGACATACCCCTCCGCAGGGCTCGCCAAGGGCGCCGTCATCGTCAACGGATCCAACGACAAGTTCCCTGACGCCCTGACCGCGGCGGCTCTCGCAGGCACCGTCGACGGCCCCGTGCTGCTCGTCTCGGGCTCCACTCTGCCGGGCGCCGTGGCCAACGAGCTCAAGCGACTCGGCGTGACAAAGGCCTACGTGGTCGGCGGGACGGCGAGCGTTCCCGCAGCCACGTTCAACGCAGTCAAGGCAATCGTCCCCACAACCAAGCGTCTTGCCGGTAGCGACCGTTACGGCTACGACCGTTATGGGACGGCTGCGAGCGTGGCCATGGAGATGAAGGTGCTTGCACCTTCGACCAAGGTGCTCGTCGCCACCGGCGAGAACTGGCCGGATGCCGCAGTGGCCGCTGGCGTCGCGGCCGGATCGAAGCGCCCGCTGCTACTGGTTCGCAAGGACGCGATGCCGAGCGGCACCGTGTACGCCCTGCGCGATCTCGGAGCCACCGAGAGCGCTGTCTTTGGCGGTGCGAACGCGATCTCTTCGCGCACGATCGCGACGCTCGTACGCGAGACGGGCGAGTCCGCGCCCACCAAGCGATTCGGCATGACCGGCGGTCGCTACGACGTCGCCGTCGAGGCCGCGAAGTGGAGTGTGTCGACGTTTGGGTACACGCTCAGCACCGTCTACATCGCCTCCGGGCAGACGTTCCCCGATACGGTCACCGGTGGCGTCCTGGCGGGCAAGAACAAGCACCCGCTGCTTCTGACGCCTGCAAAGGATCCGGCGTCCGCGACGTGCGGCTACCTGGCTGCGAACCGGGCGACGGTCGCCAATGTCACGGTGATCGGCGGACCACTCGCCGTCTCGGACGCGTGTGCGTCGACTATTGCGAGCTACGCGTACTAGACGGTTCGCGTCTCGCGCTGGGTAACCGCAGGGTTTCCGCCCGCCATATACGGTTTAGGTACAGCTGTACCTAAACCGTATAGCCGCCCCCAGATAATCCGCCGCCGCCCGCTCTGGCGCGACGACCTTTCATGGACCGCAGCCGTCGGGCAGTGCGGGCCGTCCTCTCGCGTGGCACCAGCGGCGGAGTCTGCTCGGAGGAATCAGGAGATTCCTGATTGTTTCGGCTCAAGTAGGCGAAGTACGCTGTGTGCGATGAGAGGACATCGGGTGTACTGCGGGGAGACGATGACCATGAGACGCGTGGCGTTCGCTTCTTGTTGTCTCGCCCTGTCGGCAATTGTCGCGACGGTCATCTCCGCGTACTCGGCATCCGCCGATCTCACCCCGCCACCGAGTGGCACGTCGACTGACTGGCCCAAGAACGAGTATGGCGTCACGTATGGCAGCGGTGGAGAGGCTGTCTCATATGAGGATGAGCCAGATCTCATCAAGGTCGAGGCAACGAACGGCAAGGTGGGGTACTGCTACCGAACCGACCTGGAGGGACCGGAGCCGTCATCCCCGGCCGCGGCGGTCGCGCAGCAGAAGGCGAGAGGGGGCAGGTCCGTCGTCATCCCGGTATATCAGGTGGACGGCGTCACTCAGATCGGGTCATTCGTGATCAGCCATGACCCTCGGCTCTCGATTGAGGTGCGCTGATTCCACTGTTACACGACCGGCCCGGGAGGCGATTGCCTCCCGGGCCGGTGTTGCTTGTTGCATGTGCGAGTCGTGCGGTGTGCTAGTGCAGGCAGTTGGCGACCGCGTTGCGCACGGTGACCGGTACCACGCTGGCGCCGCCGAAGAAGTGCACCGAGTTGATGCTGTCGGCATTCGCGGCGAGCTTCGCAGACGTGGGCGAAGGCAGAGGCGCGGTCGTAGCCGTCAGAAGCATGACGGTGTCGAGCTGGCCGAGAACGGGGCCTGCCGCCAAGGCGTCGGGGAAGTTCATGCCGGTTGTGACACCGACCCCGTCCCAGCCCATGCCGTACGTGCTCACGCCGATCTGGGCGACCTGCGCCGCCGTATCGAAGCGTGAGCTACCTGCCACGCGGGTGACCTGCGACGAGCCGAGCTTGGTCTTCAGGCTGTTCTCGATGGTGCTGGGAACGGCGTTGGTGCCGCCGCAGATGTAGACGGCGGTCACCGTCTCGGGAAGGCTGACCGTGCCCGCGGTCGGGTTGGCCAACAGGACGGGCACGCCGGCCGCCGCGGAGATCGGTGCCGCGCCGAGGGCATCCGGGAAGTTCATGCCGGTGGCGACGAACGCGGTTCCGGAGTACGAGGGTCCGAGGATCTCAATGGTCTCCTCGGCCACCATGTAGGCGGTCGCAAAGCGGCTCGCGCCGGCGATGCGCTCGACCCCGTCGGCGCCCACCTTGGCCTTGAGTGCGTTCTCGACGGCCGCGGAAACGGCGTTGGTGCCGCCCAGCACGTAGGCCTTCGTGGCACCGAGGCGCGTGATTTCCGCCCCTACTTCGGCGGGGAGGGTGCCCTTCTGCGTGAGAAGGAGCGGGCCGTTGACAGCTCCCGCGAGACCGGCGCCACCCAGGGCGTCAGCAAAGCTCTCGCCGGTGGCGATCACGACAGTGTCGGCGCTAGTGAATGCGGCCTTTGACGCCGCTACCGCGGTGCCGTAGCGGCCCTGACCCTCGACCGCCGTCAGTCCGGTCAGACCGGTGACGGTCACCTTCGTGCTTGTCTCGGGAGACCAGTGCCCCTGGGAGCATCCGGCTTTGAAGTAGATCGTATGGGTGCCGACGGACAGCGACGAAGTTGAGAAGCTCGAGCTGCTCGACAACGTGCCATCGAGGCTTGAGCGCCACTGGTAGGCGTTGATGCTATGACCAAGAGAGCTGGTGCCAGAGCCCGAGAAGTTGACGGTGTCACCCTTGACGGGCGTCGTGTCGCTGATCGAGCCGATGCTCGCGCTGACGCTGTCGGCAGGAGGCGCCGTGATGGTGGCACGGAAGTACTCGTAGTCCTCGATGTACTCATTCCAGTCGTCCCACAGGACGGCGTAGACCTCGTAGCGGCCCGAGGATATCTGCCACCCGCTGGTTGAAAGGTTGGTGCTCGCCGTCTGCGAACCGTTCACGTAGCTACCGGTTCCATAGACGGCGAGTATTTCATCGGTGGTGGCGTCGACGATCCAGAGTTCAAGCAGGTAGTCCTGCCAACCGTCAGGGTCGCTGCCGGTCGCCTGGACGTAGATGCTGTTGCCCCGAGGATACGAGTACGTCGCCCCGTTCGTGTGTGAATCAAGCCACACATACCCCTGGTAGAGAGCGGCTTGAGAGACTCCGCCGCCCAGCGACTTCGCCGCTTGTGCGCGCGCGGCGGTCACGGGCAGAGGCTGCAGAGCGCCGGCTGCCGTTGGCTCAGCTGCGAACGCTGTACCTGACAAGATGACCAACATACAGACAGTGGCCGCAGCAAGCAGCGACAGCCGACTACGCAAGAATGACCTTTCCACCCAGGACCCCCTCCTCGACCGAACATGACTGACCCCAGTCTCTCTGCAGGGGTCGGCATGGTCAAGGGAGAAATTACCTGCCGGAATTCATCGCAGCGAGAACCTGGGCACCGACGTCCGTTGACACCGCGACCTGCCCTCCCACCACATAGCAGCGCACACTCGTCCCAGCCTGTCCGTTCACAACGTCGGTAGCTGCGGTGGAGAGCGTGGAGGGCGCGGTCAGCAGCAGCGGCGCGCGCAGCCTCGCCGAGAGCACGCCTGCGGTCAGCGAGTCCGGGAAGGTGCGTCCGCCAGCCACCACGAAGCGATCCCCGAGCATCCCATCGGCAAGAGACGCCTCGGCGACGGCTGCGGCGGTCGAGTATCGGTCGGCGCCGCTGATGCGCGTGGGTGCGGGGAGGCGCCGGAACACGGGAGCGCCCACCGCCGTGTCGTCGCCTATCACGATGGTGCGGGTCACCGCGAGCGAGGCGAGCGCAGAGGCGGTCTCCGGCGGCAGCCACGTGCGCTCGGTCAACAGGATCGGGCGGTTGCGATAGGCGGCCCAGCCCGCGACCGCCGAACCGTCGGCAAACGAGCGCCCGGTCACCACGATGGCGGCGTCGGGCTGCCCCGCAACACCCGCAAGCCTGCGAGCGATGCGGTTCGCGGTGTCGTAGCGGTTGGCCCCCGAGATGCGCTCGATTGCGGTCTTCGGCAGCGCCGCCCGCACGCCCGTGGCTACCGAGCCCGCAAGCGCACGCTGACCGCCCACGAGTACCACGCGCGTCGGTGCAAGCCGCTTGAGTTCGGCCGCGGTGGCGGAGCTCAGACCGCCCGCCGAGGAAAGCAGCACCGGACCGTCGAGAGCGTAGGCGAGAGGTCCCCCCGCGAGGGCATCGGCGTAGTCCGCGGCGGATGCGACCACCACGGTCTTGGCGCCAACCGGGAACGCCTCCTTCGACACCGCGACCGAGGTGGCGATGCGGTCGCCGCCCGAGACGCGCTTCACATGCGGCGAGAACTCGGCACCCAGCGGTCCGCCGTCACCCGAGAGATAGAGCTTCAGCCCAAAGATCGATGAGCCGCTCGTCCACTCGTTCAAGACGAACGCCGCATCGTCAGTTCCCCCGCGCACGACCTGCGGGTTCTGGTAGATCGCCTCGGGTACATCGGGGGAGACGATGGTCCCTTCGGCGGGCCAGCTGACACCGCCATTGGCCGAGTTCCGCTCCACCAGCAGACCGCCGTCGTCGGTGTAGTCGCGGTCGCCGTCTCCGACTCCGCGCGTGCCGCCCTCGATGGTGAGTGCGCGCAGGTCACCGGACTCGTCGAAACGGAAGGTGCAGACGTCGAAGAAGTGGTCGGTGCGTGCGACTTGCGATGCTGTCCACGCACCCCCGTCGAGCCGCATGAACCGGTGGGCGTACGATGTCGGCCCGGCTCCCGAGCCAACCGTGAACATCAGGCACGGATCGCCGTCGGGCGCGGGTTTCACGGTCGGGTTGTTGGTGTTGGCCGAGCCGCTCGCGTACACCCGCGTCGTGCTATCAGCTGTGGCCTTCGTGAGCGGGAGCGTCACCGGCGTGTCGCTCGTGTTACGCCACACGCCATTTGTGTCACGACGCATGTAGTGCGCGTCGCGCCGCGCCCACGAGGTCCCCGTGAAGTAGAGGTCCCAGTCGAGCGCCACGAAGGCCGCCAGGACTTCCCCGTCAACCCCTTCCGAGAAGTTCGCGTAGAAGCCCCAGCGCCCGTCCTTGTCGAGGATGCGGGTGGGCGAACTCCAGGTCGCTCCGTCATTGGTGGAGCGACGTACCACCCAGTCGAGCGATCCGTCTCGGTAGAAGAGGTCGATCGTGCCGTCGTCGTGCACGACGGGTTGCGGGTAGGTGAACGACTGCGCGATCGCGGGCAGGTCCTGCCATGCCGATATGTCGTGTGGGCGCAACGAGCGCGCGTGACGGAGCGGCGAGTGGTGTCCGCCGTAGAAGACGTGAAGGTAGCCGGCGCGGTCCACCACGAGCGCGGGTGCGCCGTGCATGTCGGTCGCGAGCGGGTTGTCGCCGACGCGGTAGGGGCCCGACCAGTCGCCGGTCGTGTGGTCGTAGGCACGCGCGTAGGCGTCGAGCCCGGGACCCTGGTAGACGACGATGGTCTGATCGGCATCGCGGACGGCCTGCGGGTGGATCGCCCACTCCTGGTAGATGCTGTCCTTCGAGCCGTCGTGAGCGAAGTAGGGGCGGCTTGCCGCCCCCGCCGAGGGAGCGCCGGCTACCGACAGCGCAAGCGTCAGCACGATTGAGGCAACTGCGTGTGGGGCGCGGGTCATGCGGGTCTCCTCGGAAGATGGTGTCCGAGGACCATTCTACGCTCCTGCGCGCACGGCTTCCTGGGCGAGCAGCTCGGTGAGCGCGCGCAGCATCCATGCCTCGGCCCAGCGCAGGTACGGTGCGGTGCGACGATGCCCGTTCCACTCGCCGTGGATGAAGGTACCGTCGGCGTTGCGCATGTTCTCGACGGTCCACTCGGCTGCCGTGCGGGCTCGCTCAAGCGCGCCGGGGAAGCGGTCGGCGAACAGCGCCGGGCACAGCACCGACTCGGCGCACGAATGGATGTCGAGCGCTCCCGGCCGGTCCGGCGCCTGGTTTGGACGCCCGTGGCCGAGAAGCACGCGCTCGTAGTACTCCCAGCCGCGTTCGAGCGCGGCACCGGCCTCGGCGTAGCCTGCGTTCTCGAACGCGAACAGGGACCGCAGCACGTAGCCGGTGTGGTAGTTGTCGATCTGGCTCACGGTGCGCTGCGGCTCGGCCCAGTACTCCCACGAACCGTCATCGAACCGCTCGTTTACGGTGAAGCGCATCGCGCGTGCGGCGAGATCCTCCCACTCAGGTTCGCCGAATGCGCGAGATGCGCGCAGCAGGTACTCGGCGGCCATGAGTGAGGCGTTGTGGACCTGGAAGTCGTCGAGCGGCGTGTAGGAGAAGCAGAGCGTGCCGTCGGCGAGTTCAGTGCGGTTGAGGCCCTCGCTGAGGAACACGGCCGCGCCACGGGCAGCGTCGAGAGCGCGCTCGTCGCCGGTCTTCTCGGCATGGTCGAGAAGGGCCTGTGCGATGGTCGAAGTGACGACCGCCGAGGGGGTGCCGGTCGGGACAGTGATGCGCGTGTACCAGTCGAACGGGTAGCCCCAGCTGATGCCGGGATAGCCGGTCGAGGGGTGGTCGACCAGCCATGAGGCGGCCTCGCGGGCGCGCTCGAGCGAGCCGAGGATACCGAGATCGTGCTGGCGCAGTCGTGCGGCGAGCACGACACCAACGCCCTTCGCGTTCACCTGCGGCTTCATCCCGAGCGCCCGGCGCGTGGCGATCGGCCAGCGGTGACGGGCGCTGCGAACGGCGCGGGGCAGGAGGCCGGGGCGATCTTTGCCGCTCGCATCCACGGTAAGCTTCCGGTAACGCTCGTCGCCGAGGATGTCGTATGGGTCCCAGCCCGCGAGGCCGTTGGTGTCGAACCAGGCCGAGAGACGGTCGAGGGCGGAGGCGACGGGGTCGACAGAGGTCACGCGCGGGCTCCTTCGTGGATGGCGATGGCATCGCGATACGCCGACTCGACGAGCACGACGACGCGGGATGAATCGAACTCGGAGGCGGCCTCGCGAGCCGCTGCCGAGCGATCGCGAGCGGAGGCGGGGTCGGCCAGCACGCTCTCGATGGCGGCGGCGAGTCCGGCGGGGTTGTCAGGGGGCGCAAGCACGCCGAGCCGGCCCTGGCCGAGCAGGTCGGCGACGGCGCCGGTGCCGGTAGCGACCACGGGCACGCCGGCGGCGAAGGCCTCGATGACGACCCGAGATTGGCCCTCTCGGACACGGGAGGGGAGTACGAACACGTCGGCGGCGTGCAGCCAGCGCACGACCTCATCCTGGCCCACGGCGGTCGAGACCACGAAGGAGCCGCCATCGGCGCTCCAGCGGTCGCGCAGCTGCTGTACGGTCAGGTCGATCTCAGGGCCCACGAGCGCAAGGGTCGCGGTGGGGTTGCTTTCGACGACGACGGCCATCGCGTCGACCAGATCCTCGACGCCTTTGCTCTGCGCGAGCCAGCCCACGTAGAGCACGAGCGGGCGCGCGCCGGGGTCGTCGGTGGCAAGAGTGCCGGGATCGGTCGCGAACACCTCGACGTCGATGCCGTTAGGGACGAATCGCGGAGTCGTACTCTGCACGAGTCCCGCGAGCGCCTCGGCGGCATCCGGGCTCACCGCGAGCACCACGTCTGCTGCCGCGAGGTTCTCGGCAGCCAGACGCTGGCGCGGGCCGGGGCCCTCGTCGCGGAAGCTCGACAGCGAGTGCGAGGTGATGAGTGCGGGAGCCGATGCGCCGGCGAGGCGGCCGTAGTACGGGCGCATCTCGGCGTGGTGGTAGTGGATGACGTCAGGTGCGAAGTCGGCGATCGCGCGGTGCAGTCCCACGGCGTGTGCCGCGATCGACTCCGGCTTCCACCCGCACTCGCGAGTGGTGGTCCGGGAGCGGAACGCGCGCAGGTAGGCGCCGAGCCCGCGGCTGCCGAGCGCCTTGGCGAGCGCGCCGCGGCGCGACACCGGGCGGTAGAGGCGGCCGAACTCAGCGCGTGCTGCTGGGCCGGGGCTCGCGTTGTCGGCGTAGACGGCGACCTCGTGGCCGCGCGCTTCGAGACTGCGGGCGAGGTTGGAGACGTGTGCCGCCACGCCGCCGGTGGTGTTGCCGCCGTCGTCAGCGGCAACGGGGCCGACGAGGAGCACCCGCAACGGGGCGCCGGAGGTGCGGGAGTGCGCCTCAGGCATCGGCGGCCTTAACCGGGAGCACGACGTCGACGGGGGCTCCGGTGCGCGCGGCCTCGAGTGCGGCGAGCGCCACGATGGTGCCGCGCACGCCGTCGACCACGCCCATGCCGAGCGTCGCCTTGCCCTGGCAGGCCTCGACGAACTCGGTGAGGCAGGCGAGGTGACCCTTGTCGATCTCCTTGGTCTCGAGCCCCTTCTCGGATCCGGCGCCCGCGACCGTGGTGACGCGGTAGTCGTCGATGGCGAAGGCGGCCTTGTCGCAGAAGACCTCGATGCGCTCCTTGGGAAACGCCGAGGAGCCGTTGCCGGCATAGAACACTTGGCCGATGGAGCCGTCAGCGAACTCAATGGTGATCGCGAGGTTGTCGTAGGCGGCGTACTCGGCGCCCAGGCCCCCGAGCGCGCTCGCGCTCACTCGCGTGGGCTCGGCGCCGGCGAAGTACGTCAGCAGGTCGAAGAAGTGGCAGGCCTCGCCGACGATGCGTCCGCCGCCCTCGATGGGGTCGTAGACCCAGTGGCTCGGCTCCTTGTAGCCGGCGTTCACGCGGTACGTCATCATCTTCGGGCCGCGACGCTTCTCAAGCGCGCGCTTCACGACCACGGAGTGCGGCGAGTACCGGCGGTTGAAGCCGACGGTCAGCAGAACGCCCGACTCGGCGACGGCGGAGGCGACGTCGGCGCACTCCTCGGCGGTGAGACCGAGCGGCTTCTCGACGAACACGTGCTTGCCCGCGCGCGCGGCAGCAGCCGCGAGCGAGGCGTGCGAGTCGTGACGGGTCGAGATGATGACGGCGTCGATCTTGTCGTCGGCGATGATCTGGTTGTCGTCGGTGGTCGCGTACTCGGCGCCGGCCTTCTTCGCCGAGGATGCGGCCGAGGACCCCCGCTTCGTGGCGACCCCGCGGATGGAGGCGCCGGGAATCCGCATGAGGTTGGGGATGTGGAAGGCGCGGGCGAACGAACCCGCCCCGATGACGCCAAAGCTGACGTCGCCGGCGATAGCGCCCTGACGCATCTGCACGATGCGCGGGGCCGGCTCGCCGACGGGCTCATCGGCCGGGGTGTAGGCGAGGAGCGTGGCGACCGCGGCGCCGGTGGCGGCGAGCGCGGAGGTGTAGGCGGTCTCGGCCTCGTCGATGCCGAACACCTTATCGACCAGCGGCGCGAGCTTGATGCGGCCGTCGGCGGCGAGGCGCAGGAACTCGTCCATATTGCGCTTCTCGGTCCAACGGACGTAGGCGATCGGGTAGTCGAGCCCGTCCTCCTCGTAGCTCGTGTCGTAGCGGCCGGGGCCGTACGAACGCGAGATGAGGAGGTCCTGCTCGCGGTGGTAGAACGTCTTGCGCTCGAGCTCCATGCCGACGTCGCCCACGATGACGACCTTACCGCGCTCGCGACACATCTCGAACGCCTGGTTCACAACCGCACTCGACTTGGTGCCCGCATAGATCAGCACCGCATCAAGACCGACGCCTTCCGAGAAGCGCATCGCGGCGTCGACCGGGTCCACGTCGCTCGATACCACGCCGTCATGAGCGCCGAGCTCGCGGGCGAGCGACACGCGGTCGGCGGCGAGGTCGAAGCCGATGACGCGGCAGCCCGCCGAGGTCAGGATCTGGCACCCGATCTGGCCGAGCAGACCAAGGCCCACCACGCCAACACGGTCGCCGAGTCCAACCTCGGCACGGCGCACGCCCTGCATCGAGATGGCGCCGAGCGTGACGAACGCCGCCTCGACGGTGTCGAGTCCCTCAGGCACGGGGATGCACAGGTTCACCGGCACCGTGATGTACTCGGCGTGTACGGCGTAGCCGCCGCCTGCGCACGCGACCACGTCACCGGGCTCGAAGCCCTCGACGCCGGCGCCGACAGCCGTGACCACGCCGGCTGCGCTGTAGCCGAGCGGGCGCAGGTCTCCGCCGCCGCCCTGGACCGCCTTCGCGGTCGCGCCCACGCCATCACTGATGGCCTTCTTGATGGCCTTGCGCACGAGTGCGGGGTTACGCATGACGCGCTCGATCGGCGTGCCGGACTTGGCTGCGGCGCCCTTGACGCCGGAGCCCTCGGTGCCGGTGCTGATCAGCGAGTGGGCGGTGCGGACGAGGACTTCGCCCGGACCCGGCGCGGGTGCGGGGACCTCCTGCACGTTGACGCCGGCGGGACCGCCGAGGAAGACCTGCTTCATGAAGACCTCCGAGGTTTCATTCGGGTGGGTGGAGACGCGCGATGTCGTTCCCCCCAAGCACGCCGGATTCTACCACTCAAGGGAGATTACCGGCCGCTCGAGCGACGTGCGTCGAAGGGTCAGGACGAGCGCCGGATGAGGCGCTTTGCGACGTTGCCGATGGCCTGCCGCTCGCTCGGGCGCACCGCGCCCGTGAGCAGAGCGAGCACCGTGTAGACCACGACGCCGAGGGCCGCCTCGGCGAGCAACAGCCACACCGAGTCCTTCGGTGTGGCGAACACGGTCACGAGCAGCAGCCACATCGCGGCGCTCGAGCCGGCGATGCGCGCCACGTCGAGCCACGGGATGTGCCACGCCATGTAGGGACGGCTGCGCAGCCACGTGACGCTCAAGAGCAGCACGTAGGAGGCGAGCGTCGTCCACGCTGCGGCCATGTAGCCGTAGCGTGGTACGAGCACGAGGTTGAGACCGATCTGGAAGAGGGCCGCGATCAGCGTGTTGGTCATGATGATCTTCGACTTCTTGTGCAGGCTCACGCCCACGCCCGCGATCTGCGTGAGTCCGTAGCACAGCGCGCCTGCGGCCACGATCGCAAGGATCGGGTACGCCTCCTGATAGCGCTCGTTGGTGAAGACGATCATGAACTCCTCGGAGGCTGCGGCGATACCTGCGAGAAGCGGCACCGTCACCAGCAGGAAGTAGCGCGTGAACTGCGTCTGGACCTTCTCGGCCAGGTGCTGGCCCTGCTTCTCGAACGTCTGCACCATCACCGGGCCCATGGTGAGCGTCAGCGGGGCGATGAACAGCTGCATGATCTTGTCGCCCAGGCCGTAGGTGACCGAGTAAAGGCCGACTTCGGCGGCGTCTCGGAAGGCCTGGATGATGTAGCGGTCTGAGAGCACCAGCGCCCACGATGAGATGTTCGCGAGCATGATCGGCACGCCGTATGAGAGGTACTCGGCTGCGAGTTCGCGGTTCGCCTCCTTGGGCGAGAGCGAACCTTCCTGCGCGACGCGCCGGAGCACGATCGGCAGTACGAGCAGGTTGCCGCTCAGCGTGCCCACGAGGATGCCGAGGGCGCCCGCCGAGGTCTTTGCGACGAGCGCGACGGCAATCACCGTGGTCACGATCGTGACCGTGTTCGCGATGCGCGCGAAAGACTTCGCGCGGTTGGCGGCACGTTGTATTTGTTGGAGAACGGTGACGAGTGACGCGACGAGCATCGAGGCGAGCGCGACCGGCACGAGGCGCACCAGCCCCGGCTCCAGATGGGGGAGCGCGACGAGCACGATGGCGCCGAGAACGAAGATCGCGACGAACAGCGAGGCGAGCGCGACCCACAGGGTGGTCGCCGTGAACTGGTCGCCTCGGTCTTCCTTCTCGCACGGCCAGTAGTAGCGGATGACTGAGGGCGAGATCCAGCCCACGGCGAGCGTGGTCGCGAGCGAGGTGGCCGACGAGATCAGGTAGAAGAAGCCGTAGTCGGCCGGGTCGATGTTGGCCGTGAAGACCGGCACCGTGACGAGCGACGTGAGTGCCGGCAGGAACCGCACCGGGAAGTAGGTGAGCGCGTCAGAGCCCGCACCCCGAAGGATGCGCTCGAGGTTCACCGTCGGCAGCGGGGCCTCGGTGGGGGCTGGTGTCTTCTCGTCGCTCACGGATGGAATCGTATGCCGAGGCGGCCTACGAGCGCTTCTCCGTCGCCAAAGCGTCATACACGCCGAGAAGCGCGGGTGCGTCCGCTTCGAGGTTCCAGCGGTCGAGAACCGCCTTGCGACCTGCGGCTGCGGCGGTGCGGGCGACCTCGGGGTCACTCAGCTCGAGTGCCTCGCGCGCGAAGTCAGCCGCGTCGCCGGTGCGAAACACGCCGCCCGCCTGCGCCTCGCGCACGATGCGTGCGAGCGGCAGGCAGTCGCTGACGAGGACCGGCCGCTCGAGCGCCATGTACTGGAACAGCTTGTGCGGCACGGTGGCATCGGTGTGTGGCGAGCGGTGGTGCGGCACCAGCGCGAGCGTTGCGGTGCGGATGTACTCCATTGCCGCGTCCTTCGACAGCCAGCCGGTGAACTCGACCGCGTCGCTGAGGTTCAGCGCGGCGGCCTGTGCCTTGAGCTCGGTGAGGGTGTCACCGTCGCCGACGATCGTGAGGCGTGCGTCGGGACGCTTCGCGAGGATGGCCGGCATTGCCGCGACGGCGGTGTCGAGACCGCGATGCGCGGCCACGCCGCCCACGTACACGAGGCGCGGGCCCGCCGAGAAATCGAGTGCGGGGGGCTCGGGAAGCGCGAGCGCGAGGGGCTCGGTGTTGCCGAAGACCGCGATCTTGGCGGGGTCGGCTCCGAGACCGGCGAGTCGCTCGCGTGCCTCGTCGACGACTACGATCACGCGGTCGGCGTTCTCGACCGACCAGCGCTCGAGCTTCTCGGCGCGCTCGGGGGAGAACAGGATGCGGTCCGCGCGACGGCGACGCCACAAGCGAAGGGCGGCGGGGTAGTTCTCGTGGAAGTCGAGCACGACCGGCACGCCGGTCTCGCGCCCGGCGAGAATCGCCGACTTCGCGTACGGCAGGTCGTGCACGTGGAGCGCCTCGGCGCCGTGCACGCGCACGAGGTCGACCATGCCCTGGCGCCACGAAGGCGAGTCGAGCGTGGTGAGGAAGCGCCACGAGTCGAATTTGCGCGCGAGCGTGTTGCCCGGGTGGACGCGATGGCGGACGGCGGTGACGGAGCCGACGGTCTCGACCTCGGCCTGCCCCGGCTCGCGGCGACACAGCACCAGGATCTCGTGGCCGGCTGCGGCGAGCGCGTCGGCCTCCTTCTCGATGCGGATGTCGGGTGGGAACTTGTGGTTGGCGTGCACCATGCCAATGCGCATGGGGGTCCTTTCGGGAGGTGGCGGTTCGACAACGGACGGGGCTGTTATGGCTCCTCGGCGCGCTGCCCTGCTAGTATCCATTCCGTGGAAGAGAACCAGCGGCGAAACGTGCTCATTGTAGCCTACGAGTTCCCTCCCTCGGCGGGCGGGGGCGTGCAGCGCCTCGCCAAAATGGTGCGCTACCTGCCCGATTCGGGGTGGACACCGCACGTGCTCGCGGCCACGCCCGTGTGGGGTAGGCCCCAGGACGAGAGCCTGGTCGAGCAGGTCGCCTTTGCCGAGGTCACGCGTCTGCCCAACAGGAGCATCGGCGCGTCGGTTGCGCGCGCCCTGGCACCGGTGAAGGCGCTTCGCCGCCGAGGTGGCGGCAGCTCGGCAGGTGCAGGCGTCCCCGCAAAGCCCGCGGCCGCGGCAGGTGCTACCGGGATCCCGGCCAGCACCCGGATCGTGCGCAGGCTCGGCATCGACACCGCCGAGCTGTGGGCGCGCAAAGTTCCCGCCGAGGCGCTTCGGCTCCATCGCAAGATCGGCTTCGACGCCGTCATCGCTTCCGGACCTCCGCACTCAGCGCTGGTCGCCGGTGCGCGCGCCGCCCGCGAGATGGGCGTGCCGTTCATCGCCGACTTCCGCGACGCCTGGCGCGAGAATCCCGACTTCCGCCGTCCCGAGTCGCCGGATCAAGACGCTCGCTCGCTCGCGCTCGAGCGTGAGGTTCTCTCGGTGGCAGACGCCGTGGTCGCGGTGAGCCAGCCGATAGCGGATGAGACGCTTGAGGAGGGCGCCACCACGGCGATCGTTGTCCCCAACGGCTTCGACCCCTCCGATCTGCCGCGCCATCGCGTGCAGCGCGGGCCGCTCACCATCGCGTTCATGGGCCGCTTCTACGGCAGCACCGACCCCACGCCGTTCTTCGACGGCGCGGCTGAGGCGGTTCGCCGAGGAGGCCCCGCGGCTGACCTGCACATCGAGGTCCTCGGCCAGATGTCCGATTTCGTGCGCGACGCCATCGAATCACGAGGGCTTGACGGCCACGTCACCTATCACGGGTACCTGCCGCACGCCCAGGCTCTCGAGATCGTGTCGCGCTCCGACGCGGGGCTCGTGGCACTGCGCGATCATGCGGGCGGCGAGGCCAACTACACCGGAAAGATATTCGAGTACCTCGGGGTCGGCCTGCCGATCCTGCTCGTGGGACCGGAGATGGGCGTCGCAGCACAGCTTGTCCGAGAAGCCCGGGCCGGCATCGCGGTGCCGTACTCGCGCCCCGACCGAGTCGCCGACGCACTTGAAGAGCTCGCGCGCCGCAAGGTGGACGGGTTCTCGGTCGTGGACCCGGTCGCCGAAGTCGTCGCACGTTTCGACCGCCGTACGCAGGCTGCGCGCATCGCCGCGCTGCTCGACGAGGTGGTGAGCGCCCGTGCGTGAGGCGATCGCTCGCATTCCTGACTCGCGGGCGACGTGGGTCATCCTCGCGGGCGCCGCAGGCCTCGTGGTCGCGGCCGGAGCCTCGCAGCTGGGGCTTGCGGGCGCGATCGCCGCGCTCGTCGTACTCGGCGGTCTGGTCGCGGCAGCGAAAGGGGTGCTCGACGTCCGTTTCGCGCTCTCGCTCTCGCTCGTCGCGCTGCCGCTCGATGTCTACGGGCGCCTGATCGAGCGCCCGATCGCGCTCACGGCGTATCAGGGGACCCTGTTCATCGCTCTGGCTGCGTGGGCGCTCGCCATCGCGCGCGGCAAGCAGCGGCTGCCTCGTCCCAGCGCGGTCGACGCCGCCATGGCGCTCTTCGTGATCGCCGGACTCTGGTCGCTGCCGCACTCGCTTGCTCCGAGTGCCACTGCGCTCTCAATCGCGCGTCTCGTCTTCATATGGGCCTTCGTCGCTCTCATCTCCCATAACCTGCGTTCGGAGGTCGACCTCAGGACCTTCGTGAACGTGCTCATCGCCACGGGTGTCGCCGGCGGCCTGCTCGCGTTGGCGCAGTACATGGGATACGACGTCGGCAACATCCACGTGCAGGGCCCGGATGACTTCCGGGCGCTCTCGCGCGTCTCGGGATTCTTTGATGACCCGAACTACTTCGCAGGCTTCCTGACCGCATGCGCCGTTGCGGCCGCCGGGCTCTTGGCGCACTCGAAGCGGTGGATCGACGTGCTCGTCTACGCGGCCGGCGTGGGCATCTGCTCCCTGGGCGTCGTGCTCACGTTTTCGCGCACCGCGTGGCTCGGTCTGGCGTTGGGCTTCGTGTTGGTGGCGTTCACAGCTCCCAGGCGTGTCCGGTTCGTCCTCGTCTCGGCAGGCGTCGCAGGGGTGCTGCTGTTGGTGGCGCTCCAGCCGGCCACCGTCATCGACCGGGTCGCATCGTCGTTTGACTTCCAGGGTGACGAGTCGATCTCGACGCGCATCTACATGGCTGGTTCGATGCTCGACATGATCGAGGACAATCCGGTGTGGGGGACGGGGCTTGCGGCGTTCGACCGCGAGTATCCGTATTATCGCAACGCGTATGCGAGCAGAACCATCCTCCGGCCGCACCAGATCCCGCTCGGCCTGTGGTCCGAGGCGGGTATCGCGGGCCTGATCGCCCAACTCGGAATGCTCATCGCGGTGGGCTTCACGCTCTTTGCCGACCGCCGCAAGCGTCCGTTCTCCGCCTACGAGTCGGTCGCGTTGGCCGGCATCGTGTGCATGTCGGTCCAGTCCCTGTTCCAGTACTATCTCTATTTCGAGTACCTGTGGCTGTTTGTGGCGCTCGCCGTGGCCGCTTCGCGGGTCGCTCGACGTGATGAGGAGGCTTCACAGCATGTCTGACGAGTCCCGGTTCGACCTGGCAGGCGCCGTTCGCCGCGAGTGGTGGCTCGTGCTGCTTGTCGTTGCGGTCGCCATGATCGGCACCATTCTCGCCACCTCGGGAGGCGTGGCGTCATACACGGGCAGTGCGACCGTCTACATCGACTACCCCGCGGTCAACAGGTTCCCGCCGTTGTTCTACGGCGACCGCATGCTCGAGCTCATCCAGTCCCCCGCGTTCTTCAATGCCTTGTCCGAGAAGACCGGCATTCCGGTCGAGGACATCAGAGCGAACATGCGCACCTCGGCGCAGGGCAAGTTCCTCGACAAGCTCGCGATCCGGTACACCGCTGATACTGAGGCGGAGGCCGAGGAGGCCGCCGACAAGCTCGCCGCCGCCGTCATCGAATATGCGGGTGAAGTGGGCGCAGTCGAGACGGATCGTCAGGCCGCCGTCATCGCGGTGAATGAGGATGCGGTCGCGAAGATAGAGGTGCTTCTCGAGACCGTGCGCGCGCAGGGCGAGCCGTACCAGGAGGCTGATCTCGTCAGCAAACTCGCGATGCACGAGGCCGAGATCATCAATACGGCCACCGCGCTCAGAGCAATCGAAGACGCCTACACGTACGACGGGGTCGTCAAGGTCGATGGCGGTACGGCATCCACTCTGCGTATCGACGCTCTTGCCGGAGCGCTGCTGGCGGGACTCGTCGCAGGTATCGGCATCGCTGCGCTGCGTGAGTGGTGGCTGCTTCGCCGCGCCAAGACGGTCTGACGAGAGAGATGTCTCCCAAGCTCAACGGAATCACCTTCGCGAAGCAGTTCCCCAACCCGGCGGAGCCGCTGAGAGGCCTGTTCGTGGCCGAGCAGGTCGCCGCGACGTCGTCTGAGGTCGACTGGAGTGTCATCTCGGCGGTTCCGTGGATACCCAAGGTGCTGGCCGGTCCTCTCGGTAGGCCATTCATCAAGGGCTCCGAGCGGCGCGATGGCGTCGAGGTCGCGCACCCTCGCTACCCGGTGCTGCCCAAGAGGATGCTTTACACGACCGTCGCGCCCGCCGTCGCGACCGCGGCCCGCGCCGACTTCGAGCGGTTCGCTCGCGGCGCCGACTTCGTGCACGCGCACGCTCTGTATCCGAGTGCGGCTGCGGCTCGGAGACTCGCGGGTCCTGCTGGGCTGCCGCTCATCGTGAGTATCCACGGCTCCGACCTCTACACCAACGCCGCCAGGCCCGCGTGGAAGCGTGAGCTCGAAGAGGTGGCTCGTGACGCCGCGGCGATCGTGTGTGTGAGTGCATCGCTCGCCCGCGACGCCGTACGACTTATCGGCGCGTCTCCCGAGAAGGTCTGTGTCATCCCCGATACCTACGACGAGGCTCGGTTCAGTCTCGTCGAGCGTGATGCTCCCGACGGTCGTTCGCTACGCCTGGTGACTGTGGGCCGCCTGGTGCCGGTCAAGGGCTTCGACGTGCTCCTCTCGGCGCTTGCGACCGCAGTTGAGAGCGGCCTGGACGCGGAGCTCGCCATCGTCGGCCAGGGTCCGGAGCGCTCGCGACTGCAGGAGCGCTCAGTGGCGCTGGGGATCGCTGGGCGCGTGCGATTCACCGGTGCGCTGGCGCCGGAGGATCTCGCCTCCGAGCTCGCGCGGGCGGATCTGTACCTTCAGCCTTCGCGTGCGGAGGGGTTCGGTGTCGCGCTTGTCGAGGCGATGGCGACCGGATTGCCCGCGATCGCGACCGACGTCGGCGGGCCGGCCGACATCGTGGAGCCGAGCCTCGGCGAGCTCGTGGCCGGCGACGACGCGGCCGCACTCGCGGGAGCGCTGGCGCGCGGTCGCGATCTGGTGGCCGCCGCGGACTCGCGCGCGATCGCCGCGAGCATCGCCCGGCGGTTCGGCCGCGCGGGTGTGGCTTCTCGGCTGGTGGGACTGTACCGGGCCGTGGTGGCCGGCGCCGCCGTGCCGGACTCGCTCGCGATCAACAGGAGCGGCGCATGAGCCGTCACGTGGTGATGTTGCTGTCCAACGACGCGGTCTCGGACCCTCGCGTGGAGAAGGAGGCCCAGGCGCTGGCCCAAGACGACTGGCGCGTGACCGTTCTCGCATGGGATCGCTCAGGTCAGGCCCCTGCCCGAGAAGATCGCTCGGGCTACACCATCGAACGGCATGGTCCGCCATCCATGCATGGCGGTGGCGTGAGAAACATCCCGGCTTACCGCAGGTTCTGGGCCGCCGTCGCTGCGCGCGCCGTCGAGCTCAAGCCCGACGTCATCCACTGCCACGACCTCGATACGGCTCCGGCGGGGCAGAGTGCGCACCGCAGCTGCCGCAAGGCGGGCCTCTCCACAAAGCTGGTGCTGGACTTTCACGAGTTGTACCGCGAGAGCAAGATGGTGCCGCAGAAGGGGGCCGTTGGCATCGCCGCCCGCGCGGCGGTTCGCGTTGTCGAGAAGCGCGCGATCCCGGCCGCGGACGTGATCCTGGTGGCTAATCCCGGCACGCTTGGCTACTACGACCGTTTCCGACCGCGCAGGGTGGTCACCATCGAGAACGCTCCCGACCTCGAGCGGTTCTCCCCGTCGGCTCCCCGCGAAGCGGGCACGCCCCTCAAGGCATGTTTCATCGGACAGAAGCGCTATACGCAGGGCCTCTACACGCTCATGGAGGCAGTGCAGCGTCACGATGACATCACCGCGCTGCTTGCGGGCGGGGGAGTGGCCGAAGCCGAGATCGCCGAGGCGGCGAAGCGCTACGAACGCGTCGAGACCATGGGCCGCATCGCTTATGCCGACATCCCGGCGCTCTACAGGGACTGCGACGTGGTGTACGCGGTCTACGACCAGGGACTCGGAAACGTGCAGACGCTCTTCCCGGTAAAGGCGATGGAGGGGATGGCGTGCGCGGTCCCGGTCATCGTCAGCACCGGGACGTGGATCGCCGAGTACGTCGAGGCGCACGGACTGGGCTTCGCGGTGGACGCGGGTGACGTCGACTCGGTCGAGGCCGCACTCGTGGCACTCCGAGACAACCCGGCGCTCGCCGCCGAGATGGGGCAGCGCGGCAGGGCGATCATCGAATCGGAGCTCAACTGGCAGGCGGTGGCCGAGCGGCTCCGCGCGACCTATCGGGAGCTTGCCAGCGCCTAGTCTGCCCGGACGGCGCCCTCAGTCTGCCGTCTTTGGGTAACTTCGACTCACCGAAGGAGGTTCCCATGACCCAGTTTGTCATCGACGTTCCCGCGCGCCTCAGCAGGTTTGCCCCCGTGGATGTCGCGCTTGTGCTCGGCTCCGGGCTCTCGGGGCTCGCGGACCGTATCGAGAACGCCGAATCCGTCCCCTATGCAGAGATCGAGGGCTTTCCGGACCCGCCGAGCGCCGTCGTCGGTCACGCGGGCAGGCTCGTGTTCGGTGAGCTGGGCGGCAAGCGCATCGTCTGCTTCCAGGGGCGCGTGCATCGCTACCAGGGCGCCACGGCGCTCGACGCCGCGTGGCCGGCGCGGCTCGCGGCGGCGCTCGGGGCGAGGGTGCTGGTCGTGACCAACGCCGCGGGCAGCGTGAACCCGGACCTGCGCGTCGGCGACCTCGTGCTCATGAGCGATCACGTCAACCTCACCGGCGACAACCCGCTCGTGGGCTGGCCGGGACCGCCGGGGGGCACGCCGTTCGTGCCCATGACCGATGCCTACGACGCCGAGCTGCGCCGCTTCGCGATCGAGGCGGCGCTCGCCGAGGACGTCGCACTGCAACCGGAAGGCGTCTACTTCGGGCTTCTCGGCCCGTCGTACGAGACGCCTGCCGAGGTGCGGATGCTCAGGGGGCTCGGAGCCGACGTGGTGGGCATGTCGACGGTGCACGAGGTGATCGCCGCGCGTGCGCTTGGGCTGCGGGTTCTCGGCATGTCGCTCGTGACCAACGCCGCAGCCGGAGAGAATCTGAGTCACGCGGAGGTGCTTGAAGCGGGAGAGCACGCCGCCGCCGATATGCAGCGTCTCGCGATTGCTATACTTTCGCGGTTGCCGTAACCGCCGCAGTGCCTGCTGCGGCTTGAACCTAGGAGACACCATGGAACATCACGTCAAGGACCTCTCGCTGGCTGACGCCGGCAAGGCGCGCATCGAGTGGGCCGACAAGGACATGCCCGTGCTCGCCAGCATTCGCGAGCGCTTTGAGGTCGAGAAGCCGCTCGACGGCATCCGCGTCGCGGCATGCCTGCACGTCACCACCGAGACCGCGAACCTCATGCGGACCCTCAAGGCCGGCGGCGCCGATATCGTGCTGTGCGCGAGCAACCCGCTGTCGACCCAGGACGACGTCGCCGCTGCGCTCGTCGAGCACTACGGCATCCGCACCTACGCCATCAAGGGCGAGGACACCGAGACCTACTACGCGCACATCGACGCCGCGATCGCGCACAATCCGCAGATGACGATGGATGACGGCGCGGACGTCGTCGGCCGTATCCACGCCGACTTCCCCGAGAAGCTCGAGTACATCATCGGCGGCACCGAGGAGACCACCACCGGCGTCATCCGACTCGTCGCCATGGCCGATGACGGCGCCCTGAAGTACCCGATCGTGGCCGTCAACGAGGCGATGACCAAGCACCTGTTCGACAACCGCTACGGCACCGGCCAGTCCACGCTCGACGGCATCATCCGCGCCACCAACCGCCTGCTCGCCGGCCGCACGCTCGTCGTCTCCGGCTACGGCTGGTGCGGCAAGGGCATTGCGATGCGCGCCTCGGGCATGGGCTCCAACGTCATCGTGTGCGAGGTCGACCCGCTCAAGGCGCTCGAGGCCGTCATGGACGGCTACCGCGTCATGCCGGCTGTCGAGGCTGCAGCGGTGTGTGACGTGTGGGTCACCGTCACCGGCGACATCAACGTCATCGACGTCGCGATGTTCGAGGCCATGAAGGACGGCGCGATCATCTGCAACTCCGGCCACTTCAACGCCGAGATCAACATCCCCAAGCTGCGCGAGATGGCCGTGAGCCACCGCGAGGTCCGTCCGCTGGTCGAGGAGTTCGTCATGTCGAACGGCAAGGCGATCCACCTGCTCGCCGACGGTCGCCTCGTCAACCTCTCGTGCGCCGAGGGCCACCCGGCCAACGTCATGGACATGAGCTTCGCCAACCAAGCCCTGTGCGCCGAGTACATGGCGCAGAACGCCGCCGAGCTCGAGCCCGGCGTCTACGACGTGCCCGAGGAGATCGACCAGATGATCGCGGCGGTCAAGCTCGCGAGCATGGGTGTCGAGATCGACGTGCTCACCGCCGAGCAGGAGAAGTACCTCTGCTCGTGGGAAGAGGGCACCTGCTAGTTCCCGACTGACAACACCCTCGCCGGAGGCACACATGGCTATCTCGGACATCCCGCGCACAATCTGGTGGGACGAAGGCAAGGTCTACCTGATCGACCAGACGCGTCTGCCCCTCCAAGGCGACGTGCTCGTCTGCAACACCTACGACGGTGTCTGTCTGGCGATCAAGACCCTCGCCGTCCGAGGTGCCCCGGCGCTGGGTGTCGCCGCAGCTCTCGCGGTCGCCTTGTGGAGCGAGACCGAAGGCGCTGAGATCGAGACGACCAGCGACTACCTCGACCGCCTCGATGAGGTCGCCGATGAGATCATGTCGGCGCGTCCCACCGCGGTGAACCTGATGTGGGGCGCCGAGCGCATCCGACAGGTCGCACACGCGAACGAGTTCCTCCCCGTGGCCGAGCTGCACGACATCGTCGTCCAGGAGGCCCTCAACATGATGGCCGAGGACGAGGAGCGCAACCGCAGGATCGGGGCGCACGGCGCCGAGCTCCTCTCGGAAGGTTCGAAGGTGCTTACGCACTGCAACGCCGGCTCGCTTGCGACGGCGTTCTTCGGCACCGCGCTGGGCGTCATCTTCACCGCCTTCGAGCAGGGCAAGATCGAGCACGTCTGGGTTGACGAGACGCGTCCCGTGAACCAGGGCGGGCGCCTCACCGCGTGGGAACTGCGCGTGGCCGGGGTCCCCTCCGCGCTCATCGCCGACAACATGGCCGCCTCGGTCATGCACAACGGCTGGGTCGACGCCGTCATCGTGGGCGCGGACCGCATCGCGGCCAATGGCGACACCGCCAACAAGATCGGAACCTACGGGCTTGCGGTGCTGTGCAAGGAGCACAACATCCCGTTCTACGTCGCGGCCCCTACGTCCACTGTCGACCTTACGCTCAGCAGCGGTGAGCAGATCCCTATCGAGGAGCGCGACCCCCGCGAGCTGGAGGGCGTGACCGTCTCGGGCACGTTCGAGCCCGACTCGCCGGCGGCGGCCCGCGCATTCGATGCCCTGACCGAGAACGGCTCCTATGAGGTGCCGATCCAGAAGGGCCACGCGATGACGATCACCCGCAAGGGCGGCGCATACAGCTTCGACGCGTGGTTCCGCATGGTTCCTCCCGGCATCGACGTCTACAACCCCGCCTTCGACGTCACTCCCGCCGAGTACATCACGGCATTCATCACCGAGAACGGCGTCGTCCGCCCCGAGCCCGACTTCGAGACCGCTCTCGCGATCATGTGCATGGGTTCCGGCGGTCTGCACGAGCTTGGCATCGAGAACTTCGCGGGCTCCGCGGAAGGCGAGCTCGGCCCGGGACGCCGCGAGGACATCGGCTAGCCGCGCATGTCGTTTCTGGCGCTCGCGCAGACGATCCTGACCTTCACGGCGATCGTCGCCGTGGGCGCTCTCCTGCGCGCGAGCGGTCGCGTCACCGCTGAGGACGGCCGCGCGCTGCACAACGTCATCATCTACGTGGGCCTGCCCGCCTTCGTCTTCAAAGCGGTCCGCGGCGCGGTGATAACCCGAGAGCTGATCGCGATGGTGGGCGTCGCGTGGGTCGTCTACGCCGTCATGCTGCTCCTCGCATGGCTCGCCGCGCGCGCCCTCAAGCTGCCGCCCGCAATCGCAGGCGGTTTCGTCATCGCATCCGTGTGGGGTAACACCGGGTTCATCGGCTATCCCATCACCGAGGCGCTCTTCGGCGCTGACGCCGTACCGCCGGTCGTCTTCTCCGACGTCTTCGGGACCGTCTTCTCGATCGTGCTCGTAGGGCTTCTGGTGGCCGAGAAGTACGGGTCCATGAAGGAGGGCGTGAAGCTCAACCTGCTGCGGGAGCTGCTCTCCTTCCCCGCGGTGATCGCGCTGTTTGTGGGACTCGCGCTGCGCCCCTTCGCGATTCCGGAACTGGTAAGCAACGGGATAGACCTTCTTGCGAGCATGCTCGCGCCGCTCATCATGCTGTCTGTTGGTATCGCGCTCCGGCCGGGGTCGCTCGTCGAGCACATCCGGTCGCTCGGCGCGCTGTGCGGGCTGCGGCTCCTGGTCGCGCCCGCACTGGCCGTCATCGTTGGGGGATTGGTGCTGTCCCCGGGGGTCCTGCTGCGCTCGGCGGTGCTCGAGGCGAGCATGCCCGCGATGATGCTGACCCTGGTGATTGGCGCCCGGTTCGATCTGGACACCGACTTCATCGCTTCGGCGATCTTCCTGAGCACGGCCCTGTCGGCGATCACCATTCCGCTGGTACAGCTGCTCGCGTTCTGAGAGGTCGCCCGATTAGGGGGCCTCGTGCGGCTGCTGGAGGGGCTCGCCGAGCTGGTCGCGCCCACGCGGTGCGCGGGCTGCGAGCTGCCCGGTTCACTGCTGTGCCCCGGCTGCCTCGACGCGGTGCCCTACCTGCGGCCGGGTGACGCCTGTGCGCGGTGCGCGGCTCCCTTCGGGGCGCTCGTGTGCACCGAGTGCTGGAACCGGGAGTTCGCCTTCTCCGAGGCGATCGCCGTGGGCCCGTTCGAAGGGCCGCTCGCGCGGGCGGTGGCTCTCCACAAGGATGCTGGCGAACGGCGCCTGGGCGGGCTTCTCGGAGGGATGTTGGCGCGGCAGGTGCGGCCGTGGAATGGATGGCCGGATGCGGTCACGTGGATTCCGCCGACGCGCGCCGCGATGCGGCGCCGTGGGTTCGATCACGCGTTCGCGTTCGCGCAGCCGGTCGCCGAGGCGCTCGGCGTGGAGGCGATACCGCTGCTCACCCGTGGTGCGGCCCGCGATCAGCGCGCGCTCGGGAGAGGGGAGCGGGCGCGAAACGTGCGTGGTTCTGTGAGCGCTGACGGGCAGGCGCCGTCGCGCGTTGTGCTGGTAGACGACGTGATGACCACGGGCGCTACGCTCGACGAGGCGGCGAATCAGCTGTTGTCTGCTGGCGCGTTTGAAGTCCGCGTGGCGGTGGTCGCACGAACCTGGTGAGGTCCGCGGCGGCACGCGCTCTGCTAGAATCAGCGTCGCTTCCGTCCGGGTCTGTGGTTGCGGGTGCGCAAGCACCTCAGTCCAAGGTAGACGCGGCCGAAAGGACCCACGTAAGCCGGCGGTTCGCCGTCGCGCGAGCATGGCGCGTCTTAGGGGTAAGTCGTACCGTCCGATAGGATCCGCATCCCGCGGTCCCGGGCGAGAGGGCCGGTAGTGAGATCACATCAAGCGGAAGCTCCAGTATGCGAGTGTGGGGCCAAAGACCAGGTCAGCCGGGCGGAAGCACCCTGCGGTTTCTCGGGAGGACGCCAGATGGCACGCATCATCAGAATCGCCCTAGCCATCGCCCTGTGTGTAGGGGCGCTTTCGGTCACCGCGTGCGGCGCTGAGGCGCCCCGCGTGCGCAAACCCAAGATCGCTCCGCCCGCCATCAAGTCCGAGGGCATTCTCGTGGCGGGAGTCGACATGGAGACGCCGCCGTTTGCCGGCAAGGACGCCGACAAGCTCGCGGGCATCGACGTCGATGTCGCTGCCGCGCTCGCTGATTCCTTGGGCCTGACAGTGGAGTACGTCGACGTGAAGCCGAGCGAGGCTGCAACGGCGCTCGCGGAGGGCACCGTGGACGTAGTCTTCTCGATACCGTTCTCCAGCGCCGATCTCGCGAAGATCTCGCCTGCGGGCACCTATCTCACCGATGGTCCGGCTCTGTTCATCGCGGTCGAAGGAACCGGTTCTGTCGAGCCGACTATGAGCCTCGACGGGCCCATGCCGGAGAAGGTCGGCGTGCAGACGGAGTCGCAGGCGTTCTGGCTGCTGCGCTCCGAGTTCGGGGAGGAGATCTTGGAGCCCTACGACCAGCTGAGGGACGCTATCGACGCCGTTGCCGAGGGCAAGGTTCCAGCGGTCGCAGGTGACGCCCTCGTCGGCGCCTACATCGCGAGGGACTACCCCGGAGTGGTCTACGCCGGCCAGCTCGGTCCCGCCGAGCCGCTGGCTGTAGCGGTCGCTCCCGAGAACGTCGCGCTCTCCGACGCGGTGCGCGAGTCACTCGACTCGATGGTCGCGGGCGGCGTCATCGACGCAATCCGGCGCAAGTGGGTCGGGGACTTCCCAATGCTCGACGTTCCGGAGTCAGACGAAGAGACGGCAGCGGCCGAGTAGCTCGGTTCACCGCGACTCGCACTCCCAACTGTATGCACCGGCGCCCGCGATTCGCATGAATCACGGGCGCTATTGCATACAAGTGGTCACGCTCTGTATACGCCGCGGAATCCTTCCTGAGTTGCACTTTCGGTGTATGATTATGCATCGTGTTAGGTATGTGACGGGCCGCATCCGACCGGAAGGTTGTTGCGGCGCAACATTGTTAAGGAGGGGACGATGCTGAAGGCTCGCAAGCTTATTTCTCTGCTGCTCGCACTCGCGCTCGTGTTCGCCATGGGTGCGCTCGCGGGTTGCGGTGGCGCCGAGGAGCCCGCTGAGGAGCCGGCTGCCGAGGAGCCGGCTGCCGCCGAGTTCACCACGATCACCGAGGGCAAGATCATTGTCGGTTCCGATACGGCCTATCCGCCGTTCGAGAACGTCGTCAACGGTGTGACCGAGGGCTTCGACGTCGACATGGTTACGGCCATCGGCGAGAAGCTCGGCTACGAGGTCGAGTTCAAGACCTACAAGTTCGACGCGCTCATCGCCGGCATGCAGGCCGGTACCGAGTTCGACATGATCGCCTCGGCGATGACGATCACGGACGAGCGTAAGGAAGCCATCGACTTCTCCGATCCTTACATCAACTCGAACCAGTCGCTGGCCGTTGCCGCCGACTCCGCGATCGCCACGGTCGACGACCTCAAGTCGGGCGACAAGGTCGGCGTGCAGTCGGGTACCACCGGTGAGAAGTGGGCCCAGGACAACCTGGCTCCCAAGGGCGTCGTCGTGACCCCGTACGATGACATCCTCACCGCTTTCAACGCTCTTTCGTCGGGCGACATCGTGGGCGTCATCAACGACGCGCCGATCTCGCAGGATGTCGTCAAGGACCCGGCCCGTAAGGCCAAGGTCGTTTCCGAGATCCCGACCGGCGAGCAGTACGGCTTCGCGTTCAACAAGGACAACGCCGCGCTTCGCGACGCTGTCAACGGCGCTCTGGCCGAGCTCAAGGCCGACGGCACCTACGTCGAGATCTACACCAAGTGGTTCGGCGCTGAGCCGCTGTCCATTCCCTAAGGGGTAAGGACGCTCCTGTTTTGCTAGAGTGAGGCCGGCGACTACGGTCGCCGGCCTCTTCTTCGCCCAGAATGGTCGTCATTGCGAGGGGTACACGGCGTGGACGCTCTCATCGACTCTTTCCAGACAATCAAGGAACTCTTCTTCAACGCTGAGAAGATGGCCGATGCGTTTCCGGTGATTCTCGCGGCCTTCCCGGTCTCGGTCTTCATCGGGGTCGGCGCGTTCTTCCTTGCCATTCCCGGCGGCCTGTTGCTCGCGTTCATGAAGATGGCGAAGTCCCGGCTGGTTCGATGGCCGGCGACCTTCTACGTCGACGTCGTTCGCGGAACTCCGCTCTTCCTGCAGATTCTCATCGTCTACTTTGGCCTGACACTACTGCCGTTCTACCAGACGCTGATCAAAGAAGTGCCGTGGGTGAAGGAGCCGTTCCTGTTCGGGATCGACTTCACCGTGTACATGCGCGCGTTCTTCGTGCTTTCGTTCAACTCGGCGGCCTACATGGCCGAGATCTTCCGCGCCGGTATCCAGTCGATCCCGAAGGGGCAGATGGAAGCTGCGCGTTCGCTGGGCATGTCGACGCCGGCGGCGATGGCGTACGTCATCATCCCTCAGACGGTGCGGCGCATCCTGCCGACGCTCATGTCGGAGTTCATTCTGCTGTTCAAGGACACGGCGCTCCTGGCCGCGGTCGGCGTCGCCGAGATGACGCTTCGCTCGCGCGAGTTCGTTGCCAGTACGTTCAACCAGTCGGCATACATGGTCGCCGCCGGCTTCTACCTCCTGTTGACTATCCCGCTCGGCCGTTTGGTCGGGCGTCTCGAAGACAAGCTCGCAGAGTCTGAGGGTGGGGGCGGCGGCAAGCGTCCGCCCACGATCGACGCCACGGCGATCGACTCCGAGCACGTGATCGCGCACAGCGAGTCGATCCTTCACACCGCGTCGCGACCGAACCCGCATACGGGAGGCCACCGATGAGCAGCGTTCAGCCCATCGTCCGGATCAAGGGCCTCATGAAGGCCTTCGGTGAGCTCGAAGTCCTCAAAGGCGTCGATCTCGAAGTCAACAAGGGCGAGGTTGTTGTCATCCTCGGTCCCTCGGGTTCGGGCAAGTCGACACTGCTGCGCTGTGTCAACCGCCTCGAGGACTCAACCGGCGGGGAGATCTGGTTCGAGGACACGGAAGTCACGTCGAAGAAGACCGACATCAACAAGGTGCGAGAGCGCATCGGTATGGTCTTCCAGTCCTTCAACCTGTTCCCGCACCTCACCGCCAAGGGCAACGTCATGCTCGCGCAGCGCAAGGTCCTCAAGCGCAACAAGGCCGAGGCCGAGAAGATCGCGGCCGAGCAGCTCGAGCGAGTGGGCCTCTCGGACAAGATCGACTACTTCCCGGCACAGCTGTCCGGCGGGCAGCAGCAGCGCGTCGCCATCGCTCGCGCGCTTGCGATGAACCCGCACGTGATGCTCTTCGACGAGGCTACCTCGGCTCTTGACCCGGAGCTGGTGCGCGGAGTGCTCGACGTCATGAAGTCGCTGGCCAAGGCCGGTATGACGATGATGGTCGTGACGCACGAGATGGGTTTCGCTCGCGACGTCGCGGACAGAGTGGTGTTCATGGACGATGGCGTCATTGTGGAGCAGGGGACCCCGCAAGAGGTCTTCGACAATCCCCAGAATGAGCGCACGAAGGATTTCCTGGGCCACATCTCCTGATCGCGCGCCGCTCTCATTCGAGCTCATCCGGGTTGTGCGGTAATCTCCGCATTCTGCGTCCGAGTGGGCGACCCGCGCGCGCGGTCTAAGGGTATCTTCTAGGTACGGAACATTCTCAAAGGAGGCTCCGCGATGCAAATCAGGGTCACTGGACGTCACATGGACGTCACCGATGCGATCCGCGTGTACGCCGAGGAGAAGATCTCCAAGGCCAGCAAGATTCACGACCGCGATGAGATGCAAGTCGAGGTCACACTGCACGTAGAGAAGAACCCCGCAGTCAAGAACAAGGACGTCGCCGAGGTAACGGCGCGCATGAAGGGCATCGTCGTCCGCGCCGAGGAGTCGGCACCGGACATGTACGCGGCCATCGATCTGGTTTCCGAGAAGCTCGAGCGCCAGATGCGCAAGTTCAAGGCGAAGCTGCTCGACCGCCGCAGCGGCAAGGTGGTCGTGAAGACCGCGCCCGGCGACCAGGAGCTGGCGGTCGTGCTCCCCGAGGACGAGATGTCGGGCTCGATCGTGAGGACCAAGACGGTCGAGACCAAGCCGATGACCGAGGACGAGGCGATTCTCCAGATGGAGTTGCTCGGCCACGATTTCTTCGTGTTCCGGCACGCCGAGACCGCCGACATCAATGTGCTGTACAGGCGCAACGACGGCGACCTGGGGCTCATCCAGCCGGAGGGATAGGCGCTAGTGAGTTCGGGATTCGAGCGGGGGTACCCATTGGGTGCCCCCGCTTCGCGTATCCATGGCACGGCGTGACGCGGTTGACATGTGACCTGTATCACAACTATGGTTCGTGTAAGTCCTTTCAGGCGAGGGCCCGTTCGTCGCACCAGTCGCAGCTTAGTCGCAGAAGCATTTGCATCAGGGGGCACCAATGGAACAGGACGTTACTCGTGTCCGCGTCGAGGACATCGAGGCCACGTTGGGCGAGGTCGGGGAGATCAAAGCCGCCCGAGTCGTGGTCGACGCCGATGAGCGAATCCAAGAGATTCACGTTCTTGCGCTGCCCACCAAGCCGCCGAAGCAGTTAGTTCGCGACATCGAGTCCGCTTTGATGGCGCGCTTCGGAATCCCGATCGATCACCGCAAGATATCCATTGCCCAGCTCGGCCGTGACGTCGACGAGATTGCTGTCTCGGCGACCGCAACGCCCGTGGTGCGCCCCCGAATCGTCGCGATCAACGCATCTGTGTCTGGAGTGCAAGCGGCAGCGTCAGTGACGCTCGAGATCGGGGGTTCTGAGTACATCGGCACGGCATCCGGTCCGGCCAGTCAGTCAGGGCGCTCTCGGCAGGTCGCGCTTGCGACCCTTGATGCGGCCGCGCAGTACCTGGGTGGTGCGGAGACCTTCGCGCTCGAAGATGTGACGATCGCTCAGCTCGGCCGAGAGCGTGTGGCCGTGTCGTGCGTGACGCTCGTCTCGGCGTTTGGGGAGCAGGCGTTTACCGGCTCCGCACTCGTCAGGCAGACCGAAAACGACTCCATCGTGAGGGCGACCCTCGACGCGATCAACCGTCGAATCGGCCTCCTGAAAACAGAATAGATCCATCATGGTTTGGACCGGCGCCGTGTACAGCAGGGCGAACACTGTCAGCCATTCAATGAGCGGAGCGGACAGCGTTCTTCCATCACGAGCGGGATGGGAGGAGACCACATCACTTGTGATAAGGGGGTCTTCTCATGAAGCGAATCATTCTGCTTGTTGGTTCACTGTCGGCGCTTATTCTGTCCGGCGGCGCGTTTCTGCAGGTCCGCTAGACGCACGTGCGTCGGTCCCTGCCAATCGAAGGGGCGAGGAGGCGGCATGAGTGAAGAAGTCGTTCCTCGCCCCTTTCGGTTGATGGCGCTCGTCCTGATTGCGACTGTCGTAGGAATGGCCTACTCCACCTCCGGCAGGATGGGTATCGGCGAACTCGGCCTGCTTCTGTTTATCGCTGCGCTGGCCTGGCTGTCGGAGAACTTCGCGCCAGTGCTCGGCGGTTACAGTGCATCCCTTGCTCTGCCGCTTACAATGGCGGCTTTGCTGCTGTATGGGCCGCTTGGAGCGGCCCTTGTTGCGGCTGTGTCGGCCCTGAAGACGGAGGCCGTTCGCCATTCCAGGGCATTCTGGACGAGCTGCTACAACCTAGGGCAGTTGGTGCTCGCCGCTTTGGTTTCTGGCTGGCTCTACAGCGTGCTGGGAGGACGCTTCTTGTCCGCGGGAGGAATGGGCGCTGTCCCTCTCGGCGGCCATGACTTCCCTAGGGTGCTTCTGCCGCTGATGGTCGCGGCTGTCGCTTGTGCCGGTCTGAATGTCGTCATGACCGCGCTAGGCGTGAGCGTGCTCAATTCGGCGGCCTTTGTCGACGTTATTCGATCCGCGAGCACGTACCTGCCCTCACTGCTCGCCCTGGCCGCTGTGGGTTACCTCGTGGCGCAAGTGATGGCAATCGAGGCATTGGGACTCGTACTCTTCGTCTTCCCCCTATTCGTCGCCGGTCAGCTTTACCAGAGATTCGTTGCACTACGGGACGCCTACACCAATACCATTCGCACCTTTGTGCATGCGCTTGAGGCGAAGGATGGCTACACGTCGGGTCACTCCGAGAGGGTGTCACGTTACGCCGTGATGATTGCCCGTTCGCGAGAGATGGATGCGAAGACAATCGAGCTGGTTGAGCATGCGGCCCTGCTGCATGACCTTGGCAAACTCGGCCTGCCGATCAGCGTACTCGTGAAGCAGGGGACGCTGACTTCGGAAGAGTGGGCCCTGGTCCGGGAGCATCCAGTGAATGGCGCACGAATGGTTGGCCGTATTCCGCCGTTGGCGGGTTTGGCGGAGGCGGTCGCACAGCACCATGAGAGGCTCGACGGCACAGGTTATCCATCTGGGCTTCGGGGTGACACAATCAACGTCGTTGCACGCATACTTGCGGTCGCCGATGCTTACGACGCGATGACTTCGTCTCGACCCTATCGAAGTGCGTTGACTCCGAGCGAGGCTCGCGAGGAATTGCGGAAGTGCTCGCTCACCCAGTTCGACAGCACGATCGTCGGGAGTCTGGAACAGGCGCTCTTCGAGGACGATCTCTCGATGTCGTTGGAGCTGAGCGCGTCCAAGTCAGTCGCGCGCTCGGGATCGACAGCAGAGGCGGGCGGCCAATGACAGCCGGGCTCATAGCGGCAGCAGCCTGCATTCTGGTACTCGACGTAACCGACTTGCGTCGCTCAAGTGTGACCATTGTGTCCGCCGGTGGTGCAATGGTGGCCGTATGCATAGTGGTACACGGCCCTCTCGCAGCGCTACTGGTGGGCCTTCTTTCCTTGGCGACAATATGGGCCCTGGCTTCGCGTCAAGTTCGCCCCCCAGATGTCGCACTGGCGCTTCTCGTTCGCGGCTGTGCTGTCGCCGCAGGTGCGACAGCAATGCGACTCGCCGACATGGCTGCAGGCTCCGGCCCCTTCATCGTTGCCCTCACCGTACCTGCGACTTATCTCCTGGTTGAGCAAGGGATGCTGAAGCTGCACGGCCGTGAGGGGGTGTTTCGACGACGAATTCCTGCCCTCTTTGATCCACCCGAGCCAGCGGAGGTTTCAGTGCTGTTGGCGCAGTCCTCTGCGGCGGCACTTGCACTGATCACCTATGACGTGATGGACGCGTGGGCCTTGCTTCCGGTTCTGGCGCTACTGATCCTAATCGGGCAGTCAAACGGCAAACTCGGGGAGGTGCGAGAGGCATACTCGTCGACTGTGGCCGTCTTGGTCGAAGCGGCCGAATCTCAGACTCCGCGGTTGGTGGGTCACGGGGGGAGAGTCGCAGAAATTGCAGGACGGGTGGGTTATGCCTGCGGGATGTCACGCGGACAAGTCGAGCGCGTCGAACTCGCCGGCATGCTTCATGACATTGGGTGCATAGGCCTGTCTGAGCAGCCCGAATCCCTAGACGATGCCACGGGGTCGTCTGCTCGCATAGTCGAAGACATAGGCTACCTTGAGGCTGTTCTGCCGATCCTTGAAGTCATCGACGGCCTTGATGGGGCGCATGCCACCGATGATGTGGTCCTTGCAGCATATGTTGTGTCACTGGCCTCGGACATCGACGAGATGGCGTCCCCCGGAGGGGACGTGCTGATACACAGTCGCGCCGCGTCAGTCGGTTCGCTCGTGCCGTCTCGCGACAAGGCACGAGTGGCAGGGGCCGCGATTGCCCTCGGCTACGCCGTTCCGGCGATCGCGTGATGGCAGCGGCCGCGATTCTCCTGTTCCTCGCGCTCTCAGCGGCTGCGGGAGGCAGGTGGGAACGACTTCAGGACGTATCCCTAGGTCGAGCCGAGTACCTGGTTGTCGTGTTGTGGCTCGCCCAGTCGGGTCTGAGGTTTGGGTTCGGGCCGATACAGACGGTAGTACCGATTGCCTGGGCGGCGGTCTCCTGTGGTCTGGGCATAGCGCTCTACATGTTTCGGAGTCGCCCCGGGTTTGGGTTGCTTGCAATGGGAGTCGCGGCGAACTCGTTCGTGGTGGCCCTGAACGGAGGCATGCCCGTTCTCGCGAGTCGATCACCACTGGGGGAGACGTTAGTCATGACGGCGGTCGAGTCCAATGGCTTCTATCATCTGACGGGCTCAACCACGCTGTGTCCCTGGCTGGGGGACGTCCTCCCGACGCCGGCGGGAAGCATGGCAAGCGCTGGCGATCTGTTGATGCTTCTTGGTGTCGGCGTGTTTCTGGCCGGTTCGATGATTCATTCGCGCGAGACTTCCCCCCTTGATGCCTAGCCGCTCGTAGCGCTAGAATCACTGCGACTCGGTGCCCCTCACCGCTGGGTCATAGAGAGGAAGACCATGGTGTCCGCCCCTGAGCGCGGAGATCTTCGTGAGGAATCTGCGATCTCACTCCGCCCGAGGTTTTTTCGCATGCACAACATGCGATCCCATGTCCTACTGGTCGCCCCGCCGGGATGGGGGAAGTCGACAGTGCTGCGTCAACTCGCCGGTTCTCGAGTACCCACGATCAGCGTTGAGTGGGACGAAATGGCGAGCACGCACCTCCAGCGAGAGATTGCCAAACTCGCGGATACTGGACCACCACTTCAATCCGGCGACAGACAGCGCTGGCGCGGCGTTGCAGTCGTAGACGGAGCGCTTCCTCAGGACGGGTTCGCTGCGAGACTGCATGAGTGCTGCCGCGTCGCCACTCTCGGGGGACTGCAGCTTGTGGTCGCCGTCGACGGGCACTCGGATGACAGACTGGTCATCGACGAACACTGCGTATTGCTTGCTGAGAGTGAACTTGCGTTCTCGCGCCTCGAGGTCGAGTCATACTATGAGTCCGCCTTGGGGCCCCATGACGAGCTGAGTCACATGGCAGAAGAGGGCTTCAGGCTCAGTTCCGGACACCCCGAGTTACTCACGCGCATTTTGAGAAGCCATGCGGCGTGCCTGCTGGGCAATGGTTCGCGCAGTTCGTGCGAGGAGGTGGTCACTGCCTGGTTGCGCGAGTCCGTCCCACATCGCCTTTGTGACCGCGAGACCGAGGCGTTCCTGGTGGCCTCTCTTCTCGGAAGCGGGAGTCGCGATGATCTGAGTGGCTTGGGAGTACATGATCCCGAATCCTCACTGACTCGGGCCGCACGGACGCTTCCGGTGATGGAGGTAGTGGTGACGGGTGGTACGCTCGGATTTCAAGCTCAGCCGTCGGCGAGTCGCTTCGCGGCAGACTGCCTCGCTGAGTGCCCTGAGCTTGCCGCGAATGTCGATCCTACCCGACTAGTGGGGGTGCTTACCGACGCAGGTCGGTTCAGGGAGGCACTTCGCCTGACGGGCGCGTGGTATGGCTCTAGTGAGACAGCCGAGTTTCTGACAATGTTCGGTTCAGATTGTCTTCGCGCAGGTCTTCACAAAGAGATAGCTGTGCTCCTCCGAGACCTGCCGGTGAAGACGGCTATGTCCTCGCCGTCCCTGCTCTTGACATGGGCCGAGGTCCTTCTGGAGGCGGGGCGGCCCTCTGATGCTCTCGGCAAGGCCCGTGGGGCTGCGCTGCTGGCCGAGCATGCGGCGGCGCCAGGCGTGTTTGCTGATGCGCGCCGGCGCAGTGCCGATGCGTTGTCCGCCCTAGGAATGACCGAATTGGCCCGCAGGGAACTGACGGGTGCCCTTCTGCATCCTGATCTTCGCCTAAATGCATCGCATATCGCGGTACTCCATACCGCCCGCCTGAAGCTCCTGATTGCTGATGGGGAGTATGACCAGGCACGCGCGGAGATTCGGCACCTCGAGGGTCTGTCTGCCGCAATGTCAGCAGACACCTCCCGCGATGTTAGTCTGCTCGCTAGCCTCGTACCCGCGATTTGTTCTGGGGATTTCCGAGCCTCTGCTGCTCACCTTGCGCCGCTGGCGGCCGGAGTAGAGGGGTGGCAGAGCCACCGGGCGACAGCACGCGGCAATCTAGCGGTGGTACTCATCGAGATGGGGCGCGTACGTCGATCTCACCAGATTCTCCGACAGGTGGTGGACGCGGAATCGCACCTACTTGACGCGCATTTTGCACCGGCGCTGGGGTGCGTCGAGGCGGCCATTGGGGCGAGTGATGGGCTAGGGCAGATCCGTGCGGGTGTTGAGGCAGCCATTTCGATGGGCGATGAGTCCACGGTTGCGCAGAATCGGGTCTATGAGTCGATCGTGCTGCGGGCGGCCGGGCGCCTCGATGATTCGCTAACCTCTGCGGAGAGGGCCTACGAGCGGCTCTGTGTTCAGGATTGCATGTCCTTCCGACGTCTCGCTGCGCTTGAGGTCGCTGCCTCGCTGCTTGCGATGGGGGATGTTCGCGCGGCCCGCGCATGGGCCGAGCCAATCGTTGCCGAAGGATTTGGCGACAACCTCCATCATGCGACGCGCGGGGCGATGATCCTCGCTGAGTGCGACCGTCGGGATGGCAAGACCCAAGACGGCGTCACGCGTCTCACCGCGCTTGCCGACCACATACAGTCGGAGAACTCCAACTGGCAGATGGCTATGTACTGCAGAGCCTTCCCGCACATCCTGGGAATGCTGGCCGCCGCAGTCGGCAGTGAGGGCCTGCCGGCGCACATGCTGCGCATGATCCTCCCCGAGCACAAAGAGGGCTGTCTGCGCGGCGCTCGGACCTTGATCACGCAACCTGAGTGGGAGCTTCTCGGAAGGCGTCTTCTTGGTGATGAGCACTTCGAGGCCTACGTCAAACGTGGCGGCCGACCCGTATGCACCGTGAGGATGTTCGGCGGGCTGGAGGTGTCGGTCGACGGAAAGGCGATTCGCGAGAAGGACTGGCGCAAGCGCAAGAGCAGGATTCTGTTCGCCATGCTGGTCGCCCGTCGAGGCCACGACATCTCGCGCGACCAGATTCTCGAGCATCTCTGGCCAGAACTCGACGACAGCCGCGCGAAGAACAACTTCTACGTCGCATGGAGCACGATGAAGGGCGCGTTGATGGGCGAGGCCAAACTGACTGGCCCATGCCCGTATGTCGAGAGCGTTCGTGGGCGGTGCCGAGTCGTTCGTGACAGCGTGTGGTCCGATGTCGAGGACTTTGAGGATGCCCTTAAAGAGATGCGGCGGGCCGACTCCAAGGGCGAATCGGACGTCGCCCTCGCAGCCGCCGATCGACTCAGCGCGGTGTATCGCGGCGAGCTTCTTCCCGGCGACCTGTACGACGACTGGTTCTCGACGCTGCGGGACCGCTATCGAATCGAGTTCTCCGATGCGATGCTGCGAGCGGTCACGTTGCTCCTTGAGCGAGACGACCCGTGTGAGGCGGTCGTGTACGCCCGACGCGGGATTTCCACTGACCCCTACCGAGAAGACCTGTATCAGGCCGCGTTGAGTGCGCACATCGCTGCGGGTCAGCGGAGCGCGGCAATCGAGACGTTCCTGCAGTGCCGGACCCAGCTGAGTGAGGAGCTTGGGCTTGACCCCTCCGCGAAGACGTACGACCTGTACTCGCAGGTGCTCGCGATGGAGGAATGCCCCCGTGTCGACACATATGGGTTGCCACCTGTGTCGGAATCCGATCGCGAATCGTGGTAAGGGTTTGGTAAAGAGTTGCGCCTAACGTGCGTCTCGGGTCGACGGTTTCGACCCTGGCGCAAGGCTCGTCGGACTTCCCGGTGAAGGGACGATGCGAGCGGGGGCGCGGCTCAAATGACGGTGTGGAGCGGGAGACTCCGAGGGGCACCTGTCGGGCCGGTTGCACCCCGATCGGGTCCAATGGACCTTGCGGTTCCCCCTGCGGGGTCGGCGGCTTCGGCCGTCCGACCCCGCCCCCTGGCGGTCTGGCAACGGTCAGGTTTCGGCGTATCGCGGGGGCCGGTGGAGGGTGCGCCCTGTGCTAGAATCGACCGTGCTTTCCTCCCTCGCAATCCCGCCTCAAGAAGGTGTAGAACCCATGGCGAACATCCTCCAGAAGCTCCTCACACTCGGTGAGGGCAAGCAACTGCGCGCATATGAGAACGCGGTCACCCGAGTCGGGGAGCTTGAATCCTCGGTTCAGGTGCTCGGCGATGAAGCGCTCGCGGCGCGTACTATCGAGTTTCGTGAGCGCCTTGAACGTGGCGAGGACATCCAGTCGATACTCCCGGAGGCCTTTGCCACTGTCCGCGAGGCGTCCAAGCGCGCCCTCGGAATGCGACATTTCGACGTGCAGCTCATCGGCGGCATGGTTCTCAACGACGGAATGATCGCCGAGATGAGAACCGGCGAAGGCAAGACGCTCGTTGCCACACTGGCGGCCTACCTCAACGCGCTTCCGGCGCACGGCGTTCATGTCATCACGGTGAACGACTACCTGGCCAAACGCGACAGCGAGTGGATGGGCCAGATCTATCGATTCCTCGGAATGGATGTCGGCATTCTCCAGGCCCAGCAGGACCCGGCGAGGCGCATTCCCGCCTATCAGGCGGACATCACCTACGGCACAAACTCCGAGTTTGGATTCGACTACCTGCGCGACAACATGGTCGTGCGCCCTGGCGACCGCGTGCAGCGCGGTCATGCGTTCGCGATCGTGGACGAGGTCGACTCGATCCTCATCGACGAGGCGCGTACTCCGCTCATCATCAGCGGCGCCGGAACCAAGTCGGCCGATGCGTACAAGCAGTTCGCCAAGGTCGTGCCGCGTCTTCGTGCCGAAGTCGACTATGAGCTCGACGAAGCCAAGCGCACGTGTGCGCCCACCGAAGAAGGCGCACGCAAGATCGAGCAGGCGCTCGGTATCGAAGACATCTACTCGGATCCGTCCGGCCAGCTCGTGAACCATCTTCAGCAGGCGCTGAAGGCCGAGTTCCTGTTCAAGCGGGACGTCGACTACGTCGTGAAAGACGGCGAAGTCATGATCGTTGACGAGTTCACCGGGCGCCTCATGTACGGCCGCAGGTATTCCGAGGGCCTGCATCAGGCGATCGAGGCGAAAGAGCGCGTGCACATCCGCGAGGAGAACCAGACCCTCGCGACAATCACGCTCCAGAACTACTTCCGCATGTACGACAAGCTCGGTGGCATGACCGGTACCGCGGTCACCGAGGACAAGGAGTTCCGCGAGATCTACAACCTGCCCGTCATGGTCATCCCGACCAACCGGGCGATGGTCCGAGACGATCGCAACGACCTCATCTACCGCAGTGTCCCCGCCAAGTTCGGCGCGGTCGTTGATGACATCGCAGAGCGGCATGCGGCCGGGCAGCCCTGCCTCGTCGGCACCATCTCAATCGAGAACTCCGAGAGACTCGGCCGCCTCCTCATGAAGCGCGGCGTCAAGCACAACGTCCTGAACGCGAAGTTCCACGAGCAGGAGGCGCACATCGTCGCGCAGGCGGGTCGCCTCGGCGCCGTCACCATCGCGACGAACATGGCCGGCCGTGGTACCGACATCATTCTCGGCGGCAACCCCGACTTCCTGTGGGAAGACATCCTGCGCGAGCGGGGAGTTCAGCCTGAGGACGCGACGGAAGAGCAGGTGGCCCAGGCTCTCGAGGCCGCGAAGGCGATCTGTGTGGACGAGCACGAGAAGGTCGTCGCCGCGGGCGGTCTGGCCGTCCTGGGCACCGAGCGTCACGAGTCGCGCCGCATCGACAACCAGTTGCGCGGCCGCTCGGGTCGCCAGGGAGACCCCGGCGTCTCGCAGTTCTACCTCTCGCTCGAAGACGACCTGATGCGACTGTTCGGCGGCGATCGCATGGAGCGCATCGGCGGCTTCATGGAGCGCGCCGACATCCCCGAGGACATGCCGATTCAGGCGGGCATGGTCTCCAAGGCGATCGAGAGCGCTCAGCGTCAGGTCGAGGCGCAGAACTTCGCCGCTCGTAAGTACGTCCTCGAGTACGACGATGTCATGAACAAGCAGCGCCAGGTCATCTACGCCGAGCGTAACCGCGTCCTCGACGGCAAGGATATCCACGGCCGTGTCGAGGAAATGATGGCCGACGTCATCGCCTCGAATGTCTTGGTCTTCTGCCCCGAGCGCGTGTACGCCGAGGAATGGGACTGGGACGGTCTCACGGCCTGGTACACCACACTCACCGGCATCGAGGGCGCCACACAGGCGGCTCGCGAGACCATCGACAATCCGCACCTGCTCTCCGAGCACCTCGCCGAGAAGGCCCTCGAGGTCTACGCCGGCAAGGAAGCCGATCTGGGCCCCGACGGGCTTCGTGATCTTGAGCGTCAGGTCATGCTTCGTGTCCTCGACACGCGCTGGATGGATCATCTCCACGAGATGGACTACCTGAAGGACGGCATCGGTCTGCGTGCGATGGGCCAGCGCGACCCGCTCGTCGAGTACAAGGCCGAGGCGTACGATATGTTCTCCGGGCTGGTGCAGTCCGTGAACGAGGACTTCCTTCGCACTGTCATGCACATCCAGGTCGTTCCGCAGGCCGAGCCGGAGCCCGTGGCTGCCCTGCGTAACGTGAGCTACTCCGCGCCGAGTGAGTCCTCGATCTTCGGCGCTGCCGCCCAAGCGGCGGACGCGGCGGGCATCAGCGGGCCTGCCCCCGAGCAGATAGCCGCCGCAGCCGCGGCGGCGGGCGGACGTTCTGCCGCCGCCACCGTCGTGAAGGACAAAGAGGACCCGTACGCGAACGTAGGACGAAACGATCCGTGTCCGTGCGGCTCGGGCAAGAAGTTCAAGAAGTGCCATGGAGCCGATGCATAACTCATGATCGAGAATCGCACCTCAGACATTCAGACCCTCCTCGGCCGTGTCGCTCAGATGGCCGAGTACCTCCACGTTGACGCCAAGCGTGCCGAACTCGCTGCGCTGGAAGCAAAGGCCGCGGAGCCAGGATTCTGGGACGACCAGGCCGTGGCCCAGGCCAATATGGCCCAGTCGGCCGGACTTCGGGATGAGGTTGTCGCGTACGAGTCTGTCGTCTCCGGCCTCGAAGACGTCGAGGTCGCCAACGAGCTCGCTCTTGCTGAACAGGACGAGGAGCTCTCCGCGGAGGTCACGCAGTCGCTCGTTGCCATCGAGAAGCGCATCGACGAACTCGAGCTGAGCAGCTGGTTCACCGGTGAGTTCGACGGCGGAGACGCGATTCTCACAATCATGCCTGGCCAAGGCGGTCTTGAGGCTCAGGACTGGGCCGAGATGCTCATGAAGATGTACATCAAGTACGCCGAGCGCAAGAAGTGGAAGATCGACATCCACGACGCGCCTGAGGGCGTGGAACTCGGTATCGATCGCGCGGTCTTCACTGTGCATGGGCGCAACGCCTACGGCATGTTGCAGTCCGAGGCCGGCGTACACCGGCTCGTGCGCATCAGCCCCACTGACGAGAAGAAGCGCCGTCAGACGACATTTGCGGGCGTCGAGGTCCTTCCGGTTCTGCCGCAAGACGTAGGCGTGGAGATCAAGGACGAGGATCTGAGGATCGACGTCTACCGCTCCAGCGGGCCTGGCGGCCAGTCGGTCAACACGACCGACTCGGCAGTGCGAATCACGCACCTGGCGACAGGCATCGTGGTGACGTGCCAAAACGAGAAGAGCCAGCACAAGAATCGCGACACCGCGATGACCATCCTGCGGGCGAAACTGCACGAACTTGAAGAGCAGAAGCGCCGCGAAGAGCTGGACGAACTGCGCGGTGAGCGCAAGGAGATCAGCTTCGGCAGCCAGATTCGCAACTACGTGCTCTACCCCTACCAGCTCGTGAAGGACGTTCGCAGCGGGATTGAGACCGGCAACGTCGACGCCGTTCTTGCCGGCGACATCGACGATTTCGTCGTGGGCTATCACCGGTGGCGCGTCAAGAATGAGCAGGGCGCGGCCGTCGCGGCGTCCTCGTCCGGGGACTGAGGACGTGCGTCTTCTTGCCGACCTTCACACCCATACGGTCGCGTCGGGGCACGCGTACTCGACGCTGACCGAGAACGCGATGGCCGCGAGGGCTAGAGGGATCGAGCTCATCGCCGTCACCGATCACGGACCCACCGTGCCCCAGGGTGCGCACCCGTGGTACTTCTGGAATCTCAAAGCCGCGCCGAGCGTTCTCGACGGTGTGCGAATACTCAAGGGCTGCGAGGCCAACCCCTCGCTCGAATCCGAGAATGGAATCGATCTGCCCGACGAACTGCTCCGGCTCATGGACTTCGTCGCGGTCGGCTTTCATCCGCTCACGGGATTCGATGAGCGCGATGTTGTGAAGAACACGGAGGCCCTGCTCAGGGTCATCGCGAATCCCTACGTCGACCAGATCACCCACCCCGGAAACGACCACGAGTTCCCCTTGAACCTGGATGTCGTCGTCGAGGCCGCCGTGCGACATGGGGTCATCCTCGAGCTTAACGACCACTCCTTCGCCGCGACGAGCAGCCGCTCTACGAGTTGTCTGCGCGAGCGCGAGTTCGCGGAAGCGTCGTTTGCCGCGGGAGCGCCGCTCGCCATTGGGTCAGACGCCCACTACGCGCTTCTCGTCGGCCGATTCGAATCCGCCTGCGGTGTGGCCGAGGCGATCGGCATCACGCCTGATCGCCTCGTCAACCGAGATGCGGCGAGCGTTCTGGAGTTTCTCGAGGCCAAGCGCGAGCGACCGAGGCTCGATGCGGGCGGAGAGTGGTCGTGGCCGAAGCCGGATCGGGATGAAGAGGGGGGTGCGTGACGTGGTCGTGACCCAAATACTCAAGAAGCGGCGCGTGCGCGACTTCTCCTACATGACTGTGGGCCTGCTGCTCACAGCGTGGGCGCTCGACGCGTTCCTTATCCCCAACAAGCTCGCTGCGGGCGGGGCCTCAGGTCTTGCGACCATCATCTACTACCGGGCACTCGAGATGGGCGTCACCATCCCGATCGGCCTGCAGATCCTCGCGATCAACGCGGTCCTGATGTTTTTCGTGTTCCGAAGCGGCGGCATTCGCTACGCCGCCAAGACCATGTACGGCATCATCGGCCTGTCGGTCGCCATCGAGGTCTTCGCACGCATCACTGTTCCGCTCGCGGTGGATGACCCGCTCCTCGCGGCTCTCTACGGCGGCGCGATCAGCGGTATCGGCATGGGCCTCGTCTTCAAGGCCGGCGGCAACACGGGCGGCACGGACATTCTTGCGCAGCTCATCGCGCCGAGGACCTCGCTGGGCCTTGGTCAGCTCATGCTGATCATCGATGCGATGATCGTCTTGCTCGCGGCTTTCCAGTTCGGGGCGGAACTCGCACTCTACGCGGTCGTCGCAATCGTCGTCGCAGGCTACGTGATCGACGTGGTGCTTGAGGGCATCTCGGTGGAGAAGGCCGTCTGGATCATCTCCGATTACAGCGAGAAGATCGGCGAGTCAATCAACTCCGAGCTCGGTCGCGGCGCGACTGCGATCGAGGCGACCGGGGTGTGGACTGGCGAGCGTCGTGGCATGTTGTTCGTGGTTCTCTCCCGCAGGGAGCTCGATGGTTTGAAAGCATTGGTGGCGGCACACGATCCACGCGCGCTCGTGATCATCTCGGACGTGCACGAAGCGATCGGCGAGGGATTCAAGGAGATGGGAATCGAATGACGCAGTCTACTTTCGAGGCGCCGGCCGTGAGGGCCGCAGCCACCCGGATGCGGCGTGACATCGTCGAGATGATCGCGGCGGCAGGGTCCGGGCACCCGGGCGGCTCGCTTTCCGCGGCCGATATAGTCGCGACGCTGTACCTTGGCGGCGTGATGAAGCACGACCCCCAGCGCCCGGATATGCCGGAGCGTGACCGGTTTGTACTTTCGAAGGGCCACGCTGCCCCGGTTCTCTACGCGGCGCTGGCTGAGTCCGGCTACTTTGGCCGCGACCACCTGAAGACCCTGCGTCAGCTCGGCTCCATGCTTCAGGGCCATCCTGACTGCAAGAAGACCCCAGGCGTCGAGGTCTCGACCGGGTCGCTCGGTCAGGGACTCTCGATCGCGAGCGGGCTCGCCGCCGGACTTCGCGGCGGACAGCATCCCGTCCCGACCGAAGACGATCGCACCGTGTTCGTGCTGATGGGCGACGGCGAACTTCAGGAGGGGCAGGTGTGGGAGGCGGCGATGTTCGCCGCTCACGAGGGCCTCGGCAACCTGGTCGCCATCGTGGACGACAACGGCCTCCAGATCGACGGCGCCTGCAACGAGGTCATGTGCCTCGGTGAGATCTCGCAGAAGTTCGTCGCGTTCGGGTGGCACGCCATCGAGGCCGATGGGCACGACGTTTCGGCGCTGAATGACGCGCTGTTGGCCGCCAAGGCGCACACGAGCGGCCCTGCGGTCGTCGTCGCCAAGACGGTGAAGGGCAAGGGAGTCTCATTCATGGAGGGCGACGCGGGCTGGCACGGCAAGGCCCCCAGCGCCGATGAGGTTGCCACCGCGCTCGCCGAGTTGAGCGCACTGAGCGAAGGGAGCGCCTCGTGAGCAAGAGAGCAACCCGTGAGGCGTTTGGCGAGACCCTCGTAGAGCTGGCGAACGAAGGATTCGACGTAGTCGCGGTCGAGGCCGACCTCTCGAAGTCGACCACGACCTCGAAGCTTGCGGACGCCTACCCCGAGCGCTTCTTCAACGTCGGCATCGCCGAGCAGAACATGATCGACGTCGCGGCCGGGCTCGCCGTGAGCGGCAAGGTAGCCTTCACAGGCAGCTTCGCCGTGTTCGCGACCGGACGCGCCTACGACCAGGTTCGCAACACCGTGTGTTACTCGAGCCTCGACGTGAAGCTCGCGCCGACGCACTCGGGGATCACGGTCGGCCCTGACGGCGGAAGCCACCAGATGATCGAGGACATCGCGCTGATGCGCGTGCTTCCCGGGATGCGGGTGCTCGTTCCCGCCGACTACCACGCCGCGAAGGCCGCCATCCGTGTCGCCGCCCAAACCCCTGGGCCGTTCTACATCCGCCTCGGCCGCGCCGGTCTGCCCGAAGTCTACCCGGCGGACTTTGTGTTCGAGGTCGGTAAGGCCTATCTGCTTCGCGAGGGTACCGACGTAACCATCGCAGCGTGCGGGGTCGAGGTCGCTGAAGCGCTGAAGGCCGCGGAGCTGCTCGCCGAGGAGGGCATCTCGGCCGAGGTTCTCGATATCGCGACCGTCAAGCCGCTCGACGTCGACACGATCGTCGCCAGCGTGAGCAAGACCGGGCGTCTGGTGACTGCGGAGGAGCACTCGGTTCTCGCGGGCATGGGCTCGGCCGTCTCCGAGGTCGTCTCGGAGGTCTGTCCGGTGCCGACACGCCGGGTAGGCGTGGCTGATGTCTTCGGCACGTCAGGTGACCCGGACGAGCTTCTCGAGCACTTCGGCCTCACCGCAACGCACATCGCCGCGGCGGCGAGGGAACTAGTCGGCTGACGGCCTCCACTGAAACAACACAGGCCGGCCGCCACGGCTTCATGTCCGTGGCGGCCGGTTTGCTAAACTCATCGGTGGGAAATCGCCGCACAGAAATGGAGCATCCCTTGACCGACATGACCGACGCGCAGGTCCCGACACCGGGACCCGAACGCGTCTCAGCGCCTCCGCGCAGCGGCTCGCTGATGGTGAGCATGCGGGGCGTCGCCAAGTTCTACGTGCCCGAGAAGCCTGCCCTGACCGACGTCAACGTCGAGATCGGTGCGGGGGAGTTCGTATTCCTCGTCGGCCACTCCGGCTCCGGCAAGTCGACCTTCATCAAGCTACTGCTCAGGGAGATCCTGCCGAGCAAGGGCCAGATCGCTGTTGCCGGGCAGGACCTCTTGAAGCTGAAGGGCTGGAAAGTCCCGTACCTGCGCCGCAACATCGGCTGCGTGTTCCAGGACTTCAAGCTTCTCCCGAACAAGACGTCGTTTGAGAATGTCGCGTTCGCGCTTGAGGTCATCGGCAAGTCTAAGCACGTCATCAGGACGCAGGTGCCCGAGGTGCTTCGTCTTGTCGGACTCGAGGACAAGGTCAACAGCTACCCCGACGAGCTCTCCGGCGGTGAGCAGCAGCGTGTCTCGATCGCCCGAGCGTTCGTAAACCGGCCGCCGATGCTTCTGTGCGACGAGCCGACCGGTAACCTCGATCCCCAGACGTCGCTCGGCATCATGAAGCTGCTCGAGCGCATCAACAAGACCGGCACGACCGTGCTGGTGGCCACGCACGACCGCGACATGGTCGACAACATGCGTCGCCGAGTCATCGCCCTTGAGGGCGGCCGCGTCATCCGCGACCAGGACCGAGGGGTGTATGGCTATGTCGATTAATGTGGGCTACTTCGTCAACGAGTCGTATCAGAACTTCAAGCGCAACTGGGTCATGTCCTTGGGCGCTGTCATCACCATCTACCTGTCGCTGCTGCTCGTCGGCGTGTTCCTGGCGACCGGTGTCGTGGTCAACAGCATCGTTCAGAGCGTCGAGGACAAGGTCACCATCCAGATCTTCCTGAAGGATGGTGCCGATACCGGCGACATCGACGCGCTCCAGAAGGAGCTCCTCGCCGACCCGCTCGTCCAGGGCGTCGACTACACCAGCAAGGACGATGCGCTCAAGAAGTTCAAGGAGGACATGAAGCAGTCCCCTGAGATCATCGAGCAGCTCGAAGGCAATCCGCTTCCCGCGTCGCTGGACGTCACGCTCAAGGATCCGAGGACGGTCGAGCAGACTGTCGACAAGATCAAGACGTCCGCGCTCTTCCTCAAGGTGGCCGACAGGCCGGACAATCCCGAGGAGTCGCTCAAGTACGGGCAGCAGATCGTGAACAGGCTGTTCGCGTTCACCCGGGTCATCCGCATCATCGAGATCGTCTTCGTGTCGATGCTCGCGGTCGTCTCGCTGATCTTCATCAACAATACGATTCGCCTCGCCATCTACGCGCGCCGCAAGGAGATCGGCATCATGCGACTCGTGGGCGCCAGCAACTGGTTTATCCGCACCCCGTTTCTGATGGAGGGCGTGCTTCAGGCCCTCATCGGTGCAAGCCTCGCTATCCTGTCCCTGATCGCCATCCAGGCGGCAGTGCTCCCTCGTGTCCGAGAAGCCCTGCCGTTCCTCGCCGTGTCGATGTCAGGCGGCGCGACCGCGCAGATCTCTACCGCGCTTGTGCTGTCCGGCGTCATCATCGGCCTCCTTGGCTCGGGACTCGCTATGCGGCGCTATCTGAAGGTGTAGGAACCGCATCGCACTCGACAAAGGACGTAGTTCCTCTATGAACACAAACATGAAGGTCGTTCTCGGCGTGCTGCTCGGCATCGTGGTGGTATGCATCGGGTTCATCGGCGGATTCGCCGTGGCGAAGTTCTCCCCATCCGCGGTCGCGCTGCCTCAGATAGTGTCGGCTGAGCCCGAAGGGGTCGCCGCTGCCGTGGATGAGGTCGCCGCCCTGCTTCAGAGCGAGGCTCTTGAGCCGCCCACGGAGACCTCGGCGACAGCGGGTGCCCTCAACGGCCTGCTCGAGTCCGGTGGCGACAAGTACGCGACGTACTTTGACGCCAAGCACTACAAGTTCTTCAACGAAGAGAGCCAGGGTGAATTCGGCGGCATCGGTGTCTCGCTTGGAGACAAGGACGGCAGCGCCTATGTGGTCGAGGTGTTTCCGGATACCCCCGCAGAGCGAGCCGGTATCAAGCCCGGTGACGAGTTCCAGTCCATCGACGGCGTGAAGCGCGCGAAGTGGACCACCGAGGAGGTCGTCAAGCGCGTTCGCGGGGAGGCCGGAACCACGGTCAAGCTGGTGTTCTGGCGCCCGGGCAAAGAGGACGGCGAAGGCAAGGAGTTCAAGGCCAACGTCGAGCGCGCCATGATCGAGTATCCAAACGTGACGGCCGAGATGAAGGGTGACGTCGGCTACATCGAGATATCTCAGTTCAACGCTCGTGCCGCCGAGGATATCTCCCAGTCCATCAAGGATCTGGAGAAGAAGGGCGCCAAGGCATACGTCCTCGACCTGCGCAACAATCCCGGCGGGTTGCTGGACCAGGCGGTTGACGTCTCATCGCTGTTCATCGACAAGGGCGTCATCGTGAGCGTCGAGGAGCGGGGCAAGGACCCGATCGAGTACCGGGCCACCGGCGGCACCGCGACCGACGCGCCGCTGGTCGTGCTCGTCAACGGCAACAGCGCGTCGGCCAGCGAGATCGTCGCGGGCGCGTTGCAGGACACCGACCGAGCCACGCTCGTCGGCGAGAAGACGTTTGGCAAGGGAAGTGTCCAGACCGTCAAGGAGCTCTCCTCCGGCGGCGCGGTCAAGTTCACCATCGCCCACTACCTGACGCCGAAGAATCGCGAAATCGACGGCAAGGGCCTCACGCCTGACGTCGTCGTGAAGATGGACATCGAAGATCAGATGGAAGAGTCCACGGACACGCAGTTGAAGCGCGCGCTCGCGCTCGCCGCGAAGGCCGCGCGCTAGCCCGACTCAATCACCTGGACAAGTAAGGCCCCCCGGAAGCGGATGCTTTCGGGGGGCCTTTGAGTTCCATGAGGTGAATCAGTCCTCGTCGTCCTCTTCGTCGAGCGCGAACAACAGACCGAAGTCGGGGCTCACTTCATCTGACAGAAGGTGCGGGCGAGCCTCTTCGCTCTCAGTGCCGGAGTCCGGCAACGCGATGAGCTCAAGCATCGACCCATCGCCCGTCAGGGTGAACACCCAGCGGTCCTCATCATCCCGGCTGAAGTCCAGATACCGGAACGATGCGACGTTGAGGAACAGGCACCCGTTGACGATGAGCGTCGAGGACTCGCTATCGGCCATCAACTTGACGAGCGCCGCGCGGCCTTCGTCGATGTCGTCTCCGTCAACGATGTAGCGATACTCCACGTTCTCGAGGGTCTCGAGCGCGCGCAGCATGTCTCGGTAGGTAGTGAGGGTGCCTCGCCCGATCATGCTAGGGGCGAGCGGTCTGACCGGTTCCATTTCGACTCCACGTGAGGGTACTTTTGGCGATTCTATCACCATGGCCCCGACGCTCGGCGGTTCGCCGCCGTGCGGTAGACTCGAAACGACGGGCGGCGAGGGGAGCGCAAATGGCGCGGCAGAAGCGTGTGCAGAAGGCTCGTCGGGGCGGCCAGGTCGTCGGCCGCATTTCGATGACGAGGCACGGGTACGGCTTCGTGCAGTCGCCGGATGGTGACTACTTCGTCGCCGCGCGCGATACCGGCGGCGCCATGCACGGTGACACCGTGGCACTCAAGCCGGACAGCAAGCGTGGCGGGCAGGGCCGAAGCGGTGTGGTCGTGCGGGTACTCGAGAGGGCGATCGTTCAGGTCGTCGGCAGGTTCGAGCGGCACGGGGCCATCGGCATCGTGACGCCCGCCGATCGCAGGATACGGTCGCAGGTGTTCATTCCGCTCAAGGAGATCGGTGAGGCAACCACAGGGGACGTCGTTGTGGTCCGACTCACCGCCTATCCAGGGCGCAACCAGTCCGCGCAGGGCGTAGTGGACGAGATCGTCGGGCGCGAAGACGACCCCGGGATGCCGATCGAGATCGCGATTCGGGAGCACGGGCTGCGCACGGAGTTCCCCGAAGATGCCCTCGAGCAGGCTGGCCGCATCGAGCTCGACGTCGAGCAGACGCTCCAGAGCGACAAGCTCCGCCGAGACGTTCGCGACCGTTTCACCTTCACGATCGATCCGGTTGACGCGCGAGACTTCGATGACGCGATCACCATCGAGCAGGTCGATGACCTCATCAGGCTCGGCGTGCACATCGCCGACGTCTCACACTACGTACCGTGGGACACGCCGATCGATGAGGAGGCCCGGCTGCGCACCACGAGCGTCTACCTCGTAGACCGCGTGCTGCCGATGTTGCCCGAGAAGCTCTCGAACGACATCTGTTCCCTGAATCCCGATGAGGACCGGCTGTCGTTTACCGCCGACATCTACTTGGACCATGACGCCGTCGTGCGCCGCTATGAGCTCTATCCCTCGGCGATGCGCTCCGACCGCCGGTTCAACTACGGTCAGGTACAGCGAATGCTCGACGGCGCCGAGCCGTTCACTGATGCCGAGAGCGAAGCGGCCCTCAGGTTGTTCGCACGCGTAGCGGGAAGGGTCGGCGAGCGACGCGTTGCGCGAGGGGGTCTGGACTTCGAGACCGTCGAGGCCAAGGTGAAGCTCGCCGAGGACGGGACTCCGCTCGAGGTGATCTTGCGCGAGCGTACCCAGGCGACCAACATGATCGAGGAAGCGATGGTGCTCGCCAACGAGGTCGTCGCGCGGCACATGCGCGACGCCGAGGCGCCCATGGTCTACCGGATCCACGAGGATCCCGATCCGGACGCGCTGGGTCACGTCGCAAATATCCTCAAGGAGTTCGACTACCCCGTGAAAGACGTTCACGGGGCCAGTCCTGCAACGTTCCAGCGCATCATCAAGTTCGCGCACGACCGCCCGGAGAAGCGCCTCATCAACTCGCTTCTCCTGCGCGCGCTCGAGCGAGCTCGATACGTCGACTTCCTCGCGGGGCACTTCGGCCTCGCGAGCGAGGCGTATACGCACTTCACTTCGCCGATCCGCCGCTATCCCGACCTGATCGTGCACCGCCTGCTGCGGGCACAGCTCTCAGGCGCACTCGAGTCCGACCCCAACGCCGTGCGCATGATCCCCGAACTCGGGTGGCTGACCGAGCACTGCTCGGTGATGGAGCGGGAAGCCGAGATGGCCGAAGACGACACCGTGAGATTCAAGCTCGCCGAGCTCATGGCCGAGCATGTCGACGAGGTGTTCGAGGGCTTCATCACCGGTGTCGCGACGTTCGGGCTGTTCGTCCAGCTCGACAACACCGCCGAGGGTCTCGTACACGTGGATTCGATGGGCGACGACTACTACCGGTTCGATGCGACGCGCTTCATGTTGACCGGCGAGGACCGGGGCCGCAGTTATCGACTCGGTCAGAGGGTCAAGGTCAGGATCGTGAGCGTGAGTGTCACCGAGTCACGGATCGACATGGAACTGACGTAAGGGGCTGTCGCTCAGGGGACACTCGGATACAATCGGTCGTTGATGGCACTGTGAGAGACGGGGGAGACTATGTACTGCCAGAACTGTGGCCAGCAGAATCCTGAAGGTGCGACTATCTGCTCGAACTGCGGCCAGCCGCTTCCGGCGTCTGCGACGCCTCCCGCGCCTCCTACACCGCCCGCGCCTCCGGTAGCGCCTGACTACCAGCAGACAGCGCCGACGTACGCGCCGCCTCCCGCTCCGCCGCAGCAGCCGGCCTACGCCGCCCCGCCTGCCGGGTATGCGCCTCAGCCCAACATCCCCACGTACCTGTGGCAGTCGATCGTTGTCACCCTGGTGTGCTGCTGGCCGCTCGGGATCCCGGCCATCGTGTTCGCCGCGCAGGTGAACGCCAAGCTCGGTCGCGGAGACATCGCCGGTGCGCAGCAGGCATCGAAGAACGCGAAGATGTGGACGATCATCTCGCTGGTGGCAGGAATCGTCGGCGGCATCGCTTACGCCGCACTGATGTTCCTGGGCATCCTCGCCGACTCCTCCGGCTTCTAGAAGCTGTACCGTGAGCAGCCCTGGCGGCAACCGTGCGTACTCGCGCGCGATCATGCCGCTGGGGCTGTTCGTGTTTATCGGCGTGGCGGCCTTTGCCCTGCTGACGCCGTCACTTCGCCAATTGATCCCGCCGTGCGCGTTCTACGAGCTCACGGGCCTGTACTGTCCCGGCTGTGGCAGCGGTCGGGCGATGTATGCACTCACGCAGTTCGATCTGGCGACCGCGATCCGCATGAACGCGCTGTCCGTGCTCGCGATCGGGCCCGTCGTGTACGTCGCGTCCCGTGAGGGGCTGGAGGCGCTCGGTGCGCCGGTGCCGCCCCGGATACTGACGAGCCCTCGCTGGGGCGTGCTGGTCGCGGCGCTCGTCATCGCCTTCTGGATTCTGCGCAACGTGCCGATATGGCCGTTGTCGTGGCTCGCGCCGGGGTAGGAACCCCTAGGCGCTCGAGCCACGCGCGTGCGCTAGACTGTCTGAATCCACACATACGATTCGGAGGCAATTCTATGCAGAAGGCGGATCTTCAGTTCCTCGTCGACCTCGTTGAGGCGCCGTCGCCATCCGGCTACGAGCAGCCCGCCGCCCGCGTCTTCCGTGACCGGCTCGGCGCCGTCGCCGACTCAGTCGAAACCAACGTCATGGGCTCGGTCCATGCGGTGCTGAACGGCTCGAAGAAGGGCGGCGTGTCCGTTATGCTCGCCGGCCACATCGACGAGATCGGCATGATGGTCAACTACATCACCGCCGAGGGGTTCATCGCCTTCTCGGCGATCGGCGGGGTGGACGCTGCGATCCTTCCGGGCATGCGGGTCACCGTGCACACGACTGACGGCCCGCTCCTGGGCATCATGGGCCGCAAGCCGATCCACCTCATCGAGGACGACGAGCGCAAGAACGTCACCAAGCTCGAGAAGTTGTTCATCGACATCGGCCTGTCCGGTGACGACGTCAAGAAGCGCGTACGCGTGGGCGACCCGATCACTTTCGCGGTCGGCTTCGACACGTTCGGCGACAACCTCGCCGTCTCCCGCGCCTTCGACGACAAGATGGGCGCCTGGATCTCGGCTCGTGTACTCGAGGAGGTCAAGAAGGCGGGCGGCGCACCGGGAGACCTGGTCGCTGCTGCTACGGTGCAGGAGGAGATCGGCCTGCGCGGCGGTACCACGTCGGCGTACAGCGTTGACCCCATTGTCGGCATCGCGGTCGAGGTCGGCCACGCAACCGACTACCCGGACATCGACAAGCGCAAGCACGGCGAGTACGAGTGCGGCAAGGGCCCGATCATCGCGCGCGGCGCCAACATCAACCCGGTGCTCTTCGAGCTGCTCGTAAAGGCTGCCGAGAAGGCCAAGGTTCCGTACCAGATCGGCGCCGAGCCGCGTGGCACGGGCACTGACGCCAACGCCATCCAGTTGTCCCGCGGAGGCAAGGCCGCCGCGCTGATCTCGATTCCGCTGCGCTACATGCACACGCCCACCGAGGTGCTCTCGCTCAAAGACCTCGACGCGGCGGTCAAGTTGCTCACCCGCTTTGTGCTCGACCTCAAGCCGGGAACCGATTTCACGCCGTAGGCGCGCTTCCGGCCCTAACCCGCCCCGACGCCGGAGGGTGACGCCCGTCACCCTCCGGCTACATCGGCACGCCGCGTGCTGTTACGCGTCCGTTGCGCACGCGCGCGCGAATCCGGCGCTTGTCGAGGGGTTTCACACGTGAAGATCACGCTTATCAGCCCGCCGTTCGGTGAAGGCGGGCAGAAGTCCAAGGGCCTGCCGATTGCACCTCCGGTGCTCGAGTACCTGGCCGGGCTCACCGACAAGGTGCACCCCGGGTGCGACATCACCCTCGTGGACGCCAACAAGCGAGTCTTCGACATCGACCGCTGCGACGCCGACCTGGTCGGCATCACCGTACTCACACCGCAGGCACCGTGGGCATACCGCACAGCCGATGCGCTGCGCGAGCGCGGCATCCCGGTTCTTCTCGGAGGAATCCACGTCAACGCGCTGCCCGACGAAGCGGCTCCGCACGCCGACACGATCGTCGTGGGCGAGGCCGAGACGGTCTGGGGCGAGCTGCTCGATGACCTGGCCGCGCGGCGGCTCAAGTCCCGCTACAGCGGGGAGTTCGCGCCGCTTGTGGACCTGCCGCACCCCCGAACCGACCTGCTGCCGGACTTCTACGCCTTTGGTTCCTTCTTCACCAGCCGAGGATGTCCGCATTCGTGCGCATTCTGCTCGGTCCACAAGAACTTTGGGCACGTCGTGCGGATGCGACCGATCGACGAGGTCGTCGCGGAGGTCTCCACGAGCAGCAAGCATATGTTCTGGAACATCGACGACAACGTGTGGGGCGTGGACCAGAAGCGATCCATCGAGCTGTACAAGGAGATGGGCAAGACGGTCCGCGGCAAGTGGTGGTTTGGCTCCGGTGACCTCGCCACTGTGCAAAACGCCCGAGCCGACGAACTGCTCGACGCCGCTCGCGGCGCAGGCATGACTGCCGCGATGGTCGGCTTCGAGTCGCCGAACCCGGAAGTGCTCGCCGAGCTCAAGGCCCGCAACAAGCAGGGGCGCGACCGCATCGACGCCATCAAGCGGATCCGGTCACACGGCATCGACGTCATGCTGTTCATGATGGTCGGAAGCCGGGCGGACCATCTCCGGGACTTCGAAGCAGTCGTGGAGCTGTGTGACGAGCTCGACATCGCCGCCCACCCCGTGATGACGACGCCGTTTCCCGGTACCGCGCTCTACGAGCAGTACAAGCCCTACCTGATTCCCGGGATGGACTGGGACCTGTACGACGGTAACCACGCGACCTTCACGCATGACGACCCGGAGATGACGCCCGAGGCCCGCGAGAGCGCCGTACTGCGCCTGCGTGCCGACCTCTTCACCTGGCCGAGGATGCTCTCGCGCATTCCGCGCATCTCGGCGCAGGGGTTCCCGATGGCACACATCACGTCGTTCATGGTGCAGTATCCTCAGGGGCGTGCTTTCAAGGAGTTCGCCCGTGACCACGAGCGCATGTTGCGCGAGACCTCGGCCGGTATCGGTGCCGAGACCGCGCGTTAGCCACCAGGAGACAGCGACATGGATCTGAGCCCCGCGCTCAAAGTCATCATCATCATGAACAACTACTTCCACGACGTCGCCACGGCGATGCTGCTGTCCAGCGCGATCATCCTGTGGATCCTCGGGCGCAAGGCCGAGCAGGAAGGTCCGGATGCCAGGCGATGGCTCGCGAGCGCCTACCCGGTGCTCACCAAGGTGGCCCTGTTCTCGATCCTGTGGATCGTCATCGGCGGCATTCCTCGGACGATCTTCTTCGAGGCCGTCGAGTGGAACATGAGTGACCCGAGCAACAAGTACCTGTTCACCGCACTCATGGTGAAGCACGCGTTCATGTGGGTGGCGGTTATCACCGGTTCCGCGATGTGGATGCGGATGCGGCGCGTCGCCAAGGGCATTCTTGCTGAGGATGCGCGCCCGGCGGCTGCGGGAGCCTGACGGGGCTACAGCCGACTGTCAGAGGGCTCCACGTCGATCACGCGGTACTGGTTGGGAACACCGCGCATCGATCGGACGAGTGAGAACAAGCTGACGCTCAGCGCGACGAGCGCGAGTGTCTCGGCGAGGAACGCAAGCGTGCGCAGCGATGGCGCAAGAAGCGCAACGGGAATCCACGCGGCCGCGAACGCCGCGATAGTCCACAGGACCCTGCGGTGGTCGGCGATCAGCGCGTCGAGGATGACCCACCAGATCAGAAGGCACCCTCCGAGAACCGCCCAGTCCCATCCCGGTTCGCCGTGGAGAGCGACCAGGGCGATGGGCCCGAAGGTCGCGGTGCACAGCAGCGCCATCGTGAGGTAGTCCGTCACCCTGACGACTGAACTCCAAGGGGTGCCAAGGGCGTTGTGGTCGACGCGGGAAAGAATCCTCAAACCGGTGACCGAGAGGCCCAGCAGGAGCGCGGCGAGAGCGTGCGAAAGACTCGCGTGGACCATGGCCGAGGAAATGAGTACGACGAATCCAACGCCCAGCAAAGCTGCGCCCCGAGGTGCTGACAGTACGTGCTCGACAAGTGTCGACCCCGTATGCCCGACTGTCGTTTGTGCGGCCACGAACGAAGTGTAGCATCCGGCAGGGCTCGGGCTTTCGCTGCGGTAGTATGTGTGCGCGAACAGGAGGTGACCCGTGGCCAAAGAAGAGCGACTTATAGCGTCGAACAAGAAGGCTTATCACGATTACTTCGTCGATGAGACCTTCGAAGCCGGCATCGCCCTGACCGGCACCGAGGTCAAGTCCCTCCGGGAGAACAAGGCGACGCTGCGCGATTCGTTCGCGACCGTGCGCAAAGGTGAGGTGTGGCTGCACAACGTCCACATCTCGCCGTACAGCCACGGTAATCGCGGCAACGTCGACCCCAACCGTGCGCGCAAGCTTCTGCTCCACAAGAACCAGATTCGCTACCTGCAGGGCAAGATCAAGGAGCGTGGATACACGCTGATCCCGCTCAAACTCTACTTCTCACCCTCGAACATGGTGAAGGTCGAGCTGGGTCTGGCCCGAGGCAAGAAGAACTATGACAAGCGCGACAGTATCGCCGCGCGCGATCAGCAGCGCGATGTCGAGAGAGCGATGCGGGAGCGCCAGAAGGGCGAGTGACCGCAGCGGCACAGCGGTTGCTCACTCAGGTTGAAGTCACAGCGCTCGGGTATACTCCGTTGGCGCTTGGGCACGGCCAGCACGTTGACAGGTCGAAGCACTCCCATCTGGGGGCGACTGGATTCGACATGATAGTCCTGAGGAAGGAAGCAGGCCGAGGTCTCCTCACCTCGTTAAACAGGGGTACCCGACATTCAAATGTCGACAATGACTTTGCTCTCGCTGCCTAAATAGCCAGCGACGCCACCCCGGTGCGAGTCCCCGTCACCGGTCCGGCGCCATTTCAGGGGACTGCCGCGGCCGACGTAGTCGGTATGCTGCCGCGAAAGACTGAACCGACTGGGAAAGGGCACGCTCGCCACCGCGTGTAGCCCCGACCGAGACACAAGCGGTGACTGAGCCTGGAGATGCCTTCTAGGGGGCTATTGTGGACCGGAGTTCGATTCTCCGCGCCTCCACCAGACCTCTTACGCGACACCCGTCGGCAACCGCCGCGGGTGTCGTTTTAGTTCTTAAGGTCTCTTGCTGGGAATAGAGGAGACAGTGATCACGAACGGCCGATTGGCGGCCCTGCATGACTGACAGCCGGAATCCTGACGCCCGCGGCGAGTGCCTTGCGCTCATCGACGGGCTTCGAGTTCCCGCCTTCGTGATCGACTCCTCGGGACGGCTGGTGGCGGCAAATCGGAGTTGGACATCCGAGTACGCCGCCGGTGATGACGACCCGTGGGGATGGCTGGCGCCCGTCGCCGACGAATCCAGGCCTCGCGTCCGCCGCGTGCTCGCAGGCGCGCTCGCTGAGAAGCAGCCGGTCGAGGTCGAATTCGTCGTTCATCGGCGCGATGGCTCGATGTGCACTCTCGTGTGTGCCGCTGGGCCGAGCCTCTCGTCCGGCTCGGAAGGGGAGTTCCTCGGGCTGTGCTGGGACGCGAGCGATCGCGTCAGGAACGAACAGCGTCTCGCATTCATGGCGGGGCACGATGCGCTCACGGGCCTCGCCAACCGCCACACGTTCGAAGACGCGCTCGCACGTGCGGCCTCTCGGGTCCAGCGCGGTGCCGAGGCGGTGCTGCTTATGCTCGATCTCGATCACCTCAAGACCTACAACGATGCGCGCGGCCACCTTGATGGTGACCAGGCGCTCGTGAACCTCGCAATGCTGCTGCGCACGCACGTTCGCGCGGCCGACCTGCCGGCGAGGATCGGCGGCGACGAGTTCGCGATCCTGCTGGAGGACGCCGATCTGGATGAGGCGGTCGAGATCGCCGGTCGTATTCGAGCCGCTGCGGGTGACGAGGAGTTCGTCATCGGCGCGCGAGAGCACGGGTTGGGCGTTTCGATCGGGATAGCGCGAGTAGTGGACGGGCTGCAGCCGCGCGTCGTGATGGACCGGGCGGACTCCGCGCTTTACCGAGCCAAGGAGACCGGGCGAAACCAGGTCGTCGTGTGGGACACGCTCGACGCGGGAGCCATGTCGGGCGATCGCGCGGAGGTCGATGTGCAGGACGCGTTCGCCCGTGACGCGCTCTGCGTAGCCTTCCAGCCGGTCGTGAGCATCGCTGATGGCTCCGTGTCGTACTACGAATCGTTGGTCCGCTGCACTATGCCGGACGGGACGCAGCTGCGACCGGACGAGTTTCTGCCCGCAGTCGAACGGGTCGGGCTCATGGGTCGGCTCACGCGCTGGGTGGTGTCGCAGGCGATCGAACGGGTGAACGAGGTGCCGGGTATCGCCATCTCTGTGAACCTCTCGGAAAGTGACCTGGTCGACCCCTTGCTGCTCGATGACGTGGAGAGCCTGCTCGAGGAGGCCTCGTCGTCGACCGACAGCGTGGTCTTTGAGATCGCCGAGCCGACCCTGCTCGCGAATCTCGCCGACGGCCGCGAGTGGATGGACCGCCTCGCCCGGCATGGGGCGCGATTCGTGCTCGACGACTTTGGGAGCGGCGCTGGGGTGTTCGTGCTGTTGCGCGAGCCGCACATCGAGCAGGTGAAGCTCTCCCGCACGGTGATGCACGCGCTCGCGCAGGAGTCGGCGACGCAAGGGTTCGTCTCGGCGATGCGCGAGTTGATCGAGTCCCAGGGCAGGATCGCCGTCGCCTCGTACGTCGAGTCCGAGTCGATGCTCGCCCACGCCGAGGCGGCGGGCTTCACGTGGGCGCAGGGCTTCGAGTTCTCGGAGCCGACGCCGAACCTCGTCGAGCTGGTTGAGCACATGCGGCAGCTTCAGGTCGGCTAGAATCCACGTCACCTGATCAAGGGGGTGTCGTGGCGCACTGGGGACTCAGCGATTCGGAGTGGGATGCCGCCAAGGGGCGGCTTTTCGCGCTGCTCGTGTCGGCCGCTGCCGACAGGACCACGGTGACCTACGGCGAGGCGGCTCGTGTGGCCTTCGAAGGCCGGTTCTCGGCGCGCTCGGGGGCGCTGATGGACCTGCTCGGCGAGGTGGACGAGGAGCAGGAGCGCGAGCGGGGAGTGATGATCGCGAGCCTCGTCGTGCGCGCCGATACGCGTATGCCGGGCGACGGCTACTTCTCGTTCGTCGAACGCATCGGCCGGGATGTCTCGGATCGCCGCCGGTTCTGGCTGACCGAGGCCGAGCAGGTCTGGGACGCTTACGGAGGCGGTGGCCGGTGAGCGTCATCGGCCCCGATCGGACGGTTGGCCGTGTTGCCGCCGCGCTCTCCTGGGTGCCGGGCGAGGTGCTCTCGGCCTGGGTGCCGGGGGCGACCCCGCCTGATGCGCTCGCAACCATCGCGCAAGACGCGCGACTCGACCTGTGCTTCGTGGACAGCTCCACGGTGTGGGCCGGTCGCGCGGTCGAAACGCTGGGCAGCCGTGACGTCACGGCCGCATGGGCCGTGTCCGGGGTTCTCGGAAGAATCGCCGAGCGGCTCGGGTGGGTCGAGGCTCTGCGGCTCACCGCCGCCGAGCCGGGATCGGTCGCGTTCGAGATCGATCGCGCGCTGCACGAGGCGCTCGTGGACGTACGCGCGGGACTTGCGGCGGGAGCGGAGGCGTTCGTGATCGCCGATGACCTCGCCGGTGCCGCAGGATGGCTGGTCGCGCCCGACTTCGCGCTTGAGGTGCTGGTGCCCGGGTATCGCCGGTTGACCGCGGAGGCGGGGGACGCCGAGGTGATCTTCCACTCCGACGGCGACGTGCGAGCGCTGTTCCCCGCGCTGGCTGTGAGCGGATTCTCGGCGGTGCACCTGGGCGGAGGCGCCGCCCGGCTCGACGCGGCGGTCGCGGCGGCCGATGCGGCGGACCTGCGGCTGCTGGGCGGTGTGCCCGCAGCGGGGGCGGAGTCGCAGGCCTCTGCAATCGTGCGGGATGTGGTGGGTCACGCACTGCACGGGTCCCTCGTCATCTGCGACGATGGAGCGATTCAGACGGCGGAGGAGCTTCGTGCGTGCCTAGACGTGATAGCCATGGCCCGGGAGTCAGCGGGGCTTACGAGTGAAGGGGAAGCCGAGTGAGCGCGCTCGCCCAGTTCGAGATATCCGGTCCGGCCGATCCCGTGCGCACGCGCATCGCGGGCCTGCTCGACCTGTTGGCCGCGGCGATCGTCGCGATGCTCGCCGTGCCGCAACCGGTGGTCCGCGCGGCCATCATGGGCGATGAGGTCACCGCACTCGGAATCGCGGTTTTCGTGTTTACGCTGCTCGCGGTCGTCTTTGCGGTGTTCGGCATCTATCTGGCCTTCAGCGCCGTCATGTGGGGGCGCACGCCGGTGATGTATCTGTTCGATCTGGGGCTCGACACCCCCACGAAGCCGACCATGCGAGAGGCGCTCACGTGGTCCGCGGGCTGGGCGCTCGCTGCCGTGCCAGCCCTGGTAGGCGTTCGCGGAGCTTACGACCCCGAAGAAGGCTGGCCTGCGCGATTCTCGGGAGCGCCCACGCGCTCAACCGCATCAACTCCGGCTCACGACTGAAGGGACGACTGAGGTGGCACACCATCTACGACGCACTGACCGCGAGATCACCGATCCCGCGAGCATCGACGCTCTGCTCTCGCAGGGCCGCATGGCCACCGTCGGGCTGGTCGACGAGGGCGACCCGTACGTGGTGACCCTGAGCTACGGCTACGACGCAGAGCGCAGGAGGCTGTGCTTCCACGTCGCGCGCGCCGGCCGCAAACTCGACGTCATCGAGCGCAGTCCGCGGGCATGCGTCTCGGTCGTCATCGAACACGGTTACAGCGAGGGGCGCTGCGAGCACCCGTTCAGTTCCGTCGTGATGGAGGGGACGATGCGCGTAGTCGGCGACTCCGATGATGCGCGCGCGGCGATGCGCACCCTGATTGGCCAGCTTGAGTCGCCGGAGCACGCCGCCGAGATATGGGAGCGTCATTCGCTCGACGGCGATGCGACGTATCGCACGCTCAAGATGCTCGTCTTCGACGTCGACTCTCTGACCGCCAAAGAGGGCAAGTGACCCAACCATCCGCCCTGCACGCACGCACCAACAGCCTCACGTGTCGTGCTACGATGAACGGCGGTGGAGGGAGCCCCGCGTTCCCCCTGAGAACAGACGCTGTTCGTCTCGTCCGGAGGTCCATTCGTGGCGCTTGAGGGTAACCTCAGAGACTTCTCTTTGTCGGACATGTTCCGGCTGCTTCAGAGCGGCTCGAAGACCGGTGCCCTGAACGTGGCCGGCCCTGATTCTGCGGGCATCGTCTGCTTCCGGGATGGACAGGTTCTCTTCGCGTCCTCTGACGGAACCCGTGAAGCCGCAGGGAAGCGCCTTGTGCGCCACGGGGTCATCTCGGAGAAGCAGCTTCGACAGGCCCAGGGCCTGATGAAGATACAGAAGAAGGACAAGGCGCAGCGCCGCCTCGGCCAGATTCTTGTGGATGAGGGCTACCTTGAGGCGTCGGTTCTCGAGGCGTTCGTGCGCGAGCAGGTTGCCGCCGCGCTGTTCGACCTTCTGCGCTGGGAGGACGGCGAGCTGCGCTTCGACTCGGATCAGGAGTGCGCCGAGGTCGATCTGGGCATCGCTGTGTCCGTCGACGCGGTGATGGCCGACGCACAGAAGCGACTTGAAGCCTGGAACCGCATCACCGAGAAGATCCCGTCGCTCGACACTCGGTTCGCCATGGCGGCAAGCCCTGGCTCCAAGTCGACCGACATACACCTCAAACCCCGCGAGTGGATGCTGTTGTGCTACCTGCACGGCAGCCGTTCGGTGCGCGAGCTGGTTCAACTCACCGGCTACAGCGACTTCGAGACGGCGCGCATCCTCTACGGCATGTACGCCGGCGGTCTGATCGAACGCGTGGGGCCCGCCGGCGAGCGACTGGCGGAATAGCCGCGATGGTGAACCCCAACGACGCGCTCCGCAAAGACCTCACCCCCGAAGAGTTCCAGCTCTTCCGTGACTGGATCCACCACCACTCCGGCATCTTCCTCGAAGACAGCAAGGTCGATTCCCTGCGCATCTCGCTCGTGACGCGGGCGACGCGTTTCGGCTTCAACGACTACAAGGACTACTTCCGCGTCCTCTCCAACGACGAGAACGAGTTCAAAGAGCTCATGAATCTCGTCACCATCAACGAGACGAGCTTCTTTCGGTTTCCGGCGCAGTTCGAGGCGCTCCGCGATCGCGTGATCCCGGAGATACTCGACGGTCGCAGCATCGCCAACAAGCGGTTCCGGATATGGTCCGCGGGGTGCTCCACCGGAGAAGAGCCCTACACCATCTCGATGACGCTCAGGGAGTCAGCCCTCGAGGCTCTCGGCTACTCCATGGAAGTCACCGGCACCGACGTCTCGACACAGGCGCTCGACAAGGCGCGCAAGGGCGTCTACCCGGATCGGGCCGTCAACACGCTGGCGGTCGACGTCAGGCAGCGCTGGTTCGAGACGACCCCGGAGGGCGGCCACCGCCCGATCAAGCGCGTGCGCGATCTGACGCAGTTCCACTTCCACAACCTGATCAAGGAGCCCTACCCGCTCGCGCTCATGAGCGGATGGGACGTCATCTTCTGCAGGAACGTGACGATCTACTTCCGTATGGAGTCAACGCGCCGGGTGGTCAACAACTTCTACGAGGCGCTCAACCCGGGCGGCTACCTGTTCATCGGCCACTCCGAGACACTCACTTCCATCTCCGAGAGGTTCGAGCCCGTCGAGATCAACGGCGTGTTCCTTTACCGCAAACCGCAGGCGAAGCGCGTCTTCTCCTTCGACGACATCGTGGCTCGCCGTCAGCAAAGCGGCGCGGCGCGTCCGGGCGCATTCGAGGGCTCTCGCGTCCGCACGCGTGAGGAACGCGAGCGCAGCGTGCTGGGCAAGTCGCGTGAGGAAGCCAAGCCGGCGAGACGGCCGGTGGCGCCGAGGCCGGAGCCGGCGCCCGCGCCGAGTGCCATCGGCTCGGGGGCGGGCGTCGAGGAGCTGGTCGCCACGGCGCACAAGCGCCTCGAGCAGGCCAGGCACGAGGAGGCACTGCAGCTCGCGCTCGACGCGCTTCGTGTGGAGCCCAACTCCCTTGACGCCCATGTGGTCGCTGCATTCGCATTCGCCGACCTCGGGCAGCTCGATGAGGCTGCCGCTCAGGCGAGCGCGGCGCTGGCGGTCAACCCGCTGGCGGCGCCGGCTCGCTACATCCTCGGTGTCATCAGCCACCAGCAGGGAGACATCTCCGGCGCGCTCAACGAGTTCAAGCGCACCATCTACATCGATCGCGACTTCGTGCTGGCGCACTTCGCCTGCGCGAATATCCATCGGCAGCAGGGGTCGCTCGACGACGCCGCCCGCGAATACGAGAACACTCTGAGGGCCCTTTACGCGAAGCCGGAAGGCTCGTGGACGGCGTTTCTTGGCGGTTTCAGGTCCGACCTGTTGGCCAAGACCTGCGAGCGTAGTCTGATAGAGTTAGGCAAAGGGGCTCCTTAGCGTTGAATACGCCCTCGCTGGGGGCGATAATCATTGGGATGTGCACGGGACGAGGGGAGTTACCCGGATGGCGACAGCGCGTATCCTCGCGGTCGATGACAGCCCTACCATTCTCGAGATGATCAAGGCGATCCTTCTCTCGGGTGGTTACGAGGTCATCACGGCCGCAGACGGAGCGGAGGCGCTCGAGACGGCTCGCGCAGAGATGCCCGACCTGATTCTTCTCGACGTGATGCTGCCCAAGCTCGACGGTTACCGTGTGTGCCGGCTGCTCAAGTTCGACCAGAAGTACAAGGGCATCCCGATCATCATGCTCACGGCCAAGACCGAAGAGCAGGCGATGGCGACGGGAATCAGAACCGGCGCAAACCAGTACCTGACGAAGCCGATCGAACCAGAGAAGCTTCTGCAGGCGGTCGCCGAAGAACTCCAGAAGGTCCAGGGCTAGCGCGCCGAGGAGCACACGATGGCCGACGCAACCACCATCGCTGGGCGCGTCCTCGATGCGCTCGTATCAACCGGACTCGTCACCGCCGACCAGGCGGCGTCCGTGCGTTCCGTCGCACCGGGTGACGCCGAGGCGGGGCGCACGCTTATCGATCGCGGGCTCGTGACCCCGTCGCAACTTGCGACGCTTCTCGAAGACGAGCTGGGTTTCCCCCGTGTCGACCTGGCGAGCTATGCCCCCGACGACGAGGCCCTTACGCTCGTCCCCGGCACGCTCGCTCGCGCCCGGGGCATCCTCCCGCTCTTCGAGATCGAGGGCACCCTTACCGCCGCGATAGGGGACCCCGTCGACGTCTTCGCGCTCGACGACTTCGGGGCCGAGCTTGGGCTGCAGATGGATGCCGTCCTTGCCGATGAGCCCGCCGTCAAAGACGCAATCATCCAGTACTTTGGTGCTGAGCCCGAGATTCCCGAGCCTGTCGTCGCCGCAGCGTCCGAGGCTGAGGCTGAGATTGAGATCTCGGCGGCCGACTTCTTCGATCTGGCTGACGACACGCCTGTCGTGCTCGAGGCGCCCGTCGAAGACGAGGCGCCGGCCGCAGCCCCCGCAGCTCCCGCAGCGTTGACCGTCGAGCAGGTCGTGGAGGCCGCGGCACCCGCCGGGCCGGCTGCGGTCGACCTTGACGTGCTGGCGGTGGCCGACGAGCGCAAGGTCGCGGTACTCGTTTCCGACATCCTCGAGCAGGCGGTCGAGCGCGGCGCAAGCCGCATCCACCTCCTGCCCTACAAGACCGACTTCTTCCTGGTCTTTCGCATCAAGGGCCGCCTCGAGAAGATCGCGAGCGCTCCTCTGTCGATGCAGCAGCCGCTCATCGACGGACTGAAGGCCTACACCAAGCTCTCCGGCGTCGCGGCGAACCGGCCGGCGCTCGGACGCATGCGCGCCGACATCGGCGGCAAGCAGGTCGTTCTCACGCTCTCGTCGGTACCTACGGTCGCCGGTCAGCGCCTCGTCGTCTCGATCGCGGCGGCCAAGCCGCAGCCCAAGACGCTCGAAGAGCTCGGGATGAGCGAGGCCGAGAGTCGAGCGCTCTACGCGATGGTCGAGCGCGGCCGCGGGCTCCTGCTCATCGCCGCGCCGGTCTCGGGCGGGCGTTCGAGCACCTATTACGCGCTCATGCAGCACGCGGCGCAGGTGGGCAAGACCGTCTACTCGGTCGAGCGCTCCATCGACTTCGAGATCCCGGCCGTCGCCCAGGTGCTCGTGAGCCCCGGTCAGCCGATCGGCGCTGAAGGCTACTTTGCCGCCGGGATGCGGCAGGATACCGACGTGATGGCCATCGACTCCATCCAGACCGTCGAGGACGTGCACCTCGCGATCCAGGCGGCCGGAATGGGCAAGTTGGTCATCGCTACGTTCACCGGTGCCGACATCGTTTCGGCGGTGCGGCGCATGCTCGATCTGGGAACCGAACCCGTGTCGCTGTCGAGCGCGCTCACTCTCGGCGTCGGGCAGCGCGTCGTGCGCACCACCTGTCCTTCGTGCGCGATCGAGGAACGTAGCCCGCTAGCCGACATCATCCCGGGCGCTGAGCTCGGCATGACGGTTCGCAAGGGAACCGGCTGCCCCAACTGCGGCAAGACCGGGTTCGCGGGAGCCACCGGCATCTTCGAGGTGCTTCCGTTTACCGAGCCCGTGCGCGCCGTTATCGCCCGAAACGGCTCGGCCGGCGAGATCGAATCGGCAGCCCGCGCCACCGGCATGCGACCGATGGTCGCGTCAGGACTCGCCAAGGTGCGTGAAGGGCTCGTGAGCCCCGAGGAACTCGACCGCGTCCTGCGGTTCAGTCAGTGAGAAGGCAGATGTCAGACAACGACGCCATCAAAGGAACGGTTCAGGAGGACAGCGGTGCGTGCGAGTGGGTCGAGCGCGCCGTCGCCTTCTTCCTGAGCGACCAGCGTTATGCGCTACCGATCGATCGAGTCCAGGAGATCCAGCAGATCGTCCAGTTCTCCGAGGTGCCTTCCGGTGGCCAGGGCGTCGTCGGCATGGTGAACCTGCGCGGCAACGTGATTCCGGCCGTCGACATGCGCCAGCTGGTGGGACTCCCGCGCAAGGAGTACACCCTCGAGACGCCGATGATCATCTGCCGCGTCAGGGGCCAGCTCGTCGCGCTCGTGGTCGACGAGGTCCTCGACGTCATCGAGTTGCCGCCTGGATGCCTTCAGGCAGCGCCGCCGATGCACGCGCTCGCCTCGAAGATGATCGGGGTGTGCCGCATGCCGGACGGGCTGATGTACCTTCTCGAACTCGAACTCCTGCTCGGTAGCCTGATGATCGGGATCGGGGGCTGACGTGGCTGACGAACTGATGCACGGCCGATCGCTCGCCGAGACCGCCGAAGACGTACTCAAGCGCCGTGCGGACTCGCTCGCCAGAGAGGCGATCGAGGACGAGGCTGCTGACATGCTCGCGCTGCTGCTCTTTCGTATCGGCGAAGAGTGGTACTCGGTCAAGGTTTCCGACGTGCGCGAGATCTTCCAGGAGTACTCGGTCACGCCGGTGCCCGGCGTGCCTTCGTGGGTGCTCGGCGTGGTCAACGTCCGAGGCGAGATCCTCTCGGTCACCGACCTGGCCCGCATGATGGGCATGGGTGAGGTCGGGACCAGCGCTGAGGGCATCCTCCCGGCCATCGTGATCTCGAATGGCGCAGTGGTCACCGCGCTGGTCGTCGATGAGATCGGCGACATCGTGGACGTGCCGGACGACTCCATCGAGCCGCCCATCAGCATCATCGATCGGGCGCAGGCCGAGTACATCGCAGGATCTGTCCACATCGGTGACATCATGGTCGGACTCATCAGCGTCGATAAGATGCTTGAACCTGTTACGACGAGCGGACGACATTAGACCGGCAGTTGACCTGGAGGATTCATGGGTATCTGGAAGCGCATCAACGGACGGCTGCTGTATCGGACGACGTTCTTCATCGCCGTGCTGCAGGTGCTGTTCCTCATGTGCCAGTTCGCGCTGATGTTCGCGTTGTTCGCGAACGATCTTCGCTCAGACGACCGGGTCAAGGTCGGCGTCGCGATCCTCTTCGGCGCATCGGCGGTGCTCGCTGCGGTCTTCGTGCTGATCAACTACCTCATCGCCCGTCGTTCGCTGGGCCCGCTGGCCGAGGTGGCCGAGTCGGTCCGCGCCGCGTGTCAGGGTGAGATCGGCCGCAAGGTCGAGATCAAGGGCGAGGACGAGATCGCGGTGCTCGGGTCGAGCTACAACCAGATGCTCGACCTCATCGTCTACCTCATCCGGCAGACCCAGGAGTCCTCGCGTCGCCTCCAGCAGTCCGCGAACGACATCCTGTCAGCGACGGAGCAGCAGGCCTCCGGTTCCGCCGAGCAGGCCGCCTCGATCTCCGAGACCACGGCCACGATGGAGGAGCTCGCAAGCACCTACCGTCAGATCGCCGAGAACGCCGATCAGGTCGTGACGATGGCCGAGGCGTCGCTCGGCTCGGCCGAGACGGGCCAGCAGGCGGTCATGAACACACTCTCCGCCATGGAGGACATCAAGACCCGCACGCAGTCGAGCGCCAACAAGATCCTCGCGCTCGGCGAGCGTAGCCAGCAGATCGGCCAGGTCCTCTCGATCATCAACTCGATCGCCGATCAGACCAAGATCCTCGCGCTCAACGCCGCCATCGAGGCGGCTCGCGCCGGCGAGGCCGGCAAGGGCTTCTCGGTGGTCGCCATCGAGATCAGGAAGCTCGCCGAGTCGGTCGTCGACTCCACGAGCGAGATCGGCACGATCATGACCGAGATCCAGACCTCGGCCAACGACCTGGTCATGTCGACCGAGCAGGAGCTCAAGCAGGTGCAGAGCGGCGTGGACCTCGCGCACAGCACCGGTGACAGCCTCGAGCAGATTCTCGAGATGGTCGAGCAGACCACCGTGGCGGCCAAGGAGATCTCGGCGGCCACGCAGCAGCAGAAGAGCGCGACAGACCAGGTCGTCAAGGCGATGCGTGAGGTAGCGGCGGTGGCGCAGCAGACAGCCGCAGGCTCGCGACAGGTCGCAGGTTCGGCCGAGTCGCTCTCGTCGATGGCGCGTGAATCGAGCCAGGTCGGCTCGGCATTCACGATCGTCGACGGCGCGTAGGCTCCACTCACCAGGGCGACAGGAAGGCACGCAATGGTCGAGTTCGACCGCAGCGCATTCATAGGAAAGTTCCAGGAAGAGGCTCAGGACCTGCTGCAGCGCCTGAACGAGGGCGTCATCATGCTTGAGGCCGATCCCGGCAACCGTGAGCTCATAGATCAGATGATGCGCGACGCCCACACCGTGAAGGGCTCGTCGCGCATGGTCGGACTCATCGAGATCAGCGATGTCGCACATCGCCTCGAAGACTTCATGATCAAAGTACGCGACGGTCAGATGGCCTACACCCCGGAGATGAGCGACTACTTCTTCGAGGCGCTCGACGCGATCGTGTACCTGGCCGATAACGCCGGCGTGAACGTGGACAACGCCATCGACCTTGAGGGCCTGCAGGTTCGGCTCACCGCTCTGGCGGAGGGGGGCGTCGGCGCCGCGGGCGCAGCGACCGCAGCCGCAGCCGCAGCCGAGCCCGCTCCCGCTCCGCCCAAGAAGAAGAAGCGAAAGAAGGCCGAGCCGGAGCCTGAGCCGGAACCCGAGCCCGAGCCTGAGGACGAGGACGACCTCGAAGACGACGAGGAATACGAAGACGACGAGGATGACGACGACGACGAGGAGGAAGATGCGGTCGCCGCGAAGGCACCGGCCGCAGCCCGACCCACCTCGCCCGGCGCCGCTCCCAAGGACCTCAAGCGCAAAGAGGCCGCTACCATCCGCGTACGCACGGCTCAGGTCGACAACCTCCTGAACCTCGTGAGCGAGGTTGTCATCTCCCAGATCAAGTCCGAGCAGCGGGCCAACGAAGCCCGCACTTTGCAGGGACACTCCACTGAGATCTGGCAGTCATGGATTCGCACCAAGGCCGCGCTGACCGCGATCCTCGGCGAGGGCGGGCTCGAGGAAGTCGGGGAGGACCTGAACCTTCTTGACGGCCTCATGACCGAGATCCGGCGCGACCTGAACGTATTCGCGAAGGGCTACGGCGACGATATGTCGCGCACGTCCCTCATCGTCAACGACCTGCAGGAGCAGGCCATGCGCTTGCGCATGCTGCCGGCCAACACCATCTTCCAGTCGTTCCCGCGGGCTGTTCGTGATCTTGCGAAGCAGTTCCGCAAAGACATCGAGCTTGTGGTCGAGGGCGGGGACACCGAACTCGACAAGAAGGTGCTCGAGGAGATCAACGATCCGCTGGTCCACATCATGAGAAACGCCGTGGACCACGGCATCGAAGACCCCGAGACCCGCATCGCTCTGGGCAAGCCTGCGAAGGGCACCGTTGTGCTCGAGGCCCGTCAGGAGGGCGACCGCATCGTCATCGAGATCAGCGACGATGGCGGCGGAATCGATCCGGACAAGGTCCGCGCCTCGGCCGTTCGCAAGGGCTACCTCAGCGAGGCGGAGGCCTCGTCGATGTCCGATCGCGAGGCGACGTACCTGATCTTCGAAGCCGGCTTCTCGACCGCGGCGATCATCACCGAGATCTCCGGCCGCGGAGTCGGGATGGACGTCGTGCGCGAGTTCGTCGTCGAGAAGCTCAAGGGCTCGCTCGACGTGTTCTCCGAGATCGGCAAAGGCACCACGTTCAAGCTGACCATCCCGCTCACCCTCGCGATCATCCGCGCGCTTCTTCTGCGCGTCGGCGACCAGATATTCGCGCTTCCCACCGGCTCGATCGACGAGACGCTTCGGGTGCAGCCCGACGACATCATCAAGGTCGAGGGCCGAGAGGTCATCCGCCGGCAGCGCCGCACCATCCCGCTGGTCCGGTTGTCCGACATTCTCGGCGTGTCAGCCAACGGTCCGGAAGGCACCAAGGTCCCGATCGTGACGATCGGCTACTCAGGTCATCGCATGGGCTTCATGGTCGACGGATTCGTGGGCGAGCAGCAGATCGTCATCAAGCCGCTCGGATCGCACCTGAAAAAGATCGACAACGTCGCGGGAGTCACCATCCTCGGCGCGGGCGAGGTCGTCCCGATCCTCAACGTGCCCGACCTCATGGCCAACGCGCGCACCAAGTCCGGTCAGCGCGTCGGGGGTCTTGCGGCTCGCGTCGAGCGCCAGGGGCCGCGTCGTATCCTCATCTGCGAGGACTCGTTCACCACGCGCGAGCTCGAGCGCTCGATCTTCGAGGCGGCCGGCTACGACGTCGAGACCGCGATGGACGGCGCGATGGGTCTCAGCAAGCTCAAGGACGGTCTGCAGGTCGATGCGGTCGTCACCGACGTCCAGATGCCGAACATGACCGGTTTCGAGCTCACCCGGGCGATCAAGTCCGACGCGGTTCTAAGGGAGATCCCGGTCATCATCGTCACCTCGCTCGAGCGTGATGAAGAGAAGGCCGAGGGCATCGAGGCGGGCGCGGACGCCTACATCACCAAGTCCGTGTTCAACCAGGACACGCTGCTCGACACCGTCGAGCAACTCATCCGCTAGTCGGGAGCACCGTTGCCCACAGAGCCAGCCAAGAAGATCCGAGTCGTCATCTGTGACGACTCTCTCGTCGCACGCGAGATGCTCGCACAGATTCTTGCGAGCGACCCGTCGATCGAAGTCGTCGGCCAGGCCAAGGATGGCAAAGAAGCGGTCGACATGGTCGCGCGCCTTAGGCCGGATCTCGTCACCATGGACATCCACATGCCCAAGATGGACGGGCTGATCGCTACCGAGGAGATCATGGCGTACACGCCGACGCCGATCCTCGTGGTGTCCTCGTCGGTACACGGCGAAGGCATGGGCCGCGCGTTCGACGCGCTCGCTCTCGGTGCGCTCGAGGTCATCAAGAAGCCGGAGGCGCGCGACTGGGCCGACCTGGACCGCATCGGTCGCGAGGTCATCCGCAAGGTCAGGCTGCTCGCCAACGTTCGCGTCATCACCCACATCCGCGGGCGTCGGAGCCGAACCATCGAGCCCATCGCCACCCGAGACGCCGGTCCGACATCCAAGAGCATCGTCGCGATCGGTTCGTCGACCGGCGGGCCCTCGGCGCTCCTCGAGGTGCTCGGGCGGCTTCCTGCCGACCTTCCCGTACCGGTCGTCATCGCGCAGCACATCGCCGACGGCTTCATCCCGGGTCTCGTCAGCTGGCTCGACTCCGGATGCCAGATCAAGGTTGTCGCCGCCGAGGACCGTCAGCGTCCCGAGGCCGGCATCGCCTACATCGCACCCACCGGCGTGAACCTCTCGGTCGAGGGCAGCATGCTGCGCTACACGGAACCCGGGCGCTCGCAGCTCTACATCCCGAGCGCCGACACGCTGTTCCAGTCGGTAGCCGTCTCACATGGCCGCCGCGCGATCGGCGTCATCCTCACAGGCATGGGCGCTGACGGGGCGGACGGTCTCAAGCTCATGCACAACCAGGGAGCGGCGACTATCGCGCAGGACGAGGCGACCAGCACCGTCTTTGGCATGCCCAAGGCCGCGATCGACGCCGGCGCCGCCGAGATGGTGCTGCCGATCCAGAAGATCGCCGAGGCCATCGAGCGCATTCTCGAGGGCTGATGGAGTCCGCGCCCATCGGCATCTTCGACTCCGGCCTCGGCGGGCTCACCGTCGCGCGCGAGATCGCGCGAGCGCTGCCCGGCGAGTCGATCGTCTACCTGGGTGACACCGCCCGCTGCCCCTACGGTCCCCGCGACCTCGACGAGGTACGCCGCTTCGTGCTCGAGATCGGCACCTGGCTCGAGGGACACCGCGTCGAGCTCATCGTGATCGCCTGCAACACCGCCACCGCCGCCGGGCTCGAGCTCGCGCAAAAGGCGTTCTCGGTTCCGGTCATCGGGGTCGTCGAGCCGGGAGCGCGAGCCGCGGTGATGGCGACCCGCAACCGCGTCGTGGGCGTGATCGGCACCGTCGGCACCGTCGAGTCGGGCGCCTACAGTCGCGCTGTTCGTGCGCTCGACGCTGGCGTCACGGTCTTCTCGGCGGCGACTCCTCGCTTCGTCGACATCGTCGAGGAGGGGCTGCGCCGCGATTCCGGCAAGGTCGAGGACCTGCTCGCCGACTCGGCCGACGTCTTCCTGCGTCCCAGCTTCTACGAGGTCGCGCGCGGCTATCTCGACCCGCTCAAGCGCAGCGGCATCGACACGCTCGTGCTCGGCTGCACGCACTTCCCGCTGCTCTCCGGTGCCATCGGTTCCGTTGTGGGCCCGCGCGTCCGCCTCATCAGCTCGGCCGAGGAGACCGCGCGTGAGGTCGCCGAGACGCTGGCGCGCCGCGACCAGCTTGCCGAGAACGGCGTGGTGGCGACGCGCACGTTCGCCACCACGGGCGACCCCGGCGAGTTCGCTCGTCTTGGAGCCCGGGTATTCGGTACCATGCTGGGAGAGGTGGAGCGCGTGGAGCTCGCTGATCTTGCCGCACTGCCGGGGGAGTCAGCGCTCGAGCTCGCACGCGAGTTCATGGAGGAGGGGACATGCGCCTGACGGTGCTCGGTTCCGCTGCGAGCTTTGCGGGGGCCGGACAAGCGTGCGCGGGGCACTACCTGGAGGCCGGGGGAGTACGGCTGCTCCTCGACTGCGGCAACGGCGTGCTCGCCAACCTCCAGAAGATCGCAGACCCTTACGCGCTCGACGCCGTCTTCGTGAGCCACTACCACCCCGACCACTACGCCGACGTCCTCGCCATGCAGGCGATGCTTCGCTACGCGCCGTCCGGACCTCTGGCTCCCAAGAAGCTCTACCTGCCCGAGGGCCTGTTCGAGCGCATCGAGTGCCTGCTTTCCGAGAGGGGCGTCGTCGAGCTCCACGAGGCATTCAGTGTCGAGGTCCTGCAGGCCGGCGTGCCGATCCATATCGGCGACGTGACCGTCACGCCGCTCGAGGTCGACCACGCGGTGCCCACTTTCGCGCTGTGCGTCGACGCGGACGGCTCGCGCCTGTGCTATACCTCTGACACCTCGCCGGGGGAGCGCGCGCTCGCTGCGGTCGCGGGCGCCGACATGGTGCTCGCCGAGGCCACGCTTCCCGAGGAGTTCTCGGGAGTGGCGCCTCACATGACCGCGAGCGAGGCGGGCAAGCTCGCCGCCGCTTCTGGCGCAGCCGTGCTCGCGCTCGTGCACATCTGGCCTACCAACGATCGGGCGCTCACCGCGCGCCTCGCCGCCGAGCACTTCTCGGGCGAGGTCCACGTGGCTTCCGAGTTCGACACCTTCGAAGTCCCGAGGAGGGATCACGCGTGAAAGAACGCTCCAGTGGACGGGGACCTTCCGAGCTCAGGCCGGTCAGGGTAACCCGCCACTACCTCAAGCATGCCATGGGTTCGGTCATCTTCGAGCTCGGCGATACGCGGGTGCTGTGTGCCGCGTCCGTCGAGGAGGGGGTGAGCAGCTGGCGTCGCGGTTCCGGACTCGGCTGGGTCACCGCCGAGTACTCGATGCTGCCGGCCTCCACCCACACCCGCTCCCGCCGAGAGACCATGACAGGCCCCAAGGGTCGCACTCACGAGATCCAGCGACTCATCGGCCGGTCACTTCGCACCGTAGTCGACATGGGCGCGCTCGGCGAGCACACGGTCACCGTCGACTGCGACGTGATCCAGGCAGACGGCGGGACGCGCTGCGCCGCGATCACCGGCGCGTGGATCGCGGTCCACGACGCGCTGCAGTCCTGGAAGGACGCGGGCAAGATCGCCGAGCTTCCGCTGCTGTCGCAGGTCGCCGCCACGAGTGTGGGCCTCGTCGACGGCGAGCTCATGCTTGATCTTGCGTACTCGGAGGACTCGGTTGCCGAGGTCGACATGAACGTCGTCATGGACGCCCAAGGCCGCTTCATCGAGGTCCAGGGCACCGGCGAGCAGACTCCGTTCGACCGCGCGCGGCTCGACTCGATGCTCGACATGGCGGGCGAGGGCATCTCCGAGCTCCTGCGCATCCAAAAGGCGGTCGTCGACGAAGGGCTCGAGTCGTATGGCTTCTGAGGGCTTCACCAAGCACGTCGTCGTGGCCACCGGCAACGTCGGCAAACTCAAGGAGATCCGAGCCACGCTCGACTTCCCCGGCTGGGAGTTCGTCGCCGCGGGTGAGCTCGATGCGGCGTGGCCGAGCCCCGAGGAGACCGGGACCACCTTCGAGGAGAACGCGCGCATCAAAGCCGTCGCCGCGCGCGAGCGCTTTGGGATGGCTGCGCTCGCCGACGACTCCGGGCTCGAGGTCGACGCCCTCGATGGCGAACCGGGTGTCTACTCGAGCCGCTACGCCGGCCCCTGCGCCACGGACGCCGAGAACAACTTGCGGCTCCTGCTCGCCTTGGTCGACGTCCCCACGGCCGAGCGCACGGCCCGTTTCCGCTGCTCGATGGTCTTCATCGACGTGGATGGTACCGAGACGGGCGCCAACGGCGTCTGCGAGGGCCTCATAGCCTCTGAGGCCGCCGGCGACAAGGGCTTCGGTTACGACCCGCTGTTCCGACCCGTCGCGACGCCCGGCCGAGGTATGGCCGAGCTCGAAGTGGCCGAGAAGAACGCGATCAGCCATCGCGGTGCCGCACTCAGAGACCTCAGGGACCGTCTGGCCGGCACAGAATGATAGGTTGCCCCCAGCCGCCGGCGTAACTATACTGTGGCGTGCTCGTCAGGCCCCTGAGGGGCCGGGCAGGGCCACCGGGTTCGGGCTGTAGCGCAGCTTGGTAGCGCATCTGCTTTGGGAGCAGAGGGTCGCAGGTTCGAATCCTGTCAGCCCGACCATACGCGGCCGTAGTTCAATTGGTAGAGCATCAGCCTTCCAAGCTGACTGTTGCGGGTTCGAGTCCCGTCGGCCGCTCCATTGACAACTCAGCGTCGTCGCAGGTACCGTATCGCCTCGCGGTACAACCGGAGTCGACGCATCACGCGCCCGTAGCTCAGCTGGATAGAGCGGGAGACTTCTAATCTCTAGGTCGGGGGTTCGAATCCCTCCGGGCGTGCCAGCCACACATGGTGGGTGTAGCTCAGTTGGTTAGAGCGTCGGACTGTGGCTCCGAAGGTCGCGGGTTCGAGCCCCGTTACCCACCCCATTGATAGATACGGCCCGCCCTCGTGGCGGGCCGTTCTCATTTCCGAGAGTGACGAAGACGGGGTTGCATTCCTTCGCCGAGTGCGTAGAATATCCTCTCGCGCGTATGGGTCGTTAGCTCAGCTGGCAGAGCAGGGGACTCTTAATCCCAAGGTCCGGGGTTCGATCCCCCGACGACCCACCATCCGCACCAACCGAGAGCCTCGCCCATCCGGCGGGGCTCTCGTGCAGTATCGTGGCAGGACCCGACACTCAAGGAGGAGCTGGAATGAGCGTGCTTTCGTGTCTTACGGTGAAGCTGATCGATTCCGAGGCCGAGGCGACCTTCGTCGAGGAGTTCATGAAGGCCCTGGAGCCCACGTCGGGCTTCCCGGGGCTGGAGAAGCTGATCGCTGCCAGGGTCATCGGCGCGGACCACACGTACCATCTTCACACCGAGTGGGAGTCCATGGAGGCCATGGAGTCGTGGCAGGCTGACCCCGGCTACCGGGCGATCCGCGACACGTTCAACGTGGATCTGGTGGCCGACATCACGTTCTCACGCTGGATTTCCGCCTGACGGTCGGGCGGGTCGAAGACGATCGCGCCATCCGAGAGCCTCGCCCATCCGGCGGGGCTTTCGTGCGTCTCGGCTATGAGCAGCCGCAGAGCGCGCCGAGCGAATCCATGAGCCGTCGGATGCCTTCCGGACGCAGGCTGTAGTGCACCCACTGGCCTCGCTTCTCGGAGGCGACCAGCTGCGCCTCGATGAGGATCTTCATGTGGTGCGAGACGGTGGGGGCACCTAAGCCGAGCCCGTCGGCAAGGTCGCACGCGCACACCGCCTCGGTGGTGCAGCACGCCGCGTCATCGGCGACGCCGGTCACCAGCAACGTCAGTATCTCGCGCCGTGTGCTGGAGGCGAGGGCCTTGAACATGAGGTCGGTCAGTTGGTCCTCGATCGGCGATTCAACCATGGGCTGCTCGGGGGTCACGAAATCACTCCTTGACACTTTGATGACTATCGAAATACTATCGGGATGAGAGTAGTTCGACAACCATCGAAGTAAGGAGCGCGCAGCTATGGACGAGCTGGACATCAAACAGGCGGTTCGAGAGCGCTACGCGGGTCACGCCGAGGCCGGTACGAACTGCTGCACCGCATCCGAGAGTTGCTGCAGCGACGCGGCGAAACCCATCAGCCAAGGACTCGGCTACGATGCCTCCGATCTGGGCGCCATCCCCGAGGGCGCGGATCTCGGTCTCGGGTGCGGCAACCCGCTTGCGCTACTCGAGCTGCAGCCGGGTGAGACGGTGCTCGACCTCGGCAGCGGGGGAGGCATCGACTGCTTCCTGGCCGCTCGTCAGGTGGGGCCGGAGGGGCACGTCATCGGCGTGGACATGACGCCGGAGATGATCGCGCGTGCGCGCCGAAACGCCGAGAGCGTGGGCGCCGATAACGTGGAGTTCCGCCTTGGCGAGATCGAGCACCTGCCGGTGGCCGACGAGACTGTCGACGCCATCATCAGCAACTGCGTGGTGAACCTCGTGCCGGACAAGGGTCAGGTCTTCCGCGACGCATTCCGGGTGCTCAACTCAGGTGGGCGACTCTCGGTCTCCGACATCGTGATTCTCGGCGAGATTCCCATTGAGATCCGGGATTCGGCCGAGGCCTACGTCGCATGCCTTTCGGGCGCGATTCTGCGCGATGCGTACCTGGACCTGATTCGGGCGGCCGGCTTCACCGACGTGCGCGTCACGGAGGAGCGGTCGTTCGCGCTCGACGACGTCGTCGCCGATGACCTCGTCGAGGAGTTCGCGCGCCGCACGGGCGCGTCGGATGAGGAGCTCCAGGCAGCTGCCGCTCTGTTCCAGAGCGTACGCGTCAGCGCCCGGAAGCCGGGGTAGGGGCTACTCATCAGCGGCAGGCCGCTTGGCGAGCCGGTCGCCTGGCGCGGCCCCATCGTCATGAACACGCGCGAGGAGCTCGATCAGGCGTGGAAAGAGCTCGACGAGGGCACATTCGTGAAGTAGGGCCCCGTCCGTCGCACCACGATCGGAGGCGAACATGTCCGGCAACGTGGTCGTCAAAGGCGTCGTCGCCCAAAGCACGTTCGAGTACGTCAAACGGTCGCATGGTGACGCGGTCTGGAACGACTGCCTCGACATGCTCTCCGAGTCGTAGCGTCGCCATCACCGCGGGCGGCAACGTTCCTCTCGCGGCGATGGGGCACTTCAACGAGGCGTTCGTCTCAATCGCCTGCGCCGGTTCTCGCCAGTGCGCAGAGAATGAGTTTCGCCGCATGGGGGCCGCTTCAGCCGAGAAGCTGCTCACCGGCGGCGGCATCTTCGCCATCTTCGCCCGGTTCGTCTCGCCCAAGCAGGTTTTCGCACGCGCCGAGAACGTCATCAAATCCGCCTACCCCGGCGCGACCGTCGAGGTGCAGCTCAACGCCGACGAGTCAGGCGGGCTCATCCGCATCGGCGGCATGGGCGGCTACCCGTACGGAAGCCAGCGCATCGTGGGCTGGCTGCTGCGCGGCATCGAGATCGTCGGCGGCAAGAACGCGCGGGTGGCCGAGCGCAACTGGGACTCGGGTCTCATCGACGCCGAGACCTACGAGATCGCGCTCACCTGGGACGTCTAGCGAGGCGGTCGCTCACCACATCAGCGGCCGCGGCTCGCCGAGAAGCCCTCGCACCTGCGCCTCGATCGGTTCCACGTCGAAGCCGAGTTCCCTGAGCGCTGTGTCGCCCGGCGCCGAAGCTCCGTAGCGGTCCAGGCCGATCGCCAGAGACCCGTCGCCGAAGTAGCTGTTCCAGCCGAGGGTGACGCCGGCTTCGATCGAGACGAGCGGCACGTCGCCGGGGACCACGCTCTCGCGGTACTCGGCGGGCTGCTCGGCGAACAGGTCGAGGCAGGGTGCGCTCACTACGCGGATACGGAATCCGTCCGGCGCGAGGTTCTCGGCGACCTTGAGCGCGAGGTGGACCTCAGACCCTGTTGCGACGATGACAGCGTCGAGCGTGCCGTGGTCGCCTTCGGAGAGCACGTAGGCGCCGCGTGCGACGCCCTCGGCAAGACCCGGATGGGCTGCGAGGTCGAGTGTGGGCAGCTTCTGGCGCGAGAGTGCGAGCAGGGTGGGACGCGAGCACTCGGTCAGCGCGACCTTCCACGCGGCCGCGGTCTCGTTCGCGTCCGCCGGGCGCACCACGAGCGTGTTGGGGATCAGCCGCAGCGATGCGAGATGCTCGACCGCCTGGTGGGTGGGGCCGTCTTCGCCGAGGCCCACGCTGTCGTGCGTGAAGACGTGGACCAGGTGCAGGTGACTGAGCGCCGCGAGCCGAATCGGCGGGCGCATGTAGTCGCTGAAGCCGAGGAACGTCGCACCGAATGGCACGAAGCCGCCGTGGTAGGCCAGCCCGTTCACGATCGCGCCCATCGCGTGCTCGCGCACACCAAAGTGCAGGTTGCGGCCGCTTCGATCCGCCGCCGAGAAGGCGGGGGAGTCCTTCAGCCACGTCTTGGTGCTCGGCGCGAGATCCGCCGAGCCGCCCACGAGCTCGGGTACGGCGCCCGCGATCGCGTTCATCACGACACCGCCCGCCTCGCGCGTCGCCATGCCGCCGTCAGCCGCCGAGAACACCGGCAGCGCGGCCTCCCAGCCGTCGGGGAGCTGCCCGCGCTGGCGGCGCTCGAACTCGGCCCCCTCGGCGGGGAAGTCGCTGCGGTAGGCCTCGAAGCGCTCGTGCCACTCGGACCGGTGCTGGCTGCCGCGCGCGGCGGCCTCGCGCATGCGCTCGCGTGCCTCGTCCGGCACGTGGAACGCGGGCTCGAGCGGCCAGCCGAGCGCCTCCTTGGTGAGTGTGACCTCGTCTGCTCCCAACGCTTCGCCGTGGGCCGACGCGGTGTCTTGCTTGTTCGGGCTGCCGAAGCCGATATGGGTGCGCACGGCGATGAATGACGGGCGCGACTCCTCCGCACGCGCCGCCTCAATGGCTGCTGCGATCGCGTCGACGTCGGTTCCGTCGGCGACGCGCTGCGTATGCCAGCCATAGGCGTCGAAGCGCGCGACCGGGTCCTCGGTGAATGCGAGCTCGGTGGGACCCTCGATCGAGATGTGGTTGTCGTCGTACAGCACGATGAGCTTGCCCAGGCCCAGGTGTCCGGCAAGCGAGGCCGCTTCGCCCGACACGCCCTCCATCAGGTCGCCGTCGCCGCACATCGCGTAGGTGTAGTGGTCGACGATGCGGAGCCCGGGACGGTTGTAGGTCGCCGAAAGGTTCGCCTCGGCGATCGCCATCCCCACGGCGTTGGCGATTCCCTGGCCCAGCGGACCGGTCGTCGCTTCGACGCCGGGCGTCAGCCCGAACTCGGGGTGCCCCGGAGTGCGGCTGCCCCACTGGCGAAACGACTGCAGCTCCTCGATCGGCAGGTCGTATCCGCTGAGGTGCAGCAGGGAGTACAGGAGCGCACAGCCGTGACCGGCGGACAGTACAAAGCGGTCTCGATCGGGCCAGCGAGGGTGGTCAGGGTCGAACTTGAGGAACCGGTCCCACAGCGCGTAGGCGGTCGGCGCCGCGCCCATCGGCATTCCGGGGTGGCCCGAGTTGGCCTTCTGGACCATGTCGACCGAGAGAAACCGCAGGGTATTGATGGTCAGTTCGTCGATGGAGCTGTTCATCGGCGTCTCCATAGGTGGTGGTTGGCAGCACTCCGGTTTACTTCCCCGACCCGGCGCGGCATGAGACGCGCATGAGGGTATCGTCACAGGAGGCGGCGAGGGGCGTGCGGGCCGTCTCGCTGAGCGGGCGAATGTGTGAGCGCTCTGGTATTATTGGACGCCGCTTAATGCGGGCGTGGCGGAACTGGCAGACGCGCCGGATTTAGGTTCCGGTGGGGAAACTCATGGAGGTTCGAGTCCTCTCGCCCGCACCAAGGCAAAGCTACCGCCGGCCGGCACCGGCATAACGTTGGATCGGAAAGGATACCCTGTGCTCACTACTTCCGTGGAGCGTCTCGAGGGCAACCTCGTCAAGCTCACCGTCACCATCTCGGCCGACGAGGTCGACGCATCAATCGCCGAGGCCTACAAGCGCGTCTCGGGCAAGGTCAAGCTTGCGGGCTTCCGCCCCGGCAAGGCGCCGCGCCAGGTGATCGACACCGCCGTTGGACGCGACTATGTGCTCGCCGACGCCACCGAGGACCTCGTCAACATCGTCTACCCCAGGGCGCTCGACGCTGAGATGCTGCGCCCCATCGAGTCTCCCGAGATGGAGGAGATGGACACGGTCGTCGAGGGCGAGGAGTTCACCTTCACCGCCGACGTCATCGTCCGTCCCGAGCTCCCGCTCACCAGCAGCGACGGCCTGGCCGTCGAGCTCCCCGGCCGTGAGGCGACCGACGCAGAGATCGCCGAGCAGATCGATATGGCCCGCGAGCGCTTCGCGACCCTCGAGCCCGTTGAGGACCGCGGCGTGGCCGCCGACGACTTCGTACTCGTCTCCTTCACCGGCACCGTCGATGGCGAGCCCTATGAGGGCAACGTCGTCGACAAGTACCTGTACGAGATGAGCCGCGGACTCATGCCGCCGGAGTTCGACGAGGGCCTGATGGCCGCGACTCCGGGCGCCGAGATCCACATCGAGTTCGAGGTGCCCGACAACGGCTCCAACGACGAGTACGCGGGCAAGACGGCTGGCTTCGACGTCGTGGTTCACGAGATCAAGTCCAAGAAGCTTCCTGAGCTCAACGACGAGTTCGCGAGCAACGTCGGCTACGACTCGCTCGAGGACCTCAATGCGGACGTGCGCAAGCGCGTTGAGATGAGCAAGGGCCTGTCGCACGACCGTGTCAAGGAGCGCAGGCTCCGCGAGGCGCTCGCCGAGCGTCTTGAGGGTGAGATCCCGCAGTCGATGATCGACTCGCGCAAGTCGCAGATGTTCCGCGACTTCATGACCATGCTCGAGCAGCGCGGCATCGACATGGGTCAGTACCTGCAGTCCACCGGCACCGACTTCGAGACCGTCGACGCCGACATCACCGCCCAGGCGGCCGGCTCCGTGCGCGAGGACCTCGCGCTCGAGGCGCTCTTCCGCGAGAAGGGTCTTGAGGTCACCGACGAGGACATGGAGCACGAGCTCGACGTCATCGCCGAGGCCACCGACACCACGGTCGAGGCCGCTCGCCAGCGCTGGCAGGACATGGGCCTGATCGCAATCGTTCGCGAGCAGGTCATGCAGCGCAAGGCCTATGAGTGGCTGCTCGAGAACGTGACCATCACCGAGGTCTCCGGCGAGCCCGCCGAGTCCACCGAGGAGTAATCATGCTGCCTGACGCCAAGGCACTCGTTCCGATCGTCGTCGAGCAGACGTCGCGCGGAGAGCGCAGCTTCGACATCTATTCGCGACTGCTCAACGAGCGCGTCGTCTTTCTCGGAACCGAGATCGACGATCACATCGCCAATCTCCTGATCGCCCAGCTCATCCACCTGGAGAGCGCCGATCCGGACAAGGACATCAACCTCTACATCAACTCGCCGGGTGGCTCGGTCACCGCAGGTCTGGCGATCTACGACACGATGCAGTTCATCAAGTGCGACGTGTCGACAATCTGCGTGGGCCAGTGCGCGAGCATGGCGGCCGTCCTGCTCGCCGCCGGTGCGGCCGGCAAGCGCCACGCCCTCCCGCACTCGCGCGTGCTCATCCACCAGCCGTGGGGCGGCACGCAGGGCCAGGTGACCGACATCGAGATCCAGGCCAAGGAGATGCTGCGCATGCGCGACCAGCTCGACGGCATCCTCGCGCACCACACCGGCCAGACGGTCGAGAAGATCCACCTGGACACGGAGCGCGACAACATCATGATCGCGGCCGAAGCCAAGGAATACGGACTCGTTGACGAGGTCATCGAGAGCCGGAAGAGCCAGGAGGGCTAGGACGTGACCCGTCCCACCGACGGCACTAACGATCAGCTGAAGTGCTCGTTCTGCGGCAAGAGCCAGCGCCACGTGCGCAAGCTCGTCGCAGGACCGGGCGTCTACATCTGTGACGAATGCATCGAGCTGTGCAACGACATCGTCGAAGACGAGCTCGCCGAGGAGACCTCATCCCCGCTGCTGGAGGACCTTCCCACGCCGCGGCAGATCTTCGAGGCTCTCGACGGCTACGTCGTCGGCCAGGAGCGCGCGAAGAAGGTCCTGTCGGTCGCGGTGTACAACCACTACCGGCGCGTGACGCTCCCTTCGACCGTCCACGACGACGAGGTCGAGCTCGCCAAGAGCAACATCCTGCTGCTCGGCCCCACGGGCTGCGGCAAGACCCTGCTCGCACAGACGCTCGCCCGCGTGCTCAAGGTGCCGTTCGCAATCGCGGACGCCACCGCTCTCACGGAGGCCGGCTACGTGGGCGAGGACGTAGAAAACATCCTGCTCAAGCTCATCACCGCCGCGGACTTCGACACCAAGCGCGCCGAGGTCGGCATCATCTACATCGACGAGATCGACAAGATCGCGCGCAAGGCCGAGAACCTCTCGATCACGCGCGACGTCTCCGGTGAGGGTGTGCAGCAGGCGCTCCTCAAGATCCTCGAGGGCACCGAAGCGGCAGTTCCGCCGCAGGGCGGACGCAAGCACCCCCAGCAGGAGCTCATTCGGATCGACACCACCAACATCCTGTTCATCCTGGGCGGCGCATTCGTCGGCCTCGAGAAGATCATCGCCGACCGCATCGGCAAGAAGGGCGTCGGCTTCATCGCCGAGCTCTCCGACCCGTCGAAGGCGCGCCAGGGCGAGCTCATGGGCTCGGTGCTGCCGGAAGATCTGCACAAGTTCGGCATGATCCCCGAGTTCGTCGGCCGTCTTCCGGTCGTCACCAATGTCGAGGAGCTCTCCGAGGAGGACCTGGTCCGCATCCTCACCGAGCCCAAGAACGCGCTCGTCAAGCAGTACCAGCGCCTCTTCGCGCTCGAAGACGTTGGACTGCGGTTCACCGATGACGCCCTGAGGGCCATCGCGCAGGCGGCCGTGACGCGCAACACCGGCGCGCGCGGGCTGCGCTCGATCTGCGAGAGCCTGCTGCTCGACACGATGTATGACCTCCCCAGCGAGCCCGACATCGAGGAGGTCGTGGTCACCGCCGAGACGGTCGAGGGCAACGCCGGCCCGACGATCGTGCGCAAGGGGAGCGCGGCCACCGCCTGATCCACGGGGCGGTTCACAGTAAACGAGAAGGGCCGCCCGGTTTGGGCGGCCCTTTCTGGTTCGCGATGAAGACGCGTCAGGCGATAAGCGACTGGGCGCGCGCCATGTCGTTGGGGTACAGGTCCGTCGGGACGTTCTCGCGACCGATCGCGGAGAAGACGGCGAAACGAGCACAGCCCTCGAAGTCGTCCCTGCAGTAGCGGTCCTTGTACATGTCGGCCATCGTCGGCATTTCGGCCATCTTGTCGTTGAAGAAGATGCAGGTCTCGATGAGTTTGCAGTCAGCCATATAGGAATCCCCCGTGTCTAGCGTGGCAGCGCCACTTCGTTCATCAGTTCACTTAAGGAAGATAACAGAACGAGTCTCATATGGGACTCGGGTCCTGATGAGCGGCACGCGGGTGATGACGAAAGGTCCGCGACGAGCGGGCGAGGGCGAGCCGCCACGCGCCCCGCACGTGGCTGGTAGAATCGCTTGAACCCCCGTCTGTGGAAAGGAACGGCCCGTGAGCGAGATGCCCACCGCCTACGACCCCAAAGCGGTCGAAGGCCCGATCTTCGAGTCCTGGATGGCCGGCGGCTACTTCAGTCAGGACGTCGTAGAGGGCGTACGTCCCTATGCGGTCGTGATTCCTCCGCCCAACGTGACGGGCTCTCTCCACATGGGGCACGCGCTCAACAACACCATCCAAGACGTCGTCGTGCGCCGACAGCGCATGACCGGTCGTCCCACGCGATGGATCGTCGGTACCGACCACGCCGGCATCGCGACCCAGAACAAGGTCGAGCAAAAGCTCGCCGCCGAGGGCAAGGGCCGACACGATCTCGGTCGCGAGGCGTTCATCGAGGCGTGCTGGGAGTGGCGCCACGAGTACGGCGGGACGATCATCAACCAGCTCAAGGCGATGGGATGCTCGTGCGACTACTCGGACGAATGGTTCACGATGGACCCTTCGTACCAGAAGGCGGTCCGCAAGGTCTTCGTCGACTGGTTCAACAAGGGCCTGATCTACCGAGGTAAGCGCATCATCAACTGGTGCCCGCGCTGCTCGACCGCGCTCTCGGACATCGAAGTCGAGCACGAGGATGTCGACAGCCACCTGTGGCACCTGCGCTACCCGCTCAAGGATCCGGTCGGAGGCGTGGACCACGTGGTTGTGGCGACCACGCGCCCGGAGACAATGCTCGGCGACACCTGTATCGCTGTGCACCCGGATGACGAGCGCTACAAGGCAATCGTCGGCGCCACGGTCGTGCTCCCGCTCATCGGCCGGGAGATTCCCGTCGTGGCCGACGACTACGTCGATCCGAGCTTCGGTTCGGGTGCGGTGAAGGTGACCCCCGCGCACGACCCCAACGACTTCGAGATCGGCGAGCGCCACGACTGCGCCAAGATCAACGTGATGAACGCCGACGCCACTATCGCCGAGGAGGGCGGTGCCTACGCCGGCCTCGATCGTTACGAGGCGCGCAAGCGCATCATCTCCGACCTCGACGAGGCCGGCCTGCTCGTCAAGACCGACGATCACGTCCATTCGGTGGGGCACTGTTACCGGTGCCACACGATCATCGAGCCGTGGCTGTCGGACCAGTGGTTCGTCGACATGAAGCCGCTCGCGGAGCCGGCGATCGAGGCGGTTCGCGACGGGCGTGTCACGTTCCATCCCAAGCGCTGGGAGAGCGTCTACTTCCACTGGATGGAGAACATCCGCGACTGGTGCATCTCGCGCCAGCTGTGGTGGGGCCATCGCATCCCGGTCTTCTACTGCGACGCGTGTGGCGCGGTCGAGGCCTCGATGGAGGACATCACCGCGTGCCCGAAGTGCGGTTCCTCGGCGATTCGTCAGGACGAGGACGTGCTCGACACGTGGTTCAGCTCGCAGCTGTGGCCGTTCGCGACGATGGGCTGGCCCGAGGCCGACCCGCGCGTCGACTACTTCTATCCCACGAGCGTGCTGTCCACCGCGCGCGACATCCTCTTCCTGTGGGTGGCGCGCATGATCATGAGCGGCATGTATTTCGTCGACGGCAAGATCCCGTTCGACGACGTCATCATCCACCCCACGGTGTTCAATGCCGAGGGGAGGCGCATGAGCAAGTCGCTCGGCACGGGCGTGGATCCGCTCGACCTCATGGAGCACTACGGCGCGGACGGTATGCGTTTCGGCCTGATGCTGCAGGTCACCGGTGCACAAGACCTCAAGTTCTCCGAGGAGAAGCTGGTCTCCAGCCGCAACTTCTCGAACAAGATATGGAACGCCAGCCGCTTCGTCCTGATGAACATGGAGGGCTACGAGCCGGGCGAGCCCGTGCCGGCGACCGTCGCCGACAAGTGGATACTCTCGCGTCTCGCCGACCTCTCGGCACGCGTGGACGAGGGACTGGACGCCTACGAGTTCGGCGAGGTCAGCCGGGCGCTCTACGACTTCTTCTGGAACGAGTTTTGCGACTGGTACATCGAGCTTGCGAAGAGCCGCCTGCAGGCCGGGGGCGAGCAGCGGGCGACCGTGCAGCGCATCCTCGTCTTCGTGCTCGACCAGGCGCTTCGCCTGCTGCACCCGATGATGCCCTACGTCACCGAGGGCATCTGGCGCAACCTTCCGCTCGCCGAGGCGGACCGTGCCGAGTCGCTCATGATCGCGCCCTGGCCGGACTCCTCCGCACTCGCGCGCTTCCGCGACGAGGGCACCGAGCGCTCAATATCGCTCGTGCAGGAGGTCATCGTCGCCATCCGAGCCACCCGTGCCCGCTACAAGCTCCCCCCGCGCCAGCTGCTCGACGTCGTCGTCAAGGCCCCGCAGGCCGAGAAGATGCTGCTCGAGGGCGAAGAGGGGCTGATCCGAGGGCTCGCGAGCGTGGGCACCCTCACGGTCGATCCCGCTGCCGAGAAGCCCGCGCACGCCGCCTCCGCCGTCGCCGCCAACCTCGAGGTCTACATCGCGCTCGAGGGACTCGTCGATTTCGATGCCGAGGCTGCCCGCCTGGGCAAGGAGCGCGAGAAGCTCGTCTCGGAGCTGACGAAGCTCGAGAAGAAGCTCTCGAACGAGGGCTTCCTGGCAAAGGCCGCGCCCGAGATCATCGAGAAGGACCGCACCAAGGCCGCCGAGCTCGCCGAGTCGCTCGCGATCGTCGAGGCGCAGCTCGCAGAGCTCAGCTAGGCACCGGCGTGGAACCCATGACCTATGACGGAGCGCTCGCCTCACTGAGGCGGGCGCTCGTCTTTGGTATCAATCCCTCGCTCGATGGCATCACCGGGCTGTGTGATGCGCTCGGCAAGCCGCAGGACGCGTTTGCGGTCGTCCAGGTCACCGGCACCAACGGCAAGACCTCCACAGCCCGCATCACGGCTGCGCTTCTGCGTGCCGAGGGACGCTCGGTGGGGCTTTACACGAGCCCGGAGCTGACGCGCTACCCGGAGCGGATCGAGGTAGACGGTGAGGTCGCGAGCGACGAGGAGTTCGCGAGAGCGGTCTCGGCCGCCGTTGGGGCCGCCGAGAGTCTCCGACCCGGGGCGCAGGGGAGCGACGGCGGCTTCACTGAGTTCGAGCTCCTCACCGCGGCCGCGCTGTGGCTGTTTCGCGAGCGGGGTGTCGACACGGCGGTTCTGGAGGTCGGAATGGGCGGCAGGTGGGATGCCACGAGTGTCGCTGCTCCGGCCGTTGCCGTCATCACCGGCGTCGGGCTCGACCACACCCGCATCCTCGGCGACACGCTCGAAGCCATCGCCGCCGAGAAGGCCGCGATCATCCGCCCGGCATCCGCCCCGGTGCTGGGGCCCGGTACGGTCGGGCTCGACAGCATCTTCCTCGCGCAGGCCGAGCGCGTCGGCACGCATGCGAGGGCTGTGCGCGCCGAGGGTGAGCCCACTCCGGTCGCCGAGGAACTCACCGTGCGCTTTCGCGTCACCTCCGAGGCCGCGGCTCCCGGTACGGTCACGGCGCTCGACGTCACGGGCGTCCACGGCGCGTACGCGAACCTCGCGATTCCCGCACCCGCCTACCAGGCTGCCAACGTCGCCACCGCCGTGGCCGCCGCCGAGGCGGCGCTCGGGCGCGCGCTCGATACCGATGCGGCTCGAGGCGCGCTTGCGATTCTCGCGATACCCGGCCGCTTCGAGCTCGTGCGCGACGAGCCGCCGGTCATCGTCGACGGCTCGCACAACCCGCAGGCCGCAGCGGTGCTCGCGACGGCGATTCGGGCAGCGTGGCCCGATCCGACCCGCAGGCCGACCGTGCTTCTCGGCGTGCTGGACGACAAGGATGCCGAGGGGATCGTGCGTGCGCTGGTCCCGGCAGCCGGTGCCATCGCGGTCACTCAGCCGTGCTCGCCGAGGGCCCTTCCCGTCGAGCGGCTCGCTGAGGTGGTGGCCGGCGTGACACGGGAGGAACCGCAGCGCTTCGCATCGGTCGCTGAGGCTCTGGAGGCGCTCTCGCGCCCGGGCCAGGCCGGTCTCGTGGTCACCGGTTCGCTGACCACGGCAGGGGAGGCCAGGGCGCTCATCCACAGGTCGGCAACGTGACGAAAAGCGGGGGCGAGCGCGCTTCTCGGTTCTGCTAGAATCCCTGCGTGTGCTCGCGCATCGCGAGCGCTCTTTCGAAGGGGAGAGAATGGGCGACATCTTCGCGCCGATCATGGATGCATACGGTCCGCTGCTGCGGCTCGTCGGGCAGCTCTGCTCGCTGTTCTTCGTGGTGCTGTGGGTCGCACTGGCGTTCTGGACGTATCGCGACGCCAACCGCCGTGGTGCCATGGGCTGGTTCTGGTCGCTCGCGGCCCTCGTCTTCCCGATCTTCGGGTGGCTCATCTACCTGGTGGTTCGTCCGCCGGAGTTCGTTGACGACGCTCATGAGCGCGAGCTCGAGATACGCGCCAAGGAGATCGCTCTCGCCCGTGACTACGAGAGCTGCCCGGCGTGTTACAAGCCGGTGGAGAAGGAGTTCCTGATCTGCCCGTCGTGCATGAAGAAACTCAAGAAGCCGTGCGTCGAGTGCGGCAAGGCGCTCAAGCTCAGCTGGAACGTCTGCCCGTACTGCAAGACCAAGCAGTAGGGAATCGTCTTCTAGAAGAGGCGACACCAGCCGCCCCGCCACCGCGGGGCGGTTCGCGCTAGGAAAGGGATGCATCCGATGCCCGAGATCACGGTCAAGCTGCCTGACGGAAGCGAGAAGCAGGTCGCCGAAGGTGCGACCGTGCGCGACGTTGCCGAGGCGATCGGCGCCCGGCTCGCGCAGGCGGCCCTCGCCGGACGCGTGAACGGCGAGCTCGTCGACACCAACCGCGTGGTCGCCGACGGTGCCACCGTCGAGATCATCACCGACCGCAGCCCCGAGGCGCTCGATATCCTGCGGCACTCCGCCGCGCACGTGATGGCCGAGGCGGTCAAGCAGCTGTTCCCGGCCGCGCAGTTCGGTATCGGACCCTCGATCGAGGACGGCTTCTACTACGACTTCGAGATCGGCCGCGCCTTCACCCCCGAGGACCTCGAGGCGATCGAGGAGCGCATGCGCCAGATCATCTCGGAGGAGAAGACCTTCGAGCGCGTGCAGGTCGACAAGCTCGAGGCGTGGGACGCGTTCGAGGAGCAGCCCTTCAAGCGCGAACTCATCTCCGAGCTTCCCGAGGGCGAGACCATCACCATCTACAACCAGGGTGCCTTCTCGGATCTGTGCCGCGGACCGCACGTGCCCACGACCGGCCGTATCGGCGCGTTCAAGCTGATGAAGATCGCCGGCGCGTACTGGCGCGGCAACTCGGATCGCCCGATGCTGCAGCGCATCTACGGCACCGCGTGGTTCACCCAGAAGGACCTCGACGCCTACCTCAACCGCATTGAGGAGGCCGAGAAGCGCGACCATCGCAAGCTCGGCAAGGAACTCGACCTGTTCTCGCTTCATGAGGAGGCCGGCGCGGGCCTGCCGCTCTACCACCCCAAGGGCGCGCGGGTGCTGCGCATGATCCAGGAGTGGATGCGCGCGGAGCTCTACCGCCGTGACTACGTCGAGGCGATCACCCCGCACGTCTACAAGGCCGACGTGTGGAAGATCTCGGGCCACTGGGACAACTACCGCGACAATATGTACTTCTTCCAGGTGGACGAGGGCGATGGCCGCGTCAACGACTACGGCATCAAGCCGATGAACTGCCCCGGCCACATCATGATTTACAACAACGACGTCCGCTCATACCGCGACCTGCCGATCCGCATGTTCGAGTTCGGCACCGTCTACCGCCACGAGCTCTCCGGCGTCGTGCACGGCCTCATGCGTGCCCGCGGTTTCACCCAGGACGACGCGCACATCTTCTGCACCGCCGAGCAGGTCACGCCCGAGGTCATGCTCATGCTCGACCTCGTCGACTACGTGAACGGCGTCTTCGGCTTCGAGTACACCGCCGAGGTCTCCACCCGTCCCGAGAAGTCGATCGAGGGCTTCGACGAAGAGTGGGAGCAGGCGACCAAGGCGCTCATGGACGCGCTCGACCAGCGCGGCATGGCGTACGAGATCAACGAGGGCGACGGCGCGTTCTACGGCCCCAAGATCGACATCAAGCTGCGCGACGCCATCGGCCGCACGTGGCAGACCGCGACGATCCAGGTCGACTTCAACAACCCGATGCGCTTCGACATGACGTATCGCACCGCCGAGAACACCGACGCACGCCCGTTCATGCTGCACCGCACCATCCTCGGCAGCATGGAGCGTTTCCTCGGCATCCTCATCGAGCACTACGCGGGTGCGTTCCCGACGTGGCTCGCGCCGGTGCAGGCCGTCATCATCCCGATCGCCGACCGCCACCTGGAGTACGCGCAGAAGGTCGCTGCCGAGCTCAAGGGGACCGACGTCCGCGTCGAGGTCTACGACCAGAACGAGCCGATGCGCGTCAAGATCGCAAAGGCGCAGCAGCAGAAGGTGCCGTTCATGCTCGTCGTGGGCGACCGCGAGGCCGAGGACGGGACCGTGGGCGTGCGCGAGCGCACCGGTGGCGACATCGGCGCGATGAGCATCGCCGACTTCGCGGGCAGGGTGGCTGCCGAGAGGCCGTAGCGTGTCGGAGGCCCGAGCCGCAACGCGCTGTGACAGGACCGACGCCCTTCGCTTCTTCGCGATTGGGCTGGTGGTTCTCACGCACCTGCTGAACCTGCGCTGGGAGTTCAAGACGCTCGCACCCTGGCTCGTCGAGGTGATGCTCGCGTTCAACATGCCGTTGTTCGCGTTCCTCGGCGGCTACGTGCTCTTTGGCCGCGAGGGGAGTCACCCGGCACGCTTCCTGCGCGGCAAGGCTCTCGCGCTGCTGGTGCCGTACCTGGCCTGGGTCGCGGTCGAGATGCCGCTACGCGGGCTCGAGCCCTCAGAGTGGTTGCCGCGGCTGGCACGGGCGCTCGTCGACCCGCGCGCCGGGTTCCAGATGTGGTTCCTGTGGGTGCTGTTCGCGATCTTCGTGGTGTTCGTAGCAGTGCGCTCGGCGAGTCGCGCGCAGTGGGTTCTCATCGGGAGCGCGCTTGTCTCGGCGGTGCTGTGGGCGCTGCCACTTCCCGTGATCTCCGGTTCCGAGAAGGTCCTGTGGCTCTACCCGTTCTTCGTGCTCGGCTTCCTGGCTTCGTGGTGGCGCGCCGATGAGCGGCTGGTGCCTCTCTCGGTGGCGATAGTGGGCGCGGCGGCGTTCGTCGCGGCGTTCCTGTTCGGGGGCGACGGTCCCGCCAACGCGTACTTCATGGGCGCAGCGGGCACAGCAGCGGCATGGGGCGCCTACCGCATGCTGCCCGAGCCGGCGATACGCCCGCAGGCCGCGGTCGGCTCGCGCACGCTGGGCATTTACGGCGGTCAGATGGTGCTGCTGCCGTTCCTGATCTTCGGAGCCGGCTGGGTAGGCGTGACGGTCTCGTGGGTGGCCGTCATGGCCGCGACGATCGCCCTGACCTTCGCGCTCGAGCGGACCTCGGTGACGCGGGCGGTGTTCCTCGGCAAGTGGCCGAGGCATCGGCGGTGATGATGCGCCCGGTGGCGTGGTGTGGACACCGTCGCGTCAGGTGGGTATACTTCCTCCGCTAACCGAATACTGATTCAAGCGGGACCCCGCCTCAAGGCGAGCCTGGTCCCCACCAACGCGGCGCCAGTGAGGCAGCTGCCTGGTCGATGAGAGAGCCGGAAGTGCCGCACTCGTGCGCCCTTTCCCGGTCTTTGTTCGCTCCCGTCGGCCTGCGCCGTGGGAGCGTTTTTTGTTTTGCAGGGCGACCCGAGGTGAGGGTCGCAACGATGTGTGGAGGTGAGCTGCCCATCAGCAGCACGGAGTACCGGATCAACGACCGCATCCGCGCGTCGAAGTGCCGTCTTATCGGCTTCGATGGCGCGCAGCTTGGGATCTTCGCCATGAGCGATGCCCAGCGGATCGCGGATGACCAGGGTTTCGACCTCGTGGAGATTGCTCCCACGGCCGACCCGCCTGTCTGCAAGATCATGGACTTCGGCAAGTTCAAGTACGAGCAGTCGATGAAGGACAAGGCTGCTCGGAAGAACCAGTCGAAGGTCGAGATCAAAGAGATGAAGTTCCGGCCCAAGGTCGACAAGCACGACTACGAGACCAAGAAGAAGCACATCTTGCGCTTCCTCGACGCCGGAGCCAAGGTCAAGGTCACGATCATGTTCCGCGGCCGCGAGATGGCTCACCCGGAGCTCGGGCTGAACATTCTCGAGAGGCTGGCCGAGGAGCTCACGGAGCTGGCGATCATCGAGACCCAGCCCAAGCTCGAGGGACGCAACATGCACATGCTGATTGCGCCGCTCAAGAAGGCCCCTGAGAAGGCGGCCAAGGCTGAAGACGACGAAGAGACCGAGTCCGCCGAACCGGCGGCCGCAGAGGAGTAGGAGGTCGGCACATGCCGAAGCAGAAGACCCACAAGGCGACCGCCAAGCGGTTCCGCGTGACCGGCTCGGGCAAGATCATGCGGGGCAAGGCTTTCAAGAGCCACATCCTCGAGAAGAAGTCGCCGAAGCGTAAGCGCGGCTTCCGCCAGGAGACCGAAGTCGCGGCATGCGACGCCAAGGTCATCAAGAAGAACCTCGGCCTCGGCTAAAGCCGCAGACGGCCGTTTCCCCTCGACGGAACAAGGAGTGATTCAGTATGCCTCGCGTTAAGCGCGCAGTCTCGGCGAAGAAGAAGCGCCGCACCGTACTTACTCGTGCCAAGGGCTATTACGGCGCAAAGAGCCGCACCTACAAGGCGGCCAAGGAGCAGGTGCAGCACTCGCTGCAGTATCAGTATCGCGATCGTCGCAACAAGAAGCGTGAGATCCGCCGCCTGTGGATCACCCGCATCAACGCCGGCGCCCGCCTGAACGGCCTGTCCTACTCGGTGTTCATGAACGGCCTCAAGAAGGCCGGCGTGACCCTGGACCGTAAGGTCCTCTCGGACATGGCGATCAACGATCCCGCCGCGTTCGCAAAGCTCGCCGAGGTCGCGAAGGCGCAGATCGAAGCCTAGCCTCTCGGCAACAGTGCACATCTCGAAGGGTCCCGCCACGGCGGGGCCCTTCGTGCGTTCCCGGACAACGAACCCGGTGGTAAGGGATCCGAGCGGAAGCGGGTAAGGCACCGAGGGCATGGTGGGTCGGACCGGTAGGCGCCGCCGGTCGACCATCCACTGTCTCCGAGAGTTCGGGGACGTCGCCCGAGGAGGCACACCATGATCCGAAACCTTGTACTAGCCGTTACCGGCGCGCTGCTCGCGCTCAGCGTCGGAGCGGCGGCGGCCTACTTCACCACACAGGTCCAAGTGGCCGACAGCGTCATCCGAGCAGGCACCGTCGCCGTCTCCACGGAGCCGACCACCGCGCCGCTGAGCATCGACGCGCTTGCGCCTGGTGCGACAGCCGTCCGACCGATGACCATCGTCAACGACGGAACCCTTCCCGTCGACGTCATCGTGACTGCGTCGAAGAAGGCGGGTTTCACCGACCTCTATAACGCGCTGACCTGCCGTGTGACGTGCGCCGGCACCGAGCTCTACAGCGGACCGCTGTCCACGCTCACCACCGCGCCGCTCCGGCTGGCTTCGGGCGCTCGCGGTGAGATGCGCTTCGAGGTCGGACTCCCTGCGACCGCCGATAACGCTCTCGCGGACGACTACGCCAAAGTGTCGCTGTACGTCGATGCTGAACAGGCGCACTGATGCGAGGCCGGGTCGGGACGTGGCTGGGCGTCGCGGCTGCGCTCGCGCTCGTCTTCGGCTTCGGAGCGCTCCTGCGCCCGGTTGTCGTATCAGGCGGCTCGATGCATCCGGCGCTCCATCACGGCGATCTGGTGCTTGTCGACCCGCGGCGCGACCCACATCGCGGAGACATCGCGCTGCTGACCACGCCGGGGCACGGCCCGGTGCTGCACCGAGTGGTCGGCGGCGACAGGGGATCGTACCTGACTCGCGGTGACGCGAATGATCGCCCCGATCGCCGACGAGCCCGGAGTGCCGAGATTCGCGGCGTGGTTGTTGCCGTCGTCCCCGTTGGTCACGCGCTGGAACGCTGGCGAACGAGGTTGCCCTGCGCTACACTTTCGGCTCAATCGAAGACAGCGAGGCGATGACGGAGACGGCGCCACGTGACACCCGCCGAACAGGGAGGGACCCCGCGACTGGAAGGGTCCTCGGCGAGACGTGACGGTTCACTCCATCAGCTGCGACCTGAAGGGCCGTCGAGGCCTGGGTAGGGAAGCCGGATCCCCCGATACAGGGACAGTGCGGAAAGAGAGTCCGTGCGAGCGCGACGCCGCGAGCGAAGCGTGAACGAGAGGACCTGGCGACTCAGGTCAACCGAGGTGGTACCGCGGGAGCCGGGCTCCCGTCCTTGGGCATCTATCCAAGGGCGGGGACCGGCTCCCCGTCATTTGCGAGGAAGAAAGGGGCGTCCCCGCTATGGGAGTCGTCGAAGAGCTTCAACAGCAGCAGGCCGAGGCCCTCGAGGCAATCGCCGTGGCGTCCGATCTGGCCGGGCTGGACTCAGTGCGAGTCGCGTACATGGGCAAGAAGGGTTCGCTCACCTCCGTGCTTCGCGGACTCGGCGGCCTGTCGGCCGAGGAGAGGCCCGCGGTCGGCAAGACCGCCAACGAGGTTCGCGTCGCCCTCGAAGAGGCGCTCGCCGCCCGGCATGCCGAGCTGTCCGCCGTGGCGCTCGACGCGCAGATCTCGGCGGGCGCCGTCGACGTGACGCTGCCCGGTCGCGCGCACCCCGTAGGGAGCCGCCATCTCATCAACCGCATCGCCGCCGAGGTGATCGACGTCTTCGTCGGCCTGGGCTATCGCGTCGCCGAGGGTCCCGAAGTAGAGCTCGACTACTACAACTTCACGGCGCTCAACACGCCGCCGGATCATCCCGCCCGCTCGCTCCAGGACACCTTCTACGTCCGGGATCTGTCGGGTGAGGAAGCCACGGTCCGCGGCGAGAGTGACGTGCTGCTCCGTACTCACACGTCGCCGGTGCAGGTGCGGACGATGGAGCATCAGGAGCCGCCGATCTACGTCCTGGCCCCTGGCAAGGTCTACCGTCGCGACATCGCAGACCCCAGTCACCTGCCGCAGTTCACGCAGATCGAGGGGCTCGTCGTCGACGAGGGCATCACGTTCGCAGACCTCAAGGGCACGCTCGACCACTTCTGCAAGGAGATGTTCGGCGCAGACCGCCGCACGCGGTTCCGCCCGCATTTCTTCCCGTTCACCGAGCCGAGCGCAGAAGTCGACGTCTCCTGCGGCATCTGTGACGGCGCGGGCTGCCGCTTCTGCAAGAACACCGGCTGGCTCGAGATCCTCGGCTGCGGCATGGTCGACCCCAACGTGTTCGGCTACGTCGGCATCGACCCCGAGCGCTACACGGGCTTTGCATTCGGCATGGGCGTTGAGCGCATCGCCGCGCTGAAGTACAACGTCCCGGACCTTCGCATGCTCCTCGAAGGCGACATGCGCTTCCTGCGCCAGTTCTAGCCGAGCCCGATTCCCGCGCCCCGCGCGTCGCACGAAAGGAACCACCGTGAAGGTATCGATGAAGTGGCTGAGCGAACTCGTGGCGGTCGATCTGGCCCCCGCCGAGCTTGCCGATCGCCTCGACATGACCGGCACCGCCGTCGAGGCGGTCCACACCACCGGCGAGGCCCTTCAGGGCGTCGTCATCGGGCTCATTACCGAGAAGGTCAGGCACCCCGAGGCCGACAAGCTGTGGGTCACCACAGTCGACGTCGGTGACGGCACGCCGCGCCAGATCGTGTGCGGTGCCCAGAACTTCGAGGCGGGCGACAAGGTGCCGGTCGCCGTCGTGGGCGCCGTGCTGCCCGGAGGCTTCGAGATCAAGAAGGCGAAGCTGCGCGGCGTAGTGAGCGAGGGCATGAACTGCTCGGCGCGCGAACTGGGCATCGGTCAGGATCACGAGGGCCTGATGATCCTGCCGCCCGATGCGCCCGTGGGCGTCGCATTCGCCGAATGGCACGGCATGTCCGACACCGTGCTCGAGCTCGAGGTCACCCCCAATCGCCCCGACTGCCTGTCGATGGCGGGCGTGGCACGCGAGATCGGCGCCGTTCTCGGCGTGCCGGCGACCGTCCCGTCGCAGTCCCCGGTGGAGTCCGGCGAGACCACCGACCAGTCCTGCGCGGTCACGATCGACGCCGAGGACCTGTGCCCCCGCTACACCGCGCGCATCATCCGCGGCGTGAAGATCGGCCCCTCGCCCGAGTGGCTCGCCGACAAGGTTGCGGCCGCGGGTGCCCGTCCCATCAACAACGTGGTCGACGTGACCAACTTCGTGATGTTCGAGCTCGGCCAGCCGCTGCACGCGTTCGACATGGACACGCTCGCCGCGGGGGATGATGGGCGCGTGCAGATAACCGTGCGCCTCGCCGAGCCGGGCGAGCGCCTCACGACACTCGACGGTCAGGACCGCGAGCTCACCCCCGGCACGCTGCTCATCTGCGACCCGACCGGGCCGGTGGCACTCGCCGGCGTCATGGGAGGGGAGAGCACCGAGGTCTCGGATGCGACTGTGAACGTGCTCCTCGAGAGCGCGTGCTTCGACCCCGCGACCACGAGCCGCACCAGCCGCTCGCTCGGACTCGTCTCGGAGGCGTCGATGCGCTTCGAGCGCGGCGTCGACCGAACCGGATGCGTCGCCGCGATCGACCGCGCCGCCGCTCTCATCGCCGAGCTCGGCGGCGGCGAGGTCGCACCGGGAGTCGTCGACGTGTTCCCCGGGCCGCGCACGCCGCACGCGCTGACTCTGCGTTCGCACCGGCTCGACGCCATCCTCGGCGTGAAGATCGATGCCGAGGAGGTCGTGCGCATCCTCACCGCGCTCGGCTGCACCGTCGAGGCACACGCGGACCGCTTCGAAGTCGGCGTGCCGTCGTTCAGGCCGGACCTCGAGCGCGAGATCGACCTGGTCGAGGAGGTCCTGCGCATCTGGGGCATGGAGCGCGTCGAAGCCACCCTGCCCGCTGGCCCGGGTCGCGTCGGCGGACTCACCCCCGAGCAGAAGTGGCGCGAGCGCGCGGTTGCGACACTGCGAGCTGCCGGCCTTAACGAGACGATGACCTACGCATTCGCCGACCCGGGCGACCTCGAGCGTTGCGACATGCCGCTATCCGAGGGCGAGCTCCAGGTCGAGCTACTCAACCCGATGTCGGGCGAGCAGGCGGTTTTGCGCCGCACGCTGCTGCCCGGCCTTCTGCGCAGCGTGTCGTTCAACCAGCGTCGCGGCACCGCCAACGTCCACCTGTTCGAGATCGGCACCACGTTCGTCGCCACCGAAGGCCGCAAGCAGGCCAAGGAGCGCGCGATGGTCGCCGGCGTGCTCGCCGGTTCCTGGAACGAGCCCGCGTGGAACGCGCCCGCCGTCCCGCTCGACTTCTTCGACGGCAAAGGAGTCGTCGAGACCCTCGTGCGCGAGTTTGCGCTCGACAAGTTCAAGATCCGCCCCGCTGAGCTGCCGCACCTGCAGCCCGGCCGTACCGCCGAGCTCGTTTTGCGTGGAGACGTCGTCGGTTGGCTCGGCGAGGTGCACCCCACCGTCGCTGCCCGGTTCGAGGCCGAGGCGCCCATCGTCGCCTTCGAGATCGATCTCGGCAGGCTCATCAAGGCCGCGCGCGACGCCCGACCGTTCACGGAGCCGTCGAAGTTCCCCGCCGTCGAGCTCGACGTCGCGATCCTCGTCGACGAGTCGGTCTCGGCCGAGCGGATCGAGCAGTCGATGCGTTCGGCAGGCGGGAAGCTGCTCGAGAGCGTGCGTCTCTTCGACGTCTACCGAGGCAAGGGCGTCGCCGAGGGGAAGAAATCCATGGCGTTCGCGCTTGCGTATCGCTCGCCCGAACGGACGTTGACGGCCGAGGAGGTCGAGGGCGCCCACGAGAAGCTCGTGCGCAAGGTTCTCGGAGCGGTTGGCGGCGAACTGCGCGGCTGATTGGGAGTTCGCGCATAGTCTTGCACTAATAACGCATATTAATTGACAGATATGCGAAACAGCGTATATGCTCCGCACTCACATACTCTTCGGGGTCTGGAGGCTCGCGTGGTCGATGTGGCCGTGGTCGGTGCTGCGGGATATGCGGGGATCGAGGCGGTGCGGTGGATACTCGGCCACCCTCGCCTGAATCTCGCGTGCGCGACGTCCGGAGCCGATGAGGGCCGCAGGCTGTCCGACCTCTACCCGGCGCTCGCGCGCGCAACGGACCTGACGTTCTCGGCGCACGACGTTGACACCGTGGCATCCAAGGCGAGCGTAGCCGTGCTGGCTGTACCGCACACGGCAGCGATGGCGATGGTGCCGGCGCTGCTCGAGCGGGGAGTGACCGTCATCGACATGTCGGCGGACTTCCGACTCACGGACGCGGACGTCTACGAGCACTGGTATGCGACGCCGCACACGGCTGCGGGTCTTCTCGGCGAGGCCGTGTATGGGCTGCCCGAGCTCGATCGGAGCCGTCTCAAGGGCTCGCGGCTTGTGGCATGCCCTGGCTGCTATCCGACCGCGACGGCGCTCGCGGCCTTGCCGGCTCTCGAGTCGGGAGTCGCGATCGGCGCTCGCGTGGTTGTCGACGCGAAGTCGGGCGTCTCGGGAGCGGGACGCACTCCCGCACCGGGGACCCACTACTGCGCGGCGAACGAAGCCGTGCTGCCATACAAGGTCGCGACGCATCGGCACACGCCCGAGATGGAACAGACCCTCACCACTGCCGCCGGCCGCGAGATGTCGGTCATCTTCACGCCGCACCTCGTCCCCATGACGCGGGGCCTGCTGTCCACGGTCTACCTGGACGTCGAGGAGAACTTCACCGCCGAGGAGGCCGTCGCCCTCTATGAAGGCCGGTACCACCACGAGCCGTTCGTGACTGTGATGCCCGCAGGTTCGATGCCCTCGACCGCAGACGTGGAAGGCTCGAACCGCGCGACCGTCGGTGTAACCGTTGACGAGCGCACGAATACGCTCGTCGCCGCGTGCGCGATCGACAACCTCGGGAAGGGAGCCGCGGGCCAAGCGATTCAATGCCTGAACGCGGTCCTTGGCTTCCCCGAGACCGAGGGTCTCGACGCACCGGGCCCGGTGGTCTAGGTGACCGACTTCGCTTCGGGCGTGCAGGGGTTCAGTTACGCCGAGGGCGGCGTCGTCGCCCCGCTCGGGTTCACGGCTTCGGGAGTCCACTGCGGGCTCAAGAAGGACGGTCGTCGCGACCTTGCCCTCGTCGCGGCCGTCGAGCCGGTTCCCGCAGCAGCGGTTTTCACTACGAGCTCCATCGTCGCCGCGCCGGTGACCCTGTCGCGCGCCAACATCGCTTCGGGAACCTGCAGGGCCGTCGTCATCAACGCCGGAAATGCCAATGCGTGCACCGGAGCCTCTGGGGACCTCGCCGCACGTCAGATGGCGGTGACCACCGCCGAGGCGCTCGGCGGGGCCGCAGGCGACGTCGTGGTGTGCTCCACAGGGGTTATCGGCGTCGAGTTGCCGGCTGACATCGTGGTTGCGGGCATCGCCGATGCCGCCGCCACGCTCGACAGCGCTTCGGGTGACTCGGCGGCGGAAGCGATCATGACCACCGACACCTTCGCCAAGCAGGTCGCGGTCGCCTTCGATCTCGACGGCGAGCGCATCATCGTGGGCGGGATGGCCAAGGGCAGCGGCATGATCGCGCCGAACATGGCCACCATGCTCGCGGTGGTCACCACGGACGCGCCGCTCACGAGCGAGGCATGCGATGCCGCGCTCCGGGCTGCGGCCGACCGCACCTTCAACCGGGTCACGGTCGACTCGGACACCTCTACCAACGACACGCTGGTCCTGCTCGCGAGCGGCGCGGCCGACGTCGATCCCGTTGGTCTCGGCGATCCGCGCTTCGATATGGTGGCGTCAGCGATCCACGCGGTCTGCGCCGAACTCGCGCGCATGATCGCCCGCGACGGCGAGGGCGCGACCAAGCTGGTCGAGGTCACGGTCACCGGTGCGGTCGACGAGGCCGACGCAGTGAAAGCCGCACGCGCCGTCGCCGACTCGCCACTCGTCAAGACGGCGCTGTTCGGCAACGACGCCAACTGGGGCCGGGTCGCCATGGCGCTCGGCAAGTCCGGCGCGCGGCTCGACCCGCAGGGCTTCTCGATCACCTTCGCGGGTATCGAGGTCTGCCGGGCGGGCGGGGCGGTGCCATTCGACGAGGACGAGGCGCTCGAGGCGCTCGATCAACCCGAGATCGTCCTGGAAGCCGACCTCGGAGTGGGCGAGGGCCGCGCGACCGTCCTCACCTGCGACCTCAGCTATGAGTACGTGCGGATCAACGGGGAGTACCGAAGCTAGCCGGCTCGAGCCGGCTCACTCGCTCGCCCCACTCACCGCATGACGGAAGGACCACCCGTGAACGACCTGTATCTCAAGGCTGAAACACTCACCGAGGCACTCCCCTGGATCAAACGCATGAACGGCAAGACCGTCGTCGTGAAGTACGGCGGCGCCGCGATGACCGACCCCGCGCTTCGCGAAGGCGTCGCAAGCGACATCGTTCTCATGAAGCTCGTCGGGCTCAACCCCGTCGTAGTGCACGGCGGCGGACCCGAGATCACCTCGTTCATGGACAGGCTCGGCCTTGAGGTCGAGTTCTACGACGGCCTCCGGGTCACGACAGACGAGGCGATGGAAGTCGTCAAGATGGTGCTCGTCGGCAAGGTGAACAAGGAGATCGTCGGCGCCATCAACGCTCACGGCAGACTCGCCGTGGGCCTCTCGGGCGAGGACGGCAACCTCGTGCAGGCGACGATGCGCGATCCCAGACTCGGACGCGTCGGCGACATCGCAGGCATCGACACCACGGTCGTCGACCGGCTCGTGGAGGACGGCTTCATCCCCGTCATCGCCACGGTTGCCGCGGGAGTGGACGGCGGCAGCTACAACGTCAACGCCGACCTCGTCGCCGGTGATCTCGCCGCAGCCCTCAACGCCGAGAAGGTCATCTTCCTCACCGACGTCGACGGGCTGTACGCGGACTTCTCGGACAAGGGCTCGCTCATCAGCAGTCTCACGCCTCAGGAAGCCGAGGAGATGGTCATGGCCGACTCGCTCGAGGGCGGCATGGTCCCCAAGGTAGGCGCGTGCGTGCGTGCGCTCAACGGCGGCGTGAAGAGGGCCCACATCCTCAACGGCACAGTGCCCCGGGCGCTGTTGCTCGAGGTCTTCACAGACGAAGGCGTCGGCACCATGATCACCGAAGATATGACCGCCGAGGAGGTGTCGTAGTGGGCGCCGGACTCAAGATGGCGCAGTCCACCGACGCCTCGTGCGTGATGCAGACCTACGGTCGCAAGCCCGTGATGTTCGTGAGCGGCGACGGAATGCGCCTGTACGACGACGAGGGGCGCGAGTACCTCGACTTCGTCTCGGGCATCGGTGCGGTCAACCTCGGCCACGCGCATCCCGTCGTGGCCGACGCGGTCTCAGCGCAGATGGCCAAGCTCGTGCACGTGTCGAACCTGTTCTACGTGGAGCACCGCTCCGAGCTCGCCTGCGATCTCGTGCGGCTGCTTGGCGGCGGCATGAAGGTGTTCTTCGCGAACTCGGGCGCCGAGGCAAACGAGGGAGCGATCAAGCTCGCACGCAAGTGGGCGAGGGACGCCAAGCCGGGCGCGTACAAGGTCGTGACCGCGGTCCGCTCGTTCCACGGCCGCACCCTCGCCACGCTCGCCGCCACAGGCCAGCCGAGCAAGCAGGAGGCGTTCGCGCCGCTGCCGGAGGGCTTCGTCCATGTACCGCTGAACGACGTTGACGCGCTCGAGGCGGCTGTTGACGATACGGTCGCTGCGGTGCTCGTCGAGGTCGTGCAGGGCGAGGGCGGCGTGTGGCCGGCGGATCCCGGGTACCTGGCCGCGATCGAGCGGTTGTGCAGGGAGCGCGGGGCGCTCTTCATGATCGACGAGGTGCAGACCGGGTTCTTCCGCACCGGCCCGGCCTTCGCGCACCAGGCTTTCGGGCTCACTCCGGATGTGGTGACGCTCGCCAAGGCGATGGCGAACGGCTTGCCGATCGGCGCGATCGCCGCACGCGACGAAGTCGCTGCCGCATTCAAGCCCGGCGATCACGGGTCGACCTTCGGAGGCGGTCCGGTCGTGTGTGCGGCTGCCCGTGCGACCATCGCGGCACTGGAGGTCGAGGCGCTGGGTCACAACTCGGCCCACGCCGGGGAGTACCTGCAGGCGGGCCTGGTCGCGCTTGGAGAGACGACGGGCATGGTGGCCGAGGTCCGGGGTGCCGGGCTGATGGTGGGCATCACGCTGACTAAGCCGGTCGCGGTCGAGGCTGCTACGTCACTGCTCGAGCAAGGAATCGTCGTGAACCACATTGGGGCGGATATTTTGCGTTTTCTGCCGCCTTTGGTGTGTGGAAAGCCGGAGATTGATACACTCCTTGCCACACTTGCCGACACTCTCACGGAGATGGATGCCTGATGCACGACGGACTCAGAGGTAGAGACCTCCTTTCTCTGGCCGACCTCACTCCGGCCGAGTTCGCCCACATCCTCGACGTCTCCGAAGCACAGAAGCGCGCCTGGTCGATCGGCAAGCGCGCGACGCCGCTGGCAGGCAGGGCGATCGCGATCATCTTGCAGAAGCCGTCCATTCGCACGCGAGTCAGTTTCGAGGTCGCCTGCGTGCGCCTCGGCGCGCATCCGGTCGTCATGACCGGGCCTGACGGCGCCTTCTCTCGCGGTGAGACTATCCACGACACCGCGAAGGTGCTCGAGCGCTACTGCGACGCCATCGTCCTTCGGACCTACGGTCAGTGGATCGTGGAGGAGCTCGCGAAGCATGCGTCCGTACCGGTGGTCAACGCACTCACCGACGATCACCACCCGTGCCAGGGACTCGCTGACTTCCTGACGATCCGCGAGCGGATCGGTCGCCTCGAGGGCGTGAGCCTCTCCTACGTCGGCGACGGCAACAACATGGCGCACACGTATCTGCTCGCGGGCGCTCTGTCCGGTATGTCGGTCACCATCGGTACTCCTCAAGGCTTCGAGCCCTCGGCCGCCGTGGTCGAGCAGGCCCGGACCATCGCCGAGGCCACCGGCGCGCGCATCGAGCTCACGTCGGATCCGCACGAGGCGGTCTCAGGCGCTGAGGTCGTCGTCACCGACACGTGGGCGTCGATGGGCCAGGAGTCTGAGCACGGCGCTCGCGTGGAGGCATTCGTGCCGTTCCGCGTGGACTCGGCGCTCCTGGCGCATGCGGCTCCAAGCGCGATCTTCATGCACTGCTTGCCGGCCCATCGCGGCGAGGAGGTCACCGACGAGGTGATCGACGCGCCGTGCTCGGTCGTGTTCGACGAGGCGGAGAACCGCCTGCACGTACAGAAGGCGCTGCTGTCCCTGCTCGTCAGCTAGGGGACGAAGAAGAAGGAGAGAGGACCTCGATGAGGAAGCGGCTGGAGCGACAGGATGCCATCAGGCGCATCGTGCGATCGGATCGCGTACGCACCCAGCGTGCGCTGGTGGACAGCCTTAAGGACCAGGGCTACGACTGCACCCAGGCGACGGTGTCGCGCGACATCACGGACATGGGGCTGCGCAAGCTCCCCGAAGGCGTCTATGTGCTCGCCGAGGACCTGCACCTGCAGCGCATGGTGAGCGATCTCGTCCGAGACGTGAAGCGCACCGGAAACCTCGTGCTCGTCAAGGCGCAGGCGGGAACCGCGCCTGGCGTGGCGGCCGCTCTCGACGCAGCTGAACTGGACGGCATCATGGGCAGCGTCTCGGGTGACGACACGATCCTCGTCATCACCGAAAAGGAGTCCGACGGCGAATCGCTGACGGACACACTCAACAAGTTCCGCGGCGTCCGCTAGGCGCCTGTCACTGAAAGGTTGGTCGTTCATGGCTCGCGAAAAGTGTGTTCTGGCGTACTCGGGCGGTCTCGACACCTCGGTCGCCATCAGGTGGATCCAGGAGCACCACGACATGGATGTCATCGCACTCGCGATCGACGTCGGTCAGGAGCGCCAAGACCTCGAGTTCGTGCGCCAGAAGGCGCTCGGTATCGGCGCGGTCGAGTCGATCGTCAAAGATGTCCGTGAGGAGTACGTAGAGGAGTTCCTCGCAAAGGCACTCAAGGCCAACGCCCTGTACGAGAACAAGTACCCGCTCGTCTCGGCGATGTCGCGTCCGATCATCGTGAAGCACCTCGTCGAGGAGGCGCACCGCCACCAGGCCAAGTACATCGGCCACGGCTGCACCGGCAAGGGCAACGACCAGGTGCGTTTCGAGGTCGGCATCGCCGCGCTCGATCCCGACCTGCAGATCGTCGCGCCGGTGCGCGAGTGGGAACTCAAGACCCGCGAGATGGAAATGGAGTGGGCCGAGGCCCGCGGCATCCCAGTGCCGACGACCAAGGCGAGCCCGTACTCGATCGACGACAACTTGTGGGGTCGCGCCATCGAGTGCGGCGTTCTCGAGGACCCGTGGGTCGAGCCGCCGGCGGACATCTACACACTGACTGCCGACTCGCGCGGCACTGCCTGCGATGAGCCCGAGTACGCCGAGATCAGCTTCGAGCAGGGCGTTCCGGTGGCTCTCGACGGTGAGCTCATGAGCTTCCACGAGATCATCAACCGCATGAATGAGCTCGCGGGCAAGCATGGGTTCGGCCGCATCGACATGATCGAGAACCGCCTCATCGGTGTGAAATCACGCGAGATCTACGAGGTCCCCGGCGCCCTCACCCTCATCATCGCCCACAAGGCGATCGAGGACCTGTGCCTGGAGCGCGAGGTGCTCCACTACAAGCTCGGCGTCGAGCAGAAGTGGGCCGAGCTCGTCTACAACGGCATGTGGTTCTCGCCGCTCAAGGAGGCGCTCGACGGCTTCATCGAGACCACGCAGCAGCTTGTCACCGGTGACGTGCGTCTGCGGTTCTTCAAGGGTTCGTGCGTGACCGTGGGCCGCCGCTCTCCGTACTCGCTCTACGACTACAACCTCGCGACCTACGATGCCGCCGACAGCTTCGATCACAAAGCCGCCAAGGGCTTCATCGACCTGCACGGTCTGCCCACCAAGGTCTGGGCCCGCCAGCGCCGCAAGGTCGGCAAGGAAGGCGAGGTCTAACCTCCATGTTCGGAATCGGCCTCGGCGAGATACTCATCATCTTCATCATCGCGGTGCTCGTGTTCGGCGGGCCCGTGGCGATCGCCTTCTTCATCGGCTACCAGGCCGGGCAGAAGAAGGGGAGCCAGGCTGCCGCACGTCCCGCAGACAATCCGCCCGCCGAGGAGACGCCTGATGAGTGACGCAAAGACGCCCTGGGGCGGACGCTTCGAGAAGCGCCCCGCGAAGTTCCTCGAGGAGTTCGGGAACTCGCTGCCCGTCGACAAGCGCATGTGGGCCGAGGACATCCGCGGTTCCATCGCGCACGCCCGCATGCTCGCGCAGCAGGGCGTGATCTCGGAGGCCGACGCCGACGCGATCGAGACGGGCCTCTCGGCCATCTTCCGAGAGATCCGTGACGGCGTCTTCGTCTGGGACATCGCCGATGAAGACGTCCACATGGCTATCGAGCGCGTGCTCACCGAGCGCGTCGGGCCGGCCGGCGCACGCTTGCACACCGGCCGCAGCCGCAACGACCAGGTCGCTACGGACACCCGGATGTACGCCAAGCGCGCCGCACTCGAGCTGTTTGGCGCGGTGACGACGCTGCGAGGCGTCCTCATCGAGGTCGCTCAGAACAACGAGGGCGTCGTCATGCCCGGCTACACGCACCTTCAGAAGGCGCAGCCGGTGCTCTTCGCGCACCACATGCTCGCGTACGCTCAGATGCTCTCTCGCGACGCCGTGCGGCTTCAGGCGGCCTATCACGCTGCCGACGTACTCGCGCTGGGCTCGGCGGCGCTTGCAGGAACCACCTTCCCGCTCGATCGCGAGTACGTCGCGCACCGACTGGGCTTCGCCGAGGTTTCGGCGAACTCGCTCGACAGTGTGAGCGACAGGGACTTCCTGCTCGACCTCGTCTATGCGTGCGCCGTCTGCCAGATGCACCTCTCGCGTCTGGCCGAAGAGCTCATCCTGTGGTCGACCGACGAGTTCGGGTTCATCACGATGGACGATTCGTACTCGACCGGTTCGAGCATCATGCCGCAGAAGAAGAACCCCGACTTCGCCGAGCTCGTGCGCGGCAAGACGGGCCGCGTCTTTGGTGACCTCCAGTCGCTGCTGGTGACCCTCAAGGGCCTCCCGCTCGCATACAACAAGGACATGCAGGAGGACAAGGAGGTCGCGTTCGACGCGATCGACACCCTCGGCGGGTCCCTGAAGGCGATGGCTGGCATGGTCGCGACGATGCGCGTGAACGCCGACGCGATGCGGGAGGGTGCGCGCGGCGGCTTCATGGCCGCCACCGACCTCGCCGACTATCTCGTAGGCACCGGGATGCCCTTCCGTCAAGCCCACGAGGTCGTGGGCAGGCTCGTCCTGGCGCTCGAAAAGGACGGTCGCACCCTGCAGGATCTCACCGCCGATGAGTTCGCGGCGCACGCGAGCGAGTTCGGGCCCGACGTGCTCGACGCGGTCGACATCGACAGGGTCGTGGAGCGGCGGCGCAGCGCGGGCGGCACCGGGCACCAGGCGGTGGCGGCTCAGCTGGCTGCCGCCGGGGATGCGCTCGACGCCGACGCGGCGTGGCTCGAAAGCGTCACGCCCGCGGAGTAGGTTCGCCCGCATGCTCCTTCAGATCCACCCGAGGCCGCTCAGGCTCCCCAGGTGGTAGGCGAGTACGGCGGCGTAGACTGCGACGGCGAAGATCGCGGTGGCGAGCACGATGCGGTAGTGTCTCGAACGCCAGATGCTCCAGGACACGAATGCGATCACGGCGAGTTTGAATGCCACCGCGAGCAGGGGATTGCGCGCCAAGAGGCCGCCGAGGACCGGGTTTCCCTCGGTGGCGATGCCCAGCATTATCTCTACCGCAGTCAGCGCCCCGTCCGCGAGCGACATGACGTTGAGCGCCACAAGCAGTGAAATCAGCAACCATGGACTGTCACGCAGGGTGCCCAGCACGGGGTAGTGCCACCGACGGTCGAACCCCGTCCGCTTGTCGAGGAATCGGTAGCGGCGTTGCGCGCGCCGGTCCTCGGCCGAACGACGTTCCACTGCGGGCGGGCTGGGGGAAGTACGACTCACGCGTCAGCGCCTCTCGGAAGGGTCCATGACCGATGATGCCCAAATCGCTCGCAGACCACGAGCCTCGTGCGGGATCCGCCTTGCCCGCCGGATTCTACGAGCGCGATCCCCGCGAGGTGGCGCGCGACCTTCTCGGCTGCGTTCTGGCGTCGTGGGCGGACGGTGTCCTCACCGGAGGCGTCATCGTCGAGACGGAGGCGTATCTCGGCTCCGACGATCCCGGCAGCCACGCCGCCACGCGCGGGATCACCAAGCGCAACGCCGTCATGTACGGCCCTCCCGGCACCGCCTACGTGTACTTCACCTACGGCAACCACCACATGCTCAACGTGGTCTGCGAACCTGACGGAACCGCCGCTGGCGTGCTCATCCGCGCGCTCGATCCCACGATCGGACTCGAGACCATGCAGACGCGTCGTGGAGGTCGGACCGGACGCGAATTGTGCGCCGGCCCGGGCCGCCTGACACAGGCGCTCGGAGTGACGCTCGATGACAACGGGGTGACCCTCGGCGAAGGCAGATTGCAGGTGTATGCTGGCATGCGGCCGGACCCGGGGAAGGTCACGGTCACCGGCAGGATCGGGTTGCGAGAGGGTGGGGAGTTGCCCTATCGCTACCACCTGTCTGACAACATTCACGTCTCACGCGGCGCCGCGAGTCCGGTGCCGTCAGGTGTGCGGGCCGGTGCGACCCGCGGAAAGGCCGGGCAATGAAACTGAGGGACTTCTACAAGACGTGCGTCAACGCCGGTATCGAGGCCGATGCCAGGTCAGCCGAGGAGATCGAGCACATCCTCGCCGAGGCCAAGAAGGCCTACGACAAGCTCGACGAGGACGAGAAGCAGTTCTTTGACACCGAGAAGCTCACCAATCCTTACAGTGACACCCGCATCGAGACCGGGGCTCCGGATCTCGAGATCCGCGGTCTGCTCGTGGGCGTGGACATGGAGGTGGGTGAGGTCCTGCTCGCCGACCGTCTCCGTGAGAAGGGCGCGCCGATCGACCTGGTGTTCGCCCACCATCCGGAGGGCCCGGGCTTCGCGAACCTGCACGAGGTCATGTACATGCAGGCAGACCTGTGGGCGGCCCAGGGCGTCTCGATCGCAGCCGCCGATGCGCTCATCGCGCCGCGCGCCGAGGAGATCCGCCGCCGCATCATGCCCAACAACTTCTGGCGCACCATCCAGGCCGCCGAGCACCTCGGCTTCGCGATGATGTCGTGCCACACTCCGGCCGACAACAACGTGAACCGATTCGTGCAGTCGTTCCTCGATGAGCGCTCGCCGCGCACGCTCGACGAGGTCGTCAAGGCACTGCGCGAGATCCCGGAGTACGCCGACGCCGCCCGTAAGGGGTACGGCCCCGCGCTCATCTCGGGCTGTGGCACCGCTCGCGCCGGGCGCATGGTGGTCGACATGACCGGCGGCACCGAAGGCCCCAAGGAGGCGCTCGATCGCCTCTCGCAGGCCGGCGTGGGCACGCTGGTCGGCATGCACTACTCCGAGGAGCACAAGAAGCACGCCGAGAAGCTCAACCTCAACCTCATCATCGCCGGCCATATATCGAGCGACGTGCTCGGCATGAACCTGGTTCTCGATGAGATCGAGAAGCGAGGCGACGTCGAGATCATCTGCACGTCGGGCATGGTTCGCGTGAGCCGCGCGTAGCCGCGTTTCGCATCGTACGCACGAAGAGAGGGCCGCCCGTCTGGGCAGCCCTCTCTGTTCTGTTCCTGGCGACTAGGGTGTCGGCGTGCCTGTCGGCTCCGGATCGGGCGGCGGTTTCACCGGATCGGTCGGGGGCTTCGGAGTCGGCTTAGGCGCGGGCTTGGGTTCGACCTTCTTGGTCGTTTCTGCCGAGCCCCTCGGGATCTTGAACTTCGACGCATTGTACTTGGGCTTCGGGTACGTCTTGAAGCTCAGCACCTTCTCGCCCTTGAGCGCGCGCTTCATGAAGTCCGCCCAGATGGGCGCGCACACGGTGCCGCCGAAAGCGCGGCTGCCGTTGACGTAGATGGTCTTCTCCGTACGGTGGCCCACCCAGACCGCGGTCACGAGCTGGGGCGTGTAGCCCACGAACCAGACGTCGCGATGATCCTGGCTGGTACCGGTCTTGCCTGCCACGGGGCGGCCTATCTGGGCGCGACGGGCGGTGCCGTTGGTGACGACGCCGCGAAGGATCCGGTTGACCTCACCGGCGACCTCCCTCTTCAGTGCGCGCTTGCCCTTCTTCTTTGCCTCGAAGATCGTCTCGCCGTAGCGGTCTTCGACCTTGGTGATGAAGACGACGTCGTTGTGGACCCCGTCGTTAGCGAGCGTCCCATAGGCCGACGCCATCTCCAGGGGAGTGACGTTTTGCGCGCCGAGCGCAATCGACGGGTATGCCGACAGCTTGGTGTCGATGCCCATCTTCTTGGCGACCTTCACGATCTTGCTCGCACCGACGCCCCACGCGATGCGTGCGTACACCGTGTTGACCGAGGACCAGGTCGCGGCCTCGACCGTCATGGCGCCGCGCCCGCTTCCTTCGCTGTTGGACACGACCCACGGCTTGGGCTTCGTAGGGATGTAGGCCGGCGAGCTCGAGTCGACGCGGTAGGAGGGCGGAAGGCCCTGCTCGATCGCGGTCACGAGCGTGAAGGTCTTGAATGCCGAGCCTGCCTGTCGGTGGGCTTGGGTGGCGAGGTTGAACTTGTTCTTGCCGAAGTCCTTGCCGCCCACAAGCGCCTTGACGTGCCCGTTTCGCGGGTCGATGGCCACGAGCGCGCCTTCGGGTCCGGACTTCTGCTTGAGCGCGCGCTTAAGCGCACCCTCAGCGTGCTTCTGCATCCCCATGTCGATAGAGGTGTGGACGACGAGGCCGCCCTTGAACACCGTGGCGGGGCTGAACTTGTTCTGCAGGTCCTTCTTCACCTGAGCGACGAAGTAGGGCGCTGCATAGATGCCGTTCTCGGGCTGCTTCGCCCTTTTGAGTTTGGGCTTCTCGGCGACGGCTTTGTCATGCTCCTTCTGGGTGATGAACCCGTTGGTGAGCATCCGGTACAGGACCACGTTGCGGCGCGAAATGGCGCCGTCCAGGTTGTCGTAGGGAGACAGGCGGCTCGGCTGCTGCGGCAACCCTGCGAGCAGCGCGGACTCCGCGAGGGAGAGCTTGTTCGCGGGCTTGGCGAAGTAGGTCTGCGATGCCGCCTGGGCACCGTATGCCCCTTCGCCGAAGTAGACGGCGTTGAGGTACATCTCGAGAATCTCGGGCTTCGTGTAGCGCTTCTCGAGCTCCATCGCCAGGTACGCCTCGCGAACTTTGCGCGCCAGCGAGATGTCGGTGCGCTCGTCGAGCAGGATCGTGTTTCGTACGTACTGCTGCGTGATGGTCGACGCGCCTTCCTCGCCGAATCCTTCAGTGAGGTTCACCATCACGGCACGACCAAGACCCACGGGGTCCACGCCGTTGTGCTGGTAGAAGCGCTCGTCTTCGATGGCGACGACGGCGTTGGCCAGATCACTCGAGATCTTCGAGATGGGAACAACCTCGCGGTTCTCCAGGTACAGGCGAGCCAGAAGCTTGCCGTCCGAGGAGTAGATGCGGGTCGCGCGCGCGACTTCGAACGCGTCGGGTGACTCGTAGTCCGGAAGATCGGTCAGCCACGTCTCCACGACCGACGCTCCGGCCGCGGCTGCGACGAGCCCGAGAACGACGAACACCGCGACGGTCGCCGCGGTAATCGAGAGAAGTATGATCGGCAGCTTGTTGGGCTTGGTGCGCCTGAGCCGCCTGCGTCTGGCTGACATGGTCCTCCGAGGGTAGAACTACTGGTGATACATTGTCGCTTATCGGGCGCGTGGAGCGCCATGAAGCCCGAACCGTCACCGGGCTGTTGCCAGTGGAGTCCCTTACCCATGCGTCCTACAGCGAACTTCATACCTGAACTACTCGCGCCCGCCGGCGGTCCTGAGGCGCTGCGTGCAGCTGTCGCCAACGGCGCCGACGCGGTCTACCTCGGCGTGGACGCGCTCAACGCGCGCCGTGGGGCCGAGAACTTCACCCTTCAGACGCTCGGAGACGCCTGCCGGTTCGCGCATCTTCGCGGGGTGAAGATCTATCTGACCGCGAATGTGATGATCCTGCCTGACGAGATGAAGCGAGCAGTCGAGCTGGTCGACGGTGCATGGGGGGCGGGCGTTGACGCCGTCATCATCCAGGACCTCGGGCTGCTGCGCGTGGTGCGCGAGTGCTTGCCGCACGTGCGAATCCACGCATCCACCCAGATGAACACGCACTCCTCGGAGGGCGTTCGTCTGTTGGCGGAGCGAGGCGTCTCTCGCATCACGTTGGCCCGCGAGGTCTCCGTCGCAGAGATCGCGGGACTGGTTACTGCCGGCGCGGAGTGCGGGGTCGAGGTCGAGTCGTTCGTTCACGGAGCGCTGTGTGTCTGCTACTCGGGCCAGTGCCTCCTGTCGTCGTTGGTGGGCGGTCGCTCCGCCAACCGCGGCATGTGCGCCCAGCCATGTCGACTTCCGTACGAGCTGCTCGACGAGGCCGAGCGCGTGTTGGGCGCTCCGGGCGCGCACCTTCTGTCTCCCAAGGACCTCGCCGGCGTCACGGTCCTGCCCGACCTCGTGCGCACGGGCGTGGCGGCCCTCAAGATCGAGGGTCGCATGAAGAATCCCGAGTACGTCGCGCTCGTCACCGGGGTGTACCGTGCGGCGCTCGACCGCGCTGCGGATCTCGGGCATCCATACGAGGTGCGCGACGGCGAAATGAAGGTGCTGTCCGAGGCGTTCTCCCGCGGATTCACCGAGGCATACCTCACGGGCGAACGCGGCAACGACATGATGAGTTACAGCCGTCCCAACAACCGGGGAGTGCTGATCGGCCGGGTCACGGAGGCCGGGCCGGGTACCGCGCGCATAACCCTCGACGTCCCGCTCGACTCGGATGACACGATCGAGTTCTGGACCGGGCGCGGACGCTTCGCCCAGGCCGCAGGGTTGCTCACGTACCGCGGGGGATCCCACCCGTCGGCCCCTGCCGGCGAGCAGATCGAGATTGCGGTGGACGAGTCCGTCGCAATCTCAGATCGCGTCTTCCGCGTCCGCAACGCCGCCCTTACCGCCGCCGCCGAACGCACTTTCGCCGACCCGCACGAGAGCGCACCGATCACGGTCGCCATTTCGGCACGTGTGGTGGCGGGGGAGCCGCTGCGAGTCACCGTGCGCGACCAGTCCGGGCGCAGCGCCGAGGCGTTCGGCTCGGTCGTCGAGCCCGCACGCACCAAGGCCGTCACCGCCGATGAGATCGCCGAGCACGTCGGCAGGCTCGGCGGGACGCCGTATCGCGCCGCCGAGTGGGACATTGAGCTATCCCCGAATGTCGGGATCGGCTTCTCCCAGTTGCACAAGGTGCGGCGAGCCGCTCTGGGCGCCTACGAAAGCGTCGTCCTCGCGCCGTGGTCCGACCGTGCCGTCACCGGACCGCAGCTGCCTCGACTCGCTCGGCCAGCGGCAGCCGACGCGTTCGTCGCCGTCGTCGCCGCAAGCGCCGAGGTGGCCTCCGCCTCGATCGAGCGCGGTGCCGACGTCGTTCACGTCACGGCGGGCGACGCCAAGGGGCTCCCCGAGGACTCGGTCGCTCTGCAGCTTTCGAGGGTCTGTCACGACCCGGAAATGACCGCGTGCATAAGCAAGGCATCGGGCCGCAGGGTCGTTGCCGGCACGCTCGGCGAGATTCGAGCCGTAAGGGGAGAGGCGTCGCGGGTCGAGGCGCACTGGTCGCTCAACGCCGCCAACGCATATGCCGTCGCCGAGCTCGCCGAAATTGGCGCTCAGTTCGTGTGGCTCTCGCCCGAGCTCTCAGGGGTGCAGATCGCCGAGGTCGCTCAGAACGCCGTGGTACCCGTGGGTGTCGGCGTGGCCGGTCGTCAGGAGGTCATGGTCACCGAACACTGTGTGCTGATGGCCGAAGGGGAGTGCGACCGCGCGTGCGGCGCTTGCGCCCGCCGCAGATCCCCCAAGTGGCTGCGCGACCGCAAGGGCTACCGATTCCCGGTCCGGACGGACCTTACCGGCCGCACACACATCTACAACTCCGTGGAACTCGACCTTACCGAGCAGATCCCCGCGCTCGTGCGTGCGGGCGTCTCCGGCTTCCGTGTGGACGCCGAGGTCCATGATGCTGCCCACGCAGCGGCACTCGCGGCCAAGGCCCGACGCGCGGTGCGCGGGGAGCCGGTCGTCCGCGAGTCGGGCGCGACCACGGGTCACTACTTCAGAGGCGTCGGCTAGCGGCTAGTTCACGACCACCTGTCGTGTGATCGAGCCCTGTTCGCCTCTATCGTCTGTGACCCAGAGGGTTACCTCGTAGGTGCCCGGGGCCGACCACTTGTGGGTGACGGACTGACCGGTCGCAGTGCTGCCGTCAGGCGTGAACTCCCAGTAGTAGGTCACGATGGTGCCGTCGTCGGTCGAGGCGCTGGCGTCGAACTTGGCCGGCTGGCCCGCCTTGACGGTCACCGGACCTTCGAACGCGGCCACGGGAGCCTGGTTTGCAGCCTGGCTCGCGCTCACGGTGATCGTGACGGTGCTCTTGGGCTTCACTACTTTTCCGGCCTTCGGGTTCTGTGAAGCCACAGTGCCCGGCGCGACGCCCACGATGGGCTGCTCAACGACCTTCACTACCAGGTCGAGCTTCTCAAGCGCAGCAAGCGCATCCACCTTGGACATCCCGACCACGTTAGGCACCTTCACCTCGGTGGGGGTCGTGTGCTCGGTGCACGTGTCGATCGTGACGCCGGGGATAACGAGCGCCTTGACCTTCTTGGGGCAGAACTCGGTCGGCAGTCCGCCGCTCACGTCGCACACCTCGACGGACTTGATGCCGCCGGGTCGCGTGAAGCGGTGTTCGTCCACGCCCTTGAGGGCGGCCTTCATGAACGCCGCCCAGATCTCGGCCGGGAATGAGCCGCCGGTGACGGCGCGTCCGTGAATCGACTTCATCTCGCGCTGGGAGTCCGGGTATCCGACCCACACCGCGGTGGCCAGGTCGGGGGTGTATCCCACAAACCACGCGTCGCGATACTCCTGGGTCGTGCCGGTCTTGCCTGCAGCCGGGCGACCGATGTCGGCGCCCTTGCCTGTCCCTCGGCTGATGACGCCCTTGAGGATGTCGGTCGTGATGAATGCGACCTTCGGATCGATCGCCTCCTCGGTCTCCACCTCGGTCTTGTCCGAGATGGACCCGTCGTAGGTCCGGACCTCACTGATGCCGTAAGGAGTCGCCCGCGTGCCGTTGGCGGCGAGCGTGGCGTAAGCGTTCGCCATCTCGAGCGGAGAGACGCCGCGCTCGAGTCCTCCGAGCGCGATGGCCGGCACAGGCTCGATCTCGTTCACGATGCCGAGCTTCTCGGCCATCTCAACTACCTTCTCGGCTCCGACTTCGAGGATCAGCTGGGCGTAGACGGAGTTCACGGACTGCTCGGTGGCCGGGCGCAGTCGCAGGGGCCCCTTGCGACCTCCCGACGCGCCGGTGACACTCCAGGTCTGGGAGCCGACCGGGAGCTTGGCCGGACCCGACTCGTAGGCCTTCTCGGACCAGACATCACCATCGAGAGCGGTCGCCAGCACGAACGGCTTGAATGCCGAGCCCGGCTGACGCTTACCCTGGACGGCAACGTTGAACTGCTGCTTCTTGAAGTCGCGTCCGCCCACCATGGCGATGACTTCGCCGGTCCCGGGCTTGATGGAGACGATCGCCGCCGAGGGGTCGCCCTTCTTGTCGAGAATGTCGGCGACGGCCTTCTCGGCGGCCTTCTGGGCCTTGATGTCGAGTGTCGTTGTCACCCTCAGGCCGCCCCGGTACACGGCGGTCTCGCCGTACTTCTCAACAAGCTGCTCTTTGATCCACTCGACGAAGTAGGGCGCAGCGCCCGAGCTCTTGCGAAGACCCGCCACCTTGATCTCGGACTCCGAAGCCTCGGTGTATGCGGCCTCGTCGATGTAGCCCTGCGCAAGCATGAGCTTGAGGACGGTGTTGCGTCGCCGCACCGCGTTCTCGGGCTCGAGGTAAGGCGAGTAGTTGCCTGGCGATTTGAGGACGCCGGCGATGAGCGCGGACTCCGCGAGCGTCAGGTTCCTCACGCTCTTGTTGAAGTACGCGCGTGAAGCGGCCTCGACACCGTACGCGCCGTGGCCGAAGTAGATCGTGTTGAGGTAGAGCTCCAGGATCTCGTCTTTCGTGTAGCGCTTCTCGATGCGCTGGGCGAGGATCGCCTCCTGCACCTTGCGCTTCAGCGTCTTCTCCGACGTGACGAACGCCTGCTTCACGTACTGCTGCGTGATGGTCGATCCGCCCTGAGCGCGTTCGCCCTTGATGACGTCAGTGACGAGAGCGCGAGCTATGCCGATAGGGTCGACTCCCTCATGCTCGTAGAAGCGCTTGTCCTCGGTCGCGATGACCGCCTGTTTGAGCTCGGTCGGGATCTTGTCGAGCGCGACGTCCTGCCTGTTCTGCTCGGCGAACACCTTGGCGAGCAGCTTGCCGTTGCGATCCATGATGACGGTGGATTGGTCGCGGCCCTTTCCTGCTGCGGCGTCCGGATCGGGAAGCTGGCGCGCCATCGACGCGTACACAGCCCACCCGGTTATGGCTACGGCGACGGCGGTGATCAGTGCGAGGATCCCCAGGCCCTTCAGGAATCGCGCCATGCGACGCGGCTGCTGTTTCGGTGCGCGCGTGCGAGACGGGCGCGCGCCTCGTCGGCCGGCCTGCTTTGGGGGAGGTGTGCGCCTTGCACCGCCGCTCGTGCGGGCGGGGTTGGCGTTCGTTCGCTGTCTGGGGCGGGGCCGCGGTTGGTCAGCGCCGCCGCGCGGGTTTCGCGCTCGGGTCATCTTCGTCCTTCTCGGAAACGGTCTCGTCGTCAGCCGGAGGTGCCCGGCGCACGTCGGAAATGGGTGCGAATGTCGCCCGTTCGTGCGGCGGCGGGGCCCCTTCCTTCTGCTAGTATGACACGCAAACCTCACGCCACCACGGCGCCGGGCCACGGTCGTCGACTCGCCGTTACCGGCGCCTTCTCTTCCGAGGAGGAGCTCGTGCCTTCTGTCGATGAGC
>OW818687.1:2007500-2515883 GCA_942493275.1 uncultured Coriobacteriia bacterium
AGGCGTAGTCGATGCACAACAGGTAGACATTCCTGTACCACTGGTAGCGCGTTATTACCGATGGGGTGACGGAGTAGGGTAGCTGAGCGCGGTTCTGGACGTCCGCGTGAAAGGCTGTAGGGCGTGAGATAGGCAAATCCGTCTCACACGATGCCTGAGAGCTGATGACGAAGCGATTGAGCGAAGTCAGTGATCCCATGCTTTCAAGAAAAACCTCTAGGGAGTTCTATCGGTGCCCGTACCCCAAACCGACACAGGTAGGCAGGTAGAGAATACCAAGGCGATCGAGACAACTATGGTTAAGGAACTCGGCATAATGGCTCCGTAACTTCGGGAGAAGGAGCACCATGGCCGGTGATCACCCACGCGGTGTGAGCTAGCTGTGGTCGCAGTGAAACGGCCCAAGCGACTGTTTACTAAAAACACAGGACTCTGCTAAGTCGTAAGACGACGTATAGGGTCTGACGCCTGCCCGGTGCTGGAAGGTTACGTGGAGGGGTCAGCCGCAAGGCGAAGCTCTGAAACTAAGCCCCAGTAAACGGCGGCCGTAACTATAACGGTCCTAAGGTAGCGAAATTCCTTGTCGGGTAAGTTCCGACCTGCACGAATGGCGTAACGACTTGGGCGCTGTCTCAACCATAGACTCGGTGAAATTGTATTATTCGTGAAGATGCGAATTACCCGCGGTAGGACGGAAAGACCCCGTGAACCTTTACTACAGCTTGACATTGATTGTTGGTTTGTCGTGTAGAGGATAGGTGGGAGGCTGTGAAGTCGGGACGCCAGTTCCGGTGGAGCCACCCTTGGAATACCACCCTCGGCAGATTGACAATCTAACCTGGCACCGTGAATCCGGGTCAGGGACCGTGTCAGGTGGGTAGTTTGACTGGGGCGGTCGCCTCCTAAAATGTAACGGAGGCGCGCGTAAGGTCCGCTCAGAACGGTTGGCAATCGTTCGTAGAGTGCAAGAGCATAAGCGGGCTTGACTGCGAGACCTACAAGTCGAGCAGATACGAAAGTAGGCTCTAGTGATCCGGCGGCTCAGAGTGGAATGGCCGTCGCTCAACGGATAAAAGGTACTCCGGGGATAACAGGCTGATCCTCCCCAAGAGTCCACATCGACGGGAGGGTTTGGCACCTCGATGTCGGCTCATCGCATCCTGGGGCTGGAGTAGGTCCCAAGGGTATGGCTGTTCGCCATTTAAAGCGGTACGCGAGCTGGGTTTAGAACGTCGTGAGACAGTTCGGTCCCTATCCACCGTGGGCGTAGGTGAATTGATGGAGGCTGCTCCTAGTACGAGAGGACCGGAGCGGACGAACCTCTGGTGTACCAGTTGTCGACCAACGGCACCGCTGGTTAGCTACGTTCGGTCGGGATAACCGCTGAAAGCATCTAAGCGGGAAGCCCATCCAGAGATGAGTTCACCCACTGGGTTAACCAGGTAAGGCTCGTCGTAGACTACGACGTTGATAGGCTGCAGGTGTAAGCACAGCAATGTGTTCAGCCGAGCAGTACTAATTGGCCGAGGTCTTGATCTCATTCGTGTGAACTTCAAGCGCTATGCAGCATTCAGGGTAGCCGGCAACGGCGCGCCTTGACATGGAGCATATAGATTGTGCTCCGACGGTGAGAGCCGTCGGATGCGCTTAGTGGTTATGGCGGAGGGGGTACACCCGATCCCATTCCGAACTCGGTAGTTAAGTCCTCCAGCGCCGATGGTACTGGGCTGTAGTGGCCTGGGAGAGTAGGACGCCGCTAAGCGCATCCGACGGCTCTTGTGCGTCCTGGACAGGGTACAGACCTGTTCAGACAGTCAAGTGTCGCACGTCAACCGGGCGATCGCCCATAGTTGACTATTGTTGTAAGGATTGTGGTACATTCTTCGCTATGACATGCGAGCGGGCCGGTACTTCCGGCACGCCTGGAAGTCGAAAGCCCAATAGGAGGAGTGTCTGATGGTGACGAAAGAGCGCGTGCAGGAGGCCCTGGATCTGATCCGCCCCGCCCTGCAGGCTGATGGCGGCGACGTCGAGCTCGTCGACGTGACCGAGGATGGCGTGGTCAAGGTCCAGCTGGTCGGCGCATGCCGTGGCTGCCCGATGTCGCAGCTGACGTTGGCGAACGGTGTCGAGCGCGTCCTCAAGGAGCAGATCCCTGAGGTCCAGCGAGTCGAGCCCGTCTAGTCTCATCTGAGTTTGTTCCGAGTGCGCCGTACCCCTGGCGGGTGCGGCGCACTCGTGCATCTGGGGGCATCCGCAAGGGGAGCACCGGCCGTTCGGCGAGGGCTTTCGTGCCGTACAACATGATTCCTGAACCGCTCGTCAGTTGTGACGAACTGTGCGTTGACGCACCATATATGGCGCTCTACGATGGTCGAGCCGCAATATCTAGTGTATGTGATGGGTGCGGCCATTCGGGCCGCTGAAGTTGACGAGAGGGGACTCCCATGGCGGACGCCACTGGCGCCACGGGCTATTCACGCGCTATCGACGAGATACTCACACCGAACTCACTGAAGGTCCTGCAGAAGCGTTACCTGCTTAAGGACGAGGATGGCAATCCCATTGAGGAGCCGTCCGACATGTTTGCGCGCGTTGCCGAGAACATCGCCTCGGCGGAGCGTACGTGGGGCGCCGATGATGTCCGCGTTGCTGAGATGGCTCGTGACTTCTACGAGCTGATGACCTCGCTCGAGTTCCTCCCGAACTCGCCGACCCTTATGAACGCCGGCCGCGAGCTGCAGCAGCTCTCAGCGTGCTTCGTTCTGCCGGTCGAAGACTCCATGGAGTCCATCTTCGGGGCCGTGCGTGACACTGCGCTGATCCACAAGTCGGGCGGCGGAACCGGATTCTCGTTCTCGCGCCTTCGCCCCGCCGGCGACTCCGTCCGATCGACCCAGGGCGTCTCGAGCGGCCCGGTGTCGTTCATGCGCGTGTTCAACCAGGCGACGGAGGCCGTGAAGCAGGGCGGCACGCGCCGTGGCGCGAACATGGGCGTTCTGCGCATCGACCATCCGGATATCCTGCACTTCATCAAGTGCAAGGCCGACGGTGACTTCGCCAACTTCAACATCTCGGTGGCCTTGACCGAGAAGTTCATGGAAGCCGTCAAGGCAGGCACGGCGTACGACCTGTACAACCCGCGGACCAAGCAGTACGACGGTCAGCTCGACGCTCGCGAGGTCTACGACCTCATCATCGAGATGGCGTGGGCGACCGGCGACCCCGGCATCATCTTCATCGACCGCATCAATCGCGATAACCCGACTCCCCAGCTCGGCGAGATCGAGTCGACCAATCCGTGCGGCGAGCAGCCCCTGCTTCCGTATGAGGCGTGCAACCTCGGCTCGATCAACCTGTCCAAGATGATTCGTATGACCGACGCCGGTCAGGATGTCGACTGGGATCGCATCGCGGACGTCGTTCATCGCGGAGTTCGGTTCCTCGACGACGTCATCGAGGTCAACAACTACCCGCTTCCCGAGATCGGCGAGCTGGCGCGTGGCAACCGCAAGGTAGGCCTCGGTGTCATGGGTTGGGCGGACATGCTGATCAAGCTCGACCTCGCGTACAACTCGGACGAGGGCGTTGCGCTCGGCGAGAAGATCATGGGCTTCATCGACGCCGAGGCGAAGTCGGCGAGCCGCAAGCTCGCGGCCGAGCGGGGCTCCTTCCCCAACTTCGAGGGCTCGATCTACGACACCCCCGAGGGTGGAGCCATTCGCAACGCGACCGTCACGACCATCGCGCCGACCGGCACGCTCTCGATCATCGCCAACTGCTCGTCGGGTGTCGAGCCGTTGTTCGCGGTTAGCTACGTCCGCACCGTCATGGACAACGACCGTCTCATCGAGGTCAACCCGCTGTTCGAGGAGATCGCCGTCAAGCGCGGTTTCTACAGCAGGGAGCTCATGGCGCTCATCGCCGACCACGGTACGGTCCACGACATGGAAGAAGTACCTGCCGACGTTCAGCGCGTGTTCGTGACGGCTCACGACATCGAGCCCGACTGGCACATCCGTATGCAGGCTGCGTTCCAGAAGTACACCGACAACGCCGTGTCCAAGACGGTCAACTTCGGCAACGAGGCGACGCCGGACGACGTGCGCATGGTCTACGACCTCGCGTACGAGAGCGGCGTCAAGGGCGTCACGATCTACCGTGACGGCTCCAAGGAGAACCAGGTCCTCACGACCGGCAAGACGGCCAAGGCGGGAGTCGCCACCGATGCGTTCAACCGCGCTGGGGAGATCGAGCCTCGTCCGCGTCCGTCCATAACGATGGGCCGGACCGAGAAGATCCAGACCGGCTGCGGCAACCTCTACGTCACGGTGAACTGGGACGAAGAGGGCATGTGCGAGGTCTTCACACAGATGGGCAAGTCAGGCGGTTGCGCCGCGTCACAGAGCGAGGCGCTCTCGCGGATGATCTCCGTTTCACTGCGCGCCGGCGTCGATCCGGATGCCCTGACCAAGCATCTGCGCGGGATTCGCTGCCCTTCGCCGTCATGGGCCGAGGGCGGCAAGGTACTGAGCTGCGCCGATGCTGTCGGTATCGTCATGGAGCACGCCATGCAGTTCATGGAGACCGGCGTGGCGCAGAGTGGCGTAAGCAAGCACACCGACGCGCTGGATAACCTGTCGGGTGCGTGCCCCGAGTGCGGCGGTTCGCTCGAGCACGAGAGCGGTTGCGCGGTCTGCCGCAGTTGCGGCTACTCCAAGTGCGCGTAGGCTGATAGGCGAAGGTAAACGTCGGGCGGCCTGCTGTGGACGGAGCAGGCCGCCCGACTTATTGAAGGTGGCGCACATGATTCTCTCGGACAGGACTATTCGGCTTGAGATCGCCTCGGGGCGCATAGCGGTTGAACCGCTCGATCCGGCCGACATCCAGCCGTCGAGTGTCGACCTGCACCTTGGCGCCGATTTCCAGGTGTTTCGGAACTCGCGTTACCCCTACATCGACCCGGCGCGCGAACAGCCCGGATTGACCGAGCGGGTCATGGCATCGCCGGAAGAGCCGTTCGTGCTGCACCCCGGTGAGTTCGCGTTGGGTACGACCGTGGAGCGAATCGCCCTGCCCGAGGACGTCGTGGGGCGGCTCGAGGGAAAGAGCTCGCTGGGCAGACTCGGCCTCCTGATTCACTCCACCGCCGGCTACGTCGATCCAGGCTGGAACGGCAAGTTGACGCTCGAGCTGTCGAACGTCGCGAACCTCCCCATCGTGTTGTCACCGGGGATGAAGATCGGCCAGATCTCATTCGCGCAGATGACTACGCCGGTCGACCGCCCTTACGGGCATCCGGAGCTGGGCAGCAAGTACCAGGGACAGCACGAGGCCACGCCGAGCAAGATGCACCTGAACACCCAGCGCTGAACGCGCGGGCTTAGAGGCCCTTCGTGACTCGTGAGACGACCGGCGCGGGAACGTAGCCGGCGAGGTACTTGCCGGCGCGCGACTCCATGAAGGGCAGCCATCCGAGCTTTCGGCGGATGTTGGCGGCCTGCTTATGGGTGCGTCGATAGTAGTCTGCGAGGGCGCCGTCGGGAGATGAGTCGGCGACGGCCAGACCCGCGAGGCGTCCGGTGTTCAGCGCGTAGCTGATGCCCTCGCCGCTCGTCGGTGACATGAACCCGCCCGCTTCGCCGGCGAGCAGGACGCGCCCTCTGCCGGGAACGACGTCGTTTTTGTGGCGCACCGACAGGGCGACCCATGCCTCGCGCTTCACCGACGCGCCGAGCGGCAGCGTGGCACGCAGGGTCTTGAGGACCTGCTCCTGCTTCTCGTGCGGCCGCTTGGTCTTGGGATAGAACACCGAGCCGACGATCGCCACGTCACCCTTGGGCACGGTGTAGGCGTACGCGAAGCTGTCGCCCACCTCCCGCATGTAGACGCAGTCGAAGTAGGGCTCGAGATCGCCCTCGAGTTTGCAGAAGTCTTGGAGTGTCACGTAGGTCGCGACCGAACCGACGTTCAGGGCGCGGCGAACCGTGGAGCGCGGGCCATCACACCCGATGAGATTGTTGCACCGCACCTGATGCGGCTCGCCGGCTGAATCGCGCAGCGTTACCGTGACGCCCGTCGCGTCCTGCTCGAAAGACGACAGCGCCGTTGCTCCCGCAACCTGTACCGACGAGGGGAGGAGCGAGACGAGCCAGTCATCGAAGGCCGAGCGGTCGACGTTGGCGAATCGCAGCTCCGTAGGCTTCAGGATGTTGCGGTCCCAGTCGTGGTAGCGGAAGTTCACCCAGCCTGGAGAGAGAGCCATATCGGACGGCATCTCACCGTACTCGGCGAGGAACTCCTGCGTGTACTCGTTGAGCATGCCGCCACAGCTCTTATCGCGCGGCAGCGGTGACGAGTCGATCAGGAGGACGTCACCGCGTGCGGATGCATGCAGTGCGGCCATCACGCCCGCTGGCCCGGCACCTGCTACGAGAGTATCGACGGTCTGTGGGAGTGTGGTCGCGTCATTCATCGGCGTTAGTCTATCGCACCCGGGACAGATTCGGACTCACGAGATGGACTCCGCGTAGTAGAATCGCGTAGGTCCATCACGACCGGCAACGTGGCGAGGAGCGAAGCGATGGCGAAGTGTTGGGAACAGCGCGGCTGTGACGACGAAATGCAGGCTGACTGCCCGCACTCGGCACAGCTCAAGGACAACTGCCCGACCAAGTGCGCCTTCTCGGGATGCGATCGTCCTACCTATGAGCTCACCATCGATCCGGAGCTCATCTTCTCGGCAGAGGTTGACCGTCGTGCGGCGATCAAAGACAACTGCATGAGCTGCGCCTTCTTCCTGCGACACGGGCCGCGTCTCTAGGCGTTTCGGTTGCTTCGGTTGCGAGGCTCTTTCGAAAAAGGGAACCATCTCCTCGGCGGCATTTTCGTTCGCCTGTTCCCGGTGCGAGGAGATCTCGATGAACTACTACGACGATGAGCTGACGCTCTACGGACTTGTGCGCGACCTTTTCTGCGCCGCCTCCGTCACGTGCTTCCTGTGGGCGCTGCACAGGATCGCCCGGGGTGTGATCATGACCGGCCAGGTCGCGGCATACGAGGAGTTCGTGGAGGCCTACACTCCCGAGGAGCGCGAGGTTCTGATCCACAAGGTCAAGAACGAGTCGTTGCGCTTCTAGATGTCGAGCACCGACGTCGCACGAGAACTGATCGAGTACGGCCGCGAGCTCGAGCGTGAGGGGGCCGCCCAGGTGGGCGACTCATTCACGGGCAACGAGCACGCCGACCGACTCCTCCGCGAGAACCCCAACGCGTTTCTTATCGGCGTGCTGTTCACTCAGGGAATCCCTGCCGAGCGTGCGTGGTCGGGGCCTTGGCTATTGCGGGAGCGCTTGGGGACGCTTGACGTCGCATGGCTCGCCGAGCACCCCGCTGAGGTGCGCGCGGCAGTCCAGCAGCCGCCGATGCTGCACCGTTTCAAGGAGGTCGTGCCGCGCTGGATCGTCTCCGCGGCGTCGAGGATCCTCTCCGAGTGGGGAGGCGATGCTTCGCGCGTGTGGGCACCCGGGCGCCACGTCATCGAGGTGACCGAAGACCTCTCGGCCTTCGACGGCATCGGCCGCAAGAAGTCGGTGATGGCGGTCGAGATTCTGCAGCGGCACTTCGGCGCCGAATTGGCGGGGGCGGAGTGCGGGCAAGTCGCCTACGACGTGCAGGTGCGTCGGGTGTTTCTGCGCAGCGGGCTCGTCGACACAGACACTCGGCAGGCGATCGAGGGAGCTGCTGCACGGTGGTGCCCCGCGTCGCCGGGGACGCTCGATCTGCCGGCGTGGCTCATCGGAAGGCAGACGTGCCGGCCGAGGGCGCCGAGGTGCGATGAGTGCCGACTGGCCGAGGTGTGCCCGCGTCGAACCTGGCTCACGCCCGAGGGCGTGGGCTCGCGACGGCCTGCCGGCTGATTCGCCCTACAGGGCCGAGCGGAACACCAGTCCCGAGAGCAACTTGGGGTAGAAGTAGGTGCTCTTCTGCGGCATCGTCTCGCCCGCGAGCGACACCTCGCGCAGCTGGTCCATCCGCGTCGCCCTCAGGACGAATGCCACGTCGTGCTCGGCGGTGGCCTTCAGCGCGTCGTGCGCGTTCTTGGTGAAGGCGAGGCGGTCGAGGGTCTCGGGGCGGTCCGGGTGGATTCCCAACAGCGGCCACAGGATGAGCTCTTGCAGGACCGCGACGTCGAGCGACTTCCATGCGTCGGAGTGCCCGGAGTCGATGGCGATGGTCGGGTCGACATCGGTGCGCAGGACGGCGAGGAAGGGACGATCGTCGCCGCGGGTCTTGAGGAGGAACGCCGGGCGGTCGTGGCCTTCGAGCGCTCCCGAGGGGTGACCCTGCGCGAGTTCGCTCACGTCGAACTTCTCGGAGAGGGCGGCCTTGAAGGTCTCGGGGTCGAATCCGGCGAGTCCGTCCGCGATGCGCTGGTAAGGAAGCACGACGAGCTCAGGGTCGTCCATGTTGACGAGCGCCATCATGACGAAGTCGGAGGGCGGGTCGACGGGGGTGTCTCCCGCCGCCGCGGCTTCCTCGCGCTTGAGGTCGCGGAAGGCGAGCGCGGTGGTGTAGCGGTGATGGCCGTCGGCGATGAAGAGCTGTCGGTCGGCCATGAACCCCGCGAGCCGCTCCGCGAGGTCCGGGTCGGCCGATGCCCACAGGGTGCTCGTGACGCCGTCCGCATCTGTGGCAGTGGCGACGGGGTTCTCGGCCATGGCGGCGGCGAAGAGCTCAGCGGTCGCATTCGCCGGGTCATCGTAGAGGCCGAAGACCTGGCTCAGGTTCGCGCCCGTTGACTTGGTCAGCTCGAATCTGTCCCCGAGTGCCTTGGGCAGCGTGCGCTCGTGCGGCAAGATGACGCCGGCATCGAAGGGCTCGAGACCGACCTCGACGATGAATGCCCTGCGCCGCACCTCGGAGCCGCCGAGTTCGAAGCGCTGCTCCAGGACGTACACGCTGGGGGCGGCGTCCTGTGCAAGGATGCCTTCGTCGCGCCACCGCTGCCAGGTCCTGGCGCCGGTGGCGTATCGGCTGTTCTCATCGGCGGGGTCGAGTGGTCCTTCGGGGAGCTCGAGATCGACGACGTTTCGCGGGTCAAGCGCGAGGAACTCGGCACGCTGCGACGGCGAGATGACGTCGTAGGGCGGCGCGGTGAGCGGCGTGATGTCGACTGAGTTTGAGGCGTAGCGCCATCCGGAAAATGGGCGTACACGAGCCATGCGTCGGGCTCCTTCTCGGGTCGTGCGGGTGTGGGCTGTCAGTCTAGCGCACGCTCACGGGCGCGGAAAGCGGTCTAGAGCACCGCGCGCAGCACCACGAACGCCGCGATGCCGGCGAGTGTGGCGCCGAGGAAGCTGCGGGTGAAGCGGAACGTCAGGATCGTGAACACCGACGCCCACAGGTACGGGCTTGTGAGAGGCGGCTGCCATTCGCCGCCGGGTCGAAGGACCTCGCTCGCGACCAGCGCACCCATCACCGAGATCGGCACGTACGAGAGCCACAGCATGATCGGGCGCGGGAGGCTCAGCCGTGAGAGCAGCGCGAGCGGCAGGAAGCGCAGTGCGAAGTTGGTGAGCGCCATTCCGGCGATGACAAGCATTATCGTGGACGGCGCGAGCGGCTCAGTCATCGCCGAACACCGCCGCTCCGACGCCGGCGCCCACGATCGAGGCGATGATGATGAACCAGCTGGGGGAGAGCGCGATTCCCACCAGCTCGAGAAGCGGCAGCGCCAACATCAGCGCGCCGGCGATGATGCCGATGATGACGTGACGACGATCCTCGGCAAGCGCAACGAACAGCGCCGAGAACATCGCCGGCATCGCGAACTCCACGCCCCACCGAGACGGGTCGCCGATCCACCCGGCGCCGGCCGCGCCCAACAGGGTGCCGCCCACCCATCCGAGCCACGAGACGGCACCGACGCCCGCCATCGAGGCCGGGGTCGAGAGGCCCTGGCGGCGATCCGAGATGTTGACCGCGAACGTCTCGTCGGTGAGCGTGAAGCCCAGCCAGCCGAGAACCGGGAGCCGCACGCCGGCGACGTGAGGGGCCATCGTCGTCGCGAAGAGCACGTAGCGCATGTTCACGACTGCGGTCGCCATGATGGTGGCCGCAGCGGTCGAACCTCCGCCGAGTAGTGAGAGGGCGATGAACTGTCCAGCTCCCGCGATGGCGGTCGCCGAGCACAGCACCGCCTGCCACGTGGTGAAGCCGAGTGTTCTTGCGAGCACGCCAAAGGCCGCCCCGACGGGGACGTAGCCGAGAAGGATCGGGATTCCGAGCCGGGCTCCCCGCACGAAACGCTGGAGGCGCGAGCCGTTGAGCGCGAGGTCGACCGCTGGGTCCTCGGCGCGCGGGTGGGGGCTGTCGGGGGGAGAAGGCACGTCGGCAATCCTAGCACTGTGGCGTGGTTCTTGCGGAAAGATCGACGCGCTGCGAGATCCCGGTCACGCTCTGCTCGCAAAGCGGTAGAATCACCTCAGGGGCGTACCGAACGGAGGCGGTCATGGAGTTCACGATCACCTGCCCCATCGACGGGCCGATCGATGTGTCACTCGAAGACATCGAGACCGTCGTCCTGCGGGAGTCTGAGCGGGCCGACATCACTTTCGTGTGCCCCCACTGCGGCACCGAGATAACCGTCGCCGCTGTCATTCCGTCGTTCCTCGTCGCCGCGATGGAGGCCCTCGCCGAGGACCCCGAATCGCCGGCAGGCTCCGACTTCATCGCCCCCGTCGATCGCGACTTCGCGTTCCCCGAGGAAGTGGCTGATGCGGACGACTCGGACCTGGTCGCCAGCGATCCTCGCTTCGAGGCGTACTGCGAGTACTTCCGCCGCCAGTTGAGTCACGTGGACTGCGTGGAAGACGCGCTCCACGAGATCGACTCCAAGGGCTAGGCTGCCCGATTCCTGCTTGAGCGCGAGGTGCGCGCGGGTTTCGATGCGCGCCCGGGACGCTTCGTCGACGCCTTCGCGAGCGGGAGTGCCAGGGCCAAGCCTGTCGCGAAGCCGGCGAGATGCGCGTACCACGCCACTGACGCAGATGCCGACCCGGGGACTACCGGCGCGATACCTGAGGCGAGCTGCAGCAGGAACCACAGCCCGATGACGAATGCTGCCGGCAACGACGCCACCTCGAAGAAGAACCCCACGGGCACGAGTGTGGTGATCCGGTCGCGCGGCGCGAGCACGAGGTGTGCGCCGAGGACGCCGGCGATTGCCCCGCTTGCGCCGACGAGCGGCTGGGCCGAGACGGGATTCACGAGGGCGTGCGCGAGCGCTCCGGCCACGCCGCAGACGAGGTAGAGCAGCACGAACCGCCGCCACCCGAGCCGTGCCTCGACCGCCGGGCCGAACGCCGCCAGAAACACGAGGTTACCGATAAGGTGCAGCCAGCCAGCGTGCAGGAAGGTGCTGGTCACCGTGGTCACGAGCTGGCCGGGGGAGAGCGCTGAGGCAAAGAAGCGCGAGGGTACGAGCGCCAGCGCGACGATGATCGAGTTGGCCCTGTTGGGCTCGAGTGAGGCGAGTCGAAGCATGGCCGCGGCGCACAGGGCGGCGATGAGGATGGTCGCCAACGGGATGATTCGCAGGCGTTGCTCGGACCGCAGGGGTATCAATGTCTGGACTCCGTGGCCTGTGGCTCTCACTGCGTGGGGAGTGCGTGAGTGCTAGGATTTGCAGCGACGCAAGTCTAGCGCACCCCGGCACGTGCCGGGCCTAGGAGGACACATGAATTCAGTATGGCTGTTCGCGTGCTGCGGAGGACTCGGTCTTCTGCTCGTAGTCGTGGCTCTGGCCATCGTCGCTCTGTACAACCGGCTCGTCGTTCTGCGCAATCGCGTCGACAACGCCTGGAGCCAGATCGACGTTCAGCTCAAGCAGCGTTACGACTTGATCCCGAACCTCGTTGAGATCGTGAAGGGCTATGCCACTCACGAGCGCGAGACGCTCGAGAACGTCATTCAGGCCCGCAACATGGCGGTAAGCGCTACTGGTGTGGAGGCGCAGGCCGAAGCCGAGAACATGCTGACCGGAGCTCTCAAGAGCCTGTTTGCTGTCACCGAGGCCTACCCGGACCTCAAGGCCAACGTGAACTTCATGGATCTGCAGCAGAAGCTCTCCGACGTCGAGGGCAAGATCGCCTACGCGCGACAGTTCTACAACGATGCGGTCATGAGCTTCAACACGGCCATCCAGTCGTTCCCCGCAAACTTGCTCGCCGGGATGTTCGGGTTCACCGCTCGCGAGTACTTCGAAGCTGGCGTCGAGGCCGAGACCGCCCCGAAGATCCAGTTCTAGGTGCGCATGTCGCTCGCCGCGCTGGTGTATCCGGGTTTCGACCCGATCGCGTTCTCCGTCGGGCCGCTCCAGGTCCGCTGGTATGGTTTGGCGTACCTCGCGGGCTTCTTCGTCGCGGCCGCGCTGCTGCGCTACTTCTCGAAGCGCTGGGACATCGAGCTCACGTGGGACGACGTCACCACGATCCTGCTGTGGGCCGTATTCGGCGTCTTGGTGGGCGGGCGTCTCGGCTACGTACTGTTCTACGGCGACGGCTACTACCTGAAGAACCCGATCGAGATCTTGGCAGTGTGGGACGGCGGCATGTCGTTCCACGGCGGGTTGATCGGCATCCTGCTGGCGGGAATCCCCGCGGCCAGGGCCGTGGGCGTCACCTGGCTCACGCTGTGCGACCTCGGCGCGATCGGGGCCCCGGTCGGTTTTGGGCTCGGCAGGCTGGCGAACTTCGTCAACGGCGAGCTCTGGGGCAGGGTCTCGGACGTGTCGTGGGCTATGGTCTTCCCTGGCGCCGGCGTCTATCCGAGGCATCCGTCGCAGCTCTACGAGGCGGTGCTCGAGGGGCTGGTGCTCTTCGCTGTCATGGTTGTATTGGCGCGCAAGCTTCCGCCTCGCCCGCGAGGCGAGATGGTCGGATGGCTGCTGGCGCTCTATGGCTGCTTCCGGATATCAGCTGAGTTCTTCAGGGAGCCCGACACCCAGCTTGGCTTTCTTGCGGGAGACTGGATGACGATGGGCATGCTACTGAGCCTGCCACTGGTCATCGGCGGGTTCTGGTTGGTGACGTGGGCCCGACGCAGGCAGCTCGGTCACGTGAGGGTCGGCGCCTAGGGAGCAGGCGGGCAGATGGCGTCCGCGGGCTTCCAGCACGGCGCTTCGCGATCGAGACAGCGTACGCTCTCCCCGGGAGGCAGCGAACGCGGCGGATTGCAGTAGGCGCAGAACAGCTGCGGGTACTGGCCGACCAGATCCTTGAGCTCGGGGTCATCATAGGGACGCGGCTCAGGCATCTCGACCATGTGGAGCAGGTAGCAGGGCATTCAGGTCCGCCTTTCTTCACCCGCCATGCTACGACGCACGGAGCGCCGCGTCCAAGAGTTCGCGATCTTCTGACGAATCGGCAGTCTGGTTTGACCCGCGACCCGCGGCCTCACTAGACTGCGAGGGGCAGTACGACAAGGGAGTCCGATTGATGCGCAAGAGCCGTTCGACCACCATCGCGCGAGGCGTGCTCCTCGGCGCGCTCGTACTTACCGCGCTCTCGCTCGTCGCGTGTGACGGGTCGCCGCCAGCGGTCACCTCGGCATGGCCGGTGGCCAACGCCGAGCGAACCGTGCCCAAGCCCCCCGAGCCGGTGCGCTGGCCGTACACGGGCAACGACGCCCCCAACGAAAAGGTGATCAAGAAGCGCCCGCTCTCGGTCAAGATCGAGAACTCCCCTTCAGCTCGACCCCAAGGGGGTCTTGGCTACGCGGACGTCGTCTACGAGACGATCACCGAGGGCGGAATCACCCGGTTCAACGCCATCTTCCAAAGCAACGTTCCCGACCAGATCGTGCCGGTCAGAAGCGCCAGGTTCTCGGACCTGTGGATCGTGCCGCAGTACGACGGCCTGTTCTTCTTCTCGGGCGCGAGCTCGACGGTCAACGGGCGCGTACGCGCTGCCAAGCTCCCGAACCTCTCCGAGGATGCCGGCATCTCGTATCCTTACTCGCGAGCCACGAACAGGAGCGCGCCGCACAACCTGATCCTCGACACCGACAAGGCGTACGCGGAGGCGAAGAAGCGGGGACACTCGCTCACGGCGAACCTGGAGCCGCTTCAGTATGAGCGGCGCAGCACCGACGGCACGCCGACCGTCTCCGAGATCGACATCCCGTTCTCGCAGGCCAACCGCGTGAAGTGGGTCTACAACCCCACTACCGGCCGCTACCTCAGGTGGAACAACGGCAACAAGCACTCTGATGCGACGCTCGGCAAACAGCTGGCTGCGGACAACGTCGTGGTGATGTGGGCGAAGTACGACGCGCAGAGCCGCGACAAGGTCGGGTCGACCACCTACGACATCGATCTGGGTGGGGAGGGGCGGGTCACAGTCTTCCGAAACGGCCAGCGATTCGACGGCACGTGGGTGGCCGGGCGCAACGCGCCGCCGCGCTTCAAGGACGCCGACGGAGCCGCCATCAAGCTCGCCCGAGGCCAGACCTGGTTCCAGGTGATTCCGTTGAACGGCACAATTTCCATGAAGTAAGTGCGCTAATGGCTCACCCGCGTGGTTGTGCCGCGTCTGGACGCGCGGGTACAATCCACGCACGCACCGCCATGTACGAGTGAGGGATAGATCCTCGCTCTCGGAAGGAGTCGTATCACCTGTGGCTGACACGCAGCGCGAAATCGGGACGATGAGAGTCAAGACCGGCCTGGCCGAGATGCTCAAGGGTGGCGTCATCATGGACGTCGTCACGTCCGAGCAGGCCAAGATCGCCGAGGACGCCGGAGCCGTCGCCGTCATGGCGCTGGAGCGCGTGCCGGCGGACATCCGCGCCCAGGGTGGAGTCTCGCGCATGTCCGACCCGACGATGGTCGAGGGCATCGTGGCCGCCGTGACGATTCCGGTCATGGCCAAGTGCCGCATCGGGCATTTCGTCGAGGCGCAGGTGCTCCAGTCGCTCGGTGTCGACTATATCGACGAGTCCGAGGTGCTTACTCCTGCCGACGAGCAGTATCACGTCAACAAGTGGGACTTCACGGTCCCGTTCGTGTGCGGATCGCGCAACCTCGGTGAGGCGCTTCGCCGTATCGCCGAAGGTGCCGCGATGGTTCGCACCAAGGGAGAGCCCGGCACCGGCAACGTCGTCGAGGCCGTGCGCCACATGCGTCAGATGAACGACGACATCGCCTGGGTCGCCGGTCTGACCGAGATGCAGCTGTTCGACGCCGCCAAGCAGCTCGGCGCGCCCTACGAGCTCGTCAAGTGGGTTCACGACAACGGTAAGCTGCCCGTCGTGAACTTCGCCGCAGGCGGCATCGCAACGCCCGCCGACGCCGCCCTCATGATGCAGCTCGGTTGCGACGGCGTGTTCGTCGGCTCCGGCATCTTCAAGAGCGGAGACCCCAGCGCCCGTGCCAAGGCGATCGTCGAGGCCACGACGCACTACGAGGACGCGGCGATCATCGCGAAGGTCTCGCGCAATCTCGGCGAGGCCATGGTGGGAATCAACATTTCGGAGATTCCCGATGCCGAGCGTATGCAGGAGCGTGGCTGGTAGGTGAAGATCGGCGTACTCGCCCTTCAGGGAGCGTTTCGCGAGCACATCGTGATGCTCGAGGCCCTCGATGTCGAAGCGGTCGCCGTCAGGCTGCCCGCACAGCTCGCCGACCTCAATGGCCTGATCATCCCCGGGGGCGAATCGACCGCGATCGCCAAGTTGATGGCGAAGTACGACTTCTACGACGCCATCATCCAGCAGCGCACGGCGGGTCTCGCTGTCTGGGGCACGTGTGCGGGAGCGATTCTGTCGGCGCGAGATGTGCTCGACGGGATCCCGGGGCAGCGCTCGCTTGAGCTGATGAACATCCAGGCGCGGCGCAACGCATACGGCCGCCAGGTGGACAGCTTTGAGGCGGACCTGGACTTCGCCCACATCGGCGGGGCGTATCGCGGCGTCTTCATCAGGGCTCCGTGGATCGAGTCCGTGGGGGACGGCGTCGAAGTGCTGGCCGAGCATGACGACCACATAGTCGCCGCTCGCGAAGGCGACATGATGGCCACGGTGTTTCATCCCGAACTCACGGGCGATCCCCGCGTGCACGCATACTTCGTCGAGCACGTCGTGGGCGCATCTTCGTAACAGACTGGAAGGACTCGGCACATGTCCGGACACTCAAAGTGGGCTACAACCAAGCACCGCAAGGCCGCGGTCGACGCGAAGCGCTCGGCTCAGTTCTCGAAGCTGACGCGAATCATCACCGTCGCGGCTAAGACCGGCGGTGACCCCAACCCTGACAACAACGCCTCGCTTGCGGCCGCGATCGACAAGGCCAGGAGTTACTCACTGCCCAAGGACAAGATCCAGGCGGCGATCGACAAGGCGTTCGGCGCAGGCGCCGATGCGGCGAACTTCGAAGAGGTCATCTATGAGGGTTACGGACCAGCCGGCATCGCACTCTACATCGAGGCCCTGACCGACAACCGTAACCGTACGGCTGCCGACGTCCGCGCGGCCTTCACTCGCGCGGGCGGCAACCTTGGCACGAGCGGGTCGGTCGCGTTCCAGTTCGAGCGCAAGGGGCAGCTCATCGTCGAGCGCGGAGCTTCGTTCGATGAAGACGAGATGTTCATGGTCGTTGCCGACGCCGGTGGCGAGGACATGGAGGCGGGCGAGGACGAGGTGCTGGTCTATACCGCGCCCGGCGAGTTGGGTACCGTTCGCGCGGCACTCGAGGCAGCCGGCGTCGCGGTCAAAGGCGCCGAGCTTGTGATGGAGCCGGTGAACGCGACCGTCGTCTCGGTCGAAGACGCCAAGAAGGTGCTGCGCCTCGTCGACAAGCTCGAGGAGAGCGACGACATCCAGAACGTCTACCACACCATGGAGCTCACCGACGAGATCGCCGCAGCCCTGGAGTAGACGCGCCGCGTCGCTTCGGCGTTCGCGCTTTACGATGTCCACGCGCCCCGCTATTCTGAACATATGTTCGATTCGGGCGGCGAGGGGAGCGGGACGTGATCATTCTCGGGATCGATCCCGGCCTCGCGAACACGGGGTGGGGCGTCATCGAGCAGTCCGGCCCCCGGTCAAAGCCGCTCGCTTACGGATGCATCTCAACGCCTGCGGGGACTCCCGTGGCTGAGCGCCTGGCGACCATCTACGGTGAGATCCTCGGGGTGATCGAGCGATACCACCCCGAGCACTGCGCGGTCGAAAGCGTCTTCTTCGGAACCAACGCCAAGAGCGCGTTTGCGACCGGCCAGGCGAGAGGTGTCGCACTGCTCGCCACCGCCGGGTCAGGCATCGAGCTCGCCGAGTACTCCCCGGTGCAGATCAAGAGCGTGGTGGTGGGAACCGGCACCGCGGACAAGAATCAGGTCACCTACATGGTGCGTACGCTGCTCTCACTCGATCATGACCCTCGTCCGGATCACGCGGCTGACGCCCTTGCCGCAGCGCTCACGCACGCGGCCCTCTGCGGCCGGCGCGCGCTCGAAAAGGCGTGCGGATGATCGCCTTTCTCACGGGACGAATCGCCGGCAAGGGTTCCGGCTACGCGCTGCTCGACGTCGGTGGCGTCGGCTATCGCCTGCTGATGAGTACCGCGTCGCTCGCCTCCCTGCCTGCGCAGGGCGATGAGGTCACGGTGCACACCCACCTTCACGTACGCGAGGACGAACTCACCCTCTTCGGATTCGAGAGCGTCGCCGAGAAGGAGGCGTTCGAAGCGCTGCTCACCGTCAACGGCGTTGGACCCAAAGTGGCGCTCGCCACGCTCTCCGCGCTGTCCCCCGACACCCTGGCCGCAGCGGTCGCGTCCGAGGACGTCGCGCTCGTCTCGAGCGTGCCAGGCATCGGCAAGAAGACCGCGCAGCGCATCATCCTCGACCTGCAGGACAAGCTTGCCGCCCCGATGTCCGTCGGCGGCGCAGCGACCTCGGTCGCCGCTGCTGCCTCGGCTGAGGCGCGCGAGGCCCTGCTGGCGATGGGGTTCTCGGCGATCGAGTCCGCAAACGCACTCAAGGGCGCGCCGGAAGGCGACGCGGAGGCCACCCTGAAGTACGCACTCGTCCGGCTCGGAGGGGGTGCGTGAGATGAGCACCGTTTGGGAGGCCGGGGATGCACTAGGCGCAGGTGACGAGGCTGAACGCCTCGTCTCGGCTGAGTACACCGAAGACGACCTCGAGATCGATCGCAACCTGCGGCCCCAGAAGCTGGCGGAGTACCTGGGCCAGACGCGGGTCAAGGACAATCTCGGGGTTCTGATCGACGCTGCTCGCGGGCGGGACGAGACACTCGACCACATCTTGCTGTCGGGGCCTCCGGGCCTCGGAAAGACCACGCTCGCCGCGGTCGTTGCCAATGAACTCGGCGTGAAGATGAAGACCACGAGCGGTCCTGCGGTCGAACGCCCGGGCGATCTGGCTGCCATCCTCACGAACCTCGAGGAGCGCGACGTCCTGTTCATCGACGAGATCCACCGCCTCAACCGCGTGGTTGAAGAGGTGCTCTATCCCGCGATGGAGGATTTCACCCTCGACATCGTGATAGGCAAGGGTCCGGCGGCCCGGTCGATCCGGCTGGATCTGCCGCGCTTCACGCTCATCGGCGCGACCACTCGTACCGGCTTGCTCAGCGGTCCGTTGCGCGATCGGTTCGGCATGGCGTTCCGACTCGACTACTACACGCCCGTCGAGCTCGGCGAGATCGTTCGGCGCAGCGCCGGCATCCTCGGTGTCTCGATCGACGACGAGGGTGCCGATGAGATCGCTCGCAGGAGCCGTGGGACACCCCGGCTCGCCAACCGGCTGCTTAAGCGCGTACGCGATTACGCACAGGTCAGGCACTCGGGGGCGATCGATGAGGACGTGGCCGCCGAGGCGCTCGCGTTCTTCGAGGTCGATCACCTGGGACTGGACTGGATGGACGTGCGGGTACTGTCCACGCTGGCCGAGACGTTCTCGGGCCGACCGGTCGGGCTCAACACTCTTGCGAGCGCGGTGGGCGAGGAGCCCGACACTCTCGAGGACGTCTACGAGCCGTACCTGCTGCAACTCGGTCTGATCGTGCGCACGCCCAAGGGCAGGCAGGCGACAACGCGCGCTTACGAACATCTCGGCCTGCCGGTACCCGCGACTTCGCCCAAACAAGACGGGCTGTTCTGATGGAGGAGCCCGAAGTGAACAAGAGCGAACTCGACGCCGCCCTCGACGAAGGCGAGCTTTCTGAGCTGCCTCCCAACCGGCCCAAGGGGCTGCTCGGAGAGAAGAACCCGAATCTGTATGCGGTCGACGATTTTGAGCCCGACCTGAGCGCAGGCGTGTCACAGGAGAACGACGTTCCGGTGGTGTGGCTCGCGGTCGTTCTGGCGTACCTGCTGTTCTTCCCGCTCGCATACGTCATCTTGTGGCGCTCGCAGCAGTTCACTCGCAAGACCAAGGTGGTCGTAAGCGTCATCGGCGCGGTCGGTGTCCTCGCGACCGCCTGGTGGCTCTGGGCGTACTGATGTCCGGGCCTCTCCGGGTCGAGCCGCTGTGGGTGCGCGTCGACCGCAACCGCGTGAAGCTCGCCGTCTTCGTGGTGCTCTTCATCGGCGGCTCGGCGCTTTTGCTGTCCACGGCGCTGGTCCTTGTGCCCGGCAGCCTGCTGGGAATCCTGGCGCCAGATTACTCCGCGTGGATCCGCCAAGTGTTCGTGTGGGCGGGTGTCGCGTTTCTGGCGCTCGTGGCGCTCGGCGCGCTACTCGGCGCGATCCAGCTCTCCAACGCCGAGGACTGGGTGCGCAACCGGTTCGGCGGCATGGAGATGGCGCCGGGCAAAACGCCCGGGCTTGAGTCGGTCGCCGCCGACATCGCGCTCGCGGCGGGCCTGCCCACGGCTCCGCGGCTGATGTTGCTGGACTCCGATGCGATCAACGCCTGCATCATCGGCATGAACCGGTCCAACCCGGTGCTGGGCGTGACGCGCGGCTTCGTGAGCGGCCTCAGCGCCGAGGAGCAGCGCGCGGTCATCGCGACGCTCGTCGCCCGGCTGGTCGCCGGTGACGTGCTGTTCGCGACCGCACTGGCCGCGCTGATGGGGCCGCTGAAGGCGATCCGCGACATGCCCAAGCACGGCACCGACATCGCCGCCGGGTGCGCGGACGCCGGATGCTCCGATCCGGGCTGCCTGGATGCCGGTTCGGGGTGCTCGGGAGACGGGTGCTCCGGAATCGGCGACTCCGATGACGCCGCCGGCTGCGTCGGAGCGATCGGCATCGTGCTGTTCCTCGCCTTCGTCGCCGCGGTCACCTACCTCGCGGTGCTCGGTTCCGCGTGGCTCGTGACGCTGTGGGGGCGGGCCCTTCATCGGACCGCATATGAGAAGGCCGATGCCGAGGGGATGCTCCTGCTGAAGGACCCGGCACCGATGCTCTCGGCGCTCGCGAAGGTCTCGGCATCGTCGAATGCCGCGGGTGACGGAGACCGTTCCTACGACGGCATCTTTTACGCGCAGACGAGCGGTACGCCGTCCATCGAGCGCATCGAGAGGCGACGCTACCAGCGGCTCCGCGAGGTCCTGGGCACCGACGGTCTTGCGGCACCTGACCTGCCCACTTAGTCGCGCATCGTCTCGACAACCGGCCCGTTTTCGCTCACACTTTGTTGCGGAGCCGGATGGCGGTTCTGTGGTTCGCGGCGTCGTACCCGTACTAGCGGTGCGGGCAGTGCGCCGCCTTCTTGCGGCCCCTGAGCGGGGCGGAAGGTGAGTTCGGTATGGCACAGGGTACGGTCAAGTGGTTCAACGCGGACAAGGGCTATGGGTTTATCTCGCAGGAAGACGGCGAAGACCTCTTCGTCCACTTCAGCGAGATCCAGATGGACGGCTTCAAGACCCTCGACGAGGGCCAGGCGGTCCAGTTCGACATCACCACCGGCCGCAACGGCAAGGAGCAGGCGAGCAACGTCCGCGGCGCGTAACCGCGGCATACAGTGACTATCCGAGAAGGGCGGCCCCACGGGGTCGTCCTTCTCTCTGTTCGGCCACGCAAGGGTACATTCGATGTAGCCGAGAGGGGGAGCGCCCGTGCCCGAGCCGATCGACCCACAGAAGTCCGGCGAGGCGCGCGTGCTCGTCACGGCCGCGACCGGCTACATCGGATCCCACATCGTCGCGCCGCTCGCTCGCGCGGGCTTTCGCGTCCGCGTCTCAGCCCGCACTCCGGAGCGGCTGCGTCCCGACGTCGTTGAAGCGGCCGATGAGGTCGTACGCGCGGATGCCTTCGACGCGGGGTCGGTCCGGGCGTCGCTCGAAGGTGTCGATACCGCCTACTACCTCGTGCACACGCTCGGCGGCGGCGCTGACTACGCCGAGAGGGACCGTCGTGCGGCGACGATCTTCGCCTCGGCGGCCGCGGATGCCGGGGTGCGACGCATCGTCTTCTTCGGCGGGCTCGGTCAGGAGGCGGGGTCACTCTCCGAGCACCTGGCGAGCCGTCATGAGGTGGGCAGGCTGCTGGCGTCAACCGGCGTGCCGGTCGTGGAGTTCAGGGCGTCGGTCGTCGTGGGCAGCGGCTCGACGAGTTTCGAGATGATTCGCAACCTCGTTGAGAAGCTGCCGGTGATGACCACGCCGAGCTGGGTCCGGATGGGATCGCAGCCCATCGGAATCGACGACGTCGCCGCCTACATGTGCGCCGCCCCGCGCGTGGAAATGGCCCCCGGGGATGCCCACAGCATCTACGAGATCGGCGGCTCCGAGGTCGTCACCTACGGCGACCTGCTCAGGCTCTACGCGAGCCGTCGAGGGCTCAAGCGGCTCGTTATCCCCGTGCCGTTCCTGACGCCTCGGCTGTCGGGGTGGTGGCTGTACCTGTTCACCCCCAAGCAGGCGACGGTTGGTCGTCAGCTCGCCGAGTCGCTCAGGTATCCGACGGTGGTCACGAGCGACGCCGCGTCACGCGACTTCGAGGACATCCGGCCGATCGGCGCGAGGGAGGCCATAGACCGGGCATTCAGGGAAGAAGAGCGAATGTTCGCCTCCATCTGCTGGGCGAAGGAGTTGGCGGGTCGGCCGACGCCGGTGGGTCTCGAGCGCGAGGGGCGCTACATCGACTCGAGAACCATCCGGGCCTCGTGCCCGCCGATAGCAGCGTTCGATCCGATCGCGTGTATCGGAGGTGAGAGAGGCTGGTATGCCTTCGATACTCTGTGGGACGTCCGCGGCTTCATCGACATCCTTCTCGGCGGCCCGGGGCATCGCCGCGGGCGCCGCGATCAGTACGCCCTCGTCGAGGGCGACCATCTCGAGTGGTGGCGAGTCGAGCGCGTTGATTCTCAGCGGCTGCTCAGACTTCATGCGGAGATGAAGGTTCCGGGTGAGGGCTGGCTTCAGTACGAACTGGCCGAGGATGGCGACGGTACCCTGGTCCGTCAGACCGCCGTGTTCGACGCGAAGGGCATCTGGGGTAGGCTGTACTGGTACGTGGTGCTGCCGTTCCACCACTTTGTCTTCAACGGCACGCTCAAGGGCATCGCCCGTGAGTGCCGGGCCCTGGTGGAAGGCCCGAACACCTGTGAGCTTCCCGGGGTCTGGGAACGAGGAGTCGCCGAGCGGGCAGCATCCGGCGACGAAGCGGCTATCGCGATGAAGGAGGAGTAGGTGCAGTACCAGTCCGACTACGTCCTCCGTGTCATCGAGCAGATGGGCTCCCTCCTGCGCCGCGCGCTCGACAACCTGCGCCCCGGCGGTCCCGAGGAGCCCTACGAGCTCGCCCAGCAGGCGCTCGGCCTTGCGCTGGACATCGATCCTGCCACGGCGGCTCGGCTCGCGCCCCAGGGGCTGGTCGCGCTCCTCGAGATCGACACTCCCGACGAGCGGGTCATCCGGCTGATCGCCGACGCCTTCGAGGTGCAGGCCGAAGCGCTCGAGCTCAACGGCGATTTCATGGGCGCCCAGCTTCGGCGCGAGCAGGCGCTCGCGGTGCGAGGCATGCTCGACGGCAGCCACGTGAACTGAGCTCGCACGCGATGCGACCCCACCGCACGCTCGCGGCAGGGTCGCATGGTGGTGAGACTCAGGTTGCGGACTAGGGCGCCACGGTTTCGGCAACCCATACCCCGTGCAGGTTGCAGCTTTCCATCGCGGCCAGCGCAGTACCTGCATCCACGTTGAGCACGCACGTGACCTCGGGGTCGACGGCCACGGCCGAGAAGTCGAAGCGCGCAACCGGAACGCCGGCAGCGTGCACCTCGATCCACTCGATGAAGTGGTCCGGCTGGTTGGGATGCGCCACGTAGTGCCCGACCTTCACCCTGACGCGCACGCGCTCACCTTCTCGCACGCACTCGATGTACGGAGTGTGCTTCTTCTCGAAATCACCGGCTGCTTCAAGGTCATCGACCTTGTTGATGCCGGAAAGGATCGGTGCGTCACTCATGCGGGGCCTCCATCGTTCACTTGCCGTCTCGTACCGGCCGCTCGCCGGCTGTGCGGTTTATACCCGACTCGGCCGCGGCTAGAATCGTATGAGTCCGCCAGCATGAAGAATCGGAGCCGAGATGACCGCCAGCACACTCGTGAGTGACCGGGAGCGCACCGCTCTGGTCGTCGTCGACATTCAGGAGAGGCTCGCGGGTGTGATGGAGCGCCGCGAGACGGTGATCGCGCGGACGAAGCTCCTCATCAGTGCCGCGGCGATCGTCGGCGCACCCATAATCGCGACCCGGCAGTACCCCAAGGGACTCGGCCCGATGGAGCCCGAGATCACGGACGCGCTACAGGCGGCTGCCGACGCGGGGACTGCCGTGCACGAGGTCGACAAAGTCTCGTTCGACTGCTTCGCCGAGGTGGACTTCGTCGAGGCCGTCGCGGCCACGGGCCGCACACAGCTCGTCTTGGCGGGCATGGAGACGCACATCTGCATCGCGCAGACCGCGCTGGGGGGACTCATTCGAGGACATGACGTCTTCGTCGCGGCCGACGCATGCTGCTCCCGCGAAGAAGAGAATCGACATCTCGCCATCGCGCGTCTCGCGCATGCCGGTGCGGTCATCAGCACTGCTGAATCCGTTGCCTATGAACTCATCGGTCAGGCGGGTACCGCCGAGTTCAAACTCCTGCTCGCGGCGGTCAAAGGGTAGGTCGCACGAGCCCGGTTTGACTCGGCCTCCGTGTTACACTGTGCGCTCAATCAGCCCCACGTTCACGAGTACGCTGCGACTCAAGGGGCGCGGTCGGATCGACGTTCGAAGGGGTTCGCACGTGACACAGATCATCGACGGCATTCTCGTCGCCGCCGCCGCCAAAGCCGATGCCGCCTGTATCGTCGCGAAGGTCAAAGAGGCGGGTGTCACTCCCGGCCTCGCGGTCGTGCTCGTCGGCGAGGATCCGGCATCCCAGTCCTACGTTCGCATGAAGGAGCGGGACTGCGAAGAGGTCGGCATCGCCTCGTTCGACTACCGCCGCCCCGCTGACATCGATCAGGCCGAGCTGGACGCCATCATCGACGAGTGCAACTCCGATCCCCGCGTACACGGCATCCTCGTGCAGATGCCGCTCCCGTCGCACCTCGACGCCGAGCAGGCCATATCGCGCATCGACGCCGAGAAGGACGTGGACGGGTTCCACCCCGTCAACCTGGGCCGATTGGTACGCGGGCTCGAGGCGCCGCGCGCCTGCACGCCGTGGGGCGTCATGTCCATGCTCGACCACTACGGCATCGACCCGGCGGGCAAGCGCGCTGTGGTCATCGGGCGCTCGACGATCGTCGGTAAGCCGATGGCGCTCATGCTTCTCGAGCGAGATGCGACGGTGACGATCTGTCACAGCCGCACCCCCGACCTGCCCGCGGTGTGTCGCGAGGCCGACATCCTGGTGGCTGCGGTCGGGCGGGCGCGCATGGTGACCCCGGAGTACGTGAAGCCGGGAGCTGTCGTGATCGACGTCGGTATCAACCGCACCGATGAGGGTCTTGTGGGAGACGTGGACTTCGAGAGCGTCGCCCCGGTCGCATCCGCTATCACCCCGGTCCCCGGGGGTGTAGGTCCCGTGACGCGGGCCATGCTCGTCGTCAACACCGCAGTCGCCGCCGCCCGAGCGGCAGGAGTGGAGCTGTGATGATCAAGCGACTTCTGGCCGTCGCAGGCATCATGTCCGTGCTGCTCGTTCCGGTTCAGGCCTACGCCGCAGCACCGGTGGTTACCGGCGACCTCGACGTCCAGTCCTGGCCGGGAGCCGAGGCCGGCCAAAGCGTCGTCATCCTCTCCCTGGTCCTGCCCGACTCCGCGCCGCTCCCGGCGACTGTCCGTATCCCCGTTCCCGAAGGCGTCAAGCTCGACTGGGTGGGCGAGATCGCGGGCGTTGACCCCTCGCAAGACCCCACGCGCACCTACACCCTGGTCGATGGCGAGGGTGGCCAGTACGTCGAGTACGAGGTCTCTACCAGTCGCGTCGCGCAGATCGAAGGCTCGGGCCCGGCGCTGTCAATCGTCGGAGCGGAGACGTCGTTCAAGCTGCGATTCACGCAGACCGCGCCTTCCGACATCGTCTCGTTTTCGGTGCGACTGCCCGCTGGCATGGCGCCACTGAGCATGTCGCCTGAAGCAATCGCCGAGCCCGACCAAAACGACGCGGGCGAGTCGCTTTACACGCTCCCGCAGCTCGAAATGAGCCCCGGAGACGTGCAGGAGGTCGCGGTCGTATACGCGGCCGGGACGGGCGAGACCTCGGGGACCGGGAGCACGGCACCGATCGTCGTCGTCCTCGCCGCCGGGATCGTGGTCGCGATCATCGCGCTGATGTACTCCATCCGTCGGCAGGGGGCGGCCGCAGCGAGCGAGACTGCCGAGCCGCCGTCACTGATTCACGAGCCGGAAGTCACAGCCGAGCCTGAGCCCGACGACGACCAGCCGTTCCCGCTCGACTGATACGACAGCAATCCGAGAGGACCCCACGCGTGGCATACGTGTTCATCGTCGCGCTCGTGCTCATCATGATCGGTGAGCTCGCCGACAAATCACAGCTGCTCGCGTTGGTCCTAGCCACTCGCTACAAGGCGTGGCAGGTCATCGTCGGCATCTTCATCGCGACGTTCGTCGTCCACTTCTTCACGACGCTCGTCGGTCAGCTTCTCGGCGGATTCATCCCGCAAGGCATACTGCCGTGGATCTCTGGCCTGCTCTTCATCGGATTCGGCATTTGGACGCTTCGCGGCGACAGTGTCGACGAGGAGGATGCGGATCGCGGCAAGGGAAAGTTCGGGCCCGTCATTGCGACTGCGATCGCCTTCTTCTTCGCCGAGCTCGGTGACAAGACCCAGATCATGACGATGACCATCGCGGCCGATCCCGGCTCGGCGCTCCTGCGTTACCTGCGCAGTGCGGGACCCGGCATGCAGGCGTGGCTCGATTCGGTGGGCTTGACCGTGGTCGCGCTGACGCCGATGCAGCAGTTCTGGGGCGTCACGATGGGCTCGACCATCGGGATGGTACTCGCCGACGCCGTCGCCATCCTGGTTGGCCGCCTGCTCGGACGCAACCTGCCTGAGCGGACGCTCGCGAAGATCTCGGGAGTGATCTTCATCCTCTTTGGCGTGGCGACCATCGCGACCGTCTTCATCGGTCGGTAGTATCCTCATCACCATGAAGATCGCGCTGCACGCATGCTGCGGGCCCTGCCTGCTCGAACCGTTCGACTCGTTGGCCGCCGAGGCCGACGAGGTCGTGGTCGTCTACGCCAACCCCAACATCCACCCCGCCGAGGAGTACGCCCGGCGTCGCGACACGCTTGTCGCCTATGCCGAGGACGCCCATATCCGCGTCGTTGAGCTGAGGTACGACCCGTCCGCGTGGCTCGAGCAGGTGGGGCCGCTCGCCAACGATCGCGAGGCGCGCTGCCGCGCGTGCTATCGGTTGCGATTCGGGATGGTCGCGGAGTGGGCGGCCGCCAACGGAATGGACGCGCTGGCGTCGACGCTCACAGTGAGCCCGTACCAGAACCCCGAGGCAATCGCCGAGGAGGGCGGGCGGGCAGCGGCTGCCGTGGGCCTCGCCTACCTCGAGCGCGACTTCCGGCCCGCGTATCCCGAGGCGACTCGCAGGTCAAGAGAGCTGGGGATGTACCGCCAGAACTACTGCGGGTGCCTGATGAGCGACGTAGAGGCGCGTGCCGAGCGCGCTGCGCGCAAGGCGGCCAAGGAAGCACGCAAAGGCTAGCCTTCGCGGGACTACTCCGCCGGGACGTCTGACTTCGGGTTTGAGCACTCCGCGCAGCCGGCGGTGCACTCGATGCCCCGCTCGGCTTCCCTGATCTTGCGTTCGGCGTCGCGCTTGCGGATCTCGGGCACCCGCCTGGCGTACCGGTATGCCCTCAGCGGCTGGAACGAGGGTCCCCATCCCTGTGTCGTACGGGCTTCGAGCGCCGAGCGCAGGTCTTCGACGGTGGAGCCGGGGAAGTAGGTGCGGCTCGTGCCGACGACGGTGTGCATGTGGGCGTCGCTACCGCCGGTCGCGCACAGGCGGTCTTTGTTGCGGTGCCAGTAGGTGCGCGCGTGGACGTTCGCGAGAAAGAGCAGGGGCGTGGAGTTAGCCACCTCGACCCCGTCGAACGGCACGGTGTCGTAAACCTCGGTCTCGCCCCTGCACAGGCCGTGCTTGTGCCACCAGCGGGGAGCGTAGGGGTGCGCGGCGATCGCGAGACCGCCCTGGCGATGGATCGCGTCGACCGTCTCGGCGGCGGACATGCCGGGGGCCACGATTTCGGGGGTCCACAGGCCGAGGATGTGGCCCTGGCTGCTCTCGACCTCCTGGCCCACGATGACGTCGACGCGATAGCGGTGGGCCATCGCGGCGGCTTCGAGGGCGCCCTCGTTGGTGTTGTGGTCGCAAATGGCGACGACCGCCAGGTCGGTCGCCTCGGAGGCCCATTCCAGGATCTCGGCCGGTGAGGCGGTGCCGTCGGAGGCGGTGGTGTGTACGTGAAGGTCTGCTGAGGAGTATCCGTGTCTCATGCCGCGCGTATCGTAGCATTCAACACCGCGCTCTACGGTAAACTCGCCAGGAGAGCGCGCACCGAATTCGTGGCACCCGAGGAGTGAGTCACCCTGCACACCGACGACTTCGACTATGACCTGCCGAGCGGGCTCATCGCCCAGCATCCCGCTGAGCCCCGAGACAGCTGTCGGCTGCTCGTGCTCGATCGCTCATCCGGGCAGGTCGACCACCGGATCTTCTCGGACCTGCCTGACTACCTGAGGCCAGGCGACCTGCTCGTGGTCAACGAGACCCGCGTACTTCCTGCCAGGCTCAAGGGTGTGAAGGACGAGTCGGGCGGTGCGGTCGAGATGCTGCTGCTGCGCGAGCGCTACGAGAACTCGTGGGAGTGTCTTGTGAAGCCGGGGCGCCGTCTGAAGCCGGGCGCCAGAGTCGTGTTCGACGACGGCGCGATGACCGCGCTCGTAGTCGACGTGATCGACGAGTCCGGCGGCAGGCTCGTGCAGTTCCACCCGGTGGGGGAGCGCTTCCTCGACGTGGTGCACCGCATCGGTGAGATGCCGCTTCCGCCCTACATCACGCAGCCCATCTCGGATCCCGAGGAGTACCAGACCATCTTCGCGCGCGACGAGCGCAGCGCGGCGGCCCCGACGGCGGGGCTCCACTTCACTCCGGAGCTGCTCGAAAGGTGCCGCGAGGCCGGTGCCCGCGTCGAGACGGTCGAGCTCGACGTGGGGCTCGACACCTTCAGGGCCGTCTCGGAAGACGATCCCGCCGAGCACAAGATGCATTCCGAGCACTTCCGGGTTCCGGCTGTGACCGCGGAAGAGGTGCGACGCACGAAGGAGCGCGGCGGCAGGATCATCGCCGTAGGCACCACGAGCGTTCGCGCACTCGAGTCCTCGGCTCAGGAGACCGGCGAAGTCTCGGCTGCGGAAGGCGCGACCACGCTGTTCATCCTGCCGGGGTACCACTTCCTCGCCGTGGACGCGATGATCACGAACTTCCACGTGCCCCGCTCCACGCTGATGATGATGGTCAGCGCGTTCGCGGGCAGGGAGACGGTCATGCACGCGTACCGCGAGGCGATGGAGGAGCGCTACCGCTTCCTGAGCTTCGGCGACGCGATGCTCATCCTCTAGCGCGCTACTGAAGCGGCGCCCACCAGGTCCAGTTGGGGTTGCCCGCGGCGGGGTCCGACGACGGCGAGTTGGGCGGTATGGCGATGCCCTGCTCCGGCCCACCCGTAGCGAGGCGGTACACCGAGTCGGTCAACGGCGTGAACGTGGGTGACCCGTCTTCGCGCAGCGGCGCGGCGATTTCGCTCGGCAGCGTCGGCCACTCGCCGAACGCAGCGATGTCCTTACTTCGCAGTGAGTACGCGCCTCCCTCGTACGAACGCGTGACCCGGTCGAACGTGAGGTACGTGTCAGACTCGTCGGCCTCCACGTGGATGCGGGACAGGTCGCTGCGGTTGCCCAGGGCCGTGCGCGACGTCGGGGCCTTGCCGGTCGCAAGAGCGCTCGACACGGTCCCCAGTGTTTCGAGCGCGGCCGGATCGATTCCCGCTGAGGGCCCGCTGTTGCGATACACGTAGCCGTTGAGCACGACGTAGTCGGGCGCCACTGAGACGATCGCGGTGGACTCGGCACCGGCGCCCGGTGCGGACTCCGCCACAGGGGGCGAGCCGGCGAACGGATCGTCGGTGGCCCGCTGCTCTGTCGTGGCGGCATCCTGGCCGCCATAGGTGAGGCCGCCCTGCTCCGAGATGCTCGGCACGAGGATCTGGCGCACGCCGGTCACCGCGAACATGCCCGCAGCGACGAACACGACCGCGGCTGCGGAGGCCCAGATCACGAGCTGTCGACGGGCGCGCGGGTCGCGCATCCGCATCCTCAGCGCCTCGACGTTCAGCGGTGCGTCTGCGGGAAGGGGAGCGTTCTCGTCTCGCGCCTGCTCAGGGGCGTTGAGGGCCTCGGCGCGCTTACGGGCCACATCGATGACCAGCGCGCTCATCACGCGATCCGCGAGGTCGGCCGGGGGCTCGGGCGCGGGGGCGCGATGCACAACCGCGAGCGCTCTCACGAACCGACCGCAGTCCGCACACTCTCTGCAGTGAGCCTTTGCGGCCTCGAGCACGTCTGTGTCGACGGGGGAGCGGTCGAGGGCCTCGGAGATGATCGCCTGCGCCTGAAGGCAGTCCATCACGCGCCACCTCCCGATCCATCGAGTATGGAAGCGAGCGTTCTGCGAGCGCGAAACACCCGGGATTTCACCGTGCCGGCGGGGACGCCGAGTGCCTCGGCGGCCTCGGCGTAGGTCAGGCCGAACAGCGCGACTGCGGAGAGCGCATCCCGGTCCTCGGGAGCGAGCGAGCGCATGCCTTCTTCGATGGTGGCCGCCACGGCCACCTGGTCGGCGAGGTCGCCCGTGGCCCGCGAAGCGACGTCGAGCGGGTCGACGGGCACCGGCACACGGCGTCCGGCCCGAACCTGATCGAGGCACGCGTTGCGAGTGACGCGGTAGAGCCACGTCGAGAAGCGAGACCGTTCGTCGAAGGAGTCGAGCGAGCGGTACACCTTGATGAACACCTCCTGCACCGTATCCTCGGCGCTTGTCTGGTTGCCGAAGAACCGGAGCGCGTGCGCGTACACAGCGCGGGTATGCCGCCGCACGAGGGCCTCGAACGCGTCGAGGTCCCCCTTCTTCGCCGCGGTCACGAGGGCCGCGTCGTGGGCGGTGCCGTAATTCATGTCGCTCCGTTTGACGCTCGAACCGGTCGGTTGGTTCACGCAAGTCCACAGTGTAGCCGCTCGGGGTACAATCGCGCCCATGGCACTCTTCGACTACGAACTCCTTGCGACCGACCCCTGTTCCGCGGCGCGGCGCGGTCGCTTCCATACGGCGCACGGCCCCATCGAGACGCCGGTGTTCATGCCCGTCGGCACTCGCGCGACGGTCAAAGGCATCACGCCGGTACAGCTGCACGAGCTCGAAGCCCAGGTCGTGCTCGCCAACACCTACCACCTGTTCCTCAGGCCGGGGAGTGACCTCGTCGCCGAGGCGGGCGGGCTGCACGCGTTCATGAACTGGGACCGAGCCATCCTCACGGACTCCGGCGGTTTCCAGATCTTCAGTCTCGCCGACACTCTCAAGCTCGACGACGACGGGGTCTCGTTCAGGAGCATCGTCGACGGAGCGTGGCACCGCTGGACTCCCGAGGAGAACATGCGCGTGCAGCAAGAGCTGGGCGCAGACATCGTCATGCAGCTCGACCAGTGCCCCCCGTATCCCGCCGAGGAGGCGCTGGTCGCGACCGCGGTCAGACGCTCTGCGGCGTGGGCCCGGCGCTGCAAGGACTCACACAGCCGAGAGAACCAGGCGCTCTTCGGCATCGTCCAGGGCGGGGTGTACCCGCACCTGCGCGCCGAGAGCATCGAGAGACTCGTCGAGATCGGGTTCCCGGGCTACGGGATCGGCGGGTACTCAGTCGGCGAACCCCACGAGGTGATGCTCGAGTCGCTTCCCGCGGTGTGCGACGCGCTGCCCAAGGACCGGCCTCGCTACCTCATGGGAGTGGGCAATCCCACCACCATCCTCGAAGCGATCGCGGTAGGGGTCGACATGTTCGACTGCGTGCTGCCCACTCGCACCGCGCGGCTGGGAACGGCGTTTTCGGGCGAGGGCCGGCTCAACCTCAAGAACGCCCGCTTCTCCCGCGACTTCGGGCCGCTCGATCCCACCTGCACCTGCAGTACGTGTTCCGGCTACTCACGCGCCTACATCCGTCACTTGGTGAAGTCGAAGGAGATGCTCGGGGCAATCCTGCTCACCATCCACAACCTGCATTATCTGCTGGACCTGACCCGGCGTGCGCGTGAGGCTATAGAGGCGGGGACCTTCTCGGAGATGCTGTCCGAGTGGCGCGAATCGCCCGCATTCAGGGATTTCTGAGAGGCGTCCAAGGTTGCTTCATTCCTTTCGGGTGAAGCGGTATGATTGGCAGTCGGTGCTGAGCGCCGTTCGAGCATGGCCGAAGGGAAACGGGTTCACCCATGTCGCAACTGACGGATTTCATTCCGATTCTGGTTCTCGTGGCCGCGTTCTACCTGCTCATCATCCGCCCGCAGCAGCAGCGTGCACGAAAGCAGCGTGAGCTGATCGCCTCGCTGGCGCCCGGGGATGAGGTTCTGACCTTCGGCGGTGTGTACGGCGTTGTCGTCAGCACCGGCGAGCGCGTCCGCATCCGGGTGGCCGACGGGTCGGAGTTGGAGGTGGCGCCCCATGCGCTCGCGAGCGTTGTTTCACGCGCCGCCGACGAGGACGAAGCAGGCGATGACTCGACCGGCGAGGATGCCGGCAGCACGTCTTAAGTAGGAGTCAGGCTCCGCCAGGGGCTTCGCATACACGGTATTACGGAAGTACGGAAGGCAGGGGCATGGATCAGAAACAGGTCAATATCCTCTTGCTGGCGATATCAGCGGTGCTGTTCGTCGGCTCGGTGGCGCTGTTCTGGCCGCCGGCGGAGAAGATCACTCAGGGACTTGACGTGCAGGGTGGTCTTTCGGTGATCCTCCAGGCGCAAGAGACCACCGGAACGCCGGTAACGGCCGCGCTGATGGAGCGTGCCGAGCTGATCATCACGAACCGGGTCAACGGCCTCGGCGTTAAGGAGGCGACGGTTCAGCAGCAGGGTTCGGACGCGCTGCTGATCCAGATTCCCGGTATCGATGATCCCCAGGAAGCGCTCGACGTCCTGGGCAGCACGGGTCAGCTGGAGTTCGTGAACGTCGCGTCGATCACCGACTCGGCGACGATCGCGGCGCTCTCCTCGTCCACCGGCGGCGCCGGTGTGCAGCTCGACATGGATAAGTACAAGGAAGCCGTCTTCATGACTGGCGACGTTGTCACCGACTCGAGCGTCTCGCAGGACCCCAACACCGCTCAGATCGTGGTCAACCTGACCATGAATCCCGAGGGCACCACCAAGTGGGGTGAGTTCACGAGCCAGAATGTCGGACGCCAGGTGGCCATCGTGCTCGACGGCACTGTTCAGTCCGCCCCGGTCGTCAACGAGCCCATCCTCGACGGTCGCACCCAGATCTCGGGTGACTTCACCGCCGAGGATGCCAAGCGCCTCCAGACGGTGCTCCAGACCGGCGCTCTGCCGGTGTCGCTCGAGGCGCTCGAGTCGCGCATCGTCGGCCCGACGCTGGGTCAGGACGCGCTGCAGCAGGGCGTCATGGCGGCTCTCATCGGCCTTGGACTTGTCGCCCTGTACGTGCTCGTCTTCTACCGCGGACTCGGCCTGCTGACCGTCGGCGCTCTGGTGGTTTTCGCTTCGATCTTCCTCGGCATACTGGCTGGGATGTCGCAGCTCGGCTACTTTGCGGTGACCCTTCCGGGTATCGCGGGTATTGTGCTCACGATCGGTCTTGCGGCCGATAGCTCGATTCTCATCCTTGAGCGCTTCAAGGAAGAGGTTCGGATGGGCAAGACGATCCGCTCGGCCGCGAACTCGGGCTCCAAGCACGGCCTGTGGACGAGCATCGACGCCGACCTGGTCACGCTCGTCTCGGCAGCTATGCTCTACATCATCGCCATCGGCCCTGTGCGCGGTTTCGCGCTCACGCTGATGATCGGTATCTTCTGCGACATTCTGATGATGGTGCTCTTCAAGCGTCCCGCTCTCATGCTGCTCGCAGAGTCCATCATCCCCAAGGCGCCCGCGTTCTGGGGCGTCGACAAGGAGCGTGTGATGACAGGCACGTCCGCTGTGAAGGGAGGTGGCGTCAATGGCTAGGTTCAACATCGACTGGCTCGGCCATCGCAACATCATGTTCGCCATCTCAGGTGTGCTGCTGGCGGTCTCGATCGGCGCCATCGTCGTCATGGGCCTGACCTTCTCGGTCGAGTTCGTCGGCGGTACCGTGATCGAGATTTCAGATGCCGGTGACACCACCTCCGAGGCCCTGGCCGATGCGCTCAAGGCCGCGGGCGTCGACAATCCCAGCGTCCAGACCACGGTGGCGCAGGGGCAGAGCGGCTTCATCGTCCGCACCGAGGTCACCGACCCGGACGAGGCTGCGGCCGCCGCGAACGACGTGGCCACCACGCTGAAGTTCCCCGAGTCCTCGATCCAGGTCACGACGATCGGACCGGGCTGGGGCAAGAACATCACCAACGCGGCGCTCTTCGCACTTATGGCGTCGATCGCGGCGATCCTGGTCTACATCTCGCTGCGCTTCGAGTACAAGATGTCGGTCACGGCGGTCATCGCCCTCATCCACGACATCATCATCACCCTGGGTCTGTACGCTCTGATGGGCCAGGAGGTCTCGCCGAGCACCATCGCGGCGCTCCTGACGATCCTCGGCTACTCGCTCTACGACACGGTTGTCGTGTTCCATCGCGTCAAGGAGAACTCGCAGCACCTCCAGAAGCAGACGTTCATGCAGATGGCGAACGAGTCCATCAATGAGGTCATCATCCGCTCGATGAACACGACGATCACGTCGCTTCTGCCCGTGCTCGTCATGCTGTTCATCGGCGGCGAGGCGCTGCAGGACTTCGCGCTGGCGCTCGTCATCGGTCTCACGGTCGGCGCGTTCTCGTCGATCGCCGTGGCGACTCCGATCTTCGTGCTCTGGAAGGAGCGGGAGCCCAAGTTCGCGGCTCTGAAGAAGAAGTACGCCAACGCGTAATCGCACACGTTGACCGATTCGGGGCCGGCACCTTCGTGGGTGTCGGCCCCGTCGGCTAGGATGGAAGAATGAGCCGAGATCTTCCCGCGTCAGCCTGGATCGTCGAGCAGGCGGACCCCGACGTCGTAGCCTCGCTGAGAGCCGCGACCGGGCTGTCCGATGTCACGGCGCGCATCCTGGCCTCCAGAGGGATCGGCTCGGCCGAGGAGGCGCGACGCTTCCTCGAGCCCGACCTGGCAGCCGAGTGGCTCGACCCGATGCTCATCCCCGGTATGGGAGAGGCGGCCGACCGGGTCGCCGAGGCCATCGGTGCCGGTGAGCGGATTCTCGTCTTCGGCGACTTCGACCTGGACGGCGTCTCTGCGGCGGCCGTGGCGTGTCGGGGGCTGCGTGTTCTCGGCGCCGAGGTCGACGCGATCGTCCCTCACCGGTTCAACGAGGGGTACGGGCTTTCGAGCGCCGCCATCGAGAGAATCGCGTCGCATCACCCCGCACTTGTGGTCACCGTGGACTGCGGCATCTCGGCGCTCGCCGAGGTCGACGCCCTGCGCGCTCGCGGCATCGATGTGGTCGTCACCGACCATCATGAGCCCGGAGACGCCGTTCCCGTCGGCGTGCCCGTCGCCAACCCCAAGCTCTCCGCAGACTGCCCGTCGCGCGATCTGGCCGGTGCGGGAGTCTCCCTGAAGCTCCTCGACGCGGTCGGCGCCCGACTGGGGCAGCCCGATACCTGGCGGGACTTCACCGATCTCGCGTCGCTGGGCACGGTCGCCGACGTGGTGCCCCTGCGCGGAGAGAACCGCGCGCTCGTCACCCACGGCGTGCAGCGTATTCGCCGAGACCCCCGCGTGTGCCTCGCCTCTCTGGCGGCGGTCGCCGGCGCTCAGACCGAGTCGCTCGGTAGTGACTCGATAGCGTTCGCCCTCGCGCCGAGGCTCAATGCGGCCGGTCGCATGGCTGACCCCCAGGTCGCGCTCGACCTCCTGCTGGCCGACGATCCGATCCGGGCCGACGAACTCGCCCGCGCGCTCGACGAGCACAACCGCGTTCGGCGCGAGGCCGAGGACGACCTCACCGAGGCCGCACTCGCGCTGGCCGAGAGGACCTACGACGGCGAGCGCGCGCTTGTCTTGGCGGGCGAGGGGTGGCACGAGGGCGTGAAGGGCATCGTCGCCTCGCGTCTTGTGGGGCTGTACCGCGTGCCCGCGATCCTTTTCGCGATCGAGGACGGCGTGGCCAAGGGTTCCGGACGCTCGGCCGGGACGGTCGACCTGTTCAAGGCGGTCGAGGCCTGCGCCGACGTGGTCGAGCGCTTCGGCGGTCATGAGGCGGCGGTAGGACTCACTGTGCGCGAGGAGCGACTCGAGGAGTTCCGAAGCCGCTTCCTCGCCGAGCTGGACGCGCTGCCGGCGGAGCGGTTCGCCACGGCGACCTGCATCGACGCAGAGCTAGCGCTCGATGACGTGAGTGTCGAGATGGGAACCGAGCTCAAACTGCTCGAACCGTTCGGTCACTCGAACCCCCGGCCGCTGTTGGCGTCCCGGAGCGTGTTCATGAACGGTCGGTCCAAGGTGGGCAAGACCGGTACGCACCTGAAGTTCACCGCTTTCGACGGAGCATCTTCGGTTCCGGCGATCGCGTTTCGATGCAAGGACATCGACCGGCTGGCCGACACCGATTCGCTCGTCGACCTGGCCTACGAGATCGACGTCGACGAATGGCGGGGCCGCCGCCGGGTCCAGCTTCTCGTTCGGGACGTTCACGCGGGGCTCGCGCCCCCCGAGGGCCCGGCCGCCGCGCTCGTCGCCGAGCTCTTCGAGCGCGCCGACGAGTTGCTCGCTCGCGAGGAGTACGCCGGAGTCGAGGACGCAGCCTCCTTCCACACCAAGCTCGCGGGTGTGACCTTCGAGGGGCGGCAAGACGTGCTCGAGAGGCTCGAGGGCGGTGCGCCGCTGCGGGTCGAGCGCCAGCCCGAGAACCCGCATGACCCCAACGCGGTCGCGCTGTTCGACGCGCACGGCTCTCAGGTGGGTTTCCTCAACAGACGGCTTGCCGCGGTCCTGGCTCCGGTCATCGACAAGGGCGTCGAGTACGACGTTGAGGTGAGCGAAGTCACCGGCGGTGACGCGGGCCGCTCGCGCGGCGTCAACGTCGTCGTCAGCCGCCGCGATCTGTCCGAGGAGTCCGCCGACCTCGAGGCTGCCCGCAAGGAGACCCGCGCCGAACTCGCCGCAATGCCGCCCGCAGTGCTCGAGGCCGAGCTCGTGCGACGCTTCATCGGCGATGGCGCGCTGCACGATGCCCAGCGGCGCTCGCTCGATGAGCTTGCCGCTGGGCGCAACACCCTCACAGTCATGGCCACCGGGCGCGGCAAGTCGCTCATCTTCCACCTGCACGCGGCGCGAACCGCACTTCGCGACGGCGGTGCAAGCGTGTTCGTCTACCCGCTGAGGGCGCTCGTGGCCGACCAGGCCTATCACCTCGGGGAGACGTTCTCGGAGGTGGGGCTCTCGGTTCGCACGGTGACGGGCGAGTCATCCGACGCCGAGCGCGCGGAGGCGTTCGGCGCGCTCAGGGACGGCATGCTCGACGTGGTGCTGACGACGCCGGAGTTCATGCACTTTCACGCCGAGAAGTTCGTCGGCACAGGGCGTGTGCGTTTCGTCGTCGTCGACGAGGCTCACCACGTCGGGCTCGCCCGGACAGGCCACCGGCCTGCGTACATGCAGCTTGGGACCGCGTTCGACAAGCTCGGTGCGCCGACGGTGCTGGCTGTCACCGCGACCGCTTCGGACGACGTGGCGGACCAGATCAAGAAGTTGCTGGGGATCCAGTCGGTCGTGCTCGACCCGACGGTGCGCGAGAATCTCGTGCTTGAAGACGGTCGAGGATGCCCTGATAAGGACGCGAGGGTGGCGGCTCTCGCATCAAGTGGCGACAAAGTCGTGATCTACGTGAACTCGAGAGACAAGTCGGTGCAGCTGGCGCGGATGCTCCGAAAGCGGGTGCCGGCACTCGCCCACTCGGTGGCGTTCTACAACGGCGCCTTGTCGCGCTCGGTACGACATGCAGTCGAGCGTGCGTTCAGGGTCGGGGACCTCAAGGTAGTCGTCTCCACCAGCGCGTTCGGAGAAGGTGTCAACATCCCCGACATCCGTCACGTCGTGCTCTACCACTTGCCCTTCAACGACGTCGAGTTCAACCAGATGGCGGGTCGCGCGGGTCGCGACGGCGCCATCGCGCGCATCCACCTGCTCTACGGCGAACGCGACGCCCAGATCAACCGGGCGATCCTCACCTCCGGCGCACCCGCGGCCGAAGACATGCGCGACATCTACCGCGTGCTGCGCAAGCTGCATGCGGCGGAGGGGGCGGAGTTCGAGATCACCAACAAGGACGTCGCCGAGAGGGCTGCCGCGATCCGGGGCGAGCGTCGCAAGCGCGGCGAGCGTGACGAGGACGGCGCTCCCTTGCCCGGCTTCGATCTCGACGAGCGCGGCGTGTCGACCACCATTGGCATACTTCGCGAACTCCATCTGGTGGCGAGCGAGGGCCACGGCGCGTATCGCCGGCTCTCGGTGCTTCCGGCTCCGGGCAAGGTCGACCTGACCGCGAGCGTGCGTTACGCCGAGGGCCTTGAGGAGATAGAGGAGTTCGAGGCGTTTCGCGAGTGGGCGCTGTCTGCCACGCCCGACGAGTTGCTCCATCGCTTCAACCGTCCTATCCTGCCCACACGCGACTGACCGACCGAGCCGAAGGGCGTGCGTGAGCGCAACACTCGAACAGATTGAAGAACGCGTCAGGGAGTACAACCGTGACGCTGACGTCGACGGCCTGCGTGCCGCCTACGAATTCGCGCTCACGGCGCATGAGGGCCAGAAGCGCAAGAGCGGCGAGGCGTTCATCCATCACCCACTCGAGGTCGCGCTGATCCTCTCGGAACTGCACCTCGACACGGCCACGCTCACCGCCGCGATCCTGCACGATGTGGTGGAGGACTCGGACGTTTCGCTCGATCACGTGCGCGAGCTGTTCGGTGACGAGGTGGCCGAACTCGTCGACGGCGTCACCAAGCTCGGCAAGATCGAGTTTGAGTCCCTTTCCGAGCAGCAGAGCAACAACCTGCGCAAGATGCTTATCGCGATGGCTCGCGACATCCGGGTCATCCTCATCAAGTTGGCGGACCGTCTGCACAACATGCGGACCCTGTCCGCGCTGCCGCCCGAGCGGCGCCTCGACAAGGCGCGCGAGACGATGGAGATCTACGCTCCGCTCGCACACCGCCTCGGAATCTCACAGGTCAAGTGGGAGCTGGAGGACCTTGCGTTCTACTACCTCGAGCCGGTGAAGTTCCACCAGGTCTCACGCATGGTGTCCGAGAGCCGGATCGAGCGCGAGGAGTACACGGCGGGGGTCATCGCGCAGCTGCTCGAGGAGCTGGCCCACGTGGGTATCTCGGCCGAAATCGGGGGACGCCCTAAGCATCTGTACTCGATTTACCAGAAGATGGCAGGCAAGGGTAAGGATTTCAACGAGATCTTCGACTTGATCGCGCTGCGGGTGATCGTGGACTCGGTGAAGGACGTCTACGGAGCGCTTGGAACGGTCCACTCGATCTGGAAGCCGGTTCCGGGCCGCTTCAAGGATTACGTCGCGATGCCCAAGTTCAACATGTACCAGTCGTTGCACACGACGGTTATCGGACCGGCCGGACGTCCCCTCGAGATTCAGATCCGTACCGAGGAGATGCACCGCACAGCCGAGTACGGCATCGCCGCCCACTGGCGCTACAAGGAGGGTGGGCGCGGCGATGAGACTTTCGACGAGCGCCTCGCGTGGCTGCGCCAGATGCTCGAGTGGCAAACCGAGCTCAAGGACCCGCGCGAGTTCATGGAGGCGCTCAAGATCGACCTGTTCGAGGAGGAGGTGTTCGTCTTCTCCCCGAAGGGCGACGTGTACTCGCTCCGCAAAGGGTCGACGCCGATCGACTTCGCGTACGCGATCCACACCGAGGTCGGCAACCACTGCGTCGGCGCGAAGGTGAATGGTTCGATCGTGCCGCTCGGCTACGAACTGCAGATGGGCGACCGCGTCGAGATCCTCACCAACAAGAACGCCAGCCCGAGCCGGGACTGGCTCAACATCGTGCGCACGTCGTCGGCCCGCTCCAAGATCCGCAACCAGCTGTCCAAGGTCACGCGAGTCGACGACCTTCAGCGCGGCCGAGACGAACTCACCAAGGTGATGCGCAAGCACGGTCTCGGCATCGGAAACAAGCCCGCCGAGAAGGCGCTCAGCGCCGTAGCTGAGGAGATGAACTTCGCCAGAGGCGAGGATCTGCTCGCGGCGATCGGAGCGGGCAAAGCGTCGGCGAAAGCGGTCGGCACCAAGCTGTTCAAGCACCTGGGTGCGCACGAGGCGCCGCCGCAGCCGGAGCCCGAGGAGCTCACGATCGACACGCCGATGACGCCGCCACGCGCGGCGCGCAAGAACCGCCAGGGCGGCGGCGTGAAGGTCAAAGGAATCGACGACGTGCTGGTCCGTCTGGCCCGCTGCTGCAACCCGGTCCCCGGCGACGAGATCATCGGCTTCGTGACCCGCGGCAGGGGCGTGTCGGTACACCGCAGGACCTGCCCGAACGCCGCGGAGTTGCTGAGGACCCCCGAGCGACTGCTCTCGGTCGAATGGGACACGGGGTCGAAGTCGACGTACCAGGTCGAGATCTACGTGGAGGCGCTCGACCGGCTCCGTCTGCTGCAAGACGTCACCGCAGCGCTCGCCGAGTCCGGCGTCAACATCTTGTCGTCGTCGACTGCGACCCACAGAGACGGCATCGTCGATATGCGCTATCTGTTCGAGATCGGCGACATGGCCCGGCTCGATTCGCTCCTGCGCGAGGTGCGCGGAGTCTCTGGCGTGTTCGACGCCCGCAGGATGCTGCCGGGCGAGCACACGCAGAAGCGAGGCAAGGAGCGCTAGTCCTCCGGGCCCGCGATAACCACGGTGTCCCGGCCCTCGTTCTTGGCGCGATACAGGGCGTCGTCCGCGCGTGCGATCGCGGCGTCCGCATCTTCCTCTGCGAGCGGGAATATCGCGCCGCCCACGCTCGCGGTCATCGTAATCGCGACGTCGTCATCGATCGTGATCGGATCTGCGGAGACCGAGTGTCGCACGCGTTCGGCAAGGGCCTGAAGGTCCGCGGCGTTCAGCTCGGGGGCGACCACCAGGAACTCCTCGCCGCCGATCCGGCCGACCATGTCGTACTCGCGCAGGGCGTCTCGCATGCGAATGGCCGCTTCCTTGAGCACGGTGTCACCCGCCGAGTGCCCCCACTGGTCGTTGACCGTTTTGAATCGGTCGAGGTCGACGACGAGCACGCCCACGGTCGAGTTGCGACGGCGGGCGCGGGCCGCCTCCTCGTGGAGTCGCTGCAGAATCGCATGGCGGTTGGGGAGCCCGGTAAGCGCGTCGGTCACCGCCATGTGCCGCAGCTTCGCCTCGCCACGGTCGAGCCCCCGAGAGAGGCGATCGACCAGGGCGAACAGCACGAGACCCAGCACGGCAAGCACGATCGCCCACAGAGCAGCGAGTCCGATCGCGCTTCGCTTGAGGGCCTCGTCGGTCCTCGTGAGCGGGACGGTCACGCTGATGGCGCCGCGCAGGTCGCCGACCTCGTACCCTTGCGCGGAGTGACATGTGAGGCACTCGGGACGCGTCACGAGCGGCTCCATCAGCCGGAAGAACCGCTCACCCGCAATCGGCTCGATTTCCGAGACGCTCTCTTCGCCGTTGTTGAGCCTGGTGAACTGCTCGGCTTCCCACGCGTCCGGGGCGTTTGACGGGTTGACCGGGTCCTGGCTGATGATGCGAAACGAGATGCCGGAGCCCTGGAGTGTCAGATCCGAGATCTCGCGCGTCATCGCCGCGGGGTTTCTCAGGGTGAGCTGTGTGCCTGAAACCGTGGAGGTGTCCGGTTCGACGCCGACGTCCAGGAGGTACTCGTTGGTGGGGGACTGGTCGCTTTTCAGGACCCAAGTACCGCCGTGCGCTGCGTTCCACGAGCGGGTGGTGACGATGAGGTCGACGTAGGACTCGGCCTCAGAGCGAAGCCCGTCTCGGACGAGAGTCACGGTCCAGGCGTAGATGAAGATGAACGAGACGGTCGTGAAGACGGCGAGCATGAGGGCTGTGCGCCACGTGAACTTGCGCAGAGCCGACGAGCCGCCCCGCTTGAATGGGTCCATCGTCATGCGCGCGCCCTTGTCTGCCCGATGCGGCGGGGGGATAGAATCGTGGTTATCCGGTCGATGTGGCCGTGTCCTTGGTGCCATTCTTCCCTAAGGAGCATACATGCGAGTTGACGAGCTGCGACTGGGTCCGCTCGAGACCAACTGCTTCATCGTCTCAGACGGACTGGGCGGCCCGCTCGTGGTGATCGATCCCGGAGGAGATCCGGAGCTGCTCCTGGAGGCGTTGAGCGGCGCGGAGGTATCGGCTGTGGTGCTCACTCACGGCCACTTCGATCATCTTGGCGCGGCTGTCGACGTCATCGAAGCCACTGGCGCGCCGCTCGTCGTGCACGAACTGGACGCTGAGCGAATCATCAGCCCCGACGCGAACGGAACGGGAGGCGCGATCTTCGGCTACAACGATCACGTCCCCGCAGGTGCGGACCGCACTGTGCGAGACGGAGACGAGCTGGTCGCGGGCCAACTCACCCTGAAGGTCCTGCACACGCCGGGCCACACCCAGGGTGGCATGTCGCTGTTCGCCGCGGACCCCGAGGGCGGTGTTCCGCACCTGTTCAGCGGCGACACGCTGTTCGCCGGCAGCGTCGGACGCTCCGATTTCCCGGGCGGCGACTCCCGGACGCTGGCCGCCTCGATCGCCGGGAAGCTCGCACCTCTGCCCGCCGAGACCATCGTTCACCCGGGTCACGGCCCCAACACCACGATCGGGCGCGAGCGCAGGGTCAACCCGTTCTGGCCGCGCGCGTGAGGGTGCGACACGTGGCGCCGTCACCCCGCTCGCGGTACACTCCTGCACTGCACCCCGACCACCGAGAGAAGGCCTCGAAGCTGACGTGAGCGACAACTACAGGGCTCCTAAGGGCACCGCTGACATGCTTCCGGAGACTGCGCGCGCGTGGGAGTTCATGCTGCGCACGGCCCAGGACCTCTTCGCGCGCTACGGTTACGAGCCGCTCTATACACCGCTGTTCGAGCACACCGAGGTTTTCACCCGCGGCATCGGTGAGGCGACCGACATCGTAGGCAAGGAGATGTACACCTTCCTCGACAAGGGCGATCGCTCGATCACGCTGCGTCCCGAGGGCACCGCGAGCGTGGTTCGCTCGGCGCTGGAGCACTCGCTGACCGCCAACGGTCAGTCCGCGAAGATATACTACGCCGGGCCGATGTTTCGCTACGAGCGTCCGCAGAAGGGCCGCATGCGCCAGTTCTGGCAGATCGGCGCCGAAGCTCTCGGCATGCCCGGCGCATCGGTGGACGCCGAGGTCATCGCGATGCTCATGGCGTTCTTCGAGGCCGTGGGAGTCCCGCGCGACAACATGCGGCTGCTCGTGAACTCGATGGGCGACGAGAACTGCCGCCCTGCGTACCGTGAAAAGGTGGCCGGCTTCATCCGCTCGCACGCTGACGACCTGTGCGAAGAGTGCAACAGGCGCGCCGAGACAAACCCGCTGCGCGCGTTCGACTGCAAGAATCCCGGCTGCCGGGAGGTCATGGCGGCCGCGCCGCTGCTGAAGGACGAGCTGTGCGACGAGTGCGCCGCCCACTACTCGACCGTCAAGGAGCACCTTGACGGTCTCGGAATCGATTACATCGAGGATCCCAAGCTCGTTCGCGGGCTCGACTACTACACGCGCACCGTCTTCGAGGTGCAGGCCGACGCCGGACTGGGGAGCCAGAACGCGATCGGTGGGGGTGGCCGCTACGATCGTCTGATGGAGACGTACGGCGGCAAGCCCACGCCGGGCCTCGGCTTCGCTCTCGGCTTCGAACGCACCTTGCTCGCACTCCAGGCTGCCGGGACCGTCGTCCCGTCTCCGCCGATCGCCGAGGTGTTCGTCGCGCGCGTCGAGGGGTGCACAGAGGGTGACGTGTTCGGCATCACGGCCGCGCTTCGCGACGCCGGAATCGCCGCCGAGATGGACCACCAGGGCCGCTCGCTGAAGTCGCAGTTCAAGGCCGCCGATCGGTTTGGCGCCCGTTTCGTCGTGGTCGTCGGGCCGGATGAGTTGGCCGCCGGGCAGGTCACACTGAGGGACATGGGAACGAAAGAAGAGAACCGGGTCGATCTTGCGGGTCTCGCGGGGCACGTCGCCGCCGCGCTCGGCCGCTAGACGCCCGCTCCACGGCGCCTGCGATGCGGGCGCCCCGATATCGGAAGGTTGACCGAAGACATGCTTGATTCCCGATATTCCATGCGTTCGCACACCGCGGGTTCGCTCGACGCGTCGTCCGTGGGTGAGAGCGTGAGGCTCACCGGATGGGTGGCCAAGCGCCGCGATCACGGCGGACTGATCTTCCTCGACCTTCGCGATCGCACCGGGATCATCCAGTGCACCTTCGACCCGGACGCCTCCGGAGCCGCCTTCGTCACCGCCGAGCAGGTCCGCCCCGAGTGGGTCGTGCTGCTCGACGGCACCGTGCGTAAGCGCCCCGACGGCACCGAGAACCCCAACATGCCGACCGGCGCGGTCGAGGTCGTCATCACCTCGGCCACGGTGCTGAACCGCTCTGAGACCCCGCCGTTCGAGATCGAGGCGGGCATCGACACCGACGAGCTCACGCGTCTGAAGTGGCGCTATCTCGACATCCGCCGCCCCGAGGTACTCGCCGCGCTGACCCTGCGCGACCGGGTCACGCAGCGGTTCCGCAAGGCGCTCGAGCATCGCGGATTCATGGAGGTCGAGACGCCGATCCTCACCAAGTCGACTCCGGAGGGCGCACGCGACTTCATCGTCCCGAGTCGTCTCAACCCGGGCAAGTTCTATGCGCTCCCTCAGTCGCCGCAGCTCTTCAAGCAGCTTCTCATGGTGGGCGGCATCGAGCGCTACTACCAGATCGCGCGCTGCTTCCGCGACGAGGACCTGCGCGCCGACCGCCAGCCCGAGTTCACCCAGATCGACATCGAGATGAGCTTCGTCGAGGTCGATGACGTCCTGCAGATGATGGAAGACGTCATGCGCGACGTCATGCACGAGGCCGGACACGACCTGCCTCTGCCGCTGCCCCGCATGACCTGGACCGACGCCATGGAGCGCTATGGCTCGGACCGGCCTGACACGCGCTTCGGACTCGAGCTCGTGGACGTCAGCGCGGTCTTCTCGGCAAGCGAGTTCAAGGTGTTCGCGGGTGCGCTCGGCAGCGGGGGAGCCATCAAGGCGATCAACGCCAAGGGTGCGGGCGACTGGAGCCGCGGTCGAATCGACGCGCTCAACCAGGCCGCCATCGACGCGGGCGCCAAGGGTCTCGCGTGGGTCGCGTTCACCAGTGAGGGCGAGGTCAAGAGCCCGGTTGCCAAGTTCTTCTCGGAAGAGGAGATGGCGGCGCTGAAGACCGCCGCCGACGCCCAGCCCGGAGACCTGCTGTGTATGGTCGCCGACGCCCGTCAGCTGGCCAACGAGGTACTCGGAGTGCTGCGCCTCAAGCTCGCCGACGAGCTCGGCATCGAGCGCACCGGCTTCGAGACGCTGTGGGTCGTGGACTTCCCGATGTTCAAGTACGACGAGGACGAGGATCGCTGGGCGGCCAACCACCACCCGTTCACTCTCCCGTTCGCCGAGCAGGTCGACGCGCTCGAGGACGATCCCGCGTCGGTGCTCAGCTACGCCTACGACCTCGTCATGAACGGCTTCGAGATCGGTGGCGGCACGCTCCGTATCCATAACCCGGAGTTGCAGATGCGCGTGCTGAAGCTTCTCGGTCACTCGGAAGAGGACGCCTCCGAGAAGTTCGGGTTCCTGCTTGAGGCGCTTTCGTTTGGGGCGCCCCCGCACGGAGGCATCGCGCTGGGCCTCGATCGCCTCGTGATGCTGCTGTGCGGCGGTACGTCGATCCGCGACGTCATCGCGTTTCCCAAGACGAGCTCCGGCGGCGATCCGATGACGTCTGCGCCCGACACCGTCAGCCCGCGCCAGCTGAAGGACGTTCACCTGCGCGTGGACTAGTTTCCGCGGGTGTGGCTTGAGTCACACAATCTGTTGTTGCGCGACCCCGTGGAGCGGTACACTCTGCGTAGGCTTCGCCTTGCCTGTGGCCCGACTACACGGTCGAACCAACACTTCTTGACTGGGAGCCTCACATTTCGTGGCGGACAGGGATCCCCGAAAGGGGAAGCTGGAAGTCACGGTGCGGGCACCCACCTGCTGAGGCAGGTTCACCACGTCGGGCTGCGGCAAGGCGGGGCGCGTCCGTCCCCACGGGAGGCAGCAGTATGCGCAGACTAGTCGTAGCAACTTTCGTAGTCCTGATGTCCTTGTCCCTTGTCGCCTGTGGCGGCGGGGGAGAAGAGCCTGAGCCTGCGGAGACTCCTCCGCCAGCAGCGGCACCCGCGCCGGTGCCCGATGATGACGCGGCCATCATCGAGGACAAGTCGCCGACTCTCGGCGAGATGTTCGAGCCGTTCCCCGAGGGCGAGTTCGTCTCCGAGGCAATCGCCGATCGTCTCGAGTCGAAGCAGCCGATGCTGCTCTACTTCTACGACGGCCGCCAGAAGACGACCAACGATGTCACGAGTGAGGTCAAGGCGGCGGTGGAGCGCAATCGCGGCGCCATCGACCTGATCTCATACGACGTAACCAAGTACCGCTCGGACGAGTCGACTTCGCTCGCCGCCGTTGACCCGGCGATCCAGGAGGACGAGGCCGGCAAGCAGGCCATCGAGCTCGCGCGTCAGATGGGCGTCGACTTCACGCCGTTCGTCGTCATTGTCGACCAGCAGGGATACATCATCTTCAAGTGGCGCGGACCGATCGACAGGGACCTGCTCGACAGGCAGGTGCAGCGGGTCGGTTAGCGTGGACTCCCTCTTTGATGACAGCGCTCGCGAGCGGCGTGCCGAGGTGGCGCCGCTCGCTGCGCGTATGAGACCGCGGACCCTGGACGAGTTCATCGGTCAGCCCAAGTCCGTGGGACCCGGGACGTGGCTGAGGCGCGCCATCGAGGCGGATGCGCTTACCTCGGTCATCCTCTACGGGCCCGCCGGTACCGGGAAGACCTCGCTTGCGCGTGTGGTGGCCGAGGCGACTTCGGCGAGTTTCGTCGAGGTCTCGGCGGTGACCTCGGGAGTTGCCGATCTGCGCAAGGCGATGGAGGCGGCGTCGGACCGCCTCACCCTTTCCGGCCGCCGAACGATCCTGTTCATCGACGAGATCCACCGCTTCAGCAAGTCCCAGCAAGATGCGCTGCTTCACGCCGTCGAGGACCGCATCATCGTCCTCATCGGCGCGACGACCGAGAATCCCTACTTCGAGGTCAACGCTCCGCTGGTGAGCCGCTCCCGAATCGTCGAACTCGAGCCCCTCGGCGATGAGGACGTGGCCGAGATAGTCTCCCGGGCGATCACCGACGTGCGGGGGCTGGGCGGTGCGATCGCCGTGGAGCCCGACGCGCTCGAGGCCATCGTGCTGGGCGCCGGTGGCGACGCGCGTGTGGCGCTCACCACGCTCGAACTCGCTGCGGCGTTTGCGGAGCCCGACGAAGGGGGCGCTCGCCGCGTCACCCGCGAGTCCGTGGCTGAGGCGAGTCCGTCGCGCATCCTGCCCTACGACCGGCGCGGCGACGTCCACTACGACGTCATCTCTGCGTTCATCAAGTCGATCCGGGGCAGCGACCCGGATGCGGCCGTCTACTGGCTCGCGCGGATGATCCACGGCGGCGAGGATCCCAAGTTCATCGCTCGGAGAATGCTGATCCTCGCTTCCGAGGACGTCGGCAACGCCGATCCGCAGGCGCTGCTCATCGCCCATGCGGCGTTCAAGGCGGCCGAGTCGATCGGCTGGCCTGAGTGCCGCATCAACCTCGCGCAGGCCGCGGTCTACCTGTCGCTCGCGCCCAAGAGCAACGCCTCGTACCTCGCGATCGACGCTGCGCTCGCCGAGGTGCGCTCAGGCCCCGCGCGAGGCGTCCCCAACCACCTGCGGGACCGGCATCGGCCCGGATCCGAATCGTATGGGGCCTACCTCTACCCGCACGACCACGAGGGCGGCTGGGTTGAGCAGCGGTACCTGCCCGAAGGACTCGAGCCCGGCGCGTTCTACCGCCCAGGCTCACGCGGGTGGGAAGCCGAGCGAACCCTGGCCGCCGAAGAGCGTTCCGGTGGGTCCAAAGACGAGGGTGATCGGCCGCCGGAGACTCGCTCCTGAGCACCCATTTAGGCTCGCTGCTCTGCTACACTCGGAGGGTCTGTTCGCGCTGCCAGGGGAGGTTGTGTGGAGGTCGCCGCTATGAGTGCGGATATCGCATCATCCACCCTCTCCATCGCGGCCCCGATCGTCGTGGCCCTGATCGCTGTGGCGCTCGGATTCGCTATCTGGGCGCTCAGGGAGATGGGACTTGCCGCTCGCTCGATGCGCGAGCTTTCGGAGGACACGCACACGCGCCTGGTCCCGCTGCTCGAGAAGGCCGACGTCACCGTCGACGCCATCAACGCCGAGCTCCTTCGAATCGACGGCATCATCACGACGTTCGAGGACTCCGCCGAGCGTGTCAGCTCCGCATCGGGGACCATCTCGGGAATCGTATCCGCGCCCGCCGATATCGTGAACGATGTGGCGACGAGGGTGCGCAGTGCATGGAAGGACCGCCGCCGACACGCCGACACCAGCCCACCGGCCGACATGCCGGAGGACACAGACGCCGATTCGAACGATTCGTAGACCATCGCACCGGAGGATTCATGGCACAGGACAAAGTGACTCTTACCGTCCCGGCTAAGGGCGAGTACGCAAAGACCGTTCGCATGACGGCCGCCGCGCTGGTGAGCCGAATGGACATGAGCTACGACGACGTGGACGACGTGCGGATGGCCGCCGAGGAGGCGTTCATCTTCGCTGCCGACACCCTCGCGGAGGACGACGCGGTCCACATGACGTTCCTCGTCGAAGATGGCCGGATGTCGATCGAGGTCGTGCTCGGTGACGAGCCCGGAGTGTCCGACGACGAGGTCGAGCGTCGAACGTCGTACGCGACCTTCATCCTCCAGTCCGTGTGTGACGAGTACGAGCTGAGCACCGACGCGCAGGGCGTGCGCTCACTCAAGCTCCTGAAGTGCGCGGGAGTCGTCGATGCCAGTTAGCCGTCGTCCCGAGAAGCAGAGCAGGAAGCTCTCCTGGGACAAGGTCTACACCAAGGAGCTCTTCCGTCGGTACCGCCTCGAGGGTGACGAGGCGGCGCGCGACGAGCTCATCACGATGTACCTGAACCTGGTGAAGTACCTCGCCAGCCGCTTCCGCAACCGCGGTGAGCCGATCGACGACCTGATCCAGGTGGGCACCATCGGCTTGATCAAGGCCATCGACCGGTTCGACATCGAGCGTCAGGTCGAGTTCACGACATACGCCACGCCGACCATCGTCGGCGAGCTCAAGCGATACTTCCGTGATAAGGGCTGGGCGATCAAGGTCCCGCGCCGTCTTCAGGAGTTGTCCTTCAAGGTCAACCAGGCGGTGGATGCGCTGACGCAGCGCCTGCAGCGCTCGCCCTCGATTCCCGAGATCGCCGAGTACCTCGAGGTCACCCCTGAGGAAGTCCTCGAGGCGATGGAGACGAGCGAGGCCTACAACTTCGTCTCCCTGGAGAGCGATCGCGGCGGGGACGGCTCGGACAGCTTCAGCATCCTCGAGTACATCGGCAAGGATGACGCGCTCATGGCCGTCATCGATGATCGCACCACGCTGCAGGTGGCGTTCAAGAAGCTCACGCCGCAGGAGCAGAAGGTGCTCTATCTGCGGTTCTTCGAAGGCCTGACGCAGACCGAGATCGCGCGTCAGCTCGACATCTCGCAGATGCAGGTATCCCGGCTTCTCCGCAGGACTCTCAAGGTCTTGCGGGAGAACATCGTCAGGGAGTAGGGATGGTCACGCAGGAGGCTCGACTCAGGCGTTGGCAGACCACGGCGTACGTCACCTGGTCGGCCGTGGGTATCCTGCTGCTGCTGTCGGTGACCGGCTACGCATTGGGTCGGATTTCGGCCGCCATCGTCCCGTTCGTAATCGCCGCCATAATCGTGTTCCTCATGCAGGGGCCGGTCGCATCGTTCGAGCGGCGGGGCATGGCGCGAAATGCGGCGGTGGGGGTCTGCTTCGCGATAGCACTCGGACTTCTCACGCTCGTGATGACCTTCGTGGCACCGGCGGTCGTTCGCCAGCTCACGGAGCTCGCCAAGAGCGTGCCTGACTGGATCGACCAGGGCCAGGCGACCTTCGAGACGCTGCAGCAGCAGTACTCGCAGCTCGTCATCCCTGATTGGCTGCGCAATCTTGTGGCGGCGCTCGTGAGCTCGATATCGAGCATCGTCGTGAGCTTCGGGCGCTCGGCTGCCGAGTTCATTCTGGCGGCGGGCGGCGGAATCGCCACCGGCTTCTTCGACGTGTTCATCGCGTTCGTCGTGGCTTTCTGGGTGCTCAAAGACCTCCCCAAGATGCGCGACGAGCTCGTGATGCTCGCAGGCGAGAAGCGCGAAACCGACGTCGAGAACCTGATTCTCACGGTCAACCGCGTCGTCGGCGGATACCTCAAAGGGCAGACGATCGTCTCGGCGATAACCGCCACACTGGCGGGCATCGGCCTGGCGATTCTCGGAGTGCCCTACGTGCTTCTCCTGAGCGTCATCACCTTCTTCTCGAACTTCGTGCCCTACGTAGGGCCGTTCGTCGCCGGTGCCGCGGCAGCCATGGTCGCGATCTTCGACGGTGGACCCTGGCAGGCCGTGTGGGCCATCGTGATCGTCATCGCAGCTCAGAACATCACGGACAACCTGATAACCCCCCGTATCATGTCCGAGCAAGTCGACCTGCATCCGACCCTCGTGATATTCTCGCTGCTCGTCGGCGGGACCCTGTTCGGGCTGCCGGGGATGATCTTCGCGATTCCCGTGGCGGCCACCGGCAAAGGCCTGTTCGTCTACTACTTCGAGCGTCGCACCAGCCGCTCGTTGGCCTCGGAAGACGGCGCGTTCTTCCGAACGGTCACACCATCGTCGGACGAAGAAGAACCCGACTCGGAAGGCGACACTTCCGAGCCTGATGAACCGAGGAGCGAGACGTGAACTCCGCCCAGATCCGAGAGTCCTTCCTGAGCTACTTCGAAAGCAAGGGCTGCACGAGGCGCCCGAGTTCGTCGCTCATCCCTGATGACCCGTCGCTGCTGCTGACGACCGCCGGCATGGTGCAGTTCAAGCCGGTGTTCCTGGGCGTCAAAGACCTCGGGTTCACGCGTGCAACCACGGTGCAGAAGTGCGTCCGCACCACTGACATCGACATTATCGGCACCACGGGGCGCCACCACTCCTTCTTCGAGATGCTCGGCAACTTCAGCTTCGGTGACTACTTCAAGTCCGAGGCGTCAGCGTGGGCATGGGAGTATTCGGTCGAGGTCCTCGGACTCGACCCCGAGCGCATTTGGATCTCCATCTACGAGGATGACGACGAGGCCGAGGCGATCTGGGCCAACGAGGTGGGCGTCCGCCCCGAGCGCATCGTGCGCATGGGCGCCAAGGACAACTTCTGGAGCGCCGGTCCCACCGGCCCGTGCGGCCCCTGCTCGGAGCTCTACTACGACCAGGGCCCCGAGGTCGGGTGCGGCAGCTCAGAGTGCGCGCCCGGGTGCGACTGCGACCGGTTCCTCGAGTACTGGAACCTCGTCTTCATGCAGTACGACCGCCAGGAAGACGGCTCGCTCATCCCGCTGCCCAAGCAAAACATCGATACGGGCATGGGCCTCGAGCGCATCGCCGCCATCCTTCAGGGCGTCCAGTCCAACTTCGAGACCGACATACTGCGCACCATCCTCGCACTCGCCGAGGAGATCACGGGCGTGGCGTACGGGGTCGGCGAGAAGAGCGACACCTCGCTTCGCATCATCGCGGACCACGCGCGCTCGGTGACGTTCATGATCGCCGACGGCATCCTGCCCTCCAACGAGGGGAGGGGTTACGTTCTGCGCCGCCTGCTGCGCCGCGCGGTCCGTCACGGTCGACTTCTCGGCGTCGAGGACGCGTTCCTCAACCGCCTCGTGTCGCTCGTCATCGAGCTCATGGGCGCCGCCTATCCCGAGATCGTCAGCCACCGCGACCTCATCGCCGGCATCGTGTCGAGCGAGGAGGAGCGCTTCAGCTCGACCCTCAAGACCGGCATGACCTTCCTCGAGGCCGAGCTAAGCACGCTCGCCGAGAAGGGCGGCACCCTCGACGGCGGCGTGGCGTTCACGCTGCACGACACGTACGGATTCCCCTACGAGCTCACCGCCGAAATCGCCGCCGAGAAGGGCTTCGACGTCGATGAGGAGTCTTTCAAGTCCGAGATGGAGGCGCAGCGCACCCGCGCACGTGCCCACGTGAAGGATGACTCTTGGAACGCCTATGGCGGCGCCTTCAGCCAGATCTCTGCCGATGCGGGATCGACGGACTTCGTTGGCTACGAGGTCGACGAGACCGAGGCCACAGTCGTCGGAATCGTTGTGGGCGGCGAGCTCGTGCAGGAGGCGACGGCGGGCGACCGATGTGAGATCGTGCTCGACCGCACCTCGTTCTATGGCGAGCAAGGCGGTCAGGTGGGTGACACCGGCACTATCTCGTCTGACGGAGTGACCGTGCGCGTGGAAGACACCAAGATCCCCGAGCCCGGTCTCTACTCGCATTCATCTGTCGTCGAGTCCGGCACGCTGCGGGTGGGTCAGAAGGTCACGGCCTCCATCGACTTCATCCGCCGCGAGCGTATTCGCCGCAATCACACCGCGACCCACCTGCTGCACTGGGCGCTGCGACTGGTTCTCGGAGAGCACGCCACCCAGGCGGGCTCCTCGGTGAGCCCCGAGCGCCTGCGCTTCGACTTCACGCACTTCGAGGGTCTCTCGGCGGAGCAGATCGACAGGATCGAGCGCCTCGTGAACGCGAAGGTGTTCGAGAACCACCCGGTCCGCGCATACGAGACCTCGCTGTCGACAGCGCGTGAGGCCGGCGTCACGGCACTGTTCGGTGAGAAGTACTCGGACTTCGTCCGGGTGCTCGAGGTCGGCAACTTCAGCAAGGAGCTGTGCGGTGGTACGCACATCGCGCGCACCAGCGAGATCGGCTTCGTGAAGATCACCGGGGAGAGCAGCGTAGGTGCCAACCTGCGCCGCATCGAGGCCGTGACCAGCTTCGACGCATACGAGCTCGCACGCGAGCAGGAACGTGAGCTGTTTGAGGCCGCAGCGGTCATGAAGGTCCCCGCACGAGACGTCGCCGAGAAGGCCGCGTCACTGCTCAAGCGTGTCAAGGAGCTCGAGGGCGGCAGCCAGCGGCTCAAAGAGGTCATCTCGGAGGACCGCATCAGCGCGCTGCTCGGCAGCGCCGTGGACCTCGGCTACAAGGTCGTCTTCGCCGCCGAAGGCACTGCACGCCCGCAGGGGCTGCGCGGAATCTGGGACGTCTTGCGCGAGCGCGGCGCGGACGCGGCGGTCATCATCGTGCCCGACGCTGAGAGCGGCAAGCCGATCATGATGGCTGCAGGCACCGACGCTGCAGTCGCCGGCGGGTTCAACGCGGGTGCCATCGTCAAGGAGATGGCGGCTGCGGTCGGCGGCAGGGGCGGCGGCACGCCGGCGATGGCCCAGGGCGGCGGCGAGGACGCGGAGCGGATAGCCGAGGCGATCGCGGCGGCTCGCGGGTTGCTCGGCATCGACTGAGCGGTGCGACTGCTCGCACTCGATATCGGTGAGAAGCGCATCGGCGTCGCCGTGTCAGACGCCGAGGGACGCATCGCCATGCCGGTAGCGGTAATCGACACGCGCAAGGCCCTGGGTGACGGGCGCGATCTCGTGCGACTGGTCGAGGATTACGAAGTCGAGTCCGTCGTTGTGGGCCTTCCACTGTCACTCGACGGAAGCGAAGGTCCGCAGGTCGCACGGGTCAAAGCGACAGCCGACCGGTTGGCGCAGTTCTTGCGCGTCCCCCTCCTGTTCGCCGATGAACGACTCTCCTCGGCTGAGGCTTCTCGACGCATGGCCGAGGGCGGGCTGAGCGAGAAGGACAGGCGAGGATCGGTCGACAAGATCGCGGCCGCCATCTTCTTGCAGAGCTATCTCGACGCGCGATGCGCATCTGACGACAAGGGTGACGACTGATAATGGCGCGGGTTGGGACTTCGAGACGCAAAGCTCGGAAGCGAGCCGCCCTCATCATCATCTGTGTGATTCTCGTTGCGCTTTCCCTGGTGCTGATCACCGGGGTGCGGGCGGCCTTCTACAAGCCCGCAGTGGACGTCGACCCCGGCAAGCCGGTCCAGATCGAAGTACCGGAGGGCGCTGGGACCGCCGTGATCGCGACACAACTCGCGAGGGCGGGCGTAGTCGAGAATGCGGCGATGTTTCGAGTTCAGTCCAAGCTGGCGGGTGCCGACGGCAAGATGCGCGCCGGCGTCTACGACCTGGCCACGGGCATGCCCTACGACCTTGTCATCGACAAGCTGATCGAGGGACCGCCAATCGCTTATGTCACCGTGACGATCCCTGAGGGCTTCACCGTCGAACAGGTTGCCGCTCGGCTCGAGAAGCAGCTCGGGATTCCCGCCGAGGAGACACTCGAGTTGATCAAGGGCGGCGCCGACCAGTTCGTCGACGAGCATCCGTATCTGGAGAACGCCTACGCAGGCTCGCTTGAGGGCTACCTGTTTCCCAAGACCTACAATATCCAGGAGAACGCGAGCGCCAGAGACGCCGTTGAGATGATGCTCGACCAGTTCGACAAGGAGTTCGCGAGTGTAGACACGGCGCGCGCGTCCGAGCAGGGGCTATCGATGACCCAGGTCGTGACGCTGGCGTCGATGATCGAGCGCGAGACCCGTGTCGAGAAGGAGAGACGGCTGGTCTCCTCGGTCATCTACAATCGGCTGCAGCGAGGGATGAAACTCGAGATCGACGCGACCATCGAGTACGTATTGCCGGGCAACCGCTTTCGCCTCAAGAACAGCCATCTGAGGATCGACAGCCCGTACAACACGTATCGCTATGAGGGTCTTCCGGCCGGTCCCATCTCCAGCCCGGGCCTCGCGTCGCTTCAGGCCGCTGCCGATCCGGCAGACACGGACTACCTCTACTACGTACTCACGGGTAAAGACGGTACGCACACCTTTGCCACGAACAAGGCGGACTTCTTGGAAGCAAAGCAGAAGTCGAAGGAGGTCTTCGGAAAGTGATGACTGCACAGGCGGACGCAGGACCGGCGATTCTCATAGAGGGCGCATCCAAGCGCTTCGAGGGGGCGCCCGGGGGCCGCAAGGATGCGGTTGTGGACGTGTCACTGTCGGTTTCGCGGGGTGTGATTCACGGACTGCTCGGCCCCAACGGCGCAGGAAAGACCACCACGCTCAAAATGCTGCTCGGGCTCGTGCGCCCCACGAACGGCCGGTTCGAGATCCTCAGCCGAGACGCCCGCGCCGCTGGTTCGCGCGCCGGCGTGGGCTTCCTTCCCGAGCAGCCCTACTTCCCGGGTCAACTCACCGCCATCGAGGCGCTGAGGTTCTACGGGGGACTGTCGGGGATGCAGCGGTCCGAGGTGGACGCGCAGGCGCCGGAACTACTCTCCCGCGTCGGCCTGGAGGGCGACGGCAAGCGCTCGCTCGGCAACTTCAGCCGGGGCATGCTCCAGAGGTTCGGTCTCGCGCAGGCGCTGCTCGGCAACCCGCAGGTCGTCGTGCTCGACGAGCCGGCTTCGGGGCTCGACCCGGTCGGTCAGCGCGATGTTCGCAGCCTGATGCTCGACTTGCGGGCAAACGGGACGACGGTTTTGCTCTCTTCGCACCAGCTGTCCGAGGTCGAGGCCGTGTGCGACGAGGTGACGATCCTGAACCGTGGGCTCGTGGCTGCCCGTGGGCACATCGACGACCTGCTCAACGTCGCGGGTCAGACCGCGGTTCGCGCGCGGGGCGAGGGCGATCTTCCGGCTCAGGTGGCCGCAGTCGTCACGGAAACCGCGTTCTCGGGCGGCGTGGTGGCCTTCTCGATTCCGGATGATTCGGTCCGGCTGGTGGTTGACGCGCTCGACGATGCCGGCTGGTCAGTCACGTCGATACAGCCCAAACGCGCCTCTCTCGAGGACTACTTCTCGTCCATGCTCGACTCAACTCCCACCGAGGAGGTGAGCGTCGATGCGTAGTGTCCTCACCATCGCCAAGGCGGTCTTGATCGATGCGGTTCGTCGCAAGGTCGTGTGGGTCGTGGGGCTTTTCGCCGCCATCCTGGCAGCCGCCGCGCCGGTGCTCCCGAGCTTTGGCCAAGGGGTCGCGGGGGCGGTGTTTCGCGAGGTGTCACTGGCTCTGATGTTCGTCACCGCCTTCGTGGTCGCGGTCGTGCTTGCATCGACGCGGATCCCGGCGGAGGTCGAGCGGCGCACGGTGTTCGCGGTGCTCGCTCGCGACGTTCGCAGGTGGCAGTACGTGGCGGGAACCTGGCTCGGAATGTTCGCGGTGGTAGGCATCGTGCTGCTCGGCTTCACGGCAGCAGCCATCGTAGCGGGCGCAGTGGTCTACCAAGAGGCGATGCTGCTGTTGCTAGAAGGCGCGCTCGCGGTGTGGCTGGAGATGGGCGTCGTCATGGCGCTCACGCTCATGATGTCCACGCGTTTCGGGCCGGTGACGTCGGTCATGGGCTCGTTCGTGTTCGTGTTCGTCGGCCACTCCATCGGCGGGCTAGTCGCCGGCGAAAGCGGAGTGACGCCCTGGTACGTGCCGTCGCTCGACCTCTTCAACGTGATCAACCCCGTCGCCCACGGGTCCGGCTACCCACCCGTGTACGCACTGTCGATGATTGCGGCGTTCGCGGCCTGGGTCGCCCTGCTGCTTCTGGCGGCGGGTGCCCTGTTCGAGAGCAGGGATCTGTGATGCAGGGCGCGCGCGGCGACATGCGGCTTGTCGCGGCCGCGATCGGATTCGTGCTCGTCATCGTCGCGGCGCAGGGTCTCGCGACCGTCTCTTATCCCGCGGCTGATCGCGCCGACGCCGGCGCGGTCCTCGGCAGGACCGGTTTTGCGTATCTGACCACGCTTCGCACGTTCGGCGCGGCGGTGCTGTGGAACCGGCTCGAACCGCAGTTCCACGACTACTACCAGGACACGAAGCTGGTCGAGCAGCAGCATCTCTTGCCGACGCTCGCGGTGGTTCAGGCGCTCGATCCGCAGTTCCAGCAGGCCTACTACCTGAGCTCCTTCGTCGTGTTCATGAGAGGTGACGAGAAGACGGGCCTCGCCATCGCGCACGAGGGGGTCGAGAACAACCCCCGCAGCGGCTTCATGCGTGCTAACCTCGCCCAGCTGTTGCTCCTCCAAGACAAGAAGGCCAACATGGCTGAGGTCTTGGAGAATGCCGAGTTCGGGCTCAGGGAAGATGCGGAGTACGCGGACGCGGACGAGCAGTTCGAGAGCTGGGCGATCTTCAGGGATGCCTACGCACTGAGCGGCGATCAAGCCATGGCCGACCGTATCCAATCTGTGCTCGATCAGATGAAGGCGGACGGATACGGTCTTGGCGACCATGACCACGATGGCGACGGAGAGCAGGACCACTAGCCTATGAGAGCGCTGCAGCCGACGGACTACCTGACCGGGATTCACGCCATAGACCTCGACCAGCTTCGAGCATCCGGAATAGACACGCTCCTCATCGACCTCGACAACACGCTCCTTCCGAGGAACTCAGGCGAGGTCCCCGAATCGCTTCGGACCTGGGCGTCGCAAGTCAAATCACAGGGCTTCAAGGTGTGCATCGTGTCCAACAACTGGCACGAGCGCGTGGGCGGAGTCGCTGCCGACATCGGGTTCGAGCTGGTCGCCAAAGCGATCAAGCCTCTGCCGTTCGCGTTCAAGAAGGCGCTCACCAAGATGGGCTCGACCCGTGAGCAGGCAGCCATCGTCGGCGACCAGATATTCACGGATGTGCTCGGGGGCAAGCTTTTGGGCATCAGGACCGTGCTCGTTGTGCCGATGACTTCATCAGACCTGCCTCACACGTTGTTCCTCAGGAGGATCGAACGCGTGGTGCTGGCAGGCCGGGAGCCGGTTGCGTAGACTCGGCTCATCGCAAAAGAGACTCGCACTCAGGAACGAGGGCACATGCGCGAAGTCAGCGGGACCACCAAGCTTGCCGGGGTCATCGGACACCCGGTCACCCGGTCGCTCTCGCCGGCGATGCACAATGCGGTATACGACCGACTTCAGCTCGACTGGGTCTACGTCCCGCTCGACGTTCCCGATGAGACCGGCCTTCGCAGGCTTGTGGCCGCGATGCGGTCAATGAGATTCGTCGGATTCAACGTCACCATGCCGTACAAGCAGGCGATGGTCGAGCTGTGCGACGAGGTGGCCATGGCCGCGAGCATGGCAGGGGCGATCAACACCGTGCACTGTGTCGACGGTCGTCTGGTCGGCTACAACACCGATGGCAGGGGCCTTCTTGAGGCGCTTGAGCTCGGCGCGGAGATGAGTGTCGCCGGCAAGAAGGTCGTGCTGCTGGGGGCTGGCGGTGCCGCGGGGGGCGCGGTCGTCGCGTTCATCCTGGCACGCGCGGCGAGCGTGACGGTTGTAAACCGAAACGGCGATCATGCCGAAGAACTACTTGAGCGAGTCGGCCCGCACATGGGGGCGGTCCAGGCTCGTTGGATGTCGTATGCTGATGCTGAGCAGGCGGTGCGCGAAGCGGACCTGATAGTCAATGCGACACCCGTCGGTATGCAGGCTGGCGATCCCAGCCCGGTGCCGATGTCCTGGTTGGGGCCGGGACAGGTCGTGTTCGACATGGTCTACGGCACTCCTGAGCCCACGGCGCTTGTGAGGGAGGCTCAAGCGGCGGGGGCGACAGCGCTCGATGGTCTCGGCATGCTCGTGTGCCAAGGTGCCATGGCGGTCGACATCTGGAATGACAGCAAACAAGTCCGCACGCCGCGAGATGTGATGCGCGCGGCAGCTGAGGCCGCACTCGCGGCCAGGAATGCCTGTGGCTAGGAAGGGTCGATGACGGCAGCGACGACGCAGAGGCTCGGACGGATGCTTGTCCGGGCCGGAGTCATCAGTGACGAGCAGCTCAGCGAGGCGGTCTCGCGGGCTGCCGGACGCTCGCTGCCCGTAGTCCTCGATGAGCTCGGGTACGCGACGGAGAACCGCGTCGCTCAGGCGGTCGCGGAGCAGATGGGCCTCGTCTTCGTCGACATCGGATCCTACGACCTCGACCCGCATGCCGCGACTCTGGTCACCACCGAGATGATGCGCAAGTATCTGGTGCTGCCCATCAAGGTCGAGGACGAGGAGCTCGTAGTCGCGATGGCCGACCCGGCCAACATTTTCGCGATGGACGACCTCCACATCGTCACGCGCAAAGACATCCGGCCGGTGGTCGCCGCCGAAAGCGATCTGCTGGCCGCGATTGATCGGTTCTCGGCGAATCAGACCAACGTCAACGAGATGCTCGACGACTTCGAGGATTCGATCGCCGGCATCGAGGTCGTCGAGGACGCCGGGGAGGGTGACGAATCCGGAGTCGCGAAGCTGCTGAACCAGATCATCACGGATGCGATCCGCCAGGGAGCTGGTGACGTCTACATCGAGTCGCTCGAGACCGAGATGCGGGTCAGGTTCCGCGTCGACGGCGTGTGCCAGCAGGTCCTCACGATGCCAAAGAAGATCCAGCGCCAACTGATCAGCCGCCTGAAGATCCAGTCAGGCATGGACATAGCCGAGCGCCGGATTCCGCAAGACGGTCGATTCGGCGTGGTCCTCGACGGCAAAGGTGTCGACTTCCGCGTCGCGACATTGCCGCTCGTCTACGGCGAGCTCGCGGTTCTGCGATTGCTTCGCAAGGACTCGATCATGATGTCGCTGAAGGACCTCGGTTTCCTGCAGTACAACATGGATCGGCTTCTGGAGGCGTTGCGCCTGCCGTACGGCGCGATCCTGGTAACCGGTCCTACCGGCTCAGGTAAGTCGACCACGCTGTATGCGGCAATCAACGAGACCAACGACCCAAAGTCCAACCTCATCACGGTCGAGGACCCGGTCGAGTACCGCTTGGCGGGACTCTCGCAGGTCCACGTCAACGAGAAGGCGGGACTTACGTTCGCCGCCGCGCTCCGCTCGATTCTTCGTCAGGACCCCGACAAGGTCATGATCGGTGAGATTCGTGACCGCGAGACGGGCACCATCGCGATCGAGGCCGCCCTCACCGGCCACCTCGTGCTCTCGACCCTTCACACCAACGACGCCCCCTCGGCGATCACCCGTCTCACGGAGATGGGCATCGAGCCGTTCCTCACCGCCTCGGCAGTCACCCTCGTGCTCGCCCAGCGCCTCGCGCGGCGCCTGTGTCCGGAGTGCAAGGAGCCGTTTACTCCCGAGGAGAGCGCGCTGCAGCGAATCGGTTTCCCGTACACGCCGGGTGAGCCGTTGAAGCTGTATCGCGCCGTGGGCTGCAAGAAGTGCAACGGCATCGGCTACAAGGGCCGCATGGGCATTCACGAGGTCATGACGATGTCCGAGAAGCTCGAGCGGCTGACTGTCGAGCATGCTTCGGCTGACGCCCTGATGCGCACCTCCATCGAAGAGGGGATGCTCACGCTCCGAGACGACGGCTTCTCGAAGGTGAAGCTGGGACAGACGTCGATCGAGGAGATTCTGCGCGTCGTCGTGTGATGTCACGCACGTGATTTTGTCGGCGTGACACCACCATCACCCCTGCTAGGTTGTATCGGGGGAATCGTCGTGAGAGTATGAAAACACCCTCCGAAAGGTGGGTCTGGCGAAGCGCGCCCATAGGCGGCGCGAGGGGAATTCGGAGCCTGCGGGAGGTGCTTCTGGATGGCAGACAACGCGTTCGGCGACTTCTTCTTGAGCGACGTGGATGACGAGCTCTTGGAAGAGGATGAGGACCTCATCGCGGCACCCGTGGTGGTTCCCGGTCAGCAGCCGTCCGTGCAGCCGGCACCGCCGGTCGCTCCTCCGGTGGCGGCGCCTCAGCCCGTTGCTCCGGTAGTACCGGCGGCACCGGCTCCGGTCGCGCAGCAGCCGGCACCTGCACCTGCACCTGCGCCTGTCGCGCAGGTGCGGCAGGCCACTCGCGAAGAGCGTCTCGCGGCTGCGCTGAACCAGCTCATGCAGGAGAGCCAGGAGATCCAGGCTGCCGCGCTGGTGTCACTTGATGGGTTCACCATGGCGTCCGCACTTCCCGAGGGTATGCAGGAGGATCGGGTGGGCGCGATGTCCGCGGCGATTCTCGGCCTCGGCGAAAGGGCCGCTGCGGAACTCGGTCGAGGTTCGCTCTCGCAGGTGTTCATCGAAGGCGATGATGGCTATGTGATGCTCATCGCCGCAGGTCAGCGCGGTGTCCTCACCTGCCTGGCTGACTCGGAGGCCAAGCTCGGCCTCGTGCTCTATGACATGCGCGCCGCTGCCGACATCATCGCCGACATCCTCGGCTAGTCGCCCGCAGCGCTTTAGACTCTGACAGGACGGACTGCTCGATGGCGTTGAGGGGCAACCTCAAGGACTTCAGTTTGCCGGACGTCTTCCAACTGGTGACGTTCAGCAAGAAGACCGGCGTGCTTCGCATCACGCGCGAAGACGACGCCCAGGGCAGCGTGTGGTTCCGTGACGGCGAGGTGTTCTTCGCGCAGTCGAACTGGCACCACGAGCCGCTCGGAGAGAGGCTCGTCAAGGGCCAGCGCATCACTGCGCAAGCGCTCAAGAAGGCGCTGCAGGTCAGGTCCTCGGAAGGGGAGTCCGGGCGACGCCTCGGGCAGATCCTCGTGGACGAGGGCTACATCAGCGACAAGGTCCTCGAGTCGTTCGTGCAGGACCAGATCCAGGACACCATTTTCGATCTCATGCGGTGGGACGAGGGCGACTTCGACTTCGAGGCCATGCCCGAGGTGGTTGATGAGGATATCGGTCTCACCGTCTCGATCGAGAACGTCGTCATGGAGGGTAGCCGACGGCTCGAAGAGTGGAACCGCATCCGCAAGAAGATCCCGTCGATGGACGTGGTCTTTAAGATGGCGACCGCTCCGGGTGAAGGCACCTTCGAGATATCCCTCAAACCCATCGAGTGGCAGCTGCTGCTGCTCGTGGACTCGACGCGCAGCGTCGCCGATCTCGCGCGCGAGACCGGACGCACTGACTTCGAGGTCGCGCGTATCATCTACGGGCTCTTCTCCGCCGGACTCCTCGAGTTCGCGACCGACGAGGAGATCGAGCACGGTCGGGTGGAGCGCGCCGAGCGTGAGGCGAAGCTCGCCGAGCTCGAGAAGGAGCGCCGCGCCGCTGACGAGGCCGCTCGTAAGGCCGAACTCGAGCGCGAGGCCAAACTCGCCGAGGAGGCCGAACGCAGGCGCACGGCGGAAGAGGAGAGCCGGGCGGCTCGTCAGAAGGAAGAGCAGGCCGCATCCGATCAAGCTGAGGCCGAGCGCAAGGCTGCCGCGATGGCGGCCGAGCCCGCAGAGCCGGTCGAGGAGCCTTCGTTCCTTGGCGGAGGAGCTGCTGCGCCGACCGCTGAGGACGAAGCGGTCCTCGAGGCGTTCATGGGCGCCGTTCTCGAACAGCCCAAGCCCGAGCCGGTTGTTCCCGCGCCCGAGCCTGTCGTTCCGGTCGAGCCCTACGTGCCGGCCGAGGAGCCCGCATTCATGGGCGTCGAGCACGCCGAGGAGGACGATCTCGCCGGCGTCTCGGTGACGTCGGTGGAGGACCTGCTCGGCATCACCGTCGCGCCGCCGGTGCCGGCGCCGGAGCCGGTGGTCGAACCCGAGCCGGAGCCCGAGCCCGAGCCGGAGCCGGAGCCCGAGCCGATGGTGGAGCCGGAGCCGGAGCCCGAGCCGGTGCTCGAGCCCGAGCCCGAACCGGAGCCGATGGTGGAGCCCGAGCCGGAGCCCGAGCTGATGCTGACGCACGAGTTCGAGCTTGCTGACATCGCTGCGTCGCTCGAGCCGTCATCCGCGACTCCCGACTTCGAGCGCGACCTGATGGCTCTCGGTCTGGGCGAGCTCCCGTCCGACCTCTTTGGTGAGGCACCGCCTGCTGCGCCCATCACCGAGGAGCAGCTCATCGTGGAGCCGATGTCGGTGACCGAAGATGAGTCCGCTCAGCCAATCGAGCTCGAGGACATCGCAGAGCTCCAGGCGAGCCTTGAGCTCCCCGCTGAGGTTCCGCCCATCTCCGAGACGCCCGTCGAGCCCGAGGAGGTGCCTGACTTCTCGGCGCTTCTCGAATCACTCGACATCGACGCGATCGAAGAGCCGGCCGAGGAGCCGGCCGCGGTGGTCGAGACGACTCCCGAGGAAGCGGGCTTCGACGTCGACTTGCTCCTGGAGGAAGAGGTCGTCTCCCAGGGCGGCGGCGTCATCTCAACGGACGCGTTTCTCGATGACATCTCCATGAGCGACATGGGGTTTGGTGGAGGCATGGCCGGCGAGCTCTCAGCGCTCACCGGCTTCGATCGCCCGACGCGTCCGCAGGCCAACGTCAACAAGATCCCTGAGGCGGGAAGCGCGGTAATCAGGCGTGACGCTCGTGTCGACAAGGACACGTTGCTCAAGATCATCGACGGCATCCAGAAGCTGTGAGGTAGCGCCGAATGCAGTCTGTCAAAGTCGTCGTGACCGGTCCGTTCAATGCCGGCAAGACCACGTTCATCAAGGCCGTGAGTGAGATAACCGTCCTTTCAACCGAGCGCCAAGTGAGCGACGTCTCGGGTGAGGGGAGCGGGGAGACGACCGTCGCGATGGACTTTGGTCGCATCACGGTCTCCGACGACGTGGTGCTGTACCTGTTCGGCACCCCGGGCCAGTCTCGCTTCTCGTTCATGTGGGAGACGCTTTCCGAGGGAATGCTCGGCTTCGTGCTGCTCGTTGACACAACCGAGCGGGATACCTTCGTCGACGCCAAAGAGATGATCGACTTCTTCTCGGACATGTCCGATGTTCCGTTTGTCGTGGCGGCCAACAAGGTCGACGCCGACGACACGGAGACCATCCGCCAGGTGCGGACCGACCTCAACCTCGCGGATCACGTGCCGCTGCTTCCCGTGGACGCGCGCGACAAGGACTCGGTGAAGGCGGTTCTCCTGGGCCTGCTGTACGAGATCCTGGAAAGCATGGGGTAGGGGACCCATGGACGTTCGGCCCTACATCATCGGCGGAACGTTCATCGCCCTCATCGCGGCGGTCATCTGGTTCTTCGCGGCGCTGCGTCGCGCTCGAGCCGCCGACCAGGCGGCCCGGATGGATGCCCAGCACCGGCAGGTAGCCGGAACGCTGACCCCCTCGGCTGAACTCGACACCAACCTTGACGGGCTCAGCGTAGAGGCGAGTCCTGACGCGGTAAGCGCGTCGCTCCTCACGCCGCTCAAAGAAGTCGAGTGGGAGCCCCCGCAGCAGCCTGCGCCCATCGAGGAGCTTCACGACGCGTCGCTCCAGGGCAGGATCGCCGAGTACAAGACCGCGCCGGCGGTGCCCGAACCCGCGTTCTCGGTGGAGGCATACTCCCCGTGGGAGGTCGCTGCGGAGCCCGAGGTCGCTGTCGAGGAGCCCTGGGCGTCAGAGCCTGAGCCCGAATCCCAGGAGGCCGCGCCGGAATGGAAGACGGCGGTTCCCGAGGTGGGGCCGGAGCCATCGGAGGACATCGAAGACGAGCTGTTCGCGGCCGAGCTCGCGGAGCTCATGCCGACAACGGTAATCCCGGTTGTCGACGCCCATAATGAGCCCGAGCCGGTCTACGAACCCCAGCCCGTGTTCGTTCCGGAACCCGAGCCCGTGCCCGAACCGATCGCCGAACCCGAACCCGAACCCGAACCCGAACCCGAACCGATCGCCGAACCGATCGCCGAACCCGAGCCCGAGCCGGTCGTCATACCCGAGCCCGAACCCGAGTTCGAGCCGCTCGAAGTGCTGCTCCCCGAACCGATCCCGGCCGAGGAGCCCGCTGCGCTTGAGGCCGTGCCCGTCGTGCCTGACCCGGCTCTCGTCCTTCAGCCGGTCGAGCCACTCGTTGACGGGTGGGATGACCTCCTCCGAGAACAACAGGGGCTGCCGACTATCACAGAGCGTCCCGAGGTGAAGGTGACTACCGCCGAACCTCCGCAGCCCGTGCCCGCCCCGGTACCGATGGCGCCGGCGCGTCCGCCAAGGCCGCGCGTCGTTGTTGCCGGCGTCGTGATCGAGCCGGTTGAGCCCGACGCGCAGCCTGTGACCCGGGTGCGTCCCGAGGTGCCCGAACTCGTGATGGCAGCGCCCGTCGAGATGTGGTTCGGTGACTCTCGAGTGGGGGTCAAGGCGGGAACCGCGACGTACGACAGATTCCGAAAGTACGCCGACGTGTTGTTCGAAGACCTTAAAGCCTCGCAGCCCGGCACCCGATAACGGAGAGTGCGGCCCCTCGCGTGTTCGCGGTATCATGGTGTGCGCGGTGGGGGCCGCGAATTGCATCCGCATTCGTAGAAAGAGTCGTCGGTGGCGGAAGCAGGACAAAGGCTCGGCCAGCTTCTTATGCGGGCCGGAATCATCTCCGACAAGCAGCTCAACGACGCGCTAGAGGTGCACCGGGCAACCGGTAGCCCGCTGGGCCGCGTTCTTGTCGACCTCGGTTACGCCACGCAAGGCGCGATCCTCTCGGTCATGGCCAAGCAGATCGGCATCGAGTACGTCGACTTCGCTGACCGCCGCCCCGAGGCCAATGCCGTCGCGGTGGTGCCGCGCGACCTCGCCGAGCGCTACACGCTGATGCCCGTGTCGATCGCCGACGGCACGCTGCTCGTTGCGATGGCGGACCCCCAAAACGTGCTTGCGCTTGACGACCTGCGCATCATCACCGGCTTCGAGATCAAGCCGGCCATCTCCACGAAAGACGACATCGTCATCGCGATCGAGGAGTACTACAAGGTCGCCGAACACCAGGACGATGACGACTTTCTCGGCACCGAGGACATCTCGGACGACGAGCTGTCTCAGCTCACCGACGTCGGTTCGGAAGCGCCGGCCGTCAAGCTCGTCAACTTCATCATCCAGAAGGCTGTCGCCGACCGCGCATCCGACATCCACATCGAGCCCCAGGAGAACGATCTGCGGGTCCGGTTCCGCGTCGACGGCGTGCTCCAGGAGGTCATGCGGAGCCCCAAGTCGACTCAGCAGGCGATGGTCTCCAGGTTCAAGATCATGGCCGAGATGGACATCGCCGACTCTCGGCGTCCGCAGGACGGTCACTGCGCGGTCACTATCGGCCCGCACAAGATGGACTTCCGAGTCTCGACGCTACCCACCGTCTACGGCGAGCGCATCGTCTTGCGAATCCTTCGCAAGGACTCGATCCTGCTCCAACTCTCGGACCTCGGATTCCTCCCGGCGACGCTGGAGCGCTTCGAGGGTTCGTTCACCAAGCCCTATGGCGCGATCCTCGTCACCGGCCCCACGGGTTCGGGCAAATCGACGTCCCTGTATGCGGCGATCAACGTGTTGAACAACCCCGGGCGCCACATCATCACCGCCGAGGATCCGGTCGAGTACCGCCTGCCGGGCGTCAACCAGTGCCAGATCAACCAGAAGGCGGGCCTCACCTTCGCCCGTGCGCTGAGGTCGTTCCTTCGATGCTCGCCCGACGTCATCCTCGTCGGTGAGATTCGCGACCAGGAGACGGCGCAGATCGCGATCGAGTCCGCGCTCACCGGTCACCTCGTACTCTCGACGTTGCACACCAACGACTCTCCGAGCGCCGTCACGAGGCTCATCGAGATGGGCGTGGAACCCTTCCTGGTGTCCTCGGCGCTGGACTGCATTCTGGCGCAGCGCCTCGCACGAAGGCTGTGCCCGGACTGCAAGCAGGAATGGCGGCCCAAGCCTCAGATACTCATCGAGGCGGGCTATTCTGCCGATAACCTGCCAGAGGTCGTGTACCGCGCCGGCGGGTGCAAGAAGTGCAGCGGGACCGGCTATCGAGGTCGTCTCGGGGTACACGAGGTACTTCTCATGTCCGAGGAGATCGCGCGCTTGTGCGTCGAAGAGGCCACCGCCGAGAAGATCAAGGAAGTCGCGGTGGCGCAGGGCATGCTGACGTTGAAAGATGATGGCCTGGAGAAGGTACGGTCCGGCGCCACTTCGATCGAGGAGATCATGCGAGTCATCGTTTAGGCGAGGTTCGCTCAGGCAACAGGGAGTCACCATGGCTACGTTCATCTATACGGTCCGGGACAGGGCGGGCAAGATCGCCAAGGGCAAGCTGGACGGTGACAGCAAGGATGCTGTCCAGGCGAAACTCGTCCAGATGGGCTACATCATCCTTGAGCTGGATCAGCAGGGCGGGCTCGCGGCCCTGAACCAGATCAAGTTCGGCACCGGCGTCAAGATCCGCGACGTGACGATCTTTGCTCGCCAGTTCTCGACGATGATCAATGCGGGACTGTCACTGACCAAATGCCTGACTATTCTCGCGGAGCAGACGGAGAGCGACGGGCTGCGCGACGTCATTCAGCAGGTCAACAAGGATGTCGAGGCGGGTCAGTCGCTCTCGGACTCGATGGCACGCCATCCCAGGGTGTTCCCGCCTATCTTCATCAACATGGTGCGTGCCGGCGAGACTGGTGGTGTTCTCGACGAGGTCCTGTCGCGCGTCGCGGACCACTTCGAGAATGAGGCGGCCCTCAACGCGAAGATCAAGTCGGCGATGACCTACCCGATCGCGATGGGCGCCATGGTGCTCGTCATTCTGGCCGCGATGATGGTCTTCGTCGTCCCGACGTTCGAGAAGATGTTCTCCGACATGGGCGGCGAGCTGCCGCTTCCCACACAGATACTCGTCAACATCTCGAACACCGTCACCTCGATCTGGGGACCCATCATCGTCGTGGTGGCTGTGGCCTTCAGCGTGTTCTTCAAGTGGTGGTCGAAAGGCCCCGGTGAGCTGATCTGGGACGGCACGAAACTACGCATGCCGATCGTCGGGCCTCTGGTTCGCAAGATGGTTCTTGCGCGATTCACGCGCACGTTCGGGACGCTTCTCTCGGCTGGCGTGCCGATTCTCTCCGGCCTCGATATCGTCGCCGACACAGCAGGCAACGCAGAAGTGGCGCTCGCCGTCCGTAAGGCGCGCTCGGCCATCAAGGAGGGCGAGACGATCGCCAAACCGTTGAGCGAGTCGAAGGTGTTTCCGTCGATGCTGGTGCAGATGGTCGCCGTCGGCGAGGAGACCGGTGCGCTCGACACCATGCTGAACAAGATCGCGGACTTCTACGACGAGGAGGTGTCGACGGCGGTTGACGGACTCACGTCGCTCATCGAGCCGCTCATGATGGGAAGCCTGGGTGTGATCGTCGGCGGCATGGTAATCGCCCTGTACATGCCGATGTTCCAGGTCGTCTCGCTCGTCAAATAGCATGCGTGATCACCGAGAGCCCTCGATGCCTGTGAAGGCGTCGGGGGCTCCGCTCTGTGATTGCAGGGAGCACATGTGAAGATTTCATGAGAAAACACTAAAGCGGCGCAACCAGTAGCCGATACAAGGGGTGTCAGAAGGGGAGGGCAAAGGGCTCACCCCGAGTCCCCTAAGGGGAAAGGAGGTGCGACCACATGATGTTCAAGAGAGAAGAGGGCTTCACCCTCGTCGAGCTCATGGTCGTCGTGCTTATTATCGGTATTCTTGTTGCTATCGCTATCCCGGTCTTCAACGCTGCCAGCCTGTCGGCCCGTACTCGTACGTGCCACGCGAACCAGCGCTCCATCGATGGCGCGATCCAGCAGTGGGTTGCCGCAGGCTCAGGCCGCCTGGCGACCGACATCACCGCATTTGGCGATATCGTGGAGACGAGCGGCGCGACCTACTTCAAGGAAGAGCCCACGTGTCCCGCCAACAACGCCGCATACACGTACGCCGCTGGCGCAGTCGACGGATGCCCTGACGCCACCGAGGATCACGGCGCCTACTAGTCTCTAGTAGTCACCTCGCACAGAAATGAGGACCGGCGATTCCAATCGCCGGTCCTCACTGCGTCTTGAGGGGGAAATGTGGCACGATGGGACGTGGCGGTTACCGCTGAACAACCGACACCTTGGAGTTCTCGATGACCCTTGCTGACTGGGGCGCTATCTTGCTTGCCGGTGTCCTTGGGGCCGTGTTCGGCAGCTTCGCCAACGTCGTGATCTGGCGCTTCCCCCGTGGGGAGTCGCTTTCGGTTCCCGGCTCACACTGCCCTAAGTGCGACACGCCGCTCGCCTGGTACGACAACGTGCCGATCGTCGCGTGGTTCGTGCTACGTGGCCGCTGCCGGACGTGCGCGGAGCCGATATCGGTCAGGTACCCGCTGGTCGAGGCCGCCTCGGCGGCTCTTTGGATCCTCGCCTGGGTGCTGTACGGGACCACGATCCGAACCCCATTCGCGATCGCGCTCTTCTACCTGCTCCTCATCCTCGCGTTCATCGACCTTGACACGATGCGGCTTCCCAACGCGTTGGTCGCGCTGCTGGCGGGAGTCGGCGTGGTCGGCGTGACCGTCTCGCAGATCGCCGGCATCCCCGCGGTCCCGCTGATCGACCCCGCCAAGGGATCGGCGCTGACTCCCGTGACCTTCGCGCTTGCCGGACTTGCCGTCGGGGCGGGACTGTCGCTCGGTGTCTCGCTGGTCTACATGCTGGTGAGACGTACTGCCGGGCTGGGAATGGGCGACGTGAAGCTCCTCGGCGTCATGGGGTTGTTCCTTGGCCCGTACGTGCTGATCGCGTTGTTCATGGGGAGCGCGATCGGAGCGATCTTCGCGATCTTCAGCGGGGCGATGAGGTCGGGGAAGCGCAGGATTCCCTTCGGACCGTTTCTCGCAATGGGTGGAGTGCTCACCGCCGCCATGGGTCCGGCGTTGTGGGCGTGGTACATGTCGCTGTTGTGATATCGGGCACATGCATCCTCAAGAACCCTCCGGGTGCCGCCGATAAAGACCTATGGAAGAGTGTTTCTTTCGCCTGGCGTTCTTTGTGAGATGAGCGAATGATGTTCAAGGGGCTCAAGACGCTGCGTAGCGATGATGCGGGATTCACCGTTGTCGAAGTCGTGATCGCGGCATCCATACTGTTCTTCACGCTGACCGCGCTTATCGGCCTCATGGGTGTCTCGACCAACATGAGCGCCGGGGCGAAGAGCCGCGCCGTGCTCAGCAACGAGATATCGAGCGAGATGGACCGGGTCCGATCGCTTCCGTTCGACCAGATCGGGCTCAAGCCGGCGGGAGCGCTTGATCCGTCTGTTACGTTCGTCCGTGACGGGTTCACGTGCACGTTCGTCTACACGGTCACGCTGCGCTCGAACGGAACTAAGGAAGTTCGCGTCGACGGGACCGCAACGAGAGACGGGTTTCCGCCGGTCTCCAGCTCCGCATTCGCCGCCATTCGTAATCGCGTAGGCGCCACGGGCGGCTCGGCTGCCGGTGCACCGACCATCCGGTTCGACAACGAGACTCCCGATGGCGACACGATCGTCTCGGCTAACCGTACCGAGGCTAGTGACGCGCTGGTGATCGCGGCCACGGCAGAAGCGATCGATGAGCACACGATCTCGCGCATCGAGTTCAAGGTTGGCTCGATGTCCGGCGGTAACGTGCCCCTCCGGGACGGCAACACGATCTACGCTCATACCGCAGAGTTCGACTATCCGGGTGCGCCGAACGCGATGGAGTCGGAGTCGTTTGTCTGGCATACCGGCCAGGTCGATGACGCCGGTCAGGCGCTCGTGGCAGACGGGCGTCGTGCGGTCCGGATCACTGCGTACGACGAGCAGGGGAGGCCCTCAGCGCCGCGCGAGAGGAGCTTCATCGTCGACAACTTCGTGCCTGCGGTTCCCACCAATCGCACGCTGGCTCTCGATGCCCGGGCGGACCTCACGCAAGCCATCAACCTCACGTGGACCAAGGCGCTGGATGGCACGCTTGAGGCGCCGTATCACGAGGCCGAGCTGTATGAGGATCGCGCAACGTACAGCGACATGACCGCATGGACGCGCCTGGCCGTGCTTCAGAATCCCGGTTCGCGCGCCGCTGACGGCTTCGCCCGCTATGCGATGCGCGTCAAGGCGTTGAGCCCGCTTCGCAATGCCTCCGCGTGGGGTTCGAGCAACCTGCTTTATACCCGCCCGCCGGTGAACGGCAGCTGTGATCTGACCCGGTACAAGCAACTCCGGGCCAATGGTTCGTACTCCAACTCGCTCGACACATGGAAGTTCACGACCCGCTTCACCATCCCCAAACCGCGCTATCCCTACTCGGCGGTGACGGTCGAGGTACTCCGCAACGGTGTGGCGATGGCGGCTCCCACGACGGCGCAAGTGACCGCGGCGTGGAATACGAACCAGCCATACTCGTTCTCAGACGTCTTCAGCCAAGACATCAGCAAGTCCTCCTTGCCGACGGCACCCGCTTACCAGGTTCGGGTCGTAATCACCCCGACTGGCTACGGTGCCGGCACCCCGGAGACGCTGCTGTCGAATACGGCGAGACCCTATACCCCGGCCAACGAGGATGACTTCCAGTACACCACCGGTCCGCTGACATCCACCAACCTGCCGTTGACGGTGGCGTGGTGATAGTGATGTGGCGCGCTGATTACAAGACCCGCGACGAGGGCTTCTCGCTTGCCGAGTTGTTGGTCGTGATGTCCATCATGGGCATGGTCATGGCTGCGGTGTATGGCGGTCTGACGCTGACCAACCGTGCTACCGAGATTCAGCGACGCAACGCGTTCGTCGCCACCTCGATTGCGGTACCGATGCAGGTCATGGACGTCATCTTGTCCCAGAACACCGTCATCGATGCCGGATCGGGCGACTACATGATCAGCTGTCTGACCGATCAGGACAATAATGATGAGCGTGAGCGTCACGTGTTCCGAGCGAGTGCAGACGGCACGTTCTCGGAAACCGTGTATGCGGTCGCGTCCGACGGGACGAATACATCGGTCGTGCGAAACACGGTGTGGCAGGATGCCTCCGCAGAGCCCCCTTCAATGAATGTGAATGTCGCGAATGCCAAACCCGTGTTCGCGTACTTCCACAGGGACGCGAGCGGGACTCTCCAGGTAGCGACGCCTGACGACGCGACCGAAGTCACACTCTTCCTCGAGGCGACGTATGGGGACGAGACGTACTCGGATTCGCGTCGCGTCCTTTTTAGGAACAGGTAAGGGGCCACAGATGCACGGTAGAGCCAAGAAGCTCGCTTCAGATGACGGCATGGTGCTCGTGATCGTGATGATCGCAATTATGCTGATAACCATTCTCGCCGTCGGTGGCTATTCGCTGGCCAGCCAGTCCATGCACGAGACGGCTCGTCTTGAGACCGAGTCTCGTGCTTTCCAGGTTGCGTCATCCGGTATGGACCGCGAACTCTCGAGCTTCTCCGAGACCAACTTTCAGGGCGGCGCGACGACCTACACCTCGTCGGGTACGACGCCTGACGGCAGCTACACGGTCAGTGTCGGTCAATCCACCGTGCCCTTCATGTACACGATGGTCGTCAACGGGACTCGCGGCAACGAGGTTGCAACGCTCAAGCAGAACTTCTTCTACATGGACCTGTGGGCGGTCAACATCGCCGCCGGCAGCAATCCGTCGGCAGGGCCATTCGGCTCGGCGGGCTCCTGGAACGGCAACTCGACCATCATCGGCCCGCTCCTGTGCTCGGGAGACGTTGACTTCAACTCGAACGTGCAGCTGTACGGCGGTCCGCTTTTCGCAAGCGGCGGTTCCGTCAACTTCCGCGGAGGCGTGGATACACATCCGCCCAGCGGAGGCACCTACAACATCTTCGCGTCGGGCGGAGTAACCGGCGAGGACGCCGATGCCAAGGTCTACAACTCCTGCCCGCGCATCGATTTGCCCTGGCTCGATCCCGACTACATCAGTGGCATGGAGGCGGTGGCAGCGGGACAGTCGACCGACGGCATGCGAGGTACGACCTCGAACTCCAACGCCGCAGAGGTCATCGCGAAGACACGCGCTGCTGGGGCGACCGCCGACTACAAGGTGATCAACGGCCCGCTTGTCATCACTGGCGCCACGCCGAGCTTCGGTATCAGCGGGGCGGACCGAGACGACTTCGCGTTTGACACCGCGACCGACACTCTCTACGTCGAGGGCGCCGTATTTGTGAACGGTGACATACTCATCGGTTCGGGCGTCCGCGAATACGCGGGTAACGGGACCATTGTCGCTTCCGCAGCCGGCGCGATGGACGGAGACATCGTCATCGCCACGGGTGGCCGCCTCGAGCCCATCACCGATGACGGCGACGACGTCGCAGATGACCTGACCATCGAGAACTGCCTGGCTGTAGTGGCCGAGGGCGACGTGACGATCGACAGCTGCATGTTCGAAGGCGTCGTCTTCACCAATGGCGGGTTCAACATCAACCGCACGGGCGGTTTCGTCACCGAGTTCGAAGGCCCGGTCCACGCCCACGCCATCAACTCGAACGACACCCACAACATCCTTGAGATGGAGACCGACTTCAGCGCGTCGTATCTGCCAGGGGGCGTCCCCGGCAGTGCTACCGATCCCCGTGGTCCTGACTTTGGCGGCAACGGTATGGTCGTTCCGGGAACGTGGTCAAGGCAGCAGTAAATGGGTGTCTACCAGCCCCGCTAGGGGTTGTTGTGTGGCAGATGCACTGTGGTATAGTTTTCCGCAGGACCATCGCAAACGTAGCAGCAATAGCCGTAGTAGTAGTCGCAGCAGGGTAGGAGGAAGCGTTGGCTCCTGTCGGGTTTGGCGCACCACAGCCCCCGATCGGTCTCGATATTGGGACTGATTTCGTGCGAGCTGCTCTTGTACGCCCCACCGGTTCCGGTTTTGCGCTGTCCGCTTATGGACGCGCGCCCATGCCGTTCGGTGCGGTCGTCGAGGGCGAGATCGTGGATCCCGAGGCGGTAGGTTCCGCCATCAAGGGCCTGTGGAAGAGCGCGGGGTTCCGCTCTAAGGACGTCGCAGTAGGGGTTGCGAACCAGAAGGTCGTGGTTCGCCTCATCGATCTGCCATTCATGGATAAGGCAGAGCTCCAGGGCGCTATTACGTATCAGGCCCAGGACTACATCCCCATCCCTGTCGAGGATGCAATTCTGTCTTACGACACAATCGGCGACTATATGACGCCGGTCGATGAGCACATGATGGAAATACTGCTCGTCGCTGCGCAAAGGGACATGATCGGTAATGCGGTCGGCGCGGTGGAGGCTGCCGGTCTCAAGCTCGCGCGAATCGACCTCACCGCTTTCGCGCTCGTCCGTTCGCTTCTGGGTGCGGAGTCCGAGTTCCTCCCGGATGAGGCGGCGTCGGGCGCGACGGGCATCATCCACATCACCTCGGGCCTCACCAACATCGTGGTCGTCGAGAAGGGCGTGCCGCGCTTCACGCGCGTGTCGTCTCTTGCGGGCAACCAGTTCACTCAGGCGATCGCCAACGTCTTGAATCTCACGTACGACGAGGCTGAGAACCTGAAGGTAGGGGTGGGCCTCCCGAGCATCGACGGTCAGCAGACCATTGCGCCCGGTGTTGATCCCGAGGTCGCGCAGGTCGCACAGCAGGCTCTCGAGCGCGAGACCAACCGCTTCATCGCCGAGGTCCGTCGCTCGCTCGACTACTATCTGACACAGGCCACGCAGGTCCGCACGATCAACCGGATCATGCTTACCGGCAGTGGATCGATGCTCAAGAATCTGCCGAGCTATCTCGAGAAGGGGCTGCAGACACAGGTTGTCTTCGGCGACCCGCTCGCACGCGTCTCGACCTCAGGCGCCTCGGAGCAGATGATTCTTGAGGACCGGATGGGCTGTGCGCCTGCGGTCGGTCTTGCGATGGGGGGTGGGTTCTAGATGGTGCGCATCAACCTTCTCCCGCCGGAGATCATCGAACGCAGAAAGTACGAGCGCTTCTACCCGTACATATTCATCACTGCCGGCATCCTGCTGGCTGTTGTGCTCGTGGTTTGGGGTATTGCTCAGTACTACTCGATCTCACGACAGTCTGAGCTGCAGCAGATTCAGAACAGCACCGCCAAGATCCGTGCGCAAGCCGACTCCTTTGCGGTGTTCGAGAAGCAGCGTCAGGAGCTTGAGGATCGCAAGTCGGTCGCAGACCAGGCGCTCGCCGATCGAGTCAATATGTCGGGTCTCGCATACGACATCTCACTGATACTGCCCGATGAGGCGTGGCTCGGCAGCCTGCTGTGCAATGAGAAGGCAGGCGTCACTCTCGCGGGATTCACACCGGACACCGACAGTGAGGGAATCAGCGAGGGCTATAAGTCGGTGGCGGCCATGCTTGTCAGGTTGAGCGCGCTCGACCAGCTTGTCGATGTCTGGCTCACCAACGCCTCATCTCAGCGGTTCGATGATTTTCAGCCGCTGTCCACCGAGTCCAGCACCACCGTCGTAGGCTTTGACGTCACGGCACGCATTACCACTGCCACTCCGACCGCTTCAGCCGAGTAAGGGGGGCGACGTGAAACTCTCTCCGCGAGACAAAGTGATCGTGCTCGCCCTCGGAATAGTCATCGTCTTGGTCGCACTGGTCGTGCTCCTGGTGGTGCCTCAGATTCAGAAGATCAACGATATCGGCGGGCAGATCGAAGTAGCCAAGCAGGAGTCTCAGGCCGCGACCTCGCTTCTTCAGCAGAGGCGTGCGATCAGGGATGAGGCGGCCGTCACCGACGCGAGCCTCATTCAGTTGGCTAATGCCGTTCCCGAGAACCCCGAGTTGCCCAGCCTCGTCATCGAGCTGCAGGACGCGGCCTATGAGTCCGAGGTCCTCCTGCGCATGGTGAGCCCTCAGCAGCCGCTGGTGCCCGAGGGTGTCACCGGGTGGGTTGAGGTTCCGCTCGATATTGAGATCTACGGGACCTGGGACAACACGGTCGACTACCTTGGCCGGATCGACAGACTGTCCCGTGAGCTCAGAACCGTCGAGTTCGCAGCCATTGTTCTCGACGAGAAGCTGGCGGGGGACGCCAAGATGGACATGAAGACACCGTATTACGTCCGCACGGTCATCAAGCTCACTTCATATGTCATTCCAGCACCTGATGCGGCGACGGCGCCTGTTGCGCCGCCGGCGCCGTAAGGGGGGCACATCGTGGTCGACTCTTTCAACAACCCGGGGCTTGCTCCCGAGGCCGTCGTGCAGGAGAAGCCGGTCAAGACCGGGTTCTTGTCGACGACCATCGGCAAGCTGGTCGTGGGAGGCATCGCGCTTGTCGTGATCCTCGGCATCATCGGCTTCATCGTGGCCTACTTCTTCTTGTCCGCGTCGGTGGATGACATGGTTGGCGGCATCGTTGTGTCACCGCCGCCGGTCGCCGAGAGCACAGTCACCCCTGATGCCGCACCCGTCGAGCCGGACGTGCCCGATCTCGAGGAGACGTTCACGTTCCGGAACATCTTCGCGCCGACCGTCAAAGTGGTGTCATCGAGCAGCAGTACCGACGGCACGACGACGGACCCCTCGACGCCCCCGTCGGACTTGCCGGCAAACACGCTGTTCCTCATGGAGATTTCTGTCGTGGACGGCGTCGAGACCGCGCGCTTCCTGTGGAACGGGACTGAGTATCTCGCCAACGAGGGAGATCAGCTCGGCGACACGCCGTGGAGTGTCGTGTCGATCGATGCGACCTCGGTCACCATGCTCTACGGTGACACTCGTGTGGTCGTCTCGCTGGGACAGGGCGTCACGAAGTAGCGGTCAAAGGCCGCACGTCCCCTCTGATAGAATCTGCGCACGTCGTTTCCCCTTCATGAAGGGCCCGAACATGCGCTACATCACCGCCGGTGAATCACACGGCAGGGCGCTCACAGCCATTGTGACCGGCGTGCCCGCGGGTGTTCCCGTCGACATCGCGAGAATCGATGCCGACCTCGCGCGTCGGCAGTCGGGATACGGTCGGGGCGGCCGCCAGCGCATCGAGAAGGACAAGGTCCAGGTCCTGTCGGGCGTACGGTTTGGGCGCACGCTCGGAAGCCCGATCGCGCTCGGTATCGCCAATAGGGACTGGGAGAACTGGCTCGAGATCATGGCCGTCTCCGGCGACAAGCCAGAGGGCATCCGCGAGACGTCACCACGCCCCGGACACGCGGATCTCTCGGGATGTCTCAAGACTGATTCCGATGACGCGCGAGACATCCTTGAGCGCGCATCCGCACGCGAGACTGCGGCGCGTGTAGCCGCCGGCGGCATCGCCAAAGCGTTCCTGCGAGCGGTAGGAGTCGAGGTCGCATCCTTTGTCGCGGCTATCGGTGACGCCGCTATGGAGTCACCGCTCGACCCCTCGGCAGTTGATGTGGACGCGGTCGAGGCGAGCGACGTCAGGTGCCCGGACTCCGATGCCGCTCAGCGCATGCGCGATGCGATCGACGCCGCGCGCACAGCGGGCGAGTCGCTCGGAGGTATCTTCTACGTCACTGCGACCGGGCTCGTCCCGGGTGTGGGCTCGTACGCTGAGGCCGACAGGCGGTTGGACGCCGCCCTCGCTGCTCGCATCATCTCGATTCCGGCCATCAAGGGCGTGGAGTTCGGTGACGGGTTCGCGGCGGCGGTCAGGCCGGGGAGCCTCGTTCACGATGAGATTCGCTACGACGGCCCCCGTGGGTTCTACCGCGCGACCAACCACGCAGGCGGTCTCGAGGGCGGCATGACCAACGGTGAGCCTCTGGTTGCCCGAGTGGCCATGAAGCCGATTCCCACGCTGATGAAGCCGCTCAAGAGCGTCGACCTCGATACTCTGGAAGAGGTGGACGCCAGCAAGGAGCGCAGCGACGTGTGCGCCGTGCCCGCTGCCGCCGTCGTGGCCGAGGCCGAGGTTGCCTTCGCGCTCGCACAGGCGTATCTGGACAAGTTCGGCCGAGACAACCTCACCGATATCGCGGAGGCCGTCGCGGCCTACGAGCGCAGGATCGCGCGCTGATGACCGGTCACGTCTTCCTGGTCGGCTTCATGGGAGCCGGCAAGTCCACCGTCGCCAGGCTGCTGTGCGAGAGCCTTGGCAGGCCGTGTGTCGACCTTGATGCGGCCATCGAGCAGCGCGCCGGCGCGCCGATCGCCCAGATCTTCGCCGCGCAGGGCGAGGATGCGTTTCGGGAGCTCGAATCCGACACGCTCGCATCATCGGCGGAGTGGCTGCCGAGTGTCATCGCGTGTGGCGGCGGTGTGGTCGTCAGGCCGCGCAACCGCGCTCTTCTGCGCGAACTTGGCACCGTGGTGTACCTGAAGGTGACCGCCGGCGAGGCCATCGCGCGAGTCGGAGACACGTCGACCCGTCCGCTGCTGGCCGGAGCGTCCGGGGCACTCGCCGCGACCGCGCTGCTGCAGGCGCGCGAGTCGCTCTACGCATCGGTCGCCGACATCACCATCGATACGGTCGCGCGTACCGCATCCGAAGTCACCGCCGCGATCGTCGAGGCGCTCGAGGCAGGGGAGACGAAGTGAGCTGCGAAGTACGCGTGGATATTCCCGGGCAGTCCTACTCGGTGTCAATCGGGGCTGGGCTGCTCAAGACGGTTGGGGACAGTGTTCGGGCAGCTACGGACGCCGAGAAGATCGCGCTGATTACCGATGAGACCGTGGCCGCCCGATACGGGATGGCCGTGTCATCGAGCCTCACGAATGCGGGCTTTCACGTGTTCGACTTCACCGTCCCCGCAGGCGAGCCCTCGAAGAACTGGATGACCGCGGGTAACCTGCTCGAGGAACTCGCCGCAGCGGGACTCGGGCGCACCGACTGTGTTCTCGCGCTCGGCGGCGGGGTCGTCGGCGATCTTGCGGGCTTCGTGGCCGCGACGTACCTGCGCGGGATCGATTTCGTGCAAGTGCCGACCACGCTTCTCGCCATGGTGGACTCCTCCGTCGGCGGCAAGACAGGCGTCGACCTCTCGGCGGGAAAGAACCTCGCAGGCGCGTTCAAGCAGCCCAAAGCGGTCATCGCAGACACCTCCACCCTCGTGACGCTGCCCGAGTCCGAGTGGTTGAGCGGGCTGGCCGAGGTGGCCAAGTCCGGCGTCATCGAGGGCGAGGAGTTCATGGCGTGGCTCGAGAGCAACGCCGGCAGACTGCTGGCGCGCGACGAGGCCGTCGTGGACGAAGCGGTGCGCCGGTGCGTGTCGTTCAAGTCGGCGGTGGTTTCGCGCGATGAGACGGAGGAGGGCCCCCGCGAGTGCCTCAACTACGGGCACACCCTGGGGCATGCGATAGAGAAGGTCGCGGGCTACGGAGTCGTGTCCCACGGCGCCGCCGTGGCGGAGGGGATGCGCTTCGCCTCCCGAGTCGCTGTTCAGCTGGCGGGCGCCGACAAGAGGTTCGTGAAGCGTCAGGATGCGCTCCTCGATGCCCTGGGACTCGCCCCGCTGGATGTTTCGCTCAAGAGCGCGTCGATCGTGGACGCGATGAGGTCGGATAAGAAGGCCCGAGCCGGGTCGGTGAGGTTCGTGCTCGCCGACGCGCCCGGTTCGTGGCGCTGTGAGGCAGTGCCTGAGTCAGTGCTGTACGACCACGTCAACGCGTGGGTAGCGACCAAAGGGAGTGAGCAGGAGTGAAAATCCTCGTCCTGAACGGACCCAATCTCAACCTCCTCGGCGAGCGCGAGCCTGACGTGTACGGCGCTGCGCGCCTCTCGGACATCGAAGCGGCCTTGTCGTCGCAGGCTTCCGAGATGGGCGTCGACGTTGTGTTCTTCCAGAGCAACAACGAGGGAGCGCTGATCGACCGCCTCCACGAGGCCCGCGTCGACTGTGACGCCGTCGTGTTCAACCCGGGAGCGTTCACTCACTACTCGTACGCGCTGCGCGACGCGGTCGCGGCTATCGCGATTCCGGTCGTTGAGGTCCACCTCTCCAACATCCATGCGCGCGAGGAGTTTCGCGCCAAGTCCGTCATCGCGCCGGCGTGCGCCGGCCAGATCAGCGGATTCGGCGTGTCGAGCTACGTGATGGGCCTGAGGGCTGCCGCGCGACTGGCAAAGGAAGCCGAGTGAAGGCGGATCGCCGGCTCGGCGAGGTCAGGGCGAGGCTCGCGGCCGACGGTTCGGTCTCGGCGTTCGTCGTCTCCAAGGCGTCCAACGTCGCCTACGTGACCGGCTTTGAGGGGGTCTTCGACACCGAGGACGCCCATGCGGCAGTCATCACACCCGACGCCGCCGTCCTCTACACCGACTCGCGCTACGTAGAGGCCGCCACCCGCGCCGCCGAGGGCTCGGCATGGTCGATCAGGCAGCCGCCGGAGAACATCTACGCCACCGTGTGTGAGGACTTGGCCGAGCAGGGTATCGGCTCGCTGGCGCTCGAATCGTCGGTGCCTTTTGGCCGATTCCGCTTCATCTCCGAGAAGTTCGGCGGCAACGTGGTCGCGGTGGACCAGTGGGTCGAGGATGTCCGCCGCGTGAAGGAGCCCGAGGAGATCGCGCGTATCGCTGCAGCTCAGGAGCTCACGGACCGCGCCTTCGACTTCGTGCTCGGCGTGGTTCGCGAGGGGGTCACGGAGCGCGATATCGCGATAGAGCTCGAGTTCTTCATGCGTCGGCAGGGGAGCGAGGGAGTAGCTTTCCCGCCGATCGTCGCGAGTGGTCCCAACTCCGCGCTGCCGCACGCATCGGTCACCGACCGGGTCGTGACTTGGGGCGACTTCGTCAAGCTCGATTTCGGTGCCCGCATCGGCGGCTATTGTGCGGACATGACGCGCACGCTGGTGGTGGGGGAGCCGAGCGAGAGGCAGCGCGAGATCCACGCTGCCGTGCTCGCGGCAAACGAGGCCGGCATCGCCGCGGTTCGCGCGGGGCTTCTCGGCTCGGAGATCGATGCTGCCGCACGGCAGGTGATCGTCGATGCGGGCTTCGGGGAACGGTTCCAGCACGGGCTGGGACACGGAGTCGGGATGGACGTGCACGAGTTGCCGAGTGTGGGCCCGAGGGGCACCAAGCCGGTGCTCGCGGGTTCGGTGATCACCATCGAGCCGGGCGTGTACCTGCCCGGGTTCGGGGGTGTTAGAATCGAGGACTTGGTGGTGGTGGAAGACTCGGGATGCCGAGTGCTGACCACGTCACCCAAGCATCTCATCGGAGTGTAGAACGCGCCGCATCGCGGACGCGACAGTGCGAAGGAGCCAGTTGTGCCAGTTACCACCGCGCAGTTCAAGAACGGAATGTGCATCGCCTACGAAGGCAAGCGCTGGGTCATCGTCGAGTTCCAGCACGTCAAGCCCGGCAAGGGCGGCGCGTTCGTGCGCACCAAGCTCAAGGAACTCGAGAGCGGCCGAGTCGTGGACTACACCTTCCGCGCGGGCGAGAAGTTCGACGACGTGCGGGTCGAGACCAAGAAGATGCAGTACCTCTACAACGACGGTGTGTCGTTCCACTTCATGGACAACAGCTCCTACGAGCAGATCGAACTCAGCGGCGACTTCATCGGCGAGGCATCGAAGTGGCTGAGGGAGAACGACGAGGTCGAGGTCCAGACCGCAGACGGCGAGTACATGGGCGTCGAGCCCCCGATGTTCGTTGAGCTCGAGGTCACCGAGACGGATCCCGGGTTCAAGGGCGATACCGTCCAGGGCGGCACCAAGCCCGCGACCCTCGAGACCGGTGCGGTCGTGCAGGTCCCGATGTTCGTCGAGGTCGGCGACAGGCTCAAGATCGATACGCGCGACGGGCGCTACATCACGCGCGTCTAGCAAGTCACGGCGTACGACCCACACCGGGCGGATGAAGGCGTGAGCCTATCCGCCCGGTGTCGTATATAATCTTCGGACTACCTGGCGCACGCTCGTGTGCCCGGGCCGCTCGCTCACAGCATGCACGAGGGAGTCGCGATGCGACCTGTTCACATCACAGATACGACACTGAGAGACGCGCACCAGTCGCTCTGGGCCACGCGCATGGAGATCGGGGATATGCTCCCGATCCTCGGCAAGATGGACTCCGTTGGCTACTGGTCGCTTGAGGTCTGGGGCGGAGCGACGTTTGACGCCGCCCTCAGGTTCCTCGATGAGAACCCGTGGGAGCGCCTGCGCATCATCAAGCGCCACTGCCCCAAGACCCCGCTGCAGATGCTGCTTCGAGGTCAGAACCTCGTCGGATATCACCATTACAGCGACGAGATCGTGGAGCGGTTTTGCCACGTGTCGAAGCGCAACGGTATCGACGTCTTCCGCGTCTTCGACGCCCTGAACGACATCCGCAACGTCGAGGTGTCCGCACGGGCCATCAAGGAGGCGGGCGGACATTTCGAGGGCGCGATCAGCTACACCGTGTCCCCGGTTCACACCATTGACTCCTTCATCGAGTACGCGCAGCAGCTCAAGGAGCTCGGCGCCGATACGATCTGCATCAAGGACATGGCGGGAATGCTCACGCCGTTCCGCACCGAGCGCATGGTGCGCGCGCTGAAGGACGAGGTCGGCCTGCCGGTCCACGTGCACTGTCACTACATCGGCGGCATGGCTCCCATGAACTACCTCAAGGCCGCCGAGGCGGGCGCTGACATCGTCGACACGGCGGTCGTGGCCCTTGCTTTCGGCAACAGCCAGCCGGCGGTCGAGATGATCGTGGCCGCACTCAAGGAAAGCCCCTATGACTCCGGGCTCGACCTCGATCTGCTCTTCGAGATCGCCGAGTACTGGGAGAACGTACGGCGCGAGAAGGGTCTCAAGCGCGGCATCACCACGCTGCTGTCGATGGAGGTCTTCAGCCATCAGGTGCCCGGCGGGATGATGAGCAACCTGGTCAGCCAGCTGGAGCTCCAGAAGGCGCTGGACCGGCTTCCCGACGTTCTCAAGGAAATCGCGCGGGTTCGCGCCGAGGTCGGCTATCCGCCGCTCGTCACCCCGCTGTCTCAGATCGTCGGTACGCAGGCGGTCATGAACATCCTGACCGGTAAGCGTTGGTCGGTCGTACCTCGTGAGATGAAGGACTACATCAAGGGGTACTACGGCAAGGCGCCGGGAACCATGAACCAGGAGATCGTCGCCAAGGTTCTGGGTGACGACAAGCAGCTCGGTCCCGACGTGAGACCGGGTTCGCTGGTCACAACGACGTATGACGAGGTAGCCGCCGAGATAGGGGACCTCGCTAAGAGCGAAGAGGACGTGCTGATGTACGCCCTCTTCCCGAACGAAGCACGCCAGTACCTCTCGGCGCACCGCGAGGGTGCCGAGGGCGCGGTGTTCCTCATGGGTGAGGAAGCCTCTACTGTCAGGGAGGAAGACCAGGTGGACGTCAACCAGATTCGTGAACTGATCAAGATGATCGAGGCTTCGGATGTCGCCGAGATCGTCATCGAGGAGGGCGACTCCAAGGTGACGCTCCGCAAGAGCGGCGCGATCGTGGCGCCCGTTGCCGCAGCTCCTGTCGCAGCCGCGCCCGCCGCGGCGCTGGTCGCATCGGCGGAGGCCGCAGCGGCTCCCGCCGCAGGCGAGCGTCCGGCCAATTGGAAGACCGTCGTTGCGCCGATGGTCGGCACCTACTACTCAGCCCCGTCCCCTGGCGCACCCGCGTTCATCGCGGTCGGCGATCAGGTCGCCGAGGGCGACGTGCTGTGCATCCTCGAGGCGATGAAGCTCATGAACGAGATCACCGCCGAGGAGTCCGGCTTCATCCGTGAGATCGCGGTCGCCAATGGTGACGCTGTCGAGTACGGGACCGTGCTCTTCTACTACGAGCCGGCCTAGGGGGCACTGTGTTCGATCGCATTCTCATCGCCAACCGCGGAGAGGTGGCGCTGCGCGTCATCCGTGCGGCTCGCGAGATGGGCATCGAGACGGTCGCCGTCTACTCGGAGGCCGACAAGGACTCGCTGCCCGTCATGGTGGCCGACCACTCAGTCTGCATCGGTCCGGCGCCGTCGGCGGCAAGCTACCTCAACATGCCCAACATCATCTCGGCCGCCCTTACCACGGGTGCGCAGGCGATTCATCCCGGCTACGGATTCCTGGCCGAGAACGCCGCGTTCGCGCGTGCGTGCGCGGACTCGGGTATCGCCTTCATCGGCCCCACGCCTGAGGCGATCGACCGCATGGGCGACAAGGCGGTTGCCCGCGAGACGGCGGCGGCTGCCGGCGTCCCCACGGTTCCGGGTTCTGACGGGGCTGTCGACGATGCCGAGACGGCCCTCGAGTTCGCCAAGCAGGTTGGCTTCCCGGTTCTCATCAAGGCGTCGGCCGGCGGCGGAGGCAAGGGCATGCGCGTCGCCGAGGACGAGGCTTCGCTTCGCACGAGCTTCGTGGCCGCCAAGACCGAGGCTGCGGCGGCGTTCGGCAACGACACCGTCTACCTCGAGAAGTACCTGAAGCGTCCTCGGCACGTCGAGATCCAGGTACTCGCCGATACGCACGGCAACGCGGTGCACCTGTTCGAGCGCGACTGCTCGATCCAGCGTCGCCACCAGAAGCTCCTCGAAGAGGCGCCGAGCCCCGCACTCACGCCCGAACTGCGCGCCGAGATGGGCGCTGCGGCAATCAAGCTGGTGCGCGCGGTCAACTATGTGAACGCGGGTACGGTCGAGTTCCTGCTCGACACCGACGGTAAGTTCTACTTCATGGAGATGAACACGCGCGTTCAGGTCGAGCACCCCGTCACCGAGCAGATCTGCGGTGTCGACATCATCCGTGAGCAGATTCGCATCGCCGCCGGGCATCCGATGAAGCACGCTCGGCAAGAGGACATCGTCTTGCGCGGCCATGCCATCGAGTTCCGCATCAACGCCGAGGATCCGGCCCACAACTTCCGGCCGCATCCGGGCGTCGTGGACCTCTTCAGCGCGCCGGGCGGCTTTGGAGTCCGCGTCGACAGCCACATCTACTCGGGCTATCGCGTCCCGCCGACCTACGATTCGCTTCTCGCGAAGCTGATCGTGTGGGGTGAGACCCGCGAGGACGCCATAGATCGCGCTCGCCGCGCGCTCGACGAGTTCATCGTCACCGGTATCCCCACCACGATTCCGTTCCACCTGCAGGTCATCGAAGTCCCCGCTTTCAAGCGGGGCGAGGTCTATACTGACTTCATCGAGACCGAGATGAGTGGCGTTCTCTAACGACGCCCGAAAGAGGTCCACTATGTCTGATGAGATAAAGCTCGAAGGGCTGGGAGTAGCGCCCAACGTGCTGGATACGATCGTGCTGGTCGCCGTCGAGAGTGTTGACGGCGTCGTCGCTGTCGGCGCGCCGGGTCTCGCCGGTCTGGTCCAGAAGGGTGCGCGCAAGGGCACCGCTCGCGCGATCGACGTGACGGTGGTCGAGGAGGACCGGCTGTCTGTGGCGATTCACGTCCAGATCCGCTACGGCTCCCGTCTGCGTGAGGTAGCGAGCAAGATTCAAGAAGTCGTAGTCGAGGCACTCACGAGCCAGGTCGGCGTCGAAGTGGCAGAGGTCGACGTGTTCGTCGACGGCCTCGTCTTCGACGAGTAGGCCAGATGCCACGTTCAGAACGTCACAGGTCACGGCTACAGGCCCTTCAGATCCTCTACCAGCGCGAGATGACCGGCGTGAGCGCCGCGCGCATCTTCGACGAGCGCTCGTACTCTCTCGAGGACGGCGAACCCGATGACTTCTGCCGGAGTCTCGTTCTCGGTGTGGAGGAGCACCTCGACGCCATCGACGCCACGCTCAGCGATGTGTCCGAGCACTGGGCGGTCTCGCGTATGCCGGTCGTGGATCGCAACATACTGAGACTCTCCACTTACGAGATCCTCAATGTGCCCGAGGTTCCGGCGAGCGTCGCCATCAACGAGGCGGTAGAGCTGGCCAAGACCTTCGGGGGCGAGGACTCCTCCAAGTTCGTGAACGGTGTGCTCGGCCGAATCGCCGAGCGCCGTGAGATCGAGGAGTGACGATGGCCGACGAGCCGCACGGTTTCACACAGGCGCGAGCGCGACTCGAAGAGATCGTGTCGCAGGTGCGCAAGAAGGACACCTCGCTTGAAAAGAGCCTCGACCTGCTCGAGGAAGGCGTTCGTCTCGCAAATCAGTGCACCGAGCTGATCGACCACGCCGACTGGGAGGCCGCAGCCACCGGTTCGGCTCCGGGTGAGGCGGTCGAGGGTGACCCGGCCGCAGGATCCGAGGGGTCCGAGGCCCAGGGCGACGACAACCCCGCGAATGCGGACGTGCCGGCCGATGAGGAGCCCGCTGTGGGCGAGGCTCCCGAGTCCGACGCCGACTGACCGCTGCAACGGGTCGGTGACGGAGCGCGGACGTCGTGCTGCGGGTAGGGTCATACTGGGTGCATGGCCCGGCAGTGAACGGGCCGGCCTCAAGGGGAAAGCGAGAGCGTGAAGTCCGAGAGGGTGCTCGACGGCATAGAAGCGCCGTGCGACGTCAAGGAGCTCGATGCTGACGCGCTGAAGCGCCTGTCTGCCGAGATCCGCGAGGAGCTCGTGTCGACGGTCTCTCAGACCGGCGGGCATCTGGCCCCCAACCTCGGCGTTGTCGAGCTCACGCTCGGCATCCATCGCGCGCTTGACTGCCCCAAGGACCGCATCGTGTGGGACGTCGGGCATCAGAGCTACGTCCACAAACTCATCACCGGTCGCCGGGACAGCTTCTCCAGTCTGCGCCAGTACGGCGGGATGTGCGGCTTCACCAAGCGAGTCGAATCCGAGTACGACGCCTACGACTCCGGCCACGCTTCCGACTCGCTGTCGATCGGACTCGGCCTGGCGCTCGCACGTGATGCGCGAGGCACCGACGAGACCGTCGTCGTCGTGATCGGCGACGGATCGATGACGGGCGGCATGGCGTTCGAGGCGCTCAACCACATCGGGCATCTCGGAACGCGGATGGTCGTTGTGTTGAACGACAACGAGATGTCCATCTCGGAGAACGTCGGCGCGCTTGCGAGCTACCTGGGCCGCGTGCGGCTCGATCCTCGGTACCGCCGCCTGCGTGACGGGGTCGAGTCGCGCCTGGTGAACCTGCCGATGGGCAAGGTCGTCGTGGACGCCGGCGAGGCAGTCAAAGGGTCGTTCAAACAGCTTGTGGTGCCCGGCATGCTCTTCGAAGAGCTGGGGCTCAAGTACGTGGGTCCCATCGACGGGCACGACATCGAGCAGGTCCAGAGCGCCGTCGCGGGAGCCAAGACCGACGACGGCCCCGTGATCGTTCACGCGGTGACCCGCAAAGGCGCGGGCTACGAACATGCCGAGATCAAGCCTGACGCGTTTCACGGAGTAGGTCCATTCGAGCGCGCGACGGGCATTCCCAACGGATCCAAGGGTCCGATGAGCTTCACCGAGGCATTCTCCCGCTCGATCCTCGTGGAGGCCGAGGCGGACGAGCGCATAGTCGCGATCACCGCCGCCATGCCGTCAGGCACCGGCCTCGACAAGTTCGCGGCAGCCTTCCCCGATCGCTTCTACGACGTGGGTATCGCCGAGGAGCACGCAGTCGGTCTTGCTTCAGGACTCGCGCTCGGCGGGCTGCGTCCCGTGGTCGCCATCTACTCGACCTTCCTGCAGCGCGCATACGATCAGCTGCTCATCGACGTTGCCCTTCAGAGTCTGCCGGTCGTGTTCTGTGTCGACCGGGCGGGGCTCGTGGGCGAGGACGGGCCGACCCACCACGGTGTCTTCGACCTGACCTACCTGCGTTCGATCCCCGGCATGACGGTGCTCGCGCCGGCCGATGAGTACGAGCTCGCCGAGGCGCTCCACACCGCGCTTGGGATCGACGGGCCCGTCGCGATCCGGTACCCGCGAGGGGCGGGCAGCGGCCGCGGCCTTCCCGAGAAGGCGGTCTCTTGGGAGGCGTCGAAGGCCGAGCGTCGCCGTACCGGTGCCGACCTCGCCATTCTCGCGGTCGGCCGGATGGTCGGCGTCGCCGAGAAGGCCGCCGAGATGCTGGCCGCCGACGGAGTCGAGGCGAGTGTCGTCAACGTCCGCTGGGCCAAGCCCATCGACCAGGACACCTTCGACTGGGCCACGAAGGAGCACCCTCTCGTCGTCACCGTCGAGGAGAACACGACCGCGGGCGGGTTCGGGGCGGCGGTGTGCGAGCTCGTCTCGGACTGCGGCCGACCGACCGACGTGCTCAGGCTTGCGCTGCCCGACTGCTTCGTTACGTACGGCGCGACCTCGCAGCTGCTCGCTGACGTCGGTCTCACTCCCGAAGGCGTGCGCCAGGCGATTCTCGATCGTCTCGCCGAACGCGCCGAGAAGAACGCCTCCGTTTCAGCGGAAGGCTAGGCGGTCGTCATGGCGAAGTGCCGCATCGACGCCGTCTTGGTTGATCGGGGACTGTTTCCGTCACGCGAGCGCGCGCGTGCCGCAGTACTCGCGGGCGAGGTGAAGGTCGGTGATGTCGTTGCGACCAAGGCGGGCGAGCTCGTCGCCGAGGACGCCGTGATCGAAGTCGCCGAGAAACCCCGGTTCGTCTCACGCGGGGGAGAGAAGCTCTCGGGCGCGCTCGATCACTTTGGGCTCGACGTCGGCGGCGCGTACGCCGTGGACGTCGGCGCGAGCACGGGTGGATTCACCGACTGCCTGCTCTCGCGCGGCGCGCGAGCGGTCACTGCGGTCGATGTAGGTTACGGACAGCTCGCATGGCAGCTCAGGACTGACGAGCGCGTGAAGGTCGTCGAGCGCACCAACATCCGTCACGCGGACCCGATTGCTCTTGGCGCGCCGTTCGAACTCGTTGTCGTGGACGTCTCCTTCATCTCACTGAGAACGGTGCTGCCGCACCTCGTTGACCTCATGGGCCCGAAGGCCGACCTGGTGGCGCTGGTAAAGCCCCAGTTCGAGGCCGGTAAGGGCCGCGTGGGAAAGAAGGGTGTGGTCCGAGACCCCGAGATTCACGTCGAGGTACTCGAAGCGGCAGCGACCGCCGTGGTCGACGCCGGACTCGTGGTGCGGGGACTCACCTTCTCGCCCATCACCGGGCCGGAGGGTAACATCGAGTTCTGGCTCTGGGCGGCACGCGACGGGGAGCCCACTCACCGCACGCCGCGCGATGTCGTTGACGAAGCACATCGGGTGCTTGGAGGCTAGTGTGCGTGTTCTGATAGTGCCAAACACCCATAACGCCCGGGCTGTGACCGCGGCTTGCGAGCTCGCGACGTGGCTCGCGGCTTCAGGCTTCACGCCCGTCATTGCGGCTCAAGACGCAGGCGACTGCGGTCTGGGCGGGTTCGCTGTCCAGCCGAGCGACATCGGCAAGCCCGCGCTCGCCGTCGCGCTCGGCGGAGATGGCACCATCCTCAAGGCGGTGCATCTTCTCGGCGACGTCGAGGTTCCGCTGCTGGGGGTGAAGTTCGGGCGGCTGGGATTCCTGTCGGGCGCTCGGCCGGAGTCCATGCGCGAGGCCGTAGAGGCGGCGCTTGCTGGCGAGGCCAGTATCGAGCGTCGCGCGACGCTGGCGGCAGAGGTCGTGATGGACGGCAGGGTGGTCGGAACCTACCGGGCGCTCAACGAGATCGTGGTGTCGCGGGGAGCCTCTGCTCGCGTCGTCGCGCTCGACCTGGCCATCGATGGCCGCGTGGTGTCGAAGCTCCGCGCTGACGGTATTGTCGTCGCGACCGCCACCGGCTCCACCGCATACGCGCTGTCGGCCGGCGGCCCCATCGTGTCTCCGGGATTCGGCGGGATGGTCGTCGTGCCGGTGGCTCCGCACACGCTGAGCGCGAGGTCGCTGGTCACGGGCGTGCGCGACGTCGTCGAGATCACGCTGCCCGACCCGACCCGCTGTGATGCCTGCGTCATCGTCGATGGCGATCCGACTCCGTGCCGGCGCTCAGTGGAGCGCGTGACCGTGCGCCGCGGCGATCACGACGTCTCCCTCGTCAAACTCGACGGCCGTGACTTCTATGACACGGTCGCCGAGGAGTTCTTCGGAGACTGACCAGATGCTTGAGGACCTGCACGTTCGCGACCTCGCCCTCATCGAGGAGGTCTGGCTCGAATTCGACGCCGGGATGACCGTGATCACCGGCGAGACCGGCGCGGGCAAGACCGCGCTTCTCGGCGCCCTCAAACTGCTGCTGGGGGAGCGCGCTGATTCCGGTGCGGTCAGAGCGGGGTCGGCGGCCGCCCTCGTTGAAGGCCGCTTCACCGCCCAGGCCGACGAGCTGGTCGCCCAGAGGCGCGTGAGCGCGGATGGTCGAAGCCGTTGCACCGTCAACGGCGAGATGGTGACGGTCGGCGCGCTTGCCGACACGATCGGGCCTCTCGTTGACCTGCACGGCCAGCACGACCACCAAGCGCTCCTGTCTCCGGGAACGCACGTGGGATACCTGGACCGATGGTGTGGTCAGCCCGCCGCCGAAGCGCTTGCCGACTATCGGCACGCGCGGCATGCGTTCGCGGACGCCGCGCGCGACTTGGAGCACCTCCGAGAGGGCATCGAGCGGGCGCGGGACAACGCCGACTATCTGCGATTCCTGGTCGACGAGATCGATCGCGTCGACCCTCAGCCCGGCGAGGCCGAGGATCTCGAGGCGCGGCTACCGGCGCTCCAGCATGCCGAGAAGCTGTCGGAGGCGGCAGGGGAGGCGGCAACGCTGCTGCGAGGCGATGGCGGCGCGCTCGACAAGATCGCGCTGGCTCGAGCCGCGCTCGAGCACGTCTCGGGCATCGACCCGGCGCTGGACGACCTCTCAGAGCGGTTGGCGGGCGTGGAAGCGCTTGCCGACGACGCCGGCACCGAGGCCCGTCGCTACCGCGACGCAGTCGAACACGATCCTGCCGCACTCGAGGCCACGCTGTCGCGGCTCTCTGCGCTCGGCGGGCTGATGAAGAAGTACGGCCCGCGTCTAGAAGACGTTATCGTGAAGCGCTACGACGCGCGACAGGCGCTCGAAGTGGCTCAAGGCGAGGATGCCGCCCTGGATGCGGCTCTCGCGGCGGTGGAAGCCGCCCGCGCGCGGCTCGAAGCGTCGGCCGCCACTCTCGTGAGCGTCCGGCAGGAAGCCGTGTCAGGGTTCGTCGCCGCGCTGGCGGACGCCGCGGCCGATCTGGCGATGGCCGGTTCGCGCTTCGACGTCTCGTTCAACGAGACCGCCTTCGAGTCGTGGGGTGACGACGGCCCGCACAGGGTCGAGTTCCTCTACGCCCCGAGCGCCGAGCAACCCGCCAGGCCGCTCGTCAGGATCGCGTCCGGGGGCGAGCTCTCGCGCGTGATGCTCGCGCTCAAGGGCGTACTCGGGGCCGCAGACACCGTCGGGACACTCGTCTTCGACGAGGTCGACGCCGGCATCGGAGGGCACGTCGCTCACGATGTCGGACGACGGCTGGCTGCGCTCGCGGGCACGCACCAGGTCATCGTGGTCACGCATCTCGCGCAAGTCGCCGCGTTCGCCGACCACCACATCGTCGTGACCAAGGGTTCGGACGGCGAGCGCTCGCTCACCTCGGCTACGGTCGTCGAGGGTCAGGCGAGGGAGTTGGAGCTGGCACGGATGCTGGGTGGGGCCGAAAGCGAGACGGGACTCGCACACGCTCGGGAGCTCATCGCGGGGGCAGTGCCGAGCGCGAAAGGCGAGGTCTGACGTGGGTCGCGGGTCGAGCGGGTCGGGGTGGTCTGTGTGGTAGTATTCGCACGCCGCGCGAGCCTCTATCGGCTCGCCTGATCGGCCGGGAGCAACATGCGCCATCAGGGAATCGCCAAACTCGACAAGCGCACCAAGGACCTCACCAAGCGTCTGGGTCCTGAGGATGTCGCAATCATCGATCACATCGACATGGACCGCGTCAGCGCCGAGGCACTCGTTGCGACCGGGGTCGAGGTCGTCGTCAACGCTTCGCCGTCGATCTCGGGCGCCTATCCCAACGTCGGTCCGCTGCTGCTCACGCGCGGTGGCGTGACGCTCATCGATGCGGTCGGCCCCGAGGTGTTCGACTGCATCAAAGAGGGTGACTCGGTCGAGGTGGTCGGCGACGAGATCCTGAAGAACGGCCGGGTCTGCGCGCGCGGCGAGAGGCTCTCGGTGACGGTCATCGAGGAGCGCATGGAGACCGCGAAGGCCGAGCTGGGTGACCAGCTCGACAAGTTCGCGCGCAACACGATCGAGTACCTCGAAAAGGAGAAGGAGATCCTGACCGAGGAGGTCTGGGTCCCCGAGGTGCACGTGCCCATCAATGGCCGTCACGTACTCGTGGCCGTCCGGGGCTACGACTTCAAAGAGGATCTCAACGCGCTGAAGCCGTATATCCGCGAGATGCGTCCGGTTCTCGTCGGTGTCGACGGCGGCGCGGACGCAATCATCGAGGCGGGTTTCAAGCCTGACATCATCGTGGGCGACATGGATTCGGTCACCGATGCGGCGCTGACCAGCGGCGCAGAGCTGATCGTTCACGCGTACGCGGACGGGCGTGCCCCCGGCATGGAGCGTCTCGAAGGACTGGGTGTCGCCAAGGACGCCCACACGTGGCCGCTCGCCGCGACCAGTGAGGATCTCGCTCTGCTGCTCGCATGGGGGTCGGGTGCCGACCTGATCGTGGCGGTTGGAACCCACGCGAACCTCGTCGAGTACCTCGACAAGGGTCGAAAGGGCATGGCCTCGACGTTTCTGGTCAGACTCAAAGTCGGGCCCAAACTCGTTGACGCCAAGGGCGTGAACAAGCTTTACCGATCGGCCGTCGGACCCAGCCATCTCGTCATGCTCGTCGTCGCCGCGCTCGCGGTGGTATCGGCTATCTTCCTGATATCGACCGAAGCACGGCTGTTCCTCGAACTCGTCATCCTTCGCTTGCGCTCACTGCTCGCGTTCTAGGTCTCACGGAGGCACGGATGTATAACCTTCGCTACCACATCGCTTCACTCGTCGGAGTGTTCCTGGCGCTTGCGCTTGGGCTTGTCCTCGGAGGCCTTGTCGTGCAGAGCGGCGGTCTCGAGAGCCAGCAGGACGCGCTCGTCGAAGGGCTCCGCAAGGAGTTCACGTCGCTGCGAAGCGAAAATGCCGACCTCACCGAGCAAAACGACCTGCTCTCGGCCTTCTCGGCGGATATGACGGACCTGTGGGTCGAGGACCGCATGAAAGGCGAGACTGTCGTGGTGGTCGTGTCCGGGGGTCGCAGTGACGGCCTTGGAGCGACGGTTGCGGGCATCGAGTCCGCTGGGGGTGCGGCGGTGGTCGTCACCCTGAACGAACAAGACCTCGGACTCGCCGATGAGGAGCTGCGCTCCAGCATCACGTCGACGACCGGTGACCTGGTCGCGGTGCAGGAGAGCGTCGTCGCATCGCTCGCCGCGGAGTGGTCGGAGCCTCGTGCGGACCGCCCCGTGACCGAGGCTCTCACCGAGGCCGACGTCATCGCCATCGACGGGCTCACGGCCGAGGTCGCGGGACAGGGGCTTGTGACGATCGCCGCCCGCGAAAAGCAGCCCGATGCGGCGGGTCTGGCGCTTGCAGGCGCGTTCACGGACCTTGGGCTGCCCGGCATCGGCGCGCAGACGACCACGGCCGGAAACGGGCTGGCAGCGCGCGCAGTCGAGAACGGCTTGGCGGCGTTCGACACGCTGGGGACCGACGTCGGCCGCTACACGCTCGTGGCGCTGTTCAGCGGGGCCGAGTCGGCCTACTACGGGCTTGCGGACCAGGCTGTGGCGCTGTTCCCGGAGCCTGCGGACCTCTAGCTGACCTTTGGGCGCCGCTCGAACGCGAGACTGATGAGCGCGAGCGCGACGTGGACGAACTGCCGGCCGCGGTGCGTGAATCCCTTGACGTCACGGCCCGTGGCCGCGTGAGCCATCGTGGTCGGGACCTCGGTGATGCGCAGGCCGCTCCTGAGCGCCCTCACGGTGAGTGAGACCTCGACTCCGTACCCAGTGGCGAAGGGGCGTGTGGCGGCGAGGCACGCGTTTGTGAGGGCCCGCTGTCCTGACAGCGGTGCCTGCGGGTCGAATCCGGGTCCGCCGAACCTGCGGATGCCCCAGCGCGCGAGCCGCATGACGAAGCCGAAACCCGCCTTGCCCTCAGGTCGCGGAAAGCTCGCGATAACCATGTCGGCGTTGCCGGCGAGTACCGGTGCAAGCAGCAGCTCACCCTGACTCGCCGTCTCGCCGAGGTCGCCGTCCAGCAGCAACACCACGTCGGCGTCCTCGATCCGCGACGCACCGGCTTCGAGTGCCGCACCCTTGCCGACGTTGAACACGAGCCGCACCACCTTGGCTCCAGCGTCCTCGGCGACTCGGGCGGTCTGGTCTTTCGATCCGTCGTCGACCACTACGACGCGGGTGACGCCCGGAATGCCGAGGGCGGCCTTCACCGTGTCACCTATGCGCTGTTCTTCGTCATGTGCGGGAATGAGTGCGGCGATCTGCACGTGGAAGCCTTTCTTAGGAAGTCCGCTTGGCTGAACGTCTGGCGAGGACGCGCCGCACCATCGCGACGCCGCTCGTGATCTCGCGGACGCCCATGAGCCGGCCGAGCCCAAACGCGACGGCAAGCCCTCCGATGCCGCCGAGGGTCACCTGCAGCAGGGAGCCGGCAAAACCCGGGAGCAGCGGTGCCGTGATCTCGGCGATGCCCCAGGCGACCACTCCGCCGACTGCGGCCGCCAGCGTCATCACGCCAAAGGTGCGCGCGGTGCCGGCCAGGTCGTAGGAGCCGATCTTCTTGCGCAGGAGTACGGCCAGGGTTGAGAACAGCAGCGCGTAGAAGACGCCGTCGGCGATGGGGATCCCGTTGATGCCGAGACCCTCCCACGTGCCGACACCGGTGGTGAGAAGTACGTACAGCCCGATCTGGACCGCAGTGAGTGCCAGGTTCGCGATTGCGGGCGTGACCGTGTCCTTGAGTGAGTAGTAGGTCCTGAGCACGTACATCATGAGCGCGAAGAACACGAGCCCGAGCGCCCACAGCTGCAGAACCTGGGCGACCGCCGGGATGTCTTCGGTGGTGAATCGGCCCACCCGGTAGAGCCCTACGAGCGGCTCGGCGAGCGCGATGAGCAGGGCGGCGCAGGGGAGCATGAGGACCAAGGTCGCCCTAAGGCCTCGGCCGAAGTTGTCCTTGAAAGCTCCCCAGTCTTTTTGCCCGGCGGTCTCGGCGAGTTCGGTGAAGACCGCCGTAGCGAGCGCAACAGCGAGGATTCCGTACGGGAGCTGGTAGAACGTCCACGCGTACATGAGCTGGGACGGGCCGGCGGGATCCACCGCGAACGCCGAGGCATTGCGAAACGACACGGCGACCAGGTTGGTGATCACGTAGATGACCGTGGGAACGGCGAGCACGAACATCCGGCGAACCGTGGGGTCGTGGAAGCCGAGCCCCGTGGTGTACCTCACACCCGACTTCAACAGCGACGGGACCATCACGGCGAACATCGCGACGACACCCAATGTCGTCCCCACTGCGAGCACGGTCAGGCTCGTGCGGCCTACCGGCATGAACGCCACGACGATCATCGTCACGATCACGACGATGTTGTTGAACACCGGGCCCAAGGCCGGCCACAGGTACCTGCGTTGTGCGTTCAGCACGCCTTGCATGACCATCCCGGCGCCATACACGACCACCTGGATGGCGAAGAAGCTGAAGAAGAACGCGCCGAGCTCTCTGACCGCTTCCGACTCACCCTGGGGGAGCCGGAACGTCTGCGTCCAGATGAACGGCTCGGGGAACAGCGTGCCGATGACGGCGACTATGCCGAGCGCGAGGACGACCAGGTTGAACACGTGGCTCGCGAATCGCCAGGCCGAGTCTTCGCCGTCCGACTCACGCAGCTCAAGGAACGAGGGGATGAACACCGCCGAGAGGACTCCGCCGGCGACGAGCTCGAAGATCATGTTCGGGATGTTGTTCGCGACGCTGTAGGACGACATGAGCCCGGTCGCACCGAGCGCGAACGCCGTGGCCCACATGCGGATGAAGCCCGTGACGCGGGAGAGCGCGGTCGCGGTCGACATGGTCGCGGTCGAGCGTGCGATGGAGGGTCTGCTGATCTCGGTGCCTTCCAGCTTCCGGATGTCGGGCAGGCCGCCGATGCGACCGGGATAAGTGTAACCGAGCGTGCGAAGCACTCCGAGACGCGCGCGCAGCCGACACCGCATCGTCACCCGCGAAGCACGCCGCTTCAGTTATCATGGCTTCACATGAGACGACTTCGCACCACGATCGCCATCGCGGCCGCGCTCACTGCGGCTTGCCTGCTGACCCCCCTCGCATTCGCCCAGGATTCTCCCGATCCCGCCAAGCGCGTCGTCATCGTGCTGGCGCCGTATCTCACCTGGAGCGATGTCACCGCCACGACCATGCCCAACATGTGGGCGTTGGCCGAAGAAGGCGCGATCGGCGACATTAACGCCAGGAGCCGTACGCGCGAGCCGGGCGAGAGGCCTTCACCGCTCGAGGGAGCGCTTACCATCTCCGCAGGCAGCTGGGCGGTTCCGTCATTCGACGCGCCCGCGGCCTACAACGTCGAAGAGAGTTACGAAGTCGGTAACGCCGCGGAGGCGTTCCGCCGAACCACCGGTGAGGTGGTCGGACAGAACGCGATCGTGTTCCTCGGCAAGCCGATGACCGACCGGCTGAACGAGGCTCGCGCCGAGGAGGTCGTGATCGGCACCCTCGGCGAAGAGGTCGAGGCTGCGGGCGGTATCACCGCCGCGATCGGCAACTCGGACGTCGGCTACGTGACCGGCGAGCAGCGCCGGGTGCGTCCCGCGGCGCTCGCCGCGATGAACGACTCGGGCCTAGTTGCCCTGGGCGACGTCTCCACGCGACTCGTGATGGAGAACCCGAGTGCGCCGTTCGGCATAGAGACCGATCCGGACCGCTTCGGCGAAGCGCTCACCGGTGTGGCCGAGAAGACCGCCGAGCATGACGGCCCCTCGCTCATCGTTCTCGATCCGGGGGACAGCTACCGCGCCACCAAGTTCGAGACGCAGGTGGCGCCCAAGGTCGCGGAAAGCCAGCGCCTGCACGCCCTCGGGACGCTCGACGACATCATCGGCCAGTCCCGAGAGCGTTTCCCCGACGCGGTGGTCATGATCGTGTCGCAGTCGATCGGCGATCCTGGATCGGGCCGCCCCGAAGGGCTCGGTCCGATCGTGGTCTCGGGCGACGGCTGGGACGGGTTCCTCGTCTCCGACTCCACGCAGCGTGACGGCCTGGTCACCAACCTCGACGTGACGGCGACAGCGCTCTCCATCCTCGGCATCGAACGGCCCGTCCAGGTTCTTGGCAACCAGATGCGCACGTCGCCTCCGGTCGGCACCATCGATGACCGGGTGACCAAACTCATGCGTATGGACGCCACCGCGGTTGCGGCCGACGAGGCCAAGCGCGGCGTGGTGAACACCTTCGTGGGCCTCACCGTCGCGATTCTGCTCGTCTCCGCGCTCGTGCTGGTGAGGTCGCGCTACTGGGCGACTGCCGCGGTCGTGTGGTGGACGCGCTCGCTGCGCGTCGCGCTGCTGCTTGTGCTGTCAGTCCCGGTGTCCTCGTGGCTGATGTACGTGTGGCGTCCGTGGCCGGCGACGTCGTCCGAGGCGGTCGTGGCGCTCGTCATCACGACCCTCGTCGTGTTCGCTGCGGCGGTGGGGCTCATGCTGCGCTTCCCGACCCGCATCCCTGTTGCGGCTCTCTGCCTGCTCACCGCGGGCGTCCTCATGGTGGATCAGTGGCTCGGAGCTCCGCTGTCGTTCACCAACTTCTTCGGTTACTCTCCGCTGCTCGCCGCGCGCTTCTACGGGCTCGGCAACGAGGCAGCGGCCATCCTGTTCGGCTCTTCCATCATCGGAATCGCGCTCCTGTTCGATGAGTGGCCCGACTCGGTCGCCACCACGTGGGGGAGGCGTATCGGCATTCCGATCCTGGGCATCCTCGTGGTCGGCACGGCCGCAGCCCCCTTCTGGGGCGCCAACGTCGGTGTCGCCATATGGGGAACCGTGGGCTTTGGGCTGGCGTGGGTGCTCATGAACGGGCACCACGTCTCGTGGAAGACGGTGCTGTGGCTCTTCCTCGCATCGGCCATCATCATCGCCGGATTCGCCGCGATCGACCTCTACGGTGGAGGCGAACAGACCCATCTCGCTCGCGCCATCGGGTCCGCCGAACAAGGCGGCATCGAGGAGTTGTGGACCATCGTCGCGCGCAAGGCGGCAACCAATGCACGCGTGCTCACGCGCACGAACTGGGCCTACATTCTTATCGCGACCCTCGCATTCCTGGCGTTCATGCGCTGGCGCCCTCAGGGTGACTTCGCCGAGACGCTCGGTCGCAACCCCGACTTCGCCGACGCGATCACGGTCTCGCTGGCTGCGGGGGTGGTGGCCTACTTCACCGAGGATTCGGGCATCGTCATACCCGCACTCGAGTTCTTCTACATGGGCACCGCGCTCGCCTGGCTGATGCTCGGGTCGTTGCTCGACTCTGCGAAAGCCGGCACGCTTCCTTCCGAGGAGGCCTCGTGAGCGGTGCCGCGGTGATCGTGCTTCTGGCGGCCGCGGTGCTCGGCGTGCTCGTGCCCTGGGGCTTCATGCGTATGCTCGTCCCCGCGCTTGCGGACTCCGCGACGCGTCAGAACTACCGGGGTCAGCCGGTGTTTATGGGACTCGGCGTCGTGTGGCTCGTCTGGTCGGGCGCAGCGATCGTCGGTGGCGTGCTGTTCGCGACTATCGGCTCCGAATCGGTGCTCGCCATCCTCACGCTCGCGGGTCCCCTGGCGTTGGTCGGCTTCGCACTCGGGATCGTCGACGACGCATTCGGCACCGGCGCGGACAGGGGCTTCAGGGGCCACCTGAAGGCGATGTTCCGCGGACGCCTCACGACCGGCGGACTCAAGCTCATCGGCATGGGTACGGCGTGCCTGACCGTCGCTTTGTTCGGCAGCCAGTTCGCGCCGTGGGGCGGATTCGAGGGTCCACTCGCGATCGTCGCCAACGGGGGGCTCGCGCTTCTCGCCGGTGCGGCCATCGCGCTGACCGCCAACTTCGTGAATCTGACGGACCTCCGGCCCGGTCGCGCACTGAAGTCCTACAGCGTGCTCGCGATCATCGGCTGCGTTCTCACCGCATTCGTCCTGGCGCCGCCGGCGCTTTCCCGGACCGCGGGGACGCAGTTCGTTGACCTGGTGGCGCTCATGGCTTTCGCGCTTGGGCCGGTCGTTGCGGTCTGGCGCTACGATCTTGGTGAGTCAGGGATGCTCGGCGACGCCGGCGCCAACCCCATGGGCGCCGTGGCCGGCACGCTCATCGTCTTGTCGATCCCGCTGTGGGCGCTCGTCGCCTACTTCACGCTCATGCTGGCCCTGAATCTGGCGAGCGAGCGTGTTTCGTTTTCGAAGGTGATCGAGGGAAACGGGATCTTGCGGGCGCTTGACGGGTGGGGAAGGAACACAGAGGCGACCGATTCCTCGGAAGATGAGAAATCAAGTCCTCACAGCACGACGCACCCCGAGTAGAATCACTCGAGGGAAGGTTCGCTCGTTCTCAAGGAGAGTCAGGGGCACATGACCAAGCATATCTTCGTGACCGGTGGCGTCGTCTCATCGCTCGGCAAGGGCATCACGGCAGCATCTCTGGGCCGCCTGCTCAAGTCGCGCGGTCTCAAGGTGACGATCCAGAAGCTCGACCCCTATCTCAACGTCGACCCCGGCACGATGAGCCCCTTCCAGCACGGCGAGGTCTTCGTTACCGACGATGGCGGCGAGACCGACCTGGACCTGGGACACTACGAGCGCTTCATCGACGAGTCGCTGTCGCGAGACTGCAACGTCACCGCCGGCTCCATCTATCAGAACCTGATCGGCAAGGAGCGTCGCGGGGACTTCCTCGGCGGCACCGTGCAGGTCATCCCGCACGTCACCAACGACATCAAAGAGCGCGTGAATCGCCTCGCCGAGCAGACCCAGCCCGACGTGATCATCACAGAGGTCGGAGGCACGGTCGGCGACATCGAATCGCTTCCGTTCATGGAGGCCATCCGACAGATGCGCAAGGACAAGGGCCGCGACAACGTCTGCTACATCCACGTGTCGCTCGTGCCCTGGATCGCCGCTTCGAGCGAGCTCAAGACCAAGCCGACGCAGCACTCGGTCAAAGAACTCCGCAGCATCGGTATCCAGCCGGACTTCATCGTGTGCCGCAGCGACCGGCCCATCGACGCCTCGATCCGGCGCAAGATCGCGCTGTTCTGCGACGTCGAGCCTGAGGCCGTCGTGAGCGCCCAGGACGCCCGCAGCATCTATGAGGTGCCGATGCGTCTGCGCGAGCAGCGTCTCGACACCATGGTGATGGAGCGGCTCGGCCTCGAGGCCGGGGAGCCCGACATGGCCGAGTGGGAGGCGTTCTGCGCACACTCGGCGGCACTGCCCGATGAGGTCAATATCGCGCTGGTCGGCAAGTACGTCGCGCTGCCCGACGCCTACCTGTCGGTGACCGAGGCACTCGATCACGCCGGCATCTTCCACGACCACAAGGTTCGGGTCGAGTGGGTCGACGCTGAGTCGCTCACCCCCGAGGAGATCGCGTCGACGTTCGCGGCCTTCGACGGGATCCTCGTGCCGGGTGGCTTCGGCATCCGCGGCGTGGAGGGCAAGATCCGCGCCGCCAAGTACGCCCGCGAGAACAAGGTGCCGTACTTCGGCATCTGTCTGGGCATGCAGGTGGCGGTCGCCGAGTTTGCGCGCCACGTCGCCGGGCTCGACGGAGCGAACTCGGCCGAGTTCGACCCGGTCACCGAGCACCCCGTCATCGACCTCATGCGCGACCAGCACGGAATCGAGGACATGGGCGGCACGATGCGTCTGGGCGCCTACCCGTGCAAGGTGGTCGCCGACACCAAGGGCCACGCGGCTTACGGTGAAGAGGTCATCTACGAGCGCCACCGCCACCGCTTCGAGGTCAACAACGCGTACCGTGACCGTCTGGTCGAAGCAGGCCTCATCATCAGCGGCGTCAGCCCTGACGGCAAGCTCGTCGAGATGGTCGAGCTGCCGGACCACCCATGGTTCCTCGGCAACCAGGGACACCCCGAATTCAAGAGCCGTCCCACCCGTCCGGCGCCGCTGTTCCGAGACTTCATCGGCGCAGCGGTCGCGTACAAGAACGGCAGGTAGGACGACCTGATGTCGGACCCGAGGCTGCTCGATACGTTCTTTGACCTCGTTCGGATCGACAGCCCGTCGGGTGCGGAGGCAGGCGTCGCGGCGTACTGCGAGCGCGCTCTCCTCGCGACCGGGTGTACGGTCCGCTACGACGACAGCGCGAAGCTCACCGGCTCCGACGTCGGCAACCTGATCGCCGAATTCCCGGGCACCACCCCCGGCGTTCTCGTGCTCTCGGCGCACATGGATACCGTCGAGCCGTGCACCGGCGTCGAACCGCGCCTGGTCGATGGAATCGTCGTCTCGATGGGGGAGACCATCCTCGGTGCCGATGACAAAGCGGGCATCGCCGCGGCGATCGAGATGGTGCGCAGGCTCGCCGAGCAAGGTGGCGACTACCCGACCATCCGGTGCATCTTCACGGTGCAGGAAGAGGTCGGACTGCGCGGCGCCAAGGAGCTGTCGGCGGCGGACGTCGAAAGCGACCTGTGCCTCGTGCTCGATGCGGATGGTTCGCCCGGCGGAATCGTGCTTGGCGCGCCCACTCACTACACCTTCTCGGCCGAGTTCCTCGGTCGTGCAGCCCACGCGGGTGTCTCACCCGAGAAGGGCATCTCGGCGATCTCGATGGCGTCTGCGGCCATCTGCTCGATGGAGCTTGGGCGTCTTGACGAGGTCACCACAGCCAACGTTGGGTCCATCGCCGGAGGCGCGGCCACCAACGTCGTGACCGCGAAGGTGACGCTGACCGGCGAGTGTCGCTCGCTGGAGCGCGACAAGGCCGACGCTGTGCGCGAGCGAATGGACGCGGCGATGCGCGCGGCGGCCGAGGCTGCCGGCGGCACCGTCGACGTCCGCTGGACGCTCGAATACGAGGGGTTCCTCCTGCCCGATGACTCGCCTGCGGTCGCGCTCGTCGCGGCTGCCTGCAAGGACGCGGGCCTCACTCCCAAGACGTTCACGACCGGAGGCGGAAGCGACGCCAACGTCATCGCCGCGCTCGGCGTCCCGACGGTCGCGCTCAGCTGCGGCATGGCGGGCGTGCACGGCACGGACGAACAGATCACCGTCGCCGACCTCGATGCGCTGTGCGCCCTCGTGCTCGCCGTCGCCCGCCGTATGGCCTCCTGATGCTTCTCGCGTGGGCAACAGTCTCGTCGGTCTCAGGGGCCGCCAGCGGCATCCAGCGGCTCGATGTCTCCTTCGACGATGGCTCAGAAGGCACGGCGGTCAACTACACCGCGCTCGTCGGTGAGGTGGCCGAGGGGGAGCGCGTGCTTCTCAACGCTACCGCTGTCGGGCTCGGACTCGGCACCGGAGGCAGCCACTTCGTGGTGGCCGCCGTGCGTTCGGGTGAGGGTATCGCGCTCGACGCGCCATCCGGCGGCCACATCATGAAGATGCGCTACTCGCCGCACCAGCTCGACGTGGTGTCGGTGGAGTCACAGGAGTCGTCGCATCACGCGGCGATGCGACAGGCTACCGACCTGGCTGGCATGCCAGTGGTGTGCTGCGGGCTCCACAGCCAGGTCCCGCTCGTCGCCGCTGCGGTCAAGCAGGCGGATCCGTCGCTGCGCATCGCGTACGTGATGACCGATGAGGCCGCGCTCGCTCTGCCTCTCTCCGACGTGATTCGTGCAAGCGTGGCGGGCGGGCTCATCGACGAGACGATCTCATGCGGGCAGTCGTTCGGCGGAGGGCTGGAGGCGGTCAACCTCCACTCAGGGCTGCTCGCTGCGCGACACGTCGCTCTCGCCGACGTTGCGATCGTGGCGATCGGGCCCGGCGTCGTGGGGACGGCCACACCCTTCGGTCACGGTGGCGTCGCCCAGGGCGAGGCCGTCAACGCCGTCGCGGTGCTCGGCGGTCGTCCAGTGGCGTGCTTGCGAGTCTCGTTCGCGGATGCGCGTGAACGCCACCGCGGCGTCAGCCATCACACGCTCTCGGCGCTCTCTACCATCGCGCTGGCCGGGGCGAGCGTCGCCGTTCCCTCCTTGCCCGAGCAGTTCGCCGATGCGGTCGACACCGCGCTTGAGGAAGCTGGGATCTGGGACCGACACGCACGCGCCGATGCTTCGGCCGGCCGCACTGCGCCGCCGGACATGCACGGTGTCGCAGTCACAACGATGGGGCGCGGGTTTGCCGACGACCCGGCGTTCTTCGCTGCCGCGTTCGCGGCGGGCGAAGTGGCCGCGCGCCTTGCGACCGCCGCCGAGGCCTAGAGCCGGGCGAGCTCGGATGCGAGCCGCGACCGCTCGGACTCCGGGAAACTGAGACGCGCGATCGCGAGGGCGAGGACAGCCCCGATGACGGCGTCCGCGATCTTCCCTCCCACGAGCGTGAGGTCGAGGCTGCCGGAGAACGCTCCAACCGCCAGAGAGAACGCCGTGAACGCGGTGACGTAGGCGCCGTACTCGACCGACCGCATGCTCACCGCCGCAAACAGTACGAGAGCGAGCATCGCGAGCAGCACCGCGCCGGAGGGCGCGAAGTAGACCGCTGCCGCCGCGAAGGCGGCGCCGACTGCTGTGCCGACCACGAGACGTGCGCCGCGCTGGGTGAGCCTCGGAATGCGCGGGTCGAGAACCGCGATGGCCGCCGCCGCCATCCATGCAACGTGCGGCCGATCGAGTGCGTACGCGAGCGCGAGCGCGGCGCTCGCGGACACGGCGACGCGGGCGGCGTGCCGGCCCACGGCTGTGCGCAGCGCCAAGTGGTCGAGGGCGGATCGGCGCAGATGGATAGCGCGGCGCGTGAGCCCCTTGCGCATCGTGCCGTCTTGCTTGAAGGGGCCGAGTCCCAGTGCCAACGCCCACAGCCCGCCCAGTGCGAGACCCGCAGGGGTGACGAGTCCGGGGTCGACACCCGAAGATGCGACACCGAGCAGCGCCAGTGCCGTGATCCACGATCCGGTCCGGATTCCGGCCGCTCCGAACTCGGTGAAGAGGCCGCAGCCGAAGATGACGGCAAACGCGTATACGATGCCGGTCGCGGGGTATGCACCCAGGATATCGCCCAGGGCGAACGCGGCAGCCCCGCCAAAAGTGACGGTCATGATCGCCGCTCCGCGCCGCTGACTTGACCCGCCCGGATCGACCAGGGCGGCCACCAGTGCCCCCACAGCGAACGGCACAGCGTGGTATAGACGACCGACCGCATAGCCCATGAGCAGGGGAGCATAGAGGGCCATGAGCACACGCAGTCCGGGAAGGAGCGAAGCGCGTCCAGCGGCGCTGCGGATGGTGGCGACGGAGGCGTAGGGCACCGAGGTGGTTCGCTCCCTATGCATGTCGGACTCCATACCAGCTCCTGGCGCTGCGCGGATGACTATTGGATAGCATCACTCCCTATGCAGCGACATCCGTTCCTTATACATCCAATCGTTGAAATGTGTTGCCTTGGCGTTACACTTGAAGGCAGTGTTCAAACGCGGCGGACCATCCGGTGCGACGCGATGCGATCGACCGCCACTACTGGAGGAGGACACCTTGATCGTCGGAGTGCCTAAGGAGATCAAGAACAACGAGTTTCGTGTAGGAATGACCCCGGGCGGAGTTGCCCAGTTCGTTTCGCACGGCCACAGCGTGCTCGTGGAGAAGAGCGCCGGCGAGGGTTCGTCGTTCACGGACGCCGAGTACGTCGCCGCCGGAGCCGAGATGGTCGACACCGCTGACGAGGTGTTTGCCCGCGCCGAGATGATCGTCAAGGTCAAGGAGCCCCAGGCTGTCGAGATCGCCCGCCTTCGTGAGGGCCAGATCCTCTACACCTACCTTCACCTCGCTCCCGACCTGCCTCAGACCGAGGGCCTCGTGAAGTCCGGTGCCGTCTGCATCGCGTACGAGACCGTCGAGCTTCCCAACCGCTCGCTCCCGCTGCTCGCTCCCATGTCTGAGGTTGCGGGTCGCATGGCCGCGCAGGTCGGCGCGACCTACCTGCAGAAGCCGTTCGGTGGCCGCGGCGTCCTCATGGGCGGCGTCCCCGGCGTTCTCCCGGCCAAGGTCGTCGTCCTCGGCGGTGGCGTCGTCGGCACCAACGCCGCCTACGTCGCCAAGGGCATGGGCGCCGACGTCACCATCATGGACGTCAACCTCGACCGCCTGCGCTACCTCGACGAGGTCTGGGGCAACAGCGTGCGCACCCTCTTCTCGTCCAAGTACAACGTCGAGCACATCGTCACCGAGGCCGACCTGGTCATCGGCGCGGTGCTCCTGCCGGGCGCCAAGACCCCGTACCTGGTCACCCGCGACATGCTCCCGACGATGAAGCCGGGCGCTGTTCTCGTTGACGTGTCGGTCGACCAGGGCGGCTGCATCGAGACCACCAAGGCCACGACGCACGCCGACCCGACCTACTTCGTCGACGGCGTTCTTCACTACGGCGTCGCCAACATGCCGGGTGCGGTGCCCAACACCTCGACGCAGGCCCTCACCAACGCCACGCTGCGCTATGGCCTTGCGATCGCCGACAAGGGCTGGAAGCAGGCTGTGACCGACGACGCCGCGCTCGCAAAGGGCGTCAACGTGCTCGCCGGCAAGATCGTCTACAAGGAGGTCGCGGACGTTCACGGCCTCGAGTACACCCCGCTGGAGTCGCTGCTTCACTAAGAGCGCCCCGGAATCGCACTCACGAGCGGCCGTCCCGACACCTCGGGGCGGCCGCTTCGCTATCATCGAGTCGTGAAGACACTCGTCGACGAATATCTGGGCTACCTCTCGATCGAGCGGGGCGCTTCGCCCAACACGCTCGCCGCGTACGACCGCGACCTGGGCGAGTACGTCGAGTTCCTCCTGGCCCGCCGGGTGACCGCGCCCGAGGCCGTGAGCCGCGAGGACGTCACCGCGTGGATAGGCGACCTGCGTACGAGGGGGCTCGCGCCGAGCAGCGTCGAGCGCAAAGTTGCCGCGATCAAGGGCTTCCACAAGTTCCTCGTCCGAGAAGGTCTCACCGAGAACCATCCCACCGCACGGCTTCCGCTTCCTCGCGTCCCCGAGCGTCTGCCCGACGTCATATCGGTCGAGCAGGCCGACAAGTTGCTGTCACAGCCGTTTCCGGACGGCCCCGTGGGGCTGCGTGACCGCGCGATGCTCGAGGTCCTCTACGGGTGCGGTGTGCGAGTGAGCGAGCTGGTCGGACTCGACACGACCGATGTCGATCTCGAGGACGGATTCATCAGGGTCTTCGGGAAGGGGAGCAAGGAACGGCTCGTGCCCATCGGGGGGTTGGCCGTGACTGCCCTCGATGCGTATTTGAGGCATGGCAGATCGTTTCTGCGGCCCGCTGCCAGCATTCGGGCCTCCGAGCCCGCGGTGTTCCTGAACAACCGCGGAGGACGGCTCTCCCGGCAGTCCGTCTTCACGTCTGTGAAGCGTTACGGAGCCCGCGTCGGCATCGAGAACCTGCATCCTCACACGCTGCGCCACTCGTTCGCGACGCACCTTCTCGAGGGCGGCGCGGACCTCAGGGCGCTGCAGGAGATGCTCGGGCACGCAGATATTTCCACAACTCAGGTCTATACGCACGTAGATACTCGTCACATACGGGAAGAATACTTATCGACGCACCCGAGAGCGCGGCTGCGCTGATCGGTACGGATGTGCGGGTCCAATGGTTCGAACGGGGCACGGCCGAGAGGGCTAGAATGTATAAGTCCGTTCGTTCCGCGTATAGGAGGGAGATCTCTGTGAGATCGAAGTGGGGCAAGCTCATCGCGGTACTTCTCGGAATGGCGCTTCTCGCAGCACTCGTCACCGGTTGTGGTGGAGAGACCGCTGAGCCCGAGCAGCCGGCCGAGGAGCCCAAGACCGACGTCAAGGCCGCCATGGTCACCGACGTGGGCGGACTGGGCGATAAGTCGTTCAACGACCTGTCATACGCCGGTCTGCAGCGCGCCGAGTCAGAACTCGGCACCGAGATCAAGGTTCTCGAGTCCAAGGAGCCCACGGACTACGAGAGCAACATCAACCAGCTTGCGACCGCAGGCTTCGATCCGATCTTCGCAGTCGGCTTCCTTATGACCGACACGGTCACCAAGGTCGCTCCGCAGTTCGCTGACGTCAACTTCGGCGGCATCGATATCTTCTTCGATCCGGCGGACGCCAACGTCATCGGCCTCAACTTCAAGGAGCAGGAGGCGGGCTATCTGGCGGGTATCGTCGCCGGCAAGCTCACCACCATGCCGGACGTCGATGATCGCCTGAACGACCAGAAGGTCGTCGGGTTCGTCGGTGGCATGGAGATCCCGCCGGTCCAGAAGTTCCAGGCGGGCTTCATCGCAGGCGTCAAGAAGGTCGATCCGACCATCGAGGTCAAGAGCGTCTACACGGGCTCGTTCACGGATCAGCAGAAGGGCCTCGAGGCCGGTAAGAGCCTGATCGAGGGCGGCGCTGACATCATCTTCGCCGCTGCTGGTGCGACCGGCACCGGTACCGCCAAGGCCTGCCAGGACAACAAGGCGCTGTTCATCGGCGTCGACGCTGACCAGTACGAGACCATTCCGGGCATCGGTGACACGATCCTGACCTCAGCGGTCAAGCGTGTCGACAACGCCGTGTTCGAGACGGTCAAGCGTGCGGTCGACGGCACGATCGCCGGCGGCGAGAACGTCTTCTTCGGTATCGCCGAGGATGGCGTGGGCTTGGCTCCCTATCACGACTGGGAGACCAAGATGCCGCAGGAGGTCAAGGACGCGGTAGAGACCGCGCGCCAGGAGGTTGTCGACGGCACCTACACCGTGCCTGAGAGCGTGGAGTAGTACCCGCAACCTGTCGGAGTGTTCCGGAGGGTGTCGAGTCAGGCGCCCTCCGGAACCCCCTTCGAGCCGATAACGGGAGCCTCGATGTCCCCTGAGCCGACCCCCGCATGCGACCTCCCGGTCGATGCAACCAGGCGTCAGCCGATTCTTGAACTCAGGCACGTGACCAAACGCTTCCCCGGCGTCCTCGCCAACGAAGACGTCTCGATCGACGTCTCACCGGGCGAAGTCCTCTCATTGCTCGGAGAGAACGGAGCGGGCAAGTCCACCCTCATGAACGTCGCCTACGGCCTTCTCGAGCCCGACTCGGGTGAGATAGTCGTCGACGGCGAGGTCGTGAACATCCGCGCGCCACGCGACGCGATCGCACGGCGCATCGGTATGGTTCACCAGCACTTCATGCTCGTGGAGCCGCTCACGGTCACCGAGAACATCGTGCTCGGAATGGAGCCCACATCGGGCTTTGGCGGCGTAATCGACCGGAAGACCGCACGCAAGCGCGTCGTCGAGCTTTCCGAGCGCTACGGACTCAAGGTCGACCCTGATGACCGCATCCGAGATCTCTCAGTAGGTAAGCAGCAGCGCGTTGAGATCTTGAAAGCTCTGTACCGAGACGCGCGCATCCTCATTCTCGACGAGCCGACTGCGGTGCTGACGCCACAGGAGGTGCGCGAGCTTTTCGAAATTGTCAGGCAGCTCGTGGACCAGGGCCTGGCGGTCGTCATCATCACCCACAAGCTCGACGAGGTGATGGCGTTCGCCGACCGGATCATCGTGATGCGCGCCGGCAAGGTCGTCGGTGAGACCACGCCGAGCGCCTGCGACGAGCAGGGTCTGGCGCGGATGATGGTCGGCCGCGACGTGGTGCTCAGTGTCGAGAAGTCGCCTGTCAAGCCCGGCGCCGACGTACTGCGCGTTGAGAACCTCCACGTGTTCGACGACCGCAAGCTCGAGGCGCTGAAGGGTGTCTCGCTCACGGTGCGCGAGGGCGAGATCCTGGGTATCGCGGGCGTTGACGGCAACGGTCAGCGCGAGCTGGTCGAGGCCATCATGGGCCTGCGCCGCCCTCGCGAGGGATCGGTCTTCCTGCGTGACAAGGACATCACCAAAGCCGACACGCGGGACACCATCGCGGCCGGAGTTTCGCACGTCCCGGAAGATCGCCATCGCAGGGGGCTCGTCCTCGAGTTCGACTTGGTCGACAACATGGTGCTCGGAGACCACCGCAAGCCGCCTTTCGCGAAGTACGGCCTGCTGATGGATCGGGGTGCGATGAATCGTGTGGCCACGGAGCGCATCGCCGACTACGACGTGCGCACGCCGCACGAGCACGTGGCCGCGGCGAATCTCTCGGGCGGCAACCAGCAGAAGCTGGTCCTCGCCCGCGAGCTGGGCCGCAATCCCGATCTGCTCGTGGCGGCGCAGCCGACCCGCGGACTGGACGTGGGCGCCATCGAGTTCGTCCACCGACGCATCCTGGCCGAGCGGGACAGCGGCAAAGCCGTCCTCCTCGTGAGCATGGAGCTCGAAGAGGTCATGTCGCTGTCCGACAGGATCCTCGTGATGTACGAAGGCCGTATCGTCGCCGAGTTCGCAGGAGGTTCGGTGACCGAGGAAGAGCTCGGAATCCATATGACCGGAGGCAAGGGTAAGTCGAGAGGGGAGGAAGCCGATGCCTGATCGCACCGGGCCTCCCGTCGACGAGCAGGAAGTCATAGCCCAGGAGCAAGCGGCGGCCGAGGCCGCCGAGCGGCAGAACGCCAAAGAGCAGGAGAACATCCAGCGCGCCATCCGTATCGCGACGCCATTCATCTCGGTGGCGATCGCTGTGTTGATCGGCTCGGTGATCATCCTCCTGTCGGGCGAGAGCCCGATCGAAGCGTTCTCGGCGATGTTCTACGGGGCGTTTGGAGGTGTCCGCCAGATCGGTGAGACCCTGCTGCGGGCCACCCCGCTCATCTTCACCGGCCTCGCGGTTGCCTACGGCTTCCGCTCCGGCCTCTTCAACATCGGAGCAGAGGGACAGCTCTTCCTGGGCGGTCTGGCAGCGGCGTTCGTAGGCTATTCAGTGGCCGGCCAGCCGTGGGTCGTCTCGGTACCGCTGGTATTGCTCTCTGCCATGCTGGCGGGTGCGGCATGGGCGTTCATCCCGGCGTTGATGAAGGCCAAGATCGGCGCGCACGAGGTCATCACCACGATGATGTTCACCTACATCGGACGCTATCTGGTCTCGTGGATCATCACCGGCCCGTTCAAGGACGAGGGCGCCATTCCGCAGTCGCCGGAACTGCCGGTCACGAGCCAGCTGCCGCGCATCTCCGACGTGTTCAGCTTCGTAGAGCCCAACAGGGCGCACCTGGGCATCATCCTCGGCGTGATCGCGGCCGTGGTGGTCTGGTGGATCCTGCGCAGCACAGTGCTCGGCTTCGAGGCGCGTGCGGTCGGCTTCAACCCCTTCGCCTCCGAGACGGGCGGCGTGTCGGTTGCGACAACCACCGTCAAGTCGCTGTGCCTGTCCGGCTCGCTGGCGGGACTCGCCGGAGCCGTCGAGGTTATGGGAGTCCATCACCGGCTGTTCGACCAGTTCTCGTCCGGCTTCGGGTTCACCGGAATCGCCGTTGCGCTGCTCGCGAAGAACAATCCGCTCGGTGTCATCGCCGCCGCGATCCTGTTTGGCGCGCTGTCAGCCGGCGCCGGCACGATGCAGCTCGAGGCAGACGTGTCCCAGAAGGTCATCACGATCATCCAGGGCATCATCATCTTCCTGGTGGGGGCCGAGACGATCGTGACGTGGGCCGTGGCCCGATTCCGTTCGAGGAAGGAGGCCGCCGATGTTTAGCGAGATCGTGACACCCGAGCTGTTCGCGTCAGCGGTCAGGCTTGCGACCCCCATCGCGCTGGCGGCTATGGGCGCCGTCATCTGCGAGCGTTCGGGCGTCGTCAACATCGCGATGGAAGGGCTGATGCTCGTCTCGGCGTTCTTCGGCATCGTGGCGACCATCTTCACCGGCAACGCCTGGATCGGCGTGTTCGCGGCGATGTTGGCGTCGACGATCTTTGCGGCGCTGCACGCGTGGGCATCGGTCAATCTGCGTTCCGATCAGGTCATCTCCGGTACGGCGATCAACATCCTCGCGCTTGGCATCACGGGCTTCTTGATGGAGACGATCTTCGGCCACCCCGGTACGACCGACCCGGTGCCGACCATCGGCCCGGTGTTCGACTTCCCGACGGGCGGCGAGGGCCTGCTCGGTACGATCTGGGTATGGATCGACACCGTCTTCCTCAGCTACACCCCGCTCGTCTACGTGGGCATGTTCAGCGCCGTGTTCCTTACCTGGGCGATGTATCGCACGCGCTGGGGCCTGAGGCTCCGGGCGCTGGGCGAGCACCCTCGTGCGGCTGACACTGTTGGCGTAGGCGTGCTGCGCGGCCGCTGGATGGCGGTGCTTATCTCGGGGATGATGGCCGGTCTCGCGGGCGCGAACCTGACTCTCGAGCAGGTCGGCTCCTTCACCGAGAACATGACGAACGGCCGAGGGTTCATCGCGCTGGCCGCCAACATCTTTGGACGTTGGATCCCGGGAGGCGCGTACGCCGCGTCATTGCTGTTCGGATTCGCCGACGCACTGCAGCTCAAGCTGCAGCTCTTCAGCGACGTGATCGACATCCCGCCGCAGTTCTTCCTGATGCTGCCGTACCTGCTCACCGTCATCGTGCTCGCGGGTGTCGTGGGTCGTGCTGTGGCTCCGGCCGCGGTCGGCAAGCCCTACAAGGTCAAGGGCTGAGTCTCGGTGCGCGGCTCGGGTCTCGCTCGTACGGCGCTGTGGGCCTCCACCTGGGCGCTCGGTGTCGGCATAGGCGTGGCCCTGGGCGCGTACCTCACGGCGGTCAGCGGTTCCGGCGCGCCGGGCGTAGAGTCGCTCGACCTGTCTGAGATCCTGTGGATGCCGCTCGCGTCAGCGGGCGCTGTCTTCGTGGCGTTGTTCCTGGTCCGAATCGTCGTCGACGCCATCGCGGGCCGCCTGCGCGCGTAGGTATGCTCCCATCGCCGCCGCTCCCACTACGACGACAAGCACGATGGCGTCGTCAGGCAACTGCGGGGTGAAGTCGCCGCGGATGAGCGAGCGCACGAGGTAGGCTGCCGCCGGCAGTGCCAGCACCGCCCATATCGGTATCCTGAAGCTGGGTCGGATCACTCTACGGTCTCCGCGGGCTCATCGGCGTCGGTCGTGCTCTCCGCGCGGCGACGGCGGCGTGCCATGAAGACCCACAGCATGATTCCGAGCACGATCCACACCGGGGCCAGGGCGATGACGGCGACGATGATGGTGTTGACGACCGCAACCGCACCGCGGATGCCGTTGGTGATCGCCTCCGAGAAGCCCCACGAGGCGCCGCCCGGGGAGACGACGGGCGCAGGCTCAGACATCGAGACAGTCAGCGTCGCCTTTGCGGCCTGACGCTTGAGGTACGTGAGCTGGGCATCCATCGACTCAATCTCGCCGCGCACGCGAGAGAGCTCCTGCCCGACCGCGAGCACGTCGCTGATCTTGACCGCGCGCTTCATCAGCTCTCGGAGCTGGGCCTCTTCGACCTTCAGGTTCTTGAGCCGCGCGTCCAGGTCGATGACCTGCTCGGTGACGTCGTTGGCGTTTGTGCTTTGGGAGATGAGCGTGCCGAGCTTCTCGATGCGGGCCTGCAGCGCCTCGACCTTCTCGGCGGGGACGCGCATCGTGATGACGGCGGTCTTGGGACCCTCAGCAGCACCTTCCGAGTAGGCCATCGGGTCGACGTAGCCAGTGCTGATGCTCAGGTCGGAGATCTCGGCCCCGTTGGCCTTGACGGCCGACTTCAGACCGGTGAGTGCGGCGTCCAGCTTGTCGACGCGCATGTCCATGCTGCCGACGGTCACTATGTACTTGTCGTCTGCGGAGATTACCGCGTCGGCACCCGCTGAGCTCCGCTGCTCATCGGCCATCGGTTCAGACCCCGCGGCGCCATACTGGTCGGTAACCGACATGTCTTTGGGGGCTTCGAGCGGAACTGCGCTCGGTGCGACGGCCGACTCGGGTGACTCGGCTTGGTTGAACGCTCCGCAGCCTATGAGGCTCGCGGCCATGATCGCCAGCAGAGCCGCACATGCGATCCGCTTCAGCACTCGTGGGTTCATGGCGTTGCTCATCTCGAATCCCTCCCGTGGTCCGCACAAACAAAGACGCCCGCGCCTGTCATTCGAGGCGGGGCGTCCGGTCAAGCAGGCGTTCGAGACGAAAGCTGTTAGGCCCCCGCCTCGTTCTTCTCGCGCTTCTTGAGGACCTTCGCGGAGTAGGCGCCCAGTGCGACGCCGATCGCCACGACGGCGAAGAAGGCAAGAATGAGGACATTGACGACAGCTGCAGGCCAGTTAGCGGTCATGCGGTTCGTTCACCTCCGAGTCGAGGGGAGTGCTCCCACACGATTCTATACGGAGGTGCGCTGGTCGGCAAACCGCAGGTGCCAACGTCTCTCTTCACCTGTCAACCGGGCGACCGTCGCCCGTCAGGAGTTATGACGCTCGCGCGGTGCTTCAGGTTCACGCGATTCCCCGATGATTGTCCGCTCACGGCGGCGTCGCCGGAGTCTGTGGGGGATGCGGTATCCTTCCGGTGTGATGATTTCCCATGAGAGTGTTGCAATGTGGGACGAAGTGTCATAGTGTTGCACTTGCAGGGAGGGGGCTCCGCAGCAATGGGGGTGTCCTCGGGAGCTCAAAGGCGGAGGGGGGCGACGATGTTTCTCGGTGAATACCAGCACACGCTGGACGCCAAGGGTCGCGTCTCACTGCCCGCTCGCTTCCGGAACCAGCTGTCCGGCACGGTCACCGTCGCCAAGGGCCTGGATCACTCCTTGTACGTGTTCGCGCCGGAGGACTACGAAGGATTCATGACGGACCTGATCGCCAAGTCGGACTTCAATCCGAAGGTTCGCGAGGTTCGTCGGTTCTTCGCTTCAGGCGCCGTCGAGGTCGACCTTGACTCGGCTGGACGCGTCTCGCTCACCCCGAACCTTCGGGCGTGGGCGAAGCTCGAGAAGGACGTCGTCGTGATCGGAAGCGGCGACCGGATCGAGATGTGGGACGCCGCGAACTGGGCCGCATACAACGGCGAGACCGCGGAGGGCATCGAAGACCTTGCTCAGGAGCTGGCCGAGGCCGGACTCCTCTAAGGATTGAAAATGGAATACCGGCACACCCCAGTTTTGCTGGCCGAGGTCACACAGCACCTATCACCGCACCCCGGTTCGATCGTCGTCGATTGCACCTTAGGCGGGGCAGGACACGCGAAACGGCTTGTAGACCTCATCGCACCCACGGGAATTCTCGTGGGCATCGACCAAGATGACGTAGCACTTGACGCAGCAGCAGTCACACTACGCCTCGGCCAGCAAGAACCTCCGGCGAAAGTCGTCCTGCTCAAGGGCAACTTCGCCAACCTAGATGAGCTTCTCGTGGAGGCGGGAGTCCCGTACGTCGACGGGATCCTCATGGATCTCGGCGTTTCGTCTCCACAGCTCGATGTTGCCGAGCGAGGGTTCTCCTTTAAGGCGGACGCCCCGCTGGACATGCGGATGGATCCGGGTCATCAGACTCTAACCGCAGCAGAGGTCGTAGCAGATTACTCGGCATCAGACCTCGCCCGGATTATCCGTGACTATGGTGAGGACCGGTGGGCGTCGCGCATCGCAGAATTCATCGTAGCCGCGCGCGCCCGCCGACCCCTCACGACAACCGGCGACCTCGTTGACGTGATCAAGGCCGCCATACCGGCCTCGGCGCGCCGCTCGGGCGGACACCCCGCCAAGAAGACCTTCCAGGCGCTTCGCATCGAGGTCAACGACGAGCTCGGGTCACTCGAACGCGGTCTCCAGGCTGCGATTCGATGGCTCGCCCCCGGAGGCAGAGTGGCGGTCATCAGCTACCACTCGCTTGAGGACAGAATCGTGAAACGCGCGTTTGCGGGTCACGCACAGAGGTGTACGTGTCCACCGGATCTTCCGGTCTGCACGTGTGGGAATGAGCCGGTACTCCGCGTCCTCACCCGCAAGGCGATCGTTCCGAGCGCCAGCGAGATCGAGGACAACCCGCGTGCCCGAAGCGCGAAGCTGAGGGTCGCCGAGAAACTGTAGCCAGGCTGGCTCAGACCAGCTAATCGTAGAAGGAGGTGACGACGTGGGTCTTCCTGCCCGGAAGCTTGATGCACCGGCGAGCAAGGCGCGTACGCCGCACCTCCGCGTCGTCAAGAGCGCGCCCAAGAAGGCTCGCACGCGTGGGTCGTCCAAAGCAGCGAGTGCGCAGGCCGCCCGCCGCGCATTCAGGTTCTTCACCGTGTTCGCGATTACGTTCGCGTTGCTCGGCGTGGGCCGTGTCTGGCTCTCGGTCGAGGCCGCAGAGGCGTCTATGGCCGCCAATGAGCTGCGCAATCGCATCGAGTCCGAGCGTTACGAGGGTGACATGCTCGAGGTGCGCCAAAGCGCGCTGGGCTCGCCGTCACGGATTCGCGCGATCGCCGGTCAGGCGATGGGCATGGCCCCTGCGGGCGATGTGACCTATCTTGAACTCGGACAGGCCAGCGTGGCCGAGGCCGACGAGGGCGTCCGCCCGGTTCGATCGGGTTTCGAGAAGGTTCTTTCAGACGTGATGGATCTCGCCGCAGGTGAGGCCGAGGTCCTGTTGGTTGGCGATGTCGGACTCGCGTCGACGCGGTGACGCGGGCGACAGAAGGGGAGGGAGTGTGAGCGGGCGACGGACTCGGCCATCAGGAGCCGGCCGCCACGCGTTCCTCTTCCTCTCCCTTGCGCTGCTCCTCGTCGCCGTCGCAGTACGCCTCGTGTGGATTCAGGTCGTGGTGGCTCCCGCCTATGCGGACCGGGCCACCGCTCAGCGCCTCAAGGACATCGAGATCCCTCCGCGCCGGGGCACCATCTACGACCGTGAGGGCGAGCCGCTCGCGGTGAGTATGGAGGCGCGGACGGTGTTCGCGGCTCCCAATCAGATCAAGAACAAGACCCAGGCGGCTCAGGTTCTCGCCGAGTCTCTCGGTGGAAAACCTGAGACGTACCTGGAGAAGCTGAGCGTAGATTCGGGATTCGTATACGTCGAGCGCAAGGCTGACCTGCAGCGAGCGCAGGCGCTTGAGGCTGCGGTCAAGGAGCTCAAGATCGAGGGCATCGGCACGCTCGATGACTCTCGGCGCATGTATCCCTCCGGGGAACTCGCCTGCCAGGTTCTCGGTTTCGTCGGCATCGACGATGATGGGCTATCCGGGCTCGAGAGCCAGTACGATGACGTGCTTGGCGGCACGCCGGGCGTGCTTCTGGGTGAGAGGGATCCCAGCGGGCGCCCCATCCCTGGCGGCATCCAAAAGACGATCGATCCGGTCGACGGCCAGGACATCGTGCTGACCATCGACAAGGACATTCAGTACCAGGCTCAGCTCGAGCTCGCGCAGGCGGTCAAGAAGTGGGGCGCCAAGAGCGGCTCGGTCGTCATCATGAATCCGCGCAACGGCGAGATATACGCCATGGCTACCGTGCCGGGCTTCAACCCCAACGAGTACGGCAAAGCCAAGTCGGAGGCCATCCGAAACAAGCCTCTGACCGATGCCTACGAGCCCGGCTCGACTCTCAAGAGCGTTACGGCCGCCGCCGTTATCGAGGAGGGGCTGTTCGAGCCCGACTCCAAGCTCCAGCTGCCCCCGACCATCAAGGTCGGCGGCCGCACGATTCACGAGTCCCACGGGCGCGCGGCGGTCAACTGGTCGCTCACCGACATCGTCACCAACTCGAGCAACGTCGGCACCGTGAAGCTCGGCCTTAAGCTCGGCGAGCAGCGGCTCTACGACTCCTTCGAGGCGTTCGGGCTGACCGAGCGCACCGGAGTCGACTTTCCGGGTGAGGCCAAGGGATGGCTTCCCTCAACCGATCAGTGGTCGCCTTCCTCCATCGGCAACATCCCGTTTGGCCAGGGTGTCTCGATGACGCCGCTTCAGCTGTCCCGGGCAATCGGCGCGATAGCGAACCAGGGGACGCTCGTCACCCCCCACTTCCTGCTCGAGATGCCGCAGAAGGAAGACGCCGAGTTGGCCTGGCCCACGCGAAGCGCGATCTCGACTCAGACGGCGGCCCAGGTGACCGACATCCTCTCGGCAGTCGTGACCGAAGGAACCGGCAAGGCGGCCGCGATACCGGGCTACTCCGTGGCGGGGAAGACCGGCACCGCGCAAAAGGCGCTGTCGGGAGGGCGGGGATACGCGGGCGGCAAGTACGTCGGCTCCTTCATCGGCTTCCTTCCGGCCGAGGACCCGCAGGTGCTCGTCTGCGTGACGATCGACGAGCCGAGGAATGCGATCTACGGCGGTACGGTCGCCGCGCCGACATTCTCGGCGCTTGGCCAGTTCGCCGTGTCGCACCTCAAGGTGCCGCCTTCGAGTGCGTACGCGGTCGAGGAGTCAAAGACCGTCGAGCCGGCAGGTGTCGGTCCGGTGTCGGACGACGGGGCACGGGACTGAGCGATGCTAGAATCGCTCGACTACAGGACCGGAGAGAGCGTGGCGGGAATCGACTTGAGAAAGCTGCTTGGAGGGGTCGGTCACACGGTGACCGGACCCGGTGATGTCGCAGTCTCCGGCGTCGCGTACAGGTCGGACCGCGTGGTCCCCGGCGACGCCTTCTTCTGTATCAGGGGTTTTGCTCGCGACGGGCACGAGTTCGCGGCTGACGCGGTAGCCAAGGGGGCCTCTGCGCTGGTCGTGGAGTCCGTCGTCCCCGGCGTTGAGACGCCGCAGTTCGTCGTCGCAGATACCCGCGTCGCGCTTGCGCTTGCCTCGGCCGAGTTCTACGACCACCCGAGCGGTGACATGGACGTAGCCGGGATCACGGGCACGAACGGGAAGACCACAACCACGTACCTGCTCGACGGGATCATGCGCGAAGCGGGGCACACCACCGGCGTCATCGGCACCGTGGAGACCCGAATCGCCGGCGAGCGGCAGGAATCGTCGCGCACGACACCCGAGTCGGCCGACCTGCAGGCGCTCTTTGCCCGGATGCTCGACGCGGGAGTCACCGGATGCGCGATGGAGGTCTCAAGCCACGCGGTCGATCTTCACCGCGTCGACGGCACCCGGTTCGCCGTGGTCGCATTCACGAACCTCACCCAGGACCACCTGGACTTTCATCACACGCTTGAGGAGTACTACTCGGTCAAGAAGCGACTGTTCAGCGATTTCGACTCGGGCGCCCGGGTCGTCAACATCGATGACCCGTTCGGCATGGGTCTGGCCGCTGAATTCGACGACGCCATCACGGTGGGTCGCGCCTCGGATGCGGCCGTGAGAGCCGATAACGTGCGGCTCGACGCGTCGGGCGCGGACTTCACGCTGGTCACGCCTGCCGGCACTGCGAACCTGCGCCTCCCGCTCGCTGGCGCGTTCAACGTCAGCAACGCCCTCGTGGCCGCTGGATGCGCGCTCGGGATGGGCATCGAGTTCGGCGCGATAGTGCGCGGGCTCGAAAGCGCGCCGCAGGTACCGGGACGCCTCGAGCGCATCGACTGCGGTCAGCAGTTCTCGGTGGTCGTGGACTACGCTCACACGCCCGACTCGCTCGAGAAGGCGATCACGGCCGTGCGAGAGGTCACCGAGGGGCGCGTCATCACCGTGTTCGGATGCGGCGGTGATCGCGATCCCGACAAGAGACCCCTCATGGGTTCAGCGGCGGGTCACACTTCCGACCACGTCATCGTCACGAGCGACAACCCGCGCTCCGAAGACCCGGTGGGCATCATCCTGCAGGTCGAGGACGGCGTGAGGCGCGGATCCGCGAGCTACCAGGTAGAGGTCGACCGTCGTCACGCTATCGAGCTCGCGATCTCACAGGCGGCGCCGGGCGACTCGGTGCTGATCGCCGGCAAGGGGCACGAGGACTACCAGATCTTCTCGGACCGCACGATTCACTTCGATGACCGCGAGGTCGCCCGGGAGGTGCTGTCGTCGTGCTGAGAGCCTCCGTGGACACGATCGCCCGTATCACGGGCGGCACTGTGCTGATCGGCGACGAGACCGCGGTCGCAAGCGACCTGTCGGTCGACTCGCGGGAGTGCGCGCCGGGTTGCGTGTTCGTCGCGCTGGCCGGAGAGCGAAGCGACGGGCATGACCATCTGCTCGACGCGATTGCCTCAGGCGCGCGAGTGTTGCTGGTGAACCGCTCGAGCGAGGAGCTCGCGCCTGTCATCGTCGAGGCGCAGCGGACGCACACCGCGGTTATCCGGGTGGAGGACGGGCTGCGCGCGGTCCAGGACATCTCGGCGTGGCACCGCTCGCGGCTCCACTGCCCGGTCGTGGGCATCACCGGCTCAACCGGCAAGACAACCACCAAGGACTTCATCGACGCCGTTCTCTCCACTTCGATGCGCGTCGTGTCGACCACCGGCAATCGCAATAACGAGCTGGGAGTCCCTCTCACGCTGCTGCGCGCCGGAAGCGACACCGACTGCCTCGTCGTCGAGATGGGCATGCGCGGGCTCGGTCAGATCGCGCGGCTCTCGGAGGTCGCCAAACCCACTCACGGCCTGGTCACCAACGTCGGCACGAGCCACATCGAGATCCTCGGCAGCCAGCATGCGGTGGCGACCGCGAAGGGCGAGCTCGTTCGCGCGGTCCCTGCCGATGGATGCGTGTTCCTCAACGGCGACGATGGCTTCTCGGAGGCGATCGCGCTCGACTCGAAGGCGCCCGTGACCCTCTACGGCCTCGACGAGAGGTGCGCGGTCAGAGCCGAGAACATCGTGGTCGCCGACGACAGCACGGCCGCATTCGACCTCGTCACTCCCGCCGGCACCGTGCCGGTGGCGCTGCCGCTTCCCGGTCGTCACAACGTCTACAACGCCCTTGCGGCCGCTGCGGTGGGGCTTTCGCTTGCTGTCACGCTCGACAAGATCGCCGAGGGCCTCGCGGCTGCCAAGGTCACTGCGATGCGCATGGAGACCTTCACCGCGGCCTCGGGAGTCACGGTCGTCAACGATGCTTACAATGCGAACCCGAGCTCGATGCGCTCCGCGGTCGAAACCCTCTCGGAGATGCGCGTGCCCGGGCGTAGGATAGCGGTGCTGGGCGATATGGCCGAGCTGGGGTCGCTCTCGGAGCTCGCGCACTTCCAGATTGGCGAGCTGGTCGCCAGAGTGGAGATCGACGAGCTGGTGACGGTGGGTGAGCGGGCGAGGCGCATCGCTGACGGCGCAGTCGCGGAAGGCATGGATCGCTTGGTTGTTCGCCCGTGCGCTGGCGCTGATGAAGCGAGCGAGGTGCTCGACGACCTTCTGGAGCCCGGTGATGTCGTCCTCGTGAAAGCATCTCGGGTGATGGGCCTCGAGCGCGTGGTCGAAGGGATCGTGAACCCTCGTGTTGGCTAGGCTGGCACAGTATCCGACCTACCAGGTCTTCATGGCGGTCGTCGTTGCCCTCGTGACGGCGGCGGCGCTGTTCCCGCTGTGGATCAGGCTGCTTCGTGTGCGAAACATCGGCCAGCAGGTGCGGGCGGACGGTCCGCAGGGTCACCTCGTCAAGCAGGGTACGCCCACCATGGGCGGCGTACTCATCCTCTTCGTCGTGGCGATCGTGTTCCTCTTCATGGCGATCACCGGCGGCGGTCCCGAGCCCGATCTGCGCCCCGCGATCCTCGTACTCGCGGCCACGCTCGCGTGCGGAGCGCTCGGCTTCATCGACGACTTCGCGAAGGTCGCTCACGAGCGCTCGCTGGGCCTGCGGCCTCGCGCGAAGCTGTTCTGGCAGACGGCCATCTCGGTCGTGTTCGCGCTGCTCGCTGTCAACTGGGCTTCGGTTCCCACGTGGCTTCAGATCCCGCTCACGCAGACGCGGATCCAACTCGGCGTCTTTACAACCACGATCCAGATCGGTTCGGTCAGCCTGCTGATACCGTGGCTGTACCTGGGCTTCGTCGCATTCATGATGATCGCCATGAGCAACGCCGTGAACCTCACGGATGGTCTCGACGGCCTCGCGGCTGGAACGGTCACCATCGTGTCGCTTGCGTTCGCCGGAATCGCGTTTCGGCAGAACTCGCTCGAATCGGCGCTTCTGGGGGCAGCCATCGCAGGCGCATGCGTCGGCTTCCTCTGGTACAACAGCTACCCCGCCGACATCTTCATGGGCGACACCGGCTCGCTAGGGCTTGGAGCAGCCATCGCGGCACTTGCTGTGGTGACAAAGACCGAGCTGCTGCTGGTCGTCATCGGCGGCATCTACGTGGTGGAGACCCTCTCGGTCATCATCCAGGTGGCGTCGTACAAGATGACCGGCAAGCGCGTCTTCAGGATGGCGCCCATACACCATCACTTCGAGATGATCGGCTGGTCCGAGACCAAAGTCATGGTCCGTTTCTGGATCGTGACCGGCATGCTCGCGGGTCTCGGATTCGCGCTCTACTTCTTCCAGTCCGTTCGGCTGAAGGGCTGACGTGACACGACTCGGCGACATACTGATCCTGGGGCTCGGCACGAGCGGCGAGGCGGCTGCGCGGTATTGCGCCGCGCTTCCCGACGGGGAGGTGTCGTCGCTCACGCTCGTTGATGGCGCCGACAGCCCGCGTCTTCGCGCCCTTGCCGAGGAGTTCGCCGCGCTGGGCGCCCGCGTCGTACTGGGGGCCTCGGCGATCGACGGCCGCTACGACCTGTGTGTGGCCAGCCCCGGCATCGCACCGCATGCTGACCTGATGCGCTCGGCTCGCGAGGCATGCACCGAGGTCATCTCGGAGCTCGAGTTCGCGTACAGACGCTCGAACAACGTGTGGGTTGCGGTCACCGGCACCAACGGCAAAACCACGACCACTGCGCTCGTAACGCACCTTCTTCGCAGCGGCGGCGTTCTCGCCCGTTCCATCGGCAACTACGGCCCCGCCGCCATCGGTGCGGTGGCCGATCCCGACCCGTCCGAGGTGCTCGTGGCCGAGGTCTCGAGCTTCCAGCTCGCGCTGACCGAGCGCTTCCACCCGCGCGTCGCCCTGCTGCTCAACGTCACCCCCGACCACATCGACTGGCACGGCTCGTTCGAGGCATACGCCCTCGACAAGGCCCGTGTGTTCGCCAACATGGGTCACGACGACACCGCAATCGTCGACGTCGACGACGAGGGCTCCGCTCCCTTCGCCGACAAGGTCGCGGGGTCCGGAGCCGCAGTCGTGCGTGTCTCGCGCTCACGGGCGTTCGACGGCGGTGCCACGCTCGACGCCGAGATGCTCGTTCTCGACCTGCACGGCACGTGTGTCCCGCTCGTGACCGTCGACGAACTGCGCATCCGCGGCGCGCACAACGTGAGCAATGCGCTCGCCGCGGCGGCTGCCGCCCACGCTCTGGGCGTCAAGCCCCATGCAATCCGAGACGGCCTGCGCACCTTTGAGCCGATCGAGCATCGTCTCGAGCCGGTGGGCGAGGCGTGCGGGGCCGAGTGGTTCAACGACAGCAAGGCAACCAATCCCGACGCTGTCATGAAGGCGCTCTCGGCCTTCGGTTCGCGTCCGCTGGTTCTTCTGCTCGGCGGTCGCAACAAGGGCAACGACTTCCGTCCGCTCGCCGCCGAGGCGGGGGAGCGGGCACGAGCCGTGGTGGTGTTCGGTGAGGCGAGGGACGACATATCAGCGGCGTTCGCGGGCATGGACGTCGAGCTGTCCGTGGTGCCGACACTCGCCGACGCGGTCGGTGAGGCCGCGCGGATCGCGCGCGAAGGCGACGCGGTGGTTCTCTCGCCCGCGTGTGCGAGCTTCGACGAATTCACGAGCTACGAGCATCGGGGTCGCTACTTCAAGGAGCGGGTCGCCGGGCTGACGTGCGGTGAGGCATCGTGAGCGCTCCGCGCAACGTCAACTACGCCGGCGGAGTCGCCGCTCGGTACACGCTGCTCGCAGCGGCGGTCGGGCTCACGATGTTCGGACTCGTGATGGTCTACTCGGCCTCGTCGATCGCGGCCTCTGTCAAGGAGGGTGCGAGCTGGGCTCCGCTCATGCGTCAGGCTGCGGCGGTGGTCTTCTCGGTGGCGGTCGCCTGGTTCATCGCGCGCTACGACTACCGAGCGCTGCGGGAGCGCGCGACGCTCCTGTGGGCCGGCTCGGTGGGTCTGCTGGTGATCACCCTGCTGCTGGGCGTCGCCCGTGGTGGCGCCCGTCGCTGGATCCCCCTCGGTTTCATCAACCTCCAGCCCTCCGAGCTCGCCAAGATCGCGTGCGTGTTGCTGGTCGCCTCGCTCGCGGTTGAGTGGCAGCGCAAGAGGATATCCGGCGACCTGTTCTTCCGCAGAACCGCTATCGCCGTCGGCATCCCGGCCCTGCTGGTCCTCATCCAGCCGGACCTGGGAACCACGCTGACGCTCGCGGCGGCAGTTGCGTTCGTCCTGCTGCTTGCCGGTGTGCCCTGGCGCTACTTCGCCGGCATGGTGGGCGGCGTCGTCGTGCTCGGCGTGGTCGCCATCCTCGCCGAGCCGTTCCGCATGAAGCGAATCTTCGCGTTTGCAAACCCATGGGCGGATCCGCAGGGCTCGGGCTACCAGAGCATTCAGGCGCTTCTGGCGTTCGGGACGGGCGGCATCGACGGCGTCGGTCTCGGGCTGTCTCGGCAGAAGTTCTTCTACCTGCCCGAGGCGCACACCGACTTCATCCTCGCGATCATCGGCGAAGAGATCGGTCTTCTCGGAACGCTTGGCGTCGTTGCCGGGTTCGCGCTCATAGCATGGGCCGGATTCCGTATCGCGTCCGGCGCGCGCGACCCGTTTGGGAAGCTGGTGGCAGGTGCGCTCACGGGCATGCTCGTGTTTCAGGCGTTCCTCAACATGGCGGCGGTCACGGGCATCATGCCGGTCACCGGAAAGCCGCTGCCGTTCCTGAGCTACGGTGGAGCTTCGATGCTGGTGACGCTGATGAGCGTCGCCTTGATTCTGTCGGTCTCGGAGTACGGGTCGCTCGCGCCGCGCGCGGTGCGCCAGCGTCCCGTGCGTAAGGAGTCACGCCGTGAGAGTGCTCATGAGCGGCGGGGGGACAGCCGGCCACATCTATCCCGCGTTGACGGTGGCCGCGCATCTCGCCGCAGAGCATGACGAGGTGACCTTCGTCGGCACCCCGGATGGTCTGGAGGCCCGTCTCGTTCCAGAGGCGGGCGTCTCCTTCCGTGGGCTGCCCGCGCGCGGCTTCAATCGCTCGAAGCCGTGGACGCTCGTGACCTCGTCCGTGCGCATCGCCGCTTCGGCACTCAAGGCGTGGCGGTGGATGGGTGCCGAGCGGCCCGACGTGGTCATCGGCTTCGGCGGCTACGTCTCGATTCCCGTGGGGTTGGCGGCGGTCGTTCGCGGCGTGCCGCTCGTTCTCCACGAGCAGAACTCGGTCCCCGGCCTCGCGAACCGCGTGCTGTCGCGCTGGGCGCGGGCCGCCGGCGTGACCTACGAGGAGTCCGCGGCGCTTCTCGCGCACCCCTCTCGTGCGGTCGTGACCGGCAACCCGGTCCGCGAACAGGTTCTCGCGTCCGAGCGCATCACAGGCCGTGCATCTCTGGGCTATTCCGAGGAGGACCTGGTGTTGCTCGTCTTCGGCGGCAGTCGGGGCGCGCGGCACATCAACCAGGCAGTCGTGGGGCTCAGGGAGTCTCTGCTCGGCATCGAGGGGCTCAAAGTCCTCCAGGTAGCCGGGAGCGCTGAAGCCGAGTCGGTTCGCGCGGCGCTCGAAGCCGGTGGCGGCAACGACGGCGGACGCTGGCGAGTCGTCGAGTACCTCGATGACATGGGTTCGGCGCTCGCCGCAAGCGACGTGGTGCTCGCCCGTGCCGGCGCGACCTCGATTGCTGAGATCACCGCGCTCGGGCTCCCGGCGATCCTCGTGCCGTACCCATACGCCACCGACGACCACCAGACCAGGAACGCGGCCACCATGGTAGAGCACGGCGCCGCGCTCCTCGTCAGCGATGCCGATCTGGACTCCGAGTTGCTCGCCGAGAAGCTGCTCGGTCTGCTGAGTGACCCGGCGCGCCGTGCTAGTATGTCTGCCGCATCACGGGCACTCGGACGCCCTGATGCGGCCGACCGCGTTGTGGCGATGGCCCGCGCGGCACTGGCTACTCGATGAACGTTGCCCGGGAAGGGGCTTACGTGGGCGGAATCTACGCACACTTCATAGGGGCAGGCGGAGCCGGCATGAGCGGCATCGCGCTGGTGCTCCACGAGCGCGGCGTCGCCGTAACCGGCAGCGACCTGAAGGAATCAAGGTACTCGCGCGCACTCACGCGCGCGGGCGTAACCATGTATATAGGCCATGCCGCCGATAACCTCGGCGAGCCCGCGGTCGTCGTCGTCTCGACGGCGATCCCGGAGCGCAACCCAGAGCTCGCCGAGGCGAGAGCCCGCGGGCTCGAGGTCTGGCCGCGCGCCAAGATGCTCGCTCACCTGGCCGGCGACCGAAAGACAGTCGCCGTGGCCGGCACTCACGGTAAGACCACCACCAGCTCGATGATCGCGACGATGCTCTCGCGCATGGACCTCGAGCCGACGTTCCTGATCGGCGGCGAGGTTGACGGCTTCAGCACGAACGCGGTGAATGGGTCCGGCGAGCACTACGTAGTCGAGGCCGACGAGTCAGACGGGAGCTTCGTCTACCTGGATCCGTTCGTCTCGGTGGTCACCAACATCGAGGAGGACCACCTCGATCACTACGAGGGGATCGCCGAGATAGAGGCGACATTCTCGGAGTTCTTCGACCGGACCGTCGAGGGCGGAGCGCTCGTGGTGTGCGGGGACGACGAACGCCTGGTCGAGCTCGCCCGCGCGTCAGGGCGCGAGACGATCACCTACGGATTCGGCGAGGGCTGCGACGTGCGCTGCGTCGCCGGCGACCGCAACGGAGTCGGCTCGCACTTCACCATCACGCTGCCTGACGGCACCCGTCTCGACTGCTCGACGCAGGTCCCGGGTCGGCACAACATCTCGAACGCGACGTCCGCGATCGCGGCCGCGTGGGTTCTGGGGCTCGACGTCAACGCCGCGTGCGCCGCGCTCGCGACGTTCTCAGGCGTGCGGCGACGCTTCGATCTCATCGGAGAGGTGGACGGGGTGACGGTGGTCGACGACTACGCGCATCACCCCACCGAGGTCGCGGCCACGCTCGGTGCGGCCCGAGCGCTCGACTTCGGGAGAGTCTGGGCGCTGTTCCAGCCGCACCGCTACAGCCGTACCCAGGCGTTCGCGCGGCAGTTTGGCGATGCCTTCAGGGATGCGGACCGAGTCGTGCTCATGGACGTCTACAGCGCCGGAGAGGCGCCGATTCCCGGCGTGGGCGGCACTACGGTCCTCTCGGCGATGCTGGAACAGAATCCTCGTACCCGCGCAGCCTATCTTCCGCACCGTTCCGAGATCGTCGGCTACCTTGCGGATCGCCTGCGCCCGGGCGACCTGCTGATGACGATGGGGGCCGGAGACGTGACCGCTATCGGCCCGGAGCTCGTTGCGGAGCTCGAGCGCAGACGCTCGGGAGAGGCCTCGCGGTGTCGGTAGTCCGTGCATGGGAGCGCCTGAACAAGGCGATCGACGGGCGAGTGAGGCACAACGAGCCGCTCGCTCGTCACACCACGTACCGCATCGGCGGCCCCGCTGCACTCTTCGCTGAGTGCGACACCATTTCGGATCTCACCCTCGTGACCGACGTTCTCCTCGAAGAGGATGTCGAGTGGACGGTGCTCGGCAAGGGGAGCAACGTCCTCGCGAGCGACGACGGCTACGACGGCGCGATCATCGTGCTCGGACGCGACTTCAAGCGTCATGCGTACGCGGACACGCACTTGCGCACCGGAGCCGGCGTGATTCTCGCCGGACTCGTGCAGGAGGCGTTCCGGCTCGGGTTGACGGGGTTCGAGTTCGCGGTCGGGATTCCCGGCACCGTCGGCGGTGCGCTCGCGATGAACGCCGGCAGCCGCGACGAGTGGATCGGCTCGACCGTCGAGAGCGTGACGCTCTACGTGCCGGGCAGGGGTCTCGAGCACGTGCGCGGCGAAGAGGTCGCGTGGGGCTACCGCAAGAGCGGTCTGCCGGCGCGCGGCATCATCGTCGAGGCCTCGCTCCGGCTTGAAGAGGGTGATGAGGTCGACATCCGCAGGGCGATGGAGGCTAGCTTGCGCCGACGCAAGCGCACGCAGCCGCTGGCTGTGCCCAACGCAGGAAGCGTGTTCGTGAACCCCGAGAATGACTCGGCAGGGCGGCTTATCGAAACCGCTGGCATGAAGGGTACACGGGTAGGAGGCGCGGTCGTCTCGGACGTCCACGCGAATTTCATCGTCAACGAGGGTGGGGCGAGCGCCGCGGACGTGGTCGAGCTCGTCCACCTCGTTCGTGAGGCCGTGAAGGAAGTGCATGGCGTCGAACTCAGGCCGGAGATACGGTTCCTCGGGACATTCGCCGAAGCGTAAGCGCGTGGTCATCGGCGCCAAGGAAACCGTCAGGGTCCGGTACGACAAAGACAAGCCCACCGTGGAGTCGGAGAGCCGTAAGAAGGCGACCCGGGATACCCGCGGTAATGGCGCGCGCCCTAAGTCGAAACCATCTGCGGCCGGTCGCCGACACTCGGCCGCCAAACGCGAGGAGCGCGAACGTCGCCAGCAGACGCTCCTGCTCAAGCGCAGCGCCGTATTCGCCGCTCTCGCCGTGGCGTTCGTCCTCGTGATATGGGGCATAGTTGCGCTATACCGCTCGCCGCTGTTCCTCGTCGAGGAAGTCGTCGTCAACGGCGAGGACCATCTGGCGGCCGAGTCGGTCGTCGCGTCCGCGGCAATCCCCGCGGAGACCTCACTTCACCGGCTTCCGGCTTCGGAGATCGAGGCGCGTCTCGCGCGCGATCCCTGGATCCGATCGGTCAAGGTGAGCCGCGACTATCCACACACCGTCGTCATCGACATCGTCGAGCGCAAGCCCTCGGTCGTGGTTGATGCGGGCGGCAAGGAGTTGTGGGTGGTATCGACCGACGGCTATTGGCTCGGCATACGTTCCACCGAAGAGACGGGTCTGCTGACGGTGCTGGATTTGGCCTCGGTTGAGGCGAGCATCGGCGCCAAGACGAAGTCCGAGGAACTCACCAACGCCATCAAGGTGATCAACGGGATCAGCCCGGAGCTGAGGGCTCGAGTCAGGTCGATATCGGCGCCCAGCGTCGAGAAGACCGCACTGACCACAGTCGACGACATCGAGATATTCATCGGTGAGGCTACCGACCTCAAGGCCAAGGACCGGGTCATCCAGGAGATCCTGGCTCAAGAGGCTGGATCGGTGGTCTACATCAACGTGAGGGTTGTCGACAGCCCTACATGGAGGGGTATCGAAACCTCTCCGTGAGGGTATAGACACGCCCTCCGAGCAGGGGATATGTCACTACCTCATCCCCGACTTCACACTTTCTGTTGTACACTTCTTGCACATGGGGTAAAGTTTGTGCGAAGATTTAGTGTTCAACCCGCACAGTAACGGTCAACTTGAGGTTTAGACTTGTAGCCCTGACCGGGGTATCCGGGGGAGGACCAACATGCTCGAAACGGGCGCGAACTATCTGGCAGTGATCAAGGTCGTCGGAATCGGCGGCGGCGGCACCAATGCGGTCAACCGCATGGTCGAAGCAGGAGTGAAGGGCGTCGAGTTCATCGCGGTGAACACCGACGCTCAGGCGCTCCTGATGTCGGATGCGGACTACAAGGTCCACATCGGCGTCGGACTGACCAAGGGACTCGGCGCTGGTGCCGATCCGGACGTCGGCTTCCAGGCCGCAGAAGAGAACCGCAATGAGATCAAGGAAGCGCTTCAGGGCGCGGACATGGTCTTCATCACGGCGGGAGAGGGTGGAGGCACCGGCACTGGCGCGGCGCCCGTCATCGCCCAGATCGCCAAGGAAGAGATCGGCGCTCTGACAGTTGGTGTCGTCACGCGCCCGTTCGCCTTTGAGGGCCGCAAGCGCGCCGCCCAGGCGGACGAGGGCATCAAGCGTCTGCGCGAGTCGGTCGACACGCTCATCGTCATTCCCAACGACCGGCTGCTCCAGGTCGCCGAGAAGAAGACGTCGATCCTCGACGCCTTCCGTATCGCCGACGACATCCTGCGTCAGGGTACTCAGGGCATCACGGACCTGATCACCGTGCCGGGCCTCATCAACCTCGACTTCGCAGACGTGCGGACGATCATGGCGGACGCCGGGTCGGCGCTCATGGGCATAGGAATCGCCACGGGCGACAACCGCGCTCACGAAGCTGCGAAGGCTGCGATCTCCAGCCCGCTGCTCGAGTCCTCGATCCAGGGCGCCGCGGGCGTCCTGCTGTCGATCTCGGGCGGAAGCGACCTCGGTCTGTTCGAGGTCAACGAGGCCGCTGAGGTCGTCGCCGCGGCTGCCGCACCCGACGCGAACATCATCTTCGGTGCGGTCATCGACGACTCGATGATGGATCAGATCCGGGTGACGGTTATCGCGACCGGATTCGACGGAGTGCGCAAGCAAGAGACCATGTCGTTCTCATCGCTCTCAAACGGATCCGACGACGGTCTTTCGGTACCGAGATACGAGCCCCTCCCTGAGGACGAGCTCGACATCCCCGCGTTCCTCAAGAAGCGCACGTACTAGGCGCTTCTCGGACCGGATTGGGCCCTGTGGCGGCGACGGCGGGACCTCGTCGCCACAGGGCCCGTCTATGTCCGGGATTAGACCCGCGCGTATTCGCGACGCGCCCACTGGCCGAACAGATGGCCGGTCGCCATCAGCATCAGGTACGAGACGCCGGGGGCGAGGATGTAGCCGATACCCGTGGCGGACAGGGCGCTGATCGCGGCCGAGGCGGCCATCGACACGACGAGTGCGTAGAGCCACGCCATCCAAAAGCCCGAGCCGGAACGAATCCGGGCGACGATCTCGCCGAACTCGAAGAACGCGCCAAATGTGTTCTTCATCGCGTAGTTGACCATCGCCGCGTAGAAGAAGATCGAGATCGCGACGCCATAGATCATGGCTGCGACGGTGAAGCAGCAGCCGGTCCCGAGGAACATGGCGGCTACGGCGTCCGGGTCACCTTCGGCGATGGCCGCGATGATCGACGGCACGAACACCACGGCGCCCACAACGATTACCGGCAGGAAGTACAGGAAGCCTGCCAGCGCGACCATGAAGCCCCTGGCCCACTTGTCGCCGAAGCCGTCCCAGGACGGAAGCCGCTCATCTGAGCCGGCCACGCCGCGGATGTAGTCGAGCATCACGCCGTAGAGGGCAGGCGAGGTCACGATCAGCAGCCCCCACAGCAGGCCGAGCATCGTTTTGTTCAGCCACTCGGGATCTTCGAACGGGGCCTTGAAAGCTCGGCCCAGATCGATGTCGTTCATCGGGTGTCTCCCTTCGGAAGTTCGGAACGTGTGGGTGACGGGCACCCTGGATGTCGATACCCTTTGTTCCTACAAGGCAACAGGGGGGATTCACGTGTCGGCTGCGGTTCTCGGAAATGAAGCACCGATTCTCGTGCGCAGGGAGCGCGGGGGAGTGTGCTGGTGGACCGATCCCGCGGCAGCAGCCTCGGGCTTCACGATCGCGTTTTCGGAGAGGGCGGGCGGGGTGAGCACCGGCCCGTACGCCTCACTGAACCTGGCTGCGCACGTGGATGACGACCCGGAGGCGGTCGACGCCAATCGCGACCGACTGCTCGCAGCGCTGGACATGTCCGAGGCCCGCACCCGCCTTACGATGGCCGAGCAGGTCCACGGCGACCGGGTCGTGGTGGTCGACGCGGCGCTGGCCGGGGCGGGCGCGTATGCGGCGTCCGGCGCCGCCCCGGTGCCGAGAACCGATGCGCTCGTCTCCACCACGCCGGGCGTTCCGCTCCTGCTGTGCTTCGCCGACTGCGTGCCGGTCATCCTCGCCACGCGCGGCGGGGTGGCCGTGGCGCACTCCGGGTGGCGCGGTGCGCTCGCCGGAATCGCGGGCGCGACCGCTGTCGTGCTGGCCGATGAGACCCGTTCGAAGGCCTCAGATGTGGTGGCCTGGATCGGCCCTCACATCGGTGCGTGTCACTACGGTGTCGGTGACGAAATCATGTCGCAATTCTGCAACACGTTTGGTACAGTCGCACGGGCTGAATCGGGGGGTCTGAACCTCGAGGCCGTAGTGACCGCATCACTGATCGATGCAGGAGTGCCGAGTTGCAGCATAGCCTCAGCGGGCGTGTGCACTGCCGAGACGACAGACCGGTTCTACTCGTATCGCGCCGAGGGCGGCCTCACGGGCCGTCACGGGGCCTTCGCCTGTCTTCAGTAGGCATCCTTGCCGCGCTCCTCATCATCGCCTTGCTGTCCACGGGTTGCAGCGGGGGCGGTTCAAGCGCCGACGATGAAGTCATCGTGACCGGCTCTACAACCATCCTCCCCATCGCCGAGATCGCCGCCGAGCAGTTCACCGAGCAGAACCCTGACATCCGCGTGCTGGTTTCGGGTCTCGGTTCCTCGGCGGGCATCGAAGCGGTCTCGACGGGGACCAGCCACATCGGCACCGCTTCTCGCGACCTGAAGGATGAAGAGCAGGACCTCGGGCTCGTGGACACGCCGATCGCGTTCGACGGCATCGCCGTGATCGTGAACCCGGCCAACCGGGTCACCGACCTCACCACCGAGCAGCTGCGAGCCATCTTCGCCGGCGAGATCACGAACTGGAGCGAGGTCGGCGGCGAGGACCGTCCCATCGACCTGGTGAATCGTGATGAGGCGTCCGGCACGCGCGAGGCCTTCAAGAAGATCGTGATGGAGGATGTGTCGTTCGACCGGACCGCCGCGGTCCTGCCGGGCACCGGTCAGGTGCGCGACGTCGTGTCGCGCTCGGAAGGTGCGATCGGCTACATTTCCGTGGGCTTCGTGGCCTCGCGCTTCGACTCCCGGCCCGTGAAGTCGCTCATCATCGAGGGCGTCGAAGCCAGTGAGGCGACCGTTGCGACGGGCGAATACCCGATATCTCGCGTCCTGCACTTCTTCACCAAGGGTGAACCGCAGGGCAGTGCCAAGCTCTACATCGACTTTGTCCTGTCCGACGAGGTCCAGAAGGGCGTCGTCGTCGACGCCGGGTTCGTCCCGGTGACAGCGCGTCAGGAGAACGGCCAGTGACTGAGACCACGCAGTCGGCGAAGAGCCGCATGCGCCTCGTTTCTCGATCCACCTACATCAAGGAGGCGTCGCTTGCGGCGGTCTTCTTCTTGTGCGCCTTCGTCGCCGTTCTGGGCGTCGCGCTGATCTTTGGCTTCACGGCGTGGAAGGCGCTGCCGATCTTCTCGGCGGTGGGCTTCGGCGACTTCATCACCGGCACTGTGTGGGCCCCGAGCGATGGCGAGTTCGGCATCCTGCCGCTCATCGCGGGCTCGTTCATCGTCACGCTGGGTGCGCTGGCCCTGGGGACGCCCCTTGCGGTCGGCACCGCGGTCTTCCTCTCCGAGATCGCCTCGCCGCGCGTCCGCTCCATCGTGCGCCCTGCGGTCGAGCTCCTTGCCGGTGTGCCTTCGGTGGTCTACGGCTTCTTCGGCATCATCGTGCTTCGCCCGTTCGTTGCCGAGCTGTCGGGCGGACTCGGGTTCGGAGCTGTCACGGCATGGGTGATCCTCGCGATCATGATCGTCCCGACCATCGCTGCGCTCACCGAAGATGCGCTCCGTTCGCTCCCTCCCGGAATCCGCGAAGCGAGCTACGCGATGGGCGCGACCACCTGGCAGACAATCCGCAAAGTCCTGCTCCCGGCGGCCAAGGTCGGCATCATCGACGCGATCATCCTCGGCATGGGACGCGCCATCGGCGAAACGATGGCCGTGCTCATGGTCGTGGGTAATGCGCCGGTGCTCCCCGCAGGCGTGACTGAGCCGCTCTCCACGCTCACGAGCCAGATCGTCATGGACATGCCGTACTCGACGGGGGACCACCGCACGGCGCTCTTCGGCATGGCGGTCATCCTCTTCGGTATCTCGATGTCACTGGTTCTTGCCGTAAGGCTCATGTCGAGGCTGAGGGATTAGCGTGAACAAGCGACTCTCAAACAACATCGCGCTCGGTTTCTTCTGGGCCGCCGCCATCATCACGGTGACCGTGCTGTTCGCGCTCATCGGATACGTGGTCTACAACGGTATCCGGGTCATCTCATTCGAGTTCATCTTCACGTGGCCTGAGGGCGTCAACTCCGAGGGCGGCATCTGGCCGACTATCGTGTCAACGCTCTACGTCACCGCTCTCGCGATGTTGATCTGCACACCCATCGCGGTGCTCGCTGCCGTCTATCTCGCCGAGTACGCCCGGCAGGGCAAGGCGGTCACGACCATCCGGTTCGCCGCCGACTCACTCGCGAGCGTTCCCTCCATCGTGATGGGACTCTTCGGCTTTGCGCTCTTCGTCGAGGCTATGGGGATCGGTCTCTCGATGCTGGCGGCTGCGATGGCGCTGGCGCTGCTGATGCTTCCGATCGTCATGCGCACCACGGAAGAGGCCATCCGCTCGGTTCCGCGCTACATCTCGTGGGGCAGTTACGGCATCGGCGCCACCAAGTGGCAGACCGTGTCGCGCGCGGTGCTGCCCGCCGCCGCTCCTCGCATCATCACCGGCATCGTGCTTGCGACGGGTCGCGCCGTCGGTGAGACCGCCGTGGTCATCTACACCATGGGTCAGGCGATCAACCTCCCCATCACCCCGCTCGATTCAGGCCGCCCGATGACGGTGCATCTGTATCTGCTCGCGATGGAGGGCATTAACCTCCCGGCAGCCTACGGCACCGCGCTTCTTCTCATGGTGTTGATCCTCGCATTCAACCTCGGCGCACGCTGGATTCTTCGGCGCTACCGGAAGGTGTGACATTCATGGCTCAGGTAACGCATCACCATCACGCTCACCCGGCTGCGGGGGAGGCGAAGATCCACGTCAAGGATCTCAGTTTCTGGTACGGCGACTTCAACGCCCTGACCGGCGTGACGGTCGACGTGCGCACCAAGGCGGTCACGGCGTTCATCGGCCCGTCGGGCTGCGGTAAGTCGACGTTCCTGCGATGCATGAACCGCATGAACGACCTGATTCCCGGCACCCGCGTCGAAGGCCTGATGGAGATCGACGGCGAGGACGTCTACGGACCCGGCGTGGATCCGGTCGACCTCCGACGTCGCGTCGGCATGATCTTCCAGCAGCCCAACCCGTTCCCGCAGTCGATCTACGACAACGTGGCGTACGGCCCCAGGCTCCAGGGCACCAAGCGCAAGTCCGAGCTCGACGAGATCGTCGAGGACTCTCTCAAGCGCGCCAACCTCTGGAAAGAGGTCAAGGACATCCTCGGCAAGAACGGTCTGGCGCTCTCCGGCGGTCAGCAGCAGCGTCTGTGCATCGCACGAGTGCTCGCCGTGCAGCCTGAGGTTCTGCTGATGGACGAGCCCTGCTCGGCGATCGACCCCACGTCGGTGCAGCGCATCGAGGACCTCATGGCCGAGATCAAAGAAGAGGTCACCATCGTCATCGTCACGCACAACATGCAGCAGGCCGCGCGTGTGAGTGACTACACCGCGTTCTTCCTCCAGGAGGTCGCGGGCCAGCCCGCAGAGCTCGTCGAGTTCGGTCGCACGAGCGAGATATTCACCAGTCCGTGCGACAAGCGGACCGAGGACTACATCACGGGCCGATTCGGCTAAGTGCGGCTGTCGGCGAGAGTCGGCGCGGGTTCTCGGATATGTAACAGACATGACACGTCACGCACGCCGCGTGTCGGTATACTCAATGACAAGTATCCCTGTAGCTTTGAGAGGTGGCACATGCGCGAGCAGTTCAGGCAGGAGCTCAAGACGCTCCACGCCGACGTCGTCAGTATCGTAGGCGAGGTCAGCTCACGCACGCGCGATGCCGTCACCTCGCTGGTCAACGGCGACGTCGAGCTGGCCGAGAAGGTCATCGCGGGCGACGACGAGCTGGACCGCCAGTGCCTCGCGATCGAGGAACGGGTGCTTGAGACTATCGCGACGCAGTTCCCGGTCGCTCGCGATCTGCGGCTCCTGCAGTCGCTAACCTTCATCTCGATGCACCTCGAGCGCATGGGAGACCTCGCGGTCAACATCGCCAAGGCCGCGCGACGCACGGCGAGCCGCAAGGGCCCGCAGACCCTCTACGATCTCATTCAGGCCCAGGGCAACCTCGTCTACCGCGTTCTGGACGCGACGCGCGAGGCCCTGGAGACCCGAGACCTGGAGCTGGCCCGCAAGCTGCCGGAGCTCGACGAGCCCATCGATCACCTCTACAAGCAGTTCTTCCGCGAACTTGCGCGACTGCACGAGGAAGAGGACATCGAGTGGGCGTCATCGATGGTTCTTGCGAGCCGCTATCTTGAGCGCATCGCGGACAACTCCGTCGATATCGGCGAGAGGATCGCATTCCTCATCACAGGGGAACGCGACTTCAGCGCCGATAGCGTGGACCGGGAGTCCTAGTCGACATGGCAGCCGTGGCCACTCGATACGAGTCGGTCAGACGGCAGGTGGCCGACGCTGCCGACTGCGCGGATCGAAGTCCCGACGAGGTGACGATCGTCGCTGTCACCAAGACAGTGGGGATCGATGAGATCCGTCGCGCCCTCGAGGCCGGCGTTCACGACATGGGCGAGAACCGGGTGCAGGAGTTCCTCGGCAAGTACGGGCTTTTCCCCGAGGTCCGCTGGCACTTCATCGGCTCGCTTCAGACCAACAAGGTCAAAGACGTCGTCGGTCGTGCCTATCTGATCCACTCGGTGGACTCGATGCGTCTGCTCTCCGAGATAGACCGTCGGTCGGCAGAGGCCGGTGTCGTGCAGGCCGTGCTGCTTCAGGTGAACGTGAGCGGCGAGGGGTCGAAGCACGGGTTCGAGCCCTCGGAGCTTCTCGAAGCCCTCGTCGAGGCGTCGCATCTCGAGAACGTCGAGGTACGGGGGCTCATGACGATGGCGCCGTACGGTCGCCCCGAGGACCAGAGATGGGTCTTCAGGGAGCTTAAAGAGCTGCGTGACTCTCTGCGGGAGATGCCGCTCAATGGTGTAGAGTTAGATGAACTGTCCATGGGTATGACAAACGACTTCCGCGTGGCCGTCGAAGAGGGGGCCACGATCGTGCGCGTCGGGCGCGCGATCTTCGGCAGGTAGCGCGTGAGGAGAAGCCGTGAGCATGTGGCACCGCATCAAAGTACGCCTCGGTCTTGAGGACGAATGGGACGAGGAGTACTACGAAGACGACGAATACTACGAGGACGACCCTGCCGAGCCCGAGGACGACTATTCGGCCAGCCGTCGCCAGCCCCACGACTCGCCCTTCTCGTCGGGCGCGAATGCGAACGCCGTGAGGCGCGTCGACCGCGGCCCCGACCTTGACCGCGCGCGGTCGAACCCGGGCGGAGCCTCCTTGCGAAGCGTCCCCACCGGCGGTGCATCGGTGATGCCGATGGCGCCCCAGGTCAAGATGCACATCGTCGAGCCCAAGAGCTTCTCGGAGGCGCAGAACATCGCCGACAAGTTCAAGACCGGCACGCCGGTGATCCTCAACATGACGATGACCGGTCCCGATCTGGCGAAGCGCATGGTGGACTTTGCCTCGGGTCTTACCTACGGACTCGACGGCGGGCTGCAGAAGGTCTCGGACAAGGTCTTCATGCTGACTCCACACAACGTTGAAGTGAACGACGCTGCGCGCCGCCTGCGCGACACCGGCCTGTTCCCGTCGCCGGAGTAGGTGCGCATGTCGAGCGCGAACAGCTTCGAGGGCACACTCGCCGTCATCGGCGGTGGCAAGATGGGGGAGGCGATCGTCCGGGGGCTGCTCGCCTCGGCGACGGTCGATGCTTCTCGCGTCACTGTCGCTGAGCCCGCAGAGGCCCGGCGCACCGAGCTCGTCGCGGAGTACGGCATCCGCTGCGTGGCCGACGGTGCCGAGGCCCTGCCCGCCGACGTCACCATTTTGGCGGTCAAGCCGCAGGTGATGGACGCAGTCGTGACTACGCTGTCGGCGTCGCTCGCGACTTCGGTCGTCGTGTCGATTGCGGCCGGCATCACCACCGCGCGGCTCGAGTCACTGCTGCCGGCGGGCACCTCGGTGGTGCGCGTGATGCCCAACACTCCCGCGATGGTGGGCGAGGGCATGGCGGTGGTCAGCGGGGGCTCGGACTCTACCGCTGCCCAGGTCGAGACCGTCCGGGCGATGTTTGAGTCGCTCGGCCAGGCGACCATCGTGGATGAGAAGCTCCAGGATGCGTGCACCGCGATCTCCGGGTCGGGTCCCGCGTACTTCGCGCTCGTGATCGATGCGCTGTCTCGCGCGGGCGTCGCGCAGGGCCTGTCGCGCGATCTTGCGCAGCAGCTGGCTGTCCAGACGATGCTCGGCACCGCGGTCATGATCCGCGAGACCGGCCAGCATCCCGAGGCGCTGATCGACGGTGTCACCAGCCCCGGTGGCACGACCATCGCCGCGATCACCGAGCTCGAGAAGGGCCGCGTGCGCTCCGCGTTCGCAGCCGCCGTGGACGCGGCGGTCCGACGCGCGAAGGAGCTCGGCTCGTGAATCCGACGACCATTCTGCTCAACGTCATCCAGGTCTACATCTACCTGATCATCGGCTACATCCTGCTCAGCTGGATTCCCGCGGGCGGCGTGGTCGACGAGATTCGCTACGCGCTCGGGCGATTGGTCGAGCCGTATCTGGGCATCTTCCGGCGTATCATCCCGCCACTCGGGATGGTCGACATATCACCGATCGTCGCAATACTCGTACTCCAGGCTTTCAGCAGCCTGATCAGCCGGGCCTTGTAGGTCGCTTTCGCGGAGGGGACAAGAACCATGAAGCTCACGCCACTCGATATCCACCACAAGGAGTTCAGGCACTCCCTGCGCGGCTACGCGGAGGAAGAGGTCGATCAGTTCCTCGATCAGGTGGCCGACGAGCTGGAGCGCCTCTTCAAGGAGAACATCGACCTCTCCGAGAAGCTCGACGCTGCGCACACGAAGGTCAACGAGTTCGAGATGCAGCGCATGACCATCAACAACACTCTGATGGCCGCTCAGCGCTCCGCTGACGACATCGTCGCCAAGGCCGGCACCGATGCCGAGGCGACCCTGCGTGACGCAGAGGTCAAGGCCAAGGAGATCATCCACGCGGCGCTGGCCAAGAAGCAGCAGGTCGCCGCTGAGCTCGCCCGCATCAAGCAGGCCGAGGAGGATTTCCGCGCACGCTACCGCGCCATGCTGGAGCAGAACCTGCGCAGCGTGAGCGAGATCGGCCTGCCCGACGACGTGAACCTGCTCATGGACGGCACCGATGACGCGCTTGTCGCCGACGTCGAGGTTCGTCCGGCTCCCGCACCCGCGCCGATGCCCGCGCCCGCGGTCCCCGCGCCTGCGCCCGCCCCTGTGGTGGACGCCGACTCGACCCGCGTGATGTCGGCGGTCCCGGCTCCGATGGACACACCGCAGGCTTCCGGGTTCGTCCAGGGCGTGACTCTCGGCGAGGTCGCATCACCCGAGATCCCCGCCGACGTCGAGCTGGTCGAGCCGAGTGAGTTCTCGCTGCCGCGCTTCGACTCGTTTGGCGAGCGCGAGGATGACGTCGACATCGAGGAGATCGACTAGCCGCGATGACGCGTCTGGCGATTCACGTCACTCCCAAGGCGGCGCGTGACGAGGTCGCCGGCTGGCGTGGCGCCGAGTTGTGTGTCCGGGTGACCGCGCCGCCAGAGGGCGGCAAGGCGAATGCGGCAGCGTGTGTGGTAGTCGCCAAGGCGCTTGGCCGGCCCAAGTCGGCAGTGTGCGTCGTGCGTGGCGATACCGCCCGGCACAAGATCCTCGAGGTGGAGGGTGTCTCGGAGGGCGAACTTGTGGCCGCGTTTGGTGCGCCGGATGAGACGCTGTTCTGAGTGCGGACGGGTTTGACCCGCGTCGGTGGCCTGCGCTACCATCGCGGGCACCGCGGCAGGGTTTGCGCGGCGTGGCTATGACGGGGACGAGTACCCGGGTTACCGGCCTTTCAGCGAGCGGGGACAGTGCGAGCCCGCAGGACCAGGAACCGGCGAAGATCACCCCTGAGCTCCGAACCGATCGGCGACTGTGCCGCTAGGCTTCGGCGGGAAGCTCCCGTTACAGGGCGACCGAGTGGCGTGCAGGCGCGAGTGGCGTCTAGCGCAAGCTGGGTGGTACCGCGGAGATGCGTATGCATGAGATGCGCGCCTTCGTCCCGGCATCTGGGTATGCGGGATGAGGCGCGTTTTGTATTTCTCGGACATGTGGATGGAAGGCGAGAACCGTGTCGCAGGACTATAAGAGCACGATGAATCTGCCGAAGACCGATTTCCCCATGCGGGCCTCTCTCGCGTCGCGAGAGCCGGGCTGGCTGGAGAAGTGGGAGGCGCTCGACGTCTACCGCAAGTCGCTTGAGCTGCGCGAGGGCGGCGAGGTGTTCGTCCTGCACGATGGCCCGCCGTACGCCAACGGCCACATCCACATGGGCACCGCGTACAACAAGGTGCTCAAGGACCTCATCGTCAAGTACAAGACGATGCGCGGCTACTACGCGCCCTACGTCCCGGGTTGGGACTGCCACGGTCAGCCTATCGAGCACCAGGTCGAGAAGGACCTCGGCCCGGAGCGTATGAAGACGATCTCCCAGGCGGACCTGCGAGCTGACTGCCGTGAGTATGCGATGAAGTTCGTCGGCGTACAGCGCGAGGAGTTCAAGCGCCTCGGCGTCCGCGGCGAGTGGGATAACCCGTACCTCACCCTCAATCCCGAGTACGAGGCGGGCAACGTCAAAGTCTTCAAGAAGATGTACATGGACGGCGCCATCTACAAGGGCGCCAAGCCGATCCACTGGTGCGTGCGCTGTCACACCGCGCTCGCCGAGGCCGAGATCGAGTACAGCGACGAGACGTCCAACTCGATCTACGTCGCCTTCCGCTTCACCGACGCCACGCCGTGGGACGCCGAGGGCGCCGTCTCGATGCTCATCTGGACGACCACTCCGTGGACGCTGCCGGCCAACGTCGCCGTGACCCTTGCCGAGGACGCCGACTACGTGGGCGTCAAGCTCGGGGACGGCCGCGTTCTCGTGATGGCCGAGGCGCTCGTCGAGTCGGTTGCAGCGGTCGCCGGCTGGGAGGCCCATGAGATCGTCGGCCCGCGCATCAAGGGTTCGCAACTCTCCGGGCTGCACTACGCGCAGCCGATCCACGACGGCGTCCATGGCGTCGTCATCACCGGCTCGCACGTCGAGCTTTCCACCGGTACCGGCGCGGTCCACACCGCACCGGGGCACGGCGAGGAGGACTACCTGGTCGGCCAGCAGTTCGGCCTGCCGATGCCGATGCCCGTTACCGACGACGGCACCTTCGATGCAGGCGGAGGTCCCTTCGAGGGGCTCAACGTCAAGGAGGCCAACCCCGTCATCATCGAGTGGCTGGCCGAGATGAACACGCTCATCGCCGCCACCAAGATCTCGCACAGCTACCCGCACTGCTGGCGCTGCAAGCAGCCGGTCATCTTCCGCGCGACCGAGCAGTGGTTCGTCTCGATGGACCGCACCGGTCTGCGCGACAACGCGATGAAGGCGATCGAGAAGGTCGAGTGGATCCCCGGCTGGAGCGTCAACCGCATCTCGGCGATGGTGGGCGACCGCCCCGACTGGTGCATCAGCCGCCAGCGCGCCTGGGGCGTGCCCGTCCCGGTGTTCTCATGCGTGAAGTGCGGCGAAACCGTCGCCACCGAGGAGACCTTCGACGCCGTCATCGAGCTGTTCCGCACCGAGGGCGCCGATGCGTGGTTCACCAAGTCGCCGAGCGAGTACCTGCCCGCCGGCACCGCGTGCCCGCGCTGCGGCGGCACAGAGCTCGCCCCTGAGGACGACATCGTCGACGTGTGGTGGGAGTCCGGCGTCTCGCACACGAGCGTGCTCGAGACCCGCGACGAGCTTCACCGCCCCGCCGAGATGTACCTCGAAGGCTCCGACCAGCACCGCGGGTGGTTCCAGTCAGGGCTGCTCACGAGTGTCGGCGCCTACGGTGTCGCGCCGTTCAAGAGCGTGCTCACCCATGGATTCATCGTCGACGGCGACGGTCGCAAGATGTCGAAGTCGCTCGGCAACGTGGTATCTCCGCTCGACGTCATCGAGAAGTCGGGTGCCGACATCATCCGCCTGTGGGTCGCCTCCGCGGACTACGGCCAGGACGTCAGCGTCTCGGACGAGATCCTCGCGCGTACCAGCGAGGCGTACCGCCGCATCCGCAACACATTCCGCTTCCTGCTCTCCAACCTCTATGACTTCGACCCGCTCGACGCCGTCGCGTGGGACGAGATGCCGGAGCTCGACCGCTTCGCGATGGTCCAGCTCGCCGACACCGTGGAGAAGGTCACCAAGCACTACGACGAGTGGAAGTTCCACGCGGTCTACCGCACCCTGTTCGACTACGTGGGCGATCTGTCGAGCGTCTATCTCGACGTCGTAAAGGACCGTCTGTACGCCGACGCCTCCGATTCCTTGTCGCGCCACAGCGCACAGACCGTGCTTGCCGCTATCCTGCGCGCGCTCGTTCGTGTACTCGCGCCCATCCTCACGTTCACCTGCGAGGAGGTCTGGGAGTTCCAGCCCGAAGCCATGCGCGACGTCGAGAGCGTGCAGCTCGCCGATTGGCCGACGATCGATCTGCCCGCCGAGGCCGACGAGATCCGCTCGGCTTACGCCACGGTGCTCGAGGTTCGCGACGTGGTCACCAAGTCGCTCGAGGACGCCCGCAACGAGAAGGTCATCGGCAAGAGCCAGGAGGCCGCGGTGGCGATCACCGCACCGGCCGACGTCGTGGCCGTGCTGCAGGCTCGAGGGGTGCGTGCTCTGGCCGAGCTCTTCATCGTCGCGGACGTGTCTGTCAGTGAAGGCGATGAGGTCGCGGTCACGGTGGCGGTCGCTGAGGGCGACAAGTGCCCGCGTTGCTGGAACATCCGCGAACTCGGCACCGATCCGGCCCATCCCGAGGTCTGTTCGCGGTGCGCCGCGGTCCTCTCGGAGAGGGGCGTGTGAGCGGGGCGAACGCGTCGGCGGTGGTACAATTCAGGCAGTGACGTCGCTGGATTTCCGGAAGTCCGCTTTTTCGGATGCGCGCGTTCCTCCGTCGAGGGTGGTGGCCATGAATGCACAGATGCTCTCTGAGTTGCGCGCCGTTCTAGCGACCGAGTTGGATCGACTAGAGGCCGAGGTCGACCAGCTCGACCGTGAAGAGCGCGAGTCGCTGTCCGAAGCGAGCGGCGAGAACGTCTACCGCGATCACATGGCTGACCAGGGTTCCGCTACGTTTGAGCGCGAACTGGACATGACACTGGAAGAGAGCGTTCGTGAATCGCTCGCCGCGGCGCGGGCGGCCATGGCGCGAATCGAGAAGGGCTCGTACGGCACGTGCGAACATTGCGGGAGCCAGATACCGGTGGAGAGGCTGGAGGCAGTGCCGACAGCCTGCCTGTGCATAGCCTGCAAGGCCGCCGAGGAGCATCGCTAGATCTCACTCACCCCGCGAGGGTGTTTTGGGTGATCGCGGTCGTGGTCATCGCACTCGATCAGGTCACGAAGGCAATCGTTCGCTCCACCATGACCATCTCCGAGTCCATCCCGCTGTGGGAGGACGTCTTTCACCTGACGTACGTGCGCAATACGGGCGCGGCGTTCGGGCTGATGCCGGGTCAGCGCCTCCTGTTCGTCGGAACCTCGATGTTGGTGCTCGCCTTCGTTGCGGCCTTCTGGCGCAGAGACAAGCCCGCAGCCTGGCCGGTTGTGGTGTCCATCGCGCTGGTGACGGGTGGAGCCGTCGGCAACCTCATCGACCGCGCTCTCATCGGCCGGGTGACCGACTTCTTCCACTTCGCCCTCATCGACTTTCCGGTGTTCAACATCGCGGATTCTGCGATTGTGGTGGGCGTGATCATGCTGATGGCATGGCTGCTCTTTGGCCCCGATCCGGCGGCGGTCGAACCGTCGTCGGAATCCTGCGAACCTATCGAAATGGAGGAGCCCGATGACGAATCGTGAGGGCATGGCTCCTTCCGACTATTACGAGCACGTCGTGGCCGAAGGGGAGCAGGGCATGCGGCTCGACGCACTGCTCGGCTCACTTGATTTTCTGCCGAGCCGTTCGGCGGCGGCCCGCCTCGTCGAGGATGGACTGGTGTTCGTCGACGGCGCCCAGGCGCCGAAGAAGCACGCGGTGCGGGTGGGGGAGCGCATCGAGATCGAGGTGCCGCCCTACGATCGCGGTGACCTGATCGCCGAGGATATCCCGCTCGACATCCGCTATGAGGACGGGCACATGATCGTGCTGTCCAAGCAGGCGGGGCTGGTGGTTCATCCGGCGCAAGGGCACTGGACGGGCACACTCGTGCACGCGTTGCTCGCGCACTCCGACGAACTCGGGACGATGCAGGGCGAGGACCGTCCCGGCATCGTGCACCGTCTCGACAAGGACACGACCGGACTGATGATGGTTGCGAAGTCCGACGTCGCACAGGTTGCCCTGCAAGAGGCTATCAAGGTGCGCTCGGTCGACCGTCGCTACCTCACGCTGGTTCACGGATGGATAGCCCCCGACACGGGACTGATCGACGCTCCGCTCTCACGCGATCCGCGAGAGCGGATGCGTATGGCGGTCACCGACAAGGCGGACGCCAAGCAGTCTGTCACGACGTTTCGCGTACTCGAGCGCTTCGAGGCGGGAACGTATGACGACGGCTTCACGCTCCTGGAGTGCAAGCTCTACACCGGGCGCACGCACCAGATCCGCGTCCACATGGCCTACATCAAGCACCCGTGCGTCGGAGACCCCATCTACGGGGTCGGGCGTCCCCGCGCCGACCTGGACCTCGAGCGCCAGTTCCTGCACGCCTACCGCCTCGAGCTCGACCATCCTGTGACGGGAGAGCGCCTCGAGTTCATCGATCCGCTGCCCGAGGACCTGCAGTCCCGGCTGGACTCGATCGCTGACCTGTCTCGAGGGCGCACGTCAGCCGGCGACGAGGTTCTCGGCCTCGTGGCGAAGGGACCTCGTCCCTGACGCGCAGTGCGCCGGGACTCTACTGAGCGATCACCTGAAGCGGAATCTCGGTGACCACCACGCGCGAGCCGTCCTTTGGCGACTGGTACGACGCGATGATCGCGCCCCAACCAGGCTTCGCGTCCGACGGCATCGCCATCTTCGCCGAGAAGGTCCCGCGCGTTCCTGTGCCGCTGCTGGCCTGCACCCGCTGCGTGCCCACGATGCCACCGTCACCGTCGGTGAGTTCGAGCGTGAACACCGCCTCGAACACGTTGGCGGATCCGGTGACTGCGATGTTGCTGCCGGTGCTTATCCGAGCGCCCCACGCCGGCCGCTCCACGAGCACCGCGGGTGCCATGGACTCGCAGTCGGTGCGCGTCTGCGACGGGCCGATGATGAGGCCTTCTCCACCGAGTTCGTTCAGCGGTTCGCCCTCCATCAGGAAGCGCACGCGTTCGACCGTGGAGTAGCGTGTCAGCGTGAACACGACCTGGGCTACGCGTGCAGACATCGAGAGCGTGCCGCCACCGTCATCGAACTCCTGGCTCAGGTCGACGCTCGCCACGCCCTCGGCGATCGAGAGTGAGAGCAGCCGCGTTCCTTTGGGAATCGTGGTGCCGAGTCCCTGGTCGGTTTCGGTCGGTGTCGGGCCGGCGAGCAGAGACTTCATCGCCTCGGTGGCAACTGCGGGCCCCTCGACTTCCCGGTACACGGCGGCGACCTTCTCGCCGGACACGAGATAGATGGCGGACGGAACCATGCGACCCGCCGGACCGGGCGGCGTGATCGGCGGATCCTCGGCAGGCTTGGGGGTGGTGGTCTCGGTTCCCGGGCGCGGCTCGTCGGGCTGCCGCACGCGGTTGCATCCCGGCGTCGCAACAAGCAGGCCGACGGTCAGCGCTACGGCGAGTAGGATTCGCCCCTTCATGACCCCACCTCCAAATGAACCGCCTCGTACGTATTGATGCCGTGGAAATGGCCCGTTCAGACGCCACACCGCGCACGGTTGACGAATCGATACGCGCGGATTTGGGCGGCGAACGGTCTTGCTGTGGAAGGTGACCTGGGGTACTCTCGTCGAGACCTTTAAGTCCGGTCCCGTGAGGCCGGCAAGGGCGCTTCGTTCGATGCAGTAGTGCGCACTCCAGGTGCGCTCACACCTGTGGCGATCATGCCTCCTGCCCTCGCGGCCGGGAGGCGTTTCTCGTTTTCGGGGGTGGAGCTGTGGAGTACCGCACCAAAGCGACGGTCATGGACGGCGAGGCGATGTCTCGCGCCCTGACGCGCATCGCTCACGAGATCCTCGAGTCGAACAAGGGCGCCGAGAACCTCGCGCTCGTGGGTATCGTCACCCGCGGCGCCGCGCTGGCGGAGATGCTGGCGGACAGGATCCGCGACATCGAGTCGGCAGAACTTCCCGTGGGCACGCTCGACATCAGCTTCTACCGGGATGACCTCGCGACGCGCCTCAACCCTGAGGTGCACCGCAGCGACATTCCGTTCGACGTCGAGGGCAAGCACGTGGTGCTCGTCGACGACGTCCTGTTCACCGGTCGTACGATCAGGGCGGCGCTCGACGCGCTCATGGACTACGGTCGGCCCTGCTCGGTGCAACTCGCGGTTCTCGTTGACCGCGGTCACCGTGAGCTCCCGATCCGCGCCGATTACGTGGGCAAGAACGTCCCGTCGTCCAGTCGCGAGCGGGTGCGGGTGTTCATGGAGGCGATGGACGGCCGTGATGCGGTCGACATCCTCGAACCCCTCGGGGGTGACGAGTAGATGCTCTCCACCCGTCACGTCATCGACATGTCGGACCTCACGCCCGACGACATCAGGCTCGTGCTCGACACGGCCGAGTCGTTCACCGAGGTCAACGAGCGCCGGATCAAGAAGCTCCCCACGCTGCGCGGCCGCACCGTGGTGAATCTCTTCCTCGAGCCGAGCACGCGCACGCGCACCAGCTTCGAGATCGCGGCCAAGCGCCTGTCGGCCGACGCGATCAACTTCTCGGGATCGGCCTCGGCCACCGTCAAGGGCGAGTCGCTCGCCGACACGGCAGCCACTCTCTCGGCTATGGCGTGTGACCTGGTGATCGTGAGGCACAAGTACGCGGGAGCGCCGCGGATCCTGGCCGAGCAGATGGACAGCTTCGTCGTCAACGGCGGCGACGGGATGCACCAGCACCCCACGCAGGCGCTGCTCGACCTGTTCACGATGCGTGAGAGGCTCGGTAAGCTCGAGGGCCTCACCGTGGGCATCGTGGGCGACATCGCGCACAGTCGTGTCGCAGGATCGCTCGTGCCGGCTCTTAAGATGGTCGGCGCCACTCCGGTGCTGATCGGTCCGCCCACGCTCATGCCCGCGCGCCCGGATGTACTGGGAGCCGAGGTCTCGTACTCGCTCGACGAGGTGCTGCCCGACCTCGACGTCGCCTACATGCTGCGCGTCCAGATGGAGCGCGCCGAAGGCATGCCGTTCCCGAGCGTTCGCGAGTACTCACGCCTCTTCGGGATGAACCGTGAGCGGCTCGACCGCATGCGCCCCGGGGCCATCGTGATGCACCCCGGACCGATGAACCGCGGCGTCGAGATCTCGGCCGACGTGGCCGACTCGGACCGCTCGCTCGTGCTCGAACAGGTCAACTCCGGCGTGGCGGTCCGAATGGCCGTCATGTACCTGCTTCTGGGAGGTGAGGCGAGTGGCGGTGCTGCTTAGAGGCGGCCGGGTCGTAGACCCCGCCACGGGTCACGACGAGATCGCCGACGTCGTCATCCGTGACGGTGTCATCGTCGAGATCGGCCCCGATCTCACAATCCCCAAGGGGATCACCATCGAGTGCGCCGAGAAGGTCGTCCTTCCGGGGCTCATCGACATACACACCCACCTGCGCGAGCCCGGCTTCGAGTACAAGGAAGACGTCGCCAGCGGAACCCGCGCCGCGGCGCATGGCGGCTTCACGGCCATCTGCGCCATGCCCAACACCTCTCCGATCTGTGATGAGGGCGCGGCGGTTCGCTTCCTCGTGGAGCGCGCCCGCGAGCGTGGGGCCGTGCGCGTGCACCCGATCGGCGCCATCACCGTGGGTCAGAAGGGCGAGGCGCTCGCCGAGATGGGCGACATGCTCGCCGAGGGCGCTGTGGCGTTCTCGGATGACGGGCGCGGCGTTCAGGACGCGGGGATGATGCGTCTGGCGATGGACTACGCCAAGCAGTTCGACGCCACCATCGTCAGCCACACTGAGGTCGAGTCGCTCGTCGGCAAGGGAGTCGTCAACGAGGGCGCGGTATCCACTCGCCTCGGCCTGCCCGGGTGGCCCGCCGCAGCCGAGGAGATCCAGGTCGCTCGCGACATCGCGATCGCCGAGCTCACCGGCTGCCGCCTCCACTTCGCTCACCTGTCCACAGCCGGCTCGGTCGAGTTGGTCCGGCAGGCGAAGGCCAAGGGGCTCGCGGTGACGTGTGAGGTCACGCCGCATCACCTCTTCCTCGACGAGGACGCGGTGGACGCGACGTACAACACCGCGTTCAAGATGAACCCGCCTCTCAGGACCGCCGAGGATCGCGCCGCGCTTGTCGCCGGACTGCTGGACGGCACGATCGACGCGATCGCGACCGACCACGCTCCGCATGCGTCCCACGAGAAGGCGCTCGAGTTCGAGCTCGCGCCCTTCGGCACCACCGGGCTCGAGACGGCACTTCCACTGGTCGTGACGAACCTGATCTCGCGCGACGTGTTCGGCTGGGACCGGCTCGTCGAAGTCATGGCGCACGGACCGCGGCGAGCGCTGGGCCTCGATCCCGTGCGGCTTGAGGCGGGCGCTATCGCCGACATCACCATCGTGGACCCCGAGGCGCGAGTTGAGATCACGTCGGCGTTCTTCGAGAGTAAGTCGACGAACTCCGCGTTTATGGGCACTACACTGTTGGGGAAGGCGTCCGAGGTGATAGTGGGAGGACGCTTCGCCCTTCGAAACGGAAAGGTGGTCGACTGAGTGTCGGACCATGCTCAGGCTCTTCTCGCGCTCGAAGACGGGACGGTCTTTCGCGGCCGCGCTTGCGGTGCCTCGGGTGAGGCGTCCGGCGAGCTGTGCTTCAACACGTCGATGGCCGGCTATCAGGAGGTCCTGACGGACCCGAGCTACGCCGGGCAGATCGTCACCATGACGTCGCCGCACATCGGCAACTACGGCGTCAACGGCGCCGACATGGAGTCGGTGGGTGTCTCGGCGACCGGATTCGTGGTGCGCGAGATGTCGGACGTGCCTTCCAGCTGGCGCAGCGAGGAGTCGCTGCCGGCGTTTCTGGAGCGCAGCGGAGTGGTTGCGATCGACGGAGTGGACACGCGCCGCATCGTACGCCACCTGCGTGAGCGCGGCGCGATGCGCGCCGTCATCTCGACCATCGACCTCGACGAGGCGTCGCTTGTTGCCAAGGCGCAGGCGTCGCCCGGGCTGGTCGGCCGCGATCTCGTGCGCGAGGTCGCCGTCTCAGAGGCGTACGTCTGGGGCGAGCCGGTGCCGGGTCACGGCCTGCCGGTCGATACCGGCGTACTGCCCGTCGAGCAGCCGTTCAGGGTCGTTGCGATGGATTCCGGCGTGAAGTTCAACATCTTGCGGAGGCTCACCGAGCACGGCTGCGACGTCCGCGTTGTTCCGCCGACGACCTCGGCCGAGGAGGTTCTTGCGCTCGACCCCCACGGCGTCTTTCTCGCCAACGGTCCGGGCGACCCTTCTGCGGTGGACTACCTCTACGGCACGCTTCGCGAACTCATCGGCGTGAAGCCGGTGTTTGGAATCTGCCTGGGGCATCAGATGCTTTCGCTGGCGGTGGGCGCGAAGACCTACAAGCTCAAGTACGGCCACCGGGGCGGGAACCAGCCGGTCAAGAACCTGATCACCGGGCAGGTCGAGATCACGAGCCAGAATCACGGGTTCTGCGTGGACTTCGGCAGTATCGGCGCGCTCGACGTCGAATCAAGCGGGGGAGTCGAGCTGGATACGGCGGACCTCGGCGCATGGGTGCGTGCGGGAGTGGCGCCGGTGGTTACCTCCGAGCGGTTCGGTCGCGTGCAGCTCACGCACGTGAACCTCAACGACATGACCACCGAGGGCATCCGGCTTCTGGACACGCCGGCGTTCTCGGTGCAGTACCACCCGGAGGCCGCTCCGGGACCGCACGACGCGAAGTACCTGTTCGGGGCGTTCACGCGCCTGATGGAGGGACGATCGGACTACCTGGCCCCGTCCGGATCGGTAAGGGAGTAGAGATGGCGCTCAAAAGGATGCTGTTGCCGATCGGCTCCGAGGTGCGGGACAGAAAGCTCCTGCAGTTCGCCTGCGGCTTGACGGCGCAGGGCGTGAGAGAGCTGCTGGTCGTCAACGTCGTTGACGCTTCCACCCTCGAGCCGCCGGTCCTGATCCGCGAGGTCGAACGCGCGCGCCAGGAGATGCTCGAGATCGCGGCTCCGTACGCTGAGTGCGGCATGAGCATCGAGGTTCGCGTGGTCACCGGCGAGGTGTTCGACTCGATCATGGCTGCTGCGCACCAGGGCAACGTCGACGTCATCTGCTGTGCGACGGAGGGCAAGTCCTTCATCGACTACCTGTTCTCGGGCTCCATCTCCGAGGACCTCGCGCTCAAGGGCGACGAGCGCACAATGAGCGTGCACTACGACGTCCTTCTGTCCGAGGAAGACGCCGGTGAGGTCGCGCGCCGTTTCGCGCGCCGCCTGGTGGTGCCGACCGACTTCTCCGGTTCGGCGATGCGCGCGTTTCTCTCGGCGTTCGACCGGCCCAAAGAGGCGATCGGCACGGTGCACCTGGTTCACGTGCTCTCCGACGACGAGAGTCGCGCTGACGCCGAGGCGCACATGGTCGCGCTCAGGTCACTGGCCGAGGAGAACGAGGTCGACGTCGTGTGCGACATCATCGGCGGCAACCCGCAGACAACGATCCTCGACTACATGCGCGACATCGGTGCGACCGGCGTCATCACCGGACGCCGTGGTCGCAGCCGCATCGGACGAGGCCTTCTCGGAAGTGTGTCGATGAAGCTTCTGCAAGAGGCGCCCGTCCCTGTCGTCATCCAGCCCTAGTCAGCCCGAACACGCCCACCCGCGACAAGGAGCCACATGCCCCGCCGCGAAGACATCAGCAAGATCCTCGTCATCGGTTCAGGACCCATCATCATCGGCCAGGCGTGCGAGTTCGATTACTCGGGCGCGCAGGCGTGCAAGGTTCTTCGTGATGACGGCTTCGAAGTCGTGCTCGTCAACAGCAACCCGGCGACGATAATGACCGACCCGGGCCTCGCCTCGCGCACGTACGTCGAGCCCATCACCCCTGAGTTCGTCGAGAAGGTCATCGCGGTCGAGCGCCCGGATGCGCTGCTGCCCACCCTCGGCGGTCAGACGGGTCTCAACTGCGCGATGGCGCTCGCAGAGTCGGGCGTGCTCGACAAGTACGGGGTCGAGCTCATCGGCGCCAAGGCCGACGTCATCGCGAAGGGCGAGGACCGCCGGCTCTTTGGCGAGGCGATGGCGGCTATCGGCCTTGAGGTCGCCAAGAGCGGCTACGCGCACACGATCGAGGAGGCGGAGCAGATCACTGCTCGGCTCGGCTTCCCGATCGTCATCCGCCCAAGCTTCACGATGGGTGGCGCGGGCGGCGGCATCGCCTACAACGCCGAGGAGTTCCGCGACATCGTGAGCCACGGGCTCGCGCTCTCTCCGGTCAGCGAGGTGCTCATCGAGGAGAGCATCATCGGCTGGAAGGAGTTCGAGATGGAGGTGATGCGCGACGTCGCTGACAACGCGGTCATCGTGTGCTCCATCGAGAACTTCGACCCCATGGGCATCCATACGGGTGACTCGGTCACCGTCGCGCCGGCTCAGACGCTCACGGACCGCGAGTACCAGACCATGCGCGACGCCTCGATAGCGATTCTTCGCGAGGTCGGTGTCGAGACCGGTGGCTCGAACGTGCAGTTCGCGATCAACCCCGTCGACGGGCGCATGGTCGTCATCGAGATGAACCCCCGCGTATCTCGCTCCTCGGCGCTCGCATCCAAGGCGACCGGCTTTCCGATCGCCAAGATCGCGGCCAAGCTCGCCGTGGGCTACACGCTCGACGAGATTGACAACGACATCACCAAGGAGACGCCGGCCTGCTTCGAGCCGAGCATCGACTATACGGTCGTGAAGGTGCCGCGCTTCGCCTTCGAGAAGTTCAAGGGCACTGACGAGACGCTCACCACGCGCATGAAGAGCGTCGGCGAGGTCATGGCGATCGGTCGTACGTTCGAAGAGGCACTCGGCAAGGCCATGCGCTCGCTCGAGAACGGGCGTGGCGGGCTTGGCGCCGACGGCAAGGACGTCTTCCAGGAGCACAAATTCGACGAGTTCCTCGCGGTTCCCAACGAGAACCGGCTCTTCTACCTCGCCGAGGCCATGCGCCGCGGCCGTACCTGCGAAGAGCTGCACGCGATCACCAGGATCGATCCGTGGTTCCTCGGCAGGATGGAGCGCATGATTGCGATGGAGAAGCGCATCGCGGCGCAGTCGCTCGACTCCATCAGCGCCGATGAGCTCGGCGAGGCGAAGCGCCACGGCCTGTCCGACGTGCAGATCGCTCACCTGACCGGCACGAGCGAGGCGAGCGTGCGCGCGGTGCGCAAGGCGCGCGGCGTGAAGCCGACCTTCAAGTCGGTGGACACGTGCGCCGCCGAGTTCGCCGCCGCCACCCCGTACTACTACAAGACGTACGAGGACGAAGACGAGGTCACCCCCGCCGAGAAGCCCCGCGCCATGATCTTGGGCGCCGGCCCCAACCGCATCGGCCAGGGAATCGAGTTCGACTACTGCTGCGTGCATGCGGCGTACGCACTGTCCGAGATGGGTTACGAGACGGTGATGGTGAACTGCAACCCGGAGACGGTCTCGACCGACTACGACACCAGCGACCGCCTCTATTTCGAGCCGCTGACATTCGAGGACGTCATGGATATCGTCGACGTCGAGAACCCGGTCGGCTGCGTGGTCACCTTCGGCGGCCAGACGCCGCTCAAGCTCGCCAAGGCCCTCGAGGCTGCCGGCGTCCCGATCATGGGTACCAAGCCCGAGGCCATCGACCTGGCCGAGGACCGCAGGCGCTTCAGCGCGATCCTCGACGAGCTCGGCATCGCGTATCCGGATGCGGGAACCGCCAACACCTTCGAGGAAGCCCTTGCGGTCGCGCGCTCGATCGGCTTTCCGCTGCTCGTGCGCCCGAGCTACGTGCTCGGCGGACGCGGGATGGTCATCGCCTACAACGAGCAGTACCTCGAGCGCTACATGGCCGAGGCCGTGAAGGTCTCGCCGGAGCACCCGGTGCTGCTCGACAAGTTCCTCGAGGGTGCGATCGAAGTCGACGTGGACGCGGTCTGTGACGGCGAGAACGTCTACATCGGTGGCGTCATGGAGCACATCGAGGAGGCGGGCATCCACTCCGGCGACTCGGCGTGCTGCATCCCGCCGTTCAGCCTCGGTTCCGAGACCGTCAATGGCATCCGCGAGCAGGCCAAAGCGCTCGCGATGCGCCTTGGCGTACAGGGACTGATGAACGTGCAGTTCGCGGTCAAGGACCAGGCGATCTACGTGCTCGAGGTCAACCCCCGCGCAAGCCGTACCGTGCCGTTCGTCAGCAAGGCGACCGGTGTGCCGCTCGCCAAGGTCGCCGCGCGAGTGATGGCGGGCCAGAAGCTCGCCGACATGGGGCTTCCGGCTGACGATCGCGAACTGTCGCGCTTCTGCGTCAAAGAAGCGGTCATGCCGTTCGGACGCTTCCCGGGCGCCGACTCGGTCCTCGGGCCCGAGATGAAGTCCACCGGCGAGGTCATGGGCGTCGCGAGCGACTTCCCGGCGGCCTACGCCAAGTCGCAGCTCGCAATCGACTACTCGCTTCCCACGAGCGGTACGGCGTTCGTCTCGGTGTGCGAGCGCGACAAGCGCCAGGTCGTGCCGCTCGCCAAGCACCTGCAACTCCTCGGCTTCTCGATCATGTCGACGCGCGGCACCGCCAAGGTCCTGCGGGCGGCGGGCATCCCGGTCACCGAGGTCATGAAGAAGCACGAGGGCCGTCCCAACGTCCTCGACGAGATCGCCAACGGCAAGGTGCAGCTCGTCATCAACACGCCGTTCGGGCAGGAGACGCGCTCGGATGGATACCACATCCGTTCGGCCGCGATCCGGCACGGCATCACCAACATAACCACGCTTCCGGCCGCCTCGGCGATCGTCAGCGCCATCGAGGCCGTCAAAGAGCAGCGCCTGGGAGTCTGCGCCCTTCAGGACTTCGACTCCGACGAGCCGTGCGTGGTGGGGGAGTTCCTGTCGTGACGGTGCGACCCACACCCGCGCTCGAACACGTGCGCGTCATCTCCAACGAGCGTGTCGCCCAAGGTGTTGGCCTGATCGTACTCGACGCCCCGCGATGCGCCGCAAGCGTCCAGCCCGGCCAGTTCGTGCACCTTCGCGTGACCGAGAGTGCGGACCTCATTCTGCGCCGCCCGTTCTCGGTCCATACAGCGGCCGACGGCCGTATCGAGATCCTCTACCAGGTCCTCGGCGCCGGTACGCTCAGGCTCGCCGAGAAGCAGGCCGGCGATCGCTCGATGGACCTCGTGGGTCCGCTGGGCCACGGCTGGAAGACTCCCGAAGGCGTCTCGCACGCGCTGCTCGTCGCCGGCGGGCTCGGCGCGGCCCCCCTCGGCATGCTCGCGGAGCGACTGGCCGAGAAGGGCGTCGCGGTCGTGGTCGCGCAGGGCGCGCCTACCGCGGAGCGGCTCGTGGCTCGCGACCTGTTCGAGCGTGTCGCGCGCAGGGTCGAGATCGCCACCGACGACGGCAGCGCCGGCACGCACGGCTTCGTGACCCCCGCGACCGATCGCCTCATGGCGTCCGAGAGCTTCGACGTCGTCTACTGCTGCGGTCCCGAGATGATGCAGCGCATCGTCGCCGGTCAGGCGGCCGCACACGGCATCGCCTGTCAGGTGTCGCTCGAGCGCCTCATGGCGTGCGGGATCGGCGCGTGCCTGTCGTGCGTCGTCTCCACGACCGACGGCCTGCGCCGCGCCTGCGTCGATGGCCCCGTCTTCGACGCCGGGGAGGTGTGCTGGGATGCTTCCGAAGTACCTCCGCGCCACTAGGAGCGCACGATGACCGCCGTCGACATGCGCGTGTCCATCGGCTCGCTCGAGCTCAAGAACCCCGTCATGACCGCCTCGGGTACCTTCGCCTCCGGTCGGGAGTTCGCCGACTTCGTCGAACTGTCGCGCCTCGGTGCCGTGGTCACCAAGGGCGTGTCGCTCAACCCCTGGGCAGGCAACGCAAGTCCTCGCATCGCCGAGACGACCGGCGGGATGCTGAACTCGATCGGCCTGCAGAATCCCGGAGTAGAGGCGTTCGCGGCCAAGGACCTGGTGTGGCTTCGCGACAACGCTCCCGAGACACCGGTCATCGTGAACGTGAGTGGGCATTCGCTGCCGGAGTACGCGGCGGTCGTGGAGCGGCTCGAGGCCGAACCGACCATCTCGGCCTACGAGATCAACATCAGCTGCCCCAACGTCGATGCCGGCGGGATGGCTTTTGGCACCTCGTGCCTGGCGGCGTCCGAGGTCGTCTCGGCGTGCCGGGCCGTCACCGCGCGCCCGCTCATCGTCAAGCTCAGCCCCAACGTCACCGACGTGGCCGAGATCGCTCGCTCGGTGGAGGCCGCAGGGGCTGACGCGGTGTCACTCATCAACACGCTTCTGGGAATGGCGATCGACGTGGATACCTTCCGGCCCAAGCTCGCACGGGTGGTCGGAGGCCTGTCCGGCCCGGCCGTCAAACCGGTCGCGCTGCGGATGGTGTGGCAGGTCGCCGGCGCCGTCTCGATCCCGGTGGTGGGCATGGGCGGCATCATGACCGCCGAGGACGCCGTCGAGTTCATGCTCGCCGGAGCCGCCGCTGTGGCGGTGGGAACCGCCAACTTCGTCGACCCGACCGCCACCATGCGAATCGTCGACGGACTCGAGGAGTTCTGCAGGAGCCGGGGAATCGGCGCGGTATCTCAACTTACGGGGGCGCTTGATGCCTGAGGACATGCTCGGAGAGGGGGCATCGATGCGCGAGAAGCTCATCGTCGCGCTGGACTGTGACGCCCACGAGGCGCGCTCGCTCGCGCGCTCGCTGCAGGGTCACGCACAGTGGCTGAAGGTCGGCATGACGCTCTACTACGAGACCGGCCCCGAGATCGTGCACCAGCTGCGGGACATGGGCTTCCGCATCTTCCTCGACCTCAAGCTCCACGACATCCCTCACCAGGCCAAAGGCGCGGCCGAGAAGATCGCGCGTCTCGGCTGCGAGATGTTCACCGTGCATGCCCTCGGTGGTTCGGCGATGGTTCACGCCGCGTGTGAAGGCGCCGAGCGCGGCGCGCTTGAAGCCGGTCTGCCCGTTCCCTCTGTCATCGCGGTCACCGTGCTCACCAGCATGGACCAGGATGCACTGCACGCGGTCGGCATCGACCGGACTCCCGGCGAAGAGGTCACCTTGCTCTCGCGCGTCATGCGCGCCGGGTGTGCGAACGGAGTCGTGTGCTCGCCTCACGAGGCGGCCGAGATGAGGAGCGTCTTCGGCGAAGACGCACTCGTGGTCACCCCCGGCGTCAGGCCCAGCTGGTCCGAGAACGGCGATCAACGCCGCGTCATGACGCCCGCGCAGGCGATCGACGCAGGCGCGAGCCACCTGGTCATAGGCCGCCCGATCACCGCCGCGCCGGTACCGGCCGAGGCGTTCGAGCGAATCGTTGCTGAGATGGAGGAGTCTTACTCGTGAGCACCCCGATGAACGACGACGAGATACTTGCGGCTCTGAAGAAGACCGATGCGCTGCGAGAGGGGCACTTCGTCCTCACAAGCGGTCGGCACTCCGGGCGATATGTCCAGTGCGCGCGCGTCTTGGAAGACCCCGCGTTGACCACCGACCTGGCGCGGACCGCTGTCGCCAGACTTCCCAAAGACCTGCAGGTAGACATGGTTGCGGCACCGGCGGTCGGCGGGCTCATCATCGGATTCGCGGTGGCACAGGCCCTGGGGGTCAAGTTCATCTTCAGTGAGCGCGGGGCCGGCGAGATGGTCTTCCGGCGCTCGTTCGTAGTACCCGAAGGAGCTCGCGTGCTGGTGGTCGAGGACGTCGTTACCACAGGTGGCAGCGTTGCCGAGGTCATTCGTCTGGTCGAAGCCGCCGGGGGCATCGTTGCGGGAGTGGTCTCGCTGATCGACCGCGGAGGGGAGAAGGCCTTCGATGCGGACTTCTGGCCTCTCCTTCGCCTTGAGGTCGAGTCTTGGGCACCCGACGCGTGTCGCCTGTGCGCCGAAGGAGCCCCCGTCTACTCACCCGGGTCAAGGCGCCTCGCCGAATAGTTCTTGGCATTCTCGCAGGTCAGGGGTAGCATGAGGTTTCCAGAGGGTGGTGTCGTCGCCGTGGGGATTCGGCGTCGGCTGTGATTACCCCGCCTGGTAGACGAGGAGGAACCATGGCACTGCCGAATCTGTCGGACGCCGACCGCGCTGCTGCGCTGGCCAAGGCCGCCGAGGCGCGCAAGGCGCGCGCTGAGCTCCGTGCTTCGATCAAGGCCGGCGACACTTCGTTCGCTGACGTGATGAAGCGCTCGGGCGAGCCGGTCGTCGCCCGTATGAAGGTCGTCACCCTGCTCGAGTCGCTGCCGGGCTTCGGCAAGGCCAAGGCCGGGAAGCTCATGGAAGAGCTCGAGATCTCCGAGACGCGTCGCGTCCAGGGCCTCGGCGCTCGTCAGCGCGAGCAGCTCATGGAGCGCCTCGGCTGATCGCTTGCGATTCGCCGTAATCTCGCTTGAGCCGCAAAGGAAACCTCTTCATAGTCTCCGGTCCGTCCGGTGCCGGTAAAGGGACTCTCGTCAGAGAGCTCGTTCGTCTTGTCCCTGACCTGTGGGTCTCCGTGTCGTGTACGACGCGCGAGCCCCGCCCGGGCGAGAACGAGGGAGTCCACTACTTCTTCGTGTCGTGCGAGCATTTCGACGAACTCGCCACAACCGGCGGCCTGCTCGAGTCGGCCGAGGTACACGGGAACCGCTACGGCACGCCACGTGCTGCTGTCGAGGCTATGGTGGCCGAGGGCCGCCAGGTGGTACTTGAGATCGATCCGCAGGGTGCTTTCCAGGTGAAGCAGATGATTCCGGAGTCGGTCCTGATCTTCATCCAGCCGCCATCGTGGGAGGAGCTGCAGCGCCGGCTCGTGGGTCGCGGCAGCGAGACGAAGGAGCAGGTGCAGCGCCGTCTGGAGACAGCGGAGCGGGAACTCAAGGTTGTGGGAAAGTACGACCATGTGGTAATAAACGACGACGTTGTGCGCGCGGGCGCCGAGCTCGCGCAGATCGTCGACTCATACGCGAATGCGAAGGACTGAACATGTCTGTCATCAACCCCGAGATCGATACGCTTCTGTCGAAGGTCGACTCGAAGTACACGCTGTGCATCATCTCCGCGCGTCGCGCGCGCCAGATCAACGACATGATCCACGGTGTCCGCGACCAGGCCCTGCTCACGATGCCCACGAGCGAGATCGCCAAGCTGACCAGCACCAAGCCGCTGTCGCTTGCCCTCGAGGAGATCGCCACCGGCGACGTCGGCTACGAGCGGACCAAGGACAGCTACAAGTAGCGGGGGCGCTCGTATGTACGAGCGCGTATGCCTCGTTCACTATCATGAGATAGGCCTCAAAGGCCGAAATCGTTCCACGTTCGAGCGCCGGCTCCGGGACAACCTGGATGCGGCGCTCGTCGGTCTTCCCGTTGGCAAGGTCGATCGCGTGGTGGGGCGCCTGTCCGTCCGGGTCAAGGACGAGTCGCGTACCGAAGAGGTCGCGCGCCGAATCGCCGGAATTCCCGGCGTTGGCGCGGTACAGGTGGCGTATCGCATCGGCCGAAGCCCCGAGGAGATGGAGCGAGTCGCGCTTCAGGTGCTCGGCGAGGCCGGGCCGTTCGAGACCTTCAAGGTCGATTCGAAGCGCTCCAACACCGACTACCAAGAATCCAGCCTCGAGATGAACCGGCGCATAGGCGCATATCTGGGCGCGAACACCCACGCCCGGGTGCAGCTCACCATGCCTGACGTCACCGTGCAGGTCACGGTGTCCGGAGGCGACACCTACATCAGCAGCCGGCGCATCAAGGGCATCGGAGGCCTGCCCGCGGGAACGGCGGGCAAGGTGATCTCGCTGCTGTCCAGCGGGATCGATTCGCCCGTCGCCACGTGGCGCATGGCGCGTCGGGGCGCCATCATCATCGGCGTGCACTTCTCGGGCCGCCCGCAGGTGTCCGATTCGAGCGAACGACTCGTCGCACAGATCGGCGAGGTTCTCTCGGCGACGGGCGGAATCGGGCGCATCTACGTCGTGCCGTTTGGCGATCTCCAGCGAGAGATCTCGCTCGAGTCACCCCCGGATCTGCGCGTCTTGCTCTACCGACGACTCATGATCCGGGTCTCCGAGGCCATCGCTCGAGTCGAACGCGCGAAGGCGCTTGTGACAGGCGAGTCTCTCGGTCAGGTGGCCAGTCAGACGCTCGAGAACCTCGCCGCGGTCGATGAGGCCGCGACACTGCCGATGTTCAGGCCGCTCATCGGAAGCGACAAGCTCGAGATCATGGAGGAGGCGCGCCGGATCGGCACCTTCGAACTCTCGACGACCGAGGCCACCGACTGCTGCACCCTGTTCATGCCGAGGAACCCGGAGACCCACGCTCGGCTCTCCGAGGTGCTCGACGCCTGGAATGCGCTCGACCACGAGCGAATGGTGCAAGACGCGCTCGCCGCACTTGAATGGATCGACTTTCGCTCGACCGGCTACCGTCCGCCCAAAGCATGGCCGACCCCCGAGGGCCTGCCTGGCTACAGCGCTGCGCAGGTGGCAGCGGCGCGCGAAGCGTCCGCCGAATGAGCCGACTGCGGATCCTCGCGATCGAGCCGTACTATGGCGGGAGCCATCGCGCCGTCCTCGACGGACTTGTCGAGCGAATCGATGCCGAGTGGACTCTGATGACGCTGCCGCCGCGCAAGTGGAAGTGGCGCATGCGCGGGGCCGCGATCAACTTCGCCGCCGAGATCGCGTCGCACTACGCAGGTGCGAAGTCATCCCAACCCTTGTATGACGTGGTGTTCGCGTCCACGTTCGTGAATCTCGCCGAACTCTACGGCATGGCGGGAGCGGCGCTGGCAGGCGTGCCGAGCGTCGTGTACTTCCACGAGAACCAGCTCGTCTATCCCAACCGTCACACCGCCGAGTGGGACTACCAGTTCCCGCTGACCAACATCACGAGCGCACTCGCCGCTTCCGCATGCGTGTTCAACACCGACTGGACGCGCCGCACGTTCCTTGACGAGATTCCCGGGTTCCTCAAGATGTTCCCGGACCATCATCCGACAGGCGTCGCGGAGCGCATCTCGGAGAAGTCCCACGTCGTCGCGCCGCCGTTTGATCCCGCGCCGTTCGATCAGGTGCTCGGTGAGGATGGCGTAGCGTCCGCGCCGCGGATGGGTCGTCCGCGAATCGTGTGGCCTCACCGCTGGGAGCACGACAAGAATCCCGACGACTTCTTCACTGCGGTGTCACGACTCGCCAACGAGGGCCTCGACTTCGAGGTCGCGGTGGCCGGCCAGGCGTTCAGGGAGACCGCGGGTACCATCCAGGATGCTGCCGCCTCGTTGGGCGAGCGGCTCGTGCACGTCGGTGAGCCGGGGTCGCGTGCGGACTATGCGAGGCTGCTCGCGTCGAGCGACATCGCGGTCTCCACTGCGAACAACGAGTTCTTCGGGCTCGCGATGATCGAGTCCTGTTATGCGGGGTGCACGCCTGTCGTGCCGGACCGGTTGGCGTATACGGACATCTATCCGGCCGCGTTCTGCTATCGCGACACCGACGGCCTGGTGGCAATGCTCCGGTCGCTCGTCCTGCACAGGCCCGCCCCGGGGCAGGGGAGGGCGCTGGCCGAGCACTACACCTTCGAGCAGGTGGTGCCGGAGTACTCGGCGCTCTTCGACTCAGTCGCCTCACGACCCGCGCGTTAGGCCGCCTGCCAGGCGCTGCTCGGCGCCAAGCGTCTCTGTTCGGATGCCGGGTGAACTTCTTCGCAAGGTACCTTGCAACACAAGATACCGTGTAATACACTCAACCTATGGTACGAGAACAAGACAGCTGGATCTCTCAGATTCGCAAGGGCGTGGTCGAGGTCGCCATCCTCGGCATGCTTTCGCGCGGCGAGATGTACGGCTCGGAGATAGTCTCGGAGTTGGGAAAGCGACCGGAGCTGGCGATCAGTGCCGGGACGGTCTATCCGCTGCTGTCGCGCCTCAAGAAGGCCGGAGTCATCGACTCCGTGTGGCGTGAATCCCCGGTGGGGCCGCCTCGCAAGTACTACACCCTGACCGCCTACGGGCGCGACGAGCTCGTGGCGATGGTGGCTGCGTGGCGCGGCGTCTCGAAGGGCATCGACGCCCTGCTTGAGGGGGTGGAGTAAGTGGCTGTCAGCGACATGGGCGCACTCGCTCCGGAGACTCGAGCTGTCGTCGAGGCCTACCTCTCACGGGTCACGTTGCTGTGCGGTACAGACCCGTACACGCAAGACGCTCTCGAAGACGTGCGTCTGCACGTGCTTGAGGCGATGGACGCGAATGGGTCCGCGGCGGATGCGTCCGCTGTGCTCGAGGAGTTCGGGGCCCCCGAGGAGTTCGCATCGCGCCTGCGGAGCGAAACCCCGTCGTCGCGCGCTGCGGTGGGCGGGGACTCGCACGGCGCCGGAACGCTGTTCGGCGTGCCGTACGACATGCGTATGCCGACCGTGGAGCGAGTTCGCAGCCGCTGGTGGAACCCCTCGGACCCGCGCATCTGGATGCCGAGAGCGTTCGGGATCGGGTGGGACCTCAACTTCGGAGCGCTCGCGGTCGCGCTCAACCTGATCCGTCCCGACGACGAGGACGAGCCGTTCGCGTCGGTCCCGGAGCCCATGGTGTACGCGGCGCTCGCGGTACCTGTCGTGCTCACGACTTCGATTGTGATCGCCTGGGCCCTGATGGCTGATTCGCTGCCGGCCGAGCTTCCCGTGCACTGGGACGTGACCGGAACCGCCGATCGATTCGCCCCGGCGTTCGAGGCGCTGGCTTTCCCGCTGATGATGGCGCTGATCCCCACACTCTGGGCCGCCTGGACCTTCGTGACTCGCCGCAGCAAGGCCTCGCGGGTGCTGTCGAGCTCGTTCGCGTCGATGCTCGCCGCTCTGTCGGCCGGAATCGTCGCGGTGACTCTTATGTGGACCGCAGGGCAGTCGTTCCCGTGGCTGCTGCCGGCACTCATCGTGGTCGCGGTGGCGGTCCCGTTCGTGATGCTCGTCATCCTGGCTCGCGTCAACCGGCGCGAGGAGTGGAGCAAGGACCTCGGTGCGGGAGCTCGCTGAGCCCCGTTCCATGAGAGTGGCGCCGCATGTGCGTGCGCCGGAAGGGATGTCGCATGTATGAACTCGACCCGATCCTGTTGGTCGTACTCGCTCTGTTGGTGGTTGTGCAGATCGGTCTGGAGGTCTGGGCGATCGTCGATATCGTCCGGCGCCCCAAAGAACAGATCGTCGGTGAGAACAAGGTCCTGTGGATAGCGCTCGTCGTGTTCGTGAACCTCATCGGCGCGATCGTCTACCTGGTGGTCGGCCGCAAGCCGGCACCGGTGACCGACGTGCCCGCAGCTCCGGTCTCGGGAACCGCCGCTCAGAACGCGATCGACTCGCTGTACGGACCCGGAGGCGACGAGCGGTGACAGCTCAGATTCCCGTCTCGGAAGTCCCGGCCATCGAGATCAGCGGGCTCGTGAAGCGATATGGTGACGCGGTCGCGCTCGACGGCATCGACCTCAGCGTCGCCGAAGGGTCGGTCTTCGGGTTTCTCGGACCGAATGGCGCGGGCAAGACGACGACTCTGCGCATCATCACGGGTCTGGCGAGGGCCACCTCGGGGGAGGCACGCATATTCGGCGACCAGGTCACCTCCGCCGAGACACGCATGCGGATCGGCTACCTGCCGGACGTTCCCGGCTTCTACCCCTACATGACGGCCGAGGAGTTCCTGCGATTCGCGGGCGGTCTGTTCGGGTTGACCGGTGCGACACTCGATTCCCGGGTCTCATCGCTGCTCGACCTCGCAGGGCTCGCGGGAGTCGACGCCCGTGTGGGCGGATTCTCCAGGGGCATGAAGCAGCGACTCGGAGTCGCCCAGGCGCTCATCAACGCGCCGCGCCTCCTGCTGCTCGACGAGCCGACCAGCGCGCTCGACCCGCTGGGACGCAAAGAGGTCCTTGAGATGATCGCGTCGCTGCGCGGGCGCACCACCGTCTTCTTCTCCACCCACATCCTCGCTGACGTCGAGCGCGTCTGCGACACAGTCGCGATCCTCGACAAGGGGCGCGTGGTCACCCAGGCGCCGATCGACGAGCTCAAGTCGCGTTACGGAGCCCACCGTCTCATCGTGGAGGTGGAGGGCGAGCCGAACGCCTTGGCCGATACCCTGCGCACGCGTCCCTACGTGGATGCCGCCGAGATCACGACCGACGGCGCCGTGTCGCTCGCTGTCAACGATCTCGAGCGGGCGCAGTCCGACGTCCCGCGGATACTCTTCGAATCCGGGCTGTCGCTGCGCCGGTTCGAGAGCGGCGAGGTCGGTCTCGAAGAGGTATTCGTCGATCTGGTGGGAGGGGACGACCGATGACCGGCTTCACCAGATTCCTCGGCAAAGAGGCTGTCGAAACGGTGCGGACGTGGCGCATCTGGGTCGTCCCCGGGCTGTTGCTGTTCTTCGCCTTCACCAGTCCCGTGCTCGCGCGAATGACCCCGGCGCTGCTCGATAGCGTCATGGAGGGCCAGGCGGGGGTCAAGATCATAATCCCGGACCCGACCTATCTCGATGCCTACGCTCAATGGCTCAAGAACCTGCAGCAGATCATCACCTTCGCGGTTATTCTGACGGCCGGCGGCATGATAGCGGGGGAGAAGGCGAGCGGCACGGCGGTACTCGTGCTCACCAAGCCGGTTTCGCGGGCGTCGTTCGTTGTCGCGAAGTTCATCTCACACGCTACGCTGCTCGCGGTCTTCACGGTCGTCGGCACCGCCGTGTGCTGGGGAATGACGATCGCGACTTTTGGTGAGGCACCCGCCGAGAGGCTCGTGTCGAGCTCAGCTGCGTGGCTCGGCTCCGCGGTGTTCCTGCTTGCTCTGATGACGCTGTTCTCGGCGTCTTTCAGCTCGCTTGCTGCCGGTGGCGCGGGTTTGGGGGCGTTCTTCGCTCTCTCCGTGCTCCAGCTGTGGGGACCCGCGCTTGACTACTCGCCGGCAGGGCTCAGCGCCGCCGCCGGTGCGCTGCTCGCCGGGCAGGACGCCGTGCTGCTGTGGCCGAGCGTGACCGCGGTACTGGTTGTCGGACTCACGCTGACGGCCGCCGTGGCGGTGTTCCGACGCAGGGAGTTGTAGCTGCTAGCAGGACGCCAGGCGCGTCGCGATGCCGTCGACTTCGATGTGGTCGGCCTCGATCGCGCTGACCGCCGAGAATATCTCGCGGACGCGCTCGTTTGTCGCACGCCCTGCGGCCTGTGCGTAGAAGTGAGCGGCCTTGGTCTCCCGGGCGACGGACTCCTCGATGTTGGCGCACCAGTCGCCCGAGGCCTCCGACGGAGTGGCGATGTCGGCGGGCTTGGCCACCCGCGCGATCTTGCAGAAGATCGAGCAGTGCTCCGCCTCGATGCGGGCGAGCCGCTTGTACGTCGAGGCCAGCGAGGGGCTGCCGTACGCCTGAGCCATCGCCAGGTAGAAGCGGGTGTTCGACCGCTCGAGCTCGATCGCATCAGCGAGATCGCTGCGTTCGAGCTCCGTGAGGTCGACGTCGTTCAGTCCCTCGGGAAACTCGGTGCTCTCGACGAAGTACTCGGCGTGTGCCCCGCAAAACGGGCAGTGGCTCGGGGTGTCGGAGCCGAGGTACGTCTCTGAGCAGATGCGGCATCGAAGCAGTCTCACGGGGGTGCTCCTTCGGTCGTCGTGGCTCACAAGCCGAGAAGGTCGGCGATCCTGTTTCCGAACTCAGCGGCGGCTTCGGGACCGTTGGCGGTGACGATGCGTCCGTCGGTCACTGCGGGAGCGTCGATCCAGATGGCGCCGTGGGCGACGATGTCCTCGCGTTGCGACGGGAATGCAGTGGCGGCGACGCCGTCGAGCAGGCCCGCGTGGGCGAGCGTCGAGGGAGCGATGCAGATTGCGGCGACCACGCCGCCGCGTGCGGCGGTCTCGCGGGCGAGCCGGTGGGCGTCCGGGTCGTAGAAGAACACCGATGCCCCGCCACCGCCGATGAATACCGCGGCATCCCACGGTTGTTGTGAAACTTCTGTGAGGGTCGCCTCGGACTGCACCTTCATGCCAAGCTTTCCGATACACTCGCCGATGTGCGTGCTGGCCGTCACGACGCGTGCGCCGCGCTCGGTGAGCACTTTCAGTGGTTCGGCGTACTCCTCGTCTCGGAAGACCTCCGGAGCGATGATCATGACTACGTCGGGCACGCGTGTGGCTCCGTTCTCTCGGTACGACTCACAAAAGCATTCTACCCGCTGTTCCGGACCGGCATCCGGCGCGTCGACGTGAAGGGATTCGCCCGTATGCGCAGGTTCATCGACTTCGTCACGAGCCGCTGGTTCATCAAGTCCGCCTTCCTGGTCTTCTTCATCTTCTCGGTCGTGCAGCTGCTGAGATTCGAGCAGTGGGCCCGCGGCAACGGCGGCTACGTACGCCGGCCCGAGGCAGTGGCGGGACTTCTGCCCATCGGCCACTTCACGAGCTTCTTCGCCTGGGTTCGCGGCGGCGGCTGGGATACGATCCTCCCGGCGGGACTCGTCATCATTGTGGCTGCGTTGACGATCTCATTCCTGTTCAAGCGCGGTTTCTGTGGATGGATCTGCCCTGTCGGGACGATCTGGGAGGCGTTTGCGGCACTCGGGCGTCGTCTGCTGGGGGGACGCAATATCCGTGTCCCCAAGTGGCTGGATCTCGTCGGACGCGGTTTCCGCTACCTGATCACCGCGATGTTCATGTTCGCGCTGCTGACCGTTCCGGTGCAGGCCGCTGTTGAGTTCCGAGTGATTCCCTACATGTGGATCGCCGATCTCAAGATCATCCACCTCATGTCCGAGCCGATCTGGATCCTTACGGCGCTCCTGGGCGGCGTGCTCTCGATCGTGTTCGGACCCGTGTGGTGCCGGTATCTGTGTCCGCTCGGCGGCCTCTACTCTGCGGTCGGCATCGCCTCGCCTTGCACCATCGAGCGCGACGAGCAGACGTGCATCCACTGCTCGCGTTGCACGGACGTGTGCCACGCGTTCGTCGAGCCGGAGGTCAAGAAGCGGGTCTGGGCTCCCGAGTGCGACGGCTGTATGGACTGCGTCAAGGAGTGCCCCGTTCCGGGTTGCCTTGAGGCGAAGCTGGTCTCGCGGGTGCGTATCGCTCCGTGGGTCTGGCCGCTGCTGGTGGTCGGAGTGTGGCTCGCCATCTGGGCCGGCGCTAAGGTCAGCGGCAACTGGGACACCACCGTGCCGCTCGACGGCTACATCGAGACCATCAACTCGGGCATCATCGAGCAGAAGACCCGCGGGTTCTTCGAGTAGAGACGGTCCGTTACCTTCTCGGCAGTTTCCCGAAAGCGCTCTAGCGGTACTATGTACACAACTTTGTGTACAGGGCGCGGAAGATGCCGCCAGGAGAGGGGAAGCTCCATGCTGGATGCCACGCTGGTGCGTGACGGAATCGACGCGCGGGTTGCGGAGTTCATGGAGCGGCGCGCTGCTCTCAAGGCGGCGAATCGCTACTTCTATCTGCAGCCGACCACCGGCCGGACCAACCATCGCGTCACGATGGCGGATGGCCGCGACATGGTGCAGCTGGCGTCGTACAGCTACCTCGGTCTCATCGGCCATCCGCGGATCGAGCAAGCGGCCCACGAGGCGATCGATACCTATGGCACGGGAGCCGGCGGCGTCCGTCTCCTGACCGGGACGACCGATCTGCACGAGCGTCTCGAGGCGCGCATCGCGTCGTTCTCGAAGCGTGAGGACGCGTGCGTCTACAGCTCCGGCTACGTGACGAACGTCGCGATCATCACCGGACTCACCGGCCCCGGCGATCTGGTTCTGATGGACAAGCTCGATCACGCGTCGATCGTTGACGGGTGTCTGCTTTCGGGTGCGAAGTGGGGCACGTATCGCCACAACGATATGAACCACCTTGAGAAGCTTCTGGCCAAGAACGCGGGCAACTACAACACCATCCTCGTGATCGCGGACTCGGTCTTCTCCATGGACGGCGATCTGATGGACCTGCCGTCCACCAAGGCGCTTTGCGAGCGGTACGGCGCCCGTCTTATGGTCGACGAGGCACACTCAATCGGCTCCGTCGGGGCGACGGGTCACGGCATCGAAGAGCACTTCGACATGTACGGCTCCATCGACCTGAAGATGGGCACTCTGTCCAAGTCGATTCCGAGCATCGGTGGCTACCTGGCAGGCTCGGCGGACCTCGTCGACTTCCAGCGCCACATGTCTCGCCCGTTCATATTCTCGGCGGCGCTTCCGCCCGCGCAGACGGCGGCCGCAATCGCCGCGTTCGACGTGATCGAAGACGAGCCGGAGAGGGTCACCGCGCTGCACAGCATCACCGCCCGCTACTCCGAAGGGCTCAAGGCTCAGGGGTGGAATACCATGGATTCCACCACCTGCGTGGTTCCGGTACTGGTGGGCGACGAGGGTAAGACCATGGACCTCACACGCATGCTGTTCGACCGCGGCATCTTCGTCTGTCCGATCGTGCACCCCGCGGTTCCCCGAGGCATGGATCGGCTGCGCACCTGCCTGATGGCCACGCACACAGAGGCCGACATCGATCAGGCTCTGGCGGCCTTCTCGGAGGCGGGGACCGCCCTCGGCATCATCTAAGGGGTCGGGTTTCACCTGCTAGAATGATGCGTGGATGGCGCCGAACGGCTGCTGTCCCTTCATACGCGTTGTAGGGGCCGCATGGAACGCACGGGTGGGCGAGCTGAGGCATACCGACGTACGCGGACGCTGTGGATCGTGGCATCCGTGCTGGTCGCGGGCTTCGTACTCTACTCGACGCTGCGCTATCACGACTCTGAGACCGTCGTTCTCTTGTCGCAGATTCCCTTCTTGCTTTCATGCCTGGGTGCGGCCATCGCCACCACGCTGGCGGCGAGCGCTGCCCCAAGAGGGCGTCCCAGGATCTTCTGGACCCTTATGGCGACCGACATGTGGCTCATGGCGCTGTTGGAGGCCGGTTACGCCGCCCAGACGGTTGGCAGGCTCACGTCGCAGTTGGCCGTCGTCGCGCTCGACGTTCTGGCGGTGGCCGGCATCACGGTTCTGCTCGCCGCGCTCGGCGTCGCCGCGCGGTTCGGAGCGGTGGGCCGTCGTCGTATCGTCACGGTCGTGGCCGACACACTCATCCTGGCGGCCTTTGCGTTCTCAGTGATCTTCCGTTTGTGGCTGGCCGAAGTCCCCGGGGGCTCCCAAGTGGGAGTTGCCGCCCGGTACTCTCTGTATGCGGTCTCGGGTGTCGTGATTCTGGCGCTGACCATCGGGCTCGCGCTTCGATTCCGTCGGGACACCGCGCCGATCTGGGACTGGCTGCTTCTCGCGGCGATTGCGGTCTACGCCAGCGCGCTCGTGCTCTGGCCCGCGTGGGCGCTCTCACTGGAGGTCGGAACACCACAGTGGGAGTCGGTGGGCATCTTCTCGTCGATGATCTTCCTGGTGGCCTACGACCTCGTCCTGCTGGCCGCGCTTGCCAGATGGCTGTGGGCCGACACCGAGTGGACCGGGCGCATAGGCACGGCCGTGCGACCCGGCGTCAGGACCGAGATACTCGTCTCGACGCTCGGCCTGGCGGCCCTGGTTCTCATGGGCGTAGCCGCCACTGACGCGGAGTATCACCTGGAGCAGGCGGTCTACCTGTCCGGCATGGCGGTCGCCGCGGTTGCGCTGGTCACCAAGACGGGTCTCGACGTTTCAGAGTCGTCGCGGCTCGGTGAATCGAGAGTCACCGATCGGCTCACCGGCGTGAGCAACATTCGTGGTTTCGACGACGCGTTCGATTCTGCATTGGGTGATTGGCGGCGCGGGCGGGTTCCCTTTACCGTGGCCGTGATCGACTTCGATGACTTCCGTCGCGTGAACGCCGAGTACGGCTACGCCGCCGGCGATCGCGTGCTTGCGAGAGTCGCTCAGGTGCTGTCTGACGCGTCCCCCGTTCGCATCTACCGCCTCTCGGGGGACAGCTTCGGTCTCGTACTCGCGACGGCGGACGAAGAGAAGGTGCACCGACACACAGAAGCGATCCTCAGGGCGGTCCGCGACACAGAGGTTCCGGAGGCTCGTCTCACCGTTTCGATCGGGTGGGCGACCTGCCCCGAGGATGGTGTCGAGCGTGAGGATCTCCTGAGGATGGCGGAACTCGCCGCGCGGTGGTCATGCGACCACGGTGGCGGCCAGTCACTCCGGTTCCACGAAAGCCTCGGGAGGGCCCTGCGAGCTGACAGGGGAGCGGCTGCGCTCGCGGATTCGCCGCGCTTCGACATCGCGCTTGCATTGTCGGCGGCGGCGGACGCGCGCGATCCCTCCTACGTGCGTCACAGCCGCAACGTCGCGGCGCTCGCGGTGCTGATGGCCGAGGAGTCCGGCTTCGACTCCGACCACGTCGCGCGCATCGAAATCGCTGCGATGCTTCACGACGTCGGCAAGATAGCGCTCCCCGACAGCATGCTCTCGGACAAGGGGCTGACCGCTCGTGAGCGGGAGCGCGAGAAGGAGCACGCCGAGATGGGTGCGAAGCTCGTCGAGTCGCTTGGCCTGAGCGGAGTGCCCGAGTGGATCCGATCGCATCACGAGCGATGGGACGGCACCGGGTATCCTCAGGGACTCGAGGGTGAGGCCATCCCGTTCGAGGCGCGGATCATCGCTCTCGCGGACGCATTCGACAGAATGACCGCCGGTACGGGACGTGACCTGCCGATGTCTCAGGGCGCGGCGCTGCAGGAGCTCGATCACGGAATGGGGACGCGCTTCGACCCCGAGCTTACCGAGAAGTTCATCCTGATCGTCGCGACGGTCGAGGCGCTCGGCTGGTCCGATAGGTGGCCGGCGGCATGAGTCTGACAGCGAAGGCACGAGGAAGAGTCCGCGCCTGGTCGTGGGTCGGTCTGCCCGCGATAGTCCTGACCGCCGTCTTGATCGGCTCCTCCGGCATGCCGGTGATCGTCGCGCGAGCGACGAACCTCGTGTTCACCTACGAACTGCCGATGCTGATGTCGATCATCGCCGGATGCGCGATCGTGCTCCGGGTCACGGGCATCGAGCACCGTTTCTGGGGCCTGCTCTCCGGCGCCCTCATCTGCCTGTTCTCGGCCGAGGTCATCTGGACGTGGCACGCGTTCTTCGTGTCCATCGAGGGGCTGCCGCTCAACCACCCGTATCGGTTGCTCCACGTTGCCACCGGACTCCTCTTCATCACGGTGATCGTGACCATGACCAAGTTCGGCGAGTATGGCTCGGCCGATCGTGCCCGCGTCTATCTCGACATCCTCGGTACGGGCGTGCTTGCCTTCCCGGCGGTCTACGTGTACCTGGTGCTGCCGCTGTTCGAGGGCTCGGCTTCCAGCGATGCTCTCTCCCTGGCGATGGCCGCGATCTACCCGGTCATCGGCGGGATGCTCGTCTTTGCGGCGATCGCGGTCTCGGCCGGCTGGAAGTCCCACCGTTGGCGGCTGTGGGAGCGCCTCGTGGCCGCGGCCATGGCCATCTGCGGTTTTGCCCTCGCGTTGTCGCCGTTTTGGAACGTACAGCCCGCCGCCGTGGAGACGGCTGGCCAGGCCCTGTGGTATCCGACGGCGCTGGGCGCGGCCATCTACCTCATTTTCGTCGGCGCGGTCTATCGGCTCACCTCGACTTCGGGCGAGGAACTCGCGGACCGGTGGCCCTCACCTCTGAAGAGGTACCCCATGCTGTGGTCGGTCGGTCCGGTGGTCATGGTCGCAGGCGTGGCTCTGCTCGCCGCCGGTTCGATCAGCGTGTCCGACCCCTTGATCGCCAACATGCTCCTTTGGACGTCGGTCATACTGGCGGCGATCGTCGGGCTCAGGAGTTGGGTTGCGGCGGTCGAGAAGGCAAACAGCATCGCCGAGGGAATCACCGACCCGCTGACGGGCGCGCTTGACGCCCACGAACTTGAGCGCGACCTCAGGGAGCAGGTCCTTCAGGCTTCACACCATGGGATGGAACTGTGCGTCGCTGTCATCGGCGTGGGCGGGTTCGACCTCGTGGAGCGGCGTCACGGTCAGGAGTCCGCAGACGTGCTCCTCGCAGAACTGGCAGCGGTGCTGCGGCTCAGCTTGCCGATCCATGCCTCGGTCTACCGGTGGCTCGACGGAACGTTCGTCCTCCTGCTGCCGGACATGACCGGCGACGAGGCCGTGGAGCATCTCAACCTGGTGCGCCTTCGCGCGCGACGAGATCTGCTCGACGCGGACCGGCGTCGTGTAGACGTCCACGCCGGTATGGCGATCTTTCCCGAGCACGGACTCGAGCCGCCGATACTCCTGTCCCGCGCGCAACGTGCCGAGCTTGAGAGCGAGGCCGGGGAAGGCGGTCCGGTCACGGTGTGGTCCGAGGAGCTCGCTGCTTTGGAGCCGCAGGGGCTCGCCGATGCCGCACGCATGCGCTCGTTGCGCCGCACGGTCCGGACTCTCGCTGAGGCCGTTGACGCGAGAGACGCGGCCACTCGGAATCACTCGGCCAACGTGGCTGAACTGGCCACCGCGCTCGCCCAGGTGCTCTATCTGCCCGACCATCAGACGCAGCTGATCGGCATGGCTGCGCTGCTGCACGACGTCGGCAAGATCGGCATCTCGGACGAGATTCTGCTGAAGCCGTCGCTTCTCAGCGAAGAGGAACGCGAGATCGTGCGCAACCACGCTGAACTGGGTGCCAGGATATTGGGCCCCGCACGCATGGACGACATCCTGCCGATGGTCCGCTCGCATCACGAGCACTGGGACGGAACGGGCTATCCCGACGGCCTGGCGGGACACGATATCCCGCTGGAGTCGCGCATCCTCGCGGTCTGCGACGCCTTCGAGAGCATGACGACCGGGCGCCCCTATGCGGTGGCGCGCACAGCGGCGCACGCGCTCGCCGAGATCGAGGCGTGCGCCGGCACCCAGTTCGACCCGGCGGTCGCAGCGGCGTTTGCGCGCATGGTGCGCGCTATGGGGGTCGGACTCGAGCCATCCGACGGCGTGACCGTGCCGGTCACCGGCAGCGTCGAGCTCCGCTAGAGCTTCATCATCAGCGAGCTCACGTCGCGCGGCTTCTCGGCATGCTGCCATCCGGGGACGTCGTCTGCGGTCAGGCCGTCTCCGTAGGTCTCGCGGCCGTCCTCCTTGTAGATGATGCCGATGGGCACGCGGCACTCCTCGGGCGTGCAGGTGAGCTCGCGGAACGATGCGAGCGAGAGTTCGAACGCCTTCACGCGATCGGTGGTGTCCCAGCCCTCGTCCTCCAGTTTGTAGACCCTCTCCCTGAACCACTTGAAGGTGTTGATCTTGTTCCAGGTCACGCACGGCTGGAACACGTCGACGAGCGCGAACCCGCGGTGTGTGAGCGCGGCCTTGTACAACTCTGTGAGGTGGGGGATGTCGCCCGCGAATCCGCGAGCGATGAAGGTCGCGCCTTCCGAGAGCGCCAGGCCGATCGGGTTCACCGGCTGTTCGAGCACGCCGCCGGGCGTCGACACGGTGTGCATGAGGTGATCGCTCGTGGGCGAGGCCTGACCCGTGGTGAGGCCGTATATCTGGTTGTTATGGGTGATGCAGGTGAGGTCGACGTTGCGGCGGCAGGTGTGGACGAAGTGACCGAGGCCGAGGCCGTAGCCGTCTCCGTCGCCCTGCTCGACGACCGTGTGCTGGTCCGGTCGTGTCAGTGAGTAGGCGGTGGCCGGAGGCAGCGAGCGCCCGTGGAGCGCGTGGAAGCCCTGCACGTCGTAGAAGTCGGCGCCGTTGCCGTGGCACCCGATGCCCCAGAACATCGCGAAGTCGCGCTTCTCCCAGCCGAGCTCGGTGTACGCGCGCTTCAGCGCTTCGAACATCCCGAAGTTGCCGCAGCCCGGGCACCACGTCGGCTTGTTGTCGGTGTTGAACTCCTTGACGTCCGGCATCAGCGGCTCGCCTCCTCTCGCGGTGCTACAGCACCCGCGGCGGTGAGCTCGACGGTGGTGCCGAGCATGTCGTGGACCTTCGCGTAGATCAGCTCGGGAGAGATCGGCCGCCCGTCGTGGCGCCGCAGGTGGTCGTCGAGCGGCAGCAGGCATTGTTCCCGGATCAGCCCCTCGAGCTGACCGGTCGCGTTGCCCTCGATGATGAGCGAGCGCTCAGCGCTGCTGAGGAAGTCCGCTACCGCCGCCACAGGGAATGGCCACAGGCAGGTGAGATGCAGCATCTCCACCGAGATGCCCTCGGCCTCGAGCCAGCCGATCGCCTCGAGCGCGGGCATCTTCGTGGTGCCGAAACACACGATCGAGACCTGCGCCGCGTCATCGGTGCCGTAGCGCAGGGGCGGCGGCACGAGCGTGGCGGCGAGCTGCAACTTGCGCAGGCGCTTCTCGTCTTGCGCGAGCCGGACATCGGCGGCCTCGCCGGCGGCGCCGTACCCGGTCTCGTCGTGCTCGTAGGAGTTCACCAACTGCACGGCTCCCTCGACTCCCGGCACGATTCGCGTGCTCACGCCGCTGTCGGTCACCTTGTAGCGCAAGTAGGTGCCGTCTTCGTCGAGCGCCTCGGGGTGCTCGGAGACGTCGCCTGTGGTGACGAGCCCGCCTCGGTCGATGGTGACCGCGGCCGTATCGAACGGGTCGGAGGTCTTCCGGTTGTCCGAGAGGTACGAGTCGCCGAGAAGGATCACCGGTGTCTGAAGCTGATCGGCGAGGTTGAACGCCTGCCACGTGAGGTCGAACGCCTCGCTGTGGTCGCCCGGCGCGAGCACCACGCGCGGGAACTCGCCCTGGGCGGCGTGGAGCGCGAAGCGCAGGTCGCTTTGCTCGGTCCAGGTGGGAAGCCCGGTCGCCGGTCCGGGGCGCGTGAACAACCCCACCACGACGGCGCTCTCGCTCACCCCGGCGAAACCGAACGCCTCCACCATGAGGGAGAAGCCGCCTCCGGCGGTGGCACACATCGAGCGCGTTCCGCCGAATGCGCCGCCGAGCACCATGTTCATCGCGGCGATCTCGTCCTCGGTGTGCTTCACGACGACACCCTCGCGCTCGCCGTGCTTCGCGAAGAAGTGCAGCAGCGACGATGCCGGTGTCATCGGGTAGGCGCAGTACAGGCCGACGCCCGCCGCCAGAGCACCGAGTCCGAACGACTCGTTGCCGTCGGCGAGGACACGGGCGGGCGCGTCATCGAGTACCGGGAGCTTGTAGGGGAAGTCGCAGCGGACCTGGGAGGCGTGCTCGAAGCCCTTGGTAGCCGCCGCGATGTTTTGCTCGGCGATCTCGGGGGCCTTGTGGGCGAATTGGGCGCGGATGGAGTCGACAAGTCCCTCGATCGGGTGCTCCATGTGCCCGAGCACCGCGCCGAGTGCGGCGACGTTGCGCATGATCTTGATGCCGCCGACCTCGTAGACGATGTCGTTCAGGGGCACGGGGACCAGGCACAGGTCGTCTCGGCCGCCGAGGTCTGTGTCGTCGGGCTCGAAGTCATTGGGGTCGTAGACGACGGCTGCGCCCTCGGTGAGCTCTCCGAGGTGGAGGCGCAGGGTGGGCCGATCGAGCGCGACCAGCACATCGGTAGGCATCACGTGGCTGTAGATGGGGTCGGCGCTCACGCGCAGGTGATACGTGTTGTGGCCGCCCTTGATGAGCGACGGATACTCGGTGAGGTCGAATGTGTGGTATCCGCCTCGTGCGAAGACGCGGGCGAGCGACTGGCCGGCGGCCTTGATGCCGAAGCCGGCCGGTCCGCCGATCCGGATGCGGACCTCGCGCCCGTAGGGTGCGCGCTGCTGCATGAGAATCCTCCCGTGTGAGTCGTGGCGCGATTCGCGCCTCTGTGGTTTCTTCCCCTCCGGGCGCCGTCGAGCGGCCGTATCGTGGGATACTTGCACCATGACCGAGAAGACTTCTCCCACCATCGTGCTCGCCGTGACCGGCTGCATCGCCGCCTACAAGGCATGTGAGCTCGCTCGTACGCTCATGCGTGCCGGATGCCGCGTCAAGGTCGTCATGACCGAGAACGCCACCCGCTTCGTTGGGCCTACCACCTTCCGCGCGCTCACCGGCAATCCGGTTGCAGTGTCGCTGTGGGACGAGCCCTCGGCGGGCGTGCACCACATCTCACTTGCCGAGGAGGCCGACGTCTACGTCGTGGCGCCAGCGACCGCGAACGTGCTCGTGAAGCTCGCGCAGGGCAGAGCCGACGACCTGCTTACCACGAGTGCGCTGGCGACCGAGGCGACGCTTGTGATCGCGCCCGCGATGAACGTGCACATGTGGCGCGCCGAGACCACTCAGGCCGCTGTAGCGGCCCTCCGCTCGCGCGGCACGGTGGTCGTCGAGCCGGAGAGCGGAGAGCTCGCCTGCGGAGACGTGGGGGAGGGCAGGCTCGCTGAGGTCTCATCCATCGCCGAAGCGGTACTCGCCGAGGCTCGCAGGTCGCGAGACCTCGAGGGCGTCGGCGTGCTCGTGACCGCCGGACCCACCTACGAGCCCATCGACGCGGTGCGCTTCATCGGCAACCGCTCGAGCGGCAAGGCGGGCTACGCCATCGCCGAGGAAGCCGCGCGCCGGGGAGCGGACGTGACGCTCGTGAGCGGCCCGACCGTGCTGCCGGACCCGTTTGGCGTGCGGACAGTGCGGGTTGAGACGGCTGCGGAGATGATGGCCGCCGCGGATGCCGAGCTTGCCGGGGTCGACGTCGTAGTCGCGAGCGCCGCTGTCTCGGACTTCAGGCCGGTCTCGCCGGTCTCGGAGAAGGTGAAGAAGAGCACGGCCGCTCTCGAGGTGAACCTGGAGCCGACCGCCGACATCATCGCCGGCATCGGAGCGCGCAAAGAAGGCCGCCTGCTCGTGGGATTTGCCGCCGAGACCTCCGACGTCGTCAACTACGCCATACACAAGCTATCCGAGAAGAACCTCGACCTGATTGTCGCTAATGACGTCTCGTCCGGCCTCGGCTTCGGGACCGACGCCAACCGGGTCTGGCTTGTGGCCGCCGACCGCGTCGACGAGCTCCCGGTGATGAGCAAGAAGGCGATCGCGCGAGAACTGTGGGATCGAATCGCATCCGCGGCTGTAGAGGCCGCTTCAACGAGAAGGGGACTGCAATGACGCGCCACCTCGAAGGGCATGCCAAGCGCCTCGCCGCGTACGTGGGAGAAGACGAGATGTATGACGACAAGCCGCTGTACCAGGCGCTTGTCGACCAGGCCCGCACGCAGGGCTGCGCCGGTGCAACCGCACTGCGCGGCATGGTGGGCTTCGGCGCGTCGAGCAGGGACGTCGTGAAGCACGGGCTCCGAATGTCGACCGATGTTCCGGTGATGGTCTCGGTAATCGACAATGCCCAGATGATCTCGGCACTCGCCGCAGTGTGGTCCGCGATGGTGCCGTGCGGGCTCATCACCATCGAGGACATCAAGGTCGTGTCCTATCGCGGTCAGGGAGAGTGCGAATAGTCGCGATTTCTCCTTGAAGCCGCAGGCGGGGAGTCGTACACTATCGCCTTGCCGCTGAGCGGCGATAACGGGCTGTGGCGCAGTTTGGTAGCGCACTTGACTGGGGGTCAAGGGGTCGCAGGTTCAAATCCTGTCAGCCCGACCAGCAATGATACGAGGCACCCTTCGGGGTGCCTCGTTTGCGTTTCGGCGTCTAACGCTTCGCCCACACAGCCCGCGGGGGGCCCGCCATCGTTGAAGTGGGAGTGCATCAAAGTCCCTTCACTCCTTATACTTGCGGAGCAGCGCCTGCATCACGGAGCGCGAAGCCTGCCGTCTGCCGGGAAATACGGAAAAGCGCACAAAGGAGCGACCCGTGGAAGCGAATCGCGACGCAAAGCCAGGCGAAGCCGCGAGTCTAGCGGTGGGGATCATCGAGGCGGCCGTCGCCTTGGGCCGAACGGCGCTCGACGAGCATCAAGCCAAGTCACTGTTAGCCTGCTACGGCATGCCGGTTCCCGCGGGTGGCCTCGCACGGACCCCTGATGAGGCCGTGTCGGTGGCTCGGCGCCTCGACGGGCCGGTGGTAGTAAAGGCCATCGGTTCCAACATCGCCCACAAAACTGAACGCGGACTGGTGGCGCTGAATCTAATGGGCGACGAGGCCGTCACCGCCTCCGCACATGACCTTCTTGAGCGGGCCGAGGACCCCGAAGCCGTGCTGCTTGTCGAACAGATGGTGCGCGGAGCACGTGAGTTCATGGTGGGCATGAAGCGCGACGCTCTGTACGGTCCCATCGTCATCTTCGGCATCGGGGGGATCTTTGCCGAGGCTCACAAGGACATACGGATCGGCGTGACGCCGCTCGAAGACCGCGACATCGACGGGATGCTCGACGGCATCAACGCACGCGCGCTGCTGGGCGCCTATCGCGGTATGCCTGCGGTGGATCGCGCGGCCCTGGCTTCGGCCGTGCAGGCGCTCGCGCGCATCGCCGAAGACCATCCGGCCATCACCGAGATCGATGTGAACCCGCTCATCGTCGAAGGCGCGCGGCCGATCGCAGCAGACGCGCTGGTAATCATCGATCCATCGCTGGCCGGAACCACTTCCGCGACCTCTCACAATGTCTCGACGCCGAATCTCGCGCCGCTGTTCGCACCGCACGCGGTCGCAGTGGTGGGTGCTTCCACCGATCCCAACAAGTGGGGCGGATGGCTGATTCGCAACCTCATCGACGGCGGCTTCGCCGGGCCCATCTATCCCATCAACGGCCGTGGGGGAGAGGTGTCGGGTCTAGAGGCCTACGCGAGCATCGCCGACCTGCCCGAAGTGCCGGATCTCGCGCTCGTCGCGGTGGCCGCGCCGCACGTGAACGGCGTGATAGAGCAGTGTGGCGAGCGGGGGATACCTGCAGCACTTGTAGTAGCGGCCGGCTTCTCGGAAGCCGGCGATGAGGGCGCGGCGCTGGAGGCGCAACTCATCAAGACCGCCCACGACGGGAACGTGACGCTCATCGGTCCCAATTGCATGGGCATGCTGGCGACTCACAGTCGGCTTCATGCAGTCGGCTTCCTGGAGCTGCGGCCGAAGGCCGGCGGGCTGAGCATCATCTCCCAGTCCGGCAACATCGGCGTCCAGCTCATCACGCGTGCAGAACGGCGCGGCGTGGGCGTCGACAAGTACGTATCGGTGGGCAATCAGGCGAGCACGACCGCACTCGACGTGCTAGATGCGCTCGCCGACGACCCGGAGACGACCGCCGTGCTGGCGTATCTCGAAGAGATCGGCGACGGTCGACGCTTCCTTGATGTCATGCGCCGCACCACGCCCAAGAAGCCGGTCGTGGTCCTACCGGGCGGCATGACCGACTACGGTCGTCGCGCCGCCGCGTCGCATACGGGTGCGATGGCCGGCTCGACCGAAACCTTCCTGGCTGCCGCTCGCCAGACCGGCTGCCTCGTCCGAACCGGCCCCGACGAGAGCATGGACCTGGCGCTCTGCCTCTCCTCGTTGCCTCTGCCAGCCGGTCGGCGTGTGGCAATCATGACTCTGGGCGGCGGGTGGGGTGTGCTTGCCGCCGACGAGCTTAGCCGCAACAGCCTCGACCTCGCGGTGCTCGATCCTGACGCTCTTGCTGCGCTTGACTCGATCCTGCCCGGCTACTGGTGCCGAAGCAACCCCGTCGACCTGGTGGCAGCCGTTAGCCCGGACCTCGCTGCCAAGACGCTTGCCGTGCTAGCCAGCAGCGCGGTCATCGATGCCGTGGTGGTGCTCGGCATCCTGCGGAGCCCGTCGACCGGTTGGACGTCGGATGATCCGGCGGCCGCTGGCGTGCCGGGTGGACCGGGGCGGGGGAGTTTCAACGCGGCCGAAGTCGCGTTTCTCGAGCACGTCACCGAGCTCATGGCCCGCACCGGCAAGCCCATCATTAACGTCCCCCTTCGGCCGGTCGAAGAGGCGACCTTCCCGGGCGGCGAGCGCCACGATCCGGTGATTCTCTACTCGCCGGTCGCGGCGGTACGTGCTCTTGCCGCCATGGCCTGGTACGGCGAGTACGTGGCGGGGCTCAAGTTGTAGCGTCGTCGTGGTTCTGCCCGCGACGCTTGCGCCGCGGTAACAAACGCGTCCAGCAAGTCCGACCATTAGAAACCGCAGGTAGAGGGTCGCTTCTCGGGAAACCGCGAGCGGCCCTCTCCCTCGCTTCTAGGGTCCGTGCAGCACCGCATGACGCAACGCACCTCCTCGGGTCTGGACGCGTGCATTGTCGAGGTGAATCCTGCGAGTTGTGGGTATGGCTGTTGTACAAGACCGCCGAGGACTTGGCGTCGACACGTTCGTGATTGCGAAGGGGGCAGCGAGATGCAGTCGGAAGCCGGCGGAGTCAAGCCCGACTGGTACGCGGACCCCGCGGGTCGCCACCAGTACCGCTACTGGGACGGAACGGCTTGGACGGACAATGTCGCGGACGCAGGCATGTCGAGCGTGGATCCGCTGTTAGCCCGGCGTACGATCACCGGGAAGGAGCCGCCGAGTGTGCTGATTGCAGCGCTTCAAGACTCCGATCCCGAGGTGCAGAAATCGGCCGCCCGGGCACTGGGTGGTCGCGGGGGCGCTGCCGCAGTCGAGCCGCTGCTCGCGTGCCTCGACTCGGAGAATCTGAACCTGCGCACCTATGCCATGCAGGCACTCGTGGAGACAGAGGCGGCCGAGCGCGCATTGGTGACCGCGCTGGGCGCGCCCGAGTACCATCCACCCGATGCGAAACTCGACGCTCTCACCGACGCGGTCCGGTTCGGTTCGCTGAAGGGCTCATACCGATGCAATCGGATCCTCAGGTTAGCGTTCAAGCAGAGCTGGATGTCACCCAAGTCGCTTGCGCTTCTCGGTCTGCTGATAGAGAACGGCGATCCGGTCGGGCTGCAGCTGTCTATGGCGGTCAATGCGGATGACAGAGCCGCCGTTGAGCGCATCCTGACGTCGTTCTGAGAAGGATCGGCGATTCGGGACACCGGGCGTACGCCTGCGCGCCCGGTCAGTGGCGGCGGCCTACTGATGACCCCCGTGTCACCGCTCAGCCGGCACGCTGACCGTCTCTGCAGCGGGTACAAACGCGTCAACCAAGTCCGACCAGCACATCTGACGAGGCACCCTTCGGGGTGCCTCGTGTCGTCTGCAGCGCGAGAGTCCTCAGTTCGACACCGCTCGCGCAGGGCGCGGCGTGATGTTCACTCCGTCGGCGTGCAGCTCGCGTGGTCTCGCACCATCGATAGTAGCTTCAGCCCGTCGCGGTGTGCGCGCTCGAGAAAGAGCGCCTCGTCATGTACCCCAGAGCGCCGCATCTCCGTCTCGAATGTGAGGAAGTTGTCGTAGGGGGATTCGGCTACTACTCGAACCAACTCACCCCAGTCCACCGTGCCAGAGAAGATCGGCCTGTGCTGGTCGGCACTACCGTCGTTGTCGTGCAGGTGCAGTGAGATGAGGCGCTCCTTCACTGAGTCGAGATGGTGGAGCCCCATCCCTCCGATGTTTCCGTGACCTGAGTCGTAGCACAGTCCCAGAAAGTCCGGCTCGTACTCCGAGAACAGCTCGCGAATCCCAAGGAACTGGTCGTTGGCTCGATTCTCGACCGCGATCCTGACGGACCTCGTCATGCAGTATTCCTCAAGCTCGTCCAACGATTTCCTGAGCTGGCTCCACGCATCGCGGTTAGCAGGGTTCGTGGGGGGCGTATGAACCACAATCACCGAACCACCCAGAACCGTGCACATGTCGACACGGTTCTTTATGATCTCGACACCAGCTAGCCGCTGGTACTCGACGGTTGAGTACCAATTCTTCTCGGCGCCTGCGGGAGCGTGGATGTCGTAGAGCGAAAGAGCCAAGCGGTTCAGGAGTTGCTCGATGTGCCTGATTTCTGGCTCGGTGTAGATGAAGTCGTGCCTCCAGTGGTGGATCCACTGAATGTTCCGAAAGCCTGCTTCCGCGATCTTTGTCAGGGCGGGTTCGGCGTTGCCAGTGTCGCCGGCGTAGTCCGTTGCCATTGCGAGTTCCATGTACTTAGGCCTCCTGCCTTTGGTGGAGTTGAACATACTCCGAACCTGAGGCGAGCGGGGCGGGAGCTCGACGCTTCCCGCTCAACGGGACCCAGCAATGCCACGAGGCACCCTTCGGGGTGCCTCGTTTGCCTCCCAGAGCCCTCACGCACCCGGCGCCTCGTGGTCTCGAGTGCACGCCCGGGAATGTACCTGCTATGTGTCCGCGCGACGAAGGAGTGGTCACGATGGGATTCGATGACAAGATCAAGAACACGGCTGAGGAAGCCGGCGGCAAGGTGAAGGAATGGGTCGGTGACAAGACCGACAACGAACAGCTCGAGGCAGAGGGCAAGCGCGATCAGGCAGTCGCGAAGACGAAGCAGGCAGTCGGGGCCGTGAAGGACGATCTCGGCGACAAGTTCGACGACGCGCGCGACAGCGTGAGCGAGAAGGTCGGGAATCTGAGTGACAAAGTGGCCGAGAAGGCAGATGACGTGAAGGATCGGGCAGACAGTTAGACGTGTCGCCCCAGGAGGAGCGCAGCGGCGCGCGAGGTGTTCGAGGTCTTCGACGGAAAGGACCTAACGGGGTGGCCCTTCGCACGGAATGTGTCCGAGTTCGTCCTTGTCGTTCATGATTTCGATCCCGGCGTGTGTGCCCGTGCCACTGAACGCGATCGGTGCACGCCCGCCACGCCGCGAGCGCAGTGTCACTTCGACGGTACCGCCGAGCGATTCCGCAGCGCGCCCCTCCATCGCGCCCAAGACAGGCGCCTTCAAGACGAGCGCCTCGTGACCGCGTAGGTGGACGTCGAGTTCCTCATGCTTGTCGGCCAGCATGAGATGAGCCCAGTTGGCCCCAGTCTCAATGCAGGTGAGCTTCGCCCCACCGTATGTCGCGAACCGGTGCAGGTCGCCGTCGATCAACAGCCCGGCGATGGTGCCGACGAACGCGCCGGTCATCCACGGCACCTTTGCCACCGAGATGGTCAGCGAGATGCCCGTGCGGCCGAAGTGGTTTGACTGTGCCCACACCCATGAACTCGGGAAACTGCGACCCCAGTCCTTCTCGATGTAGCCCCGGCCCCCGTCGAAGTCGATCCGGTCGTCGTCGAGGTCCAGCCACCCCGAGAGACCGTGATCCATCGACAGGACGCCGTGGTAGGTCTCCATTCTCGGCGCGAACCTGTACCAGCCCATGATGCCCGGGGAGAAGGTGGTGACCGGCCACGGCGTCATTTGGCCGAAGCGCAGCTCCCCGCGAACCCTCATCGAGCCGTCATCGAGGTCCAACGACATGCGGTCGCAGGAGAAGGTGTTTGGCCCGACGTTGATAGCGAAGCGCGAAGCGGCGTCGGAGCCGAACTGCTCGGAGGGAAACGCGAAGTAATGCATCTCACCACCGGACGGGACGATCTGCACGAATGCGTGGCACTGCGTGCCGTCCGGCGAGTAGGAGATGCCTGGGATGACGGCGACGATGCGGCGCCCCGCAGCATCGACTTGCTTGAAGTACCAGCCCTCGAAATAGCGCCGAGTGACGCCTCGCCCTTGGTACTCGGCGGGGTTCCAGATTCGACGGAGTTTGGACATGGGCGGCTCGTATCTGTGTGGTCTTGCAGGAACGCCATCTCGACCGGGTGCTGAAGTCGACTGCACCTACTGTTCCCACTCATAGCGGGCACGAAATCACAGATTTCTGGTTGCCGCGGTGCGCCGGTGCCGAGTCACCCCAACACGCTGCACAGAAGTACTTGGGTAGAAACACCAAGGTAGCGCCCTAAGTCCACTCCCAGAAGGAGGACGTGATGGCAGGTCACTTCGAGATCGAGACCCGACCGGACGGGCAGTTCATGTTCAGCCTGAAAGTAGGCAGTGAGGCCATCCTTACCAGCGAAGCGTATACGACGAAGGCCGCCTGCATGAACGGCATCGATTCAGTGAAGAAGAATGCACCTGATGAGGGCCGCTACGTGCGCACCGCAACCCCCGACGGAAAGTCCCGATTCGCTCTTGATGCGGCCAATGGCCAGACAATCGGTGCCAGCGGGTACTTCGAGACGGACAGCGCGCGCGATGACGCCATCGAGTTCGTGATGAAGAACGCTCCGGACGCGGAAGTACAGGACCTGACCTAGACGGCAGGAACCCGCCGAGAGCCGTCAAGATCGACCGCTGTGCGGCGAATCACGATTCATGCGCGTCCTCGCGTACGGACTCGCCCTCGCGACCGTCTGTCGCGTGGCTGGCATGCCGATCGTGGATCGCCTTGAACCTGCCCTCAAGCTCGTTGAGTGTCGCATCATCCATGTTCTCAAGGTTCACGAGGCCCGTCTCGGCGTCCTTGGTGGCCCTGATCAGTTCGTCCAACTTCAACTGAAGCGCCTTTTGGTCCCTGTTCTGGGCGCTCTGAATGACGAACACCATCAGGAAGGTGACGATCGTGGTGCCCGTGTTGATAACGAGCTGCCATCTCTCCGAGTAGCCGAAGAACGGCCCCGAGACCGCCCAGAGAACGACCGCACCGGCGGCAATGATGAAGGCATAGGGTGAACCCACGGCAGCGGATACCTGCTTGGCCACCTTGGCAAAGAACTCACTCATGCCGATTCTCCATTCGGGCGCTGTTCTCAGCCGCGCTCGGCACGCTTCTCCGTTGCCTCGTACTGCTTGAAGAGCTCGTCGAGCTCCTCCTTCGACGCGTGCTTCTCGATCCAGGGGAAGTGCCCGTCTTCTTCCTCGTGCATGTGATGCTCGTTGAGTTCGGACAGCACCGCCGCCTTTGCGCTGAACACCTCGCTGTCTGGTTGGAGATCCACGATCTCCCGAAGTACAAGTCGCGCGACGTGGTGTTCCTGGATCGCCTCAAGGGCGTGCGCGACAGCCTCGGTATCATCCGATCCTCGGATGAAGGCGAAGATCGAGGCCTCCTCTCCGGCCATGTGGGGCAGCAACTCATCCTGCATCTTCTCTCGCAGGTCGCTGCGGACCTCGGACTTCTCGGCCTTCTTGAGTTGCTTCGCGATCGAGCGCTGCTTCTCGTGGTCCTCGCGGAGATGCGCGATGAATGGGTGGGTCATCGTCCTTCGCCTCCCAATGCCAACGGCAGACTGCCGTGACGTGGACCTACCCCGGATTGGCTGGACCTCAAACTGCGTTGATTTGGGTGCCGCTCACCGTTTCTGGCGCTGATCGTCGTTCCGCAATAGAACGGGGCCCCCGGTGGGGACCCCCTTGTTGCTTCTTCGCGCCATCGCGCAATTCCGGGACTAACTGAGCCCGTGCTTCTTGTTGTGGGCCCTGCCCCCGACGATCAACCGATTGTTGCGTGAGTTGCGCTGGTCGGTCGCCGCCTGCGCGGCCTCCCGAGCGCGCTTGCCCTCGAGGGCCGCGCGGAATGATGCGTCGTTGTCACTTCCTGTCGTGCTGTCCGAGAAGGGCCAGTGCTGCGGATTCTTTGGTTCGGATGGCATTGTGCACCTCCCTGGTTCGAATTCGTCGAGAAGAATATTCCCTCAACCGGAATCAACCTGACGCTCGGCGAGCTGTCTTTGACAAGCCGCACCGCCGCGCGACGCAGAAAGGCCTCGGGGGTGTGGGCATAAACACCTGCGTCACGACCCACAAAATCGCGAAGCAGACGGAGGCACGATGAGCGCAGAACGGAAGCCCGAGGTGCAGCCGTGCGTGACGCACGCCGCTGACAGCCACGATCTCATCCGAGTGCAGGGCGCGCGCGAGAACAACCTCAAAGACGTCAGCGTCGATATCCCAAAACGACGGCTGACGGTCTTCACGGGCGTCTCAGGTTCGGGAAAGAGCTCGCTCGTGTTCAACACGATCGCGGCTGAGTCCAAGCGCCTGATCAACGAGACCTACAGCACCTTCGTCCAGACCTTCATGCCGACGTTGGCTCGTCCGGAGGTCGATCGCCTTGACGGGCTGACCCCTGCGATCATCGTCGACCAGGAGCGCATGGGAGCCAACTCGCGGTCCACGGTTGGTACCGCGACCGACGCCCATGCCATGCTGCGGATCCTTTTCAGCCGGCTCGGAGTGCCGAGTGCAGGCTCCAGTCTCCACTACAGCTTCAATCTCCCGCAGGGCTGGTGCCCGCGCTGTGAGGGTTCCGGTGAGGTCAGCGACATCGACCTCAGCCAGTTGTTCGATAGCGACAAGTCGCTCGCCGAGGGCGCCCTGACGATACCCGGCTACAAAGTCGGCGGATGGCAGGTGCGTTTCTTCACAGAGTCGGGTTTCGTCGACCCTGACAAGAAGATCCGCGACTACACCGAGACAGAACTCGCCGACTTCCTGTACAAGGAGCCGACCAAGGTCAAGATGCAGGGCATCAACATGACCTATGAGGGACTCGTCCCGAAGGTCACCAAGAGCTTCTTGCAAAAGGACCGCGACGCGCTCCAGCCGCATATCCGCACCTTCGTCGAGCGTGCGGTCGCGTTCACGACCTGCCCGGAATGTGGCGGAGCACGGCTGAACGAGGTCGCCCGCGCTTCCAAGATCGGCGACGTGAGCATCGCGGATGCAGCGGAGATGCAGATCTCGGATCTCTCGGAGTGGCTCAAGACGATCGATGATCCCAGGGTGGCGCCCCTCATGGAGGGGTTGGGGCAGGCGATCGACTCGTTTGTGGATATCGGTCTCGGATACCTGTCGCTCGGTCGGGCATCAGGGACTCTTTCGGGCGGTGAGGCGCAGCGAACGAAGATGATCCGGCACCTCGGCTCCAGCCTCACCGACATCACTTACGTGTTCGACGAGCCCACAGTCGGCCTTCACCCACACGACATCCAGCGCATGAACGTCCTACTGCTGAGCCTGCGCGACAAGGGCAATACGGTTCTGGTCATCGAGCACAAGCCCGAAGTCATCGAGATCGCCGACCACGTGGTCGACCTGGGTCCGGGCGCAGGGCGTGATGGCGGTGAAATCACCTTCACGGGCGACGTTGCCGGACTGCGCGCGTCGGACACGCTGACAGGCAAGCACCTCGACCACCGCGCCCGCCTGAAGCCCTCGACGCGCTCGCCGAGGGGGGCGCTTGAGATTCGGGGAGCGTCCGAGCACAACCTGTGCGACGTCGACGTCGACGTCCCGCTCGGCATCCTGACTGTTGTGACGGGCGTCGCCGGGTCGGGCAAGTCGTCGCTCATCCACGGGAGCCTGCCGGCGTTCGACGGGGTTGTCATGGTCGACCAGTCAGCGATCCGCGGCTCGCGACGCAGCAATCCTGCGACGTACACGGGCCTCCTCGACGACCTTCGCTCCAAGTTCGCGAAGGCAAACGGCGTCAAACCCGCGTTGTTCAGCGCCAACTCGGAGGGCGCATGCCCGGAGTGCAAGGGCCTCGGCGTGATCTTTACCGATCTCAGCTTCAACTCGACGGTCGAGACGGTGTGCGAGGTGTGCGGCGGCACGGGGTTCACCGACGAGGTGCTCGAGTACCGCCTCGACGGCAGGAACATCCACGAGGTGATGTCGATGTCGGTGTCTGAGGCCCACGACTTTCTGTCGAGTGGTCCAGCTCACACGACGCTGTCGCGCATGATCGACGTCGGCCTCGGCTACATCACTCTCGGGCAGGCACTCAACACGCTGTCGGGCGGTGAGAGGCAGCGGCTCAAGCTCGCGATCTCGATGGCGAAGAAGGGAGCCGTCTACGTGCTCGATGAGCCGACGTCGGGTCTGCACCTCGCGGATGTCGACAACCTGCTCGCGATGCTGGACCGGCTCGTGGACGCCGGCAACAGCGTCATCGTCATAGAGCACCACCAGGCTGTGATGGCGCACGCCGACTGGATCATCGATCTCGGCCCCGGCGCCGGCCATGACGGCGGTCGCATCGTGTTCGAGGGCACGCCCGCCGAACTCGTCGCCGCGCGCTCCACGTTGACTGGCGAGCACCTGGCAGCCTACGTCGAGGCCTGACGCGCGTATGTGGTCGCGAGCGTGCTGCGCGCTGTATTCTGACGCAGGTGTCTCGGCGACCACTGGAGTGTCCCAGGCGATGGGCTCGAATCGAGCGATGCATAACGAGTACGAGCTGTTGGACAGCGGCGACGAGCGCAAGCTCGAGCGCTTCGGCGACGTGGTCTTGTCACGCCCGTGCGGGCAGGCGACCTGGGATGCTCAGAGGCCTGACGTCTGGGCGAGAGCCGCGGCATCCTTCGACCGGGACCACGGATGGCGGACTCATCTCGATGCCGGACTGCCCTCGTGCTGGGACGTTACGATCAACGGCATCACGATGAGGCTCAAGCCCACTCCGTCCGGTCATCTCGGTGTGTTTCCGGAGACGCGGTCGTTGTGGGATTGGATCGGCGAGGCTCTCGGATCACTGGACGAGGGCGGGCTGAGCGTGCTCAACCTGTTCGCCTACTCCGGTGGAGCGACGCTCGCGGCGGCTCGCGCCGGCTGTTCGGTATGCCACGTGGATTCCTCGAAGTCGATGGTGACACGCGCGCGGGAGAACGCCGGCCTGAACCAACTGGGCGAGGCGCCGATACGATGGATCGTCGAGGACGTCGGCAAGTTCCTGGACCGTGAGATTCGCCGGGGACGCCGATACGACGCCATCATGCTCGACCCGCCTTCGTTCGGCCGCGGTACCAAGGGGGAGCAATACAGGATCGACAGGGATCTCACCTCGACTTTGGAGCAGTGCCGGGCGCTGCTGACGACCGACCCGGCGTTCGTGCTTCTCACGTCGCACACACAGGGCGTGACGGCCACGCACCTTGAGAGTCTGGTGAAGGGCGCGTTCGAGGGCGGCGCCCTGACGTCTGGCAGCATGGAGCTGACCGGAGCCGCCGATGTGCGTCCGGTGAATGATGGATTATGGACACGCTGGTCCAGGTCATAGAGGGCGGGTGCTGAGTGTCTGAGTCGCGAGTGCTCATAATCGGGGGAGGCGCGGCCGGACTATCCGCGGCCATCGCAGCCGCGCGTCGTGGCGCCGCCGTCACGATCCTCGAGGCCGATGCTCGCGTTGGCCGCAAGATCCTGGCGAGCGGCAACGGGCGCTGCAACCTCACGAACCTGTCGATCTCGCCGCTTGCCTACAACCACCCCGAGTTCGTCGAGCCGGTTCTCGACCGGTTTCCCTGCGAGGCGGTCCTTTCGTTCTTCGGCACACTTGGCCTGCTCACGTCTGCTGATGCGGAAGGTCGCGTCTACCCCACCACCAACGCGGCCGCATCGGTCCTCGATGTCTTGCGGTTGGAGTGCACGCGCCTCGGCGTCGACGTGTACTGCGGGTACAAGGTCGTGCGCATTGCGTCCGAGTCCCGCATGGGGGGCTTCGAGGTCTTCTCGGAAGACGGCGAGTCGGAGCGCGCAGATATCGTGGTCGTCACAACCGGCGGCGGTTCGCTGCTCGCCGATATCGGGCATCGGATGCTCGAGACGGTTCCTGTCCTCGGGCCCATTAGGACCGACACCGAGCCGATCCGCGGCCTTTCGGGCGTGCGGGTGAAGTGCGCCGCGACGCTGCTCAACGACGAAGGCGATGTGGTCGCCACGGAGCGGGGGGAACTGCTCTTCCGCGACTACGGGGTGAGCGGGATCATGATCTTCGACATCTCTCGCTACCTTGAGCAGGGGAGCGTCCTGTCGATCGACCTGTTCCCCGACGTCGATCCATCCGAGCTTCAGGCGATGGTCGCGCGGCGTTGCGAGGAGCTCTCTTGGCGTAGCGCCGAGACGTTCTTCGCCGGCATGCTCAACGATCGGGTCGCGCGCGCGGTGATGCGCGCTGCGGGAGTCCGCCCGGACGCACCCGCCGAGCGACTGCCGCAGGCGAAGCTCGTGGCTCTCCTGAAGGACTTCCGACTCAAAGTCATCGGTCCCGGCGAAGCCAAGCAGGCGCAGGTGACCCGCGGCGGCGCGTCGGTCGCGGAGTTCGACGCGGCCACGATGGCCTCGAATCTGGCGGACGGGCTGTTCGCTGCCGGCGAGGTGCTCGACGTCGACGGACGATCCGGCGGCTTCAATCTGCACTGGGCCTGGGCCTCGGGAATCGCTGCGGGCGAAGCCGCGGCACGACTCGCCGAGGAACGCGCGGCCAAAGGCCGCACCGGTTCGAGGGGCCGCGAGTGATTCAGATCAGGAACCTGGCGCTTCCGCTCTATGCCGGTGACCCCTCCTCCGAGGACACGCTGAAGACCGCGGCGGCTAAGCGGCTGGGCGTTGATAATGACCGGCTCGTCTCGGTACGGCTTCTGAAGCGGTCTGTCGACGCTCGCCGCAAGAATGACGTCCACTTCGTGGTCACGATCGGCGTGCTGCTCGATTCTGCGGGTCCGGAGAACGAGGATGCTGTGGTGTGCCGCGTCGGAGACGACGATGTGTTCGTCGCAGCCACCGAGCCCCTGCCTCCCGTCGCGAGTCTCGCATCCCCTCCACACCCGCGCCCGGTGGTCGTGGGCACCGGTCCGGCGGGGCTGTTCGCGGCGCTGGTGCTGGCGCGCGCCGGCGCCCGGCCGCTCGTGCTCGAGCGCGGGCAGGCTGTTGGCCCTCGAGTCCGGACGGTGGACGCGTTCATCCGCGATGGCAAGCTCGATCCGGACTCCAACATCCAGTTCGGGGAAGGCGGCGCAGGCACCTTCTCGGACGGAAAGCTCACCACGAACACGCGCGATCCACGAGGTCGCGCCGTTTTGGAGGCGTTGGTCGAGGCGGGCGCCCCCGAGGAGATACTGTGGCAGGCGAAGCCGCACATCGGCACGGACCGTCTCACCGGCGCCGTGCGACGGATGCGTGAGGAGATCGAATCCCTGGGCGGCGAGGTCCGTTTTTGTACGCGACTCGACGACCTCATCCTCGACTCCGACAACGTACTTCGCGGCGTCGTCATCTCCAGTGATCGCGGCCGTGAGGAGATCGGGGCCGAGGCGCTCGTTCTCGCGACGGGTCACAGCGCGCGCGATACCTTCGAGGTACTGCACCGGCATGGCGCGCGTCTCGCGCAGAAGCCGTTCTCGATCGGGGTTCGCGTCGAGCACGATCAGCGCATGATCGACCGGGCGCAGTACGGCTCGGCTGCGGGTCACCCCGCGCTCGGTGCGGCGGACTACAAGCTGTCGTGCCACCTGCCAACTGGTCGCGGCGTCTACACCTTCTGCATGTGCCCCGGCGGGTGGGTAGTCGCTGCCACCAGCGAGGAGGGGAGCGTGGTCACCAACGGGATGAGCCGATATGCCCGCGAGGGCGAAAATGCGAACGCGGCGTTGCTGGTAAACGTCGTTCCGGGTGACTTCGGTGAGGACCACCCGCTCGCCGGCGTGAGTTTCCAGCGACGGTGGGAGCGCGCCGCATTCGAGCTCGGCGGACGCGCCTTCCGCGCTCCGGCCCAGCTGATGGGCGACTTCTTGCAGGGCGTCGCATCGTCTGCGGCGGGGGACGTGCAGCCGACGTATCCGCTCGGCGTCGAGTACACCGACCTCGCGTTGTGCCTGCCGGAGTTCGTCACCGCATCCCTGCGCGAGGCAGCGCCGCTGCTCGATCGCCGCATGCGCGGATTCGCGACGCGAGACGCGCTGCTCACCGGTGTCGAGACGCGCTCGTCGTCGCCCGTGCGGGTGCTGCGCGATGAGGGCCTGCAGTCGAACCTGCGCGGCGTCTACCCGTGCGGCGAAGGCGCCGGCTACGCGGGAGGCATCATGTCGGCCGCAGTCGACGGCATCCGCTGCGCCGAGGCGGTTCTCGAACGCTATCGCTGATAGGCCTCACGAGAGCTTCTCGGACAGTCCCATCCACTCGTCCTCGAGGTCCGAGATCTGCTGCTCCACAGCTTTGAGTCGTTCTTGGCCGTCGAGCAGGGCGACGTAGTCGGAAGGGTCGCCCTCGGCCAGTTCGACGCGAATCGCGTCGGCCTTCCTGCCGAGCGTATCGAGCTTGCGCTCGGTGGACGCGAGCTCCTTCTTCATGCGGTACTCGTCCGCCCTCGCCAGTACCGGCTTGCATGCCGCGGCAGACGTGTCGACTGCCTGGCTCGCGGTCTCGGGCTTCGCCGGCGCGGTCTCCGCGCGCGCCTCGCTACGCGCGTCCAGCAGCCGCAGGTACTCGTCCACGCCGCCGGGGACGTGTCGCACACGGCCGTCCAGAAGCGCGAACTGGTGGTCGGTGACGCGCTCCATCAGGTAGCGGTCGTGGGTGATCAGCAGCAGAGTGCCCGGCCAGGAGTCCAGGAGGTTCTCGACCAGGGCGAGCATGTCGATGTCCAGGTCGTTGTCCGGCTCATCGAGAATCAGCACGTTGGGCTTGTCGAGCAGAATGAGCATCAGCTGGAGTCGACGCTTCTGACCGCCGGAAAGGTCGGACACACGTGCCGAGAGTTGAGCGCCTTCGAATCCAAGTCGCTCGAGAAGCTGCGCCGGCGTGAGCTCCTTGCCGTCGAACTCGTACCGCGTCTTGTATCGCGACAGCACCTCTCGGATGCGGCTGTCGCCGAGCTCGTTCAACTCGTTGAGGTGCTGGGACAGAACGGCGAAGTTGACGGTCTTGCCGATCCTCACGTGGCCCGAGGTCGGCTCGAGCGTGCCCTGGATGACGTTCAGGAGAGTGGTCTTGCCTGATCCGTTCTCCCCTAGGATGCCGAACCTGTCTCCCGGACCGATGTGCCAGGTGACATCGTCGATGACGGTGTTGTCTCCGAACCGCTGCGTCACGTCGACAAGATCGACAACCTGCTTGCCCAATCGCGACATGGCGGTTCGCTTCAGTTCGAGGGAGTTTCGCACCGGCGGTTCATCGGCGATCAGGGCACACGCGGCGTCGATGCGGAACTTCGGCTTGGTCGTCCGGGCCTGCGGGCCTCGCGACAGCCATGCGAGTTCCTTTCGCATGAGGTTCTTGCGCTTCTGCTCGGCCGTGCGGGCGGCCTCCGCTCGCTCCACGCGCTGAAGCACGTACGCCGAGTAGCCGCCCCCAAACTGGTCCAGCTGTCCGTTGTGGACCTCCCACATGCTCGAGCAGACCTCGTCGAGGAACCAGCGGTCGTGCGTGACGACCAGCAGCGCCCCCGACTTCTTCGGCCACCGGCTCTTGAGGTGCTCGGCCAGCCACGCGATGCCGTGCACGTCGAGGTGGTTGGTGGGTTCGTCGAGCATGAGAACGTCGCAGTCGGCGATTAGGACTCGGGCGAGGTCGACCCGCCGGCGCTGTCCGCCCGAGAGCTCGCCGACCCTTCCGTCCCAGGCGATGTCGGCGATGAGACCTCGGATGATGTCGCGAATCCGGGCGTCCGACGCCCACGTGTATTCCGGTACGTCGCCCACGACCGAATGCGCGACCGTCGAGTCCGGATCGAGGGCATCGCTCTGCGCCAGCGCGTGGATGGTGGTCCCGCCGCGGAGGATGATGCGGCCGTCATCAGGTTCGATGGAGCCCGCGAGCAGCGCGAGGAGCGTGGACTTGCCGTCCCCGTTGCCGCCGACGATTCCGATTCGGTCGCCCTCATTGATGCCGAGGGTCACCGAGTCGAAGACCTTCTTCGTCGGATACTCCAGATGGACGTTCTCGCATCCAAGCAGATAGGCCACGTGGCGACCCCGATCCTTGATAGCGCGCTCAGTAGGAACAACAACATCGCACTGCACGAGCACATAGGATACCCACCCGATGACTTCGGCGGGTGGTGAGCGGGGGAATACACTCAGAGTCAGATGACCGCTTCAACGACCATGCGAGGTGGGCTCGATGACTGCGACGGCTGATCTGCGATCCGAACACGTGGGTGTCGGCAGGATGCTCGGCATCATGGATGCGATGGCGCGGCGGGCCAAAGAGGGCGAGAAGCCGGATCTTGGCGACCTCGCGCAGGTCATCGAGTTCCTGCGGGTGTTCGTAGACCGCTGCCACCACGCCAAGGAGGAGGATCTGCTCTTCCCCGCGATGCGTGCGGCCGACCTCGTATCGGCCGAGCCGACGATCGAGATCTTGCTCGACGATCACGTTCAGGGCCGCGCGACGGTGGCACGGATCGCCGCGGCGACCCAGGCGATCGGGGAGGGCAGCGAGTCGGCGGTACAGGAGTTGGCTGATAGCTTCTCGGACTACACCAGGCTCCTGCACGCGCACATCCGACGCGAGGAGAACGACTGCTTCAACGTGGCGGATCGGGAGTTGTCCTCATTCGCACAGCAGGAGCTGGCCGAGGGATACGACCGAATCGAGCGCGACGTCGTGGGAGAGGGCGTGCACGAGAGCTTCCACGCGCTGCTTGATCGGCTGTCAGAGGCGTACCGCTAGGGTGCGCGGCGTCGCTACACGGTGAGGTCCCGCGCGTTGTAGAAGCGGTACGTCCCGATGATCGCGACCACCACGATCACCACTGAGAGCGAGACGAATACGGGGTCGAGCTGGCCCTCTGTCATCAGCACGGCGGCGTCGAAGTACTTGAACGGCGAGAAGTACTTCAGAGGCTCGAGCTGCTCGCTGAGGTTCACCAGGTACGAGGCGAGAAACGTCAGGAACATGATCGACGTGGCAATCGACGGAGCGGCCTTGGGCCGGTGCACGATCCCTGCAACAACAGCGCCGATCGAGAAGAAGATCAGCTGCACAAAGAGGAGGCCCGCGGTCAGAAGCAGGATGTCTGCGGTGAACGAGTCACCTTCGCTGAAGAAGTCGACGAAGTAGAGCGATGAGGCGCCGGTCACCACATTCAGGATGAGGATATGGGTGAGCCCGGCCAAGAGTTTCCCGGTCACAGCCCGGCCGCGGGAGATGGGCTTCGCATACAGGAACTCGGAGGTGCGATCCCTCTCCTCCTTCGAGATGAGGTTCGCGCTCAGGAGCGAGGCGTGTACGGCGGCCATGACCGCGATGTAGACGTAGAGCACGCCGTAGAAGCCGCTCGCCTCGGAGAGGTTGAATCCGGACATCCCGAAGACCACCAACACGGCCTTGGGTATCCCCGCCAGCAGCTGGTCCAGTGACTGGCCCGCGTCCGCATACGCTGAGTACTTGGCCATCCCCGAGGCAACGAGCGCCACGATGCCGAGACACCAGAAGATGAGGCCGATGATGTGCGCTCGCATCTCGCGAAGGTAGATGTTCATACATGCCGCCCTATGCTGGGGATCCGACGTCCTTCTTGAGGTAGATCACGTAACTCGCAACGATTGCCACGAGTACGAACGCCGCTTCGACGGCGAGGTACCTGCCCTCGAGGCGCTGGTTGGTGATGATGTAGTTGGGGTCGTAGAACTTGAACGGCGAGATGTAGCGTACGCTCTCGTTCTCCAACACGTCGCCGATCATCCCGATGATGTAGAAGGCAAAGACCGTCGGCAGCGTCACCGAGACGACCGACTTGATCTTGGGGATCGTCACGGCGAACAGCGCCCCGAGCGCCAAGAACACCAGTTGGACGAGGAGCAGCGTGCTCGACAACAGGAGAAGGAGCCCCCCATCCAGCGGCTCCTTCGCCACGCTCGCCGCCACGAAGTACGACACCGCCGAGAAGGCCACGTTGGTGGCGAGGATGACCGTGAGCGCGGCCGCGAGCTTGGCAGACATCACCCGGCTGCGCTTCATCGGCTTGGATAGCAGGAAGTCCGCGGTCTTGCCGGACACCTCCTTGGAGATGACGCCGGTCCCGACGTTCATCGCCTGAATCGCCCCTGACAGAATCGCGAAGCTCAGCAGATAGCCGAAGAACCCGTAGACGGTGAAGAAGTTCGACAACGCGATGTTGAAAGCGGCCCTGACAGCCTCGGGCAGTGAGCTCATCAACTCCTTTGTGGCCTCCACGTCTTGGGTGAAGGCCGGATAGAGCGCCATGAACGTGACGATGAGCCCGCTCAGCGACAGGATCCAGGTGATCGTGGACTTCCGGTACGCCTGGAGTTCTCGGAGGTAGACGTTCACTGGGCGTCATCCCTTTGGTAGTAGTGCATGAAGATCTCCTCGAGATCGGGCTCCTCGACGAGGAGGTCCACGAGGTTCTGGCCCGCCAGCAGCTTGGTGATGTCGTTGATGTGGCCGCGGTACAGGAAGGTCACCGCGTTGCCGGTCACCGCGAGGTCACTCACACCCTCGAGCGCGAATGCGGCCGCGTCGGGTTCGCCGACCACGTCGAGCGTGAAGCGCTTGGTGCTGTTCTCGAGCAAGGTCCGGATGTGCTCGACCTTGATGATGGTGCCGTCCTTGATGATCGCCACGCGGTCGCACAGTTTCTGGACCTCGCTCAGGATGTGTGAGGAGAACAGCACCGTCGCGCCGTTGGCGTTCTCCTCCCTGAGCAGATTGAAGAACTGCTGCTGGATGAGGGGGTCGAGCCCGCCGGTCGGCTCATCGAGGATGATGAGCTTGGGCTGATGCGCGAGCCCTTGGATGATGCCGACCTTCTTTTTGTTGCCGTAGGACAGATCGTCGATCTTCTTCTTCAGGTCGAGATCGAACATCTCGGCGAGGTGTGCGATCCGCTTCTCGATGGCTTTCTGGTCCTTGTCGTAGAAGCTCGCGGAGTACTTGAGCAGGTCGATTGCCCGCATGTCGTCGTAGTAGAAGACCTCGGAGGGCAGGTATCCGACCTGTTGGCGGATCTCGGGACCGTCCTTGACGACGTCTTTGCCAAAGACCGTCGCCGAGCCGCTGGTCGCGTAGATGAGTCCGAGAAGGGTTCTGATCGTCGTGGACTTCCCGGCGCCGTTGGGTCCGATGAAGCCGTAGATCTCGCCCTCCTCAACCGTCATGTCGAGGTTCTCGATGCCTCGTGTCTTCCCGTAGTACTTGGTCAACTTCGTGGTCTCGATGACAGGCATATCCGCTCCGTTGCTCTCGCTTCGGTGGTGCGCACTGGCGAGTATGTTCCCGTGTATGATGCGCACCGCCGGAAATTTCTTCCGAGGAGCCCGATGTCGTTCTTCAAAGACGTGTCTCTCACGGCGGTCGTCGCCGGCTTTGTCGCGTTTCTCGTGGCGGTCACGAGCTCTGCTGTGATCGTCTTTGCGGCCGCGCGCGCACTTGGCGCTACCGACGCGCAGGTCGCCTCCTGGATGCTCGCGCTGGGCATCGCCATAGGCGCGACCTCGATCGGCCTTTCGCTGCGCTACCGGGTTCCCGTGGCGACCGCATGGTCGACTCCGGGTGCAGCAATGCTCGTCACGAGCGTTGCGGGCGTCACGATGCCGCAGGCGATCGGCGCGTTCATGGTGTGCGCGGCGCTGATCGTGCTCGTGGGTGCGACCGGCTGGTTCGAGAAGGCCATGAAACGCATCCCCCAGACTCTGGGCGCCGCGATGCTCGCCGGCGTGCTGCTGCGTTTTGGTCTCGAAGGCTTCTCGTCGATCCAGACGCAGTTCGCGCTCGTGGCCGCGATGCTGGTCACGTACCTGGTCGCGCGCCGGTTCTGGCCGAGATACGCGATTCCGCTGGTGCTCGTGGTAGGCGTGAGCATCGTGGTCGCTACCGGACGCCTCGCCACGGGCGGGCTCCACGTGGCGCTCGCCAGACCGGTGTTCGTGATGCCGGAGTTCTCGCTCGCGGCTCTGGCAAGCGTCGCGCTGCCGCTGTTCATCGTCACGATGGCGTCGCAAAACGTCCCCGGGGTCGCGGTGCTGCGGGCAGCCGGCTACGAGCCGCCCATCTCGCCACTGATCACATGGACCGGAGTGTCGGCGCTGGTGCTGGCGCCCTTTGGCGCGTACGCGATGAACCTCGCGGCTATCGTCGCCGCGATCACGATGGGCAAGGACGCGCACGATCTGCCGGAGAAGAGATACGTTGCCGCCGTGAGTTTCGGCGCCTTCTTCGTCGTGTTCGGTGTCATGGGGGCGACGGTCACGTCGTTGCTCGGCATGTTTCCCGAAGAGATGGTGCTGGCGCTGGCGGGACTCGCACTGCTGAACACCATCGGCAGCGGGCTTGCGGCAGCCGTCCACGACGAGGCGCGCCGAGAGCCGGCGATCATCACCTTCCTGGTCACGGCCTCCGGGTTGCAGTTGCTCGGCATCGGGGCGGCCTTCTGGGGAATCGTCGCCGGTATCCTCGCGTCAATCATCCTTCACGCCCCGCTGGGGAACCGAAACGCGTGATGAGTCGCCGATAGGGGGAACCTTCCAACTGGAGGTGTCACCCCTATGCAACGCATGTTCGATCCACGCACGATCGCGGTGATCGGCGCCTCGGAGGCCGAGGGCTCGGTCGGTCGCACCATCATGGAGAACGCGATGCGCTCGGCTGACCGGGCGATCTACCCGGTCAACTTCAAGCACGACACGGTGATGGGGCTGCCCGCGGTCCCGGCCATCACAGACGTTCCTGCCGAGATCGACCTCGCCATCGTCGCCACGCCCGCCGCCACTGTCCCTGACGTACTCGCGCAGTGCGCCGCCGTCGGCGTACACGGTGCCATCGTCGTCTCGGCGGGGTTCAGCGAGACCGGGGAGGAGGGTGCCCAGCTGGAGGCCCGAATCCGAGAAGTCCTGCGCGGCAGCAGCATGCGTGTCGTGGGACCAAACTGCCTCGGCATCATCCGGCCGACCGTAGGCCTGAACGCCTCGTTCCTCAACATCCAGCCGCAGCCGGGCAACATCGCGCTCATCTCGCAGAGCGGCGCTCTGGGAACCGGCATGCTCGACTGGGCGATCGACGCACATGTCGGGTTCTCGATGTTCGCGTCGGTTGGCGGCATGCTCGACATAGGGTTCGCTGACCTGATCGACTTTCTCGGCGAGGACGAGCACACACGAAGCATCCTCATCTACATGGAGAGCATCGGTGATGCGCGTCGCTTCTCGAGTGCGGCGCGCGGCTTTGCACGCAACAAGCCGATCATCGTTCTGAAGCCCGGACGCTACGCAGAGAGCGCTCGTGCCGCACTCTCGCATACCGGCGCCATGGCTGGGGGCGACGAGATCTACGAGGCTGCGTTCAGGCGCGAGGGCGTCGTGCGCGTTCACGAGGTCGCGGACCTCTTCCACGCGGCGGCGGTACTCGACTCCCGGCGCCTCCCCAAGGGGCGCGACGTCGCGGTCGTGACGAACGCTGGTGGCCTGGGCGTGATGGCCGTCGACTCGATCGTCGAGCACGGCGGGCGCCTGGCTGACCTGTCTGATGCCGCGATGGAGCGCCTGAACGCGGCGCTGCCGCCGTACTGGAGCCACTCGAACCCGATCGACGTGCTCGGGGACGCCGGAAGCGACCGGTTTGTCGCGGCCGTGCAGACGTGTCTCGACGAGCCGACAGTCAACGGCATCCTCGTCATCTACACGCCGCAGGGCAACGCCCGCCCCGACGACATGGCCGCGCAGGTTGCGGCGCTGGTGAAGGGGTCGGACAAGCCGGTGATAACCGTTCTCATGGGCGGCGAGACCGTCCGCAACGGACGCAAGATATTCACCGAGGCCGGCATACCGTGCTACGAGACCCCCGAGGAGGCCGTGAAGACCTACCTCGACATGTTTCGCTACTCCAGAAACCTTGAGCTGCTCTACGAGACCCCCGCCGAGCTCGCCATCGACGAGAATCCGCCGCACCACAGCCTGGAGGCACTGATTCGTCGCGTGGCAAGGAGCGGCAGGATCATCCTTACCGAGGAAGAGTCGAAGCGGTTCCTGACCACCTACGGCATGCAGGTCATCGGCCAGCGGATAGCCCACACCCTCGACGAAGCCCTTGAAGCCGCCGAGCAGACCGGCTATCCCGTGGTGCTCAAGATCGTGTCGCACGAAATCACGCACAAGAACGCGGTCGGCGGCGTTGAGGTTGGCGTGTGCTCGCCCACTGACCTCGAGCGCGCCTACGCCGAGATGCTGGCCCGCGTGAAGGAGCGGGCGCCCGACGCGACCATCGAGGGCGTGTCGGTCCAGGAGATGGTCAGGCCGATCGACTACGAGCTGATTCTTGGGATGAAGAAGGACCGGCAGTTCGGTTCGGTACTGGTGTTCGGAGCGGGTGGGGTGGGGGCCGAGGGCCTCGCGGACTTCTCGGTCAGCCTGCCGCCACTGAATCAGGTCCTTGCTCGGCGGATGATGGAGGACACGCGGATATTCAAGTCGATGCAGCGCTCGCCCAGAGGGGTGGAGCCGCCCGACTTCGCGGCTCTGGACCAGATGCTGACGGTGCTTTCGAACATCGTCGTGGACTTCCCCGAGATCGCCGAGATCGACGTGAACCCGGTCGTGATCTCGCGTGGCAAACCATGCGCCGTGGATGCCCGCATCATCATCGACCAGTCCGTGATCGACGGGACACCTGAGACTCCGCACCTGATCATCACGCCCTATCCGTCGCACCTGGTCGCGCCTTGGAAGCTCAACGACGGCACCGAGGTGCTCCTGCGCCCCATCAAGTCGGAGGACGAGCGGATGATCGGCGAGATGCTCGCGACGATGTCCGAAGCGTCGCTCAAGGGCCGCTTCTTCGCGGGGATCCCGGTCTTCACCCACGAGCGCCTCGTGCGCTTCACTAACATCGACTACCAGCGCGAGCTCGCGATCGTCGCCGAGGTGACCGAGGGCAAAGCGAAGCGGATCATCGGGGTGGGCCGGCTGATTGGCGACCCCGAACGCGCGTGCGGGGAGTTCTCGGTCATCGTGCACGACGAGTTCCAGGGAAAGGGACTGGGCCATAAGCTCGTCGATCTGATCATCGGCATCGCCGAGAGCGAGGGCATCACGATCATCGAGGGGCTGGTCGGCGAAGACAACAAACCAGTCCTCTCGCTCACCCAGGAACTCGGGTTCGTGGTTCAGTCGACCCAGGACGGCATCGTTCGCGTAAAGCTGGAGCTTGACTAGATTCACTCGAAAAGGACGTGCGGATGCAAGACTCGCAAGACGCTGGGCCCGTCAAGGCCAAGGCAGTGCTCGTGGACCCTCAGAGCATGACGGTCTCGTGGTTGAACGAGTCTGCTGCCCAGGCACTGTCTGAGCCTTTCGACACTGCAGGCAGGGCCGTCACGATCGAGCAGATCGTGCCGATGGCATCACAGCTTGGCGTTCCCCAGGCGCTGTGCGCCGTCGCGGATACCGGCGAGCCTCAGCACCTGCACACCCGTCTTGTGTCGACATCCAAAGGCGGTATCGAGATTGTGATCTCGATCTATCGGGTTCCCGACGGCAAGCTGCTTGTGTTGATGGACAACGCGTGGCAGCCGAAGGCCACCCGCTCGGGTACACATGGCGCGAACAGGCGAAGGGGGAGCGGATGAGCGAGGTCGTCGTGCGCTGGGCCGATGGGGCCGGCGCCCTAGAGGTGGGTGGAATCGACGATCTCGACCGCGCGCTCTCGCAATCGTGGGTGTGGGTCGACGTTTTGAGGCCGGATGCAGGGGTCTTGGAGGCTCTGGCCGAGCGCTTTGGGTGGCATCCTCTGGCAACCGAGGACATCTTGCACGGTCAGGTCCGCCCCAAACTCGACCTTTACCCTGAGGGTCCCTTCTTCGTCTGGATCGCACCGCACTTCTCTGACGACGAGGTTCTGCGCCGGGTCGAGATCGACTTCTTCCTCGGCGAACGGGTGCTGTTCACCTCGCACAGCGAGCCCATACGCGAGATCGAAGACGTCGCCGCCGAGGGTGGGCGGGTGCTTTCACGCGGACCCGACTGGGCGCTCCACGGAATCCTCGACCGCTTGGTCGACTCGCTCCTCCCGCCGGTCGACGCGATCGGCGATGCGCTGGAGGAGGTCGAGGACAAGATGCTCGAGCAGCCCACGCGAGAGGACCTTGCCCGTCTCTACACGCTGCGCCGCAGGCTGCTCGGCCTACATCGCATGGTTGGCCCCGAGCGCGACATCCTTCGTGAACTCGCCAGGTCAAGGACGTACGTCTCCGAGGAGGCATACCGCTACTTCGACGACGTCGGTGACCACATTGCTCGCGTCGAGGACGCCATAGAGACCTATCGCGACGTCGGCTCGGCAGTCATGGATATCTACCTGTCCGCGCAGTCCAACCGGATGAACCAGATCATGAAGACTCTCACGGTGGTCGCGACGATCTTCATGCCGCTCACGCTCATCTCGGGTATCTACGGAATGAACGTCATCAAGGGGATGTGGCCACCGGTCGACCAGTTCTGGAGCTTCTGGGCGATATGCGGGTCTATGGCCGCTATCGCAGTCTGGATGGTATGGATCTTCAGGAGGAGGGACTGGTGGTAGACGAAATCGGAACCGAGGAGTTGCCGGCACCCCGGACTCCGGTCGACCACAGCCACGACATCTATACGATCGCCAATATCATCACCATTCTGAGGCTCCTGCTCGTCCCGTTCTTCTTTGCGGTGCTCATCAGCGGAAGAAACGACATCCTCGCGTTCCTCCTCTTTGTGATCGCGGCCTCGACAGACTGGCTCGACGGGCAGATCGCCCGGCGTACCGGAACCGTGACCGACATCGGCAAGGCAATCGACCCGCTCGTCGACCGGATGCTCATCGCATCGGGCGTTCTGGGCCTCTACCTGATCGACCGGCTTCCGCTGTGGATCGTGCTGGTCCTCCTCGCCCGTGACCTCTACCTGCTGTGGGGTGCGGCGCACCTCGCGCGCAACGGAGTTCGTCAGCTGCCGGTGATCTACATCGGCAAGGTCACCACGGCGGTTCTGCTCGTGGGCTTCTCGGGACTCATCTTGAACTGGCCGATGGTACCGGGGCTCGGGGTGGTCGACGTGCCGTGGCTTCCGGGCTTCGGCAGCGAGCCCACGTCGCTGTGGATGTGGGTCATCTACGCAGGAGTGGTTCTCTCGGCGGCGACAGCCGTCATCTACACCATGCAGGCGTCCCGTGCTGTCGCGCGGGCTCGCGATGACAGAGAGGCAGTCCGATGAAGGCGGTCATCATGGCGGGCGGCGAGGGGACCCGTCTGCGTCCTCTCACCTCATTGCGGCCGAAGCCGATGGTTCCCATCGTCAACCAGCCCGTGATGGAGCACATCATCGGGCTGGTGAGGCACCACGGGATCGACGAAGTGGTCGCCACGCTGGCGTTCATGCCTCAGGTGATCCAGGACTACTTCGGTGACGGTGACGAGTGGGGCATGAGGGTTGACTACGCGATCGAGGAGACGCCTCTCGGAACGGCTGGGTCGGTGAAGAACGCGCAGTCGCTTCTACCGGATGACGAGCCGTTCATCGTCATTTCAGGAGACGCCCTCACCGACATCGACCTGACGAAGGCGATCGCCTTCCACAAGGAGCATGGAGGCGCGGTAACAATCGCACTGAAGGCCGTGGATGACCCTCTGGAGTTCGGCGTCGTCATCACCAACGAGAATGGTCTCATCGAGCGCTTCCTGGAGAAGCCCACGTGGGGCCAAGTGTTCAGCGACCGCATTAACACCGGTATCTACGTAATCGAGCCGTGGGTTCTCAACGAGATTCCTGAGGGCGTGCCGTACGACTTCTCGAGCGAGCTGTTCCCCAAGCTCATGGAGCAGGGTCACGAGCTCTACGGATACGTCGCCGAGGGCTACTGGTGCGACGTTGGCAGCCGGGAGTCGTATCTGCAGGTGCACAGCGACATTCTCGACGGCAAGGCGATGATCTTCATCCCCGGCGTAAAGGCGCGCGAGGGACTGTGGGTGTCTGAGAGCGCGACCGTCGCCGCAGACGCGGTACTCGGCGACAAGGTCGTCATCGGCGAAAACACGCAGATCAGGGACGGGGCCATCCTCGGCGACTATACGGTCATCGGGGACAACTGCATCGTCGGCGCTGAAGCGCGAGTCAGCCACTCGGTCGTGTGGGACGACACCTTCGTCGGCAAACAGGCGGTCGTGGCCGGCAGCATCTTGTGCCGCCACGTGGACATCCGCGCTCGAGCAGCTGTGGACGTGGGTGCGGTCATCGGCGACGAGTCGTCGGTGGGCCAAGGTGCCCACGTCGGCTCTGACGTGCAGATCTTCCCTTACAAGCGCGTCGAGCCCGCTGCGACGGTCAATCGTTCCCTCATCTGGGAGTCCACCGGTGCGCGCTCGCTCTTCGGCGATGCCGGCATCTGCGGACTCGTCGGCATCGACATCACGCCTGAGGTGGCGCTCAAAGTCGCCGAGGCGTACGGCTCGCTGCTGCCCAAGGGCGGACACGTGGTGGTCACGCGCGACACGTCGAGGCCCGCCCGTATGGTGAAGCGCGCCATGGTCGCCGGGCTGAACGCTGCCGGACTCAACGTGCGTGACCTGCGCGTGTCGTCGCCTGCGCTGAGCCGGTTCACAACGCAAAAGACCCGCTGCGTGGGCGGCATACACGTAGCGGTCTCCGACGTCGAGCCGCAGGCACTGGAGATCAGGTTCTTCGATAAGAACGGGCTCGACATCGGTCCGTGGGAACAGAAGAAGATCGAGAGGCTGTACTTCAGGGGCGAGTTCCGACGAGCCTTCTTCGAGGAGGTCGGCGAGATCATCTATCCGCCGCGGCCAATGGAGTACTACTCGGCCGCATTGGCCGAGGCCGTCACCGCCGCAAACCTCAGTGACACGTGGTGCAAGGTCGTCGCTGACATGGGGTGTGGCGCTGCCTCCCTGGTGTTCCCGCAGGTCGGACACGAGTGGCACATCAACATGATCGCCCTCAACGCCGTCGTCGACGTGGAGGCGGGCCGAGGTTGCGCAAGCTTGGCGGGGGAGTCGCTCGCCGATCTGGCCCGTGCGATGGAGCTGTTCGGCGCTGACGTTGGCGTTGCGTTCGACCAGAGCGCCGAGCGCATCAGGCTCATGTCCCCAAACGGGAGGATGCTCGACGGCGACGTTGGGCTGCACGCGATGGTCGAGCTGTGGTGCAGGACCCGGCCCGAGCGTCCGGGTGCGATCGCCGTTCCGCTCGCGGCGTCGACCGCTGTCGAGGCGATTGCGGCTCGCTACGGCCGCGAGGTCCTGCGCCCGGGCCGTTCTCGGCGAGCGCTGGCTCAGGCGGTTCTCGACGGCAAGGCCGTGTTTGCGGGCTCGACCACCGGCGGCTTCATCTTCGGTGACTTCTTCCCGGCCTACGACGGGGTCCTGGCGGTCGGCATGCTTTCTCGGATGCTGATGTCTGCGGGGACCGGGCTGGATGAGCTACTTGCATCTCTCCCCGCGTTCCACAAGGTCGAGATTGCGGTGTTCTGCCCGACCGACCGCAAGGGTGCCGTGATGCGCGCGATCACTGAGGCCGCGGACGACACAGCGGATCTCACTGAGGGCGTCCGCGTCTCCTACGATGACGGCTGGGCGCTGGTGCTGCCGGACTCCGGCGAACCCGTGGTCACGATCTGGGCGGAGGCCGCAACACTCGAGGCCGCCCGAGCCCGCGCGGAGCGCTGGCGGAGCATCGTCGACCATGCGGTGCTTGGCAGGTAGAAGGTGGCGTGGCGCTTGCTCAAAGTCCGCATACGCCGTGGTAACAGCATTGTGACGCTGTTCACGTTGTGGCGAACGGGCGAGTACCATGACTCAGCCGCCCTCTGGGCGGATGAGTCGACCATCTAACCCGATCATCGGGGCGGGGAGTAGAGAACAGCACGTGACCGAAGATCAGGGCCTCACCACCGAAACCGAATCCGTCTCCACAGACTCGGCCACGATCGACTGGGCCGAGCGTCGTCGTGAGCGGGCGCAGGCCAAGCGCAGCCACTCCAAGAACACGTGGGTGGTCGTCGCGCTCGTATCGGTCGCCGTGGTTCTTCTCGTGTCGGTGCTCGCCGAGGTTGCCCTCAGCGCGGGTCGGGTCCATCCCGGCGTAACCGTGGCGGGCATCGAAATCGGCGGCATGGCGCCCGAGAAGGCCGCTGCCGTGCTTGAGTCACGCCTTCAGGCCAAGGCTGCCGAGGCTCCTGTCGTAGTCACGTTCGAGGAGCGGAAGTGGGAGATTCCCTCGAGCCAGATCGCGCTGGGCTACGACGTTCCCGCCACCGTGCAGGAGGCCATGTCCGTCGGTCGAGCGGGCGGAATGCTCGTCGCCTTGGGTGATCGTCTCGGCTCCTGGTTCGGCGGCATTGCGGTCCCGGCTCATCCCGTGACCGATCCACAGATGCTTGCGACCACACTCGACACCATCGCCGAGAAGACCGACATAGCTCCCGTTGACGCGACGCTGGAGACCGACGGTCCCGTCGTATCGGTCAAGGACGGCAAGGACGGTCGCGGCCTCGTGCGCACCCGCGCCGGCGAACTCATCATGGCCGCGTACCTGACCACCGATCGCGCTGTGACGGCCCCGGTCGAAGTCGTGCCGATGGCGGTGGATCGCGCAGACGCTGAGGCGGCCAAGGCGGTTGCCGACCAGATGGTTTCCGACAACGCGACCGTCACTTTCGACGGCAAGTCGTGGGAGTTTACGCCCGACAAGATCGCCGGATGGCTCGCGTTCACCCGTTCGGACGAGACCAGTGGCTCCAAGGAGAGCTCGGCGCCGGCCGACGTGACGCTCGTCGTCAGCGTCGACCCCGAGGCTGCCGCCAAGAGCGTCGTGCCTGCTGTCGGCACCGGAGTCGGTCGTCCCGCGAAGGACGCCCGCTTCAAGACCGCAGCAGGGAAGGTCACCGTCATCCCATCCGAGGACGGCATCGGCCCGGACATGGAAACCCTGGCCGCGAACCTCACGACCAAGCTTGGCGACGAGTCCTCGGACCGGACCGTCGAGCTCAGGACCACGCGCACCGAGCCTAAACTCACGACCGACGAGGCCCGGGACATGGGCGTCAAAGAGCGCCTGTCCACCTACACGACAACCTACGAGAGTGGCAACCGCCCGCGCGTGAACAACATTCACCTGCTCGGCGACTCGCTTGATGGAAAGCTCATCGCGCCCGGCGCCACGTTCTCGTTCAACGAATCGGTCGGAGAGCGTACTGCCGCAAAAGGATACAAGGAGGCCAACGCCATCGTCAACGGCAAGTTGGTCCCGCAGCTGGGCGGCGGCATCTGCCAGGTAGGCACCACGCTGTTCAACTCCATCTTCGAGTCCGGACTGCCGGTCGTGTCGCGCAAGAATCACTCGTTCTACATTTCCCACTACCCCAAGGGCCGTGACGCCACGGTCTCGTGGGGCGGGCCCGATCTGAAGTTCAAGAACGACACGGAGGACTGGGTGCTCATCTCGGTCTCCTACACGAACTCGTCGATCACGATCGCGCTGTACGGAACCGATCCCGGCTACGAGGTCACCTCTTCGACGGGGGCCTGGACCAACGTCAGGCCGTACCCGACCGAGGAGATCAAGGACCCGAAGCTGGCGACAGGCGCGCGCATCGTCGAGGACTCAGGTGTCTCTGGCCGCACGATCGTTGTGAGGCGCATCGTCAAGAAAGACGGTAAAGTCATTCGCGACGAGAAGTTCACCTCGGTGTATCGCCCCAAGGTCCAGGTCGTCAGAGTGGGCACCAAGCCGAAGGCGAGTTCGAGCACCACCAAGACGCCGTAGGGCCCGCAAGGAGGCTCGTTCGCGGCGGGGGAGAAGGGGAGCCGTGTATCAGCCTGATCTTGAGACCATGTCCCGGGAGCGCCTCGGGACGCTACAGCTCGAACGACTCAAGGCCCTGCTCCAGCGCGTCTACGACAACGTCGAGATGTACCGTCGCAAGTTCGACGACGCCGGATTCGACCCGCGTTCGCTCGAAAGCCTCGAGGACCTGAAGCGCGTACCGTTCACGGTCAAGGACGACCTTCGCGCCGCCTATCCGTATGGGATGTTCGCCGTTCCACTCCGCGACATCGTGCGCGTTCACTCCTCATCAGGAACAACCGGGCAGATCACGGTCGTCGGCTACACCAAAGGCGACGTCGATCGCTGGGCCGATCTCATGGCGCGGACCTTCGCGTGCGGAGGCGCCACTCCCGAAGATCTCATTCAGGTCGGCTACGGCTATGGCCTGTTCACCGGCGGGCTGGGCGCGCACTACGGCGCAGAGCGCCTGGGTGCGCTGACGATCCCGATCTCAGGCGGCAACACCAAGCGCCAGGTGCAGGTCCTCAAGGACTTCGGCGTCACGGTTCTCGCCTGTACGCCGAGCTATGCACTGCGCATCGCCGAGACGGCCGTGGAGATGGGGATCGATCCGCGCGATCTGCCGCTGCGAGTGGGCGTCTTTGGCGCCGAGCCGTGGAGTGAGAGCATGCGCGTACAGATCCAAGATGCCCTCGGCGTGAAGGCGATCGACATCTACGGTCTGTCTGAGGTGATGGGCCCCGGCGTCGCGAGCGAGTGCCTGCACCAGGACGGCCTCCACGTCTTCGAGGACCACTTCCTGGTTGAGATCGTCGACCCCGACACGCTTGAACCTGTACCTGACGGTCAGACTGGCGAGGTCGTGTTCACAACCCTCACCAAGGAGGGCATTCCGGTCATCAGGTACCGCACCCGCGACATCAGCCGCATCATTCCGGGCGAGTGCGGCTGTGGCCGCACCTTCCGCCGCATGGAGCGCGTCACGGGCCGTAGCGACGACATGCTCATCATCCGGGGCGTCAACGTCTATCCGAGTCAGATCGAGCAGGTGTTGGTCGGCATCCCCAACGTGGCGCCTCATTACCAAGTGGTGCTCACCAAGTCGGGCACGATGGACAAGGTCGAGGTTCACGTGGAAGTCTCACCGGACTTCTCATTCGATGAGGTCCGGGAGCTGGAGTCGCTCAGGCGCCGCGTCAAGGGCGAGATCGAGTCCGCTCTCGCGGTCTCCATCGACGTCAAGCTCGTCGAGCCGAAGTCCATCGCACGCAGCGAGGGCAAGGCCAAGCGCGTTGTGGATCTGCGTTCCGAGCAGGGGGGTGCTTCGTAGTGATTCAGCAGGTGAGCGTTTTTCTGGAGAACAAGTCGGGCCGTTTGGCTGAGTTGGCTCGCGCCCTCGGCGATGCGGGAATCGACATGCGTGCGCTGATGGTCGCCGACACCGAGGAGTTCGGGGTCGTGCGCATCATCTGCGACCGACCCGAGCGGGCGAGGGAGCAGCTCAGCTCACTCGGCTTCAGCGCGGTGCTGACCAGGGTGCTCGCCGTTGAGATCCCTGACCGGCCCGGCGGACTTGCCGACCTGCTCGAGGCGCTGGATCGCGAGAGCCTCAACGTCGAGTACGCGTACGCGTTCGTCGAGCCCGGCGGAGACGCCGCCGTCGACATCCTGCGCGTGGACGATCAGCGTGCCGAGGAAGTGCTCTCGGCGGCGGGATTCCGTGTGTTGACCGCGTCGGAGCTGTATTCGGCCGACTGAGGCCCACTGTCATCGCTGTCCACCGGCTCGAGAGCCATGGTCAGCGCTGCCAGCGCGTCGACCTCCTCGGGTGCACTCAGCGTGCTCACCGTCACAGCCTCGTTGCTGGCGCCGAGATGCTTTGGTAGCCCCGTCGCGATTCGATGCTGCACCACGAGCGCGCCGACCTTCGGGGTGTGCGGCAGCAGCACCACGAATCTGCCGTCGTCGAGCCGGGCGATCTCGTCGACCAGCCGGACGTCACCCCTGAGGTGATCGGCAATAGCGCGAACGACCCTGCGCTGGTGAAGGGGCCTCATCTCGGAGAACACTGACGGTGAGATCGTGATCAGCAGCACCGAGAACTGCTCGCCGTACCGCGTGAAGCGTCCGATCGCCTTGGTGATCGATGAGGCGGCGTGTACCTGGTTGTAGACCCGGCTCCAGTCGTCGATCGCGGCGGTGTCCTCGAATCCGGCGAGCGCGTATCGGATGCGTGAACAAACCTCGCCGCCGACGATACCCACGAGCCCGTAGGCCGCGAGACGGATGGCCATCGTCGTGAGCAGCAGGGGAGAGACCGGGACCTGGGTGAGCAAGGGGAGACGCAGGAACACGTAGACGACGCTTGCGACGACCGCGGCGATCAGGCCCGCCTTGCGTCCGCCCTTCACCGCGGCGAACAGCACGAGGAGGAGCATCAGCTGCCCGAGCACCTCGATGAGTTCCGTACGGCCGGTCGAGATCGAGATCGCAAGTGAGCCGAGGACGGCGGTCGCGCCCAGCGTGAGCGCCAGCGCGTCGAAGCGGTCTGTTGCCATCGAAGGCCCCTCTCATGTCGCGCGTCACATTGCCTGCACATCTAGATGGCATACTGCTCGTTAGAGTGGATGCCAAGCAATCGAGTGTCGAGGAGTACCCCGAGTAATGCTCGTTCCCCCGCCCCGCCGTATGAGTCCGCTGTCGCAGGGCTTCTCGCGTGTTATCGGCAGGATAGTCCTTTGGGCTGAATCGCGCGCTGACGTTTCGCCGCGCGCGATTACCGCAGCGGCGCTGTCGTGCGTGGTGCTTTTCGCCACACTTTCGCCGGCCGCGGCGGTCGTGCGTTCGACCGACACGGTCGATGGCGAGCGCTTCAAGGACGCCGGCGTGGTCCAGGCGGCGATGCCCGACGTGACGATGAAGGCCGGTGCCCTCATCACAAGTGACGGTCGGGTCTTGTGGGCGCGCAGTGCCGATCAGAAGCGCTCGATGGCGAGCCTCACCAAGATCATGACCGCCGTAGTGGCGCTCGAAGAGGCGGGACCCGATGCCGAGGTGAGGGTCAGCCGCAACTCCCTGACGGTTGGAGAGTCCACCTCGTTCTTGCGTGAAGGCGAGACGCTGCCCATGAGCGAGGCGATCGAGGCCCTGCTCGTCAAGTCCGGAAACGACGCCGCAGTGGCCATCGCCGAGTCGGTCGCGGGGAGCGAGGACGACTTCGTCAAGCTGATGAACGCGAAGGCCAAGGATCTCGGCCTCGCCTCTACCCGGTTTCAGAACTCGCACGGCCTCGACGAGAGTGGCCACTCCTCCACAGCGGCCGATCTGGGCATCCTGGCTCGCTACGCGATGACCAAGCCCGAGATTCGAAACGCCGTTTCCGAGAAGACCGCGACCATCGGCAAGGGCGCCCGCGCCGAGAAGGTCGAGAACACGAACCTGCTTCTCGGCAACTACCGTGGCGCCAACGGGGTCAAGACCGGTTGGACCGATGAGGCCGGCTACTGCGTCATCGATTCGGCTGAGCGCGACGGAATCGAGCTCTACGCGGTGGTCCTGGGGACTTCGGGCGAGCTCCAGCGATTCCGCGACGCGCGCGAGCTGCTCGACTGGGGTTTCGCTCATTATCGCAACCGGCAGCTCGCTTCCGCGGGCACCGTCATAGGTGAGGCCCCGGTCACCGACTACCTCGATCTCGCGGTGCCCGCCTCGGTCTCGGAAAGCTCCTCTGTCCCGGTCTTCGACCTGGACGGCGAGATCGTTCGCACGGTGAGGATGTCGGAGGTCGAGGCGCCGGTAGCCAAGGGCCAGAAGGTCGGCGTCGCCACTTTCACACAGGATGGTGCCGTGATTGCGACCATACCGCTCGCGGCGGTGCGCGAGATCCCCGATCCGTCGCCGCTGCAGCGCATCGGCATCGCATTCATGAGGGTGTGGCGTGCGTTCACCGGCAGCGGTGTAGCAACGGCAGCCATGATGGCTGGGGTATCGTAGAGGGACGGCTGTCTGTGCCGCCGCATCTACGCAATCGAATTCGAGGAGGCCTTTCCGATGGATGATGCGCTGAAGCGCACGCCTTTGTATGACGAGCATCTCGCACTCGGCGCGCGAATGGTGCCCTACGCTGGGTTCTCGATGCCGGTTCAGTACGCCGGAATCGTGGAGGAGCACCGCGCGGTGCGTACCTCGGCGGGCGTGTTCGATGTGAGCCACATGGCGGAGTTCAGGGTCTTCGGCTTCGGTGCATTCGACTTCCTGCAGACGATGTTTACCAACGACCTGTCCAAGATCGCCGACATCGGCCACGCGCAATACACGCTGATGCTCGACGAGGACGGGGGAATCATCGACGACCTGATCGTCTACCACTCGGGTGACATCGAGTACCTCATCATCGCCAACGCCTCCAACCGTGAGGCGGACTTCGCTTGGCTGTCCGATCACGCGCCCGCGGATCTGGAGCTTGTCGACGAGTCCGACAGGACCGCGCTGATCGCAGTCCAGGGCCCCAAGGCGGTCGGAATCATCGAAGAGCTCGCAGGCGGGTCGTGGAAGGCCCCTGCGCGTTTCACGATGGGCGAGGCGCTGATTGACAACGCGATCCCCGTGCTCGTCGCACGCACCGGCTACACCGGTGAAGACGGCGTCGAGCTGCTGTGCCGCAATTCCGACGCGCCGGCGCTGTGGCGGGTGCTGCTGTCGTTTCCCGAGGTCACGCCCGCGGGGCTGGGCGCGCGCGATACGCTGCGGCTCGAGATGGGCTACCACCTGTACGGCAACGACATGGACAGAACCGTCGATCCGATCAGCGCGGGTCTCGGATGGGTCGTTCCTGCCGCCAAGACGGGCTTCATCGGCCAGGAGGCGGTTGCTCGGGTTCGTGCACAAGGACCTGCGACCAAGCTCGTTCACCTCACGGTCGACGGCGCGATCCCCCGTCATGAGTTCCCCGTGTTGCACGAGGGGGTGGAGGTGGGTAAGGTAGCGAGCGGCACCTTCTCACCCACGCTGGAGACCGGAATCGCAACCGCCTACGTGCCGTCGTCGCTCGCTGAGCCGGGGACGAGACTCGAGGTCACGGTTCGGAAGAAGACCGCTTCGGCACAGGTCGTCAAGGCACCGTTCGTCAAGTCAACGTCGCTGTCGAGCTAGGCTCGCAGCCGCCGGGAGGGAGCGCGCACGCTATGGCACATCCGAGCGATCGCAAGTACTCGAAGGACCACGAGTGGGTCATCGCCGAGGGCGATGTCGTCACCATCGGCATCTCTGACTTCGCGCAGGACCAGCTGGGTGAGGTCGTCTACATCGACCTGCCCGCCGAGGGCGACACCATCAGCGCAGGCGACACCTTTGGCGAGATCGAGTCGGTCAAGTCCGTCTCGGAGCTCTTCGCCCCGGTCAGCGGCGAGATCGTCTCGGTCAACGACTCTCTCGGCGATGCGCCCGAGACGGTCAATCAGGATCCCCATGGTGCCGGCTGGATGATCAAGGTTCGCCTCGACGACACCGGTGAGCTCGACGCCCTTCTTGACGCCGAGGACTACGACGCCTTCCTCGCCGAAGGCTAGGGCCTCATGCGCCATATAGCGATAACCTGCGAGCAGCGCGAGGCAATGCTTCGCGCTGTTGGCGTTTCCGCAGTCGACGACCTGTTCGCCGATGTGCCGGACGCCGCCCGTCTGACCCGTCCGCTCGACATCCCGTCCGGGCTGTCCGAGATCGAGCTGGACGCGCATATGCGCGCTCTGGCGTCGGCGAACCTCGCCAGCGGCGATCTCGTCTGCTTCGCGGGCGCCGGCATGTACGACCACTACATCCCGAGCGTCGTGGATCACGTGGTCAGCAAGCCGGAGTTCTTCACCGCCTACACGCCGTATCAGCCGGAGGTGTCCCAGGGCACCCTCCAGGCGATCTACGAGTACCAGACAATGATCTGCGAGCTCACCGGCATGGACGTCTCGAACGCATCCATGTACGACGGCGCAACGGCGTTCGTGGAGGCCGCGTTCATGGCGTGCCGCGTCACGAAGCGCGGCAACGTCGTCGTGGCCGGCACCGTGCATCCGGAGTGGCTCGAGGTTCTCGGCACGTATGCCGAGTCGGGGCGCGTCGAGGTGCGAGTGTGCGACTTCGAGGGTGGCTCGGTCGAGCCCGCCGCGCTCGCCGAGATGATCGACGGCGACACGGCGGCGGTCATGGTGGCGAGCCCCAACTTCGTGGGCAGCCTCGAGGACCTCTCGGCTATCGGCACCCTCGCGCACGACGCCGGCTCGCTGTTCGTGGTTGCTGCGAACCCCATTCTGCTCGCTGTCATGGAGCCGCCGTCCGCGTGTGGCGCCGACATCGTGGTGGGAGAGGGTCAGCCGCTCGGTAACGCCATGAGCTTCGGCGGTCCCGGGCTCGGCTTCTTCGCCTGTCGCGACAGCCACGTCCGGCAGATGCCCGGTCGCCTGGTGGGCCGCACGGTCGACCAGGATGGCAACACCGCGTTCGTGCTGACGCTGTCGACCCGCGAGCAGCATATCCGCCGTGAGAAGGCGACCTCCAACATCTGCAGCAATCACGCGCTCAACGCGCTTGCAGCCGGCGTCTACCTCTCGGCGGTCGGCAAGGAGGGTCTTGCTGGCATCGCTCGGGCGAGCGTGGCCAAGGCGCACTACCTGCGTGACCGACTGCTCGAGACAGACCGCTTCAGCGCTCCGTGGGACGCACCGTTCGGCTACGAGTTCGCGCTTGCCTACGACGGCGACGGCGCCGAGCTCCACGCCGAGATGCTCGCACGCGGGTTCCTCGCTGGCGTGGTGCTCGAGGCCGACGACTCCGACCTGATCCTGCTCGCCGTGACCGAGAAGCGCACGCGCGCAGAACTCGATGCGTTCGTGGAGGCGGTGAGGTCCCTGTGAGCACCCATCTCGTGAACACTCCCGGCGACGCCCCCGCTCGCGGCCCTCGGCGTCTGATCTTCGACACCGGAGCCCCCGAGTCCACCTGCGTGCTCGCTCCGGACCTCGACGTCCCCGACGTCGACATGGGCGCCGTTCTCGGTGGAGCGGCTCGAACGGTGCCATTGAACCTTCCGCACGTCACCGAGCTCGAGATCATGCGGCACTATGCGCACCTCGCCGAGATGAACTTCGGTGTGGACTCGGGCTTCTACCCGCTCGGCAGCTGCACGATGAAGTACAACCCGCGCATCCACGAGGACGCGTGCCGTCTGCCGGGCTTCGCGGGGCTCCACCCGTACCAGCCGCTGACGACGGTCCAGGGCGCGCTCCGACTCATGCTCGGCCTGCAAGACATGCTGGCCGAGATATCCGGCCTGCCGGGCGTGACGCTGCAGCCTGCCGCCGGTGCGCACGGAGAGCTCACCGCCCTCATGTGCTTCCGGGCTGCGCACGTCGCACGTGGTGACGCGCGCAAGAAGGTCATCATCCCGGACACCGCGCACGGTACGAATCCGGCGACCGTCACGATGTGCGGCTACGAAGCCGTTACCATCCCGAGCGGCCCCGACGGCCTGGTGGACGTTGCCGCGCTCAAGGCGGCGCTCGACACCGACGTCGCGGCGTTCATGCTGACGAACCCCAACACGCTCGGGCTCTTCGACCCGCAGATCCTCGAGATCACCGAGGCGGTCCACGCTGTCGGGGCCTACGCGTACTGTGACGGCGCCAACATGAACGCGATTCTCGGCAAGGCGCGTCCGGGCGACATGGGCTTCGACGCGCTTCACATCAACCTGCACAAGACGTTTGCGACGCCGCACGGCGGGGGCGGCCCGGGATCCGGTCCGGTCTGCGTCACCGAGGAGCTCGCCCGCTTCCTGCCCGGTCCGGTGGCCACCCCGCTCGACGACGGGTTCGTGGGTCTCGGATTCCCCGAGGAGTCGATCGGACGGGTGCGCAGCTACTACGGCAACTTCGGCGTCTTGGTCCGCGCCTACACGTACTGTGTCGCGCTGGGCGGGGAAGGCCTCACCGAGGTCGCTGAGCAGGCGGTTCTCTCGGCCAACTACCTCAAGGAGCGGCTCAAGGGCGCGTTCGACCTGCCCTACGACCGCATCTGCATGCACGAGTTCGTTCTGTCCGGCTCCAGGCAGAAGCGCGAATCCGGCGTTCGGACGCTCGACGTCGCCAAGCGCCTGCTCGATCACGGGTTCCACCCGCCGACCGTCTACTTCCCGCTGCTGGTCGAAGAGGCGCTCATGATCGAGCCGACCGAGACCGAGCCGCTGGATGCGCTCGACGCCTTCGCAGACGCGATGATCGCCATCGCCGAGGAGGCCGCGAACGACCCGGACCTGGTGAAGGGCGCCCCCTACACGACGCCGGTGCGCAGGTTGGACGAGGCGGGAGCAGCCCGCAATCCCGATCTTCGCTGGAAGCCTTCGGCAGGGTAGGCGTGCCGATCTGGAGACTACTTCTGGACGGTCCGGTGGATGGCGCTGAGTCTATGGCCATCGACCGGGCCGTTCAGCTATCTCGCGAAGCCGGTGAATCGCCGCCCACGTTGCGGATATACCGATGGACGCGTCCAACGGTGACGATGGGCAGGTTCCAGCGCCCCGACACGATCGACTTCGATGCGTGCGCCGGCTATGGCGTCGACGTCGTCAGGCGCTTCACCGGGGGACGCGGGGTCTTACACGACGACGAGGTCACCTACTCGGTCGTCGCCAGCGAGTCCGATGGCATCCCTCGTGGAGTCGCCGCGAGCTATCGGCACCTGTGCGCCGCACTTGCCGAGGCGTACCGGCTGATCGGCGTCCCCGCGGAGCTGACGGCGCGCGACAGGGGAGCGGGCTCGTCGGGCGCATGCTACCTGCAGACCACGCGGGCGGACCTCTCGCTCGGGGAGCGCAAGCTCTCGGGATCGGCGCAGGTGTGGTCCGGGGCGACGGTGCTGCAGCACGGCTCCTTCACTCTCACGCGCGACGTGGAGCGCGAGGCCCGTGTGTTCATGCTCGAAGCGGGGCAGGCGGAGCACCTGAGGAGCTCGACCGCCGAGATCGTCGAGGCTCTCGGAGTGAGGCCGGGGCTCGACGACGTTGCGGCCGCGATAGTCTCAGGGTTCGAGGCCGCGCTTGGCATTCACTTCGAGCAGGGCGTACTCTCAGATGCCGAGAGGAATCGGGTCGAAGCGCTGAGCCTGGAGACGATTGTTGACCGCCCGTAAGACCGAGTGTCAGACGCTGAGGGTACAGTTCACCTAGAGGGCGCGGGTTCGTGCTCCGCATACGGTACAATCTGGAATGACACCCGAGGGAGGGGGCTACCGATGTCGAAAGAGCACGATCGCCTCGGAGGCGACGACGATCTTGTCGATCTCGCGAGCAAGAGCAACGAGGACCTACGCGCCATTCTCGACGATCTCTACGCCGAGGAGCAGCGGGTCTCGTATCGCCGCCGCGTTCTCCATGGCAAGATCGACATTCTGCGCGCGGAGCTTGTACGTCGCCTGAAGTCACGGCATGAGGCCGGGACGGATGTGGTCAGCGGAAGCGACGTCGAGCATCTCATCGACATCCTTGCCAATGACCTCAGGGGCGTGTCTCGCTTCGACGTCACGACCCTTCCCGATGAAGATGACGACGAGGACGCTGACGAGTAGCGGCCGCGGTAAGACCGTGCCCGACAAGGAGGACACATGAGTATCAACGACAAGCTGCAGGAGTTCTTCAACGACCTCGCCACGGATGCGGTCGAAGAGCGCGTCATCGAGTACGTCATCCGAGAGGTTCATAACGGGCGCAGGCTCACCGAGGTCATCGACGATCCCTACGTTCGCAACCGGCTCAACGACAAGCGTCGTGCGGAGCTGCTTGAGGACGCCGAGGTCATCGACGCGCTCGAGGCAGAGATCCGGGCGTCGTTCGCGGCCAAGGATTTCGGTTTCAGCTCCTGATCAGCTGCTCACCCCGACCGTGTGAAGGAGGTGTCGCGAGTGCCTGATTGCCAAGCGTGCGGAGCATCCGTGCCGGAGACCGAGACGGTGTGTGCCGCGTGCGGCACCGTGATCGCCGGGTCGACCGAGTCCTTCGAACCCGTTGGCGAGGGCGCTGTCGACGCGTCGGTCGTCGGCGGGGAGTCCGTGGAGTTTCCTGTGCTCATCGTGCGCAAGGGACATCAGCCGGGCGAGCGCTTCTACATCGAGCGCGACGCCCTGACGATCGGGCGGGACCCCGAAAGCGACATCTTCCTCAACGACATGACGGTTTCGCGTTCGCACGCGAGCCTGCATCGCGTCGGAGCCGGTGTCTCGGTAAGAGACGAAGGCTCACTCAACGGTACGTACGTCAACGGCGTCTGCGTCGACTCGGCGCTGCTCGGCCACGGGGACGTACTCCAGATCGGCACCTTCCAGATGGCCTACCTCGAGGGCACAGTGGGGGGAGGGCGATGATCGCCAAGGATTACCTCACCATCGGAGAGGTCGTTCAGCGGCTCAGGTCGTCATATCCCGACCTGTCGATCTCCAAGATCCGCTTCCTCGAAGAGGAGGAGCTGATCGCTCCGGAGCGCACCGCCGGCGGGTACCGCAAGTTCACCACCGCCGACGTCGCCCGCGTGGAGATGATCCTGAGGCTCCAGCGCGAGCACTTTCTCCCGCTGGCAATCATCCGGGAGAAGCTCGCCGAGGTCGACAAGGGTCGTGTGCCCGTTGAGTTGCAGCGCACGGGAACCGGAGTCGCGCAGCCGATGGAGTTCGCAGTGGCCGCAGAAGGCCCTCTCGCGCTCGAAGACGTGCAGTCCGAGACGGGCATACCCGTGTCATTCGTCCGAGAGCTGGTCGAGTTCGGCATCGTGCGGATCGACGTCACCGACAGCGGCACCGAGCAGGTCGCCCGACCTGAGGTGGCCTCGATTCACGCTGCGTGGGACCTGCGCCGATTCGGCGTCGAGCCCAGGCATCTGAGAATGTACGAGTCCTTCGCGGAGCGCGAGGCGCAGCTGTTCGCGCAGATTCTGATGCCGACGTTCAGGCATCGCACGCCGGAGACTCGCCAGAAGCTCGCCGAGACGCTCAACGAGCTCGGCGGACTGACTGACCAGCTGAAGGGGCGTCTGCTGCGGCGGGCGCTCACCGATGCGTTCGAGGAGCCGCTCTAGCGGATGGCTGAGAGCAGGGACACCCACCCTCGCGAGAACGCCACGCAGGCGACAGACCACCCACCGCTCAACGAGATCTCCTTCGCTCACGCGAGTGAACGGGTCGCCGCCGAGATACTCGACGCCTACGGCGTTCGCTGGCAGTACGAGCCCAACACGTTCCCTATCGACTGGGATGCGTCCGGCAAGGTCATCAGATCGTTCAGCCCGGACTTCTACCTTCCGGACTTCGACCTCTACATCGAGCTCACGACGATGAACCAGAAGCTCGTGACCAAAAAGAACCGCAAGGTCAGACGGCTCAAGGAGCTCTATCCCGAGATCAACATCCGCATCTTCTACCAGAAGGACTTCCGGCGGCTTCTGGCGCGGTTCGGCGTGCCCACCGAGCCTCGGCCGCATGGAGAGGGTGGAGGGTTCGTGGTGAAGTCCGGAGCCGACCCCGAGGAGGAGCGATGATCCCGCTTCCTCCGGAGTGTGACGCCGTCGTTCTCACCGAGCAGCAGATCGCCGAGCGCGTATCCGAGCTCGGATTGGCGGTGGCTTCCGAGCACGAGGGCGAGGACCTGCGCCTGATCACGGTGTTGAAGGGCGGACTGTTCTTCCTCTCGGATCTCTGCAGGGAGGTCGACCTTCCGCTCAGCGTCGACTTCCTTTCGATCTCGCCGTACCGTCACGGGCACTCAGGCTCGGTGCAGGTCACCAAGGATCTCGACGACGACATAGCGGGAGCATCGATCGTGCTGGTCGAGGACATGGTCGATACCGGCCTCACGCTCAACTACATCTTGAGATTGCTCCGGGAGCGCGGAGCAGCGCGCGTAGAAGTGTGCGCGTTGTTCGACAAGCCGGCCCGACGCATCGCCGAGGTGCCGCTCGCATACCGCGGGTTCTCGCTTGCCGACGGCTTCTACGTCGGGTACGGCCTCGACCTGGACGGGCGCTATCGCAACCTTCCTTACCTCGCATCCGTTATCGAGGAGGTCGTCTGCCCGTAAGCGCGGCTTTCTAGGACGGTCGCCACGCGATAGGCTAGGTACACTACGGTCCGTCAGGGCCGTCGACTTATGAGGAGGAGCACGTGGATCTGTCGAGCTACATCAGAGACATCCCGGACTGGCCCAAAGAGGGCATCGTCTTCAAGGACATCACCCCCTTGCTCTCGAATCCCGAGGGCTTCAAGGGTGCGATCGATACTCTTGCAGAGAACTACGAGAACATCGGCATCACCAAGGTCATGGGCGCTGAGGCGCGCGGCTTCATCTTCGGCGGTGCCCTGGCCTACAAGCTGGGTGCGGGTTTTGTCCCTGCTCGCAAGCCGGGCAAGCTTCCGTGGACGACCACGACGGTGACCTACGACCTCGAGTACGGAACCGACTCCCTTGAGGTCCACGCCGATGCGTTCGGCCCGGGCGACAAGGTGGTTATCGTTGACGACGTGCTCGCCACCGGCGGCACCGCTGCCGCGAAGGCGGAACTCGTGGCGGCCACCGGAGCCGAGATTGCCGGCTTCGCGTTCCTCATCGAGCTGGACTTCCTCGACGGTCGCTCGAAGCTTCCGGCAGGCAAGAAGATCGTTTCGCTGATCCACGTGGACTAGAACGGAACTCGTGCCTCGTGCACTCCGCGATGTGAGAGCTGACACCGGCCGGTGGTATCATGATCATGTGATGCCGCCGGCCGGTGGCGCCTCGAGTCGTAGCCGTTCATGACGCAGCAGCAGGAGGTACGGTGCGGGCGACGTTCTCACGCATTCCGAGTGAGAAGATCATCGCCGTGGTCGTGGCGATGGTGTTCCTGTTGCCGCCAGTCTCATCGGCAGCGCCTACCAACTCCCAGATCGAGGCTGCGAAGGACTCCGCAGCGGCTGCTCGCAAGCGGCTCGACGACCTTGCTGACGACCTCGAGGAGCGCACCGAGGAGTACCTCGAGATCGAGGCGGCTGTCGAGGCGACCGACCAGGAGATCATGCGGACGGAGCGCGAACTCGAACTCGCACTCACCGAACTGGCCCAGACCCAGGGCCGTCTCAACACCAGGGTCGACAACATCTATCGCAACGGCGGGATCGACATCGTATCGGTCGTTGTCGGGGTAAGCGACTTCCAGGACCTCGTCTCGCGCCTCGATCTCATGCGTCGCATCGGCCGCAGTGATGCGTCCCTGGTCGCAGAGGTCAAAGCCGCTCGCGAACGAATCGCGACCACCAAGGCGTCGCTTGAGAATCGACGCACCGAGCAGATTGCGCTCAGAGCCAAAGCCAAGGCCAAGCGCGAACAGGTCGAGGCTGCGGTGGACGAGCAGGAGCGCTACCTCGCATCGATAGACGCCAAGCTCAAGAGCCTGATTGCCGAGGAGCGCGCTCGCCAGGAGCGGCTCGCCAGGGAGGCGGCGGCGCGTGCGGCCGAGCGTGCCGCCGCGCAGGCGAAGTCAAACTCGTACGCGCCCGGCAGGACGTTTGACGCGGCCGCACTCGGAGCTCCCCACCCTGATGTCGTGGCCGTGGCCCGGCGCTTCGAGGGCAAGACGCCCTACGTGTGGGGTGGCACGACTCCTTCCGGATTCGACTGCTCCGGACTCACACAGTACTGCTATCGAGAGATCGGCGTCACGATTCCGCGCACCAGCAGGACCCAGTTCCGGGTCGGTGCTTTCATCCCTCCGAACCGTCTCGACCTGCTCGCACCGGGCGATCTGGTGTTCTTCGGCCGTGACGGCGATCCTGGCCGTATCCACCACGTAGGCATCTACGTCGGGGGAGGCGACTACATACACGCGCCTCAAACAGGACAGCGCGTCTCCACGTCGTCGCTCACCGGGCGCATCGCCAGCAGGGGCGACTACGTCGGGGCGACTCGCCCCTGACGCTGGGCCGCCAGGCCGACCGTCCACCCTGTCGACAGACGCCGTTCAGCCCTTCCGAGCATTAGTTCCGCAGGTAGCGTGTGGTATTATTCGCGCATCCCTGAGCGTGCGAAGCAGGGGTTCAAGAGGCAAGGGGACTGCGTGGAACGTATCCTGCTTTCCGGCAATGAAGCGGTCGCGCGGGGGGCGTGGGAAGCGGGCGCCGCGGTTGGCGTCGGCTATCCGGGAACCCCCTCTACCGAGACGCTCGAGCGTTTTGCGAAGCTGCCGGACGTCTATGCCGAATGGGCACCCAACGAGAAGGTTGCGCTTGAGGTCGGGGCCGGCGTTTCGTTTGCGGGCAAGCGCGTGCTGGTGACCATGAAGCATGTGGGGCTCAACGTCGCGGCCGACCCGCTCTTCACGCTGGCTTACACGGGCGTGGGTGCGGGTCTCGTCATTCTCGTGGCAGACGATCCCGGCATGCACTCCTCGCAAAACGAGCAGGACTCTCACAACTACGCCGCGTTCGCGCGCGTGCCGATTCTCGACCCGTCCGACTCCGCTGAGGCGCTCGCGTTCACCCGCGAGGCGTTCGAGATATCGGAGCGGTTCGACATCCCGGTGCTGGTCCGCTCCACCGTGCGCGTCGCGCACGCCAAGTCGCCGGTAGTCTTGGGCGATCGTGCCGAAATGGCGCCCCGTGGGGCGTACAAGTCGAATCCGGGCAAGTGGGTCATGATGCCGGCCATGGCACGCGCTCGCAGGCTCGATCTCGACCGTCGCATGCGCGAAGTCGCCGAGTTCGCCGAGCAGACCGACCTGAACCGCGCCGAGTACCGCGACACGGCGGTCGGCATCGTGTGCGCCGGTGTCTGCTACCAGCACGTTCGCGAGGCGATGCCCGAGGCATCCGTTCTCAAGATCGGCATGAGCCACCCGCTTCCCGCCGATCTCGTCTCCGAGTTCGCGCAGAAGGTGGACGCGCTCTACGTCATCGAGGAAGCTGACGCGTTTATGGCGCGTGAGCTGGCCCGCATGGGCATCGACGTCACCCCGCTCGACCTGCCTGTGAGCGGCGAGATCACTCCCGGCGCGATCAAGCGTGCGTTCGGTCAGCCCGAGCCCCCGCTGCGTGAGTGCGACGAGTCGCTTCCGCCGCGGCCTCCGCTGATGTGTCCCGGGTGTCCTCATAGGCCCGTCTTTCACACGCTCAAGAAGATCAAAGCCGTGGTCACCGGCGACATTGGCTGCTACACGCTGGGTGCTCTGCGACCGCTCGCCGCGATGGACACCTGCGTGTGCATGGGCGCTTCCGTCGGCATGGCGCATGGCGCCGAGATCGCCGGGGGCATAGAAGATCGGCCGGTCGTCGGCGTGATCGGTGACTCTACGTTCGCCCACTCGGGCATCAGTGGCGTTCTGAACACCGTCTACAACGGTGGTCGCGGGACGGTCCTCGTGCTGGACAACAGGATCACCGCGATGACGGGACACCAGGGCAACCCGGTGAACGGCATCCCCCTGCAGGAGCGCGCCTCGCACGAGACGGATCTGGTGGAGCTGCTGAAGGCGATCGGCGTGCCACGCGTGCGCGTTGTCGATCCTCACGACTTCGCAGCAGCCGAAACCGCGCTTCGCGAGGAGACTGCGGCCGAGGAGTACTCGGTCATCGTGTTCAAGGCTCCCTGCGCGCTTCTCGTCCGCGACCACGGTGATCCGTACGCCGTGGATGAAGAGGCGTGCACCAAGTGCGGCGCATGTATCAAACTCGGCTGTCCCGCCATCGGGCGTGATGAGATGACCAAGCGCGCCTATATCGACACCGCGACCTGCGTCGGCTGCGGACAGTGCGTCCAGGTGTGCAAGTACGACGCGATCGTTCACAGCGGGCCTGCCTGCGAGCGGCCGTTCGGAGGGCGCGTATGACCACCACCACCGTGATGTTGTGCGGCGTTGGCGGGCAGGGCACGATCCTGGCTGCCGACCTGCTCGCGAAGGTCGCGACCGCCTCGGCACTCGAGGTCAAGCTCTCCGAGGTTCACGGGATGGCGCAGCGCGGGGGGAGCGTCGACACCGTCGTGCGATTCGGCGAAGAGGTGTTCTCGCCGGTCACCGACCCGGGCATGGTCGACCATCTCGTTGCCTTCGAGCTCATCGAAGCCATGCGTCGCGTCCACTACGTCCGTCCCGAAGGCCGGCTGCTGGTGAACCCTCGCTCGATCCTGCCGATGCCGGTTCTCACCGGTGACCTGCCGCACCCGCACGGCCTCGCCGCCGTGCTCGAGGACGAGGGTGCGATCTTTGTCGATGCCGACGAACTCGCGTGCGAGGCGGGTAGCCCCAAGTCCGCCAACGTGGTTCTCATGGGGGCTCTTTCTACCGGTCTTCCCTTCGCCGAGGAGACCTGGCGTGAAGTCATCGTCAATCGCGTTCCGCCCAAGACGGTAGAGGCTAACCTCGCCGCATTCGAGCTGGGCCGGCGCGCGTGTCTAGAGGGGGAGTGCGACCTGTGAACGTCAAGCAGCTGAGCGTCTTCATCGAGAACAAGGCCGGACGAGTGAGTGAGGTCACGGAGGTCCTCGGACAGGCCGGGATCAACATCCGCGGCTTCTCGGTGTCCGATACCGCCGACTACGGCATAGTCCGCCTCGTGGTCGACGATCCGGATGCCGGCGCGAAGGCCCTGCAAGACGCCGGTTTCACGGTCAAGATGTCTGACGTCATCTGTCTCAATCTGCCTGACCAGCCGGGCGGCCTCGCGGGCGTCCTCAAGGTCGTCTCGGACGCAGGGGTCAACATCGAGTACGTCTATTCGCTCATCTCGACCTACGTGGTCATCAACGTTGCCGACATCGATCGGGCCCAATCCCTTCTCAAGGGCAAGCCCGTCGAGCTCGTATCGCAAGAAGACATGGCGCGCATCTGAGCAACAAGTCGGGCGTGCCGACGACGATCGAAGGAGGTAGGTCATGCGTGGACGTACGCTGAGGTTGGCGTTCGGCGTCCTCGAGGCTGCACTCGCTGCAGCACTCGCGGTGACGCTGGTCGCGTGCTCCGCCCAGCCGGCTGAGACGCCGGAGGATGGTGGAGCAGCCAGTGGGGAGCCGATCAAGGTCGGCGCGGTGGTATCACTTTCGGGCACCTATGCGGGACTGGGTGAGCCCGAGAAGGCGGCGATCGAGATGGAAGTCGCCCGCATCAATGAGGCCGGTGGCGTGAATGGCCGGCCGATCGAGGTCCTCTTCGAGGATGACGCTACGGACGAGGCTAAGGCCGTCGCCGCAGCAAGCAAGTTGATCGATCAGGAGGGCGTCGTCGCCCTCATCGGAGCCACGGGAACCGGCCAGACGATGGCCATGCGCACTGAGGTCACGCGCGCAGGAGTTCCGCAGGTCTCCATGGCTGGCGGCACGGTCATCACCTCGCCCGCCGACCCCCTCGTGTGGGCCACACCCTGGTCCAACACCATCGTCGCCCCCTTCACCGTCGACAAGCTCAAGGCCGAAGGCATCACCAAGGTCGGCCTCATTGCTGACAGTGGCGGATTCGGCAAGGACGGCGTCGCCGTCTTCACCGAGGCGGCAAAGACCGGCGGCATCGAGATCGTGGCAACCGAGAGCTTCAACGCCGGTGACACGGACATGACCGCCCAGCTCACCAAGATCAAGGGTACCGACGCACAGGCGATCGTCATGTGGACGGCCGGCAAAGAGGCCGCGACCGTGGTCCAGAACGCTAAGGACCTCGGCATCACGATTCCGGTTTACGGCAGCCACGGCAATGCGCGCGCCGAGTTCATCACCGGCGCCGGCGAAGCTGCTGAAGGCGTCAAGTTCGCAGCCGGCAAGATTCTGATCCCCGAAGCGTACGGAGAGGGCACCGAGGCCTACACGGTCGCGACCGACTTCGTCACGCGCTTCGAAGCGGAGACCGGCGCCAAACCGAGCACATTCGCGGGTCACGCATACGACGCGCTCTACATCATCGTCGAGGCCGCCAAGACCATCGACGGTGAAGTCACGCCCGAGGCCCTCACTGAGGCCATCGGCGCCACCAAGGGCTTCGTCGGTATCGGTGGCACGTTCAACTTCTCCGAGACTGACCACAACGGACTCACGGTAGACGACCTCACCATGTACGAGATCAAGGGAGGCCAGTGGGTCCTGGCCGAGTAGGGAAACGTTGAGACGATGGCCGGATGGGGTTGGTTTCGCGCCCCATCCGGCCTCGATACCGAGGAGGAACCAAGATGAGACTGCAGGCGCGAAGGGTGGTCGCCGCCTGTGCGGCAGTACTGATGATCGCTGCGTCCGCGGGCTGTTCACAGGCCGCGGAGCCCCAGGGGGGAGCTTCGGGGGAGCCGATCAAGGTAGGCGCAATTCTCTCATTGTCCGGCACTTACGCGGCGCTGGGTGAGAGCGAGAAGAACGCGCTTGAGCTCGAGGTGGAGCGCATCAACGATGCGGGCGGCGTTTCCGGTCGCCAGATCGAGCTGCTGATTGAGGACGACGCCACCGACGAGGCGAAGGCGGTCGCGGCGGCAGCCAAGCTCATCGGCCAGGAGGGCGTCGTGGCCATTCTAGGCGCATCCGGCACCGGGCAATCGATGGCCGCCCGCGGAGAGGTGCAGCGCGCGGGCATTCCGCAGATCTCGATGGCGGGTGGCACGGCAATCACCAAGGAGTTCGACCCTCTGGTCTTTCAGACTCCGTGGTCGAACACGATCGTCGTGCCGCGCGTCCTCGAGGCGATGAAGGCCGCGGGCATCACCAAGGTCGGGCTCATCAGTGACAGCGGTGGATACGGCAAAGACGGACGCGACGTCATTCTCGCCTCGGTCAGCACCGCCGGCATCGAGCTCGTGGCCGATGAGACCTTCAACGCGGGCGATGCCGACATGACCGCGCAGCTGACCCGCATCAAGGGTTCCGGCGCCCAGGCGATTCTGATGTGGACCGCCGGCAAGGAGGCTACGACGGTCGTCAAGGGCGCCCGCGACCTCGGCATCACGCTGCCGATCTACGGCGGTTCGGGACAGGCGCGAACCGAGTTCATTGAAGGCGCCGGCCAGGCGGCAGAGGGAGTCGTCATCGCTACCGGCCGCAGTTTCGTGCCGGAGTCCTGGGCGGGTGTCTCGGAAGAGGTTCTTGCCGAGGTCCAGCCGTTCATCGACTCGTACTCGGCGACGTACGGGGAGACTCCCGACATCTTCGCCGGTCATGCGTACGACGCGCTCAAGATCCTGACGACCGCCATCGAGGGCGTGGGTGCGGACGCAGACGGCGAGGAGCTCCGCGCTGCGATCGAGAGCACTCAAGTATCCGGCTACGGCGGCGTGTTCAAGTTCTCCGCGACCGACCACAACGGACTGTCCGCCAACGACCTCGCCCTGTTCACCGTGCGTGATGGCGTGTGGGTGATCGCCGAGTAATCGGCCAACGAGAGACGGGCTTCGATCCAACGTGGCTGACCTGCTGCAGTTCCTCATAGCCGGACTCAAGAACGGCTCCATATACGCGCTCGTGGCGCTCGGCTTCACCATCGTCTACGCGGCGACAGGCGCCATCAACTTCGCGCAGGGTGAGTTCTACATGCTCGGGGGCATGATCGGCGTGTGGCTGGTGGGGCTCGGCGTCCCGCTGCCGCTGGCGGTTGTCTTCGCCGTGGTGCTGGCCGGCATTCTGGGAGCCGTGTTCGAACTGCTTGCCGTGCGTCCGATCAAGTCGGGTGACCCGGGCAAGATCGTCATCGTGACCATCGGTGGCGCGATGATACTCAGACAGTTCGCGCTGCACGTCTTTGGACCCAACGAGGTCGCACTTGCTCCGTTCACCGACGGGGTCTCGATCAAGGTGCTCGGTGCCGCGATCGAGCGCCAGACCGTCTGGATCTGGGGTCTGACCGCCGTCGCCCTCGCCGCGCTCGCGTTTCTGTACCGCAGGACCGCCTTCGGCAAGGCGATGCGCGCCACCTCGATGAATCGTGACGCGGCGCGCCTTGTGGGCATCGATGCCCGTGGCATGGTCACCGCTTCGTTCGCACTGGCAGCCGGACTGGGAGCGCTTGGCGGACTCGTCGTCGCACCGCTCACACAGACAGCGTTCAATGTCGGCGCGGGAATCGGCGTCAAGGGCTTCTCGGCGGCGATCCTGGGGGGGCTCGGCAATCCGGTCGCGGCCGTGGGCGGCGGGCTCATCCTCGGGATGCTCGAGAGCCTTGCCGCGGGCTACCTGGATCCGATCTACAAGGATGCGGTGGCGCTTGTCGTGCTGCTGGGAGTGCTGTTCCTCAGACCGCAAGGCCTCTTGGGCGGCTCGCGAAGGGAGAAAGTCTGATGAACCGGCTTCCTCGCTTCGCGCTTCTCGCGGGCGTCACGGTGCTCGTCGCCGTCATGCCGTTCCTGATCACCGATAGGTTCCTGCTCAAGATCTTCACGTTCGCGGGCATCAACGCGCTCGTGGTCGCCGGGCTGGCGCTGCTCTTCGGCTACGCCGGCCAGGTATCGCTCGGACACTCTGCGTTCGTGGGTATCGGCGCATACACGGCAGCGGTCCTCGTGGTGCGCTTCGAGGCGCCGTGGCTGGTCGCGTTCGCCGCCGCGGGAGCATTGGCTGCCGTCGGAGGGTTCGTGCTCGCGCTGCCGAGCCTGCGCCTCAAGGGGCACTACCTCGCGATGGCCACCTTGGGCTTTGGGGAGTTGATGGCCCTCGCATTCAAGGAGGCCGAGCCGATCACCGGCGGTGTCGACGGGTTCACGGGCATACCGTTTCCCTCAGTCGGCTCGTTCGAGTTCCGTGACCCGGCGCTGCTCTACTGGCTGGTGTGGGGTGTCACAGGGGCGTCGCTCGTACTCCTTGCCAACACGACGTCACTCCGGCCCGGCCGCGCCATGCGCGCGCTGCACGGCAGCGAACTCGGCGCCCAGGCCTGCGGCGTCGACATCACCGGCGTGAAGGTGCGCTCGTTCGTGGTGAGCGCCGCACTGGCGGGCTTCGCGGGCGCGCTCTACGCAGGCGCGGTCGGCTTCATCTCACCGACGGTCTTTTCGGTGGCGGCGTCGGTCACCTTCCTCGCGATGACGGTCGTCGGCGGCACCGGGTCCCTTGCGGGGCCGGTCGCGGCAGCGGTGGCGCTCACCCTGCTGCAGTACGTCGACGCGTTGCTCCCCGGCCTGTCTCGTGAGGCGGGGCAGGTGCTGCAGTCGTATCAGGAGGACGTGTACGGCTTGGCGATCGTGCTGGTCGTGCTGTTCGCGCCCTCCGGAATCGCCGGGCTTTTGAGGCGCAGGGGAGGGGAGCGCGTATGAGCCTTCTCCAGGTACGCGACGTCACGCGCCGGTTTGGAGGACTCGTCGCGGTGAGCGGAGTCTCGTTCGACGTGCATCCCGGAACCATCAAGGCGCTCATCGGACCCAACGGCGCGGGCAAGTCGACGCTGTTCAACGCGATCACGTGCTTCGATCGGCCTGACGAGGGCTCGGTGGTCTTCGACGGCGCCGAGATGATCGGGAAGAAGCCGCGTGCGGTCGTTGCCAGCGGAATGGCGCGCACATTCCAGAACACGCAGCTCTTTGACGAGATGACCGCTCTGGAGAACGTGATGGTGGGATCACAGGCAAGGCAGGGGCGCGGGTTCGTCGCCGCCTCGCTGAGACTGCCCAGGGCGCTCTCAGAGGACCGTGACGCCCGCGAGCAGGCTGGCAGGCTCCTGCGGCTCATCGGTATCGAGGAGTGGGCGGATACGCTGGCTGCGGACCTTCCTGCGGGTATTCGCCGCCTGGTCGAGATCGCGCGTGCGCTGGCGACCGGTCCACGCCTGCTCCTGCTCGACGAGCCGGCAGCCGGACTCAACGGGAACGAGACGCGCGAACTCGTTGAGACGCTGTACCGCGTCCGCGACATGGGCGTCACCGTGTTGGTCGTCGAGCACGACATGGGGCTCGTGATGGAGGTATCGGACGAGATCGTGGTAATCGACCGCGGCTGCAAGATCGCCGAGGGTCCTCCGCGCATGATCCAAAAGGACCCGGCGGTCATAGCCGCATATCTCGGACAGGAGTCTGAGGATGTCTGAGACGCTGCTCACTGTCCGGGGACTCTCAGCCGGCTATGGTCGCGCGGAAGTGCTGCGGGACGTCGACTTCGCGATCGCCGAGGGCGAACTCGCCGCGATCATCGGCAGCAACGGCGCGGGAAAGTCGACCCTGCTCAAGGCGATAGTCGGGCTTCTCGGCGTGAAGTCGGGGTCGGTGGAGTTCGCGGGGCGCTCGATTGTCGGGATCGCACCGGAGAAGCTGCTGCGCGAGGGCATAGCGCTCGTTCCGGAAGGCCGCTGGCTCTTCGGCTCGATGAGCGTTCGGGAAAACCTCGAGCTCGGTGCTTATGCAGCGGGTCGCGGTCGTGCGGCGGCGGTGCGCGACGGGCTCGCGCGCGTGCACGCCCTGTTCCCGGTACTCGAGGAGCGGGAGGCTCAGCCGGCCGAGACGCTCTCGGGCGGCGAGCAGCAGATGCTCGCGGTCGCAAGGGCCCTCATGTCGAACCCGCGCCTGCTGCTGCTCGATGAGCCGTCGCTCGGGCTCGCACCGAAGGTGATCGCCGAGATCTTCTCGGTGCTGGATGAACTGCGGGCGCAGGGCATGACGATCGTGCTCGTGGAGCAGGATGCCACGCTTGCGCTCAAGCACGCGGACCGCGGCTGCGTCATGCGCACCGGGCGCGTGGTCATGGAAGGTACTGCCAGCGAGCTGCTGGCCGACGAATCGGTGAGGGCCATCTACCTCGGGTCGTGGGACGACGAGAGGTCGAAGGTCGGGGAGGGGAGCGGCAGATGATCTGGAACCCCGAGTACGAATGCATGGAGCGCTCAGCGCTGCACGACTTGCAGCTGAGGCGCCTTCAGATGTCGGTCTCGTGGGCCTACGAGCGCGTCACGTACTACCGTGACCGCATGGATGAGTTGGGAGTGCGGCCGCGCGACATCAAGTCGCTCGACGACGTGCGTAAGCTTCCATTCACCGATAAGACCGCGCTCAGGGACACCTATCCCTTTGGGATGTTCGCGCTGCCGCTCGAGGACGTCGTGCGCATCCACTCTTCGTCAGGCACGACCGGCAAGCCGATCGTCGTCGGGTACTCCCGAGGCGACATCAACACCTGGAGCGAGCTCACCGCACGGGTGGCCGCCGCCGCGGGCGTACACAAAGGCGACCTCGTGGACATGGCGTTCCTTTACGGCATGTTCACGGGTGGCTGGGGCATGCACTACGGCATCGAGCGCATCGGCGCGACGATCATCCCCGCGGGCTCCGGCCAGACCGAGCGGCATCTGATGATGATGGCCGACTGGGGCACAACGGTGCTGGTGGGTACTCCGTCGTACGCGCTCTACCTTGCCGAGCAGGGAATCGAGCAGGGCGTCGATTTCTCGAAGCTCAAGCTGCGTCTGGGCCTGTTCGGTGGCGAGCCGGCCTCCGAGAAGATGCGTGCCGAGATCGAGGAGAAGCTCGGCATCGTGGCCACGGACAATTACGGACTTTCCGAGCTGATGGGTCCCGGAGTGTCGGGCGAGTGCGAGTGCCGGTGTGGCATGCACCTCAGCGAGGACCACTTCCTGTGCGAGATTGTCGACCCGGACACCGGGGAGCCGGTGCCGTACGGCGAGGAGGGGGAGCTCGTGGTCACAACCCTCACCAAAGAGGCATTCCCGGTCATGAGATACCGGACGCACGACCTCACGGTCCTGGATCCGTCCCGCTGCGAGTGCGGCCGGACGACCGCACGAATGCGTAGGGTCAGGCAGCGTACCGACGACATGCTCATCATCAGAGGCGTGAACGTCTTCCCGAGTCAGATCGAAGACGTGCTGTTTCAGATCGAGGGTGTTCGCCCGCACTATCTCATCGTGGTGGACCGCAAACGCAACCTCGATGACATGGAGGTGCGTATCGAGGTCGAGGCGTCGGTCTTTTCGGATATCATGGCTGACATGGTGGCCTTCCAGCAGAAGGTCGCAGACAAACTACAGTCGGTGCTGGGCCTGCGCGCACGTGTGGTGCTGGTCGAGCCCGGAGCCATCGAGCGCTCCGCCGGGAAGAGCAAGAGGGTCCTTGATCTGCGAGAGGAATCCTAGTCTCGGCGCACGAGCCGTGCGACAGGAGGACGTCCAGTGCCCATCTGGGCATTCATGGCCATGGCCATTGGCGCTATCGGCGTCGTTGCGGTCCTCATCACGCTCTTCAACGTCGCCCGCAGGGCGATGGAGAAGCGCGTGCTGCTGCATCTCCTTGTCCAGGCAGAGAACGTCGAGGCCGGCGCGAACACCCTGGTGGAGCTCATCGGTCAGCTCGCTGATGCGGAGGATGCGGTGCTCGAGCACTTCGCCGAGGATCACGACGCCGTCGAGCGCAGGGTGCTTCAGGAGCTCGCGCAGAGACTGGGCGTGACAGCGGATGAGCTGGACCTGATGCCGCTGCCCGCCCATCTGGTGCCGGTCGGGTCGGCGCTCGCCGATGCTGCGTACCTCATCTCAAGCGAGGCCGGACGAATCAAGGATGACGACAGGGGAGACGACGTTCTTGTGCACGTGGGCGAGGTCGACCTCGCCGCAGTGAAGGGATACGCTGGCAAGGCACGCAGCATGATCCACGCCGCGTGCCTGGAGTATGGACTCGAAGACACGGCTGTCTACGGCGGAGGTCTCTACCTGTGAGTTCCGATCTCAAGAACATCTTGCGGGGCGTCGCGGCACTCGCGGCGCTCGTTGTGCTGATCTTCGTCGTGTGGGGCTACGTGTCGGACTTCCGTGATGCGGGCAACACGGCTCCGGAGACCACGAGTACCGTGGAGCCGAGTCAAACTCCGGACGGCGCAAAGGCCGCCGCCGAAGGCGCAAAGGAAGGCGCCGCTGAGTCCACCGCCGGCAAGGTCGTCATCGTGACGATCGACGGACTCAACTTCCGGACGAAGCCCGAGTCGGACGCAAAGGCCATCCGGGGCCTGGAAAAGGGCGAGAAGCTGACGCTGGTCAAGACTCAGGACGGCTGGTATCAGGTCAAGGACGCCGCCGGCAAGGTCGGATGGATCTCGTCCAACCCGCAGTACTCGAAGATCGAGGAGTAGCGGTGCGCATCATTGGAGCAGCGGACGAGTTCTGGCGCCTTCGGCTCACGCGCGTGGACACCACCGACGACTTCGACTTCGAGTGGCACGAGGACATCTTGTATCGGCAGCCGGTCGTCCGTCCCGCGGGTGAGGTCGAGCTCTGGCACGTCGAGGCGGTTCAGATCGCTGACCTCGATGTGAGAGTCCGAATCGCGACGTTCGCGGAGCGCGAGCAGGCCGAGGCGTTCTTCGGGCGGGTCAAGGAGGACCTTTCCGAGATGACCAAGAGCCAGTTCGACCAGACCTACCTTTCCGGCTGCTCGGCCGACGAAGAGGACCCCCAGGGCCGCTAACGGTCCATCTCGCACCACAGACCTCCTCATTACCTCAGGGGATGGGTGCTTTGCTGTCGGGTTAACATAAGATAGATTATCCGAGTTACAGTACAGTGAGGGAAAGCGTTCACGAGTACCGTGACCAGCGGATATGCGACTGAGCGCCATGCGACGCCGCACCCTGGCCCGCCACGTGAAGCGGCCCCGGACCGCGTGTCGCAGTCCGGGGCCGTCTGGTGAAACCGCACGCTGTCGTACGAGTGCTGCTAGGCCTCGGCCTTAGCGGCTTCCGCCTGAGACTCCGCGTTGAAGTTCGGAGCGTCGATCATGAGCCCCTCGCTCTCCTGCGGCAGGATCAGGTTCAGGATGATGCCGATGAACGCGGCCAGGGCCATGCCCGGGACGCTGTACTTGCCAAGCGGAATGGCGAAGCCACCCGTCTCCATGCCGATGCCGATGACCAGAACGACGCTGGCCAGGATCAGGTTACGGCTATGGCTGAAGTCCAGGCCGCTCTCCACGAGGAGCCTCAGGCCGCTTGACGCGATGAGACCGAACAGGAGAAGCGAGATGCCGCCCATGACCGGAGTCGGGATCGAGCTGATGGCGGCGTTGAACTTGGGCACGAAGCCGCCGATCAGGATGGCGAATCCGCCCGCGAACCAGAAGAGCTGGGTGGCGTAGACCTTCGTGACCGCCATGACGCCGATGTTCTCGGCATAGGTGGTCGAGGGTGTGCCACCGATGGCACCGGAGATTGCGGTGGCCAGACCGTCACCGAAGAGCGACTCAGGGAGCATCGGCGTGAAGTCCTTGCCGGTGATCTCGTTGATGACCAGCAGGTGGCCGATGTGCTCGATGATGACGACGACGGCCACAGGCGCGATGATCAGGATCGCGTCGAGCTCGAAGACCGGGAACGTCAGCGTCGGCAGACCGATCCACGGCGCGGCGATGATGCCATCGAAGCTGACGAGCCCGAGCGGAATCGACACGACGTAGCCCACTACGATGCCCATGAGCACCGGGATGGTCTTCAGGAAGCCCTTGAAGAAGCTCGAGAAAGCGATCGCCGCAGCGAGCGTGATGGTCGCGACGCCGACGAGCTTAAGGTCGACGCCCTGCGACGGGTCCGCCATCGGGAACATCGACATCTTCACGGCAACCGCCGAGAGGCCGAGGCCGATCACGATGACGATTGAGCCGACCAGAGCCGGCGGCAGAATCTTGGTGAGCCATCCGGTTCCGAACGCTTTGACGATCGCCGCGACGATCATGTAGACGATACCGGCGGCCACGAGACCGCCCAGTGCGGCCGGGATGTTCGCGCCGCCAGGGCCGCCGCCGACCGCGATGATCGGCGCGATGAAGGCGAAGCTCGACCCCAGGTAGCTCGGAATCTTGTTGCGGACGCAGATGAGGTACAGAATCGTGCCGATTCCGGAGGTCATGAGGCCGACTCCGGGGTCGAGGCCGGTCAGGATCGGCACGAGCACCGTCGCACCGAACATGGCCATGAGGTGCTGCAGCGAAAGCGGAATCGCCTTCGACAGCGGCATGACCTCGTCCGTCTGGACAACGCCTTGGTTTGCTGCCACTTTCCCCTACCTTTCTTGTTCTCGAAGAAGCCCCGGCGTTTCCGCCGGGGCTTCATGTTGTCGGACTAGCCGATCGCTTTCTGGATGGCGGGCAGGAGGAACGTCACCACGAAGGCTGCGCTCACAACCCACATGAGCCAGTGGATCTCCTTGGCCTTGCCGTGGAACACCTTGATCAGCACGTAGCTGATGAAGCCAAGACCGATGCCGTAGCTGATGTTGTAGGTCAGCGGGATGCCGACGATCGTCAGGAACGCGGGGAACGCGTCCTCGAAGTCCGTCCACGGAATCTCGCGAACCATGCCCATCATCAGGAATCCGACCACGATCAGCGCGCCTGCCGTGATCGGCAGAGCGCCGCCGATCATTGCGATGATCGGCGAGAAGAACGCCGACACCAGGAACAGCAGTCCGACGACGATCGAGGTGAGACCAGTGCGGCCGCCCTCGGCCACGCCGGCGGCAGACTCGATGTAGGTCGTGATCGAGCTGGCGCCGAACAGGCCGCCGACCGAAGCGGCGATCGAGTCGACCGTCAGGATGCTGCGAATACCGGGGACCTTACCGTCCTCATCGACGAAGTCGGCCTGCTCGCCGATGGAGAGCACGGTGCCCATGGTGTCGAAGAAGTCCGACAGCATGGTCGCGAACACGAACATCAGAAGCGCGGGAGCCATCGCGCTGGTGAAGACCTGCAGTACGGCCATACCGCCCTCGACCTGCTGGAACGGCGCGCCGAACGTGCGGAAGTCGAGCGGGGCGACGACGGCGGTCGGGAGCTTGGTGACGCCGAGCAACAGAGCGGCCGCGGTTGCGACCAGGATGCCCCACAGGATGTCGCCCTTCACCTTGAACGCCATGAACGCCATGATCGCGATCAGGCCGATCAGGGTGACCCACACCTCTTTGGTGGCGAAGTCGCCCAGGGAAACGAGGGTGGCCGGGTTCGCGACGATGATCTTGCCATCGACGAGGCCGATGAAGGTGATGAAGAGTCCGATACCTACGCCGATTGCGCGCTTGAGGTTAAGCGGGATGGCGTTCATGACCGCTTCTCGCAGCCCCGTCACGACGAGGAGCAGAATCACCAGGCCCTCGATGAAGATGACCGACATGCCGACCTGCCACGGCACACCGAGGCCGATGATGATGCTGAATGCCACGACCGCATTGAGGCCCATGCCGGATGCGAGCGCGAAGGGGCGGTTCGAGAAGACGCCCATCACGATGCACATGAGGGCGGCACCAAGAGCGGTCGCTGTCGCCAGCGCGGGGATCCACTCAGCCTGAGCGGCCGCATCGGCGCCGAAGGCTGCCGAGAGCAGCCCGGGGTTCACAAAGATGATGTAGGCCATGGTCATGAACGTGACGACGCCCGCCAGGACTTCGGTCCTGACGTTCGTTCCGCGCTCACTCAGTTTGAAGAAGCTGTCCATCCGGTCACCTTTCTCGTGTTCGTCATTTCTTGTGCGAAGCGAGGTCGGTCCACCCGACCGTCTTACAGAGCAGTCCTCTCGGCCCCCTGCCCCTCCTTCCCAAACCCCTCAGAATGGTCGTCTTATGTAAAGTATTGAGGTGATTCCATAGTGGGCTCACACGTGTTTGAACAGTGAGCCGAGGTACTCGCAGTGCAGTTCCGGGTGCGCTATCGCGCGGACAAGCGCTTCCGCTATCGGTGGCCTGATATCCATCTCCAGCAGCTGTTGAGGGGCGACCAGTTCGACCGCCTCGACTCGACGGTCCTGTGGAGTGTCGGTGAGGGCGCCGCCTTCGACCATCGTCATGAACGTGATGTTGATGACGTGTCGGCTGCCGTGCGGATCGATCGTGTCGTTGATGAAGAGCGGGCGCCCGACCGATACCTCAAGACCCGTCTCCTCGCGGACCTCTCGGCACAGCGCGGTTTCGAGTGTCTCCCTGTAGTCCACTCCCCCTCCGGGAAGCAGGTGGTAGGTCGATGACCCTGCGCGGTGTCTAACGACCACCACTTTGCCGTCGACGAGAGCCAGGCCCGCGACCCTGACGCGGGGTGCCTCAGACGCCCGTGCTTCCAAAGCCGCCCTCCCCTCGAACCGTGGCGTCGAGCTCATCGACCTCCACGAGTTCGGCGTACGTCACCGGCTGGATCACGAACTGAGCGATCTTGTCGCCACGCTTGATCTCGAACGGCTCTCGGGGGTCGAGGTTGATCGCGATCACCTTGATCTCACCGCGATAGTGGCTGTCTATGAGTCCCGGCGTGTTCACCAAGGAGAGCCCGTGCTTGATGGCCAGGCCGCTCCGCGGCTGGACGAACCCTGCGAAGCCCTCAGGGATCGCGACAGCGATACCGGTCGGTATCAGCGTGCGCTCACCCGGTGCGATGACCGCGTCTTCTGCCGCATAGAGGTCCATACCGGCGTCTCCGGCGTGGGCGTAGCGCGGCAGCGGCAGGTCAGGAGCGAGTCGCTTGATCTCAAGATGCACGGTCAGGCTCCTCGTACGGTGGTGGGAAGGAAGGCGCTGCACCTCTCGGCGGCGCGCCAGAGCGTCTCGGGCGCATGCGGGCGGACCGAGACGGCAGCGGGGTCGAGCGTGCGCGTAGGCCGGAACTGCTGGAGCACGTAGCGGCGGCCTCCCTCAAGGAGCGCCGCGATACGGACGGGATCGTCCGGACCGACCGCGAGCGGATAGCACGTGGTGCGAAACTCGTGGTCGACGTTGCTGCCTCGTATGACGTCGATGGCCCTGACCACGAAAGGCCACACGCCGTCCGAGCCCGTGGCGCGCTCGTAGAAGCGCGGCACCGCCTTGACGTCGAGGGCCACGTAGTCGACGAGCCCCTCTTCAATAACCTCCGCGAGCACGTCGGGGCCGGTCCCGTTGGTGTCGAGCTTGATCGGCATGCCCTCACGCTTCAGTGCGCGGAGCAGTGCGGGGAGTTCGTCGGTGGACGTAGGCTCTCCGCCGGTGATGACCACGCCGTCGAGCCATGCCCGGCGTTCGCGAACGAACGCAAGCAGGTTCTCCGGGTCCTCGGAACGGCGCGAATGGCCGACCAGCTCAGGGTTGTGGCAGTACGGACATTTCAAGGGGCACCCGCCGAGAAACACGGTTGCGGTGACCTTGCCGGGCCAGTCGAGCATCCCGGCGCGCTGCACGCCTGCCAGCAGCGGCAGTGGCTCGCTGCTGGTGGCCGCCTCGCGCTGAACCCGGATGTCCGAGAATGGCTTCATCTACTGCGCGACCGCCGAGCGCAGCTCGGAGGGATGCGGCGCTTCGCCGCGCCAGCCAACGACCTCGGAGCCGTTGGCGTCCACCACGATGATGCTCGGGGTGGACAGGACCCCGTGGAAGGCCGCCTCGGCGAGTCCATCGACCTCGGAGACGTCGAAGACCTGGACGTCGTCAAGGCCGTCACACGCGTGCTTCGCCGCGGGGCACTTGGGGCAGTTGTCCTTCACGAAGAGCTTGATGTGCATGCGAGTACCCTCTCTGTTCTCAGGCTGCTGACTCGTCGTCCGCCGGATCGAGTCCGGTGCGGACGCGGTCGTAGAGCTCGCCGACCTTGCTGCGGTTCCACGTCTGGATCTTGCTGAAGTAGCCGACGATGCGGGTGACGCCGTAGACGTCGACGGAGCCGCACTGAGGGCACTGAGCATGCAGGCCGCGAGAGGTGCGCTGGCAACTCTCGCAGACGGTGAACTCGGGGCTGAATGCGATCTGACTGCACTGTGTGTTGCGGAAAGTGCGCTCCACGAACGAGCCGATCGCGCCGGGGTCGGGCTGGCTCTCGCCGAGCCAGACATGAACGATGGCTCCCGCCTCAATAAGCGGATGGAACCGCGACTGCTTCTCGACGCGCTCGATGTAGTCGACATCGGCGTCCACAGCGAGGTGGATGGAGTTGGTGTAGTAGTAGTTGCCGTCAGTGATGCTGCCCTTGACGACCGCGGCTGTCTGCGACGGCCAGTACTTCATGTCGAGCTTGGCGAGGCGGTAGCCCGCAGACTCTGCCGGGCTCTCCTCGAGGACGAGGTTGATCCCGTGCCGCTCGGAAATCTCCTTGCACTTGAGGTTCATGTAGGAGATAACCTTCAACCCGAACCTGAGGGCCTCATCGGACTCGTGAAGCTGAGCGCCGGTGTGGATCTGAACCAGCTCGTTGAGTCCGATCAGGCCCGCGAGGTACGTCAGGCGGTCCATCTTGAGATACGGTGCCCCGTCGATGTTTTGGCAAAGCAGGCCCAGCGGACCCTCTGCACCCAGATCCATGAGTTCCTGGATGAAGTCCTTCTTCTGCAGGTGGGCCTTGCCGACGACCTCGAGCGCGCGGCCGAGCTCCATGAAGAGCGCCTGGTCGTTGCCCTGTGCCTTGTAGGCCATGCGGGGCAGGTTGATCGTCACGTTCTGCAACGCTGAAAAGCGCATCTTCTCCGGAGTGTCAGTCTCGCGAAGCTGCTCCTGGCTCAACTTAAGCTTGAGCCTGCAGCATTGCGAGACGGTGACTTCGTCGCCACGGTCGAAGACGAAATAGGTGATGCCCTGCTTCGAGGCCACTTCGCAGGCAAGGTCGAAGAACTGCTCATGGCCCGGGGCGTTGAAGAAGTCCTCGGAGATATGGAGGAGCGGCTTCGGGAATACGAAGGTCTTACCGTGCGCGTCGCCACGGAGGTAGACGTTGAACATCGCCTTGAGGAATGCCTGAGCTTCCTTCTCGTAGTCCTTGTACGTCTTGCCGGTGTACTCGCCGCCCGGACCGATCGCGAGCGTGCCCGCAAAGTGCTTGGGTACGTTGTAGTAGAGATTGAAATCGGTGAAGACGACCTGACTGCCGCGCGCACCCGCGAGCTGGTTGAACTCGAAGATGAGCATCTGTGCAAGCTGGTCGAGTTCTTCCTCGGTCTTGCCCACGAGGTACGGAGCGAAGAAGACGTTGACCGCCTCCCAGCCAACCGCACCGGCGTAATGGGCCTGAAGCGCGCTGGCCATCTTCACCATGTGGCCGATGAGCACCTCGGGATGCTTGGCCGGCTTGCTCACGCTGGTGATGTTGGGAAGGTTCAGCCCGTACTTCTTGATGTACTCGAGTGAGTGACCTCCGCAGTACGGGCGGATGATGAAGCCGAGGTCGTGAAGATGAATGTCTCCGACCATGTGGGCTTCCGAGACGTCATCGCTGAACACCCGGCGAAGCGCGAACTCCTTGAGGATGGTCTCGGCGATCGTGAGGTTGACCGACTCCGGGTTGTGCGTGGTGTTGGAGTTCTCCTTGTTGGCATTGGTGATGATCTGCTCGACGTCCCACATCGGGAGGCCAAGGTGGCTGTGCCGGCGATGTGCGACGGTCATACCCCGCTCAAGCAGTTCGAGATCGACCATTTCGCGGATGATGGCCGTGGTCACAGTCATCAGGCTGGACCGATCGATACGGTCCTCGACCGCCTCGGCGATCTCTTCAGCCACCGACGGATCGAGTGCCGCCTCCCTGACCAGTGAGTCCGAGATCTTTGCCCGGTCCCACGAGTCGATCTCCTGACGGGAGTTTGTGGACACGAGCAGCGCTATGTCTGTCGAATCCGCCGATCCTGGTGCCGCCGCCGCAGGGCGGATGACATTGACGACGCGCTCCATGACCATAGTGGACCCTCCAGCCCCTCGGCGGCGCCCCTCGCGCCACACGTGAATCGTGCTCACCCCACACAAACGCGGCGTGACCCGGGGGCCACGCCGGAACGGTCTAGGAAAGGTCCTTTAGCTCCGACGTGAACTCGTCGAGGTCCTGGAACTCCTTGTAGACCGATGCGAACCTGATGTAGGCGACGTGATCGAGCTCCTTGAGGCGCCGGAGCACCATGTCGCCAACGAGCCTGCTGTCGACCTCATAGCGAAACGTGTTGTGCAACTCCGATTCGATGTCATCGATCAGAGCTTCAAGTTGTTCAATGGCGACGTTGCGCTTGGCTGTCGCCACTATGAGTCCTCGCAGGAGCTTGGATCGATCGAATGGTTCAGCCGTGCCGTCCTTCTTCACGACCATGAGTGGCATCTCTTCGCGCCGTTCGTAGGTGGTGAAACGCTCGCCGCAGCTCAGGCACTCCCTGCGACGCCGAATGGCGTCCTGCGATTCTGAGGTGCGCGAATCCACAACCTTTGTCTCATCGTGACCACAGAACGGGCAGCGCATGTCTCACCCCTATATCTAGGCTGCCATGAACCGTAGCACACAAGATATGGGGTCGCAATGGAGTGCGAGGCAATACCTGAGATTGGTCTGTCTCGGCCTCCTGAGCGGGGCTTATCGGAGCGCGAGAGCCTCTGAGTGGGACGCCTCAACGGGGACGATCACAGAGCTGCCGGCGGTGAGGAATGCGCCGTCCAGACCGTTGAGTTCCGTGAGGACATCGACCATCTCGGCCGTGGAGAGCCCGGCCACCGGATGGTTTGATGCGATCTCCCAGAGGGTGTCGCCCTGACTCACGCTGACCGTGCGCGTCGCGGGTGTCTCGACGTGCGGGGCCCCGCCACCCAGTGTGGCCACAGCCAAGAGCGCGATTGCGATGAGCGCTACCGCCAGCCATTCGATCGCGGCGTGGCCGGAGCGTCCTGTGCGGTGTGCATGCAGCTGGCTCATGATGATTTCTCTCCTCGGTTCCGATCCTTTGACGGTTCGACCCTACCGAAGTGGTCTGACATCATCTCTCACGTGAGCGAACACGTGTTCGTAACCAGAGTAGCAAACATATGTTCGATTGCAAGTACCATAAGCGAACGCGTGTTTGCATAGCCGAAGAGTCAGGGCTACACTGATGCCGCACACCTGTTCGGTTCGGAACGAGGGGGCATGATGGGCTACCAGCGCGAATTGACGCGGCGGCAGCAGGAGATTCTCGACTTCATTCGCGGCGAGATCCACAGGCGGGGCTATCCGCCCAGCGTGAGGGAGATCGGCGAGGCAGTGGGGCTCTCTTCGTCATCGACGGTGCATTCTCACCTCGCGGCGCTCGAGGAGAAGGGCTTCATCCGACGCGACCCGTCGAAGCCCCGTGCCCTCGAGGTGCTTGACTACCGGGAGACCGACAGAGGCATCGACTACGGCAAGGTCCGGGCGGTTCCGCTCGTCGGCCAAGTGGCCGCCGGCTCCCCCATCCTTGCTGCCGAGAACATCGAGCAGACGATCTCGCTCCCCGAAGAGATGGTCACCGATGACCAGACCTTCATTCTTCGCGTACGTGGAGAGTCGATGATCGAAGTCGGGATCATGGACGGCGACTTTGTGGTCGTCCGTCAGCAGCAGACAGCCAACAACGGCGACATCGTCGTCGCTATGATCGACGACGGCGCGACGGTCAAGACCTTCTACCGTGAGGCCGACCGAATCCGTCTGCAGCCCGAGAACTCGACGATGGAACCCATCTACACACGCGAGATGACGGTGCTCGGACGCGTCGTCGCCCTCTTCCGCCGGCTCTAGCGCTCTGAGTCTGTCTCAGTCTCGTTTTCGGCCGCCGAGGTGTCCTCGGTGGCGAACTGCGCGTAACGCTCGGCGAGTTCCCTGGGTACGCGCACGATGAGTTGAGTGCCCTCTTCGACGTGTCGCTCGGTGACGATATGCGCCCGCTCGTGCGCGAGCTGCACCAGGTCCCCCCGGGTGTAGGGAATCGTGACCGACATCGTGATGCTGTCGCGCGCGGCCTCATCGGCAACTCGTGCGACCAGCTCGTCGACCCCGGTCCCCTCCAGTGCCGAGACGAACACCGCGCCCGGATAGCGGCGCTCGAGCAGCGCCCTCTCGGATGGATCGATGGTATCGGCCTTGTTCAGCACGATGATCCCGGGCTTGGTGTGGGCCCCGATCTCGTGGAGCACCTCGCGGACCGCCTGCATCTGAGCCTCGCGCTGCGGCGCGCCGGCGTCGGTCACGTAGAGCAGCAGATCCGCCTCGTTGACCTCGTCAAGCGTCGACTTGAACGCTTCTACCAGCCCGTGCGGGAGTTTGTTGATGAATCCAACGGTGTCGGTGATGGTGACCTGACGTCCCTCGTGGAGCTCAAGACGCCGGGTCGTGGAGTCGAGGGTGGCGAAAAGCATGTCGTACGCGAGTACGTCAGCGCCGGTCAGGGCGTTGAGAAGCGTCGACTTGCCCGCGTTGGTGTAGCCCACCAGTGCGACTCTGAACACGCCGGAGCGGGCGCGTCCCTTGCGCTGGAGCTCGCGCTCGCCGGCCACGGCGGTCAGCTCTCGGCGTAGTTCCGAGATTCGCTTACGCGCCATCCTGCGATCGGTCTCGAGCTGTGACTCGCCCGCGCCGAAGCGCGCGCCACGTCCGCCGCCCAGGCGCTCCTTCTCCAGGTGTCCCCACATCCCGCGCAGTCGCGGCAGGCTGTACTCGAGCTGCGCGAGTTCGACCTGCAGCTTGCCCTCTCGGCTCTCTGCGTGCAGCGCGAAGATCTCGAGGATCAGCGCCGTGCGGTCGAGCAGCTTGCTGTCCGGAAAGAGGTCCTCGAGGTTGCGCTGCTGGCTCGGCGACAGCTCGTCGTCGAAGATGACAGCGGTGGCACCGGTCTCGCGGACGATTTCGGCGACTTCCTCGGCCTTGCCTTTGCCGATGAAGGTCTTGGGATGCGGACGATCGAGACGCTGCGTCGCGATGCCCGCGACATCGACGCCGAGCGTGTGCACGAGCCTTTCGAGCTCGGCGAGTGACTCCTCGATCGGCCAGTCGGTGGCTCCGCGGTCAATGCCGACGAGCACCGCGTGGTCGCGGCGCTCGTCGAGTTCATCACCTGTTATGGGGTAGCGGCGCTGTCTCACGCGTGGAGTATGCCCCTACAGCTCGGTCTTGATTCGCTCGAGGGCCTCGGCGAGTCGGTGGTCGGGCGTTGCGAGCGAGATTCGGATGTAGCCCTCGCCGTCAGGGCCGTAGGCGCTGCCCGCGGGAACGATGACGCCGGCCTTCTCGAGGACGAGCGTCGCGTATTCGGCCGAGGTGTGGCCCTCGGGGATCTTCGCCCACACGTAGATGGTGCCCTTGGAGACGCGAGCCGACAGCCCGATCGAGCCCAAAGCGTCCATCACCATGTCGCGACGGCGCTGGTAGATGTCGCACATCTCCATCACGTCGTCCTGGTTGCCGAGCATCGCCTCGATGGCGGCGTCCTGGATGGCGGTGAACGCGCCTGAGTCGATGTTGGACTTCACCGTGCCGAGCGTCTTGATGGCGAGCGGGTTTCCGCAGGCGAACGCGACACGCCAGCCGGTCATGTTGTACGCCTTCGAGCAGCTGAACAGCTCGATTGCGACTTCCTTGGCACCCGGGCGCTCCATGATGCTGGGCGGACGGTAGCCGTCGAAGCCGATCTCGGAGTAGGCGTTGTCGTGCACGAGGAGCAGGTCGTGCTTTTTGGCGAAAGCGATCGCGCGATCGAAGTACTCGACGGGAGCGGCGACCGCGGCCGGGTTGTTGGGGTAGCTGATGAACATCATCTTGGCCTTGGCCAGCACGTCAGCAGGCGTGGACTCGAAGTCGGCAAGCCAGTCGTTGCCCTCGTTCATCGGCATGTAGTGGGTCTTGCCGTCGACCAGGACGCCGCCGGTGGTGTACACGGGGTACCCGACGCCGGGCACCAGGGTGTAGTCGCCGGGGTTGATGAACGCGGGGAACAGGTGAGCGATGCCCTCTTTTGAGCCGATGAGGGCAACAACCTCAGTCGCGGGATCGACGGTGACTCCGAAGCGGCGGTTCATCCACTCGGCACACGCCTCGCGGTACGGCTTGGAGCCGGCGTAGGCGGGGTACTGGTGGTTCTTGGGGTTCCTGATAGCCTCGGCCATCGCATCGACGATCCGGGTCGGCGTGGGCATGTCGGGATCGCCGATGCCCAGTGAGATCACGTCGACCCCCTGCGCGACCAACGCCTCCTTCTTGCGGTCAATCTCCGCGAACAGATACGGCGGCAGGTTCTCGATGCGGTTGGCGGTCCTCACTGATGCCTCTCCCCTACGTCTCGTGGCCTTTTCGTCCGCGTCCCGGCGGACGTTTGCGACATGGTAGCACTCACCCGGCCGAGTTCTCGCGGCCGGCGCTCATCTACTCCTCGGTGTCGTCATCTTCCTCGATGGCGACAACACCCGAGAAGACCTCCTCGGCGGGACCGGTCATGTAGACCGTCCCGCTTTCGTGCCAGCGGATGGCGAGCTCGCCGCCGGGAAGCTCGATCGTGTACTCGCGCCCGCCGAGGCAGTTGAGCGCGGCGGCGACGGCGGTCGCGCACGCACCGGTTCCGCACGCCAGCGTCTCTCCGCAGCCGCGCTCCCAGACCCGGAGGCGGATGACGCCGTCCACCGGGCGCTCCGCGAACTCGACGTTGGTCTTGTTCGGGAACGCGGGGTGATTCTCGATGATCGGACCGAGTTCGTGGACCGGCGCTTCGTCGACATCGTCAACCCACATGATCGCGTGCGGGTTGCCCATCGACACGCAGGTCAACTCGTAGGTTCCCAGGTCGGTCTCCAGCCCGCAGGCGATCACCGGGTCATCCTCGGCCTCGCAGTGCATGGTTGTGGGCACGCTCTCCGGCGCGAGAATCGGAGCGCCCATGTCCACGGTGGCGAGGTACATGGTGCCGTCGTACGCGCGGGTGATTTCGATGGGCTTGATCCCGCCGAGAGTCTCGACCCGGAGCATGTCCTGGTCGGCGGGGATCAGCTGGTGGTCGACGATGTACTTTGCGAAGCAGCGAACGCCGTTTCCGCACATCTCGGCGGTGGTCCCGTCCGAGTTGTAGTACAGCATGAAGTAGTCGGCGTCCTCGGTCGTGGCAGGGCGCACGAGGATCAGACCGTCTCCGCCGATACCGAAGTTGCGGTCGCAGAACCACTGCACGGCCTCAGGAGCGAGATCGAGCTCCTCGGAGAGGTCCTCCATGACCACGAAGTCATTTCCCAGTCCATGCATCTTGACGAACGAAAGCTCCACGTCAGGATCCCTCCTTGCGGTGGCGGTCTCGCAAGTCTAACGCAGCGAGCGCCGCATCCACCGCATCGTCCGATGACATCTCGGTGACGTCGATCCACGTCGTTCGCGGGTCGCCCCGGAACCACGTGAGTTGCCGCTTGGCGTAGCGACGGGACGCCTGCTTGATAGCGGCTACCGCCTCGACGACGTCTGCGCCGTGTTCGATGACGGGTACCAGTTCCTTGTACCCGATGGCCTGCTGCGCGGTCAGCGCATCTCTCAGTCCCTGTCCGAGGAGCACGCGCACCTCGTCGAGCAGCCCCGCGTCCATCATCGTGTCGACTCGGGCGTCGATGCGCGCATAGAGTGCCGCCCGGTCCACCGTCAGGCCCAGGAAGCGGGAGTCGTAGGGACTCGTCCGCCGCTGGAAGCCCGCGTGCTGCTCGGCGTAGGACGTGCCCTGCTCCGACATCTCGAGTGCGCGAATCACCCTGCGCACGTTGTTGGGGTGCAGAATCTCGGCGGCGGCAGGGTCACGGCGCGCCAGCTCAGCGTGCAACGCTTCGGGCCCGCGCTCCTCGGCGAAAGCCTCCCACCGATCGCGGACGGGATTGCCCACCTGCTCGCCTCCGGGAAACTCCCAGTCGTCGAGTGCGGCGCGGACGTAGAGCCCTGTGCCGCCGCACACGACCGGCACGAGCCCTCGCGCGACGATGTCGCCGATGGCATCGCGCGCGACCTCCTGATACAGCGCCGCCGAGAAGGGCGTGCCCGGCTCTACGAGGTCGATGCAGTGATGGGGTACGGTCCGCTCGGCCTCGGCGGTCTTGGCGGTGCCGATGTCCATGCCGCGATAGATCTGCATCGAGTCCGCCGAGACGACCTCGCCGCCCAGCCGGACGGACAATGCCTCGGCGAGCGCGCTCTTTCCAACGGCCGTCGGTCCGACGACGGCGATCACGGTCGACCCTGCGGCCGGTATGGAGGCGGTGGACTCAGTCACGCGCTAAGTGTAGCGGTCGACTTTGAATCGCTCTATCGCGCACGTCTCACCCGGCCGTATACCGGCCTTGCGCATCGCGATGTCGACCTGGTCGTGTACGTCGTCGACTCCCTCGAGGTCAGGCAGGAGCAGCCCGCGCCTCCAACCCGACGACACGATCACGCCGTAGGTCGACGGGTCGAGATCTGCGATGTCGCATGACTCGGGGGCGTGCAAAACGTCGACCTTGACGTCGAGCGCGGCCAGCTCAGGCGTGGACAGAGGCGGGAAGCGCGGATCGTGAACCGCCGCCTCGACTGCGTTGTGTGCGACTTCCTCGGCCAGTGTGGGCTGGGTGGAGGAGATGGTGCCGATGCATCCCCTGAGTTCGCCACCGATGTGGAGGGAGACGAATGCGCCCGCGCGGATCGGGTACTCGTCGGTGGGCAGGTGCGGGTCAGCGAGGCGCCGACCGTGGCGCACCCACGACTCCAGGGACTCGCGGGCCAGCCGCACTATCTCGCTGTCGTCGTGTCCCGCGGTCCCGCCCTTGTCGCCCGCAGATGGCGTGTGAAGGTGCCTCGTGTCGCATGCCTCGAGCGCCGCGCTGCCGGCGAGGGCGGTCAGGTACCCCACTCCCCACGGCCCCTCGTAGGCAAGGACTCGGGTTGGCACCGGGTCATCGCCGAGGAAACCGCCGAGCGCTATGAAGCTGCGCAGACCGCACTCCCCTCCCGCTTCGACCAGCCCGGCATCAATGTGCATGAGCTCGTGCAGCCGACCCTGCTCGACGATTCCGGTGATGGCAGCGTCGAGCGCGGCGGCGCGGGGCGAGAATCCTGACGGGGCGTCGTGGGAGAGGCGGTGCGAAAGGTCGCCGCTCGCAAGAAACGCGACGCGCTTGCCCATCCGCTCACCGGCGGCGCGAACCGCCGCGCCCGCGGCGCGGTGATCCTGATACGAAAGATACGACAGCGATAGCACCACGATCCTGTGGCGTTCGGTGGGCTCGACCAACGAGAGCGGGACGATGACCGCGTGGTCCAGCCAGCCGCTTCGCAGCCGGCCGTCGCTTGCCCGTGGGATCGCGGGGACCTCGGCACGCTCAAGCTCGGCGAGTATCGCGTGCGCGAACGCCTGGTCGCCGCTCCAGTGGTGTCTCGCCGAATCGCCGAACTGGCCGAGAGTCCCCTCGAAGTCCGATGCGTCGTCGACCACGATCGCGTCGGCTGCGGCGGGCGCGTGCGGCGACATCACGACGATCACTTCCGGGTCGAAGTGCGCGAGGGCATCCCGCACCTGCGCCAGGGCCTCGAGCGACGCGTGGGTTACCTCAGTGCGCGCGCCGCCGACTGAGTGAATCATGATCGGCGGGTGCGGCGCGATAGCACCAAAAGCGCTGAACGGCATGGAAACCACCCCTCGTTGGGAGACCACAGCGGTCTCTAGAGGTTGGTACCCGCCAAGCGACCCGAAACGAACCAGGTCTGGACCTCTTCGATCTCGACGTCGAGTATGCGGCCTGCGAACTCCTCGGCCGAGTGACCCTCGGGGACCGGCACGTGAGCCACCTTGTTGGTGGGCGTGCGACCGGTCAGGACGTCGGAGTCGCGCTTGCTGGAGCCCTCGAAGAGCACGGGCTGCGTCGTCCCGAGAAGCACGCGGTTGTTGTCGCGTGCCGAGGACTGCACGATCTCGACGAGCCGATCGAACCGGACCTGGGAGACATCGCGGGGGACGGTCTCTTCCATCGAGGCTGCGGGCGTCCCTTCGCGAGCCGAGTAGATGAACGTGAACGCCTGGTCGAAGCCGCCGTGACGCACGACCTCGAGGGTCCGTTCGAAGTCCTCTTCGGTCTCACCCGGAAAGCCGACGATGATGTCGGTGGAAAGCGCGAGGCCCGGTATGCGCTCCCGAAGCCGGTCGACAAGAGCGAGGTAATCAGCGCGAGTGTAGACGCGGTTCATTGCTGCGAGCACGCGGTCCGAGCCTGACTGCACCGGGAGATGCAGGTACGGCATGACTGCGGGAACCTCGGCCATGGCGTCGATGGTGGACTCGGAGAGGTCCTTGGGATGGCTTGTGGCGAAGCGAATGCGTGCGATCCCGGTGTCAGCCACCGCTCGAAGCACCTCGGCGAAGCGGGGCTCCCCGTACAGGTCGCGCCCGTACGAGTTCACGTTCTGCCCGAGCAGGGTGATCTCGAGGACTCCGTCGGCCACGAGCTGTCGTGCCTCCGCGACGATGTCTTCGAGCTCTCGACTCCGTTCACGCCCGCGCACGTAGGGCACGATGCAATAGGTGCAGAAGTTGTTGCAGCCCACGGTTATCGGCACCCAAGCGTGCCAGGGGTGCTCGCGCTCGCCCGGAAGGTCGCTCGCGAAACCCTCGCCTTCCTCGAGAACCTCGACCTGAGGTCGACGCTGACGCTCAGCAGCCTCGAGCAGCGAAGGAAGGTGGGCGACGTTGTGGGTGCCGAAGACGACGTCGATGTGCGGCAGTTGATCGAGAAGCCGCTCGCCGTCACGCTGGCCGATGCACCCTCCCACGGCAATGAGGACCTCGGGGCGTCCGCCGGTCTTGAGGGCCTTGAGGCTGGCGACCTGGCCGCGGAGGCGCTCGTCGGCGTTCTCGCGGACGCAGCAGGTCATGAACACGATGACGTCGGCGTCTACGGGCTCCTCGACGGGTACGAGTCCCTGCGCTCGAAGGAGTCCGGCGACCCTCTCGGAATCGTGCTTGTTCATCTGGCACCCGAAGGTGCGAATCATGTACGTCTGCATGGCGCGGTGGAGTGTAGCACGCGGCGTGCCCGAAGGCGCTATTCGGGTCGCGCTGCCAGAAGGGCTTCGATGGCCTCCGTGGGGATCTCCACGCTTCCGAGAGGAGGATTTGGCGCCGAGAGCCCGTGGAAGTCGCTACCCCCGGTGACGAGGATGCCTCGGCGAGCCGCAAGTTCGGCGTAGAAGGCGCGCATCTCGGGGGTGTGGTCCGCGTGATACGCCTCGACTCCCCCGAGTCCGTCGTCGATGAAGCCGTCGACGTGCTCTTCGAGCCCGCTGACGCCCGGATGCGCGACGACTGCGATTCCTCCGCTCGCGCGAATGGCGTCGATGGCCTCTGCAGGCGTTCTGACGTCTTTGGCGACGTAGAACGGGCCTTCGCGGCCGATGAGTCGCTGGAATGCATCCGAGACGCTCTCGGCGTGTCCTGCGGCCACAAGCGCCCGTGCCACGTGGCTGCGTCCCACGGCGCCGCCGTCCGAGAGGGCGAGAACGTCATCGAGAGTGAGACCGAAGCCCGCTTCTGCGAGCGCCGCCACCATCGACTCGGCGCGAGCGAGACGGGCGTCTCGCAGATCCGCGAGGTGCGCGAGCAAGACAGGGTCGGTCGGATCCACGTAGTAGCCGAGGACGTGGACATCGCGACCATCGGCCGTCACAGATGACAACTCGACCGCCGGAATCAGGATGAGAGGGGTGTCGCGCGCGGCGTCCCTGGCTTCTGTGAGCCCCTCGACCGAATCGTGATCGGCGATGGCCAGAACGCGAAGACCCCGCTCATTGGCGAGGTCCACGAGTTGTGACGGGGTGAGGGTGCCGTCCGACGCTGTCGAGTGAACGTGCAGGTCGGCCTTCATCGGTGGCACTCAGCGGCGCATGTCCCGAGGCTCGACGAGGAGCCGGATGGCGGTGCGCTCTTCGCCATTGATCTCGATGTCGGCGAACGCGGGGACACAGGTGAGCTCCATGCCGGAGGGCGCGATGAATCCGCGAGCGATCGCGATGGCCTTGACGGCCTGGTTGAGGGCGCCTGCTCCGACCGTCTGAATCTCGACGGCTCCCTGCTCGCGAACGATTCCTGCGAGCGCACCCGCGACGGAGTTGGGATTCGACTTCGTCGAGACCTTGAGGACTTCCACGGTATCTCCCTGGTACGGCTGTTTCTTCGGGCTGCACGAGTGCAGCGAGTGCGAGTGGTGGCGGCATGTGGTGCAGCGATGTCTACATCGAAAGAGGTACCGTTTAGTATAGCGCGGTCTCGCGCGCGCGTCAGTCTTCTTTCTCGACCTCGAAGCGCACCCTGATATCCTCCCGGCCCACCGTTATCTTGGGCTCGCATCTGAGGCTCAGGTAGTAGCGCTCCGCGATGGTGTCGAAGGCGGTTTCGAGCTCCCGCTTGAAGCGGTCGAGGTCGTCGCCGTCGATCTTGAGTCCTCTGCGGTCGCGATACAGGTCCGGAGGCGCGGCTTCCCCGGTCGGCTCGGCCGTACCCGTGGCGATCGCCCGAACGGTGCGCACGGGAGTGATCTCGCCGCCGAGGATACGGTGCGCGGTGCGCTCCGATATCGGCAGGCCGAGAGACTCGGCGGTATCGGCGAGCTCGCCGGCGTCGGCTGCGGCGCCCGGGCGCTGCCACACGGGAAGCCTCTCGACGTTCTCGCAGAACAGCAGGTCCGACTCGTCGAGTTCGAAGCGCGCCAGCATGACGAGGGTGCTGACGATCTCGGTGGGCGAACCGAAGAAGACGTCGAGCTCGGGGTGCTCGAGTGCGAACTCCACGACGCGACGGACGATGTTGTGGGGTCCCCGTGCGACGCGGTGAGCACCCGTCTCGTCGCGCTCTACGGCAGGCCACGTAGACTGGTCGGCCCGCTCGGCCAGAGTCGTCGTGTCGGTCGCGATGACGATCGATGCGCCCTTGTGGCTGCCGGACGAGGCGATTCGCGCGGTCTGGGCGTTGCTGCGGATCGAGAAGAGCGCCATGCCTCGACCGTGTACACCCCAGGAGTCCATCGTCATGGTTTCGAGCTTGCTCGTGACGCGCGGTTCGAACACCAGCTCCTGGAGGGACGCCGGGATACCCACCCCGTCGTCGACGACCGTGAGCGTGCGAACGTCACCGTCGCGACCGGTTGCGAGGAAGATGCGCTGTGCGTGAGCGTCGCGTGCGTTTCGCAACAGCTCGACGACTATGTCCTCGTTGCCGCGGATGTCGTGCTTGGCCTGACGGCGCTCAGCCTCGGACACCTTGAGACGGACGAAGCCGTCACCAAGGTTCTCTTCAACCTTGAGATAGGCGTCGCCGGAGACGGAGGTGACGAAGTTCAGGAGATCATCGTTAGGCATGCAGACAGGATAGCGCGCCGAGGGGGCCTACGGGAGTGCGGTCTTCTCGAGCCATACCAAGGGAACGGGCCCCTCGCGGTCTTCTCGATTCAGCCGGTCTCCGCGCCCGGAGTAGAGCGCGAGCGGTGCGGAGGCGTCCTTGCCGGTGAACAGCACGAAGCGCGCGGCTCCGGGATAGGAGGACTCGAGGGCGTCCATGAGAGCGGTCGCCACGCCCTTTCGCTGGTGACCGGAGGCGACGACGAGTCTCCCGATCTCGATCACGCCCTCCTGGTCTGTCCCTCGGACCGAGCCGAGAACGGTCCCCTCGGCGTCGCAGGCGACCCAGAAGCGGGTTCCCACTGTCATGAGCCGTCCGAGGTCCTCGGCGGTCTCCCTGAGCGGGGGCAGGGCATCTGCAGGGATGCCGTACTCCTCGGCAACACGACCGAAGGCGTCGTGCTGAACCCTCAGCACCGCAGCCAGATCCGAAGCCTGGGCTTCGCGCACACTCACCTGACGATTACCCATCAACCCTCCAACGCACAGACGCCCCGGCATGGCCGAGGCGTCTGGAGGCAGATCATGTTGCAGTTCCCTACTTGGCGAAGTCGACCGCGCGGCTCTCGCGGATGACCATGACCTTGACCTGACCGGGATATTCGAGCTCGTCCTCGATCTGCTTGGCGATGTCACGCGCGAGCACGACGGCGTCGGAGTCGTTGATCTGGTCGGGCTTGACCATGACGCGGATCTCGCGGCCGGCCTGCATGGCGTAGGTACGCTCGACTCCCTTGTGGGAGTTGGCCACAGCCTCGAGCTTCTCGAGGCGCTTGATGTAGCTCTCGAGGGTCTCTCGGCGGGCGCCGGGACGTGCGGCCGAGATGGCGTCAGCGGCCTGCACGAGCACAGCTTCGATCGTCTGCGGTTCGACGTCGGCGTGATGCGCCTCGATCGCGTGGACGATGGCCTTGGGCTCATTCATGCGGCGGGCAAGGTCGGCACCGATTGTGGCGTGCGGCCCTTCGATCTCGTGGTCGATCGCCTTGCCGAGGTCGTGCAGGAGGCCTGCACGCTTGGCGAGGGTGCCGTCGACGCCGATCTCCTCAGCCATGACGCCGGCGAGCCATGCGACCTCAAGCGAGTGCTTCAGGACGTTCTGGCCGTAGCTGGTGCGGAACTTCAGGCGACCCAGCGTGCGGATGAGTTCGGCGTGGAGGTTGTGCACCCCGGCGTCGAACGCGGCCTGCTCGCCGGCTTCGTGGATTTGCTGGCTGACGAGCTGCTCGGACTTGTTGAACAGCTCCTCGATGCGGGCCGGGTGGATGCGCCCATCCTGGATCGCAGCCTCGAGGGTGAGGCGGCCGATCTCGCGGCGGACCGGGTCGAAGCTCGACAGGATGACGGCCTCGGGGGTGTCATCGATGATGAGGTTGATGCCGGTGAGCTGCTCGAAGGCGCGGATGTTGCGGCCCTCTCGACCGATGATGCGGCCCTTCATGTCGTCGCTGGGGATGTGGACGACAGACACCGTGTGATCGGCCGTGTGATCGGCGGCGACACGCTGAATCGCGATGCCGACGATGTTGCGAGCCTTCTTGTCGGCCTCTTCGCGAGCGGTAGCCTCGGCCTCACGGATGTAGGTGGCAGCTTCGCGCTTCACGTCATCCTGGATGCGGTTCATCAGCTCGGTGCGAGCCTCGTCCGCGGTCATGCCGGCGATCGATTCGAGGCGGTTGCGCTCCTCCTCGAACATCTCGTTCAGCTCAGTCTCGCGCTTGGCGAGCTGACCTTGAAGCGAGGAGAGCTGGTGCTCGCGCTTGTCGATCGACTCAGCGCGCCGGTCCACGGACTCCTCGCGCTGAGCGAGGCGGCTCTCGAGTGCCTGGATCTCCTTGCGGCGCTCCTTGGCCTCGACCTCCGCTTCCTGCTTCATGTGGAAGATCTGGTCCTTGGCTTCGAGCAGTGATTCCTTCTTGAGCGTCTCGGCCTGCTTCTCCGCGTCTCGCACGAGGCGTTCAGCCTCTTCGGCAGCCTTCGCCGTGCGGTCCTTGATCAGGAAACGGTTGAGTGCGTAGCCGAGGGCGACACCGGCGATGAGAGCGATGATTGCCCATGCGAACTCCACCAGGTGCCCTCCTTCCGATAGATGCGTCAACTTTGCAAAGGTCGATCGCGCTGAGGAGGCGTCTCCGAATGGAGAGCGGCCGGACGACAGCGCGTCCGGCACCGTGAGTACCTGGGTGGGTGTTGTACGTGCCCGGATATGGCAACAACGACCGCAGGGCGGCCGTTCACACGGGTAACGTGGTCCCACAATCCAGTAACGCCGTTCGCTCCAGTAGTTACGAGCGGCGAATCATCACGAATGCCAATGGGAATGTTACCCCCGCGCATCACCAAGCGTCAAGGAATCCTCAGACACGGCGAGGCTCTGTTGTGCGGCATTATCGCTGGTCAGGGCCACAATCATCCTCGTTCGGCGACTGCGAACCGACCCTGCTGAGTGCCTCCAGGGCCGTGCTCATGCTGAAGCCACGAGTGATAAGCCGGCGCAGAAGCCTCTCGCGCTCCTTGGGGTCCCGCGGCGCACGACCGCGAAGCGAGGCGACGGCGTCGGCAACTTCGTCGTGATCTTCAAGGGCCGCGAAAGCACTTGAGATCGTCTCCGGCGCCACGCCGCGCGTGCTCAGTTCTCGCTCGATCCGACGGCGGCCGAAACCTGCTGTCGCTCTGGTGCGCACCCACATCGCGGCGAACCGCTCATCGTCGACCATGCTGAGTTCAGCCATCCGGGAGACGACCGCGTCGGTCACTTCGTGCGGATAGCCGCTGTCCAAGAGCTTCTGGCGGAGCTCGGCTTCAGAGCGCTCTCGGTATCCGAGGACCCTGAGCGCCCTCTCGCGCGCAAAGTCGCGTTCCTGCTCGAGCAGATCCTGCTCGTCAACTGAGGCGCCGACCTCCAGACCGAGTGCCTTCACGACCGTCGCCGAGGTGGTCCGTTCGGTCGTGTCGTCGAACGACAGCCGCCGGGCCTTTGACTCAGGCCCGGCGGCTGTGATGTTCACGATGGTGGGCACAGACTACTTCTTACCGGCAGGCGCGCCGATGGCTTCTCCCTGGACCGATGGTGCGCCGGCGGGAAGGTCGAGAGCCTCCCGGATGCGCACTTCGATTGCGTCGCGGAGGTCGGGGTGCTCGCGCAAGAACTCCTTGGCAGCCTCTCGACCCTGGCCGAGGCGCTCTTCGCCGTAGGTGTACCAGGCGCCTGACTTCGCGACGATGCCTTCTTCGACACCCAGGTCGACGATCGACCCTTCCTTGCTAATGCCCTGTCCATACATGAGATCGAACTCGGCCAACCTGAACGGGGCCGCAACCTTGTTCTTGACGACCTTCGCTCGAACGCGGTTGCCGACGATCTCGGTGCCGTGCTTGATCGAGTCGATTCGCCGGACGTCGATGCGCACGCTGGAGAAGAACTTGAGCGCGCGGCCGCCGGTGGTGGTCTCCGGGCTGCCGAACATGACGCCGATCTTCTCGCGCAACTGGTTGATGAAGATGCACGTTGTGTCCGACTTGCTGAGCGAGCCGGCGAGCTTTCGGAGCGCCTGGCTCATGAGTCGGGCCTGAAGTCCGACGACGGTGTCGCCCATTTCGCCTTCGAGCTCCGCGCGGGGTACGAGTGCGGCGACGGAGTCGATGACGACGACGTCGATCGCGCCGCTGCGCACGAGCATGTCGGCGATCTCGAGCGCCTGCTCCCCGGTGTCCGGCTGGGATATGAGGATCTCGTCGATGTCGACACCGAGACGCGAGGCGTAACTCGGATCGAGAGCGTGCTCGGCGTCGATGAACGCGGCCACGCCGCCGGCAGCCTGAGCTTCAGCGACGATCTGGAGAGCGAGCGTGGTCTTACCGCTCGACTCGGGGCCGTAGATCTCGACGATTCGGCCCCTGGGCACTCCGCCGATACCGAGCGCCGCATCGAGTGCCAGCGACCCGGTTGGGATGGCGGCGATCTGCACTGTGGCAGCGTGCTCGCCCAGCTTCATGAGTGAACCCTTGCCGAACTTCTTCTCGATCTGCTCTTTGGTAACGTCGAGCATCTTCTCGCGTTCGCGATCCATCTGTACCTCGCTCCTATCCCGTGCAGGGACCCCTCGGGGCTCTTATGACCCTACACGAACACCTGTTCGATGTCAACGCCGCAAGCCTGCCGTTCGAGCCGGCTGCGCCGCGAGCCCGACGCCTCACGAGTCCCCCCTCATCCCGCCACGTCAAAGTCCCACGTGGCGAGCTCCGAGTAGATCGGACCGCGCGGCGTCAGCCGGCTCGCAAACAACGTATACGACGCCACTGACATGATTGACGACGGCGCCGACATCGCGTCGTTCGCCCTGATCAGGGCCTCAGCAGACACCCGATGCGGCGCTCGCGCCCTGCAGAGTGTGGCGTGTGGGACAAACGGCCTATCGTCGGGTGGGACCCCGACACCCAACGTTGCGCGCTCGACCGCCTCGTGCAAAGACCCACAGGCGCCATCGGCATCGACGAAGGCCGCCCATATCATCCGTGCGCGTCCGCGGGGCTTGGGCTCGATGCCCCGTAACGCTATCTCGAACGGTGCGCGGCTCCCGGCGGCGAGACCCAGGCCGCTCATGAGCTCCTCGATGAGCGATTCGTCCACGTCCCCGAGGAACTTGAGAGTGACGTGCCACTGATCCTCTCGGACCCACTTCTGCGCGGCCCAGTGACGGTCACTCAGCTTGAACTCGGTCACTGCGTCGCGGAGCGGGCCCTTGATGCACTCGGGCAGAGGGATTGCGACGAAGCAGCGGACAGTGCTCATCGCGGGAGGTCGAGTCCGATGGCAGTCCGGCGCAGCAGGTCGAGCGCGAATGACGTCGAGCGGGCGCGGATCGCGGCACGACTCGTGGCGGGATAGCGCCGCTCGATCGCGTGCGTGCCGGCCTCGCTCGATACGGCGAACCAGACGAGGCCGACCGGTTTCTCGGCAGAGCCGCCGTCAGGGCCGGCGATTCCGGTGACCGCGACCGCGAGTGAGCTGCCCAAACGGAGACGTGCGCCCTCGGCCATGGCGAGCGCGGCCTCCCGCGATACGGCTCCCTGGGTGCGCAGTACGTCTTCGGACACGCCGAGCAGCGACATCTTCGCGGAATCCGCGTAGCTGACCACGCCGCCGATGAAGACGTCGGATGCTCCGGGGATGTCTGTGAGCTCAGTGGCGACCATGCCGCCGGTACACGACTCCGCGCACGAAACCGTGAGCGGTCGCTCACGACACGCGTCCAGGACGGCCTGAGCAAGGCTCGAACCGTCCGAGGCGTACACGTGGTCCCCAAGATGCGCTGCGACGGCGTCACGAGCGCCGAGCAGGCCCTTCTCCCCCACCCCGTCGTCAAAGAGGATGACTTTGACGTCCCCGGGGCGCGCCAGCACGGTCAGGGTGACTCCGTCGAACCCGGCGAGTCCGCGTTGGGCGGCGAGCTGCGCATCGGACTCCGAGAGTCCTGTCACGCCGAGCTCCACGGGCTGGGAACGAACCGACGGGAACTCCGCGAGCGCCGCGGTCAGCATCGGCCTCATCTCGGAGGGCGGTCCAGGCAGTAGGACGAGCGTTGAGCTGGGTGCCGAGACCACCAGCCCGGGTGCGGTGCCCGTGGTGGGATGCAGAACGCGGGAACCCGGGATGACAAGAGCCTGCACCATGAGCTGCTCGGCCGCGTCCGCATCACGGTGCCGCGCCTTCCACGGCTCGAGGAACGCGGCGACCGCCTCATCGCGAACGAGCACCACGCCCAGCGCGGCAGCAGCCGCGTCGCGAGTGATGTCATCGTGCGTGGGTCCGAGACCGCCCGTGGTGATCACCAGATCGAACGACGCCAGAAGCCGCTCGAAGACATCGCGCAACAAAGCGGCGTCGTCTCCCACGCTGATCGCCTCGGCGACCGAGAAGCCGCGCGTTTGGAGCGCACGCGCTATCTCGGCGGTATTCGTGTCGATGCGAAGACCCTCGACGAGCTCGCTGCCGACGGTGACGATCGCGGCGGTCGGCACTGGTATCTCCTAGTCGGTGGTGTCGTCGACAGCGTCTTCGGCCGACTCCGCCATCAGCGGCGGGATGTCTCCACCGCTCCACGGTCCGCGCAAGACGCTGGCTGCGTTGCGGAAGTAGTCGATCATCGAGGCGATAGTCATGACGACGGCTGCGAGCATCACGGCCCAAGACAGCAACTGGAACGCGAAGAAGATCTGGGGACCCAGGTCCGCGATCGGCTGGCTGTCTTTCACGATGAACATGACGATCGCCACGATCTGGAGCACCGTCTTGACCTTGCCGTACCACGATGCAGCGATGATCTCGCCCTCGGCCGAGGCGACCATTCGCAGGCCGCTCACGATGAACTCGCGGCTGATGATGATGAACGCTACCCACGCGGGGAGTACGTCTTGCTCGATCAGGCCGAGCAACGCGGCCGTCACGAGCAGTTTGTCGGCCAGCGGATCGAGGAACTTGCCGAAGGTCGTAACCTCGTTGCGTGAGCGAGCGAGGTAGCCGTCGACGCCGTCGGTCGCGGCCAGCAGCGTGAACACCGCAGCGGCAAGCCACGGCTGAAGAATCTCGAACCACTCGGGAGCGCCGGGCCACTCGGCAAGCATGACTACGAGGAAGACCGGGATGAGGAACATCCGGGTGAGCGTGACGGTGTTGGCCGCATTCATCTTGGGGCGCTTCGCGCTCATCGCGCCACCTCGCCTTCCAGGTCGTAGCCGAGCGAATCGACGATGGTTGCTGAGACGATATCCCCTGCCGCGCCCGAATCCAGCATCACGAAGCCGTCGATCTCGGGCGCCTGTCCGCGCCAGCGGCCCATGACGACACCCTCATCTGGATCGGTGCCCTCTACGAGGACCTCGAGCGTCTGTCCCTCGCGCGCGGCCGCCTTCTCGATGCCGATCTCATCGGCGATGTCGCGAATGCGCTGCGCACGCGCGCGACGAGTCCGCAAGGCGATCTGATCGGGCATCTCGGCCGCCTCTGTGCCCTCTTCGGGCGAGTATGGGAACACGCCCACGTAGTCGAAACGGGCCTCGCGAACGAAACGCTGCAGCTCGAGTGCGTCCGAACGGGTCTCGCCGGGGAAGCCGGCGATGAGCGTGGTCCGCAGCACGACGTCGGGCATGCGGGTGCGGATTCGCTCGATCATCTCGAGATACGAGTCGCCGTCCCCAGCACGCTTCATGCGTCGAAGGACCGTCTTGCTGGCGTGCTGGAGCGGCATGTCGAGGTAGCGCACCACGTTGTCGTTGTCCGCCATCGCCGACAGCAGCTCGTCGGTAACGCCGTCGGGCTGCGCGTACATGAGCCGCAGCCACACCACGCCGGGGACGGCGGCAACAGCTCGCACGACGTCGGCGACGGTCTTATCGGTATCGAGATCGCGCCCCCACGCCGTGATGTCCTGGCCGATGAGCACGATCTCCTTCGCGCCCTGGGCGACGAGCTCGGCCGCCTCGGCCACGATGTCGTCGAGCTCGCGTGACCGATAGGGTCCGCGGATCGCCGGGATCGTGCAGTACGCGCACGAGCGGTGACACCCGTCCGAGATCTGAAGGTACGCCGAGAACCCCTCGACGGTGCGATTCGGAGCGTCTGTGAGCGCGCCCGGCGCGACACCGGTGAGGCGCTCCAGAACCGAAAGCAGGTCGCGCTCGTCAGTCACCGGCACGAACGCGTCGGCCTCCGGCAGGGACTCCGCGAGTTCCGCGCCGTATCGGCTCGGCATGCAGCCGGCCACGACGAGGTGGCGACCCTCGCGCTCGGGCACCCACTGGGTCGCCACGTCGAGCACCATCTCGATGGAGGCCTCGGTGGCCTCTCGGATGAAACTGCACGTGTTGACGACCACCACGGCGGCGTCGTCGATGTCATCGACAACCCTGTAACCGGCGGAACCGGCTACCGCCGAGCGCATGCGGTCGCTGTCGACCTCGTTCTTGGGACAGCCGAGCGTGATGAACGCAACCGGTACCTGTGAGCTTGAGGTCACGTCGTCACCGGTAGTTGGTGTACTGGAGGGGGATGCCGTAGTCCTGGTCCTTGAGGAATGCGATGACCGTCTGCAGTTCATCCCTGCTCGCCGAGGAGACACGGAGCTTCTCGCCCTCGATCTGGACCTTGACCTTGAGTTTCTGGTCCCTGATCTCCTTGTTGATGCGCTTGGCGAGATCGGTCTCGATGCCCATCACGATGGTGCCGGTGTAGCGGACGGTTCCGCCGCTGGCGGCCTGCGGTGCGGACCATGCCACAGCCTTGAGGTCGATGCCGCGCTTCACGAGCTTGCCGTTGAGCACGTCTTTGACCTGACCGCCGACGAAGTCGCTCGGCGCGTGCAGGGTGAAGGTCTTCTCGGCCTTGCTGAAGTCAAGCGTCGCGCCGGAATCCTTGAGGTCGTAGCGCTGCACGAGTTCCTTGGCGGCCTGCTGAAATGCGTTGTCGACCTCCTGAAGGTCGACCTCGGAAACGACGTCGAAGCTGCTGTCCTTGGCCATGTGGCTCCCCTTTCTTCTAACGGCTCGGCTCTGCGGTGAGCGAGACGGATGATCCCTTGACGGTGACGGCCTTGCCGTCACGCAGGACGGTGACGTATTCGGGTTTGCCGATCTGGATCGACGCTGATTCGGAGACCTCGAACTTCTTTGACTGTCCCCCGGCGAGCATGCCCTCGTACGCCGGCTTCTGGTCCACCGTGATCTTGAGCCACGAAGCACCTTCGCTCGAGACACGGATCTCCACGGTGAACGGAACGGCCGCGACGGTCTCGCTGGCCGGCTCCTCGGGCTCCTCCTCGACAGGCGCGGCGGTCTCGGTGGTGGTCGCGGAGGTCTCGGCCGGAGCCACGGGCTCGGGGGGAGGCACCTCGTCAGGGCGCGTCAGTCGCATGAAACCCCAGATAGCAAGTGCGATGACGGCGATGACGACCACCACAGTGATGGCGATGCGAAGCGGAACGGCATGCTGCTCGCCGGTGCGGGCAACGGCCTCCTCGATCTGGGGCAGGTCGATCTTGTGGTAACGTCCGGCGCCGGTTTCGGCCTTGTACATGGCCATCAGCGCCGCGGGGTCGAGTTCGAGGAGTCGTGCGTAGCTCGAGATATAGCCGCGGACGTAACCGGGATCCGGCAGCGCTCCGTAATCTCCCTCTTCGAGGGCCTTGAGCATCTTGTACCTGATGCGGGTGGCTTCCTCCGCCTGACCGAGTGTGAGGCCCAGCGTGGTGCGCCGCTCTCTGAGCGTGTCTCCGAGCTTTCCCATCTAGAAGAGCTCCTCGGCGGCGTCTTCGCGCTCGAACGCCTTGATCGACTCGAGGTCCTCGATGTCGACGAGTACCTCGCGTGGCTTGCTGCCGTCGGGCGGCCCGACGATGCCCTTCATCTCGAGCATGTCCATGATGCGCCCGGCGCGGGCATATCCGACCTTCAGGCGGCGCTGGAGCATGGAGGTGGAACCCAGCCCGCTCGTGGCAACGATGTCGGCGGCCTCCCAAAGGAGTGGATCGTCGTCATCGCCGTCGAGCCCGGCGCCCCTGTGGGCGTCGCCGACGCGCAGCTGCAAGATCTCCTCGTGGTAGTCCGGCTCCGCCTGCGACTTGAGATGGGCGACGACGGTCTCGATCTCGTCCTCGGACACGTAGCAGCCCTGAATGCGCTTGGGCTTGGGCCACGCGGGCGTGGAGAAGAGCATGTCACCCAGGCCGACGAGCTTCTCGGCTCCGGGCTGGTCGAGTACGACGCGCGAGTCGATCGCACTTGCGACGTTGAACGCGATTCGGTTGGTGATGTTGGCCTTGATGAGGCCGGTGACCACGTTGGCCTCAGGGCGCTGGGTGGCGACGATCAGGTGGATACCGGCTGCTCGCGCCAACTGCGCGATGCGGCAGATGGACTCTTCGACTTCCTTGGCCGCCACCATCATGAGGTCGGCCAGCTCGTCGATGACGATGACGAGGTACGGAAGCTCGGAGGCGCCTTCGGGGCCCTTGCCCTCCTGAACCATCGCGTTGTACCCGCCGATGTTGCGCGCGCCGGCTGCCTGCAGCACCTTGAGGCGCCGCTCCATCTCCTGGACGGACCACGCCAGCGCACTTGCGGCCTCTTTTGCCTCCGTGACAACGTCGACGTAGAGGTGCGGCACGCCGCGGTAGAGAGAAAGCTCGACGCGCTTAGGGTCGATGAGGATCATGCGGACCTCGGAAGGCGTCGACCGCATCATGATGCTCATCAGCATCGCATTGATTGCGACCGACTTACCCGATCCAGTGGTTCCGCCGATGAGCAGGTGCGGCATCGTGGCGAGATCGGCTAGCACCGGATCGCCCGATACGTCTTTTCCGATGCCGAGAAGCAGCGGGCCCCCGTCGCCGGCAGGCGCGAGTACGTCGCCCAGCGTGACCGAGGTGCGGCGAACGTTGGGGACCTCGATGCCGACGAGGCTCTTCCCCGGAATCGGGGCGAGGATGCGCACAGTCGATGCGGCGAGCGCCAGCGCGAGGTCATCGGCGAGAGCGGTTACTCGCGACAGGCGCACGCCCTTGGCGATCTCCACCTCGAAGAGGGTTACGGTGGGGCCGGCGACCCAGGCGACAACGTGGGCCGGGATGTCGAAAGTCTCGAGCGTCTCGCGAATCAAGCCCGCGGTGGCCTTGAGTTCGTTGTCCGATGCCTTGTGCTTGGCGGCGGACTGGTGCGTGCGAGTGAGCAGCCCGGCGGAAGGCAGCTCGAAGCCCTCCATCGCGCGCGGGCCAACCGTTTTGGGTGTGGGCACCGTCTTGCGCCCCGCCTCGGGATCCGGTGAGTCCGCGCGTGCGCCTCTGCGGGGCTTCTCCGAGGGCCCCTCGGAGTCGGTGGCTCCCGATGATTCCAGCGGAAGCGTGCGGGTCTTGGCCTCGCGAGGGGCGCGCTGGCGCGCGGGTGCGGGCTCGGCCTCCTCGGCAGGGCGGACCCGCTGACGGATCCAGTCCACAACTCCCGAGATCGACAGGCCGATGACCACGAGTCCTGAGACGAACACGGCCACCAGCAGGACTGCTGCGATGGGACGACCGAACAGCGACTCGAGCGACCACGCGACTCCCGCACCTGTGTAGCCGCCGCGCATGACGAGCTCGTCAGCCGCGAAGAAGTCGGCAGGATCGGGCGTGGTGAGCGCGGCGAGCGAGATCAGGGCCAGAACGACGATGCCGAGACCGAGGCCGGTGCGGCTCTCTCGGATGTCCGCGCGCACGAAGAAGCTGACGCCCCACAGCAGGAGTCCGAGGGGCACCAGATATGCGCCGATGCCGAAACCGTAGCGCAGTCCGTCGGAGATCAGCGTCGAGATCACGCCTTCACTGGCGCTCGTCACGGCGATCATGGCCGCAATCGCGACAGCACACAGCGTCACGCCGATGATGTCGCGCTTCGACCGTTCATCGATGAAGCCGCCGCCATCTGAGGCAGCAGCCCCGCGCTTCTTGGGCGCGGTGGTTCGGCGGGAGCCCGAACTGCGATTGGATGCCACGACCATCGCTCCCTAGAGAGAACCCGACTGTGTCACTACGAGAAGCATACCTGTGATTCCGGTGTATGCGGCAAACCAGCCCAGCGAGTGCTTGCGCACGAAGGGCAGCAGGAGCCAGATGACGCCGTACCCGACCAGAGCCGTGACGGTGACACCGACGAGCATGACCGGGACCGGCGGGAACGCTCCCTCGCCGCTCGCGAGGTCGAGGAGTTTCTTGGCGGTGGCCGCTCCGATGATCGGAATAGAGAGCAGAAACGAGAAGCGAGCCGCCTCTCCCCTCTCCATCCCGAGCGCCTGACCGGTCGCAATAGTGGTTCCCGAGCGAGACAGCCCCGGCAGCGCTGCGAAGCCTTGCGCGAACCCGATGCCGATGGCGAGCGCCCACGGGAGTCGCTCGGAGCTGGTGTAGGCGTCCTTGCCGCGCTTGCGGGCACGCAGTGCAAGCAGTTCCGAGGAGACCAGGAGCGCGGTGGTCGCCAACAGCCCCCAGCCGGTGATTGCGAGCTGCTGGGCGACCGAGCGATTCTCGACTCCGTTGACGAATGATTCGAGCGCCAGCACGACGATCACACTCGGTACCGTCGAGGCGATGAGAAGCCACGAGAGCCTGCGAGCATGGGCCCGCTCCTCGTCACGGGTGACGAGCGCGATCGCCAGACGCGCGACGTCTGCGCGGAAGTACGCGATGGTCGCGATCAGCGTGCCGAAATGCAGGATCACGTCGAAGCCGAGCCCGAACCTCTTCCAACCCAGAACCGATGGGATGAGGATCAGGTGACCGTCTGAAGATATCGGAAGGAACTCGGTGATCGCCTGGACGATCCCGAGAACTACAGCCTCGAAAAGCCCCACGTCACACCTCCAGGACGACCGGGATGATCATCGGTCGCCTGCGGATGCGCTCCCACAGGAACTGGGAGAGTGAGTCGCGAACAGCCTTCTTGACGACACCTTGGTCGGTGACGCCTTCTTTGCCCGTCTTGGCGAGCGTCTTGGCGAGCCTGACGCGGATCTCTTCGCGAACGGCTTCCTCGTCGGCGCCGAAGACGATGCCTCGTGTCACCAACTCAGGGTCACCTACCGGCTTGCCCGTCTGCGCGTCGATGGCGATGACCACCGTCGCGAAGCCGTCCTGGCTCATGTGCTGCCGGTCTCTCAGGACCACCTGGCCGAGGTCGCCGACGGACAGGCCGTCGACGTAGACGACGCCATGCTCGACCTTCTCGGTGACCTCAGCGAACTCCTCGTCGATTTCGAGGCACTCGCCGTTGTCGAGGATGAAGATCGCGTCGTGCGGCACGCCTGTGGCGTGCGCGAGTCGGGCGTGAGCAGCCAGATGCCTTGTCTCGCCGTGAATCGGCACAAAGAACTCCGGCTGCACGAGGTTCAGCATGAGCTTGAGTTCCTCGGCCGCGGCGTGACCCGACACGTGAACGTCATGTGAGCCCTTATGGAGGACGGTGGCCCCGGCTTTGGCGAGCCGGTTGATGACGCGCGATACCGCCTTTTCATTGCCCGGCACCGGTGACGCCGAGATGATCACGGTGTCGCCGTCTTGCACCGAGACGGTGCGATGGTCGCCGTTGGCCATGCGCGCGAGCGCCGAGAGCGGCTCGCCCTGGCTGCCCGTGCAGAGCACAACGACCTTCTCGGGAGGCAGTCCGTGGGTGTCGAATGCGTCGACGATGTTGTCGGCGTCGATGTGCAGGTAGCCCAGCTCGCGGGCGATCTTGGTGTTCTGGACCATCGAGCGTCCGGTCACCACGACCTTGCGTCCGTTGGCCACGGCCGCGTCGCAGACCTGCTGGATACGGTGGATGTGGCTTGCGAACGACGCGACGATGACACGCTGCTCAGCATCGCCGATGAGATCGTGCAGCGAGCGTCCAACCTCGGCCTCCGAGCGCGTGATGCCCTTGCTCTCGGCGTTGGTGGAGTCCGACATCAGCAGGGTCACGCCGAGCTTCGCGTACTTGGTGAGCGCGCCGTAGTCGGTCAGACGGCCGTCGATGGGCGTCTGGTCGAGCTTGAAGTCGCCGGTGTGAAGCACGTTGCCCACGGGCGTGCGCACGAAGACGCCGACGCCGTCGGGAATCGAGTGGTTGACCGCAAAGAAGTCGACTCCAAAGGCGCCGAGGTTCACGTGTCCTCCGGACTTCACCTCGCGAAGTTTCGGCTTCATGATCTTGTGTTCGTCGAGCTTGCCCTTGATCAGGCCGAGCGTGAGCTTGGTGCCAAGGACCGGGATGGGGTCTCCGAGCTCCTTGAGCAGGTACGGCAGCGCGCCCGTGTGGTCCTCGTGACCGTGCGTGATGATGACGCCGCGTAGCTTGTTGCGGCGCTTCACGATGTAGCTGAAGTCGGGCAGGATCAGGTCCACGCCCGGGTGGTCATCGTCCGGGAACATGATGCCCGCGTCGATGACGATCATGTCGTCACCGTACTCGAGCACGGTCATGTTCTTGCCGATCTCCTCGAGGCCTCCCAGAGGGATGATCCTCAAGCGCTTCTTCGATTTGTTCTTCGTCATATGGTGGGGTTGTTCTCCTTTCGCGCCCTCAGGCACGTGGGTTCAGGACAGTACCCCGACGTGGCGCATGACGCGCTCGAGCTCGGCCGCCTGCTCGGGAGTGGACTCCACGAGCGGCAGTCTGACCCCCCCGACCGGGAAGCCCTGGAGCTCGAGCGCCTTCTTGACCATTATCGGGTTCGCCGTCATGAAGAGTGCCTTCATGAGCGGCAGCAGCTCAATGTGGATGCGCAGTGCGCGCGTGTGGTCTCCGGCGGCCTGCGCCTCGACCATCTCCTTGAAGCGGGGGCCCGCGACGTGGCTCACAACTGAGATCACGCCGGTTCCGCCCGTAGCCATCATCGGAAGGGTCAGTTCATCGTCGCCGGAGAAGACCTCGAAGCCCTCGGGGGCGGCGGCCAGAATCGCCGCGGCCTGCGACAGATCAGGGTTCGCCTGCTTGACCGCCACGACGTTGTCGCACTCGTGGGCGACGCGCAGGACGGTGTCGGGCTCCATGTTCACTACGCAGCGTCCGGGGATGTTGTAGAGAATGACCGGGACGTCGACGGAGTTCGCGATCGCCTTGAAGTGCCGGTACAGGCCCTCCTGCGGCGGCTTGTTGTAGTACGGAACGACCGCCATGATCGCGTCGACGCCGAGTGCTACGACCTTGTTGGCGAAGTCCACCGAGTCGTCGGTGCAGTTGTCGCCCGCGTTGGCGATGACCGGAACGCGGCCGCCGACGGCCTTGATGACGGTGGTGAAGAGCTCCATCTTCTGGTCGTAGAAGACGGTGGGGCTTTCACCCGTGGTGCCGCAGACGACCAGCGCCTCCGAGCCCTCAGAGATGAGTTTGTCCACCAGCTGCTCTGCGCGCGGAAGGTCGAGACCACCGTCGGGCGTGAACGGGGTCACCATAGCCGTGATCAGGCGGCCGAAGCGTGGAGTAGTCATGGGAAGTCAGCCCCTCGTGGAACACGCTCGCAAGATGCGAGACGCGCTTACATCATCTACCTGCCCATTGTGCCATACCCGAGCAGGTGTTCGCATCGTGCGAGCCCCCGCGTTGCCGAGGCGTCACGACGCGGGCAGTACCCGGTAGCGTATCTCGGCAAGGTGCCCCGGCCATGCTTTGGCTTCCACCAGCTGAAGATGACGCATGTCGAGCGGCGGCCTCCACAAAGGGATCCCGTCGCCGAGGATGACAGGCTGGACGAACAGGTCGACCTCGTCGATCAGCCCGGCGCTCATCAGCGTGGAGGCGAGTTCGCCTCCGCCGACGAGCCAGATGCGGCCGCCCGTGGCGCGCTTGAGGTCGCGCACGAATTTCACGGGATCGTCGCTCACGAACCGCTCACTCCCGCGCGTGGGCAGGTCGTCTCGGCTGGTGAAGACGATGTTGTCTTTGCCTTCGTACGGGTCGTGATCGACCAGCGTGAGTGTGTCCAGGTACGTGTGGGAGCCCTGGAGTACGGTGTCGACACTATCCATGAGCTGGGCGTATCCGTAGTCCTCGTCGTCCGCGCCTTCGAGCCACTCCACCCCGCCATGAGCGTCAGCGATGAAGCCGTCGAGCGATGCTGTGATGTAGAGGACGACGTCGCGCATCGATCACTCCCCCAGTTCGAATCCATCGTGAAGCGCCTGCACGGCCTTGCGGGCGTCCGACTCGGTCACCAGCACCGAGATGGTCGTGTGAGAGTCGGCGGTCTGCCACACGGTGACTCCCGCCTCGGCAAGGTACTCGGCCATCCGCGCGACGACACCGGGTACCCCGTGCATGCCCGCGCCGACGAGCGTGACCTTCGCGAGCCCGTCGGTGACCTGATGCGTGAGGCCCAGTTCGCCGAGAGTCGCACACGCGGTGTCGAGCGATGCGGCCTGAATCGTGAAGACGAGCGCCTCGCCTACGGGCGTGAACATGTCGAGCGAGACGCCGGCGTCTGCCATGGCGCGGTAGACCCGGGTCTGCGCGGCCATGTGCGCCTCCGTGCCTTCCGGCGCCGGGAGCGCAACTCGCACCCGTGCGACGCCGTCGACGTGTGAGACGGCGGTGGCCACACGGTCAGGCCTGTACGACGCGATGTCTGCGACCTTGGAGCCCGGGTGATCCGAGTACGTGTTGCGGACGCGCACCGACAGCCCGCTCGCGAGCGCGAGTTCGGCCGCAGGGGTGTGTACGACGCGAGAGCCGTGCTTTGCCATCTGGAACAGCTCATCGGCGCGGATGACCTCGAGCACTTCCGCGGAGTCGCAGGCTCGCGGGTCGGCGGTCATCACGCCGTCGACGTCGGTGTAGATCTCGACCTCGTGGGCGGACAGTGCGACCCCGATGGCACAGGCGGTCGTATCACTCCCACCCCGTCCCAGAGTCGTGAGCGCGCCCTCCTCGGAGATGCCCTGGAAGCCGCAGACGACAGGCACGGTGCCGTCGCCGATCGCGCGCATCAGCGGGCCGGTGTGAATCTCGGTGATGGCCGAGTCGCCGTGCACGCCGTCGGTGAGAATCCCCGCATCGGCACCCGTGAAGGCGGCGGCGTCGATACCGGCCGCGCGCAGTTCATGTGCCACGACCACGGCACTGACCACCTCACCGACGCTCGCGAGCAGGTCATGCTCTCGCCGGGTCGCAGGCAGGTCGCCAACCAGTCCAAGCAGCGTGTCTGTGGCGTAAGGCGCACCTCTGCGTCCCATCGCGCTGACCACGACCACGGGCGCCTGCTCGCGTTCGAGAGAGGCGGTGACGCGCGCCGCGATGGCTGCGCGGCCCTCCTCGGTGGCCACGGAGGTGCCTCCGAACTTCATCACCACGATGGGCCGGTCGGTCACCGCTACTCCCCCATCAGCTCTTCGAGGCCGACAACCAGGCCGCTGTGGGCCCCGACCTCGCGGCATGCGAGCACGACGCCGGGCATGAAGCACGTGCGGTCGATGGAGTCGTGACGGATGGTCAGGGTCTGGCCGGTGCCGCCGAAGACGACCTCTTGGTGGGCGACGAGACCGGGGAGCCTGATGGAGTGCACGGGAACGCCGTCGACGAGTGCACCGCGGGCGCCGTCGAGTCCGGGGAGCTCGGTCTCCCGACCCGGCGCTGGCGGCGTCGCCGAGCGGGCAGCCGCGACCATGCGAGCGGTGCGGATGGCGGTGCCGCTGGGCGCGTCGAGCTTCTGATCGTGGTGCAGTTCCACGATCTCAACGTGCGGCATGAAGCGAGCGGCGCGCTCGGCGAACTGCATCATCAGTACCGCGCCGACCGCGAAGTTCGGCGCGAAGAACAGGCAGGTCCCCTGGGGTGCGAGCTCGGCCAGCTCGGCAAGGGTCTCCTCCGAGACGCCCGTGGTGCCGACCACGCAGTCCACACCGGCGGGCAGGGCGATTCGCAGGTTCGATTCGACGACGTCAGGACGGGTGAAGTCGACCACGACGTCCGGGTGTGAATCGGCGATTGCCGAGGCCAGATCGGTCGAGCACTCAATGTGGCTTCCGTGAGCGTCCGGCACGAGGTAGCCGGTTACACCGGGGTCGACAGCCGCGACGACCTGCATGCCCTCAGCTGCAGATACCGCCTTCACGACCTCGGATCCCATGCGGCCGGCCGCGCCGGCGACGAGTACGCGAATCATCGGTTTCCCTTCTTGGCTAGCGGATGTGGGACTCGAACGCGGCGTCCTCGAACGGACCGATCACGGCGAGTACTTTCTGGCGTGAAAGCACGTCTGCGCTCACACGCCGCAGGTCATCCATGGTGACCGCGTCGAAGCGCTCCATGACTTCGTCCCCCGAGAGGATCTCCCCGCCCGTGACCTCGTTCTTGCCCAGCCGGGTCATGCGGGTGCGGGTGGACTCGAGACCGAGCACCAGGTGCCCCTTCGACGCCTGACGGACGCGGTCGAACTCCTCGGTGGTGACTCCAGCTTCGGCGATGTGCTCCATCTCCTGACGGATAAGGCTCAGCACCTCTTCGGTGTTGCTGGGTCGCGTGCCCGCGTACACCGCGAACTCGCCGGTGTCCTGATAGAGCGCCGAGAAGGAGTAGACGGAGTACGCGAGGCCGCGCTTCTCCCGGATCTCCTGGAACAGTCGCGAACTCATTCCCCCGCCGAGAATCCCGTCGAGAAGCGCCAGCGCGAAACGGTCGGGATGATGCGCGTTCATGGTCGCGACGCCGAAGCAGATGTGCGCCTGCTCGGTCTCCTTGGGCAGCACGGACAGCGACGATGCGCCGGCGGTCGTGGCGACAGGTCTGACACTGCGCGGGCCCTGTGAGAGGGCCGCGAGGTGCTGCTCGGCAAGGGCGACAAGCTCGTCGTGGTCGACGGAGCCTGCAGCGGCCACGACGCAGTTGCCGGTCACGTAGTGCTTTGCGCGGAAGTCGACCGACTGGGGGTGATCGAAGCCGCCCACAGTCTGTCTGCTTCCGAGGATTGGCAGGCCGATGGGGTGATCGGGCCACAGCGCGTGACTGAAGATCTCGTGGATGCGGTCGTCGGGGGTGTCCTCCATCCGAGCGATCTCCTCGATGACGACCTCGCGCTCGGACTCACACGACGGGTCATCCAGATTGGCGCTCACCACCATATCGGCGAGGACCTCGAACGCCGTCACGAGGTTTTCATCCACGAAGCGGCTGTAGTAGCAGGTGTACTCCTTGGACGTGAAGGCGTTGAGCTCGGCGCCGATGCGTTCGAAAGAGTCGGCGATGTCTTTGGCGCTACGCGTGGGCGTGCCCTTGAACATCATGTGCTCCATGAAGTGGGACATGCCGGCCTCGGGAGCGCTCTCGTCGCGGCTTCCCACTGCGAACCAGACTCCCAGTGCGACAGAGCGCACAGAGTCCATGGGCTCGGTGATGACGGTGATGCCGTTGTCGAGCACGGTCTTGCGATAGAACATCGACGGCCCCCTGACGGGTCGATGGGAGAAAGCGAGGACGGGGCGGTGCATGCCGCCCCGTCCATCATATCGTTCCCGAGATTGGCAGTGGCGCGGACGAGCGGTCGAATCAGAACTTCCAGCTCGTCGACTTGGTGATCGTCGTGCCCTTGTAGGTGAGCGAGAACTTCGTAGAGTTCGACGTGGTGATATCGCCGAGCACCCGCGTGCTTACGTACTGCATCGTGGGCGCGATGTAGCCGTGGTACGGAGTGGTCCGCCGGGTGGTGTAGGTGGTTGGGAGGACGCGGCCGCTCGCTCGCGTCCAGATAACCGTGGTGATGGTCACCTCGGCCCCCTCAAGCGCGTACCCGAACTGGTCGTACGCGGTGACCTGCGGCTGCCACCCGTACTGACTGGACTGTGTGCGGTTGATGAGCATGTTCGTCTTGATCGAGCTGAGCCGCCGAGTTATCGGCACGGCCGGGTCGACCAGCATCCGCACGTCCCCATAGGTGGTATCCGAGACTGCGGACTTGCCGCCGATCACGTACACGCGTGCCGGGTTGTTCACGCCACCGCCAAGCGCCTCGGCAGTGTCGAACGGAACACGGGTGGGGGTCACGAGTAGAAGAACGCAGTTCGTGCGCCCAAACATTGATCCTCCGGTGAGTGCGTCAGCCATGCTGGACGCGACCACCACGCGCGCAGAGTCGAGCCAGCCGTACCGATCGGCCGTCTCGGCGATGACGCGCGCCGTACCGAAGCGGCTACTGCCCAGGAGGATGTCGATGGCGATGGGTCCGGCATAGGTGTAGCCGCGGAACTGCGAAGTCACAGCGGAGGGATAGCCGCCGCCGGCGAAGTAGGCCGAGGTCGGCTGCAGATCGTCGATCGCACGTTTCGTGCCTGCCGGCATGGTGTCGCCGACAAGAAGCAGCGGCATGCCCTTTCGCGCGGTGATGGCTGAGAGCGGCAGCGCATCGATCAGCTTCGCCGGATCCGAGCCCCTCGCGACGAGAACCGTCTTGGGGACGGTCTTCCCGCGCGACGGTGCCTCGGCAAGCATTCTTACCACGACCTGGCGGGCGGTCTCGTACCGGTCACCGTAGGGCAGCCGCTCCACTGAGGCGCTGCCAACGATCGAGGCCATCTCCCGGAGCCGTGCATCGGGGACCGAGAGCGGGCCGCCCACCACGTGGACGGTGACGCTCGTGTTGGCAGACACGATCTGCGTCAGGGCCTGCTTCAACTCCGCGGGCGATTGGCGAGCGCTCGTCGTGAGGAGGGGCGCGTCGTAGAGCCAGACGAGTCCGGCCGCGGGAAGCGAGTCAACGGCGGCGCGGTCGTCGCCGGATGCGACTACGACGTGCTTGACACCGGACCATCCCGGAAAGGACGCTTTCGCGACGCGAGCCGCCGTATCGAAGCGGTTGACGCCGGCGATGCGGCTCATGCCGTCGAAGGCCAGCGCAGCGGAAGCAACGGTCCCGGTGTCGGCCGACTGCTCCTGGGTCGCCCCGGCCGTGGCCGGCAGGGCGAGTGCCGTTACGATCAACGCGGACAACAAGCAATGTGCGATACGAGCCATGAGTCCCCCCGTCGACTGAGCGTTGGACCAGTATATGACAATGATTCACCCCTCGCCCGCGCCGGGACCCGGAGTACGGGTACACACCCAGGTATGCGGGACAGCCAACGAAGGCGGGCGTGATGTCGTCGCGAAGACACAGAGACGGACCATCGCCACGCTACCTGGCCTTGCGGCTCGCTGCGTGGTACGCGGCCGCAGGCACGGTCTGGATACTGTTCTCGGATAGACTCCTTTCCGCGTTGGGGCTTCCCATCGCAGTCGAGCGCTTCATCGCTTCAGCCAAGGGCATGGGCTACGTCGTCGCGACGTCAGCGCTGCTCTACTTCCTGGCCCACTCGATGATCAAGCGTCTCGAGGCTGCTCAGGCGGCCGTGCGTGACAAGGATCTCGACATCAGACGGGCCTACGCCGACGTCCTCAGTGCGGTCACGGGCGGCCGACTCGTGCTGCTTACCGATGACGAGATCGCCGAGTCAGTCGGGACACCACTCACCCAGCTGCGCAGCGTCCACAAGCCGGCAGACCTCGCCGCAGCGAGACAGCGCGTCAAAGAGGCGATGACCAGCATGGTGGGAACCTCAGACATCGACGTGGCCATCTGCGCCGCCGGTGAGGCGCTCACGAACGCGGTCCTTCACGCGGGCGGTGCCGAGTATCAGCTCTTCAATCACAACGGGGCGGTACAGCTGATGGTCCGTGACCGCGGCTCCGGAATTGACTTCAAGAACCTGCCGAACGCCGCGCTCATGCATGGCTACTCGACCAAGGGCAGCCTCGGAATGGGGTTCACGGTGATGCTCGAGGCGACCGAACGTCTGCTTCTGAGCACCGGCCCAACGGGCACGACGGTCGTCCTCGAGTTCAGGTAGCAAGAAGCCCCCGGGAGTCCCGGGGGCTTCTGTGTGCGCTATGAAGCTTCGTGCCTAGTGCCTGCGGCGCGGACGGCGATCGCCGTCACGTCCGCCGCCACCCTCGCGACGGGGTGCGCTGTCGCCCTCGGCGGAAGCTGCGGAGCCCTCGGGCGCCGGCGGCTTGTCGAGGCGGTCGAGCGAGACCTTGCCGCGATCGTCGATGTCGATGATCTTGACGTGGACCTCGTCGCCTACGTTCAGGACGTCCTCGACCTTGCCCACGCGGCCCTGGGCGACGCGGCTGATGTGCAGCAGGCCGTCCTTGCCGGGGATGAGCTCGACGAAGGCGCCGAACGGCTGGATCGAGACGACGCGGCCGTGGTACTCCTCGCCGATCTCGGGCTCCTTGACGATGGCCAGGATGCGGCGCTTGGCCTCTTCCCCACCGGTGTCACGGCTGGCGATGAAGATCGTGCCGTCTTCCTGGATGTCGATCTGCGCGCCGGTCTCTTCCTGGATGCCACGGACGACCTTGCCGCCCGAGCCGATGACGTCGCGGATCTTGTCGGTCGGCACCTTGATGGTGATGATGCGCGGAGCGTACTGGCTCATCTCCTCGCGCGCCTCGCCGATCTCCTCGAGCATCTTGCCGAGAATGAAGGCACGGCCTTCCTTGGCCTGCATGAGGGCCTTGCGCAGGATGTCGATGGACAGGCCCTTGGCCTTGTTGTCCATCTGCATGGCGGTGATGCCGTTAGGCGTACCCGCGACCTTGAAGTCCATGTCGCCGAGGAAGTCCTCGAGGCCCTGGATGTCGGTCAGGACGGCGACCTGATCGCCCTCCTTGATGAGGCCCATGGCGATACCGGACACGGGCGCCGAAATCGGCACACCGGCGTCCATGAGGGCCAGCGTCGAGCCGCAGACCGAGCCCATGGAGCTCGAGCCGTTGGACTCGAGGACCTCGGACACGATGCGGATCGTGTACGGGAAGTCGACTTCCTCCGGAATGACGGGGAGCAGTGCGCGCTCGGCAAGGGCACCGTGGCCGATGTCGCGACGCTTCGGGCCGCGCATGAACCCGGTCTCACCCGTCGAGAACGGCGGGAAGTTGTAGTGATGGATGTAGCGCTTGCCCAGCGACACGTCGATGGTGTCGAGGCGCTGCCACTCGTTGAGCATTCCCAGCGTCAGGACCGAGAGAACCTGGGTCTGGCCGCGGGTGAAGAGCCCCGAGCCGTGAGCGCGCGGCAGATAGCCGGCGGTGTTGCTGATCTGGCGGACCTCGTCGAGCTTACGGCCGTCGGCGCGCTCGCCCTCCTCGAGAACCATGGTGCGCATGGTCTTCTTCTCGAGCTGCTTGAGCACCGCCTTGATGTCTTTGCCGTGCGCGGCGATCTCTTCGTCCGAGAAGGTCGCGAGCAGCTCGTCCTTGACCGCCTGGACGCCGTCCATGCGGGCGTGCTTGTCAGCGTTGTGGAGGGCAGCCTTCATCTTCTCGGCGCCGGCGGCAAAGATCCGCTCGGTGAGCTCAGGGTCGATGGTCTGGAGCTTGACCTCCATCGGCCTGATGTCGAGCTGAGCGAGGAACTTGTCCTGCACGTCGCAGAACGCGCCGATGGCCTCCTGCGCGAACATGAGAGCCGCGAGCATGTCCTCTTCGTTTACCTCGTGCGCGCCGGCCTCGAGCATGTAGACGGCGTCACGGGAGCCGGCGACCACGAGGTCGAGGTCGGAGTCCTCGGCCTGGTCGAAGCTGGGGTTCACGAGGAACTCGCCGGTCTCGGAATCGCGGCAGACACGCACGCCGGCCAGCGGGCCCTCGAACGGGATGCCAGCGGCGAGCAGTGCGGCCGAGGCGCCCATGATCGAGATGACGTCGGGCTGGTGGACCTGGTCGGCCGAGAGCACGGTGGCGATGACCTGGACCTCGTTGCGGAACCCGTCGGCGAACGACGAGCGGATGGGACGGTCGATCATGCGGGCGGTCAGCGTCGCCTTCTCGGACGGACGCGACTCGCGCTTGATGAATCCGCCGGGGAGCTTGCCCGCGGCATACATGCGCTCTTCGAAGTCGACCGTCAGCGGGAAGAAGTCCAAGTCCTTGGGCTGCTTCGACGCGGTGGCGGTGACGAGCACGATGGTGTCGCCCTGTCGGACGGTGACCGCGCCGCCGGCCTGCTTGGCCAGTTCGCCGGTCTCCATGACGTACGTCTTACCGTAAAGCTCGAACTCTTCAACAATCTTCGTCATACGGATTCTTCTTCCCTGTTCCTCAGTCGGGAGCCCCATGCGCCCGGCTTGCCCCTCGTGGTCCGCACCCTGCGAACCTCATCGGTACCCGTCTTGTGTGGCGGGCAGGGGCCCCGAAGCAAAGGCGCCCCATAAAGAAGGCGGGAGGAGTCCCCCCGCCTTCAGTCTCCCTATGGGATGTCTACCCGCGCAGACCGAGCTCCGACACAACGGCGCGATAGCGCTCGATATCCGTCTTCTTGAGGTAGGCCAGAAGGCGGCGGCGCTGACCGACGAGCTTCAGGAGCCCGCGGCGCGTGTGGTGATCCTTCTTGTGGATCTTGAGGTGCTCGGTGAGGTCGCGGATGCGCTGGCTCAGAAGTGCAACCTGCACCTCGGCGGAGCCGGTGTCGGAGTCACCGCGCTTGAACTTCTCGATGATCTCTGACTTCGTGTCCTTGGAAAGCGGCATATCAGGTCCACCTTTCACGTGGTCCGCCCCGGTCCGAGATGGCCGTCGGTGAGTCGTGCCTCTGAGGCCGGGGTAATTGCGTGCAACTCGCGAAGTATAGCATACCCACGGTGCCGGGCGGTTCCACGCCGTCAGCGCGTGAGGAGCCCAAACACCGCAAGTGCCAGCGGGATTGCAATGAGTACCGCAAAGAGAACGACCAGGGTGCCCGACTTCACGGGTTCGGTCTCGACGATGGGTCCTGGGTGCTCCGGCTCGACGAACATCCGCTCCACGGGCCGGGTTCGCAGGCGCAGGTGGCGCTCGTACTCGCTGAGAACCTGTCGCGCCTCGCCGGCACGCGATGCGGGGACGAGAAGGGAGTATGGGCGGTCGATCGCGCCGTAGCCCGGACGGAACGACGGCGCCTGCTCCGGCGGATACGGGTCCCACGCGAACGGGATGCCGGCCGCCGACAGAGGCCCGGTGATCGCCATGGCCGTGACGCCCGCGGCCGAGTACAGGCCGGACAGATGCCTGGGCTCGACCACCTGCACCCACTCTTCATCGGTCTCGTCGTACGCGTCCATCGGGTCGATGCCTGCGACAGCACGCTCGGCTGCGAGCAGCGCTTGTGGATCTTCGACGACATCCTCGTCGTCGTAGTAGTCGCCCGAATCTCCCACGAAGGTCTCCACGATGTCCCCCAAACGTTCGCCCACCACGGTGAACGGGTTCTCGACCCAGTCATTTTCGGCGTCATCCGAGGTCGCCGCGTCGATGACGGCCATCTCTTCGGATGCCCGCGCCACGTCCGCGGTGATGGCGGCCACGAGCGCGTCCAGCGACTCGAATGATCGCTGGTCCCTCAGGCGTACGCAGAATTCGACGGAGATGACCGCTCCGTACAGGTCGCCTTCGAATCCGATGAGATGAACCTCAAGGAAGTCGGTGGCCGCCGGGAATGAAGGCGGACGGCCGACGACTATCGCTGCGTGATACGAGCGGCCGTCTCCCAGCAGGGCGCGACCGGCATAGACCCCGTTCGCCGGAATCGCCGCATAGGGCACCGGATCGACGTTTGCGGTGGGAAAGCCGAGCTGAGCGCCCTCTCCCCTGCCCCGGTGCACGGTCCCGGTGACGCGCGTGGGCCTTCCGAGAAGTGACGCCGCACCCGTCACGTCGCCGTCGGCCACGAGCGCGCGGATCCTCGTCGATGTGACAGGGCCGCCGTCTACCTCGAGCAGGCTGTGCGGCTTGACGTCGACGTTGTGCTCGACGCCCCACACGTACAGAGTGTCGAGATCGCCCGTGGCTCGCGCGCCGAATCGGAAGTTCTCGCCGACGTGGATCCCGATCAACTCCCCTGACGGCGCAAGAACCTCGTCGAGGAACGATTCGGCGGACATCGCGGCCAGGGTCGAAGTGAATGGGACCACGAGTACGTAGGAGATCCCGCATTCTCGGATGAGCCGGACCTTCTCTTCGAGCGTGAGGAGCTGCGCGGCCGCCTGATCGGGAGTAACCACCTGATCAGGGTCTCTGTCGAAGGTGAGGGCTACGGAGTGCGCGTCGCGTCGCATCGCGTCTTTGGCAGCATCTCGCAGGAGTGCCTGATGACCCAGGTGCACTCCGTCGAATACCCCGATTGCGACGATCATTGTTCCGAGCGGCTTCATTCCCGGACGCCAGGTGATGACGTGGTTCATCGTGTTCCTCCGACCGGCTGCGGGAAGACGACCTCGGCGACCAGGCGCTCGCCGCTTCGGCGGTAGAGCGCGCAGAGCGACCCGTCCTCAGCCGTCATGGCGACAAGCTCGCCATCCGCTGCGGCGTCCACGCCTTCGGCGATGGGCCTGCCATCGGTCACCGCCGCGGGAGATGTCGACACTACAGGCAGGCCGAGCGCCCGGACTGGATCGATGAGCAGCTCGGCGAATCCCTCTGCGCCGGCTGCCTCGATCTGTTCGAGCGAGAAGGCGTCGGCGACTTCGAGGGGACCGCTGGATGTGCGTCGCAGCGCTGCCAGATGCGCCACCGTTGCGGCGCGTACTCCGATGTCTCGCGCTATCGAGCGGATGTAGGTGCCCTTCGAAACGCGGAACGACACGTCCCACGTGCTCGTACCTGCATCGACGCCAGTGAGTTCGGCCTCGTACACGGTGATGGGGCGCGGCTTCAGGTCGAGCGGAGTGCCGGCCCTTGCGGCCCGGTGCGCGACCGTTCCCCCGACCTTGATAGCCGAGTATGCAGGCGGCATCTGGTCCGACTCGCCGAGTAGGGTCGAGAGGAGTTCGCGTGCGGCGGCCGGGTCGAACGTGCGCGCATCGACGGGCAGTTCCTCGGTCACGGCACCCTCGGCATCGTCCGTGTCTGTGGCCGCGCCAAAGCGGATCGTCGCAAGGTAGCTCTTGGATGCGCTCGACAGGTAGGGCTCGAGACGAGTGGCGGGCCCGATGAGGACTACGAGCAGCCCCGTGGCCATCGGGTCGAGAGTTCCTGCGTGGCCAACCCGGCCCTCACCGGTGATACGACGGATGCGTGACACGACGTCGTGGCTGGTGAGTCCCGCAGGCTTGTCGACGAGAAGCACGCCGGCCAGGCCGGTCGCTCCGCGGCGCCTCGCGCTCACAGGCCCTCGCCGCCCGGCAGGGACGGCAGTATGGCGCTGACCACGTCGTCGACGCGGGAGTCTTCTACCGTGAACCCGGCTGCCGCACGGTGCCCGCCGCCTCCGAGCCCGCGGGCAACGGTGCCGACGTCAAACCCGGTCTTGGCTCTCAGGTTCCCCCGCACCTCGGTGCCGCGCTGCCGAAGCAGCATCGCGACGTCGATGCCGCCGATAACCCGGATCGCGTCGGGGAGGTGTTCGGCCTCCTCGGGCAAGGCGCCCGTCTCGGCGAAGTCCTCATCGGTAAGGTATGTCCAGGCGACATGTCCGTCGTTGGCAAGCGTGAGCCGCGAAAGCGTCCTGCTCTCGAGCTCGAGTGAGGCCGCGGACCGCTCCTGAAACACCATTCGGGAAGCAGCCGCCGGGTCCACGCCGGCTTCAATCATCTCGGCGGCGTCGCGAAGGGCGCCGGGCGATGTGTTGTCGTAGCTGAAGCGCCCCGTGTCGGTTATCACGGCGACGTACAGCGGCAGTGCGATCTCGGGCGTGACGGTGATGTCGAGCGCCTTCAAGAAGCGCCACACGATCTGTCCGGTCGCGGCCATCGAGGGGTCGCACACGCAGTGCGAGCCGTACTCCTGGGCATCCGGGTGGTGGTCGAACACGACGCCCGTCTCGGCAGACTCCATCAGGCGCTGGGCGACACCCAGTCGGTGTGGGACCGGCGTATCGAGCGCGACGAAGACGTCAGGAGTCTCGAGCTGAGACGCGGGCACGTAGAGCGAGTGACCCGGCAGGAACGCGTAGGTCGAGGGCGCGTCGCGGTCGTCGGCAAGCGTTGGAACCGCGGGGATGCCGGCGGCCCGGAGCGCGAGGGTCATGCCCAGCACCGAGCCGATGGCGTCGCCGTCAGGCCTGACGTGAGCGCAGACGACAACCGATGCGGCATGCCTGAGCGCTGTGGCGACTCGGTGATACGGCAGCACGGCCGCTACTCCGAATCCTCGTCGACGCTCGGCTCGGCGCCCTCCCCGTCAACGAGCGTGGGGGGCACGTGCTTGAGCGCCTCAGAGATACGAGCGCCCTCATCCACGCTCGTGTCTATGAAGAAGCGGATCTCAGGCGAAACGCGCCAGCCGAGATTGCGGCCGAGAAGCGAGCGAACCCGACCCTTTGCAGACTCAAGCCCGCCGAGAACCTCGTCGTAACGATCGAGCGAGGTGCTCACGTAGATGTTGGCCACGCTCTTGTCAGGGCTGACCTTGGCGCCCGTGACGGTGACAAGTGAGACGCGCGGGTCCGAGAGTTCGGTCGCGACTATCAGTGCGACCGCCTCCCGGACCTGCTCGTCAGTCTTTCGTCCGTAGGACTCTCTCACGCTGTCCCCTACGCCTCTCGGGCGACTTCGACCACGCGGAAGCCTTCGATGAAGTCGCCTTCCTTGAGGTCCTGGAAGCCTTCGATGCTGACACCGCACTCGTAGCCCTGCTTCACGGTCTTGACGTCTTCCTTGAAGCGGCGCAGCGAGCCGATCTTGCCTTCGTAGATGATGGTGCCGTCGCGGACCACGCGGACCTGATCGTCCCGGTGGATCTCGCCTTCCTGCACGTACGAACCGGCGATGACGCCCGCCTTGGGAACGCGGAAGAGCTCGCGGACTTCGATGCGGCCCGTGTCCTGTTCGATGAAGTCGGGGGCGAGCAGACCCACGCGGGCTGCGTTGATCTCCTCGATCGCCTGATAGATGACGCGGTAGGTGCGAACGTCGACGCCTTCTCGCTCGGCGAGCGTCTTGGCGGCCGGTGCCGGACGGACGCCGAAGCCAATGATGATGGCGTCGGATGCGTCGGCCAGCATGACGTCGCTCTCGGTGATTCCACCGACTGCGGAGTGGATGACGTTGATGCGAACCTCGGTCTGATCCATCTTGTCGAGCGCATCCTTGAGGGCCTCGATCGAACCCTGTACGTCCGCCTTGACGACGAGGTTCAGGTCCTTGAGCTCGCCCTCGGCGATGCGGTCGAACAGGTCGTCGAGGCTGACATGCTTCTTGGTGGCGTTCTGCTCGCGGATACGCTGCTTCATCGCGCGCTCTTCAGCCAGGTTGCGCGCATCGCGCTCGTCGGCGAAGACGCGGAACTCGTCGCCTGCGCTAGGCACGCTCGCAAGGCCGAGAATCTCGACCGGGTCAGCGGGGCCGGCGTCTGCGACGGTGGTTCCGAGCGGGTCGACGAGCGCACGAACGCGGCCGTAGGCCGTACCCGCGACGATCGCATCGCCGACACGAAGCGTACCCCGCTGCACGAGGAGCGTCGCGACCGGGCCACGGCCCTTGTCGAGCTTGGCTTCGATGACCACGCCGGACGCATGCGCGTCGGGGTTGGCGGTCAGTTCCAGGATGTCAGCCTGCAGCAGGATCATCTCGAGCAGACCCTCGATGTTCAGGCGCTTCTTGGCTGAGACCTCGACAAAGATGTTGGAGCCGCCCCACTCTTCCGGCACGATCTCGTGCTCGGTGAGCATCTGCTTGACCTGCTCGGGGTTGGCGCCGTCCTTATCGATCTTGTTGACAGCGACGATGATCGGAACGCCTGCGGCCTTCGCGTGGTGGATTGCCTCCACGGTCTGAGGCATGACGCCGTCGTCCGCCGCGACAACCAGGATTACCACGTCGGTGATGTTCGCGCCACGCGCACGCATGGCGGTGAACGCCTCGTGACCCGGCGTGTCGATGAACGTGATCTGGCGACCGTTGCGCTCTACGACAGACGCACCGATGTGCTGCGTGATGCCGCCTGCCTCGGTCGCTGCCACGCCCGTCTCACGGATGGCGTCGAGAAGCGACGTCTTGCCGTGGTCGACGTGGCCCATGACGGTGACGACCGGCGGGCGGGTCTTGAGGTCCGCTTCATCGTCAACGAACGTCCAGCCGGCCTCTTCCTCGGGGCTGACCACATTGACGGTCACACCGAGGTCGTCGCCGATGATCTCGATGATGTCTCGCATCATCGGCTGATTGACGGTCAACGGCGTACCGAGCATGAACAGGCGCTTGATGACGTCGTTTGCTGCCACGCCGAGCGCATCGGCGAACTCGCCGACCGTAGCGCCCTCGGTGACTGTGACGACGTCGCCCTCGACTGAGACCTCGGCGGTCACGGCGGACTCATGATGCTTGGCGTCCGCGGCTTCCTCGCCGGTCTTCTTGTGCTTCTTCTTCTTTTTGCGGCCACCCTCGGCCTGTGCGGCCGCGACGGCCGCCTTAGCCTCTTCGATGACCTTGTCGCGCTGGAGCTGCTCGGCCTCGGCGGCCATCTTGCGATAGCGCTCCTCCTCGGCCTTCTCCATCTTGGCGGCCTTCTCGGCGTCGAGACGGTTCTTCTCGGCCTCGATTGCGGCCTCGAGCGCAGACATGCCGCTGGCGGCCGGCGCGGGAGCAACCTCGGCGGGCGCTTCTTCGACGGTCTCCTCGGCCACTACGGGCTCGACGGGCACTTCGACGACGGGGGCCTGGACCTCCATCTGTGCGCGAGCATCGGCGGTCTCGGCCTCGACGCGTGCGGCCTCTTCTTCCTCGGCACGCTTACGCGTCTCATCCTCGAGGCGACGCTGCTCCTCTTCGCGAGCCTTGCGCTCATCCTCGCGGGCCTTGCGCTCGACCTCTTCGGCCTTGCGACGGCTCTCTTCGTCCGTCTTGCGCTTGGCTTCTTCCTCCGCGCGCTTCTTGGCCTCGGCGGCCTCTTCGACCGCGCGGGCAGCCTCTATCTGCGCCTGGCGCTCGGCCAACTCCGGCCCGAGCTCCTTGCGGATCTTGTCTACATAAGCCTCAACGAGCGTGGAGGCATGGTTCTTGGCCGGAATCTTCATAGCCTGGAGCCTGTCGAGCAGCTCCTTGCTGGTCATCCCGAACTCTTTGGCCAGTTCGTGTACCCTCATCGCTGGCATTCTGTTGCGTCACTCTCCCTGCTTCGAGCCCTCATCTGTGAGGAGCTCGTCGAAGTCCCTGCGTAGGCGGTTGTAGTCGTCGTCTTCCAATCTGACCCTGAGCGCCGAGTCGAGGCGGCGGCGCGAACGTGCCACCTCGAAGCAGTCAGGGCTCGCACAGAGGTACGCTCCACGTCCGTTGGCCTTGCCGGTCGGATCGACCTCGATGTGGCCTTCAGGCGTTCGCACGAACCTTACGAACCCGCGCTTCTCCGAAGAGGTGCGGCAGGCCGTACAGGTGCGTACGGGTACCTTGCGCGTCTTGTTCACTCCGCGGCCGCCTCCTTGTCGTGGATACCGCAGTAGTAGCTACCGGGGCGTGCCTGGTTGCGGCAGCGAACACCGGTGGACGTAACAGCGCAGCAGCGGCCGTCGAAGTCCTCGGCCTTTTCCTCGGACACCGAGGACTGCGAGGAGATTCCCTGCTCAGCGGCCATCGTCGAGCTCTTGATGTCGATGCGCCAGCCGGTCAGCTTCGCGGCGAGACGGGCGTTCTGGCCCTCCTTGCCGATAGCCAGCGAGAGCTGGTCGTCGGGGACGATGACGGTGGCGGTGTGCGTATCAGCGTTGATGATCGCGCGGTCGACCTTCGCGGGCGAAAGCGATGCGGCGACGTAGGTCTGAGGATCCTCGCTCCACGGCACGACGTCGATGCGCTCACCACGGAGCTCGCCGACGATCATGCGGACGCGGCTGCCCTTGGGGCCGACGCACGCACCGACCGGGTCCAGCCCGCTCTCACGGCTGGAGACCGCGACCTTGCTGCGGGCGCCAGGCTCGCGAGCGACGCTCTTGATCTCGACGATGCCGTCATAGACCTCGGGCACCTCGATCTCGAAGAGGCGGCGGATCAGGCCCGGGTGTGTACGCGAGACCACGATCGAGGGCTCACTGCCCTGACCCTTGCGCACATCGATGATGTAGGCCTTGATGCGCTGGTTGTGGTCGTAGCGCTCGTTGCCGGGCTGCTCGCTCGGCGGAAGAAGCGCTTCGACACCCTCACGCAGCTTGATCAGCGTGTATCGGCTGTCGCTCTGCTGGACCGTGCCAGTGACGCTCTCACCGATGCGGTCCGCGTACTCCTCGAAGATCCGCTCGCGCTCGGCGTCGCGGATCATGGAGGTGATGACGTTCTTGGCGTTCTGTGCAGCGATTCGCGACACGTCCGCCGGCGTGACGTCACGACGCTCGTAAACCGGCTGCTCGCCGGCCTCCTCGTCCCATTCGCCCTCAGGGACGAGCTCGTAGACGTAGATGCGACCGGTCTCGCGGTCGACAGTCACCTCGGTGGAGTTCTCGAGGTCGAGGATGCGCTGATATGTGGTAGCGAGAGACTGCTCGAGCTTGTCGAGCATGTCGTACTCGTCGATGCCCTTCTCCTGTGCGAGTGCGCGGAGTGCGCTCATCAGTTCAGAGCTCATTCCTGGGCGCCCCTTTCTCTGTCGAACGACACGGCACCTTTCAGCCGTGCCTTGTGGATGCTGTCGAAGGGAATCCTGACGCGCTCGCCCTCGACGTCGAGAAGTACGACGTCTCCATCGGTGCCAGCGAGCGTTCCCGACCATGCATTGCGCTTCTCACCAGCGGTGATCGCCGCTTTGATCGTGCACGACTCACCGGAGAACCGATCGAAGTCGGCGAGCTTGCGCACGGGACGGTCCACGCCCGGCGAGGACACTTCGAGGGTGTAGTTCGACGAGATGGGATCGATCTCATCCATCGCGTCACTCACCCACGAGTTCGCCTCGCAGATCGCGTCGAGATTCACGCCGCCCTCGCGGTCCAGAAGGACTCTGATGACCGGACTCTTTCGGCCACCCGTCTGTTCGACTGCGACGAGCTCGTATCCGTGCTCCTCGGCAAGGGGCTCAAGGGCTTCCTCGAGACGCTTTGCCAGATCCGTAACGGCCATCCGATCACCTCCTTCACCACAGAACAAAAGAAGCGAGCTAATCGCCCACTTCTCGCAAGAACGGCTCATTTCACGTACGCGGTGATAATACCACAATCCGGGCGCGCCACACGCTCAAACGGGGAGGCGCGGTCAGCCGAGTGTGACGGTGAGGTGCGTCCTGGTACCCTCCCCCGGCGCTGAGTCGATCACAAGATCCGCGCCGAAGAGGTACGCGCGCTCGGTGAGGCTCATGAGGCCGAAGCCGCTCCCGGTTCGTAGTTCGGGAACGAAGCCGCGGCCGTTGTCGCTGACCGTGAGGACTAGCTGGTTCTCGTCGGCAGCAACCCTGATGTCGAGACGAGACGCCTGAGCGTGCTTTACGGCGTTCGCGATGAGTTCGCGAGCGGTCTGATACACGAACACGGCGACATCTTCGTCGAGCGGCCCGATCTGCTCGGGACGGAACAAGAGCTCTCGAGTCCTACTGAGCTCGCGCGTTCGCACAGCCATCCGATCGCAGTCCCTAGCCCGCACTCGAGAAGGAACGGCGGACTGGCCTCGGATGTGATCGTGCGCGTCTCGCTGATGGCTTCATCCAAGAGCGACATGACTTGGTCATACTCCGAGCCGACATCGAACGGCTGGAGTCGCTGGTTCCAGGTGGCCATGCGCATGCGCATCACCGCAAGCGGCTGACTGACCCTGTCGTGGAGCTCGATAGCCAGTCGTCGTCGCTCCTCATCCTGCGCCCGGGCGAGAGCGTCGGCGAGTCGACGCAGGTCGTCTCGCTTCTCCTCGAGCCGCCGATTGGCCTCGATGAGCTCGCGGTGAGAAAGCTCCAGCGAGTCGAACAGGCTCACGTTGACGATTGCCAGAGCACTTGCCGCTGACATGGCCGCGCAGATCGCGACGTCCGCGTCGCTCAGGGCCTTGACCTCGCCACAGGTGCTGACGATGAACGCCCCGATGGCGTTTCCGTCTGAGACGAGCGGTACGTAGAGCACCGACGTGAGGCCACGCGCCTCGACCACGGTGCGCTCGGCCGGGGTGAGGTCCGCGTTCGCTACGTCATCCACGTAGAGCAGCACGCCCTCCGTCACGGCCCGGCGGATGTGCGGGTGGTCGTCGAGTGACGCTTCACGCAACTCGTCGGGAAAGTCAGCGGGCAGTTCCGGGAAGGTGGCACCCAGACTGAGCCTGCCCTCGTCGATGAGGTACACGGCGCCTGTATCAAGGCCGAGCATGGCAACCGCGCCCTCGACGGCGACCTGCAGCACCGCAGGCAGGTCGAGCGATGACCCCAACGCATGGTTCAGGTGAAGGAGCACAGAGAGCTGCTCCGCGGGAATCGAATGCGGTTCGAAGGTCTCTATGGAAAACACGTGCGTACTGGTCATCGGCCTTCCCGGTGTCAGTCGGAGTTGCGGGGCGCTAGACCTCCATCGCGCGGCGTGCCTCTCGAACGATTTCCGCGATGCGCTCGACGGCGTCGTCAAGCGCGATCTCACTGCGCTCTCCGGTTGTGCGGGATTTAAACTCCACGACTCCGTTTGCGAGACCCTTCTTTCCCACCACCACCTGGAACGGCCAGCCAATGAGGTCGGCGTCGTTGAACTTGACGCCTGCACGCTCGTCGCGGTCGTCGAGCACGACCTCGACCCCTGCGTCCGCGAGTCCGGCCCAGACCCGCTCGGCGGTGTCGAAGACCTCGCCCTCGGCCATGAGGGGCAGAACAGCGACCTCGAGCGGAGCGACAGAGATCGGCCACACGATGCCGTTCTCGTCGTTGTGCTGCTCGATCACGGCCGCGAGGGACCGAGAGACGCCGACACCGTAGCAGCCCATCACGAACGGCTGCTCGTCGCCGTTCTCATCGGCGTAGGTGGCGCCCATCGACTCTGAGTAGCGGGTGCCGAGCTGGAAGACCTGGCTGACCTCGATGCCACGCGCGCCCTTGAGGGTGCCGCCGCACTCGGGACATCCGTCTCCGGCCTGAGCGACCACGAGGTCCGCCCACGACGCGACCTCGAAGTCACGGCCGGGCATGGCGCCGAACAGGTGGTAGTCACCTTCGTTGGCACCTACGCCCCACGCGAGGTCGCCCTCGAGCGATCGGTCCGCGATGACGAGCGTGCCTTCCGGCGGGTTCACCGGGCCGAGAGAGCCCTTGGGAATGCCGAACGCGGCGAAGTCAGCCTCGTCGAGGAGAACCACTCCGGGCACGGCCCACTCGGCCTTGACCGGGTTGAGCTCGCGGTCGCCAGGCACGCAGAAGTAGACGAGTCTGCCCTCGGGGGACTTGGCGGCCATGGTCTTGACGGTGTCGTGCTCGGAGATGCCCATCGCCTCAGAGAGCTCCGCGATGGTGCGGATGTCGGGTGTGTGGACCTTCTCGATCTCACGCGGCTCGGTGACGGAGGGCGTGCGGGGAACGACCGTCTCGGCAGCCTCGACGTTGGCGGCGTAACCGCAGTCGCAGTAGACGAGACCCGCCTCGCCCGCCTCGGCGAGCGCCATGAACTCGGTGGTGACCTTGCCGCCGATCTGGCCGGACTCGGCCACGACGGGTCGGTACTCGAGTCCGAGACGCTCGCAGATGCGACCGTAGGCGCGGGCCTGGGCGTCGTAGTGCTCCTGGAGCGACTCCTGGCTGGTGTGGAACGAGTAGGCGTCCTTCATGATGAACTCGCGCCCTCGCAAGAGTCCGAAGCGCGGACGAACCTCATCGCGGAACTTCATGTTGATCTGGTAGAGCGACAGGGGCAGCTCGCGGTAGCTGCGGACGTCATTGCGCACGAGCGCCGTGATGATCTCCTCGTGTGTGGGGCCGAGGCAGAACTCACGCCCGTGGCGGTCCGAAAGCCGAGCGAGTTCGGGGCCGTAGAGCTCCCAGCGTCCCGACTCGAGCCACAACTCCGCAGGCTGCACGATGGGGAGAAGCACTTCCTGGCTCCCGATGGCGTTCATCTCCTCGCGAACGATCTGCTGGATCTTCGCGATCGAGCGATTACCGAGCGGCAGGAAGGAGTAGATGCCGGCGGCGGCCTTGCGGATCATGCCCGCGCGCAGCAGCAGCCGGTGGGAAGCGAGTTCGGCCTCTGCGGGATCCTCTTTGAGGGTCGGTGCGTACAGGGCGCTCATCTTCAGCGCGACGGTCATGTGGGACTCCCCGTCTTCACGTGTCGGTAGGTGTATACGGCAGAATAGCGCACCGCGGATGAATTCGGAGCGCCAACGGAGCGGTCCGAGCCTAGAGCGAGGCCTCGAGTTTCGCGATCTCGTCCATGAGTGCCTCGACGATCTCGTCTTCCGGGACCTTGCGCAGGGGCTCTCCCTTGGCGAACAGCAACCCGACCCCCTGCCCCGCGGCGACTCCCAGGTCGGCCTCGCGCGCCTCGCCCGGTCCGTTCACGACGCATCCCATGACCGCGACCTTGATGGGCGTGGGTCGTCCCTGCAGCCGGCGCGTGATCTCCTCGGCGATCGGGATGAGGTCCACCTGGCAGCGTCCGCACGTGGGACAGCTGACGATCTCGGGAGCGTTTCGTCGGATGCCGAGGGTCGCGAGAATGTCCCAGGCGACCAGGATCTCCTCGACGGGATCGGCGGTCAGCGACACGCGCATGGTGTCGCCGATCCCGTCGGCCAGCAGTATGCCCAGACCGACGGCGGATTTCACGGTGCCGGTACGGGTGGTTCCGGCCTCGGTGACCCCGATGTGGAGCGGATGGTGGATCTCGACGGCCAGCCGTCGGTAGGTCTCGATGGTGACCGGCACGTCTGAGGCTTTGGCCGAGACGATAACGTCTGTGAAGCCGTGGGCCTCGAAGTGCTCGCAGAATGCGTTCGCGCTGGCGACGAGCTTGTCTGCGAGCGACCAGTCCTTGTCGGCGTAGCGCTCGTCGAGCGAACCGGCATTCACTCCGATGCGAATCGGGATGCCTGCCTCCCCCGCCGCGTCGATGACCGCGTTGACACGCTCCATCGAGCCGATATTGCCCGGGTTGATGCGCAGCTTGGCGGCCCCGCGCCTGGTCGCCTCGATGGCGAGCCGGTGGTCGAAGTGGATGTCGGCGACCACGGGGATCGGGGATGCGGCACAGATGGCCTCGAACCCGTCGAGCGCATCGGCGCGCGGGATCGCCACGCGCACGATTTCGCATCCGGCCTCGGTGAGCCGACCGATCTGGGCGAGTGTCGCCTGGGGGTCACGGGTGTCGGTGTTGGTCATCGACTGCACGCTCACCGGAGCGCCACCGCCGATGGTTACGTCGCCGACGACGACCGGTCGTACTTCTCGGCGGGTGATCACGCGGCCCCCTGTCAGCTGGCGATGAATCGTACGACGTCAGCGTACATGAGGTACCCGATGAGGGCGAAGAGCAGGACGGCTCCGGACGCCGAGAGGCCGAGCGACAGATTGCGCGACAGAGGCTTGCCACGAAGCTTTTCGACGATCTCGATGGCGACCTTGCCGCCGTCGAGCGGAGGAATCGGCAGGATGTTGATGACGCCGAGAGACAGCGACAGCACCGCGACGATGGCGGCGTAGTCGAGCGGGCCGGTGCGTGCGGCCTCGGCTGCGATGTAGGACGCGCCGATGACGCTGGAGCTTTGGCTGATGGACTGCTGGAACGTGCTCGGGTTGAAGAAGCCGGCGATCGCTTTGAAGGTCAGTCCGATGTAGCTCACCGACTGGACAAGCGCTTCGGCCACGTTCGGGTGCACCTGCTCGACCCTCGTCTGGACGCCCAAGAGTGCACCCGGGCCTTCGGGCCGGGCCCCGAGCGTCGCGGTGAGGTCCAGCAGCTTGCCGTTCCGCTCGACGGTGACGAGAACGACGTCGCCGGCTTCACGGACTGTCACTTCGCGGGTGAGATCGGCCCACTCACCGATGGGGACGCCGTCGAAGGAGACGAGCCGGTCATCGGCTCGGATGCCCGCGGCCTGGGCACCGGACCCGGGATTCACGCCGCCAACAAATGTGGTCTCCTGCAGGTAGCCGAAGACCGACAACACGAAGGTGAACACAGCGATGGCGGTGACGAGATTGAGCACCACTCCGGCCGACAGCACGACGACGCGCTTCCAGGTCGGCAGTGCGCGATAGGTGACCGAGCGGGCCTTGTCCAGAAGCGCGGTCGGGTCGGAGGCCTCCTCGGGCGTGAATCGAGAGACGTAGGTGTATTCGTCGTCGGGTGACTGGACCAGCGCATCCCAGTCGGCGAGCGTTATCAGCATCCGGTCGGCGTCGCCCGAGTCAAACCCCGTAACCGTGCTGACCTCGATGGCGTTTGCGGTACCCACGCGGGTCAGGGAGGCGAGGACCTCGGCGAGGCGAGGGTCCTCAGGTCCGGGATCCATGCCCGCGATGCGCACGTAGCCGCCCAGTGGAATGGCTGTGACGCCGTAGGTGGTCTTCTTTCCCCGGAAGCGGATCGCGGGGCCTGGGAGCCCGACCATGAACTCGTGAACCTTGACGCCGAACATCCGGGCGGTCAGGAAGTGGCCGCCTTCGTGGATCACGACGATGAGAGAGAACGTGATGACGCCCCAGAAGAGGGCGAGAAGTCCGTCGTTCATTCGTTTCCGTTCCGCGTATCAGCTGATGGTGTGGAGGTCGGAGTGCAAACCGTGCGCCACCGAACCGATACCCGTGGCGCGCTTTCGTGTCACGTAAGAGCCTTGGCTGCCCGTTCGCGCGCCCACGCGTCCACCGTCTCGATGTGGTCGATCGACTCGACCCTCTCGGCCGAGTGATCGCCAAGGACTTCCGAGACGATGCGCTCGATGTCGAGGAACGAGCAGCGGTCGGTGAGAAACGCAGCCACGGCGACCTCGTTGGCGGCATTGAGCACCGTGGGTGCGGTGCCTCCGGCCCTCCCCGCCTCGAATGCGAGTCTCAGGCAGCCGAAGGTGTCCGGGTCCGGCTCTGCGAAGTCGAGCCGCCCGAGCGCGGCGAAGTCCACGGGCGCGAGCGGTGCTTCCCACCGGCGTGGGTGGCTGAACGCGTACTGGATGGGAATCCGCATGTCTGTCGCCCCGAGGTGCGCCTTCACGCTTCCGTCGCTGTACTCCACCATCGAGTGGATGCAGCTCTGCGGATGCACGACGACCTTGATGGTGTCGTAGTCGGCGGCGAACAGGTGGTGCGCCTCGATGACCTCGAGACCCTTGTTCATGAGTGTCGACGAGTCGATGCTGATCTTGGGACCCATGTTCCACGTGGGGTGGGCCAGTGCCTGTGCGGCAGTGATATCGGCGAGCTCGGCGCGGGTCCTGCCTCGGAACGGCCCCCCGCTTGCCGTGAGCCAGATCCGCGCAACGTCCCTGCCGTCTTCACCAAGCAGGCACTGGAAGATCGCCGAGTGCTCTGAGTCCACCGGCAGCAGTTGCCCGGGGGCGGCAAGCGGCATGATCAGGTCGCCGCCGATGACGAGCGACTCCTTGTTGGCCAGCGCGAGCGTCTTGCCCGCTCGGAGCGCCTCCCATGTAGCGCGCAACCCGGCGGCACCGACGAGCGCGTTGAGGATCACGTCCGCATCCGAGTCGCCCGCGATCGACGTCACTGCGTCGGAGCCAGCCTCGATAGTCGCGAACGGGTCATCGGCACGAGTGAGCCCGCGTGCGCGTGACGCGGCGCTCTCATCGGCTATGGCGACGCGGGGTACGCGAAAGGTGCGGGCCTGCTCTAGCACCAGCTCCGCGCTCGAGTGTGCGGAGAGCGCCACGATCTCGATGCGGTCGGGATGGGCGGCGGCAACGTCGAGGGCCTGGCGGCCGATCGAGCCGGTAGAGCCGAGGACGGCGACGCGCAACGGGCGACTCATCGGACACCACTCCACCACAGGATCCAGTATGCGACGAGACACACGAGGATGAGCGAATCGAGGCGATCGAGGAATCCGCCGTGGCCGGGCAGGGAGGTACCGGAGTCCTTGACGCCCGCCTCGCGCTTCATGCGCGATTCCGCGAGGTCTCCGATAACGGCCGCGATCGCAACTCCGAGTCCGACCGCCATCGCCTGCGTCCACGTGATGGCTGCCACGGGGCACAGGGGCACAAGCAGCCATACGGCGACGCAGCCGACGACTCCGGCCACGAACCCCTCCCAGGACTTCTTGGGCGATATGTGCGGCGCCATCTTGTGGCGGCCCGTAAGCGAGCCGACGAAGTAGGCGCCCATATCGGAGAGCCATACGCTTATCACGACCGCGATTGCGAGTACGCGACCTCGGTCGTTGCCGAGAATCGAGAGCACGAGTTCGCCGCTGCCGAATACCTTGACGATGAGAACCAGGTACGCGAGCAGGAAGCCGGTGTAGACGGCGCCGAACAGGGTCAGGGCAGTATCGGCCGTACGAACTTTGACGAAGACGGTGTGCCAGACGAGCGACGCGGCGATCAGTCCCGTCACTACGGCTGAAAGCCCCGGAAGGCCCCACAAAGCGGCCGCCACAGGCATGAACGCGGCTGCGGCGACGCCGAAGACCTCGTTTGGCATGAGCGACTCTCGGCGCTCCAGGGCGTAGAACTCCGCAGCGGCGAAGCCGGACATCACGCCGAGAACGATTCCTGCGGGCAGCGACCCGAAGAACAGCGAGACGAGCACTACAGCGCCGTAGATGACGCCTGTGATGGCTCGGCGCGCGAGCCCGGGCGGGTTGATTCCCGCCGGCTTGGGTGATGGGCCGGTCACGAAGAACCTCCGAATCGGCGCTCGCGCTTCTGGTAGTCCACGACCGCCTTGAGCAGGTCGGCTCGGTCGAAGTCAGGCCACATCGTGGCGGTTACCCACAGCTCGCTGTAGGCGATTTCCCACAGGAGGAAGTTCGATATCCGCATCTCCCCGCTCGTGCGGATGAGGAGGTCGGGATCGGGGATGCCGGCCGTGGACAACCCGGCGGCTACATCCGCGTCACCGATCTCGTCGGGAGCGATCTCGCCGGTCGCGACACGCGCAGCGATCGTGCGGACCGCGTTGACCATGTCCTGGCGTGCCCCGTAGTTCAGAGCGACTACGAGGGTCAGGCCCGTGTTGTCGGCGGTCGACGCGACGCTGCGAGAGAACGACTCACGCGTGGCGTCCGGAAGCGCCGAGAGGTCCCCGATCACCCGGACCCTCACGTTGAGTCTCTGCAGGTTCACCAACTCGCGTTCGAGCACCTCGACGAAGAGCGACATAAGCCCTGAGACCTCATCGGCAGGGCGACTCCAGTTCTCCGAGGAGAACGAGTAGATGGTGAGGTAGCCGACCTCGAGTTCGATGGCGGCTGCGATGAGTTCTCGCACCGCCTTGGCGCCCGCGCTGTGTCCGGCAAGCCGAGGAAGACCCCTTCGCTTCGCCCAGCGACCGTTGCCGTCCATGATGACGGCGACGTGCGTGGGCGTGGCGGCGGGGTCAAACTCGCCGAGCAGCTCCTGGGCGCGCTTGGACTTGAAGAACTCGGAGCGGGTGGATCGGTCGGGGGTCACTCCCCTAGACCTCCATGATCTCGGCGTCCTTGCGCTTCAATGCCTCGTCGATCTCTTTGATGTGACCGTCGGTGAGCTTCTGGATCTCAGCCTCGGCGCGGCGGACGTCATCTTCCGAGATCTCGCCGTCCTTGCCGAGCTTGTCGAGCTTATGGTTCGCATCGCGACGGATGTTGCGGACGGCGACACGCGCCTCTTCCGAGTAGCCCTTGCACAACTTCACGAACTCCTTGCGGCGCTCCTCGGTCAGCGGCGGGAACGGCACCCGGATCAGGATGCCGTCATTCGAGGGGTTGAGCCCAAGGTCCGACTGCTGGATCGCACGCTCGATCGCGCCGATGACCGACTTGTCCCACGGCTCGATGACGATGGTCTGCGGCTCGGGGACCTTGAGGTTGGCGACCTGGTTCAGCGGCATCAGGCTGCCGTACGCCTCGACCTGGATCTTCTCGAACAAGGCGATGGATGCGCGCCCGGTACGAACAGAGGCGAACTCGTGAAGGAGTGCCTGGTAGGTCTTGTCCATGTGCTCGCGTGCATCCTTGATGATGTCGTTCGTCATCGGTTGTCTCCCCTCACGATGGTTCCGACGGGCTCACCCTTGAGTGCCCGTTCGATGTTCCCTTGTACTTCCATGTTGAACACGATGATCGGCAGCTCATTGTCCATGCAAAGCGATATTGCGGTGCTATCCATGACCTGCAGACCGCGGTTGAGTACGTCTATGTAGGTAAGCTCGTCGAACTTGACGGCATCGGGATGCGTCTTGGGGTCCGCGTCGTAGACGCCATCGACCTTGGTCGCCTTCATGACCGCATCGGCGTCGATCTCAAGCGCACGCAGCGCGGCGGTCGTGTCCGTGGTGAAGTACGGGTTGCCGGTACCGGCGGCGAAGATGACGACTCGGCCCTTCTCCATGTGCCTGATAGCACGCCTTCGGATGTAGGGCTCCGCGACCGCCTGCATGGTGATGGCGCTCATCACTCGCGTGAACACACCGTGGCGCTCAAGGGCATCCTGGAGCGCGAGGGCGTTCATCACCGTTGCGAGCATGCCCATATAGTCAGCCTGGGCGCGATCCATGCCGGTTGATGATGCGGCCAGACCCCTGAAGATGTTGCCGCCGCCGACGACTATCGCGATCTCGGCTCCCTCAGCGCGGGCGTGCTTGATCTGCTCGGACAGCGAATCGAGTATGGCCGGATCGATGCCGTAGCCGGCCTCGCCCATGAGTGCTTCGCCCGAGAGTTTGAGAAGTACCCGGCGGAACTGAAAATCTGACAAGTCCCTGCTCCCCTCGTGTGTACAGGACCGGTGAGGTCTTCAAGACAGGATACAGCAGTCGAGCCGGTGCGTGATGCACCGGCTCGACTCGTAACCGTAGCGTGAGAAGCGCGCTCTAGCTGGAGGTCTCACCCAGCGTCCAGCGGGTGAAGCTGAGGACGGTGATCTCGTCGCCAACCTCCTTGGACACAGCGGCCAGATACTGACCGACGGTCTGGTCCTGGTTCTTCACGAATACCTGCTCGGGGAGCACGACCTCCTTGTAGTACTTCTCGAGGCGACCCTGAGCCATCTTCTCCTGGATGTTCTCCGGCTTGCCCGACTCGGCGGCCTGCGCCTTGTAGATCGAGAGCTCGTGCTCAACGGTCCCGGCGTCGACGGCGTCGCGGTTGGCGAACAGAGGCATGGCGGCGGCAACCTGCATCGCGATGTCCTTGGAGGCGGTGCGGAAGGTCTCGTTGGTTGCGGTCTCCTGGTTCTTGAGCCCGAACTCCACGAGAACGCCGATCTTGCCTCCACCGTGGATGTAGGTGGAAACGGCGCCGGTGCCCTCAACGGAAGCGCGCAGGAACCGGGCTACGCCCATGTTCTCGCCGAGCTTGCCGACCATCTCACCCAGAACCTCGGAGACGGTGTGCTCGCGACCGACGAAGGTCTGAGCGCTCATCGACTCGACATCTGCGGGATCCGCGGTTGCGATGTGGGTCGCGAGAGCGTTGACGAATCCGAGGAACTCACCGTTGCGACCGACGAAGTCAGTCTCGCAGTTGACCTCGACGAGAACGCCGAGCTTGGCGTCGTCGCTCAGGTAAGCGGTGATGGCGCCCTCGTTGGTGGCACGACCAGCCTTCTTGGCAAGCGCAGCCAGACCGCGCGTGCGCAGGATGTCGACTGCCTTGTCCAGGTCGCCCTCAGCCTCGCTGAGCGCCTTCTTGCACTCCATCATGCCTGCTCCGGTGCACTCACGGAGCTCCTTCACCATACTGGCGGTGATCTCAGCCATCTCTTCCCTCCCGGGGAGTCATCGTGGGCCTTACCACGGAGTTGATGCTGCGTATGTTGGTGCTACTCGGCGGCCGGTGCGGCCTGATCGGCGACCTCGGCGATCGCAACCGCGGGGTCGACGGTCTCCACGCACTCCTCAGCGGCCTCGACAACCGGAGCGACAGCGGCCGGAGCCTCAACCTTGGGCTCGGACTGCACACCGCCGCGACCGTCGATGATCGCGTCAGCGATGACGCGGCACATCAGGCCAACCGAGCGGATCGCGTCGTCGTTCGCGGGGATGACGTAGTCGACCTCGTCGGGATCGGCGTTGGTGTCGACCAGGCCGATGATCGGGATCTTGAGGCGACGCGCTTCCTTGATGGCGATGTCTTCACGCTTGGTGTCGACGACGAACATCGCGCTCGGCAGATCGCGCATGTCGCGCACGCCGTCGAGGTTCGCCTGCAGCTTGCCGAGCTCCTTGCGGAGGAGGATCTGTTCCTTCTTGGGCAGAGCGGCCATACGGCCGTCCTCTTCCCAGGTCTCGAGCTCGACCATGCGGGCGACACGGCTGCGCATGGTGACGTTGTTGGTGAGCATGCCGCCGAGCCAGCGGTTGGTGACGTAGGGCATGCCGGAGCGCTGGGCCTCGGCCATGATCGGCTCCTGCGCCTGCTTCTTGGTGCCGACGAACAGAATCGAGCCGCCGCGCTGGCCGATGGTGCGGGCGAAGTTGTAGGAGCGCTCGAGCTCACGCATGGTGCGCTGGAGGTCGAGGATGTAGATGCCGTTACGCTCGGTGAAGATGTACGGCTTCATCTTCGGGTTCCAGCGACGGGTCTGATGACCGAAGTGGACACCTGCCTCAAGCAGGCTCTTCATAGTGACGACGGGCATAGCGATGCCTTCCTCTCGGTTAGTTCCTCTGCCCGGATCTCCTCCCGGTCAGCGACCGTCACGTGTGACGGCACCTTCGCGCCGGAATCCTCGGGCATGTGTGATAAGAGCCTTGAAAGTATACGGTACCCCGCACGTGCGACACAAGAACCGATTCAGACGCGCCGAATCAGTATTCGCGCCCGCACTGTGGGCAGACGAGGTGCGAGTCGTACCAGCCCGGACGATCGGGTTTCGGAATCATCTCGAGTTGGATTTCAACCTCGCACGCCGGGCACCAGAAGCGGCGCACCAGGCTTGCGGCCTCGATGAACGCGTCCGCGTCGCCTGCGCGGTCGGTAACGTAGAGACGGTAGGCGTCGAGATCGTTGGACTTGCCGGCGGTGAGACCGAGGATCGCCGACACCCGCTCGGCCACGTCGGCGGGACGGGCGTCGTTCTTGATGAGGTAGTCGACCGCGCCGAGCCGAATACCCCGCTCGATGTCGGAGTCCTGGCCGAGATTCGACAAGATGACGACCGGCGTCTTTGAGAGCCGAGGATCCTTCTTGATCACTTCAAGCACCTCGAGGCCGCTCATGCGCGGCATCACGAGGTCGAGAAGGATGAGATCGGGCGTGCTCGTTCTCAGGACAGAAAGCGCCTCAAGCCCGTCGGCCGCCGCGACCACATTGAAGCCGTCAAGTTCCAGGCGGTCAGAGTACATGCGTCGCAGCAGTTCGGTGTCTTCCACGACCAGAACGGTGAAGCCCATGTTCGCCTCGCAGGAGCGTTTGTAGGGTTTAGGCGCGATTGTTGGCTCAGCGGATAGATTACGGCATCGACTGTGCCGCATGGAGCCGGGCGCGCAGTCGAAGCACGGACTTAGTATGAAGCTGGCTTACGCGGGATTCAGTGACGCCGAGCACCTGCCCGATTTCTTTGAGCGTAAGGCCCTCGTAGTAGTAGAGCGCGATGACGGTCTTCTCGCGGTCAGGCAGACGATCGATCGCATCTGCGAGGATCTCTTTGATCTCGGCGCTCTCGAAGACGGCGACAGGATCATCGGCGGTCTCATCCTTGATGGTGCCGAGCGCGTTCTGCCCCTCTTCGCGGTCACCGCCGACCCACAGTTCCTCAAAGCTCACCACCGAGGTGTAGCTGATCTTGGTGAGCATGTCCTGAAACTCTTTGAGGGTCACTCCGATACGCTCGGCCACCTCTTGGTCGGACGGAAGGCGCTTGAGTTCGTTCTCGAGTGAGATGTAGGCCGACTCGATCTCACGGGCGCGAGACCGGACCGAGCGCGGAACCCAGTCCATCGCACGGAGCTCGTCGATTATCGCGCCCTTGATTCGCGCGATCGCGTAGGTCTCGAACTTGATAGCACGCTCGAGGTCGTACTTCTCGATGGCGTCGATGAGTCCGAAGATGCCGTAACTGATGAGGTCAGAGGTGTCGACGGTTTGAGGCAAACTCGAAGCGAGCCGACCGGCGACGTACTTCACCAGTGGCGAGTAGTTGAGGATGAGTTCGTCGCGATGACCCGCGTCGCCTCCCTCTTTGTACTTGACCCAAAGGTCGGAAACATCCGTCCTGGAGCCAGGCTTCATGCAGTTGCCCCTTACTGCAATGAGATTCAGGCGCGCGGATGTGCGGAACTGTGCACGTCCTGAAGACGCTTCATGCTGAGGTGAGTATAAATCTGGGTGGTTGACAGGGCAACATGGCCGAGCAGCTCTTGTACGGTCCGCAGGTCAGCCCCCGATTCGAGCAGGTGCGTGGCAAACGTATGGCGCATGGCATGGGGGCTGAGTGACAAGGTCGAGCCCGTCTGTGCCAGGTATCGCTTGAATATCCGCCGAACCGCATCGGCTGACAGCGGCCCGCCTCGGGTGGACAGGAACACCGCGTCCGTCGGCCGGTCACGGAGAAGTAGCGGACGTGCGTCGCGCAGGTAGGCGGTGATGAGTCCGGAAGAGTACCGGTGAACCGGGACCAGACGCTCTTTCGAGCCCTTTCCGAGGACGCGAATCTGACCTTGGACGAGATCGAGGTCCGCTATTGTGAGGCCTGATAGCTCACTGACACGCATTCCGCTGGCGTACAGCAGCTCCATGATTGCGGCATCTCGCAGACCCGTTGGCGTCGAGCGGTCGGGGGCCTCGAGCAGCGCTGTGAGCTCCTCGCCGGGAACCAGCCGCGGCAGCCTTCGCGGCGACTTGGGTGCGCTCAGTACTGCCGCAGGCGAAGATTCGACGGTCCCGGACTCGATCATGAATGCGAAGAACGAGCGAACTGATGAGAGGCGCCGGGCAATGGTCCGTTTCGAGTAGCGCGCCCGATCGAGTTCCGCGAGATATCCGCGCAGTTGACGATGCGTGGGATGCAACGGGTCGATGTCAGAGCGCTCGGCCCATTCCAGGTAGCGCGACAGGTCCTGAGCGTAGGCTCGTACCGTGTGGGGCGACGCGCCGCGCTCCACGGTCAGATGCGTGAGGAAGCGGTCGACCTCGATCGACGTGGAGCGCTCATTCATCCTGAGTACCAAGCACGTCAGTGTGTGCTGCGAGCCAGTGCGCGAGGTCGTTTCGAGCGCGTTCTGCATAGGCGGCGTAACGCTCGCGCTTGCCCTTGACACGCTCTGGAAGCGGCGGGAGTAGGCCGAAGTTCACGTGCATCGGCTGATACCGCTCCGTGGCCGAGTCGGTCGCGTAGGCGATCAGCGCGCCCAGAGCGGTGGTGCGAGGCAAGACCAGATGGGGGCGGCCCGCGAGATCCGCGTATGTATTGATCGCGGCCAGAAGGCCCGTTGCCGCCGCCTCCATGTATCCCTCGGTCCCTGTTAGCTGACCGGCGAGACGAACCTCGGGGCGCGTCCTCAATGCGAGCGATTCATCAAGCACGCGGGGTGCGTCAACGAAGGTGTTTCTGTGCATCACGCCGTGCCGCAGGAACTCCGCGTGCTCGAGACCCGGAATCATCCGGAAGACGCGGTCCTGCTCGCCGAATGCGAGGTTGGTCTGGAATCCGACCAGGTTGTAGGCGGTACCCGAGACGTTCTCGGCCCGAAGCTGAATGACCGCCCAGGGACGTTCGCCCGTACGCGGGTCTACCAGACCGACCGGCTTGAGCGCGCCGTACCGCGGAGCATCAACGCCGCTGCGCGCAACCTCCTCGATGGGCTGGCACGCCTGAAACAGATCCGAGGTCTCGAACTCCTTCGCGGTGACTCGCCGTGCGTCCAGGAGGGCCGAGATGAACGCCTCGTACTCATCGCGGTTCATCGGCGCGTTGAGGTAGTCGGCGCCGCCGCCCTTGCCGTACCTGGACGCAGCGAAGACCACGTCTCGGTCGATGGACTCTGCGTCGACTATCGGGGCGGCCGCATCGAAGAATGCAAGCCGCTCGCCCACGAGCTCGTGCAAGACCGGCTCGAATCCGGGGCTGGTGAGTGGCCCTGTGGCGATGATCACCCGGCCGGGCGGCAACTGGGTCTGCTCTCCCCTGCTGACCGAGATCAGCGGGTGCTCCGAGATCATCCGGGTCATCGTGGACGAGAAGCGCGCCCGATCAACCGCCAGAGCGCCGCCGGCAGGAACACCGCACTCGTGCGCGGTGCGTAGCACGATGCTGCCGAGCGAATCCAGCTCCTGCTTCAGCAGCCCCGCAGCCGTGTCGGGGTCTGTGCCCTTGAACGAGTTGGAGCAGACGAGCTCGGCAAAGTCGTCCGTGTGGTGCGCGGGCGAGGACTTCTCGGGCCGCATCTCGATCAGGCTCACGGGGATGCCGCGATCCGCGAGCTGCCATGCGGCCTCGGAACCGGCCAGACCTGCGCCGATGATGGTCACTGTTTCGATGGTGCGTTCGCTCACGGGTCTCCTTCGTCCTCGTCAGACGTGATTGTATCGCGCGACGCCACCACCGCCGGACCGTACCGCCCGTCCCGGAATCTGACGACAGCGCCTGCGGCCTCGTGGGCTCCGAGGCGGCGGGCGACGGTCACGATGTCCATCCCGAGTGACCTGGCAAGGTCGTCCGGCCGATGGGGGCAGGCCCGCACGGCTTTCAGGATGGCATCACCCGAAGAGTCACCCACCAGCAGTCGGGGCTCTTCTACGATGCGCGGCCTTCCCAGCAGCTCTTCGAGCCCAAACGCGAGTTCGCTCACGTCGGTGATCGGGTTGGCCCCCATCCGGATTAGACGATTCGGCCCACGACTTTCCGGCGCGTGAATGGAGCCGGGTACCGCCCACACTTCGCGGCCAGCCTCAAGTGCGTAGTCGGCGGTGGAGAACGTGCCGCTCGGCAGCTCGGCCTCGACGACAAGCAGCGCGGCGCCGAGCGCGGCGATGATTCGGTTGCGCGTGCGAAACGTCCACTTCTTCGGTTCTGCACCCCATGGATGCTCAGAAACGACCGCACCGGTCCGCGCGACAGCAGCGAGGAGGTCCCCGGCGCTTCTGGGGTAGGCGACGTCGGCACCACCGGCCAGGACGACCACAGTGACGCCGCCAGACTCGAGAGCTGCACGATGCGCGGCCTGGTCGCACCCGATCGCACCGCCAGAGATGACGGTGTAGCCAGCCGCCCCCGCCCAGCCAGCGAACAACCGGGTGGTCTCAAGCCCCGTGGGAGTGGCGCGTCGTGAGCCGATCACGCAAAGACCCGGGTTCAGGGCTGACGGATCGCCGCAGACATAGAGCTGCTCCGGTGGCCACGGTGACGCCTCCAGCTGGAACGGGTATCCGTCTTCACCCCTGCGGAGTATGTGTCGATGCGGTGCGCTCACCCCAGACCTCCCCTGAATGACAGAGCCTCCGTCAACTCATCCACTCCCACTCTCGACGTACTGTCGAGGTCGCTGATGGTCAGCGCCACGCGGAGAACTCGCGTGATTCCACGTCCGGAGAGGTGGTGAGTGCGGGCCGCACGCTCCAGCAGCGATCTTGTCTGGCTCTGCATCCGACACGCGGCGAGAAGCGCGACCCCGCTGAGTGAGCATGCGTCTCCGGACCCCCGTTGAGCCGCGCGTTCACGCGCTTCGAGCACCGCATCTCGTGCGGCGTGAGTGGAGGTGCCGATGGCGCGATCGATCAGCAGTGATGGATCCGGCCGGTCGACGCGCACAACAAGATCCATACGGTCCACGAGCGGTCCGCCGATTCGGCCTTGATACCGCTCAACGACCGTTTCCGAGCATTTGCACCGCCGGGATCGGTCTCCGAAGTAGCCGCACGGACACGGATTGGCCGCACCGACGAGAGTGAATGCCGCGGGGAACGAGATGCGGCCTTCGGCCCGTACCAGCACGATCCTCCGGTCTTCCAGCGGCTGGCGCAGCGCCTGCAACGAAGCAGGGCCAAACTCCGGCATCTCGTCAAGGAAGAGCACCCCGTTGTGCGCAAGCGAGGCCTCTCCCGGACGAGGCGGTGCGCCGCCGCCCACGAGTCCCGCTGTTGATGCGGAGTGGTGTGGCGCTCGGAACGGCCGCACGCCCGCAAGCAATGGCGCCTCGTCGAGGCCTGCGACCGAGTGAACCAGCGCGCTCTCCAAGGCCTGCTCATCGGAGAGCGGTGGCAGAATCCCGGGAAGACGCCGGGCAAGCATCGTCTTGCCGGATCCAGGCGGACCGACCAGGAGTGCGCTGAGACCTCCCGCCGCGGCGATGATGAGCGCACGCAGAGCATGGTCCTGGCCGACGACCTCCGCCAGATCGGGCATCGAGTCGGCCAGTCGCGCTCTTCGCCTGGTGCTCTTAGCGGCGGACGGCAGCCCGTGCTTGAGGGATGCGAGATTCGACAGTGGCAGGTAAGAGACGCCCGCCGGAATCGACTCGGCGCAGCCCGCAGCCGGACCCATCAATGACAGCCCGGCCTCCCTGGCGAACAGCGAGTGTGCGAGCAGCCCTGCGATGTGACGAACAGAGCCGTCGAGCGAGAGCTCGCCCACGCACGCGACGTCACCGAGAAGGTTGGGGCTCAGCTGGCCTGTGGCCGTGAGGATTCCCACCGCGATAGCCAGATCGAATCCCGTCCCGTGCTTCCTCAAGGGGCCCGGAGCGAGATTCACCACCACTCTCGAATTCGGAACATCAAAGCCACTTGCCCGGAGTGCAGAGCGTACGCGTTCGCGGGCCTCCTGAATTGCGGTATCCGGGAGTCCGACGATGCTGAAGGAAGGCAACCCTGCCCCGACGTCCACCTCGACCGTGACGGGCACGGCCTCCACTCCGCGCAGGGTGGACGTCTGGATAGAGCAGACAGCGCTCACAGACTCGGTCCCTCGGGGATGAAGGCCGCCCTGTGATGCCGCAACAGCGCGCGGTCCTCGGCCACGACCAGAATCGATATCACATCGAACCTGACGTGGGTGTCCTGAAGTCCGGCGGACTGCAGGTACTCTGCGGCAAGCCGAGCGTATCGGCGCTGCTTCGCCGGCGTCACGGCTTCGTCGGGTGTGCCCTTCGAAGTCGACCGGCGCGTCTTGACCTCACATAGAACCAGGGTCTCTTCGTCGAGCGCGATGATATCGACCTCACCGCCTTTTGAAGCCCAGTTCCGCTCCACGATCGTGAACCCGTTGCGCTCCAGGTACGCGACTGCCGCGTCCTCTCCCCTGTCTCCTAGCTTCCTGCGTTCGGTGGCCATCGGCCTCACCTCCTGCGAAGGAGGTTCGAGTCAGCGGGTTCCCGAAACCGAAACGGGACCTTACTCGCTAGAAGAGGGTCTGTGCGCCGCCTCCGGGGCAGAAGCTGCGACGGTGGTGGATCGACGGACCTATGCGGGAGATCACTTCAAGGTGCTCAAGCGTTCCGTATCCCTTGTTCACGTCGAAGGCGAACTCAGGAAAGTCCGGCGCGAGCTTCACCATCATCGAATCCCTGGTGACCTTGGCTACGACCGAGGCGGCAGCAATGGCCGCCACTTTGGAGTCCCCCTTGATGACGGCGGTCTCCTGGCGCGCCACTCCGACCGGAAGTCCGTCGACGACCACGTGATCGGGGTCGAGTATGAGCCCCGCAAGAGCCCGGCCCATCACGCGCCTGAGGGCGGCCGTGACGCCGAGCTCATCGATCTCGGCGGGCGAGATGTGTGCGACGTGGTAGCAGAGCGCAACTTCCCTCACGACCAACGCCACTTCGGCACGTCGTTGAGGAGACAGGCGCTTCGAGTCGTTGAGACCCTCGATGCGAGGATGCGGTGGCAGTACGACTGCGGCTGCGGTCAAGGGGCCTGCTAGGGCCCCTCGGCCGACCTCATCGACGCCGGCCACTACCTGGTACCCCTGGGACCGAAGCTGAGCCTCGAGGGCGTAGAGCGCCTCCAGACGCGACTGCTCGGCGAGTCGTGCCGCTTCTCGACGGGTCGCCGTCGTTACAGCGTCGCGCACCCCGGCCCTGTCGTCGTCCTCCAGAGCACGAAGGAGCGACTTCAGTGAGTCACCGGATGCCGACGCGAGCGCCGCTCGGATCTGTGCCACAGGTCGTGGGTCCCGCGGGCTCATCGGAGGCCTTTCTACGCGAACAGGGACCGGCGTGTGGCCGGTCCCTGTCGAGAGTACATCGTGTGAAGCGAGGGGCCTAGTAGCCCTTCTCCTTGAGGCGAGCGGCCTTGCCGATCTTGTCGCGGAGGAAGTACAGCTTGGAGCGGCGAACCTTGCCACGGCTCAGGATCTCGACCTTGTCGATCTTGGGCGAGTTGACCGGGAAGGTCCTCTCGACGCCTACGCCGAAGCTGATCTTGCGGACCGTGAAGGTCTCGCGGTTCGACGATCCGTGGCGGCGGGTGACGACACCCTGGAAGACCTGGGTGCGCTCGCGGTTGCCCTCGATGATCCTGTAGTGGACCTTGACGGTATCGCCGACCTGGAACTGCGGCAGGTCGTCGCGGATCTGCTGCAGTTCGATGGCGCGGATGATGTCCATGTCCTCAGGCTTTCTGTTCTAGGTTTATCGTGGCGTCTGCGAGACTGCAGGCGCGAGTGGGTAGTATATCCCACGCTTTCGGGCGGGGCAACGGTGTGTTTGCGCCGATTAGTCGAGGTCACCGAAGCGGGACGGAGGCCAGTACGTCCAGAACGCCCTGCCCCGAACCGTCTCGACCGGTCTGGGTCCGAAGAACCGGCTGTCGCCGCTGTTGGGACGGTTGTCCCCCATGAGCCATACCTCGCCCTCCGCGATCTCTACCGGAAGCGGAACCGTGCCGGGGTCCGACGGCCGTCCGTGCGTGTAGGGCTCATCGAGGCGCTCGCCGTCGACCCATACCGCGCCGTCACGCACGTCGACGGTCATCCCCTCGGTGGCGACGACGCGCTTGATGAGTTGAGGATGCTGTCCCGTCGGGTCGTCGAACACCACGATGTCGCCCACCACGGGTTCGCGGGTGAATCGGTAGGTGAGCTTCTCGGCAAGAACGCGGTCCCCGATCTCGATCGTCGGGATCATCGAGCCGGTAGGGATGACGAAAGGCTGGATGACGAAGGTCTTGATGCCCTGAGCCAGCACGAAGGCGACGGCCACGAGGACGACCGTCTCCAGGATCATTCGACCTGCAGAGGGCTCAGACGCCCGAGGAGGCTCCAGAAGCTCCGCTGACTCCGAGGGTTCCTGCATGACCTCATCGGCCTGGTCGTTCGGGGTCATCGACTCTCCTCGTCATCGGGCACCATTCTCTGACATTCTGACAGTAGTCGTGCGCGCTCATCCGCTGTCAGCTCGAGCTTATCGAGCAGGTCGGGCCTGCGTTGAGCCGTTCGTAGCAGCGACTGCTCGTGTCGCCACGCCGCGATCCTGCCGTGATCGCCGCTGCGAAGTATCTCCGGAACCGCGAGCCCGCGAAACACCGGCGGGCGCGTGTACTGAGGATACTCGAGCAATCCTTCCGAGAAGGACTCCTCCACAGAAGATTCATCATCACCGAGTACGCCGGGCAACAGCCGCGTGACGGCGTCGATGACGACCATCGCGGGCAACTCCCCGCCGGTCAGTACGTAATCGCCGATCGAGAGTTCGATGTCGGCGAGAGAGAGGCTGCGCTCGTCGAAACCCTCGTAGCGACCGGCGACGAGCACAAGACGGTCTCTGCTCGCCAAGTCCCTCGCAATCTCTTGTGTGAACGGCACGCCGGCGGGCGTGAAAAAGATGCGAGTCGACGGAGGTCCGTCCTCGGGGCATATCGCGTCGAATGCCTCGAAGATGGGCTCGGGCTTCATGACCATGCCGGGACCGCCGCCGTAAGGCGCGTCATCGGTGGTGCGGTGACGGTCGTGCGTCCAATCCCTGAGGTCGTGGACGGTGAGGTCGAGCGCGCCTTGCTCTCGGGCTATGCCGATGATGGAAGTCGACATGGGCCCCTCGAACATCTGCGGAAAGATGGTGACTACGTCGACCTTCACTCGTCGTCCCCGTCCTCCGGAAGCAGTCCGGGAAGCAACGAGACCCACACGGTCTTGCCGTCGTCATCAAGCCCCAGAACCACGTCGTCGATCACCGGGATGAGAACCTCACCGTACGGTCCCTCCACGACCCACACGTCGTTCGCCCCGGTGATTATCAACTCGGTGATCGTTCCTATAAGGCCGTCTGTCTCAGATTCGACGATGAGCCCGACCGGATCGAACTCCTCCTCGACGTCGAACCACGCATCAGGGAGATCCGCGCGCGATGCCAGAATCTCCCTGTTGCACAGTCCACGGGCGACGTCGATGGAGTCAATCCCCTCGAGCTTGACTATCGGCCCCTTTGGCCCCGGCCGCACTCCCTCGATTCGCGAGGATCGGACGGTCCCGACGGGGGGTACGAACCAAACCGAGACACCCTCCAGAACGGACAAGGGGGCCTCGGCAGCCGAAGCCACCGAGACCTCCCCTTTGAGTCCGTGCGTCTTAACGACGCGACCCACGGGCACGAAATCCAAGCCCGTCATCGCGTATCAGTCCAGCACTTCTACCTCGACGTGACGATCCTCGGTACTGCCGGCGGCGCGCGCCAGAGTGCGGATCGCCTTGATGATCCGACCCCCGCGTCCGATGACTTTGCCGACGTCCGACGGGTCGATCGTGACCTGGAAGGTAATCGTGTCACCTTCGTCGGAGCGCTGGATCACCACAGCCTCGGGAACGTCGACAAGCGACGTGATGAGGTAGCGAACGAGAGCTTCGGTATCAGCACCGGTGCGAGTCATCGCCCGGCCTTCTACTCGGCTGCCTCGGCCTCGGCGGTCTCCTCGGCGGGAACCTCTTCAGCCTCCTCGGCGACGTCCTCGACCTCGGGAGCGGCGGCCGCGGCGGCAGCAGCTTCCTTGGCGGCCTTCGCGGCAGCGGCAGCCTCTTCGGCAGCCTTCTCAGCGGCGGCCTTCTCGGCGACAGCCTTGGCGGCGGCCTTCTTCGAGAGCTTGGAGCCGGCGACCGGCGCGGTCTTCTCGCCCTTGGCGATGGCGATGAGCTTGGTCACGGCCTCGGTCGGCTGAGCGCCCTTGGCGATCCAGGCCTCGACCTTCTCGACGTCGAGCTCGACGGTTGAGGGCTCGGTGCGCGGGTTGTAGCGACCGACGACCTCGATGAAGCGGCCATCGCGACGGGCGCGGCCATCAGCGACGACGACGCGATAGAACGGTGCCTTCTTGGCGCCGTGACGCGCCAGACGGATCTTGACTGCCAACAGGTTCACCTCCGGAACAGGCGGCCGCCATTCGGCCGCTCTTGAACGCATAGCGGTTCGATATCATACGACAGGCTCAGAGCAGGGTCAAAGAAGTGATGCGCGGACACCCACGACGCTACATGCCCGGAAGGCCCGGCATCTTGAATCGCTTCTTACCCTTTCCCTGCATCTGCTGGAACTGCTTCATCATCTTTCGCGTCTCGGTGAATTGCTTGATGAGCCGATTGACGTCGCTGACCTGCACTCCAGCGCCCCGCGCGATTCTTTCGCGGCGCGGACCGTTGAGGATCTTGGGGTTTCTGCGCTCCTTGAGGGTCATCGAGAAGATGATCGCCTCGACCTGGTCGAGCTGGCGCTCGTCGACCTGGCCCTCCATGTCCTTGAGCTGCTTGCCCATGCCCGGCAGCGACTTTAGAACGCCTCCGAGCCCGCCCATCTTGCGGACCTGGGTGATCTGGGTCAGGAAGTCCTCGAGAGTGAAGTCGGCCTTGGCGAGCCGCTCGGCGGTCGCCTCGTCCATCTCGACGTCCGCCGCCTCCTGCGCGCGCTCGATGAGCGACACAACGTCGCCCATGCCGAGAATCCGCTTGGCCATCCTGTCCGGATGGAACGGGACCAGGGTGTCGGGCTTCTCCCCTTCAGAGGCGAACTTGATCGGTTTGCCGGTGACCTGACGGATCGAGAGCGCGGCACCACCGCGGGCGTCGCCGTCGAGCTTGCTCATGATGACGCCGTCGAAGTCGACCTTCTCGGCGAAGGCGGAGGCGACGTTGACGGCGTCTTGTCCGGTCATCGCGTCGACAACCATCAGGATCTGGTCGGGTTTGACGGCGTCTCGGATCGCGACGGCTTCTGCCATCATCTCGTCGTCAACGTGCAGCCGGCCCGCGGTGTCGACGATGACCAGGTCGCGCAGGCTATCGATGGCGTACCTGACGCCGGCCTTGGCGATGGCGACGGGGTCGCTGCCCTCACCGCGATAAACCGGGATGTCGAGCTCTCGGCCGAGCGCCTCGAGCTGGTCGATGGCCGCGGGGCGGTAGACGTCGCAGGCGATCATGACCGGACGCTTGCCCTGCTTGCGCAACAGGTACGCGAGTTTGGCGGTCGCGGTCGTCTTACCGGAGCCTTGCAGGCCCACCATCATGATGACGTTGGGGATGCGCCCCGAAAGCGCCAGGCGGCTCTCGGTGGTGCCGAGGAGGGCGGTCATCTCTTCGAGCACGATCTTGATGACCTGCTGTCCCGGCGTGAGTGACTCGAGAACGTCCGAACCAACCGCACGCTCGCGAACGCGCGCGACGAACTCCTTGACGACCTTGAAGTTGACGTCGGCCTCGAGCAGCGCCATGCGGATCTCGCGCATCGCGGCGTCGACGTCGGCTTCGGTCAGTCGGCCCTTGCCAGTGAGATTGGAGAAGATCGCCTGGAGACGATCGGAGAGATTCTGGAACACGAGTCGAACCCTTTCTCAGCAACCTTCGTGAGTGCCTGTCAAACCTAGTCGGGTGAGGCGACCTCGTCAAACCGTCAGTGGACGGGGCCGATTCTGACGGGCGGCCAGAAGATGAACACAGCCTTGTTGGTCGCACTCCGAAGCGGCATGGGGCCGGTCATTCGGCTGTCGAGCGATACCGGGCGATTGTCGCCCAGGACGTATACGGAGTCCGCGGGCACCTTCATCTCCTCGCGTGACATGCCGAGTTTCGCTACTCGGATGATGCCCTCTTCGTTCTCCGGCACACCGTTGACGATCGCGAGGTCGTCACGAATCTCGATGGTGTCCCCGCCGACGGCGGCGATCCGCTTGATGATGCCCTCATCGGAGTCCGGTTCGGTGAGGATCACGATGTCGCCTTTGCGGGCTTCGTCGTAGCTCTTGGTCATCAGGAGACGGTCGCCGTGCTCGAGCCCGGGGGCCATCGAATCACCGTCGACTCGCAGCGGCGAGTAGAGGATGTAGAAGATGAGGACGACGGCCGCGAAGATCGTCAGCAGCGGCCAGAACAGGTAGATTGCCGCGTTGCTGAATGCCCGCGGCTGCACGGGATCGAGAAGGGCAGGCCCGCCGGTGTCAAGGTCGCTGTTGTGCCGGGGATCATTCACCGCTGACGAGGGCACGTGCGAAGGCGCCCGGCTCGAACGGCCGCAGGTCATCGAGCCCCTCGCCAACTCCGATCCTGACGATCGGGATGCCGAGCTCGCGTGCGATGGCGACTGCGATTCCGCCCTTGGCCGTACCATCGAGCTTCGTGAGCACGATGGCGTCGACCTCGAGCGCCGAGTTGAACTCCCGGGCCTGAACGAGCCCGTTCTGGCCGGTCGTCGCGTCCATGACGAGCACCGTCTTGACCGGCGGCTTGGAGCGGTTGACCGTGACGCGCTTCACCTTCTGGAGCTCACGCATGAGGTCTGGCGACGTGTGGAGCCGGCCGGCGGTGTCTATCAGGGTCAGGTCCGCGCCGGCCTCCTCGGCTTGCGCAACGGTGTCGAAAGCTACAGCCGCGGGATCCGCACCCCGGTCACGCCGCACCACGGGCACTCCGGCCCGCTCCGACCATACGTCGAGCTGCTCGGCGGCTGCCGCACGAAACGTGTCAGCGCTGCCGAGGAGGACCGACCTCCCGGCGTCGACGCCTTGTTTCGCGAGCTTCCCGACCGAGGTGGTCTTGCCGGTGCCGTTGACGCCGACCATGAGAATCGTGACCGGATTGAGGCCGAAGGGGTCCTCGGCTTCCGGAAACTCCGCGGCGATTCGGTCGATGAGCGCATCCACTACCGCCGCCGCATCGGGCAGCGCCTTGCGCGCGGCCTCGTCTCGCAGTGCGGCGACGATCTCGCTCGTGGCGACGAAGCCGATATCGGCCGAGATCAACGCGTCTTCGAGGTCGGACCAGAACTCATCGTCGAGGTCCGGTCCCCGTCGAAGCAGAACATTGAGCTGCTCGCCGAGTCGCTCCCTGCTGCGAGTCAGGCCGTCGGAAAGGCGCTTATACCACGGCGTGCTCATCCGAGACCCCCGCATTCTCGAGAGCGCGCTCGAGCTTCTGGCTTACGACCTTCGAGACGCCGTCAGCCTGCATGGACACGCCGTACAGCACATCGGCCATCTCCATGGTACGGCGCTGGTGCGTCACGACGATGAACTGGGTGTGCGAGCGCATGCTGTCAACGAACGCCACGAAGCGGCGCAGGTTCGTGTCGTCGAGAGCGGCTTCCACTTCGTCGAGGATGTAGAACGGACATGGGCGCGTGCGGTAGACCGCGAAAAGCAGCGCCAGTGCCGTGAGTGACTTCTCGCCGCCGGACATCAGCGACATCTTCGCGAGCTTCTTGCCGCGCGGCTGGGCGACGACCTCGACACCGGTCGTCTCGGGATCATCGGGGTCCGTCAGGGCGAGCTGGGACGTGCCGCCCGGGAACAGTACCGAGAACACCTCCTGGAAGTGCTTGTCGACCTGCTCGAACGTCTCGAGGAATCGGTCCTTCATCTTGCGGTCGATAGCCGCGATCACCTTGGCGAGCGCCTTGCGTGAGGCGTCGAGGTCCTCGATCTGCTCGGTCATGAAGTCGCGGCGGTTTCGAAGCGCCTCGAACTCCTCCATGGCGACCGGGTTGACCGGACCGAGGCTCGAGATGCGCTTGCGCAGCCTCAGTGCCTGCTCCTCGGCGCCGGGGCGCGACTCGATCGGCTCTGTCTGCAGCGCGGTCTCGAGTGGGATGCCGAGCTCCTCGACGATGCGGCGGACCGCCTGGTTGACGCGGACCTCGAGCTGGCCCTTCTCGACGCGCAGGTCGGCCATGCCACCCGACTTCTCGTCGATCTCGGCCTGCGCGATCCTGACGGCATCCTGCGCGTCGTGGATTGTGGTGCGCAGCGACTCGGAGTCCGCCTGCTCGAAGCGGGCACGGTCACGGAGCTTGGTCGCCCAGTGCTCGGCACGCTCCTGGAGTTCGAGGTAGAGCTCGTGCACGGGCTGGATGCGCTCGCGGAGCAGCTCAAGCGCCTGCTCCGTGTCGCGCGAACGCGTGACCGTGTCCTCGAGCTCGGCGAGCTCGGCGGTGATCGTGTTGACCTGGCGCTTCAGGTGCACCTCGCGCTCCGAGACCGTCGCGATCTCGACCTGGCAGGTCGAGAGCCTCTCGGAGTGCGCGCTCTCTTCGCGGAAGCGGGCATCTCTCGTCTCGCGGGCGACCGCTGACTGCTCCTCGAGCTCCTCGAGTCGCAGCTCAGTGGTGGTGATGCGGTTCTCGAGCTCGGTGATTGCCGGGCGCTCCTTGGCCGTGCGCTCGGTGATCTCGTCGATGCGGCGGCCGGTAGCGGAGATCTCGTGGTCGATGCCGGTGAGCTGCTGCTCCAGGCGTCCGACCTCCTCGAGAAGCGAGTCGTGCTCGCCCGAGAAGGTCGCGAGGCGCTGCGATATCTCGAGCGCGTCTTGCTGCGCGAGGGACAGGGCCTCCTCGGCCTCGGCGGTTGAGGACTCCGCCTCCCCCAATTGCGAACCGAGCGCGGCGACGTCATCCGATAGCTCGTTGATGCGCCGCTTGCGGGCGAGCACGCCTTCGGCGTCTGATATCTGGGCGCCGAGAGTCAGCTTGCCGTTGGGCCACACAACCGCGCCGTCAGGCGTTGCGTAGCGGCATCCCGTGTTGTCACGGCGCGCCGCCGCGTACGCGGCCTCAACGTTGTCCACGACCCACACGTCGCCGAGGATGGACTCGACCGCTCCCCGGTTCGCGGCGGAGAACTCGAGCGCGTCGATCAACCGCTCCCCCGCCACACCCTTGTGCGCGGATGCGCGCAGTCCCGTGACAGGGACGAGTGAGATCTCGCCCTCGGTTTCGGCAGCCAGCGCCTGAGCAATCCTCGCAGCGGTGTCGGTGTCTTCGACCAGGAGACCGAAGAGATCGGCGCCGAGAAGGCGCTCGACGAGCCGCTCCTTGTCCTCAGGCGCCCTGATCGCCTCGGCGAGCGGCCCGACCAGGCCGGGAAGTTCGCTTTGCTTCGAGATCGCCCACGCGAGTGCCGGTGACGCCGCGGCGAACGCGCGATCGACCTCTTCGAGCCCGCGCATCTCGGCACGCGCCGTGGTGAGTGCTTCACGGCGGCTATCAAGCTCGCGACGGCGCGAGTCCAAGACGCGAACGCGCTTATCGACATCGGAGTCCGCAGCCGCAAGGTCTCGCTTGGCCTTGGCGAGGTGCGCGTCCAGCGTATCGAGTCGGGACCTGCGGGCCGAGAGCGTGGCCTGTGCGGTCTGATGCTGCTCCTTGAGCTGGTCCACGCGCTCGGAGAGCAGGCTCTCCTGCAGCGAGTACTGAGCGATGCTTTGCTCAGCCTTCGAGAGCGTTGCGCGATCGTCCTCGAGCAGTTTGCGCGACCGGCGAAGCTCGGAGGTCAGCCGTCCGAGGTCGTCGTCGGCGGCCATGCGGGCCTTGCGGACCTGCTCGGCCTCCTTGCGAAGCTCGTTGAGCTGCCCGTAGAGGGCCTTGAGACGCGCGTCGGTCTCCTGGCGCTGCGACCCGAGAGACTCGAGCTCACCGGAGCGTGACGCAGCGCGCGTCTCGGCCTGGTGGAGCTTGCTTCTCAGATCGCTCAGACGCGAAACGAGGTTCTTGCCCTTCTCCTCGAGAAGGAGCAGGCCGGCATCGAGGCGCTCGAGTATCGACTGCATGCGGCGGCGCTGCTCGGAGAGGTCGCCGACGAACAGGCCCTTTTCCTCCAGCAGCGTCTGGAACTTCTCGAGCTCGTGTTCCTTCTCGGCGAGGCGAAGTCGCGACAGCTCGATGTCGGCGTCGGCTTCCTTCTCGCGCTTGGTGACCTCTTCCCACTCGGTCTGGAGCGAGCGAAGGTCGTCGACGGCGAGCGCGGTGTCGAGGGCGCGGAGCTCGCCGACGAGGTCGGCATGAACTGACGCCTTGTCGGCCTGGCGCTGCAGCGGGCGCAGCTGGCGGTCGATCTCGGCGGTGATGTCGCGGGCCCGCTCCAGGTGCGCGTCGAGGCCCGCGAGCTTGCGGACGGCGCGTTCCTTGCGCTTCTTGTGCTTGAGAACGCCGGCGGCCTCTTCGATGAGCGCGCGGCGCTCTTCGGGACGCGAGTTGAGGACCTCGTCGAGACGACCCTGGCTGATGATCGAGTGGGTGTCTCGGCCAAGACCCGAGTCGTGCAAGAGGTCCTGGATGTCCATGAGACGCGCGGGCGCCTGGTTGATGAGGTACTCACTCTCGCCGCTGCGATACATGCGGCGCGTGATCGTGACCTCGGAAAACTCGAGTGGCAGAGTGCCGTCGGTGTTGTCGAGCACCAGGTCGACCTCGGCCACTCCGACAGCCTGGCGTGCCGAGGAGCCGGCGAAGATGACGTCTTCCATGGCCTGGCCGCGGAGCGACTTTGCGCTCTGCTCGCCCAAGACCCACAACACCGCGTCCGAGATGTTGGACTTGCCTGAACCGTTGGGGCCGACGACCACCGTGACGCCGGGTTCAAGCGAGAGAACGCTTCTGTCCGCGAAGGACTTGAAGCCCTTGAGTATCAGAGACTTGAGGTACACGGTCCCCCTCGGAGTGGCAGGTCGCAACGGGTGTTTCCGCAGGCGTGGTGCAGGTCAGTGTAGCACAGCGGACCTCTGAAATCGGTCCGTTCAGGCGCTCCCGAAGCCATCCAAGGCAGCGGCTGCAGCAGCGGCTTCGGCCTCTCGTTTGGTGCGCCCGATCCCCTGCCCGACCTCGAGCCCCGCCAGCTCGACCACGGCGGTGAAGGTCCTGTCGTGCGACGGTCCGTCCTGCGACGTGATCCTGTACGTGGGCGACTCGCCGCGCGACTGCGCGAGCTCCTGGAGCAGGGACTTGGGGTTTTGCGGGGCCGCCGCGGCCTCCTCGGAGATCAACGGAGCCAGCGTGCTCATGACCCAGCCCCGGGCGAACTCAGGCCCGGCATCGAGATACAGTGCGGCGGTCAGAGCCTCGAAGACGTTCTCGAGCGCGGAGGCGAGACCCCGGGTCCCCGTGCCGGTCATACTGTCGCCGAAGATGAGCGCGTCGCCCAAGCCGAGTTTGTCGGCCACCCCACGCAGCGTCGAGCCGTTCACCAGCGAGACCTTGATCCGGGTCATCCCGCCTTCGTCCATCGTGGGGTACCGGCGGTAGATCTCCTCGGCCACGTAGAGCCCCAGCACGGAGTCGCCGAGGAACTCGAGACGCTCGTAGTACGCGGTCGGATCCCTGTCCTCGATGGCGGACGGGTGCGTGAGAGCGCGCTGCAGCAGCTCCTGGTCCGCGAACCGGTGCCCGAGGATGCGCTCGGCGATCTGGAGGCGCTCAGGGACACTGAGGCTATCGGGCTGGCGAACCATGCGGCGGTTACACCCGCTTCAGCACGAGAGTCGCGTTGTGTCCGCCGAAGCCGAACGAGTTGCTGAGTATCGCGTCGACGCGCGCCGGACGGGCGACGTTGGGCACGTAATCGAGATCGCACTCGGGATCGGGCTCGTCGTGGTTGATGGTGGGGGGCAGCATCTCGCGGTCTATGGCGAGCGTGCACAAGACCGCCTCGAGCGAGCCCGCACCGCCCAGCAGATGCCCGGTCATCGACTTCGTCGACGAAGTCGGGGGTGCGTCAGAACCGAAGACCTCTTTCACCGCGCGCGTCTCGGCGATATCGCCGCGCTCGGTCGACGTACCGTGCGCGTTGATGTAGCCGATGTCGGACGGAGCAAGGTCCGCCTGTGTGAGCGACTGGCGCATCGCCCGAATGGCGCCGTTCCCGTCCTCGGCGGGCGCCGTGACGTGGTACGCGTCGGCGGTGGCGCCATAGCCCGCAAGCTCGCCGTAGATTTTGGCTCCGCGGGCAACCGCGTGCTCGTACTCCTCGAGGACCAGCATGCCGCCGCCCTCGCCCATCACGAACCCGTCGCGGCCCTTGTCCCACGGCCGTGACGCAGCCGTGGGGTCGTCGTTACGCGTCGACAGCGCGCGGGCGGCGCAGAAGCCTGCGAGTCCCAGCGGCGAGACGCCGGCATCGAACCCTCCTGCAATCACGATATCCGCGTCGTCGCGGCGGATCGCCTCGAACGCCTCACCGATCGCGTGGTTGCCGGTGGCACATGCCGAGACGGGTGCGTAGTTGATGCCCTTGAGGTTGTAGCGAATCGAAACGTGTCCGGCCGCAAGGTCCACGATCATCATGGGGACCAGGAACGGCGAGATGCGTGACGGGCCTCTCTCGGCGAGAAGCGCACTCTGCTCCTCCATCGTCTGGAGGCCGCCGATTCCCGAGCCGATGATGGTCCCGAAGCGCGGAGCGAGCTCCTCGGGAGCGCCGTCAGCGAACCCGGCGTCCTTCATAGCCTCGTCAGCCGCGACCATCGCGAACTGCTGGAACCGCGACATACGCCGCAGCTCCTTCTTGTCGACCACGGAGCTTGCGTCGAACTCATCGAGGTAGCACGCGAAGCGAGTGGAGTACTCGTCGACGTTGAAGTGGGTCAGCGTGTGCGCACCGCTGCGCCCTTCCATGATGCCCGCCCACGTCGCTTCGACACCGACTCCAAGCGGCGAAACCACCCCAAGACCAGTGACGACTACGCGCCTCATCTACGCCTCCCCCATCGCGATCTTCCACTCGGACACCAAACGCTGCATCAGGTCCGCGACGTTGGGGATGTCGTGGATACGAACGGCGGAGGTTCCCGAGAAGACCAGACCGTTAACGACGTCTCCGGTCTGCGACTTCACGAGCTTATCGATGATGCAGTAGGCATGGCTGCAGTCCTTGAGACAAGACTTGCAGTTCTCGATGCGTGGGTAATCCCCCGCGGCGAGCCGCTCCGTGAACGGCGAGCGTATGGCTCGTCCCGGAAGTCCCACCGGGCTTTTGACTATCACGATGTCCTCGTCGGTGGCATCGAGATACATCTGCTTGAACTCGTCGGACGCGCTGCTCTCGACCGTCGCCGCGAACCGGCTGCCCATCTGGACGCCGGCAGCCCCCATGTCGAGCACGCCCTTGATGTCAGCGCCGGAGACAACCCCGCCGGCTCCGATCACCGGGATGTCGACAGACTCGATGATCTCGGGCAGAAGCTCGAGCATGGGCTGGTCAGTGCCCAGGTGTCCGCCCGCCTCGACGCCTTCGACGACCACGGCTGCCGCGCCGAACTTCTCGGCCAGTCGCGCCACGCGCGGGCTACCGACGATCGGGACGATCGGGATGTCGAACTCCTTGCCCCACGCGAACACGTCGCGCGAGAAGCCGGCGCCCGCGACCACGAGGTCGGCGCCTTCTTCCATTGCGGTGCGCACGAGGTCCTTGAACTTGCTCGCCGCCACCATGACGTTGACGCCGAGCACTCCGTCGGTCGCCGCGCGTCCCGCACGAACCTCCGCGCCGAACTCCTCGGGCTCGAGACCGCTTCCCGCGATCAGGCCGATTCCGCCGGCGTTGGCGACAGCCGCCGCCAGCGGGGCCATCGATATGCGAACGGCCATTCCTCCCTGAATGATCGGGAGTCGGGCCGTCTTCTTTCCGATTGTCAGGGTAGGCATCTCCACGGGGGCGGTGGCCTCTCTGGTCTCGTCCGACAAGACCGGGCTGCCGGCGGCGTTGGCCGCCGGCGTGCCCGGGGATGTTACGGTTGGCTAGGCGTTGGCCTCGATGTAGGCCACGGCATTGCCGACGGTCTTGATGTTCTCGGCTTCCTCATCGGGAATCGAGACACCGAACTCCTCCTCAAGGGCCATGACCAGCTCGACGATGTCGAGCGAGTCGGCGCCGAGGTCGTCGACGAAGGACGCCTCCTCGGTGACGTCAGCCTCGTCGACGTTCAGCTGCTCGACGATGACCGCAGACACCTTCTCAAGAATCGTATCGCGCTCCATGTACACACCTCCCTCCGCCTGCGTCGCTCACAAGATTTCGGGCACGTGCGGCCCGGTAAGCGCTATGAAAACGTCATTCCACCGTCGACTGCGATCGTCTGACCGGTGACGTAGGATGCATCGTCACTTGCAAGGAACGCGACCGCTTTGGCCACGTCGTCCGTGCTTCCAAACCTGCCCATCGCTATCGCCTTCTTGGTGGCGTCGCACACCGCGTCGCTCAGCTCGGCGGTCATGTCAGTCTCGATGAAGCCGGGAGCGATCGCGTTGACGCGCACGTTGCGTGGGGCCAGCTCGCGTGCGACCGACTTCGTGAGACCGATGACTCCGGCCTTAGCGGCAGAATAGTTGACCTGACCCGCGTTGCCCATGATACCGACGACCGACGCGACGTTGACGATCGATCCGCTCCGGGCCTTCATCATCAGTTTGCCTGCGGCGCGCGTCATGGAAAAGACGCCCGTCAGGTTGGTGTCGATGACGGCGTTCCAGTCGTCGTCGCTCATGCGGACGAGCAAACCGTCACGCGTGATTCCTGCGTTGTTGACGAGAACGTCGAGTCCGCCCAGCTGGGAGACGCATGCATCGACGAGCATCGCGCACGCCGCCGGGTCGCTCACGTCGGCCTGCACGGCGACTGCCTTGCCGCCCAGGGCCTCGATGGCGGCGACGACATCGCCGGCGGCAGCAGCGGAGCCCGCGTAGTTGACGCAGACCGCAGCCCCGCAGCGTGCCAGTTCGAGCGCGACCGCCGCACCGATGCCGCGTGACGCGCCCGTGACCAGGGCGACTTTTCCGGAGAGATCGGGCATGGTCAGGAGACCTCCTCGAGTACGCGTTCGATTCCCGCGCTATCGGCGGACAGTGCGGTGATTCCCTCCACGCGCTTCGCAAGCCCGGTGAGAACCGCGCCGGGGCCCGCCTCGACCATCACGCACGAGCCTGAGGCCGCCAGCGCGGCCATCGTCTCAGTCCACCGGACCGGCGAGGTGATCTGCGCCTTGAGCCGCTGGCGTATGACCTCCGCATCGGTCTCGGGGGCGGGATCGGTGTTCTGGAGGACCGGGTAGACCGCCGAGCTGAAGTCGGCGCCTTCGATGATAGAAGCGAAAGCCTCGCGCGCCGGCTCCATGAGAGGTGAATGGAACGCGCCCGCGACCTTGAGCGGGACGATTCGGCGAGCGCCGGCATCGTTCAGCGCTTCGGTCGCGGTGATGAGGCCGTCGTTCGTGCCCGAGATGACCACCTGGCCAGGCGCATTGTCGTTTGCCAACCAGACGCCTTCGATGCCTGCGATGGCGGCCGAGATTGCCGACCCGTCCATACCGATGATCGCGGACATGCCGCCCTGCGACGACGCCGCGGTCGCAGCCATGAGCTTGCTGCGCTCGACTACGAGCTCCAGGCCCGCCTCTACCGAGAACACGCCAGCGACCGCGAGGGCGGCCAGCTCTCCGAGCGAGTGGCCGGCGACGACGTCGGGCTCGAAGCCGCTCTCGATGAGCGCGACGCCCCAGGCCCAGTCGGCAAGATAGAGCAGCGGCTGCGCGATGCGGGTATCGGCGAGGTCCTCGTCGGTCCCCATCTTGGCGATCGTGCGCAGCTCCAGGTCCGACAGAGCCTCGGCGGCATCCAACAGCCTGTCGAGATCCTCGTTCTCGGGAACCGAGTCGAGGAGCCCGGGCCTCTGAGAGCCCTGACCGGGGAATACGAGTGCGGTGCGAATATCCATGGACTACGAGTTCCTCGAGAGGTTCGCCAGTCTGGTCATGACGTCTTCGGCCTCGGCCATCATCTCGGCGACGATCTCAGCGGCAGGCTGCACCGCACACACCATTGCCGCGGCCTGGCCGGCCATGAGCGAACCCATGTCCGTATCACCGTGGCGCATGGCCAGCGCGAGCTTGCCGGCGCCAAGCGCCTCGATCTCCTCGGGCTTGTTCTCGCGATCGAGCTCCATGATCTGCTTGGACAGCTTGTTCTTGATGACGCGAACGGGGTGGCCGGTCGAGCGACCCGTGACTACCGTGTCGCGATCCTTGGCTCTGACGACGCTTTGCTTGACCGCGGGATGGATCGTGCACTCGTCGGCGCACATGAAGCGGGTCCCCACCTGCACGCCCTCGGCGCCGAGTGCGAACGCGGCTGCGACGCCACGGCCGTCGGCGATACCGCCTGCGGCCACCACGGGAATCGACACTGCATCCACCAACTGCGGCGTGAGCACCATCGTGGTGAGCTCGCCGATATGGCCGCCCGCCTCCATGCCCTCGCCGATGATCGCGTCAGCGCCGATGGACTCCATACGCTTCGCGAGAGCGGTCGAGGGTGCGATCGGCAGCACCTTGATCCCCTGCTCCTTGAGCGAATTCATGTACTTGCCGGGGTTGCCGGCGCCTGTGGTGACGACCGGTACATGCTCGTCGAGAACGAGCTGCACCAGTTCGTCGATGTGAGGCGTGAGCAGCATGAGGTTCACGCCGAAAGGCTTGTCCGTGAGGTTCTTGGCATTGCGGATCTGCTCGCGGAGCAGGTCCGTGGGCATGTGGCCGGCGCCGATGATGCCGAGGCCGCCTGCGTTACTCACCGCAGCAGCAAGCTCGGCGGTCGCCGTCCATGCCATGCCACCCTGGATGATGGGGTGCTCGATGCCCAGCAGCTCTGTGAGCCGGGTACGTAGCGCCATGTAGTGATCAGTCCTCCTCGTTTGGTGCGGTCATTGTCCAGCGAACGACCGCGGCGCCCCATGTGAGCCCCGCGCCAAAACCAACGAGGGCAAGCAGGTCACCGGGCGCAAGTTGCCCGCTAGTATACAGGTCGTCCAATGCCAGCGGTATGGACGCGGCCGAGGTGTTTCCGGTGCGCTCGAGTCCCAGGTAGACCCGCTCGTCATCGATGCCGAGACGCTCCTCGACGGTGGCGATGATTCGCTGGTTGGCCTGATGCGGCACGAGCCATCTGAGGTCGTCGAGCGTGTGGCCCGAGGCCGCGAGAGCTTCCTTGGTTGCGCGCGGGATGACGCGCACAGCGAACTTGAACACCTCGCTGCCGTTCATCTTCACGAACTGCTCGTGCGCTTCGACGCTCGCGGCATCGATGGGATGCGCCGCTCCTCCCGCGGGCACGATGAGGTGCTCTCCGCCCGTGCCGTCGGCCCCCAAAACGATGGCCTCGACACCGGGTTCGGTACCCGCCTTCAGCACCACGGCACCCGCTCCGTCGCCGAACAGCACGCAGGTGCTGCGGTCGGTGAAGTCGACGAGCCGGGTAAGCGCTTCCGCACCGACAACCACGACGGTGTCGGCACGGCCGGCCTCGATGACGCTCGCCCCATGCTGGAGCGCATAGATGAAGCTCGTACACGCGGCCATGATGTCTACGGCCGGGCACTTCAGACCCAGTTTGGCCTGCGTCTGGCATGCGGTCGACGGCATCACGTAATCAGGGCTCGTCGTACCCACCAGAAGCAGATCCACCTCGCCCGGTTCGACTCCGGCGCGGTCCATCGCGATGCGAGCCGCGCGGGCGGCGAGATCGGAGGTGGTCTCCCCTTCCGAGACGACGCGACGCTCTCGGATGCCGGTACGCGAGACGATCCACTCGTCTGTGGTGTCGACGATGCGCTCCAGATCGGCGTTCGTCATCACCGTTTCGGGCAGGTAGGACCCGACTCCGGCTATACACGCGTGACGTTGCATGAGGTGTGAGGCTCCTGGTTCTCCGAGCGTTTCGGGTTCGAGAAGTTTACCCGAGTGATCCCCGGGCTCAAAACAGCTCACGAGCCGATGGCGTCCCGGATCTGATCGGTGAGTCCGCCTCGGCCGGCCTGTGCGGCCACGCGAATCGCGTTGGAGACGGCCTTGGCCTTCGACGAGCCGTGGCCGATGATGCACACGCCTCGGACGCCAAGCAGGGGCGCGCCACCATAGACGTCAGGATCGAGCCGTTCTTTGAGCTCGCGAAGAGCGGGCGCGACCACCGCTGCAGCGGCCTTGCGCACCGGCGTCGAGGTCATGGCGTCCCTTATCTGGCTCAGCAGTGTTTTGCTCGTGCCTTCGAGCAGCTTGAGGGCGACGTTTCCGGTGAAGCCGTCGGTGACGATGACGTCGACCCTGCCCGACAAGACGTCGTAGCCCTCCACGTTGCCGACGAAGCCCGGGACGTGCTCAGCCAGAAGCTCGTGGGACTCGATCGCCAACTGGGAGCCCTTTGTCGGCTCGCTGCCGATGTTGAGTAGCGCGACTCGCGGATGCACGGTGCCAAGCACTGCGGTCGCGTAGGCGGATCCCATCGCCGCGAACTGCAGCAGGTGCTCCGGCCTGCAGTCCGCGTTCGCGCCAACGTCGAGCAGGATCACGGGCGACTTCTCGGTGGGGAGTACCTGGGCGATCGCGGGACGCTGCACGCCCTTGATGCGACCCATCACGAGGGTCGCGGCTGCCATGCACGCGCCAGTTGACCCTGCCGACAAGAACGCGTCCGCCTCGCCGTCCCTGACCAGGCGGCAGCCGACCACGATCGATGAGTCCTTCTTCGATCGTACGGCGTTGGCCGGATGCTCATCCATCGCGATGATCTCGGTGGTGGGCACGGCGATGATGCGCGAGCCGCTCGATGACGCGAACGGCTCGACGATATCTTTGGGACCGGTGAGCGCTACCTTCAGGCCGGAGTCGGCCGCGAGGGCGAGTGAGACACCCGTAAGAACCTCATGAGGCGCGAAGTCGCCGCCGACAGCGTCGACGGCGACAGTCACCGAACGGCTTTCAGACATGTAGTCCTCGAATCAGACACGTCGCAGGCTTGTCGCCTACTGGGTGTCGATGATCTCCCGGCCGTTGTAGAACCCGCACTCAGGGCACACACGGTGCGGCACCTTGGCGGAGTTGCACTGCGGGCACACCTGGGTGCTGGTGGCTTCGAGCTTGTGGGACGAGCGACGCGAGTTGGTGCGCGCACGGCCGGTTTTACGCTTAGGAACAGCCATCTTCTCTCGGTCTCGCTTCCGTTCCCCGGGGAACGCCTAGGGGCGTCGCCCTTCATGTCAGTTTCAGTGGCGGCTTGGCCGCACGAACGGCAATGATAACACGCCCTGCTGGGTGTGTGTAGAGACTTGTACCCCGTAATGGCGGGGCGGTCTCATCAGTCCGAGTCGGTCTCCTTGAGACCGAGGTCTCTGAGCGCTGCGAACGGATGATCCGCGTCCGGCTCTGAGCCGCAGGAGCACTCTTCGACGTTGAGGTCGGCGCCGCACGAAGCGCACAGTCCGAGACACTCCTCGTCGTGCAACGGCGCGAATGGAGCCTCGATCGTCAGCGCGGCGATGATAGACGGGCCGATGTCGACGCGACCCTCCGAGTCGACCGGCTCGGCAGCCTCTTCGTCGGGAAGCGGCTGCCCGGGTCGCTCCCAGATGCCATCGAGGTCGCCCGCGATGTCGATGGGGAACTCACACAGGCACCGCGAGCACGTCGCGGTTGCGGGGAAAGAAGCCGTTCCGTATGCGACGAGGCTCTCCCCCGCATTGGACAGCGTGGCCTCGACCCTGACGGGCCCGCGAGCAACGAACGTCTCATGACCGACGACGAGCCGGTCGAGTTCGTAGTCGCCGCTGAGGTCGATCGACCCGCCAACGTGGTCGAGGATCGATCGGACGTCGATGAGTACCTGCATATGAAGCAGCCTACTGGCGCTGCGCGACCTTGCCCTGCAGGCGGTCACGTCCGCGCTGCACGGCGGTCAGCAACTTGCCGAGGTTCACCTCTAGGTTAGCGAGCATCTCGTCGGCGTAATCCTCGGCGCCGAGTCTGATCTCACGTTCCTGCTGGCGAGCCTTGTCCATGATATCTGCGGCCTGGGACTCGGCGAGACGAACGATCTCCTGCTCGCTGGCGAGTGCCTGAGCGCGCTCACGAGACTCCTCGAGGATGCGGTTGGCCTCTTTCTCGGCCTCTTCCAGCATCTCCTGGCGCTCCTTGACGATCCAGCGCGCCTGCTTGAGTTCGTCGGGATACTGCGCGCGAATCTCGTCGATGATCTCGTACACCGCGTCCGGGTCGACCATCTTCTGGCTCGCGAACGGAACGCTGCGAGCGTTGTCCACGATCTCCTCGATGCGGTCGATCAGGGCCATGATGTCCATGCATGCCTCCCTAACGGGCTCCGTGCAGCCTGCGCTCGAGCGCATCGCATACCTCGTCCGGGACGAGGCCGCGCACCGAGCCTCCATGTCGGGCGATCTCCTTGACCGCCGACGAGCTCAAATACATGTACTCCGGTACCGCCATGATGAACATCGTCTCGATCTTGGAATCGAGTCTCCAGTTCAGTGCGGCCATCTGGAATTCCCGCTCGAAGTCCGTGACCGCGCGAAGCCCCTTGACGATGAGCGACGCGTTCACCTCTTCGGCGAAATCCACCAATAGCGTATCAAAAGGTCGAACCGTCACGTTTCCAAGAGGTGCAACGGCGTTGGTGAGGAAGGATACACGTTCTTCTACCGAGAAGAGCGGTCCACCATTCTTATTGGCGGATAGCGCCACCCCGACGACGACTTCCTCGACGATGCCGGAAGCACGCTCGATGATGTCGAGGTGCCCCGATGTCACGGGGTCGAACGTGCCCGGAACGATACCGCGCTTCACCTTTGCCCCAGTCCCCTCTTGTAGACCGCGAACTCCACGGTCGTCGAGCCGTATCGCTTGCTGAGTACCGGCTCGAACCCCTCAGGCCACCGCACTTCCCCGTCCGTTGCCCGCTCCCAGGTGATCACCGCGTCATCTTCGATGGCGCCGATATCAGACAGGTGATCGAGCATCGAACTGGTGGCCGTCGGGTCGAGTGTATATGGCGGGTCGAGGAGAATCAACGAATACGGTCCCTTGAGAGCACCGCGCCTCACCAGCGAGAACGCATCTCCGATGCGGATCGACACCTCTCCCGACACGCCAAGTGCCGCGACGTTGGCGTTGAGTGCCGAGAGCGCCCGCCGGTCTCGCTCCACGAACGTCACGTGATCGGTGCCGCGGGACAGGGCCTCCAGGCCCAGAGCGCCGCTTCCGGCGAACACATCGAGCACGAGTCCGCCTCCGAGATCCGGTCCGCACAGCGATGTCAGCGACGAGAAGAGCGCCTCTCGGACACGATCCGTCGTCGGGCGCGTCCCCTGACCCGCGGGCGCCTCGATACGTCGGCCCCTGAAACTGCCGGCAACGATCCTCATCCGCTGCTCACCCACTCCCATGCCGCGGTGAACGTGCGCTTCACCTGACGAAGCAGCGGACCGTGCCCCGGCGAAGCCAGATGCGGATCTGCTGAAACGATCGCGACGGCGTCGATCCGCGCGGTCTCAACGAGTTCGAGATCGGCGATGAGATCGGCGATCCGGAGGTCGGGCAGACCGTGCTGCCGATCGCCCAGGACGCTGCCTTCGCCGCGGAGTGCGAGGTCCTTCTCGGCGAGCTCGAAGCCGTCGGAAGTGGCCACGAGGGTTGACAGGCGCTCCCGGCCCTCGGCGGATCGGGGGTCCGCCACAAGCCAGACCTCGCCGGGGAACGCGCCACGTCCAACGCGGCCCCGGAGCTGGTGGAGTTGGGCCAGACCGAAACGGTCGGCGTCCTCGATGATCATCACGGTCGCGTTTGGAACGTCGACGCCGACCTCGATGACGGTCGTCGAGACGAGGACATCAATCTCGCCGGCGCGAAAGGCCCTCATTGCCTCGGCCTTCTCGGCGGGGCGCATTCGTCCGGTGAGCAGGCCCACCCGGAGGTCGGGAAAGACCTCGTTCTTGAGCCGCTCGGCCTCCCTGGTCGCAGCCTTGGCCTGTGCGGTGTTGGATTCGTCCACCAGGGCGCAGACCACGTAGGCCTGCCGACCGTCGCGCACGGCGGCTCTGACGGCCTTGTGGGCCGGTGTGGCCTGGTGCGGCTTGACCGCTCGCGTGGTGACGGCCTGACGGTCACCGGGACGCATCCGCAAGGTCGAGGTCGCGAGGTCCCCGTAGAGGGTCAGGGCGAGCGAGCGAGGAATCGGGGTCGCCGTCATGACGAGCAGGTCCACTGCCGCGCCCTTCCCCCGAAGCCCGAGCCGCTGGTTCACGCCGAAGCGATGCTGCTCGTCGACGATCGCGAGAGTGAGGCGCTTGAACTCGACGTGGGCCTCCAGCAGGGCATGCGTGCCGAACAGCACCGTGATCTCGCCGGATCCGATGCCCGAGAGTATGTCGCGACGCCTCGCGGCGGGAGTCGAGCCGGTGAGCAGCGCCCAGGAGACGCCTGTCGCATCGAGCAGCGGTCCGACCTTCTCGGCGTACTGCGTGGCGAGGACCTCCGTGGGAGCCATCATCGCTGCCTGTGTGCCCGAGTCCGCGCATGCCGCGAGCGCGTGAGCCGCCACGATGGTCTTGCCCGTGCCCACGTCGCCGAGGAGCAGACGGTTCATCGGGTGCGGCTCGGCCATGTCCGTGAGGATCTCGGCGGTGGAGCGCAGCTGGTCCTCGGTAAGGGTGAACGGAAGGTGCGAGCGCAGGTTCGCGAGATGGGGGCCGTCCAGCGTGTGGGTCATGCCGGCCTGCTCGCGGGTGAGGGCGTGTCGGCGCATGGCCATGTAGAGCTGCAGGAGCAGGAGCTCGTCATAGGCAAGGCGCGTCCGCGCAGCGTGCGCGTCACTCATCGACCGCGGGAACTGGATGTCTTTGAGAGCCGACGCCAACGGGACGAGGGAGCGTGCGATCCGAATGGCGGCCGGAAGGTGATCCGGGACGTCGGAATAGTCGTCGACAGCCGCGCTGACAAGGCGGCGCAGCCAGTTGGTGGTCAGACCGTCAGTGGTGCGATGAACCGGAACGATGCGGCCGGCCGAGCCGTCCTCGTCGCCCTCGTGGAGCTTTTCGACGAACGGATTCTTGATCTGCCTGAGCCCGTAATCCATCTCGACCTTGCCCGCGAACGCGACCCGCTCCCCCTCCTGAAATCGCGTCTGGACCCATGGCTGGTTGAACCACACGCCGATGAGTACGCCGGTTCCGTCAACGATAGCGACCTCGGTGATGGTCAGTCTCGGCTTGGGCTTCTTGACCTTGACCTCGTGCACCCGCCCCACGACCGTCGCCTCGGTGCCCGCCTTGACGTCGCGAAGGGCCGCGACTGCTGTCAGGTCCAGGTAGCGAAACGGATAGTGGCGCACCAGGTCACCCACAGTGATCACGCCAAGCTTTCCGAGAAGTTCCGCGCGAGCGGAATCGACGAATCGAGCCTCCCGCACAGGGAGGTCGTGGGCGGCCAGGCGAGCGACCCGGTCGGGTGCCGAGGCGGGGGTGCTCACAACGCGGCTAGCCGATCGGGTAGTAGGCGCAACCGACAGCGTTGGGGCCGGCGTAGACGCCGACCACGGAGCCCACCAGTCCGGAGTACGCGAACTCGTAGTCGGCGCCGGCGGCATCGAGTTCGGCTCGCAGCGCCTCGGCGCCAGCCTCCCCGCAGCCGTGGAGAAGGCTGAGGCGGCATCGTCCGAGGACCTTGGTGTCCTCGGCGACGTGGGCCGCGAGCTCAGCGATCGCCTTCTTGCGCCCCTTGACCTTCTTGAACGGCTCGATGATGCCGTCCGAGTTGATCATGAGCACCGGCTTGATGTTCAGGAGCGAAGCGGCGAGTCCGGCGGCCTTGCCGGCGCGCCCGCCCTTGACGAGGTAGTCCAGGGTGTCGAGAACGAAGTAGAGCCGCGTGTTCTCGGCGATGTGCTGAGCGATGGCTGCGACTTCGTCGCCGGACTTGCCCTGATCGCGCGCTTCCGCGGCTGCCAGCACGACAGCGGCAAGACCGTGGGTGACGGTCTTGGAGTCCACCACGTGCACGGGAACCGGAGACTTCACCGCCGCCATGTTCGCCGACTCGATGGTGCCGGAAAGTCGCGTCGACAGATGGATCGACACGATGGACTCGCAGCCCTCAGCAGCGAGCTTCTCGTAGATCGCGATGAAGTCGGCAGGCGTAGGCTGCGAGGTCTTTGGCAGCTGGGGCGCGGCGGCGAGCTTCTCGTAGAAGACCTCTGGTTCGATCTCGTACCAGTCGCGAAAGGACTCATCGCCGAAGAGCACCTTCAGGGGCGCCATCTCGATGTTCCTGTCACGCAGTTCGCTGGGATGGAGGTCACACGTGCTGTCAGTGACGATTCCGACACGGGCCATGAAGGTCTCCTACTCAGCGGACATGATGACGGGGTACAGGGGCTGGTCGCCCCGGTGCGACTCGATGTCGACATCCGGGTGGTCCTCAGCAATGACCTCGGCCAGCGCAGCGAGTTCATCGTCGTCCAGCTCCAGGCCGGCGAAGAGCGTGAGCGTCTCCACGCCGCGGGAGATCAGCGTCGTGGCGAGCTGACGCGCCACCTCGGTGACCGACTCACCCACGACCTCGATGTCCTCATCGTCGACGATGCCGATGATCTGGCCTGAGGTGATGCGGCCGGCCTTTGAGCTCGCGTCCTTCACTGCGGTAGTGACTTCACCCGTGTGAACCGCTGCGGCCATGTCGGTCATCTCGGGGACCAGGCTGTCGAGGTCCGTGTGCCCGTCGTAGGCGAGCAGCGCCGAGAAGGCCTGCGGAATCGAGCGCGTGGGGATCACGGCGACAGGTCGAGTCGCCACTCCGGCTGCGGCTCCGGCGGCCATTACGATGTTCTTGTTGTTGGGGAGAACCACGACGGCGTCGGCGTTGACGCGGTCGATGGCGGCAAGCAGGTCCTGCGTCGACGGGTTCATGGTCTGCCCGCCGCCGACGATCTCGTCGACCCCAAGAGACCGGAGGATCTGTGAGAGGCCGTCGCCTGAGGACACCGCCACAAAGCCGATGGGCTTTCGAGGACCGGCTTCCTGCTGTTCGGCGACCAGGGCGGCATCGCGCTCGGCCATCTGGCGGCGCATGTTGTTGATGTGAACCTGCGCGACCTCGCCGAGTGCGGTGACGTGGGCGAGGACCGAGCCGGGGTCATCGGTATGGACGTGGATCTTGTACTCCCCGCCTTCACCGACGACGAGCTCGCTACCGCCCGCCTCGGAGATGTAGTCCTCGAGCGCATCCCGGTCGATGTCGTTCCCGAAGAGCAGGAACTCCGTGCAGTAGAGGTACTCGTCGTCATCCCAGTCGTCAGCGGGCGCCACGGTCAGCAACGGAGCTGCCGCCGAAGACACGTCCGCGATGACGACCTCCTGGCCGAGCGCGGCGGCGGTGAAGCCCTCGATGAGGATCGCGAGTCCGAATCCGCCGGCGTCGACAACGCCGTTCTCCTTCAGCACCGGCAGAAGCTCGGGGGTCCGCTTGACGGACTCGAAAGCCGCAGCTGCGATGCGCGCCAGTGCCGCATCCGGGGTATCGCCGTCGTCGGCGGCCGCGCGGCCCTCCTCGGCCGTCTCCTTGATGACGGTGAGCATCGTGCCTTCGACCGGCTTGCGTACGGCCTGGTATGACACGGTCACCGCGCGCTCAAGTGCGCTGGCCAGCAACTCGGTATCGATGGTCTCGGCGCCCGTGACTCCTTCGCAGAGGCCTCGTAGCACCTGCGAGAGGATGACGCCGGAGTTGCCGCGAGCCCCCATGAGCGAGCCGTGAATGACCGCGTGGCAGACGTCGTCGAGATTGTGGTCGGCCGGAAGCTTGTCCACCTCGGCGACGACGGATGACATCGTGAGAGACATGTTGGTACCCGTGTCGCCATCAGGAACCGGAAACACGTTGAGGCGATTGACCTCCTCGGATCGCTCTTTGAGCGCGTGGGCCGCAGAGGTGATCAGGTCGCGATAGGTGATCATCGTGCTCCCGTCTTACTTCTCGGTGCGCACTTTGACACCCATGACATGAATGTCGACGCGCGCGACCGCGACGTCGGCCATGGTCGTCAGCGTGTAGCGCACGCGATTCGCCAGGTTGTGTGAGACTTCGGTCAGGTTGGTTCCGTGCTCGATGATGACGTAGAGGTCGAGTTCTACGCCCTCTTCGACCGTGCAGACCTTGACGCCCTTGCGGAGCTTCTGGCGCGGAAGGAGCTGGGCGACACCGTCTGCGACGGTGGGCGACGTCATTCCGACGACCCCATAGCTTTCGAGGGCCGCATACCCGGCCAGGTCGGCGAGCACATCGTTGGCGATATGGACCGTCCCGGCGGTAGGCTCAGTCATTGTCACTCCTCATCCCGGACCGGTGTCAGGCCACCGGATGCCGATTCGAGATCATTCATAAGCAGTGCGAGGTCGACGTCGTGCGTGGTCGCGGCGGTCGAGACCGTCTCCATACCGGATGCAAGACACGAGGCACATCCGAGGCCGTGACGTTCGAAAACCGTCGCCGCGTCAGGTGCGGCTGCCAGAACGTCGCCGATGAGCATGTCGGGCGTGAACCGCATGCCGCCCTCCCTCTCGCGCAGGCCGATAGTACTTGAGTATATCCGATGGCACATCAGGAGAAGCCGCAGTTCGCTCGGCAAAACCGCTTGCTGTGGGTAGAAAGCCTGTGTTAGCATCTCAAGGCTTTGTGTAGACACCTCGCGGCTGATGCAGGCCGCTCGATCAACGAGGAGCAACGATGTCGAAGGTCTGCGTCGTATGCGGCAAGAGCCCGGCTGCGGGTCGTAACGTCAGCCACTCGCACCGCGTCACCAACCGGATGTTCCGCCCGAACATTCAGAAGGTCACCGCCGTGGTCAACGGTCACGTCAAGCGCGTGAACGTGTGCACCAAGTGCATGAAGGCCGGCAAGGTCGTTCGCGCGTAACGCCTCGGCACTTTTGATTCGCACCAACCGACAGCCGCCTTCGGGCGGCTGTCGTGCGTTACGGGGTCTGCCGGGTGGATAGCGCCTCGAGTGTGCCGTCGGTCGCCAGCTCTCTGAGGGCGCCGACGACCCGTGGGTCGAACTGGCTGCCGGAGCGGCTCTCGATCTCGCTCAGTGCAGCCTGCGGTGTGAGGGCGCTTCGGTACGGGCGCTGCGACAGCATCGCCACGTACGCGTCGGCGACACTGAGGACCCGGGCGCCGAGCGGAATGGCCGCACCGGACAGACCGGAGGCGTATCCGTTCCCGTCGAAGTGCTCGTGGTGGTGGAATACGATCGGCACGGCGTCACGCAGGGCAGGTGCCTCGGACAAGATATCTCGCGCAATGCGCGGATGCGCCTTGATGAGTCCCCACTCAACCGTTGAGAGCGGCTCTGCGGGCGTCGCGGGTGTCACCGCAGACATCCCGACGTCGTGGAGGAGTGCCGCGGCTCTGAGCGCCCCGAGATCGTGCGACCGCATGCCCAACGCACGGCCGAGGGCCATGGCGACGTCGTGCACGTGTTCGGACGCGCCCCGCGAGTAGGGATCCTTGGTCTCCAGCGCGACCGCGAGCGCCCTGAGCGTCGCGTAGTGCGCGTCAGCCTGCTCGTGGGTGGCGCGCGCGTTTCTCATCGCGACCGCGCCGATCCGGCCGAGCGAACCCAGCGCGCCGAGCAGCGCCTCGGCGTCGCGCGGTTGATGCACCTTCGATCCGACGTTGATGACTCCGACGACGCCGTCTTCATCGGCGAGCGGGACGGCCATGGCCGAAGTCACGCCGTGCCGCCTCCCCTGCTCGCGGCCTTCAAGGTCCTCGACGACCATCGGACTGGCCGAGGAGTACACCCACCCGGCAATTCCCTCACCCGGCGCGAGACGGGTGTCTCGGATGACGTCTGCGGGGAGACCTTGGGCACACACGATGCGCAGGACGCCCTCGGCTTCGTCGAAGACCATGATGCTGCCGGTGTCTGCGTGCGCGAGTTCAACGACGCTGGCCAAGAGCTGCTCGGCAACCTCGCGTGGGTCGACGAGCCGAAAGAGCGCGGATGCAGTCTGAACGAGCGCTTCCGCTGTCTCGGCCCGGTGCGTCTCCACGAGAATCTGAAGGGCCTGCGACAGCGCCGGCGTCCATCGATCCACGACCTCGGTGAGGCCCGCCCGCTTGGATTCGTCGGTCACGTCGATTCCGAGAACCCCTCGGCAGCCGTGACACCGGATGGGCGCGACGAGGCGCCAGACCGTCTCACTTTGGGCGGTGCGGACGTGCTGCACCGGCGCGAACAGCACCTCATCACCATCGAGAGCATCCGCCATGATCGAGCCGGACCGAGGCACGGGCGTGGCAATCGGGCGACGAGTGCCCGCAGCCGCGACCGGTCTCAGGGTGGCGGTGAGCTCGTCGTCGAGCCACAGGTGGACCGCCACGCACCCCGGCGAGCACTCCTCCAAGACACTCTCGATGAGGACTTTCGGAGAGCTCGGCGAATCGAGACTCGGGGATACCGGCGCGGGTTGCTCGGCGGTGGATCTGAGTGCCGATGCGCCAGCGGCCAGAAGGCAGACGATGCCCAGCACGACGAACACTGATGAGGACGCAAAGACGCCGGCCATGCCGAGCACGGCGCCGGCGATCATCACTCCCAGGCTCAGACGATTTCGATCACGCACGTGATACCTCCCCGCGACAGTATAAGCGCATGTCGCAAGCGTTCAGGAAGACGGTATCAGTACGAGTGCCACCCCTTGATGCACCGACACGGTCGCCGAGACTCCCGCAACCGTGTTGCTGACTCCCCTGTCATCCAGCGGACGCAAGGTGGCATGGTCCAACTCCCATTCGGAGCCTTTCACGGAGACGACGGCCTCACCGATGGGTGCGATCACCGAGAACGTGCGCGACTCGCCCGCGACGGAGTACGACTCCCGTGCCCCGGCGGCGATCACCGCCGCCCGGTAGTCGGACTCCAGCAGCAGCGGACGCAGGTGCGCGTGTCGGCAGACGGAACCGACAACCGCGAGGAAGTGGTCGGGCCGGCCGCCCGATGCGCCGGTGACCCAGACCTCGTCCGGAAGAACCTCGGCCACCGCGTCGAGCGCAAGCTCCAGATCGGTCCGGTCCTTGTGGGCCGGATGTATCTCGGATCGGACTCCCTTGCTGAGCAGCCATGCGGCGGTCTCTGCCGAGATGGAGTCCGAATCGCCGACGAGGAGGTCCGGAGTCACTCCGGCGCGCATCAGGGTGTCAGCTCCGGAGTCCACGGCCACAACGAAGAACGCCCCACCGACGAGCCGGGTTACCAGCTCGTCGGTGGGCGCCTCGGGACTACCGCAGACTATGAGCGCGGCTCGGGTCACGAGTGCGTCGGCACAACCGGAGCGGGGACGCGGGACCACAGTGCGGGGACCAGGACCGCGGCCGCAGCGGCAGTGGCCACCAGCGATGGGGCGAGATAGGACGCGTTGTAGACCATCGAGTACAGGAGCACGGGCTGCCCTGCCGGTGCATTCGCCGAGAAGAACACCAGGCCGGAGATCGTGGCGAAGGCGAAGCGCCCGAGAACTCCCACCGTGCACCACGCGACGGTCGATGCGCTCAGGGCCAGCGTGCGGCCCGCATCGTGCAGGCGAGTGGTCATAGCCGCGCCGAGTCCCGCAAGACCGCAGGCGCCGAACGCGAGCGGGTAGTCCAGGAGTACCTGGATGGGATGGACCGCGTAGAACTCCTGGGGCAGCGCCATGTCCGCCACACCGCACAGGACTCCCGTGAGGATGCCCACTTTAAGGCCGCGGCGCAGAGCCAGGATGAGAATGGGCAGCATCGCCAGCGAGACGCTGCCTCCGGCGATGTTGATGGGTAGGACCCATCTGAACATCAGCTGGAACGTCACGAACAGTGCGATCGCAAGTCCCACTTCAGCGATCAGGTTGGTACGGGTGGTGCGCATGGTTCCTCGCTTCCCGAGCACGTTGCTCGATCGGGTGCGGGGATGCGCGAGGGCGAGATGTGCCTCATAGGCACTTCCGTTTTGCTGGCTCCGCATTATCGGAGCCGTCATCTCGGTCGCGGTCGAACCGCCTCTCAGCCGCCTTCGCAGCTCCCGACACGGGGTGTGTACCCAGGGATGTTGCCACATCACACAGGGGCGCACAAGGCGGTCGCACCTACTCCATCGCGCGCAGGTACGGGTATGGATTGACCGCTGCCCCGCCACCCGGGTGAATCTCGAAGTGCAGATGGGGCGCACCGCCCGCGGCATTGCCGGTTGAACCGACGGTTCCGATGACCTGACCGGCACGGACTCTGCCGGACCTGACGGCCCAGTCGTCGAGGTGCGCGTAGTAGAACTGCCAGCCGTTGTCGGCTGTCAGCCAGATCACTTTGCCGCCGAGACCGCCGGACTTGGAGCGCACGGTGCCCGACATGATCGCGACGCATGGGGTGCCCCTCGGGGCCATGATGTCGGTTCCCTGGTGGCTCCTGCGCCCGCCCGAACGGGACGCTCCCCAGGTGTTCGAGTAGTAGTAGGACCCCACGACCGGGAAGACCATACCGTTTGCTCCCGGTGCCGAGACGACCCCGGAAGGCAAGCTGCCACCGCTACGCGCAGCGTCCAACTGACTCTTCACCTTCGCGTATTCGGCGCTCCTGTCTTTCAGCCGCCTCTGCAGCTTGTCTCTCTCACGGCGCAGCGCCTTGACGTCTTTCGCGCGTTTGGTTCTCTCACTCTCGAGTTCTTCACGCTCAGCGAGCAACCGTTGGCGGAGACTCTCGACTTCCGTGACGACCGCGGCGTCGGCAAGTCCGATGCGCTCCAGGTAGTCCAACCGCGTTACGAACTCCTGAAAACTCGTCGCCCCGAGCATGAAATCGACGACTTCGAGATCGTCTCGGCGGTAGATTCGGTTGGCGCGCCGGTTGAGCCGTGATCGGGCGGCAGCCAACTGCTTCTCTGTCTTCGCGATGCGCTTCTCGGTGCGATCGAGCTGGACCTCTGTCTCGTCGAGCTTCCAGTAGGCGCGGTCAAACGCCTTGCCGGCAGCTGCACTCTCGCCTTTGAGATCCTCCAGGCGCGACTTGAGCTCGGAGATTGACTCGGCGTGCACGGCCGACGGCACAATCAAAGCGATCAACAGAATCGCCGTGATCGTGCGCAGGCCTCTGTGCATCGCTACTGACCTCCCCCGAGCCCGAACTGCTCGCCCACCGCGCTGTAGACCGCTCTGGCCACCATGTCGGCCCAACGCGGATCCGAGAACGACGTGATGTCTTCTCTCGCAACAGCCGACCCGAGCCTGACCCGAACCCATGGCGCCGTCGCCTGGCCGAACACCGGGTCGTTCGCCGAGCCCTGCTCTGCTGCCGGCGGCGTGTAGAGCGCCAGATCTGACGTGATGGCCGATCCGAGACGTCCGGAGGATCCCACCAGCTGCGGGGAGCCCGAAGCCGGGGTGTAGGTGATTCGTCCCGCCGCCCCGGTAGTCGCAACGTCGAGACCGATGCCGACGGTCCACGAGTCCTCGTTAGCGCGTTTGGCGCGCACCTGAGCGCTGGGCTCCGGTGTCTCGTTCGCGGCGCGGGTGACGACGACTGTGGCGCCTGACGCTTCGAAGAGGGCCCGGAGTCGACGAGTGACGTCGAGCGCCGGGTCGACGTCGAGCGTGGTGACGGCGGGGTCGATCACGACGGTCACACCGCGGAGCTGGTACGGCTTGAGGAGGTCTGCACCGCTCTCGGGCGAGGCCACGGTGACTCTCACGACGTCGCCTGTGCGTACTGAGGATCCGGCGGCCGGGATCGTGGACAGAACGGTACCGCTCTGCTCCTCGGAGATGACGGTCTCGACGTTGACGAGCAGTCCCTGCCCCTCAAGCGTTCCGAGGGCGAGAAGGACGCCGTCGCCAATCACGTCGGGCATCGCGAACTCATCGGTGCCGGCTGAGAGAACGAGAAGGACCTCGGATCCCGCTTCGACCTCGGCGCCAGGGGCGGGACTCTGTTCGAGGACCGTACCGGCCGGCTCCCTGCTGAAGCGTCGGTCGGCGACCGTCATGACGAGGCCGGCACGCTCAAGCTCCGTACGTGCCGTACCTTCGTTGGCGCCGACCACTGTTGGGACGAGCGCCGTAGCGTTGTAGGAGCTGACCAGAGCGCCTCCAACGGCGAGTACGGAGACCGCAAGCGCGATGAGAGCGAGCCACTGTGCCCACCGGGGCACCAGGGGTTGTCTCGGAAGACGCTCCCGGTCCAGCGGGGGCAGCGCCGCGAGTGCGTCGGACGAGTCCGTGATGGTGTCGATGCTGTCGCTCATGGGCTCCAGTGTACTTGAGGGCGTTGCGACAGACATCATTGGCAGGTATCGTGCTGATGCCCACGTGGGACCTGAAACACCGAGAAGGAGAACACGCAGCATGCCAACGTACGACTATCGCTGCACCGGTTGCGACGAACGGTTCGAGATCAGCAGGCCGATGGGCTCATCGGGAGACGAGCTCTGCCCGACGTGCGGCTCCCCTGCCAAGCGCGTCTTCACCCCTGTGGGTGTCGCGTTCAAGGGTTCCGGCTTTCACAACACCGACTACAAGACGCGGCCGTCAGAGCCCTCCGCGCCGACGCCCGCACCGTGCGCCTCGAAGAGCGACGGTTGCAAAGGATGCCCGGCGGCTGACTGATGTCCGTCCGCTCGGTCCACAAGCAACGCCGAAGGCCCCGCAGAATTGCGGGGCCTTCGTCTTGGAGCGATTCGCGTGAAGCCAGGCGGGGCAGGACACGCGGAAATCACATCTAGTCCCTGCGGACCCAGAACTTCTCAGTGCCGGTACGATACACCGTTTCGATGAAGCGCACAGTACCGGTCTTGTTGTCCATTGCGACCGAGTGGGTGCGAGCGCCCTGGCCGAAGTACTTCACGCCGCGCAGCATCTCGCCGTCGGTGACGCCGGTCGCGATGAAGGAAGCCTCGTCGGAGTTCACGAGACAGTCCATGTTGAGTACTCCGTCAATGTCGCAGCGACTCATCTGCTCGGCACGAGCGCGCTCCTCGTCATTGCGGAACTGGAAGCGACCCATGAAGCATCCGCCGATGCAGCGCATTGCCGCAGCCGCGAGAACGCCTTCGGGAGCGCCGCCGGCGCCCATGTAGAGGTGGATGCCCGTGCCCTCGATGGCGGTGGCAACCGCGCCGAACACGTCGCCGTCGCTGATGAGTCGGATACGGGCGCCCGCTGCGCGGACTTCGGCGATGAGGTCGTTGTGACGCTCACGCTCGAGGATGCACACCACGATGTCTTCGACATCGCGCTTGAGCGCCTTGGCGACATTCTGGACGTTCTCGGTGGCCGAGGCGTCGATGTGGATCGCGTCTGCGGCAGCAGGGCCGGTCGCGATCTTCCACATGTAGGTGTCGGGTGCGTGGAGCAGCGTGCCTTCGGGTGCGAACGCGAGGACCGCGAGTGAGTTGGGCTGGCCGTACGCGGTCAGGTTGGTGCCCTCGAGCGGGTCGACGGCGATGTCGATGCCTTCGCCGCCGGCGCCGACCTCCTCGCCGATGTAGAGCATGGGAGCCTCGTCACGCTCGCCCTCGCCGATGACGATGCGACCGGAGATGTCGATCTCGTCGAACGCCTTGCGCATGGCCTCGACTGCGGCCTGGTCGGCTGCGTCCTTTTGGCCCTTGCCCATCCAGCGGCCTGCCGCGAGTGCTGCAGCTTCTGTGACCTCGAGCATCTCAACGATACGGGTGTTGCGCACGTTGCCCCTCCTCCGTGTATCGGACGTTCTTTGTCAGTCCTACGCGTCGTCGCGACGAAGTCGCGCGACGAAGTGTCCATCCACGCCGTGCGGTGTCGGCAGCGACTGGAACAGTCCCTCTGAGTCCACGAATCCGGCCCACTCTGCGGGCACATCGCCTGCGAGCGAGTCGATCGTGAAGTGCTTCCCCTCCGGCGAACCGAGAAACTCCTCGATCACGTGCCGGTTCTCACGACGAGCAATGGTGCACGTGGAGTACACCACGAAACCGCCGGGCTTAACAATAACCGACGCACGCGCCAGAAGCTTAGATCCGATGGTCGCGAGCGTGTCGATCTCGTCTGCGGTCGCGCGCCAGCGACGGTCCGGATGACGCCTGAGCGTTCCGAGCCCCGAGCACGGAGCGTCCACGAGTACTGCATCGTATGCGGCGTCCGGCAGATGTGAGCCCATCTCCTCGGTCGCGTCCGCGACGACGGTCTCGATGGGGCCGAGGCCGAGCGATTCGGCATCGGCCCGGAGCTGGCCGAGCTTGAAGTCGTGAGTGTCGACGGCCACGATCCTCACGTCGAGTCCGGCCGTTCTGGCTACGGAGGCCATCAGCAGAGTCTTCGTACCCCGGCCTGCGCCGACGTCGAGCACGGTGGTCCCGGACCCGAGCGGCACCGATGCGGCGGCGAACTGGGCGCCGGCATCGGCGATCACCGCGCGCCTGGACTCGACCGCCGCAGAGTGGACCGCGGCCGCGGGCTTCTCGGCGATCAGGGAGTGCGGGAGCGGGCCGGGTGTGACCACGACGCCGTCGTCGGCGAGCAGCTGTACAACCTCCTCGGTGCTTCCGATGGCCGCGAGGTAGAGCGGCGCCGGTTCGTTGTTGGCGCGCATGATCTCGACAGCGGTGTCGCGTCCGAGCTCGGAGACCCACATGTCGGCAAGCCACTGAGGGTGCCGATAGAGCCGCGCGAGGGCCGCGCCGTCAGTCTCGGGATCGCCCCACGGGAATGACTCGACGTCCTCGGACAGGCGGCGCAGCACGGCGTTTGCGAGCCGGGAGGCCGCGGGGCGCACGGACTTCACGAGGTCGACGCCCTGGCTGACCGCGGCGCGAGCGGGCGTGGAGAGGAGAAGAAGATCGCATGCGGCTACCGCCAGCGCGTCGGCGACGGCGGGCTCCAGAGACGCGGGATCCTTCACATAGCGCTTGATGGCTTCGTCGAGAGTGCCTCGTGACGAGATGGTCTCGTAAGCGAGACGGGTCGCGAACGCCCGGTCTCTCTCGGACAGGGACGCTCCTCGCAAGACGGTGTCCATCGATTCGTGGGCATAGGCGCCGCGTTCGCGAACGCGGGTCACGACATCGAGCGCCGCGAGACGTGCAGAAGTTGCTGTCATGCGATGGGTCCCCATTCGGTGGTGTCGGAAACTCGGGCGCCGCGCGCCCAGTCGGATGCACGCATCGCGGCTTTCCCGTCGGGCTTGATGGTTGTGAGCTCGATCGCGCCGTCTGCCAGACCGATCAAGATGCCGGTCCTATCGAGAGCTACCGCGCCCTGAGCGATGCCGCACGAGGTCGCGTGCGCCTCGAGAGCGGTGAGCGCCTTGCCTCCGAGGGTCATGCGGCTCGGCGCCTGAGCGCTCGATGCGCGAATCCGCCGCAGCGCCTGATCGGCGGTCAGGGTCGGATCCAGGGCCACGTCGGCCTTGGCGATCTTCTCGGCATACGTCACGAGGGTCGGGTCCTGTGAGAGCCAGTCGCAGGTACCCTGAGCGATTCGGTCCAGGGCTTCGATGAGCGCGTCGGCACCTGCCGTCGCGAGCGCTTCGGTAAGCCGGGTGGTCGAGGACTCACCGACAGGTAGGGTCCGGGTAACGCAGAAGGCGCCGGTGTCGAGCCCCTCTTCCATCTGCATGATGGAGACGCCGACCTCCGGGTCTCCCGCGAGAATCGCCCGCTGGATAGGGGCCGCTCCGCGCCATCGCGGCAGGAGCGATGCGTGAACATTCACGGCCCCGTGCGGCGCTATCGAGAGCACCTCCGGAGGGAGAATCAGCCCATAGGCCGCGACGATGATCGCATCAGGCGCGAGCGATCGGAGGTCGTCCCAGACATCAGGATCGCGCAGGGTCGCCGGCTGAAACACGCTGAGCCCGAGTTCGAGCGCCGCTTCCTTCACGGGTGAGAACCGGGTGGACGAGCCGCGTCCTGATACGGCGTCGGGGCGAGTGTAGACGGCTGCGACGGAGTGATGCTCGTTGAGCGCCCTGAGCGCCGGCACGGCAAACTCGGGCGTCCCCATGAAGACGACGCGCACGTCAGATCCCCCTCGGATCAAAGATCAGATACTCGTCTCACCGGGGCGGGCCCCGGCTTCAAGCGCCTCGCGATACCGACGAAGCGCCGCCTTGCGCTCCTCGGGAGTGGCTCGGTCGATGATGAGTTTGCCGTCAAGATGGTCGATCTCGTGTTGGAGCAAACGTCCATGCAGCCCATCGGCTTCGATGCGTAGTGAGGTGCCGTCGAGCGCCTTGGCCTCGCATACGACGTGACAGGGGCGCTCCACAGCCACCGAGATTCCAGGCAAGGAGAGACAACCCTCCTCGTCCATTTCACACTCTTCGCTGCTCTCAACGATGCGAGGGTTGCACAGCGCAAGTGGGCGGTCTCCCTCGTCGCTGAGATCGTAGACGATGACACGCTTGAGTACGCCGATCTGCGGCGCTGCGAGCCCGATGCCGGGCGCGGCATACATGATGCGCGCCATGCGGGTTGCGAGGTCCTTGAGATCGCGGTCCTCGGCAGGATCCACTTCGCACGCTCTCTGAGCGAGGGCCGGGTTCGGGTGAGACAACAAATCCATCAATTACGCTCCGGTTCACAAGTTGTGTCGGCGGTCAGCCGCCGCCGTCATGCTGCATCAATCATACCAACCCCGAGCTCCGGGTCAGCGTCACATGAGGTCGAGAGGGTCCACGTCCGCCACCATCGTGGCCCCCTCCGCGCGCTTGATCGCGCGGAGTGCGAGTCCGACGGGGCCGGCCAGCTCCTCGCCCTCAGGCGCTTTCACGATTACGTGCCACCGCCACACGTTCTTGAGTCTCGCAAGAGGGGCCGGGCTCGGCCCCATCACCGAGAAGCTTTCGGGAACCGAATCCCTGAGTGCGGCGGCGGCCGCCTCCGCGAGGGTCTTTACGTCCGACTCCCTGGGGCCCCACACCAGCACGTTTGCGAGGCGGCCGAACGGCGGATAGCCGAGTTCCCGTCGCAGCTGACGTTCCTCCGTGTAGAAGACCGAAGGATCGTGCGCAGCCGCGGCGCGAACCGCTGGATGGTCGGGCCAGTATGTCTGCACGACCACACGGCCGGGTCTGTCCCCTCGGCCCGCTCGGCCGGCGACCTGTTCGAGCAGCTGGTACGTGCGCTCCCCTGCCCGGAAGTCCGGAAGGTTGAGCGTCACGTCCGCGGCGATGACGCCAACGAGGGTGACCTCCGGGTAGTCCAGCCCCTTCGCGATCATCTGGGTGCCGAGCAGTACGCCGCTTGGAAGCGACTCGAACTCCGCGAGGAGCCGCTCGTGAGCGCCCTTGCCCTTGGTTGTATCGGCATCCATGCGGACGATCGGCCAGTCGGGGAACAGCGACTCAAGCTCGGACTGAACCCTTTGGGTGCCGGCACCGAACTGCCGCAGGTAGGGGCTGTCGCACTTCGGGCACTTCGCGGGCACGGGCCTGGTGGTGCCGCAGTGGTGACACTGGAGACGAGTGCCCACCTCGTGGTAGGTAAGCGACGTAGAGCAGGAGTCACACTGCGGAACGAAACCGCATTCACGACAGAGCAGGAACGAAGCGAACCCGCGGCGGTTGAGAAACAGGACCGCCTTCTCACCAGCGTGCATGACCTCTTCGAGCGCCGCCTTCAACGGACGGGAGAACATCGATCGATGTCCGTCGGCGAACTCCGAGGCCATGTCGACAACCACGACCGGAGGTAGCGGCTTGTCGTTTACCCGATCGGGAAGCTCGACCCTGCGCCACGCGCCGGTGTCGCACCTGTGGAGGGTCTCCATGCTCGGGCTTGCGCTGCCGAGAACCAGGACGGCCCCGTGCGCAGAAGCGAGCCGCTCCGCAACGTCGCGGGCGTGATAACGGGGCGCGGAGCCCTGCTTGTACGAGGACTCGTGCTCCTCGTCGATGATGATGAGCCGCAGGTCCTTGAGCGGCGCGAAGAGCGCAGACCGGGCGCCGACGACGATCCGAGCGGCTCCCGACCGCACCTGATCCCACTGATCGTAGCGCTCGCCTGCGGAGAGCCGTGAGTGGAGTACCGCCACGTCGTCTCCGAAGCGAGCGCGGAACCGGCCGACGGTCTGTGGCGTCAGGGATATCTCGGGAACCAGAACGCATGCGCTGCCGCCGGTGGTGAGAGCCCGCTCAATCGCACGGAGATAGACCTCGGTCTTGCCCGAGCCGGTGACTCCGTCGAGCACTACCACGCCTCCGTCGTCAGAGGCCTCCTGGATTGCTGAGAGCGCGTCCTCCTGACCCCGGGTCAGATGAGCATGGCGAGGGGCAAGACGCTCGCCGACGTGTGCGTCACGCAGTCGCCGCCGCTTCTCTACGGTGACGGCGCCATGCTCCGCGAGCTTCTTCAGGGCACCGTCGACCGACCCCAGGTCGGCCGCGAGTTCGGCGACCCTCACGGGACCCGCTTCCAGGGCGTCGAGCACTGCTCGCTGCTGCGTAGCGCCGGCGCGCGGCACGAACCCGGAGGCGCCCGGCGCGAGCATCGCCCAGCGGTCGTCTACCGGACCGACTCCGGCGCGTCTGAGCGTCCAGACGCCGTCGGGGGACTTCACAGCCTTGGGAGTGCCTCCCGGAGGCGCGAAGAGGCGCACAGCCTCCGAGAGCGGACACAGGTATTCGCGCGCGATCCAGCGGGCCACCTCGGGTGCGTGACGGTCGAAGAGCGGTGCATCGAGAACCGCGCGCACCGGCTTGAGCTTCGCGTGCTCGCTGTCGTCCGAGATTCCGACCACGTAGCCGACCACGGGCCTCGGACCAAAGTCGACGAGGACGCATGATCCGACCACAACCTCATCCGACCCCTCAGGCACGAGGTAGTCAAAGTGGGTGTCTATCTCCTTGGCCGGGATGTCGACCACGACGTTGGCAACGCGCACGCAAGGATTCCTCTGTTAGTGGTGAAGCGATCAGTGACCAGCATAGCGAAGGCCACCGACATCGACGGATGCCGGTGGCCTTCGGAGACGTTCGGTTCTACTCGTTGAGGCCGGCAGCCTCGGCGAGGGCGTCGGCACGATCCGTGCGCTCCCAGGTGAAATCGCGATCCGCGCGGCCAAAGTGCCCGTACGCCGCGGTCTTGCGGTAGATCGGGCGGCGCAGGTCCAGGTCGCGGATGATGGCGCCCGGACGCAGGTCGAATACCTCCTTGACGGCGTCTTCGATGCGTCCGACCGGCACCTTCTCGGTACCGAAGGTCTCGACCAGGATCGAGAGCGGGCGGGCGACGCCGATGGCGTAGGCGAGCTCGATCTCACAGCGGTCCGCGAGGCCTGCCGCAACGACGTTCTTGGCGACCCAGCGCGCGGCGTACGCAGCCGAGCGGTCCACCTTGGTGCAGTCCTTGCCGGAGAATGCGCCGCCGCCATGACGGCCCATGCCGCCGTAGGTGTCGACGATGATCTTGCGACCGGTGAGGCCGGTGTCGCCCATGGGACCGCCGATGACGAAGCGGCCGGTGGGGTTCACGTAGATCTCGGCATTCGAGTAGGAAAGGCCCTCGAGCTCGAAGACCGGCTTGATGACGTGCTCGATGAGGTCGGGACGTAGCTGGACTTCGATGTCGACGCCCTCGGCGTGCTGGGTCGAGATCAGGATCTTCTCGACCGAGACCGGCTTGCCGTCGACGTACTTGACGGTCACCTGGGTCTTGCCGTCAGGACGCAGGTAGCCGAGTACCTCGGCCTTGCGAACCGCCGTGAGACGCTCGGCGAGGCGATGCGCGAGGTAGATCGGCATCGGCATGAGCTCGCTCGTCTCGGTGCAGGCGTAGCCGAACATCATGCCCTGGTCGCCGGCGCCCACGAGGTCGATGGGGTCGACACCGTGGCCATGCTGGACCTCGAAGCTCTCGTCCACGCCCTGGGCGATGTCGGCGCTCTGCTCGTGGATGGTGCTCATGACGCCGCACGTGTGGGCGTCGAAGCCGAACTTGGCGCGGTCGTAACCGATCTCGGCGACGACCTCGCGGACGATCTTCTGGACGTCGACGTAAGCGCGGGTGCGGATCTCGCCGCCGACCACGACGAGGCCGGTGGTGATGAAGGTCTCGCAGGCGACGCGGGCGTCGTCGACGGTACCGCGCTCGTCCGGACCGATCTCGATCTCGCGAGCGAAGATTGCGTCGAGGATGGCGTCCGAGATCTGGTCGCAGATCTTGTCGGGATGACCCTCGGTGACTGACTCGGAAGTGAACAAGTACTCGCGTTCTGACACGTACTGCCTCCTTTGCCGCGACCTGCACAGGCCGCTCTCATGCGGGGGCAATAGATAAGCCCCCGCCTGGTGTAGACAGGGGCTTCGCTTCGAAGGTCGCATCACAGGGACGCACCGCACGCAGCTCTTCCCTCATCTTCCAGGCTGATCGCCTGCCGAGACGTGGCACCGTACGCCACTTTTGGCGCCGGTTGCCGGGGTGTCACAGGGCTCGGTCCCTCGACCCGCTGCAGTCGTTTCCGACTGCCTCTTGATGAGCAGAGTGAGTATAGACCCGAATGTGCGACCGCTCAACAAGTGATTCGCGGTCTTTCGGGTACCATACGGATGATTCGTCCCCCTCTCGGAGAACCAATGAATCGCTTCCTGAAGTCCTTGAACATCGCCACAGACGTCATCGAGGTCGTCGTTGCAATCGCCCTCGTCATACTTGCTGGCGGCGTCATCATCTCGCTCGCCGTCGACATGTGGGCCGTTGCCGATGGCGGCTTTGCGCTCACCACGAGCGAGTTCAACAAGCTCGTCGGCAAGATCCTCGAGGTCTTCATTCTCGTCGAGCTGTTCCGAATCGCCATCGCCTACATGAAGCACGAGAACGTCATCCCGACGGTTCTTGAGGCCGCGCTCGTGGCCGTGGCACGGAAGTTCGTCGTCTTCGAAGGCGCCGAGAACTACCTGGCAACCGCCGTGGGTCTCGCGGCGCTGCTGCTCTCGGTCGCGATCTCGTGGTGGCTGCTCGCCCGGTCCGACGCCTGCGACCTCCACGCCTGAGACACCCGAGTCCGCGCTACCATGTCATCTTCTCCGATGTCAGCACCAAGAAGGAGCGTATCCACGTGAGCAAGGTCCGCGTCCGCTTTGCACCTTCCCCGACCGGCCACCTCCACATCGGCGGTGCCCGTACGGCCATCTACAACTGGGCATTCGCTCGGCACAATGGCGGTTCGTTCGTGCTTCGCATCGACGACACGGATCGTGAGCGCTCCACCGATGAGAACACCCAGGCCATCTTGCGTTCTCTCAAGTGGCTCGGTCTCGACTGGGACGAGGGTCCGGAGGTCGGCGGCGAGTTCGGTCCGTACTACCAGACCCAGCGCTCCGACACCTATGCGCCCGCTCTCGAGCGCATGAAGGAGCGCGGTCACACGTACCCGTGCTTCTGCTCCCCCGAAACGCTTGAGCTCAAGCGTGAAGAGGCCCGCGTCCGTGGCGGGTTCTCCGGCTACGATCGCACCTGCCGCGCGCTTGCCGCCGAGGAGGTCCAGTCGCGCATCGCTGCTGGGGAGCCCCACGTCTGGCGAGTTGCCGTTCCTGACGACCGAGGCGACATCGTCATCGACGACATCATCCGCGGTGAGACCCGATTCCCGATCGACGCCATGGACGACTTCATCCTGGTTCGCACCGACGGGACTCCCACCTATATGTTCGCCACAGTGGTCGACGACTGGTCCATGGGAATGACCCACATCATTCGCGGTGACGACCACCTCTCCAACACGCCGCGACAGGTCGTCGTCTATGAGGCGCTCGAGGCCGAGGTGCCGCAGTTCGCGCACATGAGCCTCATCTTCGGCGCTGACGGCAAGCGGCTGTCAAAGCGCCATGGCGCAACCTCCGTCGAGCAGTACAAGGAAGAAGGATTCCTCCCCGAGGCGATGCTCAACTACCTGTCGCTTCTCGGCTGGTCGCTTGACGGAGAGACGACCTTCTTCGACCGAGAGACCCTCGTAAGGGAGTTCGATCTCGCCCGGGTCTCGAAGAGCCCAGGCATCTGGGACCCTGAGAAGCTTGAATGGATGAACGGCGCCTACATCAGGGAGCTCTCGGCTGACGCGCTGGTCGACCACCTGACCCCCTGGCTCGCCGATGCGGGTCTGGCGACCGCCGACGACGTCCAGGCGCGCCGTGACTGGTATCTCGCGCTCGTTCCGCTCGTGTCGGAGAGACTCAAGCGTCTCGACGAGATCGCGCGGATGGTGCGCTTCCTGTTCGAGGAGCCTCAGGTCGACGACACTGCTCGCGACAAGGTGCTGCGCAAGGAAGGCGCCGCTGAGGCCCTTGAGGCCGCTGCTCAGGCCCTGGAGGGCGTCGAGTGGACGGCAGCCGCCATCGAGGAGTCGATGCGCACCGTGCCCGAGACGACCGGCGTCAAGCCCAAGATCGCCTTCCAGGCGGTGCGTGTGGCGATAACCGGAACGACCGTCTCCCCGCCCCTGTTCGAGTCGCTCGAGCTGCTTGGCAGGGAACGTGCACTTGCACGCATCATGGCGGCCCAAGAGCTGGTGGATTAGACCCGCATTTCGGGTTGACATGCTCTTGGTCCGTCGGTAGGATACCTTCTCGCGCCGTGGTCGGCGCGCTTGGGGTACAGGGGTATGGTGTAACTGGCAACACGTCGGATTCTGGTTCCGAAGAGTCTAGGTTCGAGCCCTAGTACCCCTGCCAGCAAGGCCCGTTCGTCTAGTGGACTAGGACACCGCCCTCTCAAGGCGGAGATCACGGGTTCGAATCCCGTACGGGCTACCACATGAAACGCCCCGCTCCGTGCACGTCCGGAGCGGGGCTTCTTTTGTTCCGAGGGGCCTTCACATGCCGCAGAGGCGAGGCTCGCTATGCTATCCTCAGCGACCATGAACAACGAAAACGCATCCTCACCCCAGCGCGATTTTGTCCGAGACATCGTGGCTGGCGATCTACGCGACGGCCGCATCGAATCGGTGGTCACGCGCTTCCCGCCCGAGCCCAACGGATACCTCCACATCGGGCACGCGAAGTCGATCTGCCTCAACTTCGGAATCGCCCAGGAGTTCGGCGGTCGCTGTCACCTGCGTTTCGACGACACCAACCCGGTGAAGGAGGAGCAGGAGTACATCGACGCCATCGAGACGGACGTCCGGTGGCTCGGGTTCGACTGGGGCGAGTACCTCTTCCACGCCTCCGACTACTTCGACCAACTCTACGAGTGGGCCGTCTACCTGATCACTCAGGGCAAGGCCTACGTCGACGATCTCTCGGCTGACGAGATCCGCGAGTACCGCGGAACGCTCACCGAGCCAGGCAAAGACAGCCCCTGGCGCGATCGCCCCGCCGAGGAAAGCGTCGACCTGTTCGCGCGCATGAAGGCCGGCGAGTTCGAGAACGGATCGCGGGTGCTGCGCGCCAAGATCGACATGGCCTCACCCAACATCAACCTGCGCGACCCGATCATGTATCGGATCGTTCACGCCGAGCACCCAAGAACCGGTGCGGCATGGTGCGTCTACCCCACCTACGACTTCGCGCACGGGCAGTCGGATGCGATCGAAGGCATCACGCACTCGGTGTGCACACTGGAGTTCCAGGACCATCGGCCACTGTACGACTGGTTCATCGAGAACCTGCCGGTGCCCTCGACCCCGCACCAGTACGAATTCGCACGGCTCAACATCACTCATACCGTTCTGTCGAAGCGCGTGCTGCTGCGTCTCGTGAACGAGAACCACGTGCGCGGCTGGGACGATCCGCGGATGCCCACCCTGTCAGGTCTGCGTCGTCGCGGCTTTCCCGCCGAGGGACTCCGGGACTTCGCACAGATGATAGGTGTGGCCCGAGCCGACAGCGTGGTTGAGATCGAAATGCTGGAGCATGCGGTCCGCAGCGTTCTGAATCGCGACTCCGTCAGAAGATTTGCGGTTCTCGACCCGCTCAAGGTCGTCATAGAGAACTACCCTGAGGGCCAGGTTGAGTACATGGACGTCACCAACAACCCTGAGGATGAGTCCGCAGGCACGCGTCAGGTGGCCTTCTCTCGCGAACTGTGGATCGAGCGCGATGACTTCATGGAGGATCCCCCCAAGAAGTTCTTCCGCATGGCTCCCGGTCGTGAGGTCCGTTTGCGCGCTGCCTACTTCGTGACCTGCAACGACGTTATCAAGGACTCAGACGGCAAGGTCGTCGAACTCCGGTGTTCCTATGACCCGGAGACGCGCGGTGGTTCCTCGCCTGACGGTCGTCGACCTAAGGCGACCCTGCACTGGGTCTCATCGGCCCATGCGCTTCCTGCGGAGGTCCGGCTCTATGACCACCTCTTCGCCGATCCGTTCCCTGGGGCGGATGGCCGCGAGCTGTTTGACGATCTGAACGTCGATTCCGAGACGGTGCTTTCTGGCTGTTTCGTCGAGAGCTCACTGGCCGAGGTGCCTATCGGTCAGACTGTGCAGTTCGAGCGTATCGGCTACTTCTGCCCAGACCCGGATTCGACGCAGGACTCGCTCGTCTTCAACCGGACCCTCACGCTCAAGGACACCTGGGCGAAGCTGCAGGCGCAGGGAAAGCACCACTAGCGCCGCTCCGCAGGTCCACTTCGCCCGTGGCGCGCCTCTCGCTGGTATCATTGCCGCGGAGTGGGCTAGACGACCGCGTGCCCTTCGGGGTGCGAGGAAAGTCGGGGCTCCACAGGGCAGGGTGCCTGCTAACGGCAGGGCGCGGCGACGCGACGGAAAGTGCCACAGAAAAGAAGACTCCCCCGGCTTCACGGCCGGGAGAAAAGCTGAAACGGTGCGGTAAGAGCGCACCAGCGTCACGGCAACGTGGCGGCTTGGTAAACCCCACCCGGAGCAAGGGCGAATAGGAGCGGCTAAGGTCGGCCCGACCGACGCTCGGGTACGCCCGCTTGAGGCCGTCGGCGACGACGGTCCCAGATAGATGGTCGTCCACGACAGAACCCCGCTTACCGGCCCACTCCACGCGTGATCTGCGACCGACGTCTCCCCACAGGGAGCGTCGGTCGCTTCGCATGCGGCCAACAGAGGGGCTGTTAGAGACGGGACCTTACCGCGCCGACGATCGCGGCGCCATCGAGATTCTGTACCCGGACGTAGTCGGCTCCGGCGACTCTGGCGATGTCGCGCGCGGCAGACTGGGTCGAGGTGCCTGAAGTGGTGTCGATGACCACCGCGTGGACACCAGCGGCCTTCACCCTCGCCGCTGCGACCTTCGCGTCCTCGCTCCCCATGCCGCCATCGAGCCCCACGTTGGCGCGTCCGTCAGTCACCAGGACAAGCCACGGCACGGTGTCGGGCTGCCGTCTCAGCTCACCCGCGATAAGCTCGAGCGACTTCATGATCCCGTGTGCGAGCGGCGTGGCGCCGCCGGTCGGCAGGGAGCGCAACTTCAGATTCGCGAGCTCCACGCTGCCCGTGGGCGCGAGTACGACGTCGGCGGAGTCCCCCCTGAAGGAGACGAGCGAAACGCGGTCCCTGCGCTGGTAGGCATCCACGAGCAGATCGAGCACGGCAGCCTTGGCCGCCTCGATGCGCTTGCTCGCTCCCATCGAGCCGCTCGCGTCGACGCAGAACACGATGGACGCACCGACTTTACGCGTACGTACCTTCTTGCGCAGGTCCTGTTCGCGCACATCGATGGCTAGTCCCTCGGCGGGGGTGCCGGGGCTGCTCGCGGCGGCCCGGATGGTCGCGTCGAACGCCACATCGGAGGCGCGGGACACCGGGGCGATCTCGGAACGCCGATAGCGCCCTCGGGCGCCGTCGGTAACGGTCTGCTGGCGACGGCCCCCCATGGTCCGGCGAGTGCCGTCGAGTTCGGTCTCAAGCGTGGCGCTGACAGGCAAGGGTATCTCGGTGCCGTCACTCGGCGTGCCGGTGCTTTCGAAGATGGATGCCTGACCCTGACCGGGTCCGACGGGGGCGCTGTCGCCGGCGTTCGCATCGCCCTCGCCAGTGACCGCACGCCGCAATGACTCACGCAGCGACTCCAGGTCCGAGCGGACCTCCTCGAAGGGCACTTTGCGGAGTCGGTGCGCCAGCACGAGAGGCGCGACCTTCTCGACGTCGATGAGCTCGACCTCGGTGCGCCCGTCAAGCGCGGCGTACGCACATGCAGCGCGGGCCATGACCGTGTCGGCGCGGTGGCCGTCCACGCCGGCTCTGATACAGAGGTCGGCTATCGCATAGAGGACCTCATCGGTCATCTCGATCTGCGGCAGTCGACGCCGGGCATCCGCCAGCGCGAGCTTCTGCTGCTCCTCGGCCTCTTCCCATCGCCGAGAGAACTTCTCCGGTGCATCCTCGAAGTCGCGACGGCGTCGAACTATCTCGACACGCGCATGCGGGTCCCTCATCGCCTCGACTTCGACGCAGAGGCCGAATCGATCCAGGAGCTGAGGGCGGACCTCGCCCTCCTCGGGGTTCATGGTGCCGACGAGGATGAAGCGGGCGGGGTGTGCGAACGACACGCCCTCACGCTCGACGCTGTTGACGCCCATGGCCGCTGCGTCCAGCAGTGTGTCCACGAGGTGATCGTCGAGGAGATTCACCTCGTCGACGTAGAGGATGCCTCTGTTCGCGTCCGCAAGAAGGCCCGGTTGGAAGACCCTCTCCCCTTCCCTGAGAGCCTTCTGGAAGTCCAGAGTGCCCACGAGGCGGTCCTCGGTGGCCGAGACCGGCAGATCGACGACGCGCGGCGCGCGGCGCTCCTTGGGAAGACGGCCGTCATCACGGCGCTCGCGGCATTCGACGCACCACGATCCGGGGTCACCCGGATCGCACCCGAACCGGCATCCCGAGACGACCTCGATGTCAGGCAGGACCGCAGCCAACGCCCTTACAGCGGTGGACTTGGCGGTGCCCTTCTCTCCTCGGATGAGCACGCCTCCGACCCGGTGGTCGACCGCATTGAGCAGCAGCCCGGCCTTCAGGAGATCCTGGCCGACGATGGCGCTGAACGGAAAGACGTTAGCGGGACGTGATGCCACGCGTCACTTCCACTGGAAGGAGCCGCACGACTGCGGCGAGCGCTGTCCGGTATGTGGGCAGGTCTCCACGTAGACGCAGTCGCCGCACGTTGTGGGCACCGCAGCCTCCCCGGCGACATAGCCGACGGAGTCCTCGGTTGCCGAGGTGGAGACGAGTTCGTCAAGGTCGAGGATGAAGTCGGAATCGGGCTCAGGGGCTCGGGTCTCCGGAGTGGACTCCTCGTCAGCGGCTGCCGCGAGGATCTCGGAGACGATATCTGCAGCCGACTCTTCGGGCGCGAGCTCCTCGGCGACGCCCATGGGTTCGTGAGCGAGCACCGCAGGCTCATCGACAGGCTCGGGGGACGGCGTCTCATCGTAGGCACCGAGGATGACCGGCCGAGAAGCCGCCATGGTCTCGTCGTCGCCGGCAGCCTTGACCAGGGAGCCTTCGTCAGACGAGGACTCCTCGAGCGCGTCCAGGTTGAATGCCGGAGCCTCGCCTTCCGCAGGCGCTCCGGTGTCCCACGGCCAGGCCTGGGGCTGAGTCGGGTCGTCGACCGACTCGGCGTCCTCCTCGACAGCCGTGACTTCCTCCGACGGTTCTTCGGCCGGTCCGACTGACTCGGGCGGCACGATTCCCTCGGCGGACATGCTTGCCGCGGTGCGCAGGAGCGCGTCCTTGAGCGAGGTCTCCTGGGTCTCCTCGATCACGGCCTCCGCGTACGCGGCGTCGACCTGCTCGATCTCACCGGGCTCCTCGAGTTCAGCCGCCTCGTCGGTTGCGGCGCCGTCGGCATCATCCTCAAGGCCCGAGAGGACCTCGGCGATCTCGGGATCCGCAACATCCTCGGATACGGGTTCGTTGGGCTCGGGCTCGTCCTCCGGCTCCGGTACGTCCTCGGCCTCGGGTTCGGGCTCGTCCTCGGGTTCGGGCTCAAGTTCGGCCCCGGGCTCAAGTTCGGCCCCGGGCTCGGGCTCGTCCTCGGGCTCCATCTCGACCTCGGGCTCCGGCGCGATCTCCGGCTCGACCTCGACCTCCGAGACCGGAGCGGCCTGCGCAGGCGCCGAGCGCACCAGCAGAACCGGCGTGCCCTGAGCGATGTCGAGCACGAAGACCTCGGCGTCCCAGTGGGCGAACCCCGGGTCTGCGGTGACCCGACTCAGTTCGGAAAGGGCATCCTGGCGTGTCTCCGAGGCGGTGTCCGACAGCAAGAATATCTGGCCATCGGGCTCTCGGCCGATCAGGAAGAACGACATCGTCAATCACGCCTTTCGGGAGCGCTCTTAGTGTGCCTGCAGGCACACCCCACTATCCTAGAACTGGCAGGCGGGTGGGGCAACAGCGCAGCACGCCGGTCCTGTGGCTACTGTGATGCCTGACACGCCCCTCGTAGGTCCTTGAGGCGCCCCACGTTGACACGGTCCTTGTCGGGCACTTCCCCGGGCATCTCGGTCACCACGGGGACGTTTTGCAGCCGCGACTGACAGACCATCGCCGAGAAGCCGTCGATGCCGATGAACCCATCGCCGATCCACTCGTGACGGTCGTGGTGCGTGCCGCGCTCGAACTTGCAGTCGTTGGCGTGAATCAGTCCGATCCTGTCGGTGCCGCAGCAGGCGGAAGCTCCGTCAAGGTAGTGTTCCCACCCACCCGCCGTGTCCAGCGCTGCGCCGTGCGCCCACGCGTGACAGGTGTCGATACAAACCCCGAGGCGCGCCACCGGGAGCCCCGAAGCATCGATGCACGCCGCAAGCTCCTCAAAGCTGGAACCGAAGGTTGTGCCGGCTCCAGCGGTGTTCTCGAGCAACAGCCTCGTGGCGCAGTCATCGCCCGCGGCGTCGAAAGCGCGGTCGATCGCCTCGGCCACCCGACTCGCAGCCCGCTCGACATCGCCATCGGGGTTCGTACCGATGTGCGTGACCACACCGGCGGCGCCAAGGACGCTTCCACGCGACAGTTCGTCGGCGAGCGCGTTGACCGACTTCTCCCACAGCACGGGTTCGGGTGTCGAGAGGTTGATCAGGTATGCGGTGTGAGTGAATACCGGCCCGAACTCACGCTCGGCGCGAGCCGCCTTGAACGTCTCAGCTGCGAGCCGGTCCATGGGCTTCGCGTGCCACTGACGCGGGCTCTTCGCGAAGATCTGGATGCACTCGCATCCCACGCTTTGCGCATAGTCCAGCGCTGAGACGAGGCCGCCGGATACTGAGACGTGGGCACCAAACAGCATTCGCCGGGCCTTTCGTGGAGGGGTGCGGGTGACTCCTTCATTGTATCCATCCGCGAGCACCGCCGCAGGATATACACTTGCCCACATGGAACCCCGGCCCCCCTCAGACACCTGCCTCCCCGAATGGACGGGACGCGCGATTCTCCATGTCGACCTCGACGCGTTCTTCGCCGCTGTTGAGCAGCTCGACCACCCCGAGTGGAGGGGGAAGCCGGTGATAGTCGGCGGTGACCCGACCCGGAGGGGTGTCGTTTCCACCGCCAGCTACGAGGCCCGTGTGTTCGGGATCCACTCGGCGATGCCGTCGATGCGGGCCGCCTCTCTGTGTCCTGACGCGATCTGGGCGCCTCCCCGATTTGCTCGCTACAAGGAGTTGTCCGACGCGGTCTTCGCGATCTTCAGGGATGAATCACCACGGGTGCAGCCGGTGTCTGTCGACGAAGCCTATCTGGACGTCACTCCCGGCGGCTACTCGACTGAAAACCCGATTGCGATCGCACGGCGCATCAGGGAACGCGTGGCGATGCTGGGTCTCACGTGTTCGGTCGGCATCTCGGCGAGCAAGACGGTCTCCAAGATCGCTTCGGAACACGACAAGCCCGATGGTCTGACGGTGGTGCGTCCCGGCGAAGAGGCTGCATTCCTCGCGCCGCTGCCGGTGCGCAGCCTGCCGGGCATCGGGCCGCAAACGGCCGTACGCCTCGGTGCGCTTGGCATACGGACGCTCGGACAGCTTGCGCAGCTCGATCTGAAGACGGCTGAGACGCTGTTCGGCTCGCATGGTGCGGACATCGTCGAGAGGGCGGCCGGTCTGGATCGCCGGCCGGTGCGACCCAACGATCCCGCCAAGTCCGTGTCCAACGAGCGCACCTTCGCCGAGGACATACGCGACCCGGTCGAAGTCAGACGCGCCCTGGACTCGCTGGCCGCCAAGGTGGGCTCCCGGGTGCGCAAGAAGGGGCTGGCCGGACGAACCGTGACGATCAAGGTGCGGTTCACCGACTTCTCCACGCGCACCGTGCGGCGCACGATCGACACGCCCACCGACGACGAAGGGGTGTTCGGCCCCATCGCCCAAGCGCTTCTGAAGGAGGCGTGGTCACCGGGAGTGGGGCTTCGTCTGCTCGGGGTTGGGCTGTCGGGATTCGAGTCGAAGGCACTGCAACTCGACCTGCTGGACACAGCAGACCAAGACGACCACCCTGCCGAGTCAAACCGGCTGCTGCACGGCATCGATGCAGTGAAGGAGCGATTTGGTGAAGGGGCGGTCACCAGCGGGCGCGAGCTGGACCGTCGACTCAAGCGCCAGAAGGACGACGGGAACTCGGGCTAGGGCTTGCCCGGCTGAGTGTAGAGGCCGCCTTCGGGGTTCGGCGGGCTTCCCGTCGAAACCCAGATCACGACGGTTGTCCCCTCCTGCTCGTACGCTCCGGGGGGCGGATTCTGATAGAAGATGCGGCCATCGGCGATGCCGCCGGCGTTCAGACCGTAGTGGACTTCGATCCGGTAACCCGCATTCGCGAGAATCGCCCTGCCGCGGGACTCCGTCTCGTTGAGCGCCTGAGGGACCCGGTCTTCGTAGTTCTTCGGCTGGGTGTAGCCGGTGCCGGGGTCGTAGTAGTCCTCGACGTTGGACGTCTTCTTGTCCGAGAAGTCGTAGCCTCCGGCCCCGAGTCCGTTACCCTCGTCGACGTCGGGCTCGGGCAGCCTGCCCGTGCCTTGCGCGATCACCAGAGTGACGTCCGTACCCTTTAGCACGCGCCGCCCACCTGCAGGCCCCTGGTCGTCGATTTCGCCTTCAGCGACTTCGAAGTCATCGGTGGCGTAGATCTCGCCGACGTCGAATCCGGCGGCTTCTACGCGTGCACGGGCGATCTTCTCCGGCATGCCGACGACGTCGGGAACCACCGCGGTGTTGACCCAGATCCAGATGGCGACGGCCAAAGCCAAGACGATCATGAGCAGGACAGCCCAGAATCCGCGGCGGCGGTCTTCCTGAGGATCTTGCTCCTGCAGGTCGTCCTCGACGGGATCGACTTCCTGGGAATCGACGTCGTTGATGACGTCGGAGTCTGTCATCAAGCTCTCCTTAGCGAGCGTTCACTCATCGGCATACGATGGTGTTAAGACGTTCATATTCTCTCACACTCGGCGCATCCTCGGGAGTGTCGCAGGGCACAATCCCCGTGAACCGCGAGGCTCATTGGGTCGTCTGAAGGTACAGGAGCATCTACCCTGCCGACTGGAGGTATTCCGTGAATACGCGTCTCGCAATCATCCTGGTAGCGATTCTTACCGCAGGTCTCGCCCTGTCGGGGTGCGCAGCACAGCCGACCGCGCCGCCGGTCGAAGTGCAGCCCGAGCCTGCTCCCGACATGCCGGGTGAGGCGGCAGGGCTCAGGCTCGCCCCGGGTCTCTACGAGATGGAGGACGGCACGGTTCAGGCCGTCGGGACGCTCGAGTACAGCGATCTCGAGGGAGGCTTCTGGGTCATCACCGGAGGGACCGAGTCCGAGGGCAACGTCGGAACGGTCGTCGCAGTCATCGCCAACGGCCAGGAGTTCGAGAGCCAGCTGAAGGAGATCGAAGGCTCCGCGGTGTTTGCCACGGGCACAAAGCTCGATGGCGCGTCCATTCGTATGGCCGGACCTGAGATCGAGATCGATAAGATCGAGGCGTTCAGCGACACCCCCGGCATCGCCGAGTAAGCCTAGCGGCCGGCAGGCCTGAGGGTGCCGCGCTCGTCGTAAGAGCCGGACTCCTCGGCAGCCATCGCTGCGGTCCAACTGTCTTCTTCAGGGGCCCCCGCTCCTCCGAGCGAGGGGCCCATCGGTCCACTGGGGACACCCCGGCGCATTCGTACCGGCGAGCCTGATGCGGTGCGGACGATGTAGGGCCACACGTCGTTGGCGACGATTGCGAGACCCCGCTCCGGGTTGTTTTGCAGCGTCCCGTCGATCAGATAGGCGCGGTGCTTTACGATCACGTCGCCCACGCGGTTGAGGACGTCTTCGAAGACCACGACGTCGAGCAGTCCGGTGGGATCCTCGAGGGTGAGGAAGCACGTGCGTTTACCCGAGCGGGTCCGAGGCGTCTGTGCGCGCTCGCGAACCCCGCAGACTCGCACCCGGGTACGGTCGGGCAGCTCACGGAGCGCCTCGGCCCAGGTCACGCCGCGCGCGGTGAGATCGCCTTCGGCGAGAGATAGAGGGTGGCATGTGAGCGAGAGCCCGCACAGTTCGAGTTCAGCCGAGAGCCGCCGCGCCGGCGACCAGCCGCTCGGGTGTGACGGGTCCTCGGCGGTGCGGCAGGGCGCCGGCGCGAGGCACAGCGTGTCGTCTCCCGCCACGCCCTCACGCGCAAGAACCGCCTTGATCTCGGGCAGCAGGGCAAGCATCTCATCGCGGGTGGGTGGTCTCCCCTGCTCGGTGACACCGAGCCCGTCGAGCGCGCCGATGCGGACGAGGGACTCGGCCGACGGAAGTTCGGCGCGCGTACGGCGCAGGAAGTCGGCCAGGTCGCGGAAGGGCCGCACGGCCCGCTCGCGCGGAATCGTCTCGAGCAGCCGGCTGGTGATCGCGTGCACGTCTTTGAGCCCGACTCGGAGCGCACCGCCGTCTGCCGAGACCGTATAGCGCGCATCACTCGCGTTGACGTGGGGCGGCTCGATGCCCATGCCGTGCCTGCGCGCGTCGTTGACCACGAGCCGCGGCGTGTAGAACCCCATCGGCTCGTTGTTGAGGATCGAGGCGGCGAACTCGGCCGGATAGTAGGTGCGCAGCCACGCGGTCGCGTAACTGACCACGGCGAAGCAGGCCGCATGGGCCTTGTTGAAGCCGTAGGCTGCGAACCCCTGGAGCTGACGGAAGACCTCCTCGGCGACCTCGGCATCGACCCCGCGCGCGAACGCCCTCTCGAGGAAATGCCCGCGGATGCGCTCCATCTGCTCGCGGCTTCGGCCCTTGGTCATCGCGCGGCGAAGCGAGTCCGCCTCTGCGAGGTTGAAGCCGGCGACGGCGCGGGCGACGAGCAGCACCTGCTCCTGGTAGACGATGACGCCGTAGGAGTCGGCGAGTGCTTCGCGCATGCCCTCGTGCGGTACTGCGACCTCTTCGAGGCCGTGTCGCCTGCGGATGAACGGCGCGATCATCTCGGCTTCGAGGGGACCGGGTCGGAAGAGCGATATCTGGGCGATGATGTCTTCGAACCGGTTCGATTTCAGTCGTGTCGAGAGGTTTCGCTGGCCGCTCGACTCGAGCTGGAACATCCCGACCGTGTCGGCCCTGGCGATCATGTCGTAGACCTTGGGATCGTCTTTAGGCAGGTCGAACGGCTCGGGGACGGCGTCCGCGCCGACACGGGCGCGAGCAAGTTCGACCGCGTCACTGATGGCCGAGTGGGTCCTGAGTCCCAGGATGTCCATCTTCACGAGGCCGAGCGCTTCGATGTCGTCCTTGTCGTACTGGGAGACCACGACCCCCTTCGCCGCCCACTGCAGCGGCATCCAGCTCGCAACGGGTTCCCGGGTGATGATGAAGCCGCCGAGGTGGGTGCCCAGATGCATCGGGGTGTGATCGAACTGCTCGGCGATGTCGAGGATCTGGGCGTAGCGCGGTTCGTGCAGGGGGTGGTCTCGGCACTCCGGATAGGTCTCGAGCACCTCGCGGATCTTGCGTGCACTCACCCAGGGGATGTGGCGCGAGAGAGCGTTGACCTCGGCGATGGGGAGCCCGAACGAGCGTGCCGCGATGCGTATCGCCGAGCGTGCGGTGGTGGTGTTGACCGTGGCGACCATCGCGACGTGCTCGTGGCCGAACCGCCGGTAGATGAAGTCGATTATCTCGTCTCGGCGAGCAGAGTCGAAGTCCACGTCGATGTCGGGCATCTGGCGGCGCTCAGGGTTGAGGAACCGCTCGAAGAGCAGGTCGTGAGCGACAGGATCCGCATCGGTGATCCCGAGAGCGTAGCTCACGATGCTGTCGCCCGCGCTTCCGCGGCCGCTGCAGCGGATGCCGCTCGCCTTCGCGAAGTCGACGATCTCCTTCACCACGAGGAAGTACTCAGGGAAGCCCATCTGCTCGATGAGCGAGAGCTCGTGCTGCAGCCGTCGGATGGCCTCGGGGATCATCGGCGTGTACCGGTGCTCGAGGCCGCGCCACGACTCCTTGGCGAGTACCGAGTAGGCGGTCTCCCCCGCCGGCAGATCGGCTCCCGGGAAGTGGAACTGCCCCAGCGGCAGCTCGAGCCGGCAACGCGCCGCGATCTCGAGCGTGGCGTCGCACGCCCGCTCACATCCCGCGAACAGGCGTCGCATCTCGGGTGCGGACTTGAGCCACAGTTCGGCGTTGGGGCGGTCATAGGGTCCGGGAAGCGCCATGCGAGCGCCCGCCGAGGCGAGCACGTCGTGCAGCCGGTGATCCTCGGAGCGCAGGTAGTGGACGTCGTTGGTGGCGACGACCGGCAGTCCCAGGTCGTCGGCGGCCGCGGTCAGCGAGCTCAGAAGCCGCGGTGTGTCCGGTGTCATCCCGTGCACGAGCTCGACGTAGAAGTCGCCCGGGGCGAAGCACCCCGAGAGCCGCTCGATCGCCGTACGGGCGCGTCCGGGACGCCCTGCCGCCATCGCGCGGGCCGCCTCTCCCTGCATGCATCCCGAGAGCCCGATGAGCCCCTCCGAGAACCGCTCGAGATCGGCCAGCGTGACCACGCTCGGCACCTCGGGCCCGCGCAGGTGGGTGCGCGAGAGGAGCTGGCACAGGTTGCGGTAGCCGCCGAAGTCGCGGACGAGCAGCGTGAGGTGGTAGCCCGTCCCCGCCGCGCGGCCGAACCCGACCGGCGCCGGCAGCTCGAGACGCGCCTCGGGCGGCAGGTCGGCCTCCTCGCCGAGAACCCCGGCGGTCTCGACGACGACCTCGCAGCCGACGATGGGCACGATTCCCGCGTCCTTGCACGCCCGGTAGAAGCGTATGGCGCCCGAGAGGCCCTGGTGGTCCGTGAGGGCGAGTGCAGGCATCTCGAGCTCGACGGCCCGAGCCACGAGCGCGTCGATCGAGGCGACTCCGTCCATGAAGCTGAATCCCGAATGGACGTGCAGATGTACGAATCCCCCGGACATGGGAGCACTCAGTCCTGGATGCCGACGAGCAGCCACTCATCGCGGTCGCGGTCGTACGCGAGGTCGTAGACGCCGCCTCGTGCAAGCACCCGCCAGAACCGCCGAGAGACCCTGCGGCGAGGGTCCCACCAGGCCCGCTCGGCCGCCCATACCTGGACGAGCGCGTCGATGCGGTAGGTGCGACCTTCGCGGGTGAACGACGACGGGCACTGCCGGACCGCGTCCCATGCGACCTCGACGACCTCATCGGCCCGTTTCGCTGCGAGCGCACCGTCGCGGCGCACAAGATCTGACGCGCGGACGATCCACGGACTTTTGAGTAGCTCGATGATGACCGGCAGGCGTCCGTGGGCGCTCTCGAACAGCTCGACGGGTTGACCCTCAGGCGTCATGTCGTAGTGCTTGATCGCCGCGTTGCGGCCCATCGACGCCTCCCCTGCGATCTACTCGGTGATGCTCGCTTTGATGCGAACGGAACATTCCGAGTATACCGAACATATGTTCGATTTCGCAAGTAGGAAGGGGCCTGAAACCGAAGTCAGGCGGACAGGATCAGGAGCCGGAGATGGTGACGAGCGCGGCGACCTCGCGAGACAGCGCGCGCCGCTCCCCTCCCACTTCGATGGTCAGCGGGCCGCCGAAAGGCGCGACCTCCACGACGGCGACCATGGCGCCGGGCCGAAGCCCCAGGCTGCCAAGATAGCCGAGTGCCTCGTCGTCCTCAGCGACACGAAGCACGACGCCGCTGTCGCCCTCGGACGCCTGCGAGAGAATGATGCCGGCGACCTCCGTATAGCTGCCGTCTGCACCCGGAATCGGGTGGCCGTGAGGACAGACGTCCGGGTTCTCGAGGAACTGCTCGAGGGCGACCAAGACGCGGTCGCTCATGGCATGCTCGAGCATGCAGGCGTCCTCGTGGGCGGCATCCCAGTCGAGTCCGAGCACGTCGACGAGAAAGCGCTCCGCCACGCGGTGTCGGCGGACGATCGCAAGCGCGCCGGCCATCCCCTCATCGGTGAGAACCACGTCCGTGCCGCTACGGGTGATGAAACCTCGCGACTCGAGCCGCTTCAGGGTCGCGGTCACGGTGGGGCCCGCGACACCGATCGACTCGGCGATCTGTGAGGGCCTGACGATGCCCTGGCGAGACAGCTTGTAGATCGTCTCGAGGTACTCTTCGAGTGTGGGTGTGGTCATCAGGATAGGCCCTTCGGGGTCGCGTGAGATCAGCTCACTCGCCACATCGTAGGTCAGCGCGGAGCAGGTCGCAACCGCGTCATACCGCGTGCGGCAGACAGTTGCGTTCGTCGGGCCTATCCGACCGTTGAGAAACAATATGCGACCGCTTAGAACTAATCCGCGCAAACGCCTCTAAACGTGTTGACTGCCCCCCTGCAGGCGGGTACATTACGTCTTGTCCCGAGAAGTCGGACGCAGCGGAATCCGAAAGACGGAGTACCAGTAGCCGCCGGACAGGATCTGAGAGAGAGCGGCAGCCGTGAGGTGGCCGAAGGATCGAAGTCCTCGAAGGAGGGAAACCCCGAAAGGGGCGCATCGAAAGAAGCGTGGGAACCCGGACGAGTACGAAGAACCCGCGGGCGAGGTTTCTCGGGACACCTGTATCCTCAGGTCCCCCACCACGCGAGCGCACCGGCTACGGCCGGTAGACCAGCTTCGCGATCGGTGACTCCCACACGACGACCTCGACGACGCTGACGCGTGGGTCGACCGTCTCCTGGAGCCGCTCGCAGATCACTCGCGCGAGATTCTCGGCGGTCGGGCTGATCTCATCGAACGGCGAGATGTCGTTGATGAGCACGTGGTCGTACGAGTCCAGTACCGACCCGAGATCGGACTTGAGCGACTTGAAGTCGTAGACGATTCCGATCTCATCGAGCTCCGTTGCGGCGACCGTAACCTCGACGTCCCAGGTGTGCCCGTGCAGGTTTCGGCACTCGCCGGGATAGCCGTACAGATGGTGCGCGGCGTCGAAGTGCCCCTTGACCGTGAGTTCGTACGTGCCCATCTCGTCTCCTAGAACAGCGCCTGTTGTGTGTTTGAGCCACCGGGACCGCACGCAGGGTCGCCAACCATGTCCTGCGCGTCCATGGCCTGATTCGCCATCTCGTCCGCGAGCTTGTTGGCTTCGCGCCGAACGTGGCCGACCTCGAAGGACGAGAAACCTCTGAGTAACGACATCGCACGGACGAACAGCGGCTTGAGTCCCTCGTTCTTCACTCGGTACTGCCCATTGATCTGTTTGACCAGCAGCTCGCTGTCCGCGTACACGGATACTTCGCGATACCCGAGTGCCGAGACGTTCTCGAGCCCCCAGATCATCGCTTCGTACTCGGCAACATTGTTGGTTTGCAGGCCGAGGTAGCGGCCTCCCGAGCAGACGACTTCGCCGCCGACCTCGATGACGAAACCGGCGCCGGCGGGCCCGGGGTTTCCACGCGCACCTCCATCGGTGCGCAGGACCGCCCTCGTCATTGACCGACCGCCTCGTCGCGAACGACGATGAGGCGCCGGCACTGGGGACACAGTCCGATGTCGGGACCGATGCGAAGGTTCTGGACGCTCTCGGCGGGCAGGCTCATGCGGCAGGCACTGCAGGTGTCGCCATCGAGCTTGCCGACGCCCACGCCTCCCCTGCTCGCCCGGATCGACTCGTAACGCTTGTTGAGGGGTTCCGACACGTCTTTAGCGGCCGTCGCCCGCTGCTTCTGGAGTGAAGCGATCTCGGTCTGTACAGCGCCACCGGCCTTCTTGAAACGCTTGATGAAGTCCTTCTCTTTCGTGGAGAGGGTGGTGATGGCCTCGCCGATGGTGGCGATCTGAGCGCTGGCTTTCTCGACGCGCTCCATGTACTGGAGCTCCTCCATCTCGAGCTTGTCCACCCGACGCTTGAGGCCTTCCATCTCGCGCGTGAGCGCGGTGATCTGACGGTGGTCGGTGGTCTCCATGATCTTGGACTGCTCGCCGTCGAGCTTCGTGGCGATCATGGCGATCTCGTCCTGACGCACTTTGACCTCGGCCTCGAGCTTGCGAACGAGCAGCTCGGCCTTGGCCTTCATCGTCTCGATCTCGCGAAGCTTGGCGCGCACCTCGAGGATCGCGCGCTTCTCGGGCAGTTCCTCCAGGCGCTTCTCGGCCTGCAAAAGTTCGATGTCGATGCGCTGCAGTTCGAGCAGGGCTGTGGCTTCCTGCATCCGGCGCTCCTGTTTCCCTAGGGTGTCCACCAGCCCGGACGGGCCGGAAGAACGTGTACCGGCACCGTGTCGATGCCAGGAATCGTACGTATCGCGGACTCGAGGAGCGAGGCCAGCGGCCACTCGGAGACGTCGTGACCGAGCTCAACGATAGCGAGCCCGGACTCCACCGCGTCCAAGGCGTCATGATAGCGCACCTCACCCGCCACAAGGACCTGCGCGCCGGACGCGAGCACCTCGCCGAGGAGCGAGCTCGCGGAACCCGTGGCGGTCGCGACGCGGGTGATCTCGAGATCGCGGTCGCCCCACACCCGGGGGGTGGAGCCGAAGGCCGCGCGGGCACGGTCTGCCAGCGCGGCCAGAGTGATCGCGCCATCTGCGGTATCGCTCACCATGCCGAGACGTGCGGCGTTGCGCGCCAGGGCGGCTTCGGTGACCCAGACGACCGGCTCTTCGTACGGGTGCGCGGACACGGCAGCCGAGACGACCCCGCGTGTTCTGCCGAGCGGGCACACCATCTCGAGGCGGATCTCATCGGCCCGCCCCATCTCGCCGGCGGCGCCCACGTAGGGGTCGCCACCCTGCGGCGCGGCGAAGCGTCCGGTGCCGGGGGCAGCGAACGAGCAGCGCTCGTACTCGCCGATACGACCGGCGCCTGCTCCGATCATGGCGTCGACGACCCGCTCCCGAGCGGACTCGGGGGCGAACACGGTGACCACCGACATCGTCTGCAGCCCGCGCTCGACAGGCTTGCGCGCCGTCAACCCGAGCGCTGCGGGCAGAAGCTTCGCCGCCTCCGGGTCGCGGTCCAGATTTGTGTGCGCGCCGATCAGTGCGACACCGGACTCGAGCGCGGAGAAGAGCACGCCAGCACCGCCGCGCCCGGGAACGATTCGCTCCGGCGCGGAGAGGAACGCCGGGTGGTGCGTCACAAGGACGTTGGCACCTCTGCCCGCCGCTTCCCGAATTGCGGCCCTGGTGGGATCGAGCGCGACGACGACACCGGTGACGAGAGCGTCCGGATCACCGGCAAGCAGCCCCACGCGGTCCCACGACTCCGCCCGCTCGAGCGGGAATCGGCGCGCGATCGCGGTCTCGATGGTGCGAACCCTGATCTCACTCATAGTTCGATGAACCTCATCTCGTCGCGCGACACCGGAAAGGTCACTCGGGTGTAGCCCGCGGTCACGAGGGCCTCGTACGCGATGTCGATGCCCCATCCGACCTCGTCGGTGGCGTGAGCGTCCGATCCGACCGACGCCTCCACGCCTGCGGCGGCGAACGCCGCGAGCAGATCCGGCCCCGGGTAGAGCTCACCCACCGGCTTGCGCAGTCCTGCGGTCGACACCTCGATGACGACCTCGGCCTCGGCCGCCACGCGGGCCGCTTCGGCGTACAGATCTCGCGGGTCCGACGCCGGACGGTGCCCGAACTTCTTGACCAGGTCCGGATGCGCCATCACGTCGAAGACGCCGCTCGAGCACGCCCGGCACCACTCGGCGAAGTAGCTCTCCCAGACGTCGTCGACGTCACGCGCGTCCCACTCGTCGAGCCGGTGGGGATCGTCGAACGCCCAGCCGTCGAGGAAATGGACGCTGCCCAGAAGCACGGCCACGCCCGCGTCGAGGGCCTGCTCGCGGATGGACGCGAGCTCGGCCTCGTGGCCCGGGATCCAATCGGCTTCGCCGCCGACGACCACCTGCATGCCTTTGGCGCGCTCCGCCCAGGTCTTGACATCCCAGGCGTACGCAGCGAGTGACTCGAGCGGCATGGAGATGTGGTTCTCCGGGTCGAGCCCGGCCGGCAGCGGCAGGTGTTCGCTGATGACGATGCCCGAGAGGCCCTTGAAGATGGCGGCGCCAACCATCTGCGCGACCGTCCCACCACCGTGCCCGGACAGCTCGGTGTGGATGTGGCAGTCGATCAACTCGCGCACGTGATCGTCCCTCCGCCGATGACCATGTCCCCCCGGTAGCATACGACAGCCTGACCGGGGGCTACCCCTTCGAGCGGCTCGTCGAACTCGACCGTGAGCCGGCCCGACTCGATTCGCGCGTGTGCCGGGCGCGGTTCCATACGGTAGCGTACGGCGGCGAGCACGGGCTCGGAGTCCGACCCGTGCCACACCGCATCGTCACTGGCGACCGACCTCACAGCCAGGTCCGCGCGGTGTCCCACGATGACGCGCAGGGCGTCCGCGTCGATTCCCGTCACGTAGTAGGGCTCGCCTGCGCCGCCGACGCCGATGCCCTTGCGCTGGCCGACGGTAAAGCGGGCGATGCCCTCGTGTCGGCCGACCTCCGTCCCGTCCGCCAGGGTGATGGGTCCCGGTCGCAGCGCCGACGGCGCCCGCTGCTCGACGATCGGCACGTGGTCTCCGGAACTCTCGAAGCAGATATCCTGACTCTCGGCCTTGCGCGCGACCGGCAGGCCGAACCGCTCGGCGAAGGCGCGCACGTCGGTCTTGTGGAGATGGCCCACCGGGAACAGCACGCGCGCCATCTGAGGTTCGGTGAGACGGTAGAGGAAGTAGCTCTGGTCCTTGCCCGGATCTGTGCCGCGAGCCAGCCGAGGGGCGCCCGCTTCATCCTCGATGATTCGCGCGTAGTGGCCCGTCGCCAGGAAGTCGGCACCCTGAGTCGCCACGCGCGCCAGCAGATCCGAGAACTTGATGCGGTCGTTGCACACAATGCACGGGTTGGGTGTGCGCCCGCGCGCGTATTCCTCGGCGAACGGGGTCACGACTTCGTTCTCGAACGCCTCGCGGTAGTTCAGTGAATAGTGCGGTATTCCGAGAAGGTCGCAGACCTTGCGCGCGTCGCGGACAGCCGCCACGGAGCAGCAGCCGCCCTCCTCATCCGAGGAAGGCCACAGCTGCATCGTGACGCCGGTGACGTCGTGTCCCTGCTCAAGAAGCAGCGCGGCGGCGACGCTGGAGTCAACGCCGCCGCTCATCGCTACAAAGACACGTGCCACGTGGTCGGCCTCCTGCCCGGTCGAGGAGACGGACTAGCGCTGGCAGCAGATGCTGCACTCTCCGCCTTCGCCGGCCGAGTCATGCTCGTGGTCGGCGTGCTCGTGGTCGTCCTCGTCGGCATGCGGGTCGAAGTTGGGATCGGCGCTCTTGATCTCACCGGAGATCGGCTCGCGGCCGTGGCGCACCAGGTAGTCGTCGACGGCGACCTTGAGGCCGTCGGTCGCAAGCACGCTGCAGTGCATCTTGGAAGCCGGGAGCCCGCCGAGCTCATCGGCAACCTGCTGCTTGGAGATGGCAGCGGCGTCTTCGATGGTGAGGCCCTTGGCCATCTCGGTCACGATCGAGCTGGTGGCGATAGCGGCGCCGCAGCCGAGCGTCTGGAACTTCACGTCGCTGATGTGGTCGCTGTCGTCAACGGCGATCGTGATCTTCATCATGTCGCCGCAGACCGGGTTGCCGACTTCGCCGACCCCGTCGGGCTCTTCGATGACGCCGACGTTGCGCGGGTTGTTGAAGTGGTCCATGACCTTCTCGGTGTACTGCACGAATCTCTCCTTGTCGGGGGGTCAGCGGCTACTTGGAGCCGAACATCTTGGTGTAGACGGGCGACATGGCGCGGAGTCTTTCGACGATCGGCGGGAAGACCTCGAGGAAGGTATCGACGTCCTCGTCACGGGTGTGACGGCCAACCGACAGGCGCAGCGAGCCGTGTGCGATCTCCTGTGGAACGCCGCACGCCAAGAGCACGTGGCTCGGCTCGAGCGAGCCGCTGCTGCATGCCGAGCCGGTCGAGACGGCGATGCCCTTGTTGTCGAGCTGCAGGAGCATGGCCTCGCCCTCGACGCCCTTGATCAGCAGGGATGCGATGTTGGGCAGGCGCGGCTCTCCCAAAGTGGTGGGGTCGGTGTTCTCCAGCGCGGAGGTGACTCCTTCGATGAGGCGGTCGCGCAGGGCGGCCAGGCGCGGAACCTCGGTGTCGAACTCGGCGAGCATGATCTCGAGCGCCGTCGCGAAGCCAACCGCGCCGGGGACGTTTTGCGTGCCCGAACGCTTCTTGAACTCCTGACCGCCGCCCTTGAGCAGCGGCTCGAAACGCGTGCCCCGCTTGAGGTACAGAACGCCGACGCCCTTGGGACCGTAGATCTTGTGACCCGAGAAGGAGGCAGCGTCCACGCCGAGCGCGACGACGTCAACCGGCGCCTTGCCCAGAGTCTGTGCGGCGTCGGTGTGCATGAGTGCGCCGCCCTCGTGGGCGATGCGGGAGAACTCGGCGATGTCTTGGAGCGTGCCGACCTCGTTGTTGCCATGCATGATCGACACGAGCTTGGTGTTGGGCTTCATCGCCGCCGCGAGGTCGTCCGGATGGATGTGCCCGGTCGTACGCGGCTTGAGGTAGGTGACCTCGTGGCCCTGCTTCTCGAGCCAGTGGGCCGGCTCGAGGATCGCGTGATGCTCGAACGCCGAGACAATGAGGTGCCCTCCGCCATCGGGGGCCACGCGCTGCATGATGCCGAGAAGCGCCGCGTTGTCCGACTCGGTGCCGCATCCGGTGAACAGAACCTCGTTGGCGTCCTTTGCCCCGATGCCTTTGGCGACCCGCTCGCGGGCGTCTTCGAGCGCGCGATATCCGTCACGCCCGAGCGAGTAGAGCGAGTTGGGGTTGCCGAACCGCTCGGTGAAGAACGGCAGCATGGCCTCGACGACCCGCTCGTCGGTGGGCGTGGTGGCCGCGTAGTCCAGATAGATGGTGTCCATGGAGTGTATCTCCCCTATCCCTCGGCGGTTTGCCGGTCGAACTTCTGTTGTGTACCCGCAAGCTGAGCGAGGCTCGTGGACGAGAAGACCTCGCGAAGTGCCACGGTCGCCTTGGCCCACACCGGAGCGGCAGCGCATGAGCCGGCTTGGATGCAGCCTTCCCCGCGCTCGCTTTCGCACATGCTTGACATCAGAGGACCCTCGAGAGCCTCGACGACGTCGAGGACGCTGATGGCCTCCGGATCCCTGGCAAGAACGAACCCGCCTTTGGCGCCGCGCACCGCTGTGACGAGTTCGGCTCGACGCAGCGACACGAGCAGTTGCTCAAGGAAACGGACCGGAACCGCGCGCCGCTCGGCGATCTCTCGAGCGCTGACCGGACCTGTGCCGAAGTTGCACGCGAGGTCGATCATGGCCAGCACTCCGTACTCACTCTTGGCCGTCAACCGCACGCTGTATCACCTCAATCACGACTTATTAGGTAGTGATTGCATATTACCCCGCGAAGAGCCTGTGTCAACAGGCCGGGCCGGAACCTCTCAAAATCGGTCCGTCGCTCGAATTCGACCGCTCGACACCGCGGACCCGCCGCTTGGAGCGTGGCTCGCGCATTTCGCCGAAACGAACACCTGTCCGATTGTTTCGCAGCAAGGTGGTGGTTACGATGGGCATCCGCCCTATGGGGCGGGCACGACTGGGGGATACGGGTCCATGGTTGACAGTCACAGGGTGGCGAGAACCCACTGGATCTTTCCCAGCCACACACGAGGCCCCGACCGCATCAGGCGACCGGGGCCTCGGTTTGTTCCCTGAAGCTCGCTAGAGCGACTTCATGAGACTCGCCATCTCGAGCGCACCCATCGCCGCTTCCCAGCCCTTGTTGCCCGCCTTGGTGCCGGCGCGCTCCACCGCCTGCTCAATGGTGTCTGCCGTGATCACACCGAAGAGAACCGGCACACCGGAGTCGAGCGACGCCTTGGCCACGCCCTTGGAGACCTCGGAGGCGACGAACTCGAAGTGCGGGGTGCCGCCGCGGATGACCACGCCCAGAGCGATGACCGCGTCGTAACGACCGCTGCCGGCGAGCTTGCGAGCGACCAGCGGAATCTCAAACGCTCCCGGCACCCAGGCCACGTCGACGTCGTCGGCCTCAACGCCGTGTCGCAGGAGCGCATCCTGCGCGCCCGAGAGCAGGCGCGATCCGAGCAGGTCGTTGAAACGGCTCACGACGATTCCGACCTTGAGGTCTTTTCCAATGAGGTTTCCTTCGAATACGGTCATCAGTCGTTCCCTTCATTCTCGGGCGCGTTATCGGGGAGATTGAGCGTGTGCGCCATCTTGTCCTTCTTCGTGCGCAGGTAAGCGTAGTTCGCAGGGCACGACGGGACCTCGAGCCCCACCTGCTCGGTCACCTTCAGGCCGTAGCCCTCGAGGCCGACGATCTTGCGCGGGTTGTTGGTGAGCAGCCTGATGGACTTCAGTCCCAAGTCCACGAGTATCTGAGCGCCGATGCCGTAGTCGCGCAGGTCGGCCGGGAAGCCCAGAGCCTCGTTCGCCTCGACGGTATCGGCACCCTGCTCCTGGAGCTGGTAGGCCCGAAGCTTGTTGGCGAGGCCGATTCCTCGACCCTCGTGGCCGACGATGTAGAGGATCACGCCGGCGCCCTCGTCCTGTACGCGCTTCATCGCCTCTTCGAGCTGGGCGCCGCAGTCGCAGCGCAGGCTGTGGAAGACGTCGCCGGTCAGGCACTCGGAGTGCACGCGCACGAGGACGTCGCCTTTTCCTGCCACGTCGCCGACGACCAGCGCCATATGTGTGCGACCGTCGACCTCGCTCTCGTAGCCGATGCCGCGAAAGACCCCGAAGCGGGTTGGCAGCGTGACTTCGGGTCCACGCTCGATCAGCTTCTCGGTTCTGCGGCGGTAGCGGATCAGGTCGGCCACGGTGATCATCTTCAGGCCGTGCTCGGCGGCGAAGCGCTCGAGCTCGGGGCGGCGCGCCATGGAGCCGTCAGGGCTGATGATCTCGCAAATGACGCCCGCGGGAGTGAGCCCCGCGAGTCTGGAGAGGTCGACGGCCGCCTCGGTGTGGCCTGCCCGCTCCAGCACTCCGCCGGGGCGCGCCCTGAGCGGGAACACGTGACCGGGCATGGAGATGTCTTCGGGAGCGGTCGACGGGTCAATGGCGGCGAGCACTGTGTTGCAGCGGTCAGCCGGCGAGATGCCGGTGGTGATCTTGCCCTTGGCACCGATGGACACGTGGAATGCGGTGCCCTGCTCGGAGGTGTTGGTCTCAGTCATGGGCGGGATCTTGAGCGTGTCGAGCCGATCACCGGTGAGAGGGAGACACACCAGACCGCGCCCGTAGGTGATCATGAAGTTGACCGCCTCCGGCGTGGCCTTCTCGGCGGCCATGACGAGGTCGCCCTCGTTCTCCCGGTCCTCGTCGTCGACGACCACGAGCATGCGGCCGGCGGCAATCTCGGCGATGCCTTCTTCGATGGTGGCGAAGGGTGACTTGTTGGGTTCGGTCATGGGCTAGCTACCCTCCGCGAATTCGCGCAGCATGTCGCCGAGGCCCCGCTTGGATGACGAGCCGGACTCCTCTGCGCCTGAGTACAGGCCCACGAAGCGCCTGACGTACTTGGCCATCATGTCGATCTCGACGTTGACCGGGGCACCGATCGCCTTCTCCCTGAGCGTGGTGATCTCCTCGGTGTGAGGAACCACCGCGGACGCGAACGACTCACCCCGGATCTGGGCGACAGTGAGCGAGATGCCGTCGATGGCGACCGACCCCTTGGGAACGATGTACTCCATGAGGTCCCCGGGCACCTGGAACTGGTAGACCGTGCTGTTCCCCGCCGCGTGGCGCAGCAGCAGTCGGCCGATGCCGTCCACGTGGCCGCTCACGAGGTGCCCGCCGAGCCTGTCCGAGAGGCGCAGCGCGCGCTCGAGGTTGACCTTCTGGCCCTGGGTCACGCCTGCGAGCGTCGTCTTACCCAGCGTCTCCTCGCTCACGTCGGCGACGAACGCACCACGGATGAACTTGGCGACGGTGAGACACGAGCCGTCGACGGCAATCGAGTCACCGATGGCCATGTCGCGACCGAACTCCGGGGCGTAGATCTCGAGCTGGGCGCCGCCGGCGACCCGGTCGATGCGCGTGATGATGCCCTGGGTCTCGATGAGTCCGGTGAACATCAGCTTCCTTTCCTCTCGACGTCCGGAGCCTCTTCGCGAGGCCGCCAGACGGTTACTGACACGTCTCCTACGATACCCGTATCAACGGGGCTGAACAGGTGTACGAGGCTCTCGCCCACCGAGTCTCCATCGCCTGCGAACAGCGACAAGGCGCCGTCGCCCGCCATCCCGCCGGCCGTCACCACGATCAGCTCGTCGACCAGTCCTTCGCGCCACAACGCGGACAACAAGGTGGGCCCCGCCTCCACGAGCACGGTTCCCACTCCCCTGTCGCCGAGCACTCTCAGCGCGCCCGACAACCCCGCCGCGGCGTCATAGTGCGCGACCTGGACGCCGTTAGGGGCCTCAACGCCCTCCGGCAGCACGACGAGTGTGGGTGCGGCTCCGTCGGACAGCACCCTCGCGTCCGCAGGCGGAGCCGCACTTCGGCCGAGCACGATGCGGAGCGGTTGGTTCTCGGCGGCCGTGCCGTCGGCGTCGCGCACGGTGAGTGCGGGATCATCGGCCAGCACGGTCGAGACGCCGACCATGACCGCATCCGCCTGAGAGCGCAGCCGAGCGGTGACCTGCGAGCCGGACGGACCCGTCATCGACGAGCGGTGGCCGGGCTCAAGGGCGATGCAGCCGTCGAGCGAGACACCTACCTTCACCGAGACGAAGGGGGTGCCGGTGGCCATACGCTTCAGCCAGCCCTCGTTGATCTCGGCGAACGGGGACGGATCGGAGGCGAACTCGACCTCAATACCGGCGGCGCGCAGCGCGTGAGCACCCCCGCCGGCCTCGGGGTTGGGATCGGCCATGCCGATGACGACGCGGCTGACGCCGGAGGCTATCAGGGCATCGGTGCAGGGTGGCGTGCGTCCGTGATGCCGGCAGGGCTCGAGGGTGACGTAGACGTCGGCACCAGCCGCCGCCTCGCCCGCATCGGCGAGCGCGAACACCTCGGCGTGCGGCTGGCCGGCGCGCGGGTGGAACCCCTCGCCCACGATGCGGCCGTCGCGGACGACGACGCAGCCGACGAGCGGATTGGGCCACGCGGAACCGCGGGCGCGGCACGCCAAAGCGAGCGCATGGCGCAGGAACGGGTCCTCGACCCGGGATGCGCTGTCCGAGAACAGCCGCAAGGGCAAAACCTTCCTTCTCTCGTCCGGACTATACCGTCGGCTCCGGAGTCACACCGGATCGGCCCCTCTCGGGGTTCGCGGGCTGTACCGCCGGTGGGGAATCTCACCCCGCCCTGAAGAAAGCAGTGCAATTCTAGCAGGCTGCGGCGGCTCCTGCCGCTGCAGCGGCGCGGATGCGCTCGATGGCCGCTTTGGGATCCGGCTCGCCGAACACGGCGTTGCCGGCAACGAGGACGTTGGCGCCCGCCGCTGCCACGAGCGGGGCGGTCTCAACGTTTATGCCGCCGTCGACCTGGATGAGCGGGTTCACGCCGAGCTTATCGGCCATCCATGAGATCTCGGCGACCTTCTCGATACTCCGCTCGATGAACGCCTGTCCGCCAAAGCCCGGGTTGACACTCATCACGAGGATCATATCGACCATCTCGAGGACCTCGACGAGCGTGTCGACAGACGTGCCCGGGTTCAATGAGACGGCCGGAGAGGCTCCGGCCTCGCGAATACGAGTCAACGTGCGGTGTATGTGCGGAGATGCCTCTACGTGGACCGTGAGGCTGTCTGCGCCCGCATCCAGGTACCAATCGACGACCGAATCGGCGTTGTCGATCATGAGATGCACGTCGAGCGGAATCGTTGCCACCCGCTTGAGGGCCTTCACGACCGGCGGGCCGATGGTGAGATTCGGGACGAAATGCCCGTCCATGACGTCGACGTGGACGTAGTCGGCGCCGCCCTCTTCGATCATGCGGACCGCGTCTCCCAGCGACGCGAAGTCGGCCGAGAGGATCGAGGGGGCCATCAGAATACGGTCGGTCATCTCGGTCTCCGGTCTAGTCGCTGACGAGCCCCATGCCGTGCAGTTCGTCGCGCGCCTCGCGACCCATGAGGGTGGCTCCGGCGATGCGCGGGTCCATTCCTTCGTACAGGACGTGCTTCACCATGTGGGTGATGGGGAGCTCGACGCCTTCGCGCTCGCCCAGCGCAGCCACCGACAGACACGCGACCGCGCCTTCGGCGACCATGTGCGTCTTGTCGTAGAAGTCCTGCATCGTGCCGCCCTCGGCGACCAACTGGCCGAGGCCGCGGTTGCGCGAGTGGCGACTCGTGCACGTGACGATGAGGTCTCCCATGCCGGCAAGTCCCATATAGGTGAGCGGATTGGCGCCGAGCGTCTTGCCCAGCCGGCTCATCTCGGCGAGCCCGCGCGTCATCAGGGTGGCTTTGGTGTTGTCGCCGTAGCCGAGGCCATCGCACATGCCCGACGCGATCGCGACCACATTCTTGCTCGCGCCGCACAACTCAACACCCACTACGTCGGGGTTGGTGTACACGCGAAAGAACGGCGTCATGAACGCGTCCTGGAACAACTCGCCCACCGGCTCGTGATACGCCGCGACGACCGTTGCGGACGGGACGCCCTTGCTGACTTCCTCGGCATGGTTGGGACCGGACAGGCCAGCGATTCTGTTTCGGTTGCCGAGAACGTCTTCGAGCACCTCGGTCATGAGGAAGAGGGTGTCTTGCTCAACGCCCTTGGAGAGGATGACGACCGGAGTGTCCTTGCCGAGCGCCGGCTTCATCGCCTCGGCTGTGGAGCGCACGCCCATGCTCGGCGTGACCATGACGACCGCCTCGGCGCCCTGAAGCGCTTCCTCGACGTCGGTCGAAGCGAACACGCTCTCGGGCAGGACGACCTCGGGCAGATACATGCAGTTGCGATGCTCGGCGTTCACGCATTCGGCGATCTCGGCCTCACGCGCCCACAGTCGGACGTCGTGGCCCTTGCCTCCGAGCAGCCACGAGACCGCGGTTCCCCACGAGCCGGCACCAATGACAGATATGCGCACCTACTCGCCGCCCTTCCCCTTGGTCGCGTCCCCTCTTCGGCTCAACGATACCCTATTCTCCTCGCCGCGGACGATGCGCACCATGTTGGCGCGGTGACGCCACAAGACGAGCGCGGCAAGGCCGAAGACCGCGACTGTGAGCGGAACATCGCCCGGGTAGAACTTCAGCACGAGCAGCGGATAGACGAGCGCGGCCACTATGGAGGCGAGCGACACCATCCGGGTCGAGACGACCACGGCGGCGAACAGCAGCAACTCAATCGTGGCAACGAGCGGGGTCAGCACGAACAGCGCGCCTGCGGAGGTCGCGACCCCCTTACCGCCCTTGAACCTGATGTAGGGCGAGTACGAATGACCGAGAACGGCGGCGGCCATGGCGAGCACGCGAGTCCACTCCCACACCAGGTGCGAGGGCTCGGTGGGTACGACGACCATGGCCAGAAACACGGCGGCCGATCCCTTGGCGGCGTCGAGCAGCAGGGTCGCGACGGCGGCGCGCGCTCCCAACAGCCTGAAGACGTTGGTGGCGCCCAGGTTTCCTGACCCGTGTGTGCGCGGGTCGATGTCGTAGAAGCGCTTGCCGATGATGAGAGCCCACGGAATACCGCCGAGCAGATACGCGGCTATAAGGGCCCCCGCACAGCGGAGCGCCACATCGGGCGACACGCTAGTCCTTCTTCCTGAACTTCAGCATGATCGGCGTGCCCTCGAAGTCGAACCTCTCACGCAAACGGTTCTCGACGTAGCGACGGAAGTTGTCGTCGATGAGCGTCGGGTGGTTTGCGAAGAAGGTGAAGCCGGGAGGCGCGACGCGCGTCTGCGTGACGTAGTGCATCTTGAGGGTCTTGCCGTGCTTGTTGACGGTGTGACCGAAGTCGCGCATCTCGGTGAGGAGCTTGTTGAGCTGGCTCGTGGAGATCTCGCGCATGTAGTTGCCGTAAGCGGTGTCGACCGCGTCCCAGATCCGGTGGACGCCGCGACCGGTGAGAGCGCTGATACGCAGCACCGGGGCGTAGCCGACGAACATGAGCCGCTCGCCGACACGGTTGAGAAGCCACTCGCGAGCGTCCTCATCGGTCATCTCGTCCCACTTGTTGAGAAGGATGATCATGGCGCAGCCCCGCTCCTCGGCGAAACGAGCGATGCGCTGGTCCTGGTCGGTGAGGCCGATGGTCGAGTCGATGACGAGCAGCGCGACGTGCGCGCGGTCGATGGCCCTCATCGCGCGAACGAAGCCGTAGTACTCGACGTCCTCATCGATGAGCGACTTGCGGCGGATGCCCGCCGTGTCGACGAGCCGGTACTTCGACTCCCCACGCTCCACGAGGGTGTCGATCGCGTCGCGAGTCGTGCCCGCGATCTCCGAGACGATCGCACGCTCCTTACCGGCCAGCTGGTTGAGCAGCGATGACTTGCCGGCGTTGGGGCGACCGATGATGGCGACGTCGATGATGCCGGTCTCAACCTCGGGCTCGACATCCGGAAGCACCTTGACGATCTCGTCGAGGAGGTCGCCCGTGCCATTGCCGTGCGTGGCCGAGACAGGCCACGGGGTGCCGAGTCCAAGGCCGTAGAAGTCGTACGTCTCGGTCTCCGAGCCGGGGGTGTCCACCTTGTTGACGGCGAGGAAGACCGGTCGGTCGGCGCGCTTGAGGATCTTTGCGACCTCCTCGTCGTCGGCGACGAGTCCTGCCTTGCCGTCCACGAGCAGGACGATGGCGTCGGCCTCCTCGGCGGCCATCATGGCCTGCGAACGGATCGACACCTGGAAGTCATCGGTGGAGCCGGCTTCGATGCCGCCGGTATCGATGAGCAGGAAGTCGACGCCGTTCCAGTCGGCGCGGTGGTAGCTGCGATCGCGCGTGACGCCGCGCGCCTCGTGAACGATGGCGTCGGCGACCTGAGTTATGCGGTTGACGAAGGTCGATTTCCCCACGTTGGGGCGACCGACGACTGCGACGATAGGAAGCGCCATGGGCGCGTCACTCCTTAGAGTCGGAAGCGGGGTGATCGACCACGTCGGTGAGGCCGGCCAGCAATCCCGCGGCGTCAGAGGATACCAGACGCACGTCTGCACCGCTCTTGGCGACCACTTCTTCGAACGTCATGTCGTCGAGGGTGAGACCGTCGTCGTTGAACACGATGTCGGGCACAAGATACGCGCTGGGGCTGCCGAGACGCTCCTGATCCGCCGCGATCGCCGCAGCGATGTCGGCCCCTACGAGCAGCCCGGTGACGCTCACGTTGCCGCCGAAGAACCGGTTGGGTACCGCGAGCAGCCTGGCGTACCCGGCGGCGTCGCACGCGTTGAGCGCCCCGGCGAGTGTGGTCGCGGCCATGATGCCGGTGACAACCGTCGCGGTCTCGCCTTCGACCGGCAGCCGACACACGGTACTCGTAAGGTCCTCTCGGAGGGCCATGGCTTCGTCCACGAAAGTCCGGACGATACCGATGCCGTTCTCGTACTGAGGGAAGCCGTCGTACCACTCGGTCGTGGGAAACGGAGCCCGCGCGTTGAGGTAGAACTCGTCGGCGAGGTGTACCCAGGTGATCTCGTCGCGCTCGCGTGACTCGAACTGCCAGCGCTGGACCTGCTGGATCACCGTGGCAGCGGCGATCTGGTCGCCGAAGCTTTCGCTGATATCGTCCTGATGCTTGGTGTAGCCGACAGGCACGATGCCGACCGAAGCGATGCCCTCACGCTCGGACAGCCACGCGAGCGTGCGGTCGAGCGCTTCGCCGTCGTTGACGCCGGGAACCAGCACGATCTGGACGTGCAGATCGATGCCGGCCTCGACGAGCTGGTCGAAACGCTCGAGCGCGCGGTCCTCCCGCGCACACACGAGCTTGGCCCGGATGTCGGGATCGACGCTGTGCAGCGAGACGTAGAGCGGCGAGAGTCGCTGCTCCGCGATGCGCTCTACGTCGGCGTCCCCGAGGTTGGTCAGTGTGACGAAGTTGCCGTTCAGGAACGACAGCCGGTAGTCGTCGTCGCGAACGTAGAGCGAGGGCCGCATGCCCTTGGGAAGCTGCGCCATGAAGCAGAAGGCGCAGCTGTTGCGACAGGTGTGCACGCCGTCGAAGAGGATGTCCGAGAAGTCGATGCCCCACGGCTCCCCCGTCTCGCGGTTCAGCTCGACCGTGCAAGAGGCGCCATTGCGCACGATTTCGACCGCGACGGTATCCTCGTCGGACTCCCACTGCCAGTCGAGAATGTCGCGGATCTCCCGACCGCCGGCGGAGACGAGCTCATCGCCGGCAAGCAGGCCGGCTCGCTGGGCGGGCGAACCCGGTTGAACGGCGGCTATCACGCCACGCTTCGCGCTCATGGGCGAATCGCCTCGATCGCACGAATGACGCCCTGCATCTGCTCGTCAGGAGTCGAGGCCCCTGCGGTGACGCCCACCGACTCGACGCCGTCGAACCACGTGGTATCGATGTCCTGGGCGGTTTCGACGTGATAGGTGCGAGGGTTCACGGAGCGGCAGATCTCGACCAGGCGCGCCGTGTTGCCGGAGTTGTGCCCGCCCACCACGACGACAGCATCCACGCTCTCGGCGAGTTCCTGGGCCGAGCGCTGGCGCTTTCCGGTCGCCGAGCAGATGGTGTTGTGCACGCGCAGCTCGCGAACGCGCGGTGCAAGGGCGGCAACCACCTCGACAAGCCGCGACTCGGCCTGCGTGGTCTGAACCACGACGCCGACCCGGTTTGCGGGCAGGCGCTCGGGCAGCTCGTCGGCCGACTCGACCACGATGGCCTCACCGCCGGCGTGCGCCATGATGCCTTCGACCTCCGGGTGGTCAGCCTCGCCGATGATGACGATGGCGTAGCCCTCTTCAGCGAGTGCGCGCGCGGCCTGGTGGGCCTTGCTCACGTGGGGGCACGTGGCGTCTATAACGTCCAGCCCGCGCCTCTCGGCCTCACCGATGATGGCCGGGTCGACGCCGTGACTGCGGATGACGAGGGTGCCATCGTCGACTTCATCGAGGCAACCCGCGACTTCCACGCCTTGCGCTCGGAGAGCATCGACCGCCTGCGGGTTGTGGATGAGCGGTCCCAGGGTGTGGACCGTGGTCCCGTGCGACGCGGCCTCCTCGGCGAGTCTCAGCGCCCGTTCGACGCCGTAGCAGACGCCCGCATAGCGTGCGACCTCGACTCTCATCGCTCGGCTCCCCTCGCCTCGTCACGGACCACTGCGATGCGGCGCATGATCTCGGCGGTCATGAGTTCCATCTTCTCCTTGCGTGTTCCCTCGAATGCATCAGGGTGAACCGGTTCGCCGTAGCGGATGGTCACCGGAGAGAGGCGCGGGTACTTCGCACCTCGGGGAAACGCGCGATCGGTACCTGCGATTCCCACGGGAACGACCGGTACGCCGGTGCGCAGAGCAAGAAACGCCACGCCACCGTGGGCCTCGCCGAGCTCGTCGCCGCCGTCGTGGCTGCGCGTGCCCTCGGGGAACATGCCGACGAGTTCTCCGCCGGACAGCAGGTTGGATGCCGTGGTGATCATCTCGCGGTCGGCGGTACCCCTGCGGACCGGAAACGCCCAGACCCGGTCGAGGAACCACCCCAGAGGCTTGATGTCCCACAGCTCGATCTTGGCGACGAAGTGGGCCGGTCGGCGCATGGAGCACCACAGGAGGACCGGGTCGAGGTGGCTGACGTGGTTACCGGCGAGGATGGCGCCGCCCTCGGGCACCTTCTCCCAGCCCTTCAGGTCGACCCGCCACATGGCGAGAAACACCCTGCCGACGGTCGATTGCACGAACCGAGCGAAACGCCAGCTGGGGGCGTCAGCACCGGTGAGTGGCCGTCCCTGGAAGCGACTCTTCGTCACGATCGTGCCCCGGAAGCCAGCTCGGCGATCTCTTCGACGACCTGCTCGATGGTGAGCCCCGTCGTGTCAACCTCGACCGCGTCGTCGGCGGCGTGAAGCGGTGAAACCGCTCGCGACGAGTCCGCATGGTCCCTACGCACGAGCGATTCACGCACGCCCGCCGGGTCGATCAGTGCACCGGTCGCCGCCTGCTGAACCGCGCGGCGTCGAGCGCGCTCCTCGGTGGACGCGGTGAGAAACACCTTGAGCTCGGCATCGGGGAACACAACGGTCCCGATGTCACGGCCCTCGACAACGATGTCTCCCGCGGCGCCGAGCGCACGCTGCTGCGCGACCATCGCATCCCGGACCCGAGCAAGCTTCGCGACCGCGGATACGGCGTCGTCCACCCGCGGCGTGCGAATGGCGGTGGTGACGTCGGTGTCGTCGATGAATACCCGGCTGGGAAGCGCCTCGCCCGGCTCGTGTGCGAAGGTGACCGCCTGCGATTCGGCGATGCGTGTGACTCCCGCCTCGTCAGACGGCGAGACGCCGGAGGCGAGCGCCTGAAACGCGATGGCACGATACATCGCCCCGGTGTCCAGATAGTGGAAGCCGAGGCGGGTTGCGACGAGTTTTGCGACTGTGGACTTGCCGGAGCCGGCAGGCCCGTCGATGGCGATGATCATAGGTGTGTGGGTCTCCTGAGTGAGTGGTGTCAACCGCGCAGATTGTACTACGAGCGCAGTGATTCCACGTCCTCGGCAAAGCGCGGGTAGCTCACGTCGACGGCCTCAAACCGCTCGATCTGAACCGGTCCCGAGGCCACAAGTCCCGCCAATGCCCACGTCATCGCAAGCCTGTGGTCGCCGAGTGAGTCCAGGGCGGCCGCGTGGGGTCGCGCTCCCCCGTCGACCTCGAGCCAGTCGGCACCCGAACGCACCGGCACGCCGAGGGCGGCAAGTCCGTCGTGCACGGCAGCCAACCTGTCACTCTCCTTGACCCGGAGCTCGGCGGCGCCCTCGAAGCGCGTCGTCCCGGAGGCGAAGGCGGCGACCAAGGCCATCACCGGAACCTCGTCGACCAGCGAGGGAACCTCGTCGGCGACGATGGTCGTTGCCTGGAGAGAGCCGGTGAACGACGCCGTTATGGTGCCGATCGGCTCGGCACCCGCCGAGGGCTCCTCGACGATGGTGATGCACGCACCCATGCGTTCGTAGACCTTGAGGAACCCGATGCGCGTCGGGTTGAGCGACACGCCGGGGACGATAACCTCGCTGCCGGGGACGATGAGGGCCGCCGACACGGGAAAGGCGGCCGACGACGGGTCTCTCGGAACAGCGACGTTCGTCGCTTTGAGAGTCTGCGGGCCGCACAGGCTGGCCTTGTTCGCACCCGGGTCGTGGTTGAGTGCGATGCCGTACGCCGGTAGCAGCCGCTCTGTGTGGTCGCGACTCGGAGCGGGCTCGGTCACGGAGACGCCGCCGCGTGCGCGGAGCCCGGCCAACATTACAGCCGTCTTGACTTGGGCCGAAGCGACGGGCGAACGATACGCGAACGGCGCTAGTCCGTCGGTGCCCACAACGGTCACCGGGAGTGTCCCGCCGTCCGCTGTGCGAAACGAGGCGCCCATCTCGGACAGAGGTTCGGTCACGCGCCGCATGGGGCGCTTCGAGAGCGAGGCGTCGCCCGTAAGTGTCACGGTCACCGGCCACCCGGCGAGGACACCCATGAGGAGACGGGCGGTGGTGCCGGAGTTGCCGCAATCGATCGCATTGGCAGGCGTGGTCGGGCCCTTGGCGCCCCAGCCGCTTACCGTCCCAGCCAGCGAACCGTCGGCCTGCACGGTAAGGTCGACGGTTGCGCCGAGAGCGCTCACTGCCGACATAGTGGATCGGACGTCTTCCGAGTCAAGCACGCCGCTGAGCGATGACGTGCCCTCGGCCATGGCCGAGAAGAGCACCGCACGATGCGACAGCGACTTGTCACCGGGGACGTGAACGGTCCCGCGCAAAGGGTTCGAGCCCGGGCCGAAGGAGCGCCTCACGAGACCTCTTCTTCCTCGGCCTGGTCGAGCGGGACGAAGCGCGGCTCGTGGCCGGTTTCGTTGAGTTCCCTCTCGAGGCCGGCGAGGTCGCCCTCGTCAGTGAGCACGAGGACCAGGTAGGCCGTCGCCTCGCTCTGGTGATCGATGTCGATGCCCTCGATGTTGCAGCCGTAACGCGATACGGCCGCGGTGACCTCCGCGACCACGCCGGGCCGGTCGATCATCGGCACGCGCAGTTCGGTGAGTTTGGTGGTCGCCGGCACCCACTGCGCCGGGAGCGACTTGCGCACGTCGGCCGCCGAGGTGAGCCACACGCGGATGGCTTCCGTATCACGAGCGCGAACCATGGCCTCGAACTCGCCGAGAACCCCGCGCAGCTCCCGCAGCCCCATGGCGAGCGCGTCGGCGTTGTCGAGGCAGATGCCGGTCCACAGGTCGGGAGAACCCGCCGCGATGCGGGTGGTGTCCTTGAAGCCGCCGGCGGCGAGCCGCAGGAGCTCCCTGCCCTCACCGGCGTGAGCGGCCGCCACGTCCACGAGCGCCGAGGCGGTGACGTGAGGCACGTGCGAGACGATGGCGACGGCCTCGTCGTGACTTCTGGGATCGACCGAGACGACCCGGGCGCCGAGTGAGCCGACAAGCGCGTGAAGATCGCGATAGGCGTCAGCGTCTACGTCGGCGCCCGGCGTAAGAATCCAGTACGCGCCCTCGAACAGGTCGGCTCGGGCTGCCTGCACCCCGCTGCGCTCGCTGCCCGCCATAGGGTGACCGCCGATGAATCGCGCGGGCGGCTTCAGGTGCTTGCGAGCCGCGCGAACAACACCGCCCTTGGTGGACGCCACGTCGGTGACGATGCCGCGAAAGCCGGACGAGCCGAGCCGCTCGAGCCACTCCTCGGCCTTACGCGCGGGCGTGGCGATCACGACGAGATCGGCACCGTCCGGGCCGAGCCAGCGGGCAGCGGCTTCGCCCTCGGGCAGTGAGGCCTCATCGACGACGCCGTTGGCAACCGCCCAGTCGAGGTCCTCGGCGACGACGTCGATGCCGTAGACGCGCGGTGGTTGGTCCAGCCCGCGGCACGCAGCGGCAAACGACCCGCCGATAAGGCCGACTCCCACGATGCAGACGCTGTTGAAAGCCATGGCGGTCGCCTCCCGGCGATACGGAACGCTACAGCGTGCCGAGTTGGTCGAGGGCGGCCTGGAAGGCGTCGATGGTCGCCTCGGTATCTTCGGGGGTTCCCACTCCGACGCGAAGCGCCGGAGACGTGCCGAAGTCCCGGACTATGATGCCGAATGAGAGCAGCACGTCGAACAGCTCTCGCGGACGCTCGGTGAGGACGTAGACGAAGTTCGTCTGCGACTTCTCGTAACGCACACCCAGTCGATCGAAGGCCGAGTAGAGGGCTTCACGCTGTGCGGCGTTCTCGGCCCGGCGTCGCGCGATCTCCACGGTGTCGGACAGCGAGTAGTACGCCCCGATCTGGGCAACAGTGCTGACGTTGAACGGCTCGCGCACTTTGTTCATCGCCGAGACGATCTGCTCGGGAAACACACCGTAGCCGCAGCGAACGCCGGCGAGTGAGTAGATCTTGCTGAAGGTGCGCAGCACGCAGACGGGGCGCGTGCCATCGAAGTACTCGAGACCGTTGGGATAGTCGGGGTCGGTGACGTACTCGTAGTACGCCTCGTCCACCACGACGAGCACGTGATCCGGCACTCCATCCATGAAGCGCGTGAACGCCTCACGGTTGTAGATGGTGCCGGTCGGGTTGTTGGGGTTGCACAGGAACACGATCTTGGTCTTGTCGGTGACGGCCGCGAGCATCGCATCGAGATCGTGGACCTCACCGGCGGCCAGCGGCACCTTGACCGCGGTGGCGCCCATGAGCTGCGTCACCATCGGGTAAACGACGAAGCTCGGCCACGCGAACACGACCTCGTCGCCCGGAACGAGGATCGCCTGCGCGATGATGCGCAGGAGCTCGTTGCTGCCGTTACCGACGACCACGTGTCGCTCGTCGACTCCGAGAAACTCAGCGATCCTGCGACGCAGGGCGCGAGCGGCGCCGTCGGGGTACCGGTTCATGCGAGGCAAAACAGCCTCCATGGCCGCAATCGCGGCCGGAACCGGACCATAGGGGTTCTCGTTGCTCGAGAGCTTGCGGATGACGTCACAGCCGCACTTCTCTCGGACGTCCGAGCTGCGAAGCCCGGGAGCGTAGGGCACCATCGGCGCCAGTTCATCACGAATGAGCGCGTCCCAGTCCACGTGACCTCCCCTGTAGTGCACCTCGCCAGGCGCGAGGTTGCCGACGATTGTCCCAACTCGCACCAGCCGCGACAACCCCGCGACTCAGCCCTGCACGAACTCCTCGACCATGCCGTGCCCATCCACCACGCGCACCGTGGCCATCTGGGCGTTCTTGATATGGAAGGCCCAGATGTCGGGGGACTCGAGCCCGAGCAGGTGCACGAGCGAGGCCCGAAACACGCCGCCGTGGGTCACGATCACGGCGCGACCGGGGGAAGCGACGATCTCGTCGCACACCGCAGCAGAGCGTCGCTCGATCTGTGAACGCGACTCACCGCCCGGCGCAACCGGATTCGTGCTGCTTCGATAGTCGAAGCTCAGTCCCGCCTCGGCGATCTCCTCGTAGGTCATCCCCTCGACCGAACCAAAATCGAGCTCCACGAGCCTGTCGTCCACGCGGAGTTCAACCCCCGCTGTCCGAGATGCCCTCTCGGCGACGGTCAGCGCCCGCTCCAGGGGACTCGAGTAGATCACGTCGGGCGAAAACCGCGCGATCTTTCGCGGCAGCCGGGCCGCCTGACGCTTACCCACCGCGGTGTAGGGCGAAGAACCGCGCCCCACGAACCGACCGAGGACGTTTGCCTCGGTCTCCGGGTGACGGACGATGAGAATCGTGGTCTCGCGCATCAGACACCCCACATAAGCGCGGCGGAAGCCAGTGCAAGCGCCTCGCAGATGAGAACGCTCGCACCCATGATGTCCCCCGTCACGCCACCCACCTCACGAGAGAGCACGTGCGGGACGACAAGCGCCGCAAAGACCACCGCGACAACCCACGCGACTCCTACCGCACCGACGCCGAGCCACATCAAGGCCCCCACGAGGCCGACGACTACGATGGCGGGCACCGTAGCAAGGACGCCGGGTCGGCACATCACGGTTCGGCCGAGCCCGTCGGGACGAGCTGGCGTGCCGAGCCACGCGGCAAAGGTCGCGCCGAGGCGCGCAAGTGCGGGGGCGCACAGCAGCGCGACGACTCCCGTGCCGGGAGCGAGGGATCCGACCGACGTCACCTCGAGCAGCGACACCAGCGCGATCGCAGTGGCGCCGAACGCTCCGGTCGAACTGTCCTTCATGATCTCGAGCCGGCGCTGGGCGGTGGAGCCTCCCCAGAGCCCGTCGGCCACGTCGGCGAGTCCGTCCCAGTGCAGGAACCGGGTCATCAGCGCCCACGCGAGGACGATGACCGCGCCCAGAACCAGCGCGGCTCTCCCGTTCCATCCGACCAGCATGGCCGCCTGCACCACGCACCAACCCACTGCGCCGATCAACAGGCCGACAGCGGGGAACCATCCCGCGACGCCGTTGGGCTCGTCAGGTTCGACGCGCGCCGAGGTCGGCAGCACCGTCAGGAGCGACAGTGCAAGTGCCGCATCCCTGATCGGTCGGGAACTCACCGTGTCAGCCTTCCGAGCCGCTCACGCCGGCCTCGGCGAACGTCGCCATGCCGGACAGCATCTCGCAGGCGGCGTCGATGAGCGCGAACGCGAGGACAGCACCGGTCCCCTCGCCCAGCCGCATGTCGAGGTCGAATAGCGGCTTGACTCCCAGCGTGCCGAGAACCGCAGCGTGTCCCGGCTCGACCGAAAGGTGGCTGGGCACGAGGTAATCACTGCACGCGGGGCACAGAGCGACCGCAGCCAGGGCGGCCGAGCTCGATATGAACCCGTCAATGACAACGCAGGTCCTTCGCGCAGCCGCGCCGATCATGACACCGGCCAACGCAGCGATCTCCAGACCGCCGACGGCCGCGAACTTGCCGAGAGCATCGAGCTCGTCCACGGCGTTGACACTCAGTGCTCGTTCGACGACCCCGATCTTGTGTCGGACTCCGGCGTCGTCGAGCCCCGTCCCTCTGCCCACGACGGCCGCGATCTCGGTTCCCGCAAACGCGGCGGTCAGTGCGGATGCGGCTGTGGTGTTGCCGATACCCATCTCGCCGGTGCCAATGAGGTTGTATCCCGCGTCAACAAGACCCGTGGCCGCCTCAACGCCCACCATTATCGCCTCGGCGCACTGCTCTCTCGTCATCGCCGGGCCCTGGGCCATGTTCGCTGTGCCGGGGGCGATCTTGCGATGGACGACTCCGGGGAACAGGCTCACGTCGCGGACCACGCCGACGTCGTAGATGACGACATCGGCTCCGACCGAACGCGCGAACTGGTTGATCGCCGCTCCGCCTGCGACGAAGTTGGCGACCATCTGCCACGTCACGTCCTGCGGGAACTGGGAGATCCCTTCAGCGACGACCCCATGGTCGGCCGCCGCAACCACGACCGCCTTGCGGCTGACCGAGGGGTGGTCCGTACACTGGATCCGCGCAACGCGCGCAGCAATCTCCTCCACGCGACCCAACGACCTCGGAGGCTTGGTGAGTTGGTCGAGCCGAGCCCAGGCTCGTTCCTCGGCCGCCGGATCGGTGGGGGCCACCGAGGCTACAACGGCCTCAAGTCGTAGCTGTGCGGTCTTCTCGTTGTCAGTCACGCTTCTCCTCGTCGTCAGTCTTCGGGCCAGCGGACATCCGCTGGACACGCGGTCAGGTCGATCAAACTACCCGCGACGCATAGGCACGCCGCATCGGACGCTCGCACCAGCCGTCTGTTGGCAATGCCGAGGAGGTCTCGGAAGAGCCGGGCGCTCGCGTACGCGGGAACTATCCCGTCTCCGACCTCGTTGGTCACGACGATGCAGTCACCCGGTCGGGCGATGATGAAGTCGACGCACCTGTCGAACACGTCGCTTACGCACTCGGCGTACCCGTCCGGCAGTCCCTCAGCCGGCGCGTCGCCGAGATCGTCGTTGCGATAGCAGAACTCCATGCATAGGCCCAACAAGGTTCCCAGGCAGTCGATGACCATGAGGGAGTCGAGCGGCACACGCTCGGGCCAACCACGGGGGTCGAGGACCTCGACGGTTTCGAAGCCCTGCGGCCTCTGGGCCTTGTGACGCGCGATCCTGTCCGCAAACTCCGCGTCAGAAGACGTGCGGCCAAAGACCACCACAGTGACCGGCGAGCCCTCGGCGGCGCGAGACTGGGCCAGACGCTGTGCGGCGCTGCTCTTACCCGAGCGCGCGCCCCCGGTGAACGTCACGAGCGCCACTACTCATCACTCCCCACGGTCGCCGCGCGAAGCTCGGCGATCTCCGCGACGGTCAGCAGCCTCCAGGCGCCGGGCTTGAGAGTGCCGAGCACCACCGGCCCGAAACTCTCACGCTCCAGCTCCAAGACCGGGTGGGAAACCGCCGAGAACATCCGACGCACCTGCCGCTTCCGGCCCTCCTTGATGGTGATCTCCATCAGAGTCGCCGAGCCTTTGCGTTCAACGGTCCGTACCTCGGCAGGAGCCGTCATGCCGTCGTCCAGAGCGACACCCGTACGCAGCGTCTTCACGTCGACCACGTCAGGTTTGCCGTCCACGAGAGCAAGGTAGGTCTTGGGAACCTTCCAGCGCGGGTGAAGCAGGCGGTGAGCGAGTTCACCATCAGTGGTGAACAGCAACAGCCCGGTCGAGTCAAAGTCGAGCCGCCCCACCGGGAAGAGCCCCGGATAGTCGCCCACGGGGACGAGTTCGGCTACCGTCGGCCTACCCTGCGGGTCGCTCATGGTGGTCATGACGCCGCGCGGCTTGTTGAGGGCGAGGTAGACGGGCCCGAACGACGCCTCCACCACCTTACCGTCAACCGTGACAGTGTCCGTGGCGGGGTCGACCTTCGTGCCGAGTTCACGGGCGACCTCGCCGTTGACGGCGACCCGCCCCGCGGTCATCAGGTCCTCACTCCCCCTGCGGGAGGCGACGCCAGCTCGCGCGAGATAGCGCTGGAGGCGCATCGGGACCACCCGTTCATTGCCTTCCGAGTGCTCCACCTAGTCGATCGTCTCCAGCGAGTCATCGTCCTCGGCGAGGGGCGCCTGCTCCTCGGGCTCCTCGATGAAGTCAGGGTTCTGCTCCCCTCCCGAGAGCCGCTCGCGAATCGCGCGCTCGGTGATCGGGTCGGGCGAGAACTCTTCGACGGGCGGAAGCTCACTGAGGTCTTTGAGCCCGAACTTCTCAAGGAAGGTGCGCCCGGTACCGTAGAGGATTGCGTTGCCCTGGTTGCGATCCCGCCCGACCTCCTTGACGAGGCCCTTCTCAAGCAGAGAGGACACCACGCCCTCCGAGTTCACACCCCGAATGGCGTTGACGCCGCCGCGCGTGACCGGCTGGTGGTACGCGATGACCGCGAGCGCCTCGAGGGCGGCTTGGGACAGCTTGCGGGTGTCCCAGGACAGCACGTAGTCCTCGATGACGTCGTGATAGGCGGGGTGGGTGTACATACGCCAGCCACCGGCCACCTCGCGCAGCTGGAAGCCCCGCTCGCTCTCGCGGTACTCCTCGGCGAGATCGGCGAGCGCGGCCTCGACGTCGCCGGGCGACGCCTCGACCACGCGCGCGAGCCGCGCTGCAGACACCGGCTCGTCGCTAACGAACAGGAGCGCCTCAAGGGCGCCTCGGATTCTCGCTTCAGTCATCGGCACGGTCCTCCTCCAGGATTCCGCGCGCAGCGGCCTCCTCGGCAGTCAGCATTGAAACGGTGATGTCACCGAAGATGGCGTCTTGGACGATGTCGGCCAGCCCCCGCTTGTACAGCTCGAGGATCGCGAGGAACGTGACGACCACGAGTTCGGGAGAGGCGTCCTCGCCCACGAGTTCCGAGAATCGCGTTGTTCCGACGTTCTTGAGCGTGCGCTTGACGCTCTCGACGTGCAGCTCGAGGGATATCGGCATGCTGGCGACGTGCTCGGCCTCGAGCAAGAAGACCTCGCGCTTGTGCATCAGGTCGGCGAGCATGACCGCGAGGCCCCGCAAGGTGATTCCCTCGAGGTAGTCCGGCATCAGCGTCAGGAAATGTGGCTCGAGACCGGCCTGACGCGGATGCATCCGTCCCTCGGACTCCATCCGTGCGTTGAGCTCCGCAGCGGCGTTCTTGAACTGCTTGTACGCCAGCAGGCGCGCCACGAGGATGTCGCGTGCTTCCTCGGGACTCAGGTCATCGAGTTCATCGCCAACGTAGGCGTCTTGCTTGGGCAACAGCGACGCGGCCTTGATCTCGAGCAGCGTCGCCGCGAGTAGCAGAAATTCGCTTGCAACGTCCAGGTCGAGATCGGCCATGCGGTCGATATGTGCCAGGTACTGGTCGGCGACCTCGGAGATCGAGATCGCGCTCACGTCCACCTTCTGGCGCGACACAAGGTGCAGCAACAGGTCGAACGGTCCCTCGAATACGTCTGTTTTGACCGTGTATCCCACGCGACTACTCGTCGAGGAACGACGGGTGGGACTCGTCCAGCACCGCGTTCGGGTCGCGCTTCTCGATACCGGCGGACAGCTCGGTACGCGGATCGAGGCCGATGAGCTCGCGGCACGTGGCGACCACCCCGCCAGTGACCGGTCTGGCCTTGGCCGCACCTGCCGCCAACACTTCGGCAGCGTAGCCGGGGGTCGCGGCAAGCTCGGCACGACGCTCCTGGAACGGGGCCAGGTACGCGACAAGGTCGTCGGCGAGCTTGCGCTTGTGAGCGACGCAGCCACACTCGGCAACGCGGCAGCAGCGGTCCCACTCGGCAATCTCACCGGCGTCGGCGATCAGCTTGTGCACCTGGTGAAGCGGGCAGATGTCCGGATCGCCCGGATCGGTCTTGAGCTTGCGCGCCGGATCGGTCATGAAGCTCATGACCTTCTTGCGGACGTCGTCCTCCGGGTCACTGATGAAGATGCTGTTGCCGTAGGACTTCGACATCTTGCGCCCGTCGGTACCGGGGACTCGCGCGCCCTCGGTCGCGATGATCGCCTTTGGCTCGACGAGGAAATCGCCGTAAGTGTTGTTGAAGCGGCGGACGATCTCACGCGTCAGTTCGAGGTGCGGAAGCTGGTCCTCGCCCACCGGGACGGCATCCGCGAGAACGATTGCTATGTCGGCCGCCTGGAGCGCCGGGTACAGGAAGAACCCGACGTTGCCCAGGTCCTTGGTGGTGATCTGTGCGCGCTGCTCCTTGTAGCTGGGAGTGCGCTCAAGCCACGGCATCGGAAGCACCATGCTGAAGAAGAGCATCAGCTCCGCGACTTCTGGCACGTCGCTTTGGCGGTAGATGGTGCACTTCTCCGGATCGAGGCCGGCGGCACACCAGTCGAGCACCATCTCCTCGGTGAACGCGGCGACGCTCGTGGGGTCCTGCCAGTCGCTCGTGAGCGCGTGGTAGTCCGCGATGAAGTAGTACGCGTCGTAGTCGTGCTGCATCTGCAGCATGTTCTGCAGGTTTCCGAACCAATGGCCCAGGTGGAGCTTGCCGGTGGGCCGATAGCCGGTGAGCGTGCGCTTCTTGGTCATGGAACCCCTCAGATACGTCCGTGTGCGGTGCGGTTCATTCTAACCCAGGGCCACCTCGGGAGCGGCGCCAATCGGCCTACAGTCCGAGAAACAGCCTGAGCACCGGCTGAACCGTCAGCGCGAGGTACCCGCTGAACGCACCCGGGACGATCCACGAGAATCCGATGAGGATGAGGAATCCGTAGCGCTCCAGCGAGTGGTACATGTCGCGGAGACGGTCCGGCAGGAAGAACTGCAGCACACGCGACCCGTCCAGCGGCGGAATCGGAATCAGGTTGAAGAACGCGAGCACGAGGTTGGCCTGAGCGAAGAACAGCAGCAAGCCGGCAGCCGTCGCGTTGAAAGCGAAGCCACTCCCGTCCGAGAAGCCCATCGCGACGCGCAGGATGATGCACGACAACGCCGAGAGCGCGATGTTGGTGAGCGGTCCGGCGATTCCGGTAAGGAGCATGCCAAGGCGCTGATCCTTGAACCGGTACGGATTGATGGGGACCGGCTTGGCCCATCCAAAGAAGTACGACCCTCCGGAGATGATCAGCATCGCGATCGGCAGAATGACAGTACCGACCGGATCGACGTGAACGAGCGGGTTAAGCGACAGTCGCCCGGCCCTCTTGGCGGTCGGGTCCCCGAGCAGATACGCGACGTAGCCGTGCGAAACCTCGTGCAGGATGATCGCGGGAAACACGATCGCGAACTGCAGTGCCAGCTCAATGATGGTGCTCACGTGTGCTCCCGGTGATTGCCGATGATCCCTGCCTTGTGTGCGAGCCTGCGCAGGTTCGCGAGCTCGGCCTCCCGTCCGACCACCCGGCCATCGAGCCTGTCGTCACGGGCTCGCGAAAGTATATCCGAGAAGACCTCGGAGGGCTCGGCTCCCAGCTCGAGCAAGTCGCGTCCGGTCACCGCGGGTCGGATGCGCGACACGACGCGCTCGAAGTGCTCGAGCCGCTCGCGCGCGACCGAGTCACCGCGGGTCCACAGGACGACGCGGGCCTCGACAGGCAGCGCGCTCAGGAGGTGGTAGAGCCGGCTGTCTCGCATGCCTCGGCCATCCTGAAGGGTCGTCAGAACCGGCTGCCCGCGCTCGGCCAGCGCGAACGACGCGGCGGCAAGCTCCCGGGAGATGCGGAAATGCCGGATCCACCGCAGACAGCCGGAACTGCTGCCAGAAGTGGCCATCGTCGCGATAAGGGCCGCCTGGCGTCGTGGTTCGCGCGCTGACAGACCCTCGTAGTAGACGAGCGCTTCCTCGGTGGCCCGCACCGCGTCCACGACGTCCGAGTACGATGAATCGTCCGGCAGCAGGGAGCCCAGCGCACCCAGCTCCTCCAGCCGAGCGAGGCACCGCCACGGCTCCGCCTCGTCGAGCATCGCGAGGAGTTCTTGCCGCAGACGGGCCCCGGACACGTCTCCAAGCAGTTCCATCTCGATGGCCTTGCGCGCGTAGGCCTCGGTCGCCGGCTCCATGTGGAAGCCGTATCGGGTTTCGAACCTTGCGGCCCTGAGCACCCGGGTCGGATCCTCGACGAAGGAGAGCCCGTGGAGCACGCGCACAACCCGCTTCTCGAGGTCCCGAAGGCCGCCGAAGGGGTCTGCGATCTCACCAAAGCACCCGGGGGTCACACACGCGGCCATGGCGTTGATGGTGAAGTCGCGACGGAACAGGTCTTGCCGTAGTGACGAGCGCTCGACGGTGGGAAGAGCACCGGGGCGTGCGTAGTACTCGGTTCGGCTCGATGCGATGTCGATGTGGAACGAGCGGTCGAACACCAGCACCGCGGTCCCGAATCGCCGGTGCACCGTCACACGTACCCCGAGCGTCTTCGCGGCATCCTCGGCAAACGCGATGCCGTCGCCTTCGACCACTACGTCGAGGTCGAGGTTCGGCCGTCCGAGCACCATGTCGCGAACGAACCCGCCCACGACGTGCGCACCTTCTCCCCTCTCGGAAGCCAGAGCGCCGAGCCGCGAGAGCGCGTGGGCGGCAGCGTCGGGCAGCAACGTGGCGACGCCGGCGACGAACGCGGTGCGGGCCTCCGGGTGCGCACGGGGCATCCTGCGATCGAGGTAGCTCTCTCCGTGTTCGGCCCGCAAGACGTCCTTCCGGGTAACGATGCCGACGAGTCGGCCATGCTCGACGACCGGCACGCGACCGATGCCTCGGGTCGCCAAGAGCCGTTCGAGTCCGACCAGATCGAGTTCCGGCGAGACGGTGACGATATCGCGGCCCATGAAACCGGTCACCGGCGCGTGGTCCAGTCCGTGCCGCGCGGCCTTGTCGACATCCTTGCGCGTAACGATCCCTGCCAGTCCGCCGTCCTCGATGACGGGGAGTCCACCATGCCCCCATCGAGCCATCAGCTCGCCGGCCTCCCGCATCGTCGCGGAGATGCTGACCGTGCGCACGTGTTCGCTCATGACGTCGCGTGCGCGAAGAGGAGGATGCACGTGAGCCTCCAGCGCCTCGCGGACCCGCACGAGAGCCTCACCGACCGCCATGTCCCTGAAGCCCGCTGAGGCGGCCTGAGCGTGGCCCCCACCGCCCAATCGCGCCATGACCGCGCCGACGTCGACCTCTGCGAGCCTCGAGCGGGCGACGATCTGTAGGCGGTCCGGCATCCGCACGACCGCGATCGCGACCCGGTATCCCATGTCTTCTACGACGTAGTGGGTCAGAACACTAGCCGAGTCGACGTACTGGTCCGCCTCGGCCCATCCCACCGCGACGGGCTGCCCGTTGACGTCCCAGACCTCGAGAGTCGCTTGCAGCTGCGACAGCAGAAGCTGCTGCGCGGGGTCCAGAGTGCGGGCCAGGAACTGGTTCAGGACCTCCATGTCCGCGCCGGTCGCCATCAGGTAGGCGGCCGCGTCGGCGTCATAGGCCGTGGCACCGGGATAGGTCAGCGACCCCGTGTCTTCGTGAATGCCGAGAAGGAAGAGGCTCGCCTCAAGTGGTGCGATTGCGATACCTCGCGACTTGAGCTCGTGCACGAGGATCGACGTCGTGGCGCCCACGTCCATCGAGCGGTCATCCTCGATCGCAAGGTCGCCTTCTTGGGGCGGGTGATGGTCATACACCACGACCTCGACTCCATCACGACGTACGACCTCGCCGAGCTCTCCGATCCGATCGGGGTCCCGAGTATCGACGATCACGATGCTGTCTATCGCGTCGAGGTCGAGGCCGCGCAGGTCAACGAAGTCGAGGAAGTCCTCGTGGAGGTTGTGAAACGCCCTGACGTTGGCGTTCTGGCTCCCGAGGTACACGCCCCTAGCACCAGGGAAGAGCTTGGTCGCAGCGACAGTCGACGCGTATGCGTCGAAGTCAGGGTTGGCGTGTCCGACGACGACCCTCATCGAGCGCCTACAACTCGTGGAAAAGCGCCGGCGGTTCGACGGACTGCTCGGAGAACGTGACGGCCGCGCGGAAGCGCTCCTCGGCCGGGCCGAACAGATCGCGGCTTTGGGCATACATCGTGCACAACAGGGTGTCGGGCTCCACCCGCGACCCGACGCGCACCGCCATCTGGAGACCCGCGCCGAAGTCGATGACGTCGTCCTTGGTCGCCCTACCGGCACCCAGAAGCATCGCCGAGCGACCGATTCCCTCGGCATCGAAGGCGGCAACATACCCGGACTCTGCTGCACGCACCTCAAGAACCTCCGGCGACAGGGTCAGCACGGAGGGATCGGCTGCTACCGCCGGATCGCCACCCTGCGCGATGACCCATTCCCGGAACTTGTCGAGCGCGCGCCCGTCTTCGATGACGGCCTCACACATAGCGCGCCCTGCGTCTTCATCAGCTGCGACCGCTCCCATGACAAGCATCTTCGCGCCGAGGGCCAGACACAACTCGGTCAGCTCGGCCGGACCTTCGCCCCTCAGGGTATCGATGGCCTCTCGGACCTCAAGGGAATTGCCGACAGCCATCCCAAGTGGCTGATCCATATCGCTCATGACGCAGACGACGCTACGGCCCAGCTCGCGACCGACTCGAGTGAGCTCGTCGGCCAGGGCCCGCGCATCATGCTCGTTCTTCATGAACGCGCCGGAGCCGACCTTGACGTCGAGCAGAATCGCGTCAGCTCCACCCGCGACCTTCTTGCTGATGATCGAGCCGACGATCAGAGGTATCGAAGGGACGGTGGCTGTCACGTCCCTCAACGCGTAGATCTTCTTGTCTGCGGGATCGACGTCGGGGGACTGCGCGATGACGGCGATGCCGATATCGCGCACCTGCGCGAGGAACGCATCCGGCGACAGCTCAACGCTGAATCCGCGGATGGACTCGAGCTTGTCGAGCGTGCCCCCCGTGTGTCCGAGCCCCCGGCCGCTCATCTTCGCGACAGGGACTCCGCACGCTGCAACGAGAGGCGCGAGAACGAGCGTCGTGGTGTCGGCGACACCGCCCGTGGAGTGCTTGTCGACTTTCACCCCCGGAATCGAAGACAGGTCGACCTCACGACCGGATGCCACCATCGCTGCCGTGAGACTGACGGTCTCGGACTGGCTGAGGCCGTTGAGGTATGCCGCCATGAGCCACGCGGCCATCTGGTAGTCGGGCATCTCCCCCGAGGTGTAGCCGGCGACGATACGCTCGATCTGAGGCGCCGAATGCTCCAGGCCGTCGCGCTTCAGCTCGATGAGCTCTTCGAATGTCCAGTCGGACTTCATGCGCCGCGCACCTCGGACAGGAAGCTCTCGCCGCGGCCGCAGGCTCCCGAAAGCCCGTAGAAGTCGAGAACGGTCTCGCCGATGTCGCTGAAGGTCTTCCGGATTCCCAGGTCCACTCCGCGCTCGTTGCCTTTCACGCAGGCGATGAGCGGGGTGTATTCGCGGCTGTGGTCAGTGGAATCCGACGTGGGGTCACACCCGTGATCGGCCGTCAGGATGAACAAGTCACCCTCGACCATCGCATCGAGGAGCTCGGGCATCCGCGCGTCGACGGCCTCAAGGCCGCGCGCGTATCCGTCGACGTCGTTACGGTGACCCCAGATCATGTCGAAGTCCACGAGGTTGGCGAAGACGAACCCGGCGTCCGAGTCATCCCTGACGCGCTTCAGCAGGTTGTCGAACCCGTGCATGTTGTTCTCGGAATGCGGCGATTCGCAGATGCCGCGCCACGCGAAGATCTCACCGATCTTGCCGATGCCGTAACTGAGAATGCCGGCCTCCTGCAAACGGTCGAGCACGGTCGGCTCGAACGGCTCGACGGCGAAGTCGCGGCGGCGGTGGGTCCGCTGATAGACGCCCGCGGCATCCGGGCCGATGAACGGACGCGCGATGATACGGCCCACCGCGTGGTCACCGACGCATACCTTCTCGCGCGCGATCGAGCAGAGCCGGTAGAGCTCCTCGATCGGGATGACGTCCTCGTGCGCGGCGATCTGAAAGACACTGTCGGCCGAGGTGTAGACGATCGGGTTTCCGGTGCGAACGTGTTCGTCGCCGAGGTCCTGGATGATGACGGTGCCGCTCGCCGGGTAGTTGCCCAGCCAGCCGAGTCCCGTCTCGCGCTCCCACACATCCATCACTTCCGGCGGGAAACCGTCCGGGTAGGTCGGGAACGCGTGCGTGAGCTGAAGCCCCATCATCTCCCAATGGCCGGTGGTGGTGTCCTTGCCGGCGCTCGCCTCGGCATTCCGGCCCCAGGAAGCCGTTGTGACCTCGACCGGGGGCACGCCGAGGATCTCGGTGATGTTGCCCAACCCCATCGCGCCGAGGTGAGGCATCGTGAGCCCTCCTGCCGCGCGTGACGTGTTGCCGAGCGTGTTCGCGCCCTCGTCGCCGTACTCGGAGGCATCAGGAAGTTCGCCGGCTCCCACGCTGTCAAGCACCAGCACGATCGCACGCGGTGCGCGCGCCATCTAGACCACCACCCTGTCGACTTCCTGAAGGCTCGTGATTCCGGCCTTGACCTTGTTGAGCGCGTCACGCCGCAGCGGGCGCATACCCCGACCCAGGGCCGCGTCGCGCAACTCATCGGCGGGCGCCTGCTGAACAAACAGGCGGGAGATGTGACTGTCGAACTCCATGACCTCGAACAAGCCGATTCGACCCCGGTAGCCCGTCTTCCCGCATTCCCCGCAGCCAACCGCCTCGTAGACGACCAGGTCCGGGATCTCATCGGCCCGGAACCCTGCAGCCAGCAGCGTGTCGGGCGAGATGTCCGCCGGACGCTTGCAGCTGTCGCATAGCTTGCGTGCGAGCCTCTGAGCGACGGCGCCGACGATCGCCGAGGAAGTGATGTAGGGCGGCACGCCCATGTCGGTAAGCCGCGTGAGGGCACTAGGGGCGTCGTTGGTGTGTATGGAGGTGAGCACGAGGTGTCCGGTAAGGGCCGCGCGAACCGCGATCTCAGCGGTCTCGGGGTCTCTGACTTCTCCGACCATCACGACGTCGGGATCCGAGCGAAGAATGGTTCTGAGCCCCGCGGCGAAGGTCAATCCGACGCGATTGTTGACCGCCATTTGGGTAACGCCGTCCATGCGGTATTCGATGGGGTCCTCTACCGAGACGACCTTGCGTCCCGGATCGTTGAGCTCCTTGAGCAAGGCGTACAGAGTCGTCGACTTACCGGAACCGGTGGGGCCGGACACGAACAACGCGCCGTAGGGATGCGCGAGCATCTTGCGGAGCTTCGCGAGGTTCTCGGGGTCGAGTCCCACGTCCTCCACCGAGTGGAACGCGACTTCTCTGTCGAGGATTCGGATGGTGACGGCTTCGCCATTAGGCGTCGGCAGCGTCGCCACTCGCAGGTCAAGCGGCTTGTCATCAACCCTGATCGCGATCCGCCCGTCCTGGGGACGCCGCCGCTCGGTGATATCCATGTCGCCCATCACCTTGAGGCGCGACAACAGTTCAGCCTGGGACGACTTGGGGAGTCTGGCGGCCTCTCTCAGCACGCCGTCTACGCGATACCTGATTCGCAGCTCCCGTTCACCGGGCTCGAAGTGCACGTCACTCGCCTTCTCGAGCACGGCCTCGCGGAGCACCTGGTTCACGATACGGATGACCGGCACGTCAACGTCGCCATCGTCTCCGGTGGCTTCCGTAAGCGGTGTGACCTCGTCTTGCTCGAGTTCTTGAAGCGCGTCCGCACCTGCGACGTACTTCTCGATCGCGAACCGCACCTGACTTGCGGCCGCCACCACGACGTCGACCTTGAGACCGGTCGTCAGCTCGGCCTCATCGACGGCCTCCACGTCCAGCGGATCGGCCATCGCGAGCGTAAGGCGATCACCCAGAACCGCAATCGGAATCACGTGTCTGCGTCGCACCATTCTCAGCGGCAGCATCAACGCGGCCTGGCGGTCGATGGGAATCGACGCGAGGTTGACGTGTTCGAGGCCCTTCTGATCGGCTAGTGCCGCAGCAATCTGGTCCTCGGTGACCAGAAGTTCTCGGACGAGGACCTCGCCGATCTTGCCGCCGGACTCGGCCTGCACGTCGAGGGCCGCCTCCAGTTGCGCATCGGTGATGAGTCCTGCATGGACCAGCAGCTCGCCGAGCCGCTCGCGAGTGTAGGGCACGCTGCTCCCCCCGTTGGGATGCCTGACCGGTTAGAAGACGCTGATGGAGTTATGCCCGAGAACGTAGGACGCTCAGCACCCACTCGAGCACGAGAAGCACGACGACGGTGATGCCCGCCTCGGCATCGAACACGCCGCCGTAAGGTGTCTTGATGGGCTCGATGCCCAGAGGGATGACCAGGGGGTCGGTCAGTGCGACGACCGCTTCGGCCCACCCCTGAGCGGCGAGCTGCCCGAAGAACAGGACGACGAGCCTGATAGTCAACGCCACGGCGATGACGACCAGAATGTCCATGATGATCGTGAGCAGAGTGCGAGCGGGGTTCTTGGCCACGAGACCCTCCGGAATCGGAATCGATATCCGTCAGATTATGGCCCGATAAGGTGGTGAAACGCCAGCGCCAGAAGGCTTAGCGCAGCGCGTCGGAGACGATGCGGGAGATCATCTTCGAGGCGATCTCGCGCGAATCAGGGCATCCGGCCCCGAGCCTGCACGTAGCCTCGGCTACCCGATCCTCACGCGTGTCCGGCGCACTCTGTACTGCAGCGCGGACACGATCGAGGAACTCGTGTTCCACCGTGGGTCGGACGAGCGCCGTCGCATGAGTGGCACCGCGAAGGTCCTGGGCCGCGAGCCGTGCTTGTTCGTCTGAGATGATCATACCGAGGGTATCGGCTCGCACGACCGGCACCTTTACCCGTGCAAGATGCAGGTTCCGTGGAGCCTGTGACGCTGAACACACTGCGTGAAATACCCCGAGAAAAGGGCGAGCCCCAAGGCCGGCACCTTGAGGCTCAGGGGTAAGGGGTTGCATTCGCATGCAACACATCGCGTAGCGTATCACTCGCCTCACAAACGTGCAATATTTCTTGTAATGTTACCTGAGGGTCAATCCGGCCAGCGCAGCACCCACGCCGACGATGAACGGCGCCACGCCCATAGCGAGGACGGCGATGGCGAACAGGGCGGCTCCACTTCCCCCTGCCGGTACAGCAGGCTCATCGCCCTGGACCGAATCGAAGTAAAGCGATCGCAGGACGGAACCGTAGTAGCCGAGCGAAACGACGGCACCCACGACGCCGACGACCACCAGCACCGCATAGATCGAGGCCACGACTGGGTAGTCCGCAGCAAACGCCGAGGCGGCGAAGACCGCGGCCGCAAGGGACTGGAACTTGCCCCAGAAGCCCACGAACGGCGGGATGCCCGCGAGTGAAGCCATGATCCCCACCAGCGACACACCCAGAAGCTTGCTCGTGCGACCGAGACCGGCCAGCCCGGTGATCGATCCGTCCCAGTCGGGACGCACCGTGCGGAATGCACCGATTGCGAGATATGCGCCGGTCGTCGCCACCGCGTAGGCGGTCACCTGGAGGATGGCGGCGGTGGCATTCAGTGCGGCCAACGCGAGCAACGAGTAGCCGACCTGTGCGATGCCCGCATATGCGAGCATGCGGGCATACGACGTCTGACGCAGCGCAGTGAACGAACCAACGATGATCGAGATGGCGGCAAGGGCCGCGATGACCGGGAGCACATCTGAGCCAGTCGTGCCGAGCGGAACCTCGGGGCTCAGTCCCGCGGACGCAAACGATGAAACGACGAGCACCAGCGCGGTCACGGACGCGAGCTTCACCGCTCCCGCAAGGAATGCCGATGATCCGAAAGGCGCGGTCTGGTACGCGTCCGGCGCCCACGAGTGGAAAGGCGCGACACCGGACTTGAACGCCATGGCTGCCAGGAGCATCAGTGCTCCGACGGTCGCTGCGCCAGAGCCGCCGAGCGCGCCCGACAAGGCGACGTAGATATCCTGATAGCCGCCCGTGGGCGCGACGAAAGCGAGCGTCGCGGCGAGGCCGGCAACGTAGACCGCGCTTGCTACGGCTCCCTGGATCAGGTACTTCATGGCCGCTTCGGACGACTCCGCGGTGCGCGCGATGGATACCAGAGCGTAGCCGCAGATCGCGGTAGTCTCGATTGCGAGAAGCAGAGTGACGAGGTCTCTGGACGCCACAGCCAGCCCCGCACCAAGCGCCGCCAGACCTATGAGCGCCGATGCGCTGACCGAGCGACCGCGGGAGTCACCGCCGAACATGATCGCGGAACCGGCGAGCAAGAACACAAAGCCCGGAATCGCCGAGAAGCCCTGACCCGCTGCGAAGCCACCCAGCGCCACGCCGACCGGCACCGTCCAGCCGGCGTACATGCCGACACCACCCGCCGCAAGCAGGCCCGCGCCGGTGATCAGAGTGGCGATGCGCGGACGCCCCGCCACGTCGAGAATCAGTGCGAGGACGACAGACGCTGCCGCAAGAGCAAACGAGATCGCGAACGCCGAGGCGGTCGTCATCACAACCCGCCCCCCGTCAGCGCCGCTAGCACCTGCATCGAGGACGTGACGACGTCGGTCACGAGCGCCGGACGGACGCCAACAATCACGATTCCTAGTGCGAACGCGGCTCCGGCCGTCATCTCAAGCGCACCCAGGTCGCCGAGCGAGTCGAACCCGCCGATCGGACCCTGCACGGTCGCACGGACCGCACGCAGGTTGTATGCGGCAGCCAGGACGATCCCGAGCCCCACGACAAGGACCCACCAGCCGAACGTGCCGAAGGCGGCGAGCGACGTCACGTACTCACCCGGGAAGCCCGAAAGTCCGGGAAGGCCGGCCGAGGCCAGGGACCCGAAGACAAACAGCACGGCCCACCGGGGCGCCACTGACCCCAGCCCACCGAACCGCGAGAGATCACGTGTATGGGCGCGCCCGTAGAGCGCGCCGACGAGGAAGAACAGCAGCCCGGCAACAAGCCCGTGGCTGACCATCGTGACCATCGCAGCGGAAAGCGACTCTGCGGTCGCGACCGCGATAGCCAGAAGCACGAATCCCATGTGGGCGACCGATGAGTAGGCCACGAGCCGCTTGAGGTCGGTCTGAACGAGTGCGCACGCGGCGCCCCAGACGATGCCCACAACGGCGAGAACCGCCAACACCCCCCGAGCTGCCTCAAACCCCGCGGGCGCTATCGGCATCGCGACGCGCATCATCCCGAACCCGGCCATCTTGAGCAGGACGCCGGCGAGAAGGATCGAGCCTGCGGTAGGGGCTTCGGTGTGAGCATCGGCTAGCCAGGTATGCAGCGGAATCGCGGGGAGCTTCACGAGGAAACCGATCGCAAGCAGCCAGAATGCGAGGTCGGGTGAGGGTATCTCGGAGGCGTTTGCGGCGATGCCGTTGATGTTCAGTGAGCCTGCGGTCGTGGCTACATAGATGAGCCCCGCCAGCAGAACCGCTCCGCCGGCGAACGTGTAGATCAGGAACTTCATCGCCGCGGCGCGGGCCTGCGAAGACCCCCATCCGCCGATGAGCAGAAACATCGGGATGAGGACGGTCTCCCACGCGACGTAGAAGAGCACGACGTTCTCTGCGAGGAAGACAGCGGTCACGCCGGCCTGCACCACTAGAAGGAGCGCGTGGTGCCAGCCGGGACGATCCTCGACGTCCCACGAAGCGACCGACGCCATGACTCCGATGAATACGGTGAGCGCAACCAGAGGGAATGAGAGTCCGTCGATCGCCAGTGCCCAGATCCCCGAGCCGCTTCCGACGCCGAGGACCCGACCACCGCTTACCGCGTCCGTGCCCGCGAGGATGACGAGCGGTACCGCCATCGCAAGCGGGGCGAGAAGTGAGAACCAGCGGGGAGCCCGGGGCGCGCGATCGCCGATGAGCATCGACAGAACAGCCGCGCCGAGCGGCAGGAAGACCAGCAGGTCGACCGAGATCACGCTACCACCTCCCCATCCATACAGAAGCGACCAGCATCAGTGCAATCGCGACCACCATGACTCCCGCGTACGACTGCGCGTCGCCGGACTGCAGACGGCTGAACCCGCCGCCTAGCGCATGCGAAAGCCGTGCGAGCCCCATTGGCACGCCGTCAGCGATCATCCGGTCACCCCAGGCCCACAGGGCGCGGGACAGCCAGCGAGTCGGGCGAACAATCGTACGGTCGACGAACCCGTCCCACCCGAATGCGGCGGCCATAGCCCGCCACACGGAACCCGCTGCGTGCGCGGCGCGAACATCGGCCTCGCGTGAAGCGAAGATGGTCCAGCCCGCCACGCCACCGATGGCGACGGCGGCAACCGCGGCCAGAGTCACCATCAGCACCGCGGGTTCCGGTTCGTGCCCAAGGGCCGTAGCCAAGCCGTCTCCGAAGAAGCCGAGGCCCACAGCGGGGACAGCCAGCAGCATCAGCGGGCCGGTCATCGACGCAGCCGACTCGTGGGCGTGAAGCCCGGGGGCGGCGTCTCCGAAGAACGCCAGGCGGGTGCTGCGGGCTACATACAGGGCGGTGAGTGCGGCGGTGACGAGAAGCAGGACTCCCACGCCGGGTGCCTCGTGCAACACTACCTCGATGATCTGATCCTTACTGAAGAAGCCCGAGAACAGCGGCACTCCCGCAAGAGCCGCGGAGCCGGCTATCCACGCGATGAACGTGACCCGCATGGACTTTCGCAGTCCGCCCATCTCGTGAAGGTCCTGAGTGCCCGTCCCGTGTATCACCGAGCCGGACGTGAGGAAGAGCAGCGCCTTGAACGACGCATGTGTGACCAGATGGAAGAACGCCGGTACCCATGCACCCGCGCCGAGCGCCGCGAACATAAACCCGAGCTGGCTGATTGTGGAGTACGCGAGCACCTTCTTGATGTCGCGCTGTGCGACAGCGGCGAGCGCGGCGCCAAAGGCGGAGATCCCGCCGGCGGCCAGCAGCACGAGTCGGCCTTCGGGAGCCATCTCGAACAGGGGCCAGACGCGAGCGACCAGGAAGACACCGGCCGCCACCATGGTCGCCGCATGGATGAGCGCCGAGACTGGCGTGGGGCCCTCCATCGCATCCGGAAGCCACGCGTGCAGCGGGAACTGAGCCGACTTGCCAAGAGCACCGACGGCCAGGCATATCGCCGCGGCGGACGCCGTGGCATAGGGCACAGCGCCCAGCCCGCCGAGAACCTCGGTGTAACTGTCGGCGCCGGTAGCGTTCCACAGCAAAGCGATGCCGAGAAGCAGTCCCACGTCGCCGACCCGTGTGGTGAGAAACGCCTTGATAGCAGCGGCAGCCGCCGTTGGCTTGGAGTACCAAAAGCCGATGAGCAGATACGAACAGGCGCCGACCAGTTCCCAGCCGACGAACAGTGTTGTGAACGAGGCGGCGATGACGAGAAGGTTCATCGAGCCGGTGAACAGGGACAGGAGCGCAAAGTAGCGCACCCAGCCGGCGTCATCCTTCATGTAGCCGGTCGAGAACACCACGACGCACGCGGCAACGACACCGACGACAACGAGCATGATCGCCGTCAGCGAGTCGACGCTCCACGAGATCGCGAACACCGACTCCCCCACCCGGAACCACGGGACCGAGCCCGCGGCCACGACGGCACTCGTGTTCCAGCCGTCTGCGTGCGCCGAACCGTTCGCGAGCGTCTGCGCAAGCGCCGCGGCACCGTAGCCGGCAGTCAGCAGCGGCCCCAGCAAGGTCAACCACGGAGCGACAGGGCGACTGAGGCGGACCGAGGCACCCAGCAGCAGCGCGAGAGCGAACGGCACCATCACCAGCAGCCACGGTGCAGAGATGAAGGAGCTCATCAGCCCTTCACCTCCGTGAGCTCGTCGAGACGCACCTTGCGGGTGCGCTGGGCGACCGCGACGAGCAGAGCAAGGCCAACCGCGGCTTCTGCCGCAGCAAGAACCAGGACCAGCAATGCAAGCGCCTCGGACCGCGCATCGGCTCCGGCCGCAGACCAGACCGGGAGCCCGACGAGCATCAGAATCGATGCGCCCATCAGCACTTCGATTGACGCCAGCACAGCGATGATGTCCCTACGCGTCAGCACGCCGTACAGGCCGAGACCGAACAGAGCCGAGGACAGGATCAGCAGGCTCACTCGCGCTCCCCTCCCGTCACCGCAACGACCGCGACAAGCGCGGCCAGAAGCAGCAGCCCGGCGAGCTCGAAGGGGACGAGCAGATCGCCGAGAAGCAGCGCCGCGACTGCGTCAGGAGAAGAACCTGCCGCCGAGGGGGTCTGAAGCGCCGGACGAAGAAGCATCACGAGCATCCCGGCGACACCGGCGGAGCCGACCCCCGCGAGAAGGTCGTGACGGCTCGTGAGGGTGGGACGGCCGGGCTCGGAGCGGTGGACCAGCATGATCGCGAACAACACCAGGACGAGGACGCCACCCACGTACAGGAAGATCTGCGCGAGGGCCAGCAACCCGAACCCCAGCCATGCGAACAGCCCCGCCAGGGCGGCAAGGAACGCTCCAAGCCCCAGGGCCAGTCGCATGACATCAGTGGTGAATAGCACGGTGAGGGCACCCACGAGAGCAAGACCCCCCAGCGCCCAGAACACGACGTCGGCACTCATCGGCGCTCACCCGCTTCTTCGGGATTGGGCGGGCTGCTTTCACTACTGGGATGTCTCGTGCCATCTGGCCCCGCCAGACAGGCGACTCCAGACGCGGACCCGGCCGGAGCGTCAGCGCCCGTAGCACGGGTGCCCTCGGCGGGCCTCACCATCTCGTCCTTGTCGAACAGCGTGAGTGCCCTGGAGTAGAACGACAGCTCGTACTGACCGGTATGCTGGAGAGCGTCGGTCGGGCACTGCTCGGCGCACAAGCCGCAGAAGCAGCACTTCGACAGGTCGAGGTCGTAGCGCGTGACACATCGGGCACCGGGGTCGTCGACTCGTTCGACACGTATCGCGAAGTCGGGACAGGTGCGGGCGCAGAAGGTGCAGCCCACGCAGACCTCAGACGAGCAGCGCAGGCACCGTGCAGCCTCAGCAAGTCCCTCGAGCTGCGTGAACCCGAGCTCGACTTGACGGAAATCGCGCGCGCGGTCGTCACCCTTCGCCATCGGCATCTTCGCGCGCCTGCGGGTCGACTCAACACCTGCGAGCGTCGCGGGCTGATACCGGGGATACACGGGAACCGGACGGTACACGCGGCCCTCGCCAAGGTCCCGGTCTTCAAGGTAGCGGTGTATGGACTCCGCGGCCTCGTGGCCGCTGGCGACCGAGGCGATGGCTGAGCCCGGGCCGGTTACGACTTCGCCGCAGGCGAAGACACCGGGGACGGCCGTGGTCATGAACGTTCCATCGACCGGCAGCAAGCCGCGATCGGTCAGCATGAGGTCCGAACCGCCGACGAGCTGCCCGAGATCGGGCGCCTGACCGATTGCGAAGACGACGACGTCGGCATACAGCTCGGTGAACTCCTCGGCGAACTTGGGGGCGAAGCGACCCTGAGCATCGAAGACGGACAGGCAGCTTTGCAGTCGCATGCCCGCGACCTTGCCGTTTTCAACGATGACGCTGTCAGGACCCCACGAGCAGTTCGCGATGACCCCCTCATCGAGGGCCTCCTCGATCTCCCAAGGGTGCGCGGGAAGTTCGTCCATCGACTCGAGTGACGACAGCGTGACCTCAGTAGCCCCGACCCGCAGCGCGACTCGAGCGCAGTCGACCGCGACGTTGCCACCGCCCACCACCAGTACGCGCTTGCCCTTGACCCCCGCGTCGCCCTTCCAGTTGCCGGCACGGAGGAACTCGAGCGCGCCGTGCACACCCTTGGCGTCAGCGCCCGGTATCGGCAGGATCCGGCTCACCTGCAGGCCCGCTGCGACAAGCACCGCGTCGTACTCGCCGATGAGGTGGTCGATGGGAACGTCCACGCCGATCTCGACGTTGGTGTACAAACTCATGCCCATCCGCACGAGGTCGTCGATCTCGTTCGCGAGCACGTCACGAGGCAGACGGTACGCGGGAACGCCGGAGAGCAACGCGCCGCCCGGGCGGTCGTACTTCTCGTACGCGTGGACCTCGTAGCCGAGCTTCATGAGGTCGTAGGCGGCTGCCAGGCCGCTCGGTCCGCTGCCGATGACCGCGATGCGCTCGTCGCGCGTGACCGGCAGCTTCCGGACGCGCTCGTCGCGCAGCGGCTGGTACGCCTCGTACGCCATGCGGTGCAGCGGCCTGATGGCGATCGGCTCGTCGTAGTAGTTGCGCTTACACGCGGTCTCGCACGGGTGGTGACATATCCGGCCGAGTACCCCGGGCATGATGTTGCGATCGCGCACGAGCTCATATGCCTCTGCAGGCCGCTTATCCGCCAGGTAGTACGACTGACCACGGGCGTCGACGTTCGCGGGGCAGTTGCCGACGCACGGCGGGAGCCGATCAGCTTCGTAGAGGCCATCGATGAGGCCGTTGTACTCGGGTGACGGCGACGTTATCGGCGGGACATCTTCGCGTCCGAGAACCCCTGTGAGCCGGAGCGCACCCCGCCAGCGGGGCGACAGCGTGATCTTCTCGGCAGGGTACTTGAGGGTCTCCGGGGTCATCCGCGAATAGCGGGCGGTGATGCCCAGGCCGGTCGCTATGCTCTTCCAGCGCTCGAAGAAGCCCTTGATGCCGGGGCTGAAGTCGTCGGTGACGCTCACCTTCACGCGGACGGACTCGGGAGTCCGGTCCGGCACCGTGTGCTTGATCCTCACAGCCATACCGACGCCACCACCCCGGCGAGCACGAGCTGCCCGATAGCCATCGGCGTGAGGACCTTCCACGCGAACGACATCAGCTGATCGGAGCGCATGCGCGGAAACGTCCACTTCACCCAGATCATGGCTGTGGCTATGAAGGCCGTGAGCGCGACGAACACGATCGCACCGACGGGACCGGGGATACCCAGTCCGCCGCCGAAGAAGGTCGCAGCGCCGAACAGAGAGGCGGCGACGATGCCGCCGTACTCGGCCATCATGAAGATCGCCCAGCGGATCCCGGAGTAGTCGGCGAAGTAGCCCGCCACCAGTTCTGATTCCGCCTCCGGCAGGTCAAACGGCCCACGGTTGATCTCGGCGATCGAGGCGATGAAGTACACGAGGAAGCCGACAGCCATCAGCGCGAGCCACCACCAGCGCCATTCGCTGCGGATGTCGGCGGCCGAGAGCGAGCCCGCGAGGATGCACATCGACAGCACCGTGAGCGTTCTCGGCAGTTCGTAGCTGACCATCTGAGCTGCGGCACGAACGCCGCCGATGGTGGCGTAGGTGTTGCGGCTCGACCATCCGGCCAGCAGGATTCCCAGGACCGAGATGCCGGGAACGGCGAGGAAGAACAGCGCACCGGCGCGGATGTCGAAGGGCGCCCATCCCGCAGCGTAGGGCACAACGACGAGCGAGGCTGCGACCGGAACGAAGACGAGCAGCGGTGCCCACTTGAACGGGGTGACATCAGCCTGAGCAGGCGTGATGTCCTCCTTGAGCACGAGCTTCACGGTGTCGGCCAGCGTCTGGAGCAGACCCGCGGGACCGGCCTCCTGGGGGCCGAAGCGCATCTGGATGCGAGCTGAGACTTTGCGCTCCCACCACACGCCGATAAGCGCGGCGATCGCGATGAGCATCGCGGCAGCGAGTCCCCACAGGGCGCCGAGTCCGAAGCTGCTCATCGGTCGATCTCCCCAAAGACGGGGTCGAGCGAGCCGAGAACGACCACGAGGTCGGACAGCGTGTGACCGACTGCGAGCTGAGGCAGCAGAGCCATGTTGCAGAAGGCCGGAGAGCGCACCTTCATCCGGTACGGCCTTACGGAGCCGTCGGAGACCAGATACACGCCGAGCGAACCTCGTGCGCTCTCGATGTGGTCGTACGCGTCGCCGGGAGGCGGTGCGATGAGTCGCTGGAGTCCCTCGGACTTCACGAACCCGCCGGGCATCTGTGCGATCGCCTGCTCGATGATGCGACAGGACTCGTAGCACTCAAAGAGCCTGCATCGGCCGCGGTCGTAAGCGTCACCCCGCTCGCCGACGACGACGTCGAAGTCCATCCGCGGGTAGACCGAATAGGGATCGTGCTTGCGGAGGTCCCAGTTGACCCCGGAACCGCGGGCGGTGGGGCCGGATGCGCCCCATGCCACAGCGTCCTCGGCGGAAAGCACTCCGATTCCCTTGAGACGACCGCGGGCGATCGCGTTTTGGAAGAACAGGGAGTCGAGGTCCGCCAGGCCCGACCGGTGTGAGTCCGTGAAGCGGAGCACCGCGTCGGTCCAGCCCTCGGGTGCATCCATCGACACTCCGCCGGGCCGGACGTAGTTGTAGGTGAGGCGCGCGCCGCACAAGTCCTCGAAGAGCTCGACGACCCTCTCCCGCTGGTCGAACGCGTAGATGAACGCCGAGAAGGCGCCCGTATCGGCCGCGGACGCCCCGATGCCCATCATGTGGCTGGCGATGCGCTGCAGCTCGCACACGATCACTCGGAGATACTCACCACGCTCGGGCACGCGGATTCCCGCGAGCCTCTCGACCGCGCGGCAGTACGCCCAGTTCGCGTACATGGAGCCGACGTAGTCGAGACGATCGGTGAGCGGCACGACCTGCAGGTACGTGCGGTTCTCGGCCATCTTCTCGATGCCGCGATGGAGGTAGCCGATGACGGGCTGGGCCTTGACCACGACGTCGCCGTCGAGGTGAACGATGACCCTGCCGACGCCGTGGGTGGAGGGATGTGACGGGCCGACGTTGACGACCAGCTCCTCAACGGGCAACCCGTCGTCGGAGTGAGTCATCGAACGCGATTCGATCTCGACCGTCATGTCCCTCCTCTCAGATGTAGTCAGGGCGCCTGATCAGGCGCGGATCGTCGTAGTCCTTGCGGAGCGGATGGCCCTCGAAGTCATCGGGCAGAACGATTCGCCGAAGATCCGGATGACCCTCGAAGACGATTCCGAAAAGATCGAAGACCTCTCGTTCCTGCCAGTCGGCGGCAGGCCATACGTCGAACAACGAGTCCACGCGAGGGTCTTCTCGGCTGACCTTGGTCTTTACAAACAGCGCCGATGAGAGCGATCGGGACTGGAGGCGATACACGAGTGTGAAGAATTCGCCCCGGTCCACCGCGGTCACCATGCCGAGACGGTCGAAGCCGATGTCCCTCAGCTCTCGTGCGATCTCGAGCAGCTTGTCGCGGTTCACGCCGATGACGGCATCTCCGAACTCGAGCGAGAACAGCGGAGCAAGAACCGGTGAGAGCTCGGCGAGTCTGTGCTGCAGCTCATCGTGGTTCATTCGGCGTCACCATCCTCCCCCGGACGGGGAAGCTTCACGGCGTGCTCGCGGCGCTTTCCGGGCGCGATCGACTCGGTCTTCACGAGCTCGCGCAACTGGAGCACGCCGTCTTGCAGCGCCTCCGGACGCGGAGGGCAGCCGGAGATGTAGACGTCGACCGGAAGGAACTCGTCGGCACCGCGCACGACCGAGTAGGTGTCGTAGTAGAAGATGCCGCCCGATACGGTGCAGTTGCCCATGGCGATGACCCACTTGGGATCCGGCATCTGGTCGTAGAGACGCCGCACCGCCGGCTTCATCTTCTCGGTGATGGTCCCCGCAAGGATCATGACGTCGGTGTGACGCGGATCGGGGCGCGGAAACGTGCCCATGCGATCGAAGTCGAACTTGTTGAAGGATGCGGCGATGAGCTCCATCGCGCAGCACGCCGTGCCCATGGGCATGGCCCAGAGGGACTGCCCGCGCGACCAATCGACGAGCGCGTCCACCGAGGTGAGGAGCACGCCGCCAGGTGTGCGGTCGAGGGCCGAGCCGATCCGATCTACGATCGCCACTCGAGCGCCCCCTTACGCCACGCGTACGCGAGCCCGAGCGCCAGGAACGCCACGAACGCGACAACCTCGGCGAGCGCGACCACGCTGCCGCGCAGACCGCTTGCGACCGCGAAGAGCAAGACCGCCTCGGCGTCGAAGAGCACGAACAGCATGGCGATCGTCGAGAACCGCATGCGGTTGGGCGCCCAAGGGTCGCCAGCCTGTTCCATGCCGCACTCGAAGGGAGTGAGCTTCTCGGAATCCGGATTGTGGGGAGCCAGCAGCTTGTTGGCAAGGAAGACCACGCCGATGAAACCCGTCGTCGCCGTGGCGAGTCCGAGTACGAAGAGTACAGCTTGGGCCCCAGCCCCCTGCATCGGTGCTCCCTCGCGCTGCCTTCCTGTCGCTCTCTTGATGATCGACAGGTCCGGTTAGACAGTAATCCGAGTGTCGCGCGACCACCCCAGACGGTCGCGCTCGGACAGTGTAGCCGAGCCTCCAGAACTTTGTAAAGATTGTTACAAAGTCCCGAATTGCAGTTACAAAGTGCAGGTCACAGGGTTACCCGTTGGCAAGATACCCGTCAGTCCGACGTCTCAGACTCGAGGCGCTGGATCTCCTCGGAGAGGGTCAGCCACTCTTCCTCGAGACCCGGAAGCCGCTTCTTGAGCTCCGTGTACTCCGCCAGAGCCTTGTCGAATACGCCCTTGTCGGCATAGATGTCCGGGTCGGCCATCGCCTCGACAAGTTCGTCGTGACGGGCCTGCGCCTGAGCGAGCTCCTTCTCGACCGCCTGAAGTCGACTGCGCCCGTCCTTGGTCGCACGATACGCACGGTTGCGCGCGTCCGCCTCGGCACGCTTCTGCTCTTTGGTCTTTGGGCCGGCGACGGGGACCGCGGGTTCGGGTGACGTGACCTGGGGCCCGTGTACCCTCCGTGGTCCTTTGCCACGATCCGCGCGCTCGGTGGGAGCGGGCGTAACCGCCTTCGGCTCGGGCTCGCTCCCCTGCTCGCGCTTCCAGAGGTAGTAGTCGTAGTCACCGTCGAACACGGTCACCCGGCCGTCTCGGACCTCAACGATCTTGGTCGCGATGGCCCGGATAAGGTGTCGGTCGTGCGTGATCAGAGCGATGGTGCCCTCGTAACGCTGGAGCGCCTGCTCCAAGACGTCGCTCGAGGCGATGTCGAGGTGGTTTGTGGGCTCGTCGAGACACAGGAATGGCGCGGGAGCCACGAGCATCTTGGCAAGCGCGAGACGCCCCTTCTCGCCACCAGAGAGGACCTTGACGCGCTTCTCGACGTCATTGCCGTTGAAGAGGAACGCGCCGAGCAGCCCGCGCACTTCGGACTGCGTCCATCCGGGGGCCGCCGAGTCGAGCTCCTGGTACACCGAGTTCTCGAGACCGAGAGCCTGCAACTGATGCTGCGCGAAGTAGGCGACCTCGACACCCGTACCAAGTCGGCGCGTGCCGTTGTCCGGCGGAAGGACACCTGCCAGCATCTTGAGCAGCGTCGACTTGCCGGCGCCGTTGGGGCCCACAAGCGCGACTTTGTCACCCCGGTAGAGCGCGAAATCGAGCCCGTCATAGACCACGTTGTCGCCATAGGCCTTCGCCACCTCTTCAAGCGCGATGACGAGCTCGCCCGTTCGCGGAGGCTGAGGAAAGCGGAAACGAACCTTCTTGCGCTCGTCGGGGGGCTGGATGCGCTCCATCTTCTCGAGCTTCTTGACGCGGTCCTGCGCCTGCTTGGCCTTGGTGTTCTTGTAGCGGAATCGCTCGACGAACTTCTCCATGTGAGCGATCTCGCGCTGCTGCGCTTCGTATGCGGTGATCAGTTGTTCGCGGGCGAGCTCGCGCGCCTTCTCGAAGTCCGAGTACGACCCGCTGTAGAGCGTCAGCTCCCCGCGGTCTATCTCGGCGACGTGGTCCACGAGGCCATCCATGAACGCGCGGTCGTGGCTGACCACGATGATTCCGCCGTCATATGCCTTGAGCCACGACTCGAGCCACGCCACCGACTCGATGTCGAGGTGGTTGGTGGGCTCGTCGAGAAGCAGCAGATCGGGACGCCGAAGCAGCAGCTTCGCGAGGGCGAGCCTCATCAGCCAGCCGCCCGACAGCTCATCGCACGTGCGCTCGTAGTCCACCTCGGCGAATCCGAGGCCCGAGAGGACCGCTCGCGCGTCGGCCTCTATCCCATAGCCGCCAAGGTGCTCGAACCGGGACTGAAGGCGTCCATATTCGGAGAGGAGTCGTTCCTGCTCGGGGCCCTCATCGGCGGCAGCGATCTCATCGGAAAGAAGGCCGAGCCGGTGCTCGAGGGTGGTGACGTGCTCTGCGGCGGTGAGCGCCTCAGCGAGCACCGTGCGGTCGTGCATCTCGATGGCTTCCTGCTCCAGGTAGCCGATGACCGCACCCTTGGCGAAGACGACCGAGCCGCTATCGGCATCCTGGCGCTTGGCGATGATCTCAAGCAGCGTTGTCTTTCCGGCTCCGTTAGGGCCGACGAAAGCCATTCTGTCGCGCGCACCAACGCGAAGCGACACATCCTTGAACAGGACGCGCGCTCCGAAGGACTTGGATACGTTGTCGAGGGAGACGATCACAGCGGTTCAGTCTAACACCGCATTCGCGGCGCGGAAGTCACTCCGATGCCGCCGCGGGTCTCGTGAGGTGGAGGTACAGCTGCTGGCCGCGCTCGTCGGTCTGCCCCATCGGGTAGACGCAGACCAGAAACTCACCCAGTGCGGGCTCGAACACGATGCGCTCCACCGGTCCGTCACACCGCACGCTTTGGACGAGCGGACACGAGTGAGGCGATTCACCGCTCTCGTGCATTGCGACGCGGCAGTCCACCGCGCAATCGCCGATGCCCTGCTCGGTGGTCTCCCAAAACGACTGGTTGCCCAGCACGACCCTGTGGTCGGCGGTGAGCACCATCGAGGGGTACGGGATGCTGTCGAGCACCGACTGGACGCCGAGAAGTCGCACGCGCTCGGATCCACGCTCCCCGCGGTAGGCGTCGATGGCCTCCGAGATGGTGGTGCGCAGATTGCCCGGCGCAAACGGCTTCACGACAACGGCGTCGACACCAGCCGCAAGCGCCTCCCGCTCCACGGAGGCTTCCTGCTCATCGACGAGGAGAATCATCGGCGACGAGGCGTAGTCGTCCCGACGACGGAGCTCTCGGACGAGCTCAAGTCCGGACATAGTGCTGAGGCCCTGGTCGATCACACAGGCGTCGAACCTCTCGTTGCAGGCCAGCTCGAGCGCGTCACGGGCGCTGGAACGGTCGGTGACGGCGAAACCCGAGACGCCGCCCAGAGCGACCGCGGTGAGAGTCCGCAACACCGGAGACTCGTCGACTATGAGTATGCGCGCGCCGTATCGCATCGTGGTCACACCCTTTGCTACTGCAGGTCGTTGGCTCCCGTGTCGACAGGAACCGCGATCGCAAGACGATCCACCGGCACGAGCTGGTACCCGTTGCTGGCGAAGAAGTCCTCCTGATCCATGAGTGAAGACTCTAGCAACCAGACGCGCTTCCGGGAGGATATTGCCGTGTCCAGATGCTCGAGACCCTCGGCCTTCTTGGATTCGCCGTTGAGGCCATCGAGATCGCATCGATCGAACAGCTCAGGGCCGTTCGATTCTCCCTTGAGGTAGTGATTCACGAGTACCACGGCGTAGTACTGACCTATCCCGACCTCGCCCGACTGGGCGGATCCCGCGCACTCCAGCACGGCCGCCTTGTAACTCTCGAGGTCGGCGCTCAGTTGACTAACCTCCCGATAGCTCGACACTCCGGTGAAGACCAGCGCTGCAGCCAGTACGACCACTGCCGATACTGCCACGGCACGCCTGGTCCGCCATGACGCGATAAGCCACGAGAATCCGACACCGCTGAGCACCGCCAGCATGGAGTAAAACGGCATCTGCACCGGGACGTCGCTGTACCTCTCGCCAAGTAGGAACGTCGCGAGCCACAGGAGGAACAGTCCCGCCAAGAAGGGCCAGTACCTTCGCCTGAGGCCGAGGACGACCACACCCGTCAGCGCGAACGCGAGCGCAAACGAGAACCCGCCGATCTGCTCGGCCTCCTTCGCGAGTGCCGACAGCAGCGTCAGGTCGGGGGCGATCGCTCCGATATGGCCCGGGCCGTAGAAGTAACCTTCGGTGTGCGGGAGCACGGCGGCCGCCAGCACGGCTCCCGCAACCCCCACCCAGAGCAGGACGAAGCGTCGAGTAGGCCTCAGGAGCACGAGGAAGGGCACCGCCAAACCCGTGGATGGAGTCACCAGGCACGCAGACGCGAACGCGAGCCCTGCGAGAACCGGCCTGTCCATCAGAATCAGATAGACGGTCAACAGGAAGAAGCACAGCTGCATCACGTAGAGCTCGGCGTAGACGGCGTTCTCCAGAAACAGGTACGTGGTCGCAAGGACCGCGGCGGATCCAATCCCGGCGCTTACCCGCCGCACAAGCAGTTGGGCAATGGCACACACAAGTCCAACGCACGCCGCTGCAAACAGCGCACTCATGAGGTTGAGCGCGATGTCCATCGGCAGTGGCACCACGCGAGTGAATGCGATGCCGATGAGGTTGTAGCCCATGTGGTAAGGCTGCTCGAACGCTCTTCCGCCCGCGATTCGCTCAGCGTAGATGGGCGCATCGCCGAAGTTCAGCGCGTTTGGAACCAGCGACGCGAAGACCGCGAATGCGACCAGCGCGGACCCTAACGACGTGAGCGTGGCAGTACGGGTGGGCCGTGACGGAAGTGACCCCAGGAACGACTCTCTGGCACGCAGGAACTCATCCCAGAGGACTCGAGTACCTGAGCGTTTTGACGGTGCGTCTGAGCCAGAAGCAGGCATCCAACTCCCCCGAGATCGCAGCATGCTCACTCGGTCACATCAGTGCACCGAGGTCGTGCCGCTCCCCTCGCGGCGCTAAGCAATCGCAATGTTCACCCAGAGGCGCCGAGTTGTCCAGCGCGGGAGCCCCGGCAGGCTGCAAGCTTCACTCGAAGGCGCGCTGCACGATCAGGGACCTGACGTAGTCGGCGGTCTCTTGAGCACCGGGAGAGCCCATAACGCTCAGGAGCAGGGCCTGAAGAAGTAGCTGGAAGCCAAGGATCATCGGTACGACGGCAATCATTACCGTGCCTGCAGTCGCCGGTGTGCCCTCAGCGATGGATAGCCACCAGTGGTAGGCACCGAAAGCGACCCCTGACATCGTCAATAGCACGCCCAATATCGTCAACACGGCAATGGCCCCGAAGTCCGTCAGCAGGTGCTTGCGCCAGAATCGTCTGATTCCGTTGCCTAGAAGCCGAGGAGGAAAACTCACCGCAACTGAGCCGACACTCACGTAGGACGTCTCACTCCCGTAGCGTGTTGAAACCGGTACATCAACAACACGAGCATTGACCGCGTTCAGACGGATCAACATGTCATTCTCGAAGAAGTAGTCCGTCGCAAGTTGGTCCAGATCGAAGAGCCGCAGAAACGGAGCGCGAATGGCCGTGTAGCCGCACTGCGAATCGAAGACATGCCAATATCCGCTTGCCGACTTCGTCAGCACTGAGAGCAAAGAGTTGCCGAAGCCGCGAACGCGTGGCATGCCCAGCGTGGCGTTGCGAAAGTAGAATCGATTGCCTTTGGTGTAGTCCGCAATTCCCAACTCAATCGGGGCAACAATCCTCGATAGCTCGTCAGGCGACATCTGGCCATCGGCGTCCATCTTCACGACACAATCGGCACCCAAATCCAGTGCCATGCGATACCCGCTGACCATGGCCCCGCCGACGCCCCGATTGTGCGGGTGTGTCACCAGCGCGACACGCTTATCGTCAAGCGATTCGACAACTGAAGCGGTGTCGTCAGTGCTCGCGTCGTTCACGACAATCACATGATCAACCCAGGCAGGTATCGCGGCAATAACGCGGCCTATATGCGCGCCTTCATTGAACGCGGGCAGAACGACAGCCGTGGTCAGACTCACTGGCGCCGACGGAGTGTGCACGCCGTACTCCTCATGCTCAACGAAAAGATCAGGCCGAGATGGATGGTATCAGAGGGGTCTACCACCCAAAACGCCCCTTCGAGTATCTCCGGAGAGATCCCAAAGGGGCGTTGATGGTTGATGGTGGGCGATAGTGGACGGTCTTGTTACCCGTTTCTGGAGAGACGCGGGCTAACGTGTGTGTTGCAGGCGTCTGTGCCCCTAGCGGGTCGATTCAACCCCTTGGCGCTCTGTTCGATGCCTCTGCTGGATGGCTGTGCGCTTGCTCAGCCTGCGAGAAATACCGACGGATTGGCAATTCGGATGTAGCTCGACATCCGCGGGTCAGAGAACTGATAGACCCCTTTGGAGCAGCGGTGAAGAATCGCTGAGTAGTCATCTGCGACCAGCTTCTGAAGGTAGTTGTTGAGCGAGCCTTGCGTAATTGGCGCGCCAGTCAGCTTCTCCACACCGGCACGCAACTCCTCCGCGCGAAACTCGGTCTTGTCCAACATGGCCGCGGCCTCCAATACGTGACGGTACATGTCCGTCCCATAGGAGCGAACCGCGTGTGCGTATTGCCGGAGCAGAGTGCCCTCCGCATCCTCGACAGCCAGGTTCATCGCCGACTCGAGGCACTTACGATCCACGATGGTCAGGTCGTTTGCTACGGCCTCCTCCGCGCACTTAAGTGCGAGCAGATGGGTGAAGTGTGGGTAGCCGGAGCTCAGTTTGACAATCTCTTTGGTGACTGTGGCATCGAAATCAAGTCCGACTTTCTCAGCCCCCTCCACGACGATCAGTTCTAGCTCATCCGCATTCATGCGGGGCAGACGCGTCTCCTTCAGACAGCGTTGGACGGACTCGTGGCCGCCGGTGAGCTCCTCTGCCGTCTGCGCGATGCCCACAACGAGGACCTTGAAGTTCGAACCGTTGTCGCTAAGAAGCTTGATCAGTTCCGCCAAGTTGCCCTTGTCCCCAGCCGTGGCAATCCGATCCGCTTCGTCGATGTACAGCAAGCCCTCGCGGTCTTTCAAAGCATCGGCCACGACTGACGGGGAAAATTGCTGCACGGAGTAGGTCTTCTCTGTCGCCCGCTCGCTGCCAATCTCTGCAGCGGCCACGGGGATCATGAGTCCGCCCTTACCGTGCTCTTTGTGCACCGTCTTCTTCGAAGTGAGGTCGACTTCAATCCCGAAATCGGCGAGCACCGGCGCGAGTACGGTCTCAAAAGTGTCGCTGGAGTCGCACCGCTTGGTGTACAGCTTGCCACTAATGACCTGCTTGATAAGAAGTTCGGTTGCGACATTTGCCAATGAGCTCTTCCCCACGCCGCGTTCTCCGTACAGGAGGGCATGCTGACCAGGCGTGTTGATCTGCTCAAGTATCTTGCCGACCTCCTTCTGGCGACCGAAGAAGAGTTCGACCGCCTGTACCGGTCTATGGGGCGTGAAGACCTCTCGGACGCCGGACTTTCGGATCTTGGTCTCGCGCGCAATTCCAAACAGGTCAGGCTTGCCCACATCTCCTCCTATGTCCGTCTAAAGTCGGCGCGCTTAGCTGCGCGAAGTGCCTGACGCTCCTGCACGTCAGGTTTAAGCGCTTGCCAGGCATCGCCTTTGAGTCCTAGCCGGCAATATCAAGCGAATCCGGCTGAGATTCATCCAAGTCCATACCGTCATCCGCAGGCATTCGCGCCTTGATTCGCGCGACCACCGACCGAGTCGATTCCCACGACTTCCACCAGAGCACGAGTAGCACCACGCCCGCGACAGAGGAGACGAGTGTGGCCAGCACGAAGACGTCGAACGTCCGGTTGTCGGAAATCGTTGTCGTCTTCAACGCAATCAGAAGAGCAAGCGCCATCGAGAGGAAGAAGATGGCGAAGTTCAAGAAGAGGCTGCCGTTGCCGCCTGTGGTTAGGTCGTTCAGCTCAGACTCAGTGACTTCGTACAGAGACAGCGAATCAACACGCGCGCGACGCACGCGAACCTCACCCACACCACTGTCATTCGGATTCGTCATCAGAGATTCTTCTTCAGCCACTCATTCGAACACATGACATTTCGCCACGCTGCAGCGGTACCGGACTTGACCACGAAGAGGCGGCTCCCTTCAGGGAGGAACCGCTCGAGGTTGTCGCGTATCGACTTCTGGCCGTCTGCGGACACGATCGCCCACGTGGATTCGGTGACATGCGCCCAAGTGCCATAGGCTTTGATGGCCGTGAACAGGTCCTCGTAGTCTCCGCCGTCTGCCATGTCGTACGAAATGATGTAGCAGTCCTTCATTGGCGCTCGGAGCTCCTCTCGTGAGACTGTCTCAATATTAGCGCAGGAACCCGAAGCCGACTCCCATGCGTATGCCCAACGTCTCTGCGCGGAGCCTGCGGCGTAGACGCCCGTCAGGAGGATTCTACCTTCTGGCCGTCAGGTTGACGCCAGTACCAGGCCTCGCGCGGCAGTTCCAGTGTCGATCCGTCCGGTCGATTGCTCGTTAACCGCAGACCGCCGTACACGGCCACGGCAAACAACCAGTGGCACGCGACCGTGAACTCCGATGCCGCGACCCACAGATCGTACTGCTCCAGTGAGCAGGAAACGCAGCGAGCTCGACCCGGTACAGCAGGTCAGAGATGCAGCGCTCACCTCGTCCCGCGCCCGGATCGCGTTCCAAGAAGCCGCCGATCACGACAAGCGAGAGGTCGTCCAGACCGTACTTTGGAACCGGGGTGTGAAGGACGGCGACCTAAGCCCCCACCACTGAAAACGCCCCTTCGAGTATCTCCGGAGAGACCCCAAAGGGGCGTTCTGTTACAGATGGTGGGCGATACTGGATTTGAACCAGTGACTTCCACCGTGTGAAGGTGGCACTCTCCCGCTGAGTTAATCGCCCGTACGCCGCCATGAGCGGCAAGTGGATAGTTTAGTGGTACCCGTCCGGGTGGGCAAGGTGCCATCGCCACGCATCTGCGACTATCTCGGCCAGCTCCCCATGTTCCGGGCTCCATCCGAGGACCTCTCCCGCTCGTACCGCCGATGCGACGAGTCTCGCGGGATCACCGGCACGGCGAGGCCCGATGTCGATCGCGACCTGTCGGCTGGTAACCTCGGCGCACGCCTGCACGACCTCTCGATTGCTGAAGCCCTGCCCGTTCCCGAGGTTGAACACCCCGCCCTCGAATCCGTCGTTCAGACGCTCGAGCGCGATTCGGTGTGCTCGCGCGAGGTCCACCACGTGCACGTAGTCGCGCAAGCACGTGCCGTCCGGCGTCGCGTAGTCGCCCCCAAAGACCTCGAACGACGACTCGCCGTCACGCATCCGCTGCAGCACCCTCGGAATCAGATGAGTCTCGGGATCGTGCGCCTCACCGAGAGACCCGTCGGGCCACGCGCCAGCGACGTTGAAGTAGCGGAATCGGACGGATCTCACGCCGCGCTCACGAAACTCGTCCAGCCGGCGCTCGAAGGCGAGCTTGCTCTCCCCGTAGGCGTTCACCGGCCGAGTGGGAGCCTCCTCGGTGATGGGCACCGACTCAGGCTCGCCGTAGACCGCTGCGGTAGACGAGAACACGATCGCCGTCACCCCGTGCTCGATCATCGCCTCCAGCAGGACGACGGGTTCCTCGGCGTTGTTTCGGATGTACTTCTGGGGGTCGGCCTGTGATTCGGCGACCTCGATGTAGCCGGCGAGATGCATGACAGCGTCACACCCCGGCAGGCACTCTTCGAGAACGCTTCTGTCCCCCACCGAGCCGACGACCAGGTCAGCGCGAGGGTCCACGGCAGCCTCCCAGCCGCGTTCCAGAGTGTCGAGGACGACGCACTGGTGCCCCGCATCGAGCAGCGATCGGGTTGTGATCGAACCGATGTAGCCGGCCCCGCCGGTGACGAGAATCCTCATGTGACCTCCCGCATACAGACTACCTGAAGGCCCGGTGATCAGCGGAGAGGCACGATGCCGCGTCGAAGCGCTCGGCAGACCCTGGACGACACCGCTGAGTCCCATCGGCGCGGCGAGAGCCACGTGCCGTGTTCGCCTAGCGCCGAGGCTATCGCGTCGCGGATGGGAGCTGGAGACGCGGCGACCATCCGATTCGCGCCGGCCTCCGTCGTCGCGGTGTGCTCGGTGCACTCTCGCACCGTCAGACACGGCGTCCCAATGACGCACGCCTCCTCCTGAAGCCCGCCGGAGTCAGTGACGACGACGGCGGCGTCACGGACCAGAGCGAGCATGTCTCGGTAGGGAACCGCCTCGACCACGTCGACCCCGGGTCCAACCGAGATGCCGTGGGCCTCGACCGCTCGAGTCAAACCCTGTGTGTCGGGGACCAACGACGGCAACTCAGTCATGGCCAGCCCATCCAGGATGCCCTTGAGCCTCTCGGCGCTGGACAGGTTCTCGGGCCGGTGAAAGGACGCGAGGATGTACCGGCGTGGCGTGAGCCCTCTCGCAGAGACGGCTTCGTGACCGATGGAATCGATGCTGCGCAAGACGGACTCGGCCAGCATGTTTCCCACGAAGTGGATTCGTTCGGGATCTATGCCCTCATCCTGAAGGTTCTCTAGCGCGATCTCGGTCGGAGACAGGTGCATCGACGCAACACGCGAGATGAGCACCCGGTTCACTTCTTCGGGAATCCCCAGGTCTCCGCAGCGCAGACCCGCCTCGAGATGCACGACCGGGATGCCTGACTTGACCGCCGAGATGGCCGCCGCAAGTGAGGTGGTGACGTCACCGACGACCATGATGGCGTCAGGCTTCTCGGTGGCAAAGAGCTGCTCGAACGCGACCATGGCCTTGCCCGCGAGCGAGGCGTCTGTGCCGCTGCCGACGTCAAGGCACCATCGGGGTTCCGGCAGTTCGACCCCGTAGAAGGAGACGGCACCCTTTCGATCCTCGGGATGGTATGCCTCTCGGGATCCCGAGAACACGATTTCGGCCTGAACACCCGATGCGACGAGAACCGGAATGAGCGGCCCAACCTTGACCACGTTCGGCCTGGCTCCGACCACCACCATCAGTCGCACCGAATACCTCCTCGCGCAGTTGCGTCACAAGGGTTGTACCCGAGTGTCTACTCGGCGAGCGGCACGATCCCGGACTGCAGCGCCGTCACGACCCTCTCGGCGACTCGGTCGTCCCACCGGTCTGGATGCTCCCAATCGCGGCCCGAAGCGAGCCCAGCCGCCACGCCTTCGAGGATCTCGGCAGACGATGCTGAGACGAGACGGTTCGACCCGATCTCGACGGTTACCTGACGCTCGGTGTTGCGCCGAACGGTGACACAGGGAGTCCCCAACATGCAGGTCTCCTCCTGCACGCCGCCCGAATCGGTGACGACGATGGCGGCGTCACGCTGGAGCGCGAGCATGTCCAGATAGCCGACAGGGTCCACCAGCTGAACGGACGAGCCCTCAGACAGGCCGGCCTCGGCGAGCTTGGGCCGGGTGCGCGGATGGACCGGGAAGATCGCCGGCATTCCGATGCCCTTGAGTCCAGATGCGATCTCCTCAAGACGATCAGGATGATCGGTATTCTCGGGCCGATGGATGGTCACAAGCGCGTACTGACCGGGAGTCTGGCCGTAACGACCGCATACCTCGCGATCGCGAATGCGCTCCACATTGCGGAGCACGGACTCGGCCATGATGTTGCCGACGAAGTGGATGCGCGAGCGATCGACGGCCTCGGCGACGAGGTTCGCCTCCGCAGCCTCGTTGGGCGTCAGCAGCATCGACGAGAGCTGGTCGGTCACGAGGCGGTTGATCTCCTCGGGCATGGACATGTCGCCCGAGCGAAGTCCCGCCTCGAGGTGCACGACCGGTATCCCGATCTTGGACGCCGCCAGCGCGCCGGCCAGGGTCGAATTGACGTCGCCTACCACCAGCAGCGCATCCGGCCTCTCGGCGACCAGGAGCTCCTCGAGTGCCATCATCGCCCGGCCCGTCTGTACGGCGTGCGTTCCCGAACCGATGCCGAGGAACCACGCGGGCTCCGGCAGCTCCAGATCGGCGAAGAACACGTCCGACATCGACGCGTCGTAATGCTGACCCGTGTGCGCGATGCTCGCGTCAATGCCGGCGGCAGCGAGTGCGGGCATGAGCGGACCGACCTTGATGAAGTTGGGGCGAGCTCCGACGACGACGATCAGACGCATGAAAACCTCCTTGACGGACGCCTAGTAGGCGCCGCGGGCGAACAGGACCGCCGGCAAGGTCCTGAGGATCAACTGAATATCGAGCCCCACAGACCAGTTCTCGATGTAGAACAGGTCGAGGCGAACCATCTCATCAAAGGTCAGACTACTGCGGCCCGAGACCTGCCACAGCCCGGTCATGCCAGGGGTGACCTCGAGTCGACGCCAGTCGTGGCGAGTGTAGCGCTCAACCTCCAGCGGCAGCGGCGGACGCGGTCCCACCAGCGACATCTCGCCCTTCAACACGTTTATGAGCTGCGGAAACTCGTCGAGCGAGAACTTGCGCAGCCACTTCCCAACCGGTGTGACACGCGGGTCGTTCTTCATCTTGAAGAGCGGACCGGACGCCTCGTTCTGAGCCTGAAGGTCAGCAAGACGCTGGTCTGCATCCCTATACATCGACCTGAACTTGAGCATCTGAAAACGCGTCCCGTTGCGCCCGACGCGTGGCTGACCGTACAGCACAGGGCCGGGACTACCCAACTTGATCAGCAAGGCGATCAGCACCCAGACAGGCAGGCCGATAAGAACGATGGCGCCGGCAAGGGCGAGGTCGAATACGCGCTTCGTGAGCCGCTTGGAGCGACTGAGCGAGATGCCCTTCACCGTGATGAGCGGCACACCCGCGACCTCGCTCACCAGAATCCGGCTCGTCAGGACCTCAAAGAGACCCGACGAGATGTGCACGTCAACGTCCACGTCGCGCAGTTCCGCAATCATGCGCGCCAGCACATCATGATCGAATGCCGAGGAAGCGATGATCACCGTGTCGATCTCGTGCGACTGGAGGATCTGGATGATGTCCCTCGCGGTTCCGAGCACCGGCACGTTCTCGGAGCAGTAGTCGAGATCGAGCTTCTCGGCCAGTGATGATGCGAGACAGCCGACCGGCACGAGGCCGGCGGCGCGGTTCGCTCTGAGCACGCGAATTATGTCGGATGACTCAGCGTTGCTGCCGACGACGAGTGTGGGCTGCGTCACCATGCCCCGACGGCGCATCAGGTAGATGACCGCGTGGATGAGACCCCTTCCGAACGCCACCAAGATGATCGACAGCACCCAGGTGAGCAGCGTCCAGCCTCGCGAGAGGCCGGGGGTCTTCGCGAGATACGTGCCGAAGATCACTACAACGACGCCCATCGACAGCGAACGAGCAATCGAACCTATCTCCGCCCCGCCCCACGACCACCGGTCGGGATCGTAGAGCCCGCCGAGGACCATCATGCCTATCCAGAGGGGGGCAACGATAAGCGACAGCTGCAGAAACGACATATCGACGACGAACGCTTCGGTCTGCTCGAACGCCACATCGATGGTCACCGACCCGAACCACAACCAACTGGCGATGAGGCCCGCGAGAAGGATCGAAACGAAGTCGCTGATGATGAGTGCTGCGACCAGTATGCGACGCCTGCGTCGGCGGGACGGAGTCTCGCGCTGCACCACACCGATTGAGTCGTTCGCGTCCAGGGTGCTCTCCGTTGTCGTCGCGTGTCGTTGGTGACGCGACAAGTATAGACGAGAGGCTCATGCATCATGAGTATCGCGCCGATTACATATACGAAGGTACACGTGTGCCCGCGAGCGGCTCGGTGATTGCAGTCGCCCGCGCGCGCAACGCGCATTATGAAGGGGCTAACAAATGAGTAGGCGTTCCGTGGTTCGGAGCAAGTGGACGACCGTCACCTGGTATGCGATGGCGGTGACTGCGCTTGTCGCAATCGCAGCCGTTATCCCGGCGACCGCGCATGCAGCGTACGTCCCAACCACGCGCGACCAGATGATCTTCGAGCGCTACGTGGTCCAGGGTCAGGGCGACTACCCACAGGCGATCACGGTGTCGCCCTTTGGTGATGTCTACTACACCCACTCGGACTACTGGGACGGCCTCGACGCGAGCAACAGTGTCCACGGCGTGACCTCTGAGGGCATCGAGTTCTTCAATGTGGGTGCGAGCGACTACAGCCAGTTCATGTGGCCGGACGGCCTCGCCCTAACCCCCGACGGTGACCTCGTAGTTGCCGATACCAGCGAGACAGGCGACGGGGACCACAACCGTCTCAGGATGTTCGATACTTCAACCGGTTCCCTCATCCGCAATGTCGGCGGTCCCGGTACCGGGCCCCTCGGCTTCAACATGCCCTACGGTGTGGCAGTCAGCGACAGCGGACACGTCTACGTCGCAGACACCGGCAACAACCGGATTCAGATCATCGACGCCGCTACGGGCTCCTTCGAGTCTATGTGGTCCGTTCCCACCACCGTGGGCACCTCCCCCGATGGTCTTGCCTTCGACCCCGACGGCAACCTGTGGGTGGTTCTCACCGGCAACAACCGCGTGGCGAAGTTCTCGCCGACAGGCACTCTGCTCGACACCATCGACTCGTGGCAGGAGGTCGACGAGCAAGGCGACCCGACGGGCACCGGTACCTTCTGGGGCCCCAAGGACGTGGCTGTCGACCACTTCGGCGTCGTCTACGTGGCCGACACGGAGAACTCACGTGTCGTCCGTTTCGACTCTGAGGGCGGATGGCTCGCCACCCTCTACGGTGCCGATACTCCCGAGGCGGCGTTCTCCTACCCCACCGACGTCGACTGCGACGTCTTCGGCAATCTGTACGTCGCCGATGCGTTCAACGATGCGGTCTACAAGATGAGCCTCGTCATGGCCGACCCCGACACGGTCCCGCCGGTGACGACGTCCAACGTCACGTCGGTGTGGCAGAAGGGCCCCGTCAACGTGACCCTCTCGGCCACGGACGCATCCCTGTCGGTTGAAGCGACCTACTACTCCATCGACGGCAGCGAGCCGTCGGTCCTCTACACGGGCCCGTTCCAGATCACGGCCGAGGGCACCACCCAGCTGCAGTACTACTCGGTGGACACCGCCGAGAACTCCGAGTTGGTCAAGTCGCAGGACGTGAGGATCGACAACACGAATCCTGCGGCTGCCATCTCCCTGAACCAAGTCACCTACGGATACGAAACCACCGTGACGATGTCTGCGACTGACTCGCTCTCGGGCGTCAAGAACATCGTCTACATCCTGGACAACGGTACTCCCAAGTTCTACACCGGCCAGTTCAAGGTCATGGGCATCGGACTGCACTTCATCGACTACTGGAGCGTCGACAACGCAGGCAACGTCGAGCCGTTCAAGCACGCCTGGTGCAGCATCGAGGCGCCCGACGCCAACCCCCCCGTGTCGTACTCCGATGCGCCTTCCGGCTGGGTCAACCAGAACGTCTCGGTTGAGATCACCGCAACCGACGACGTGTCCGGCGTCGACGACATCTACTACTCGAGGGACGGCTCCAACCCGACAGTCCCGTACACCGGACCACTGACGTTCAACGCGGAGGGCATCAACGTCCTCAAGTACCACGCTATCGACCTGCGCGGAAACGCCGAGACTGTCCACACCGACAACATCAAGATCGACAAGTCCGTGCCGACCGCTTCCAGTGACGCGGTCGCAAGCTACGTCGACAGCGCCACCATCAACTTCCAGGCGTCGGACTCGGTCTCTGGCGTTCTCGACTTCGTCTACCGATTCAACGACGGCGCGTGGCAGCATGGATACACGTTCAACACCACCCAGTGGGGTAACCATCGTGTCACGTGGTACGCCACCGACCAGGCGGGCAACACGTCTTCCCAGCGGACGGACTACTTCACCGTTCTGCAGCCTGACAACGAGCCTCCTATCACCGGTGACGACATCCCCAGCTCATGGGTCAGAGGTCCTGTCTCGATCAACTTCGACGCACACGACGTCATCTCGTCGGTCGCGGCGACCTACTACTCGTTCGACGGCTCGTACCCCACCAACGTCTACGACCCGCCGCTGACCTACAACGTCGAGGGCGAGCACGAGGTGAAGTTCTACTCGGAGGACTCCCGCGGCAACAAGGAACCGGTTACCACCAAGACGGTGCGTATCGACAACACTCCCCCGGTTTCCACGAGTGATGTCGAAGAGTTCTACATGGGCACCGCCCACATCACCTTCACCGCTTCCGACTCGCTGTCCTCGGTGAACTACCTCTACTACCGTCTCGACGGCGGCACGTGGACTCAGGGACGCTCCGGCGACGTGCTGACCACCAGCGCCATCGGGAATCACACGCTCGAGTACTACGCCGTAGACACGCCTGGCAACCGGGAGACGACACAGACCGCGAACTTCCGTCTGGTTCCGCCGGATACCGAGCCCCCCGTCACCACCATGATTGCGCCGACCGGCTGGGTGAAGGGGCCCGTGCAAGTCGAGTTCTCCGCATACGACACGACGTCGACCATAACCGGTACCTACTACTCGCTCACCGGTGGAACGCCGATCAGCGCCTACACAGGCCCGATCACCGTCTTCGCCGAGGGGACCACCTACATCACGTACCGCTCAGTCGACGAGTGGTCGAACTGGGAAGACATCAAGTCCGGAGAGGTCAAGATCGACAACACCGCTCCTTTGACCAGCACTGATGCGACGTCCTCCTATGTCGACCAGGCCATCGTCACGTTCTCTCCGTCGGACCCCTTGTCCGGGGCCAAGACGACCTATTACAAGATCGACGGCGGCGCGTGGCAGCAGGGCTCCTCGGCCTACGTGACCGGCTACTACTACCACACGGTCTACTACTACACGGTGGACAATGCGGGCAACGTCGAGCCGACGAAGTCCGCGACGTTCCGCATCAACCGATCCGACCGCTACTACGACGAGGACGACAGCCTCATCCTCTATCGCGGCAACTGGAATGACATCAATGGCACCGGCGTCACCAATGGGACCACCGACCCCAACGGCTCGGTCTGGTACTACGTTCAGGCCGACCGGGTCTGGTACTACGCGGACATAGCTCCGAACGCTGGTATCGCGAGACTGTCAATCGACAACGGCCCCTGGATCGACATCGATCTCTACAACGGCTGGCTGCGGTCCAACGAGATTGCCTGGTATTCGGGCGACCTCGAGTACGACTATCACCTGATTCGCATCGAGTACACGGGCCGCAAGAACCCGCTCTCGAGCGGCTACGGCATCAACCTGGCGCAAGCGCGCGTCCAGGGCACGATGTACCCGGTGCCGGACTCCCAGGCCCCGGTTACCACATCGAACGTCAACGGCGACTGGCAGAAGGGCCCGGTGAGCGTGAGCCTCACGTCCACCGACGCCACCACGGGCGTAGCGTCGACCTACTACTCGACGGACGGCTCGAACCCGTCCCTGACGTACTCCGCTCCGGTGAGCCTGACGAATCAGGGCACTACGGTGTTCAAGTTCTACTCGGTGGACAAACGCGGCAATGCCGAGGCCGTTCACACCGAGTACGTGAAGATCGACAATACGGCGCCGGTCACGACAAGCAACGCCGCCAGCGCCTACGTGGGCGCCGCGACGATCACGCTTTCTCCGACTGACTCCCACTCCGGCGTCGCTTCGACGTTCTGGCGGGTAGACGGCGGGGCGTGGCAGACCGGACTCACCGCCAGCGTGGCCAACGCTCCGGGCGATCACCTGGTCGAGTGGTACTCAGTAGACGCTCTCGGCAACACCGAGACGGTCAAGAGCGCGTCGGTGGCGATCTGCACACGGTACGAGCAGGATGCGTCGGCGATTGTGTATCGCGGGTCCGGATGGAGCACCGCTGGTAACGCGGCACGCTCCGGTGGCAGCTGGGCGTACACGAATGCAGCAGGCTCCTCGGCGTACTTCGTTGTTCAGGGAACCGGTCTCGATCTTGTGGCGTCGACCGGCCCCACCTACGGAATCGCACGCATCGTCGTTGACGGCGGGACTCCCGTGAACGCCGATCTGTACTCGTCCACCAACAAGCACCAGATCCGAGTCGCGCAGATTCGCGGTCTCTCAGCAGGTACCCACCGAGTCCGCATCGAGTGGACGGGCACCAAGAACGCCTCATCGAGTGGTACGGGAATCGGCATCGACGCGATCGATTCAGTCGGCACGATCACGCCTGACGTGACGGCCCCGGTCTCCACCAGCGACATCGTCGAGGGCTGGCGCAACACCTCCTCGACCGTCACCCTGAGCGCCATCGACACCGACAGCTACGTGGCGTCGATCAACTATCGGATCAACGGAGGCGCACCCACGGTCTACTCGGCACCCTTCTCGGTCACGGCCGAGGGCGACCATACCGTCGAGTTCTGGGCGGTCGATGGCGCGGGCAACGCCGAGACGCCCACCACCAAGCATGTCCGTATCGACCGCACGCTTCCCGCCGGTTCCCATAACGCCGACAGCGCATGGCAGCAAGGGCCCGTCGACGTCGAGCTCACAGCGACCGACGACCGCTCGGCCGTGGCTTCGGTGCTCTACAGCACCGACGGCAGCGTGCCGCATCTTGTGTACACCGACGCAATCACCGTGAGCGCTGAGGGTGAGACGACCATCCGCTTCAGCGTGACCGACAACGCCGGCAACTCGGTCGAGCCTGCGTCCGCACTCGTTCGCGTCGACAACACCGCCCCGACGACCGGCGACAACGCTCCTGACGAGTGGGTCGGCGGTCCCGTGGACGTGACCCTCACCCCGAGTGACGCGCGGTCCGGCGTCGCGACCACCACCTACACCATCGACGGCGGCGCGCCGCAGACCTACACGGGCACGTTCACCCTCTCCGATGAGGGCGACCACACCCTGCAGTACTGGTCGATCGACCATGCGGACAACCTCGAATCCACGACCACGAAGCACGTCCGGATCGATGACAGCGCGCCGGTGACAACCGACGACGCCCCGGCAGGCTGGGTCGACGGACCGGTCAGCGTCACGCTCGAGGCCACCGACACCGTCTCAGGCCTTGAGCTCACCGAGTATCGCCTCGACGGCGGTGCGTGGAGCGCCTACGACGCACCCGTCCAGATCAGCGCCGAGGGAACCACCACCCTCGAGTACCGTTCGGTCGACGTGAAGGGCAACAGCGAGAACATCAACTCCGCGACTGTGAGGATCGACGACAGCGCGCCGGTGACAACCGACGACGCACCCGCAGGCTGGGTCGACGGACCGGTCAGCGTCACGCTCGAGGCCACCGACACCGTCTCAGGCCTTGAGCTCACCGAGTACCGCCTGAACGGCGGTGCGTGGAGCGCCTACGACGCACCCGTCCAGATCAGCGCCGAGGGAACCACCACGCTCGAGTACCGCTCGGTCGACGTGAAGGGCAACACCGAGCAGATCAACACCGCGACTGTGAGGATCGATGACAGCGCGCCGGTGACAACCGACGACGCCCCGGCAGGCTGGGTCGACGGACCGGTCAGCGTCACGCTCGAGGCGACCGACACCGTCTCAGGCCTCGAGCTCACCGAGTATCGCCTCGACGGCGGTGCGTGGAGCGCCTACGACGCACCCGTCCAGATCAGCGCCGAGGGAACCACCACCCTCGAGTACCGTTCGGTCGACGTGAAGGGCAACAGCGAGAACATCAACTCCGCGACTGTGAAGATCGATGACAGCGCGCCGGTGACGTCTGATGACGCACCCGCAGGCTGGGTCAACGGGCCGGTCAGCGTCACGCTCGAGGCCACCGACGCCGTCTCAGGCCTCGAGCTCACCGAGTACCGTCTCGACGGCGGTGCGTGGAGCGCCTACGACGCACCCGTCCAGATCAGCGCCGAGGGAACCACCACGCTCGAGTACCGTTCGGTCGACGTGAAGGGCAACAGCGAGCAGGTCAACTCCGCGACCGTCACGATCGACGACAGCGCCCCGGTGATCTCAGACAACGCCGCCGCACGCTACTTCGGCTCCGCCACCGTCACCCTGACGGTCTCAGACGCGCTCTCGGGTGTGGCCGATACCGAGTACCGCATCAACGGTGGCACCTGGACGTCGGGCACGAGCCTCACGATCCCCGAGACGGGCATCATCGTTCTCGAGTATCGCTCCACCGACGTCGCGGGCAACGTCTCTGACACCACGACCAGAGAGTTCGTGGTGGTCAACCGCACGGAGAACGATGCGGCCATGGTGAGCTACACCGAGGCGTGGACCAGAAACACGCTCGCGGGCGCCTCGGGCGGCACCTATCAGACCACGACCGCCAACAACGCGACGGCAAACATCTCGTTCAACGGCAGGCGCATCGACCTGATCGGCATCAAGGCGCCGTTCCTGGGCATCGCCAACGTCATCGTCGACGGCGGGGCCCAGATACCGGTCGACTGCTACAACCCCACGCAGCTCAACAACACGGTGGTGTGGAGTTCAGGCGAGCTCTCAGACGGCCCCCACACCCTGCGCGTGGAGTACACCGGCACCAAGAACCCGGCCGCGACAAACACGCGCGTGAGCATCGACGCGTTCGACATCGTCGGATCGGCCGCGATGCGCCGCTACGAGCAAGACGACATCCTGGCCGCGTACTACGGGTCGTGGTCGACAAACAACCTGGCGAGCGCCTCGGGCACCACGTATCAGACCACCATCGCATCCGGCTCGTCGGCAGACATCGCCTTCAACGGCAAGCGCGTCGACCTGATCGGCATCAAGGCGCCGTTCCTGGGCATCGCCAACGTCATCGTCGACGGCGGGGCCCCGATACCGGTCGACTGCTACAACACCACGCAGCTCAACAACACGGTGCTGTGGAGCTCAGGCGAGCTCACAGACGGCCGCCACACGGTGCGCGTGGAGTACACCGGCACCAAGAACCCGGCCGCGAGCAACACCCGCGTGAGCATCGACGCGTTCGACGTCGTGGGCTACCTCACTCCCCTGCGCTACGAGCAGAACAGTGCCTGGGCGAGCTACGTGGGCACCTGGACCGAGAACACGTACTCCGACGCCTCCGGCGGCACCTACAAGACCACCGTGGCAGCCGGCTCGGCCGCCAACATCGCCTTCGAGGGAACCGGCATCGACCTGATCGGCATCAAGGCGCCGTTCCTGGGCATCGCCAACGTCATCCTCGACGGCGGCGAGCCGATCCCGGTCGACCAGTACGGCGCGGTGCAGAACCACCGCCAGGTCCTGTGGTCGGTGCGCAACCTCCCCTACGGGCGCCACACCGTCCGCGTCGAGTACACCGGGACCAAGAACCCGGCTTCGACCACGGCGCGCGTGAGCCTCGATGCCTACGACGTCACCGGGCACCTCGGCCTGCGGCGCTACGCCGACTCCGACACCAACCTGGCCTACACCGGCACGTGGGCGACCAACTCCTACGCCGGCGCACTCGACAACTCATACCGCACCACCATCACGTCAGGGACCGCGGCCCACATCGCCTTCAGCGGCAAGCGCATCGACCTGCTCGGCATCAAGGCGCCGTTCCTGGGCATCGCCAACGTCATCATCGACGACGGCGCACCCATCCCGGTGGACTTCTACAACGCCACCCAGCTCGACCGCCAGGTGATCTGGAGCTCGGGCACGCTCACCGACGGCCCGCACACCCTGCGCATCGTGTGCACGGGTACCAAGAACCCCGCGGCCTCCTCGGTCAGAGTCAACCTCGACGGCCTCGACGTGGTCGGAGAGATGCGTGAGTCCGATAAGGTCGCTCCTGTCACCGTGGATGACGCGCCCACCGGCTGGAGCAAGGACGACGTCAGCGTGAGGCTCACTGCGACTGACGCCTTGTCGGCTGTTGCCACTACGTACTACAAGCTCAACGGCGCCACGCCCGCCGTCTACACCACGCCCATCCTCGTCACTGAATCAGGGCTCAATTCGATTGAGTACTGGTCCGTGGACAGCCGTGGCAACGTCGAGCAGTCTCGTTCAACCTCAGTTCAAATCGACAAGTCGGCACCCGTTGTCAACATCAACGCGCCGAGCGGCTGGGTAGGCTCGCCGGCCATGGTGACGTTGGATGCGCTGGACAGCCAGAGCGGGCCGGATACCATCCTCTACTCGCTTGACGCATCCGCACCCAGCATTGCCTATGAAGGCGAACTGGCGATCTCCCTGGAAGGCACGACGACCCTGAAGGTCGTCGGCATCGACCAGGTGGGCAACTCCAGCGAAATTACCCAGACGACTGTGTTTGTCGACGACACCGCTCCCGAGACGCACACCAGCGCCCCCGCCGAGTGGGTTGGCGGTCCTGCCATGGTGAGCCTCGTCGCGAGCGACTGCGTCTCAGGAGTCGCAGCGACCTTCTACTCGCTCGACGGCTCTGAGCCTACGGTTCCCTACACCGGACCCGTGGTCGTCGCAGCGGAGGGTGTCCACACCCTGCGATACCGCTCGGTGGACGTGAAGGGCAACAGCGAGAAGATCAACTCCGCGACTGTGAAGATCGATGACAGCGCGCCGGTGACAACCGACGACGCCCCGGCAGGCTGGGTCGACGGACCGGTCAGCGTCACGCTCGAGGCCACCGACACCGTCTCAGGCCTTGAGCTCACCGAGTACCGCCTGAACGGCGGTGCGTGGAGCACCTACGACGCACCCGTCCAGATCAGCGCCGAGGGAACCACCACGCTCGAGTACCGTTCGGTGGACGTGAAGGGCAACAGCGAGCAGATCAACACCGCGACTGTGAGGATCGACGACAGCGCGCCGGTGACGTCTGATGACGCACCCGCAGGCTGGGTCAACGGACCGGTCAGCGTCACGCTCGAGGCCACCGACACCGTCTCAGGCCTCGAGCTCACCGAGTATCGCCTCGACGGCGGTGCGTGGAGCGCCTACGACGCACCCGTCCAGATCAGCGCCGAGGGAACCACCACCCTCGAGTACCGTTCGGTCGACGTGAAGGGCAACAGCGAGAACATCAACTCCGCGACTGTGAAGATCGACGACAGCGCCCCGGTGATCTCAGACAACGCCGCCGCACGCTACTTCGGCTCCGCCACCGTCACCCTGACGGTCTCAGACGCGCTCTCGGGTGTGGCCGATACCGAGTACCGCATCAACGGTGGCACCTGGACGTCGGGCACGAGCCTCACGATCCCCGAGACGGGCATCATCGTTCTCGAGTATCGCTCCACCGACGTCGCGGGCAACGTCTCTGACACCACGACCAGAGAGTTCGTGGTGGTCAACCGCACGGAGAACGATGCGGCCATGGTGAGCTACACCGAGGCGTGGACCAGAAACACGCTCGCGGGCGCCTCGGGCGGCACCTATCAGACCACGACCGCCAACAACGCGACGGCAAACATCTCGTTCAACGGCAGGCGCATCGACCTGATCGGCATCAAGGCGCCGTTCCTGGGCATCGCCAACGTCATCGTCGACGGCGGGGCCCCGGTACCGGTCGACTGCTACAACCCCACGCAGCTCAACAACACGGTGGTGTGGAGTTCAGGCGAGCTCTCAGACGGCCCCCACACCCTGCGCGTGGAGTACACCGGCACCAAGAACCCGGCCGCGACAAACACGCGCGTGAGCATCGACGCGTTCGACATCGTCGGATCGGCCGCGATGCGCCGCTACGAGCAAGACGACATCCTGGCCGCCTACTACGGGTCGTGGTCGACAAACAACCTGGCGAGCGCCTCGGGCACCACGTATCAGACCACCATCGCATCCGGCTCGTCGGCAGACATCGCCTTCAACGGCAAGCGCGTCGACCTGATCGGCATCAAGGCGCCGTTCCTGGGCATCGCCAACGTCATCGTCGACGGCGGGGCCCCGGTACCGGTCGACTGCTACAACACCACGCAGCTCAACAACACGGTGCTGTGGAGCTCAGGCGAGCTCACAGACGGCCGCCACACGGTGCGCGTGGAGTACACCGGCACCAAGAACCCGGCCGCGAGCAACACCCGCGTGAGCATCGACGCGTTCGACGTCGTGGGCTACCTCACTCCCCTGCGCTACGAGCAGAACAGCGCCTGGGCGAGCTACGTGGGCACCTGGACCGAGAACACGTACTCCGACGCCTCCGGCGGCACCTACAAGACCACCGTGGCAGCCGGCTCGGCCGCCAACATCGCCTTCGAGGGAACCGGCATCGACCTGATCGGCATCAAGGCGCCGTTCCTGGGCATCGCCAACGTCATCCTCGACGGCGGCGAGCCGATCCCGGTCGACCAGTACGGCGCGGTGCAGAACCACCGCCAGGTCCTGTGGTCGGTGCGCAACCTCCCCTACGGGCGCCACACCGTCCGCGTCGAGTACACCGGGACCAAGAACCCGGCTTCGACCACGGCGCGCGTGAGCCTCGATGCCTACGACGTCACCGGGCACCTCGGCCTGCGGCGCTACGCCGACTCCGACACCAACCTGGCCTACACCGGCACGTGGGCGACCAACTCCTACGCCGGCGCACTCGACAACTCGTACCGCACCACCATCACGTCAGGGACCGCGGCCCACATCGCCTTCAGCGGCAAGCGCATCGACCTGCTCGGCATCAAGGCGCCGTTCCTGGGCATCGCCAACGTCATCATCGACGACGGCGCACCCATCCCGGTGGACTTCTACAACGCCACCCAGCTCGACCGCCAGGTGATCTGGAGCTCGGGCACGCTCACCGACGGCCCGCACACCCTGCGCATCGTGTGCACGGGTACCAAGAACCCCGCGGCCTCCTCGGTCAGAGTCAACCTCGACGGCCTCGACGTGGTCGGAGAGATGCATCAGGCCATCCCGTAGGATCGTCGCCAAAGACCGACCCCGCAGTACGAAGGCCCCGTTGGAACTCCAACGGGGCCTTACTGCTTCGTGATCGGCAAAGAGCGAACCGCAAGGGGGCCTATCGGTGCACGACCCGCTCGTACACGGCGGCAGTCTGCTGCGCGACACGATCCCAGTCGAACTCCTGAAGCGCCTGGACCTGTGCCTCGTGCGCGCATGCCATCAGCGCCTCTCGGTCCGTCAGGACGGTCTGCAGCCTGTCCGCGAGATCAGTCACGTCGCCCGCGCGGAAGTAGGCTCCGCGATCGCCCAACACCTCCACATTAGGGGCGATATCGCTGGCGAGAACGGGCACCCCGTAACCCAACGCTTCGAGGAGGACGATCGGAAGCCCCTCAAGGTCCGATGGGAGGACAAACAGAGCGGCGTGCCTGAACAAGGCGGCCAGACGATCCCCGTACACGTAGCCGGCCCACCTCACGTCGCCGGATGACGCGGTATGCAGCGAGCGCACGTAGTCATCCGAGAAGCTCGCGTCACCGGCCACCACCAACGGCAGGGCAAGTCCGCACATCTCGTGCGCGGCGAGCAGGTAATGGAGCCCCTTCTCGGGAACCAGGCGACCGGCATAGAGAAGGTACTGTCCGTCGGATACGCCGAGCTCGTCCAGAATCGTGGTGTCGTCGCCCTCGAACAGCGAGATGCCGTTGGGGATGTATTCGGTCTGACGATGCTCCTTCTCGGCGTAGTGCTCCGACAGAGACTGGGAGACGCTGATCGTCACGTGAGGGACTCGCAGCGCCATCCATTCGGCCATGCGCAGGACGCTCGACGCCATCCGCCCCCACTTCCCGCGCCTCCAGTCCTGCCCATGAATGGTGGCGACGACGCCACGACCCCTCAGGCGAGCGAGCGGGCTCACCAGGCACGGGCCGATCGCGTGATAGTGAACGATGTCGAACCCGCCACCAAACGTGCGAAACGTGCACAGAAGGCTGTGGACTATGGCGTCGAGGTGCTTGCTGCCAATCGTTGGCACGCTTACGAGCCGAACCCCTCGGTACTCTCTCATGCCCGAATCCGTATAGTTGGGCCGCGTGAAGACAGTGACCTCGTGCCCAAGTCCAACGAGTCTGACGGCGAGCTCCTCAACGTGGCGCTCAACGCCCCCGTGCGACGCGGGAATGCCCTTCTGACCGATGAAGGCGACTCTCATGAGTTCACGACCGATTCATAAGCGTCCACCAGACGGCGCAGGTGGAGTTCAGGGCCATAGAGTTCACTCACGCGCCGCATGGCTTCTGAGCCGATATGCTCCAGCCTCCCCACATCGGACTTGAGGTCTCGCAAGACGTGCGCAAGCGCATCGATGTCACCGGCCGGAACCAGGAACCCGGTGACGCCGTCCTGAATCAGCTCCGGGATTCCGCCAACCGCGGACGCCACCACAGGCGTACCGACGGACATCGGTTCCAGCACCGACATGGGCGCATTCTCGTATGAAGTGGATGGAACGACGCAGCACATCGCCTCGCGGATCAGCGTGTCGATCCGCTCGCCGCTCACGTGGCCCAGAAAGTCCGCGACTCCCGAAAAGCGAGACTCCAGCTCAGGCCGCAGTGGCCCCTCGCCCGCCACCACCACCGGCATGCCCGCTCTGGCCGCAGCCTCCAGCAGCACCGCAACACCCTTCTCGGATGACAGACGGCCCGCGAACAAGACGAACTTTCGATCGGCCAAGGCGGACGCAGGACCGACACGCCCCACCGCAACGGCATTCGGGACAACCCGGCACGGCACGTCCCATCCGGCGGACTCAACGATCTCCTTCAGGAACTGACTTGGACTCAAGAACAGGTCGACGGTCCGCTGATACGCGCGCCGCACGTTCTGGTACGTCACCTCGGCTGCCGACAGCGCGCTGGCGGCCGCACTCCCTCGTACGCACCGATACGTCACAGCCGGCCAGTACCTGCCGTACGCGCACGCGATCGGATCACACGGTTCCGCGCCCGATCGCAGGAGGTTGTCCGCGGGACACACGTGGTGGTAGTCGTGGAGGGTCTGAACCACCGGGATGCCCAGGGACTTGGCCTCGAACAGGATTCGCGGCGAAATCTGTCGGTGAATGCCGTGGATATGGACCACATCCGGACGGAACGTCAGAGCAAGGTCGCGGAAGCGGCGACCGGCCTCGGGATTGGCGAACAGACGTCGCGTGGCAACCAGCTTGTCGGCGACGGAATGCCGTCCCTGAACACCGAGCTCCAAGTAGGGCGCGAAGTACTCGCTCCATGGCGATTCGATGTTGTTGGGATGGGCGGTGGAGAAGTGTGCGACCTCGTGGCCTGCCTGTTCGAGCCAGTCAATCTCATCGAGCATCACGCGCTCGAGCCCACCGCGCCGATACCAGAACTTATTTGCGATCAGTACTCTCATTGTTCTCTCCGACCGGCGGCAGCTTCCCGGTGAGCTTGGCTTTCAGGACCCACAGGGCAGGAACGGAAATCTTCTTCTTCATCGCCGGAGAGACGGACCCGATCATCCAGCAGTTCGAATCACAGGTATGCACTGCGTCGCGCACTTCCTGCGCCCGTGCGCTGTCCCAGATCTCGGCAAAGGACTGCTCTTTGAGCGAACCCATGGAGGCATCCATGGCGTTGCAGGGCCGGATCTCCCCGAACGGATCGATGAAGAACACATCCGATCCCATCTCACACGGAAGCAGACGCCGGCCGCCTCGTACGTAGTTGGCGAGTCCCATGTTGAACCAGGCCCGGAACCAGTTCTTCGGCCGGCGCGTGTGCAGCAGCCGACCGGCAAGTTCCTCGATGCGCCCCGTGACCAGATCCGTCTTGGTGATCGCGTTGTCGAACTTGTGGAAGTAGAAGGAGTTGTGGAGTGCGGCCGTGGCGAACTCGAGTCCCATCGCATCCGCAAGCTCGTAGAGCTCCAGCAGGTCATCAGCGTTTCGGTCCGAAAGGGTGATTCCGAAGCCGATATCCTTGACGCCCATCGATCGGAGTCTGAGCAGGGTGCGCAGCCCGTGGTCGAACCCGTCCTTGATGCCTCGAAGCTCGTCATTGGCCGCGGGGAGACCCTCCAGACTGATTCGAAAACCCAGATCGGGGTGTCTGCTGGCGAGATCAACGACCCTATCGGTGAAGTAACCGTTCGTGGAAATGACGATCCGCTTGGCCTTGCGCTCGAGGACCCGAACTATCTCTTCGATATCCTCGCGCAGGAAGGGCTCCCCGCCTGTGATATTGGCGAAGTCCACTGAGGGTAGGGACTCCAGGTCCGCGGCGGTTATCTCTTCGTCCACAGCCGTCGGGTACTGCCACGTATTGCACATGTGACAGCGGGCGTTGCAGCGATACGTGACGGCGATCAGGGCTTCCATGAGAGTCCAACCTCCACAGCTTGGTCAGGATCGTGTGCCGGTCGACATGGCTGCCTTGCCGAAACTCAGTCGTGCGCGCTTCCACAGAGCAACCGGCACCACGGAGACCACGAGGGTCGCCACCACGACGGCCACGATGTAGAGCGCGCCAAGCGCAGTCGAGTCGGGAGCGTGGACGAGTGTCACGAGTACCTTGGTGACCCCATAGTGCAGCACGTATATTCCGATGACCATACCGGCCAGCCACGACAGGGTCTCGCCTCGGGGAGACACCCACCCGCGAGAGATGAAGACGCCTCCAACACACATCGCCGCCACCAGCCACTCCGTGGTCACCGCCGGTATCAGCGCGTCTCCCAAGATCAGATGAGACGCGAAGAACGCGATACCCGCCGACAGGACCAAGCCCACGCCCAGACCCACTCTGCCGGGCCTCGAGTCGACCATCTCATCGAGCAGAAGCACGACGAAGTACAGAAGTAGCCAGTCGCTCCAGGGGAACGCCGATACGAAGTAGCGGTCCAGCGGATTCTGCCACAGCCCTGTGTAGCGGAGTAGTGCGTTGAGAGCCAGGACGCCCACGAGCGCAAGGCGAACCGGGCGCCGATCGAGGACCACCGCGAGCACGTCAAAGATGAACACGGCCATGAGGAACCACAGATGATATCCGTATCCCCCGCCATAAAACAGCAGCTCACGAGGTCCGTATTCGTAACCCCCGGAAACCGCGATGCCGGCGGCGGTGTAGACGCCGGTCCATATGATGTAGGGAATCACGAGCCGCCGGAACCTGTTGACCACGTGCTCCCATCGTGAACGGGACAGCGCGGTCTGGGCTTGAAGCAGGGCGGCAACGGTGAAGAAGACCGGAATGGCGTAGCGGCCCACGTACGATAGCTGGTTCGCGTATGCCACGTTGTAGCTCACGAACGTGACCGAGCCCGCATGGATGAGCACGACGCCAACGAGCGCGAGCAGCCGCATCAGGTCGAAGGTAGCTTCACGAGCTCTGACGGTCCTTCACCTCCGGCCTGGCAACGAGGACGATTCCGTAGATGACCCAGATCAACGAGCTCACTGACTTATACGCGAGCGGCGTACTGGCAAGCATACCCAGACCGACCACCGCTGCAAAGAGGTACGCGAGACACCTGTCCTCGACCGACCTGAGCCGGTCAAAGAACACACGAAGGGCAAGGACGACCGTGCTCAAAACCGCGCCCAGTCCGACAATTCCGACCTGCGCGAAGAGCGATACCCATCCCACATCTCCGACGTATCTGCTGGATACGACGTCCAACCCGAGCCGTCGGACGCCGATCGGGCCAAGGTCCGAGGAGTAGCTCGACCCGAACGAGCCCGGCCCGACACCCAGCAGCGGACTCTCCGTGAACACCGACCGCGTCACGACCGTCATGACGTAGCCACGATTCGCCGCCGCTTCGTACTGCACGTAGTTGCCGCTGAGCACCCACAGCACTCGTCCGGTCAGCTCGGAGGCGACAGACAACGCACCCAAGACCGCCGCCGAGGCGATTGCGACGACCATGGCCACGCGACGGCCGAACATCGGTCGTGTCTGCAGGGCGCTCGAGACGAACACGAGGGGGATCAGGATCACTCCGATTGCGATGGCCTGCCTCGACTGACTCATGACCGTCATCAGCGCAGCCAACGCAAGTGCGACCTCCCGTATACGGCTGTAACGCCTGTGCCCCTGCGAAGCGTCGCTGAGCGAGCTGGCCAGCAGGATCCCAAAGCACACCACCATCAGGAGACCGAAGATGTTGTAGTGACCGACAGTGCCCGCGACGCTACGTCCGCCAACCGACAGGAAGGTGTCGCCCTGGGACGCAACGCCTCCGAGCGAGAACTGCCCGGGCCAGAAGAACTGGGCCACAGCCGGCCCTCCCACAAACTGAACGGCGCCCACCACACCTTGCGTGAGGGCCGTGAAGATCACGACGGGTACGAATCGGGATCGGAGATCGTCAGAGAACGAGACGTACAGGCAGGCCACCGCTATCGGCACGTATCTGAGATTCACCCGAAGCCAATAGAGCGCATCGATAGTCGGAGGGGTGCTCACGGCCCATGAGAGGCCGGCGGCAATCAGCAGAACCAGCACCGGCACGAGCACTATCGGTTTGCCCGCCAAAGGCTCCGAGCGGTCGGAGGCAAGCCTCGAGACCACCCATACCACCAGCACGAATCCCAAGAACTCCGACAACACGATCGCGGGCGACAGCACGCCTACGAACTTGAGGACGAAACCCTCTAGCGGAAGCCACGCAAGCAACAGTGCGACGGCAAGCCCCGGCCTGGTGAACCCGAGCCATCCGACCGCGACTGCGACGATCGCGCCCACAACGTAGGTGGGAGCATAGACAGTCATGACTCCCAAGAGAGCCGCAGCGATCGCGACGATCGCGTATTTCATGAGGGATGACATCTTCACAGCGGACACGAGACCCTCGTCAGTCGGAACAGCAATGCGTTCACCGTCGCCCGCCTCTCTCGGAACGGGCACTGATCACGTCGTCGGCGATAGTCAGGTACTGCGACGCAACACGAGGATAGTCCATGTTCTCCTCGGCGAAACGACGGACTCGCGTGCCGATCTGGCGGCGCAACTCCGGCTCACGTATCAGTCGCCTGATACCCTCCGCAATCGCACGCCTGTCCGAGCCTTCAACCATAAGCGCGGTTTCCCCGTCGATGAGCGGCATGAAGTCAGTCCGCACTCCGGCGCCGACGATCATGCACGAACCCGCACCCATCGCCTCGGCGACCGCCGTGGGAAAGCCACCGGGCTTTGTGACGTCAGGAAAGACGACGACGTCGCTGGCGGACAGGTAGGCGGCCACCTGGTCGTGAGGAATCATCCCCGTCACAACGGTATTGGGAAGTCGATACTCATCCTCGACCTCGTTGCCCGACAGCGCCCCGCCCACGAAGACGAACCGACAGTGACCCATACTCGGGTCATCAAGCGCCGCGCGGGCCACGTCGAGCAGCACGCGGCTGGACTTGTACTCAGTCAGTCTTCCGAGATACGCGACGATGATCGCATCAGGATCGCCTGCAGTCAGCGTCTTGCGAATCTCGGCGCCGGCGGCAGCGTCGCTGCAGGCCGGAACGTCCACGGGCTTGGGAATGACGTGAATGCGCTCGGAGGGATACCCGTACTTGTTCACAAAGCGATTTCTGCCCGCCACGTTGTACGTGATTATGCGAGAAGCGTGGTGGATCACCGGCTTCTCAAGGCCCACAAGCAGCCGCTGACGCCAGTTCACGTCGATGTCATCGCCGGGGTCGTAGTAGATCACCGGGAAGCCGCATGCTCGGCTCGCGTAGTAGCTCTGGTAACTCCGCGGCGACAGCCAGGTGTAGGGATTCTCGAACAGAACATCGGGATTCACCCTCCTGAGTTCGGCCGAGAACTTCGGAGAGAACGACATGATGCCGCCACTCTCCCGCCGGCGAAACCTGATTGCCGAGGATGGGACCAAGTCCAGTGTGAACCGCTCAGGAAGATCCGGCAGCGGACCATCCAAGACGCGCTCGATGCCAAATCGGGCGCGGTCGTTGGGACTCGCGGCCGCGGGCGCCAGGGAGTAGAACTCCGCATCCGGCCGAAGCCGGAGCATCTCGATTCCGAGTCGCAGGTCCTTGTCGCCTCGATACAGCTCTATGAACTCATGGGAGTCAGCGATCCGCATGGCTACCCTCCTTCGAGGACGAGCCTACGCCTGGGAGAGCTTGCCCTCTCCAACGAGGAATCGAGACCAACCGATTTGCCGAAACGAGGAACAGAAGCGCTGCCAGAACTCCCTCGCCGAGGACACTCAGCCAGGCCGCCGCCGTCGCTCCATACACCGGGATCGTGACCAGTCCGATAGCCACGGTCGTAGCCGCGAGTACGATCACGATGAGCACGGTCCAGCGCTCGCGACCAAGACAGCTGGCACTGTAGATCCCAGTCGCACTCAGGCTGTTCAAGAAGATCACGCCCGCCATTATCCGCACGAGACTCGCGGCCGGCGCGTACTCAGACCCGTAGAGGATGTGCACCAGCGGAGCGGCCAGCACGAAGACGGCCACGGCCAGGACGGCGCCGATTCCCCCCGCGAACACAAGTGCCTTCAGAGCGACCCTCCGGTACTCGGTGTAGTCGTCGGCGGCAACCGCCATGACCGGGTAGTGCGCGTTCATGACGATGGACGATGCCGCCGTCGCGGTGAACACCAGCCGGGCCGCCGCTCCGTAGAGCCCATTCTCGTACGCGCCGGCCGCCCCCTGAACCAGGACCTGATCCAGACGGTAGAAGCCTGCGGCGGCCAGTGCGGCCACTCCCAGCATCGCGGACTCACGGAGGATCCGGCGGTGACCGTAGCGCTCCGCCGGCGTGCCGGACAACGACACGTACCTGCTCAGCACGAAGTAGAACACCACAGCCGAGACGAGGGCCTCAAGTATGAATACGAGGCCCACCCCTATGGCACCCAGACCGAAGTACAGGGCAGCGGCAACTACGAGGAGTCTGGTCAACGATTCAAGGCTGTTGACACCGCTGTCGAGCCACATGTACTCGTGGGCTCGCGCGATGGACCGCATGCTGTCAAGGATGCTCAGGACCGCGGCCCACACGGACATCAGCACCACGAGCGTGACCTCAGTTGACGTGAATCCCGCGAGCGTCAAACCCGCATACAGAATCGGGATCACTACGAGGGTGAGCAACAACTTGTTGCCGACCACGTGGGGAAACATCAGTCCCGAGGCCTTGCGATCTCTCGCGACGACTCTCCCGAGATGGGCATTCTGCCCCATGTCGACCATCACGCCGACGATGAGCGCGCAACTCATCGCGAAGCTGAAGGTGCCAAACCCGGAGACTCCCAGCCCTCTGCCGAGCAGCGCAAACGTGAGCACGCCGATCAACCGCGCTCCGAACTCCCCCGTGGCCAGCGCGAATACTCTGCGAATCATCGCCTAGTTCCGCACGAGTGTCGTGAGCGATCGCCGGTGCATACGTTCACGACCAGAGACCCAGGATGGGCTCAACCAGGCCCCAATCGAAGTACTGATCAAGGAAGTAGGCGATGGTCAGGACGATCGTGGTCACCAACATGAATGCGAGAAGTCCGACCATGAGACGCGCAAGCACAGAAGCCATCCGTCTGCTCGCGCTCGGCTCAGGAACCCACTCGGCGTCAGACGACGCTCCCCCGCCTGTCGACGGCATCGACCCGTAGTAGCTGTGATAGTAGTAGTAGCCCCCGGTGTAGTAGCCGTAGCCATAGCCGTAGCCTGGTCGGTTCTTGGTCTCGTCCAGACCCCAGACAGCCACACCAATCACGCGCGCGCCGACCTTGCTAAGAAGCTCCACGGACTTGTCCGCAGCCTCGCGGGTGGACTCGCCGGCCTTGCTCACCATGAGTACGCCGTCCACCCATCGTGCGACGCTCACCGGGTCAGCAACCGCCAGTACGGGGGGCGTGTCGATGATGACCCAGTCAGCCCATTCCTCGAGGCTCTCAATGATCTCCTGCATCTTGGTCGAGCCAAGAAGCTCGGAGGGGTTGGGGGGCATCTTGCCGGCCGTGAGAATCAGCAACTGCTCATCCAGAGGGCGCTGGAGCGCCGATTTCAGCGCATGAGTACCCAGCAGGACATCCGACAGTCCGACTGCGTTGTTGACGCCGAAGAACTGATCGGTGGTGGGCCGCCTGAAGTCGCAGGAGACCAAAACCACCTTCTTGCCCGTCTGCGCGAGCGACATCGCCAAGTTCGCCGAGACGGTCGACTTGCCCTCTGCAGGAATCGCCGAGGTGACAAGCAGCGTCTTCAAGTCGTGCTCGAAGTTGATGAAGTCGAGCGAGTTCCTCAGGACGCGATAGGATTCTGCTGCTGCCGAACCCGGCGCGTCGACAATAGCCAGCTTGCGCTTGATGCCTTTCTCAAGCCGCTCCATGGGAACGATGCCCAGAACCGGGGCGCCGTAGATCTTCTCGGCTTCGCTCGTGGACTTGATCGTGTTATCGAGGTACTCGTAGAGAAACGCCATGCCGATGCCGAACGCCAGGCCAACGACGACTCCCACGAGACTGTTGCGCAGGGGCTTGGGCGCGACCTGCTCTGTCTGGACGACTGCGGCCTGGACCAGCGAGCCCGAGCCCTCCTCCAACTGCTCGTTGATGCGCAACTGCTCGAGCTTCTCGGCAAGCGTCGCATACGTGTCTGCCGCGATCTGAAGCTCCGCCGAGAGATTGTCGCTCTTACCCGAATCCCTCAGTCGCTCTCCGAGATCGAGAATCTCGTCCCTGGCGACGTTCAGTCGGGTCTCAACCTCGTCGGCCGCGTCGCGCAACGCAACGCGCTTGCGCTCCCGCGACGCCTCCACGTAAGCGTTAGCCATCTCGTTCGCGATGGCAGCGGCCTCCTCTGGCGTGCTCGCCGACACCTTGATGGAAATGAGGTTCGTCTGTCCGATGGCCGCGACCGTGACCCTCTCGAGAAGTACGTCGGGCTCTTCCTCGAGGCCGAGAGTGGTGATGGTCTTCTCGGCAATCGGCCGTAGCGAGACGAGCTGCACCTGCGTCTGCAGGGCCCGCTCAGGCTGGCTGGACAGCTCAGGCAGAACGGTGCCAAAGATGGCCGCACCGGAGTCCCTCTCGGACACGAGAACCTTCGCCTCCGCCTCGTACACAGCGGGCTGAAGCAGTGAGACCAACAATGAGACGCTGAAGACAACGAACACCGCGGTGACGATGATGCCCCTGCGGGCGCGTAGTACGTTCAGATAGTCGCGAAGCTCCAAGGCTCAAGACCCCTCTACAGGTTGGGCGGATTATGACCCGTCTTCTTGAATCGCGTGATGAACCACTTGTCCTGCCCGTCGACGCTCGACTGCACGACGACAAGTCGCGCATATCCTTCACCGTGAGTCTCGTCCATCTTGATGTCGAGTGTCGCCGTCCGGGGCCCGAGCGCGGGTTGTCCCAGATTGACCTGCTTGACCGTGCCGTCGATGTACTCATCTATCACGGGCTGGCTCTGGGCGTTCTGGCTCAACATCGTGTTCAGCAGCGCCACATCCACTTCCTCGAGCGTCGGCAACCCGCCCTTGGGCGGAACACGGCTCGGATCGGATGCGATATAGGCAACATAGTCCACGTCACCGACGCGGCGGAGTCCGATGGTCCCGGTCATGTTCGTGCCGTCCTTGAGTTCGACGGTGACGGTGAGGCGGGTATCCGAGCCGCTTCGGGTCACTTTGTCGATCTTGAGCGACGCGACCTCGCCCTCCACAAGCCTGCCGATCATCTCCTGGGAGTCGATCTGCTCCTGCCAAAGTCGCAGCGCGAACTCCTCGGACATGCCGTCGGGCAAGATGAGCTCTTCGGGTGTGGTCGTGACCGGCGCAGGCGTGGTCTCGCCCTCCAGAAGGCCGGTGACGAGAGCCGAGAGCGACTCGTATGTGTCAACGGCTACGGTTGCACCGTCCAGATAGTAGAACGATGCCCCGAAGGCGGCGATTGTGAGTATGAGCACGACCGTCGCGAGCGCGACGGTACGACGGGACGTGCTCAGCTGCTCCGACATGCTACGACGCACTCCCTGGGCACGTGCATCTGCACGCGCATCGACTAGGCATGATTATAGAGTCTCGCGGCTCCACAATCCATATATCGGCAGGCGGGAGGAGTGCGTGAGCAAGGGCTATGGCGCGGCCCAACCCAGTGCCTCCAACTCGGTGTCACCGAGCGATGTCGAGGCCTGTCCACGTGCGACAAGATCGGACAGCCGCGCAGGCTCGCTGATAACGACGCGACTGAGCTCGGCCTCGAGTGCGGACTTCAGATCCGCGCGGTCCGCGTCATCCACGTACTCGAGTCCCGCAACCAGTGCAGCCGCTTCCGCACCATCGAGCTCCTGAGCGCCTGGATCGAGCAGCGTGAGGTCTTCTCCGAGAAAAACGCTGATCTGTGAGGGCACGTCGACGGCGACCTTTCCGTCGTCATCGACCATCGACGTCCACGCCGCTTCGGGAAGCACAACCCAGGGCAGTGCGTCGCCACCGGTCTGATCTGCAACCGCGGCGGCCACGATGGCTCCCCCGCCGAAGGGGTAAGCCTCGGCCGGAGTCTCAGCGCTCGTGCCCGGGATCGTCTTTCGGACCGACGTGTCCACAGGCTCGATCCGACCGTCCTCCGTGTTCACTGCGTACGCGAAGGCCGCAGACTCGGTCCCGTCCGCATCTCGGGCAACCAGGATCAGCAGAACCGAGTCTGTCGCCGCGGGCGGGACAAACGATTCGAGGGTCCCTGTCGCCACGAGGCCGACCACCGCGAACACGACCAGCAATGCAATTGCGGCCCCGATGAGAATTGCCTTGGTGTAGGGCCTCATTTGGCTGTCTCCGCCTCGAGATGGGCAATGATTCCATCGGTCATACCCTGAGCGATCTTGTCCTGATAGTGCGGACTCGACAGGAGCCTGTCTTCTACCGGATTGGACAAGAACCCGGTCTCGACAAGAATGCAGGGGACCTTGGACCAGTTGAAGCCCGACAGGTCGGAACGGGCTTTCGTGCCCCGGTCAACCGCACCCGTCGCGCGCACAACGCGCGCCTGGACCACCCGGGCAGCCCGCTTGCTCGACCCGGCGAACGGCCTCGTCCACTTGTTGGCCGCCGGGAACAGCGTGGTCACACCGGACGTGGCGCTGTCGGGACTGCCGTCACCGTGCACCCGAACGAACAGGTCGGCCTTCGCCTTGTTGGCGATGGCGGCGCGCTGCGAGTTCGAGAGGTTCACGTCGTTGGTGGTGCGGGTCATCACGACTTTCACGCCCTTGGCTTCAAGACGTCGCTTGAGATTCATCGATATCTGGAGGACTATCTCGTACTCCGGGATGCCGGTCTCGACGCCTGTGGCGCCGCCTGTGACCTTTGCCTTGGTCTCCGCCGAGCCAGGGCCAACCGGCTCGGGTCCGTTGTCAGATCGCGCCTGATGGCCGGGATCGATACAGACGACCCAGTCCGCCGCGTCCGACTCAGGAGACGTCGCAGCCGCCTTCACGAGCCTCGGGAGCGCCAGAGTCACCGCACTCCCCTGCTCAACCACTGCGCCGGCGGGGGGTTCCTGCTCGGAGATCATGCGCTTCGCAGCATCAGTGACGGGTGCGGCGTCTGAGTCGCGAACCTCGACTTTGAGCCCAGCCGCCTCAAGTAGTACTCGCGCGCGCTCGAGCGTCATCGCGGTCACATCCGGCACCTCGACCGCGACAACATCTGTCGTCAGCGCACTAGCCGCAACCGCGCTCGCGGGCTCGACTGCCGAAAGATTGAGCTCGGCGACCTCATCCCGACCGGAGGAGCGTCCTACTGCACCCGCAGCAAGAGCAACGACAAGTCCGACCCCCACCACCGCCGCGAGCGCGATCCAGGGAAAGGCTCCGCCCGTACGCGGTGAGAATCTGTTACGCGGTCCGGCCATCAAACCTCCGTGGTGGGCCCGGTAGGATTCGAACCTACAACCAAGGGATTATGAGTCCCCTGCTCCGCCATTGAGCTACGGGCCCGTTAAGGCACCGTGCAATTCTACCGCAGAGCCCGTTGAGTTGATTGTTGCAAACTGCGCGCCTCGTTCGTATACTTTCGTCTCGCGCCATCAGGGCGCTGGCGATACTCCTCGGTAGCTCAATCGGCAGAGCATCCGGCTGTTAACCGGAGGGTTGTAGGTTCGAGTCCTACCCGGGGAGCCAGAATGAAACGAGAGCCCCGCGCAAGCGGGGCTCTCTTCATATCCTTCTAAAGGAACACACTACTCAAGGTAGTCGCGCAGCTTACTCGATCGCGACGGGTGTCTCAGCTTGCACAGCGTCTTGCTCTCGATCTGCCGGATGCGCTCCCGAGTGACCCCGAACTCGCGTCCGACCTCCTCAAGCGTTCTCGGATGGCCGTCAGTAAGGCCGAAGCGCAGCTCAATGACCTTCCGCTCGCGCTCCGAAAGCTGGTCAAGGACCTTGGACAGCTGCTCCTGAAGCATCGAGAAGCTGGCTGCGTCCGGAGGCACAACCGCCTCGCCGTCCTCGATGAAGTCGCCGAGCTGGCTGTCCTCCTCCTCACCGATCGGAGTCTCGAGGCTGACCGGCTCCTGGCTGATCTTGAGGATCTCGCGCACGCGCTCGGCAGTCATCTCCATCTGATCACCGATCTCCTCGGGCGTGGGCTCTCGGCCCAGTTCCTGGAGAAGCTGACGCTGTATCCGAATAAGCTTGTTGATCGTCTCCACCATGTGAACCGGGATGCGAATCGTGCGGGCCTGATCGGCGATGGCACGCGTGATCGCCTGTCGGATCCACCACGTCGCGTAGGTGGAGAACTTGAAGCCCTTGGTGTAGTCGAACTTCTCGACCGCGCGGATGAGACCGAGGTTGCCCTCCTGGATCAGGTCGAGGAACAGCATGCCGCGTCCCACGTAGCGCTTGGCGATGGAAACCACCAGCCTGAGGTTCGCCTCGACCAACTGCTGCTTGGCGTCGATTCCGACCTGTTCGATCCTATGCAGTCGGCGCTTCTCGGCACGGTCGAGCGTCGCACCTAGTTCGTCGACGGCATCGAGCTTGGCCGTTGCCTCGAGTCCAGCCTCGATCTTCATCGCGAGGTCGATCTCTTGTGCGGCCGTAAGGAGAGGAACCTTGCCGATCTCCTTGAGATACATGCGTACCGGATCACCCGTCAGGGGTGCCAGGACGCTGTCGGAGCGCTTCTTGGGCTTCTTCTTGCCCTTGGGCGCCACCTTGGGGATCTCGATCTCGGCAGAGGCGGCCTCTGCGATCTCCGCATCAGGATCGCGGACTTCTTCGCCCTCATGGAGTTCGACCACGGGAACGTCGTCGACCTCGACATCGGCGCGCTCTTCGACCACGTCGATGCCGGAGGACTTGAGGTGCGCGTACACCGACTCAAGCTGCACGTCGTTGAACTCGGCCTCGACCAGAGCGTCTCGGACCTCGTCGTCGGTCAGGTTGCCCTTCTTGGCACCTTGAGCAACGAGCTGTCGGACGGCATCCACGTCGATGTCGGTTGCCAGCGCGGGTGTCTTCTTGGCGCGGGCGGCCGGCTTCTTCTTGGTGCTTGTGGGGTCTTTAGCCGGTGCCGCAGGTTTCGCCGGGGTCTTCTCGGCCTTGGCGGCTGCAGTGATCTTTGCGTTGGTCTTCGGCTTCTCTGCCACGCTGTCTCCGCGTTCCTAGTCGGTCACGATCTCGCCGCGACGAAGCGCGTCCAGCCGCCTCTGAAGCATCGAAATCTCCCTGATTAGGTCGTCATCCTCACCTGGAACCTTGAGCGATTCCGGCTGCGCCAACCGAGCCTTCCCTGTGGCGATTCGACGTTCGACGTCGAACTCCTTGAGCCGGCGCATGACGTCGATTGCCGCGTCCTGCACATCCGACTTGCCGAACTCATCGGCCCCCGAGAGCAGCTCCGCAGAGCCGGGAACCGCCGTACCGATGTCCGCCATCAGCCTTCGAGGGTCAGTACCCGCATCCGCACCGGCAATCACCTCGGCGATCGCGATATGTGACTTCTCGGTGAGCAGGCCTTGCGACAGCAACTCCTGTGCCCTGCCCCTCTCGGCCGGCGAGTGGACCATGAGCGCCAGCATATCGCGCTCCAGCCGCGCGTGCGTCGACAACGGCACCTGCTCTACCGATCGTGGTTCGTCCGACGGGTCTTCGGGTGCATGCACGGTCGCGGGACGCGCCTTGTCGAGAGCCCGCATCACGACCTGGACGTCGCACATGAGACGCCCCGCGATGTAGGAGGCGTAGTCCTGCGCCAGCAACGAGCCCTTCACGGGCACGAGCACCGACACGGCGTCCGGAAGCGCGCGGCTGCGCTCTTCGGGGCGCTCGAGGTCCCAGCGCGCCAGACGCCGGTCGATGGCAAAGCGCAGAAGCGGCGCCGCCTCCGAGATCAGCTTCCGCATGGCATCAGGCCCGTACCGCTCGGTGTAATCGGCCGGGTCGAGACCGTCGGGTATGACCGCGACGTAGAGCTCCGTCCTCGATCTGCCGGCCTCGGGGGTCGCTGAGGCGTCGATGAACTCCACTGCACGATCCGCGGCCCGCATGCCCGCCTCGTCCCCATCGAAGAGGTAGACGATGCGCGTCGCGAATCTGCCGAGCAGTTTGGTGTGCTGGACCGTGAGCGCGGTGCCAAGCGTGGCAACAGCGCTCGTGATCCCCGCGCGATGAAGCGCGATCACGTCCGTGTAACCCTCACAGACCACGGCGCCGCCGTCGCTGACGATCGCCCCCTTCGCGCGCTCGATCGCGTAGAGGTTCTGCGACTTCTTGAAGATCGGCGTGTCGTTGGTGTTGAGGTACTTGGGTTCGCCTGCGCCTACGACACGGCCGCCGAAGGCGATGACACGACCGGTGAGGTCGCGGATCGGGAACATCACGCGACCATAGAAGCGGTCCTTGAGCCGCCCGTCGTCGCCCTTGAGAGCGAGGTTGGCCCCCACCATCTCGTCAGCCGAGAAGCCCTTCTCGGACAGGTGTTTGACCAGGGCGCCGCGACCCGGGGCGAACCCAAGCGTCCAATCCTTGGCGACGTCGCTGCCGAACCCTCGCTTGGTGAGGTAGTCGCGCGCCTGAGCGGCGGAGGAGTCCCGGGAGCCGGTCAGCACCTTGTGGTAGTACTGCGCGGCCTCATCACAGGCCGCGACGAGTCGCTCCTTGTGGCTGCGCGGGACGCCGCCCTCCTGCTCGTGGAGCTCGATGTTGGCGCGGTCAGCCAGAATGCGGACCGAATCGGGGAACTCGACGTTCTCGGTACGCATCACGTAGCCAAAGACATCACCGCCGAGACCACAGCCGAAGCAGTGCCACAGCTGGGTGGCCGGGTCGATCTTGAATGAGGGGGTCTTCTCTCCGTGAAAGGGGCAGTTTCCCCAGAACAGCCGACCCTTTTGCTTGAGCACAACGCGCTCGCTCACGACCGCGACGAGATCGGTGGCATCACGGACTCTGGCTATGTCGTCATCCGATATGCGGCCCATGCGATCCCCCTCTCGTCACTCCATCGTATCGCGTGAGAAACGCGCGCGCTCCCGGGGACCTTGGAAGGCCCCCGGGAGCGCTGGCGACACTACTCTGTGATCTGCACCTACGGCTTAGCCGTGGATCTGCAGGAAGAGCGGCACGAACACGAGCGAGACGACGGTCATGAGCTTGATGAGGATGTTCATGGCCGGACCCGAAGTGTCCTTGAACGGATCGCCGACGGTGTCGCCGACGACAGCGGCGTGGTGGGCGTCAGAGCCCTTGCCGCCGTGAGCGCCACTCTCGATGTACTTCTTCGCGTTGTCCCACGCGCCACCCGCGTTGGCCATCATGATGGCCATGAGGAAGCCGGAGACGGTCGCGCCGGCGAGGAAGCCGCCGAGGATCTCGAGGTTCACGACGCCGATGAGGATCGGAACGGCCACGGCGAGGATACCGGGGACGACCATCTCCTTGAGCGCGCCCTTGGTGGCGATGTCAACGCACTTGGCGTAGTCAGCCTTGACTCCCTCTTCACCTGCGAGCAGGCCGGGGATCTCCTTGAACTGACGACGAACCTCGCCGATCATCGCGAACGCCGCGCGACCGACCGCGTTCATGGTCAGAGCCGCGAACAGGAACGGCAGCATGGCGCCGATGAACAGGCCCACGACGACGTAGGCATTCTCGAGCGACAGGTTCAGCACGATGCCGCCCGCAGCGATGGTCGTGCGGAAGGCAGTGAACAGCGCGAGGGCGGTCAGACCGGCCGAGCCGATCGCGAAGCCCTTGGCGATCGCGGCGGTGGTGTTGCCCACCGAGTCGAGACCGTCGGTGATCTTGCGGATCGCGGGATCCATGTGCGCCATCTCCGCGATGCCGCCGGCGTTGTCGGCGACAGGACCGTAGGCGTCGACGCCGACGGTGATAGCGGTGATGGACAGCATGCCCAGCGCCGCAAGCGCGATTCCGTAGATGCCGGAGGTGTCCGACCACGGCACGGCCAGGTTACCCATGTAGTACGAGCCGAAGATGCCCAGCGCGACGACGAGGATCGGACCGACCGTCGAGATCATGCCGACGCCGAGGCCGGAGATGATGTTGGTGGCCGGACCGGTCTCGGATGCCTTGGCGATGTCCTGGACCGGCTTGAAGTGATCCGAGCAGTAGTACTCGGTGATCTGCCCGATGGCGATACCTGCAGCCAGGCCGAGAACGACCGAGCCGAAGTACCACATACGCGACATGTCGCCGACGCCCGTGGCCCACAGATAGAACAGGCCGGCCATAGCAACGACCTCGATCGCGGCAGCCACGTACGTGCCGATGTTGAGCGCGACGTGAAGGTTGCCGCCCTCCTTTGCGCGAACCGCGAACAGACCGATGATCGAGGCGATGATGCCCAGACCGGCGATCAGCAGCGGCGTGACGATGCCATACATCAGGTCCTTGGGAGCGATCTCGACGATCTTCTGGAGAGCGACCACGTCGCCGCCGACCTTCAGCAGCTGCAGCTTCTCGATGGTGATGCCGGCCCACAGCGAGAGAGCCAGAACCATCGGCGCGAGGATCGAGCCGACGTAGCTCTCGAAAAGGTCGGCACCCATGCCTGCGACGTCGCCGACGTTGTCGCCGACGTTGTCGGCGATGACTGCGGGGTTGCGAGGATCGTCCTCGGGGATACCGGCCTCAACCTTGCCCACGAGGTCGGCGCCGACGTCGGCAGCCTTCGTGTAGATGCCGCCGCCGACGCGTGCGAACAGCGCGATGGAGCTGGCGCCGAGCGCGAAGCCGTTGACGATGCCCTGATCGGCCACGGGATTCTCACCCATGATGATGAAGGCGATTGCCCACAGCGAGAGGCCCATGAGGCCGAAGGATGCGACCGTGAGACCCATGGTGAGTCCCGAGCGGAACGCGACGTTGAGCGCCTTGGCGACACCGTTGGTGGCGGCCTGAGCGGTGCGCGTGTTCGCGCGGGTGGCCACGTACATGCCGACGTAGCCGGCAGCGGCCGACAGGAATCCGCCGGTCAGGAACGCCACGCCCGTAAGAGCACCGTTCTTGTAGTCGCCGCCCGCCGAGAATATCAAGGCGACGAACACGGCCGCGGCGAACACGTAAAGCACACGCCATTCGGCCTTGAGGAACGCCATGGCGCCCTCTTGCGTGGCCTTCGAGATCTCCTGCATCTTCTCGTTACCGGGATCCTGCTTCAGGACCCAAGTTCCGAGGAATGCGGCGACCGCAAGTCCGATAACCGCGCTAAGCGGCGCGATCCAGGCTACTGCCCCAGTCATGCACCCTCTCCCTTCGTACACACATGCTTACGTAACGTCGTACAGGATGCACGACGAACTACCCAAACAGGAACGAACCCCTCCCACGGGCTTCGGCGTATAAGTATCGCATAGGAAACGCGCCGTTCATACAAGCCACTTCTTGGGAACGAACAGCCTCTCGAACTCACGAATCGCGTACCTGTCCGTCATGCCGGCGACGTAGTCGACCACGCACTGAACAAGCTCACCTTCGTTCGCCGGCTGGAACTCGGCCGGCATCTCCTGCGGTTCGTTCAGGTAGTGATTCACGAGCATCTGCACGAGCCCGTGTGCGCGCGGTTCCTCCGCCTTTGCCCGGTCCGACAGGTACACCTCATCGAACAGGAATGCCCGCAGCTCCATCATGGCGTTCCATACCGGCTCCGACATGGCGATCTTGTCCGAGACAGCCGACGTCCTGATCAGGTCGGTGACCATGGCGGTGATCCGCGTCCCGTGACGATCTCCCAGGACGGCGACCGGGCCGGTCGGCAGGTCCCGATCGCTCAGCACACCCGCGCGAATCGCGTCGTCAATGTCGTGGTTCACATACGCGATTCGATCAGCGATGCGGACGATCTGGCCTTCCAGCGTCTCGGGTACGTGAGCGCCGGTGTGACCGAAGATGCCGTCCCTGACCTCCCACGTGAGATTGAGACCTTTGCCGTCGTACTCCAGGTGCTCGACGATGCGCAGTGACTGCCGGTTGTGCTCGTAGTTCGCTGGCGCGCCGGGATGTTTCGCGGCAACCTCGGCGAGAATCTCGGACAGCGCCGTCTCGCCCGTGTGGCCGAAAGGCGTGTGTCCAAGGTCGTGCCCCAGCGCGACGGCCTCGGTGAGATCCTCGTTGAGCCTCAATGCCCTGGCGATGGAACGCGATATCTGTGAGACCTCAAGAGTGTGCGTGAGACGCGTGCGGTAGTGATCACCCTCAGGCGACAAGAACACCTGTGTCTTGTGCGACAGGCGCCGGAACGCCTTGGAGTGGATGATGCGGTCGCGGTCGCGCTGGAAGTCAGTGCGGTACGGGTCCGGTGTGGCCGGACGCTCGCGTCCCCGTGACTCAGCGGCCTTCGCGGCTCGGACGGCAAGGCGCTCGTACTCCGCGGCCTCCGCTGACTCTCTGTTCATCACGTGCTCGAACTCCACCCTCGCCCACCTACTCGCATCAGACGCCGGTACCAAATGCCAGGAACGCAGTCCAGCCGAGACAGCCAAGCATGCCCACTATCGCGGCACTCAGCCACGGTCGGATCCATCCCATCCCGCGTGCCATAAGCACGCCCAGCGCTGCACCCGAGAAGGCCGCGGTGGCAATGATGAGCGCCGACGTACCCGGCTCGGAGACTCCGTCGATCCCGTTGGGAAGCAGAAGGTAGGCGATCACCATCCCCGAGCCGCCGAGAGCCAGTGCGCTGCCAATGAGCCAATCGACCGAGAAGGAACGCGCGCGTCGAGAGCGACCGCTGATGAGCGGCGAGCGTGGCTCGGTCCAGAGCTTGGTGCCCCTCATTCACGCACTCCCCATGTAAACGGGGCCCGGGCATGCGCCCGGGCCCCGTCGGGCTCTACCTGTTGTCGGAGCCGTTGGCCCCTTCAGTGAGCTTCGCCTGAGCTGCCGCGAGTCTCGCGAGCGGGATCCGGTACGGCGAACACGACACGTAGTCGAGGCCGATCCCGAAGAACACCTTCACACTCTCGGGGTCGCCCCCGTGCTCGCCGCATACGCCGAGCTTGATCTTGGGATTGACCGAGCGACCGCCTTCACACCCCATGGCAACGACCTTGGCGACACCCTCGTCGATAGTCTCGAAGGGGTTGCGCGACATGACCTTGCGCTCGAGATAGCGCGGCAGGAACTTCGACTCGATGTCGTCACGCGAGAAGCCGAACGTCGTCTGCGTCAGGTCGTTGGTACCGAAGCTGAAGAAGTCGGCGACTTCACCGATCTTGTCGGCCATAACGGCTGCGCGAGGAAGTTCGATCATCGTGCCGATCGGGATATCGATCTCAACGCCGCGCTCCGCAATCACCTCGGCGATAACCTGCTCGGCCTCGGTACGAAGGGTCTCCAGCTCCGCCTTGAGCGACACGAGCGGAATCATGATCTCGGGGCGCGGGTCCTTGCCGGCCTTCTTCAAGTCGCAGGCGGCGCGAGTGATCGCGCGGACCTGCATCGCATAGAGCTCGGGGAACATGATGCCGAGACGGCAACCCCGGAGTCCGAGCATCGGGTTCATCTCAGCCATGGAGTCGATGTGAGCGAGCAGCTTGCGCTTCTCGGCGAGTTCCTGGGCGTTGAGCGAACCGGTGCACTCGCCCCTGACGATCTCGACTTCGAGTTCACGCGGCGAGTCGAGGAACTCGTGCAGCGGCGGATCGAGCAGGCGAACCGTGACCGGCAGCCCGTCCATGGCCTCGAAGATGCCGAGGAAGTCGCCGGTCTGCTCCTCGAGCAGGTGCTCGAGCGCCTTGTCACGCTCTTCCTGGCGGTCGGCGAGGATGAAGCTCTGAAGCATCGCCTTGCGGACCTCGCCGAGGAACATGTGCTCGGTGCGGCACAGTCCGATACCGGCAGCGCCGAACTTGCGACCGAGAGCCGCGTCGTCGGGCGTGTCGGCGTTCGCGCGAACGCCGGTGGTGCGGAACTCATCCGCCCACGACAGGATCGTGTCGAAGTCACCCGAGACTTCGGGCTCGACGAGCGAGACGGCTCCGAGCACGACGATGCCGGTCGTGCCGTCGATCGAGATGATGTCACCCTCGTTGAGCACGACATCGCTTCCGGAGATGAGCGCCTGCTTCTTCTCGGCGTCGATCTTGAGCTTCTCGGCACCGCAGACGCACGGCTTGCCCATGCCGCGGGCGACGACCGCCGCGTGGCTGGTCTTGCCGCCGTGCGACGTGAGGATGCCCTGAGCGGCGATCATGCCGTGCAGGTCGTCGGGCGTGGTCTCCCAGCGGACCAGGATGACCTTGCGGCCCTCCGCGGCAGCCTCTTCCGCGGCGTCCGCCGAGAAGATGACCTCGCCGACGGCAGCGCCGGGCGAGGCGTTCAGGCCCTTGGCGACCACGTCATAGTTTGCTGTCGAGTCGAACTGCGGGTGGAGGAGCTGATCGAGCTGCGCGGGATCGATGCGCAGGACGGCCTCCTCGCGGGTGATGAGACCCTCGGCGACCATGTCGACCGCGACCTTGAGCGCGGCGCGCGCGGTGCGCTTACCGACACGGGTCTGCAGCATCCACAGCTTGCCCTGCTCGATCGTGAACTCGATGTCGCACATGTCGCGATAGTGCTTCTCGAGGATGTCGAAGACCTTGTAGAGCTCGGCGCCGGCCTCCGGGAGAACCTTCTGGAGGTCTGCGAGCTGCTCGGTCACGCGGATGCCCGCGACGACGTCCTCGCCCTGAGCGTTGGTGAGGAAGTCGCCGTAGTACTCGTTGGTGCCGTCAGCCGGATTGCGGGTGAAGGCAACGCCGGTGGCCGAGGTCTCGCCCTTGTTGCCGAAGACCATCGACTGGACGTTGACCGCTGTACCCAGATCGTCAGCGATCTTCTCCATGCGGCGATAGTCGATCGCACGACGGTTGTTCCAGCTCTTGAAAACCGCCTCGATGGCGAGGTGCAGCTGGAGACCGACCTCCTGCGGGAACACGACCTTGCCGTCCACGGCAAGCTGCGGATACTCCGCTGCCGAGACGTGCTCGGCGACGACGTTCTTGAAGATGCCGACGAGCTCGCGCATGTCCTCTGCGGACAGGTCGGTGTCGCTCGCGACGCCTCGATCGAGCTTCATCTTGGTGATGGCGTTCTCGAACAGATCGCCTTCGGCGTCGAGAACTACCTTGGAGAACATCTGAATGAAGCGACGGTAGCTGTCCCACGCGAAGCGCTCGTTGCCCGTCTGGGCGATGAGACCCTGAACCGACGTGTCGTTGAGACCGAGGTTCAAGACGGTGTCCATCATGCCCGGCATCGAGAACGGCGAGCCGGAGCGCACCGACACGAGCAGCGGGTCACTGTCGTCACCAAGCCGCTTGCCCATCTTGGCCTCAAGTGCCGCGACGTGCTCGGCGATCTCCTCGGACAGACCAGCCGGGAAGCCGGGCGGCGTCGAGTTGTAGTACTCCATGCATGCCTGGCAGGTGATCGTGAAGCCGGGCGGTACGGGCAGGCCCATATTTGCCATCTCGGCGAGGTTCGCACCCTTGCCGCCGAGAATGAACTTCATATCCCTGTTGCCCTCGGTACTCTCGCCACCGAAGGCGTACACACGCTTAGCTTCCGCCAACTCCCTCTCCCTTTCTTGCGGGGACCCTGGTTCCGTGAATCATAGCGTACCTGTGAGGCCGCGCTACTCCTTGATGGCGAGCGGTCAGTCCTGTGTGGACAGCCCGCCCTGCAGATGCCTGATGATCTCCTGCGCCGACTCCTCGACGGCCCTGTTGTCCGTGCGGACCACCAGGCAGCCGATCTTGCGCATGAGCGCGCGAGCCTCCTCGAGTTCCTGCTCGATCTCCTCGAACTCGGCATAACCGCGAACCCAGGTCCCGAGCTCCTTCATACGCTCGGTCCGGATGTCGACCAGCACCTCCGGGCTCGTGACGAGCCCAAACACCTTGCGGGGGTCGACGTCGAAGATCTCGTCAGGAGGCGCCACCCCCTTCGCAAGCGGGATGTTGGCGACGCGGTAGCCCTTGAAGGCGAGGTACATCGAAAGCGGTGTCTTGCTCGTGCGAGAGACGCCGATAAGAACGACGTCGGCATCCACGTAGCCTTCCGGGTTGCGTCCGTCGTCGTGCTTGACCGCGAACTCCATTGCCTCGATGCGGTCGAAGTACAGCTCGTCGGTCCGCCTGACGACTCCAGCCTCCGAGATCGACGACAATCCCGTCACACTCGAAAGAAGCCTGACGGCCGGGCCGAGTAGGTCCACGCCATTGATTCCCTCGGCGCACAAACGCTCCATCTCCGCAAGCAAGTCGACCTCGACCAGCGTGTAGAGAAAGAGGCAGTCTTCGCCGCAGTGCGAGTGCACCATGTCCTGCAGCTGCGCCGGAGTGGTGATCTTGGGCAGCCGCTCGATCCGGAACGCTCCCGGTGTGAACTGCGATATGGCAGCGCGAGCCACGGCCTCGGCGGTCTCGCCGAGCGAATCCGACAGCACGTGGACCGTCACGACCTCATGAGTCACGGCGCTACCCCGCCAGCCGGCCGATGTCGGCGAAGCGCGAGAACAGCGCGACGAAGCGGTTGAGAAGCCTCAAGCGGTTGGCGCGCACCGCCTCGTCCTCGGCCATCACCAGGACGTTGTCGAAGAACGCGTCGATCGGCAGTCGCATGCCCGCGAAGGTCTCGAGAAGCGCCGAGTATGCGCTCGCCTCCACCAGCTGCTGCGCACGTCCCTCGGCCTCGTCGAGCGCGTCCGCAAGCAAGAGCTCCTCCTCGCCCATGATGGCGCGGTCGACCACGTCGCCGAGCTCGGGCTTGGAGAGGTTCTTGGCGCGAGTGAAGGCGGCCGAGAGGTCCGCGAAGGTATCGGGTGCATCAGCACGAGCGCGAGTGAGCGCCTCGCAGCGCGCAAGGGCATCGGCAGGATCATCGCCGGCGACCGCCAGAACGGCTTCGACGGTGTCGTAGGCGTGACCACGGTCGCGAAGAATCGTGTCCAGGCGCGTCAGGACGAACGCCTTGATGTCCCGCCCGACCCCCTCGACGTCGAACTCCAACACTCCGTCGTATCCGGCAAGGGCGGCTGCGATGAGCTCGTCCAGCGAGACCCGGGTCCCGTCCATGGCCATCAGCAGAATGCCGTTGGCGCCGCGTCGCAGCGCGAAGGGATCGGCCGAGCCGGTCGGCGCCATGCCGACGGCGAAGATGCCGCAGATGGTGTCGAGCTTGTCCGAGATCGCGACCAGTCGGCCCTCGGTCGTCGACGGGAGCGAGTCAGAGGCGCCGCGCGGTCGGTAGTGCTCCTCGATGGCGGCCGCCACCTGAGGCTCTTCGCCGGAAGCCAGCGCGTAGTAGCGACCCATCGTGCCCTGAAGGTCGGTGAACTCGACGACCGCGCTGGTCACGAGGTCGGCCTTACACAGATGTGCGGCCCTGCGAGCCCATGCTGCAATGTCGGCGTGAACGTCCGTCAGGGCCGCGATCTTGTCGACCAGCGCCTCCACGCGACGCACCTTGTCGCCCAGTGAGCCGAGCTTGTCCTGGAACACGATGGACTCAAGGCGATGGACGTACTCCTCGAGGCTGTGAGCCAGGTCCTCTCGGTAGAAGAATGCGGCGTCGGCGAGTCGCGCACGAATGACGCGCTCGTGACCCCGGATGATCGCCTCGGTGCGCTGCGGTGCACCGTTGTGGGCGACAAGGAATCGGTTGTCGAGCGTGCCGTCGGCGCGCTCGAGCGGGAAGTAGCGCTGGTGGCTGCCCATCGCGTGCTCGAGAATCTCACGCGGCACCTCAAGGAACGTCTCGTCGAACGTACCGACGCCGATCGTGGGCCACTCAACGAGGTTCACGACCTCGGCAAATGTCTTGTCGGGCACGACCGCCGTGTCGCCGACCGCCTCGGACTCTCGCTTGATCCCCTCGCGCAGCGTGCGCGCACGGATGGCGTGGTCAACCGAGACCATCGCGGCCTGGAGCTTTTCCGGGTACTCGAAGGCGGCGAAGACCTCGATCGGTCCCGGTGCGAGGAAGCGGTGCCCGTAGGTGGTCCTACCGGCGGTCAGCCCGCCAAACTCGACTTCGATCACGTCGGTGCCGAAGAGACACAGCAGCCAGCGAACCGGGCGCGAGAAGCGCGCGTCGCCGCTTCCCCACCGCATGGACCTCGACCACTCGATCGAGTCGATAAGGCGAGACATCACGCCGGGGAGCACGGAGGCGCTCTCGGTGCCTACCTGCTCGACCACCGCGTACACGTAGGAACCGTTCGCATCGTCGACGACCTCGAGTGATGAGACGTCGACGCCCTTGCCGCGTGCGAAGCCGATCGCGGCCGGTGTCGGATTGCCCTCGGCGTCGAACGCGGCCTTTGCTGCCGGGCCCTTGAAGCGCTGGATCGCGTCACTCTGCTTGACCGCCAGTGTGCTCACCAGCACTGCTACCCGCCGAGGCGAGGCGACCACCGCGATGGAGCCGTAGCCGATTCGGGCGTCGTCCAAAGCGCGGGGAACGCGCTCCTGGAGCTGCTCGATTGCGGTGTAGACAGCCGATGACGGAAGCTCCTCGGTGCCGATCTCAAGGACGAAGTCACGACCCTCCATCACGAAGCACCCCCTTCCTCGCCGGCGGCGTCTTCCGCGACAGGCTCCTCGGGGGTGACCAGGGCGATGTAGGCGGCGCAGCACGCTTTCGCGATGGTGCGCACGCGGAGGATGTAGCCCATGCGCTCGGTCACCGAGATCGCACCGCGCGCGTCGAGCAGGTTGAACGCGTGGCTGCACTTGAGCACGTAGTCGTACGCAGGCAGCACGTAGCCGGCCTCGAGCGTGCGCTTGCATTCGCCCTCGAAGGTCGTGAACAGGCCGAGAAGCATATCGACGTCCGCGACCTCGAAGTTGTACGCCGAGTACTGCTGCTCGTTGCGGAGGAAGACGTCGCCGTAGGTGAAGACGACGCCGTCGGGGCCCTTGGACCAGATGAGATCGTAGACGCTGTCCACGCCCTGGATGTACATCGCAAGACGTTCGAGACCATAGGTGATCTCGGCAGGCACCGGTCGGCACTCGAAACCGCCGACTTGCTGGAAGTAGGTGAACTGCGTGACTTCCATGCCGTTGAGCCAGACTTCCCAGCCCAGGCCCCACGCACCGAGCGTCGGCGACTCCCAGTCGTCCTCGACAAGCCGTATGTCATGCTCCGCGGGCTCGATTCCGATCGCGCGGAGCGAGTCGAAGTACAGGTCGAGCACGTTGTCCGGGCTCGGCTTGAGGATCACCTGGTACTGGTAGTAGTGCTGCAGGCGATTGGGGTTCTCGCCGTAGCGCCCGTCAGTGGGACGGCGACTCGGCTGCACGTAGGCGGTGCGCCATGCGTCCGGCCCGAGCGCGCGAAGCGTGGTGGCGGGATGGAACGTGCCCGCGCCCACCTCGGTGTCATAGGGCTGAAGCACCACACAACCCTGATCCGCCCAGTAGCGCGAAAGGGCGAGGATGATGTCCTGGAACGTCATCGTGCTCATCGGTCGATGGACTCCCTCATACGGGTTCTTCGGCGGCCGCCGAGTGTCGGAACAGTTTACACGACCAAAGCGGTTCTCGGTCGTTCCAAGAGTCAGGAACGCGGAAGGATCGACGCGTAGAAGTCGAGTGCTTTGAGGCGAGCGGGAACGTGAAAGACGACGAAGCTGCGAATGATCGCGAAGCAGTCCGACACCGCGGCATCGGGCATGTCGAGCACCGACACCTCGGCCATTGTGGACCGCATCAGCACGAGCAGCCACTCGAGTGCGGCCGGAGCGCAACGCAGCGCCGAGGGGTCGACGTCTCCGCACGCGGGGCACAGTGTCCCGCCCGAGGTAACCGAGAACCTCTCCGAGGACGCCGCATCTGAGCCGCATGCGGCGCACGACTCCAACTCCGGCCGATAGCCCATCATCGCCATCGCCTTCACGAGGAACGCGACCACAAGCGCCGGCAGCGCCCTCACCTCCGCGCACTCGAGCGCGGTCAGCGTGGCGTCAGAGAGGGCGAACAAGCGGGGATCGGTCTGCCCCTCGAGCGACGCCTTGTCGAGCAGGTCGACCACCACCGACGCGGCCGCGCTGCGATCGAGATCGCCTCGGAGCCCCTTGTGCGTCTCGTGCGTGCGAACCTCGCTCACCACATCGAGCGATCGGCCTGTGTGCAGCAGCAGATCGGCGACGGCGAACTCCTCGAGCCGGCCTCCGATGCGCGACCCGGGCTTACGCAGACCCTTGGCGACAGCGCGCACCTGCCTGCCGTCCTCGGCGAGCAGAGTCACGATGACGTCGGTCTCGCCCAGTTTAGTGTGGCGCAAGACGAGAGCGCGCAGCGGGTAGCTCGGCATGGGACCGGGCCTAGAGGCCGCGGGCTTCAGCCTCGGAGATGATCTCGAGCCCGGCTGACGTACCGATGCGGTCCGCCCCCGCGGCGATCATCTCGAGTGCCGCATCGAGGTCGCGAATCCCGCCTGCGGCCTTCACTCCGAGCTTGTCGCTCACGACCGCGCGCATGATCTCGCAGTCACGAGCACTCGCGCCGCGCGGGCCAAAGCCTGTCGACGTCTTCACGTAGTGCGCTCCGGCGCCCATACACAGCCGGCACGCGCGCTCGATGTCGGACTCAGCCAGATAGGCGGTCTCGAGAATCACCTTCACGATGGTCGCGTTGTTGACGGAGGCCACCGCCGAGACGACTGCGGCGATGTCGTCGCGCACGTAGTCGTCGGAACCCTCGAGCAGCGCCGCGACGTTGATGACCATGTCCACGTCGGCACAGCCCAGCTCGGCCAGCCTGCGGGCTTCCTCGGCCTTCGACTCTGTCACCGCATAACCAAGCGGGAAACCGGCCACCGAGCAGGTGCCCGTCGCGGATCCCGCAAGCGCTTCCGCGGTCATCGGCACGAGAAATGGCGACACGCACAGCGTCGCAAACCCGGCGTCCTTGCTGGCTTCAACCCACTCCGCGGCCTCGATCAAGCCGATAGTCGGCTTGAGAAGCGTCTGGTCGATAGCGGCGGCGATCGACGGCACGTCCATGGTCGTCACAGTCCCTCTCCATAGCCGAAGCGGCGGATCTGCGATGCGTCGCGCCGCCAGTCCTTCTTGACCTTGACGGTGAGCTCCAGGTGGACCTTGGTGCCGAGGAGCCGCTCGAGATCCATGCGGGCCTTGGTGCCGACGTGCTTGATCATCTCGCCGCCCTTGCCGATGATGATGCCCTTCTGGGAGTCGCGCTCGACGTAGATGACGGCCCAGATGCGGGTGAAGTCGGTCTTGGGGTCGACTTCGAACTCCTCGATCGCCACGCCCACGGCGTGGGGCACCTCGTCGAAGGTGGAGCGCAGGATCTTCTCTCGGATGAACTCCGCCACCATGACCTCGAGCGACTGGTCGGTGGGCATGTCCTCGGGGAACCAGCGCGGGCCCTCCGGCAGGTACGAAGCAGCCGCCTGGTAAAAGCCCTCGAGGTTGAAGCCCTCGGTCGCCGACAAGACGATGACCTCGTCGAAGTCGGCCAGCTTACCGGCGGCCTTCATCTGCGCCTCGACCTGCTCGGCGGAGGCTATGTCCGCCTTGGTGAGCACGAGTATCTTGCGACCGCGGCAGCGGGCGACGTGCTCGCCGACCCAGCGGTCTCCCCCGCCGACCGGCTTTGTCGCGTCGACCAGCATAGCGACGACGTCAACGTCCTCAAGAGCCTTGAGCGCACTGCGGTTGAGTTCCTCGCCGAGCGCGTCGTGCGGCTTGTGCAGCCCCGGCGTGTCGACGATGACGAGTTGTGCGTCCTCGCGGTTCACGACGGCGCGCAGGCGGTGGCGGGTCGTCTGCGGCGTGTCGCTGGTGATCGCGACCTTGGTTCCCACGAGCGCGTTGGTGAGCGTGGACTTGCCGGCGTTGGGCCTTCCGACGAGCGCTACGAAGCCGCTGCGAAAACCGCTGCCGATCCCATGCGTGTTAGGAGTGGCCATCTAGCGAGTCTCATCCTGGTCGAGGTATCCGCGGACGAACGCCTCGGGCAGCAGCTCGTCGAGCGACATCACCATGACGTCGTCGCGCTGTCCGCCCATGATGACGCGCATCTCCGGGTTGAACTCGGCAAGTGCCTGGCGGCAGCAACCACAGGGCACCGTGGGAGCGTCGGAGTCGCCGACGACCGCGACCGCCTCGATGTCGCGGAAGCCAGCCGAGATGGCTGCGGCAAGCGCGGCGCGCTCGGCGCAGATCGTCGCGCCATACGCCGCGTTCTCGATGTTCACGCCCTGGAACGTCTCGCCCTCAGCCGTGTAGACCGCGGCTCCGACGCGAAACGACGAGTACGGGGCGTAGGCTTTCTCCTGCGCCTCGCGGGCAAAAGCCAGCAGCACGAGGTCGGGCTGGGTCAGATTACGCATGGTCTCCCCCTTCGTCCGCCGGCGCTGCCGGCTCGACGCATAGTTTGCGGATGCGGGTTCCCTCAAGGTCGGTCACGGTGAGCCTCAGTCCTTCGATCTCCACCGCTTCGCCCTGAGAGGGAATCCTTCCGAGGACCTCGGTGAACAAGCCACCGATCGAGTCGACCTCGGTTTCGATATCGGTACCAAATCGCTCGTTCAGATCGTCGACGGGCAGACGGGCGTCCACCGAGAAGCGCCCGTCACCGTGATCGGTGAGCAGCGGCTCCTCGCGGTCGTACTCGTCGCTGATGTCCCCGACGATCTCCTCGAGCAGGTCCTCCAGTGTCACGAGACCTGACGTTCCGCCGTACTCGTCAGCGACGATGGCGATGTGAGTACGTTCCCTCATCTCGACGAGTAGCTCCTCGACCGGTTTGGTCTCAGGCACGAAGTACGGCTGCCGGCACAGGGAAAGCACGGTCGCACCGCCGCCGCCGTTTCCTACAGCTCCGAGCAGGTCCTTCGCGTAGAGCACCCCGCGAACGTCGTCCACCGTCTCGTGATACACAGGCAGCCGAGAGTACCCTGTCACCCCGATCAGCGCGATCGCGTCAGCCACCGACGCGGTGTCCGGCAGGGCCTTCATGTCGGTGCGCGGCACCATGACCTCACGCGCGACCTTCTCGGCGAAGTCCGAGACTGCCTCGAGGAGAGCCTCCTCGGCTTCCTCGCGCTCGGCCTCGTCGTCCTGCTCGCCTCCGCGCCACTCCGGCGTAACGGCCCACGGGCTGATGGGGCGCTCCCCCGATGCGATGGAGACCGCCCACTTCCAAGGCCCGCCAAGCACACGCGCCAGCGGATAGACCGCCCGCATGTAGGTCAACGCGAAGCGAGCCGTGTCCAGCCCGATTCGCTCGGGGTTCGAAACCGCGAGCGTACGCGGCAGCGCCTGTCCGAAGCTGTGGACCATGAGTACCGCCAGAAACGCACCGACCGCCATCACGGGCGACTCGTACGAGGCAGCGAGGTCGGCGGTCAAGACGTCTCCGGCAAGGTCGGTGGCCACGCGGGCTCCTGCGGCGGCACCGGCGGCGAACGCGACTCCGGCGGTCAACATCGACACGGCGCGAAGACGGTGCCGCACGTCGGCCAGTGCGTCCAACGCGGTGGCTCCGGGCCTCTCGGCCTCCACGAGGCGGTGCACGCGACCGGGAGGAAGCAGCACAACGGCAGTCTCGGCCGCTGCGATGACCGCGCACAGCCCGAGCAGCACAAGAGCGATCACTATTACGAGTACAAGCACGGCAACCTCAAGGTCCGTGGAACAGCCAGGCGGTATGTCATCAGAAGAATACCTGATAGACGAGCGTGACAATCACGACGCCGAGCACCGCGCCCACTATCGACTGGGCGACTGAGTGAATCTCGGCCTCGATGCGGCTCTGGGCGACCAGAAACGCTACGAAGTACGCGAGAGCAAGCGCCGCGGCGCTTCCTGTGACAAAGCCGATGATCGTGGCTGCGCCGAACGCAATCGCAGCGTGGCCGCTCGGCCAGCCCCCTTGCATCCAGGTGCCCTCGCGCGACACCGCCTTCATCAGGATGACGGCGAGCAGGACGAGCGCCAGAGCCAGCACGGTCAGATCGGGAGCCGCGAAGGTGACGACGTCGAGCCCGGACTGGAGCAGGCGCTTGACGGGCTCGAAGAGGACGAGATAGCCGATGATGAGGGCGTTGATCGAGGCGACGAGAACCGCTCCGGCAGCCGTGTCCTTGGCGATCTTGGCGAGCGGGTCGTAGCGTTCAGTGGACACGTCGACCGCAGCCTCGAGCGCCGAGTTGAACAGCTCGGCCATGAGCACGAGCGCCACCGCGAACACGATCGCGACGAGCCCTTGGCGACCTACGCCCAAGAACAGGCTGCCCACTGTGACCACGAAGGCCATCACGAGATGCAGTCGCATGTTGCGCTGAGTCCTCAGCGCCCACACGATTCCCTCGATCGCGTAGTTGAAGCTCCAGATTATCGAGCGTCTGCCAGACACCGGCGCCCCTCTTAGGATGCCGCTATCCAGGCCTCGAGCAGGACTCGCTCTCGAGCCTGCATCACGGTCGCCTCGTCGTCGTCCTCGTGGTCGTATCCGAGGAGGTGAAGCACTCCGTGCACGAGCAGCAGGTTCAGCTCCTCCTCCACGGTGTGCCCGTACTCCTCGGCCTGCTGCTCTGCGACTTCGGGAGCGATGACGACGTCGCCGAGCGCAACCGGCTCATCGGGACCGACGACCGCGCACGGGTCGTCGCACGGGAAGGAGAGCACGTCGGTGGGGCCCTCCTTGGACCGGTACCGAACGTTGAGCTCGGTCATCTCGGCGAGGTCTACCACCGCGATGGAGAGCTCGACTGCCTCAGGGGCGTCTTCTCGGTCGAGGACGAACTGCGCGAGGCGCTCGAACGCACCCAGATCGAGCGGTTCGGGTTCACGGTGGCTCAGAACGCTGATCAACATGCCTGCGCATCCTTCGGCTTGCCGGCGCCCACCTTGGGATACTCGCACCGAGCGTGATACATGCTCATGAGCATTCCGGTGAGTACGCCTACGGTCGTTTCGATGTCTTCATCGGTCATACCCGACTGGGCGAGTTGACCATCGGACAGCCGTTCGTCCACCACTTCTCGGATGGCCGCCTCCACCGCGCCGGCTTCACGGCTCTTGATCGCGCGCACGGACGCCTCACTGGCGTCGCACAGCATGACGAGAGCCGCCTCTCGCGACGAGGGCAGGTCACCCTGGTAGCGGAACTCGGCCTCGAACGCGCCTGAGTCCGCACCGCCGGCCTTGTGGAAGAAATAGCGCACGAGCGACGTCCCGTGGTGCTCGCGGATTATCGCCTCGACCTCGCCGGGCAGGTGGTGCTCGCGCGCCAGGCGTTCACCTTCGCGGACGTGAGAGGTGATCACCGCGACAGACTGTGCGGGGTCGAACGCGTCGTGCGGGTTCTCCCCCTCTTCCAGATTCTCGAAGTAGTAGCACGGCGCAGTCAGCTTGCCGACGTCGTGGTAGTACGAGCCCACGCGCACGAGCAGGCCGTTTGCGCCGATCTCGTCGGCGGCGGCCTCAGCGATGTTGGCCACCGCGACAGAGTGCGCGTAGGTGCCCGGCGCGTAGACCATCAGCTCGTGGAGCAGCGGATGAGTAGGGCTGGCCGCCATCATCAGACGGGCCTCACTGCTGCGCCCGGAAATGCGGCGGATCGCGGGCATGAACGCCGCTGCGGTGAACGCCGCCACTGCCGCGCCAAAGGCCCCCCACAGGGCCGGCGAGAACTCACCACTGGCCACGAATGTCGAGGCGAACTGCGCGGCCACGGACCCGGCGATGACCGCGATGATCGCGACGACCAGCGCCGCCAGCAGCCTGCGCGTGCGATAGCGACGCCGGTACGCGGTAACGCGCACCTGGGGACTGAGAGATCGCTCAGGCATCCGAGCCGGCGACCTTCTGCTCCTCGTGAGCCTCGTAGGCCGTGACGATCCGCTGGACGAGTTTGTGTCGGACGACGTCTTTGCCCGTCAGATCGACAAACGATATCTCCTTGACCCCATCCAGGATGGAGCGCACCTCCTTGAGGCCCGAAGCGCCTCGGGGAAGGTCGATTTGGGTGACGTCGCCGGTGATGACGATTCGGGAGCCGAAGCCCAGACGAGTAAGGAACATCTTCATCTGCTCGGGCGTGGTGTTCTGCGCCTCGTCGAGGATGACGAAGGAGTCGTTGAGCGTGCGGCCACGCATGTATGCCAAGGGCGCGATCTCGATGACACCGCGATCGATGAGCAGCGAGGACTTCTCGGCGTCCATCATGTCGAAGAGCGCGTCGTACAAAGGACGCAGGTACGGGTCAACCTTCTCGGTCAGCGTTCCAGGGAGAAAGCCGAGGGACTCGCCGGCTTCGACAGCGGGACGGGTCAGGATGATGCGGCCGACCTCCTTGCGCTTGAGCGCTTCGACGGCCATGGCCATCGCAAGGTAGGTCTTACCGGTACCCGCGGGACCGATGCCGAAGGTGACCGTGTTGGCGCGGATCGCATCGACGTAGCGCTTCTGGCCGGCGGTTTTGGGGCGCACCGCTTTGCCTTTGTGAGTGAGGATCACGTCACCATGAAGTGCCGTGGGCGTGCACTCTCCCTGCTTGAGCAGTTCGATGGAGCGCTCGACGTGGTCGGGGGTCAGCCGCTCGCCCCGCTCAACGAGCTGAATCATCTCGGTGAAGAGCGACGAGACGGTCTGGTTATCGGCCGAGTCCCCGGAGATGGTGATCTGGTTGCCGCGGACCGCGATGTCTGACTCGAACTGATCCTCGATGAGACGCAGGAGTGAGTCGCTTTGGCCGAGCAAGGTCGTCATGTCCAGTTCGGGCGGGACGACGAGACGGATCTGGGTGGGTTCCAACGTGGTCGTGCACCTCGGTTCTGAGATGAGCCTCAAGCACGGTCATGGGGCCGCGCGCGTCGTGACTTACAGGGGAGATTCTACCACCCTCGCGCCTCGTAAACGCACTATGCGACGCCCGGTCAGCGATACACGACGCGCACCGTCGACCCCGCACAGAGACCCTCAGCCGGAACCGAGAGCCGCAGGTACTCGCGCGTCGTGCCTTCGGCGATGCCATCGGCGATCCGCTCGACGAGAAGTTCGACCTCGCTTCCGCGGCGGCTCGCCTCGAAACGACGCCTGAGCTCTGCGTCGAGTTCGCGCAGCGCGGCGGCACGCTCGGCGCGTACCTCTTTGGGCACCGGGCTATCTAACGTCGCCGCCGGCGTGCCCGCGCGCTCGCTGTAGCGGAACACGTGAAGGCGCGAAAAGCCGATCTGCTCGCACAGGCGCAGGGTCGCCTCGGCATCCGCATGGGTCTCGCCGGGGAAGCCTGCAATGACGTCGGTGGTGACCGCAAGACCCGGAACGGCGCTGCGTGCAGCCGCGACGATGTCGATGAACTCCTGCATGGTGTAGGGACGTCCCATCGCGCGCAGCACGGTGTCGGAGCCACTCTGGAGCGGCACGTGCACGTGCTCACAGGCAGCGGGAACGCTCGCAAGCACTTCGAGGAGTCCGCCGCTGAGGTCGCGCGGCTCGATGCTGGACAGCCGGATGCGCCCGACGCCCTCGGCGGCTACCGCTTCGACGAGCCCGGCGAGGTCGGTGGAGCCGTCCTCGTACCGACCGAGGTTGATGCCGGTGAAGACGATCTCGCCGACGCCGGCTTCGAGCAGGCCTCGCACGTCGTCGAGCACGGCACTCGCGGGCACCGAGCGGGGTACGCCACGAGCGTGGGGCACGATGCAGTAGGTGCAGAAGCAGTCGCAGCCGTCCTGGACCTTGAGCATCGCGCGGGTCCTGAAGCCGTCACCCGCGCGGACGGCGCGTGTCGCAGGCTGCGAGCGGAGCTCGAGAAGCTCGGCGACGCGCTCGGCGACACGGGGCTTGTCGGCCTCGACGACCACTCGATCGCCCAGCGACTCAAGCCCCGGGGCATCGAGTGACGCCAGGCACCCGGTTACCACGACGACCGGTGATGACGCCGCGTTCAGCGACTGCCTGACGGCCTTGCGCGCCTTCGCGTCCGCTTCACCGGTGACCGTGCACGTGTTGACGACGATGACCGCCGCCTCGTCGTCGGGCACGAGCACGCACCCCCGGCCGAGCAGTTCGGCGGCGAAGTCGTCGCTCTCCACCCGGTTGACCTTGCAGCCCAGCGTGCGAAAGGCGACGCCGACGGGGCGATCACCCATGGCCGAGGCCCCCGAGCTCGTGGATTGCGAGTCCGAGCGCGACGATCGCGGCGGTCTCAGTGCGAAGGATCGAGGAGCCGAGAGATGCGACAACCGCCCCGTGCTCGACGAGAACGTCGACCTCCTCGGCGGACAAGCCCCCCTCGGGTCCCACAACGATCGCGATACGCGCCTGCGGCTCGGCGGACCACGGAGTGAGCGATGCGGCGAGACCGACCCCTGAGGAGTCCTCCCACAACACCACGACCCCGTCGTACCCTGCAGCGAAAGAAGCGAATTCGGCGAGCGTGACGGGGTCACCCACCGCCGGGATGTCATCGCGGCGTGACTGCTCGGCGGCGGACCGCGCGATGCGGCGCCAGCGTTCACCCCGGTCCGCGCGCTTGCGCTCGTCGAGCTTCACAACCGTGCGCTCTGTGATGACCGGGATGATGGCGGCAGCGCCAAGCTCGGTTGCCTGGCGCACGATGGCGTCCATCTTCTCGCCCTTGGCGACGCCTTGAACGAGCGTGACCTGGGGGTGAGTGATGCGTTCGAGTCGCTCGACTGTCTCGACCCGCACGCCGCCGTCATCCGCGCCGAGAACCTTCACGCGCCAGGAAGCGCCGAAATCACCCGGCTCTACGAGCTCGAGAAGCTCGCCCGCGCGGATGCGCAGCACTCTCAGCGCGTGGTGCAGGTCCTCGTCCGACAGCGGAGCGACGACGGGGTCACCCGTCTGCGGCAGAGACTCAGTGAGGAAGAATCGGTGTGCGGACACGAGCTATCCCGAGAGCCAGTCGTGCAGCTTGTGCAGCACGCCTTTTCGGTCGCTCGTCGACTCACCGAATTCGTCCGCGAGCTCTTTGAGCAGCTCGCGCTGGCGCTTGGTGAGCTTCTTGGGGACGTCGATGCCGAGATGGATGATGAGGTCGCCCCTGCTCGACGATCCGAACCGCGGCATGCCCCGCCCTTTGAGACGAACGGTGTCGCCGTGCTGAGTACCCGCCGGCACTTCGATTTCGTTGTCCTCAAGCAGGCCGCAGACCTCGACCGTCGCGCCGAGAGCCGCCTGCGTGATCGGGACGGAGACCTTGCAGTGCAGGTCGTCGCCCTCGCGGTGCAGGTGCTCGTCAGGCCGCACCTGGATGGTGATGATGAGGTCGCCGGAGGCCGCGTTGCGAATCCCCGCCTCGCCGAGCCCACGGAGGCGTATCTGCTGACCGTCTCGGATTCCGGCAGGCACCGTCACGGTGACGTGCTGCCGGTCCGGCACACGTCCCGAACCCTGGCACTCCTCGCACGGCTCGGAGACGACCTGGCCGCTCGCCCCGCACCGTTCGCAGGGCACCGCGGTCTGCATCGTGCCGAGGAACGTCTGCCGAGTGGCGACCCGCTGGCCCGAACCTTGGCAGTCCGGACACGTCATGACGCCCGTATCGGCGACCGAGCCCTTGCCCTTGCACACGTCGCAGGTGGCGAGCCGGTCGATGACGACGTCCTTGTCCACGCCCGTGGCGGCTTCCTTGAGCGTGATGGCGAGGCGCATCGCCATGTCTCGGCCTTCTCGGCGCATACCCCGACCGGCGCTCGTCACGCCGCCGAAGAAGGAGTGGAACAGGTCGCCCATGTCGAAGCCGGCGCCACCGCCGCCGAACAGGTCGTTGAGGTCGACGTACTGGTAGCCGCCCGCTCCACCCTGGGCGCCACCGCCGCGACCGACGCTGCCGTAGCGGTCGTACTGCTCGCGCTTCGAAGGGTCGGAGAGCACGTCGTAGGCCTGATTGACCTCTTTGAAGCGCTCCTCGGCATCCGGCGCTTGGTTCACGTCGGGGTGAAGTTCGCGCGCCTTGCGGCGAAACGCCTTCTTGATCTCGTCAGCGCTCGCCGTCTTCTCGACTCCGAGCAGTTCGTAGTAGCTCTTGGTACCTGCTGGCACGAATGTGATCCTTCCGGGTCCGATGGCCGCGTGAGCGACCTACGAAAGCGTTTCCGAGAGCCCATCTGCGACGGCTTGCACCGCAGCGATGGCTCGCTGGTAGTTCATCCTTGTCGGACCGATGACCGCGACGACTCCGTCGTTGTCTCCGGCACCGTAGTGCGTAGCCACAATGCTCACGCTGCCGAACTCGGCACGGCGGTTCTCGTGGCCGATGCGCACCGAGAGCCCCTGGTTGCCGAGCGCCTCGCTCAGCGCGTCGAGCATCGCGAGGCCATCCTCAATCGTCTCGATGACGGGCCTGGCGCGATCCGCGTCGTGGAACTCGGGCTGCGATAGCAGCGCCGGCACGCCGACGTGGAACAGCCGATCGCGGTCGGCCTCGTCGAGCGCGTCGAGGATCTCAGCCACCAGACGGGCCACCGTGTCGTCAGCGGCGGGGTCCGACTCAGGACCGGCAAGGGCCGCCTGCACCGGGCGGATCTCATCTGCGCGCTTGCCCACCAGTGCGGCGTTGAGCGCGCGCTCGACCTCAGCGAGGCGCTCCGGAGTGACCTCCGCCGCGATCTCGATGTGCCGGTTGAGCACCTGCCCCGACTCGGTGATGAGCACAAAGAGTGCGCGGCGCGGCCCCATAGAGAGCAGGTCGAGCCGCTTGACGCGAGCCAGCGAGATGCTCGGCGCGAGAACGACAGCCAACGAGTCCGTCAGACGCGTGAGCATGGCGCTCGTCTCGCGCATCAAATCGTCGAGCTCGCCGGCCCTCGGCAGAGACGCGGGCTCAGAGAACCCGGAATCGGCGCGCTCGAGCAGTCGGTTCACGAAATCGCGGTAGCCCGTGTCAGTCGGCATGCGCCCGGCCGAGATGTGCGGCGACACCACGTAGCCGGTCTCCTCGAGGATGGAGAGCTCGTTGCGCACAGTGGCCGGGCTGCAGCCGAGCTCGTAACGATCCACGAGCGTCTTACTGCCGACCGGCGTCGCACTCGAGATGTACTCCTCGACGAGCGCCTGCAACACGCGCCGCCGACGTTCGTTGAGCATCATCGCCTCCTGGGCACTCTCGCACTTCTGGCACTCGATTATAGCGAGTGCTAACGCGCTTCGCACGCACGATGCGACGAGCGGCCTACTCCCCCGCCCACACCCGCGAAAAGACCTCGTTGCCGAGCAACCAGCCGCGCTCGGTGGTCCGCCAGCGCCCGGAATGGTCGTCATGCTCGAGGAGCCCATCGACCTCCAAAGCGCGCAGGACCTCGGTCGCGCCGGCTTCACTCGCCAGTGCATCGGATATGCCATCGGACATGCGCAAGCCGAGCATCGCATCCTCGCGCGCCGCATCCGTGTCACTCAGCGCCTCGAGCGTCGCCGGTTGACGGTCCCACAGATAGCCGAGAAAGCTCTCAAGCGTGTCGTTGACGGTGAAGCGGGCTCGCCACGACTCGGGCCAGGTGCGCACGTAGTGCTGCATCGGGGTACGGAGCGCGACGGGAACCGGCAGCATGCTCGCAGCGCCCGGACCGACTCCGAGGTACGGCACGCCCGTCCAGTAGCCGACGTTGTGAACCGCTCGCTGACCGGGCCGCGCGTACGACGCGACTTCGTAGCGCTCGAATCCGGCGTCGGTGAGCCTCTCGGCCGCGATCTCCATCATCTCGGCAGCGACGTCAGGATCGGGCTCGGCGCACGAACCCGACTCGATGAGCGACTCAAGCGGCGTGCCCACCTCGATCGAGAGCGGATACACGCTCAGGTGGCCCACACCAGTCGCGATCCCGCGCTCGAGCGACTCGCGCCACGAGTCCACCGACTGCCCGGGGACTCCGCAGATAAGGTCGAGTGACACCTGCGCGCCCGTCGCGACGAGTGTGCAAGCCGCGGCTTCGGCGCTCCGGGAGTCGTGTCGCCTGCCGAGGGTGGCGAGCACCGCGTCGTCGAAGCTCTGGACTCCGAGCGAGAACCGCGTGGCTCCGGCCCGGAGCAACTCCTCGGCGAGCTCGGCAGTCACGGAGTCAGGGTTCGCCTCGACGGTGACCTCCGCACCGGGCGCCAGGCGCACCATGCCGAGGACCTGCTCCAGAAGCCGGGGGAGCCTGGACCCGAGCACCGTCGGGGTACCGCCCCCGATGTAGACGCTCGGTACGCGCGACATGACCCCCGCATCCGCGAACTCCTGTAGGAATAGCGGAACGGCGGCGCAGAACGCATCCGAGAGGGTGGCGTCCGGCCCAAGGTCGCGCCGCACCGCCCACATCACGCCCTCGTCAGGCAGCGGCAGCTCGGCGTCAGGCGCGGATGTGAAGTCGCAGTACGCGCACTTGGACGCGCAGAACGGCACGTGCAGATACAGAGAGATGGGCTGGGCTGTGAAGGGCGCGTCGGTCATCATCGCTCCAGGTAGGCGCGGTACTCGACCAGCAGCGCGTCGAGCTCCTCGTAGCTTCGGCAGACGTTCACGTTCGAACGCACGAATGTCGCGCCCGGCATGTCGGCGATGTACCACGCGACGTGCTTGCGCATCCTGACGAACGAGCGCTGCCCGGCGAAGTCCACAAGCGCCGCAGCGTGCTCGCGGGCCATGTCGATGCGCTCGAAGTGAGTAGGCGGTTCGGGAATCTCGCCGCGTTCGATCAGCGCACGGGCTTCTCGGAAGATCCAGGGGTAGCCTTGCGCTCCGCGAGCGACCATGACGGCGTCGACGCCGGTATCCTCAAACATCGCCATCGCGTCGCCTGCCGAGAAGATGTCGCCGCTTCCAAACACGGGCACGCTCACGGCGTCTTTGACCTGCGCGATCGCGAACCAGTCAGCGGCACCCTTATAGAACTGCGCTCGAGTTCGCCCGTGGACCGCGAGTGCCGCAGCCCCCGCAGCTTCAAGGCGTCGTGCGAAGTCGACAGCGTTGCGGGACTCGTCATCCCACCCCAGCCGGAACTTGGCGGTGACCGGCACCGTGACCGCCGCTGAGACCGCCGAGACCACCGCCGCCGCGCGCTCCGGGTCGCGCATCAGCGCACTCCCCTCGCCCTTGGCGGTGACCTTGGTAACCGGACAGCCCATGTTGATGTCGATGAGCGCGACTTTCGCACCATGGCGCTCGACGATGCGCGCGGCCTGCTCGGCCATCATCTGAGGCTCGGAGCCAAAGAGCTGGACCGCGCACGGCGTCTCCTCGTCCGAGAATGTCAGGAGTGCGCGCGAACCCGCGGAGTCCGGGTTGTAGTGAAGCCCCTTGGCGCTGACCATCTCGGTGTAGGTGAGCGCAGCGCCCATCCGCTTGCAGATGCCGCGGAAGGGGGCCTCCGTGATGCCAGCCATGGGCGCGAGGAAGATGCGTCCTGATGCGAGGATGTCGGCGATGCCGCTGTTCATCGGCGCCGGAATGCTACTCGTCGACCTTCAGGATCGCCATGAACGCCTCCTGCGGCACCTCGACGGAGCCGACGTTCTTCATGCGCTTCTTGCCCTTCTTCTGCTTCTCGAGGAGCTTGCGCTTTCGGCTGATGTCACCGCCGTAGCACTTGGCGAGGACGTCCTTGCGCTTGGCGCGCACGGTTTCACGGGCGAGAACGCGCCCGCCGATGGCAGCCTGGATCGGCACCTCGAACATCTGACGCGGGATGATCTCGCGGAGCTTCTCGGTGAGGATCTTGCCGCGTCCGTACGCCTTGTCCTTGTGAACGATGAACGACAGCGCGTCGACCGGCTTGCCCGCGAGCAGGATGTCGAGTTTGACCAGCTGACTCGCCCGGTAGCCGATGAACTCGTAGTCGAGGCTCGCGTAGCCCTTGGTGCGGCTCTTGAGCTGGTCGAAGAAGTCCATGATGAGCTCGGACAGCGGGATCTCGTAGTGCATCTCGACGGTCGTGGCCGAGAGGTACTGCATGTCCGTGAACGTCGCGCGGCGCCCCTGCGAGAGCTCCATGACCGCGCCGACGTAGTCGGGCGGGACGAGCACGGTGGCCTTCAGGTACGGCTCCTCGATGCGCTCGAGCTTGGCCGGCTCCGGCATGTCCTGGGGAGAGTGCAGGTGCAGCACCGATCCGTCGGTCAGATACGCGTGATACTCGACGCTCGGTGCCGTCGCCAGCAGGTCGAGATCGAACTCGCGCTCCAGGCGCTCCTTGACGACCTCCATATGCAGCAGTCCGAGAAAGCCGACTCGAAAGCCGAAGCCGAGCGCATGGCTGGACTCTGGCTCGTAGATGAGTGCGGGATCGTTGAGCGTGAGTTTGTCGAGTGCGTCGCGCAAGTCCGGGTACTGGTCGCCGTCGATCGGAAAGAGGCCGGTGTAGACCATCGGCTTGACTTCCCGGTATCCCGGAAGCGGCTCGGTTGCGCCGTTCTTCGCAATCGTGACGGTATCGCCGACCTTGACCAGTGACGGGTCCTTGAGTCCGGTGATGATGTAGCCGACCTCACCGACGGTGAGCTCGTCGACAGGCATGTTGGCCGGCCGACGCACGCCGACCTCTTCCAAGTCGGTCACGGTCTGCGTGGCCATCATGCGGACCTTCATGCCTTTGCGCACCGAGCCGTCGATGATGCGGACGAGTGCCACGACGCCGCGGTACTCGTCGAAGTAGCTGTCGAAGATCAGCGCCTTGAGCGGCGCATCCGGATCACCCTGGGGAGCAGGGATACGCCGTACGACCGCCTCGAGGGCATCGATGACGCCGATGCCGCTCTTGCCGCTGGTCAGGACCGCGTCATCGGCCGGGATCGCGAGGCCCTCCTCGATCTCGTGACGTACGCGCTCCGGCTCGGCAGCCGGTAGGTCGACCTTGTTGATGAGCGGGATGATCTCGAGACCCGCATTCATGGCCATGAGGGCGTTCGCGACCGTCTGCGCCTCGACACCCTGAGCGGCGTCAACGACGAGCAGCACACCCTCGCAGGCCTCGAGCGAACGCGAGACTTCGTAGGTGAAGTCGACGTGACCCGGGGTGTCGATGATGTTGAGCTGGTAGGTGGAACCATCCGACGAGTCGAACATCACGCGGACCGCCTGGGCCTTGATCGTGATGCCGCGCTCTCGCTCGATGTCCATGGAGTCGAGCAGCTGCTCCTTCATGTCGCGCTCGAGGACGGTGTGAGTCAACTCGAGTATTCGATCAGCGAGCGTCGACTTGCCGTGATCGATGTGCGCGATGATGGAGAAGTTGCGAATATGCGTGGGGTCTGTGGTCATAGCGGTTCAGTCTAACAGGGCTCGCGCTCGTGAGGGAATATACGTCGCAGCTCCGTTGATTCGCGTCACCCGGAGCCGTGTGCTAGACTATCGCGGTTCGTCGACACCCCCACTGCGACGGGCACCATCGTTGATCACAGGAGGACAAAGCACGTGGCGAACATCAAGAGCCAGAAGAAGCGCGTTATCACAAACGAGAAGGCGCACCAGCGCAACAAGGCTGTGCGCAGCGCACTCAAGACCGCTATCAAGAAGGTCCACGTGGCCATCGAGGCCGGCGACGCTGACGCCGCCAAGTCCGCCGCGCTGGAAGCTTCGACGATGCTCGACAAGGCCGCCAGCAAGGGCGTCATTCACGCCAGCCAGGCTGCCAACCGCAAGTCGGGCATCATGAAGGCTGCGAACAACGTCGGCTAGACGCCGCAGATCTTCACGATCCAACGTTCGAAGGCGAGCCGGGCATCCCGGCTCGTTTTCATTTCCTGTTCCGCCTGCGCCGCGGCCTTCAGTACAGACACCAACTCGTCCGGCGTAAACGCCTTGGCCTGACGCGGAAGCTGCTTGACCTGCCAGTCGGGCCGGCCGAGCGCCCGCGCTACCTGAGCCACGCTCCCCTGTCCGCGATCAACGAGCGAGCGGGCGGCCATCAACTCCCGTACCTTGCGCAGCACCATGGCGTGAAGTCCGAAGATGGACTCGCCATCACCCACCAGGTCGGCCGTGAGCCTCAGGCTTCGGCGACAGTCGCGGTCCGCGACGGCCTCAAGAAGTTCGAAGACACTCGTGGGCGCAGTGGTCGACGCAAGTTGCTCAATGTCATCGCGCGCGATCTCCTCGCGACTGCCGACGAAGGCGACGGCCTTCTCCACCTCGACCGACAGGCGACGCAGGTCGTAACCGACCGCCGAGACCAGCAGCCCCGCGGCATCAAGCCCGATCCGCTTGCCGCGAGCCTCGAACAGGCGCCTGACTTCGGCCGGGTAGTCGGCCTTCTTCGGCGCGGCGTACTCCGCAGCGCCGCCGATCTTGTCGACTGCTTTGAACAGTCGCGTGTTCTTGGCGAGCTTGGTCGCCACGAGCACGAGTACAGTGGTCGGCGAGGGGTTGGCCGCATACTCGGCGAGCGCCTCCTGGCCGTCCTTGTTGAGCTTGTCCACGTCTCGGACGATCACCAAGCGACGCTCCGAGGCGAAGGGGAATGTGTTCGCAGCCGCGACAACATCGTCGGCGTTCGCAGACTCGCCGTCGAATGTGTCCATGTTGAAGTCGAGATCCGCCACCTCGCCCACCATCGCTTTGAGACGCGACAGCGCCTGCTGCAAGCGCAGGCCTTCGGTCCCATAGATGAGATAGACGGGCTTGAGGTCTGTAACGCTCCTGCTCACGGTTCTCCGTCGCGTAGGGGTCGGCAACCAGTCTCCCACAGCCGGACCCAGCCGTGCCACGAACTCCTGTCTCGATCCGGTAACCTTCCGAACCGAAAACGACCGAGACATCCCCGCTGTGATCCGTCCGATACACCCGGACCCCCGCCGCAGCGAGCACGTCGAGCGCCTCGGCCGTGGGGTGCCCGAATCGGTTTCGGGCGCCCACGCTGATGATCGCGACCTCCGGGCGCAACACCGCGAGCGCCTCGGCCGTGACCGCGCCGGCACTCCCGTGGTGGCCGACTTTGATCACGTCGATGTCACCGACGGCGCCCTCAGCGACCAGTCGATCGAGCACGTCGCCCTCGGCATCGCCCGTGGTGAGCATCGTGGCGTTCCCTGCGCGCAGGAGCATCACCAGGCTCGAGTCGTTCTCGGAAGCGTCATCGACGGGGCCTGTCGGCGATAGCACTTCCACTGAGCAGCCGCCCACCGCGAACTCGGTTCCAGCTGGAGCCTCAATGTACTCCGCATCCAAACCGCGGGCAGCCTCTGCGACTTCGCCTGAGGCGACTGCCGAGCCCTGTGTTGCGACCACCTGCTCGACTGCCACTACTCCGGCAAGTCCCCCGACTGCGGAGAAGTGGTCCGCATGCGGGTGGGTGATAAAGAGCGAGTCCAGCCGTCGGACGCCCTGCCGAGACAACGCTGCCCTGAGCGCTGACTCGCTGGGACCCACGTCCACGAGTGCGGCCGAGTCGCCCCTGTGGATGAGGATGGCGTCACCCTGCCCCACGTCGAGCACAGTCACCGTCGCCTGCGACGGCCCCCTCGGACCGACGACCGTCATCAGCGAGACGACCATCAGAGCCAGGGCGAGCACCTTCGCGACCCATCGCCGGGGTTGCGGCCACCACACCCACAGCCCCACAGCCGCACCCATGCACACAAGCCCCGCCCACCGCGCGGACCACCCCAGCATGACCGCCGCGCCCGGCACCGCCGCGAACTTCGCAGCTAGCCATACGGTCAACCCGCCCATCGCAGACGCTACCTGAAGCAGCAGCGAGCCGACGGGCCGCCACACCTCTCCAGAGAGCACCCCGAGCAGTCCCACCACGAGGATCGCACTCACCAACGGCCCCGCGAACAGATTCGCGACGGGCGCGATGACCGATACCATCCCGAACACGGGGACAGTGATGGGCAGCGTGAACGACTGTGCAGCCAGCGTGAGGGCAAGCGGCGAGGCGAGCGCACCCGCCCTGCTCGGAAGCGCTGCCGCGGTCCAACCCTCGGCGAAGCGACCGAACACCACCAGTCCCGCGACCGCGCATACCGAGAGCTGGAAGCCCAGATCGAAGCCGATCGCCGGCGACCACACGAGGGACGCCGCCACCGCCGCCGCGAGTCCCGCAGTCGAGTCGCTGCGCCTCCCGCCGCCGAGCGAGAACGTCGTCACCGCGGTCATCAGAAACGCCCGGATCGCTGAGGGCGCCGCACCTGTACCCACCACATACAGCGCGCAGAGTCCCAATACGAACGCACGGTTAGCCCGAATGGGCACTCCGACGAGGGTCAGCACCGACGCGAGGCCCACGGCGACCACCACGAGGTGCGATCCGCTCACAGCGACCAAGTGGCTGAGCCCCGTGGTACGGAAGTCCGCCTCCTCAGGCGTATCGCGCATGAGGCTCTGATCGCCTAGCACCACACCGGTTACGAGGGGGACTCCAGCACCGCCAGCCTCGGCGATTCGCTCACGCCACCTGGCACGGAGCGCGAAGATCGCGTATGAAAGCCGGCCGGCCACATGGCTCTCGCGAACCGAGCGCACAGACACCGACGCGACCACTCCGTCGCGCCACGCACGTCTCCCCGGCTCATCGAAGTTCGCGACCTTCGCGCCGCCGGCAAACGCGACGCGCTCCCCCACTCGCGCAGGAGCCGCCTCAGCGTCCCACAGAAGCCGCACCCTGCCGCCCTCGCCATGCCCCTCGACGATCACCGCGGCTTGCGTGGATCCAAACCGGCTCGCCTGGGGCTCCTCAACTGCGTCGACGGTCCAGGTGGTTCGCCCGGTCACGTCGATCCCGGCAGTGTGCAACCGATACCAGTAGAACCCCCCGATGAGGACCCCGCACGCCAGCGCCGCCGTCATTACTCGCAAGAGCTGCGCCCGCCGGCCCATCAGAACGACGGCGACGCACGCAAGTGCAGCGGACCCCACGCCAATCCACGACATGCGCCCGCCAGCGTGCCAGTCCCATAGCACGCTCTCGGAAACGATTACCCCCACCCATATCGAGCACGCGACCCACGCAAGCACCGGGATCGACGGTCGCAGGATCGCTCGGTCAACGGACACCGGCGAGCCCTTGCAGCTGCTCGAGCTTCTTTGGTCCGATGCCGGAGACGCGAGTGAGGTCCTCAAGGCTCGCGAAGGGGCCGTTGGCTTCACGCTCGGCGATGATCTTCTGTGCTGTGGAGGGCCCAATGCCGGGCAGCGTGTCAAGCGCGGCCGCGTCTGCCGTGTTCAGGTCGACGAAGCCAGTCCCGCCCGCCACTGCGGCCCCTCCAGCGACTGCGCCGCCTCCGGTTGGCGCAACGGTGCCGGCTGCGACCTCGTCCTCACTGGGGATCGCGACCTGCTCACCGTCCGAGACGGTTCGCGCGAGGTTAACGCCGGCGAGCACGGCGTCCGGAAGCGCTCCGCCAGCTGCATCGACCGCGTCGATGACCCTCGCGGCGCGTTCGAGCTGATACACGCCCGGTCTGCGGACGGCACCCACCACGTGCACCAGTAGCAGCGCTGCCGTCTCGCTCGTGTCACTGGACTGCGGCTCCGCCTGCTCGACCGCAGAACCGCCCGGCGGCGGCGACCACTGCTCCACCGCTGGCTCACTGAGCGACGGCCACCACCGCCACGCGGCCCACAGCACCGCCGCGATGCACACCGCCACGATGGCGAGCACCACGCCGGGGGGTGCCTCCGCGATTCCGGCCCGCCGTCCCAACGCCTCGAGTCGCGGTCGCAACCACTCCCACATGCACGACGCCCCCTCCGGTCAAAGACGGAGGGGGCGTCGGTCTTTATCGGCCGCGGACCGCCTTCACTCGGCCCGCAGACGCATCATTCACTGTCGGCCTTACCAACTCAGGTACCGAGACCTTACCCGGCGACGACAACACTGACGAGCTTGCCCGGGACGACAACGACCTTCTTGACTTCCTTGCCCTCGACATAGGCGGCCACCACCTGGAGCGCGGCGGCGATGACATCTTCGTCAGGCGCATCGGCGGCTACGATCACCTTCCCGCGCACCTTGCCGTTAACCTGAACGGCAAGTTCGTCCTCATCGGCAACCGCAGCTTGCGCGTCGAACTCGGGCCAGCTCACGGCGTGCACCGACGTCGGCGCCCCAAGCACCTCGCGCCACAGCTCCTCGGCCATGTGCGGCACGAAGGGGGCGAGCATGAGGGTGAGCCTCTCGGCGACATCCTTCTGCAGCGGCAGGTCACGCGAGCCTTCAGGAAGAGCGTTGCGGTAGTCGTATGCCGCGTTGGTGAGCTCCATCATCGCGGCGATGGCGGTGTTGAACTGGAAGCGTTCGATGTCTTCGGTCACCTTGCCGATGACGCGATGCATCTCTCGGTGAAGCGTCTTGGCGGCCGCATCGCCGCTCGCCGCAACACCGCAGCCGGAGCGGGATTCCTCGACCGCGTTGCACACGAAGCGCCAGACCCTCGCGAGCCAGCGGTACATGCCTTCAACGCCTTCGTAGCTCCACTCAAGATCCTTGTCAGGCGGAGCCATGAACAGGATGTAGGCGCGCAGCGTGTCAGCGCCGTACTTTCCGATCATCTCCTCGGGAGCGACGACGTTGCCTTTCGACTTCGACATCGTCTCGCCGTCCTTCTTCACCATGCCCTGGGTGAGCAGGTTGGTGAACGGCTCGGCGAAAGTCACGAGGCCCATGTCACGGAATACCTTGGTGAAGAAGCGCGAATACAGCAGGTGCAGGATCGCGTGCTCGATGCCGCCGATGTACTGGTCGACCGGCATCCAGTAGTCGGCTTTGTCCTTCTCCCAGATCGCTTCGGCGTTGCGCGCGTCGCAGTAGCGCAGGTAGTACCAGCTCGAGCACGTGAACGTGTCCATCGTGTCGGTCTCGCGGCGAGCCGCTCCCCCGCACTTCGGGCACGTCGTCTCGAAGAACTCGGGATGGTCGGCGAGCGTTTCGCCCTTCGTGACGTCGACATCGCGCGGGAGCACGACAGGGAGGTCCGCCTCGGGAACGGGGACGAGACCGCACGTGTCGCAGTGGATCGCCGGAATCGGGTTGCCCCAGTAGCGCTGGCGACTGATGAGCCAGTCGCGCAGGCGGAAGTTGATCGAGAAGCGACCCGTGCCACGCTCGAGCAGCCACTCGGTGACCGCCCGCATGCCCTCGCTTCCCTTGCCGCCTCGCATGCCGGTGAACTCGCCGGACTGCACCATGACGCCGTCGTCATTGAACGCGACATCCCACGGCACCTCAAAGCGCACGCGCTCAGAGACGCCGGACAGTTCGCCGAGCAGCGGGTCCTCGTCGCTGACGACGACCGGCGGAATCGGCAGCCCATACTTGCGCGCGAACTCGAAGTCACGCTGGTCGCCCGAGGGGACCGCCATGACCGCGCCGGTGCCGTAGTCCATGAGCACGTAGTCGCTCACCCACACCGGCACCTTCTCGCCGTTGACGGGGTTCACGACGTAACGGCCGGTGAACGCGCCGTTCTTCTCACGCTCGCCGAGCTGGCGCTCCACGGCTGTCTCGCGCGACGCCTTGTCCACGACGTCCATGACCGCATCTTCGTACTCGGTGCCAGCCACAAACTCCTTGACGCGCGGGTGCTCCGGAGCCAGAAGGAAGAACGAGCATCCGAACAGCGTGTCCGGTCGCGTGGTGAAGACCGTGATGGACTCGCCACTCGGCTCACCAGACGCATCACACAGCTCGAAGTCGACCTCGGCGCCCTCGGAGCGGCCGATCCAGTTGGCCTGCATCGTCTTGACGCGCTCGGGCCACCCGGGAAGCGTGTCGAGATCATCGAGGAGCTCCTGAGCGTACTCGGTGATCTTGAAGTACCACTGCTCGAGCTCACGCTTCTCGACGACGCTCTTGCAGCGCCAGCACACGCCGTCGCCGAGCACCTGCTCGTTGGCCAGTACCGTCGCGCAGCTCGGGCACCAGTTGACCGGCGAGCTCTTGCGCTCCACGAGGCCGCGCTCCCAGAACTTCAGGAAGATCCACTGACCCCAGCCGTAGTAGTCCGCATCGCACGTCTTGACCATACGATCCCAGTCGTAGCTGAAGCCCATACGCTTGAACGATGCCGCCTGCGTCTCGATGTTGGCGTACGTCCACGTCGCAGGGTGCGACTGGCTCTTGATCGCGGCGTTCTCGGCGGGCAGGCCAAAGGCGTCCCATCCGATCGGGTGGATGACCGAGAAGCCCTTCATCCGCGACTGACGCGCGATGACATCGCCGATCGTGTAGTTGCGCACGTGGCCCATGTGGATGTCGCCCGAAGGGTACGGGAACATCTCCAGCACGTACTTCTTGGGCTTGGCGGGGTCCTCGACGGCGCGGTCGGCACCGGTGGACTCCCACTCGGCCTGCCACTTGGTCTCGATGCTCTGTGGGTCGTACTTGATATCACTCACGGGGTGAGTGCCTCCTCGGCAGGTCTCCGTGGTCGGATGCGGTACTGGTGATTCTATCCGACGGGAAGCGACAGGTGGTAACGGAGCTTGCGACTCAGACGCTCGGGGACACCACGCCGATATCTCGGCCGAGCGCTCTGAGCCAGTACACCCAGAATCCCGGAATCTCACGCGCCACGAAGTACGGCGTCTTGGGAATCGGGCGCTGCGGTGGCGCAGGCACCGTGTACACGTTCATTCCCTCGGCGCCATACGCGAGCTTGATGCGTGGCAGATGATAGAACTGGCTGACGACGATCACCCGAGTCGCACCACGCTGGCCGAGAAGCGCGCACGTGTTTCGAACCGTCGAGTCGGTATCCATGCCCGCGCTGTCGCAGACGATGTCACCTTCCGGCACGCCCGCCGAGACCGCGTACGCCTTCATCGCCAGGGCTTCGTCAACTCCGCTGGCGCCAACTCCTCCCGACATGACCAGCAGGCCGACCTGGCCTGACCGGTGCAGACCGATCGCGCAATCGACGCGATCCTTCAACGACTGCGACAGCGCACCGTTTGCGTGAACCTTGGCGCCGAGAACGACCGCAGCCTGCGCCGGTCGCCGATAAGACGTCGTCCCAAAGAAGGCGACCTGGGCCAGCGGAAAGGCAATGGCAAGGACCATCACCCAGCCAATGATCCCTCGCGTGAGGGCTCGCGTGTGCTCGGGTGCCTCGCCGAACGCGGCCAGGTAGGCGATTCCGGCGAGAGCGACACCTATCACCACCGACAGGGGAACGGACAGGCCGGGCTCGATCGCGCCATCAGACCAGGCGCGGTAGAAGCCTACGACGTTGAAGGCGGCCGCGAGGGCCAGCATGGTGACGACTCCCGAGACGAGCCGACGCGACCGCGCCGTTGCGGGAGGCGACACAGCGAACGCGATAAGCGCAAGGGCGCCCAACAACGAGAGGAGCACCGCAGCCGGACGCTCGAGGAACCACAGGTCGAGCCACCAGGAGTCCTGACCGATTCCACCAAACGCGACCCCGATCGCATTCGCAAGCGCGAACCCACCGAGGAACAGCGCAGTGCCGCGTGCAACAACCCATCTGAGCATCCCGACACTCCCCCTCTCGCACGACCCGTAGGCTCGATGGTAGATGCCGGCGATGCCGGGAGCGCCCACTGTCACCCGACCGTCATTCGGCCTCAGTGAGCATGGGTAGGAACGAAGAGGTGCCCAAGGAGGTGTTCGCGATGAAGATCGGAATCGTCGGTGCCGGACTGGTGGGGGCGACCACCGCGTACTCGCTCGTCATGCGCGGGACCGTTCGCGAAGTCGTGCTGATCGATCGCGACGAGCGCCGGGCTGCGGCCGAGGCTGCCGACATAGGCCACGCGGTCCCGTTCGCGCATCCCGCTCAGGTTCTCGCCGGAGGATACGACGCGCTGGTCGGCGCCCACGCCGTCGTCGTCTCGGCAGGCGTGAGTCAGCGACCCGGCGAAAGCCGCATGGAGCTGCTCGGACGAAATGCCTGCGTGTTTCGAGACGTCATCCCGGCCGTACTTGAGCACGCGCCGAGCGCAGTGATCGTGGTCGCCACCAACCCCGTGGACGTCATGACTCACGTCGCCGCGCAGATTGCCGCTGACGTGTCCGGCAGACGCGGTTGCGTCCTCGGCACGGGAACGACGCTCGACACGGCCCGCTTCCGCACGCTCATCGCCAGCCACGTCGGCGTAGATGCGCAGCACGTGCACGCGTACGTGCTGGGCGAACATGGCGACAGCGAGGTGCTGGCCTGGTCTGCGGCCACAGTGGCAGGTATGCCTCTCGACGAGTTCTGCGCCACCCGCCGGGTTGAGTTCGGGGAGCCTGAGCACGCAGCGATCGACGACGCCGTCCGGCGAGCGGCCGAGCGGATCATCGAGGCGAAGGGTGCTACGTACTACGGAGTCGGCGCTGCGATAGCGCGAATCGTCGAGACGATACTCGGCAACCATCGGTCAGTGCTGAGCGTATCCGCGCCCCACTACGAAGTCGCGGGTGTACCGGACGTGACCGTCTCGCTCCCCTGCCTGGTAGGTGGCTCAGGAGTGCTCGACGTGTTCGAGCCGGCGCTCGATCCGGCCGAGCTGATCGCCCTCGGGCACAGCGCACGGGCCGTGCGTGCGGCGATCGACGAGGTCGACGCGACGGCCTGCGCGTAGCGTCAGCGTAGGAGCAGAGCGACCGCGATTCCGACGAACGCGGCAATCGTTCCCCATATGCGGTAGAAGGATACGAGCCGCCGATAGTGGTCCTTGTTGCGCGAGGCCAGTCGTGGATCTCCGGCGCGTACGATGACCGGGGCGACGAACCACCACGCCATCCCACCGATCATGAGCGCACCAAGCACGTACTGGACCCAGTAGACGTGGACGTCCCCCAAGTGATCCCCCCGGATCGAGTTGAACCGGCGCCCCCGCGCCCGTTCTATCGATTTGAGATTCTAGCAGATACAAAGACGCCCACCGCAATGAGGTGGGCGTCTCTTGGTATTCATTTGGTGGAGCCAAGGGGGATCGAACCCCTGACCTCTTGGCTGCCAGCCAAGCGCTCTCCCAGCTGAGCTATGGCCCCACTTCTGGGTGCCGCTAAGAGAGCGGCGAGCGTTAGTTTACCAGCGAGGTAGGCGGTGTCAAGCCAACTCCCGGGGCGAGTTTGCGTCCTACTCGCCGCGACCGTCGGGTAGCTCCACCACGGGCACCGAGGGCCCCTCGAGCGCCGCCTCAATCACGACGTGCTCCTCGGCGGATGCGCGCGCCCCGGCCACCTCGGCTGCAATCATGCCTACGAGGATCAGTGCAGCGCCCACCAGCCCGCTCACTCCAAGAGCCTCACCGGCGAGCCAGCCGAAGAACCCGCCAAACGCCGGCTCCGAAATCAGGATCAGCGCTGTACGCGCGGGTGGGATGTGACGCTGCGCGTACGTCTGCACCGCGAAGGCGACGGCTGATGCAAGGACTCCGGTCACGAGCAGCGCCACCCAGACCTCGGAGGTCGTCGGAAGGGCGAAGGGCTCGATCGCCAGCGCGATTGCGCCGCACACGACAGCGGTGGTGAGCAGCTGCACCAGCGTGAGCGCCAGCGGATCGTGACGCTTTCCTATCCCACCGAGCACGATGATGTGCGCCGAGTAGGCCACCGCGCACAGCAGCACGCGCGTGTCGCCTGCATTCCACCCACCCGTCGAGGCCCCCGACAGCAGCCACAGCCCGAGCACCGCCGCGGCGACCCCGAACAGAGTCGCGCGCCGAGGCATGCTGCGGAGAATGACCGCCTGCATGGCGGGCGTGATCACGACGAACATCCCGGTGATGAATGCGGCCTTGCTCGCCGTCGTGCCCTGCAGTCCCCATGTTTGGAACACGTATCCCGCGCACAACAGGCCGCCTGCAATGAGTCCGACACCCCAGGTGCGGGCGTCGAGCAGTCGCACTGCGCGAGGGAACAGCAGCAGGAACGCCACGACCGCTATCGCGAACCTCAGGCCCAGAAAAGAGAAGAGCGGGTAACTCTCCACCGCGTCCTTGACCATCACGAACGTGGCGCCCCACACAACCGCTACGCCGATGAGAGCGAACTGTATCCAGTAGCGCTTCAGAGCCGACCTCACGAAGAGGGGTTCTCGGCAGACGGCGTGGCCTGTGTTTGGGTCACCTCGGCGGGCAGCGCGAGTCTGGGAGCATCGCCCCAGAGCTTCTCGAGCCGGTAGAAGTCGCGCTCCTCGGGCTGGAACACGTGAATGACGAGGTCTCCGAAGTCGAGCAGCAGCCACTTGCCCTCATCGGCCCCTTCTCGGCCGATGGGCTTGATGCCGCCCTTCTCGCGAAGCTGGTCCTCGATCTCGTCGGCGATCACACGTACCTGACGGTCGTTTCGCCCCGTGCAGATGACGAAGTAGTCGGTGACGACGAGCAGTTCATGCACGTCGATTGCGATGATGTCTTCGGCCTTCTTGTCACTTGCGGCGATCGCCGCGATCTCGGCCCACTCCTGCGATGACTTCACTCGTTTCCTCCTGTTGTGCCGCTCGACTGCGGCTTGTAGTCCTTGCCGACGATGACGATTACGTCGGTCACCGTCGCTTCAGCGGGCTTGACGGTCACCTCACCCACGCCGAGAACATCTCTGACCTTGTCACCGAGGGCCTTGTCGCCATCGGTCACAGTGATCAGTGTGGTCTTGTAGTCGAACCGATCCGCGTTCTTGGTATCCACGACGCGGAACCCGGCCCTGATGAGCTCCTGGGCCGCCTCACCCGCTATCCCGGGCATTCCCGCGCCGTTGTAGACGATCACCCGTGTCGCCTGAGCGGCCTCCGAGGGGTCGACCCCCCACCATTGCTGCAGCAGGTCGGCGATGGCTTCTCGCTGAGGCTCGAAGTAGGTCTGGTCTCCCAGCTTGATGGGCTTGACGGGCATGGGCACCAGCGCCACGTTCTTCTGCGGTATTCCGGCGATCTCCTTGGCGAGCACCGCCAGCTGGTCCTCGGTGAGGTTCGATTCTGTCACCTTGCCCGAAACCGCCGAGAGATCCTGGCTCTGCACGGTGTCACGATATGCCTCCGCCGGAACAGCCACGTACGAATCGAACGGTACCGTGAAGTAATTGCTGATTGCGGCGAGCGAAGTTTCAGGCCCCGCAGGCCAACTCTCCCCCATGCGTTCGAAACCCTGTCCCGGGACTTCGATGAAGGCGCCGTCGGGGACAGCAATGCCGAATATCTGGCTGTTCTCACGGTCCACCCGAACGGCCAGAAACCCTACCGCGCGGTCTCCCTCAAGCCCGACGATCAGCAGGTTCTCCTTGGCACGCTCACTGCGCTCGGCTTGCGCGTCGGTCTGTGAGGTGCGCTGGGCGTTCCACCTGACGAAGGAGTTCACGCCCGTTGCGATCAACAGCAGAACCAGCGCCGAAAAGCCGAGAACGGCAAGCGCCTGCACCACGACGATGACGAAGTTCCTGAATCCGCGCCCGGTACGGTCGAGGGCGGCGGCCATCTTGAATCGGCGCTCCGCGGATTTCGCCGAGCGCACGATCTTCGAACCCCGACGGGTGGATCGATACCCCGACGGCGATTCCGGCGCCTGCGGACCCTTGAATCGACGCGGCTCCTCAGTCATCGGCGTTCACCGCCGACCAGTCCGTTCCACACCGACACGGTGTCCGGGTGCAGGCGCTTGCGAGAGCGGATCAGGTGTAGCAGCGAGTGCTGGTAAGCGAGCAGGAACAGATCATCGAGCGAGACCTCGCCAACGGCTTCGCGGATGTCGTTGACGCCGGGAAAGCGCCGTGTGGGCTCGATCATGTCAGCCACATAGACGACCTTGTCCAGGTCACCCATATCGTGCGATCCGACGGTGTGCGCCTCGATTGCCCTCAGTACCGCAGGATCGATCTCCGAGAACCGCTCCCGCACCGCGGCGGCACCGGTATACGCGTGCAGAAGATACGGGACCGCCTGGTCCACATCGGTCACAAGCACTCCCGCGCCACGTGCGCGCTCGGGCAGGAGCGACTGGTCGACCTCTCGGTCCCAGTCGTGAAGGAGCCCGGCGAGCTTCGCCTGTTCGGCATCCACGAAGTAGATGAGTGCGAGGGCCTCAGCGGTCTCGGCGACGCGTACGCTATGTGCGAGCGCCTGCTCGCCCAATCGGGCCTGAAGCGCGACGAGCGCCTCGTCGTAGCCGACACTCATGCCGTCCCGACTCCCCGGTACAGTCCGTTCTTTTCGATGTAGGCGACCACAGGCTCGGGCGTGAGGTATCGGATCGGCCTTCTCTCGGCGACTCGTGCGCGGAGGTCGGTCGACGAGATCGCGAGCGCGGGGACCTCGATGTACTCGATCTTGAAGGCAGTGGCGTCGCGCTCGTGTGCATTCCGAGCCGCCTCGAGGTCGTAGCCGGGACGGGTCGCGGCGATGAACGTCGCGAGATCGGCGACCTTCTCGGCTTCCTTCCAGCTGACGATCTCCCACATCGCGTCGGCGCCCGTGATGAAGAAGAGTTCAGCGGACGGACCGTACTCATCGTGGAGTTGGGAGAGTGTGTCCACCGTGTAGGTGAGGCCCGGGCGGTCGACTTCCATGCGGGACACGGCGAAGTCAGGGTTGGTCGCGGTGGCGAGCACCGTCATCAGGTAGCGGTCCTCGGAAGGCGTGACCCGCTGCTCGGTCTTGAATGCCGGCAAGCCCGTGGGCATGAAGAGAACCCGGTCCAGGTTGAACTGGACCAAGGCCTCCTCTGCGGTCACGAGGTGGCCGAAGTGGATGGGATCGAACGTCCCACCCATGATCCCGAGTCGGGTGCCGGCTCTCACTCTCGGATCTGCCCGTCCCCCATCAGCATGTACTTGGTCGACGTCAGCGCCGCCAGGCCCATGGGCCCGCGCGCGTGAAGCTTCTGAGTCGAGATGCCGATCTCGGCTCCCAGACCGAACTCGCCGCCATCCGTGAAGCGCGTGGACGCGTTGACGTAGACAGCGGCCGCATCCACCTCGTTCAGGAACCGGCGCGCGGCGTTGTAGTCGCCGGTGATGATCGCCTCGGAATGCTTGGTGCCATAGGTGTTGATGTGAGTGATCGCCTCATCGAGTCCCGAGACGACCTTCACGCTCATCTTCAGCTCGTGGTACTCGGTGCCCCAGTCCTCCTCGGAGGCGGGCTCGATCCTCATGACAGCTCCGAGCGAACGAGCCTTCTCGTCCGCGTACATGGTGACGCCGTTGGACTCGAGCTCCTTGAGGATGACGGGGAGCACCCGCTCATACACCGCCTCGTCAACGAGGAGCGACTCGGCGGCGTTGCACACGCTCGGCCGCTGGCACTTGGCGTTGACGACGATGCGGCGGGCCATCTCGGCGTCCGCCGCCTCGTGGATGTAGACGTGACAGTTGCCGACACCCGTCTCAATGACGGGAACCTTCGCGTTCTCAACCACGCTCTTGATGAGCCCGGCGCCGCCTCGCGGGATGAGCACATCGACGTAGCCGTGCAGCCCCATGAGCTCCTCGGCGGCCGAGTGGTCTGTCGTCTCGATGCACTGGATGCAGCCATCGGGCATGCCGGCGCCGATGGCGGCTTCAGCCAGAACACGAGTGAGTATCAGGTTCGACTGGTGAGCCAGCGAGCCCCCGCGCAAGATGACGGCGTTGCCCGTCTTGAGGCACAGGCCGGCCGCGTCAGCGGTGACGTTGGGACGCGCCTCGTAGATCATGCCGACGACGCCCAGCGGTACACGCAGTTTGCGCAGCTCGATGCCGTTGGGAAGCGTGTGTCCCTCAATGACCTCGCCGATAGGATCTGGCAGCAGCGAGAGCCCCTTGAGCGCCTCGGACATCGACTTAAGACGCACGGGGTTGAGCTCGAGCCTGTCGAGTATCCCTGAGGGAGTCCCCTTCGCCCGCGCGGCATCCAGATCAACCCGGTTCGCGGCGAGGATCTCGTCCTGCTTAGCGGTGAGCGCGTGCGCCATGATAAGGAGTGCGCGGTTGCGCTGCTCGGTGGACGTGATCGCGAGCCTGGTAGCCGCGCCTCGTGCACGCTGAGCCAGGTGAAGGACCTCTGACATCGGTGACGCTCCTTCCGCCCCTTCGGGGCTCGAGTTCACAGGATCGCGAGCCTGTCGCGGTGCACGACCTCTTTGCCTGCCATCGGGGGATACGCCTCGGCGATGGCGGGCGACTTCATGCCCATCACGCGCTCGATATCCGCGGCCCCGAGTTCTGTCAGTCCACGTGCGAGAACGACGCCGGAACGGTCCTTCAATACTACCGCATCACCGGCATTGAAGCCGCCGCTCACGCCCACAACGCCAGCGGGCAGAAGCGACGTGCCGCGCTCCAGAATGGCTTGCTTGGCGCCGTCGTCGACGATGATCTCGCCTGCAGGGCGTCTGCCCAGCGCGATCCAGAGCTTGCGCGCACCCATCGACCCCGCCCCCGGCGTGAAGACGGTGCCGCACGGGCGTCCCTCCGCGGCGTCGGCGATGACCTGCGGCCTTCTGCCGTCGCACACGATCATCTCGATGCCGGCCTTCATGAGCACACGGGCGGCCTCAACCTTGGTGGCCATGCCACCGCTGCCCGCGTCCGTACCGGCTCCTCCCGCCGCTGCGACGAGGTCGTCGGTGAGCTCCTCGACCTGCTCGAGCAGCCGGGCCTCGGCGCTGACGCGAGGATCGGCGTCGTAGAGCCCCTCGATGTCGGAGAGCACGACGACGAGATCAGCTCCGACCATCGTGGCGACAAGTGCGGCCAGCGTATCGTTGTCACCAAAGCGGATCTCGTCGACGGCGACGGTGTCGTTCTCGTTGACGAGCGGCACAACGCCCAGCGAGAGCAGGCGCTCAAACGTGTCGCGAGCATGCAGATACGCCTCGCGGTGTCCCGTATCGTGCCGCGTGAGCAGCACCTGACCCACGGCCACGCCGTGTGCGGAGAACTGCTCGGAATAGGCCTGAAGGAGTGCCACCTGACCCACGGCGGCCGATGCCTGCAGCGATGGCATGTCGGTGGGGCGGACGGCAATTCCGAGCCGCTCCAGCCCCGCCGAGATCGCGCCGCTGGTAACGATGAGCGGGGTGTGACCGGCATCTCTCAGAGCGCAGACCTGGCTCACGAGTTCAGTGAGGTATCCGATGTCGAGCCCGCCATCGGCGGCTGACAGTGTGGACGACCCCACCTTGATGACGATCCGGCGACCGCTCACTCCTCGTCCCACTCCTCTACTTCGATGTAGGCGACCTCGGGATCGCGTTCGAGCCCGGTGTCGAACTCGAAATTGCGCTCAAGGATACGGATCTCATCTCCGTCGCGTGCGCCGGCATCGATGAGCGCCTTCTCCACGCCCGCGCGCACCAGGCGCTTCTGGAGGAAGGCGACGGCCTCCTCGTTGTTCCACTCGGTCTGGATGACCATGCGCTCGATGCCCCGGCCCTCTACCTTGTAGACGTGGCCTCCGAGGTCGACGACGCGATACTCCTTGGGCCTGCGAGGCCGGTGCTCGAAGACCTGGTCGTAGGACTCCAGTGCCGCAGCGGCCTCGGTACGTATCTCGAACACGCGCTCGGCTACGGAGCGGATCATGGCGTCGACACCCTCGCCCGTGACCGCCGAGACCGCAAAGTACGGCCAGCCGTCCTGCTCGGCGCGCTGTCGAAGACGCTCGTCGGCCTCCTCGACCCCAACGACGTCGGCCTTGTTGCCGACGACGATACGAGGCCTGTCCGCGAGCTCTTCGGCGTGCAGACACAGCTCGCGCTCGATGATCTCGTAGTCGCTGATGACGTCGCGGGACTCGTAGCTGCCCGTGAGGTCCACCACGTGGATGATGAGCGCGGTGCGCTCGATGTGTCGCAGGAACTCGTGTCCGAGGCCCTTGCCCTCGCTCGCGCCCTCAATGAGGCCCGGGACGTCGGCCACGACGAAGTTGCGCTCGCCGGCCTTCACGACGCCCAGGTTTGGAACGAGCGTGGTGAACGGGTAGTCAGCGATCTTGGGCCTGGCCGCGCTCATTCGCGCGATCAGAGAGGACTTGCCGACACTCGGCATGCCCACGAGGGCGGCATCGGCCAGAAGCTTCATCTCGAGGTAGATCCAGCGCTCCTCGGCGGGTTCGCCGAGCTCAGCAAAGGACGGCGCGCGGCGCGTCGGCGTCACGAAGTGGATGTTGCCGCGACCTCCGTGACCACCCTCGGCGACGACCAGGCGCTGCCCAGGCCGCGTGAGATCGCCGAGAATCTCTCGGCTGCCCTGGTCGCGCACGACGGTTCCCAGCGGCACCTTGAGCACGAGGTCGGTCCCCCGAGCCCCGTGGAGTCGCGAGCCCTTGCCGTGGACGCCGCGGTCCGCCTTGAAGTGATGCTTGAAACGGTAGTCGATAAGCGAGGAGAGCGCCGGATCGGCCTCAAGTACGACGTTGCCGCCTCGGCCACCGTCGCCACCGTCAGGACCGCCTTTGGGCACGTGCGCTTCTCGGCGGAACGACATGCAGCCCGCGCCGCCGTCGCCCGCCTTGACGTGTATGTTTACTTCGTCTGTGAACACGCTGTTGTGCCTACTCTCCTGTGAGGCGCTTCTGCGCCCATGATATGCGAACGAGCCCCCCGCCGGGTGATGGCGGGGGGCTCGCGACTGTCGAACGGTGCCGTCGGGCCTTTAGCCCTCGAGCGGTCGCACGTGCACGCGACGCTTGAGGCCGCGCGAGAACTGCACGGTACCCTCAGCGAGAGCGAACAGCGTGTCGTCACCACCACGACCGACGTTGTCGCCGGGGTGGATGTGCGTGCCGCGCTGGCGGACGATGATAACGCCCGGAATCACGCGCTCACCATCGAACCGCTTGACGCCAAGGCGCTTAGCCTTGGAATCGCGGCCGTTCTTTGTTGAGCCGAGACCTTTCTTATGAGCCATCTCGTAATCCCTGCCTTACCTACGACTCGGCGGTCTCGGCGGCTTCAGCCACCTCAGCGACCGGCTCTTCGACCTTCTCCGCAGCCTTCTTACGCGGAGCGGCCTTCTTCTTGGCAGCGCCAGCGGCTACGTCGGTGATGCGAACCTTGGTCAGGTTCTGACGGTGACCCTTGGTGCGCTTGTAGCCCTTGCGCTTCTTGAACTTGAAGACCATCGCCTTGTCGCCCTTGAAGTGCTCAAGCACCTCAGCGGTAACGGTGGCGGCGGCCAGCTTGTCCGGGTCGACGGTGATCTCGCCCTCGTCTGCGAGGAAGATCACATCGAACGACACGGTTTCTCCGGGGGCGGCGTCGAGCTTCTCGACCGAGACGACGTCTCCGGCCGAAACCTTGAGCTGCTTGCCACCCGTAGCAACGACTGCGTACATCGGGAACCTTTCAATCGCTTCATAAACACGCGAGGGGATATGCTAACAGGCGCGCTGGACAGCGTCAACGAGTGGTTCCGCAATACAACGGCGCCGGGTGTATCCTACCCAGCCCGGTTGCATGCATCACTCGCCGCCGCCTGCCCTACCCGTAAAGGGCAGCCTTCCGAGAAGCCCTGTGCGGCCTTCGATCAACACGCGTACGTCCGTCGGCCCGGCCTCGTTGTCGGGGACGATCGTGACCTGCCGCCCCGTCTCGGCCTTCAGGGACGCAGCCACGTTGAGGCCCGGCTCCGTGACCAGCCTGAACGTCTCGGGGTTGAGTCCGAACAGGTACGCGTCGCTCCTGCCGGTCCTGAGCACCTCTCGCATCTTGCGCTCGACGGTGATGCGCCGGGTCTGTCGCGACACGACCCTGCCTTCGCCGTCGCAGTGCGGACAGCGCTCGGTCAGGACGCCGTAGAGTCCGTCGGTGACGTTCTTACGCGTGATCTCCACCAGACCCAGCCGCGATATGTCGCTCATCCGGGTCTTGGTGCGATCCCGGTCTAGCGCGGTCGAGAGCCGCTGCAGCACGGCGTTGCGGTTTCCCTGCTCGGCCATGTCGATGAAGTCGATCACGACGATGCCGCCGATGTCTCTCAACCGGAGCTGGCGGACCACCTCGGTTGCCGCCTCGAGGTTGGTCTGCAGGATCGTCTCCTCGAGATTGCGCTTGCCCACGAACCGGCCGGTGTTCACGTCGATCGCCGTGAGGGCCTCGGTCTTGTCGATGGTGAGGTAACCGCCGCTGGGAAGCGTCACAGTGCGCGCGAGCGCCGTATCGATGGTCGCCTGCAGGTGGTAGTCCTCGAACAACGACGTGCGGTCCTTGTGCAGCTGTACGCGCTTGGCGAGTTGAGGCGATGTCTTTTTGAGGAACGACACAACCTTCTCGTACGTGGGCTTGTCGTCGATCACCATGCGCTTGAAGTCGTCCGAGAACACGTCGCGAACGAATCTGAGCGCCAGGTCCATCTCGGTGTAGATGACCTCAGGGGCCAACGCCTCGGTGGACTGGTGATTGACGCGCTTCCACAGCCGCATCAGGAACTCGAAGTCGCTCACGAGATCCTTCTCCGAGACGCCCTGGGCGACGGTACGCACGATCACGCCGGTCTTGGCGGGGATGTGCTTGTCTACGATCGCGTGGAGCCGGTCGCGCTCCTCGTCGGGCAGCTTGCGCGACACACCGACGAAGTCCGAGAACGGCATGAGCACGAGAAAGCGTCCCGGAAGCGAGATCTCGGTGGTCACGCGGGCGCCCTTGGTGCCCATGGGATCCTTGACCACCTGAACCATGATCTGCTGACCCGGCTTGAGCAGCGCCGAAATCTCTCGCTTCGGCATGTTCTCGACGCCCTCGGCCGACACGATCTCGTCGACGTAGAGGAATGCGTTCTTCTCGAGCCCGATGTCGACGAACGCCGCCTGCATACCCGGCAAGACATCAGACACCTTGCCGAGGTAGACGTTGCCCACCACACTGCGCTTGGATCGCTCTATGTAGAGCTCGACGAGCTGCGCGTCCTCGAGAAGTGCGACGCGCGTCTCATTCTTGTCGTGCGAGATCAACATCTCGCGGGCCACTTCGCCCACCACCCGGTCCTCCCGTCTCACACGGGACGCGACCAGACCCCCTCACCATCATCGATGAGAATGTCGAGGCGCGTCGTGCTGACGGCGGTCGGCTCGATATCGGCCTGCTTCAGGGCGGCTCGAATGAACAGCTCAGGTCGCAGCGACCCCTCAGGGCCCATGCGCACCACGAGATCGATACTCGCGGTCTTCCCGGTGACGCTGACACGCGGATCCTTCGGGATGCTGCGCGTCAGGTCGTAAACCTTGGCCTTGCCTTTGTGCTGCAGTTCGAGCGTGCCATGTTTCAGGACGCCATCAAGCGCCGCCTGAATCGCCTCCGCGCTCAGCTCCTCTCCCGTCAAGTCCACCCGGTACTGTGCGATCGTGAGCGCCGCGGTGAGCGACGGTTCCCGATCCCCCACGTAGCGTGCCTCGAGGGGCGCGAGCCCCCCGGGCGTCACTGCGGCGAGGCGTTCAACTGCCTCCTCCGCCTTAGTGTAGCGCGTAAGCCACACGTCGTAATACTCATGCTCGCCCGCGGTCCCCACCGGCAACGCGGGACCGAACGCGATCTTCATGTGCGGGCTGAACCCCTGCGTCACTGCGTACGGAAGACTCGCACGCCTGATGGAGCGCTCGATCGTATGCAGCACCTCAAGGTGCGAGAGCCAGCGAAGACGTTCGACTTTGCCGTAGCGGACCCTGAGCCTGAACTCCCCGTTCACGAGCGCTCACCGCCCAGAATCACGTCGACGCCGAGAACGTCACAGGCGTCACATCCCGTGCACCCGCCGAAACTGCAGTCCGGCGTGGTCTTGCCAAGCACCGCCCTCTCGCGCTCGCGCAGCAGGTATGCCGATGAGACACCGCTTGAGATGTGGTCCCACGGAAGCGGAGCTCCCACAGTGCGCTCGACGTTCGCGATGGCTGCCGGGTCCACGCCCGTCTCGGCGAAAGCCTCGGTCCAGCGGCTGAGCGCGAAGTGCTCGGTCCACGCCTCGAACCTCGCGCCCTTGCGCCACGCGGCTTCGATCACCGGCGCGATCTCCCGGCCGCCGCGCGCCATGACGCCCTCGAGGAACGAGACGTTGGAGTCGTGACACGACAGGTCGACGCCCTTCCTCGGCATGGCGGCGCGCAAGATCTCCTGGCGCCGCCTTACCTCGTCGCGCGTGATCTGCGGCTCCCACTGGAATGGCGTGCATGCCTTGGGCACGAACGTGGATACCGAGACGCCCACACGCACCGAGCCGCGAGCGGCCGGCGGGGTCGCGGCCTTCGCCTCGGCAAGGACACGGGCTACGAGTTCGCCGATACCCTTGACGTCCTCGTCGGTCTCGGTGGGAAGGCCGATCATGAAGTACAGCTTCACGCGACGCCATCCGGCCTCGAACGCGGTCTGGATCGTCGCGATGAGTTCCTCTTCGCTGACGTTCTTGTTGATGACGTCGCGGAGGCGCTGCGTGCCGGCCTCCGGTGCGAACGTGAGTCCCGTCTTCTTCCCCGCCGAGATCATGCGCGCCATCTTCACGCTGAACGCGTCGACACGAAGGCTCGGCAGCGATATCGAGATGCCGGTGCCCTCCAGGCGCCGGGACAGCCTCCTGAGGACCTCTTCGAGCTGGCTGTGGTCGGCGGTCGACAGTGAGGTCAGCGAGACCTCGTCGTAGCCGGTGGACTCGAGTCCGGCGAGCGCGTCGCGCACGATGTCGTCAGCCGTGCGCTCCCGAACGGGGCGGTACACCATTCCCGCCTGGCAGAAGCGACAGCCGCGCGTGCAGCCGCGCAAGACTTCGAGCGTGAACCGATCGTGCACGACGTCCATGAACGGCACCAGCGGGCACACCGGCGGCCTGACCGAGCCGAGATCACTCAGCACGCGCTTGAGCACCGGCGTCGGTGCACCCTCATCCGCGGCGACACCCATCAGGGCGCCGTCCTCGGCGAGTTCGGGCGTGTAGAGGGACGGAACGTAGACGCCCGAGATCGCGGACAGACGCTTGAGTACGGCCTCGCGAGAAATCCCTTCGGCGGCAGCCTCGCGATGCGCAGCGACGATCTCGAGCACCGCCTCCTCACCCTCGCCGATAAGGACTGCGTCGAAGAACGGCGCGAACGGCTCAGGGTTGTAGACGCAGGGTCCTCCGCCTATGACGAGCGGGTCGCCCTGACCGCGGTCACTCGCGTACAGCGGCACACCGGAAAGATCGAGCGTCTCGACGATGTTGCTGTACGTGAGTTCGTAAGGAACCGTGATTCCGATGAGGTCGAATGATGAAAGCGCCGTGCACGACTCGAGCGCGAAGAGCGGGATACTCTCGGCGCGCATGAGGTCCGCGAGGTCGACCCACGGTAGGTAGGCGCGCTCAGCCGCGACGCCCTCGACGCCATTAAGGCGCTCGTAGAGGATGCCGATCGCCTGGTTCGCCTGGCCGATTTCGTAGGCGTCCGGGTAGACGAGCGCGACGCGATAGTCGGCGTCGTCGACGTGACGCGCGCCGTACTCACTGTTGATGTAGCGTGCGGGCCTTTCGATGCGAGCGAGCAGTGGCTCGAGCCGCGGCCACAGGCTCGCAGCCGTCACCTGTCCCCCGCTTCTGCAGGCGGTTCGGCCACAGGCAGTTCATAACCGCCCGGCGCACTCAGCTGTTCGACGACCTCGGTCGGAGCAGTCTCCACCCACGCATGCGCCTCGATGACCTCGCGCTGGCCGCGACCGCGATTGCGAGCGGCATCGACGACCTTGTCGCGCGCCTCTCGCACCTTCTCCGCGAGGCCGGACATGTCGCCCCCTGACTCAAAATACTCGAGAGCCGCATAGCCCATGGCGAGCGTGCCACTGTAGCCGATACCGGCTTTGATGGCCCATCCGAATCCGGGGACGAGACCGATTGCCTGCCGGGCGACCGCGCGCATCGCGAAGCCGCCTCCCACGACGGCGGCGAGCTCGCGCACGCGCTCCTTGCCAAGCGCCTCACCGTAAGCAGCGGCGATCTGCAGGAGCATCTTGGCCTGGTTGGCGGTCATGAGCGGCATGTCGGCGCCCGGAATGATCATCACGCCACCGATGACCGCATTCTGGAAAGCCGTGTTCTTGATGGCCTCCTCGGCCATGGCGCGCCGCATGAAGGCGAAGTTGGTCGCAAGTGCCAACCGCTTGCCGGTGAGCCGATCGACCAGCCACCGGCCGAGGCCGTCGACCAAGTCCGCCGGATCATCGGCCACGATCGTATCCAGGATCGGGTGATCGAGGCGACGAGCGGCGCTGTCTCGATCCTCACCGTAGACGACCAGCACCGTCGGCACAAAGTGATCGCGCGAACGCGCCAGAGTCGCCGCGACGGTGTTGGACGGGCCAGCGAGCGCGATGATCGCGTCCGCACTGTCGTCGACGACCATCACGTCCCCGGGGACTGCGGCTTCGACGTGCAGCCGCGCGTTGCCGGTCTGGGGACGCAGGGCGTCCCGGAGGGCTTCCACGGCCACATCCGGCGCCTCGGCGTCGATGATGACCGCGATGCGGACAGGCCGCTCGCGCTCCTGCGACAGCTTGGCGCCTGAGTTGATCACATCTCTGATGTCCAGCGGAAGCGCCATGGTCTCCCCTTAAACGAAGCGTCGAGTCCACACAGATAGGAGCATACCCGTGGCCATGAGGTTCGTGATCATCGACGACGAGCCAAAGCTCATGAAAGGCAGCGGGATGCCCGTGATGGGCATCAGACCGATGGTCATACCCACGTTCTCAAGAATCTGGAACGTCCACATGCTGATGATGCCGACGACGATCAGCGCGCCAAAGAGGTCACGCGACGAAGCCGATATCTCGAGGGCGGTCGTGAGCAGGATCAGGTACAGGCCGAGCAGCACGACCGCGCCAACGAAGCCGAGCTCCTCGCCAAGGACGCTGAAGATGAAGTCGGTGTGTCTCTCGGGCAGGAAGTTCAGGTTGCCCTGCGTTCCGGAACCGAGACCCTTGCCGGTGAGCTCGCCCGAGCCGATCGCGATCTTGGACTGCTCGAGGTTGTAGCCGGCGCCTCGCGGGTCCACGGACGGGTCGATGAACACCATGAGCCGATTCATCTGGTAGCGCTTGATGAGCACGCTGGTGTCGTCCACGTTGTCGATGGCTTCTTGCGACCCCGACTCGACGGCGGCGATGTAGGCCGGGTCGTACGGACCTCGGTCGAGCATCCGATTGAGCAGAGTGTTCGCGCCGAACAGCGAGCTCACCAGCAGAACGCCGCTCACGATGAGCACCACGAACCAGCGACCCTTGAGCCCGCCCATCAGCAACATGCCCATCGTGATGGCCGCGAACACCAAGGCGGTGCCGAGGTCACCGACGATCACGACAAGACCGGTCGGAATCGCAGCGATGCCGAGAATCCTCGCGAGATCACGACCGGACTCGATTCGACCCTTGTAGCCCGCGATGATCGCCGCGAGCACGACCACGAAGATCAGTTTCGCCGGCTCGGAGGGCTGCATGAGGCGAATGCCCGCGATCTCCAGCCACAGCTGCGCGCCCTTCGCGGACGCGCCCAGACCCGGAACCATCGGCGAGATGATCAGGAACGCGTCGAACACGAGCAGCGGCCCGACCCAGCCCTGCAACTTGCGATAGTCGAACGCCCAGGCGACCAAGAGCGGAATCATGCCCAGCGCGATGCCGAACAGATGTCGCCTGAACATCGCAGGTCCTGCGTCCATACCGGAGACGGCGGAGTTCACCATGACCGCTCCGAGCGCGGCCAAGAGGGTGACCGCCGCTATAAGGACCGGGTTGAATGCCCTGATGGCGATGCTGCGTTCGTTCACCGGCGCATCATCTCGACTCGTCCTGCGCTCGAACGTGCTCGATCTCTTCGCCGAGCGCGGCGGCGAGAATCTGGCGCGCGGCGGGGCCGGCGACAGAACCGCCATGCCCGCCCTGCTCGATCACGACGGCGACAACGTACTGCGGCTTGCTCGCGGGCGCATAGCCCACGAACCACGCGTAGTCGTCCTTGCCGGTGACCTGCGCGGTACCGGTCTTGCCGGCCACCTCGACCGGGAAGCCGCGGAACGCGCCCTCGCCGGTACCGCTGGTGACGACGCGACGCAGAGCCCCGCGCATGACCGCGAGGTCGTTCTTGTTCATCTTCGGGGCGAAGGCCACCTCGGGCTCGACGCTGCGGACGGCCTCGCCGTCACTGCCGAGAACTTCCTTCATCACGTGCGGACGCATAAGCTTGCCGCCATTGGCGATGCCCGCGTAGGAGGCGGCCACCTGCAAGGGAGTCGCGAGAACGTCGCCCTGACCGATCGCCATGTTCACGGTGTCACCCGGAAGCCAGCGCTGGTACTCGGGATAGTCCTCGTTGTACTTCTTCTTCCACGCCGCATCGGGGACTCGACCATCAGCCTCACCGGGCAGGTCGATTCCGCTGAGCTGGCCGTACCCGAAGGTCCGGGCGTACTTCTGGAACTTCTCGCCCTTGTCCTTGTAGAACTTGTAGCCGATCTCGTAGAAGACGGTGTCGCAGGAGTCCTCGATGCCTTCGACAAACGACTCCATGCCGTGACCGGTGCGCTTCCAGCAGTACTTCTTCCACTGCTCACCCATGCCGGTCCAGCCGCCTTCGCAGTCAAATGCTGTGTAGGCCCCCGTCATGTCGTAGGTCAGACCGGCCATGCCGGTGACCGCCTTGAAGGTGGAGGCCGGCGGGTACTGCGCCATGATCCCGCGATTGGTCAGCGGAAACTCGGAGCCGGTCGTCGTGAGCGAACGCCACTCGTCGTTCGAGATGCCGCCGAGAAACACTGTCGGGTCGTACGTCGGCGCGCTTGCCATCGCGATGACCTCGCCGGTGCGCGTGTCGAGGACGACCGCGGCTCCGGCCTTGGCGTTGTCGTAATCATCCTTGCGGGCGTCGGCGAAGGCATCCTGCAGGGCCTTCTCGGCGATCTTCTGGACGTCCGAGTCGATGGTGAGCACCACGTCACGACCCGGAACGGGATCGATCTCCTCGATGACCCTTCGAGGACGGCCGGCGGCGTCAACCTCGATCAGCTTGCGGCCGCGATCGCCTTGCAGCACGGACTCGAACGAGCGCTCTGCGCCGGCCTTGCCCACGACGTCTGTCGGGTGATATCCCTCGAAGTCAGCGGTCGCGAGGTCGGCCTCGGACAGCTCGCCCGTATATCCGATGACGTGTGCGGCGAGCTTGCCCTGAGGGTACTCGCGAACCGCGTGCTCCTGGATCTCGACACCGGGAAACTCAGACTCGTGCTCGACCAGGTACGCCACGGTCTCCATCGGCACGTCGATAGCCACAGCGCGCGGCGCGAGCGCGGCCTCCTTGACGCTCGAAAGCCGCTCGACAATCTCGGTCTCGGGTATGTCGAGCAGCGCGGAGAGGCTGTTGAGAACCTTCGCGTCGTCGCGCACGGTCGGAGCCACGACCACCGCCAGCGTCGGGCGGTTGGTCACGAGCTCCTTGCCGTTGCGGTCGAGAATGCGCCCGCGGGGCGCCTCGGTAGTGATCTCTCGGATCCGGTTCTCCTCGGCCTGTGAGGCGAAGGCGGGCCCGGAAAGCACCTGCATAGTCCACAGGCGCAGCAACAGAAGTCCCAGCACCGCGATGACGATGGCGCCGAGAACCGCATAGCGTGATTTGAGGATGTGGCGATAAGTAGGCATAGGGTGTGTGGTGTCGCGGACGTCAGTCGGCCGCCGGGCCTAAGACAGCTCGTATCACGCCAGGCGGCGGAACGTGGTCATGGAGCGGTCATTTCGCAAGAAGCGAGCCAACCACGGGTACACGAGCAGGGCCAATACCGCATTGTACACGGCGCCCGGCAGCATCCTGGTGAAGAACGCGGTCCAAAACTCGATGTCCGAGCCGAGCAGCGCGAGAACCGCCGCGTACGCCATCTCCGCTCCGAGGACCGCGACGGCGAGCACCGTCAGAGGCAGACGCCAGCCCTCGGCGAACATCTGGGCGTGCATCAGGCCTGCGAGATATCCGGTCACCGAGAACACGAGTGCCGCCGGACCCACAGGTCCCGACCCGAGCATGTCGAACAGCAGCCCGGCGATGAACCCCACGGTGGCGCCCGAGATGGGGCCCGACGTCAGCGCGACGGTGATGACGACGAGCAACAGGAAGTTGGGGGTCACCCCGCCCAAGGCCAGATAGGGAGCCAGACCCGCCTGAAGCACGAAGGCGACGATGAGCGACAAAGTGAGTGGGATGAAACGCTTCACGCTACTCGCCTCCCCCGGGCTCGGTCTCGGTGGTTACTTTGAGCACGAGCACCTCTTCAAGTCCGTCAAGATCTCCCGCCGGCACGACGGTGATCTCCTGATACAGCTCATTCGCCAAGCTGCGCACGTCGCTGACTTCGCCGATAACGATCCCCTTGGGGTACACGCCACCGAGACCCGATGTCACCACGACGTCGCCTGCCTTGACCGTGGTCTCGGTGCTCACGAAGTCGAAGCTCAGTTCACCGTCGATCGAGCCTCGAACTACACCCTCGGCACGACTGCGCTGGACCAGTCCGGCGACACCGCTTCGCTGATCGGTGATGAGCCGGACTTTGGCTGACGAACGCCCCACCTGAACGATCTGGCCGAGCAGGCCCTCCGGTCCGATGACCGGCATACCGGTGGTGATGCCGTCCTCGGTGCCAAGGTCGATGGTGATGACGCCTTCCCAGGAGTTGGTCGGACGACCGATGACACGGCCGCCGACGGCATCGAGGTCACGCGCCTGAACAATCTCCACAAGCGCTCGCAGCCGCTCGTTCTCGAGACGGGCTTCTTCGAGTTCCGCTACCCGCGAGCGAAGGCTGGCGTTTTGCTCGCGCAGGCTCTCCAGCTGGCTTCTCGACACGCCGAGGTCGCCCGCCCACGCGATGACGCCTCTGACCGGCCGGGTCATCCACTCACCCGCCGCCGAGAAGGGCGCGGCCACTGACTGTACGCCGACCTGGGCGCGGTGCACGAAGCCCGACTCGCCTTCTCGGAAGTAGACAGTGATGATGACCAGAGACAGCGCGATGAACAGAACGAGCCACCCGGGACGAGGGCCCGTCTTGTCGCTCTGGTTTGGGAGTTTCATTGCCGACACGAGGGGCTACCGCCCGCCCTGCAGCACCTTCTTGAGGACGTCGATCTCCTCGAGAGCCTGTGCCGAACCGTCGACTACGTTGGTGAGAGCGCTTTCGGACACGTGAACGGGCATGCCCGTCTCGTGGCGAAGTCGCTCGTCAAGTCCCTTGAGCATCGCGCCGCCGCCGGTGAGGACGATGCCGTACTCCATGAGGTCGCTCGCGAGCTCCGGCGGAGTCTGCTCGAGCGTACCCTTGACTGCGGTGATGATCGCCTGCAGAGGCTCCTCGATCGCGTCGCGGATCTCCTCGGACTCCATGGTGATGGTCCTGGGGAGCCCCGTGAGCAGGTCACGTCCACGGACCTCGACGTCAACCTCCTCGAGAAGCGGCCACGCGCTGCCGATCTCGAACTTGATCTCCTCAGAGGTGCGCTCGCCGATCAGCACGTTGTACGCGCGCTTTACGTGACCGATGATCGCCTCGTCGAATTCGTCGCCCGCGATGCGGATCGACTGCGAAGTGACGATTCCGCCGAGCGAGATGACCGCGACCTCGGTCGTACCGCCGCCGATGTCGACGACCATCGAGCCGGTCGGCTCCTGGATGGGAAGACCGGCTCCGATGGCGGCAGCCATAGGCTCCTCGATCAGGTACGCGTGACGTGCACCCGCCTGCATCGTGGCCTCGAAGACCGCACGCTTCTCGACTTCCGTGACACCGGACGGCACGCACACGACGACTCGCGGCTTGGGCTGCCACGGGAAGCGCTTCACCCGGGTCTTGTTGATGAAGTAGCGCAACATCGCCTCTGTGACCTCGAAGTCGGCGATGACGCCGTCCTTCAGGGGCCTGATCGCCACAATGCTGCCCGGCGTACGTCCGAGCATGCGCTTGGCGTCGATGCCGACGGCGAGCACGCGCTTGGTATCTCGCTCGATCGCAACAACCGACGGCTCGATGAGAACGATGCCTCGGCCGCGAACCGACACGAGGGTGTTCGCTGTGCCCAGGTCGACGGCCATGTCGCCGCCCCATGAATTGAAGAACATATCAACAAGCGACACGGTCGCTCCGTTTCGTCTCGACGTCCTGCCAGACCTTCCGCAAACCGCGTTGCGCGGGTCGCATGCCAAAACCGACCCTGGAACTCCCGTTCCGGGCCGGTCGTGCCTGACTCGTGTGAATTCTAACACAGCAGGTCAGGCATGCAGGTTGACAGCACGGTGACGAGGCATCTACATCAGCCCCATGTCCCGGAGACTCGAGTGGTCGTCAGCCCCTATGACCACGTGGTCCAGCAGTTCTATGCCGAGCACGTCGCCGGCTTTGACCAAACGACGCGTCAGCTGAATGTCGGCACCGCTCGGGGTAGGGTCGCCGCTCGGATGGTTATGGACCACGACGATGGAAGCGGCGGACAGACGTACCGCGTCTTTGAACAACTCGCGCGGATGAACGATCGAGGCGCTGAGCGAGCCGACTGAGACTTCGATCACTCGGATGAGCCTGTTCTTCGTGTTCAGCAGCAGCGTCCAGAAGTGCTCACGATCCAGGCCCCGAAGCTGCGGGGCGCACAGGGCGATCACATCTTCAGGCGTGGATATCGAGGGTCTGTCACCAGACTTCCACACCGCCGAGCGACGCGTCATCTCAACGCACGCCAGCACTCGCGCGGCGGCCGCAGGGCCAACCCCATCGAGTTCGATCAGGTCTTCGGCGGATACCCGCATCAGGCCGTCCGGGATCGGCCACTGCTCGAGGAGGCGCGTCGCGCCGCCCTCTCCCCCCTCGCCGACAAGAACCGACAGGAGGGCATGGTCAGTCAGAACCTCGGCGTGCCCGTTCAACAATAGACCCCTCGGGTCGTGGCTTGCGGGGTGAGGCAGTCGAGGTACCACGCGGAGCTCCTCTCGGCGGCTGTGCAGGGACCCACAGTCACCAAAACCCCTTGCCGGAGTCTTCCCGCCCCCTTGTCACCAACGCAAAGCGACCCGGCACGGGGCCGGGTCGCTGACTCGAGACAATCTCCCGCTCTGAGCTAATGAACCGCGCAAGAGAGGCATGGGTCGTACGCGCGCACCAGCTGCTCGATGCTCAGGATGAACTCCGCCTCGGGAAGACCGGCGACCGTGGGCGCGAAAGCGCGCATGTCCGCCTCGAGGTTCGCCAGGTTCTGAGCGGTCGGCGTGATCACGTTGCCCGCGGTCACGACTCCGTCATCGTCGATGGCGAGCGTGTGATACAGCGTGCCGCGCGGCGCCTCTGTGGCCGCGGTGCCCTCGCTGGCACGGATGGCGTAATCGACGACCGCACTGGAGCCGCGATCCTCGACGAGCCGCTCGCACAGCAGCGCGCATCGCTCGGCGGCATCGACGAGCTCGACCGCCTGGCACAGATTGTTGTTGAACGTGTTTCGTGAAACCGGGCGCATTCCCGCTTTGGACGCCACGAGGCGCGCGGACGGCAACAGGCGGTCCCACGACAGATTCACGCGGGGCAGCGCACCGACCATGAATGTGCGCCCGTCGATCGTGGAGTGCTTCGCGTTGCTGTGTCCCACGACCGTCTCGTTGACAAAGCCCCTGTATTCCGAGACGGGCCGGCACCAGTCGCCATCCAGCGCGCAGACCTCGCCGTCATAGATGGCGTATGTGTGCGGCGACACCAGAGCGAGCATGTCACCCGCCGTCTCGAACTGCGGCACCGCGAACGTGGAGAACAGCTCCACCGTCTGGGCGGCATCGTCCGCGATACCGTGAAGGCGTGCGGCGAGAGACTCGAGCTCCGCGCGCGGTAGCTCACTCGTAAATCCGCCGATCACCGCGGTAACCGGGTGCACGGGTCGGCCGCCGACAGCCGTCGTAAGCTCGTTGCCGAGCTTCTTGATACCGAGCGCGCGCCTCACGACCTCAGGGTGGGTCTCAGCAAGCGGGAAGACACTCGGCTGCCCAACGAAGTCCGGTGCGGCGAACAGGTACAGGTGGGTCGCGTGGTTCTGCAGGTACGACCCGTACACGAGCAGCTCGCGGAGCATGGTGGTTCGCTCGGATACCTCGACTCCCAACGCCGCTTCGAGAGCCTTGATGCTCGTGAGGGCGTGATTGGGCGAGCAGATGCCGCATATGCGACTGGTAATCAGGGGCGCCTCGTCGAAGCGCCTGCCTACCACCATCGACTCGAACATGCGGGCCGGCTCGACGATGTCCATGCGGATGTCGCGAACCTCGCCGCCGTCGACCTCTACGGTGATCGTGCCGTGGCCCTCGATACGGGCGACGTGCTCGACAGTGAGCGTGGTCATCGCGACACCTCCGTCAGCGTGTTGTAGAGCGAGATCGCGTCATGAAGATCGGCGACGCGCATCCCGCGTTTGGTCAGCAGTTCCTCGGCTGCGGCGATGTTGGCGTCCTCGGCGATTCCGCGACACCCGGTGCACGGCCTGCCGAGAGAGATGCACTTGGCGCCGCAACCGGTCCTTGTGACGACACCGAGGCACACGGTATCGCTGTCGTAGAAGCAGACGTTCTCGGCCACCTTGCACGCTGCGCACATCGGCTCACGAGGCGGCCGGTTGGCGAGTCCCATGAGCGCGCGCTGCAGAACCTGCACGAACTCGGTCGGCTGAATGGGACAGCCGGGCACGTGGTAGTCCACGTCGATGACGGCGTCCACCGGCATCGGCGAGATCCGGCCGCACGCCACAATCGCCCCGTCGTCGCCGTAGACGCATCCCACGTGACCCTCAAGATCACCCGTGGACGCCATGCCGGGAATGCCCCCGGTGACGGCACACGCGCCGATGGCGACGACCACGCCAGCGGTCTGTCGGATGCGCTTGAGCGTCTCGACGTGCTCCTCGGTGGTCACGGCGCCCTCGATCACGGCGACGTCGTAGTCCGCCGGCATGTGCCCGCTCGAGGCGAGCTGCCAGTACGTGAGCTCGATCGTGCCGAGCACGTCGAGCAGGTGGTCCTCCATGTTGGTCATCTGGACCTGGCAGCCAAAATCGCTCGCAAGTCCGACGACGACGACCCGAGCACCCATGCTAGATCGCCTCCTGAAGGTTCATAGCTTCCCAGTAGTTGAAGACGGGGCCGTCAACACACGCGTACTGATGGCCAACGCCGCAGTGTCCGCACTTGCCGATCCCGCACTTCATGCGGCGCTCGAAGCTCACGTAGATGCGGTCGACGTCCATCTCTTGCTTGCGCATCTCTTCGATCACGTACTTGTACATGACAGGAGGTCCGCAGATGGCGCCGTACGTATTGGCCGGATCGATCTCGAGGTCTCCAAAGAGCCGCGTAACGAGTCCGACCTCGCCGTCCCACGTATCGTCCGGTTGGTCGACCGTCATGATCAGCTCGAAGTCGTCGCGGTGCTTCCACATGTCGAACTGCTGGCGAAACAGGACTTCCGAGGGGTTGCGCGACCCATAGAGGATCGTGACCTTGCCGAAGTCGTGACGCTCGTCGTGGATGTGGTTGATCAGCGACTTGAGCGGTGCGATACCCAGACCTCCCGCGACAAGAAGGATGTCTTTGCCCTTCATCTGCTCGAACGGAAATCCCCGTCCGAACGGTCCACGCAGACCCACCACGTCTCCGCACTGCTTCTTGTGAAGCGCTCCGGTGACGTCGCCCGAGTCGCGCACGCACAGCTCGATGAACCCCTGCTTCGAAGGGGCCGAGCTGATCGAGATCGGAGCCTCTCCCACGCCGAAGATGGAGAGTTCGACGAACTGGCCCGCGTCGAAGCTGAATGCCTCCCGGACGTCATCGTCGATGAGTCGGAACTCGAAGAGCTTCTCCTTCTCGGTGAGCTCTGTGATCGACGTGATGCGGGCCGGCCAGGGGCGATACGGATTCGCCTTGAGCTGGCGATATGCGGCAGCGCTGTTGCTCATCGGCCCTCGCCACCCTTCTGCAGAGCCTCGATCACGACGCGGGGACTGATGTCGGCCTTGCACGCGCGCTGACAGCGGCCGCAGCCGACGCAGAGCACGCGCTCGAACTTCGACAGGTAGCCCCACTGCTTGTGGTAGTAGCGGTACTTCACGCGGCTGGGGCGGGTGTCTCGGAAGTTGTGTCCGTGTGCGACCTCGGCGAACTCCGAGAACTGGCAGCTGTCCCACACTCTGACTCGCGAACCCTCGGTGGTGTCGGGGCTCAGGCGGTCCTTGATGTCGAAGCAGTAGCAGGTGGGACACACCATCGAACAGGCGCCGCAGCTCAGACAGCGGTCGCCGAGGTCATCCCAAAGCGGATCGTCGAACTTGGCGTCGAGCAGCAGCGGCAGCTGGGCGGTGTCGATGTCCTCGGAGAAGGCCTTCTTGAAGTCGCCGGTCACCCTCTGGAACTCGGCGGTGTCCTCGTCCGTGATGTCGCGCGTTTCGACGAGAGCATCCAGGAGCTCGGCTCCCTTCACCGACCTGACCGAGACGAAGTACCGGTCGCCGAGGTCGGTGAGGAAGATGTCGAAACCCCAGTGAACCTCATCGGTCCCCCACGCGTTGCAGAAGCAACCGTCGTCCGGGGTGCAGCTGACTCCCACGAGGAGCGTCTTGTCCCTGCGCGCCTTGTAATACGGGTCCTCGAACTCTCCGAGAAACACGTTGTCCATCAGCATCAGGGCATTGATGTCGCACGGGTGCAGACCGAACAGCACCCGAGGGTCCGCGTGCGCGGTGTCGCTCATGACGTGCCCGTCCTCCGTGCGAAAGCGCATCAGCTCTTCAGCAGGCGGGACGAAGTACTTCTTGGGCGGCAGAATCGTGGTCCCGTAGTCGAGCCGCAGCTCGGACGGGTCGGTAATCGTGCCGAAGACGAAGGCATCCCCCTTCGCCACAGGTCCGATCACCTCGTACTGGTTCGACAGGCCGCGCACCAGATCCGGCACGCGCGCCTTGTCCATCACACGAAAGAACATGTGGTCCCCTTACTCCCAGGCAACAGCGCCCGCGGGGAGCGGGCACCGAAAGAAGAGGCGGCCCCTTTGCGAGGCCGCCTCCCTGAAACCGTCTAGCCGAAGAAGATGCCGATCTCACGCTCGGCGGACTCCGGCGAGTCTGAACCGTGAATGACGTTCTCGTCCATCACCAGCCCGAAGTCCCCGCGGATGGTACCCGGCGCGGCATCGGCAGGATTGGTGACGCCCATGAGCTTCCGGCAAACACTCACGGCGTTCTCGCCCGACAGCACCATCTTCACGACGGGGCCGGAGGTGATGTAGGAGATCAGGCCGTCGTAGAACGGCTTGCCCTCGTGCTCGGCGTAGTTGGCGCCGGCCTGCTCGGCGGTCAGCTGGCCGAACTCCATGCGCTCGATGGTCAGACCCGCGTCCTCGAAACGGCTCACGATTCGGCCCACAAAGCCGCGGCGAACGGCGTCCGGCTTGATCATCACGTACGTCTTCTGGTTCAAAGTGCTCCCTTTCTGATCCTCTCGCGAACAGCCTACGGGCTGTCCGTCGAACTCCAGTCGTTCTCTACTCCGTTGACCTTCCAACCCACGCCCTCGCGTACGAGGGTGATGTTGTATCGAAGCGGCGACCCCTTGTCCGGAGTCACGGTCACCGAGACGGACGACGTCTCGGGTCCGCGATCGACGTCGTCGATTCCAAACTCCTTCACCGGCGGGATCTTGGCCATCTCGCGGGTCACGTCCTTCTCGGGGACGGCGACCCAGTACTGGTCGACCGGCTCGCCGGCGCTGTAGGCCGTGAGCATGCCGTTGACGGTGGCGCGCTGAGTCGGCCAGCCAAGTCCGAACCACCAGGCGGCCGCTACGGCGCCAACCGCAAGGATCACGACGACCAGGAGCGTCACGATGACGCGTGCGACGCTGCCGCCACCGCGCTTATCGGCCCTATCGGCTCGACGGACCTCACGATCCCGCGCGCGCATCTCTTCCTCTGTCAGCGCGAAGAAGTCGCTGACCGCGGACTCATCGCCAAACCCGAGCTCGGCCGCCGCCTGCTCTGCTTCGGGCCCGAGACCCGAAGGCTCGGGGCTCCAGACGGCATCCTCGGCGGTCGGCTCAGCGACAACCGCCGCTCCGGTGAGTGCCTGCAGTTCGGCGGTGTCCCAGCCACCGGGCTCCTCGTCGATTGGGAGCGCCGCGATGTCGCCCGTCTCCCAGCCATCGACGGTCTCGTGGCGGGGACGCACCGCTTCGACCGCGGTGTCGTAGTCGCGCTGCGCAGGCTCAGAGAGCTTGTGACCGTGCAGCTGCGTCGCCTTTTCGAACGCCCGGACTGCCTCTATGAAATCGCCGGCAGCGACGTAGGCCTGGCCGAGATTGGCGAGTGCCTTGCCGCGTCCCTGATAGTCATCGAAGCCGAGGGCGGCCTTGTACGCCTCGGCGGCGTCCAGAGGACGACCGAGCGCCATGAAGCACAGTCCGAGGTTGACGAGCGCCTTGCCCGGATCGGGGTTACCTTCGTCGAGCGCGGCCTTCCTGTACGCTCCGGCGGCCTCTTCGACGCGTCCGCGCTCCATGAGCGCAGCGGCCATGCCCTGCAGCGCCTTGTACGGCGTGGGGTAGTCGGGCTCGGCCAGCGCGGACTCGTAGGCGTCGGCAGCCTTCGCATACTCGCCGAGGCAGACGAACGCCGCGCCGAGGTTGGCGAGGACCGAACCGCGTTTGTCGTAGGTGTCGTCGCGCAGCGCGTGGCCGTAGACGGTCACCGCATCGTGGTGACGGCGCAGCCGCATGAGGGAGTTACCCGCCATGTGATACGCCGCGCCGTTGCCGACGGAGCCCTTTCCGGCCGCCGCAAGGAACGCCTTAGCGGCCGTACGGAAGTCGCCGGCGTCGTATGCCCCTTGGGCTTCTGAGAACTTGACCTGATCCACAGCCTCGCTCGCCGCTACTTACTCGGCGCCGCGGATCTCGACGGACTCGATCACGTCACCCACGCGAAGCTCGGACATCACGTCCAGACCCTCGGTGATGACGCCAAAGACTGTGTACTGTCCGTCGAGCATGGTCAGGGGCTCAAGGGCGAAGTAGAACTGCGAACCCGCAGAATCGGGGGCCTGGCTGCGCGCCATGCCGAGAGCGCCCTTGACGTGCTTGTTGGGATTCACAGCCGGATCGTACTCGGCCTTGATGGTGTAGCCGGGGCCGCCTGTGCCCAGGTTCGACATACCCGACTGAACCTCGGAGATGACCTCATCGGAGGTGAGATCCTTGCTCTGCGGGTCGCCGCCCTGGATCACGAAACCGGGCTCGTAGCGATGGAACTTGGTGTCGTTGTAAAAGCCGGTGCGGACCAGCTCCACGAAGTTGCCGACGTGGATCGGGGCGTCGTTGCCGTAGAGCTCTACGACGATGTCACCCTTGCTCGTCTTGAAAACGGCGGTCTCTTTGCCGTTGGGCTTGTACTCGGGAGTGTACATACCATTCTCCTCTGCGGGCGGCGCTGCCTGCTCCTCAGCGGGCTGCTCCTCGGCGGGCGGGGTGGTGGTCTCAGGAGTCGACGAGCACGCGGTAAGCCCCAGCATTCCGAGAAGAAGCAGGGCGATCCACGCGGTCGAGAACAGACGTGTACGGTGCTTCACGAACCGACGACCTCCTTGGAAATGCGGCAACGCGGCCCATGCCGCGCGGTGAACGCTCCGACGATTCTAGCAGGGTCACCCGCTACTGATAAGGAGTGGAGTCGCGAGCCTCGGAAAGGGGTAGACTTAGTGCCTGAGGGACCCGCGGGGGCGGGGCTTTCGCTCCCGCGCTTACGTTGCGTGTCGCAACGGCGTGACGCGCATTCCACCTGGGAGGCGATGTCTTTGGGAGCACCGAGCACTGACAAAGTCCGCAACGTCGTCCTCGTCGGACACGGCGGTGCGGGCAAGACCTCGCTTGCTGAGGCGATGCTCCACCTGTCCGGCGCAACCAAGCGCCTCGGATCCGTGGA